>CBDDDE010000010.1:0-1389216 GCA_965226535.1 Dehalococcoidia bacterium | reverse complement strand
GGCCCGCAGCCGCTCGATCTCCTGCAGAGGGGTCATGTCCTGCATCGTCACGACAAGGGTCTCGATCTCACCGTCCTCGGAGCGAATGGGCGTGGCGTTTATCAGTACGGTGACGCTCCGGCCGTCGGGCACCTTCAAAGCCACCTCCTCCGCCCGCACCGTCTCTGCAGCGCTCAACGCCTGGGACATCGACAGTTCCTCCAGGGAAATCTGCCGGCCATCGGCCCGCCGTACGGTCATAGTCTCCAGGAGATGCTCCGGGGGCTGGTCCGGATTCCGCAGCGTGTCCATCATCCTCATCGCCTCCTGGTTGAAGGACAGCGGGGCTCCCGTCCTGACGTCGAAGACAGCCACGCCCACGGGAGAGGTATTTATCAGAGTCTCCAGATCGTTCCTGGCCCGCCGCTCGTCCCGGTGCCTCCTGGCGTTGGCTATGACCATCGCCGCTTGGGAGGCGAACATCTGCAGGGTCTCCTCATCTTCCTGGGTGAACTCCTCACCGCGTTCTTGCTCCCCAAGGAGTATGACGGCGACGCGCTCGCCTTGGTGGAAAACCGGCGCTGCCAGGAAGGGGAACGTGGAACCCATCATCATGGGCGGGTTGAACTCGGGAAGGCCCATAGACCTAACATGCCCGAGCAGGTCAGGGAACCGCACGGGTTCCTGAAAGCCGTTGACGTAGTCGAGCAACTTCAGTCCCAAGGCCTTCTGGCCCCAGACCACCTCGAAATCTTCGGAGGTCAGCCCGGAGGACAGGGAGTTCCGCACCTGACCGGACTCGTCGAGGAGCGTGATCACCCCATAGCGGGCCTGAATCAACGTACGTGCGGAGTCCAGCACGTCCTGTAATACAACGTCGAAGTCGAGGCTCTCGTTGATGCGCAGACTGGCCTCGCTCAGCCTGGACAGCCGTTCCCTCAGCGCCTCGATCTGTTGCAGCAGGTCGTCTTCTCGGTCCACTCTCCAACCTCCAATGGGGCAAGGGCAGGACGGTGTTCCCGTCCATCTCGCCCTGCTGGATGGGGCCCGGATTGCGGGCTAACCGGAGCGATTGTACACAAGTTACACCAACTTCACTACAATCGGCTGAAATCTTTACGGCCAGTTTACATCGACCTTATACAATGAAGAGTAACTCGACCCATGAGCGGGAGGTTTCTGCTTGGAATTGCGCAGCCAGCCCGGCCTGACGAAGCGCCTAGCCGGCTATCTCAATATATTGATTTCGCCCTCCTCAGGCTCTTTCTGGGAGTCGAGGATAGGAGTGTAACCTAATGCGTAAACGAATCTCCACGAGCACGGTTGCCGCGCTGTCCCTCTTTGCCGTTGTTGGCCTTGTTGCCGCCCTCGCTATTGCATGGCCTAACCTGGCCCGCGCCCACTCGCCGGGCGGCGCATCCCTCACCGCGCTGACGGTGACCTCGGACGCGACGGCGCTGACGCTCATGCCCACGTTCAGCAGCGCGGTGCATTACTACACGATCCCCGTGGCCGATACCGTGATGCAGATCACCATTGAGGCCACGCCGGAAGGCGACGGCACCGTGGCCTATAAGAACGAAACTGGGAGTGCGCTCCCGGACGCCGACGCGAACATCCCGGCCAGCAGGTGGACATCCCCACGGCCGGCCGGCGCATCAACGTTGTGGTGACCCATATCGACGGCACGAAGGTGCTGAAAGAGACCTACGGCGTGTTGGTGATCCCCGATGGGCCGGCGGTACATGATCTGCTCGTGTTGATGGATCTGTACAACAGCACCGACGGCGCCAACTGGAAAGGTAACCCTAACTGGGGAAGCACTGAGCCCTTCGAGGAGTGGATGCCCTCACTACGTTGAATGGCGACAACGAGCGCATCCGGCATCTGGCCCTTGATGATAAGAACTTGGTCGGGACCATACCAGCCTCGTTAGGCACCCTCGAGGAGATGAGGTATCTGGACCTTAGCTTCAACAAGTGACCGGGCCGATCCCGGAGGAGCTGGGCAACCTCACCTACCTGTGGGACCTGGCCCTGCATGAGAACCAGTTGACCGGGACGATCCGGCCTCGCTGGGCGCCCTCGCCAACCTGGAGCTCCTGTGGTTGGCCAATAACGCGTTGACCGGGCCGATCCCGGAGGAGCTGGGCAACCTCATCGAGCTGGAGCACCTGCATCTATACGGTAACGACTTGACCGGGCCGATCCGACCTGAGCAGCCTCACCGACCTGCAATCCCTGAGGCTCGCCGGGAACCAGTTGACCGGGCCGATCACGGGCCTGAGCAGCCTCACCGACCTGGAGTACCTGACTCTCCCCAATAACCAGCTGAGCGGTGAGATCACGGGCCTGAGCAGCCTCACCAAGCTGGTGGAACTGAAGCTCTTCAATAACCAGTTTACGGGGGAAATCCCGGACTCGCTGAGCCGCCTCATCAGCCTGAAGTGGCTGTCTCTGGCGGGCAACCAGTTTACGGGGGAAATCCCGGCCTCGCTGGGCAGCCACAGGGGCCTGAGGCACCTGCGGCTGGACCGCAACCAGTTGGAGGGGACGATCCCGGAGGAGCTGGGCAACCTCAACAGCCTGAAGACCCTGAATCTCGGCGACAACCAGTTGACCGGGACGATCCCGGAGGAGCTGGGCAACCTCGGCGTCCTGTGGTTCCTGTACCTGGACAACAACCAGCTAAGCGGGCCGATCCCGGCCGAGTTGGGCAGACTCTCCAGATTGAGGGTCACACGCTTTGCGGGCAACCCGTCGTTGACCGGGTGCGTGCCTAACGGGTTGCGCTATCTCATGAACGCCCCGGCTGTCACGATGCTAGACCCCGAAGCCACCGATGACGAAATGCTGACACTCGAGGCCCAGGACTTCAGCGCGCTGGGGCTGCCGTTCTGCACACTCAGCTCGCTCACGCTCAGCGGCGTGACCCTCCAGCAAGCCTTCGCCAGTGACACCGAGGTCTATACCGCCTCCGTGACCCACGACGTGGAGTCCACGACGGTGGCGGCGACGTTGCACAACAGACACGACCCCATCTCCATCATGAAGGGCGCGGCTACCTATATGAACAGCGACTCGGTGCCGCTCGACGTGGGGCAGAACGTGATCACCATCGCGATCTCCCCTCCTAATGGCACCCCTCCCCACACCTACACCGTGACGATATTCCGCGCGGAGGCGGAGGTGGACCAGGCCAC
The DNA here is from genome assembly GCA_965226535.1 of Dehalococcoidia bacterium. Taxonomy (GTDB): domain Bacteria; phylum Chloroflexota; class Dehalococcoidia; order Lucifugimonadales; genus JAPULR01. The sequence goes on along the minus strand of CBDDDE010000010.1, from coordinate 1,386,035 downwards.
GCTGATGGCGCTGTACAACAGCACGGACGGCAGAAGATGGACGAACCGCGCCAACTGGGGAGCACTGAGCCCCTCGACACCTGGTATGGCGTCTCCACGGACACCAACGGCCGTGTCACAGAACTGAACCTTGAGGGAAACAACTTGGTCGGGACCCTGCCGGCCGCATTGGGCAACTTAGACCAGCTAGTGAAGCTGCAACTGTTGAGCAATCAGTTGCGCGGGCCGATCCCGGCCTCGCTGGGCGGCCTCACCAACCTGCAGCATCTGAGTTTCAGTAACAACCATATGAGCGGGTCGATCCCGGAGGAGCTGGGCAGCCTCGCCGCGCTGCAGAAACTGTATCTGCAGGGTAACCAGTTGAGCGGGCCGATCCCGGACCTGAGCAAACTCACCAGCCTGACGCATCTGTACCTGAACTACAATCAGTTGAGCGGGGCGCTCCCGAACTCGCTGGGCGACCTCACCAACCTGCAAGACACTGGTTCCTTCAATACCAACCAGTTGGACCGGGCCGATCCCGAACTCGCTGGGCAGCCTTGCCAACCTGACGGAACCTGCGTCTTCGATAAAAAGATCCCAACCCTGAGCAGCCTCACCAGCCTGGAGCAACTGTGGCTTCACAACAACGACTTGACGGGAGGGATCCCGAGTTGGCTGGGTAATCTCACCAGGCTGACAAGCCTGGGTCTCAATACAAACCAGTTGGACGGGACGATCCCGGACCTGAGCCGCCTCGTGAACCTGACAGTACTGTCCCTGCGGGACAACCAGTTGAGCGGGCCGATCCCGGCCGCGCTGGGGCAACTCGCTAGCCTGGAGCACCTGTACCTGAGTGTCAACCAGTTGAGCGGGGACTTCCCGGCCGCGCTGGGCAACCTTGACGATTTGAGGGTCACACGCTTCGCGAGCAACCCTTTGTTGACCGGGTGCGTGCCCCTCGGGTTGCGCTATCTCTTGACCGCTCCGGATTTCGAGTCCACCGAGTTTGACCCCGATCGCCGCCCGCAGAACATCCCGGCCCAGGACTTCATCGCGCCCGCAGGATGGATGCGAACGGAGACGGCGACACCGATGACAGGAGGCGACTCCCCCGGTCTGAACCTGCCGTTCTGCATGGTCAGCGGGCTGACGTTCAGCGACGTGAGCCTCACGCCGGCCTTCGCCAGCGCCACGGCGGCCTACACCGCCTCCGTGGCCAGCACCGTGGCAGCCACGACGGTGACGGCGACGTTGGACGCCGACGCCGACTCCAGCGACCGCGTGTCCATCAGTAAGGGCGCGTCCTCGTACGCGAGCGGCGCAGCGGTGCCCCTCGCCGCGGGGCCGAACGAGATCACCATCACGGTCACCCCTACCGACGGCACCCCCACGCTGACCTACACCGTGACGATATTCCGCGAGGGGGAGGACCAGGCCACGCTGACCGCGCTGTACAACAGCACCGGCGGCGCCTCCTGGACGGACAAGACCAACTGGGGCAGCACGGAGCCCCTTGACGAATGGTTCGGCGTCACGGCGGATAGCAACGGCAACGTCACTGCCCTGGAGCTTCCTGGTAACAACTTGAGCGGGACCCTGCCGGCCGCGTTGGGCAGCCTCACCAGCCTGACCATGCTGGACCTCAGCGATAACCAGTTGAGCGGGACGATCCCGACCTGAGCGCCCTCACCGGCCTGATGACCCTGAATCTCGGCGACAACCAGTTGAGCGGAACGATCCCGGACTGGCTGAGCAGCCTCACCAGCCTGACAACCCTGAATCTCTGCGCGACAACCGGTTGACGGGGGCCATCCCGGAGGAGCTGGGCGACCTCTTCCAGCTGGGATTTCCTGTACCTGGACAACAACCAGCTAAGCGGGCCGATCCCGGTGTGGGTGATCGGTGAGATCAGCGGACTGCATGTCACTCGCTTCGCGGGCAACACCTTGACCGGATGCGTGCCCAACGGGTTGCGCTATCTCGTGACGGCCCTGATGGTTGACAGCCTCCCGGCCCATGACTTCATCGCGGTGGACGCGAACGGGGACGGCGACACCACTGACGACGGCGACACCCCCGGCCTGGGGCTGCCGTTCTGCACCCTCAGGTCGCTGACGTTCAGCGGCGTGACCCTTGAGCCAGCCTTCGCCAGTGACACCGTGGTCTATACCCCCTCCGCGGACCACGACGTGACGTCCACGAGGGTGACGGCGACGTTGTACAACTTCGCTGACACCATCTCCATCATGAAGGGCGCGGACACCTACATGAGCGGAGACTCGGTGCCGCTCGACGTGGGGTCGAACGTGATCACCCTCGAGATCACCCCTGATGACGACACCCTCACGCACACCTACACCGTCACGGTGACACGCGCGCCCAACACACCGCCGGCCTTCAACGAGGGCCCGACCACGACGCGCGGCGTGGACGAGAACACCACCGCGGGCCTGGACATCGGCGATCCGGTGCGGGCCACCGACACCGAGAACGACACCTTGACCTACTCCCTGGACGCCACCAGCGCAGCGTCCTTCGACATTGACGAGTCCTCCGGCCAGTTACGGACCAAGGCCGCCCTGGACCACGAAACCAGAAGCAGCTACACCGTCACCGTGTCAGTCAGCGACAGCCTGGACAGCAATGGCGACGCTGACGAGGTGACGGACGACACGATCAGGGTGACGATTCTGGTCGCCGACCTGAACGATGCCCCCGAGTTCATGCCCATCGAGCCCGACCTCCACGACGTGGACGAGAACACGCCGGCGGGCGTGAACATCGGCGCTCCCGTCGCGGCCAGCGACGACGACAACGACACCCTGACCTACTCCCTGGACGACACCGGCCGGGCCACCTTCGACATTGTCGCCACTACGGGCCAGTTGCAGACCAAAGCCGCGCTGGACTACGAAACTGGGACCAACAGCTACATCGTCATCGTCACCGCAGCAGACCCGTTCGGCCTGAACGACACTATCGAGGTCACCATCGCCGTCAACAACGTCGATGAAGCGGGGACGGTCACGCTGTCAACAACGCAGCCCATCGAGGGAACCCCGCTCACCGCTACGCTGGACGATCCCGACGACGTCATCCCTGGCAGCGAGACCTGGAGGTGGGCGCGTTCTCCGAACGGGTACTCCTCCTGGACCAACATCAGTGGGGCAACCGCAGACACCTACACGCCGGTTGCCGCCGATGTGGGCCGCTTCCTGCTGGCCGCGGTCTCCTACACCGATGGAGAAGGGGCGGGCAAGAGGGCCCTGGCGGACTCGGTTAACAGCGTGCTGCCAGTGCCGGTGGCGCCGAATGAGCCGCCCGAGTTCCCGTCCACCGAGAACGGTCTGCGCAACGTGGCCGAGAACACCGCACCGGGCGAGGACATCGGCGAGCCCGTCGCGGCCACCGACCCCGAGGACGACACCCTGACCTACTCCCTGGACGTCACTAGCCGGGCCACCTTCGACATTGTCGCCACTACGGGCCAGTTGCAGACCAAAGCCGCTCTGGACTACGAAACTGGGACCCACACCTACACCGTGACCGTCACCGCCACGGACCCGGTCGGCCTGGACGACACTATCGAGGTCACCATCACCGTCAACAACGTCGATGAACCCGGCACGGTCACGCTGTCGTCGACGCAGCCCCAGGTCGCTATCGAGCTCACCGCTGTGCTGGACGATCCCGACGGCGTGAGTGGCAGCGTGACCTGGTCGTGGGCGCGTTCTCCGAACGGCAACTCCTCCTGGACCCCCATCAGTGGGGCCTCAGACAGCTACACGCCGGTTGCCGCCGATGTGGGCGACTACCTGCGGGCCACCGCCTCCTACACCGATGGAGAAGGGTCGGGCAAGAGCGCACGGGCGGTCTCGGCCAATAGGGTGCTGCCAGTGCCGGTGGCGCCGAATGAGCCGCCGGCCTTCGACGAGAGCCCGGCCGCGACGCGCGACGTGGACGAGAACACGTCGGCGGGCGAGGACATCGGCGCTCCCGTCACGGCCACCGACCCCGAGGACGACACTCTGACCTACTCCCTGGACGTCACTAGCCGGGCCACCTTCGACATTGTCGCCACTACGGGCCAGTTGCTGGCCAAGGCCGCTCTGGACTTCGAAACTGGGACGAACAGCTACACCGTAATCGTCACCGCCGCAGACCCGTCCGGCGCGGACGACAGCATCACGGTCACCATCACGGTCGACAATGTCGACGAAGCCGGCACGGTCACGCTGTCGTCGACGCAGCCCCAGGTCGCTATCGAGCTCACCGCTGTGCTGGACGATCCCGACGGCGTGAGTGGCAGCGTGACCTGGTCGTGGGCGGGTTCATCGAACGGCATCTCCTCCTGGACCCCCATCAGTGGGGCAACTTCAGCCGCCTACACGCCGGTTGCCGCCGATGTGGACGACTACCTGCAGGCCACCGCCTCCTACACCGATGGAGAAGGGTCGGGCAAGAGCGCACAGGCGGTCTCGACCAATAGGGTGCAGGCAGCGCCGGTGGCGCCGAATGACCCGCCCGAGTTCCCGTCCACCGAGAACGGTCTGCGCGACGTGGACGAGAACACCGCACCGGGCGAGGACATCGGCGAGCCCGTCGCGGCCACCGACCCCGACAACGATCCCCTGACCTACTCCCTGGACGTCGACGGCGCGGCCTCCTTCGACATCAATAAAGACACCGGCCAGTTGCGGACCAAGGCCGCCCTGGACCATGAAACGACCGCTAACTACTCCGTAACCGTAACCGCCACCGACACGGCCGGCGCCACCGGCGCCATTACGGTCACCATCGACGTCAACAACCTCGACGAACCCGGCACGGTAACGCTGAATTCGCTGCAGCCCATCGAGGGAACCCCGCTGACCGCTACGCTGGACGATCTCGACGGCGGCATGTCCGACATCAGCTGGTCGTGGGCGCGTTCTCCGAGCCGGACCGCCCCTGGGACCCTCATCAATGGGGAAACCTCAGCCACCTATACGCCGGTTGCCGACGATGTGGGCGACTACCTGCGGGCCACCGCCTCCTACACCGATGGGGAAGGGCCGGACAAGAGCGCCCATGCCATCTCCGCCAACGCGGTGGAGCTGGCGCTGCGAAGGAACGCGCCGCCGGTGCTCAGGGAGCACCCGACCGCAACGCGCAGCGTCCCAAGGAATACGCCCGCGGGCAGGAACATCGGCGCACGCTTCTCGGCCACCGACGCTGACAACGACGCCCTGACCTACAGCCTGGGCGGCCCCGACGGGGCCGGCTTCGCCCTTAACACGACCTCCGGCCAGTTGCTGACCAAGGCCCTGCTAACCGGCATCCAGAGAACCATCTACAAAGTCTTCGTGTCGGTCAGCGACGGCAAGGATGAGCTCGGCAACCCAGAAACTGCCCCGTTTCCCGACACCACGACCGAGGTGACGATCACCGTCACCACCCCCAGCACCTCATCGGGCAGCAGCGGTGGCAGCAGCGGCGGCAGCAGCCGCCGCCCTGCCCCAACCCCAACGCCGACACCAAGCCCAACACCAAGCCCAACCCCTACGGCGATACCAACGCCAACCGGACCGCAGTACTCCGGCCAGATAGCCGCGGAGCCCAGCGTGACCGCAACGGTGGTTCCTGAGGGCACCACCCTGGGCCTTAACGGCGGCGGTGACCTGCCAGGCGGCGTCTACGTGAACTTCCCGCCCACCGCAGTGGCCTTGCCGGTGCACGTGAGCGTCTCAGTGAGCAACGAAGCACCAGACGATGTGACTGCGCCCAGCGGCACTACCCTCCTGCCCTTGACCATTAACATCACTCCGGAAACTCCCCTCACCCTGGGCGAGCCGTTGACTATTGAGATCAACCCCACGCCGGAACAGCTGGCGGCAGCAGGCGGTGACCTGAACAACCTCGCCGTGGGCGTGGTGACTCCCAATGGCGTGGTGGTGCTGCCCACGCAGATAATGCACGGCAGGCTGGTGGTTACTATCGACCACCTCTCCACCTTCGTCCTGTTGGCCATCACCGACTCCGGCCCGGTCCTAACGCAGCCGCCTCCGGGCGATGCCTCGTCCATGGGGCCGCTGCTGCAGTGGACGCAGCCCCCGGGAACCACCTGGTTCCAAGTGCAGGTGATCCCCTTCAATGAGGACGGCCCGGGCATCAACCTGGTTATCGGCGACGGCGCGCTGGTGCAGGCCGCGCAGTACCAGGTCCTGGGCCCCAACTTCGGCAGCGCGGACCCCAACTACGTGATGCTGCCCGACCTGACCTACCTCTGGCGGGTGCGGACGAGCACGGTGCTGACGAACCCGACAGAGGCCGACTGGAGCGCCTGGGCGGTGAGCAGCTTCAAGACCCCGCCGGCCAGCAGCAGCACCATCACCCGGGTGGCGCCGCCGTTCTTCGGGGAGGTGCGCACGCTCACCCCGACGTTGACCTGGGCGAACTCCAACACCGCCGTGTTCTACTACGAGGTGCAGCTAAGCAAGGACTACGAGTTTGGACCCAACGCCTTCCTCTACAGTGAGTACGTCCATGGCGGAGCCAGCACCCCGCCCAACAGCTACGTGGTACCGGCGGCCTACCCCCTAGAAGCGGGCGAGTTCTACTACTGGCGGGTGCGGCCGCGGATTCAGGGCGACGGCGACCCGCTGCCGTGGAGCAGAATCAACGTGTTCCAGACGCCATCGGGATAGGGGGCAGGCTAGACGAGCGTTGAGTAAGGAGGGGGCCTGAAGGCCCCCTCCTTTCCTTGGTAGCGTTTTTGATGGACAGCTAAAGTAAGGTGAACTACTCGTTAGCGGGCGGCGAGGCTTATCTGGATACGTTATCTCCGCAGCTATCTCCTGAATAGTGACCACGCCCAGGCCGCAGCTAGGTGGCGGGTAACCTTCGAGACCTTCTGGTACGAAGCTCGCTGGATAGAGGGAGCGCTTGCCGCCACGGCCCGTCGCTACCTTGGCGGAGAGCCGCTGCTGTTCCCGGAGGACACCGAGGCGCTGGATCGGACGCTCCGGTCCCTGCGCTCGTTGGGGAACCTATTCAATGAGCAGGTGGCGACGCCGTTGCAGCAGCTCACTGCGGCAGACGCGGCGGTTGAACTGGGAAACGACGACGCCCTCACCGAGCTGATCACCAACCACTCGGCCTACCTGGTGGACCGGGCCAAGGCCGAGACGCTGCACTTGTGGGAGGACGATGACCGGGCAGCGACGCTGATGAAGCGGTGGGGGTGAGCAGGGACCCTGCTCCCAGACACCTGCGCCTAGGTCAACGCGTGTCCTTTGTAGGATATTGCTTCTATATAATAGGAAGAAGAACTTGCGGAAGAGCGGATCGTGGGCCTGCTGCGGGCGCAGGACGGCCGGTGCACCGGCCGCATGGTGTTCCCTGTTTTCCAAGAGACAGCAACAGCTCCGGTACTCGTGGGCGGTGGCCTTTAGCAGATGCTGGGACGACTCCCATGGGGATAGCTCCAACATATGGGTGTGCACTCCAGCCCCAGTGGTCGGTTCGAGCCTTCTCAGGTGGGCCTATTTTGACGATAGACAGAACCATCTTCGAGATGTGGTTGGGAGACCTGTGAGCCCACCGAGGCCTCCAGCCCGAATAGTATGGCGTGACAGGTTAGAAGAGCACAAGTGGGCCGGAGCGTACAGTAGGTAAGGGCGCTCGCATCCTCGTCCGGCTTGCGGCGAGCCGCCTCAGGTGCGTGCGGAGCGCCCGCAGGTCGCCCGGCTTCTTTGGCACCAGACCCGTCGCAGCGGCTGGGATGGGTATCTCGCCGCACCCATTGGCCGAGAATCAGCCATCCCGCTCCACGTCGTGCAGCAGGCCGTTCTTCACGGCCCAGACCACCATCTCCTGTTTCGTATCGACTCCCAGCTTGTCCTGAATGCGGTAGATCGAGTTCCTGATGGTCACGATCTTGTTGCCATTGGCCTCGGCGATCTGGGCGTAGGACTTGCCGCTGGCAAACATCTGCAGGATCTCCCGCTCCCGGTTGGTCAGCACTTTCAGGGCCCGACTGGCGGTGAGCCCCTGCTGGCCGCGGATCATCGCGAAGACCCGCCTTATGGACTTGTCCGGTATGTGCAGACGGCCCTGGGCCACCTCCCGAATCGCCTGCGCCAGCTCCTCAGGCCCCGAGTCCTTCTGCAGGTAGCCCGTCGCGCCGGCGGCGATCGCCTCCACGACCGCATCCTCGGTGGTCGAGGCCGTCAGCATCAGCACCCGCGTGTCCGGCAGCAGTTCCATGATCTCCCGGCAGGCGTCCACGCCGTCCTTGTGCGGCATCATCACGTCCATGACGATCACCTCGGGTACAACGCGCTGCGCCATCCTCACCGCCTCAACCCCGTCTCCCGCCAATCCGACAACCTCGAAGTCCCCCTCACCCTCTAGGGCGTCCCGCAGGCCGTCCCTCATGATGGGATGGTCGTCCGCCAGCATCACCTTGATCCGTTCCGTCGACGACATCTCGGTCTCCTCTCAGCAACTATCGGTAGGGCGTCTCGCAGGTCACGGTCGTGCCCCCATTGAGGCCGCCCGTCTCCACGGTGAGCCTGCCGCCCAGCCGCTCGGCGTCCGCCCTCATGCCCCTGAATCCCCGGCCGCGCTCGGCGTAGTCCTCGGGCAGGCCGACCCCGTCGTCCGAGACGGACAGCCGGATGCCGTCGGCCTCGAAGTCCAGCCTGACCTCGACCCTGCCGGCCCGGGCGTGCAGGAATGCGTTGGTGAGCGCGTTGTGGGCGATGGAGAAGAGGCGGGCCCGGGTCTCGACGGCAAGCGGGGGCTCGGTCCCGGACTGCAGCATCTCCGCGGGGGTCGACGAGACCCTCTCGAATGTCTCGGTGTGCGACCAGAGCACCCGGCCCAACTCCCTCCCCTCGAAGAGGTGCCCCTCGTCGATGGGACGCCGCAACTCCCAGATGGCCGTCTTCGACAGCGCTGCGGTGGCGGCCAGCGTGGCGGCCAGCTCCTCGTTCGAGCCGCCGGCCAGCCTCATGGCCTTGCGTATCCCCAGGCCGATCATGTACGCGGTCTGCGCGGCCGTGTCGTGGATGGCCTGGGAGAGCTCGATGCGCTCCCGAAGCAACTCCCGTTCCCGTTCCGCGGACTCCTGCCGCCTGACCCGTTCGAACCGGGCGATGAGGCTCACGGATGCGACGACCGCATACATGGCCACCACCCTGGCGAGCAGGGCCTTCTCCTGACCGGCATCGAAATCGAGACCCGGGCCCACCGTCAGGCTGACAACGGCATAGATGGCCCCGGCCATCGTCGCCCAGGCGAGGCTGAGCCACAGGGACGCGAAGACGACCGCGAACAGCGCCAGGGCGGGATAGTAGGTCACGTAGCTGAAGAGGTGGAAGTCGCCGCCGATGATGACGGCGGCGGTGATCAGCGTGATATCCATGCCGCTGAGGAAGAGGAGCCAGCGCCACGTCACCGCCCGGTCCCTGCGGAGCCGGTAGTGGACGAACCCGTTGAACGCCAGCAGCGGCACGCTCAGGAACAGGTAGCCCTTGTCAGTGGGGTACCAGAGCTCCGGTCGGTAGGCCAATTCGAACACGGCGACGAGCCAGCCGAGCCAGCGCGCCCAGACCGAGACCCGCGCGGCGTACAGCATCACGTCCGGGTCGACCCGGACGGCCCGGAGAACCCGCCTGCGTAGTTCGGCGCCGAGCATGGCCGGTCCTCTCGCCCGCCACCACGTAACCCGCGTTGCGATGCTGCGGGGGTGGGACGCGCTCCGCCTAAACCGTCCTCTGGCATTGGTATAGATGGACCCCCTCTCATTGGTAGCGTGAGGCCGTTGTATACCGCCCACTAAACGTACCGCCCCGGTGCACCGTTGTCGAGATTGAAATGTACCTAACCAGGTGTAGGCATTAGTACGTATACGCATATGCCATACGCCCTACTCAACAGCACACACATATAGACCAATAAACACCCCACAAAAGAGGGCGCATTCAACTCACCGAATACACGCAGTAACGCTCTCGTTAGTTTGCGAAAACGTTGCGTCCAAAAGCCCACTGGGAAACGTTGCAAACGAAGCTTGTGCAGTTCCTGTAGGCGTCTTTAGCCTTGTATAGGATCAGGGTTCAAAGACATTGGATCCTCTGCAGGCTCAGGGGGAACAGGGGCGCGCGGTGGCGGCCAAGGCAACCGCATGGAGGCAGCAATGGTACGAAAAGACACAGGTTTGAAGATGCTCCTGGCCATTGTGGTTGCCGCGTCAATATTCCTGGCAGGAGTTTTGGCCACCTGGAACACAGCCTCGGCTGGGAACTTTGGGGGAGAGTGGATAACCCAGAATCTCGCCATTACCTCAGAACCGGAGAACGGGGACACCTACCGGATAGACGAGGTTATCGATGTCACATTGACATACAGCGTAACCATGGATATGCCGGAGCAATCGGCAATAGGCATTGCGGTGGGGAACAATCTTCGTCGAGCTTCAATCGACAAGGAGAGATGGATGTTAGGCCTATTCCCCGAGGGCGGGCCCATCACGTTTCACGGGGAGGAGTTCGTATTCAGTTACACTGTACAAGCCGACGATTTCGACTCCGACGGCGTCAGCATCTCGGAGACCGTTTTTGGATTTTACAATAGCACTTCGGACACCTACGTCCCAGGCCCAACCCAGACTTCGGACGCCTACGTCCCAGACCCAATCCCGTATGACGGTGATATCGGTGATGCTGTATCCGGCTACCCCGGTCTCTCTGTCCAATCAGGGCACAAGGTGGATGGCAGACCGAGGATAGACCACGTGGAGATCGTCTCGTCTCCGGCCTCGGACAACCCCTACCGGAGCGGAGAGAGCATCGACGTTGAGATCACCTTCGATCAGCCCGTAGACGTCGTAGATGAAAATATCGCTACCAGCCTGTGGTTCGGCGAAACCAATGGCGGCGAGGGAAGCGTCTGGAGAGGCGCCTACTATCAGGACGGCTCAGGCACCGACACGCTGCGGTTCTCTTACCAGGTGCGGCCGGGCGACTACGACTCCAACGGGCTCCACGTGGGTGCGAAGGGCTCCACCGGCTTCGGCGCTGGAAGAATAAAGGCCGCCGGGACAGATGTAGACGCCCTCCATTTTTTCGAGGGCGTCAACTCTTCCCAACGCGTCGACGGCAGGGTCCGGGTAGACGGCATGGAGGTGCTCTCACATCCGGCGTCGGGGGACACTTACCGGGCCGGAGAGACCTTTGAGATCGCCATGGTGTTCGACCGTCCGGTGGAGGTCGAAGGAAACATCCACCTGAGCATGCGGGTGGGGTCCGACGATCCCGACATCGGGTGGAGGGCAGCCACCTACCGCCGGGCCCAGGGCAGTGACTCCCTGATTTTCGGCTACACCATCAGGGCCGGAGACATAGACACCGACGGGATCACCGTGCTTGGCTCATGGGTCGACCACGACGGGAAGCGACATGGCATCAGCGGCAGCGGCAGCATCAAGGTTACGGGCACTGACTTCGATATCACGCCTCCTGAATTCAACGGCGTGACCAACCTTGTGGGACACAAGGTCAACGGCAACCCAGACACCGGGGATGTTGGCGGGCTGTAACAACCGGTTCCTAATGGTGTCCAAATCAAACAGCTCGAAACCGGTAACACAGGCCGCATGACTAACTTCGGGGCGGTTGCGTTGGTTGCCCTTGCCGTATTTCTGCTTCCTCTGCTGGTCGGTTGCGGTAACGGCCAAGACGCCGGGCCTTCCCGTGCCGAAGTGGAGGAGATTGTGGATGAGCGCATCCGAACTGCCATAGCGGATGTCCCCCAATCGCAGCCTCCTCTGACATCCGCAGGCGTAGAGGAGATAGCCCGAGGCATCGTCGCCTCTATACCTCCCAGGTCCGCTCCGTCCGACTACACCAAGTTCTTCGTCCAAAACGCCATCATCCGCTATGACGCCCAGGGGCTCGACGCCACCCTCGCCCACTACAACCGCGGAGAGAGCATTGACGGCCAATGGTACGGCTTCATCGTTGACGAGAACGATCTGGTCATCGGGCATCCCGATCCCAACCGCCTCGGGCTCGACCTGAGGGGATGGGTTGGCACCGACGCTAACGGCTACAACTTCGGGCCGGAGATGCTTTCGGCTACCGAGGACGGCAAATGGGTGTCCTACGTCTACGAGAACCCCGAGACCGGGGGCCTGGGCGCCGATTTCGGACAGTGGGAACTGAAGAACGTGTGGGTGGTTCGTCACGACGGACTCTTGTTCGCCTCCGGCTGGTACATAAGCGCAGACGAATTCACTAAGCAACTGGTGTCTATAGCAATAGATAAGTTCCGTTCGGCAGGGCTGCAAGCGACCATCGATACTTCACCGGCCCCGAGAGCGTCTATTCAGGACTGGCAGCGACTATCGACTACTACAACAGCGCCCAGACCGTTGAAGGGGAATGGTTCGCGTTCATATCCGACACCAGCGGCACAATCATAGACCACTACAACAAAGCACGGTTGGGAACGGACCTCAAAGACCTGCTCGGCATAGATTTGTTCGAGGCCCCCGCAGAGGGCAACTGGGTGACCACGGAGTCCGTACGTGTCTGGGTGGTCGGCTACGACGGGATGGTGTTCGGCTCCGGTTGGCGCCGCGACGCATCGGGGGGCTAATTCGTGCACCTGGCGCTCAGGATGGAAGGATTGACTTGCAAGGAGATGAGCCGACTGAAATTGCTGGCCGTGGCCGTCCTGGTCTCCGTGTTCAACCCCACACCTAAGCGCCTCCAAAAGAGGGCGCATAAAATCACCGAATACACGCAGAAGCACTCTCTTGTAGCTCGCTAAACGTTGCGTCTAAAAGCCTACTGGGAAATGTGGCAAACGAACCTTGTGCAGCCTTTGGAACGGCCCGAAACTTCCAAGGGGGGCATAGGCCCATAAGCATTGGGCGTTATTGAGCTCAGAAGGGACAGCGGATCGGGTGGTCGGAACAACGATTGGGTTGAGGGCTCGGCGCATGGCTCCTGTCGATCGACGGACTGGTGAGAGCAGAGGGATAGCAAACCGAGGAGCACGAGAGGAGTGCTGAGATGACGGATGAAGATGGCAAACAGGGCGCCTGGCTTCGGCTGCATAGGCTCTGGGTGCCGACCATCGTCATGGCGGTCGTGCTCGCGGTGGCAGGTGTCACCGCCGCGGGAGCGCAGTCGACCGCAACGGTCAGAGTAAGCAACCTGGAAGCGGCGGAAACCAGCCAAATCTCACTGAGCGGGGGCCAGCAATACGCGCAGTCATTCTGCACCGGCCCTTTCGCTGTTGCTCTCACCAAGGTGCGCTTGGCCACGAGAAGCACCAGCGGTCCCAATCCGGCGCCATCGGTGACCATACGCGCTGACCGGTCGGGTGAGCCGGGTCAGACGGTTGACACTCTCTCCAACCCCACGACCTTTGACAATGCCATTTCAACCAATGAGGACTTCACGAGCAGCGGCGTTACGCTCGAAGCCAAAGCCCGCTACTGGTTGGTCTTATCCGTACAGGACTCCTTGGTATTCGGCGTCACGGAGTCAAGGCGTGAATTCTCCGCGGCAGGGTGGTCCATGGGTGACAAGATGTTCTACCGAGGCATCGCCGAGTGGCGCCCTGCTTTCGTCTCCGCCAAAAGGCCCAACGGGTACAGGATGAGGATTGCCGTCTATGGCAGTGAAGATACGCCGTCCATAACACAACCGGTCTTCCCCTGCATCGACACTGCGGCTCCCTTGACCATGGAGGTGAACGAGAACGCCGACGCCGGCGCCGTCGTAGGCCAGACGACGGCCACGGACCCGGACAACGACTCCGTCACCTACTCGGTCTCCGGAGCGGACGCCGCTGGATTCAACCAGGTCTTTGCCATGAACGCGAGCACCGGCGAGATAACCGTGAAGTCCGGCGCGTCTCCCAACTACGAGGTAAAGCGTTCTTACTCCATCACGGTCAACGTGACCGATGGCGAGGACGCCTCCGGCAACGCGGAAAGCCCGGCCCTGACCGACGATTCAGTCTCCGTCACGATTCGCGTCAAGAACATCGACGAGGCGGGAACCATCACCCTGATTCCACCGACGCCGGTGGTGGGCAGTGTGCTCAATGCCGTCTTGACGGACCCGGATGGTGAGCTGCGGATCATCTGGGTACGGTGGCACAAAGCCGATACCGCAACTGGCCCTTTCACGTTGATTGGCGGCAACAACAGCAGATGTTCATCCCAGGGGTGTTATGCTCCCGAGGCAGCGGACCAAGGCAAATTTCTGAAGGTCTCCATCATCTACTACGACGGAGCCAGCGGTCCCCGTAGCGCGTCCGGGAACCTCATCATCTCAAGTAGCAACCCCACCCGGGACCGCAGAACAATAGAGGCCGCATCCAGCAACGCCGTCGTAATTGGCGGGCTGTAGGCGCCCCCTTTGTTGTGTCTCCCTGTAAAGCACTCAATCCGGTAGGTGGGCATTGCAGTGATTGACAGCAAGCTGAGCGCACTGATTTTATCGAGGAACACTCCACAGAATGAGACGAATATCCGGATCAGGGTCAACGGGCACCCGGACGGCTTCGCAGGTCGCGGCGCCCATCATCGAGGGTGCCCCGGCGCTGAGCGATGCTGACTCGGACGGCCAGTGGACGCCGGGCGAGGCCGTGCAGGTGACGCTCACCTTCAGCGAGGATGTGAACGTCGACACGACCGCCGGCGCGCCGTCAATCGGACTCCAACTCGGCGGTACGGAGGCCCGCAGCGCGTCCTATGCCAGCGGCAGCGGCACGAAGGAGCTCGTATTCAGCTACACGCTGACCGATGCCGACGGCACACACTCTTCGATAGAGGTGACGGCCAACAGTCTGACGCTCAACGGCGGCACGATCACCAGCGATTCCTCGGGCGCCGACGCAGCGTCCAGCACACGGGCGCGGCCAGGGCTTCAGCAGGTGGTCAGTGACGGTCCTGACATGGGAAGTCGCCGCCCATATCACACCGACGGCGGAACAAGTGAGGCGTCCATGACCAACCGGAAGCTGAATGCCTTCGCAGCAGTGACCCTGGCCATCTTGGCCCTGCCGCTCTTGGTCGCCTGTGGAGACGGGGAGCCGAGTCTGTCCCGGGCCGAGGTAGAGGAGATAGTGCGCGCGGAGCTTGCCGACGCTCCCGCTGCGACGCCTGCCGCACCGGGCATTACGGCTACCGAGGTCGAGCAGATTGCGCGAGGTGTGGTTGCCTCCATTCCGCCCCGCTCGGCTCCCGCCGACTACACCAAGTTCTTCGTCCAACAACGCCATCAGCCGCTACGAAACCCAGGGCCTAGACGCGACCCTCGCCTACTACAACCGGGGGAAGAGCGTCGACGGCCAGTGGTACGTCTTCATCATCGACGAGAACGGTCTGGTCATCGGACATCCCGACACCCAGCGCTTGGGGCTGGACCTGAAGGGCTGGGTGGGCACCGACGCCAACGGTTACAACTTCGGGCCGGACATGCTGTCGGCCACAGAGGACGGCAAGTGGGTGTCCTACGTGTACCGGAACCCGGAGAGCGGGGAGCTGGGGGCCGGCTACACCGGTGAGCTTGAGCTGAAGAACGCCTGGGTGGTGAAGCACGACGGGCTGCTGTTCGCATCGGGCTGGTATGTCAACGCCGACGACTTCACCAAGGCCATGGTCTCCACAGCCGCTCGCGTGTTTCGCCAGGTAGGGCTGGAGGGGACCATCGCCTACTTCGCCAGCCCTGAGAGCGATTTTGCGGGACTGGCGGCGACCATTGGGTACTACAACAACGCCGCAAACGTTGAAGGCGAGTGGTTCGCGTTCATATCCGACGAGAGCGGCACGGTCATAGACCACTACGACAAGACACTGGTTGGAACGGACCTCAAGGACCTGCTCGGCACGGATATGTTCGAGGCCACCGCAGAAGGCAACTGGGTGACCACAGAGGACGTGCGCGTCTGGCTGGTCAGTCAGGACGGGATGACCTTCGGCTCCGGCTGGCGCCACGACGCATCGGGGGGCTAATTCGTGCACCTGGCGCTCAGGATGGAAGGATTGACTTGCAAGGAGATGAGCCGACTGAAGTTGGTGGCTGTGGCCCTCCTGGTCCTCGTGTTCAACACCACACCTAAACACCCCACAAAAGAGGGCGCATTCAACTCACCGAATACACGCAGTAACGCTCTCGTTAGTTTGCGAAAACGTTGCGTCCAAAAGCCCACTGGGAAACGTTGCAAACGAACCTTGTGCAGCCTCTTGTGGGGGCCATAGTCTTGAATGCCCCAGTGTGCATAAGGGTTGAGAACGCTTGCTGCAACCGACGAGCCCCGTGCAACGCCGCCACCTGCGGGAAGGTCATCCGGACTGCGGGTAGAGGCGGCTGGGACAGCATTAACTTTCGAGGAGGACAACACCAATTGATTAGACTGCTGCCCTTGCTGGCAATCATGGCCCTGCTCGTGGGCCTCGTGTCCCTGGCCCATGCGCAAGAGGGTGGCACGGACACCTCGTCCGACCCGCCGGTGGCGCAGCAGCAGAACAGCCCTGTAAAGTTAGCAGACAACACCGACGAAGTTGACGATGAAGATGACGGCCTCGTCGCCGGATTCGTTGCAGGCGACCCCGGCGCCACCCCTCCGAGCGCCGCCAGCTACCGGTCCTACGCCGTCTCCTTTACCACCGGCAGCGACGCCGGCTGGTACCAGCTTGTCGAAGTGCTTATTGCCACCAAGGTCACCGGGACTCCCCTGGCCCGGCTGTCCATCCACCGCGACCACGAAGGAAGTCCCCATGCCGAGGCCCTGTACGTCACACACTTCCGGGGTGCAAGCAAGGAAGACCCAGATCTCTACCTGGAGTTCCCGGATAACACGCCTCTGAATCCCAACCAGACCTACTGGGCGGTGTTCGAGGAGGTTTCTGGGCTCGGCGTCTATGAGATTTCGACCGCACCGAACGGCGATGAGGGCCCAGACAGCTGGCCGATCTCCGACACCTCGCTCCAGCGCAACTTCTTCTCCCTTGCCGGACGCACGTGGCAAGCCTCTGCGCTCAATCCGATCGCGATGGTAGTAGACGGTTACCCTGTTGAGGAGCGCGTGCTGGTCGGCGCCCACGGGCTGCGCGACACCGCCGCCGACGGCCCCTTCCTGCGCTTCGGCACCGAGCGCGTGACCAAGGTCTGGCTCAAACTGCCGAAGGGCAGAACGTATGACGGCGGAGCGACCAACCCGAACATCCGGATTGACTGCGAACCGCAGTTCGTGGAGGGTCCCGAATACCGAGACATCGTGGCGGCTGTGCAGCACGAATAGACACTACGATCACGAATGGGCCGGCGGGCGCGGGTTCACCACCGGCCCCCACCCGACCGGCTACACGATCTCCGGCCTCGGGGTGGACATAGACGCCCAGAGCGGGACGTTGGACCCGGTAGCGGACATCTACGCCGCCGAGGCGTTCAGCTCCCGCGAGGGCGCGCGCGACCCCCAGTCGCCCCTGGCCAGCTACCAGGCGACAGCGGGCATCGGCGGTTCGCCCGACCGCTTCGCTCCGAGGACCGGCAGCGAACGATTCCAGGCCGAGCCGGGGCGGACCTACGTGGCCTACTTCCAAAACGCCGCCGCCGGCTACTACCAGACGCCCAACGCCAGCCGCGGCGAGGACCCGGGCGCCGAAGCCGGCTGGACCCTCGGCGGACCCTACGGCAGCCGCTTTGTCCATCCGGTGGGTTTCGGCGGGGACGACTGGAACCACGACAACGAGTTCAAGTGGATCCCGCTCAACGTCTACGGCTGGCCGAACCCGCTGCCGCCCGCCCCGAACCCGGCTCCCCCGCCGCCCGGCCCCGTGTTGGTCAGCACCCTGGGTCAGCCGTCGACCTCAACCGGCCAACTTGTCGGCAAGAGAATCAACCTGGAAATTGCGTATGCGGCTTCATTCACCAACGGCAACGATGCGGTTCATACCCTTCATGGTGTACAAATTGAAGTGACGGTCATCCCACCGCTCCAGGTCCTCGGGGCAATCAGGGCCTCCATCTACTCAGACGACGGCGGGAAACCGGGGGTCGCGCTTCACGAACTGGGTCTGCGGGCCAATCCGCAGGTCGGTGTCCTCACTTTCGATGCCCCGGCCGACACCACGCTTGCCGCAAACACGACCTTTTGGCTGGTCATCGACATTGCGCATTCGCCTACTGAGGACTTCTTCCGGACAGCCGTCACCTCCGGTACGGGGCAGGACGCCTGCGCCATCCGGGATTGGTCGATAGGCGACGTCGCCTATTTCCGGGAAGGACCCGGCGCGGCTTGGTCGCCGAACGCTGATTTGCTCAAGATGGCCATTCTCGGCGAGCGGGTGTCCAGCCCGTCGGCCGAGTTGGGCGAGCCCACCTGCGGCGACCTGCCCGGCGACACCACCACCACCGGGCGCCTCGTCGTCGACGGTGACGGCGTGAAGGGCCAGCACGCTAGCGCCCGGGACGCCGACTGGTACGCCGTCAGCCTCGATGCAGGCGTCGACTACCAGTTCGACGTTGTGGACGCGCCGCCGGTGTACCTGCTGAAGATCCACGACGACCAGGGTACAGAGCTGCGCACCAGCGCCATCGCGCCCGTAGAAGGGCCTCAAAACTACTACCAGCACCCCAATCGGGTCAACAGCCTGCCCTTCCGAACGGATCAGGCCGGCGCCTATTACGTGTCCATAGCGTCCCCGAAGGGCGGCCACGCGCCCGATCGGGTGTACACGCTGTCGGCGCAGTCCGACGACTACTCCGCGGACACGTCCACGACGGCCGTCGCCGAGCTGGGGGAGCTAACCAGGGTCTATCTGATGCGCACGAGCAGCGACCCAGACGACACAGCCACCAACGACGTGGACTGGGTCCGGGCCAGCTTGCTCGCAAACGTGCGCTACCACATCAGCTTCGACGTGGGCAAGTGCCCACAGACCGCCGTGATCGAGGGCATCCACGATGCCGACGGCACGGCGATTCCCATGACCTCATCGTCCAAGGCGTGCAGCGCCAGCATGTACTTCACCCCGACGACCAAGGGCGACTACTACATCGCCGTCACCGGCAAGGGGTCCCAATTCGTAGATAAGGATGACGTCGATGATGATGGCCGTCTGAAGGGGACCTATCATGACCGCTACCCCTTCATCGGCGCGGACGCCGTCCTCGTGGTGTCGCTGGTGGTCAACTATTGCACCGGGGAGAGCTTAGACACCCTGCGAGACGCCCTGACCCCGCTCTCCGAGCCGTCCGGCGGCGACCTGCCGGCGGGCACGAGCGCCAGCGGCCGGGCGCCCATCGGCAGCAGCGTGACCGGCAACATCGAGAGCGCCACGGACCGCGACTGGTTCCGCGTGCGCTTCGACGGCAGGATCGGCGAACGGGTCTACTGGCTGGAGCTGAAAGGCGCCGACACCGGTGACGGCACCCTGCCCGACCCGCTCATCGTCGGCATCTACGACCGCCAGGGCAACTACATCCCCTTCAGCCACGTCGTCGGCCAGTCTAAGACCCGGGACAACGACAGCGGCTATGGCCGGAACGCGATCACGGACTTCACCGCGCCGTGTGCGGGGGACTACTTCGTGGCGGTGGCCGGCTTCGAAGGCTCCACCGGCGCCTACACGCTGTCGGTCACCGATATCACCGACACCAGCACGTCGATCCCGATCGAGTCTGTAGGAGAAACTTGGTTTGTTGAATGGGGATTGGATACGGCCGAGGAAGGGAACGACGTCGATTACCTCATCGGCAACCTGGCGCCTGGGCTTCCGGCCACTGTTCCGGCCCATGATCCTCGCAACTCCGAACCCACGGAACTATACGACACCAACCAGCGCGGGAATGCGGGCGCCTCGGCTCTGTTCCGCCTCGGCGTTGTTCCGGACCGGGACTACCGGCTGGAGATCCGGGTCCCGGAGACGACCGACGGCAGACCGGCGAACGTGGGCTTTATCGTGTTTCGGGGATACCTGCCTTATTTCGACTTAGGCGACGTAGATGAGGGACAGCGGTCATTTATCTTCAATTTTTGGTTGGTGGACGACCAAAGAAACGGCGATGTCAGCATCGAGTTCAAGGCGCCACGCTTTTATGAAGTCCGGGGGCGCAACCTTCCGTCCAGATTGCTCGTCGGGTTCGAGCTTGGTGAATACCATTTTGAGCCGGGGGACGTCTACACCTTTGTGCTGACCGACATCACCGACTCGGAAGATGACTACCTGGGCGCCGAGGAGACCACGGGAACCGTGGCGGTGGGCGGCAGCGTCACCGGGAACCTGGAGGTGGACAACGACGTGGACTGGTTCAAGGTCCGGCTGGAAGAGGGCAAGAGCTACCGGGTACGCATGCGCGGCGCCGAGTCCGGGGGCGGCACCCTGGCCGACCCGTTTCTGTCGATTGGTACCGTGAAAGCGATTATCGATGGCTATTACGGATTTGGTCTCTCAGCGTTGCGCAACGATACAAGAGCACGACGGAGAAAGGACAGCGAACTGGTGGTCGAAGTAGGTACCACACACGACGCCTACATCTTGCTGCCACTTCCGGCGACGGCACGGGCACCTACACCATCGAGGTGGAAGAGGTGACCACCTCGATGGGCCAGAGGGCGAACAGCCCGGCGACGGGCGGGCCGGGCATCACCGGGACGGTGCAGGCCGGCGAGACGCTGACCGCGACCACAGACGGCATCGAGGACGAGGACGGTCTGACCGGCGCAGTGTTCGCCTACCAATGGGTCCGGTCCGGCGCCGACATCGAGGGAGCGGCAAGCTCCAACTACACCGTGACCGGCGACGACGAGGGCAAACCCATCCAGGTGCGGGTCACCTTCACCGACGATGCGGGCAACGCCGAGTCGCTGACCAGCTACGCGAAGCTGTCCGCCCCGCCCTTGATCATCCCCGATGAGGAGCCGCCGCCAAAGTCTACGGCGACGCGTGAGGCGCGTGAAGCGCAAGGGGCGCAAGAGGCCGCGGAGACGCCGCTGACTGCCGCCATCCACGATGCGCCTGAGTCGCACGACGGACAGGAGGACTTCACCTTCGAGCTGCGCTTCAGCGAGGAGCCCAAGGAAGGCTTCAGCTACGTGACGCTGCGGGACCATGCGTTCACGGTGACGGGCGGCACGGTGGCCGGGGCCCGGCGGCTGGACAGCGACAGCGCCACCCCCAACATCCGGTGGGAGATCAGCGTCAGCCCGGACTCCAACGCGAACGTCACCGTCGAGCTGCCCGTCACCGACGGACTGCGAGGCGCAGGGGGCCATCTGCACCGAGGACGGGACGATGCTCTCCAGCCCGCTGAAATTCACCGTCAAGGGGCCTCCGCTGACGGCAAATACCGTAAGCGTCCCGACGTCCCACAACGGCAGCGGCGAATTCAGATTCAGGATCGCCTTCAGCGAGGAGTTTTCGCTCAGCTACAAGACGCTGCGGGACGACCATGTGTTCACGGTGGAGGGAGGCAATGTAACCGGCGCGCGGCGGCTGGTCAAGGGCAGCAACATCGGCTGGGAGATCGTCGTCGATCCGGACTCCAACGGGGACGTCACCGTCAAGCTGCCCGTCACCGAGGACTGCGACGCGCAGGGGGCCATCTGCACCGAGGACGGCAGGATGCTGTCCAGCCCGCTGGAGTTCACCGTCAGCGGGCCGGGCCAGTAGGCCGAGCCCCGCGAGCACAACGACATCGCATACGCGGTTGCGCGAGGGGGAGACCTTCGATTCAATTGAAGGTCTCGCCTGAATATAGAAACGCACGCTGTCGGAGGTGAATTTGACTTACCGAATGCACACAGTTGCGCTTCATTCTCTTGCTAAAACGTTGCGTCAAAAATACCCCTGAAAGACGATGCATATGAACCTTGTGCAACTCTGTTCGGGCCTGTATATAAGAAGAGGGTCAATTGTCAACATTATGTTCAGTAGCACAGGTCGGGCAGTGGCTGAATGGAGAGGCGGCCGCCGCGGATCCGGCAACCGGGCTCCGTCAAACCGCCTCCACGGCTGCAGAGGGGTCTCACGCCTACAGGAAAGGACTCACCCGATGAATATAGCAAGCAACGTAACTCTGGTTCGGGTATCCCTGGTCTGGTTATCGGCCGTCGCCATGGCGCTCATGCTCGTGGCGTCCAATATCGCCCCGGCGACGGCGCAGTCAACTGCGACCGTCATGGTTAGCAATCTGGGAGAAGCGCCGGAGAACAGGCAACGCGTTACTATTATAGTGGGCATGGGCCAGGCCTACGCACATTCATTCCATACCGGCAGCACTGCCGTTACGCTTGAAAAAGTCCGGCTGTATCTGCGCGGACTCGGATCAGCGCCCGCTTTCACCATACGCGCTGACAGCTCGGGACAACCCGGACGGAGTCTGCATGCCTTAACGAACCCCACCATCGACTCGCTCATGTCCACACATGAGGACCTCACGGCGACCGGTTATGTGCTTGCCGCCGATACAACCTATTGGTTGGTGCTCCACAGACAATGGGGGTCCGACAACATCCGTTTCAGCGCCTCGATATGCGATCGGCTTTCGACCCCTGAGGGTGAGACCACCGGAGAGGTTGGCTGGTCGCTGGGCGAAAAGCTTTTCTTCGGTCTGGGGTCCAAGTGGCAGGTGTCGCCCCTGGGATGCCGGCGCATGATGATGGCCGTCTATGCCAGTGCGCAAACAACCTCACTGAATCAGGCCGCGAACAGCCCGGCGACGGGCTGGCCCGGCATCACCGGGACGGTGCGGGCCGGCGAGACGCTGACGGCGACCACGGACAGGATCGAGGACGAGGACGGCCTGACGGACGCGGTCTTCGCCTACCGGTGGGTCCGCCAGGATCTGGCGACAAGAACCGACGCGGACATCGAGGGAGCGACAAGCTCCACCTACACCGTGACCGACGCCGACGAGGGCAAGGCCATCAAGGTGCGGGTCACCTTCGACGACGACGCGGGCAACGCCGAGTCGCTGACCAGCGACGCAAGGCTGTCCGCCCCACCCTTGGCCATCCCCAAGGAGGAGACGCCGCCAAAGTCGACGGAAACGGCCGAGACGCCGCTGACGGCCGCCATCCACGACGCGCCGGAGTCGCACGACGGGGAGAAGAGGTTCACCTTCGAGCTGCGCTTCAGCGAGGACCCCAAGGAAGACTTCAGCTACAAGACGCTGCGGGACCACGCGTTCACGGTGACGAGAGGCACGGTGGCCGGGGCCCGGCGGCTGGACGGGGACAGCGACACCCGCAACATCAAGTGGGAGATCAGCGTCACCCCGGACTCGAACGCGGACGTCACCGTCGAGCTGCCCGCTACCGAGGACTGCGACGCGCAGGGGGCAATCTGCACCGAGGACGGCAGGGTGCTGTCCAGCCCGCTGAAATTCACCGTCATGGGGCCTCCGCTGACGGCAAGTTTCGAAAGCGTCCCGACGTCCCACAACGGCAGCGACTCGTTCCGCATCAGGATCGCCTTTAGCGAGGCACCCAAATCGGGCTTCAGCTACACCACGATGCGCGACCACGCATTCACGGTGACCGGAGGCTCGGTAACCGGCGCGCGGCGGCTGGTCAGCGGCAAGAACCTCCGATGGGAGATCGTCGTCAGCCCGGACTCCAACGGGGACGTGACGATCACTCTGCCCGCCACCACGGACTGCGACGCGCAGGGGGCCATCTGCGCCGACGGCGACAGGAAGCTGTCCGAAGGGCTGGAGCGCACCGTCAGCGGGCCGGGCCAGTAGAGGGCAACGAGAAGAAGCAAGCACATTCGGACGGACGGGCGAGGCAGGCGCTCCGTCCGGGACCTGGACCTCCGCGGTATGAGCCATACAGGAATGGGGTCCCTGCCCTCCCATAGGAGAGGGACTAGGGCTGTGCTCTGGGAGCGCTTCTGCCATGCCTCGACAGCGCACACATTACAGCAGAAGAACCTACGTCGTCTCCGACGACTTCCAGGAGCAGTTGAGGCGGTTCCAGGAGGAGTCGGGCCTGTCGTGGTCGGAGATTGCCCGCCGCCTGGGGACCTATCGCCACACCGTAGGGCGTTGGTGGAAGGCCGGGGTGCAGCCCAACCAGCATCACATGAAAGCGCTTCTGGCCCTGGCCGACGACTTTGGCCTCAGCTGCCTATTCACCGACGACAGGGGGAACCAGGAGACGCGTACGAGCGCCGTTACCGTAGCAGTGGCCGCCATACCCAACAGCGCCGCGACCGGAGCGCCGACGATCAGCGGGACGGCGCAGGTCGGACAGATGCTGAACGCATCAACATCGAACATATCGACAGCGACGGGCTGGCCAACGCCACCTTCACCTACCAGTGGATCGCAAACGATGGGACCGAAGACACGGATATCCAGGACGCGACCGGCTCGACCTACACACTGGCGGCAGACGAGGGAAGGACCATCAAGGTTCGGTTGTCCTTCACTAACGACAGGGGGAACCAGGAGACGCGTACGAGCGCCGTTACCGTAGCAGTGGCCGCCATACCCAACAGCGCCGCGACCGGAGCGCCGACGATCAGCGGGACGGCGCAGGTCGGACAGATGCTGAACGCATCGACATCGAACATATCGGACAGCGACGGGCTGGCCAACGCCACCTTCACGTACCAGTGGCTGGCCGACGACACGGACATCACTGACGCGACCGGCTCGACCTACACACTGGCGGCCGCAGACGAGGGAAGGACCATCAAGGTTCGGTTGTCCTTCACTGACGACAGCGGTCACCAGGAGACGCTGACTAGCGCTGCTACCGTAGCGGTGGCTTCAGCGCCCACCCCACTGACTGCCGCCATCCACGACTCGCCGGAGTCGCACGACGGGGAGAAGAACTTCACCTTCGAGCTGCGCTTCAGCGAGGACCTCAATGAAGACTTCAGCTACAAGACGCTGCGGGACCATGCGTTCACGGTGAAGAAAGGCACGGTGGTCGGGGCCCGGCGGCTGGACGGGGACAGCGACACCCCCAACATCCGGTGGGAGGTCAGCGTCAGCCCGGACTCCAACGCGGACGTCACCGTCGAGCTGCCCGCCACCACGGACTGCAACGCGCAGGGGGCCATCTGCGCCGAGGACGGCACGGTGCCGTCCAGCCAGCTGAAATTCACCGTCAAGGGACCTCCGCTGACGGCAAGTTTCGAGAGCGTCCCGACGTCCCACAACGGCAGCGACAACTTCAAATTCAGGATCTCCTTCAGCGAGGAGCTCGAGACGGGCTTCAGCTACAAGACGCTGCGGGGCGACCATGCGTTCACGGTGACCGGAGGCTCGGTAACCGGCGCACGTCGGTTGAACCCGCCGAGCAACGTCGGCTGGGAGATCACCGTCAGCCCGGATTCCAATGGCGACGTGACGATCACTCTGCCCGCCACCACGGACTGCGACGCGCAGGGAGCCATCTGCGCCGATGGCGACAAGAAGCTGTCCGAAGGGCTGGAGCGCACCGTCAGCGGGCCGGGTCAGTAGAGGGCAACGAGAAAAGCAGGAAAGTATGCACGGGCGCGCCTGCCTCGCGCCCGTGCCGTTGGCATTAGTACCTACGTAGAAATGCCATACACCCTATTCAACACCACAACTTAAAAGACTATCTAAGCATCCCTAAAAGAAGGTGCGTACACATCGCCGAATACATGCAACAACGCTGCCGTTAGTTCACGCAAACGTTGCGTCCAAATGCCCACTGGGAAGCGTTGCAAACGAATCTTGTACAACCTCTAGAGCGGCCTGTAGGCTATGGTGCCGCAAATCTTCAACATCCTAGTCAGCAACACAGGTCGGGCAGTGGTCGCATGGAGTTATATGGGCACATATGAATAAAGCAACCAACGTAACCCGGGCTCGGGTACGTTTGGTATGGTTGTCGGCCGTAACCATTGCGCTCATGCTCGTGCTGCTCAACATCGCGCCGGTGGCAGCGCAGTCGACCGAAATGGTCATGTTTAGCAATCGGGAGAAGCGGAGGCGGGGCGCTATCAACGCACCCAAATTGGAGTGGACATAGGCCAAGCCTACGCACAATCATTCACTACCGGCAGCACTTCCGTTACGCTTGAAAAGGTCCGGTTGTATGTGCGCGGCAGATTCGATCCAAGTCCGTATCTTGTCGCCCGGCCCTCCTGTCACTATACGCGCTAACAGCCCGGTCCCGGGACAACCCGGACGGACGCTGCATGTCTTGGCGAGCCCGACCCTCGATTCATCTATAGCCACCTACGAGGACTTCACGTCGGACGGTTATGTGCTTGCCGCCAATACGACCTATTGGCTGGTGGTCCACAGACCGTGGGGCGCCGATTACTTCGGTTTCAGTGCCACGATATCGGAGAATTGGTGCCGTGGACGTGGGAAAGCTTATCGTACATATTTTGGGACAGTTGTCATTGTTGGGCCCCCTGAGGCTAGGATCCCTCCTGAGAATGCGTTCACCGGGGAGCCTGGCTGGTCGCTGGGCGACTATTTTTTCTTCGGTATCGGCTTCGGATGGCATGAGTCCAATTGCTGGAGCATGAGGATGGGCATCTATGCCAGTGCGCAAACAGGGAATCAGGCGGCCAACAGCCCGGCCACCGGCGCGCCCGGCATGATCGGGAGGGTGTGGGCCGGCGAGACGCTGATGGCGACCACGGACTACATCGAGGACGAGGACGGTCTGACGGGCGCGGACTTCACCTACCAATGGGTCCGCTCCGGCGCCAACATCGACGGAGCGACAAGCTCCACCTACACCGTGACCGACGCCGACGTGGGCAAGCCCATCCAAGTGTGGGTCACCTTCACTGACGACGCCGGCAACGAGGAGTCGCTGCCCAGCAACGCGGTGTTGTCCGCTCCGCCCTTGATTATACCCGACTCAGAGACGCCGCCGGAGTCGAAGCAGACGCGTGAAGCGCAGGAGCCTGCGGAGACGCCTCTGACGGCCGCCATCCACGATGCGCCTAAGTTGCACGACGGACAGAAGGACTTCACCTTCGAACTGCGATTCAGCGAGAATCCCAAGGAAGACTTCAGCTATGAGACGCTGAAGGACCATGCGTTCACGGTAACGGGAGGCAAGGTGGCCGGGGCGAGGAGGCTGGAGAGGGACAGCGTCACCCGCAACATCCGGTGGGAGATGAGCGTCAGCCCGGACTCCAGCGCGGACGTTACCGTCGAATTGCCCGCCACCGAGGACTGCGAGGCGCCGGGGGCCATCTGCACCGATGACGGGACGATGCTGTCCAGCCCGCTGGAATTCACCGTCAAGGGGCCTCCGCTGACGGCAAGTTTCGAAAGCGTCCCGACGTCCCACAACGGCAGCGACAACTTCAAATTCAGGATCGCCTTCAGCGAGGAGTTTTCGCTCAGCTACTTGACGCTGCGGGACGACCATGTGTTCACGGTGGAGGGAGGCAAGGTGGTCGGGGCACGGCGGCTGGTCAAGGGCAGCAACATCGGTTGGGAGATCACCGTCGATCCGGCCTCCAACGGGGACGTCACCGTCAAGCTGCCCGTCACCGAGGACTGCGAAGCGCCGGGGGCCATCTGCACTGCTGACGGGAGGATGCTGTCCAGCCCGCTGGAGTTCACGGTCAGAGGGCCGGGCGGATGAGCCGAGCCGCTCCAGGCCCAAACGCAAAGGGGCCTCACATATGGACAGGTGGGCAGATGGGGTCGCACGGTTCCCATGCCGTCCTGTCCGCCGATTCCGGGCAACTTGGACGCTCCCATCGAAGGGAGTCTTGATGCGTCCTGTGGAAGGACCGGCTCGATGCCGCGACAGCGCACGTACTACAGCAGAAGAACCCCTACACTTTTCCCGACGACTTCCCGGAGCGTCTAGAGCGGTTCAAGGAGGCGTCGGGCATGCCGTGGGCGGAGCTGAACCGTCGTCTCGGAGTCCATCCCCAGACGATGAGGCGCTGGAGGAAGGGCCGTGCCCGCCCCAGCACGCGGCACATCATGGCGCTGCTGGACCTGGCCGACGGCCTGGGGCTCGGCCATATCTTCAAGATCTGAATAGGCGGCCCGCAGGACCAGAGGCCTAAAACGCAAAAAGGGCCACATACATGGCCGTGCAGGGGGAGAGCGCCGGATCCCGTCTCTCCCCCCGTGTCTCGGACTCCAGCGCCCCTGCCGCCCCTTAGAACAGCCTCAGCGTCTGCTGTTGTGCCTGAGCCGCCTCCGGCCCGGTGGTTGCGTCCTGTGGCCGACCCCTGCCCACGCTGGGACCGGCGGTGGGCCTGGGGAGCGGGTCTCACGTGAGCCAGGTACTTGGGTGCATCTTCCCACTTGGCCCTCGCCCTTTCGACCACCGCCAGGACCTCCTGCGCCAGGCCGCCTTCAGGTAAGGATCCAGATTAAACGGGTCAACGAGTTGGACCCGGTCGAAGGAGAGGCCCAGGTCTAGATTGCCGAAGGACACACCGGCTCTATCTCACAGCACCAGGCCCAAGACCCGGAGGGAGATACCGTGCAGTGGTCCCTCTTCGGCCCCGATGCGGCTTTGTTCCAGATAGACGAAGCCGGAACCCTACCCCTCATTGGCGCTCTTGACTACGAAGCTCCAGCCAGCGCTGCCGAATCCAACGACTACGACCTTACCGTCGTCGCTACCGATGACGGGAAGCCTCCAGTGTCCCAGCAGATTGAGGTCGGCCGTCACCGTTGCCGACGTAAACGAAGGGCCTGTGGCCATCCCTGTCCCTCTCGTTGAATTGACTGCCGACAGTCCCTCTCCCACCTTGGACCTCAGTGAGTTCTTCACCGACCCAGACGGAGATTCACTCACTCTCGCCATCGATGCTAGCGAAAGTCCCGAAGTGGCCACTGCCGTGGTGGAGGGCAACATTCTCTTTATAACCCCATTGGAAGATAGAACGGCATCGTTCCCTGTAACCGCCACCGACCCCGCAGGGTTGAGTGCAACCGGCATCATCGATGTGTCGATAGCTAGTCCACCGACGCCCACACCCACCAATGAGCCAACTCCGACACCCACGCCTACACCTGTACCAACCGCCACGGCAACTGCCATGCTCCCCTTACGTGATTGCCGTCGGCTTGAACGCTGTTCACTGTGACTTTGAAGCTCCCCGGAGCAGCATCTGACACAGGAAACGTCAACCATCCAAGGGTAAGCGGAGGCCGTTCGAGCACGACGCCATGCCCGTCGGCCAGCCACGAGCGTCCATCAGAGCTCTCTACCTCTGCATTGTCGATCATGACAGCCCCGTCGAGCTCTTCAGCCGTGTTCCTTGCGACATAGAACAGGGTGACCCGTTCATTGGGATGCAGCACAGCTCGGCCCAAAGTGATGCCAACGCTGCCGACTACGACTTCATGCTCCAGAGATGAGGAGCTGGAAGTGGTTACCTCGCTTCAAACGAGGTGGCGAGTAGCGGCAGCGCAACAAGGGTAATCGCAACTAGCGCCATCCCCACGACAATCGCTACGATGCCGAGCACGTGACGGACACCGCCATACTTCTTCCTGACCACCCAGATTCCCGCGATCAGGAATAACGCGGAAGGCGGGACCATTGCGAGAAGCCACAGTAGCGCTGTCATCTTTTACAAATCGCCTAATGCGGCTCTTTCGCTGCCGCGCCTCCATCTGGACATCATTCTACATCATTCTCTTCAGCCCCGACGACCGGCGGCCCGAGCCCTGCGCGAGCGACCCAAGTCGGTCACCGCCACGATGATCAGTGCGAGCGCCACCGGCAGATAGAGGAAGCCGAAAGAAAAGAACCCCAGTGCGCAGAACCCCAGGAACACGACAGAGATACTCCAAAGGAGCAGCCTGCGTCCGGTCGGCCCGGGACCGGTTCGCCTGACGGCCATCAACGCGATACCGCTCAGCAGGACGGGTACGATCGGCACCCAGATAACGTGCAGACCGTTTGTCTCGATGAAGGTAGCGCTGACCCGTGTGGTCCCCTCGATCGTTAGCGACACACCTTGGTACGCTGGCCCCAACACCAGCCAGATACTGGCTGCCCAGGCCAATAGATGGGCCGTCCACGCCGATATGACGGTAATTATCAGTACACTCCTACGGCCTCGTATAGTCTAGTCCCTAGCCACAACCTCCGGACACGTCCTTGGCATTGATGGTGTCTCCACCTAGATCAAGTCGAGCGTCTAGAGTTGTAAGTAACGCCTCCAGGTCCGGGTTGCTTAGGACCGCCTCGATGCACTCTTCGCTCCCACCAACATAGGTGTCGAACAGGTCGATGTCCGTTGCTACACACCACGCCCTGTCCTCCGGCCACCAGATGTTTGGTGAGTGCCCCCAGAAAGGCCCATCCCTTGTAATGAATGCCATGATGGCGTCGATAGGCCCGCGGAATAGCAGGTAGGCCCGCCCCGGAGCCCTCACCCGAGAACTAGCTTTGTAGAGGCGAGTGTCGATGTTCCCATAGCCTTCCCATAGGCAGAAGAAGCAGTTGCCTGGGGTTGAAGTGAAGCTCCTGAGCACCTCGACCAGGGTACGGCATTCCCGTTCCGGGATGGACCCGTGCTTCGGAAGAGAACCCCACGGAGGGTCTTTGTACATATCGTCCTCACTTAGACCTGCGATACGTTCGAACTGCATCAGCGGATGGACGGCCCGTCCTGTCCACGAGGCCACTGTAGACCACCGTACCGGCCGCTCTTCATCCCTATTCAGATGGGCAGGGTGAAAAATCCGGGCGTACGCCGCAAACCCGTCGGGCAGCAAGGAACGCAGCGTCCCGAAGGCTGAGAAGCTCTCCTCCACCCACCGGGCCTCAGACACGTCCTCGGAGAAATCCAGCCCGTCCGGCGACAGTTTCGTTTGCCGGATGGGTGTGCCGCCTCTAGTGGAGGGTGTGTACATACGAGACATGCCGCCCCGGTTCGTTCCCAACGCCCGGCGCAGTTTCTGAATCCATGATTGTCGGATGTACTTCATTTCATACTCTATGTTCAGATCGTTCTGAAACTCCCCTTCGACCTCTATCCACACGTAGTCCGGTCCATGCGGATAGTATGTGGAGGACCAGTCTTCAATCGTCCAGCCCGGGAACCATGAGTTCCAACAGTAAGCGTAAGAGCTATGGCCACCCGATACCGAGTCATCTTCCTCCCAGTAATAGAGATGGGCGTACACGTAAGTCGCAGGCACATCAAACTGTTCGAGGATAGTGTAGCGCAAGCCACCCACAAATAGAATTCTGGAATCGGCGTATTGTTCCTTTCTTTCCTATATCGAGACCTCCCAGCGAAAAGTTCGCAATTCGGTACGTGTAGGCCCACCATTTTACGCCTATCTACGGATCGATGCGCACCGCCGTACGCAGCCTGCGCCGTAAGCCGGGCGACGACCCGGACAACCCCGCCTACATCTTCACCGAGCCTCGCGTCGGTTACCGCATGCCGAAGGGTGAGGGACGGGAGGAGTCTTGATAATGAACGCCCCTCACGTAAAGGCCATCCACTACTTCATCGAACATGACGACTCAGTCGACTACAGCGATGTTGCACCCTTGGTCTATGAAGACGAGCTGTTTTGTATCCAAGCAGACAAAGTTGACGTGATTTTCGAGCCGAAGATTCACTACGCGACCGAGGAGGAGGCTAAGAGCGCAGTCGAAGGGTTTGTTCGCCGGTGGGAGTTTGAGGCAGCTCTTCGCGCCGGCTCTGCCGGATTCAAACTGATCTATGCGGGAATCGATATCATCGACCGCAAGCCACCTCTGGCGCCGCCGGGTATAGTACCAAACTCTGCAACCTTCCATTTTCGGGTATTGAAAGCGCAGACCCAAGTAACTAAGGTACTGACTGAGTATCCTGTTCCCTCCTCAGGCCGGGCGATAGAGCCTGACGACCACAACGCATCGTTCATGCTATCCCGGCTCGATCTCTATCGTCAGGGAAGAGAGCCCCTGGCAGGGGTGGCCTACGTCTGCCTCACAGTCCTGGAACGTTCGGCCTCGCAGATAGCCGGAGGCAAAGAGAGTAAACGGAAACTGGCAGCCAACCACTACCAGATTGAACGAGAGGTGCTCGAAAGGGTTGGAGAACTCTCGTCCAAGAAGGGTGGATCGGTAGCTCGGAAAGCCGAAGGGCGCAGCGATGCCTTCACACAAGAGAAGACCCGTTTTCTTGAAGCGGCAGTAGCCGCATTCACCCGGAGGGTGGCGGAGAAAGCGCCCGATCTTGGTGGGAACCTACCGGTGATCACGATGGCCGACCTGCTCAAGCTACCCAGCTAGCGCGAGTTATTGGGCAGGACGACGAGATAGCAAACCACAGGTCAAACTCTTCGCCGCTTACCCTACAGGTCACGAAATACAAGATAGCCTATAGCGACGGCGCCTAGGCACAAAGCCAGCTGCAAGCCCGTGTTAGCCAGGGCCATGGTGGTTTGGCCGTCTCGCAGCAACGTGAACGTTTGGTGGCCAAAGGCTGAAAAGGTGGTGAAACCACCCAGTAGTCCCACAAAGAGGAAAAGCCTAGTGCTCTCACCAAACAGGTCCCGAGAGTCGGACAGCCCCGCTAAGAATCCAATGGCAAAGCAGCCGGCTGCATTGACGAACAGCGTGACGTAGGGGAAGGTGGAGTGGGCAAACAGACCCTGTACCCACTCACCCGCGGCGTACCGTAGCACCGAGCCGAAAAATCCGCCCAGCCCCACCATGAGCAGTGTAATCAGAGCGCTCGTTGTTATTCGTTTATGCCCGCCTCATTGATCTATTACCGTTGCCGGTTCTCTGCACGACACCACCGTTGTAGAGTAAACACCTGTTGTCCCGCTAGAGAATGTTACCGAAAATTCAGCCTCTTCTGATTGACGCTCACGGATCCTATGTCTCCGTTCCTCAACTTATCAATCTCACTCGTTCAATTGAAGTATGCATCAGATTCTTGGTAATCACACCGCGCTCCTATCGAACCCTTCGATACAGCTGTTGCAATTGACTTTGACTGTAACGGTCCCGGTAGTGGCGCACCAGCCGAACAAGGTGGAGGAATGGCTGAGCCTTGTCACAACATCATTAGAAATGGCTAAGAGAGGAGAGGTCGAAATAATAGTCTCCGCAATAGCGACAATCGAAGTGGCGTGCCTGCAAGGCTCGGACGGACAAGAGTCGGAAGCGAAGATTCAGGAGTTGTTTAGTCGAGAGTACATCATTCCTGCAGCTATTGACATAGGAGCGGCACGCATAGCAAGGGGCCTGGTCAGAAAGTATTGGGCCGGACCCAAGATAAAACCTCCGGATGCAGCACACCTCGCCACCGCCATCCGACTACAGATACCCGTGGTTGAGGCGGCGTACTTTAGAAGCGATTTACTTTCGGAACGCCGCCCGCTAATGACGGGTTGGGCTGACTACTTGGACCCGTTGCCTTTTCGATATTAGGAGGGTTATGTCAATTTAGGAGTGTCACAATCAGGCTGGCAACTACTGTCACCAGACTGGACACGGAAAGGACGGCCACAGGAAACCAGTTATTTTTGAGCCAGTAGGCCCGTGGCGCTTTCAATTTCTCGTAGTAGTCGTAGCCCTGGATGGTGATCCTGGTACCGGCGGAGCCGCTATCCGACAAGCCGCCATTGCCGAGGAGATACGGGAGGTCCCTCCCGCATTTAACCTGACCGCCGGCCAACTTGTGCGGACCTACAAGGCCAACGAGGAGGCCGTCGCCGCAGCCTACAACGGCAGCGTCGGTATCGTCGAAGGCCCGACCGGCGTAAATGAAGCGGCGAATTATCTGAATCTCCACGCCTACGACGTCTGGGCCGTGCGTTGCTTCTCGTCAGACGAGGAAATAGATAAAGTAAACGTCTTGCGTAAGCCGCAAAATCGTTCGTCGGATAAAAGGCGCACCGGATACGTCATTACCCGCCACGGTGGAGTGAGCGTAGGCCGTTCGCTTCCGATATTCGCTTTCAAAGGAAGGGTCGAGGGGGTCAACGACAAGCGCCTGACCATCGACTTGCGAGGATGCACCGTCCAGGACACCCCATAGCTTCCGCGCAAATGGTCTCCCGCGCCGTCATCCTGACCTATCGGATATGTGACTTGCTAAGGTGTCTAGATCCATGGCTTCGAGCTCGGAGGCATAGTCGATAATCTGGGCCACGGCATCCCTTGCCAAAGCTCCCCGTTCAATTCGAAGACCACCGGCTTTCCGTCTCTATCCAAACCAAGTATGTCCAGTGCACCTCCCCTCACTGGCGCTGGCGTCTGCCTACCGACTAGACTCAGTCCCGGTATGAGCAGTTGGGGGTTCTTGAAGAGGGTCTCTTCTAGGAGCGATTCGGTGTCCACCTGCACCTTCGGCTCCAAAGGACAATTTCGGACTCGTCTCCAATTGCCCAAATCTCAATTTCTTCCATACTTATATCGCCTTCCTAATTCTTGGCAAACTAAGGTGGACCCTGAAAGCTGGACAGGGAAGGTGCCGAAAAAAAATTAGGGTAAGGCTGCTCTCTTCCATGGTGCCAACTCCATTTCAGAAATACGCCTCCTGGCTGTCATTTGCGCTGTTCCATGGTTGGGCCTGCTTGACAATCTCTTCTTATGTCATTTCCACCATTGCATCCGCCGTTCCATCTTCGATGACAGTCTGCAGTCGCTTCTATGAACCATAGCAGATGGGCATCTACACGATGGCATCTGGTCCCACTAGCGTCTCCGCCGTCTCGCGGTCATCTGACGACATCGCGAACGTTACGTAGTCTCCGTGCCTGTCGAGAATATGTAGGCTCTGAATGTTCACGCCGGCGTGCTTGAACTTCTCGGCGACTTTCGCCAGCGCCCCTGGCTCGTCTCGCAGACGAAACACGAGCACGTCGTCTACGACCGCTCGAAACCCCGCTGCCGTCAGTGTGCTCAGAGCGCCGTCGTTATCCTCGGTTGATAGGATAACAAGGCCTGTCTCACCAGTGTTTTCGGTGTTGATAGACAAGATGTTTATGCCAGCGCCGGCGAGAGCGGCGGTTATGTCCGCAATCACACCGACCTCACTTTTCGACATTACGATGATTCTATCCAACATTGGTCCTCCTCGCGTTAGCCGTTTAGCACGTCATCAATCAACGCGTCTATGGAATCACGCGTGACGTGGGGCATTGTGATGATGTGCGCTATGTCCTGATATGGCGCGATCTGCCACTTGCGAACCACCTCGTCCGACGGCCTCGGGAATACAACGGTTACCGAGTTCCTGTTCCGCCAAGCTGGGATACCTACTTCGTTGAACCGATTAACCGCATACTGGGCGAGGGAAAGGCTCTTTGTCACCAGTTCTCTGAAGCCTTCCAGCCCGCGACGTTGTAGCGCGTACCAGATCATTAGGGGAGCAAATGCGCTGCGCGAACCCGTCAGCGTCGTGTCCAATACGCCCACATACTCGATTGACCGAGCGACGCGAGTTACATACTGCTTGCGGGTCAGCGCGACCCCGCATGGCAGGGGAGCACCTATCATTTTGTGACCACTCACTGACACGCTGTCGAATCCCAAATCGAACCCATACGGTTGCGGTTCGTCCACAAACGGCAGAATCATCCCGCTCAAGGCCGCATCGGCGTGAATGTAGAAGTTGGATACCGCCAAGTCGTCAAGTATGTCCCGCACCTTGACAACGTCGTCTATCGCCCCCTTCATGGTCGTACCTATGTTAGCCATGAAGATCACCGGAACGTCCCGGTTGATCCGCATAGTCTCGTACAGGTCGTCGTAGTCTATCTCTCCGTTCGGCTGGCTCTTTATCATTATGTTCCGAGCCTTTAGGAGGCGCAGGATCTTCACCACGCTGTAGTGGGTATCCTGAGAGTAGTAGACCACTCCATCTGGAAATGTTTCGCGCCCCATGTACAGTCCGTACATGTTGCCCTCCGTGCCGCCGGAGGTGACGTAACCCCACGCCTGATCGCGAGGAAGGCGCATCAGGTCCGCGAACGTGTGGACCACTTCCCGTTCGATCTCGTGCGAATTGCTGGCGAAGTTGCTATCGTGGAACGGGTCACCGATGTTGTTGGCAGAATACTGCAGAAATGGGAATAGCGCCGAGTAGTCGAAGTCCAGATTAACCGGATACCCCATGATTCGCTGGGATGCAGCGTCGAAGGTCTCCCGCAGCTTTTCCAGAAGTTTCTGGGCCTCCGCTCCTATCCGGCTCACATCTTCCAAAGCCGCAGGTGCAATTTTTGTCCCCCTGCTATCGAACCTTTCCATATTTCCAAACTCTCCCGATCTACGAATTTGGAATGAACCATGTACGCCTATGACGACGGACTCTCGCCAATCATAGCACCAGATGCAATTTTAGTCTCTCTGCGGTGGACCCGGTTAGTTAGACACAAATTAGGCGGAGTTAGGTGAAGGTGACGTCACCCTAAGGGAGGTCACTCGAATCTGAACCCCATGGATTTATGGTAACCTACAGGACTACTACCCACCGAAAGTTCGCAATATAGGACACTTTGGCCCACTATTTTACGCCTAAGCCATTTTGGACTCGAACGCGGCTCTTTGAGGACGACCTTAGCGGTCTTGGCGCCCCTATGGGGTATGCTCCGCTAGTGGCATGCGGGATTCCAGCGGAAGAGTTCGGCCGTAATCCACGCAGAAAGCATTGGCACTCTCTCTTAACGCTGCACCTATTATGTAAAACCAACCGGGTCCACCTTACGACGACGAGTTGGACAGATACATCCAGATGGGCATGTTCGTCATGGACCGCATATTAGCCACGGAACAATGCATGAGGTCGTGTCCACCACCAGCTATATCCTAGACGGCAAGTGCGTCCGGGCCGCAAAGATCGAGCATTACAGGGAAATAGAGACTATGAGAGCCAGCTGGCGCTCATAGCCCCAGCGGATGGTAGCCAGGTTCCCCGGGATCCTTGGAGCTGTGTGTCGACATTGTGAGGCGCACAGCGAAAGCCATTTGATGCCCTGGGGAGGTCAATGCTATCATGAGCCCACCCCGGCAAAGCCCTACTCCATCCAGTGAGGTTGTGAAATGGACGCCATTAATCCCCTGGTTGATAGGTGGCTAAAAGACGCAGCCCAAGACCCCAACGCCTTTTGGGAGCGTGCCGCCCAGTCCCTACCCTGGTTTCGTGGTTGGGACACGGTCTTCAAGTGGGACTTTCCCCACTTTCAATGGTTCACCGGCGCGAAAACCAACCTGGCCTACAACTGCGTAGACCGTCACGCCCAAGGCCCACAGCGAGGGCGCGCCGCCTTGGTTTATGTCAATGAACGCGGACAAAGAGTGGTCCTCACCTATGCTCAGCTCCAACACCACGTCGCTATCGTCTCAGCCGCTTTACGGGGAATGGGGGTCCGGAAAGGCGACCGCATCACCATCTACATGCCCGTATGCCCTGAAGCTATCATCCTAATGCTGGCTACGGTCCGCATAGGCGCCATACACTCCGTGGTCTTTGCCGGATTCGGAGCCAACGCCCTGAGAGAGCGGATTCAGGCCAGCGGCTCCAAGCTCGTCTTCACTACAGATATCACCTATCGCAAGGGCGTGGACATTCCGCTGAAATCCATTATTGACGATTCCCTGGCCACCACGGACAGCTCCGTAACCAACGTAATTATCCTTCACCGGGGCAAGAAGGCAGTGCCCATGACCCAGGGTAGAGACCTATCCTGGGACCAATTCCTTTCCCAAGCAGAGGGGCAAAGTAACGGATACACATGCATGGAGGCTAACCAACCTGCTTTCATCCTGGCCACTTCCGGCACCACCGCCAAACCCAAGCTGGTAGTCCACACCCACGGCGGCTACCAGGTAGGCATCCATAGCATGGCCCAATGGTGCTTTGGTATGAAACCTAGTGATGTTTGGTGGGCCTCTTCCGACATAGGATGGATCGTCGGCCACAGCTACATGGTATATGCTCCCCTTCTTGTCGGCTGCACCACCATCGCCTATGAGGGAGCTGTTGACTATCCCACTCCCGACGCCCTCTGGCGCATCGTCGAAGAGTTTGGAGTAACGGGTATCTTCACATCACCCACCGCGGTACGGCTCTTGACCCGCTACGGAGACAGCGCCATGCCCAAGTCCAACCTCAACTCTCTGGAGCGTGTATTTTGTGCCGGCGAGGTTCTGAATCCTCCCGCTTGGGAATGGCTCCAGAAGGAGGCCTTGGGGAACCGGGTACCTGTGATTGACCACTATTGGCAAACGGAAACGGGAGGTCCTATCATCGGCAATCCCTACGGCTTGTCATTGCTGCCTACTAAGCCCGGCTCCGCCGCCATACCCCTGCCTGGTATAGATGTGGCCGTTATGACCCCGGAAGGTGAATTGTGTGGTCCGGAAGAAAAGGGCATTCTGGTTATCAAGCGTCCCTTCCCCAGCTTGACGCCCACCCTCTGGGGTGAAGTGGACCGCTACGCCTCCGATTACTGGACTCGTCTTCCTGGAAAGCAGGTCTACTTTACCGGAGACTCCGCCCACATTGATGAGGATGGCTACGTCTGGTTTGCAGGCCGCGCCGACGAGGTAATCAAGATAGCAGCTCATCGCATCGGCACCGTGGAGGTGGAGTCCGCCCTCCTCACTCATCCCAGCGTAGCCGAAGCCGGTGTTACGGGACGTCCCGATGATATAAGAGGAGAGGTTATTTCCGCCTTCACCGTTTTAAAGAGTAGCTACCAGCCCTCTGATCAGCTTCGCCGTGAGCTAATTCAAACCGTTCGCCATACCCTTGGACCCATCGCCGTCATTGGAGAGTTGAATTTCGTGGATATGTTGCCGAAGACGCGAAGCGGTAAAATTATGCGACGCGTTTTGAAAGCCGTAGTCCTAGACCAAGACCCGGGTGACATCACCACCATTGAAGATGAAGGCTCAGTAGAAGACGCCCGTCAGGCATGGCAACAAATGAAAGCCTCAGCTAACGGCCAAGCCACGCCTCCATAAAGACAGTTCACCACCATCAGCACCGAGGAGCCGCACCGCCGGAGTTTTCCACAAGCCGTTCGAGTACCGGCAGGTCATGCAGCGACGCCCCGGGCTGATATCTGGGCTCTGCGTGGCTTTCGGTGTTGGTCCCTTCGACCGGCGGTAATTCTCAGAAGTGGTGAGACGGATGCGGCTATACTTGTGATTTGACTATGCATGGGAGCGGGGTCTCCGTCCTAGGACCTTGGGGTTCTCCCAGTAGTACATGGTCGCGAATGCCCGAAGTCGAGTGCGCGACAACAATTCCGTAACGCGAGGAGACTATCGATGATAAGCTTCAAAATCCATCGACGAGAACGAGATGAGTGGATAGCTATCGCGACAGCCGTTCTTTATATCAAGGATGAAGGGGTATGGCGACAAGCCATATAAGCTGAGGCTGAAGTTCTTGAAATACAGTCTGGCATGACAACTAGCAATCCTCCAATGGAGGTTAGCATCAACCTGCCAAGGCTTGAAATTGGCAGTGACGGTGATTGCTACGCTTTGCTCTATCCACTAGGCTGGTGTGGAGAAGTGTGGGAGGCACGGCGTGAGCGAAGAGGCTAAATCTCCAACTGACCCAAGGGATGCGTTGAGACTGAAGCTGACCGAGCCTAACGTGTCGGCAGAACAGCCTTGGGCTGATGACGTACTCGGCCGGGAGCAGATTGCATCAAGGCTGACCAACCTCATTAGAAATCAATCATTGCCATTTGTCATCAGCATCCACGGCCAATGGGGAACGGGCAAGACCTTCCTCCTTAAACGCTGGCAGAAGGATCTGGAGAATCGGGGCTTCAAGGCCATCTACTTCAACGCTTGGGAAGACGATTTTTGCGACGACCCACTCCTTGCGATACTCGGTCAGATGTCAGAGACTTTCAAGGAAGGCAAACTTCAAGACACTGACTCAACAGGTAATCCAAACCGGAATCACGTTGTTCAAGAAGAATGCATTGAGCATTTTGCATAATAAGACCGGGATAACGCTTGAAACCGAGCAAGGAGAGAGAAACTTTCTGGATGAGTACCTTCAACAAAGAGCGACGAAGGATAAACTGAAAAAAGACCTGGCTAAAATGTCCAAGGCAATATCCACTGAGACCAACCATCCCTTGGTCTTCATTATTGACGAATTAGATAGGTGCCGTCCCACTTTTGCCATTGAGCTTCTGGAAAGAGTCAAGCACATATTCGATGTTCCCAATATGGTGTTTGTCTTTGGCCTCAACCGAGATGAACTCTGCAAATCCTTATCGTCAGTTTACGGAGACATCAATACGGACGTGTACGTCAGACGCTTCTTTGATTTTGAGTTCAACCTGCCTGAGGTTAACTCACAGAAATTTGCCGAACACCTAATCGAAAGTTTCCAGTTAGAGGAAGTCTTCCAACGTCTCGACAAGGCAGATCACAGCTGGATTCACCCGGGCGACTATGAAAACTACAGAAGAGGTTTTCCCAAGCTGTGGAGCGCCTTGGGCCTCTCGCTCCGAGACATTGACTACGGGATACGGTTGCTTGTTCTTCTGGCACGGAACGTCCCCTTAGGCACCTTCACCCATCCTTTCTTGCTTGCCGTCCTCATAGCAATGAAGTTCAAGAAGCCTGAATTTTATCGCTCGTTGGTAACACGGGACTTTCGAACGAGCGAGATTATCGACTATATTGACGACGAATTGAGGCGAGACCTAATGGATGGAGACCTTTCTCGTTACTTGGACCGAAGCGAGGGCTTCCTCTATTGCGCTGATAGAGAAAATCGTGATGACCAACAAGCGGCGAGAATGCGCATACAGAGCTCTCGAAATTGTCGCGAGGTGACGTAGAATTTGGCTTTCAAGTTATTTCTCGGCGTGCGCAGAATGCGAACCCAGAACAACTTTCACGGATGATTCAAGCTATCTCTGACGGCAGGATCTTAAGCATAGATGGCAAGGTATTCAGTAATTTAGCCTCCCTGATCGACATGTATCAAGACCAGTTGAGGCGTTAGGAGCTGCCGTGACACGCACACTCAACCCCTACTCCCTACAAGCCCTCCGGCGTGCCGAGGGCGGGCGGCAAGCCCACTCCGTGATTCTAGGATTGATACTCTCACCCATGGGACTGGGTGTACGATTGGAAGTTGGACCCGGAATATGCCCACCACGACTAGTCTGGAGGAAATGTAACTACATCTTGCCATGCATGCCGTAAAGATCGTTGCCACCATAGGCCCCGCCACGTCCTCACGGGAGCAGATCGAGAGATTGATAAGCGCCGGTGTAAACATGGTGCGCCTTAACTTCTCGCACGGGTCCCATGAAGACCACGTACATCTGGTGCGAATAGTACGTGAGACTGCGGAGCGCCTGGGTAGACACGTGGCTGTACTTCAGGACCTACAAGGGCCCCGCATACGCACCGGCCCTTTAATGGATGGCGGCCCGTTGGAGCTGAAGCAGGAATCGGAGATCGTTATAGACCATGACCTGTTGGAGGGTGGAGACGGCAGGATAAGCAGCACCTATCCCGATATATACCGCTTCGTGTCGCCGGGAAACCGGGTGCTCCTGGACGATGGCCGGCTGGAAGCCGAGGTATTGGCCGTTGAGGGGCGGGATATCAGGTGCCGTGTGGTCAAAGGGGGGACCCTAGGTGCCTACCAGGGTATCAACTTGCCCGGCGTAGTCCTGGATATCCCCACGTTTACGGACAAAGACCGCGATGATCTTGAGGTAGGCTTGGAAATCGGCGTTGATTGGGTAGCGATGAGCTTCGTAAGAAGTGGTGAAGACGCCAACTTTCTGCGTGAGCTAATGCGCAAGCGCCGTATACATGTGCCGCTGATCGCCAAGGTGGAGCGGGCTATGGCACTGCGCAACCTGGAAGGCATTCTGAGCGCATTCGATGGCGTAATGGTGGCCCGCGGTGATCTGGGTGTGGAGCTTCCGCCGGAGGAGGTCCCCGTTTGGCAAAAGACCATAATCCGCCGCGCCCGCCACAAGGGTAAAATCAGTATCGTAGCCACCCAGATGCTGGAGTCGATGATCAATGAGCCGCGTCCCACCCGCGCCGAGGCCTCAGACGTGGCCAACGCCGTCTGGGATGGTGCCGACGCCGTAA
This sequence comes from Dehalococcoidia bacterium, assembly GCA_965226535.1. Lineage (GTDB taxonomy): Bacteria > Chloroflexota > Dehalococcoidia > Lucifugimonadales > JAPULR01. Next base: position 1,343,993 of record CBDDDE010000010.1, on the reverse strand, counting down.
TGCTGAGCGGCGAAACAGCCATAGGGTCGTTTCCTGTTGAGGCGGTAACGGTTATGGCTCGTATTATCGAGAGAACTCAGGAGGTCTATGTGCCGGAAGAAATCGACGCGTCCGGCAAATCTCTCCGGGAAGCTCAGGCCGTGGCACGGGCAGCCTGTAACCTGGCGGAAGACCTGAATGCCAAGGCAATAGCGGTGTTGACCCGTTCCGGCGTAACCGCACACCGGGTGTCGAGGTGCCGGCCCGCGGTACCCATCTTGGCCCTGACCCGAGAACCGTACATGGCACGGCGGTTGAATTTGTGGTGGGGTGTGGTCCCCGTATTGGCTGACCTACCCCATGTTACCGTCGACTCCTACGGCGTCATAGAAAAGGTCCTCATGGAGAAGGGTTTTGTGCAGCGCGGCGACAAGATAGTTGTAGTAGGTTCTTCACCGCTGACAGCTCGAGTCCCCACCAACTTTTTAAAAGTCCTTAGAGTGGGCTCGTACATTTAACCTTAGCAGGCTACGGAAAAGGTCTGTCTAATATCCCCCCTATAAGACTCGTCCGCAGAAGACGAGTCTACCCTTGTCGCCTACACGGCATACTCGGTCTCCCGTACCGTATTAGAGCTCTGGGAGGGACTCGGGAAGGGTCTAAGACTGATGGTGTACCGCACCAGCGAGGGTAAGAAGGCCAAGGGCCTCACGTGCCGCTCCATGTTGTAAAGGTTCCGCCAATGGTCGAAGGCCCTCTGACAGTGAGCCAAGTCAATGAAGGTGCGCCTCTGCTACCGCTCTACGGCCATAGTCCTGCGAAACCGCTCCTCCTTCCACGGGTCTAGGGATGGTGCGGCCTGACGTGAATAACGTCGATGCCCAGGCGGAGGAACTACATGGTGAGGGGATTATGGTGATGGTTCCCGTCGAATCTCTAGGGTGAGCCGTTGGCCATGCCTCCCACCATATCGCCCCGGACCAGGAGCCATCACCGTAGCTTGCGCCTCCCCAGGGCCGGTGGCAGGTAGTGGATGTTCGGCGCGATAGCTTCGCTGCCGGCCCTCATGAAGCCCAATTAGACGAGGCTATCAGGCAAGCGCCACGAGTAAATCTTCCCGATAGGGTCCCCGTACACCTTGCGGCGATGGAGAGGCTTTGCAGGAACTGGGAGGTCTCCGAGTTGACGGCTGCCGCCTCTCAGGGCGCGCTGTCATTTGCCAGACCGTAAGCGGGCATAGGCGAGCTGGGTTTGGATAGCGAAGCCTCCTCCACCCTGCAAAGCTCAATCTACAAAGTCAGATCCGCAGCTTTACATACGTCGGAGCATCATTTTCCCCGACTTGTTAGCCGCTGGCACTATCGTAGATTATTGACAAGGATCAGGGTGAGGGCCAATCCACTAAGTCCTTGATAAGCAACACCATGATTATGATATTCTACGTCAACGGCAAGTTTCTCTAGGTGTGCTCGTCTGGGGTCCAGAGCCGCGGGAGGCGTTTCAGGCATGCGTTTTCTAGTCGACAGGTGGCGACGTATCGGAGTTCGGCTATATCTGGCCTTGGGCTTTGCGGTATTTCTGACCCTAGTGTCCGGCGCGACGGCTGTTTACTACTTCGAGCAAAGTGGGAACCTGAACTACGAGGTACAGTCGGAGTCCGTGCCGGCGCTGGAGGCGTCTTGGGCAGCGGCCCGGGAGGCCGAGCGCTTGCGAGTCTTGGCACTGGGATTGTTGGCCGAACCTGACTACGGGGTTCAAGCCTTCCAAACGGCGTCCGTCGTCAGCTCATTGGAACGACTGGGAACCGATTTGGATGAAGTAAGCGGCGTTCAGTCGCTGGCGGCCGATGCTCAGGCGGTAAACGCTTCTGCCTACGAATTAGCCGAGGTCATCGACAATATTGCCGCGAACCGTGATGATCTCTTGAGCCTAAATGATACTGCCGCCGACTACCAATTGCGTTTGTCAAAAATATCGTCCGACAATAGAGCGTCACTGGCGGCTTTGTCGGTGTTGCAACGGGTCTGGCAGGCGGATAATGAGGCTGACCTCCAGGGGCTGTGGGACGAGTTCTCGATTCTGTATGCGAGTGGCATAGACCAGAACGTGGCGTCTTTGGGAGAGGGAGAGGGGGTGTTCTACGTCCGCGGGCAGCAGTTGGCGTTAAATGCCAACATCAGGACCCTGGCAGCGTCATTCGACCGGTCTAGTGCGGCCTTGGGGGACTCCACGTCAAGCTTGCTGGCTGCTTCCCACGCCCATTCTTCGGAGAACCTTGGATTGGCGGTCAGCAGTTTTGACGAGGGGCGGACCTTGTTGACGGTGATTAGCGTGATCAGCGTGATCGCGGCCATAATCGCAGCGTGGCTGTGGGTGGGCAATGGCGTGGTTCGACGGCTTTCCCGCATGTCTGAGCGTATGCAGAGGATGGCTGGTGGAGACTTGGAAACGCCGGTTCCGGAAGTGGGGCGTGACGAGATAGGAGAACTAGCAAACGCGTTGGAGGTATTCCGACAGCAAGCCCTGGAAGTGCAACGTTTGAACTTGGTTGAGCAACTGTACGAGGAACTGCGTCAGACCAATGCGGAGTTGCAACGGACGCAGGCCCGCCTGGTAGCCCAAGAGAAATTGGCAGCTCTTGGTGAGCTGGTCTCCGGTGTGGCTCATGAGATAAGCAACCCCCTGAATTTTGTAAAGAATTTCACCGAGGGTTCGCTCGATCTATACAGCGAACTGTCCGAGATGCTGGACGTTTACAGAAGTAGGATGTCGACGGACGATATGGCCCTCCTCGACGAGATCAGCCAAGAGTTGACCGGCAGCCTGAATCGTGTACTTTCCAACGGAGGACGTGCGCTGGCTATCGTGGAACGCATGCGAGGTTTGGGACTTGTGGGTGGAGAACCTGTCATGACCGACTTAAATGGTTCGTTGCGAGAGGCCGTGCAGACGTCGTACAAGACTTTCAGTGCCGAGTGGGAGGACTTCTCCATGCAATCTGTTTTTGATTTGGACACATCCCTGGCTGAGATTCTGTTGGTGGAGGGAGACTTCGGCGAGGCGATAGTAAACTTGGTCTCCAATGCCTGCTTTGCGATGAGAACGAAACAGCAGGACTCGGAGGAAAGTTACGAACCAGTACTGACAGTTTCTACCAGTCTGGTCAACGACATGGTGGAGATACGGATCCGGGACAACGGCCCTGGAATACCGGAAGACGTTGTTGGCCATATTTTCAATCCCTTCTTCTCGACGCGTGATGGAGCGGAGGGGGCCGGGTTGGGTCTGCCCGTCTCCGCCGACGTGGCTCGGCGGCTAGGCGGCGACTTGTCGGTAGACACTGTGTACGGAGAGTACGCTGAGTTTACCATGAGCCTGCCGGCGAACACTTCCGTCGCGGTGCCCGCTACGGGGTAGGTGGAACAGAGAACGGACTAGCCTTCGCACCCTGAACTCGCGATAGGCTGGCGCCTTAGTCGCGACGCAGTATCAGATAGCCGAAAACCACCGTGGCCAGAATGCTGGTTATGCCTTGGATGATGATCAGTGTCGCGCGTCGTCTGGGAGAGGACGCAATGCCACCCAGGGTGTTGCGGACGCGCTTTATGGGATCACCGACTACTGCTATCGGAGGCCGCTCCAATTCGCGTGAAGCAAGTTGTTGATTCCCCGGAATTTCTGTAGATAGTGGGACAGGCACCACCTCGGACGTGACTGTCGGTGTCTGAGTAGGGGTGGGCGTCGGTGTTGGCGTCGGCCTGGGGGTAGGCCTACGAGTGGGCGTCGGCGTCGGCGTTGGTGGGGGAGTGGGCTCAGGGGTGGACGTGGGCGTTGGCGTCGGCGGTGGGGGAGTGGGCTCAGGGGTGGACGTGGGCGTTGGGCGTCGGCGTCGGCGTCGGCGTGGGCTCAGGAGTAGGAGTGCCCGTAGGCGTTGGGGTAGGGGTGGGCACGGCCGTTGGCGTTGGGGTAGGTATGGCCGTTGGCGTAGGTGTGGGTACGGCTGTTGGTCTAGGTCTGGGGGTAGGCCGACGAGTGGGCGTGGGCGCCGCCGCCGCCGCCGGCGTGGGGGTGGGCTCAGGAGTAGGAGTGACCGTAGGTGTTGGCGTTGGTGTGGGGGTGGGTGTCGGCGTAGCCGTGGGGGTTGGAGTAGGCGTTGGCCTAGGCCTGGGTCTAGGCCTAGGTGTAATCCTTGGTGTAGGTGTGGGTGTCGGCGTGGGCTTGGGTGTGGCTGTCGGCGTGGGCTTGGGCGTGGGCGTAGGTGTGGGTGTCGGCGTAGCCGTGGGGGTTGGAGTAGGTGTCGGCGTTGGCGGTGGCGGTGGCGTAGGTCTAGGTGTCGGCGTTGGCGGTGGCGTAGGTCTAGGTGTCGGCGGCGGTGGCGGCGCAGTGGTGTCCTTGTCCAACACCCGGACGGTGATCTCTGATGTCCCGCCTACCTGATAGCTGTCAAAGACGGGATTGACCTGAACTCGGATCGTCCGGTCCGTGGTTACCTCGCCATCGTCATCCACCCTGTAGGGAATGTCACGTGTCTCGTGGCCCGCGCGAAATACGAAGGCGAACAGTACGTCGACGGTTTGGCCTTTCCACGAGTCGAATATTAGAATCCCGCCTCTGATATTCTCGTCGGCATCTGCTGGGCGCGGTGGAGCGATACGCACCGTGATTACCAGCCGGTCTCCTTCTCGCACTGGTGAGGGCTTGACGCTCGCCAGGCTCACCGCCGGCAACTCTTGTCCGTCCACTCTGTGATCCGGCTGAAAGGTGAGTGCGGTGAAAGCCACATATAAGGCTAGGATGATTCGCTTCCAACCGAACACCCTACAAAAACTCAGCAATTGTGGTAGTCGGCCATTGCCACCTCACCTCACCCCATAGTTTAGGAGGATTCCGGAGTAAACCATCCGAATGCCCCGCGCCAAACAAAGAGATGGTCATTCGGCCACTGCGAGCAACGCTCAGCCCGTTGCCATGACAATTCTCATAGGGGAAACGAGCGCCCTGTACCTGTGGAACCCCTGGGCGTCCCTACCCAGTTTCCATTCGACTATGGCAGCTACTCCTCGCATTGTCTGCCAAACGATTATATCCCCTTCTAACCATGGCCTGCCAGCTATGGGCAGGTCATACCCTCGGCGGTTTCCTGGTCAGCGACGACGACGTCCGCAAGCCTATTTCCGTGCTGTCCGGCGGTGAAAAGGCACGTGTGGCCCTGGACAAACTACTCCTCCAGCCAAGCAACCTGCTCCTCATGGATGAGCCGACCGACCACCTTGACATCGCTTCCAGGGATGTCCTCGCAGACGCCCTTGCCGATTATCGTGGAACTATCTGTCTCATTAACCACGACCGGACTCTAATACGACAGGTTGCAAACAAGATTGTCGAGATAGACGGCGGCCGACCCACGGTTTTCCCCGGAGATTACTACAGTTATCTCTACCGAAAGCAGACTGAGACCAAGAAGAGAAGCGCCAATTCAACAGCCACCGGGTCGGCTGCCGATGCTTCAGGACAAGACCCGACTATGAGACGTTCCCGTCAGCGAATCAGCGCTGAGGAGATGCAACGCCGGTGGCTTAGCAAAGAGGCCCGTAGACTCGTGATGCGGATAAAGGATATAAACGTTTCCCTGGCTGATGCCCATCAGTCTGAGGTAGTCTCCAAAAGCTCAAGACACGTAGCCGGAGCCGTTGTCGTTTAGCAACCTGGTCCTGCCTGCCACCGGAACCTCAGTTCCACAGCCCTCACTCTCTGTTACCGATGGTACTGTGGAGAAGAATCGAAGGAGAGGATTTGTTCAGCGAGCCGGTGTTGACATCATGTGCGGGAGCCATGGCACCCTCCTCTAACTCCGCCTTGATTCTGTCCAACTAGCCGGGTCCGCCTCAATCTAAGGTATCGCCAAAAACTGAAATCTGGTACATTATTTCAACCTTAGATGGGCAATAGCGATGAGGCGAGCTATAGGTGAGTTTACCGAAACAGGCTTCAGATTGGATTGTCTCGTCTTCTAATCATTGATCGGCTCTCGAGCTTCAATTTTGATAACTCCCAGCGGAAAGTTCGCAGTATGGGACACCTTGTCCCACCATTGACTATGCAAAATCAAGAACCTTCGTACTCAGATTCAGATTAAGGGTGTTCTTGTGAAGATACGTTTGAGGGACATTCGTCTTGGTATGGAGGGGCTTACCCCATGACTGAGTTTCTGGCCCGCATCAGCGCGCGAAGGCCGTTGCTTATCATCGCAATCTGGGCCGTCGTGGGGTTGGTTGCGGGCGGGCTCGCCGTAGACGCCGAAATGGCCCCCCGGCCCGAAGCCGCTCACAGACATACTTGACAAGGCCACGACCACGGAGTTTCGGCTGAGCAGCAGCGCCGAGTCCGAGCGCGCCGATCGTCTCCTCGAAGACCGGCTCCGCGGACCCAAGCCTATCAGTGAAATAGTCATCGTCCAGTCCGAGTCCAGCACCGTGGACGGCGAAGGGTTCCAGGAAAAGGTTGATACAGTGTACGCCGACATCGCCTCTCTCGGCGCCGATATCGTAACCCCATTACCCAACTACTACCAGACCAACGACCCGACCCTCGTCTCCGCAGACCGCTGGACCACCATAATACCCCTGGTCATGACCGGTTCCTTCGAAGAGGTCGTGGAAAACGTCCCCGCCGTCCTCCAGGTTGTCGAGGAAGCGGACGGGAAGGACGGCTTCCGCGTACTCATGGTAGGGGACGCCAGCACCGCCCACGACAACAACGAGCTGGCGGAAATGGACTTGAGACGGGGAGAACGCATCGGCCTCCCGGTCGCCCTCATCATCCTCGTGGTCCTCTTCGGCACTATCGCCGCCGCCCTGATGCCGATAGGACTATCCATTATCTGCATCATAGTTACATTGGGCATTACGGCACTCATCGGTCAGGCCTTCGAGCTGATCTTCTTCGTAACGCTCATGATCATCATGATCGGGTTGGCCGTGGGGATAGACTATTCCCTCGTCATAATATCCCGCTACCGGGACGAATTGGCCCGCGGCCTGGACAAGTACGCGGCTATCGAGCGCGCCGGCGCAACCGCAGGCCGCACCGTGCTCTTCAGCGGCCTCACCGTCGTCATCGCCCTATGCGGCATCCTCATCGTTCCCTTCTCCTTCTTCCAGTCCCTCGCCCTTGGCGCGGTACTGGTCGTTTTGGTTGCGTTGGCGGCCACCCTCACCCTCCTGCCAGCCAACCTTGCGCTCCTTGGCCCGAGAATCAACCGCCTGCCCATCCCCTTCGTCGGCAAGGCAAGAATTAGACCTTCCGAGTCCTCCGGGCGAGGGTTCTGGGAGCTTATCACCCGCGTCGTCACTCGGTCCCCGGTCATCAGCATCATCCTCATCGGCGGTCCCATGGTCGTCGCCACTATCTTCTACTTCCAGATCCAGACCGGCATAAACGGCGTCGACGCCTTCCCTGAAGGCACCCAGACCAGGGAAGCCTTCTTCGTCATGGAAGAGCACTTCTCCTTCGGCCTCGTCAACCCCACCGACATCGTGATCGACGGTGATATCGACAGTCCCCAGGTACAGCAGGCCATAGGAAAACTCCAGGCATCCCTCGCCGCGCACCAAGGCCTACAAGTCCTTCCCGACCTCATCGTCAACGATGCTGGAGACCTGGCCCTGCTGACGGCTATCATCCCCGGGGAGCCCCGCAGCCAGGCCGCCGTCGACGTCGTAGAGGCCATTCGCGGCCAGTACGTCCCCGCCGCATTCGACGGGGTCGACGCAGAGGCCCTCGTTGGCGGCGTAGCCGCGGAAGCCACGGACGTATTCTCCATTGTCCAAGCGTACACGCCTATCGTCTTCGCCTTCGTGCTTGGGTTCAGCTTCCTGGTACTCATGCTCGTCTTCCGGTCCATAGTAATACCTATCAAAGCCGTCTTTATGAACCTCCTCTCCGTGGGCACCGCCTACGGGCTGATGGTTCTGGTATTCCAGAAGGGAGTGGCGACGGACCTACTTGGCTTCCAGCACGCGGAGGTCATAGACGTCTGGATTCCCCTCTTCCTCTTCTCCGTCCTCTTCGGGCTGTCCATGGACTACCATGTCTTCCTCCTGAGCCGCATCCGCGAGCGGTACGATCAGACCCGTAACAACACCGAGGCTGTGGCCTACGGCCTACGGTCCACCGCTGGCTTGATCACCGGCGCCGCCCTTATCATGGTCGCCGTGTTCGGCGCTTTTGCATCGGGCAAGACCACCATCAACCAGCAGGTCGGGTTCGGGCTGGCCGTAGCCGTGCTCTTGGACGCAACGCTAGTACGGTCGATCTTAGTTCCGGCTACAATGGAGATGCTGGGCTCACGGAACTGGTACCTGCCATCTTGGCTGAGTTGGCTTCCGGATCTACGGGTAGAACCGCAGGAACATGAAGTTCATATTGTCGAGAGCAGAACTGATACGAAGGAGTAAGTGGCAATGAACAGTCCTACTGACTACATCCTGGGTTACGAAAAGGCCCGCGCGGTCGTGCCCGATAGCGCGGCCAATTACATCGAGCACACGCTCATCGAAGACCCACTGAGCGAAGCGATGGCGGAAGATCTCGCAGAGTTTAGTCGAGAAGAGTCCAGTCGACTCATCCAAGCAGCTATAAATAGCGAAGGTGAGGAGGCCCTGCGGGACGCACCAGCCTCGCTGCGAAATTTCTTCAGAGAGGTGGAAACTCCACCGGAATGGCTCGAGTATTCAGCATTAGCCCCGGGTGTCCGCATGTTTCATAGACACTCGCAGGTTATCCTCGCGGCATTCATCGCAGGCGTTCTGATAGAAGGCTTTACAACGAATATAGCAAAGTCCTTCTTCATCACCGGGCGGGTGCGTGACCAGGGTGTCAGGCGTTTGGGGCAAAATAACCGTCACATGATGGAAATTTTCCTCCCCGGAGGCCTGTACAGGAGTGGAGACGGCTGGAAACTTTCGGTCCGCATCAGGATAGTTCACGCACAAATAAGACGCCTCCTGAACAGTTCGGAAGACTGGGATACCGAAGCTTGGGGTGTGCCGATTAGCGCGGCGCATTTGGGTTACGCCATTTCCGCCTTTTCAGCAAGGTTGCTGAAACACATGAAAACCTTGGGTGCTCATTACAGTGATGAAGAGTAAGCTAGCTTCATGGCCGTTTGGCGCTACAGTGGTTACTTGATGGGCATTCCTGAGACCATCCTGTTCCATGATGCTGATGAAGCCCTGAAACTGTACGACGTAGGCCTCATGTGCGAGCCCGATGCTCCGATGGAATCGGTGGTGATGGCACACTCTTTGGTCAACTCAGCCCCGTTGATCGCCGGGAGGACCGAGCCGGCGGACCGCCGCCAGTTAGCTCAGTATGTGTACCGTGTTTCCCGCGGACTTATCGGAAAAGAGACTGCCCAGTCACTAATGTATCCGCCGGTGTCATGCTTTGGAGTTATCTGGTGGTTCAAGATACAACAGCGTTACGGCCACATCCTGGGTAAACTGTTTCCGCGCCGTCGCCAAAACAGCAACTTCACCAGATTCACGTCCTTGCTCGATACTTCGTTGTTCGACGATGAAGGAATTCGCTACACTTTGCCCGACCACGTATACGCAGAAGAGTCCACCAAGTGGTGAGACCTGCTCGTCTCCACGTTGCGGCAAAAGATAGTGCGCGATAACGCTGCCGCCCTTTACAAGATCGCCTAGTAGCCGTGGGGGCTCCGCCCTGCAAGTCATTCTCTATTCCACCCTGTCGGAGTTCGCCTTCAAAGTTGACGGCAGCTACCCTAACCTCTGATCCCTAACCCGGGATGGGCGGCTAAAGCTGCGCGCGCTCCATCAGCCATCATCGCACTTGTTCTTACGTCAGTACTTTATCAGCCGTATATTCGATAATATAGGACGCTATTCCTAGATTGTGAATCTATACACTATCTAAACTAGGAACAAACCCTGTCGTTGTCCAGTGAAAATGTCAGGGTAATTGTTCAATGATTATGTCAGTGTCTAACTGTGCAATAAAAATACCAGTCTATGAAAGGACTGATGTTGACGAACAGAGAACAATTGAGGATACAGGTGTTGAACGGAACGCCGGCGGAAGCTCAGGACTTACAACTAGCCACTGTACCGGATTGTTGGGGCGCTGATACAGGATGTCGCCGTTTTTGTGAGACCGGTGGACTGAACCGGATTCTCTTCAACGCCGCCGCCGCCCTGACGGGAGGGTCCACCTGCAATGGCTCCGCCAACCTTGGACCTGCTAGCCTTTGTGATGCCTACATGGAGACCATTGTCCACGAGATGGGGATGGGTGGATGGGGTGGCCGCACTCCTTTGCCGAACTGGTATGGCAGCCTTTACTTGACGGTGAGTTCGAGCAGCCTACCTCTGTATCACCCGGTTGGACGTTATGTCATGTCTCATGGGAATCCCCGTCTCGGGCTGGTATCTGGACCTGCCGCCTACCCTTGCCGTTAATCGCTACGCCGCCGGATGGACTGCCACGGAGTACAACGGCCCTGTGGACGGTTATCGAAGGTTAATTTGAACAACGCGGTCCATTGGGATAACTGGCATCGCCAGCGGGCGGCCATCCGTGGGTGATGGCGGCGGACGGGGTACGGGCGACGCAGTCTATTTTGAGATAAGTCTTCATTTCACGGCATCTTGGTTGACAGATACAATGCAAAACTCAGTATAATGATGACATTCAAGGGAAAGAGGAGGATGGTATGACGCAGGAGCTTATTGCATATCTAAACGGGGAATTTCTGCCCATTAGCCAATGTAAGGTATCTATCAGTGATAGAGGTTTTGGCGGTGACTCAGTTTACGATGTTGAACGTACCTTTGATGGAAAAATATTCAGACTGGAAGCACATCTGGACCGTCTCTACCGCTCTCTAAAGTACGTGCAGATTGAGCCGCGTATGACAAAGGAGGAGATAACAGAGATAACCTTGGAAGTTGTGAGGCGCAATGAGCACCTGAGGGGAAATAGTGACTGGTCCGTTGCTCAAACCATCACCCGTGGCGTGGCCTCCGGCAACAGTACGGGTCGCACCAGTAGTGTCCTGGACGACGTGCCCGCAACGGTGTTCATCAACGTCTATCCGCCTCCCTTCCAGCGGTATGCGCAGCTGCACGAAACAGGCATCCATGCCATTATTCCAAGGACTCGCAACTACCACCCCGATACAATTGACAACAAGGCTAAGCACCGCAGCCGTCTGAACCTGGTCATGGCCCAGTTGGAGGTGGTGCAGGCCGACCCGGAGGCTTGGCCTCTTCTCCTGGACCATTATGGGAACATCTCCGAGGGAACGGGTTCAAACTTCTTTATTGTTACAGATGGCGTTATTCGAACGCCCACGGACACAAGTATCCTACAGGGCCTCTCTCGTGACACGGTTATACGGCTGGCAAAGGACCTCGATATCCCTTGTATTGAAGAGGATATTCAGCCCTTTGATGCCTACACAGCGGACGAGGCGTTCATGACAGGGACCAGCCACTCCATGCTGCCGGTCTCCAGGATTGATTGGCGGTCCATAGGCGATGAGATGCCGGGGCCCATGGTAAAGCGACTGCTGGCCACATGGAGCGAGATGGTTGGGTTGGATATTGTGGACCAAACCAAAGCGCAGGCGGGCTTTAGTGTGTAACGTTAGTCGTTAAGGCCTAGCGTATGCGCTTTCCGCCTTGAAAGACGGCCCACAGGTTCCTCATATCCCCGATGTTGGATAACGGGTCCCCGTCGATAAGGGCGAAGTCGGCGAGTTTTCCCACCTCTATGGTTCCCACGTCACGGGAGGTACCCACGAGGTCCGCCGACACGCCGGTGGCGGCCTGAATGGCCTGCATTGGGCTGAGGCCCCAATTCACCATCACCTCCAGCTCCCTAACAATGTTGCCGTGGCGCATGGGGTCGCCTCCCCCGGCGTCGGTGCCCGCGGCAATCTTGACGCCTGCGGCTATACACCGCTGGTAGCTGGCCCGGTGGGATTCCCTGATAGCCTCCGATGCTTCTACCCTTTCCTTGGCCATGCCCCACCTCTTGGATGCTCTGAAGAGGAAGTCTCTCCAGGAGAGGGTCGGGACCAGCACGGTGCCGTTTCGGGCCATTGTCTGGGCAGTCTCCTCATCTATGTGGGTGCCGTGCTCAACGGAGTCAATACCGGCCTCCACGACCTCCTTGGTGCCAATGAATCCGGTGCAGTGAGCGGTTACCTTTAGGTTCTTACTGTGGACCAGGTCAACCACCATCTTGGCTACTTCGGCGCCCATGGTGCCATAGTCGATGCCGTCCTCAGTGACGCCGGTGGCACCAATCTTGATGACGCCGGCGCCCTGGGCGATTCTTGCCAATATGGCTCGGCGCATCTCTTCCGGGGTATTGACCGTCTCAATCTTGGATTGCCCCCAGGTTGTTGGATACTGGAGCCACTCTCCGGAAGCCGTGATGCGAGGGCCGGGGAGGCTACCTGCGGCAACAGCCTGGGCCAGGGTAATACTGATGCCTCGGGGTGAACCCACATCCCGCGCCGATGTCTGACCCGTCATGAGAGCTAGATGGGCGTTACCTGCTGCTTTTGCCAGCAACAGTTCCGGCGGGTCGCTGTTCATTGCGGCAACTCCGTGCCGACCTCCGTCTCCGGCGAAGTGTTCGTGGCAGTCAAAAGTACCGGGAACCAAGGTCATGTCCTCAGCGTTAATATCCTCAAAGTGAGGATGATTTGATGGAGCGGTGGTGCCCTCTCCTATCCAGCTAATCCGGCCGTTTTCCACCGCCACGTTTACCGATGGCACTGGGTCCGCGCCGGTACCGTCTATAAGTCGCACATTTCGTACTAGTAGGTTCATGTCTGCCCCCTTCACAAGCTCACAAGCTGTAGTCATTCTATTACCCGGACTAAAATCAGGTCAAGGAGCCATGATTTTGCCGGGCTAACCTTGGAATTGCGTTGGCTTATGGTACCAGGGGTCCTTGTGACCGTCTAGCTTGTGCCTGGTCGTATCATCTATAATCGTCCCGTGCCACAAGAAAATGTCTTAGCCGGGAGATGAGGGATGGATTCTCGAAAGATAAACGTGGGAGTTATTGGGGCCAACATACATCAAGGTTGGGGTGGGGGAGTCCACCTGCCCGCTCTTCTAAGGCTCTCGGAATACCGAGTTGTCGCCCTCTGCACAAGCAGTAGGGAGACGGCGGAGGAGTCAGCAAGACACTTCAACATTCCAATGGCTTTTCACGACTACCGAAAGATGGTTGAGAGTTCGGACGTAGAGGCGGTGTCGGTATGCGTTCGCGTACCGCTTCACCATGAAATGGTCTTGGCTGCCGTGGAGGCTGGAAAGCAGGTTTACTGCGAATGGCCCCTTGGCGTGACTGTTGCCCAAGCGGAAGAGATGGCTTCAAGAGCGCGTGATAAGGGGGTCTTGCACATGGTTGGCCTCCAGCTTCGCAGCAATCCGGTCCTCCTTCGCTTGAAAGAGTTGATAGAGGAGGGGTACGTAGGCAAGGTGCTGAGTGTAAGGATGGAGGCCTGTGTATCCAGCAATACTTACGTGCAGCCCCGACTCGCTTGGGAGGTGGATAGAGAGAAAGGTGCACATGTTCTATCCATTCCTGCCGGACACACCCTTGACGTCATCACCTTTTGCGTGGCGGGCTTCGCGGAGGTGTCGGGACAGGTTACGACCCAATTGACCAGGCGGCGGATTGAGGGCACCACTCAGGAGCTGGAAGTCACTGCCCCGGATCACGTACTGGTGACGGGGACCCTTAGCAACGGTGCGGCCGTTTCCGCCCACGTGGCCAGGGCCATTTGGCATGGCACAGGATGGACTTTGGAAGTCTACGGCACCGAAGGGACCCTTGTCGCTTCATCTCAAAGTTTACCCCAACTGTCTTCTTCCATTAAGCTAGAAGGGGCTAGACACGACGAAAAATCGCTGCATCCCATGGAAATACCGGGCCGGCTTAGTTGGGCTCCCATGGAGCTGGGAGGGGTTGAACCTTTTACCACGGCCCAGATGTTTCGACGATTTGCCGCCTCGATAAATGGTGGCGAACGCGCGCATCCCAACTTTGACGATGCGGTCTCAAACCACCGTTTACTAGCCGCGATTGAGCGCTCTTCCGAAACGGGGCAACGGGTTCAACTGAAGTAGAGCGAAGTCCGGCCAACTTTATGTCCGCAGCATTACGTTGGGAATGTTCGTCCAAAGTTCAATCGTATAAGCTAGATAAAAGAGGAGTCCACAATGATAACGGTTAACCCACGCTCCTTTACCACAGATAAGGAACTGGTGGAGGCCTATAAGAAGGTGCTCACCCCTTCCCTGGGACATTTTCTGGATAGTGGTATGGACCCCGCAATAACGGCGCTATGGAAGCCCGTGAAGTTGGTGGGTCCGGCGTTGACAGTACAGACGACGCCACGCTCTGCCACGGCTCTCTCCAAGGCGGTGGAGATTGCGCAACCCGGGGACGTTATTGTTCTGAGCCGTGGGGGTGAGAACCGGCACGCCACCACAGGGGACTTTGCCGTGCTAAACTTCCAGAACAAGGGTATCGCAGGGATGGTAACGGATGGGCTTGTCACAGACCAGCGCGCCATTGAGGCCCTTGAGTTTCCCATATTTTGTCGTGGTGTTTCAGCCATAATAGCCAAGGGTACGGGCATTGAAGAAGGCGCGGTCAACGTGCCGATAGAGATGGGTGGCATAACGGTTAGTCCAGGGGATATGGTAGTAGCCGATGAGGACGGGATCATAGTGGCCAGCGTTGAGGTAGCCCGTGAACAGCTTGCAGCTTGCCTGGAATTGGAAGAATGGGAAGCTTATGCTCTGGGACAGATCAAATCCGGCAGGCCACTCCCTGAAGTCTTGAAGGAGCGGCACACCTATACACAGCACAGTGGGTAATCTGTAGTATGGTCCAGTGCCATGCAGCAAAGGGACCAAAGGCTTTATAAAGGGAAACGACAAGAGGAAACTAACTCTGGTATCACTGAAAGGAGAGAGTCATGGGAAAAATTCATAGGATCAAGGCTGATGCCCTGACCAAGGATGCCTTCCATCCCTTTGGAGAGCTCCTAGACGCAACGGAGCTAGATCCAAGCCAGTCGACCTCCTTCCCCGTAAGCTTTCAGGGAGGCAAGGTGCGGGTTAGTACGGCCTTTCTCCGGTACAAAGGGTTGAGACTAACAGGGCTTGAGCAGCACTTTCACGTAACCCAGGCGTTCATACCTATATCCGGATCACCCGCCGTGGTCGCCGTGGCGTCCCCCACTCCTCAGAACAATCCCAACGCTATTCCTAAGCCGGAAGACGTGCGAGCCTTCATCATTGACGGTACCAAAGGGTACATGCTCAAAAAGGGGGTCTGGCACTCTGACCGCCTGCCCCTCTATGGACCTGGCTCCAAGATGGTGATCATCACCGACGAGGAGACTAACCAGGACCTCCGGGACCACGGGAGCATGACGACTCCCGTAGACCGTAGGGGCGGATGGAAGCTAAATCGGATCGTAGACTTTCAGCACCGGTTCGGGGTCACCTTTGAGCTAGAGCTATAAAAGCTCACAAGGCCGTTGCCTGACCTGTGGTAGTCCCCAAATATGGAAACTTACGGAGATGACCTGGAATCTCTAGCCATGAGAGCCGGAATTCTGGTTATCGGGGGTGGTGGCGACGCCTACATTGGAATGCTGAGGGACCGTCAAACCATGGGTCAGCACTGAGCCCGCGACTGTGATCTTGTCGACCCCGGCCCCTTGGCGAACGCTGGGGCCGCCGATACAAGCGATCCTACAAGCAAGACCGCTACTATGAGTCGAGTTCTGGTCCTCATCGACAGACGCTCACCGTCAAGATGCCTCTGCCAGCTAGAGCTCCAAGTCACCATCCCAGTGCAGCTATCGCAACTCGACAGGCATCAACTCCCGGAACGCCTCGGCCCGCATTATTAGTGCGCTCAGCCAGTGGTCGGGTGGGAGAAACGCTGTCGCTTCTTCCGCCGTCACCCATCTGTGTTCCGAATGCTCTTCGCTCAGGCCGAGGCTCGCCGCATCGCCGATGGAGCAGGCGAAGCTAACCCCAACCACATCATTGTCGGGCACTGGCTCTCCGCGGTAGAAATGTGTCGTGCCTAGGATACACTCGATGCGCACGTCCAAGCCCAGCTCCTCACGCGACTCTCTGCGCACCGCATCTATAAAGCCCTCACCCTGCTCGATCCTACCGGAACCGGTCTCCCACTCCCCAGGCGCGAAGTCTCTCGTCGGCGACCGCCGAAGCAACAGGTACCCTTCCGTCGCTCCGACGCCAGACCAGCATTCCGACCATCGCTATGAACCGCCCTACGGCCATCGTCACCTTCTAATGGACCATCGAGTCACATCTTTCTACACAAAACAGGGTTGGAGGTGGTCGTTCGCGTGGGCCCAAGGAGATTCTACCAAGAACTTCTTGGCGGTTCTATAACGTCGCATCAAGGTTTATCCATGGGGGGTGGGGTCTTTCCAAGGTGGAGGATATGGGCCCCGAAGAAGCTCTGCCCTCCGCATCTAATCAAGCGATAAAAAAGCAATGTCGGTGGGGACCCATAGAGCGTTGGTAGAGGTGGAAGAGGTGCCTTTAATTTACGCCCCCAGTAACGCTGTTCCCGTCCGTATCAAGGCTGGAGAGGACCTGGTTGGTAAGGGGGGGAATAGCATGTGGTAGCAAATTTTGGTTTTCAAAAGGGTTTATTGAGTGTATCGGGCACAGTCCAAAAAAAAGACCTGGGACAATTGTCCCAGGTCTTTTTCTTAGTGCATTCTCCTCTTATCTAGACCGCATGGAGGGGATGACCTTCAATCAAGCGCTCTCCATATATCTTCACCGAGTTGTCCCACAGGATCTTCTCTTTGCTTTCATCGGAAAGAGGTTGAGCAAACATGTCCTGTAGAGGCTCGTGGGGGGCCGGCGCATCGGAGTGGGGGTAGTCAGTGTTGAACACTATGTTGTTATTGCCTATATAGTCCACCACATACTTTATGGTGTTCTCGTCGGCGTCGGCAGCTATGGCGCACTGTCGCAAAAAGTACTCCATGGGTGTCGCTCCCAGGGGGTTATCGTAGAAAGCCAACCCCTGGCGGCCTTCTGTGGCCTTGTCCAGCCGGTTCAGGAAGAAGGGCAGCCATCCGGAGTTAGACTCCAGCACCAGCAGGCGGAGGGTGGGGAACCGGTCCAGGATGCCGCTGAGCATAAAGTGTGCCAAGGCCAACATGTTCTCGAAGGGGAACCCTATAAGGGTTCCCACGGACCGAGCGCCTCCCTCCACACCGTTATAGCGGACGCCCAACAGGGGCTTTCCTGTGGCGCTATCCATGCCGTGGATGGCTAGGGGCACCTCCAAATCCACCGCTGCCTGCCACACCGGGTCATAGTCCGGGTGGTGCCACATCTTATCTGGAATGGCCTGAGGAAGGAAGATGGAAACGGCACCCTTTTCCGTGACGGCGCGTCTCATCTCCACCACCATCTCATCCAGCAGCTCCCCCGGCACCTGGCCGCAGAACTTAAGCCGTTCCGGCGCCAGGCTGCAGTAGTCGTGGGCCCAGTTATTGTAGGCGCGGCACATGGCCGCGTATACGTTAGCCTCCCGGTTGTAGGCAGCGGAGACAGCGGCGTTGGTGGCCAGAATTACCTGGATGTCCCACCCTTGCTCATCCATGTCTTCCAGGCGGCTTTGCGCGTTCCACCAGTTGTTATAGCCATGGGCGAACTTCTCCGTCAGGATTTGAGAGCTCCGCTCTCTGTTACCTCCCACCGCTATCTGGCCGTCAGTGTATTGCAGGATTGCCCTGCCATGAACCTTGGCCACCCGGGGCCGTTCGTCGTAACACTCTTCGCCCACCATGTACTTGTCCCATATGTCCGGCGGCTCGTAGAAGTGAGCGTCCGCATCTATAATCTTGTAACCGTCACGCATCTCTATTCCTCCTAATTGTGATCTATTGTTTCACGAGTTCGGCATATTCCCAATGTCGGGTGGGACCCTGATTGGAGAAGTCGGATTCGTACTTTGCAATGATACCCGAATCGTAGGCCGCGACGGGCAGTACCCAGTAGAGGGGCAAAATGGCGCGCTGATCGTAAAGAAAATCACCCATCTCCCGGAACAGCTCCAATCGCTTCGCTGGGTCTACCGTCTGTTCAATCTCCAGCACCAGGTCATTGGTCACCTCATGGGCAAACATACCGCCGCGGGCTCTATCCTCCGTGGCGGTGACTTTTAGGTTCAGGGTCAAAGACATCTCGTAGGAGAAGAACCCGTGCATCTCCAGACGGGCGTGCCTTTGTAGGTCCCATGTACGTCCCATGCTGAGCATCTCTGCATATTCAATCTCTCTCAGCTCTACGTTAACTCCCACGTCTCTCCAGTATTGGGCGATGGTCTCCGAGATCTCGGGGCCTTCCGACAGGCCGGGCTTCTTACTGGCGACAACCTCTAGTTCAAAGCCATTGGGATAACCTGCCTGAGTCAGTAGTTGTCGAGCCTGCTCGGGGTCGAAGGGGTCTGGTGTCCAGCGGTCGTTGAAGGCCGGGTCGGTGGGATGAATTTTGAAGGCTGTGGCGTCGGCAGCCTTTCCTGCGAAAAAGACCTCGTTAATCTCTTCCCGGTCGATAGCAAGACTCAGAGCTTTGCGGACCTCAACTTTTGTCAGAGGAGAGGTAGGGTCAAACTTATGCTCCCAGCCAGGCGGCTGGTAGTAGTACTGACCTCCAAACATCATGAAGACTATGAACCCTGGTAAGGTGCTGTAGACTTCCGAGTATCCCTGCTCCCGTATTTGAGGGATTAGGTTTCGCGGAATGTCAGAAATATGGGCCTCTTTGGCCAAAAGCATGGCCACACGGGTAGCGTCTTCTTTAACGTAGCGGAACTCAAGCTCGTCTATCTCCGGGGTCTGGCGCCAGTGGTCATCCACCTTCTCAAAGGCGATGTGGCTGTTTTCTCCAAAACTAACAAACCTGAAGGGCCCGGTGCCAATTGGGTCAGCGGCGTACCCCTCTTCTCCCACCTTGTCCCAGTGATCCTTACTCAAGTTCAGCCACTGGAACATGTCGGAGGTCCAGATGCCAATGGTGGCTTCCGGCCTGTTGAGGTTCCAAGTAATCTCGTGAGGATTGGGTATGTCGAAGCTGCTCTCGTCGTCAATGACCTCCAGCATCAGGGCGGACCCGGAAAGCCTACTGTTTGCGTACAGATCCCAAGTAAACACCACGTCCTTAGCGGTGAACTCGGTGCCGTCGTGGAAAGGGATACCCTTCCGAAGCTGGTAAGTCCACTTGGTACCGTCGGGAGACATACTCCAATCCGTGGCCAACCGAGTGGGTTCGTATTCGCGGGTGTATCGATTAAAGCCGATGAGGGTCTCGTACATCCCCCGGAGAGGACCGCTTCCCTCAACCCACACCTTATGGAACAGGGTGCTTTGCGGAGACGGCGGCGTTATAGCCACCACTATCTTGCTCACTACCGGCGTTGGCGCCATGGTAGCCGCTGGGGTGGTGGGCGTGGGAACGGCCGTAGCCGCGGCTGTGGGCCTCTGGGTGGGAGCGGGAGCGGCCGTAGCGGCGGCTGTGGCCGCGGGCATCTGGGTGGCAGTGGGAGTCGCATCTTCTCCGCAGGCCATAATCAACAGAGTTAAGATAACCGACGCACCTAATAGATAGGGAACATTCCAGAGCTTGGACCACTGAATACTCATGGTCACAATACCTCACCTCCTAAGTTACATGCTGTGCCCACGGCGAATTGTGCCGTACTTTGTCGTAGCCTAACTGTATGGAGAACTATAGTCAAGTCGTGTGTCCAAAAATGTAGATGTTGACTGTAGATGTTCAATGATTATGTCGGTGGCTAACTGTGCAATGAAAATACCAGTCTATGAAAGGACTGATGTTGACGAACAGAGAACAATTGAGGATAAAGGATATAGGTGTTGAACGGGATGCTTGAGGGTGAGGCGACGGTGGTTGAGACGGCGAAGGCAGCGTCATGGGTGGCGACTACTGCCAGCATACAGAGAGGAATGATTTGCTGCCATGGCTTACGGGAGTAACGGAAGGAAGCGGACTCGCTCTACCGTCAGGCTAGCAAGAACCGTTGGAAACGAGTATCCATAGTACTTGCATTATTGGTCTGATCGTCACTTGCATTATTGAAGTAAGATGTAGTGAAATAGTGGCATGAATTCTTCAACGGCATCTTCTAGAAGGGGGAATCAGTACAAATGTTATCTGCAAAATGGATGATTTTGTTCGGGTTGCTGGGTGTGTTGGGGCTGGTGGTCATGGCCTGCGGCAGGGGCGAAGAGGGACCCTTCACCATCGGCGTCATGGAGTCGGTCACAGGCCCCGGTGAGACCTACGGCAGGGTCGCCGTCCAGG
Organism: Dehalococcoidia bacterium; assembly: GCA_965226535.1. GTDB lineage: Bacteria > Chloroflexota > Dehalococcoidia > Lucifugimonadales > JAPULR01. The sequence continues at coordinate 1,323,561 of CBDDDE010000010.1, read as the reverse complement.
CCAAGGAGATGGCGGTAGATGAGATCAACGAGGCCGGTGGTATTAATGGGCGAATGCTGGAGCTCATCGTCGAGGACTCAAAATGCAGCGCCCAGGACTCCATCACCGCTTACAACAAGCTGACCGACGTTGACGACGTCAAGATTATCCTCGGCACTTCTTGCAGCGGTGCAATGCTCGGAGCGGCACCCCTCGCGGAGGCGGAAGGCGTTGTCCTCTTCTCCGGGCTGGCAACCAACCCCGACATCGCGAGCGCTGGCGACTACATCTTCCGCACGTCCATGAGCGATGCACAGCTAGGCATCGACACAGGCAACGTGATGTGGGCTGATGGTATCCGCACCATAGCTACAATCACCGAGTCCACAGACTACGCGGAGGGTGTGAGGCTGACCTCGGTCGCGCAATTTGAAAAGGTGGGTGGACGTGCTGTTGCGGCGGAGCGCTACTCATCGGACGCCACCGACTTCAGGACCCAGTTGAGCAAACTGCTCAGCGAAAACCCTGATGCAATTCACGTCGCCGCGCAGTCGGAGTTTACCGGCGGCACCATCCTCAAGCAGCTCAGGGAATTGAACTACGATGGTCCCATCTACTCCGACATCGTTCCAATCGGGTCCACCGCGCTGGAGATAGCGGGGGACGCCGCCACGGGAGTCAAGGCAATCATCGCAGATATTGACCCCGCCAACACCAGTGGCCAGAAGGTATTAGGCAACTTCAGGCAACGCTACGGATACATCACCCTCCCCTGGTACGTGGGATCGGCCTACGACGACGTCTATATTGCCGCAGAGTGTCTGAAGAAGACCGGCGACGACCAGGACGCGGACGGATTCAGGGACTGCCTGTATGAGATAACCTGGAGCGGCGCCATCGGGGACGGCTACAGCTTCGACTCGGATGGCGAGGTTGTCGGCCTGAGCAACGTGGTAGTGGAGGTCCTGCCTACGGCAGAGCGGATTGAGGACAACTATGGCTACAAGGTCCTCGGCCCTGCTCCCAGCCAGTAGACTGAATTGGTAAACCTTTGGGTGGTGAGACTGGCTTGCGTACGTTAAGTTGGCCCCACAGTATAGGCGCCCGTTTACTAGGATTTACAGATCAGCAGGGCAAGCTACTAGCTATCGCGTTGACAATCGTCGTTGCGGGGTACATTGGTTGGAAGATCAGCGAGTCCCCCGTACAAGCGTTGCAGTTTACCTTCAACGGTCTGTCAGTGGGGGCTGTCTACGCGCTGCTGGCGATGGGATTTACCATCGTCTACAGCACTGTGTGGTTCTTCGACCTCTACTATGGAGCCGCTGCCGCCCTTGGCGCCTACGGGGTGTTCTACCTCAGGTCGGGGGAGACGCTGGGAGGCCTCTACCAGGTTAACAACCCCATTGTTAACATCCTCTTTGGCGCAGTAGCCGCCGGTGTAATAGTTTGGGCGTTCCGTGAAGGCCTATATAGTCGATTGCAAGACCGTTTCACGCCGGCGGCACTTCGCATAACCGGAGGGCTGGTCGCAGCCGGCGCAGGGGCCTATATAGGCATAGTGTTGGCCATTCCCGACGAGATCAACATTATGCTCAGCCCGGCCATTGGCGGACTAGCGGCGGTCGCCTCGGGATGGGTGATTTTTCGGGGCTACCGGCGCATACGGCCATACGGAGACCTTTGGGCGTTCTTCGCCGTTGCACTCATTCCTGCGGGGGCCGCGGGAATGGTCTCCGGTCTTCTGGTTGCCCAAACACCCGGCGTAAGCCTCTATCTGAGCTGGGGCGTGTCCTGCCTTCTAGCGGGCGCCGTCGGAGTGGCCCTCTACAGGGGCCTTTACCTGTACATGCAGAAAGGCGCCAGATCCCCACTCATAATGCTTGTTGCATCCCTCGGCATACTTCTCGCAATCACCGCCTTCACTACCATTGTCTTTCAGAGCGCGCCTCGTCCCCTTCCTGAAGCCTTTGGCAGCGACCCTTGGACCATCGGCGGCGCAAACATCAAGGGGTTCAGCATCTTCACCATAGGCGTGGCCTTTGTGGGCTTCGCGTTTCTGCTCATCGTGCTAAGGAGAACGTCCTTCGGCAAGGCGGTACGGGCCATCGGCGACGACGAGGAGGTGTCCAAAGTTGTGGGTATAAACACCACCGTTGTCATCGCGGTAGTGTTCTTCATAGGTGCGGTCTACGCCGCTCTGGCCGGTCTACTGAGCGGCCATGATACCGCCATCCAGCCCAGGATGGGCCTCCTTCTAATGTTAAAGGGCTGGATTGCCTCCGTGGTCGGGGGAATCGGAAACCTCTACGGTGCAATAGTGGGTGGATTTGCTTTGGGTATAGTAGAGCAGTTCGGTATATGGGACCTGGCCGGTGAGTGGAAGGACGTCATATCCTTCGTCGTGCTGATTATGTTCCTTTCGTTCTGGCCCAAGGGCCTTATACCCAGGAAGTGAACCAATGCTGACAAATACTGGTGCGATTCCTGCCCTGCTTGCAATAGCGCGCGATCCACGGCGAATCCGCAACTACGGCGGCGGCAACGTTGAGTTGTGGGCAAACCTGTTTATCATTGGCTGGGCCCTGGCGTTCATGATATGGCAAGGCGGCGGATTCGCCGTAACGGTTGGCACAGTGTTCGCCATCTGGGCCATTCTTGCCGTGAGCTTGAACCTGGTAGTGGGATTCACCGGACTTCTGTCTGTGGGACACATCGGTTTCTTCGGCATCGGGGCCTACGCCATGGCCGTGCTCACATCGGACACCGCGTACGAGCAGCTCCGGACGGAGGCCATTCCAACCTTCGGCTGGCCTTTCTTCGCCGCTCTGCCGGTGAGTATAATCCTCGCCGGACTCGTTGCCCTCGTCGTGGGCGTCGTCTTCAACCGGTTCAGAGACGACATCTACGTTCTCGTGTCCTTCGGCTTCGCCATAATAGCGTTCAATCTATTCCTGAACTTGAGGAGCCTCACTAGGGGCGCCTTTGGCATACACGATATAGCCAGGCCGGAAATAGGCGGATGGGTGCTAAATGGCGAGTTGGAGTTCCTCATCCTTGCTCTCGTGTTTCTTGCGGTCGTCATGCTCATTTCTTGGTTCATAGTCACCTCATCATTCGGGAGGGTGTTGACCGCAATTCGCGAGGATGAGCAGGCCATCGAGGTCTTCGGTTACCGCGTTACACAATTCAAGCTCGCCATCTGGGTCATCTCCGCGATGATGGCCGGCCTCGCAGGGGCGCTGTTCGGGAGCTGGACCACCTTCATCGACCCCAATTCCTTCGTCCTGATGGAGTCGATACTCCTGGTGTCCATCGTAATCCTAGGCGGACTGGCCACCATCTGGGGATCACTCCTAGGCGCCATGGCCTTTGTTATGATGGAGGAGGGGATGCGCTTCCTGCCATACCTACCCAACGAGTTCGTTGGCCAGGCGCGTCAAGTTATCCTCGGCATCCTGCTGGTATTGCTAATGCTGTTCAGGCCGCAGGGCTTGATGGGGAGATACAAGCTATGACCAAACCCAAATCACCTGATACAGTCGTGCTGGAGACCGTCGGAATATCCAAGCTATTCGGCGCCGTCCGGGCGGTGGACGATCTTTCCATATCCATTCCCAGAGGGGGCGTGACCAGCGTAGTGGGACCCAACGGTTCGGGAAAGTCCACGCTTGTCAACCTGCTGAGCGGCATAGTTCCACTCGACGGGGGCATGGTTATTATCGACGGCGTTGGCCTGAGAAAGGTCAAGGCCCACGAGACCCCGCAGCATGGCCTCACCCGTACTTTCCAGGAGGTCAGGCTCTTCGACCAAATCAGCGTGTGGGACAACATCATGGTCGTCTTGACGGAGCGCCGGCTCTTTCCATCTCTGTTTGAACGGGGCAAGCCCAGCCATAGTGCCAAAGCCAGGTCTATGTTGGAAAGTGTCGGTATGTGGGAGAAGCGTAATGCCTTCGCCATGGACCTGTCCTATGGCCAGAGAAAGCTCCTGGAGATCGGCCGCGCCATGGCACTGGATGTCAACACCTACCTGTTCGACGAGCCCTTCGCGGGTCTCTTTCCAGAGATGGTGGAGCGGGTCAAGGGGATTATGAAGCACATGAGGAGAGCAGGGCCACACCATCATCTTCATCTCCCACAACATGGACATCGTCCGGGAGATATCGGACTACCTATTCGTCCTGGACAGCGGCACACTCCTCGCTGAGGGCGAGGTCAATGAGGTACTGAGTAGGAAAGAGGTGATAGAGGCGTATCTTGGCGTATAGTTCCAGGCCATAGTGAGTCGGCCTCAGTGAAAAAAATGTTGGAAAAATGGATACTCCAGAAAATATAACAAGCGGAAATGGCGTAAGCTCCACGTCCGATGGGCAGGAATCGTCCGGCATCAAATCAAAGCTCCTGGAGTTGGTCGATCTCTCAGTGCATTACGGCGCTGTCGTCGCTTTAGATGAGGTCTCCCTCGGAGTCGAGATGGGCGAGGTTGTGGCGGTGATGGGGCCCAACGGCGCCGGAAAGTCCACCGTCTTAAAGGCTATCATGGGGCTGGCCCCTGTGGTCGGCGGTGAGGTGCGTTGGCGCCGCAGCGTGCTGTCGCTCCCCACGCACGAGATCGTGAAGGAGGGCATCGCCTACGTGCCACAGGGCAGACGGGTGTTTACTCACCTGACCATCAAAGAGAACCTTGAGATGGGATGCCTCTACCTGAACGATAGAGCCGAAAAAGAGAACAGGATGGACTCGGTCATGGAGCTATTCCCGGTGCTTTATGAGAAGCGCCGCGACCTGGCAAGCCAGATGTCAGGGGGGCAGCAGCAGATGCTCGCCCTGGGTCGTGGACTGATGGCCGCTCCCGATGTCCTGTTGCTCGACGAACCCACCCTTGGCCTTGCGCCCATCGTGGTTCGAGAGGTCTTCCAAAAGGTCTCCGAGATCAGTGCCCGGCTCAGCACCACAATCCTAGTTGTGGAGCACAACATCAAAGGGGTGCTGGCCATTGTGGATAGGGCCTACGTCCTAGACAAGGGGCGCGTGGTTCACGACGGCACTCCCCAATCGGTCCAAGACACAGACATACTTGCCAAGGTGTTTCTAGGCCAAGTCGCTCCCGACCCAACGACGGACGGCGAAGGCAACCACCCTGGCGTGGAAAGTCCTACTGGACAATGAAGGCCAACCACCCACTGAAAAGTGGATGGCACACAATAGACACCATAAGCTCCGCTACTCGTGGACTGTGGACTTGAAAGCCGTGAATAGCCAGAGGTGAGCGATAGCGGCTGACCTGTGGACAACATCGGATTTGCAGCTTCAGTCATCAAGCTTGAACGCAGACTATCTACGCTTAGCGGACGCTCAATGGTCAGTCGTGGCCGCCGATGCCACCATTCATATCCGTAAGTAGTGGCAGTCGCCACATCTGTGGGTTGCGTGCTGACGGCGCCGTCGTCTGCCGATGAGATAACACACATGGCCAGTCCTAGCCATCGCTGCGATGAATCAGAAGGGGGTCATGAGGTGGCGCCAGGGAGAGGATTTACCGTGGTCTTTAGCCGAGGCATGATCCAGCTCAGCGCCCCCGCGGTGACCAGAACAACTCCTGCGGGAAAGATTACCCACTGGTAGCTCTCGGACCTGTCGAACACCCAACCAGCGTAAAGAGGGGTGCCGATGCCAAGGACGCTAAAGACCCCCATGATGCCACCGCGCAGCACAGCAAAGTTTCTGCGTCCAAACTGGTCCGCCAACATGGCCCATCCCAGCGGCAAACCACCCTCGCTGAAAGCCCACATGACAAAAATGCCCATCATCTGCCAAACTTCCACGTGGTCCAACAGTACCAGCGTAAACATACCCAGCCCGCTTACAACGCCTCCCATGGCGGCTACCCGCCGCTTATCCCATCGGTCTCCCATCCAGCCCATCAGCAGTGAAATGGGTATCCAGGGCAGCGCCAACATGCCAATGAGAAGCCCCGCCGTGCCTTCGTCTATGCCCTTCCATATCATTATGGCAACCATGTGCACGGCTATAGCGGTAAAGACCATCCCTCTCATGCCCAGACTTATGGCCAAAACCCAGTAGGTGACTGTTTTGAAAGCCTCCCTAAGAGGCAACTCTCCAGGCACCAAAGCAGGGACGAACCTAGTGCGCCGCTTCGGGGCTGCATCGCTTTCGTCCGAGGGTGGGGGAGGGTCTCCATCGGGCAGCAATCCACGTGATTCCGGGGAGCTATGCATTCTGGTGCTAAGGGGAAGGTATATGATCCAAAGGAGCACTCCGGCGCCCAGGAGGGTATTCCGCCAGCCGAAATTCTCGGTTGCAATTGCCAGCAACGGTGGCAGTGCGGACCCACCCAGGGCAAACCCAAGGACAATTATTGACAAGGCCATCCCTCGTTTCCTCACAAACCACTGGCACGTGGCCGTAATGGATGTTGAGTCGAAACCACCCATGATGGGCGGAGACAGGACTAGAAGGACTACCAGAAAATACATCAGATAGCTGTCCACCCGGCTGAGGAGTACAAAGCCCAACCCGGCAAACAGGGTGCAGAAAAAGAGTACTTTGCCGGGGCCAAACCGATCTATGAGGATTCCTATCAGCGGGCTTTGTATCGCTGATATTGCACGTGTCAGGGAGAAGGGTAGGGACGCAGCGGCCCTTCCCATACCCAGGTCCCTGCTTATGGGAAGGAACATGACGGAGAAACCAATGAAGTAAAGGCCGGCGGGGACCGCGTTGACCAACACACTGATGACAACGATCCACCAGCCGTAGAATATCCCTTTTCTTGCGCCCGTAAACGGTATCATGTTACCCAAAAGGAAGAGTTTTGCCTATGTATGCCGCAGTGAAAAGCCCTAGTAAGAAACCATGTCTCAAGAGACAGTACTATTCTCAAGCACCGCTGATTTTGGCGTCAATGGTATCCTTGCTTATGTAATGCTAAATTGCGTGGGGAAAGTGGCCCCTCAGTCGCCAGGGCGCTCTAGCATAATGGATATACGAAGTAGTACCTGGGGGCCTGCAATGCTATTCTCAAGAAAGTGTAAAGGAGTGGATCAAGTTTTCCCATGAATTGAGGGTACGACAATGACCAAGGCGTACGTGCTCATAAATGCTGATGTCGCCTACACCAAACAAGTAATGGATCGCCTTAGGGAGATGCAGGGCTTGGTGGAAGTTCACGAGGTGCTGGGCCCCTACGACATTGTGGCCGCTGTGGTGGCCGACGACGTGCATTCTATCTTGCGCATTTTACAAACAGAAATCCGGGGGATTGCCGGTATCCGCAACACCGTAACCTGCATAACCACCAACTAGCAGCTGGAGATGCGTCGGTTTAGAATGCACTATTAGATAATGCCCAGCTGACGAAAAGCTACCAGGTCTTTCCTCGTGTACCCCAGTTCGTCGCAGTATACGGCTTCGTTATGCTGGCCCAAAAGAGGAGCGGGGCACCGCATTGCCCAAGGGCACTCAGGCAGCCTGAACATCTCGCCAGGTACTCTGATACGCCCAATTACAGGGTGAACAACCTCCGTAAAATAGCCTCGCTCCTTTAGCTGCGGACAGTTGAGCAGGTCTTCAGAAGTCTGCACAACCCCGGCGACAAAGCCTTCAGACATGAAGGTATTGAAATACTCCGCCTTGTCCCATTTTTTCAAAAGCGGCAGAAGTACCTCGTCAAGCTCCTCCCGATGCTCCGCAATTAGCTGACGACTGTCAAACCTGTCGTCGTCCAACTCAGGGTGTCCCAGAAGGGTAATATATTCGTGGAACGGGGCCGTTGGACGCCCTCGCTGCATAGTGGGGGCAATGAACCCGTCTTTGCTGGGCACTATGCCTTCAAAGCGCGTACCCTTGAACGAGCTGCTTTCCACTTTGGGCGCCCGACGCTCTATGGTCCCGGTATACGAGTAGCGGGTGGCGCTGTCGTAGTGGTGCGCGGCAACGGACTCCTGCAGAGAAAGGTCAATATGCTGGCCTTGGCCCGTCATGGCCCTAGAAAACAGCGCCGCCGAGGTGGCATAGGCCGCTGTCATTCCGCCCATGTAGTAGCTTTGGGGATGGCCATGCTTCAACGGCTCTCTATGGTAGGCGCCGCTGGAATACATCATCCCGCTCATGGCGTAATAAATAAGGTCGTTGCCCGCGAAGTCACGATGGGGCCCGTCCTGTCCAAAGGGCGTGATTGAGGTAACCACCAGCCCAGGATTCACCTTCTCCAACTCCTCATAGCCCAGGCCCAGATTTTCCAGGTATCCTGCGGGGAAGCTTTCGATAAGCGCGTCGGCGTCTTTTATCAGTGATAGCAGTAGATTTCTTCCGGCGACGGTTTCCGGATTCAGGGTGACGCCCTGCTTGTTACAGTTAAGGTAGAAGAACAGCAGGCTCTTTTCCGGGTGCGGGTCGTCATGGAAGAAGGGGCCTATGCCCCGTGAAGGGTCACCGCTGCCCGGAAGCTCCACCTTGATAACGTCCGACCCGTAGTCGGCGAACATCTTGGTGCACAGCGGCCCGGCCACGTGGGTGCTCAGGTCAACTATTCTAAACTGGCCCAAAGCAGTGTCAGTCATGCTACTCGGTTCCTACAATTTTGCTATAGTCGGGATCGTAGCCCGCCAGAGTACCTTCCTCAAGCTGCTTTTCATAGGAAGGCGGCTTGAAGTCGGGCGGGTCCGTGGGCACCTTGCCCAAGACCCCAATGTCGTAAAGCCTCTGGACCTCATCGTCGCTCCGTCCCAACAAGTCACCCAGGACGCGTTCGTTGTGCTCCCCCAGACTGGGGGCGGGCCGTTGAATGGCGCTGGGAGTCTTGGACATCTTCCAAGGGCGTCCAAAGTAGGTCTTGGCGCCGATGCCTGTCCTCGCTGGATGGGTTATCCGCTCGTAGAAATTACGGTGCCGAAGATGCGGGTCCGTAAGCACCTCCTTACTATTCATCACGGCGGCGGCCGGAACTCCAACACCCTGAAGCCGGGCCATAAGCTCCAGGTGTCCCCAATTTCCCGTCCACTGCCTCAGAAGCCTGTCCAATTCGTCCTGATTCTGCCAGCGGGAGGGGCCGTCCGCAAATCGTTTTTCCCTGGACCACGGGGGGCTGCCCATAACCTGTACCAAGGCGTTCCACTGCTCATCATTCTCAATGCCAACAGCTATCCACTTATCGTCTCCCTTGCATCGGTATACACCGTGGGGGGCTTGGTAGGGATGGCGATTACCCATAATGCGGCCGTTTCGCCCGTTCACTTCGTAATCCAGGATAGCGTCTCCCATAGTGGCGACGCCTATCTGGTACATGGCCAGGTCTATCCACTGGCCCTTTCCGGTCTTCTGCCGATAGTGCAGGGCCGCCAGAATAGCGAAGACTGCAGTCCAGCCCACGTGTAAGTCAAAGAAGGCCTTGCCCACTCGTCGCGGCCCCTCGTCGGGATAGCCGGTAAACTGGCTCAAGCCGCACGTCAGCTCAAACATCCTGCCGATGCCGGCGTATGTCCTCCAGGGACCGGTGTGCCCAAAACCGGTGTTGGAAACATAGATAAGGTCCGGCTTTTCCTTACGAAGCTCCTGGTAGGAGAGGCCCAAACGGTCCATTGTACCGGCCCGGTTGTTCTCAACCACAACGTCGCTTATCCTGGTCAGCTCCTTGAAGGCTTGGACGGCCTCCGGTATCTTCAAGTTGAGGGTGACGCCCAGTTTGCTCCTCTGCAGGGCGTTGAAGGAGCCGTCCCGGTTCCACGGCTCGTCCCCCGGGTTATTATCGGCATAAAGTAACCTAGCCGCCTCGGTGCGGAAGAGGGTATGAGTCTCCACCTTGATGACCTCGGCCCCCATGTCAGCCATAATGTGAAGGGCTGTCGGCATGGCCACCATGGTGGTGGAGTCAATAATTCTGAGGCCGGCCAATGGTCCCCGTTTGCTGGTCTTTTTATCCAACTGCTAGAGCTCCAGGGGCACGTTGGCGCCCAGCCCCTGCTCCTTGGCCTTCCTATAGACGTAGGCTGCAGCGGCAATGTCGCTGACGGCGATACCCTGGGACTCGAACAGGGTAATGTCCTGGTCAGATGTACGGCCCGACACACGGCCGGCGACCACCGATGCCAGATCATGCACCTGGTCCCACCTTACAACGCCCCTTTCAATGGGGTAAAGCAGGTCTCCAGACTCCACCTGGGCGTCCTCCAGGCTATCTACCACGATTACGCTGGCTCGACGGACCACCTTGTCGTCAACCTCCTGCCTAATCCAGTGATTGCTTCCCGCGGCGTTGACGTGCATACCCGCTTCCAGCCAATCCCCCATTAGAACGGGCCGGCGGGAAGTGGTCATGGTGATAATAATGTCAGACCCCTGGACGCATTCTTCAACGTCGGGGACCTGGATAACCTCCAATCCCAAGGACCGGGACATCTCCGCGCAGAACTTTTCACTGGCCTCCGGGTAGCGATCGTAGGCTTTCACCGATTTGATATCTCTCACGGCGCATACGCCCTCCAGCTGTCCCCGACCTTGGAAGCCATTGCCAATGATGCCTACGGTGGAGGCATCTTTTCTGGCCATGTGTTTAGTGGCCAAGGCACTGACTGCGCCGGTGCGAAGAACGGAGCACCGGGACCCCTGTATTAGCGCCAGCAGGTCCCCCGTCCCGCTGTCATAGAGAAGGATGAGGAACCGGGTACCGGCGCGGAAGCTGGTGTAGGTCTTCAACCCAAAAACCTCGCTCCCCATTACAGCTGCCGCCATTAGATGGTGGAAGCCACGCGGCAGGCGAATTCGTGAGCGGGGACGGTTCCAGGTGTCACCCCTTCCGGCTTGTTGGAAGGCGTCCTCCATCACCTGGATGCAGTCATTCATGTCCATGACCTGGTCAACTTCCTTGTCGCCCAGCAACAGCGCCATTAGGCCTCTTTCTGAGGAGAGAAGTTGTAGCTGCCGGTCAAGTCTAGTACCAGTCCTTCCGATAGGTATTGTAGCTCACAAAAGGCGGTCTTGCAGGGTGCGGCACCGGCAATTTCACCGGCCCGGTCTCTCTGGAAGGCAGATATACGGTAGCGGTCCCAGGAGCCTGGGATTCGCCCACCTGATTGGTGCCTTCTATGCTTATACCCACGGCGTTGTACTCCACCTCACCGGCCACGGCGCCTTCGGCGGCTTCGCCCCTTTGGGTCTCCTTGAACTTCTTGGCCACAGTACCCGTATAGATGGTTACGTCTCCGTAGAAGACGGGCTTTCTCAAGGCAATGTACAGCCTTCTGATAAACCCATCGTCGCCCATCCAATTGGTGAGGAGTTGAGCGGGAATCTGGACCCGCTGCACTCCAAAGTCAAAGGGCCCCGGAAGTCCGCGATATATGGCCAACAAAGCGTCCTCATGCTCAGAGCCGGGAGTCCAGGGCCAACGGGTTATGGGGTGCACCCGCACCCATTCCCCGGTTCTGCGGGAGTGATGATACGATGGCTCAAAAGCCAGCTCGTCGCCTGGCAGGTTTTCCGCAGCCTTGGTGCAGTAATCCATGAAGTGCCGGGATACCTGATCTTGAAGGGTCCAAGGGGGTATGACAAAGGGTCCAAGTTTATCTCCCACCTGCACGTCTTCCCAGTACAGCGGCTCGGCGCCCCGGCGCTGGAACCCTTCTATCTGCCGAACGTATTCCTGGATTTGCTCCGGTGTGTACTGTGAAGCCTTTCGTTCGTACATCATGTGCTGGCCCAGCTTCTCCCGGGGCACAGCGCGGGAGGACTCCATGCTGCGCTGTGGCACCATTATCTGAGTGCCATAGCACTTGGCGGGCATGTCGCCATGAAAGTCATGGTAGTAGACCTCGGAGATTAGGAAGACCAGTTTGCCTTGCGACCCCTCCCTCTCCAGCAACTCCTTGGTCACCTTGGATGAGCGGAATTTGGCGCCCGCGCGGATAACGTCGTAGAACTCCCAGGCTGTGCCTGAGATGAAATTGGCCAGGGGATAGCCCTGGGGCCGCTTGGCGCCGTGGGCTGAGGGGTATCGAATGAGGGCCAACATGGGGCCGGGCGCTATCTGGCTGCCGTAGCGGGACCGCTTGCCATAGCTTGGGTCGGTAAAGAGGGGGTTATCGTCGCCAATACTCAGGGCATAGTTTCGTACGGTACGTTCGTCCAAGCGCAGGGTTGCCTCGAAAGGCGGGCCGGACTGGTCGATGGGCGAGGGCGGGTCCGGAGGCAGGTTTTCCATCACTTCCTGTCCAATTTGCGCCCTGGTCCGTTCAATATATTCGGCCACAGCCTCTTCAAAAGTCTGCTTAGTAGCCATGTGACAAAGCTCCTTCAATGGGGGATGGACGGGTCCGCTAATGTGGGATAGGTAGTGCCACGGAGTGTCCCGGAGAAGGCAGATAGACAACGGCGCTTCCCACCGCCACCGTTTCCCCAATCTGGCTGGTCCCGTTAATTCGCACCTCAACGGCGAAGTACGTAACGTCGCCAATCCTCTCTCTGTACTTGTCAGTCACCTCTCCACGGAGCCACATGGTGTCTCCGTACAAGAAGTGGTTGTGTAGCTCAATGTTGAGGGAACGAAGGAACCCGTCGTCGCCCATCCAGTTGGTCAGTACTTGTCCTGCCAAACATACCAAATGCATACCCCTGCTGAAAGGAGCGTTGAAGCCGGCGTCCTTGGACGAGAGAATGTCTTCATATTCCTGGTCGGCGTCCCAGAAGGGCCAGTTGGTGGAGGGGTTGGTGCGGGTTCTTCCGGGCATTTGCTTCAAACTATTGTAGACGGGGGAACCCAAGGGCATGGCCTTCTGCTCGGCAACTATCCACGCCATCATGTCCGAGAGACTCAGCGGCCCTTTGACCAGATGGGGAAGCTTCTCTCCAATGGCCGCGTCTTCCCAGTATCGCAACAGCTTGCCCCTGGGCGGCGGCTCGTCCTCTATACCCTTTTGGATATGGGTTATCTCCTCATCGGAATACTCGTAGATTTCGCGGTCACATATCATGGCTTCTCCCTTGCGGAAGGGAACCATGGCAGAGGTCCCCGTGGCCGAGCCGATGAGACCGCCGTAGGAATTGCGATAGGTTGCGCTGCAGTCTATGTTGGCAGTGGATCGGTCCTTCATGGGCTTCCCCGGGGTTGCCGACGTGACCTTCAGGCTGCTGTCAAGCCGGTCTCCCACGCGAATGACGTCAACCCATTCTATGGATACCCGGCGCGTTATCTTGGTCACGCCGTAGTCTTTATGGACGTAGGCCGCTCCGGCGGTGGGTGTCCTGATGGCGGCGACAAAAGTGGGTGGCGCAATCATGCTGTGGTATTTGGTAGACACTCCGGAGGCGGGGTCTTTGTATAGGAGGTTGGGGTCTCCCAGGGCGGCGCAGAAGCGTCGAATTGTGAGCCAGTCCGCCACTTGGGCCCCTTGAGGGACGTCAGTTGACTCAAGCCCAAGGAATCCTTGGGAGTCTTCAAGGAACTCTGCCATCCTATCAGTCATTTTCTCTCCCGGAGCCGATGTCTCGATTTTATGTTAATTCGCTATTCCTGGGACGGCAGCCCCGTCCAGACCACCTGGGAGGGGTCATTCATCAGGCCCTTGCTCTTAATGATTTCTCGGGCCGCAACCAGTGTAACGTTGGGGTCCTTGGTCACCATTACCCAGTCCGGCTCTTCGGGTATCCAGTAGGGCGAAGTGACCCGTACTATCCTACCCTCTTGGGCCTGTAGGTATATTCCGATCTTGGTTGGGTCCACGGTCTTGGTTTCCTCTCGGCAATGAGCAGGGTCGGAAGCTGTTCTGTCAAGCTTCAGGGGTTGATACCCGAAGCCGCGGCATCAACCTTTCATCCCCACGGCGAACGGGATTATAGTTGTGAGGCAGAGCGTAGTCAATCGCCGGCCGCCCCCATACCGCCACTCCGTTTACCTTGCAGACACGCGTTGCCATGTCCCTAAGCGACCCACAAACCCAAGTCGCCGACCATATAACTTATGAGGGATCGTGGCCTCAGGCGGCGATGGATTCGGTTGGGTCAGAGAATTTCACGGAATTCAGATGCCGGAGACTACCCTCTCAGTCACCCCGGTCTAACGCCCTTTGGCTGGACCAAAAGAGACAAACAGTTGCTCACTCCTGCCGCCATGACGACTAGGGGTTGAGCGACGCGGGGCCGTGGGGTGGCTGCAACAAGCTCAGCAGTGGGGAGTTCAATCCCAACATGCTTCGGTCCAAGCTCTCTAGGGTGGGGCGCCCGCAGAGAGCCATGGTCATCTCCAACTCGTCCCTCAGGATTTGGAGGACGTGACGCACTCCGGCCTCTCCGTCGACGGCCAGACCCCAGAATAGGGGCCTCCCGATGAGGACCGCCCGCGCTCCCAGGGCCACTGCCTTGACCACGTCGGACCCCCGCCTGATGCCACCGTCCATATAGACCTCCACCTCCCCTCGCACGGCATCTACCACCTCAGGAAGCACTTCAACGGTGGCAAAGGTTGTATCCAGCTGTCTGCCACCGTGGTTGGAGACGATGACGGCCTTGGCCCCGTAGCCGGCGCACCGCCCGGCCTCCTCGCCGGTCATTATTCCCTTGAGGATCAGGGGGAGAGATGTCCGGGAGGCCAGCCACTCCAGGTATTCCCAGGTGGACGAGGGGTCGCGGACCAGCCTGCTGGCCCACTGGTAGTTGGCGGTTCTGGGCGCCACGTACTTATTCCTGATGTTGCGTTCTCGCTTTGAGGAGGCCTTTATGTCCAGGGTGAGGCAGATGGCGGTATAGCCTGCCTCCTCGGCCCGGTGGACCATCTCCAGGGTGACGCCACGGTCCTCGTAGAAATACTGCTGAAACCAGACGGGGCCGGTGGCTGCTTGGGCTATCTCCTCCATGGTATACGATGAGCCGGAGCTCAGCACCATGACCGTTGACGCCGAACCCGCCGCCTTGACGGTGGCTAACTCGCCGTCAACGTGCGCCCGACAATGGGCGCCGGAGGGAGCAGGCATCACCGGAAAGCTGATTGGGTGCCCAAGAACCGACGTGGCCGTATCAATCACGCTAACGTCCGTCATCATTCTCGGACGTAGGGCAATGGCGTCCAGGGCGCGGCGGGTCCTGTTGAGGGTAATCTCGTCGGTGGCCCCGCCGGCAATAAAGTCATACTGACTCTTGGACAGCCGCTCCCTGGCCAAGGGTTCGTACTCGTAGATATTGATTGGGCCGTCTGTCATAGCCGAGCCTCCCATTCCGCTAACTGGACGGTAGAGCAGCAGTATATTGGGCCCGCTTTGAGCCGTCAAACGGGCATGGTTCTTGCAGGCCTGACAGTCCTACTATACCTTAACGAGCATATTGGACTGCTCAAGACTTAATAATTTCGACTAAACAACTCCTATCTGCCATGACTGAACTGCGTAAATACCAGAAGGAACTTCTGCAACGGGTCCAAGAAACCCTCATATCCGAGCACGGGCCAGTGATGATGCAGCTTCCCACCGGCGGTGGAAAGACTTTCATTGCCGCTCACCTGCTCGCAGACCATCTCATCGGAGGATGCAAAGCCGTGTGGCTCACCCACCGCAAGGAATTGGCTGCGCAGACTCGCGACATGCTGAGAAAAGCCGTTATGGTCAGCGTGGCAATCCCAAACTGGACGCGCGGGACAGCTGCGCCGCCAATACGGGATGGAGTAGCTATATTTATGGCCCAGACCGCAAGCCCCCGCTCTGATCAATCGGGTATATGGAACCGCTACGACGACAACGACCTGATGATAATTGACGAGGCCCATCATGCCGTCGCGAAGGGTTGGGAGCGGGCGATACGCCAATGGCCCGGGCGCGTTTTAGGCATGACGGCCACACCGTGGCGGCTATCCAGGAAAGAGGGGTTCGACCACCTGTTCAGTAAACTGATATGCGGTCCCCAGGTGGCTGACCTTCAGTCGCAAGAATTCCTCTGAGAAGTCCAAATCTTACTGCCACCCGATGAGCACCGCATCCTGGGGGGCAGCATTGATGCCACGGGCGACTATACGGAGACCGGCATTGAACAGACCAACGCTAAGGAGGTGATGACGGCCCGCGCTCTGGAATTTTGGAATGAGCAAGCCAGCAATCGACAGACCATCATCTATGCCGTATCCAGGGTCCATGCCCGAAACCTAGCGGCGGTATTCAACAACGCGGGAATAACCGCCGAAGTGATTCTTGCCGAAACGGACATCGCCCGGCGCGCCGACGCCATCAGTGACTTTGCTAAGGGCAAGCTAAATGTGCTGGTAAACGTAGCAGTCGCCTCCGAGGGTTTTGACCTGCCCGATGTCTCTTGCGTGGTCATCGCCAGACCTACAAAGAGTCTGACCCTTTATCTGCAAATGGTGGGACGCGGTCTACGCCCCAAGAACAACGGCGGCAACTGTTTGGTTTTGGACCTGGCGGGCAACGCATTGGAACACGGCCTCCCTGAAGAACACCGAAAATGGTCGCTGGGAGCCCGCGGCGAGGCGTCGGAAGGAGAAGCCCCGCGGGTCTGGTGCAAACGGTGCAAAAAGTTGTCCCATCCGGCCAGACAATCTTGTAAATTCTGTGGCGAAACTTTCGGGAAAGACTGCCAACGTTGCGGCAAGTGGCGCGCCTGGAAATGGTGGAAGATGGAAAAGCTATGTAATGACACCCACGACCTAGTATGCGACCTGTGCCATCTGGACACTCACCCCCGGGCCGATCCGCGATCTGACGGAGTAGGCGTTAAGGTGGTACACGTCAGCGAATCGGAAGAGAGAGTAATCGAACTCGTTAACGAGGAACGGGAACGTCTCCTGACTAAAAAGAAGGAAGAGCAGGACAAGCTCCACGCTTGGATCATCAATGAAGAGAAAAACCTTAAAGATGACTTGGTCTTGGAAAGACGGTTCGAGGACTACTTAGCAAAACTTCCCAAAGAACAGCGCCCAAGAAGCACAGTAGAGAAATTCCGTCTGTTCAACAAATGGGAAAGCGAACGCAGGAAGGTGGTTGCCGACCACAAAAATGAACTGGAGCAGCTAAAGGCACGGCCTATAGACCAATCGGCGGTCTTCAACAATGTCCAAGCGAGACGTGAGCGAGAACATAAAGCATCACCACTAAACCCGCTAGACCTCGCCAAGAAAGCGAATACTTTCTTGAACAACCTGGATACTTATACCGAAGTGATTTTGGTGGTCCTACGGAGGATGGGCGGTGAGGGAAAAACCAACGACGTTATTAAAAGAGTATGTGTCATACTATGTGAGAAAGTAAATGGACTATTCAATGAGGATTATCAGGAGGGTGCTGGCGAGCTGCGAGAAGGTAGAAAAGAGTCGGTTCTTCAAGTGCTTAGATCTGATTTACTTTCACCTGACGGCTCTTATCGAAAGAAGGCGTCACAGGCGCATCGGCGACTACAATTGGAAGGGCGCTGCGCTACCATCAAGCCCCATGGAACATGGCGGCTTACGGCCAAAGGCCAGGAACTGGCGGAGAAATATGACAAGAACCCAACGGCGGGGAGGCGGAAGCGGTCCAAAACCTACACAACGACTCTGATGTGACAGAGACTATCCATGCCCGGCGTCAGCGAGAATTTTATAAGACATCACCGCTAGATTACTTGAACAACCAGGATACTTATACCAAAGTGATTTTGGTGGTTCTACGGAGGATGGGCGGTGAGGGAAAAACCGAAGACGTGATTAAAAAGGTAAGCGTTATAATATTGGGGGAAGTAAGTAGATTATTCAATGAAGATGATCAGGAAGGTGATAAAGAGGCGTTTCTTTCAGGTGCCCGCCGCGATTTTTCTTCATCCAAAAGCCCTCGTCAAAAGAGGATGCGACAGGCACATGCGAAACTAGGAAGAGAGGGGTATTGTGATACCCAAAAGTCCCATGGAACATGGCGGCTTACGTCCAAGGGCCGGGAACTGGCGGAGAAATATGACCAAGAATACCCCATCGTAGATTGATATGCCCCTAAACGCCGACACCATTATTTACAACACCAATGTCCTGACCATGGACCCGGCGCTGCCGCGGTGCCGCGCTCTAGCCATCAAGGACGGCCGGTTTCTTGCCGTCGGCTCCGACGTGGACGTTCTGGGTTTAAGAGACACCGACGCCAGGGTGCTTAACCTCCAGGGTAAGACGGTGCTGCCGGGGTTCATCGACGCGCACACTCACGTGATGAGCAGCGGTACTCGCCACGTGGCCCAGGAAGACTGTGACCTCAGGTCTGTGGGAGAGATCCAGGAGGCCCTGAAGCTCAGGGCTAGGGGCACTCCGGCGGGCCGGTGGGTGCTGGGATTTAAGTTTGACGATACCAAGACTGCTGAGCAGCGGTTCTTGACTCTACGAGACCTGGACGCCGTTTCTACTGAGCATCCTATTATGGTCGCGCACCAGGCCGGCCACGTCTATATTTTCAACTCCAAGGGTTTGGCAGAGGCCGGTTTTAGTAAAGACACTCCTGACCCGGCGGGCGGGCGGCTGGGGCGCGAGGCGGAAACCGGAGAACTGAACGGCCTGGTGTACGGCGGGGCTATCTATCGGGTGTTGCGGGAGGTAATCCCTCCGGCCACGACCGACGACCGACGCCGCGGCTTGGCCCTCATCTGCAAAATGTTTGCCGAGGCGGGACTAACCAGCGTCCACGACGCCATGGTGTCCAATGACGACCTGGGTGTTTACCAGCAGGCCAAGTTGGAGGGTGACCTGCCCTTGCGCGTCTATTTACTGATGTATCGCGACCATTTTCCGGCCCTGCGCGACGCGGGGATTAGGACGGGCTTGGGTGACGACAGGTTGCGTATTGGCGGAATCAAGATGGTGGCCGACGGAGCCATTGCCACTCGTACCGCTCATCTCTCCCAGCCCTACGTCGGCAGCCTGTGCGACCACGGGCTATCGGTAATGGACCCTGAGGAAACGGAGCGGAGGGTGATGGAAATGCATCGCGCGGGGTTCCAGGTATGCATCCACTCCAACGGCGACTTGGCTATCGACATGGTGCTGACAGCCTTCGAAAAGGCGCAACGCAGCTACCCAAGAAAGGACCCCAGGCACAGAATCGAACACTGCAGCTTGGTGAATCCCGGGCTGCTGGACCGGATTAAGGCGCTGGGGTGCGTGGTAACTCCCTTCTGTTCCTACATCCACTATCACGGTGAGAAGATGCGGTTTTACGGCCACGAGCGGGTCAAGTGGATGTTTGCCCAGCGATCATTTATCGACTACGGCATAAACTCCACAGGGGCAGCCGACTATCCCTGCAGCCCCTTACCGCCGCTGATGGGAATACAGAGCTGCGTTACTCGTGAGGATGTAACGGGGCAGGTCTGGGGACCGGAGCAGCGGATTTCTGTGGAGGAGGCACTCAAGTTATACACAATAAATGGCGCTTACGCCTCCTTTGAGGAAAAGATTAAGGGATCCATTGAGGTGGGGAAGCTGGCTGACTTGGTGGTTCTAGGGGATGACCCTACGACCGTTTCAGTCAACGCCATCAAGGACATACCCGTTGAGCGAACCGTTGTTGGCGGTGAGACCATCTACCGGCGGGACTAAGGCGTCGCGGGGCCAGGGCGTCGCGGCATTTCCGAGGGCGTCGAGAACGGGCTCACGTATCTGCGCTGACGCCTGTGGAAACAGGAAAAACGTATCTCAAGCGCAAAATCGGGGAAATCTCTCCTAATTTGCGCTCTCTTGGGGTGATTATTGATGTTATGTGATGTAAGATATAGCAAATTTTTGCTAGGAGACGCGTATGAAGGCCTACTGTGTTAAGTGTCGGGAAAAGGACGTGGAGATGGATAATCCCAAGCAGATTACCATGAAGAACGGGCGACCGGCCACCCAGGGGACATGCCCCAAATGCGGCACTAAGATGTTCCGTATAGGCAAGGGTTAGAATACTACCCCTAGCTAACAAGTGCTGGAATTTTTGCACCTCTTATCAAGGGGTGCATGGAGTAAACTTGGGAGGTTCCAAGGATCGTGCTTTTCGTTGAGGAAAACACTACTTGGAGATCGGTCTAGGGAATCCCTTGATGGATTCCGGGTATTCCATGAAGCGCTTCCCTATTTCTTTCCACTCTAATGTGGCAGAGGCATAATGTATTGAGATTGTATAGCTGGATGTGGGTAGGCGCCGGACTTCCTTTTGACATAGCTCAGTGCCCCTGCTATTTTGACACGGACCCCATTACAGTATCCTCTGAGGTGCGAGTTGAGTTGGGCTGAGACGCTGGTAGCCGCCCTGAAAAAGGCAGACATTTCGCTTATTGCCTATGTTCCCGATATAAGCATTTTCCAGGCTACCAAGCTCATGGAAGATGACCCCTACTTTCACGTGGTCCCGGCCACCCGAGAGGAGGAGGCCATCGGTGTGGCGGTGGGGGCCTTCGCGGTGGGTCGGCGGTCGGCGGTATTCATGCAGTCCAGCGGTCTGGGCAACTGCATAAACGCCATTACAAGCCTATGCATACCCTGTCGAACTCCCATACCGTTTTTTATCAACCTCCGTGGTGAGCTAGGGGAGTTCAACATAGCTCAGGTGGCCATGGGCCGGGCGTCCAAACCCATTCTGGATATTCTTGGGCTGCCTCACTACACGTTGACGGGAACCGAAGAGTTGGATACAGTCCTCAGCGGCGCCCTTGACCTGTGCTATGCCAGCAGGGAGCCCGTGGCCTTGTGCATGACTCCTTTGCTGCATCGAGGTTCCCTTGCATAGGCTGGAGGCCACAAAGATAGTCCTGGAGCACATTGGTAATAGGCCCATTGTCAGCAACCTGGGACCTACTACCGACGAACTGTGGCACGCAGGTCATCGAGACCGTAACTTTTACACCTGGGGTTCCATGGGACTTTGCTCTTCAATAGCCCTGGGAATGGCCTTATCCACCGATGAACAGGTCGTGTCCTTGGACGGGGACGGATCTCTGCTGATGAACCTGGGGGCCATTGCCACAATAGGCCGGGAGAAGCCGGAGAACCTGGTTGTCATTGTGTGGGACAACGAAGAGTGGGGCCAAACGGGACACCAGTCGTCGCACACCGCCATGGGCACGGACCTTGAAAGCGTGGCCCGGGGCTGCGGTATCGACAAGACGGCCACGGTGAGCAGCGAAGAACAACTGGAAACGGTGCTCAGGGAGGCCTTGAGCTCACCGGGGCCTTGGTTCATCGTCGCCAAAATTGAGGAAACCGACCATCTGCCCTACGCTCCCATAGAGCCGGAGATGACCCTCTATCGCTTCCGGGCCACCTTCCCACGGGCCGCCACCAACCCGCTAACTGAGCCTTGGCTGCAGTCGCAAGAGCCTTCCTGACCTTTCCTATTGGATTTTGAACCATTGTTATGTCAAACTGTCACCCTTGACTGATTGCAAGGTGTAATGGGATACAGTACAATTCCCCTCAAACCTCTGGCCGCTGTGCACGTTGGCCGTTGGTGGCCGAGGCAAGCTATATTATCAAGCCGGTGAAGGGCTTGAATGGGTAGGCCAGTATTGCGAAGAAGCTGATTATCTCTTCAGATTCCCACGTTGTTGAACCCCCCGACCTGTGGCAGGACCGCATGAGCACCAAGTACGGTGACCGTGTGCCTCATCTGGTGAAGGGAGATCCCTATGACCAGTGGTATTGCGACCGCCAGGGCGTCGGGGTGATTGGGGGGATTTCGCAGGCGGGGAAGCGGTATTCCAACCCGGAAGACATTACGCTGGAGGGCAGTTTTGCCGACGTGCCTCCCGGGGGCTACAACCCCCATGCACACGTGCAAGACTTGGACGTGGACGGGGTTTACGCCGACGTTCTGTATCCCTCTATTGGACTGAACCTCTACGCGCTTCTAGATTCGGCCTTCTTGCGAGACGTTTTTAGCGCCTACAACGATTGGCTGGCGGAGTTCTGCAACACTTACCCCAAGCGTCTGAAGGGTATTGCCATGATCCTGCTGGACGATGATATAGACGCGGGGATTAGCGAACTCAGGCGAGCGGCTGGGCTGGGGCTCTGCGGCGCCATGATTCCAGTTTTCCCCAGGTCCCACGAGACCTATGACAGGCCCCTTTACGAGCCATTGTGGGCGGCAGCCCACGACCTAGCCATTCCGCTGAGCCTCCACACCGGCACCAATCGCCCCGGTTCGACGACCATGCGGACGGAGGGGGAGATTACCCAATCGGGAGTGGACCGGAGCAACACGGACTACTGGGTCCGCATGTCTATGGGCCACATCATCTTTTCGGGCGTTCTGGAGCGGTACCCAAACCTCAAAATAGTGAACGTTGAGCATGATCTGGCTTGGATTCCATACTACATGCAGCGCATGGACGTTACCTATATTGAGAGGCCCACCCAAGCTACTGTGAGGTTCAAGGACGACATGCTGCCCAGCGACTTCATGCGCCGCAACATATACCACAGTTTTCAGGACGACGGCTTGGGAATACGAGACCGGGAGCTTATTGGAATTGACAAGCTGGTTTGGGCTTCCGACTACCCCCATGCTGAATCTACCTTCCCCAAGTCCCAAGAGGTATTGGAAAAGATTCTGAAGGGCGTGCCGGAAAAGGAACGGGAGATGATTGTTTCCGGCAACTGCACGAATCTCTACAACCTCAATTAGCCCCGCTGCTTGGCTCACGCCGCAACGGTGACAATATGAAGTCAAAGAACCTGATTATTTCCTCGGATTCCCACGTGGTAGAGCCGCCGCAGCTCTGGCGCGACCGCATGGACGCAAGGCACGGGGAGCGCATACCGCATCTTGTCGTCGGCGACCCCTTTGACCAGTGGTACTGCGACGGCGAAGTCGTTGGCACCCTTGGAGGGGCTTCTTCCGCCGGGATGCGCTTTTCCCGGCCTCAGGACATTGTCTTGGAGGGCAGCTTTGCCAAGGTGCCGCCGGGGGGCTACGACCCCCACGCCCACGTTCAGGACCTGGACGTAGACGGCGTATATGGGGATGTTCTCTATTCCTCCGTTTGCGGCAACATGTACGCGGTGCCGGACGCCGCTTTCCTTCGCGACGTGTTTACGGCCTACAATCTTTGGCTTGCCGACTTTTGCAGCGCCTACCCCAATCGTCTGAAGGGCATTGCTCAGGTGCTGGTGGACGATGATTTGAAAGCCGGTTTAGCTCAGCTTGAGCACGCCGCAAAGCTGGGTCTATGCGGCGCCATGATTCCGGTGTTTCCCAGGCCCAACGAGACTTACGACTTGCCTATGTATGAAGCCCTGTGGGCCTCGGCGCAGGACCTTGGAATGCCCCTGAGCCTTCACGTTGGGACCAAGCGCCCAGGCACCGTGAAGATGCGGAACGATGGCAGGATAACTCAGTCCGCCGTGGAGAGGAGCACCTCGGACTATTGGGTGCGCATGTCCCTGGGCTACATGGTCTTCTCAGGCGTCTTTGAGCGTTATCCGGCGCTGAGGGTGGTCAACGTGGAACATGAACTCTCATGGATTCCTTTTTTCATGAAGCGAATGGACTCCACCTATGTCGAGCGTCACACCCAGGCAACCCACCGGTTCAATGAGGATATGCTGCCCAGCGACTACATGCGCCGCAACGTTTACCACGGTTTCCAGGAGGATGACATTGGGGTCAGGCTCCGGGACATTATCGGTCTGGACAAGATAATGTGGGGGTCCGATTATCCCCACGCGGAATCCACCTTCCCCGAGTCCCAGAGGATTTTGGATGAGATTATGCAAGGGGTCCCACAGAACGAGAGGGACAAGATGGTCGGCGGCAACTGCGCCGAACTATACGGCATGAGCTAGAGCGCCCCCGGCCTGCCGAACGTGAAGATAGTCTCATGGAACATCGCCCGCCACGACGAACCCTGGCGCCTCCTCCTTGATATGGACGCGGACGTGGCGTTGCTTCAGGAGGCCGCTGCGCCGCCGCCGGACGTGGCTGAGCGGATCGATGTGGACCCGGCGCAATGGCGTACCGTCGGAGCCGACGGCGACCGGCCTTGGCGGACAGCCATAGTCAAGCTATCGGACCGCATCCAGGTGGAATGGATCGAGGCCAAGTCCCTGGAGGACGCGGCGTCGGGCGAGTTGGCCGTCAGCCGGCCTGGTACCTTGACCGCCGCTACGGTATCGCCACCCCACGGCTTGCCCCTCGTGGTAGTCTCTATGTACTCCCTCTGGACCAGGCCTCTCTCCCCCCACTGGCAGCAGTTGGATTATGTCCGACGCATCGGCCCACCGCGTCGTATCCGATCTGTCGGCGTTCATCGGGACGCAGCGCAGCCACCGGGTGCTCGCCGCCGGAGACCTCAACATCCTCCACGGCCACGGCGAGTATGACAGCAGCTACTGGGCGGCCCGTTATCAGACGATCTTTACCAGGATGGAGGCGCTGGGAATGCCCTTCGCCGGCCCCCAGACTCCACACGGTCGGCAGGCATACCCGTGGCCCGACGAGCTTCCAAGGGACAGCCGCAACGTTCCCACCTACCATTCCACCCGGCAGACCCCGGAAACCGCAACGCGCCAACTGGACTTTGTATTTGCTTCCAGTGGCATCATAGAGAGAGTCAAAGTAAAGACCCTTAACGAGCCGGAGCAATGGGGTCCCAGCGACCACTGCCGCCTGGAAGTTCAGGTCCTTGACGCACAGGCTGCGACGGTCTCCCGCCCGCTCTTGACCGGAAAGCCGCCATAGGGCAAACTGGGCGATGATAACGACTATCTACGGTCAAGGTGCCAAGGCAATGTCTAACAACAACGCTGCTGCCACGGAGGCAGATAAGGTATTAGGTTCGGTAAGCCGTGAGAAGATGCTCACGCTGGCCGGTGACCTCATTAAGATACCTAGCTTAAAGGGCCAGGAAACGGACGTTGCCCGGTTCTTGGCAGCTTTTTTGAGGAGCACGGCTATCAGGTCCATCTCCAAGAGGTAGAGCCCGGCCGGTTCCAGACCATCGCGGTGCTCAAGGGCAGCGGTGGGGGCAAGTCCCTGATGCTCAACGGCCACATCGACATCAACCCCGTGTCTCAGAGTTGGAGCCGTGACCCTTGGACGCCAACAGTTGAGGGTGACCGGCTATACGGCGCCGGCATTCGCAACATGAAAAGTGGCGTGTCGGCCATGATAGAAGCTGCTGAGTCGGTCAGGCGCTCCGGTATTCGGCTAAAGGGAGACTTGGTGGTGGCCTGCGTGGCGGGAGAGATCCAAGGCGGGGTGGGAACAGCCTACCTGTGCGAGCACGGGCCCCTTGCCGACATGGCGGTAGTACCCGAACCCTTTGGAGCCGATAACATCGTGACGGTGCACGCGGGCTCAGCCGAAATGGCCATACACACCATCGGCAGGGCACGGCACATGAACCTCGCCGAGCAGTCCATCGACGCCATTGAAAAGATGTGCAAGGTGGTTCCCGTTCTCAAAAGCATCAAGTTCCGTCACAGTCCCAGGCCGGATCTGCCCGGTCTCCCGCGCATTAACGTGGGTACCATCATTGGCGGGCTTGGACGTGAGCACAACCGCTCGGAGGCCACCTACAACGCAGACTTCTGTACTATAGTCATTGACGTGCGTTATCCACCCGGCACCACGGCCGCCATGGTCAAAGAGGACGTGGAAGAAGCTTTGGATGGCATGAGGAAATTGGACCCGGAATTTGCCTACGAGATTGAGATGCCCCCTCCCGCACAGTACCAGGCTTTTACCATGATAGTAGAACCCTTTGACCTTTCAAAAGACGAGTATATTCTTGACAGTGTCCTGCGGCAGTACCGCAGGGTGACTGGAAGAGAACCTAAGGGCGTGGGTACCGTCCTACCATGGTCATACAGTGGGGACGACACGTCCAAGCTGTACAGGGCCGGAGTCCCCTGCCTCCTTCACGGTCCCGCCGGGGGCATTGAGTCGCACACGGTGCCCGACGAGTTCTCGGTAATCAGCGACATGCACCAGGTTGCAAAAGTACTGGCGCTAACGGCGGTGGACGTTTGCAGCCTGCCCAAGTGAACCTCTTTGGATTGACTAAGAAGTACCGGTAAGCCGGAGCGTCGGGCCCCCTTTGCCGGCGCCCAAAAAACTATTTTAGGAGGATAAACCTTGTCACAAGTCGAAGATAAGCTAAAGCAGATGGGTCTCTCTCTACCGGAGCCGCCCCCCTCTGGCGGCAACTACATTCCCGCAGTGCGAACGGGGAATCTGGTGTTTCTATCAGGGGTAACTCCAAGACGCCCGGACGGTCGTCCCTTTGCGGGAAAGCTGGGGAAGGACCTGACGGTGGAAGAGGGCTATGAGGCGGCTCGCATCTGTGGCCTAAACCTGCTGGCCAATCTAAAAAAGGCCATTGGAGACCTGGACAAGGTTACCCACGTTGTGAAGCTTCTGGGCATGGTGAACTCAGACCCGGACTTCACCCAGCCGCCGGCCGTTGTCAACGGTTGCTCAGACCTGTTGGTTGCGGTCTTCGGGGACAAGGGTAGACACGCCCGCTCTGCGGTGGGCCTGGCCACCCTCCCCGGCGGTGTAGCCGTAGAGATAGAAATGATCGCTGAGGTGTCTGACTAGGTCAGACACCCAAAGCATAGCCGTCGCGCCTGGGATCGGCCCCGCCCATGAGGATGCCGGTACTCGGGTCGGCGGCTATGGCGTGACCGCCGCCCACTTCCATCCCCCACTCGCCCAACAACCCAATGTCGTGACCGCGGTCGGCCAAGCCTTCGCGCGCCTGTGGGGATACTCGCGCCTCCATGTTAATAGTCACGCCGGTCATGACGCGGAACCGGGCCGCCTCTATGGCCTCTTGGACGTTCATGCCAAATTCCAAGACGTTTAGAATCATCTGCGTTGTCGTTTGGGGTATGCCGTAGCTCCCGGGCGTACCGATGGAAAGTATAAACCGGCCGTCCTTGAACACCTGAATAGGTGCCATGTTGCTGCCGGGACGCTTACCCGGCTTCACCAAGAGGCGGCTGTCGCTGCCGGACGTAATGTCCATGAGGTCGATGTTGTTATTGAGGAGAAAGCCGGTGCTCCCCGCGACAACCCCGCAACCGAATCCAGCGCCAAGGGTTTGAGTGATGGTGGCCACGGTACCGTCCGAGTCCGCAGCGGAGAAGTGTGTCGTCTCCCCGCTGGTGTAAACGCTAGGCGCCCCGGCGGTAATGGCGTCCGACGGGGGATTTTCCGTATACCGTTCCCCAATGACTGTAGAAGCTCTCTTGTGGTTAATATAGCTCCTGCGCTCCTTGGCGTACTCCTTGGTAAGGAGACCGGCCACGGGCACGTCCATGTGCTTGGGATCGCCGCCATAAGCAATCCTATCTGGGACGGCAATCTTGATAGCTTCTGACACCAGGTGGATATATTCGGCCGAGTTATGGCCCAAGCTCCGGAGGTCAAACTCCTCCAATATGTTCAGGGTTTCCAGCACCTGAAAGGCGTTGGAATTGGGCCCCGTGGTTACAACCTCGTAGCCCTTGTAAGTCGTGCTAATGGGAGTTTCCCAATCGGGTTGGTAGGCTTCCAAGTCTTCAGCTGCAATCAGCCCATCGGTTTCCTTCATGAACCGGTCTATTTCCTGGGCTATGGAGCCGCGGTAGAAACCGTCAAGCCCCTCCTCTGCCAGGATGCGAAAGCTCCTTGCCAAGTCTGGCTGCTTCAGTATTTCGCCGGGCTGCAAGGAGTTTCCGTTGGGCATGTAGGCGGCCTTTGAGGTGGGGAATTGGGCCAGACGGTCGGCGCTAACCTCGTAGTAGCGGCTGTCCGATTGGGATATGACTATCCCCCTTTCAGCCAGCTCTATTGTGGGGGCCAACACCGTTGACCTTGGCAAGGTTCCGTAGGTGTCTAGCATAGTCAACCAGCCATGGGGGTTGCCGGGAACCAGGGGGCACCGGACCCCGACGCTGTGATTTTCAGGGGTAAAGGCTTCGGGGACGCCGCGCCCTGGCACGGCGCCTGAGAAGTTCAGGACCCGGCGCTCCTGGCCGTGATTGCGGCTTATCAGCAGGAAGCCAATGCCGCCAAGGCCCGACATGAAGGGCTCCACCACGTTTAGGGCGGTCGCCGCAGCTACGGCGGCGTCTACTGCGTTACCGCCTTGAAGAAACATTCGCAGCCCCGCCAGCGAGGCCTCGTAGTGGGCTGAAGCCACCATCCCCCGCCGGCTGTTAATTACGGGCCTATGGGCTGTTAGGACGCCGCCGCCTTCAGGCATGGCGTTTCTGCTCTGCATGTAACCCTCCTCGTTGTCAGTTATAGAATTCGACTTAGCCTAGTCCAAAAAGATATCTTCAGGCAAAAATGCGGACACCACGAAATTAGGAACGTCCACAACGTTGCTCACCTTTAGGTCTACGGCAACGCTGCAAATTACGTATGCCTGCTCCCTGGTCCAACCTCGTTCCTGAAGAAGGTCTATCATATTCAGCAGGGCGTTCCGAGCCGCCAGCGTCAGGTTCTCACCCTCATTCACACCGTCGTCGGTGACGGGCATTCCCATGGTGGCAGTGAAGTTTCTGGGCGCGGCCCACTGGGGTGGAAGGAAGTAGTCCTTATGGGCAAAGCGCGGCCATCTGACGTTATGCCTGGCCGCCTCGCCTTTGTGCACCTGAAAGCGAATGGCCACGGTGGCGCCCATCTCTATGGCGGTGACGCAGCACTCTGAGTCCCCCTGGGCGAAGTGGGCGTCACCCGCCGAGTACAGGCCGCCCTCGACGGCCACGGGAATGAATAGCTGAGACCCCTTGGTTAGATGTTTAACGTCGGCGTTGCCGCAGTTCTCCCGCGGAGGCAGCGTTCGCAGTCCGTCATGGGCAACAGGGCCGGTGGTAGGTACGGCATCAATGGGGTCCGGGGGAAGAACAAAGCCGCCTTTCGCCTTGAGGTTAGCCTCCCGCCGGGTCCACTCCTCCAACTGGGCTTGGGACGGGGCAAGGCCGGCGGTGCCCATGAAGGGGCCGGCGGGTATACGCACCTTGGGAAGTGAGTCCGAGGTGGCCCAACCGTCTTTAATTGACCAGTGGACAAGATAGGGTACCTCAAAAAGGTCTCGCAGAAAGCCCATGCCCGGGCTGATGCGGGTCCAACCCACAGGCTGCGGTATCACGTCCAGATACTCCACTTCCAATAGGTCGCCGGGTTGAGCGTCTTTTATGTAAACTGGCCCGGTGAGGGGATGCACAACGCCCCGGACAATGTTGGATACGGCGTCCAGACTGTCTCCAAAGCGAATTTGGCCGTCGCAGGCGTCCCGGGTCTCAAGCACCACTTCTTCGCCGGGGTCCACTTCCAACACCGCTTCCACGTCGGGGTGCCAGCGGTTGTGGCCCGTGTGCGGCTGATCCTTCAACATTTTGCCGCGGTCTATTTCAATGCTCTTCATCTTACCTCTCAAAGCAGCCTACAGACGGGGTAACCCCACGGGCTTAACCCCAGCGGTAGTATAGCACCGGTTGAAGGGATTTGGGGCGCCTAATTTCGGTATTTCGATCACGGACATAAATTTGCGTAGTGAGCGCGCCTCGACGCGTGTGAGAGGTGCGCACCGGTGCGCACGGTTGGCTATCATAGGCACACCTGCTACAATGGGCGCACCTGAAGTCGCCGCCCAAGACGTAGGCCGCGGCGAAGCTCAGACAGGCAGTAGATAATGAAATTCAAGGAGGCAGCATGAAGGTAATCAGAATTGCAGATGTGCCCAAAGAAGACGCCACGGAGAGCCCAATTTTCTTTGGTGGCCCCGTGTCGCGGCAGGACCTTGTCACTGACAAGACAAGTAAGTTTTTTAACTTTAGCGTGGTGAACTTCGATGCCGGAGCGCGGAACAAGTTCCACACCCATACTAGCGATCAGATACTCCTGGTAACGCAAGGCAAGGGTATTGTTGCCACTCAGGAGGAAGAGCACGTGGTAACAGAGGGTACGACAATCCACATCCCCGCGGGAGAGACGCATTGGCACGGCGCCACCGGCGACTCCAA
The DNA here is from genome assembly GCA_965226535.1 of Dehalococcoidia bacterium. Classification (GTDB taxonomy): domain Bacteria; phylum Chloroflexota; class Dehalococcoidia; order Lucifugimonadales; genus JAPULR01. The sequence goes on along the minus strand of CBDDDE010000010.1, from coordinate 1,293,617 downwards.
TTTCTCTCACATCACTCTGACCGCCGTGGGCAGCTCCACGGAAATCGCCGACTAAAGAACTCCTTGCGCGAAGGAAGCTTGTCCTGCCGGTGAGCCTCCTTGCCAGAATCGCTCTAGCCAACATTCCATCCCCGAGGTAAAGATGGATTCCAGTCTCCACACCCCGACTGAAGCTTCAACCCTGCTGACGGTGTCCGAGGAGCCGGTTGTTAGAGAGTCGCCCATAACCTCTTTTGACAACCGCATAACTCCAACTGAGAGATTCTACGTCCGTAACCATTTCGAAAAAGTGCCGGATCTGGATTCGGAAACGTGGTATCTAAAAGTAGACGGTTTGGTGGACCGCCCCCTAGACCTTAGCTTTGACCGGATTCTTGCTCTTCCCAGCGCTGAATCTGTTATAACCCTGGAATGCGCCGGCAATAGCCGTTCTTATCTTACGCCCCCCGCCGAAGGGCTGTCTTTCAAACACGGGGCGGTGAGTACGGCGAGGTGGAAGGGTGTCCCGCTAGCTCTGGTTCTGGAGAGGGTCGGCGTTAGGGAAGGGGCCAAGGAGGTGGTCTTCCACGGGGCCGACACCGGTGAAGAGGAGGAGGATGGAGCAGTGTTTGCCACCGACCTTCCGTACTGTCGAAGCCTTCCTATAGACACGGCGCAAGGGTCCGATATCTTGTTGGCCTATGAGATGAACGGTGCGCCTTTGACCCGTGACCACGGGTTTCCCCTGCGTCTAATTGTACCCAGGTGGTATGGCATGGCCTCCGTCAAGTGGCTGACCCGCATACAGGTGGTGGACAAGCCCTTCAACGGCTTCTTTCAAAAGCGGCGTTATGTTTTTATAGATGAAGGGCCGGAAGATAGACCGGAACGTAGACCTGTCACTACCCTGCAGGATAAAGTCCATTATTACGACTCCAAGGCACGGTGAGGTGATACGGCCAGGGCCCTTTGCCATCAAAGGTTTTGCCTGGTCCGGAGAAGGAAACGTTACAGGGGTAGAGGTTACTACCGACGGGGGGCAAAACTGGTCGGAAGCCAGGCTCCTGGGTGAGTCTACCCGCAACTGCTGGCGAAGATGGGAGTTTGATTGGACCGCCGCCGGGCCCGGCCACTTTATCTTCATGGCTCGCGCCACTGACTCCGCGGCAAACCGGCAGCCCAAGAGCATACCATGGAATTTCAGAGGCTACGCCAACAACGCAATTCATACCTTGGCCGTAGAGGTACCCGCCTCATAACCCCTGGATTCCCAGATTAAAAATAGAAGCGCCGGTGCGCATAGGCGCCCAAAACGCAAATAGGGAGGCCTTTTAGATGAGCATGGATATAGACAACATGAGCGTCTTGGACCGCCGCCGCATTGAAGCAATGGTTCTAGGCCCCATGATCCGCGCCTTTGAGCAAGAGATCGGCAGAGAGCGGGCCCATGCCATCGCAAGGCGGGTCATTACTAAGATAGCGCAAGACCAGGGCCAGGCTTTGTCCCAGCGCTTGGGTGGTGATGACTTGGCCACCTTCTCCAGAGGCAAGGACCCTTGGGTCCGGGGCGGCGCGCTGGAGATGGACGTGCTGGAGGACTCCGGCGCGAGGGTCTCTTTCAACGTGACCCGGTGCCGCTACGCCGAGATGTATCGAGAGATTGGCATGGAAGACCTGGGGGCCATCTTCTCCTGCGGTCGCGACGGCGCCCTGTCCACCGGCTTCAACTCTCGTCTCAGGCTCTCCCGCACCCAGACAATAATGGAAGGCGCCGGCCACTGCGATTTCCGTTACACCATTGAAGAAGATGCTTCATCATCTAAAGGAGAATAGGCCATGCAGACTCGCATGATAAAGGACCTAGAGGTGCCGGTCATAGGTATGGGTTCAGCCGGCAGTTTTGACGTGCCCATGCAACAGATTGGCGTTAGACGGGAGATACTGGACAACTGTATCGTCCAAGGTAGCAACTTTGTTGACACCTCTCCCATGTACCGGCGCTCCGAGCAGGTCATAGGCGTTGCCATGGAGGGCAAGCGGGACAAGTTTCAACTGGCCACCAAGGTCTGGTGCACCGGCAGGGAAACGGGCGAAAAGCAGATGGCCCGGTCTTATGAACTCCTAAAGACCGACTATATAGAGGTGATGCAGATCCATAATCTGGTGGATTGGAAAACCCATCTTCCCCTCTTGGAAGAGATGAAAGCCGCGGGGAGAATTGGGGTTATTGGACTCACTCACTACTCTCCCGCCGCACTGCCTGAGATGGCGGAAATTATGCGAACGGGTCGTATAGATTCCATTCAAATATCTTATAACGTCATGGAGCGAGAAGTGGAGGAGACCATCTTGCCCCTTGCCGGTGAAATGGGTATCGGCGTCATTGTCATGAGGCCCGTGGGCAACGGGCTGCTGATAAGAAATCTGGAGCGTGAGCCTGACCTGGCGCCTCTGCGAGAGTTTGGCATTGAGACTTGGGGGCAGGCGCTTATGGCGTGGCTCGTGGCAGACCCCAGGGTCACGGTGCTTATCCCGGCAACCAGGAGACCTGAGCGGATTGTGGAGAATGCCGCCGTGGGTTCCGTGACCATCCCGCCCGAGATGCGGAGCTACATTCTGAAAGAGGCTCATCGCTGTCTCAAACCCGGTCGCTACACCCTCGCTTAGGATGAGATGACCATGTTCAGGATAAACATTGAACGGCTAACCGGCACTCTCGCGGCCTTGGGTCGCTTGGGTGAGACCCGGGAGGGCATGCAGCGCCTGGCCTTTACCCCTGCCGACATAGAGGGCAGGGAGTACGTGAAAGGGTTGATGCGCAAAGCCGGTCTTGAGGTTAGGGTAGACGCCGCCGGCAATATCATTGGAAGAAGGGAGGGTACCGTGGCAGGGCTTGCCGCCGTCGGCATTGGCTCTCACACCGACACGGTACCCAACGGTGGCAAGTACGACGGCGCCCTTGGGGTCATGGGCGCCATCGAATGCGTTCAAACCCTGAAGGACCGCTCCGTGGCAACTCGTCACCCTATTGAGGTCCTTGACTTCACCAACGAGGAGGGTACCAGGTTCCGTCGCTGGCTCTACGGCAGCAGAGCCATGGCCGGTGTGCTGGAAGATGATGATCTTACCGCCGTAGACAATGAGGGAATAGACATAGGCCGGCGGTTGAAGGACGTTGGAGGCGACGTGAGCCGGATTATGGAGGCTGGGCGCCCGAGGGGCGATTTTAGCGCCTACCTTGAGCTTCACATAGAGCAAGGGCCGGTTCTGCACCAAACCCGGGTACCCGTTGGGGACGTTACGGCCATAACGGGCAGAATAGGAATGGAAGTGTCCATAAAAGGCGCGGCCAATCATGCGGGTACTACACCCATGAGTAATCGACGCGACGCGCTGCTGGCTGCGTCCCATCTTGTCCAGGCGGTGAACTCCATTGCCACCGTAGAGGAGATCTGCCGCGTTGGCACCGTGGGAATGGTCAGAGTGAGTCCTAATGCGGAGAACGTAATTCCCGGTCAGGTGGACTTCAGCGTGGAGTTTCGGGACGAGAAGCTGGATAGGATTAATGACGCCGGAAACCGGTTCACGGGAATGTGCAAGGAGATGGCCCTTCATAGGGACATTGATATAGAGGTGTCGGAAATAGGGTTGGCTAGACCTATTCCCATGAGTCCCAAAGTACGCGAGATTATTCGGGAGGTGTCCGCGGGGCTGGGCCTTAAGACGGCCCCGGTGCCCAGCGGCGCGGGCCACGATGCTCAGTCCATGGCTGAGATTACCCAGGTGGGGATGATCTTTGTGCCCAGCGTGGACGGTATCAGCCACTCACCCAGGGAATACACCAGTCCCGAGGCCTGCGCCGACGGCGCAAACGTCCTTCTCAACACCCTCCTAGCCATTGATGAAGCAATTGATTAGCGGCCTTCGTCAATAAGCCCCATCCGGTTGGGATGCTCCCAAGGCAAAGAGACCTTGGACCTGGACGGTTATCCTCCTAAGGCTTGGCCAAGATCGGCTATCAGGTCCTCCGGATTCTCCAGCCCCACGGAAACGCGCAGCAGGTCATCGGGGGTTGCGGACTCCGGGCCCTCAATAGAAGCGCGATGCTCAATGAGGCTTTCGTAGCTACCCAGGCTGGTAGCCCTGGTAAAGAGGGCAGTCTTGGCAGCCACCGCAAATGCGGCCTCCCTCCCTCCCTGCACTCGAAAAGAAAGCATCCCGCCGAACAAGTTCATCTGCCTACGTGCAACGTCGTATCCTGGATGCGCGGAGAGTCCCGGATAGAACACCTCCATAACTCCGGGGTGGCTGTCCAAGAAGGCGGCTATCTTGGTGGCATTTTCCGTATGAGCTCGTACCCTGTAGGCCAGCGTTCGAATGCTCCGCAGCAGCAGCCAGCAGTCGAAGGGAGAGGGGACGGCGCCGCCGTCCTGCTGCACCTGCCGAATTCTGGTAAACAGGCCCTCTTTGTCGGAACACACGACAACTCCGCCGGTGACGTCTCCGTGGCCCCCCAGATACTTGGTGCTGGAGTGCACCACAAGATCGACGCCAAGGTCCAAGGGTCGCTGGAGCACGGGGGTGGCCCACGTGTTATCGCACATTGAATAGGCGCCGTGCTGACGAGCCAACTCTGCTACGGCGGCAATGTCTGTAATCTTCAAAAGAGGATTGGAGGGAGTCTCTATGAACACCAGCTTTACGGAATCGTTCATTTTACGTCGCAGCGCGTCAATGTCGGTCATATCCACGAAGGTAGTCCGCAGGTCCCAGCGCGACATGACCTCTCGCAGCAGGCGGGACGTGCCATGATAGATGTCCAAGGGCGCAATGACGCCATCCCCCGGTGACAAGGCCTGAAAGACGGTCATGATCGCTGCCATGCCGGAGGAGAAGGCCGCCGCCGCTTGGCCACCCTCTAATTGGGTCATACAATCTTCCAGAAGGCCTCGCGTGGGGTTGTCAGAGCGGCTGTAGACGTATCCCTGGGGGTAGGTGCCATCAACGGAGCGTTGGAAGGTTGTGGACATGTGTACAGGGGGGGTGACGGCGCCGGTGGACGCATCAACAGACCGGCCACTGTGTACGGCCAGAGTCTCAATTCTCATGTTACCCTCCAAAAGAGTACCGCCCTAATTCTAACCCATGGGTCATGGGGTTCCAAACCGCAACGCTGCAGCAGGTGTTTTCAGGATGCGCTGCGCGTCCAATGCTATGATTAGCTCCTGCCTTTGGGCAGCCCAAAATACTAGGAAGCGGGGGTGCCATGAACAGTATCCAGACTACACCGGAGTTTGTGGCAAAGGTTTACGAAACCATGGACCGTCGGCTCAAAGTGGTCCGGGAGCGAGTGGGCAAGCCCCTAACCCTGTCGGACAAGATAGTCCTTTCCCACCTGGACGACCCGGCAGGCAGCGATCTGATTCCCGGCGAAAGCTACCTTCAGCTCCGGCCGGACCGCGTGGCTCATCAGGACGTAACGGGCCAAATGGCCATATTACAGTTCATGCAATCGGGCCGCTCTCGCGTCGCGGTGCCCACCACAGTGCACTGCGACCACTTGATTCAGGCCAGGGTAGGCGGCAGGTCCGACACCGCGGACGCTCTCTTGGAAAACAGCGAAGTGTACCAGTTCCTGCAATCAACCTCCGCCAAGTACGGCATGGGCTTCTGGAAACCCGGCGCGGGAATAATCCATCAGGTTGTTCTGGAGAACTACGCCTTTCCGGGCGGGTTGATGATTGGCACCGATTCCCACACCCCCAACGCCAGCGGCTTGGGTATGCTGGCCATTGGTGTGGGCGGAGCCGATGGCGCAGACGTAATGGCCGGGCTGCCATGGGAGGTCAAGTACCCGGAGCGCATCGGCGTGCGTCTGACCGGAAAACTTCGGGGCTGGACGGCCCCCAAGGACGTTATCCTCTACCTTGCCGGAGTCTTGACCGTTTCCGGCGGCACCAACAGCGTTATTGAATATTTTGGCCCGGGCGCTCGAACCATAAGCTGCACCGGCAAGGCGACTATTGCCAACATGGGCGCAGAGCTGGGAGCCACCGGCTCCATCTTCCCATACGACGACCACATGGGCCTCTACCTGAAGGCCACGGGGCGGGCGCGCCTGGTGGAACTGGCCCAGCAGAATAGGCACCTGCTGGAAGCCGACCCGGAGGTTGAACGGAGCCCGGAACTGTACTATCAACGGGTTGTAGAAATTGACCTTTCGGCCCTTGAACCCCACGTAGTTGGGCCCCACACGCCGGACCTTGCAAGGCCAATATCCAAGCTGGCCGAGGAGGTCAAGCAGAAAGAGTACGTGGATAATATATCGGTGGCATTAATCGGAAGCTGCACCAACTCTTCCTACGAGGATATGAGCCGCGCAGCGGATGTTGCCAACCAGGCGGAGGCCCACGGCGCTTCGGCGGCGGTGCGGCTGTTGGTTACGCCCGGGTCCGAGCAGGTAAGGGCCACCATCGAACGAGATGGCCAGATGCAATCCCTCCAGAGTATCGACGCCACGGTGCTGGCCAACGCTTGCGGGCCCTGTATCGGCCAGTGGAGGCGTTCTTCTGCCCAACAGCGGGAACCCAACACCATTGTCACTTCGTACAATCGCAACTTTCCCCGGCGCAACGACGGTCACGCCGAGACCATGAACTTCATCGCCAGCCCTGAGATTGTGGTTGCCCTTAGCCTGGCCGGCAGCCTTTCTTTTAACCCAACCAAGGACCTCCTCATGGCGCCCGATGGGTCGAGCTACAAGCTGCAGCCTCCAAAGGTTGCTCCGGAGGTACCAGAGAATGGGTTTGACCCGGGCGCCGAGACATACGTCGCTCCACCCGCAGACGGAAGCGACGTCGAGATTGTCATCAGCGATGATAGTGAACGACTGCAAGTCTTGGACCCCTTTGACCCGTGGGACGGTAAGGACTTCCTGGACATGCCCGTTCTGCTGAAGGCCAAGGGTAAATGTACCACGGACCACATATCGCCGGCGGGCCCGTGGCTTCGATTCCGTGGCCACCTGGACAACCTCAGCGACAACATGTTCCTGGGAGCAACCAACGCCTACACGGGTGAGGCCGGTCATGGCCTCAATCAGGTTACAGGGCAGGCCGGCCAGGAGTTCACCAAGATAGCCCGCGATTATAAGGCCAGGGGCCTGCGTTGGGTTGCCGTCGGGGACGACAACTACGGAGAGGGGAGCAGTCGTGAGCACGCCGCCCTGTCGCCGAGGCACTTGGGAGCCGCGGCTATTATCGTCCGCAGCTTTGCCAGGATTCACGAGTCCAACCTGAAGAAGCAAGGACTGCTAGCCCTGACCTTTGAGCACCACGGCGATTATGACAAGGTGCAGGAGGGGGACCGCATCAGCCTCACGGGTTTGAAAGACTTGGCCCCGGGGAAGCTTGTTGACTGTACCCTTCGCCACAGCGACGGCAGCTTGGAAACACTCAAGTTGTGCCAAAGCTTGAATGAGGCACAAATCCAATGGTTCAAGGCAGGGACCGCTCTGAACCTGGTACGGCAGGGCGGTTGAAGCCGGGACGTTGTTGACCAGGCCGTCCGTCAGGACTGCTTAGCCCGTCTTCGGTCTCTTTACAAACACAATGCCTGGCTGGTCCACATACCGGTCCCGCATTTGTTCAAAAACCACCAGCTTGCCGGGCTGAAAATCCACCCTTTGCTCATCATCATCCAGGTAGGGATTGGGGAAATAGGCGCGGAGGAGGGTCTCCTCAGCTGAGTTGGAAAAGCGAACATAGTAGAGCACCGGTGCGCCGTGGTCTTCGGCCTCAACAAATTGGGCGCCCTTTACCTGGCTCATGTCCAGGTGGAAGTGCCAGCTGCCGGATTCAATCATCCCCCATTGGCCATGAAACTCCGGCTCAGTTTCGCCATCGCAATACATCTCGCTGACACATGCGCCGCCGCCAACGACGAATAGCATTTTCTCAATGCGGGCCAGGTCTCTTATGAGGTTTGCCATGGTCATCGCCAGACCTCCGATGGATGATAGAAATTAAGCGCTAAGCCGGATGCCATTAGGAGCAGCGCTCACGCGGGAGATGGGACGGGCGGGGATGCCCGGTTGGCCCCGGGGGCAAGGACTATCGGTTCATCACCTCTTGCAGCCACTTTAGGCCTTGTTCAAAACGGGGCATGCCGCAAACCTGGCATTGGTCTGCATCCAGTGATCTGCCCATTCGCTTGCTATTGATGAGGCCGTTCAAGTCCGAATGTCCGTGATGCCGCTGCATGGTCTGGATAGCCAACCAGATCTCGGCTTTGTCGGAGCCACTAAGGTCCGTTCGAGACCTGAGGGGAGTATGAGCAGGCACCACCACATTCTTCTTGAGGGAAAACAGCCCGGCGGCTCTCAGGCCCATGGCCACGCCGGTAGCCAGGAGTATAACCCCTAGACCCATGAGAATTGGCCCAAAAACAAGGGGGGCCTTGGCAGGGATGGTGTCCACTATCACCAGTGCGCCCACGGCTGCGCCCGCTGACCCCAGCGCCGGGCCGCAAGGGCCGCGATCAGTATGACGGTCTTTTTCATGCTCAGAATTCTAGCAAAGTGTATTAGATACATTCCATGTTTTGTTGGGTAAGATAACGGCGTTTTGGGAAGTAGCGGCCATGGTAGCGCTTCCGCGCCTTCACATGAGGGAGCAACGGGCGGAGCCAGGGTGATGCGTTAACCCGACCCGATGATCGATAGCTCCAGGAGCACTTCAGTGAGCCTGTCGGTATCGCTGTCACGCCAGACCGTCACTGTGTAAACGCCCGGCTTGTTCACGAGGCCGCCCACGGAGGCGGTCAATCGAAAGGACATGTCAGTCTCTACCCACTCATCGGCTATCACAGTGTTGCTGGGAAGACTGCTATAGTATCTCCCTGGCGCCGCCGGTTTTATGACCCTGATGGCGGGGTCGCCGCACTGCGTCGAGAAACCTCCACCGACGCAGTAGCTGTGAAGGGTGCCGATCTGCTCCGGCGTCTTGGGGCTGGGCACCGGGTCGAAGTAGATTGCGACTGTGGGTGCAATCTCCACGTTGCCATGGGGCTTGGAGACGGAGAGAGATAGCGTGCCGTCGGATGTCAGCGTAGGCGGCCCGTCGGCCTCCACGTCTCCACCCTCAAAGTGCTGGACGAAGGTGACACGCTTTCCGTTGGAGGCAACACCGATGTTCACCGCGCGGTGGGTCTCGCTCAGGATATTGTCTCGGTGGCCCCAATCGGCATGAGAGTCGGCGTACATCATGCCCCACTGGAGTTCCTTGATCTCTTCAAGGGGCGAGGGGGTCTGGCATCGTACGAAGAATGAATCACAGTTCTCCGCCTGCCACTCCCTCTCTGTCCAACCGCTAGAGGCCACGTTCTCCGCCGCGTAGCTCTTACCTCCGGTCTCGGTATAGACCATATAAGGCTTGCGTCCGTCCGCCCACCAGTGGCCCAGGTAGTCATGCTCAAGCATGTCCTCGGCGTGAAACTGGGCTGCCGGGTTGGACCCCAGCGCAACGGGCGGCAGGTTGTGGTCGGCCCGGTCCCTGTTGATGAGGTCCAACGCGTATAGCCGCAGTTCTTCCAGTGGCGTAAGAATAGGAACGGGGGATGGTGTTGACGTGGGGATGGGCGTAGGAACCGGGGTTGGCGCCGCGGTTGGGCTGACCATTCTCACGGGGGTTGGGGTAGCCGTTTGCGCTGGGGTTGCCCTAGCCGCTGGCGCGGGAGTTGGTCTGACCGTTGTACAGGGGTTCGCTGTACTACTTCTGTCTGCGGTGCCTGGGCCTCCTCCTCATTCCTGTCAATAGGCCATTGTCCTATTATGGTAAACAAGATTGCGCCGATAACCACAATCACGAAGATGACACCTAGGACAGCTAATATGGAATTCCAAGGACTTCCTCTAGAGGAACGTGGACTATTCCCTCGTAGCTGGGGCGGTACGCCGGAGCGTCTACCAGATTGGGTCCTAGCCCGGCAGGTATAGCAACGGCACCTAGCCGGATGTATGCCGCCTTTGACCCTTGACCACCTTCCCTCGTTACAGTCGTAACATGTACACGCCGATGGGTGGTTACCGTACCAATTGGGTCTCTTCACTGCCCCCTCTTTTGCTGTATTGCAGTGACCCATTATAATCAGGTGATAACCCGAATCACTAGGAAAGAATCCATTGAGCCAATCAAAGGACATACGCTGGATAAGCCCCGTGACCGACCCAGTCGACGCGGTTGTGGCCATACCGGGATCCAAGAGCATTACAAACCGGTTGCTTCTGCTGGCCGCGTTGGCCCACGGCCCCTCCCGCATCTCCGGCATCCTGCGCAGTGACGACACCGATGACTTTGCCAATGGCCTCTCAGCCCTGGGGTTTCGGTTGGAGCAGACCCATGAGGACAACGAATACCTGATTCTTGGGTCCAGCGGCAGGGTGCCGGTGCGCAGCGCCCAAGTCTGGTGTGGGAGCGCGGGCACCGCGGCCAGGTTCCTGCCGGCCGTCGCGGCAGCAGGCCACGGTCAATACCACTTCGACGCCTCGCCACAGATGCGGAAGCGTCCCATGGACCCGCTGCTTAAGTCCCTGGAGTCCCAGGGCGCCGGCATAACCAAACCGGCGGGCGGCGCCTTCCCTCTAAGCATAAGCGCGGCGGGCCTCAAGGGTGGCAAGCTAACCCTTGGTGGCGCCACCGTCAGCAGTCAATACTTGTCCGCTCTGCTTATGGCAGCCCCCTTGGCGCGAGAATCGGTGGAAATTACAACCCCCGTGCCAGTCAGCAAACCCTACATTGACCTCACCTGCGAGCTCATGTCCAGATTCGGCGTCGACGTTGTACAGAATGGCTACGAGAGTTTCAAAGTTCCCGCGCCAGTCCCCTATACCGGGGGAGATCATAAGGTTGAAGGCGACGCTTCGACGGCTTCCTACTTCTTCGCCGCCGCCGCTGTCACCGGCGGCACCATTAAGGTATCCAACCTGTCAAGGGGCAACAGCGTCCAGGGAGATATTCGATTTCTGGACATACTGGAGCGCATGGGCTGCCACGTCGCCTCCGATGACGAGTCGGTGATCGTCACCGGCCCGACTCAGCTTCGGGGAGTCACTGTAGACATGTCTGACATATCGGACACGGTGATGACCCTGGCTTGCATTGCGCCCTACGGCGACTCGACGACGACCATCCAAAACATCGGCCACATTCGCTCCAAGGAGTCAGACAGGATTAGCGCCGTTGCCGACGGTCTATCCAGGTTGGGAATCGATTTTGAAGAAACTCCGTCCTCTCTTGCCATTCACCCGGGAGACCCCGGCGGCGCGGTTGTCGATTCTTTTGGCGACCACCGCATTGCCATGGCCTTCTCCATAATGGGCCTCGTCTCCCCCGGAATCGGCATCCTGGACGCCGAATGCGTCTTCAAGACCTGCCCCCAATTCTTCGACCTTCTGGCCCTCCTCCACCCAACGAGGGGCTAGCTTCACCGAGGTGACCCGTCGCTCAACATGACACCACCCACGCCTAAAGACCACAGCCACGAAAGCATCATCAACGACACCCTGGCCCGGTTCCTCCGCCAAGGCTGCGGAGCCTCCTGGCCAACGACCCGTCAATTCACGGCTCCAAGAAGCCGCAAACGCCCTAGCTGTTCTGATAAAAATAGAAAATGGTGGCAACGATAGGATTTGAACCTACGACCTAGCGCTTATGAAGCGCCCGCTCTAACCCCTGAGCTACGTTGCCACCGTAAGGGTGCGCCGGCCAGCCGCCAGCGTCACTCCAGCAAATAATATAGCCAAGGGTTGCCAACGGTGTCAACGAAATTCTGTGGCGGATGCGCACTGACTGGAGCTTTTGGGCTATGTATTTGTCACTGTCCGGCCCTAGACTCAGTCTTCTAGAACAATATCCCCGCTCTTACCACCCCGCTTGCTTACTAAACGTATTGACTGTATGCGAATGCCCCTGTCTATCGACTTGCACATGTCGTAGACCGTGAGAGCGGCCACCGACACCGCCGTCAAGGCCTCCATCTCCACCCCCGTTTTGGCTTCCGTCTTGACCACCGCCTCAATCTCCACGCCGCTGTGATCATGGTCAGGTTCCAGTTCCACCGTTACCTGGCTCAGCGGCAGAGTGTGGCAAAGTGGTATCAGTTGGGGCGTTTGCTTGGCGGCCATTATGCCCGCCAGCCGGGCGGTGGACAGTACGTCGCCCTTCTTAACCTTTCCGTCGGTAATTAGGTCCAGGGTCGTGGGCTGCATCGATACAAAACCACGGGCTGATGCTTCCCGGTGAGTCACCGCCTTTTCCCCTACGTCCACCATTTGGGCGTGTCCCTTCGAGTCTAGGTGGCTAAGCGACGGGGCGCTTGTCGACACTCCCGCCTCTCTTCCAGCGATAGTGTTAGCCTCCTCGTTTTCGGGATGGCCGGCGTGTCCCCTGACCCACTGCCACTTGACTTCTCTGCTGGACGTAAGGGTGTCGAGCTGCGCCCACAAGTCTACGTTCGCCTTACGCTTCCAATTTCGAGTCATGGTGTTGACAAGGTATTGACTGTCGCTGTGCACCGTCGCCGAGGCGTCCCTGGGGACCGAGTCCAGGCCTCGGATGGCCGCCACTAGCTCCATGCGATTATTGGTAGTTCTCATTTCGCTTCCCGACAAGACCCGCCGGCCCTCATCGTCAACGACTATGGCCGCCCACCCGCCACGGCCCGGGTTCCCCTGACATGAACCGTCGGTATATATGTTTATCACCGGGGCACCTCTCGCCAAGCTATCACGGCGCCTTTGCTACCCGCCAATCTGGTACATCTCTATCTTACGACGTGAAGCCCGGGCCTTGTCGAACCGTTCCTCCGAGTACCGGTCCCTTCGCCGAGTCCAGGTGCCGGCGATGATGTCCGCAAGCTCGGCGTCCGTTGCGCCCTCCCGCATGGGGCCCCGAAGGTCTTGCCCAGTGCCGGCAAAGAGGCAAGTGTAAACCTTTCCCTCCGTGGATAACCTGGCCCGCGTGCAGTCTCCGCAAAAGGGCTTGGACACCGAGGCTATTATCCCTATCTCGCCCTCGCCGTCCAGGTACCGGTACCGCCGCGCCACCTCGCCCGGATAGTTCCCCGTTATGCGTTCTATGGGCATCTCCCCATTGATGCCATCGGCTATTTCTGATGCCGTAACCACCTGGTCTCGCTTCCACCCGTTGAGGTTTCCAACGTCCATATATTCAATGAAGCGCACGATATGCCCAGTTCCTTTGAAGCGGCGCGCTAGGTCTAACATGGTATGATCGTTCACTCCCCGTTGCACCACGGCGTTCAGCTTGATTGGGTGGAGTCCAACCCGGTCTGCCTCTTCAATGCCCTCCAGCACCCGTTCTACACCATAGCCCAGGCCGTTCATGGCCTTGAACACCTGGTCGTCCAGGCTGTCCAGGCTCACGGTCACGCGCTGCAACCCTGCGTCCTTGAGGACACAGGCCTTTTGAGCCAGCAGGTAGCCGTTGGTGGTCAGAGTCAAATCCTCTACCCCTTGGACCTTTGCCAGCATGGATATCAGCTTCTCAAGGCCCTGGCGCACCAGTGGCTCGCCCCCCGTCAGTCTCACCTTGGTAACCCCCGCGGCGACAAAGAGGCCAACGATGCGGGTAATCTCCTCAAAGGTCAGTATCTCCGCCCTTGGCAGGAACCGGTAGCGCTCACCGTAAATCTCGGCAGGCATGCAGTAGGGGCACCGGAAGTTGCACCGGTCCGTAACCGAGACTCTCAGGTCTCGCATGGGTCTACCCAATTTGTCTTTCAGATCTATCATAGTGTGGCTCCCCAAAAGCTCCGGGATTGGTGCCTAAGAGCCTGTGGCGCCTTTCTCCATCAGTACGTCCGCAGCCTTCCTGGCCGCCCGGCCTCTGTGGCTTATCAGGTTCTTTTCTGAGGTAGATAGCTGGGCCGTGGTACAGCCTCTATCGGGAAGGTGGAAAATGGGGTCGTACCCAAAGCCGTTGGAACCCTCAGGATTGTATTGTATAACACCCTCAACCAAGCCTACCACCGTTCTAATACTGCCCAAAGGCCAGGCCAGGGCGATGACGCATTGGAAACGGGCAGTTCGTTTCTCCCAGGGGACTTTTGCAAGCTCTTCAAGCAGTAGTTCCACCCGCTGGAAGTCAGAAAGCTCCTTGCCGCCGTACCGCGCCGACAGGACTCCGGGACGGCCGTCCAGAGCGTCCACAACCAACCCCGAGTCGTCGGCCAACGTCAGCATACCACTGCAAGTGGCGTAGTGCCGGGCCTTCAGCATAGCGTTCTCCTCAAAGGTTACGCCCGTTTCTTCAACGGTCTCGGTAATGCCCGCGTCGCTCAGGGAAACCAGCTTGAAGGGCAGCCCGCCCAGGAGCTCAGTGAACTCCCGCACCTTACCAGGGTTTCCGGTGGCTATCAGCAGATCTTGCACAGCCCTCCAGCCATTAATGCCTACAGACCCCAGGTAGGGGCGTACTCCCCGAACCGGTCCCGGAACACCCTCATAATCTCCCCCAAAGTGGCGTAGGCTCTTACCGCTTCGATTATTGGCGGCATTAGGTTTTGTGACTCCCGCGCGGCCCTTTCCAGGGTTCTCAGAGCAGCGTTGACCTCATGATCGTCGCGTCGACGGCGCACGTCGTTAAGCCGCTCCACCTGGCGACGCTCCCCCTCCATGTCCACCTTGAGAAGTGGAATGCCAATTTCACCGGCGGTTGTGTAAGCATTCAGACCTACCACAACCTGCTCGCTGAGGTCCAACTCCTTCTGCTGGGCATAGGAAGCTTCGGCAATCTCTCGCTGAAGGAAGCCGGACTCTATGGCGTGAATCACGCCGCCCATGTCTTCGATACGTTGAAAATAGTCGTAAGCCCCGGACTCCACCTGCCTTGTCAAGGTCTCTATATAGTAGCTGCCGCCAAGGGGGTCCACGGTGTCCGCCGCCCCGGACTCCTCGGCAATCACCTGCTGGGTCCTCAGGGCCAAGAGAACTGCCTTCTCCGACGGAAGCGCCCAAGCTTCGTCCATGGAGTTGGTGTGCAGGGATTGACAACCTCCCAGCACCGCGGCAAGAGCTTGAAGGGAGACCCTTACGATGTTGTTTTCAGGCTGCTGAGCGGTCAGGGAGCAGCCCGCCGTCTGGGCGTGAAATCGCATCCAACAGGACCTGGAATTCTTGGCCCCGAACCTCTCCCTCATCTCCAAGGCCCATACCTTTCGAGCGGCCCTAAACTTGGCTATCTCCTCAAAAAAGTTGTTGTGAACGTTAAAAAAGAAGCTGAGGCGCGGGGCAAAGTCGTCGATATCCAAACCCCTGTCCAGACACCATTGCACGTACTCAAAGCCGTCAGCCAGGGTAAAGGCCATCTCCTGCACTGCGGTGGAGCCGGCCTCCCTGATGTGGTAGCCGCTGATGCTGATGGGGTTCCACCGGGGCATGTGCTCCGTGGCAAACTCAATGGTATCTGTCACCAGC
Organism: Dehalococcoidia bacterium; assembly: GCA_965226535.1. Lineage (GTDB taxonomy): Bacteria > Chloroflexota > Dehalococcoidia > Lucifugimonadales > JAPULR01. Next base: position 1,278,145 of record CBDDDE010000010.1, on the reverse strand, counting down.
CTCATGGAGGGCTCAGGCGGGAAGATATACTCATTTTGAGCCGAGTACTCCTTTAGAATGTCGTTCTGGATGGTCCCTCCCAGGGACTCCAGGGCCGCGCCCTGCTTCTCCGCGGCGACAATGTACATAGCCCAAATTATGGCGGCGGGGGCGTTGATGGTCATGGACGTGGTTATTCTGTCCAGGGGGATGCCTTCAAAGAGGACCTCCATGTCGGCCAGTGATGACACGGCTACGCCACACTTGCCGAATTCTCCGGCGGCCACAGGGTCATCGGTGTCATAGCCGTACAGGGTGGGCATGTCGAAGGCGACGCTCAGACCGGTTTGCCCGCTGTCCAACAAGTACTTGAACCTCTCGTTGGTATCCTCCGCAGTGCCGAAGCCGGCAAACATACGCATGGTCCACAATCTGCCGCGATATCCCGTGGGATGAATCCCCCGGAGGTACGGGTGTTCCCCCGGGAACCCCACGCCTCCTTCGTCATCCGGGGAATAGACCGGTTGGACGGGAATGCCGGAAGAGGTCTTGAAAGATTTCTTCCGCTCTGACAAGGGTGATTTTTTAACAGTACCCTCGGCGTCCCCGCTTTTCTGTTTACGGTTGTCTTTGGTGTATGCCAATGCAGTCTATCTCCGGGAAGGGATTTGAAATGAGTCTATCAATGGGGTTGAACAGCCGTCAATTGTGGGAGCCGACAGGTTAGGGCTCAGGCCGGATCGGTAGGGGCCGTACGACGCGGCTCCAGCTCTCTAAGGCGGCGTCCCAGCTGGGAACGTTCTATAAGGGTTCGACGTCCGCACCCTGAGCACACCAGACCAATGTCCGCCCCCAAACGCACCACCGACCACCAGTAGTTGCCGCACGGATGCGCCTTCTTCAAACGCACCGTGTCGCCCAATTGCAGCTTCAGGACCACCCTTTGCCCTCCCGCTCTAGCACCCCGTTGATGTCATTCCGCAGTCCCTTCGCCTTCTTGCGGGCCGCCTTAGCATAATCCGACCCGGCTGAGGCGTAGATAACTCCCCTTGACGAGTTAATTATGGCCCCACGCCCCTTGGCGTTCATACCCGCAAGAACGGCCTGCTCCAGGTCTCCTGCCTGGGAACCCACACCCGGAATAAGAAAGGGCAACGTGGGGCAAAGCTCGCGGAGCAGCTTCAACTCTGTGGGGTAGGTAGCCCCCGTCACGAGGCCGATGTTGCCCTTACAGTTCCAGGTCTGGCACGCCTCGGCTATCCGCTGATACAAAGGCGCACCATCTCCGTCTTTAAGGTCCTGAAACTCCACCGCGCCGGGATTGGAGGTACGACACACGACAAAAACACCTCTATCTTCACGGGAAAGGAAGGGTTCAACAGAGTCTCGACCCAAGTAGCCGTTGACCGTCACCGCGTCGAAACCCCAGCGGTCAAACATGGCGGTGGCATAGGCGGCGCTGGTGCTGGAGATATCGCCTCGTTTAGCGTCACCTAAAAGGAACATATTGGGGCATTGGCCGCGTATATATTCCAGGGTTCGCTCCAGGGCCTGCAGCCCCTCAATACCCAAGGCCTCGTAGAAAGCCAAGTTCGGCTTATAGGCGCATACCAGGTCTGCGGTGGCGTCCACAATAGTGCGGTTGAATTGGTAGACGTCGCGGGTTGGCATAAGCGCCGGGTCAGGGTCCAACCCAACGCATAGAAGGCTCCTGTTTGCCTGGCACGCCGTTTCTAACTTCGTCAAAAAGCTAGACATCTCAGTAACTAAGTATAACAGGGTTTGTGGACGTGCGATTAGCTTGGGCGCTCATGTTGTAGTGTCTGCCATGAGCTTGATATCATCTCCAAGCATTGAGGTATGATTCCAAGCTCATAGAAGCTCGCTTTATCAAGCGCCTGAACCGCTTTGCCGCCTTGGTGGACTTGAACGGCGTCGAGACCATGGTGCACGTAGCCAATTCAGGCCGTATGCGGGAACTCCTAGTGCCCCATCGAAAATTGCTCCTGCGCGGTGCCGCCAAGCCTCATCGAAAGACCGCCTACGACCTGACGTTGGTGGACTTGGGGCCCCATCTCTGCTCAATGGATGCCCGTCTCCCTCCCCATCTGGTGCAGGAGGCTTTTTGCGAGGGCAGGCTGGAACAGTTCGCCGGCTATAACAGTATCCGAAAAGAGGTTGCCCTGGGGGAGAGTCGCATTGACCTGATGCTGTCGGGACCCGACGGCGTATGCTACGTGGAAACGAAGTCCGTCAACCTGGTTGAGGACGACCTCGCCCTATTCCCCGATGCGCCAACGGACCGAGGCCGAAAGCATTTGATGAGCCTCGCCAAGGCGCTGAGGGCCGGATACCGGGCTGCCGTGGTCTTTGTAGTGCAGCGTTCAGATGCAGTTGGTTTTGCGCCTCACGACTCCGCCGATGAACTTTTTGGCCAAGCTCTGCGGGATGTTATTGCCCAGGGGGTGGAGGCCTACGCCTACAAATGCCGCGTAAGCGCCGAGGCCATAACCCTCGACAGCAGAATTCCCTTGAAACTGTAGCCGGTCGCCCCACCGGCATCGTTACTGTCCCCGCCCAGGTCATCCCCGCCAAGCAAAAAAACCATCATCACCATGTCAAACAAAATGAAGGCCATTCAGTGTTTCTGAAAGATAGGTTTCTTCCATTCAACGCATCCCAGAATTGTTTAATGACGGTTAGTTTCGTAAAGTATGATTCAAGCGAACTCGAGGGTGCTGAAGCAGGGTATTTCCCCCTATTTCCGGTGCTTCCCGCTTTGGCGGCGTTGCTGATGACGAATGCGTACCGGCGGCTCCCGGCACTCCGGTGGCAACTGCACAGACCTACGCGCCGGTGCCGAGGCGCTAGCCGGACGCTTGACGGCGGTTAGATTATGGAAACCCGCGAAATGCTAACGAAAGTCTACAGGCGTCTCCATCAGCGCTACGGGCCTCAAAGCTGGTGGCCCGGCGACACGGCATTCGAGATAATTGTCGGGGCCATTCTTACTCAGTCGGTAGCCTGGAGCAACGTTGAAAAGGCCCTAACCAACCTCAGAGCCGCCGATGTTCTCTCGCCCCGGGGCCTGCGAGATATCTCCCTGGACAACTTGGCGGCGCTGCTCCGGCCATCGGGTTACTTCAACGTCAAGGCCAAGAGGCTCAAGGCTGTTATTGAGTATTTGTGGGAAGAGCATCAGGGTAATCTGGAGAGCCTATTCGACAAAGACGCCACCTCCCTCAGAAAGGAGCTGCTCTCCATATACGGCATCGGAGAGGAGACAGCAGATGACATTGTCCTTTACGCCGCCGGGAAGCCTTCATTTGTCATCGACGCCTACACTCGTCGAATTCTAGATCGGGCGATACCGGCTCACGGTGCTTCCAGTTACGTGGATTATCAGCAACTTTTCCACGACGCCCTCCCCAGGGATTCTGCCCTATTCAACGAATATCACGCCCTGCTGGTGCAACACGGGAAGGACGTATGCAAAAAAGTCCCCCGCTGCAGGGACTGCTGTCTCCTGGAGGTCTGTAGCACCGGGACCAAGACGCTGCATGGCAACTAGACTATTTAAACCATGTTGTATAATCTAGAAAGACTTTTCGAACCTGAGAGATTCGTGTATGGATGAACGACAGCCTGCCAAAGGGCGCGGAGACCCGCGCTTCATCGAGTGGTTGTCAGACGAGGCCAAAGGCTGGGAAAGGCGCGGCCTGGTTACCGCCGAACAAGCCCAGGCAATCATGTCCGGCTACGGCCCCGCAGGGAGGGCCGCAGCGTCTCAGAAGGCTCAGGCCAGGTTGATAACCATCTTGGCCACTTTGGGAGCAATCCTGGTGGGCCTGGGCATAATTCTCTTTATTGCCGGCAATTGGGAACGAATTCCTCAAGCCGTACGATTGGCAATGATTATTGTCCTGGTACCCTCGGTCTACGGTGTGGGCTATTGGCTTCGTTACGTGAAAGGCTATCGCAGGGTGGGCGTCGCAGTGCTGCTCCTAGGCGCCATCATCTACGGCGGCGCCGTTCATCTGGTAGCCCAAATATACAACTTCCCCCTCCACGACCCCATGATCTTCACCTATATATTCGCCGGAATAATCCCTCTGGCCTATCTCACGCGGTCACAGGCTGTCATGGTACTCGCCTTGGGCGTCTTCTTCGCCATGATCGGCTTTTGGGCTGCTGAACGGATAGGCAACTCTGGCAGCGATGGGAGTTTAACCGCATTTGTCTTTGTTCTTTATACCATGCTGGGCCTTGGACTATTCGGCCTGGGTAGAATTCAGGGAATTTTCAACAGCACCAGGCCCTATTCCATGGTGTTCCAGGTTATTGGCCTGCTAACCGTCATGGCTTTCATATACCTCCTCACCTTCGTGGCCATTTACGAGAATTTTTCTCAAGGTGAGAAGTTGACTTCTAACGACTCTCTTGGGTTGTGGATACTGCTTTACGCGTCCGGCGGTATAGGTATTCTAGCCATGGCCGCGGCGCTGGTGCGCTCCCGTTCCCGGTTATCTACCCAAAGCAGTGTGTTATACGAAGGAGCGGCCGTTGTCCTTTTAGCGGGGGCTGTGACTTCGGTGACCCTTGTCACTCACTCCCACGTCGCCATCTTCCCCCTCCTTTTCAACGCTCTGTTTTTCTTGTCGGCATTAGGGCTGATTTTTGCGGGGTACCTGCGGGGGCAACAGGCTCTGGTCAACGGGGCATTGGCATTCTTCGCGTTGGGCGTAATCAGCCGGTACTTTGAGCTGAGCTGGGACCTCCTGGATAGGTCAATAGTCTTTCTGGTGGGTGGCCTTATTCTCCTTGCCCTCGGTTTTCTGTTGGAACGAGGCCGCCGCAAGGTCATCCAGCGCATGGTTGCCATGGAAACGCTGCTAGAGAAGGGAGCGCCGGCTAATGAGTCTTAAGTTCCGGCTCGCCTTTGGGGCCATTGTTCTGGCCCAGGTGTTTCTCCTCATTGGCCTCATTGGCCAACGAGAGTATTCCCTGCGCCACGGTACCGAGGTGGTCCTTGAGACCCGCCCCGTGGACCCACGCTCCCTCTTTCAAGGGGACTATGCCGTTCTGTTGTACGAGATATCAAGGCCGCCATCGGACGTAGAGTTTTCGGCGGGGGATTCCGTGTACGTCTACCTGGAAGAGGGGCCTGAGTCCTGGCGCGGCGTTGACTATCGCCATAGGCGCGACAGTTCAGACAAACGTCCATTTATCAAAGGGCGTATGGGAGACCACAGAGACATAGACTTCGGCATAGGCACCTATTTTGTGCCTGAGGGCACCGGATATATCATTGAGGACGCCGCAGACGTAAAGGTTGTCGTCTCCGTAAATTACAGGGGACACGCCATCATCAAGGACGTGTTGGTGGACGGTATTCCCTTTGACGAGGCACGAAGACAGTCTCGTTCACCCTGAGGCTCCCACAGGCTACCCCTGTTCCTGCTTCCTCCACAGCTCCTCCAGCAGGTTCCCAGGAGACATGGGAAGACTGGTCATCCTAACACCCACCGCGTCGTAGATAGCATTGGCTATGGCGGCCATGGGCGGGACAATAGGCACCTCTCCTGTTCCCCTCACTCCAAAGGGGTGCCCCGGATTCGGAACCTCCACAATAACCGTGTCAATCATCGGCAGGTCTAGAGCCGTGGGCATCCGATAGTCCAAGAAGGTTGAGTTGGTCATCCTGCCCTTGTCGTCATAGTGATACTCCTCATTCAAGGCCCATCCGATTCCTTGCACCACACCACCCTGCATCTGACCCTCCACATAGTCGGGATGGATCGCCTTGCCGGCGTCCTGTACCGCTGTATACCTGAGAATTTGCACCTTGCCCGTCTCCGGGTCCACCTCAATGTCCACGATGTTGGCGGCGAAGGCCCCACCCACACCCCTGGGGTCCACGGCTGCTCGGCCAAGTATGGGCCCACCCGTTGAGTTCAGCATTGCGGCCAAGTCTTTGAATGTGATATTCAACTCAGGGTCACTCCTATGCATCAAGGCGCCATCTTTCAACTCGACGCCCTCCGGTGAGACGTCCCAAATAGTGGCCGCTCGCTGAATCATCTGGCGCTTGATGTCCTGGGCGGTCTCGTAGCAAGCCCATCCCGTCTTGAAAGCCACGCTGCTACCACCGGTGCTGGAAGTGTACCCGATGGAATTTGTGTCTCCAATGCTGGGATGCACGTCTTCCACCGGGATGGTCAGCACCTCTGCGACGTGCATGGCCGCCACCACGCGGGAGCCGCCAATGTCCGGTGAGCCTTCCACCAAGCTCACCGTTCCGTCGGAGTTAACGCTGGCGAAAGCGCTGGAGGGTCCGGTATTGTTCCGCCAAAAGGCCGTGGCCACGCCGCGACCTCGGTTGGGTCCTACAAGGGGTTCGGAATAGTGGGGATGCTCCCTGGCCGCCTGCACAGTCTCCAGGTAGCCTATGCGCGGAAACGGTATGCCGCTAATCTGCCGCGTTCCTTCCTTTGCACCGTTCAAGAAACGAAATTCAAAGGGGTCCATGCCCAGCTTTCCGCACAGTTCGTCAACAACCGTCTCCGCGGCAAAGGCCGCCGCCGGCGCGCCGGGAGCACGGTAGGCAGCGGTCTTGGGCTTGTTTATGACCACGTCGTAGGCTTCCACCCTGGCGTTGGGTATATTATAAGAGCCGAAGATGCACTGTGCGCCGCCGCTGATGGGAGCGCCCGGATAGGCCCCACCTTCATAGGCAAGAAAAGCCTCCGCCGCCGTAATCCGTCCATCTCGGTCAGCGCCCATCTTGACCCTCATATAGCTTCCCGACGTGGGGCCCGTGCCTTCAAACACATCGGAGCGGTTCATGGTTATCTTCACCGGCTGACCGGATTTTCGGGAAAGCACAGCGGCCACGGCCTCCAAGTATGTGCTCAACTTACCGCCAAAGCCGCCTCCGATTTCCATTGGAATAACTCTAACCTTTGACACCGGAATTCCCAGGATTAGGGCCGTGTTGTCCCGGATGGCGAAGTGTCCTTGGGAGCTGCACCATACGGTCAACTCGTTGTCGGCATTCCATAGGGCCGTTGCGCTCTGCGGCTCAATGTAGCCCTGATGCACCGTGGCGGTGCGGTACTCCCGCTCCACCACCACGTGGGCATTGGCAAAACCCTCCGTTGGGTCCCCCTTCTCCAATGTAAAGTGGTTAGACACATTGGTACCCTTCCCAGAATCGCCCGCAGCACGAAGTCCGCCCGGCTGTATGCCTGCAAAGGAGAAGCTGTCCAACCTGTCATGGAGCACCGGGGCATCGTCCGCCATAGCCTTCCGAACGTCCGTCACTCCAGGCAGGACTTCGTAGTCCACCTTTATCGCGGCGATAGCTTCTTCGGCAATGTGTACGCTGTCAGCGGCTATGGCCGCTACTGCGTGACCCTTGTACAGCGCCTTATCCGCTGCCAGCACGTTATTGCTGAGGAACTTTGGATTCGCCATTGCCCCCTCTTCCAAGTCGGCGGTTTGGCCCGAGGGCTGGGGCAGGTCGGCGGAGGTGGCCACCGCCTTTACTCCAGGTACGCGCATGGCTGGGCTTGCGTCTATTGATATTATCCGTGCGTGAGCATGGGGGCTCCGTAAAATCGCCCCAAAGAGAAGCCCCGGAAGATTGACGTCGGCGCTGTACCGAGCCCGGCCCGTAACCTTGTCCGTGCCATCGTGTCGAATGGGTCTTGTACCCACAACCTTGTAATCGCCCGTTGCCAGAACTATGTTCGAATCCATTTTTCCTGCCTCTGCTCAGTAGGGTTGTATTCAGCCGATTTTACCACAATGGCCCGGACCAACTATTTGTTCAGCCCTCTTTGCAGACCTCTAAGATATCTAACGTGTCCGAGGTGCTGGCTCAACTCGCAGAGAATGTGTCCAAACATACGACCAATGGTATATCCCTGGTGACGGAGGTTATCGGTCTGGGGCATGAAGTCAAAGTCGGCGTCGTTGAGGCTACTCAGGTATTCCAGGGTCTGGGTCCGCACCTCCCGGCCGTACCTCCATATCTCCTCCATGGGAGGCGTAACAAAGGAGGCCAAGTCCTCCTTGTCGTAGCCTCCGCCGGTACCCGCGCCGGACATCTTCCATCTTTGGGCCCAGTCCTTTTCATCAAAGACATGAGGCACCTTCAGAGCAAAGTCACTGAGCCAGTAGTCCTCAGCCCGTATCATGTGCCATAGAGTGAACCCAATGGAGTTAGCCGTTTCGCCTGGGCGCCACTCCACCTCCCGGATTGTTAGGCCATTGAGGGCCCTCTCCAAGTCTCCATCAATCTCCGTTAGGGTCTCTTCTACCAGTTGATTGATATTCATAATTCCTCCTGTCCAACACTGTGATTAAGCGAGCCCACCCTATGGAAATGGAGTATATACAACCGGAGGCCGCGGCGGTACTTGTAGAAGTTCGCTGCCTGGCATAAGATTCTTCTAATAGTGTTCCTATTTCTAGACCTGCCGGAGGGTGAAATGACTGCCATCAGTTTTCCAACAGCAACTCTTGTCGACATTGCCAAGCAACTCCAAACGCGCAAGATGTCGTCCGTAGATCTGGTGAAGGCAACTTTCGAGCGCATTTCCGCCCCTTAATCCCAAGCTAAACTCTTTCACCACCGTAACGTCAGACTATGCCCTCCATAAGGCACGGCAGGCTGACGCTGAGATAAGCAGGGGCGAGTACCGCGGTCCGCTGCACGGTATCCCCTACACGCTAAAGGATCTCATCGATACCAAGGGGGTCAGGACAACCTATGGGTACCGGAGCCACCAGGACTACATCCCGGAGGCCAGTGCAACCGTCCACAGACGCCTGGAAGATGCGGGAGCCATTCTGGTTGGAAAGGTGGATTGCCATTTTCGCCGGAACATTCCCGTCAGCTGCCTCAACCCGTGGAACTTGACTCGGTCCCCGGGCATATCCAGCTCAGGGTCCGGCGCATCCGTGGCCGCCTCCCTCTGCCTGGCATCCATTGGCTCCGACACCGGCGGCTCGGTACGCATACCCGCGACGTGGTCGGGCGTCGTTGGCCTGAGAGGGACCCTGGGTCTAATCAGCAGGCACAACGCCCTGGGGCCTTCCTGGTCCTTCGATCAGCTGGGACCCCTGGCCAAAACCGTGTCGGATACCGCCCTGGTGCTGCAAGCCGTGGCAGGATACGACCCGCAGGACCCCATCAGCCTCCGCGCACCCCCGGTAGACTACAGCCGAGATCTGGGCAAAGGCATAAAGGGGATGCGCGTAGGTGTGCTAGAGGAGTTTGTCAGCGACAACTGCACCGAGGAGATGGAAGCTGCGGTCCGAAGCGCCGTTGCGGTGCTGGAGGAGTTAGGGGCGGAAGTTTCCAGGGTTTCTATCCCTCATTCAGGAGAATCCACCAAAGTTCTCACGGTGGTCTCCGAAGCCGAATCGGCGGTGGACTATCGCCGTGTTTTTCCCAAAGAGCGGCTGGATAACATTGACCCAGACCTGGTGGAATACATCCACAGGGGAGACTCCTATACCATGGCTGAATACCTGGAGGGGCAACGAATGGCCGCAATTCTGCGCCAGGAGGTTGACAGCGTTCTGGAGGACGTGGACGTTGTCGTAGCACCCACTTGCCTAACACCCGCCGTCCTCATTTCCCAGGAGCGAAAGTCCATCAGCGTTCGAGGTCAAGACGTAGACTACCTCCAACTCCTGCTGAAGGTGACCTCCATAGCCAGCGTAACGGGCCTTCCGGCCCTTTCCATACCCTGTGGTTTCTCCAGTGAATCTCTGCCCATTGGATTGCAGCTTATGGGACGACGACTGGAAGAATCCCGGTTGCTACAGATAGGCCATGCCTATGAGCAGGCCACTTGTTGGCACCTGCAACATCCCAACATAGACTGATGGCCGTCTTAAAGGGGTAGTCACCCCCGTTATCTTTCTTCTTCCTTGACGCCATGGGTTAGCGCTTTTCGCATGGCTCGTTGTCCCTAAAGCGTCATGAACACCTCATTGGCGATGTCTGACTTGCAAAAGATATTGCAACAGTATCAGCCTTAACTATCACTCAATAGTGCGACGAAATTCGTCGCTTAATAGACTCTTCATGAAGGTGAGTACTATAGTGAAATACGTAAAATTCATTTCTGTAAAAGCAGTTGTGGCTCTACTGAGTTTACTCCTGTTCACCGTAGCGGTCCCGGGCTGTGGGGAGGATGCCACTTCAACCCCGACCACTGCGCCCCGGGCCACGCCAGCTCCTACCACTGCGCCAAGGCCCACCGCGGCTCCTACCACCGCACCGAGGGCCACCACCGCTCCCGCCACCGCGGCTCCCCGCCGCACCAAGGGCCACCGCGGCTCCCACGGCCACACCTACCCCCACGGCGGCCGCCATGATGGAGCCTGTGGACCCCCGTTTGAAGGTGGCTATGCCCAATCCAGCCTACGGAGAACGGATGGAAGCATCGGTACATAACGTCGTGGGAGGATTTCTCCTCCCTAACGCCGAGTCATTGGTGGGCGACAACCACGTCACTGGCGAATACTACCCCATGCTGGCAACGGAATGGACCATCGGTGATAATGCAAAGACATGAAGCTTCAAGCTTCGTAAGGGAGTGCCGTGGCACGGTACTGATAGCGAGTTCTCTGCCCAGGATGTAATCCACTCCTTTAATAGGACACACGCAAAGGTGTCGGTCCACAGTTACCGGAGTCGCTGGCCTATGCCCGATGGCACTGCAGGGCAGGTAGTGGACCGGATTGTTGCCGAAGGCGACGACATGGTCAGATTTGATCTTGTTGGCCCCTATACTCGCCTACATAAGGCCGTCGCAGGCAGCGAAGGTCTTTTCATGACCAGTAAAGACCACTTTGACTCTGTGGGAGAAGACGGTTATCGCACCGATCCCGTTGGTACAGGCCCGTACCAGTTTGTAGAGTTGAGGTCTGCCGAATACAGCCTTTGGGAAGCAGTCCCCTACGATCACTACCGGGTTAATCCTGAATTTACTGAACTCCAGCTAATCTTCGCTGATGAAGAAGCCACTAGGGTGGCCATGATGGTAACGGAAGAAGCTCATTCCACAGTGGTTTCGAAGACCCTTACCAAACAGGTCGAGAGCGAACCCCATCTCAAGATTGTAACTACTACCCTTCCAACCTTGCACTTGAACATCTTCTTTGGCGGCAACTATCCCAAAGGCTTCCTCACCGCCACCGGCGAACCGGCCGTGGATGAAACCTTGCCTTGGTATGGCCACAGCGAAAACGCTGTAAAGGTAAGGCGTGCCCTTTCGATGGCCATCGACCGAGATGCCATTAACAACGCTTTTTAAAACGGGGATGGCGAGCGGGTAATCGTGTCTCTCTTCCATCCGGGCCTCGGTCCTTGGAAGCCGGAATGGGAGGCAAGGTATAACGAGTTGCATGAGTATGACCCGGCAGAGGCAAAGCGGTTGCTGGCCGAGGCGGGGTATCCCGACGGAATAAGCGGCTATAAGTGGGCTCTCTACTTTATTGATATTGCCCCCGAGGGATTAGACATAGCTGAATCCGTGGTCGCTATGTGGAAGGAGATTGGAGTTGATGTGGAGATTGAAACCACGGAAAGAAGCACGTGGGGCGGCGCAGGTAGGGCCAAGGAGACCAAAGGATACATGTACATCTGGCACTCTACCTACGCTCCTATCGAGGCTCGTTTTGAGATATATAGCTGGAGCGGCAGGCCTGGAGCCGGTTTCACATCGGAACAGTTTGACCAACTCTATCTGGACTTGCAGGATACTTCTACCACGGAGGAAATGGACCGAAAGCTGTTGAACCTGGGTGACGTAATCCAAGAGACGATACCATACATTCCCCTCTTCTGGGTCTTTACCGACTACATAGTCAACACTCGTGTCATCGAGGACTACACCAGCGCGGGGATATGGCAAGTCCATGACTGGGAATATGCGATACCGGTGAAAAGATAGGCCGGATATCATCTGTAACTGTTGATTAGTTCCTAAATGAGGTTGCTTTTATGACGAAATACGCAGGACACTTCTATATCAAAACCGTGGCACCCCTCCTGGGTTTACTCCTTTTTGCCGTCCTAATCCTTGGCTGTGGGGAGGACGCCACACCAACGGCTACCACCGCGCGAAGGGCCACGGCCGCTCCTACCAGCACACCAAGGGCCACCACCGCTCCAACGGCTACCAGAGCACCTACGGCCACAGCCACTGCCACTGCCACACCTACTGTGCCCGCCATGATGGAGCCTGTGGACCCCCGTTTGAAGGTGGCTATTCCGGTTCCCTAGTACGGGGAGAACCTTGAAGCCTCAATACATAATTCCATAGGGGGTTATCTGCTTCCCTATGCCGAGTCGATAGTGGGGAGCGACCACATTACCGGTGAGTTCTATCCAATGCTGGCCAGCGGATGGGACATCAGCTCCGATGCCAAGACATGGACCATAAACCTGCGTGAAGACGTTCCGTGGCACAGGGATCAGGGTGAGTTTACTTCCAAGGACGTAATCCACTCCCTGGAACGCGCCGTTGACCCTGAGATTTCAGTCTTTCCCTACATAAGTCGCTTCCCCCAATCTGACGGCAGTCCCGGCAGCATAGTCCAGAACATAGAGGCTGTCGGGGACCATGCGGTCAAGTTTGAGCTGTACTTCGCCTATATCAGGTTGTTCAAGGCGTTGGCCGGCAGTGAAGGTCTGTTTATAACCAGCAAGGACTACTTTGATACCGCCGGGGCCGATGCCTACGCCACCGACCCGGTGGGTACCGGTCCTTACCGCTTTAGCGAGTTCAAGTCCGCCGAATACAGTCTGTGGGATGCAGTACCCTATGACCACTATAGGGTTAATCCCGAGTTTACGGAGCTCCAACTCCTATTTGCGGGAGAGGAAGCCACCAGGTTTGCCATGGTGCTGACAGGGGAGGCCCACACCACCGTGGTTGGGGAGGACCTAACCAGCCAAGCTCCGCAGAGCGGCTTACAGGTAATTCAGACCACCCTTCCGGCGTACCATCTGAACATTTTTTTTGGCGGGAACTACATTCCAGGCACGGAAACCCTGGACGGCAGTTCCGCCATAGATGAAAGTCTTCCCTGGTACGGCACCAGTGAGAGTGCTATAAAGGCAAGACAGGCCCTTTCCAAGGCCATAGATCGTGAAGCCCTCAACGACGCCTTTTACGGTGGCCGGGGTGAACCCGTCAACGTGCCCCTATTCCATCCGAATCTTGGCCCGTGGAGGGATGAATGGGTGGGCCGGTATCAGGAGGTCCACGGCTACGACCCCGAGGAAGCCAAGAGGCTTCTGACTGAAGCGGGCTATCCAAACGGTATTAGCGGATACAAGTGGGCTGCCTTCGAGATCGACGTGGCGCCGGAGACCAACCTGCTGCCGGAGGCCGTATTGGCTGAATGGGCCAAAATTGGCGTAAACCTTACCATTGAGCAGACGCAGAGGGGCGCCTGGGTTGGCAACCATCGGCAAAGGACCACTGCCGGTTTCATTTACTCGTGGCATTCCACGTGGCAGCCCATCGAATCGCGCTTTGAAATCTATGCTTACAGCAAAGGATTTATAGGGTGCTGCTCCACGGAAGAGTTTGACCGGCTTTTCGAAGACCTCATTTCAGAACCGGACCTGGATATATACGATGAAAAGCTGAGGAACATTGGCGATGCAATTCTGGATACATCACTCTTTCTACCTCTGTTCTGGGTGTTTACCGATATCATTATCAACCCGGACGTCATAGCTGAATATCAGACTGCCGGGATTTGGCAAGCCCACGACTGGGAGTACATGAAAGCAGTGAAAAGATAAATGCGCTGTGTTATTGCTAGAGACGCATTACCAAAGACTATTAGGGAAGGTCTGATATGAAGCCGCCATTTGGGGCAGTTGACGCCGATGGGCACATTAATGAGCCGGAAACCAAGCTAGTGGAGCACATGGAGGGGCCTTACGCCGAGATTAAGCGCTTCCATAGCTACATTCCCACCAGCGAAGGAGTTGTAGGTGGGGGTGTGGTGGCGGGTAAAGACTACATGGACTCCACCTTGGGCGGGAGGCTGGGCGCCAACGGCGGCCCCGAGTTCCCCACTCCCCAGGAGTGGCTGGACAACGCCGATAGAGGCGGTATGGAGACCATTTTCCTCTTCCCAACCACCCTCTTGGGCTATGCCCGTATCATCGATCCGGACTACCTGGTAGCCCTAACCCGTGCTTATAACAACTACATATCCGAAGAGTGGCTCAAGTTTAGCCCTCGCTTCAAGTCCGTTGCCCTGATGCCTATGATGGAGGTTGATGAATCCATCAAGGAGATGCGCCGCTGTGTGACGGAGCTAGGGTTCAACGGGGTTTTCCTTTCCGCCGTCGGTTTTGGCCTCCTGGGCGAAAAGAGGTATCACCCCTTCTACGCCGAGGCTGAGAAGCTGGGCACCTTTGTCGCCGTGCATGGTGGACACGCCACTGCGGAGTCCCAGCGCTACACCAAGTTCATCCAGCGTCACACCATCGGCTTCCCCGTCTCCAACATGATGCAGATGATGCACATGACCTACGAGGGCGTCTACGAGAAGTTCCCTACCCTCAAGGTCGGGTACCTGGAAGCCGGTTGCACCTGGGTCCCCTATATGCTGGACCGCATGGATGAGGAATGGGAAAAGCGCGGCTGGTTCGAGACTCCCAACTGCAAGAAGAAGCCCAGTGAATACATCAAGAGCGGGAACGTTTTTATACATGCAGAGCCCGGGGAAGAACTGATACCGGAAGTTATCAGGGTCATGGGCAAAAACCGCCTGTTCTACGCCTCAGACTGGCCCCACTGGGACAACGAGTACCCGGACAGCCTATTCCACATCTGGCAGCGTAAAGACCTGACCGAGGAGCAGAAGAAGGCTATACTGCGGGACAACGCTTCAGAGATGTACGGTTTGGAGAACGGCGGCTAGCGACAGGGCAAGTTCAGGTAAGCTTCCACGGTACGCCCACCTCTTTGGCCAGGTCCTTCAACTCATCGATGACCGCGTGAAGTAGGGGAATCCCCTGACTTCGCCGCTCCTCCTCGCAGGCGTGCTCCGGGTCGCCGGCCACTAGCACCCTGTCGAACCCCTTTGCCGGTGAGGTGCGATGTATCCGCTGGAACATATCGTCCATCTGTCCTTGAAACTCTTCCAGCGGCCTAAAAGCGTCTATTCTTATAGCTGCAAAAAAGTGCCCGTTGCTGCCGTAACTTGGTCCGGGTTCCATCTGGATAGAAGCGCCGTGGCCCGAAAGCAGCCCACACAGCACGTCCACCACCATACCCAATCCGTACCCTTTGTGGCTTCCCAACTCCGGCGTGCTTCCCAGAGGCAAAAGCTTCTTGGACTGGACCGCCACGGCCGGATTAGTCGTTGGCTCCCCCTCATCGTTGGCCGCTATACCCAGCGGTATGCTTTTCCCCAGCCGCGTGGTGAGGACTAGCTTCTGGAACACCATGGCGCTGGTGCCAATGTCCAGGCAAAAGGTCGGCTCGTCCCCCGACGGTGCGCTCACACTGATAGGGTTGGTGCCGTAGACCGGCTCCCGCCCACCCGTGGGCAAAACCATTGGGTTGCTGTTGGTGCTGGAGATGCCAATCATTCCGTGAGGAATGGCCATCATTGAGAAGTACTGAGCCGCTCCGAAGTGGTGGCTGTTCTTCACCGCAACCATCCCAATAAAGGAGTCGCGGGCCTTTTCTATGGCGATGTTCATAGCGCGGACGCCAATGGACAACCCGAGGCCCATGTTCCCGTCTACCAAAGCGGTGACCGGGGTCTCGCGAACTATGTTAATCTTCGCCGCGGGGTTAATTTTTCCGGCCTTTATGTCCCTCGTATATATGCGGCCAAGGTTATTATTGGACATTCCGTGGGTCTCAACGCCCCGCAAGTCGGCATAAACCAGCACGTCGGCTGCCATCCGGGCGTCCTCTTCCGGGACCCCCAATTTGATTAACACCTCAGTGGCGAAGTCGCGAAGCTTGTCGGGGTTCACTCGCAGACGGTCTTGGTGGGTAGCTTTTTCGCTTGTCATTTTAATACTGCCTTGATTGTAGTCCGGCTCACCGGCGGTCCCTTTCCTACAGGTTAAACTGGGGGTCTACCCAGTCCTGCTCCTTACGGTAGACCTGAATGCGCCACCGTTGGTCCTCAACGATGTAAATGAGGCCGTCGTCACCGACCTCCACGGCTACGGGGGAGTAAAAGCCCCACTCGGGCTCCAGGCTTTTGGCTCGCATCCTGGCCTTCTGATAGTCAGGGTTGGAGTCAAGGAACTTTTGGGCCCATTTGGAGGGCTGCTTTGCGTCACCAAAAAAGGTGGTCAAACGCTCGCCAAGTTGGTTGAACACCTCCACCTTCCGGTTCCACCAGTCGGTAACGTAAACGTCCCCCTCAACGTCAACGGCCACGTCACTAGGGAGTTGCAGCCTCCCCGGTTCTGTGCCGAAGGAGCCGAAGCTGGAGAGGTATTCGCCTTCAGGAGAGAATTTCTGAACACGGTTGTTGTACCAATCGGCCACGTAGACGTTGTCGCCGCTGTCCAAGGCAATGCCCCAAGGTCTTGTCAGCGCCCCTGCCTCATCGCCCTCAGATCCAAAAGCGCCCAGGAATCTTCCGTCTCGACTGAACTTCTGCACGCGGTGGCCCAAGTTCTCAGTTACAAAAAGGTTGCCCTCGCTGTCGAAAGCCAGCCCCGCAGGACCGTTAAGCTCCCCAGCACCTGAACCGAGTGTACCCCACTTATCAAGGAAGTTCCCCTCCTTGTCATATATAGTAATGCGGTTGAGCCACTCGTCGGCCAAGTAGACGAGGCCCTCTCCATCCAAGGCAATGGCCGTCGCCCAGATGAACTCCCCGTCGCCGTCGCCGGGGCCGCCAAACTCTTTAATGAACTCCTCCTCGGCAGTTAGCATCGTAACACGCTGGCAAGGCTCCGCCTCCGAGCCCCTGCTGAGCACATATATGACGCCGTTTTTGGCCAAAGCTAGGTCTACCGGGTTTCTAAAACCGGCTCCTCCCGGAGTACCCATGCCGATGGCATGGCTGTAGTTGAAGGTTCGGCCCTGGACCATAACTGTCTGCATCTCTTACCGTCCTTGTTTATGGGTGGATGGTTCTGCCGGCGCCCGGTGCGTTGCGGCTCTTACCCAAACTGGTACTCCCTGGTAGAAGCTATTATCTGCATTGCGTTCAAAACCCGAGCCGGGAAGTCCCCCGGCTCCTCTCCAACGCCGTCTCCATTGGCAGGTTCGCTCTTGCAAACGTGCTCTATTAGCTCCTGGCGTGTTTCGGTCTCCACCTTGACGGGACCCATCAGGTCTAGGCAGCCATCCACCAACTCCGCGGCGTCCAGGGACTGCCCGCGCCCTAGTCTTTCGATGATGGACTGTACGCCTGGGAGGTTACTATCCACCACCTGGTCGGCCACAAAGTTGATACGTCTCAAAAGCGCGCCGCTGTCAATCCACTCACCCCCTGTATGCCACCCCTCCACGCTGGGCGGGTCTAGAAGCGCCTGACCCTGGTAGTTGCACTCTACGGCAAGGTCGGTGATGCCTGGTTTGGGATATCGGAAATCCCCCACCAGCCGCATGGTCCCGGCGATAAGCTCCGCCGGGCTTTTTACCTTGCGAGACCACACATCCTCACTCTTGAAGAAGTCGGAGTTGAACAGCACCCGAAGGGTTGATCGAATGTCGTACCCTGAGCTGATAAAGACATCGGCGATAATGTTGGCGGCCGTCGGGTCCCGGGGCGCCACGTCCTGCCAGCTGGGCACCTGCACTTCATCGGCTACAAAGAAATTGTAAAGGTGCCGGGCCATAAATCTTGCCGTAGCAGGCTGCCGAATCACAATGTCGATAATATCTTCACCGTTAAACCGCCCGCTCTGCCCCAGAAAGACTTTTTCTTCTTCATCATGGTCTTCATGGCGGTATTCAAATTCCCAGGGAAAGCGGCCGTAGGGCATCCGAGGGAGCTTGGGGGAAATAGTCCAGCCCGTAAAGGCGCGGGCGCACTCCTTCACGTCATCCTCCGAATAGTTGCCCTGACCCATGGAGAAAAGCTCCAGCAGCTCCCGGCCCCAGTTTTCGTTGGGAGCTTCCTTATGATTCTCGTTGTTGTCCAGCCAAAAGATCATGGCTGGGTCCTTAGAGAGTTCGATCAGGATTTCCCGGTAGTTTCCCAGCGCAAGGCGGCGGAAAGTTTCGATTTGAGCCAACATCTGGTTTCCGTTGTCCACCTTGGAGTAGCCTGTTGCGAAGACCTGGTGCCAAAAAAGCACCATCTTCTCCTCCAGAGGCCGAGGGGTGTTGATCATTCGATACATCCAATTGGCCTGCATGTTGAGAGGATTGCCGGGGTTCCTGAACCCGTGGAAGTGACGGAACAGAATCCCCTCGTGAAAAGCGGGAACGCCGTGGGATTCGGGTTCGAGCAGCTCTTCCACCGTGGCTTCATAGCCTTTGGCGACTCGCGACTCCAGTTCCTCCCGCGATGCGCCAAAGCCTGCGCGTCGCATTAGGTGGGCCATCAATCCAATATCTTTGTCCATAACCAGGCTCCCTAAGTTTTGAAGGTTGTCCGGAAAACACCGATTTGTCGGTTGTCCGTCAACCCCTATATTGTATGTCCTATTTTCCTTGGTGGCTACTTCATGCCCCGGTACGGTATTTATGTTAACTAAGTCCTTGTCATTGTCAGTCCAACCTCTACGTTATTTCCGTATCCGCCCTTGTTTCTCCCTGCCTTTGCGACACCCCGGACGGGATTGTAAAACCGCCACCCAGTGGCCCTTTTCTTTGCAATTGACTCCGGGTAAGATTGCTCATAAAGCCTGCGCCGGTACGGGCCAGCAGCCGGTGTTGAAAGGAGGCAATGAGTATGACAGAGCTTGGGCAAGAAAGATGCGTGGCCTGTCGCCGCGACTCCCCCCTCGTCACTGAAGATGAAATCGCAGAACTGCACCCCGTGGTTTCCCAGTGGAGTCTCATTGAAGACGGGACCGTTAAGAAGCTGCGCCGCCGGTTCCGGTTTCCCGACTTCCAACGTGCTTTACAATTCTCCGTGGCTATCGGCCGGTTGGCCGAAGAAGAGGGGCACCACCCACGACTTGTTACGGAGTGGGGCGGAGTGACCGTTGACTGGTGGACTCACAAGATACGCGGTCTCCACCGCAACGACTTTATCATGGCCGCCAAGACGGACCGGGGCTTTGAGGAGACCGGCGGGTAACCATCTGTTGGCACTATTATGTTAATTTTAAACCGGGAACAGGTCGCATCTCTGCTGAGCATCGACCGGCTGGTGGACGCCTTGGCTCCCGCCATGGCGGGCCTCAGCTCCGGGGCCGCTTCACAGCCTCCACGCACCGGCGCCCAGGTGTCCGAGCACGACGGCGTTCTGGCCGTCATGCCCGTTTACCTCAGCGCGTCCAAGGCCCTGGCCGTGAAGCTCGTCAGTATCTTCCCGCAAAATGCCCAGCGCCAAATCCCCACTCACCAGGCCATAATCGCCGTCTTTGACGCCGGCACCGGCTCCCCACTAGCCATCATGGACGGGGAATTAATAACCGCCCTTCGCACTGCCGCGGGATCCGCCCTGGCTACCAAACTCCTAGCCCGCCCCGATGCTGCGGTCCTCGCAATACTGGGCACCGGCGTCCAGGCCAAGGCCCACGCCCAGATCGTCCCTCGTGTGCGCCCAATCAAAGAAGTCCGAATCGCTGGGCGAGACCAGGACAAGGCCATCTCCTTGGCAAATGAGCTGTCCGCAGAGCTACGTATTCCCGTCCATGGCACGGGATCTTATGTCGACGCCGTCATAGGTGCCGACGTGGTCTGCACCACTACCAATTCGCCGGCGCCGGTGCTCCTGGGAAGGTGGCTTGAGCCTGGCGTCCATGTCAACTCCGTAGGCCTGAACTTCCACGGTAGGGAGTTGGACGACGAAGCGATTCTAAAGTCTCTGGTGGTCGTTGAGTCCCGCCAAGCTGCCTTGGCACCCAGCCCCACTGGGGCCAACGACCTCACCTGGCCCGTTAGAGACGGCGTAATTACCGAAGACCACGTTAAAGCAGAGATTGGCGAGTTGGTCTTGGGTACGCACAAGGGCCGCACCTCCGCGGAGGAGATTACCCTCTACAAATCGGTGGGAGTGGCAACCCAGGACGCCGTGGCCGCGCAACTGGTCCTAACGGCCGCGCTAGAGCGCGGCCTTGGATTGGAAGTCTCCCTGTAACGGTGTGCCGGGCAGCCTGCCTCGGATAGCTCCCGCTAGTTCTTGCCCAGCACCCGCGGGCCGTACAGCCTAATGGAGTTGTCCCAGAGGATCTTCCCCTTCACCTGGTCGGCTATATTGTGGCTAAGGAACTTGTCCACCGCGCCGGGGATGGGGGCATCGGGATGAGGCCAGTCCGTGTTGAAGATAAGGTTGTCGTTCAACTGGGACGCGGCAAATTCCAGCTGCCCCTCGTCGGCGTCACAGGCCACAAAGCACTGGCGCTCAAAGTATTCGCTGGGTTTCAACCGCACATCCTCCCCGTACTGGAACCGGCCCTGGCGCCCCACCGCGTGGTCGTCCATGCGGCTTAGCCACCAGGGAACCCAACCGGCGTTGGCCTCCAAGAAGGAACAGCGCATGTTGGGGAACCTATCCAGCACTTCGCCAAAAATCAGCGTGCCCATAGCCAACATAGCGTCCAAGGGAAAAGAAAGAGCGTGGCTCACCGAGGCAAGTGTTGGAGTGGTGGTGTAGTCCTTGAAAATGCGATTCTGGGAGCCGCCGCCATGGAAAGACGCGGCCAGGCTCAACTCGTCCAAGGTGGCCCACAAGGGATCAAACTCCTCATCCGACCAGCGCCGTGACTCGCCGGGGTCCGGCAGGTTTATGGCCGTTGCCTCAGCGCAAGGGGCCATGCGTCGGGCCTCTAGGATGGCTTCGCTAACGTCCAACATGGTCACCTGGGCAATGAACTGAACCCTGCCGCCTGAGTCACGGCAATAATCCGTGGCCCAATTGTTGTAGGCCCTGACAAGGGCAGCTTGGAGCTTGGGGTCGGTAATGTGTTCAGATGTGGCGCTGTTGCCATTGGTAGGAAAGCCCACCTGGATGTCCAACCCCTCCTTGTCTATCTCGCTTATGCGGTCAGGAAGGGCCCACCAGCTGCGCCAAGCGTCCCCGTACCGCTCCTCGCAGTCAGCGAATACGCTCTCGGGCCGAACGGAGCCTCGGCCCTCAGGGAAGGCCTCGCAAGGGTGGTAATTAAATAGGTATCTGCCAACGTGGCCGCTTACCAGGGGCCGACGCCCGTGGAAAGGCTTTTCCACGTAGTTGTCCCAAATATCCAAAGGCTCCTGCATATGCCCGTCGCCATCAATAATCCTGTATCCGTTTTTCACTATGCCCTCCTGACTAGAAAAATTCAGCCTTCATTCGGTGTTCACAATGTGACCAACCGGGGTTGTTTCCGCTTACATGGCAGAATAGCGGGAGATTCAGCCCTTGTCCACCCAAACGCCTAGCCTATATGCCATTCTTTTTAGTCCACCACCTTGAGAAATGCCGCCCGCAGCCTGGGACCAATCTCCTTCAACTGCCGCAGTGAGGCGTTGCTGAAAGCAAGACGAACGTGGGTGTCGGGCGCCTTCTCCTTGTTCAGGAAGAAGGCCGAGCCCGACGGAAATAGAAGCCCTTCCTCTGCGGCGGCCTTAGACACTTCCGACGCTGTGGCGCCCATGCACTCGAACCAGAAGAAGAAGCCGCCGCCGGGCTTGTTGAATTGAACGTAGGGCTCGCAGTGCTCTGCAAGGGAATCGCTTAACGCAGTGCACTTCTCGGCGTAAATTGGACGCATCCGCCTGATATGGGGGTCCAGCTGCCCAGACCCAATGAACTCAGCCAGGGTGTGGAGGAGAAGGGGGCTGGTGCCCATGTCGAACCGCACCCTTCCAAGAGCTTCGATATAATCTTTTGACGCCTGCACCCAGCCGGCCCTCAGCCCCGTGGCGATTACCTTGCTGAAGGTTCCTATCTTTAGCACACCCGCACCGTTGGCCAAGGAGTAGATGGACTTTGGCGGCTTGCTGTCAAAGAATAGCTCGCTGTAGGTTGCGTCTTCCACTATCAGCACCTTTTGCCGGGCGCAGAGTTCAATAAGGTCCAGGCGGCGCTCTTCCGAGAGAGTGGTGCCGGTGGGGTTTTGAAAATCTGGGTTGAGGTAAACGAACTTCACTCTTTTCCCGGCCGACTTCGCCTGCTCTATGGCGGCCGCGACGCCTTCCACCGAAATCCCGTCCTCCTCCACCATCACTTCAATCATCTCCGCCATGTGTCCCCGGATTGCGCGAGTGGTGCCGGAATATGACGGGCCCTCTACAATTACAACGTCACCCGGCGTAACAAGGGCCTGGCAAAGGTTGTCCAGGCATCCGGAGCCGCCGTTGTGAATAATAAAGTTGTCCTGCTCCAGGGTCATGTCCTCCAGCGCGCTTTGACGCTCCGCCATCACCGAACGCAGCCCCTCAAAGCCCAACACGCCGCCGTACCGCAGCACCTCCTGGGGTTTATTCGCCAGGATGCGCCCTAAGGCCGCCTCCAACTCCTGGGATGGAAGGCTATTTGCGTCGGGGATGCCACCGGCGGCGATAATGGGATCGGGATGCTCGCTGGGCAGGATCCAGCCGGTTCCCGCGTCCGTAGGCGTACCTGCCCCGACGGTAAGAGCCGAGTCAGAGAGGTGGTCACGAATGTCCGCATCCCCCCAGGCCTCAGTTGCCGCCAGGGCAGCGGCTTCCTTTGATATTAACGTCATCTGTTTCTCCTTACAGTTTTAAGGCTTTACACTCACGTTCCAAGAAAAACGCGTCGTTAAGCGTAAGCAAAGTCTACCACATAATTGTTTTCTGTGGCGCAATTACCACATATGCACATAATTGTTAACGGCCCTGAGAACTCGTTACACCCACCCCTCGGCACCCTTCCAAAGGTGCGCCGACGCCCTATTTTAATGGTACTATTTCCATAGCGCTTGCGCTTTCATACCATGGAATAGAGGTTAACCAATGGCAAGAATGACGGGAAATCGTTTCATAGCTCAAATGTTGGAGGCCTATGGAATTTCCAGCATTTTTCAGGTACCCACGGCCTTCTTTGGCGTCATGGCGGAGATGGAAGACATGGACATTAGGCGAGTGGTGACCCACGGTGAGAAGGCCGCAGCCTACATGGCCGACGGCTACGCCAGGGCGTCCAAGGGCCCAGGGATTTGCATGGCCCAAAGTATCGGCGTTGCCAACTTGGCCGCCGGCTTAGCCGACGCCCACATGGGCCTGTCTCCGGTTATAGCCATGACCGGAGCCATCCCGGCGGAGCACCGGTACCGTCACGTCTACCAGGAATACGACCACGCTTCACCCTTTGCCGGCGTTACCAAGTCCAGCTTTCAGGTGGACAAGGTGGAAAGAATCCCCGACTCTTTGCGACAGGCCTTTCGTGAAGCAACTTCCGGCTCACCCGGCCCGGTGCATCTGGACATCCGTGACGAGGCTGCTTACGCCGAAGGGGACCTTGAGGTAATCGTCGAGGAGCAGCACACTCGCTACCCCGCCTTTCGCCCCGAACCCAACAAGAGCGAGGTTCAAAAAGCGGCCCGGTTAATCTCCCAAGCCCGTCGTCCCGTAATCATCTCCGGGTCAGGTGTCATCGCTTCGGGGGCGTGGCGAGAGGTTGCCCAGCTGGCGGAGATGCTCACCATACCAGTGGCCACCACGCTGAACGGCAAGATGACCCTCTCCGCGGACCACCCCCTCAACGTAGGCGTGGTGGGCAAGTATTCTCATTGGTGCGCAAACCGCATCGTCTCCTCGGCGGACCTGGTAATTGCCATTGGCACCCGTCTTGGTGGGATGGCGACCTGGGATTGGCAGGTGCCACGGCCGGGCGTGCCCACCGTTCAGATAGGCATAGATCCTCTGGAACTGGGAAGAAACTACCCCGCCGAGGCCGCCCTTTTGGGCGATGCCAAGGTAACGGTCCAGAGCCTCGTTGACGCCCTGGAGCCCGTTGGCCCACGCAGGGATGTGCTGGCGGAGGTTAAGGCCGTGGTAGACGAGTGGAGGCAGGAGTTTCTTCCCCTAATTGAGTCGGACGCCAGCCCCATGCGGCCGGAACGAATATGCAAGGAGATAGCGGAGCACCTGCCTCAAGGCGCCCTGGTAGTATCGGACACCGGGCACTCCGGCATTTGGACTGGCGTAATGATGCAGCTCAAGGAGCCGGGGTTGAGCTACCTGCGATGCGTTGGTTCGCTAGGTTGGGGCCTGCCTGCCAGCATTGGGGCCAAGGCTGCCTCGCCGCAGCGGCCCGTGCTGTGTTTCACGGGGGACGGCGGGTTTTGGTACCACGTCGCCGAACTTGAGACGGCCCTCCGCCACGGAATCAATCCGGTGATAGTGGTTAATGACAACCACTCGCTAAACCAGGAAAAAGGGCCCATTGACAGCGCCTACGGCGGCAAAGCCTACGGCCGGGCCTATGATGACCTGATGATGTTTATGGACGTCGACTTGGCCAAGGTTGCCGAGGCCATCGGCTGTTACGCCGAGAGGATTGAACGCCCGGAAGATATCGGCGGCGCGCTGGCACGGGCCTTCGCTTCAGGGCGCGCCGCGGTACTGGACATGGTGAGCGACGTTGATGCCATGGCGCCACAGGCACAGCCTCTCCCGCCAGTCTAAACTCTTCGATTCCACTGCCTTGACACGTTTCTCACGGCGGAACTAACCTTAATTAATAGAAAAACTACTGAGTACAACCAACGCCCAACATCTTGTCAAACTCACAGGACCCATAATGAGAAAAAACCAAAAAGCCATCCCGGCTCTAAGACTTCTTCTCACCATTGCCCTTCTTCTGGTCTCTTCCCTGGTTATTCTGGCCGCCTGCCGGGACGACGGTGCGGAGTCGGACACCCAGGAAAGCAACATTGTCGAACAGCTTAGGAAGAACGCTGAGGAGTTCGAGTACGCCATCGGAAAACCCGGCGGAACCCTGACCTTCGCCACCATTTCCGAGCCTCTCTCCTTGAACCTTGCCATTTCCAACGATGCCTCTTCGTCTAATGTCTTGGGCAACCTCTTTGAGGGCCTGACCGAGACCTCCTGGCTCACCGACGAGGTTGAACCGGCCCTGGCGGAATCCTGGCAGCGCTCCGACGACGGTCTTACCTGGACCTTCAATATCCGTAAGGACGTCAGGTGGCACGACGGCCAGCCCTTCACCGCCCACGACGTGGATTTCACCTTCAATCGCATCATCTATAACCAGGACATCGCCGCCGCCAGCGCCGCCTCATTCCATTTCCGATACTTTGACGAGGCAACCGGTCAATGGGAAGAATCCCCAATGACCGTCACGGCCCTGGACGACTACACCGTCCAATGCATCCTTCCATTGCCCTTCGCCCCCTTCCTCCGCTCTATGGGCACTGCCATATACCCCAAACATATCCTGGAGAAGCACGTGGACGACGGCACCTTCGAGTCCACTTGGGACATCGAAACCGACCCGTCTGAAATTATCGGCACCGGCCCTTTCACCATCGAAAGCTACGAGCCGGGCCAAAGCTTGGTCTTGAAACGCAACCCGGACTACTGGCTCAAGGATAGCTCGGGCAACAGCCTTCCGTACCTTGACAAAATTGTTCGCGTAATCGTGCCGGACCTAGCCGCGGAGCTTGCCAAATTCCGCGCCGGGGACTCGGACACCCATGGCGTAACCGGCGAAGAGTTCGCTGAACTTGATCTCCTCCAGGAGAGCGAAAATTTCACCCTATATAGGCGCGGCCCCGCCTTCGGAACCACCTTCCTCGCACTCAACATGAACCCCGGCGCTAACGCCGAAACCGGCCAACCCTATCTCACGCCTGAAAAGCTGGAATGGTTCAGCACCAAGGAGTTCCGCCAGGCCATCGCTCACAGCATCGACAAGGACACTGTAATCAGGGACGTACTCCACGGCCTCGGCTACCCCCAATGGGCCTCCATAAGCCCCGCCACCGGGGACTTCCACAACCCCTTAGTCCCGCGTTACGAATACAACCTGGACAAAGCCAACCGTATGCTGGACGACTTGGGCTGGACGGATACCGAAGGAGACGGGATTCGGGAAGACGGCAACGGCAACCCCATTGCCTTCAAAATGGTGACCAACACCGGCAACACCGTCCGCGGGGATGTGGCTGAGATTGTCCACAGCGGCTTGACACAGCTTGGCCTTAACGTGGAATATGAGCTCGTCGAATTCGGCGACCTAGTCTCCCAGCTTACCGACACCTACAGTTGGGAAACCATGATCATCGGCTTCACCGGCGGCCCGGACCCCCACGGCGGGATTACATTCTGGCACAGCGGCGAAGGGCTGCACCTATGGCACCCCAACCAACCGCAGCCTGGGACCGACTGGGAGGCTGAAATGGACGAGCTATACATCAAGGCCAGCCAGGAGTTGGACCGTGAGAAGCGGGTAGAGTATTACCACCGTGCCCAGGATGTGGCCGCCGAGAACGTCCCTGTCATCTACACCACACTTTCCGAGCGTCTCAGCGCCATCCGCAACGTTTTCGGAAACACGACGCCAACCCTCTACGCCTTCTGGGACAACCGCTACCTCTACCGCACAGACCGGTAGAGGCCTCTCATGTGCCGGGCGCGGCCAAGCGTCTGTGATTAACGCCTAAACCCTGCCCCTTGAAGGAGAAGGACAACATGGCTGTACCTCCACAAAGTCAACTACATCGACCAATTTTGGAAATCGCCTCTAAGTACCATGAGCCATCGTCTGATAGAGATTTCTTAAATTCGATAGTTAACCGTCTCTCGCTAAGGGATGATGACCTCAAGGAGAAGACATCTACAGGCGCATCCCGGGTCCGAACCAACATAAGCTTTGCATTGTCGCAATTGAAGAGAGCAGGGCTGCTCTATCGACCATCGAGAGGGCGTTACCTCATTACTGCAGAGGGTCGTGACTTCCTCGAGAAGCAAAACGGCGTAATAAGAACTTCGGTATTGCGGGACATGTCATATCAAATGAAAGATGGTGATAACTTTCCCGAACCCGGCTTAGACGTCACCCCCGACGAAATGATGGCGGACGGGTACCGCACGCTGCAAGCCAATCTAGCAGACGAGTTACTGGAAAGCCTATCAGAGGTGCCTCCGGACAGTTTCGAGCGCCTGGTCTTAGACCTGCTGGAGGAGATGGGCTATGGCAAGGGTGACCTCGTAGGTGGTAGCGGCGACGGTGGCATTGACGGCATCATCAACCAGGATGCCTTGGGATTGGAGAAGGTATACATACAGGCCAAGCGGTGGCAAAGCCAGGTAGGCGAGCCGGAGATACGCAACTTCTCCGGAAGTCTCGACGCACGCGGCGCAAGCAAAGGAGTATTCGTAACGACGTCTAGTTTCAGTAAGACCGCCGAGCAAACGGCCAACAGGATTTCGGCCGGCAGCAAGTTCATCCGACTCATAGATGGCGGAGAACTGGCCAAACTAATGATAGACCACGACATCGGCGTCATCACTCAACGCACTTACAAAATCAAAAAGCTGGACGAAAACTACTTCGCCCCTGAGGCGTAAACCACAACCCTAAGCGAATTTCCTAGCCAAATTCAGCCGTCACGAAGTGGCCTCAGTGCTGCCCTTCCCCACCAGAAAGCGGCGACGCAAAGTCAGTACCTGTTCGCCATGCTGGTTATGAGCCCTGCTCTCTATGTGAACAATTCCCCGGTCTCCCTTGCTGGTCTCCCTCTTACCCAGCACTTCTGATTCGGCATAAATCGTATCGCCCAGAAACACCGGGGCATTGTGCACTATCTTTTCATACTCAAGATTAGCTATAGCCTGACCGCTGGTGTCTCTCACGCTCATCCCCACCACAAGACTGAACACCAGGGCGCCATTCACCAGAACTCTGCCATGCTGGTGCGACTCCATGTACCGGGCGTCCGAGTGAAGGGGGTTATCGTTGCGAGTCAACAGGCAAAATAGGTTATTGTCAGATTCGCTAATGGTCTTCCCGGGCCAGTGCTTCTTTATCTGCCCCACCTGAAAATCTTCGTACAGGCCACCGTAACGTTGGCACTCCTCGTTGGCAATTCTCAACGTGCTATCCCTCTCTAGTCTTAGTGGTGACGCGTTGTCCTTTGACCCCGCGGCGCTTAAATTTCGTATTGGCGAAGTAAGCTTCTGGCAATAACGATTTTCTGGATTTCGTTGGTCCCCTCTCCGATAATCATCAGTGGTGCGTCTCGATAGTACCTCTCTAGGGGCAGGTCCTTCATGTACCCGTAGCCCCCGTGGATGCGCATGGCGTCCAGGGTCACTTGAGCGCATATTTCGCTGGCGTAGAGCTTCGCCATACCGGCTTCCTGATCGCACCTTAGCCCCATGTCCTTTCGGGCTGCGGCGTCCAAAACCAGAAGCCGGGCGGCGCGAATTTTCGTAGCCATGTCCGCCAATATCAGCTGAACAGCCTGGTGCTGGGCGATGGGCTTGCCAAAGGTCTTGCGCTGCTGCGCGTATCGAATGGCGGCCTCAAAGGCCGCCGTGGCCACGCCGACGCCCCGCGCCCCGATGTTGATGCGCCCCGCCTCTAATCCTTCCATAACCTGTCGAAAACCCTGTCCCTCCTGCAGCCCCACCAAGTTCTCCGCCGGAACACGGCAGTCCTGGAAGACAAGCTCGCAGGTGTCCACGCCTCTATATCCCAGCTTCTCCACGTCGGGACCGACGCTGAAGCCGGGACCCTTTTCCACCAAGAAGGCGCTGATGCCGCGGTGAGGAGGTTGGACATCCGGGTTGGTTTTGGCCATTACAAGCGCCACGTCACAGTAGCGACCGTTGGTGATGAACTGCTTTCTGCCATTGACGACGTACTCGGCGCCGTCGCGAATCGCCGAGGTTTCGAGGGCCGCCACGTCGCTGCCTGCGTTGGCCTCGGTCATGGCTAACGCGCCCCGTTTTTCGCCGCTGGCCAACGAGGGCAGCCACAACCGTTTCTGCTCCTCAGACCCAAATCTTCCTATCACGTAGGTAAGTATGGAGTGAGTCCCAAGAACCCCGGTAATGCTCATCCACCCCTTGGCCAACTCCTCGAATATCATGGCAAAGGTGGTGTAGTCCAGTCCAAGGCCGCCGTACTCCTCCGGCACCGTGATGCCAAAGAGTCCCAGCCTCTTCATCTGCTCCACGAGCTCGTGAGGGTAGGTATCCTCTTGGTCGTGCTCCGCTGCCCTTGGCGCAACCTCTCGCCTCACGAACTCCCGCACTGTGGCCAGGATCTGACTCCTGACGGCTGCTGAACCCTGGTCCATTTGCCTCTTCTCCCACCTAATATGGGTTGTTTCCCATGGACAGGGTCAAATATACCAGAGAAAGCGAGGGCGCATCTTACCAGGAAGGTTTAGACCGTGCCCTTAAGCCACGGAGTTACGTGCAATGCACCGCCGCCAGTTTGGCTGGATGTCTGCGGTAGTCTGGAGCGCCTTGGGGGCTTGGGGATGCTCAACTAACCTGAAGTCGGACTCCGGAAAGGTCTTTGTCAAAATGTTCCAAGAGCGCCTTGCATCTGACTACAAGCGGCCTTTGCACTAACGTGCGTGCACACAAAGAGACCATTGGACAATTCATGCGGGCTTAGGAAATCTTTTCCGTTGGGATGTCTTGGCTGTGAATGTATCAGGCAGTATCCCTTCTTGGATCCCGCGGAAATCGGACACTTCCCTGCCGTCAAGACACCCTCCCGGACTAGCCATTCCGCCACACCAACATAGAGGTATCTCCAATTCTTAACCGGCCGCTCCTCACCGCTGGGGAATCTTACTATTGTTGGGGCCGACGTGCCGCTTGTCGCTGAAAAGTCATTTAATGAAACCCAACCTCCGTTGTCCTCCGGTCCCGGCCGGTCATGACCCTCATCAACAATTACAACGGCTGAACTCTCCTGTCCCACTTCCACGATTGGCTGACGGCCCGGTACCGGGTCACCCGACACGACATTAGGACGCCATAGTAGCAGAAGTTGCAGCGCGCACTTGGATGAAGGGTCACCGCTAATAGAAATGTTCAAATTACGACATTCCTCTAACGACTTTCCCGACTCGAATTTATACAGTTCCCAATGGTCGCCGTCGGTCAGTCCGGCATAGGGAACACCATCCATAAGAGCATAGTTGACCATCTGCTCCTGGTGTGCCGACAGCGATTCACCCAATTTCTTGGCCTCAATGATGCATATCGGCTTCCCCACATCTGCTAACAGAGCGTAATCAGCCGATTTACGTCTCAAATCGTATTCCGGCATAACCAAGCTAGGATCGGATGTATCCCATCCAAGCGCGTTCAATAGTGGGTCAATTAAAGACATGCGGGTTCGGATTTCGTTGGCCTGCAAGTCCTTTCCGTAGTCCCTAATTCGAGACTTCAATGTCTCAATGACGCCAACCAAATCATCCAGCAGCATTCCCACTCCTTGTTATGACAGGTCCATTGCGGCACTGCCCAGAGGCGAACAGCCAACCGTTCCGAGAACTTTGGGGAAGGCGGTTCCCGGCCTAGGCTTCCCGTGTGTAAATTTGAACTCTGGCCCTGCCCGTGTCCACAACGTATATCCTACCCTGGTCGTCTATCTTCACCGTGGTGGGACCCCAAAAGAGCTTCTCTATGTTGGCCGAC
Organism: Dehalococcoidia bacterium; assembly: GCA_965226535.1. Taxonomy (GTDB): domain Bacteria; phylum Chloroflexota; class Dehalococcoidia; order Lucifugimonadales; genus JAPULR01. The sequence goes on along the minus strand of CBDDDE010000010.1, from coordinate 1,247,378 downwards.
TCGTTCCGCAGGTAGTCTTTCGCGGGCAGGTCTACTTGGGGCTCAAGGTCGGCCTTTTCCCGCTCTTCAAACTCGTGCATATTGGCAGAAAAATACTCATGGGCCCATTTAGACATCCCCGACTCGCCCCTGAACTTGCCCAAGAACGTCCCGTCCTGGGCCAGCACCTGGACCCGTTCGTTCCCCCAGTCCGCTATGTACAGGTTGCCCTCCGAGTCAACACATAGACCTGATGGCCGGTTGAACTCTCCGTCTCCAGACCCGGTGCCGCCCCAACTTGCCAAGTATTGGCCTTCTTGGTTGAACTTCTGGATGCGGTCGTTGCGCCAGTCCGCCACGTATATGTCATTATTCCGGTCCGTGGCGATGCCCCAGGGCATGTTGAACTCGCCCTCGCCCTGACCGGCGCTTCCCCACTGGGACAGAAACACGCCACCGGGGGTGTATTTTTGGATTCTGTTATTCAGGCTGTCGACCACAAGAAGGTTGCCGTCGCTGTCAAGCGCCATACCGGCGGGGCTGTTAAATTCACCTTCACCATCCCCCTTCCTGCCCCACTTGTGCAGGAACTCGCCCTCCTTGCTAAAGACGGTAATCCTGTGAAGGGCGTCGTCGGAAACATAAACCCTCTCATCCCCGTCAATGACAATAGACGAAGGCCAAGTTAGCTCGCCGTCCCCGTCGCCGCCGGTGCTGAATTGGCTTAGGTACACCTCATCCACGGTACACTTGGTGACTCGTTTCGAAGGTATCATCTCCTCCGAATCTGACCCGCCGCGGCTTAACACGTACATGATGCCGTCCTTGTCGAAGGCCATGTCCACCGGTGTGGCGAACCCTCGGCCACCCTGCAGCGCCATGAAACCCACTGTGTGACTGTATCGGAATTTGGTTGCTGTCTGCATGTTCATAATTTCCTCACGCCAACTGGTATTCGGTGGTTGCTGCGATTAGTTGCAACAGTTGGGTAATCCGTTCAGCCGACGTGCGCGCCGATGCGTCGGAGCCAAAATCTAGATCACCCAGAGAAGAAGCATGGGCAACAAGGTCTTGCCCCGTTTGGTCCGACACCTTAACGTGCCCAATTAGATTCAGGCACGCATCAACCAGCGACTCCGGAGAGGTGTAGGCCCCCTGGTCCCGGATTCGCTCGATAATGTCCCTAACACCGGGCCGGCTTGGGTCAGCGAACTCCCCCGCTGCAAAGTTGACACGGTTTATCAGACTGCCGGTGGTTACCCACTCCATGCCGGTGTGCCACCCCTCCACGCTGGGGGGGTCAAGCAGCTTCTGACCCATGTTCCCAGCCTCCATGGCAAGGCGAATATCGTCATATTGTGGGAAGGAATACCCGCCGGCCAGGCGAGCGGTACCCACCACAAACTCCGCTGGACTCTTGACCTTGGCAAAGGCCGCCCCCTTGAAAAAGTCCGAGTTAAAGAGCGTTCGCATCACCGAGCGCATGTCATAGCCACTGCTGTGGAAGGTTTCGGCCAGCAGGTCGATGGCGTCCGGGTCTTGGGGAGGGACCGTTTCCCAGGCCGGCACCTGGGGCTCGTCGGCCACAAAGAAGTTGTACAGGTGCCGCGCGATAAACCGGCCCGTGGCCGGCTGTCGGCAGATTATGTCAATAATATCCTCCCCGTTGAAGGGGCCTCTCTGTCCAAGGAACTCCTTCTCGTCGCCGTCGTGGTCATTCTCCTTATACTGGAAATGCCAGTCCAACCGGCCATAGGGCCAAATGGAGCACAGAGCTGTCCTGGCTGCGTGGAGCGTATCGTCGGCGATGGTCCAACCCGTGAAGGCGTGGGACGCCTGCCTGACGTCATCCTCTGTATAGTTACCCACACCCATGGAAAAGAGCTCAAGGAGCTCCCGTCCAAAGTTCTCGTTAACCGCCCCTTTGTGATTGTCCTTATTGTCCAGCCAGAAGATCATGGCCGGGTCTTTGGATAGTTCTAACAGCAGGGTCTGGAAGCTTCCCAACCCTCGCTGCCGAAACATCTCTACCTGGTTCAATACGGCCTTGGGGTGATTGAGCTTTCCGGACCCCGTAGCGAAAAGGCAGTGCCAGAACAGGGCCATCTTCTCTTCCAGGGGCCGCTTGGTGTTTATCATGCGGTACACCCAATAGGTCTGACAGCTTTCCGGCATCATCAGGTTATTGCCGTCCGCATGATACCGCTTCAGCAGATCTTCATCATCCAACGCGGGGGGCGCCAATTCCGGGTGCAGCAACTCCTCTACCGTGGCCTCGTACTCCTTGGCCGCTCGCTGCTCCAACTCGCCTCTGTTTGCCCCGAAGCCTGCCCTGCGCATGAGATGGGCCATGAGAGCTATATCTTTTTCTGACATTTCCCCACTTCCTTAATGCTTGCTTTGGAACCGAATCTACACTAGAAAGTTATCATTCCTTAATTTAGGTGTCAACGAAAAGAATAATTGCCAAAAATGTGAATCGATTATCCGCTGCGCCAACCGCACTTCGTAATATCCTATGGCCTATTCAACGAAAACGCGCTACTGTTTCTTGCGCCAACAAAAAAGGGCAAACATACGCCCCTACGCATAGGCAAAGGGTGTATTCTGATACAGGCAATCAGGCCTTGCCACGTCACCACGGCGCCTCTTGGCCAAAGCGGCCCGTTGGCTCAACATTCAGATTGCTTAAATGGGCGGGACTTTCCCCGCCGAAGCAAGGCCATTCTTTTAGGAGAGTTGAACAATGGACAGTAACAGAGTTATGGAGCTTACCGGCGCGGCAGCAGCTCAGCTAATCGCTTCAAAACAGATATCCCCGGTGGAGCTAACACGATCTTATCTCGAGCGCATCGACAGGCTGGACTCCCGACTCAGCGCTTTTATTACCGTGTGCCGAGAAGAAGCCTTGGCCGCCGCAAAGCAAGCTGAGGAGGCAGTAGTCAAGGGCGAAAGCTTGGGGCCCCTGCACGGCCTCCCCATGGGGGTGAAGGACCAGTTCAATACCGGCGGCGTCCGCACCACATCCGGCTCGCGAAGCCTTCACAATAACGTGCCCGAGGAGGACGCCACCGTCATCGCCCGCACAAAAGAAGCCGGGGCCATTCTTCTGGGCAAGACCAACATGACCCAGTTTGCGTCCGGCTTTGGCGACCCTTGGCAGTACGGAGACCCGCCCCGGAACCCGTGGGACCTGGAGCGGGACACCATCGGCTCCAGCAACGGCTCGGCTATTGCCATCGCCGCGTCAATGTGCGCCATCTCCCTGGGAGAGGATACGGGAGGCTCCATCCGATGCCCCTCCTCCGCTACCGGGGTAGTTGGACTCAGACCCACCTGGGGTCGCGTCAGCCGTTACGGGATGCACAGTCTCTCCTGGTCAATGGACGCCGGCGGCCCCATTACTCGCACCGTTGAAGACGCCGCCCTTATGCTGAACGTCATCGCCGGCCCCGATGCCCGGGACCCCCTTACCTCCAAGCTCCCGGTTCCCAACTACACCGCCTGCCTGAACAGGGACGTTAAAGGGATGCGGATTGGCCTGATTCAAGAGTTTATGGACCCTGAGTTTACCGACGCACAGGTAATCCAGGCTGTTGCTACCGCGGCCAAACACCTGGAGGGTCTTGGCGCCTCCGTTGAAGAGGTTTCCCTGCCCCTGCTCCGGGACGTAGGGCTCCTGGCCAGCCCAGTCACCGGCAGCGACGCGGGCCACGTCCACACGGAAAGGCTCCGCAACAGCCCCCAAGACTACGGGCGAAACCTACGCCTGCGACTCATCGTAGACCTGCTCATACCCGGCCACATTCTTCAGACCGCCACTAGGGCCCGCGCCATTATGCGTCGAGAATGGCTCAAGCTCCTTCAGCCCTTTGACGTCCTTATCAGTCCAACCCTCATGTTTACCCTGGGGAAAATAAAGTACGCAGAACCAATAACCACCCGTGAGCAGGCTGAGGGGCGCTTTGGCAAAGGCACCGGTGACGCTACTATTATCGCCGCCTTCCTTGGCACCCCCGCCATAACCGTACCCTGCGGCTTTGACTCCAACGGGGTCCCCATTGGGCTGCAGTTCATGGCCAGCAACTTCCAGGAAGAGAAGATACTGAACATCAGCCACGCCTATGAGCAGTCTACCCCGTGGCACAGCAAACGCCCCGCGCTATAGAAACCGGGACGCCCCAGCCACTGATATAGGCACGCCTAGTGGGCGTCAGGCAGGGAAAGAAAAACGCTGAAGCCGTCCGGGGCTCAAAGTCAACCGTTGACTGAAACTTAGGCCGCTATTACACTCCAATCTAACCGGGGCCCTAGTCGTCCCCGTTCATCTAACCGGGAGGTGCCTGATTGCTGGAACCCAACCTATCACCCTATGCGCCCATAATTGACCGGCCTGTAATCAAGTGGCCAAACAACGCCCGCGTAGCCCTCTGGGTGGCCCCAAACGTGGAGTATATGGACTTCGCGCCTAAGCCCAACGATGGCAAGGGCGGATTCTTTCGCAGCGTTTACAGCCGAACCCCCATCCCCGACGTGGCGTCTTTCGGACTGCAGGACTACGGCAATCGTGTATGCTTCTGGCGAATGCTGGAGGTCTTTGACCAGAACAAGATTCGCTGTACCGTCTCACTTAATGAGGCCATCCTTGATCAGTTCCCCGAAACCAAGGCGGCAATGATCAAGCGGGACTATGACTACATGTCCCACGGTATCTATAACAATCGGTTCCTTAACCTCCTCTCCATTGACGAAGAAAGAGCCTTCTTTAAGGATTGCGTGGACAGCCTTTACCGGCATACTGGCAAGAAGCTAAAAGGAATGCTCACCCCCGCCGTTTCTCCCTCCGCTAACACCCACGACCTCATGGCCGAAGCCGGCCTTATCTACAACGCCGACTGGGGGCACGACGACCAGCCTTTCCCCATGAAGGTCAAGTCCGGCCGCCTCATCTCAATGCCCTACAACCTTGACCTCAATGACGGTACCTACAACCGCTTTGGCTGCTCCCCCGAGTACTGGGCCCAGTGCATCAAAGACCAGTTCGACGTCATGTATGAGGAAGGCGCCGAAAACGCCACGCAGGTATGCGTCTCCCTCCACCCCTCCACTATGGGACACCCCAGCCGCATCAAGTACCTGGACGAAGTGCTCTCATACATGATGTCCCACGACGGCGTTTGGCAGACCACTGCCGACGATATTGCCCAGTACTACATGGACAACTACTACGACATCATGGTAGGCCACCTTGAGAAGCACGATTACAGCTCCTAGCCAACGAAACAGGCCCCTACCACCCAACTGTTAGAGGAGGAACTATGCCCGCAGAGCGCAAGCCAGGATACGACATGCCCTACTATGACTGGTCGCCTTTACCCACTCGCCCTGTCCTCAAGTGGCCCAACAACGCAAGGGTGGCCGTGGCAGTAATCCTGAGTTTGGACCACTACGAATGGAAGCCATCCAACAATTTTCTTGACGGCGGTTTTCCCAACTCCCAGCCCGAATACGCCTACAAGTCCCCAGAATCCCCCGGCGGCGTAAGCGGCGGCGGCAGGCCCTTCCCAGACGTTATTGGCTTCTCTATCCGTGAGTACGGCCCCAGGGTAGGCATTTTCAGGGTCCTAAAGATACTAGACAAGTACGGCATCACTCCCACCATCGCCTTGGACGCCATGACCGCCGAGAACTACCCCTACGTTGTCCGGGTCCTCAAAGAGCGGGGTTGCGAGTTTATGGCCCACGGCATCGCCGTCAACCAGATGATCACCAGCAAGATGACCCAAGACCAGGAACGTGACTTCATTCGGCGGTCCATTGACGCCGTGACCAAGGCCACCGGTACCAGACCCCGTGGCTGGATGGGCGCTGAATTTGGAGAATCGGGGAACACTGCGGCTATCCTTGCCGACGAGGGAGTCAGCTACCTCTGCGACTGGCCCAACGACGACCAGCCGTACGCCATGAATACGCCCACCGGTGACCTCTATTCCCTGCCCATTAACCTCACCCTGGTGGACCTTCGCAGCCACTGGTACGGGCGCATCCACGTGGACACCTACGCCAAGATGATAATGGACTCCTTTGACGTCATTTACCGCGAGGGCGCCAAGACGGGCCGAATGATGGTGTTGAATTTCCAACCCTGGCTCATGGGCACCGGGTTCCGCAGCAAGTACCTTGACATGGCCTTGGGTCACATTTGCAAACACGGCGGTATCTGGAAGGCTTCAGCGGGCCAGATTGTCGATCACCACCGCAGCCAGGCCGCGGCCTAGGTCCGGAGGAGGAGTAGAACCTTGGATTATAAACCAGGCATAGCAGTACCGCCTCAAAGCTTTTACAAGCAAAGCTACAGGCTGGAGCCCGGCGGCACGGTACCCTTCGACCCGGACCTTGTTAACATTATTGAGGCAAAGGTACTCATCGACGGTACCGGCGCAAAGCCCATGGAGAACGTCGTCGTGATAACCCATGGCTCCAAGATTGTTACCGTTGGGCAACAGGGTCAGGTCTCTCTTCCTGAAGGCCCCAAGGTTCAACGACACAGTTTCCCCAGCGGATACATCCTGCCAGGACTCATAGACTCCCACTCCCACCTCATGTTCGGCGTGTCCGGTATCAGGTACGAGCAGGCAATTGACAACGATTCAGACGAGATCATGCTTCTTCGGGCCGCCAAGAACGCCCGAATGCACCTCAACGTAGGGGTTACCACTCTGCGAGACAACGGCGCTCGCAATAAGATCACCTTTAACCTTCGCGAGGGTGCTCGAAGGGGCTATGTTACCGTACCCAGGCTCCTCCTATGCGGCCGCCCCGTGACCATCTCCGGCGGACACTTCTACTGGTGCAACCAGGAGGCGGACGGTGTGGAGGGTGTTCGCGCCGCCGTGCGGGAGCTGGTAAGAGATGGCGCGGACCATATTAAAATCATGGCCTCAGGCGGCGGCACCGCCATCACAGACCTACGCCGTCCCTCATACACCGTGGAAGAGCTCCAGGCCATCGTCGACGAAGCTCACAACATGGGCAAGCCCACCACCGCCCACTGCCTCGCCAGCGGCAGCATCGTCAACGCCCTTGACGCCGGTGTGGACATGTTAGAGCACGTCGGCTTCATTGAGCCCGATGGCTCCTATAAGTTCAACCCCAGAGTCGCAGAGCGAATTGCCTTGTCGGGGACCTACGTCAGCCCCACCGTGCAGACGGGGTACCGCGGCATGGAAGCCCTCCTTAACAAGAAGGAACAGGTGGGCCTATCCCCTGAAGAGAGCCAAAGTTTGGAATGGGCCAAAGGCAAATGCGACAGCCAGCTGGAGTTTTTGGGGCGCCTGTGGAATGACTGGCAGATTCCCATCGTTTCCGGCACCGACGCCGTGGCCGCCTTCGGCGACTACTGCATCGGCTTGGAAATCATGGCTCAAGCGGGGATGAGCAACATGGACGTCATAAAGTCTTCAACCAACTTGAACGCTAAGGCCCTGGGAGTGGGGCACCTTGTCGGCTCCGTTGAGCCGGGCAAAGACGCAGACCTCATCGTGGTTGACAACAACCCGCTTCAAGATATCAAGGCCCTTCGCACCATGACCATGGTCATGCGCTTGGGAGAGCGAGTCGTGTAACGTGCTTCAGAAAGAGTCCACCGAAGTCTAACTGCCCAATACGTGAGGTGACCTTTGCCGAATCCCCATCGCTCCCCATACGCACCCATAGTGGACCGCCCCGTCATAAGGTGGCCCGGGAACGCTCGTGTGGCAGTGTGGGTCGCCCCCAACATAGAGTTCAAGGACTTCATGCCGGAACCCAACTACGGCGACAAGGGCTTCTATCGCTCTTCCTACGATAGGACCCCCCTGCCCGACGTCATGACCTACGGAAGCCACGACTACGGCAACAGGGTCTGCTTCTGGCGAATGCTAGAGGTCTTTGATCAGAACAATATACGCTGCACCGTTTCCCTCAACCATGGCGTCTTGGACCTTTTCCCTGAGCTGCGGGACGCCATGGTCAAGCGGGATTATGACTTCATGTCTCACGGCATTTTCAACAATAGATATCTAAACCACCTTTCCATAGACCAGGAAAGGGCTTTCTTCAAAGATTGCGTAGAATCCCTCAAGCGCCATACGGGCAAAACGCTCAAGGGCATGCTTACCCCCGGTGTTTCTCCCACGGAGAATACGCCTGACCTCATGGCCGAAGCCGGTCTCATCTATAACGCCGACTGGGGCCACGACGACCAGCCTTTCCCCATGAAGGTCAAGTCAGGCCGCCTCATCTCCATGCCCTACAACCTAGACCTCAACGACGGTACCTTCAATCGCTTTGGCTGCCCGCCGGAGTACTGGGCCCAGTGCGTCAAGGACCAGTTCGACGTCATGTACGCCGAGGGAGCCGAGAACGCCACCCAAATATGCGTGTCACTGCACCCCGCCCTAATCGGCCACCCCAGCCGCATAGACTATCTCGACCACGTTCTCTCTTACATCATGTCCCACGATGGCGTCTGGCAGACCACAGCCGACGATATTGCCCAGCACTACATGGACAACTACTACGACGTCATGATGTCCCACCTAGAGAAGCGGGAATACCGGTAGGGCACAACAACGTCGGTCTAGATTTCCGCGAAGAAGTTCGCGTCCAGCTTCTTAACGGCGTAGGTCTGCTCCGTTATGACCCCCACATCCTTATCGAACATCAGGGATGCCAATTCCTGACCGTCTATCAAGAGAATCGTTTGATTGGACTGCGATATTTTCTTCGCCGACTCCCTAGCGGACTTCGTGAACTCTGATGTCGTCACGAACACGCCCTTTGCTGCGCCCCGCAACTGAAGGCCACCAGAGAAATCCCGAATCTGCGGCCCTCCAACCTGGTTACGCCACCTCTTGGCTTGAACGTACACCTTTTCCAGCCCCAAGGCATCCTGGTTAATAATCACGTCAATGCCACCGTCGCCGCTACTTCCGACGACCTTGCCTTTCCCGTATCTAAGTTTTTCGAGCAGCACGAGCACCAAGCGCTCAAAGCCGTCGGGCGACATTTCAAGCAAGCTGGCCAACAGATCGCTGATGAGATTCTCGCGAATGGCTCGATATCCGTCTTCCATCTTCTCGTCTGGATATTCTTCCGGCTCGCTGTCGTCAGGCTTTGGAGGAGGAACCTGGGCTTCCCCGCTTCTTTTCTGTTCTATTCCATCTTCACCATCAATTAGGCGCCTCAACATAGAAAAAGAGAGCCATGTCTCAGGCTTTAACAAAAGGGTTCGACCTTCATCGGTAATTTCATATTGGCCTCTTTCGGGACGCTGCAGCAGCCCCGCTCTAGCTATATAGGACAATCCAAAGCCTATATTAGCCCTAATTCGTGATGCGCCCGTTGACGTCCTTTCATCTAAGTCGTCCTGTGTCAAAGAAAGCTGTTTTGTGACCTTCGCAAGAATCTCACCGGCCGACACCGTTTTCTTAACCTCCGCCGCAATTTCCAATATCACCCGATGTAACACAGGATGCGTAGGTAAAGCCATACTCATTCCCCTCCGTTAATTCCTCGCCCGCACCCCATCACAAGAGCCCATCCACCCCACCGCAAATCTCCCCCTTGTTGACTAGCTGGCAAAATCACAGATATCATTGGGAAAACCCTGAACAAATAGGACGATAGTATGGCGAACAAAGACATTGCCCTTATGGCCCACCTCATGCGGCGAGCCGGTTTCGGCGCAGACAGAGACGAACTCGAGCGGCGCGTAGCCAAGGGCTACGAAGCCACCGTGGAAGAACTCCTGGACCCGGCGGCCCACGGCATCCCTCCCCTCGACACCAACGAGCTTTTCCGCCATACCCCCGGCTTCAAGGTGCCCGCCAACCCGGAGAACATGTCCGGCTACTGGATGTACCGCTTCATCAACACCCCAAGGCCCCTCGAAGAGAAGGTCAGCCTCCTCTGGCACCATGTCTTCGCTACGGCCAACTCCAAAGTCAACAGCCCCCTGGAGATGACCCGCCAGATTGACATGTTCCGGGAGCTCGGCATGGGCCCCTACCGCACTATGCTGCTGGAACTGGCCAAGAACCCCGCCATGATCTTTTGGCTCGACAACAACGAGAACCACAAAGACGCCCCCAACGAGAATTGGGGTCGGGAACTCCTTGAGCTCTTCTCAATGGGCCAGGGCAACTACACGGAGGACGACGTGAAGGAGTGCGCTCGCGCCTTCACCGGCTGGACCCTCGGCCCCACCCTCCCCGGTGTACTCTACAACCGCTTTCCCTGGGAATTCCGTTACGACCACGACGACCACGACGACGGGGAAAAGGTCTTTCTGGGCGAACGGGGCCGGTTCAACGGCGAGGACGTTATCGACATCATTCTCAAGCACCCGGCAACCCCCAAGTTCATGGCCCGCCACCTCTACAACTTCTTCGTCGCCGACGAGGTGCAGGTGTCCAGCTGGCAGGACGAGCCGCCCCGGGACCCAGAGGCCGTCGCCATCCTATCCGACGCCCTCGTGTCTTCCGACTACAACATCCGCTCCACCCTGGGCGTGCTGTTCAATTCCGACTTCTTCAAAGACGAAAGCGTCTGGTTCGCCAAGGTCAAGAGTCCCGCCGAACTGGTCGTCAGCACCATGCGGCTGACCCAGGACTTCCGACAGTACCGGCCGGGCATATTCGCCATCGGCATGGAGCCCTCTATCCAGGGCCAGGCCATCCTCAACCCCCCCAGCGTGGAGGGCTGGCACACCGGCCAGGAGTGGATAGACAGCGGCGCCCTCCTCCAGCGCATCAACTTCGCCGCCGATAGAATAGGCGACCCCAACCTCCCCGGCGTCAGAAACATTGTCGACCGGCTCTCCCGCCAGGAAACCCTTTCCCCGTCCGAACTCGTCGACGGCTGCCTGGACCTGCTGGGCCCCATGAAGGTCGACGAAGGCACTCGCAGCCAGCTAATCGACCACGCCTCACCTCAGGGAGACCTGCATCGGGGCGATACGGAGGAGGAGCGCATGGCCTTCGCCAACCGCGTCGCCGACATGCTGAAGCTCATCACCTCCTGCCGGGAATACCAGTTGGAGTGACGGCGCCCGCCCGTCCTTCCCCCTGACCCCACAAATAGGAGACAAGACTGTGGAAGCAACAACCGTTCGCGGCCGAAAGTTCAACTTTAGCCACACCCTCGGCAACTTGACCATGTTTCGCTATCCCGTCAACCTGGGACTTGACGCAGACAACAACCTCTACGTGGTCAATCGGGGCCACGACGGCGACTGGATCTTCGGCGTCAACAAAATTACCCTGGACGAAGACCATATCGGCAAATTCGGCGGCGAAGGCGAAACCGACGGCCGTTTCGTCTGGCCTACCGCCATCGTCATCGACAGCCGGGGCCTGGCCTACGTGGCCGACGAGTGGCTCAACCGCGTTTCCATCTTCGACACAACCGTTGACTTCAACGGCAAAGATATCGAGGAGAAGAACTTCCTCCGCAAGTGGGGCGGCGGCGGCTCAGACCCGGGACAGCTTGGCGCGCCGGCGGGCCTGGCCCTCGACGCCAACGAGGACTTGTACATCACCGAGCAGGGCAACCATCGAGTCTCCAGATTTACCCGCGACGGCGAATTTCTGATGACCTTCGGCGGCCCCGGCTCCGCCCCCGGCCAATTCCATAAACCCTGGGGCATAACCGTCGACAGCCAGGGCAACGTCTACGTGGCCGACTGGGGCAACGACCGCGTGCAGAAGTTCACGCCCCAGGGCGAGTTTCTGACCACCATCGGCGAGCCAGGCTCCGGCCCCGGCAGGCTTCACCGCCCCAGCGACGTCGCCGTTGACGCCGACGGGGACGTTTACGTCACCGACTGGGGCCAGAACAAGGTGGAAGTCTACGACTCCTCCGGCGAAAGCTTGACCACCCTCTACGGCGACCACGAAAAGCTCTCCCCTCGCAGCGTCGAATACCTGAAGTTGAACACGGTCGACTACGAAAAGCGCCAGCTGGTAACCAATTTCGAGCCGGAACGCTACTTCAATGCCCCCACCGCCGTCGAGGTGGACTCTGAAGGCCGAATTATTATTGCAGACAACATCAGGATGCGAATCCAGATATACCGTAAGGAGAAGAGTTAGCACTCCGTCCCTGGACGGATTCTCAACCATGCAAATACAGTTCACAGGGAAGACAGCCATTGTCACCGGAGCGGCCCACGGCATCGGCAGGGCCATTGTCCATCGCCTGTCCGCCGCGGGCGCTCAAGTCTGGGCCTGCGATATTCTGGCCGATGAGCTACAAAAGTCCGTTGATGCCGCAGAGCCTGCTATGGGTGGAAGCGTTCATTCCTCCATAACCGACGTTAGCAACCCGCAAGCCGTGGCAGACATGGCGTCCAGGGCCTCGGCCCGTACAGGCAGGGTGGACATCCTGGTTCACAGCGCGGGAGGAACTGGCGGCCAAGCGGGTCAGCCCATTGAAGCGGTAACCCAAGAGCAGTGGCAAGCCATCTTTGACGTTAATCTCAAAGGAGCCTTCATCTGCGCTCAAGCCGTGGTCCCCGGCATGAAGAAAGCCGGCAAGGGAAGCATCCTGCTCATCTCAAGCGGAGCAGGGCTCGGAGTAAGCCTAACGGGCATACAGGCCTACGCTTCAGCCAAGGCCGGTCAAATTGGATTGGTAAGGCAACTGGCCCACGAACTGGGCCCCTTTGGCATTACGGTAAACAGCGTGGCTCCGGGGTTCATTCGCTCAAATCCCACAACAGAGAAGCAGTGGGAGGCCATGGGGCCCGACGGCCAGGAGCGTCTAATGCAGAGCATCCCCATAAAGCGCCCAGGCAGGCCGGACGATATCGCATATTCGGTGATGTTCCTGGTGTCCGACTACGCATCCTACGTCACCGGCCAGACCCTTTCCGTCAACGGGGGCCCACGCCGCTGAGGCGGGCTAAGCCCCTTCTTTCTTTATCCCACTACCCCTTTGGCAGAAGCGCGGCGATCCGCTCTCCAACTATCTTGTCCTCACCGTCGCTCAGTCCAAAAACGTGAATGTCGATGCACTCTTCCCCGTCGCGCACCCGGGTCCACACTGGCGGGTCGCCCTCTTTTAGCTCTGCGACTATCTCATGAGCCGTCTTGCCCGTCACCGTAGAGTCTACTTCCAGCCTTACACCGAAGGGTTGGTGCCCAATAACGTTGTCCATCCGCGTTGCCTTTAGCCCCGGCACTCCCAACAGAGGGGCAAGTATGGTCCGGCTCTGAATCTCCGCTTTGGCCAAACGTTCCTCGTGATTCATGGTCATCCAATGTCTAACGGCGGCCACGGCGCCAACTATCTCCTGCCGGTCAATCTTTTGAGGCCGGCCCACGCCGCGGATTCGGCGACCCTCGTACCCTATGAAGGACTGCAAAGACATCTTCCGGACCATCTCTTTAGACCCAAGAGCCAGACCCACAGACTGGGAAGCTCCCAGGTACTTGGCCGCGATGCACTGGAAGTCGGCTCCCATCCTTACGTATTTGCCAAAATTGTCCAAAGGATAAATCTGACCCGCGGCGTCAACAATTACGGGCACGTTGTGGGCGCTAGCAACCTCAAGGGTATCCTCCAGGGATAGGGCATGTGGGTCAGGCGATTGCTCCACCGCATAGTAATGGACCGCCGCGGTGTTTTCCCCAATAGCCTTTTCCAGGTCTGCTTTTGTTGTCTCTTCATCCGACCCAAAGTCCACCAGCTTTGCGCCGGCAAGCTCCAGGCAACGATCGTACCAGTACCGTTGCCTCTTTTGGATTAGTATCTCGTTTTTCATGCCCGACGTGTTGGGCAATTGTTGAATGTTATCGTCGTCGTCACCGGCCATGAGTGCCGCTGTCGCCAGGGTTAGCGCAGACCCGGCCCCGGATGTGATGTAGGCCGCCGGAACGTTAACCATTTTGGCTATGGCGTCGCCGGCCTTCTCCTCAAGCTCCATTAAAGGGATGTAGGCCTCGTCCGCGCGCTCCATGGCCGCCTTCACCTCAGGTATGGGAGTGGAGCCCCCCAGAAGGGTAACGCTGCCAATGGCGTTGATTATTGGCCTAGCGCCCAGCTCTTTGTAAATGCCACCCCAATCTTGTACTGCCATAATTTGCTCCTTGTATTTCAGAGTCCCGCATCCGTGCTTTTGCGTCCGGTACGCTGAGGTCTAGCCCTTCCTGACGAACTTCTGAATCCTCTGCTCCCAGCATACCGCCATGTAGATGTCATTATGCGAGTCCACCCAAATCTGATGGCCATAGGGAGTGTCCCATCTCGCCTGCAGGTTTCCCGACTTGTCCAGCACGGTTATCCGCGGAGACGTATTGTCCACCCCGCCTTCGTGAACAAAGACGTTCTCCTCGGCGTCCATACAAATATCGACTACGCTAATCAGATCGGGCCACTGTGTAAGAAACTCACCCTCGGGAGAGAATATCTGGACTCGATTATTCTTCCTGTCACACACATAGACCAGCCCGTCGCCGTCTACCCAGAGGCTGTGAGGCAGGTGGAACTCACCGGGGCCGTCTTTGCCTGGAGATCCCCATGAAGAGATAAGCTCTCCCGCGGCGGAGAACCGGTGTACCCGGGCGTTACGGTAGCCGTCGGAAACATAAATGTCCCCCGATGGCGAAGCGAACATCCTGGTAGGCATGTTAAAGGGGCCGGCGGCCCGAAGCGGCTCCCCGCCGATTACGGTTACGCCCGTGTCGGACGGATAACCCTTCCTACCCAGTTCCAACAGCAGTCCCCCGTCCAAGTCCAGGCGCAGGGCTTGGTGAGCGCCCCGGTCGACCAGGTACATCACGTCATCGGGGCCAATATACATTGTATGCCCCTCGTTAATCTCATCCGTACCCCAAGAACTGAGGTAGTTTCCCTGGCGGTCGAAGACCAGAATGGGTGGGTCCTGTCGCTGGTGGCAAACGTACACCCTATCCTTGGAGTCCACCGCTACACCCACCAGTATTCCGAAAGTCCACCCCTTGGGCAGCTTGGCCCAGTTTTCTTCCACTTCATACAGGTATCGTCCACTACCAACAGTCGTCATGGGTAACTTTCCTTCCTTTGCAGGCTCCTGACCCGCACTCTAGCCACCGTTGTACTTGCGCCCGAAGCTGCCGGAATGAGCGATTTCGCATAGGGGCTTCCGACTCCTGGCTCTCCCCTTCACGGTGTGTAAGCGATAGCCAAAGGGCAGAACAGTTATCAGGTCCACATCTTCCGGAATATCCAATATCTCCTTAACCCGTCGGTTCTGCTCCGCGTCACGCAGTCCTACAAAGCAGGTGCCAAGGCCCTCCGACCATGCCAACATCTCCATTTGCTGTAAAGCTCTGCCAGCGTCAAGGTCAGGGCGTTCAGCGTCTTTCATCAGAATGGCGATGGCCATGGGCGCCTGCCCAATGAACGACCCGCTGGTAGCTATGCTGCCTATTTGGCCCAGGGTCTCCCGGTTGGTGATAACGATAAAGTGCCAAGGTTGCAGGTTGCGAGAGCTGGGCGCCCATCGACCGGCCTCCAGTATCCGGGTGACCACCTCCTCAGGCACCGGGTCCGGTCTAAAGCTTCTTATGGTTAGTCGAGTCTTGAGACATTCGTAGACTTCCATTCCGAATCTCCTTGAAACCAAAATAACTTCTTAAAAGTGGGGTGGAGGAATTCGTGAGTGCTTATGGAAACACTGTAAAGGTTGGAACGTAATCGGGCAAGAGTTATTTCAACGCGCACTTTGGCCCATTGCCGATAACATTTTGTAAATGACGCTTTTGCGCTCCGAGACGTGACGGAAATACAAGTTTCATGGTAGAGTGTGTCCAGGAAGGGGGTAACTGCTATGGATTATAAGCTTGTTTCAGGGGATTCCCACGTAGACCTCAGTTGGCTGCCTGGTGATCTTTTTGTACAAAATGCGCCAACAGAGTTGAAAGACAAAGTGCCGCGCATTGAAGAGACTGAGGAAGGGCCCAGATGGATAGCCGAAGGCAAAGTCCTTGGCGTGGCCAACGCCGCCGGCCATGGCTTCAGCGCACCCGTGAGGGGTATGCGAAAGCGCATTGACCGCATGTGGGACGCCGGTTTCTACGAAGGCGGCCCGCACCCTACCACCCCGGAGCTTCGTCTCAATGACATGGTAATAGACGGCATTGACGCCGAGGTCCTCTACGGTATAACCGGCACGGGAATGAGGCTGAAAGACCACGACACCATTGCCGCCACCTACCGCATTTACAACGACTGGGTAGCCCAGTTTTGTGAGAGCCAGCCCGGCCGCTGGTATGCCCTTGCTTGCATACCCATCCATGACCCCAAGATAGCCGCCCAGGAGCTTCAGCGAGCCGCTGACATGGGTCCCATTCGAGGCGCAGACCTTATCGCCAGCGAGGTCACCTGGCCCATTTACAGCAGGGACGGTCACTGGGACCCCTTGTGGAAAGTTGTGGCCCAAAACCGCATGTCAATCTCCTTCCACGTGGGAGGAGGCCGCATACCGGTGCCGCCGCCGCCCAACGATAACGGGGCCAGTTCGGACGGATTCGAATCGGAGTCTTCACAGAATTCCCTGGCCTACCAGGGCGTCACACAATCCCTGGGACAGCTGTCCGGCGTCCAGTGGCTCATTGGCATCATACTGAGCGGCACTTGCGAAAAATATCCCGATTTCCGGTTCGTTATGGGAGAATGTGGCGCGGGATGGGTCCCCTTCGTCCTAGGGCGCATGGACCACATCTACATGGATAGCGGCCTCGACAAGAAATTTGACCCGCCCTTGACCATGCTCCCCAGTGAATACTGGTTCCGCCAGGGAAGCACCACCTTCCAGGAGGAGTCCGACGTGGCGCAGATGGCCCATCTCATTGGTGAGGACAACATGATGTGGGGTTCCGATTACCCCCACCCCGATGGCGTTTGGCCGGACTCAAAGCAGATCATCCAAGAGACCATGGGAGACTTGGATCCCAAGGTTCTGACCAAGATTACTCGTGACAACGCGGTAAAACACTACCGCATGGGTCAGTAGCAAGATTAAGCAACTAACAAGGGCATGGGGCTGAAATAGAGCCCCATGCCCTTGTTGAAACGCGTTAAGATGTCACGCGCACGAAGCCTGCGCGGCTAGAGCTTGGAAGGCGTAAACGACCTCGTCAACCAACTAGCCAACACTACTAAGCGAAGATTATATTACTGACTTCCTTCTCTAGACTTTAGGAAGGGAGTCGGAGAACCGGTCGGAAGACCGTCCTGGAGGCCTCTTAGTAGCTGGGCCTTCTTTTGTCGTCCCGGGGCCTGGCCTGGTTCACGTTGACCGGGCGGCCCTTTATGGCTTTGCCATTCAGTTCGTCAATAGCTGCCTGTGCCTCGGTGTCGTCGGACATTTCCACAAATCCAAAACCCCGAGACCTGTCCGTAAACCGGTCCCGAATCACCCTGGCGGAAGTCACAGTCCCAAAGGCGCTGAAACTCTCGTTCAGATCCTCATCGGCGACCTCATAGGCAAGATTACCCACGTAAATATTCATCAACGGCGCTCCTTAAGCAATCTAATTCTCCTCACACCCGGGAAACGCCGCAATAGGATCTAAATAAGCGGAACGTCTTAACAACCTGGTCTAGGAGTCCAGCATATTCTACCACAAGTGGCCAAGGCAATGTGGATACACTTCAAGAACTTTTTTATCAATTGAAGGCCGCAGTCCCGCTCATTCGCCACTAGGACAGAGTTTTCCAGCAGTCGTCAAGGTCGATTGGATAGGGCTATGCTGCTCTGCTTGCAGTGTGGGAAGGTAGATACTACACTTGGCCCTGATAAAATGCCGCTGGAACTAGAGGGAATATGTTGATGCCAATAGACATGAAGACGATTTCCGTGGAGAAGCTGGAGGAGTTTACCCTTCAAGCCTTTGCGGCCATGGGCATGTCCGGAGAGGAAGCCCGACTCTGCACCAACGGGCTCATTCAAAGCGAGCTCCGCTGTCTGCCGGGTCAGGGCCAAGGAGTTCGAAGGCTGCCCAGCTACCACGAGCGCATAACCAACGGATGGGTCAACGTAGGCGCACCCTTTGAAGTGCTCAAAGAAACCCCGGCCCTTGCCCTGGTAGACGCTCACAATGGATTGGGTTCCGTCGTAGGGCAGAAGTCCATGTTACTGGCCGTCAAGAAAGCCAAGTCTTCCGGCATAGGCACTGTGGTGGTGCGGCACGGCACCCATTACGGCTCATCAGGGGTACACGCTCGCGTTGCACTGGAGCACGGATGCATTGGCGTCGCCTTCACCAACGCCGGTCCGGAGATGGCTCCTTGGGGCGGAGCTACCGGCGTTGTGGGCACCAACCCTTGGAGTATCGCCGCGCCCACGGGCGGAGCCTTCCCGGTGGTCCTAGACATTGCCCTTACCACCGCCGGTAAGGGTATGATGCGATGGCACCAACGTGAAGGAAAAAAGATGCCCCTTGATTGGGCGCTGACCCCCGAAGGAAGGGAAACCGACGATCCCTCAGCCGCCATGGAGGGGGCGCTTCTCGGTATCGGACAACACAAGGGCTATGGACTCGCCATGATGACCGACGTTCTCACTGGGGTCCTAGCAGGAGGCGCCTTTGGCCTGACACCCTATTCCGACCCCGCAAAACTAGACGTCGCCCATAGCTTCACCGCCATAGACATAGGTTGGTTCATGCCCCTTGACGAGTTCAAGGCCCGCATGGATGCTTTCATAACCGAGATTAAAAGCAGCAAGCTTCGCCCAGGCTTCACTGAAATTCTGGTGCCCGGCGAGATTGATTATCGGAGAGAGCAGGAGTACCGCCGCGCCGGCACGCGCATAGACGCGGCCGTCTTTGAGGAGCTTCGCGAACTGGCGGCGACTTTGAAAATAGACTTTACCTTGGATGACTAGCTCCACGCCAGATCCCAAAACCGTCATTCGCAAGAGGTTTTTTACAAAAAGGAAGGGCCTTTATGGACGACAGCCTAATCACCCTGGCTAAGCAGGTAGGAAGAGTCCCATCTATGACTCTTCCTCTGGGCTCAACTGAGGAGAAGCGGTTCCAAACCCTGATGGAAGAAATCGTGATGATAGACCTCCATCAGCATCCCATGGTGTGCCCCGACAGCATGGACGATTTTATCCAGTATCTCCGTTTAGGAGACTACCGCTGGGGCTATGAAGCCATTAAGCACGGCGGTTGGTCCGCCGTGGCAACGGCCAACGCCTTTCGCGGCATGGTTGGCAGCCCGGAACTCTCCCACATTGCCTTTGAAGACCTGGTGGACGAGGTTGGAATGATGGTGGCCGACGTCAGCAAGCACCATGACGAAGCGGTCAAGGTTACCAACGCAGACGAAATTCTCCACGCCAGGGCGCAAGGCAAAGTTGGCATTCTGCCCACCGTTGAACATCTCGCCATTGGCGACGTTCTGCACCGAGTCGATGTCCTCTACAGCTTGGGCGTTCGCATGGCAGGCATTACCTACAACCTCCAAAACAGCATCGGCTCCGGACTCACCGAGCGGCACGATTGCGGGCTTTCCAACTTTGGCATAGAAGTGGTACACCGGATGAATGACCTCGGCATGGCGGTGGACGTTTCTCATGCGGGATACAAAACTGCCTTGGACGCCATCCACCATTCAAAGACGCCCATTATCTATAGCCATAACGCCTCCCATACCCTGCGCCCCACCTGGCGAACTCGCAAGGACGACGAGCTGGTTGCCTGCGCAAACAAGGGCGGTCTCATTGCCATTACCGCGGTGCCCAATTCCCTGAGCGACGACCCACTACAGAATATCAACTGTGTGCTTGACCACTACGACTATATGGTCAAGCTCGTTGGCTTGGACCACGTTGGCATTGGTACCGACACCTTGGTGGGCGACCACGTTGCCTTCCACGTCAAGATGCTGGGCAAGACCCTTATCCCAAGTACTCCGGCGCCCTACCTTGACGGCCTGGAGTCCCCCGCCGATGGAAAGAATATCATCCGCGGTTTTATTTCCAGGGGATACTCGGACGCGGACATCACTAAACTAGCGGGAGGGAACGCCCTTAGTTTTATTCGACGCGTAATGGGGTAGAGGTACAGTGAAGCGCACCGGCCCCTGCCCGTTCACGTGACCGCGCAGGCGGAAAACGGGGATCCTCAAAAACCTTCTCCCCGGTCCCTTCCTACTATGACGAGAGGTTGAAATTAAATGCTGCTGCACGGAAAGGTAGCCCTGGTCACCGGAGCGGCCCAGGGATTCGGTTGGGGCATTGCCCGTGCGCTGGGTCGCGCCGGCGCTAGGGTCTGCGCCACCGACGTTAACGAGGAAGAACTGGCTCGCTCCGAACAAGGCTTTCGGGACGATGGCGCCGAAGTCTTGATCCGGCGCCTGGACGCAAGCAACGCCCAGGAGTTCAACAATATCGTAGACCAAGCTGTGGAGCGGTGGGGTCGGCTCGATGTCCTGGTTCATGCCGGAGTCACCATGCCCCTGGTCAAGTTTGAGGAAACCTCCCTTGAGTCCACGTGGACTCAACTAGGCATTAGTCTGGGCGGCATCATCAACGGCACTCGGGCCGTTTGGGACGTTATGAAAAGCCAAAATGGAGGGCATATTATAGGCATAGCCAGCGGTTCGAGTTTCCGTGGGTACATTAACGAGGTCGTCTATTGTGCGGGGAAGCACGGCCAAGAAGGGTTTGTCAAAGCCCTTGCCCTAGAGGCCGCCCAGCATAACATTGCACTCAACACCGTGGGGCCCGGCAAACCAATCAAGCCCACGGGAATGTCACAATCTCTGCTGGAGCAGCTGCCTGTAGAAGTCAAGTCCAAGTGGACAGATCCCACGGAGTTGGGCAAAGCCTTTGTCTGGCTGGCAAGCCAGCCCCCCAGCAGGTTCAGCGGCCTTCGCTTCGACGCCGGGCCTATAGCCGACGCCATCGCCGCCGAAGGTTGGGACTTCCACTTTTCACCGGATAAGGTCACACCCTACGCCGCCGACGTGCGGGAGCGGCTAGAGTGGCAAGCCAACTATGGCAAGGAGGTTACGCTATGATAGTCCGGCATCCATTAACCCTTGTAATTAAGGAAACCCGTCCCCTTGACCTCAGAGCGGACAACACCTGCTTGCTTCTCCAAGACGTTCACTCGCCCTTTGTCGACTCATCCGACGGTTGGCTGGCACAGCACGTCAACAAGAAGGTCCTGATGCGAGAGTTTGATGACTACTTCCATCTACTGAGCCTCATTCGGCCCAACATACCGCGAGTCCTGAAGGCTGCTCGTGAGCTGGAGATAGCGGTGGCCTACAGCTGTCTGGGTCATCGCACCAACGAGCCGCCCTCGGAATTCCAGAAGGCAACGGGTTGGACTTGGAACCTAGACGGCCCACTTGGCGCTCACCCGGAACCTTGGAGTCCCAGACCCGGGGAGCCCGTCTTTTCCAAACCGGGCTGGAGCGCCTTGGCCAACCCCAACTTCTCTAGCTTTTTGGCCAATAACTCCATTGCCAACGTTGTAGTCGTGGGCGCGGTGTTCGATTTCGGCATACGACAGACCTGCCTAGAGCTGAGCGACCGTGGCATTGCAAGTCTCGTCATCAGCGATGCCGCCTTCGGTCTCACCAAAGAAGGCCATAGCTTCACCGCCGACGCCATCGCCCACGGGCTTATTAAGTTGCGCAATACCGGCGAGTTCCTTGGCCTACTTGACGTCCTGAAACGGGAAGGCTCCGTTCTTATTTAGCACCTCCTATTTTTCAATCGAGGGCAAGTTGACATGATTCAAACAGTACTTGGTCCCATTAAAGAGGATGAGCTTGGCGCCTGTCTTCCCCACGAGCATATCTGGTGCGACCAGAACTATGGCCCCAGAATGGACCTCATGGGCTCGACTCGAAATCCCGCCGGGTTTATGAAACTGGACAACTTCGACCTGGTGGCCTCGGAGCTCAAGGCCTATAAAGAAGCGGGCGGCGGGGCTTTGGTTGAGGTCACCTGCGATGGCTGGGGCAGGGACTTGGACGCCTTGGCTCGCTTGTCCGAGGCTGCCGAAGTGCACATTATCTCGACCTCCGGCTACTACATTGAGCCCCATATACCCTATTTTGTGGACGATTGCTCCGTGGAGAAGCTGGCCGACCACATCACAAATGAAATTCAAAAAGGCGTGGGCCAAAGTGGGCGCCGGTGCGGGCTTTTCAAGTCCGCCATTCACCGCGCCCGAGTGGAAGCCATCGAGCTAAAGGTCCTGAAGGCCGTTGCCATTGCCCAAAAGCGCACCGGGGCCGCTATTACAACCCACACCACGGGGTCTCGGCGCATGGAAGTGCCGGGCGGTACTGTCGGCGTACACCAATTGGAGATTCTCAAGGGCGAGGGAGTTGACCCTACACGGCTCATTGTTGGCCACGTAGACGAGCGTCCCGACATCGACGTCCTTACTTCCCTGGCTGATGAAGGCTGCTTTATCCAATTCGACGTTATCGGCAAGGAGCATTATCTCCTGGACCAGACCCGCGCTGAGTTGGTCCACGCTTTGATAGAAAGAGGTTATGTCAACCAGCTAATGATTTCCCACGACAGGAACCGCGACTATGAAATGCGGTACGGCGGCAGCACCGGTTATTGCCACATTTTTGAGACCTTCCTACCTCGGCTGCGACAGTTAGGCGTGTCTGACCAGCAAATAAACACCGTCATGGTCGTAAACCCGGCTCGCGCCCTTTCCATCAACTAACTTCCTAAAGTCATCTCACACCGCAATGCCGGCGTGGCTCCGGTGTTGGAGACCACACGTCGAGCCCATTCATGCTCAAATCCAACCTAAAACCCCAAAAGACATACATGCCCCTAGCGAAGGCTTCGCAAATTTGCTAAATTGGTACCAAATCAAAGAGAAGGTGTTTAAGAGTGGAATACAACATCGTATCTGGCGATTCCCACGTGGACATGAGCTGGCTCCCAGGAGACCTCTTTGTCAATAACAACTCACAGCCCCACCTCCAGGACTTGATGCCCAGAATTATAGAGACTGAACAGGGGCTAATCTGGAAGGCAGAGGGAGATAACGTCCTTGGCGTGGCTCAATCTGCCGGCTTTGAGTTTATCCCCCCCCAGCGGGGCAGAAGAAAGCGCACCGACAAGATGTTCGACGCCGGTTTCTACGACGGCCCGGCTCGCCCGGTTGACCCGGAGCTGCGGCTTATGGATATGCAGACCGACGGTGTGGACGCTGAGATTCTCTACGGCATTACCGGATCGGGCAAAAACTTAAAGAATATGGAAGTGGTAACTGAAGTCTACCGCATTTACAACGATTGGGTTGACCAGTTTAGCTCTAGCCATCCCGGTCGATGGTACGGCCTAGCCTGCCTGCCCATCCACGACTCAAAGCTGGCTGCCAAGGAAGTGCACCGCGTGGCAGACCATCCGTACATCCGTGGCGCCGATCTCATGGCCGGGGGCTTGAACTACCCCCTCTACTCCCGCGACGGTTATTGGGACTGCCTCTGGCAAGCCTGCGTGGAAACGGGTACCCCCATCTCTTTCCACATCGGCGGCGGGCGCATACCCATACCCACAACCCCGGATATGGAGACCGGTCTATACCTTGAAGGTAGAGGTCCCACACAGAATGAAAACGGGTATCAAGCTGTTCGAGGGTCCCTGGGAATGTTTTCCATGGTACAGGTAATGATGGGAATCATTTTTAGCGGGGCTTGTGAGAAGTACCCGGACCTGAGGTTCGTCATGGGCGAGTGTGGAGCCGGTTGGGTCCCCTTTGCCTTGGACCGCATGGACCACATCTTCGACGACGGCCAGTACGAGCGAAAATTCGACCCTCCCTTCACCCTTAAGCCCAGCGAATACTGGTTCCGCCAGGGTTACACCACTTTCCAGGAAGAGCACAGCGTAGGGCAAATTGCCCACCTGGTTGGCTTTGACAACCTCATGTGGGGCTCAGACTATCCCCACCCCGACAGCGTTTGGCCCGACTCTCGAGAGATTATCCAGGAAACCTTGGGCAACCTGGAACCCGCCGCCGCCAAACAAATTGTCCGCGACAATGCCGTAAACCTCTACCACATGGGCCAGTAGCCCCTAAACCGCCCGACAAACCCTACACAACGGACATTATCGCCCGGACAGGCACCTGCCAAGGGTGTGGAGGGCTTAGTCCCCCGCACCCAAGCAAAAATGGGCGCACGTCCCCCCGGCGAAGGCCGAGTCTCCCGCGTGCCTAGGACACCCTCTCAGACGCAGGGGCCGTTGCCCGAGTGGGCAGTGGTGGTGGCTTTGCGAAGTAGATAAGCACGACGGCCAGCAAATATATGCCGGCCAAAACAATGAATAGCTGATCATAGCTTCCGGTAACTTCTCGCACTCCAGCCCCTAGGAGAGGCCCCAACCCCAACGCACCCATGGAGAAAGGCGTTAACGCCCCAGTGATGGCGCCAAAGGAGTGCCTGCCAAAGTATTGGGCCAACAGCATCTGCTCAAGGACGCCGGTGGTGCCGGAAATCAGACCCCACATCAGTCCAAAGGAGTAAGCGGTGGTCAGGGAGTCCACCGAAAGTAGATATATCACCATGGCGGAAGAGGCAACCAGCACCACCATTAGCAGACGCCGCGGCGTGACCTTATCGGCAAGAAGGCCCCAGCCAAGGACCCCAATGGCCAAGAATGTGCTCAGGCTCAGTACGCCGGCGGCCTGAGCCGTAGACATGTTGGCCTCGTCCCGTAAGTAAGGCACCATGGCAAAGCCAATGGTTGCGGCGCCCAGCAGTGCCAGAACCGTGGTCATTCCAACCAGCCAGAACGCCTTTGTCCGCATGGCCTCTCCGGCCGTCCAGCTGAACTCGATATCGACCTCCCCACCGGAGGTCCCGGTGCCGCTCCCACTCTCGCTGGATTGGGTTCTCAGTAGAGGCTTGGCGCCGTCTGGCAGCAGACCAATGTCCTCAGGACGGCGACGCATTATTAGAATCAGCGGGAGCACCATGGCAAGACTGAGGATGCCCATGTACCTATAGGCAACTCGCCAGCTATATTGCGCCGCAATGGCCGCGATAATCTGGATGTTAATGGCGCCGCCAATGGGCCGGTTGACGGAGTTGAGCGCCAGGGCAAGGTTGCGCTTTCGTCGAAAGAAGTTCACCGCCACGGTACGGGGCACCACGCCAATGAAAATGGGGTTGCTCAGTCCTCGGCCGAAGATATACGCCGCATAAAACTGCCAGACCCGCTTCCCCTCCGACAGAGAGAAAAAGGCTACTGCCATGGCGACGGTAGCCATGGGCATCAGCCAACGAGGGCCGTGACGGTCCGCCAAACGCCCAATCAGAGGCGATATGAAGCCCGACGACCAGGTGCCTAAGGTAACGGCCAGCGCGATGGTGCTGTGGCTCCAGCCGGTGTCCTCAGAGATGAAGTCCTGAATTCCGCCCAGCACCACCTGGGTTAAACCCGTACAGGCGAAGGTGGCCAGGGCCGCCATACCCATAATCAACCAACCGTAATAGAAGGGCGTTACAGGGCGCCAGTTAAGCGCCCTATTTAGCCGAGACATACATTCATAGAAGCTCTATTGTCCCGCTGCCCTTCTAAAAGGCCGGTCGCTGCAAGACTGACTGTTCAACCTTGCGAAAGATAAGCTGACCGTCCGTAGGCTCGCCCAGGAGCCGGTTGTCCTCCACCATCACCTTACCTCGCAAAATTACCGTGGAGGGCCAGCCCTCAATCTCCCAGCCCTCCCACGGGCTATAGTCGCGGAGGTGAAGGTCGTCCATGGTCAAAGATTTTCTTATTGACGGGTCGATGATCGTGATGTCGGCGTCGCTCCCCACCGCAATGGCTCCCTTTCGGGGATAGAGTCCCAGCATCTTGGCGGCGTTGGTGGAGGTCACGTCGACGAACCGCTCAAGGGACATGCCCTGCTTCACCACCGCGTCGGTGTAGGTAACTCCCATGCGAATCTCTATGCCAATGTTGCCACCCCGCAAGTCCAGCACGTTTCGACCGGCTATCTTGTCAAGGTAAGTTGTAAACCCGCTGTCCGTGGCGGTAAAGGCCAAGTCCTGGTGCAGCAGCCCCTTCCAGAGCTCCAAACGGTCCTCCTCGTACTTCAACGAGGGGAAGGTATGGTACTTCATGCCGTCCTCCTCCATATAACGGCTGCAGTTGAAGGAGAGGGCCAGGGTGAGGACTTCCCCATACACCGGCATTCCACGGCTGCGGGCCTCGGCAATGGATTCCATTCCCTCGCGAGCGGTCACGTGGACAAAGTACATCCCCACGCCGGTACGCTCGGCAAGCCATAAAGTGCGCCGGAAGGCCAGGTCCTCCACCAGGTTGGAGTGAATGAGATGAGCGTTGTGCCAGTCCCATCGACCCCTCTCCTTAGCGGTAAGGTAGTTGTACATAGTAATCTCATCGTCGGCCCCGTGCACCGCCAACACACCGCCGTGCCTGGCAATCTCCTCCATAAGGTGGCCCAAGCGCCCCATGTCCATCTTGGCAACCAGGCTAGTGGGGATGCGACCCTCAGGCGGTTTCGTATCCGTTGTAAAAATCTTGATGCTGGGAAATCCGGCGGCCATCAACTCGCCGTAGCGAGAGATGGCGTCCGGGGTGTTGGAGCTGGAGTAGATACAGTGGGTTGAGTAGTCCGTGTAGGCGTTGCCTGGCCATACTGACATATATTCATGGACACCGGCCGCCAGGTCGCCGTCGTTGGGCACGGGGGCAAAATCCACCACGGTAGTGGTACCGCCCCAGATAGCGCCCAGGGAATGCTCCCTTGGCCCGGCATTGGGTACCCCCGGCACGGACTCCTCTATGTCCGGCTGCACATTGGATGCGGCGTGGATGTGTGGCTCCACACCGCCGGGTACAACTATCTTGCCCGTGACGTCCATAACCCGTCTCGCCTCAGGAAGTGGAGCGCCCCGGACACCAATTGCGACTATCTTCTCTCCCAAGATACCTACGTCCCAGTGTCCCGCCCCCATGGGCGTAACGACTTTCCCTCCCTTAATAACTATGTCCAGCATTTTTACTCCCTCCGTTTAGAAGACGCACCTAGCTTCATATCATGTCCCGGTGGTGGTGATTGTAGACCAGCGGTAGGGTGTGTCAAGGGGCCACCGTAGGAGTCACCGCGTGACGGCTGTATATGGAGGGATGCCGGCCCTGACGTATAAACGCCGTTGGGGCCTTGGCCCGGTGCCAACCCCCCAACAAATTCAGTTACCGTAAAATACGCTATACTAGCCCGGAATTTCAAAACCAAGGAGATAAAGCATGGTTGAAAATAAGCTTAGGGTTGGGGTCCTTGGGGCCGGCAGATGGGCCAATATGGCCCACATACCGGGGTGGCTAAGGGACCCGCGGGTCCAGGTGGTGGCTCTGTGTGACGTGGAAAAGGATATGGCGCAGGACATGGCGGGGAAGTTCAGTATCCCCGACTACACAGACGACTGGCAAGCCCTAATTTCTCGACCAGACGTGGACGTCATTGACATTGTGACGCCGTCCAACACTCATCACGAGTTGGCCGCCGCCGCAGTAGAGGCCGGCAAGCACGTGCTCAGTGAGAAACCCGTGGCTCACGATCATCGAGAGACCTTGCGCTTGGCCGCGGCTGCGAAGGCAAAGGGCCTCAAGACCAAATTGGGCTTCACCTTCAGATACACCCCGGGGGTACAGTACGCCAAGTCCCTTCTAGACCAGGGGTTTGTGGGAAGACCCTTCATATTCAACGGCTATGAGCAAAACTCTCAGTGGATAGACCCCCAAACTCCCTTACGGCGTTCTCAGATGAGAGAGGACCAGTCCACTATTCAAATCGTTTCCTTGGAAGGCTACGGCGCGCCCATAATCGATATTGGGCAGTGGTGGGTTGGGGCCAAATACTCAAGCGTGGTGGGCACTATGCGCAACTTCATACCCGAGCGGAAGGTGTGGGGCAGCGAC
The DNA here is from genome assembly GCA_965226535.1 of Dehalococcoidia bacterium. GTDB lineage: Bacteria > Chloroflexota > Dehalococcoidia > Lucifugimonadales > JAPULR01. The sequence goes on along the minus strand of CBDDDE010000010.1, from coordinate 1,219,423 downwards.
CAACTGACGCCCATGAACATTGACGACGGCGACGTCTTTATCGCCGAGTTCGAAAACCGCGTCATAGGCTCCATCCAGACAAGCTTTGTAACCATCGGCAACTTCCCGGGGGTGGAGGCTCGGATCTTTGGCGACAAGGGGGCCATAATTTGTCGAATGGTTGAAGAGTTTGGCGTCGCGGAAACCATCAAGGTAGCCACCCCCGACAGCGTGGAGTTCAAAGAGTTGACAATCCCCAGTAAGTTCTATCCCCAGGGAGGCAGCCTCAACGAGAGCTGGCGCAGCCTTTTCTACGCCAACCTGATTAAGGACTTCATAGACGAGATTTTGGATGGCGGCGATAGGAACCAGGGCAATTTCGCGGACGGGGCCGCGGTGCAAGAGGTCATAAACGCCGTTGAGCTTTCCATTCGAGAGCGTCGCTGGGTAGACCTTCCCCTGGAGGGATAGTCATGAATACGAGCACTCCAAAGTTTTCCGCCTGGCTTGACGAGTTTTTAGCGTCTTACTACCGCCACCGACCCGTCAACGCTACCTTTATCGGTGTGCACGATTACGACCACCGCCTCCCGGATTTATCTCCCTCAGCCGTGGATGACTGCCAATCCGAGATGACAGGCCTCCTTGCCCAGCTTGAGAAGCTTCCTACGGAGCCGCTGTCAGAGGCCCAAAGTATGGACCGCAGGTTGGCGGAGGGGTTTCTCAAAATACAGATGTGGGAATACCAGTCGAAGCACTTCCACCGCGGCAACCCATCCTTCTACACCGGTGAGGCCATATTTGGCCTCCTGTCCCTGTTTCGCCGCCCCTTTGCCCCCTTCAGACAACGGTTAGACGCCGCCCTTGAGCGGATGAACGCGGTGCCGGCCTTTCTGGAACAGGGCAAAGCCAACGTCCAGCAGTCCCCCAGTGCATGGACGAAACGGGCTGTCAAGGAATGCCACGGCGCCCAGGCTTTCTTGAGCCAGGGCCTTGATCTGCTGCTCCATGACAACGGCGTCAATTCGGAACAGGCCAGGTCCGTCTCCGCCGCCTGCGCCGCTTTTGCCGATTTTCAGCGCTACCTGGAGACCGAACTTTCTTCCCGTGCAACAGCTAACTATGCCTGCGGGGAGGAGGCCTTCAATCTCATGCTGCAGCAGGGCCACTGCCTGGACATGGACGCCTCCGACGTTGAGGCCTACGGGTGGGACCAACTCAGGGAAAGTGAAGGAAAGCTTGAAGCCCAGGCCGGGGATTTTGGAACGTCCGACTGGCGAGACGCCATTGCCAAGTTGGCAGACCATTATCCCACAGTGGAGCACTACCTCCCCCACCACCGCGGCCTCTGGGAGGCGTGCCGCGCGTCAGCGGAAGACAACGGGCTTCTTACATGGCCGGACTGCCCCATAGAATTTATGCTCAGACCGGCTTGGGCCCGTGCTGCTGCGCCGTATCTCTATTTTCTGCCATACCACTCCGCCCCGGCCTTTGACACCCTCCCCGTCATAGACCACATTTTGCCACCTATAGACTGGAACACGCCGGCTAAATCCCGCTTACAGCTCCTCAAGGCCACAAACAACAGCGTCATAAAACTCAACCATGTCGTCCACCACGGCAGCATCGGCCACCACGTCCAAAACTGGTACGCCTACAAGGCGGAATCGCGCCTGGGCCAGATAGCCGCCGTGGACTGCCCCTCTCGCTTAGCCCTGTTCTGCGGCGGCACTATGGCCGAGGGTTGGGCCACCTACACCACCCAGTCTCATGGACGAGGTGGGGTTTCTCACCACGCTGGAAAGCTACTCCCTGCACCACGCTCGGCTGAGGGCCTCCGCCAGGGCCATCGTCGACGTGCGCCTGCACACGGGAAAGTTCACCCTTGACGAGGCACAGCGGTTCTACAGTGAGCAAGTTGGCATGTCTGAGGGAGCATCCCGCGCCGAAGCGGTGAAGAACAGCATGTTCCCCGGCGCGGCAATGATGTACCTCATCGGCTCGGACTCCATTCGCAAGCTGCGCCAAGAGATGTCTGCAAAACTCGGCGACGCTTTTACCCTCAAGAAATTCCACGATAGGTTCCTTTCCTACGGATCCGTACCGGTCTCCCTCATCGCCGCGGCCATGAAAAAATCAGAACGCTAATTGGAATAAACTCCCTAAATGGTACATAATGGCTGAACTTAAGTAACCTTTGCCCAGGAGGCGCCATGGCCAACACTGACTACGATGAATTTGTAAGTCAAGCCAAGGACCACATATGGATGAGTCATGCCCAATACAACGGCAGGGAAGACTCCACCTCCCTGGGCATTGCCATGAAGGGAGAAGGTTGCTACATAATTGACCACGAGGGCAATCGCTATCTGGACGCTACGGGAGGTTCCCACTGCTGCCTCATCGGGCATGGACGCAAAGAGATAGCCGACGCCGTCTACAATCAGATGCTAGCCCTGGAATTCAGCGGCTCCGGGCTTGTCCCCTTCACCAACATCCCCACGGCCAAACTCTCAAAAAAGATTGCCGAACTGACGCCGGGAGACCTCTCTCGGGTGTTCTACACCTTGTCAGGGTCAGAAGGCGTTGAGGCCGCCCTCAAGATGGTTAGGCAGTACCACGCCCAGGGCGGCAAACCAAGGAAGTTCAAGGTGCTGTACAGAAACTATTCACACCACGGCTATACGTGGGGGGCCATGAGCGTCAGCGGAGACCCCGCCATACGTTCCCTCATCTTTGAGCCGGCGCTGCCCATGGGCGTGGTGGTGCCGGAGGCAAACCCCTACCGCTGTCTCCACTGCACCGGCACGTGCAACCTCGGCTGCGCCAGGTCCATAGAAGCCACCATCAAGTACGAAGACCCCGACTCCATAGCGGCTCTCATTGTGGAGCCTGTTCCCAAGGGCGCCGTTGTAGCGCCTCCTGAATATTGGGCCATTGTTCAGGAATTGTGCGAAAAGCATGACATCCTCCTAATCGCCGACGAAGTTGTAACCGCATTTGGTCGAACGGGCACCTGGTTTGGCGGCGACCATTGGAACTTGGAGCCTGACCTCATGGTTCTGGGCAAGACCCTGGGCAGCGGCTATCAACCCATCGGCGCCGTTGTCGCCACGGACCAGGTTTTCGAAAGGTTTCTTGGCGGCCCTGACAAGACCCTCATCCAGTCCCATACCCTCAGCAGTCACCCCGTGGTCTCCGCCGCGGCCTTGACCAACCTGGAGATTATCGAAAATGAATCCCTGGTGGAACGCTCCGCCGCCCTGGCGCCGTTTTTCCGCTCCCAGTTAGAGACCCTTCAAGAGCACTCGGTAGTGGGCGAAGTTCGTTCCATTGGGCTCCTCGCAGAAGTCGAGCTTGTCAAGGCCAAGGGCTCCCCGGAGCCCTTGGGAGGAAAGGAAGTTGGGCGAAGGCTCACCCGATTTATGGTTGACAACGGCCTCTACATGCGATGCAGCGGCGAGAAGCTGTCCATCCATCCACCTCTGACTATCACAGAGGACGAGATCACGGAGATGGTCTCTATTTTTGATCAAACCCTTACTTACGCAGAAAGGAACTTTTCCGGGATATGAACAAGCCTTTCAGAACGCTAATGGTGGGACTGGGCGCTCGCGGCAAGAAGTGGGCACGTATTCTCCACGAAGAACCACAGTGCCAGACCATAGGTTACGTAGACTTGGACGAGTCCAACTTGGAATGGGCGCAGTCCATGTACGAAGCACAGCCAAACGTCTGCTACAAGGACATGACCACCGCTCTCAAGGACCTCAAGCCCGACTTTGTCATGCTGGCCACTCCCCCCATGGACAGGTATAAGGATGTGTTGACCGTCTTTGAGCACGGCTCCCATCTGCTTTCCGAGAAGCCTCTATGCTTGGACTTTGACGAGGGTATTAAGATGGTCCAGGCCGCGGAGGATGCCCGACTGGGCTTTACCGTAGGGCTAAACTTTCGGTTCCAGCACTGCGTTCTCAAGGCGCGGGAGATACTGCGTAACCGTTTAATTGGTGCTCCAAGATTTGCCGGCTACAGCTACTGGAGAAACCGTGACGGTTACGCCCCGGAGTTTAATAAGTTCCCGCTGACCATGCGCCAACCCATGCTCTATGAGCAGACCATTCACCACATTGATGAGATCCGGTTCGTCTACGACGCGGAGGTTGAGCGGGTCTCTTGCCGGTGCTACAACCCGCCCTGGAGCATGTACCGCGAAGACGCCACGGTGACGGCCCTCTTTGACATGTCCGCGGGGCTCCAGGTGAACTACTTCGGCACCTGGTCCGGGCAAACCAAGCTGGACCAGTTTCTATGGCGCACCGACTGCGACGACGGTGCGCTGTTCCAATACGACCTGTTTTCTGACCTTCGCATTATCAGAGGTTCCGAGTCGGACAATATGCTGGAAATCCCCTTGCCCGAACAGGAACGGCTGGTTGACGACGCCAGAGTAATGCTGAGCCAGATTTTGACCCAGCTTTCCGCCGGCAACCTCCGCCCGGAACCCACGGCCATCGACCACCTCAAGACCTTTGGAATCATTGCCGCTTGCGAGGAGTCTAACAACACCGGCAAGCCCGTGGAAATGGATGAGTTCTTCGACAGGCACAACCTACCGCCCAATTGGCGATGACCTATTCCCCCATCCTAGTGGCCGAACAACTTTGCAATGGTAATCCGCAATGAGGGCGCCCACAAAGGCGCTCCTGCGAAATGGTTGGTGTTGGCTGCACTAATTGTCCCCCAATCCAACATTGTTGAACTCCTAGTGGTCTAATGGTATCGAGAACATGACAAACACAGTCGTCGCGATTCTGGGGAGTGTTGCCCTTCCCATCCTTGGCGCTGCTTGTGGCAAAGGGGGCCCACCGCCCGAGCATACCACGAGTTGTGATGATCCGATTCAGCCTGGTATTACGTGGAACCTGGAATCGCTGAACGGCAGGCCAATCATCGAGGAAACCTCCACTACCCCTGACCCTGTATGAGGACTCGGTAGGAGGTTACGATGGTTGCAATATCTATGGAATCCAGCCAGATTCAGCACCTCATTTCGTCCCCTTCACTACCCGATCTGACGGGCCATTCATGGAGGGAGCATTCTCAAGCCACGATCGAGCATCTACATTGGCGGGATGTCCAGGAATCAAGGGCATCATGGAGCAAGCGGATGCCTATAATACGGCGTTGGACGAAGGAAAGAGATTTCGCATCCTGGGCAGCCGGCTGGAGATCCTTGACGGCGGGGGACGAGCGACGTTAGTGTTCGTTAGGCAACCACCGCTCCCCGGACATCAACCGAGCTTGGCGAGGACCCAATGGCAGCTGATGGGTAACAGGAAGGCAATCACTCTGGCATTCCTTGACGACGAAGTAGTCGTTGGTGTGGGCGAATGTGTGGATTACATCGGGAGGTATGGCACCTCCGACAGGCTCTTGGAGTTTTACGTAGTGCTGCCGGTTGCACTCCATCAGCCAGGCCCGGAGGAGGACTCCATTAGTTCTCTTTGGGGGGCTGAGCAATACTCAGTGATTGAAAAAGCGAGTTCAAAAAAACTAATGCTTGGGACAAGCTTAGGGGAAACGCTGACCCTTGATGCGCTGCCAGCGATTTCCATGGACACGGAACAAAGAGAATGGTCGTTAAGGAACATCGTGGACCTCAGCCCGGATGGGCTAACAAATTCCCGAGCAATGATTGGGAAGGTTGTTCCAGGGCTGGCCGTAACCATATCGTTCCAAGAGGAACACATTTTGAGGTGGGCGAGATGCAACTCCTACGAGGCGTCTCTGAGGATTGATGGGGAGGCAACTGTCATTGGCCCTCCATCAGCCACGGCGTTATAGTCCGAGCACCCGAAGGATGTCCTTGGGCAGGAATTTCGCTACTTTGCCATCTTGCCTCAAGTGACCTGGGCCGGAACATACGGCGAGAGGCTTTTCATGTCTACCGGAACTAGCATATACCTAATGTTTGAGGCTCAATAGCACCGGACTAGTAGTTCAACAACTTTTGATTGATGCGTAAACAAAGCAGACAATTCAGACCATACCGTAGAGGCGCCCTTGTGGGCAGGTACACTCATTTTCAAGTTGTTATACAACTAGCCTTCCCCCACGGGGGGAGACCTTTGCACAACCGTCAGGGAGGGCGCCGAATTCCTTCTCCCTTGCTAACCTCCCCAAGACAGCCATGACTTGGATACGCACCATTCCCCTGGACAAGGCCGCCGGCAAGCTCGGAGACCTCTACCGGCGCATCAAAGGACCCCAGAACGCCGTCGATAACATCATGATAGCCCACAGTCTCAGACCTCACACCATGGAGGGCCACCTCGCCTTGTACAAGGCCACCCTGCATCACAGCGCCAACACCCTCCCTGTCTGGTTCCTGGAGGCGCTGGGACTGTACGTCAGCGTGTTGAACCGTTGCGGCTACTGTATAGAGCACCACTATGAAGGTCTGCGCCGCCTCCTGAGAGACGACGACCGCGCCCAGGCCATCCTTGCAGCCTTCAACCGCCACAACCCCCAAGAGGCCTTCGCCGGTGGAGACTTGACGGCCATGGAATATGCCGCGGCTTTGACCCAAAATCCCTATGACATCACCAAGAAGCAGATTATAGCGCTAAGGGAAGCGGGCTTTGACGACGGACAGGTCCTTGAAATCAACCAGGTGGTCAGCTACTTCGCCTACGCCAATCGGACTGTCTTGGGCCTGGGAGTAACCACGGAAGAAGACGTCCTGGGCCTTTCTCCCTCATCCGACGACTCCGCCGATTTGTCTCACAGATAGACTGAGTCGTGGCTCCCGTATCCCCACGTAGCAAAAGCCCTCTAGAAAGGAAAAGCAATGCAGTTCCGCCGATTGAGCAGCCTTACCGTCCCCGTCATAGGCATGGGGTCGGCGTCTTCTTCAGGTTTCGACGTGGAATCTGACGAGGAGTTGCAAAATTGCCGGAACATTCTGGACAACTGCCTCTCCCACGGCTGCACTTTTTTGGACACCTCGCCAATGTACCGCCGCGCCGAGGGCGTAATTGGCACAGGCATAGCGGGACGGAGGCATTTCTTTCAGCTGGCCACCAAGGTCTGGTGCTCCGGGGCAGATACCGGCCGTGCCCAAATTGCCTGGTCCTTTCGCCTCCTTGGCACCGACCACATCGACGTCCTCCAGATACACAACCTGGTGGACTGGCGCACCCACCTCACCTATCTGGAACGGCTCAAGGACGAGGGCAGGATAGACGTCATAGGAATTTCTCACTATCAGCCCCCTTTTTACGGGGAAATGGCGGATGTAATGCGCACTGGTCGCATTGACGCCATTCAAATCCCCTACAGCCTACTTGAGAGGGAGGCCGAGGAGGAGTTGCTGCCCTTAGCCCATGATATGGGCATCGGTGTCATTGTAATGAGGCCAATGGTCAAGGGCACCGTGGTGTCAGGGCTAAAACGGCAGCCGGACCTGGCCCCCTTGCGAGAGTACGGCATTGAGACTTGGGGGCAGGCGGCTCTGGCCTGGATTCTGGCAGACCCGCGAGTCGCAGTGCTCATTCCAGCCACCGGCCGGCCGCAGCGCATCATTGAAAACGCCGCCGCGGGTTCCGTCACAATCTCGCCGGACGTCCGGGACTACATCACCAGGGAGGCCCGCCGCTGTCTCTAACCCCACCAGACCGTGGGGCTGAGGGTCACTGCAGGACGGCTGAATTGAGCAATCGGACGGCATAAGACCAATTTTGTATGCGGGCATGGCGGCGCCTTGGTAGAATAGTACAAACCATAAACCAAACACCCGGATAGGAGAGCCTATGTACGTTATCCTTGCACCCATACAGATAAAGCACGACCACAAGGAAGAGTTTGTCAAGGCAATGATTGAAGATGCCAGGGGCTCCGTGGAAAATGAGCCAGGCTGCCTACGCTTTGACATCATTCAGGACGCCAGCCACTCCGACAGGATATGGCTTTACGAAGTATATAAGGACGAAGCTGCCTTTAAGGAACACCTCAAAACGCCCCACATCAAGAAGTGGATGGAAATTGTCAAGGACTGGCGCGATCAGGGACCCTCAGGAGCGGGAAGAGGCAGCTACACTATCTGGCCTCCCGACGACGCCTGGAAGTAGCCATATCTTGAGCCTCACTCTTCCCTTCGTCCTCTAAGGGGAAGAAAGGTTCTTGGCCGCCGCCAGGGCCAGATAGTAACCGTACACCCCAAAGCCGTAGATGGAACCTTTGCACACCGGCTGCACCTTTGACACCAAGCCACGGGAAGTGGGGTTGGAGGCGTGCACCTCAATGACGGGGAACCGCACCTGTCCTATGGCATTCAATAGCGGCCCCGTGCCGGTGGTGTACCCCGACGGATTTATGATTGCGGCATCTACGTCGCCATCGTGGGCGGCGTAAAGGGCGTTGACTACTTCTCCCTCAATGTTTGAGTGGAAAATCTCCACCTCAACGCCCAGCGCCTTGGCGTAGTCGCCAACGCTCCGGTTAATCTCATCGAGGGTGGTGGTTCCAAAAATTTCCAGTTGTGCCCGCCCTCGCATGTTCATGCCTGCACCTTGTATAACAAGGACCTTGGTCATAGGATCTTCTCCTTAGCTGCTGTTCCGCTCTTTCAACTGCTAGATTTTACCAGCTTCTGGAGACTCCTGATCTCCCTTGGAGGATTGAGCAGGCTGCCGGTGTTGGTCCACGACACCTCGCCAACGTAGATATCGCCGTTGGAGTCCAAAGCTATGCCGTGGGGCGCAATGAACTTCCCCGGAGCCTCGCCTGGCCCCGTGTCGCCCAGGCGCGCCAGCACTTCACCGCGGAGATTATATATGCTCACCCTTGGACCCAGCCCCGGAGCGCCTTGGTTGGCGGATATAGTCGCTCCCAACTCCCCGACGTAGCATAGCTGTTCCGACTTCCCGTCCTCGTCCTCTTTACAGTCAATATAAAGCCCACAGGGTTTGGCCATGTTGACCCACTGGGTCTCGTACTTGCCTAAGGCATCGAAGACCTGGATGCGGTGGTTCTCCCTATCCGCCACGTAGACGTACCCGTCCTTGTCGGTGCAGATGTTATGGACGATATTGAACTGGCCCGGTTCGGTGCCGGGGCCGCCCCACGAAAAAAGCAGCTTCCCATTGGCGTCGTACTTGTGTACGCGGGCGTTGCCGTATCCATCGGACACGTAAATGTCATTGGTGATGGGGCAGATGGCCACGTGGGTGCAGCGATTGAAGGGATGGCCGCTGTGGAACGGCGCCGGCTTGCCGCTGATCCCCAAGGTGAGCAGAACCCTTCCATCAAGGGTGCACTTCCTCACCGTATGGTCATCGTCATCGGTGCAATAAATGGAGTCGTCGGGCCCCATGGTGATGCCGTGGGCCCGATTGAACAGCCCTTCACCCCAAGAGTTAAGGAACTCCCCTTCCCGGTTGAAGACTATCATAGGATGCTCACCGCGATTAAAGGCATAAACCCGGCCCTTGGAGTCCACCCCCACTGCAGCCACCTCCTTGAAGGACCAGCCATCGGGTAGGTTTCCCCAGCCCTCGGCCACTTCATAAACAAAGGCGCCCTGACCCATTTTCGCAACCATAGTCCCCAACCTCCCAATCTAAAGTGGTTAAAGGGTATCCCGTCCCGTGACCTGTTTCAAGACTCCAACCAAAGGCCAACACCTCTCACGAAGAAAACCCGCCACTCAGTGACCGCCAAAGGGTACCTCGTATTGCAAATAACAGCCAATGCTACTATCATTCGCAGTGACTGTTTACGCATTCCACTAACTATAACCTCTAGGAGGAAACCCAATGGTAAAATCTGCCGAAACCTTGGAGCGGCTCTTCGTCGAAAGCCGGCCCAAATCTTCAGCCCTTTTCGAAAGCGGCAGGGACGTCATGCCCGGAGGCGGCATGAAGAGCCTCGGCTACTCGCCGCCCCTTTACATCGAACGCGCCGAAGACTGCTACATGTGGGACATAGACGGCTTTAGGTACGTAGACTGGATAAACAACGCCTGCACCCTGGTGCTGGGACACAGCCCCAAGGGCGTGGTTGACGCTTTGGACAAGATGGTTCACAACGGCATTGTCTTTGGCGCCCCCAACAGCTTTGAAAAGCCCATCGCCGAGCATCTCTGCAAGCGTATCCCCTCCATCGAAAAGGTCCGGTTCACCAACTCTGGTACAGAAGCGGTAATGAACACCCTTCGACTTGCCCGCGCTTACACCGGCAAACCCAAGATTGCCAAGTTTGAAGGCGGCTTCCATGGCACCAGCGACGACGCCGAAGTCAGTATCTCACCACCCATTGACGAGGCCGGCTCCGACGAGGCCCCCAACGCCGTCGCCCAATACAAGGGCATCAACCAGGGCATCATCGACAACATTGTTGTCCTACCCTACAACGACTCCGAGGCCGTGGACCTAATCCTCAGCGAAAACAAGGACGACGTTGCCGCCGTCATATATGACCCCAAGTCCGGCAACTACGAAATACCCCACGAATTCCTCCGATTCGTCGCCAACAGGTGCAAAGAGCTCGGCATCCTCTTCATCATGGACGAGGTGAAAAGCCTTAGAGTCTCCTACGGCGGCTACCAGGAGTTGGCGGGAGTGGACCCGGACCTCACCACCCTGGGCAAGCTGGTCGGCGGCGGAATGCCCGTCGGCGCCTTTGGCGGGAAGGCCCACATCATGGACATGATGGACAATACCAAGGGCGCCACCGGCATCAGCTCCGGCGGCACCTACTCGGCCAACCCCATGACTCTCGCCGCCGGACTCGCCCACATGGAAGGGGCTACCCCGGAGGTCTACGTCCACTTAAAGCAGCTGGGCGACAGACTGCATGTGGGACTCGAAGACGTCTTCGCTCGATCCAACGTCCCCGCCCGTATCGTCGCCACCGAGAACATCATGAGCGCTCACCTCACCCCCGACCCCGTGCGCAACTACCGCGACATCCTGAACATTGACCGGGATATGCGCAACCGCCTGAAGCTGGGCATGTTCCTGGAGGGACATTACGCACGGGAGCTCCAGGAACTCACCGTCTCCGCCCCCATGACCAACGACACCATTGACGACTTACTGGCCTCCCTGGAGAAAGTCCTCAACGATAAGGACTAGCTCTCCAACCACAAGCCATAACACACCAAGAGGGGCGGAGTTTCAAACTCCGCCCCTCTTCATATTTCAATGCCTATCCCTGGGTTGTCTTATTGTCAATCATCCCCCTTAGGTGGGATGCACCCGTTCCAGGAAGCCCAACCTAACATCCGTGGTCACGGCATGAACGCTCTGGGCCCAATCCGTGTTGTTGGCCTCATTTACGCCGGGGTTTTTGACAGCGTCGGCGTCGGAAACTTCGTAGATGGAGACCCATTCAGGGTCCATCGACGGGGTTCGCGGGTGCGGGCCGGCCTTGCGGCAGAGCCTCGCGCTGGTGAACCCCGGTATTTCCAGCAGCATGGGAATGTGCTCCTCCTCGTGCCACTTCACAAGCTCGTCGGCAGACTCCTGGGGCACGTCCATGCGCACCGTCACCAAGTACGGGCTTTGCACCCCGCCCATGGACTTGGCGGGGTCTCGCGGCTCGGTGAAAGTACGAGGGGTCTCCGCCACGTTAACGGCAAGCACCTGGTTGTAAATAGAGGCCGAATGGTTGGCAAAGCCGTGGCTCAGCTTCGGACCCCACGTGTCATATTTTCTAACGTTAGCGTAACCCTCTGTGCTCAGCAGCTCCAAGCTGGGAAGCTCGTATAGGTGGAGATATTTGGGTTCACCACGCAGTGAGCGGAACCGGACGGCGCTAAGAAAACCGGACCCCAGCAGGTCCGAGATGTGCTTGGTGTTGTTCCAGCGGTTGGACTCCTCTTCCACGTCTTCCTGCATGTCCAAGCGAACCGTGTAAATCAGTGGCAATTCAGCCATCAAAAAACTCCCTTCTCCTTTTTGCTATGCCCTAGCCGCAACCCTCAGGCGCCTTGGCTCACCTTACCGGTACCGTCGGTTGATCTCATACCTTGGCGATAACCTGCAATGATGCCATCCTCGTTCCAGCGCTGAGTCTTCTCCCAAGCCCGCTGAATACTGGCGTTAGTCCCCTGAAGTGCGGGCATCACGTACCGCGCGAAAAGCTCCAAGCTCCGGTACATCTTGTCAACAGACGCCCATTCGTTGATGGTAATAAGCAGACCACCGGCTCCACCGGCTTCGTCAAACAGGTCTCGAATCTGCCTGGTTACTTCCTCCGGGTCCCCCACTATCCAACCCCTATTGCGCACAACCTGCTCCGCCGTAACTTCGTCGAAAGGCTGGCCCGGATAGTCCTGAAACTGGCCCTGGCTCCCGTTGCCAAAGTTGTAGCTAACCGCTTGGAGAATTCCATCGTTTATATCCTCCATAGCCTTTGCCTTGCTTTCCCCCACGTGGACGTAGTGCACCAGCCGCCAGTCCTTTCTATCCACACTCCGCCCAGTCTCCCTGGCCGCCTCCTCAACCACACTCCACTGCTGCGAAAGGGGAATGGAGCCGGCAATGGCGGAGTTCACCAGCGACCACACAGGCAGGCCGTACCTCCCCGCTTGCCGAAGACTGTTGGCACTGCCGGAACTTGCCATTGCAATTGGCAAACGTGGCTGCTGGTACGACTTTACTTGCAGCTCCATGTCTCGCAGCTGCCAATACTCACCCTCGTAAGTAATGGGCCCATCAGACTCTAGCAGCTTGATGATGATGTCCAGAGACTCGTTGGACATAGGACGAACCTGGTCCACTGACAAGCCGAAAAGCATAAGGTCGGTGGCCAACACACCCGGCCCAACGCCCAACACCAGGCGGCCGCGGGTGAGATGATCCAGAAAAGCCATCCTCTCGGCCACGTGGAAAGGGTGATGGTAGGGAAGGTTAATTACACCGGTGCCCAGGGTAATCCTCTTGCTCTTGGCAGCGGCCATGGCGATAAAAATATCGGGCGCGGGGATGGTCTCCCACCCCGCCGAGTGATGTTCACCAATGAAGCACTCGTCAAAGCCCAGGTGGTCAACGTATTCAATAAAATCCAAGTCCCTCTCAAAAGCCAGAGTGGGGTTTTCTTTAGGGTGATGCAGGGGCATCATAAAAAAGCCAAATTTCATGCATTGCTCCTAAAACGCTGGGGATCAGAAGGATTATAGCAGAGGGCCGCTCCAAGGGAATATTGACGCCAGGGCGCCGTCGAATTCATACAACCTTGCTTCACATGGCCTCTAGGGGTAGAATTCCCAATTGTAGCCTCATCATTAGGGACAAAGGCAAAATGTTTTTTAACAAACGTCTCTTCAAGTTTACCGACGGGGTGCGGCTCAGACTGGTCCTTGCCCTCTTCTTTGGACTGATTACGGCGGCAACGGGCGTCAGTCGCCTCGCCTTTTCCGGGTATGCCATTGCCCTTGTCATTCAGGGCAAACCCGCCGACGAGATTATCTTTGCGATTGCGGCGGTGGTTGTTTCAGCCATACTTCGCGGCTTCTTCCAGTACATGAAGGAAATAACTGGCCATCTCGCCGCCGTGAGGGTACAGGCCAAGATGCGAAGGGAGCTTTACCAACGCGCTCTGGTGCTAGGCCCCGGAACCCTGGACCAAAAACGCGCGGGGGATGTTCTGGTTTCACTGGTCGAGGGAGTGGACCAGCTGGAGACTTATTATGGTGAGTACATACCGCAGATGGCCGTCGCCGCCCTTACGCCCATAGGCATCTTCATCTTCATGGCATTTCTTGACGTACCCACCGCCGCCATATACTTGGGGTTCGCCCTATTCACCTTGGTTGCGCCACTAGTTTTTCACCATTGGAACGCCGTCAGCAGCATGAAACGCCGCGAGGTGTACGGAGACCTCAGCGCGGAATTCCTGGACAGCGTACAGGGATTGGCAACCCTCAAAGCCTTCGGCCAAAGCCAAGCTCGAGGACAACTGCTGGCAACCAAGGCGCGGGAAGTCTATCACAAGACCATGAGAATCTTGCTCATGAACGTGGGCACCACCGGGGTTACCTGGTTTGGCATCACCGCCGGCGCCGCCGTGGCCCTTGGCTGGGGCGCCATTAGAGTGGACAACGGCTCGCTTGGCCTTTCCACCCTGCTGGTTGTCTTGATGCTGGGCGTTGAGGTCTTCCGCCCTCTGCGGGAGTTGACAATGCTTTATCACAAGGGCATGTTGGGAATGTCCGCAGCCACGGCCGTCTTCGACTTGATGGACTCCAAACCCCAGGTTGAAGACGTAAAACCCACGTCTCCATCCGACTCCGCCCCAGAGCTGAAGCCAACCCTGACATTTGAAAACGTTACCTTTGCATATCCCGCCGGGCGCGCAGAGGCATTGACCGACCTCTCCTTTGAGTTGCGCGCCGGTGAAACACTGGCTGTTGTGGGTCGCAGCGGCGCGGGAAAGAGCACCCTGGTCTGGCTTGGACTGCGGTTCTTTGACCCTTCCCAGGGAAGAATCCTGCTGGGTGGACAAGACATCCGCACTCTCCCCCTTTCCACCCTGCGAAGTCACCTTGCCGTTGTTGCCCAGGACACCTATCTCTTCCATGGCACGGTGGCTCAAAACCTCCGCTTGGGGAACGCCAACGCCAGTCTGGAGGAGATGCAAGAAGCCGCTAAAATTGCCAACGCCCACCGCTTCATCACCGCCCTACCCAACGGCTACGATACCGTTATTGGAGAGCGCGGCATACGCCTGTCCGGAGGCCAAAGGCAGCGTATTGCCATAGCGCGAGCACTTCTTAAAGATGCCCCCATCCTTCTATTGGATGAAGCCCTCTCCAACGTGGATACGGAGAACGAATCCATCATTCAAGAGGCCCTGAACCGACTGATGAAGGGCCGGACCACCCTGGTCATTGCCCACAGACTCTCCAGCGTCATTTCCGCCGACAGGATACTCGTCTTGGATGAGGGTCGGCTGGTGGAGGAAGGTGTTCATAGCCGGCTCGTGAAGCAGGGCGGCGTGTACAACTCCCTGATGGTGGCGCAGATGGAAACGGAGGCCGTTGAAATTTCCCCTCTCCTGCCCACTGAATATGCCTCCCCGGAGAACGGCACAAGCGCTGGGGAGCAACCGGCAGCTTCGTCAGCCCAAGAATATCTCGCCGAGCCCAGCATAATCAGCGCAACAGCGGAGCACATGAGCTCGATCCGGGTTTTTGCAAGACTGCTGGCCCTGGTGAAACCGTGGCGTGTTGAGCTTACAGCTACCTTTATCCTGGGGATACTCAGGGTCTTTGTCCTCATTGGCATTGGAGTTTCCGGAGCGCTCATAGTGCGCCAGGTGGCCCAAGGTGGAGATTTTACCGGCCTTCTCATAGCCCTTGGGGTTATGGCCGTTCTGACACCTTTGCTACATTGGGGCGAGTCTTGGGTCGCCCACGACATGGCCTTCCGCCTCCTGGCCGAGATGCGCATAGACATGTACAACAAGCTGGACCCCTTGTCTCCAGCTTATCTGGTGAAGCGACGCTCCGGCGACATTGTGGGCCTTGTGACCAGCGACATTGAGACTGTGGAATACTTTTTTGCCCACACCATAGCCCCCGCTTTTGTAGCTGTGATCATACCGGGCGCGGTGCTCGTTGCTCTAGCTATTTTCCAGTGGCCCTTGGCCTTAATTCTTCTCCCCTTCCTTGTTCTGGTGGCGCTGACTCCCTTCTATGCTAACAAGACACTGGACAGAGTAGCCTCCCAGTCGCGGCAGCAGCTTGGCGAAATTAACGCCCACATGGTAGACAGCGTTCAGGGGATGAGAGAAATTGTAGCCTTTGGCCATGAGGAGATGCGGTTGGGTGAAGTTGCGGAGAACCAGCGAAAGTTTGCCGCATACCGCATACAGTTTTTCAAACATCTCACTCTGCAAAAAGTTGCCATAGAGACCTGTATCGGTTTGGGAGGTATCTCCGTCCTTGGCGCCGGTGCCTACTTCGCCACACAAGGCAACCTTACCGACAACCTGCTCCCCCTCATAAGCCTTATTGCCCTGGCTTCCTTCATTCCCGTATCGGAAGTTGCCCAAGTGGGTAAGCAGCTTGCGGACACCCTTGGAAGCTCTCGACGAATCTTCGCCGTCCACGACGAGCCGGTTCCCGTGCAGGATGGCCGCGGTGTACACCTGAGCCACGACGAGTCAGCCGGTTCTGCCATAGACTTCCAACAAGTAGACTTTACCTATGGCGCAGGCTTGCCCCAAGCGCTGAATGGGGTCAAGTTCTCCATGAAACCCGGCCAAACTGTGGCTTTGGTGGGTCGCTCCGGGGCGGGGAAAACCACCTCGGCGCACCTGCTCCTTAGATTCTGGGATCCCACAGAGGGAATCATCAATCTGGACCAACACGACCTCAAGGAGTTTGAGCTCGACGAGCTTCGACACTCCATCGCTCTGGTCTCCCAGGACACTTACCTTTTCAACACCACCATCAAGGAAAATCTGAAGGTGGCAAGACCCAACGCAACGGACGAAGAGATAATCTCGGCAGCCAAGGAGGCCAACGCGGACGAGTTTATCTCGGCCATGCCCGATAAGTACGATACCCACGTAGGGGAACGGGGTGTTCAACTCTCAGGCGGTCAGCGGCAGCGCATCGCCATTGCCAGAGCGGTCCTGAAGGGGGCGCCTGTGCTGGTACTGGACGAGGCTACCTCGCACTTGGACGCCGTTAACGAGCGGCTGGTTCGTCAAGCCTTGGCCCGGCTCATGAAGGGTCGCACTACCTTGGTCATTGCCCACCGGCTCTCCACCGTCCGCGACGCCGATAAGATTCTAGTCCTAGAGGAGGGTAGGCTGGTTGAGGAAGGGACCCATGAGGAGCTTATGGCCAAGGGTGGCCTCTACTCGCACCTGATATCGGCCCAGGTCATGCCCTACCAGGCGTCAACTGATTAGACACCTCCGAAAACCAACGCCGGTGCGCCGCTGCCCGTGCTAAGGCGTACCATGCCTAGCCTCGCGCTCCGACGGCTGATATAATCACCAAGTTGAGTCTTGAGGCCGCGTGGG
The DNA here is from genome assembly GCA_965226535.1 of Dehalococcoidia bacterium. GTDB lineage: Bacteria > Chloroflexota > Dehalococcoidia > Lucifugimonadales > JAPULR01. The sequence continues at coordinate 1,202,401 of CBDDDE010000010.1, read as the reverse complement.
ACTCGACAACCCCTAGAAAGGATGCCTACTGTTAACCATGATATCTATTTTCGTAACCATCAATATCAAAACCGGATTCAAGGACGCATTTATGGAGTCGCTTATGGGAGATGCTCAAGGGTCGGTACGGGACGAGCCAGGATGCTATCGCTTTGACGTCCTCCTAAGCCAGGAGCACCCCAATCGAATCCATCTCTACGAAGTATATACGGACCAAGCCGCCCTGGAGGCCCACCGGCAGGCGCCCCACTACACCAAGTGGCGCTCCACCGTGGAGGAATGGTTCGACGGCGACCCTGAGAGAGTTCTCACTTCCACCGTTTTCCCCTCGGACGACGGTTGGGAGAAGCAAAAGCCGGGTCTAACTAACTGGTAATCCAAGCCCAAGGTATGACATCCACCCCTCTCCCAAAAGCGAGGGGGGAAACAGCAAGGTGAAGAATGACCCAACGCGAGGCAGTCCACCAGCACATTAGCGGTAATCAGCAGCAACACGTAGAAAAGGTTCGTGAGTTCATGGCTCAGCCCAGCGTCAGCCAGGAAGGCCACGGTGTGGAGGAGTGCGCCTCCCTGCTTTTGCGCTATTACCAGGAGTTGGACTGCAAAGAGGCTGAGCTAGTGGAGACCCCGGGCTTCCCGGCCGTTTGGGCCTACTACGACGCCGGAGCGCCCAAGACCCTGGCCGTATACAGCTACTTCGACACCAATGTAGTCGGGAGCGGCTGGGACCATCCGCCCTACGATGCGGTGGTAGCCCAGCGGCCCCCTTTCAAGAAGGTGCTCTATGGGCGCGGCGCCGGGAATAAGGGCGCCTTCGTCGGATTCTTGAACGCCCTTGCCTCCATCAAAGCCGTAGATGGCGAACTCCCCGTCAACCTCATGTTCGTCTCCGAGGGCGAGGAGTTTGTCGGCAGTGACCACATCCCCATGCTTATCGACCGGTATCGCCACCACCTTTCCAAGGCCGACGCCGCCATTGTGGCGGGACCCTGCCAAACCGCCACGGGGGACGTGTCCCTCTTCCTGGGAAACAAGGGGAACTTGCACATAGAGTTGGAGTGCTCCGGGGACCGCTGGGGAAAAGGCCCCGCGGGCGGACCCGTGCATTCATCCGCCCAACCCGTGGTAGACCACCCCGTTTGGAGAATGGTCCACGCTTTGGCTACTCTCTATGACCCCGTGGAGAACCGCATTCTTGTTGATGGGTTCTACGACGGCTTGGAGGAACCCACCAAGGAAGACCTGGACCTCATTGACGCTTTGGCTCAGCGCTACGAAGGCAACGAGGCCAATGTGATTCCCAGCTTGGCTCCCGGTAAGGTGGACCGGTTCCTGAACAACCTTTCGGGCCGCGACCTCTTCATTCGCTACTGCTTTCAGCCAACTATGAACATCAACGGGCTGCGGGCCGGGTACACCGGTCCCGGCACTCTCTTATGGACCCTTCCCAACGCTGCCTATTGCACCATTGACCACCGGCTGCCGCCGGACCTGGACCCCAATGTTTGCTGCCAAAAGATTCGCGACCACCTGGACAGCCACGGCTACAGTGACGTAGGAATCAAGGTTTTGATGGCGGTACCCGCCCAGAAGCTCAGCGTCACGGACGACGTTGCCAAGGCAGGCTTGCGCGTCTTCGATTCTTGGAACATCAACCCTACGGTATGGCCCAGACGCGGCGCCAGCGGGCCCATGGGCTTCTTCAGCAAGATGCTGGGCGTAAAACTGCTGGGCGCTACGGGAATCGGTTACGCCAGCGGGCACTCGGCCCCCAACGAATTTCTGGTCATTGAGGGTGATGGTAAGGTGGGTGGATTGGTGGAGCTGGAACGGTCCTTTGTGGACCTTCTGTATAGCTACGCCGCCTACCCCAACGACTACTAGAGGTACGGGGCCACTCCCGCGGCGACAAACGGCCTAGCGACCGGTTACCTTATGGGCGTGGGCCAAAGTCGGGTTGCTCTGCCGGGCTGAGGTGATGAAAAACTGAAACCCTTCCTCTAGCTGGCGTTCCATATCTTCCGGCGTTTCGGCCACACCGCCGCAGGCGACTCCAAATTTCTTGCAGGTGTCTAATATCGACAAAAGGGCTTCCTGAACTTCGGGATCTCTTCCATTGCCAGCTGCGCCCATGGAAACCGATAGGTCTCCCGGACCGGCCAATACTCCGCCAATACCTTTGACCTGACTAAGGATATCAGGTAGATTTCTAACCCCTTTTGCAGACTCGCAGATGGCTATCAAAAACACCTCGCCGTCCTGGTCCAGGGGCCACAGACCGGCAGCTTCATAGTAGTCCGGCACAGACAAGCCCCAATAATCCGCTGCTGCCCTTGGGCTCCAACCCCTCTCACCCAGAGGGTTGTCCGCGCCCCTTCTCTGCTGGTACCGGCAGGCCAGCACCGCGGCGCGAGCCGCCTCCACGCTTTCCAGTTTGGGGAGCAACAGGCCGTATGCCCCATGGTCCAGGGTCTGCTTCAAGACCCACTGGTTCATCTCCTCCGTATTGGGAGCAACCCGTACAAAGGGCGTTGGGTCCGCTTGCAGATTTCCCTGGGAGGCAATCTTGCCACGGCTCAGAAGAAACTGAAATGAAATTCGTAGCTGTGAAAAGTCCATGCCCACGTGCTCATTCTCGATAAAGACAAAGTCATAACCGGCATTGGCAGCATAGGCAAGACCGTCCAGGTTACCGTTGGAGACAAAGGTGCCAAAGGCGGGTTTCCCCTCCTCAAGGAGCGCAATCACCTTGTTCAGTCTGGGTTTATGAGCCATATTCTCCTCACCTCTTTGAACAATCCAAGGATAACGAAGCCATCATACGGCACCGGCGACCCTGTGACAAAATTCCAAGTTTGGATGCCCCAGTCCGCTGTGATACGATTACCGGGTCTTTAGCTCTCATTCCTCCATGAAAAGGAGCATCTCATGAATATGCCAAAATCAGCCCTTGAGGGCATCCGAGTACTGGACCTGGGTCGATATCAAGCAGGGCCAAGAGCCAGCCTGATAATGGCGAGGCTGGGAGCAGAGGTAATCAAGGTGGAGGGGCCTGGCGGCGACGAAAGTCGAGACCACGCCCCCTTTGTCAGGGGTCAAAGCGCCTATTGGGTTCAGTACAACAGCGGCAAGAAGAGCCTCGGGATCAACCTCCGCACCGATAAGGGAAAAGAGATCTTGCGGGGCCTCGTCAAGGTGTCGGACATACTCGTGCAAAACTTCCGCCCCGGCACCATTGCCAAGATGGGCTTCTCCTACGAAAACCTTCGGAAGCTCAACAAGGGCATCATCATGGTAAACGTTTCAGCCTATGGGCAGTATGGCCCCTATAGTAACCGCATTGGGTTCGACCCCATAGGCCAGGCCATCAGCGGCATGATGATGCTTACCGGATTCCCAGGCATGCCGCCCATAACCACAGCCAACCCGGTTATAGACCGTATAACCTCGCTGCACGCCACCATCGGCGCCCTGGCCGCCCTGCACGAAAGGCGTCTTTCCGGCGAGGGCCAGTGCGTCGACGTATCCCTTGCCGATACGGGGTACTCCATGACCGAAATCCAGTGCAGCGCTTTCCTCGGCTCCGGATTTGACACACCCCGCAAGGGCAACGGCAAAGGCACCAGTAACATATACAAGGCCAAGGACGGTTGGGTGCTGCTAGCGGCCCAGAGCAACAATATCTGGCCCAGGTTCTGCAACGTTGTCGGCAAGCCTGAGTGGGCCAGCGACCCCCGGTTTGCCACCAAGGCTTTGCGGGACGAGAACTCCGAGGCCATTGAAGAGGAGCTCAACCACTGGTTCCGGCAGCAGAACGCAGCTGAAACGGCAAAGCTCATCGCCGACCACGGGATACCGTGCCAAGCCGTCAACCAGATCCCCACCGCCGCCACGGACCCTCACCTACACGAAAGGGAGCTTCTGGTGGAGGTGCCCGACCCGGTGTCCGGGACCATTCACGTCTCGGGCAAAAACATCAAGCTGAGTCGCAGCGAGATAGTCGTCGGCTCCGCGCCGCTACCGGGACAGCACACCAGAGAGATCCTTTCCTCTCTCCTGCACTACTCGGACCAGGACATCCATGCTTTGGAAGACGAAGGAGCGGTTTATTCCGACCTGGCTAAACAGGAAGCCGGCGCGCCCCAGGACGACTAGAAACTACCCGGACAGCCTTTGCGCGTCCACACCCTTCAGAAACTCCAGCACCTCCCGGTTAAAGACTTCCGGCTGGTCCAGGTTTGAGAGATGGCCCGCGTTGGGAATTATCCTGAGTTGGGAACCCACGATTTTACCGTGGATCAGCTTGCAAGCCTCAAGCGCCGGGTCCTCGGACCCCGAAAGGACCAGTGTCGGCACGCGGATTTGCTTGAGCAGGTCCGAGTCAAAGGAGGGGTAGACCGTGGCCTTGGTGCTATGGGCGTAGCCCACCGGGTCCAGTGCCCGGTACATCTCCCGAATGGCCTTCTCGCCTTCCGGGCCCGATTGGGCTGTGCGGCTGATATTGGGGTTATGCTTTATGGCATAGTCGGCCACGGCCTCCATACCTTGGGAGAGGCACAGTTCAACTATGCGATTACGCATTCGAAGGGCTGCTTCGGATGTGGGCAAGCCGGAGGCCGAAGCAGAGTCTATGATGAGAAGCGCCTCAACCCGGCTGGGATAGAGCAGGGCTAAACGTGTGGCGATTCCCCCACCCATGGAAAGCCCGCCAACGTAGGCCTTTTCAATGCCAAGGTGGTCCAGGAGAGCTAGCAAGTCATAGGCGGACGTCCCGCTGCCGTACTGGTCAAGGTTTGGCGGACTGTCGGACTGCCCATGGCCCCGTGGGTCCCAGACTATAAACCTGTAATGTTTTGAAAAGGCGGGTATCTGAGAGGCCCACTCCGTGGTGTTGCCCCCAAGGCCGTAGGCGAACACCAAGGGGAACCCTTGGCCGTAGCTTTCATAGTGGATATGTACTCCGTTAACAAGCGCTGTTGACAATGGCGTCTCCTCACTCTCGTTGCGACTTGCCGTCAGTATAGCATTACCCCGGTTAGGGATGACGGAGGGTTTGCGAAGCAACAAAAAAGAAGCCTTGCGGCTCCTCTTCTGTCAACTAAATCGGGTCCGAACCTAAGGTTTGGAACCATCCAGGTCCTTGGGTGGACCCCCCGCACAGGGCGATGGTAGGCATTTGCCCGAACCCGACAGTTGCCGGTTATCTAATGTTTATGTAACTCGTACTAGGTCGTCGAATCCAGACAGATGCCTACCATCGCCCTCTTACTTAAACTATATTCCATACGTCACCTCCTCTGGCTCTTCCGAGCACCTGTTCAAATTCCGCACAAGCGGTAACAGGATAGTAAGGTGCCGGGCGCCAGGATGTCAAGGGGGTGTGGCGACTTTTTATTGATAGGAGTGGAGCCTAAAGCCGCCGGGTCTCCACGTCAGAGAGCTACAACTTGCAAGCAAGCTCAAGCAGAATGCGGCCTACGACGCCCATTACCTGGCGCTGGCGGAGAGTTTTATGCTGCGAGCTGTGGACCGCCGACGAGAGGTTCTACCGGGCGGCAAGCCCAAGCATTGACAGTGTGTGCTGGCTAGGGGAGTTCGTTGCGCCGGAGTAGCGTTTAAGGCGGGCCCGTGTGGGTGATGCCCCGGAGTGCGGTCTCGTCCTCGGGCTTGCCCTATTGGAAATCGACATACTCTGAGGGCCTAAGTGTCCATTCAGATAGACTACAACGACGCCCGGTACGCCCGCTTCTGGAATGTAAGCGCGGTTTAGGATTGCCGAAGACGTAAAAGGTGGCTTTCCTAATGGGGGGCTTGCCTGCTTTGGTTACGATTGGATGCAACGTAGATGTCATGAAGAGTTTTTGACGACAGCCGGCCCTGCGCTATATGGCAGGGAAAACCTTCCGAGTACCCGTCCACTGAGTTTGCTTGTCTGGTAACAGTGGGCCACCTTGAGCAGCAGGGCGATAACGGAGCAGGGACGTGACCGGCCAGTGAGCAATGGTTCCAGCAAATCCCTGGAAGGTAAAAAGGCCAGATGGCTGCGTGGAGAATTCCGGTCTGGACCGACGACTCCAAGCATGATGGGGCATTCTTTGGGCAGCTATTTCTTCACGAGTTGTTTACAGGGATTAGGCTGCCGGTGTTGATTTTCCAACCAAGCATCAGAGGGAAAACCCCCGATTTTCTCCTTAACGCCGAGAAGGGTTCTAGCTGTCGTTGAAAGGCGACGGTGGCCGGACATGCCTCCAATCCGCCTTGCTTGCTGGCACCCAACGGACAAAAAGTTTTGGATGACATTGGTAAATTGTGCTCTCCTCATTTTTCCCTTTTGTATGACATAGAGGATACGGGAAATACGACACTTACAAGGACGACTCCTTCCAAAAGATACATCATCAGAGAGGTCAATAAGCTACTGACCGACATCCGACCCGGACGACTGTTAGGGGCATTGTGGAGAGTTTTGGAAGGAGGGGCTAGCGCCGTCCAAGAGAATAGAGTGGCGCGGCCAGGCGATTACGGTTTGGCTTTCGCCTAAAGCACTATAAGCGTCGGGAGAACGAGGTTGCGCTGGCCGCATCGCCAGCGGAAGGATGAATGCGACCGAACGGATAGAACCCGATATCATCGATTCGTGGGGCGTTGGCGGGCAAGGCAAGTGCCTACAAAAAACTGAGCGGTCCCCTGCTTTTGGCTGTAAATGCGGCCAGTCCGTTTTTCTCGTTAGACGGGGATGCCCTTAACATTCTCTGGGGAGATCTTTGTTTTCAGTACGGAATGGATGCAGATGACCCTGGTCAGTACTCGCGTGGGGACGACGGGTTTTGGTCACGTAGTCGGAGTGCGAATGTAGCCGGAGTCTTGATTTTCAGAAACGCAGAAATCCTGAATATGTCGCAGAGCTACGCAACCTTGTACTTAAATCCGCGCTACTGCGGCCCCACTCCACCAAGTGCCTTATTGCGCCTCCCCCATTACATTGAAGTCGATGGCGGTCCCGTTCGTAAAGAGGGACAAAACGTGGCTCAAGTTTTGGGAGTGAGCTGGTCATAGGCCGTGACCCTAGCTAGGTTCACGGATTGTAGAGGGGCCAATCCCGCCCGACTGACTAAGGCGTCTCTGGAACGACCAAATCCCGTCTGGAGCTTGCAACGTCAGCTCTACGATGCAATCCCCTCCATAGAACTGATTCTTGATTGTCCCCCCTCTTCTGGATGCTAAACCGAATAAACACCACCGAATTGCCTCCACAACGTTGGTCTTGCCCAGACCATTCTCGCCGAAAAAAATACCTGGCGGCCATCCAGATCAAAAGACTGTCGCTCAGTGAATGCTTTGAACCCTTCAATGGTAACGCCTTTGATGCGAAAAAACGATCTAGGCATTAAGCGATGTCCTCCAACTGACCTGATAGTTCTTGCAGTGCATTCTCGACTATGCCCCGTCTTCTTTGAAATTCTGACTGCAAATAGGTGCGCACGGCTCCCGGTCCGTTTTCAGCTAATTCTGCACGCACACCCAACCACAGGTCACGAACAGGGCCAGCAGTCAAGGATTCTTCAACTTGGTTGAGAAGTTCCTCGGATGCGGGCTTTTGTGGATTAGATTCACCGTTCACCATCGTGTATATATATCCACGCAAGAATTAGTTAGGTCGAAGCCGGAGCTATGATATGGGCCGACACTCTTTTTATCAAGCCCCGCCGATTCGCTTGGAGGAGACAACTTGCCAGAGGAGTGGTCTCCTCTCCCATGCCGTTATCCACGTATTCCGCAGAGTGGCGGCTCGGGACGGGGCGATGCCATAGACAAGAATTTGGGGGAACAGCCAGGCGCAGGTGTATGCAGCCCCCCTGGTGAGAAGAAAAGAGGAGGGAAAACTATCCCCATGCCGTCGGACGGTGTGACGCCGGAATCGGCCTCGGTTCTCGATATGTCCAGCCCTGCCACCTGGGGGCGTGAACCCGTGGGTGGGTCGGTCGGCAGACGTACCTACTCACTCCCAAGTGTATCCAAATCGACTGTCCACGAGAAGCGTACTTTGTTATGTTGATTGGAAGACAGAGAACTCACCCAGCATTTGCGCCAAAGGGTGTTAACCGCCTCTTCACGTGTGGTTTCCGGGTTGTTGCGCCGAGCCGGCATAGTCAAAATCCTCTGTCAAAAAGTGATAAGCGGTCCGCTATATGGGGGCCTTTGAGTATGCCACTGAGTCGCTTGTTGGTAAAGGTATCCGCACCTTTACCGCACAGGTATAATGCCATCTAGTCTCCCAACCACAACTAAGGAATGGTGATATATGCAACAGAAGCCAACCTACGTAATGTCTTTGGAAACCAACGACCCACGACTCCTGGAGAAGGTATCGGAAGTGAGGGACTTTACCCTGGAGGATGGGGCCCTATCCGTCAAGGTAAAGACATTGATGATGATGCTTTGCGACTCCTTGCTGTCTCACCCCGACGGCGTACAGGCAATAGCATCCAGGGCGAGAGGCATGGGAGCCAGCGAGGAGGAGATTGCCGAGACGGTGCAGGTGGCTTTCCTAATGGGGGGCTTGCCTGCTTTGGTTACGGGGTGCAACGCCTTCCAAGAGTAGACAGAAGGTGGGACTAGATGGGGGGCCTTTGAGTATGCCACTGAGTGGCTTGTTGGTAAAGGTGGGCCACCTTGAGCAGCAGGGCATCGGAGAAGGGACGCCCGGCCAGTTGCAAGGCCGTGGGCATCCTGGTTCCCGTGGACGTCACAAAGCCGCAGTGGACGGCCAACGCGGGCACACTGGCAAGGTTGAAAGAGCCCGACAAGCTGCGACGCCCCGACATCCTGGACATGGCCTCTTCTTTGCTGAATATGCCAGGTTTGGTATTGATGAGGGGAGCCGGCTCCGACGTGTTGGGAAGGGCAAGCACGTCCACCTCGTCCAAAACATGAAATACCTGGCGCCGAACCAACTCCCTCAGCTTCTGGGCCTTGTAGTAGAGCTGTGCAGGCAGCACCGAGCCGGTGAGGAAATCGGTCCTAACGTTGTGGTCGTAGTCGTCCGGCCGCGTCTGAAGCCAGCCACGATGCATGGGCGCCGCTTCCACCTCTATATGAATCCGGTTGATGGAGGCGGTATAGGGCAGGAGAGGTATGGATACCTCCTGTACGGAAGCTCCCAACTCCTCCAACTGTTCGATGGCCTTTGACACCGTGTCCCGAATATCGGACTGGACAAAATCGGCGTAGAGGGCCTCCTTGACAACTCCCACCTTGAGACCCTTGATGTCGCCCTCCAGCGCCTTCCTGTAGTCCGGCGTGGGGCGCTTGGCGCTGTATCCATCCTTGGCGTCGTACCCGGCGATGGCCTGGAGCGTAACCGCGCAGTCCTCCGCCGAACGAGAGATGGGGCCGGCAATGTCGTTGGACCAGGAGGCGCCCAGCATGCCGTAGCGGCTTACCAGCCCATAGGTGGGTCTAAGGCCCACCACGCCGCAGTTGGTAGCTGGGTTGCGTATGGAGCCGCCGGTGTCTTCTCCCAGAGAAGTTGCGCAAAGGAAGGCGGCCGTAGCGGCCCCGGAGCCGCTGCTGGAAGTGCCGGGGTTCCGAGCCAGGTCCCAAGGGTTTCGAGGCGTTCCCCAATGGTGGTAAACGCTGTTCCCCGTGGCAAACTCGCTCATGTTGAGCTTGCCCAGGATAATGGCCCCGGCGTTCTTCAGACGCGATATCACGGTGGCGTCTTCATCGGGGACAAAATCGGCCAGTATTCTGGACCCACCGGTGGTAAGCACCCCCTTGGTCCAAAGCTGGTCCTTAACGGCAACAGGCACGCCGTGAAGGGGTCCCAAGTAGGTGCCGCCGCCAATGGCCAACTCCGCTTGGTGGGCTGACTGCAAGGCCTCGTCCCTACATACGGTAATGTAGCTGTTTAGCTGATTGTCCAACCTATCAATTCGATCCAGGTACGCCTCGACGACCTCAACGGGGGACACTTCCCGAAGACCGATGCGGCGCCCCAGTTCCACGGCGGACAGGAAGGGGATACTAGCCTTGTCCATTATCAAGCTGTTCATAGGGATGGATTATTGGCAAGGGTTCTACCTCGTCGAGTCCCGGCGGGTTGAGGTCGTCCAGGAGCTCTTTCAAGGCGTTGATGTTGTAGGTGACTTCAGAGAGGTGAGGCTCTTGTATATCGAGTCCGGCGGCGCGCCCCAGTGACTTTACCTCTTCTTTGGTTAGGTCGCTCATAGATACCACCCCTTGGCCAAATAAAGCTGAGATTATTGTGCTGTCTTGGGACGCACAAGTCAACGACCTACTCCAGCCCCTCATTCAACCACGCCAATGCAATGCAACATGTGCCCGTTTCGAAGAGGGTAGGGTTAAAGTGGTAGCGCCTCATGGCCGCTGCTATAATGACGCCATCCACAGTCGCAGCAGCGGCTGCTCACCTATTGGTGGGCAGTGGAGCATTCAGAAAGCCAAATATAAGGGACGTGACATGCGCTTTGGCCCCTTTGTTCTTCAGATTAGCCCGGACCCCAGCCTCGACAGCCAGATTATAGACAGCACCTTGAAGGAAGCCGAGTTGGCCGACGCCCTGGGTTACGATGTTATCTGGTTGACGGAGCACTATTTTGGCGGCGATACCGTCTACGCCGACCCCGTGGTCTTTGGCGCCGCGGTGGCCGCCGTAACCCGTCGCATAAAGATAGGTTTTGCCGTGGTCCAGATGGCCTTTCATCACCCCGTTAAGCTGGCGGCCCAAACGGCTCTTCTGGACAACCTTAGCCACGGACGCCTCATTGTGGGCACCGGGCGAGGCTCGGCCTACAACGCCTACGAGTACATGGGGTTTGGCACCACCTTGGAAGAGGGGCGGCGGCGCTTGGACGAAGCCGAAGACCTGCTTCTCAAATCCTGGACCGCCCATGACCTGGATTACCAGGGCAAGTACTGGCAGGTTGCTTTTCCCATCATGCGCCCCAAGCCCTACCAGCAACCCCATCCGCCCCTAATTCGGGCGTGCATCAGCAAGGAGTCAATGATGGAGATGGCCAGAAGGGGTCGGCCGGTGCTCACGGGGGTGGACAGTTTGGAGGAGACGGCCCATCGGCTTGAACTGTACCGTGACACCATGCTGGGAGCGGGCTTTGACGAGGCTCACGTGCAAAGGTGCTTGGACGAAACGTGGATTCGACGCAGCGTCTACTTGGCTGAGAGCAACGAGCAGGCGCAGGAAGAGGCCGTTCCCGCCTTTCAGGCGGAGCGAGGTCACATTCGGGACGCCAGAGAGCGGTTCAACCCCACTGAGTACGTTGACCCCATTCCCACTCCCCCCTCCATATCCTCCATGCCAGACCACTACCTCCTAGCCGGGACTCCCGACTACGTGGCCGAAAAGGTTGCTGAACTGAGGGACTTGGGCGCTCGGAACATGCTCTTGGGCATGAGTCCCAGCCACATGTCACGGGATAAGGTGGCCAATTCCATGAGGCTCTTCGCCGAAAAGGTGGCGCCCCTGTTCCGCAAGGACTAGCGGTCCAGGTTGAAGGAGCGCCCCGCCATCTGCGCAATGTGTTTTCCAATTGACAGTGAGGACGTAGCGCCGGGCGATGGGGCGTTGAGCACGTGAATGGCCCCGTTAGTCTCCTGGATGCTGAAGTCGTCCAAGAGAACCCCTTGACGGCTGACGGCTTGCGCCCGTACACCGGCGCCACCGGGCCTCAAGTCTGTTGAGCGTATTTCCGGGACCAGCTTCTGCAGGTCTTTAACAAAAACTCCCTTGATCATGGAGCGGTGCAGTTCGGCAAGACCCACGCGCCACGTGCGCATAGCCATGCGCCAGAAGCCGACAAAGGTCAGGTGCGCCAGGGCCTCCGGGACATTGATTTTGGTCTTGCTATACCCCTCCCTGGCCCATGCCAGAACGGCGTTGGGCCCCGCTTCTACCTCGCCGTTAATTCGCTTGGTGTAGTGAACACCGAGAAAAGGAAACCGTGGGTCAGGCACCGGATAGACCAGGCCCTTGATCAAACCGCGACTTTCATCCCGAAGGACGTAGTACTCGCCCCGAAAAGGTATTATCCGGACGTTGGAGGAGCCTTCCATTTTGCGGGCCACTTTGTCGGCGTAGAGGCCGGCGCAGTTTATCAGGTATTTTGATTGGATGGCTCCCTGGTTGGTTTCCAAGGTCACCGTACCGCCGTGCCTGTGGATGCCATGTAGCTTGTGACCGGTGAGTATGGCCCCCCCGCCTTTCAACACGTCGGCGGCGTAGGCTTGAGCCACCTGCTTAAAATCAACGATGGCAGTTTTGGAGACGTGCAGAGCCCTTATACCACGAGTGTGAGGTTCAATTTCGGCCAGACGCTGGGGGCCAATGAGCTCAAGCCCCGGGACGCCGTTGTCCTTGCCACGGCGGTAGATGTCTTCCAATCGAGGCAGTTCCGATTGGCTGGTAGCGACTATAACCTTCCCGCATTCGTCGTACTCTATCCCCTTTTCTTGGCAGTAACGCTTCAGCCTCTTGACCCCATCGACACAGAATTGAGCCTTCCGTGACCCCTGGCGATAGTATACCCCCGAATGAATAACGCCACTGTTATGGCCCGTCTGGTGTAGGCCAACCTGCGCCTCCTTTTCCAGGATGGCCACGCGGGTCTTGGGGAAGAGTTGCGTAAGGTGCAGGGCGGAGGATAAGCCAATGATTCCTCCACCTATAACCACTATGTCGTAGCTTGCAGAGCTCAAGCCGTCATTCCAGGATGAAGGGGATCTCCATTTGGGAGCAGGTGTCCCTAAACCACCGGACCACCTCGACGTGTAGGGGGATTCCTTTCGCCAATCGGTCCTGCTCTGCCTCCCACTCCATTTGGCCGGCAACCAACACCCTCTCGTTGCCCGGAGACGGGGGCGTGTCCTTGAGGGTCTGAAGCCACTCATCCATCGTGGACTTGAAATCTTCCACGTCCAGGAATGCCTCAATGTTGTAGGCTGCCACGGTATGAGCAACGGTGTCCGAGTTCCTTACGGCACCGTAGCCGCTGCCTGAGAGACCGCCGCAGAGGATGTCCACCACGCACGCCAGACCATACCCCTTGTGGGCGCCGGTTTGAGGAATGCTGCCCAGCGGCAGAAGTTGATACCCGTCGCGGGGGGGAGCAGGCACTGTATCCATGATGGGCACGCCGTCCTCATCCCCAATCCAGCCGGGGAACATATTGCCGCCCAAGCGTCGCACAATATCCACCTTGTTGTCCGGCACCACGCTGGTGGCGGCGTCGAAGACAAAGGGTGGATGCTTACCGGCGGGAGCCGCCACCGCGATGGGGTTGGTGCCCAGTCTTACCCGGCTGCCCAGGGACGGCAGCACCGTTGGCCGCACGCTGGACATGCAGACACCTATCATGTTGTGTTCCAGCGCCATCATGGCGTGGTAAACGGCCATGCCAAGGTGCCTAGAATTGCCAACCGTCACCATTCCTATGCCCACATTCTTGGCTTTGGCTATGGCCATTTCCATGGCTTTGGGCGTAATCATAATGCCCAGGCCCCGGTCCGAGTCTATGGTGGCGGTCCCAGGCGTCTCTCTGACAATGCGCCACTTGGGAGCGGGGTTCATGACGCCGTTCTTGTACCGTTCCACGTAACGCTCCAACATGTTGGAAACCCCGTGGCTTTCCACTCCCATGAGGTCTGCTTTGACGAGGACGTCGGCCCCGGTACCCGCATCTTCAGGTGGCACGCCAACCTTTTCAAATATCCTCTTTACGGTAGTCCGCAAGGCACCGGGGCTTACCCGGATTCTGCTGTCCTGATGTGCCGATACGTTCTCGGCCAACTATTTAGCCTCCATTACCATGTCTGATTATCCGGTTCTGGTGAACTTCTGGACCCTCTGTCCTTCCAGGACCTCACTAACGTAAATATCCCCCATAGCGCAGACCCAGATGCCATGAGCGCCCCAAAACTTACCCGGGTCATGGCTGCGCTCATCGCCCCAGCGGGCCAATACATTGCCCTCAAGGTCAAGGATGCTCACCCTGTCTCCCAACTCGGACACGTAAACAATGTTGTCCGAGTCAATATATATGTCAGTGGGCTGTATAAAGCCGGTCCAGGTGTCAAGGTGCTCTCCCGCGTCGGTAAATATCTGGATACGATGATTCTCGCGATCGCATACCAGTATCCGGCCGGAGCTATCCACCCAAAGGCTATGGGGAAGGTGAAACTCTCCCGCGCCGTCACCGGGGGTCCCCCAGGACATCAATAGCTCTCCAGCCGGCGAAAACTTATGGACGCGACAGTTGCCGTATCCGTCGGCAACGTAAATCTCGCCGCCTGGCCCCAGGGCCACTTTAGTGGGTAGGTTGAAGGGACCGGCTTCCTGCTTCACCACCCTCTCCTCCTCGTCATACCCGGTGTCTGATGGTTGGTTGCGGTTCCCCAAGGTCATCAGCAGCTCGCCATCAGGCGAATACTTTTGCACTACGTGGGCATCTCTGTCCACCAGCCAATAGGTATCGTCGGGGGTGATGGTGATGCCGTGGGGGTTTGCAAAGACTCCGGCGCCCCACGCCTTGACGAATTTGCCCTCCCGGTCGAAGACCTGCACGGGGTGCGCGCTGCGGTTGAAGAGGTGCACTTGCCCCCGCGAATCGGCGGCGACGCCGGCAACTTGGCCAAACTCGTGACCTTGGGGAAGCTGTCCCCACCCTTCGTCGAGGCGGTACGTAAACTTGCCGACTCCTACATTAGTCATTGGCCCCCTCCTTCTTCATTGGGATTGATCCATAAGCGACCCTGGATTGCTGGTAGTGTACTTCAGGGTATAGAAGGGGTCAACAAATTGGGATGTGGCAGGGGCCCCGGAGCGCCGGTTACGCGGGGTCCTGAACCTCAACTTCAAAGGTATAGGAGCGGTCGTTAACAGTGGCGGTAATTATTCTTCTATAGGTGTGGACGTCCCCCGCCAGAGGCTCCTTCTGAGCAATGTTTGCGTGGTCTTCATCCTGGACTTCAAAGGCTTGGCCGTTTACCAATATCCGAAGGCCGGAGTTTTTTGTTGCTACAGTTTGCGTGACGTGCCCTTTGAACTTTTCAAGTGCCTCTTCCCTCTCCGACAGCAGCCGGTGTGCCTCTTCCACGGAAACTGCCTGAAAGGTAATGTGGTCACCGGGAAGGGTCTGGGCCAATTCCCCTATATCAACGCTGATAACTGCTCCTATCTTGGTGTATCCCCCCGTGGTGCCCCGGTCGGCCATGAGAACTACGGGAAGCCCGTCGCCGGTAATTTGGACCGCTCCAAAAGTGACGCCGTCGGATATGATGTCAGCGCTCTTCAAGTGGTCTACAGCCGGTCCTTGAAGCCGGTATCCTATCCTGTTCGACTTCTGGCTGACGGTGTAGGTGGAGCTGAAAAAGACAGCAATGCCCTCGGGCGTAAAGGCGTCCGCCTGCGGGCCCATGACCACTCTGATCCGGAAATCGTGCTCCCGACCCGGTACCAGGCTGCGAGGTATGGTAGCGGAATTAGGGTAAGAGCCGGCGTCCTTTCGCAAGACTGATATGCGGTCCCCGGGCTTTAGGCTGCGACCTTCATGGCCCCCAAGGGATCCCTGGGAATAGGTAGACCTGCTGCCCATGACCACCGGCACGTCAATCCCGCCTGGGACGGCAAGGTAAGATTTCACGCCGGACCTAGGCCCATCGAAGGTAAGCAAGCTGCCCTTTGCCACTCTAAAAGACTGCCACGGAGGAACGGGCGAGCCGTTGAGCCTGGGCGCTAGATCGGCCCCGCCCAGGGCTATAGTCGTGTTGGCCAGGAACTTGAGCTTTGGCCCCACCAAGGTTATCTCAAGGGCGGCGGCCCCCTCCGGGTTCCCCAAAAGGATGTTAGCCAAGCGCAGAGAATAAGGGTCCATGGCCCCGGACACGGGGACACCGTATCGCTGATAGCCGTAGCGCCCCAGGTCCTGGACCGAAGTGAACAGTCCGCCCTCAACTACCTCTATAGTCTCCACGCGTCTAATCCGTCATCTCAGTTGCAACTTGGTAGGTCCCGTCCTTCACCTGCAGGGCCATACGATGATACTCGCCTTCATCAATGGGAACAAATCTTATAAAGTCCCCGGGCTCCAGAAGGCACGGCGGCTCGACGCTAGGGTCGAAGAAGGCTAGGGGGGTTCTGCCGATGAGCTGCCACCCCCCCGGCGTCTCGGTGGGATAGACCCCCGTCTGCTTCTCTGCGATCCCCACGGAGCCGGCGGGTATGGCCGTCCGAGGGGTGTCCAATCTGGGTGTCTCAATACGCTCGGACATTCCGCCCAGATAGGGGAACCCAGGGGAGAATCCAAGCATGTAGACCAGATATTTCGTGCCGGAGTGAATGTCAACAACCTCTTCGGTACTGAGACTATTGTACCGGGCCACGTGCTCCAAGTCCGGCCCGGCGTCGCCGCCATAGAGGACCGGAATTAGTACGCACCGGGGTTCGGACACGCTTCCAGATGAAGCCGCCGCTTGAAGGGTCGTTAATTCCTCCTCAAGACGGGAAATATCTATTACCAGGGGGTCGTAGTGCACCAGAATAGACCTGTATGAAGGCACCAGATCGGTGATGCCGTCAAGGGCCAGATCTTCTATGGCCGCAAGCAAATCACGGACGGCGCCATTGGTCTCAGGGCTGATGTCGTCGCCGAGTTCCACGGCCAAAGCGCGGTCTCCGGCGTGTAGAAAGCGTGGCTCCCGGTACATTAGCTATACCAAGCTTCTCATAGGCACTATCTCCACACCGGCTGCATTAAGGCCTTCCTTGACAGCGCGGGCCATGTCGACGGCCCCCGGCGTGTCCCCGTGTAAGCAAAGGCTGTCAGCGTGGATTTCCACTTCCTCGCCGGTGATGGCAGTGACCTTACCCTCAGTAACCATTCTGACGCTGCGCCGGACCACCTCGTCCACGTCGTGTATTACAGATCCAGCCTGGGAGCGAGGCACCAGTGTGCCTTGAGCGGTGAAAGCCCGGTCGGCGAAAGCTTCACGAGCTACCCGCAAGCCCATTTCAGCGGCCATATCCACCCATTTCGAACCTGCCAGGGCCACCACAATCATATCAGGGTCCACGTCCAAGACAGCCTGGCAGATAGCTTGAGCCAAGGCGTGATCTGCCACGGCCATGTTGTACATGGCCCCGTGGGGCTTTACGTGCTGGAGCTTCTTGTCACTGGCAAAGGCCTGGAGCGCTCCTATCTGGTAAGTAACGTCGTTCCTGGCCTCCTCGGCGCTCACGCTCATGTTACGTCGTCCAAAACCCATGAGGTCGGGAAAGCTTGGTTGGGCGCCAACGCCGACGCCGTGCTTCTCTGCAAGCTCAACAGTGGTGCGCATCCACATTGGGTCGCCGGCATGGAATCCGCAGGCTATGTTGGCCGACGTTATATAGCTGATCACCTCTTCGTCATAACCCAGCTTATACATGCCAAAACTTTCGCCCATGTCGCAGTTGAAGTCTATCTTAGTAGCCATGTTCGTGCCCCTCCCGCAACTAATATAGCGGAAAACTCCCTACTTCAGCATCTACAGACGTCTCATTATATATGGCTACCCTTGGCATAGTCACCAAGAAGCGGCAGGATAAATATCGACGAGGGCATATCGTGTCACGGGAATGGTCTTAGTCTGGTGCTAAAGGCGGCTAGGGGTGTAAAATTCCCACTTACCTCTATAGCCACGGGCAGAGGGGGACTACCATCAACTTTGACACCGGTCAGGCTCTCACCATTACAATAATAGGCATAGGCACAGCCTTCAGCCTTCTGACTATCCTGTCGATTCTCACCGCAGCGCTGCATTATCTGGCGAAAGCGCTTTCAACAATCTCAACTAGAACCGCCCCGGAGACGGTGGATGACAAGGAGAAGAGAGACAAGGCCCTTGCGGCAACAATAGCGGTGAACATTGCGTTAAGCCAGGGGCACGTTCCGGGCAAGATAAAGGATGCGGACCAAGTAGGGTCCTAGCCAGTGGAAGAGTTCAAAGACTTTCTAAACGCCAGCGGACTCACCAACCTAGACTGGCAAAATTTGCTGCTGCTGCTTGTGGGCGCTGCTTTCGCCATCGTCGCCATAGCCAAGAAAACGGAGCCTTACGTTCTACTTCCCATAGGCGTGGGTATCATCCTGGCCAACTTACCTTTGACTGGCCTGACAAACTACTCACCCACGGCAGAGCAGCACGGGTCGGGAATTCTGGGACTTATCTTCGAATTTGCCCTGTTCAAGTGGAACATCCTGCCGCCCCTCATCTTTCTTGGCCTAGGCGCCCTGACTGACTTTGGCCCAATCATCGCAAACCCCAAGACGTTGCTTCTAGGCGCCGCGGCGCAAATGGGCGTATTCGCGGCCCTATGGATAGCCTTGGTTGCTGGCTTTAGCATGAAAGAAGCGGGGGCCATTGCCATCATCGGCGGAGCCGACGGTCCTACCACCATATTTGCCTCGGCGCGATTGGCTCCCGATCTCCTGGGCATAACGGCCATAACGGCCTACTCCTACATGGCCAGCGTAGTATTCATTCAACCCCCGTTGATGCGGCTCCTGACCACTAAGGCGGAGCGGCAGATTGTCATGAGACCCTTGAGAGAAGTATCACGCTTGGAGAAGCTCCTTTTCCCCACCGCCACCATGGTAATCATCATCCTGGTGGTCCCGGAGTCAGCGCCGCTGATAGCCATGTTTATGATAGGCAACCTGTTCAGGGAAAGCGGCGTAGTACCCAGGCTCTATAACGCGGCATCCAACGAGATTCTCAACGTCGCCTCGATATTCCTGATGATTACAGTTGGAGCGCAGCTGTCGTCGGAGCGGGTTTTTGACGTAGACACTGTAAAAATCTTGGGCCTGGGCCTCGGAGCATTTGCCTTCAGCACCGCAAGCGGACTCCTCTTCGCCAAGGGGATGAATCTTTTCGTAAGGGAAAAAGTAAATCCGCTTATCGGCTCGGCGGGCGTCTCCGCAGTCCCCATGGCCGCCCGTTTGTCCCATAACATGGGGCAAAGAGACAACCCACAGAACTTCCTCCTGCCCCACGCCATGGGACCAAACGTGGCCGGAGTTATCGGGTCTGCTGTCGTGGCGGGCGTTTTCATTTCGATCCTTGGCTAGACACCCAAGCGTGCGGGGAATGACCAGGCACTGAATCGCGGCGACCCATGAGATGGGATGATATAATGCCCAGGTCCCCTCTTAAACGACACCCTGCGCGGCGTAACGGTGGACTTTCCTATACATATTTTGGCTTCACACCTAGACAGTCCCAAGAAAGGTCCCTAAATGCGCCGACTTCGGGTCAAAATAGATAACCGGTGGTACAACGTGGACGTGGGGGAGTGGGAAGGGACCAGCATCAAGGTGCTGGTGGACCAGGAGCCGGTTGTCGTGGATCTGGGCGCCGCCGGGGTGTCGACCGAAGCCAAGCGGGTCGACACCCCACCGACCTCAGCCTCCACCGGCTCGGCAGATACCAACGACGAAAACGTGGTACGCTCCCCCTTGCCAGGGGTCATTCTCTCCGTGGACGTCCACGTTGGTGAAAGTGTCGCCGCGGGCACAAAGGTCTGCGTAATTGAGGCGATGAAAATGGAGCAGGCGCTACTGGCGCCCAAAGACGGAACCATCAAGACAATTCACGTAAAACAGGGCCAAAATGTGCTCATTGGGGATGCCATAGCGGAGTTGGATTGATTCGGATTATCCTATCTGACGGCTGGAGCAGTAAATATGCCTCTTAGAACTGTAGCAATCTTGAGTCCCGGAGACATGGGCCATGCCGTGGGCAGGGCTTTGCGTGAAGGTGGACTTAACACCATAACCTGCCTCAAGGGGCGGAGCGAAAGGACTCAAAGGTTGGCCCGTGAGGCAGGCATTGAGGACGTCCCGAACTTGGAGGAAGTGGTGAAGAGAGCTGACCTGGTGCTGTCCATAATGGTGCCGTTGGACGCCACTATGTTGGCGCAGCAGGTTGCCAAGGCCCTTGGCGACACTCGCTCCAACGCCTACTACGCTGATTGCAACGCCGTGTCGCCCGAGACCACAAAGGCCATAGAGGCCATAATCACCGGGGCTGGGGGCAGATACATTGACGCCTCTATTATCGGCAACCCGCCCCGAAAGGGCGCCTTTCCTCGTTTCTACACGTCCGGAAAGCACTCCCACATAATGTCTGAGATGGACGGCATGGACATAGTAGTAAAGAACTTGGGAAACGAGGTAGGCAGGGCGTCCGGCATCAAAATGTGCTATGCGGGGCTAACCAAGGGCACCTCCGCGCTCCACGTTGCAGTACTTTCCGCAGCGGAGTCCCTGGGCCTCTCGGAGGAGCTGGGACAAGAGCTGCAGTCCAGTCAATCCCATGCTTTCAATCAGATGAATTCCGGGTTATCCAGACTCCCGGCCAGGGCATCCCGTTGGATTGGTGAGATGGAAGAGATTGCCGCCACCTATGAACAGTTGGGCCTGCCACCGCACTTTCACCAAGGGGCCGCGGAGATCTATCGTCTCCTAAGCGAGACTCCCTTCGCTACGGAGCGGGCGGAATCCGTAGATCAGGACCGTACCACGGCCCAAACCATCAGGTCCGCCGTTGACCTTCTCTCCCCACCCGCGAAAAGTAGCTAAACGGCGTTCAACGTGGTAACCTTTTGCCCGGAGATTGCCCGTATATAATTTGGAGATATATGGATAATTCGTTGCCCACTGAGCGGTTCTCGCACAGGGTGGGGTTGTTCACCGAGTCTATCATTCGAGAGATGACCCGCGTGAATAACCTGAACGACGGCATTAACTTGGCCCAAGGGTTTCCGGACTTTGATCCGCCCAGGGAGCTGATTGAGGCCGCCAAGGCAGCCTTGGACAACGGCTACAACCAGTACGCCATCACCTGGGGCGCCCCGGCGCTTCGTCAGGCCTTGGCGGAGAAATTCGGCTGGTATAACGGCGTCACCGTAGACCCCGATAAGCACGTCACAATCGCTTGCGGCGGCACCGAGGCCATGTTCTCCACCATGCTGGCGGTCATCGACCCCGGCGACGAGGTGATTATCTTTGAGCCCTTTTACGAGAACTACGGACCGGACACTTTGCTTTGCCAAGGCATTCCCGTTTACGTCCGGTTGCACCAGCGGGGTGACTCCTTTGCCTTCGATCCCGATGAACTCCGGCGGGCGTTCACCAAAAAGACAAAGGCCGTTGTCATCAACACGCCCCATAACCCCACGGGCAAGGTCTTCTCCCACGCCGAACTGGAAATCATCAGCGCCCTCTGTCAGGAACACGACTCCCTGGCCATCACTGACGAACCCTACGAGCACATTATTTTTGACGGTGACGCGCATCACAGCATCGCGTCGCTGCCGGGCATGGAAACCCGTACCATTACGATTAACAGCTTGTCAAAGACCTACAGCGTCACCGGTTGGCGCATCGGCTGGGCCATTGCCCTCGACGAGGGAATCACCACAGGTATTCGCCGGGCCCACGACTTCGTAACGGTGGGGGCCGCGGCACCGCTGCAGGAAGCCGCCGCCGTGGCCTTGCGGTTCCCAAAGAGCTATTACGCGGAGTTGGCTGAGGGCTATGTGCATCGCCGCGACACTATGCTTTCCATTCTTGGAGAAATGGGCTTCGACTACATTACGCCCAAGGGCGCGTACTACGTTATGACCAGGTACCCGGACTGCGGCTACGACAACGACAACGATTTTTCCATGTTCCTATCAAGCAAGATAGGCGTGACGCCGGTCCCGGGAAGGGCCTTTTACCACGACGACGAGTTGGGCAAGCCCTACGTGCGTTTTGCCTTTCCCAAGCGGCCCGAAACCTTTGCCAAGGTGCGGGAGCGGCTCTCTCATCTGGCTGGTTATCGAAAGTAGACAGGCGCCCGGCAGGCGCTACTCGCCCATCCGGTAAAGCTTCACCGCGTTATCGCAGGTTATCCTCCGCCGGTCTTCTGCATCCAACTGCCCCATGGTATTTTTAATTACCTCCTTAGAACCCGGCCATACACCGTCGGGATGGGGATAGTCGGAACCCCACATGAGATTTTCCACGCCAATGTGCTCGGCCATATATCCCACGCATGGGTCTTGCTGGAAGGTGGTTGCGCCCTGTCGATACCAGTATTCGCTGGGAAGCAAGGTCATCGGAGGGCTAAATTTCTCATCCAAAAGGCTGTCCTTGTACTTAATGTCCATTCGCTCTATGACGAAGGGTATCCACCCTGCCCCGCACTCACCCAAGACAAATCGGAAGTTGGGAAGCCGATGGCATGTCCCGCTCATAATTATGCTGATGAGCCACTCGGAGCCGGCCAACTGACCCAGCGGAAGGGAGGTGCCCACAAAGGCCAGTTGATTCTGAGTGGGACTGTCCGCGCTGAAGGATTTTTGCCCCTCCTCGCCTTCAATGGGGCCGGGCACCTTTATACCGCCGCCGCCAATGTGGAAAGAGATGGGCAAACCCGTGTCGGCGGCAGCTTCCCATAGTGGGTCCCAAAAGCCGTCGCGGAGGTAGATGGGCCTCGTAGTCCCACTGACGTAGAGCTCCCCGCCCCTGATGCCGCCAAGTCCCGCGGCACGGCGAAGTTCCTTTGCCCCCAGCCCCGGATCGTGAATTGGCATACAGGCCAGGGCGTACCAGCGCCCCGGTGTGGCGGTGCAGAAGTCCGACACCCAGTCATTGTAAATGCGATAGCTCTCCGCAAGGACCTCCGGGTTTCTGATGCGCATTCCCGCGGTGGTCATGCCGTAAAGAACCTCGGCGTCAACCCCGTCCAACGCCATGTCGTTGAGCCTAAGCTCCGGATTAATGGCATGAGGGCCGCCGTCGTAGTAGCCAACTTCGTACATCCGATCAACCTGGCGTCTTTGCCCTCGGCGAGGGGCGCTAAAGCCGAATCCCAACCCACCGTAAACCCCCAATTCCCGTCCCTCCGTTACCCAACGAGGTCCCTCTTCAGTGTCCACCACTTTAGGCATAACGTCCTTCAGATGGCTTGGGCCGTTTTTCTCAAACAAGTCTCCGGGCAGCCAGCTCATGTCCATGTGTGAGTCTGCCGAAACGAGGTTGTATTCCATGGGTTTCCTCCATACGCCGAGTTTTGTTTACTATACCACAAGGAAAGAGCACATTTTGTAACCCCATAACCCCCTCTAGCTCCCGGCAGACCGGCATAGCACCAATGGCAGGACACTAAGGACGTCCCCCAGACATACATTTACAATCTTCCTCCACGGCATGCCTTCCTTCTCCTCTTAGGGTCATGTCTATGGTGGTGTCCACCTTGTCTCCCAACAGGTCTAAGCCATCTCTCCGGTCTATACATTAAGGAAAGAGGGCAGTTGGATGGTCGTTGAAAGGTTTCAAACCCACCGTTTCGAGGATGGTTTCCCACTTTCGCGGGAGTTTTGAACGTACGAAAGGTACGAGGGGTTAGGGAGCCATCAGGCGTTGGACAAGGCTTGCCATGACAGCAGGCTCTGCATGAAGCGCGTTGGCGTTAACCATGTCCAGAATTTCTTGGTTGCCGTAGCCTAGAAGCTCTCGAAGGACCGGGTACGTGTGTTGGCCCAGCAGGGGAGCGGGGCCGCTCACCTGCGCTTGGGCGCCGCGGAGTCGGAAGGGGGAGTTCATTACGGGCGTTGGGCCAAGAAGGGGGTCCTCCACCTCGGCAATCAGCTTCCGCCGTTCCACGTGGGGGTCCTCCAGCATCTCCTTCCATGACCTCACCCTGCCGCACTGGACCCCGCCCTTGTCCGCCAGCAGCTCCTCCACCTGTTGGACAGAATCAAAGGAACCCACCCAGCTTTCGACAATGCTTTCCAACTCATCCCGGTGGGCCATCCGGGCGGAGCGGTCCTTAAAGCGGCTATCCTGGGCCAAATGCGGAAGTCCCATGGCCCTAGTCAGGTTTTGCCAGCCAGGGTCGGTGGAAGCCACAATGGCCACCCAACCGTCCTTCCCCATAAACAGGTTGCCCGGTATCAGAATCGGGCGCCGGTTGCCGTACCTTGTGGGTACTTCCTTTCCGTCGCTAAGAAAGAGATACTGGCTGGCCCACTCATTCTGCCAGAGGATACAGTCCACCAGAGCGACGTCTATGAGCTGCCCTCGGCCGGTGATGCTTCTGCGATACAGAGCGGCGCAGATGGCCCCAAAGGCGTGGATACCGCCCGTTGTGTCGCTCAGCGACATCCCGGTGGTCTGTGGCGGCCCGGAGGGGTCTCCGGTCAGCGACGCGATGCCGCTCATTGACTGGACAACCATGTCCCCGGCAGGCCGGTTTGCGTAGGGGCTGTCCTGTCCAAAGGCGCTGATAGAGCACATGATGATGGAAGAATTCAGCTTGCGCAAATTCTCGTAGTCAAAGCCCAGTCGTGCCATAACTCCGGGGCGAAAATTCTCCACCACCACGTCGGAGACCTGAACCAATCGACGCATCACCTCCCTGGCTGACGGGTCGGCCAGGTCAAGGGAAATATCCTGCTTCCCGCAGTTCTGTTGCATGAAGTAGCCGCTGACGCCCTCAGGCGTCGTGTACTCAAACTGCCGCGCCGCGTCGCCGCCGGGGGGCTCAACCTTGATAACGTGGGCCCCCATGTCAGCCATCATACGAGTACAGAAAGGCCCTGCCAGCACCCGGGTCAAGTCCAGCACTCTAACCCCGTCCAGAGAGCCATTTTCCTGAGGAATGGAATTCATTGGACGGCATTTACTCCAGGGCCTGGGATCGCTGAAGTGCCGATATCTCCTCCGGCGTTAGGTTCAGAAGGGTTTCCAATACGTAGGCATTGTCCTGTCCCATAGTATGCCACTGGTCCAAGCGTCCGGGGGTTTCCCATAGTCTAAGAGGCACGTTGGGGTATTCTATGGGGCCTGTGAGGGGATGGTCAACGGTGGTAAGGAATGCCCTGTCTCTGAGGTGAGAGTCGCTAAAAAGGCTGGCTCCATCCTGGACCACCGCGGCGGGAACTCCGCCCTCCTGAAGGGTGTCCATTACGTTGTGAGCCGAATGGCGGACGGTCCAATTCTCAATGCACCTATCCAACCTGTCACCATGGCGAAGACGGTCCTGGGGCGTGGCGAATGCAGGGTCTTCCGCCCAACTCGGGGAGCCCATGACCCGGCAGAGAGAGTCCCACTCCTCTTGGTTTTGAACGGCAATCACGCACCATTGGTCCTCGCCTAGGCAGCGGTAAACGCCGTGGGGCGCATGACGGGAGTGGCCGTTTCCCATGGGTTCTTGGACGTGATCATTAATGAAATAGTCCAAATAGGTTGCCCCCATAACGAAGGCCGTGGCATCCATCTGGCTAAGTTCCACAAGCTGGCCCTCCCCCGTGGCGTCGCGGTGACGCAGGGCGGACAACAGGGCAACCCCGCCAAAGGCGGCGCTTAGGTAGTCCGGCGCCCAGACCGGAGGGCCCGCGGGTTCCGAGGCATCTGGATAGGACCACAGATGGTACATACCGGTGACCGCCATGGCGACGGCGGCCAATCCAACGTAATCCTTATAGGGACCGGCAAGACCAAAGCCCGGCAGCCGCACCATTATTATGTCATTCCGGAGCTTTCGTAGATCCTCATATCCAAGGCCCCATCGGTCCATCACCCGTGGGCTAAAATTCTCTACGACAACGTCGCACCGGGGCACTAAACGGCGAAGGAGCCGGCGGCCCTCCTCCGTCCCTAGGTTGACAGTTATAGACCGTTTGTTACGGTTCATGTCAGCGAAGGTAACTCGCTGTTGGAGAACAATCCGAGGGTCCATGCCCTCCCGAGCCCGACCCCGCTGCTGATGAGCCTGAGACTCAACCTTGATAATCTCCGCGCCGAAGGCCGCCAGCAGTTGGGTTAGCACCGGCCCGGCAACGGCTTGGCTCAAGTCCAGGATTCGCAGGCCCGCCAGGGGCAGGGTAGTAGCGGTAGGGGGCTGCGCGCAGCCGACCCGAGGCGCTTCTCCAACTCGGCCCAAGACTTCTGCCGTGTCCTGCCCCAGGGCAGGAGCGGCTCTTCTGATAGAAGCTGGGGTGGCGCTCAACCTAAAGGGAGGCCGCACCAGCTTGCAATGGCCAAGAACGGGATGATCAAGGGTCTGAAAAGTTTCGGTCTGCCGGACGTGTGGATCGCGAACAAACTCGTCCGGTCCATTGATAGGCGCCGTCGTGACCCGTCGCGACTGCCCTTGTAAGAAAAACTCTTTCTTTGGAAACCCGCCAGTGAACTCGGTGGTAAAGTGCTCAATGAGGTCCGCGTTGGCGATGCGGGTATGGCGGTTGTCCCAAATGGCATCGGTGAGGGCGTCAGGGTTTCCCATCCATTTGACAAAGTTGCGCCAGTGGGATGTCGAGATGACAACCAGGTGGCAAAAACCGTCGGCAGTGGGGTAAACACCGTAGGGCATGCCCCCGCCGACGGGGGTGCGGCTGCCTGCGCGCTTCAGCACGTTGGCGTTGGCGCTGTAGTTGACCATGACGTGTTGCTGGGCGGCCTGTACCTCCTGACAGGAAACCTCAACCCGCTGTCCCCTGCCGGTCAGGTCGCGATGCCGCAGGGCCATCAAGACGCCAAGGGCGGCAAAAGCCGAGGCCAGGTGATAGGGCTGGTTCTCCGGCTCGACCAGCGGTGGTTTATCCGAGGAGCCGCACAGGTACATTATGCCCCCCATGGCCGCGCAGACGATGCTTGGCGCTCTGAAATGACTGTGGGGTCCAGAAAGACCAAACCCCGTTATGGAGGCCATAACCAACCCGGCGTTGTGCTCCTTGAGGGCGGGGTAGTCCAGCCCCCAATCCGCCAAGACGCCGGGAGGATAGGTCTCAATAACTACGTCAAAGTAACGGGCCAGATCTCTTAGCTTGTCACGCCCCACCGTCGTGGCCAGGTCTATGACTACACTCTTCTTGTTGGCGTTAAAATACGAGAAGGGAAGACTCGCCTCCGGGTCGGCGGTCCCGCCTTTGAAGGGTCCAAGGTGCCGTCCGGGGTCTCCCTGGGGTGGCTCCACCTTGACAACCTCGGCACCCAGGTCTGCCAGGAGGCGTCCACATAGATGCCCTTGGGAGGAGGTCAGGTCCAGGACGCGTATTCCGTTGAGAGGTGCAGTCATGGAAGGTGTGCTTTTACGTTGAGTCCCTGGTGAGGAGGACCACGGTAGCACCACCGCGGATAGTTTCCTCGCCGCGCTGGTCAAGGCCCCGAAGGGCCACCGTGACAATGTGTCGGCCATTCTCAACGCTCTTGCTCGTCACTTCTCCACTGAGCCAGTGAGTATCCCCCACAAGGTTGAAACGGCGCACCTCGCCCCGGAACTTGGCAATAAATCCGTGGTCGCCCATCCAATTAGTCACCACCTGACCCAGCCAAGCCACTCGCTGGGGGCCAAAGTCGTAGGATGACGGTACGCCAACCCTTCGAGCAAAGTCGGGGTCCCAGTGGACCCTCTCCGGCACGTCAGGGACACCCTGATCGTTAGTAATGAAGGCCATTGGGTGCTTCCTGTAGTAATCCACCCCCAGCTTGTGAGCGTAGGTGAAGGGACGAAAACCCCAGCCGACTTTCCAAGCAACATTGTCGGTTACTCTCAGGGGCCCCTTCACAACGTGGGGCAGTTTTTGGCCGGCCTCCGTGTCTTCCCAATACCGGGGATTGGCCCCGCGAATCTCCTCTTTCAAGTAGTCTGCATAGATACGCTCAATGTCTTCCTTGGAGTAGTTGGCCAGTTCCATTCGCCGGTGCTTGCCCCGCTGCCGGGCCGTGTCACGCTCCGTTCTAAGGTGCCACTCCTTCACCCTGCCAAGGAACGCGTTTTCCGACGTTTTGAAGGTATAGACGTGCTCTTGCAAGATGGTCTTGCCCGCGAATTGGCTCCCCTTCGGCGTAAGTCCCGTGAGGGCCACGGTCCCTTTGATGGGCGCCCCGGAGGCGATGGGAGCGTACATGTCGAAGGAAGCGCCGCCCCACATGCTGTGAATACCGCGCAAGCCCTGTGGCGCCCCTCTGCCAAAGCAGCTGAAGAGGAAGGTGGGCGGGGCTATGGGGGAGGCCCAAGAAGTAGATTCGGCGTACTCTTCGTCAGTGAAAAGTGGATTGTCGTCGCCAATGGCGTGGGCAAAGTGCCGGATAGTGTCGGGGGTGGCGTACCGGTTGAAGGGGTCTCTAACCTCAAGCTCCACGCCCAAGACCTTTTTCAAACGGTCAAGCTCTTCGCCGGTTATCTTGGGAAACTGATCGTCTTGGACCAAAAAAGGGCCTCGCTCAGGCTGAATTCATGGTAACGACGCCCTTGGACGGTGTCAATTGAAGTGTGTTCGGTAACGGCACGACGGCGGGGTCACCCAAGGGTGTAGGGTATATCCAATTCCCGGCAGGTAGAACGGAACCACTGGACAACTTCCTCATGGAGGGGAATGCCGTTGGCCAGGCGGTCCCGTTCCGTCTCCGCCTCAGGTTGACCGGGCACCATGACACGCTCATGTCCCGGCGCCGGGGGCGTCGCCTTGAGGGTCTGGAGAAACTCGTCCATCATTGCTTTGAAGCTGTCCACGCCGGTAAACGCGTCTATGCGATAGGCCGCCACCATGTGGTTGTTGAAGGGTCGGCCGGGGAACATGCCGTAGCCGCCGCCCGATAGAATACCGCTGAGGATGTCCACCACGCAGCCGAGGCCGTAGCCCTTGTGCGAGCCCATCTCCCTGGTGCTGCCCAGGGGCAGAAGCCCCGCAGCGTCCACGGATGGAGGATCTGTCTCCTCCATAATTGGCACACCGGCAAAGTCGGATACCCAGCCCCCCAGGAGTTTCGATTCCAGACGTTGGGCGATGGTTATCTTGTTGCCTGCGATAGTGCTGGTAGCGACGTCAAACACAAAGGGTGGTTCCGCACCCGCCGGGGCCGCCACCGCGATGGGGTTAGTGCCAAGCCGGGGCACGGCGCCGAAAGTCGGCATAACCCTTGGGCCCGCGTTGGTAACGCAGACGCCAATCATATCGTGCTCCAGGGCCATCATGGCGTGGTATGACGCCATGCCAAGGTGCCTGCCATAGGCAACCGTTACCATGCCCACGCCCACGTCCCTGGCCTTCTTTATGGCCAAGTCCATGGCCTTGGGCGTTACCACTGTTCCAAGACCGTTGTCGGAGTGCAGGTTGGCGGTGGCCGGGGTTTCACGAATCACGTGTATCTGCGGCGTCGGGTTGATGACGCCGGTCTTAAAGTCGCTGAGATACGTACGGAGCATATTGGAGACGCCGTGGGTGTCCACTCCGCGAAGGTCCGCCCTAACCAGCACGTCAGCCGCTATCTCGGCGTCGGGGGAAGGGACGCCGTGACGCTCAAACAGTGCTTTCGTGGCTTGCCGCAACCCGTCGTGCGAGATTCTAACCACGTTTTCCTGGGGGATTTGGAACTGTTTAAGCATGATGTTTCCTTATTATATATACCACGGTGATTAGGTGATAAGCCCTGGTACTACTCCAAAACCCTAGAATCGTAAATTCACCCCGATTTTAGGCATTTGCAAGGCAACGTGCAATACAGCGAAGGATCCCGTTTTTCGAGAGCAAGGCAGCAGTCTCTAGACGCCGGAGAATGCGGTCATCGCCGGTGAGGGATCAAGTGCCCACCAACGGTTAGGTTATCCGGATAGGCGCGTCCAAATTAGTGTAGTCCGACAGCACCTCAACGCCGCTGTTAGTTACGACAATCATGTCTTCCAAGTGATAATGCTCGTCGTACTCCTCTACGGAGCTTACGGTTTCTATGCACATTACCATGCCCTCTTCCACCTCCCAGGTGTCGCCTGGAATGATGATGGGACGCTCGTGGATTACCAGCCCAATGCTGTGTCCGCCCATCATTGGCAGGCTCAACCCCTGGTCGCGGTAGGCGTCGCAAGCAAAGTTGAATATCTCTTCGCCGGTAACGCCGGGCCGGACATAGTCCAAGGTGCGTTGATGGACTTCCAGGTACCGTGCGTAGGTATCCTCTTGCCGCTGAGAGGGGTTGCCGACAACGGCCAGCCTTGCCAAGTCGCTGTAGTAGCCCTGGAAAGTCGCTCCAAAGTCGCACCGCATGAGGCTCCCAGGCTCCAGGGGCACGACGGCGCCGGTGTGATGCCCGGCGGTCATCCGCTTGCCAGACGCCAAAATGTTGAAGGCAACTATGTCGGCGCCGAAGCGCATGACGTTGTAGCTCATGGCATCCCCCACGGACTTCTCCGTATCAGTGGGCGTTGCCCCCTGGTAGGCCATGGCAATGGCGCGGTCCGTAACCCGGGCCGCGTGGCGCATTAGCTCAATTTCCGCCGGTGTCTTCACCTGACGGGTCCGCTCCAGAAGATGGTCGGCGGCCACCCAGCGTATTCGGGGAAACTCCCTTTGCAAGGTGTCGTAGGTGTGACCGGTGACGTAACGCATCTCTATGCCCACCTTTTCGTCCACCAGCTCCATTGTCCGCAAGATATCCACCAGGGCCCAGAGGCCGGGGTCCACCGCGCCTTCGTACAGGGCGTAACGCCTAACGTCCTCAACAAAGCTGTCCACTGTGTTGCGGTTCCCGTTGAGCATCAAGCGTGGGGCTGCCCTCTCTAGGCAAGATAACGGCCTTCATCCGCTCGGGCAGGAGTTTCATGTCAACGTTTTGATAGCCTGAAGTGTAGGTAATGTTGGCCGGACTTGAAGCAATTACCGCCGCCACGTCCTCCTCCTGTATCAAGCTCTGGAAGCGGGACTCGTTGAACAGTTCTTTCTTATCTATCTTTTGTGCTGCCATCTATACCTCCTGGCGATTTTGGAACTATTTGAGATAGTTCTTTAGGGTATTGTTAAGGATATTCAGGGCCTCTTCCGGTAGTCAGCTATCGCTTATGTTGCCTTGACAAACAGAAAAAAGGGGTGTTAGCTTGGCGCCCAATGCAGGAATGATTTTCCTAGCTAGGAGTAAGCTTGTCAATACGCTTGTTGGCAGGCGAGAGTCCAAAAGGCTCAAGTCGACGTGGTTAACAAGATTTCAGAATAGGGGGTAATTGAGTATGAGAAAAGACATGAGGAAGGTGTACCTGGCAATATCGGCGCTTGTCGTATTCACGCTGCTAATCATGGCGTGCGGCGGTGACGACGACGCCACTCCGGTGGCTACACAGGCGCCGGCAACCGCCGCGCCCACGGCTATGCCAACGGCGACAATGGCGCCAGCCGCCATGGAGCCGGTGAACCCGCGGTTGCAGGTGGCTATGGTACCACCGGGTCACCAGGTAACCATGATGTGGAGGACCTTCCAGAGCTCCACTGGTCCCCAGAAGCCCATGTATGAACACCTAATCTACATGGACCGGTACACCGGAGAATGGTCTAATGAGCAGTTGGCTACCGAGTGGAGTATGGAGCCCGACGGCGAGACTTGGCACTTCAAGCTCAGACAGGGTGTCCCATTCCACACTACGGACGACTACGTCGGCACTGAGTTTACCGCCAAAGACGTTATACAAACCGTTCAAGTTCTCGGCAGAGAAGACTCGGTGGCCGGCGCCTCCATCTGGAGGGACCTGGGCCTTAGAGAAGAACAATTTATAATCCCCAACGACTACGAAATCACCTGGAACTTGGACAAACCCGAACCCCTCATGGAGTTCTGGATGGCTGAAGAGTGGGTTGCAGGGATAATCAGCAAGGACTACTGGGACACCGTTGGAGAGGAAGGCTACCTGGATCATCCCATAGGCACCGGTCCCTTCCAATTTGTTGAGCTGGTTATTGACTCTCACATCCTCCACGAGCGCGTGGAGGACCATTATCGGAAGACTCCTGAGTTCCACGAGTTGCAGTTCTTCTACGTCAAGGAGGACTCAACCAGACTAGCCATGCTACTGGCCAACGAAGTTGCAATGGCCGACGTTCCCAGGACCCAGTTGCCCGAGGCAACTGAAAGGGGACTGAAGATAGCCACCAGCACTCTCCCAGGGTTCTACATCTACGCCTTCATTGGCGGTCAGTACTATGACAAGCCCACCGAGGTCCTTGCCGGAGCTCGTAAGGGCGAGATGGAACCCCTTGCCCCCGGCTACTCTGCCGACGACCCCCTGAGGAACGTCAAGGTAAGAGAAGCCCTTAACATCGCAATAAACAGGGACGCCATAAGACAGGCTTTCTGGGGCGACGCCGCCATACCGCAAGCCATTCACAACGTTCCCCCTTATCGCAGCGACTGCAAAGACAGCTGGTTCCCCTTCCCAGGGCCCACC
Organism: Dehalococcoidia bacterium; assembly: GCA_965226535.1. Classification (GTDB taxonomy): domain Bacteria; phylum Chloroflexota; class Dehalococcoidia; order Lucifugimonadales; genus JAPULR01. The sequence goes on along the minus strand of CBDDDE010000010.1, from coordinate 1,170,127 downwards.
GGTACCACCGGCTGTGATGGACGTGGCTATCCCTACCCATATGACCCCGACGCCGCTAAGCAAATGCTAGCCGAAGCCGGCTACCCCAATGGGTTTGAGTTTACCCTCCTGATGGCTCCCAACATGGCCGGCGTGCCAGAGGGGCCGGACGTTGGCGAAGCCATTGGTGCCGACTGGCTGGCCATTGGCCTTCAGCCCAAGATTGAGGTAGTAGAGTTTGCCGAAGTGCTCAGGCTTAGTCGAGAGCGGAACCTGGGCCGCACCGTCTTCATGATGCGCTACGCCACAAGGCTAGCCCCCTTGGGCTGGTGCTTCCCCATGAGCAACGTTAGCGGTGGCTGTGGCTCCGCAAACTGGGAATACGGGGAGTTGGACAACCTCTACGTTGACCTCAAGAAGAGGGTCCTACCTGAGGACATCCTTAGACTTACCCACGAGACAGGTGACTGGATGTACAAAAACCATCTAATCATCCCTCTGTTCTTCCTGTTCCCACAGGTGGGTTACGACCCGGAGATTCTTCAGGGCTACGAAGCCAACATGCTCCACATGGGTCCGGTGCGCCATCACGAGTTCACCAAACCCGTGTACAAGTAACCCAAACCTTAGAGACCCCTAAAGAGAAGGCCGCCCCCATGTGGGGCGGCCTTCTCTTTTATCGACTTGCTGAGTTTTGGCCTAACCAATTGCTTTTATTGGGCATATTTTTTGTATTTATATACTATAAGCATAATTCTCCTTACTATTACCATGGTAAGCAAAGCACCAACAGTACAATGGCAACCTTAACTCGTATTGCCATCCTTAACAATGAAAGGTGCGGGTGTTAGCTTGTCGCTAATAGCCTGTCTGGGGGAACATAATGGATATTTTCAACGATATTGAAACAAAGAAGGATAATTTGGGCCATGATGGCGGCGGCTCTTGTGTTGCTGATTGTGGCCTGTGGCGGGGAGGATGACGCCACCGCCGCGCCTGCCGCAACTGCTGCGGCCACAACAATGGCGCCTACGGCCGCGCCAAGGCCAACAGCCGCGCCAACGCCCACCAGGGCGCCGGCCACGGCCACCGCCACACCGCGGCCAACCCCCAACGGCCACCATGGCCCCCGTCGCCAAAGTGCCCGTCTCGGCCCGGCTGTTGGTTGCCATGTCCCACCCGGGGTCGCAGACCACCATGTACCACACTCAGAATAGCGGCATCTCCACGGGTGTGTTGAGAACCATCTATGACCAGCTCCTCTGGATGGACCGGTTTACGGAAGCAACTGAGCCCATGCTGGCTACCCAATGGTCCATGTCCCCCGACGGCAAGACGTGGACCTTCGACCTACGAAGGGGTGTCCTCTTTCACGACGGAACGGAGTTCACGTCTAAGGACGTGCGTCGGTCCTATGACGTAACCACCATGGAATCTAGCCTGAGCTACAGGAGAAGGACCTGGGTCAATTGGGTGGGAGATTCAACCAATATAGATATTTCAGACCCTTACAAGGTTGTGTTCAATCTGCAGGTACCAACGCCGTTTTTGATTCAGGACGTATCTGAATCATCGGTTTTCCCCATTTTAAGCGCAGATCACTGGGACTCCGAAGGCGAGGAAGGGTACTCCGCCAACCCCATCGGAACAAGACCCTTTACTTTTGTCGAGTTTGCCGTAGGGGAGGGGATGTTGGTGGAGCGGTTTAAGAATGCAGAGGACGATCACTGGTGGAAGATACCCGGATTCAGCGAAGTACAATTCCAGTATATTCCTGAACCGGCCACGAGGCTGGCCATGATTCTGACAAATGAAACTCACATGGCAGGCATTCCCGCCCTTCTCATGCCAGAGGCTACGGAAAGGGGTTTCCAGCGGGTCCGCAGTACCCTGCCGGGGATGTCTTACTTCTTTGTCTTTCCACTCTACTTCCCCGAACCCATAGAGTTCCAGGTATGAGTTTTGGCGAGAACTATAACGCCGCTGATCCCCTTAACGACGTGAGAGTAAGGGAAGCGCTTAACATTGCCATTGACCGGGAAGAGATACGAGAGGTCTTTCTGGAAGACCGCGCCTTTCTCCAGGCCGTCCACGGCATGATGCCCAGCCAGAGGGCCTACGATCCCAACTGGACTCCGTATCCCTATGACCCTGAGAGGGCCCCAAGGAGTTGCTTGCTGCCGCCGGGTATGGCGACGGCTTGGAGTTGAACGTAGTGGTTGCGCCCAACATGTCTGGCTTCCCTGAAACCCCGGACATTACCGAGGCCACTTTGCCGTACTGGAACGCCATAGGGGTAAAAACAAACTTCACCACCTTGGATTACGGGCTGGTCATCAGCAACACCCAGAGTTATCAGTACGGCGGCACCCTGGTCGGATATCGATTTGGGGTCGGCCCCGGATACATTTCGGGAACGTGGAGTAACGGACTCTTCTCGGGAGTTCCCATCTGGCAAGACCCCGTTTTGCTGGAGCATTACAGGGAGTATGAACAGACGGTTGACACCGACCGGCTGGATGAGTTGGAGCTGGTGTACGGCAAGAGGATGTATGAAGGGTTCGGCACTGTGCCAATGTTTTGGATCCTTCCGGAAGTGGCCGTGGACCCTGAAGTAGTGGCTGATTATCAAGCTAATATGGGGAACTTTGGCCCGGTGCGACACTTGGAGTTTGCCGTACCGGTCTATAAGTAATCTACACCGGGTTGCAATAGCATCAGAGGCCGCCCCGATAAGTTGGGGCGGCCTCTATAGAGTTGGTAAGTAACTTGGTATAGACTGGACAAAATTGGAGGAAGAGCGGATATGAAAACACCCTTTGGCGTTGTGGATGGAGACGGTCACATACTGGAGCCGGAGCGCAGGCTCCGGGAATATATTCAGGGCCCCTATGGCGAGATGAAGCAAATCCACTGCTACTTCCCCAATAAGGATGGCATAGTGGGCACCAGTGCCAGTGTTCTGGCCACCAAGTCTTACATGGATTCCACTTTGGGGGGGAGGCTTGGCACCCATGGAGGCCCGGATTTCCCAACTCCTCAGGAATGGCTGGATAATGCGGACAGCGGCGGCATGGAGACTATCTTTCTCTTTCCGACGGTTCTGCTGGGTTACTCCGGCATCAGAGACCCCGATTATCAGATAGCCCTGGGAAAGGGTTACAACGACTACCTCTATGAGGAGTGGTTAAAGTTCAGCCCCAGGTTCAAGTCGGTGGCCATGGTGCCGCTGCGCGACATAGAGGAATCCATAAAGGAGATGCGCCGCTGCGTGTTGGAGCTGGGGTTCTCCGGGATCTTCATAGGGGCCACGGGCGCTGGGCTGCTGGGCGACCGACGGTTTGACCCCCTATATGCCGAGGCCGAAAGGCTGGGCACAACTGTCGCAGTTCACGGCGGACATGCCACAGCCGAGTCCAATAACTACAGCAAGTTCATACAAAGTCATACCATCGGCTTTCCCGTCTCCAACATGATTCAGATGATGCACATGACCTATGAGGGTGTATTTGAGAAGTTCCCTAACCTTAAAGTGGGCTATTTGGAGGGCGGCTGCAGCTGGGTACCCGGACTGCTGGACCGCATGGACGAGGAATGGGAAAAGCGGGGCTGGTTTGAGACTCCCAACTGCAAAAAGGAACCCAGCCAGTACATCAAGAGCGGCAGGGTCTACATTCACGCCGAACCCAGTGAGAAGCTAATCCCAGACGTAATTCGGCTAATGGGCGTCAATACGCTGTTCTACACCTCAGACTGGCCTCATTGGGACCACGAATACCCTGAAAGTCTCTACAGCATTTGGGAGCGCAAGGACCTCACTGAAGAGCAGAAAAAGGCCATTCTCCGCGACAATGCCATGGATATGTACTCTCTAAAAGAAGGCGCAACGACGACCTAGGGCCCGCGTCACGGCGTTAGTCCAGGAAGGGAAAAGTGCGTCGCCAGTTAATATACTCCCGCACGCCCGAAACAATGTCGTACCTAGGCTTAAATCCCAGTTCCCGAAGCCGGCTAACGTCCATATACCCTTGGCCCCGGGGCGGCTCCGGCCCCTCAGCGCCCGGCCCCACAAACTCCACTCCGGGGTCTGCCTGCCGAAACGCTGACTTCAACTCCTCCAGGGAGATCTGCTGCCCTTGGGTGATATTGTAAACGCTGTGCTTCAGAACTGGGGCGTCCAGTACGGTACGAATTCCCTCGGCTTTATCCCTCACGTACATCCAGTCGCCTCCGCCCGTGGCCTCAGGGACGTGGATGGGTTCGCCTCTAACCACGCTCCTTGTCCAGTTGTAGAGCATACCCATGAGAATGCGGTAATCGGTGGCCCGCTCCATAGGGCCGTAGGGCGAGGAGAGCCGCACGGAAACCGCTTCAAAGCCGTGAAGCAGCCCGTACCTTTCGGTAATCGCCTCGGAGGCGAATTTGGTTATGCCGTAAAAAGTGGTGGGTGCTAGCGGCAAGTCTTCCGTCATAGCCTTGCCCGGCGCACCCTGCCCCCTGTACACACCCCCGGAACTGACATAGAGAAACCGTTTGAGATGGGGCAGCCGACGCGCCAACTCCAGCATGTTGGTGGTGCATCCCACGTTTATGTCAATTATCCTCTTGCTGTCCTCCCGCTCGGTTTCCACAAGAGTAGAGGTGTAAACCGCCGCATGAACTATCTTGTCTATAACATCAACGCCATAGGAATTGGCCACGCGCTCCAGCGACGCCGTGTCCAGTATATCCACCTCTACAAAGTCGATTTGGCTTGACCAGGCGTCCAGGTACTTGAGCACCATGTCATTGGGCGGGGCAATGTCAAAGGAGACAACGCGATGCCCCTTCTCCGCCAGCCCCCTCACAATGTTGGACCCTACAAAGCCCGTCCCGCCCGTAACCACCGTTGCCATAACGTCTCCTCTGCACAAGAATCATTAGAAGTTTATGGAAGATTGAATCCTCGGCGATTATAACAGCATTTGGACCCTGGCTTGCCCAATGGGCAAACCGGAACGGCCCGTCTCGGACGGGCAGATAAGACGCCCGAACCCCGGTGTCAACCAACCAACATTTTTTGTGCTAATATCATGGGTAAGTCCTGAAGAGGTTGTCGTTCCTAGGGAGGGTATGCTGATGAGTGCTGAACTGATGTGGCAAGGGCTGGAACGCCGGATCGCCCTTATGGTGGAACAGTTTCCCGGCGTGGCGGGCGTCTGTGTCAGTGCCGTCAGTGGAAAACATTGCATCGCGTTAAATGCAGACGAGGAGTTCCCCACCGCCTCAACCATCAAGATACACGTCCTCACCCAACTGCTATTGCGGGCCGAGCGAGGCGAGGTGGACATGGGGCGTAGGATTCGCATTACCCCGGACATGCACGTGCCCGGCAGCGGCATCCTCTCCCAGTTGGACAGGGACGTTGAGCTTACCCTCCACGACCTAGCCGTTCTGATGATTGTGGTTTCCGACAATACGGCCACCAACCTCTGCATCGACGTAGCGGGAATACAGGAGACCAACGCGCTGCTCCGCGACATGGGCCTGTCCGCCACCACCCTTCAACGGAAAATGCAGGACGCCGACGCCATAGCTCAAAACCGGGAAAACGTGGCCACCCCCGCTGAATGTGTCGCCATGCTATTAGCCCTGCACCGCGGCCAACCTTCGGCCAAAGTAGCCCAGACCTGCCTGGAGATTCTAAGAAAGCCCAAGGACGGTCCCCTGAACCGAGCCGTCCCTCCCAGCGTTCCGGTGGCCAACAAACCCGGCGGTATGGAGCGGGTCCAGTGTGACGCCGGAATCGTGTTTCTTCCCAGAATTCCCTACGCAGTGGCCATAATGTCCAAGTTCGGCATGGTAGACGCCCTTCAGCAGCGTCAATTCGTCGTTGACATAGCCCGCGTAGTTCACGAAACTATGAATACCCTGGACGTCACCAATAAATTCGGCCTTGGTGTCCCGAGGAATTGAGAGCAGGGCCTTGGAAACGCCACAATACATCCGTATCTATTGCCCACTCCGTAGCCCTGCCGAGAAGGTGAAATGAGCAGAGACATCGGTCTGTTTGAGGCCCTGTACAGTCAAAGGGCCATACGTTACCTGAAGCCGGACCCCGTACCGGAGGAGACGCTTCTGGAACTGGTGAAGGCCGCCGTCAAGGCCCCAAGTGGTGGAAACAGTCAACCGTGGAAGTTCATTATTATTCGCGACTCTGAGCTAAAGCGGCGCATCGGCGAGTTTTATAAGCGATCGTGGGAAAACGTCTACGGAGACGCCGCTTCAGGGCCATCCCTCGCTCCCAGCGTGAGGCGCTCCGCCACACACCTGGCAGAGCACATGCACCAAGCGCCGGCGCTTATTCTGGCGTGCATCCAGCACCAAGGCACTCCAACCACCATGGGCCGGGGCGCGTCTATATATCCCGCCGTACAGAACATACTACTGGCCGCTCGTGGCCTCGGCCTGGGAAGCGCCCTTACCACACTTCACAAGGGCTTTGAGGATGAGATAAAGGAGTTGTTGGGAATTCCCGCCAACGTTGAAACCGCGGCTCTCCTGCCCATCGGCTACATGGCCGACGGCACAAGGTACGGGCCTACCAAACGCCGGTCTGTCGAGGAGGTTACCTTCCGAGACCGCTGGGGAGATCAATGGCAGTAGACCGGATAATACCCTTAAGGAGGATGTAGATGGAATCCGAAAACAACGGCGGCTCAAGCCTGCTGCCGCCAAAGAAAGTCCTTTCTGCTGAGTTCATGGAGAGGGCAAAGAAGGCTAGTTCCGCCACAATATCGGGGGAGCTGAACAAACGTGGCTTTAGATTTGTCTACATGGCCGGCGTATTGCCCCTAAAGGCCGGGGCTGTTTTTGCCGGCAGGGCCTACACCCTTCGATATCTACCTCGCAGGGAAGACCACCCCCTATTCCCCATCCCGCTGGAGGTGCGACACCTGTACGCCGAGCACGTAGCCGTCGAGTCCGTGGGCCCTGGAGACGTTCTGGTGGTCAGCGCTCGAGGAAACGTTCAAGCTGGCATCTTTGGCGACCGGCTAGTAGCTCGTATGGAATACCTTGGCGCCTCTGCCCTCGTGACGGACGGCGCCATCCGTGACGTCCCCTATTTGAGGGACCAGGATTTCCCCGTCTTTGTCCGCGCCCCACATGGCTACGGGCATATCGCCGAGCACTGGGCCATGGACGTTCAGCTTCCGGTGGATTGCGGCAACGTTACGGTATATCCCGGCGACCTTCTTGTTGGCGACGACGATGGCGTTGTGGTCTGCCCTCAAGCCATCGCTGAGAAAGTCATTGAAGCCTCTATAGCCCAGGAAGTGGAGGAAACCTTCACACGTATGCTTCTGGAAGAGGGCTACTCCGTTAATGAGGTTCACGGAGATCTTCCGCCTGAACTTGAGGCCCGCTATCAGGAATGGCGGAGGTCCCAACAGCTTTGACACAAGGACAAAGTGAGTCTGCCAAAACCCTACCTGGAAGCGATACCTCCCACAAAGTAGGAATAATTGGCCTGGGGATCATGGGGAGCCGCATGCTGGCATCCATGAATGCCCACCCGGACTTCGAAGTCCGGTACGTCTGGGACTTGAGCGTGGCGCGGCGACAGCAAGTATTGGCCGAGTTCCCCAACATGCAAGTGCCTGGAAGCGCCGAGGAACTTATGTCCTTTGAAGACCTGGACCTAGTCTACATCGCCACCCCACCGACCACCCACGTTGGATACGCTGAAATGGCAATGGAGAACCACAAGGCAGTCCTATGCGAAAAGCCTATGTCCGTTGACCTACAGGAGGGCCGGCGGCTGGTGCAGACGGCCAAGTCCTTGGTTGTGCCCAACGCTGTCAATTTTGGCTTTGCCACCGGGTCCGTGTATCACGCCATTAGGGATGCCATGGACAGCGGTCAACTGGGTGAACCGGTGAAGATAGAAATGAAGTTCCATTTCTCCCAGTGGCCCCGGAGTTGGCAGAAGGCCGGCAGATGGCTCAGCGGTAGGGCGGAGGGTGGCTTTATCCGGGAGGTCTTCTCCCATTTTGCTTACCTAACCTGCCGCCTGTTTGATACCCCCGTCGTTACAAGCTCCTCCGTGGTGTACCCCAATGATCGGGAGCTTTCGGAAACCAGCGTAAATGCCACCTTGACCAGCGGGAGGGTCCCCATTCACGTTGAGGGACGGGTGGACAACTCAGTTGCGGACCTCACCCAGTGGACTCTTCATGGCAGCAGTCGTTCCTATAGGGTCGTCAACTGGGGTCAGGTGCAGGCCTCCACGAAAACGGGCTGGGAGGATGTACCGCTGGGCAAATGGCAAGGTCCCAGCCAACTCGACGCGGTATCCAGCATGCTTAGGGCCGACCCCCACACGCTGCCCGATTTTGCGGCAGGGCTAAGAGTTCAAGAAATCGTGGAATCAGTTCTGAGAAACTGACGCTACCCCCGTCCCTTCGGTCGCCTAGCCCTTTCTAACCAGCTTCTGCAGGCTGCGCATCTCACGGGGCGGGTCTAGGCCGCGGCCCATCATAGTCCAGGACACCTCGCCAACGTAGATATCGCCCCCTGAGTCCAGGCAAATGCCGTGGGGACTTACGAACTCACCGGCTCCTTCGCCCGCCTTCGGGTCTCCGAGACGCCCCAAAAGCTTCCCCGATTGGTTGAAAATACTGACCCGGTGACCCACGTTGGGCGCGTCCGAGTAGTAGGCGTCGGCAAGTAGCTCGGCAATATAGACGTTCTGGTCCACGCCAACCCTGATGCCCGAAGGCTTCCAGATATCGTTCCAGATGGCCTGGAGCTTCCCGTTGGAGTCGAAGACCTGAACACGGTGGCATTCCCGGTCCGCTACGTATACGTTGTCGTCCTTGTCGGTAGCGATGTTGTGAGGGATGACAAATTGGCCCTCATCTATGCCTGAAGACCCCCAGGACATTATGTGCTGCCCCTCGGCGCTGTACTTGTGGATACTCGCGTTCCCGTACCCGTCCGATACAAAAAGGTCCCCGGTACTGTTGGATACGGCCAAGCCCGTGGGGAGGTTGAATGCCTCACCGCTATATCGCGGAGATGGCTTGTCCTTGGTGCCCAGGGTCATGAGAAGCTCGCCATCGGTGCTGAACTTTCTAACGGTATGGTCCCCATTGTCAACGCAGTAAACAGAGTCGTCGGGGCCAATGCAAATTCCGTGTGCGTTGCCGAAGACTCCCTCTCCCCAGGACGAAAGGAAGTTCCCGTCCCGGTCAAAGACAATTACCGGGTGATCGCCCCTGGTAAAGGCATACACCCTGTCCTTGCTATCCACGGCCACGTCGGGGCACTCCTTTAGGGACCAGCCTTCAGGCAGCTTGGCCCATCCTTCCGCCACCTCAAACGTCAAAGTGCCACTGCCCATTACTGTAGTCATAAAGTGCCTCCTCTGGTATAGTCCGCCTAATCCTATGGCCAAGGAAAAGACTTGTCAATCTCGCAATTGGCAGCCCATTTTGAATATCGCCGGATAAGGAAGGAATAGCAATGGACCTAGGACTAAAGGGAAAGAAAGCACTGGTAGCAGGGGGAGGACGCGGCATAGGCAAGGCCATTGCCTTTGAGCTGGCGAGAGAGGGGGTCGACGTAGCCATAGTCTCTCGAACGCGCGGCGAACTTGACGCTACGGCGCAAGAAATTGCCACCGCCACGGGGCAACAGGTTGTCCCACTGGCCTTTGACGTGACCATCAGAGACCAAGTAGACAAGGGAGTGGCTGAGGCGGCGCAGAAGCTGGGAGGCCTCCACATTCTGGTAAACAGCGCGTCGTTGCCCGGCGGCTCGCCCACGGCCATAGGCCCCATCGAAACTGTGGACGATGCAGACCTCTTAAAGGACTTTGACGTCAAGTACGTTGGGGCGCTGCGGTGCGCCCGAGCCGCAATACCCTTCCTAAAGGAGGCGGGCTGGGGCAGAATCATCAACATCAGCGGCGGCAACGCTCGAGCGGCGGGGAACCTAAGCGGCGGTGCACGGAACGTCTCCATGGTTCACCTGACCAAGACCCTCTCAAACTACCTCGGCCCGCACGGCATAACCGTCAACTGTATCCATCCGGGGACCACCCGCACCGAGCGGACTCCGCGTATGTTGGCCCAGCGAGCCCAAGCGGCCGGCGTGGATGCGGAGGAAGTGGAACGCCGAGACTTTGCCCCAGGTTCCTCCAGCGGCAACGCCATCTGCCGCATGGTGGACGCCTCGGAGGTGGGGTTCCTCGCCGCGTACCTGGCCTCCGACAAGGCATGGGCCGTTACAGGTGAGGTTATAGCCGCGGGCGGCGGCGTGGGGAACTCGGTCTACTACTGACGGAATTTGCCTCACGTGGCCCGGAACGGGATGGACTGTAGAGGTTCACGTCGCCGAAGCACTCCCCGGTAGCTTCATGCCAAAGCTCGCCGCAGCTCAGTTTTTCAGTCCTTTTGCCCATGGGCAAAAAGGCACTACGGCATGCCTAGACGGAAAGATAAACCCAAGTCCGACCGTCGTGGTATGTCTGTGGCTTGTGGATTAGTCAGGAGGAGATATGTGGCGCCTTACCGAAAATGACCTGAAGTCCATCGCCACCGGCGCGGGAATCCTGGGCACCGGCGGAGGCGGTAACCCCTACGTTGGAATGCTGAGGGCCCGCGAGGCCATGCGCCGCTACGCCCCTGTTGACGTTTTGTCTCCCGAAGAGCTGGACGAGGACGCGCGGGTGGTATGCGTCGGCGGCATCGGTGCGCCCACCGTGGGAATAGAGAAGATTCGCGACCTGCAAGCCTACTACGCCCTTCGAGAGCTGGAAAGCTATGTGGGCGAGAAGGCAACGGCCCTCATTTCCAACGAGATGGGCGGCAGCAACTCCCTTGAGCCCATCATTCCCGCGTCCATTGCCGGTCTACCCATTGTCGACGCCGACAGCATGGGTCGGGCGTTTCCTGAGCTTCAAATGAAAACCTTTTTTATCTACGGAGTGCCCTGGGCGCCGGTGGCCCTAGCCGATGAAAAGGGAAACACAGCCATCTTTCCCAAGGCTATCAGCGCCAATTGGATGGAGCGCATGGCCCGCGCCGTCACCATTCAAATGGGGTGCATTGCCTGCTACGCATTGGCCCCCATGAGCGCTGACCAGGTGCGCCGCACCGCCGTGCCCCACACCCTATCCCTGGCCCTAAAATTGGGCAGCGCCGTTAGGCAGGCACAGACAAAGCATGAAGACCCAATTGGAGCCATCATGGAGGTATATCCGGGAAAGGTCCTGTTTCAGGGCAAGATATCCGACGTAGAACGCCGCACCACCGCGGGTTTCGCCAGAGGCAAAGTTGTCATCGACGGCCTGGGTCCCTTCGCCGACGGGCAGATGTCCATCGAGTTCCAAAACGAAAACCTTGTCGCCACCATCGATGGAGACGTCGTCTGCATTGTCCCGGACCTTATCTGCATCGTTGACATCGAGCGCGGTGACCCCATTACAACGGAGCTCCTGCGCTACGGCTTCCGGGTCGCCGTTCTTGGATTTCCCGCCCACGATTTATTAAAGAGCCCCCAGGCTCTGGATGTGGTGGGGCCAAGAGCCTTTGGCTACGACCAAGAATTCAATCCCCTTGAAATCTGAGAGGCGACGTTTCTTATGCTAGTTCGCATTGGCGTAGACGTGGGCGGCACCAACACTGACGCGGTGCTCATGCGCGGCAATGACCTAATTGCCCAAGCCAAAAGCCCCACCACGCCGGACGTTACTTCTGGCATTGCGGCGTCCATCCAAGGGGTTATGGACGGAGGGACGCATAGTGTCCGGCCGGAAGCGGTCATGCTAGGCACCACTCACTTTACCAACGCGCTTCTGGAGCGCCGGGGCCTGGCTGCCACTGCGGTGCTGCGTCTATGCCTCCCTGCCACCACCCTGCTTCCCCCTCTGGCCGACTGGCCCATTCCCTTGATGGAGTCCATTGGCCACCACACTTACATGGCCCATGGCGGTCACGAGTTTGACGGACGCGAGATTTCGTCCTTTGACCCGGATGAGGTGAAGTCCACGGTGGAAGACATGCGCGCCAAAGGGGTTCAATCCGTGGCGGTGAGCGGCGTCTTTTCGCCCATCAACCCCGCCCATGAGGAGCGGGCCGCCGCCCTAATCCGACAGGTCGCCCCGGAGTTGCGAGTCACCTTGTCCCACGAGATTGGCCGCGTGGGAATTCTAGAGCGCGAGAACGCCGCGGCCCTGAACGCGGCCCTTTCAGCCGCTGCGGAAAGGGTTATTCCGAGTATTCAAAGTGCCATTTACTCTCTGGGACTGGATGTTCCCCTCTTTATTAGTCAAAACGACGGCACTCTCATGGACTCCGGCTTTGCAACTCGCTACCCCGTTTTCACTATAGCTTCAGGTCCCACCAACAGCATGAGGGGCGCCGCTTTCCTCTCCGGTGTCCGCGACGGTATCGTCATAGATGTCGGCGGCACCTCCACCGACGGCGGCGCGTTGGTCAACGGTTTCCCACGGGAGGCGTCGGTGGAGGTTGCCATCGCCCAAGTGCGCACAAACTTCCGCATGCCGGACGTAATCTCCATCCCCCTTGGCGGCGGGAGCATTGTCACGGCCGAGCCGCTGCGGATAGGCCCACGGAGTGTCGGATATAGATTGTCCACCGAGAGCAGGGTCTTTGGCGGTACCGTCACCACTGCCAGCGACCTGGCCGTGGCGGGAGGCCTAGCCCACATGGGCAACCCCAATGCGGTGAAAGGGCTGGACCGCAGCCTTGTTGAGGATGGCTTGAACGCTATCCGAAGGAAGCTGGAGGCGGTCATCGACCAAGTGAAGCTTAGCAGGCACGATGTCCCCGTAGTCCTGGTAGGCGGAGGAAGTGTTCTTGCCACTGACTGCTTGAAGGGCTCTACCCAGGTTATCAGGCCACCGCACGCCGAGGTCGCCAATGCCATCGGCGCAGCCATCGCCCAAGTCGGAGGCCAGGTGGAGAAGGTGTATTCCCTGGACAGTATGGGGCGGGATGAAGCATTGTTTAACGCTCGCGCCGAGGCGGTGGAGAAGGCGGTGGCGGCAGGGGCCGAGCGCACCTCGGTGGAGGTGGTAGAGATGGAGGAGATACCCTTAACCTACATCCCCAGCAACGCCGTTAGGATAAGAATTAAGGCCGTCGGCGACCTAGCCGGATAAAGCGACACCCGTCAGTTCTAATACCCTCTAACAGTCTTGCAGCAGTGGGTTTGAACTACAAACTCTCGCCAAACAAAACGGGCACACGTGCCGACGTCATGCACACATAGACCAAACCTCAAAGGGGAAGTGCAGACGGGCTTGGCCCCTCTGCCGGGAGCCTGAGGGTGTCCCCATACATATTCTTATATTCTTTTCCCCCTTCCTGTCAGGAAGAGGGCCAGGGGGATGGTAGTTGAACCGCTAGAGCTTCAGGAGCTTGAGAAATCTGCGGTCGCTGCGGAAGGGTCCGACGATGGCCAGGTTCAGCCGGTCCTCCTTGACTATATCCCCAGCCACTCTGTTAACGTCATCTAGCGTCACCGCATCAATGGCTTTTACCACCTCATCAACCGTTGAGACCCTGTTTAGCAATATTTCCTGGCCTCCTTGCCACATAGCCACGCTGCGGGTATCCTCCATCCTCAGCATAATACGACCCTTGGAGTACTCTTGAGCCCTATCAAGCTCACGTTCCGAAAAGCCGTCGCAAATGGCGCTAAGCTGGCCCATGATGGCGCCCAGCACCTTGGGGCTTCTCGATGGCTCCGAGCCGCAGTACACCACCAGGGACCCACAGTCTAGATACTGGCTCAGGGAGCTATGGACGTCGTAGGCAAGGCCCTGCCTCTCTCGCACTTCCAGAAATAGCCGGCTGCTCATACCTTCCCCAAGCATTATGTTGACCAGACTCAGGGCATAACGGTCCGGATGGTCCAATGCTAGTCCGGGGAGGCCGACGCATAAATGGGCCTGCTCACTCTTGCGATATTCTATACGCAGGGCGGACTTTTCCTGCTCGAGCTTCACGGGCGCCCAGGCGCGGGACTTCCGAGGCTTCCAATCGACTACGGGAGGCTTCAACTCAGCCAGCACCTCATCGTGAGAAACGCTGCCCGCCACGGAAACCACCACGTTAACGGGGCTGTACTGGAAGCGCATGAGATCAACCAAATTCTCGCGAGTAATCCCGGTAACCGACTCCTCGGTGCCGCCCACATCCCTCCCCATGGGCTGATTGGGCCACAGCATCTCATCTATGAGCAGGTCCACCCGGTGGGAAGGATAATCGTTGCTCATCCTCAGCTCTTCCAGGATAACCTGCCGCTCTTTTTCCATCTCGCCAGGATCAAGGAGAGGATTGACAACCATGTCCAATAGAATGGACAGGGCCTTTTTGAAGTGGGGCTTTGCAACCTTGCACCAATAGATAGTAATCTCCCGGTCCGTGCTGGCGTTCATCACTCCGCCCACACCCTCAATAGCCTCGCTAATATCCTGGGCTTTGGGCCAGCTTTTGGTCCCCTTGAATAGGAGGTGCTCAAGAAAGTGGGTTGACCCCGCCGTCTCATCGCTCTCGTAACGAGAGCCGGCCCCCACTAAGATGGCCATGGACACTGAATAGGTCTGTGGCATCGTAGTGGTAAGAACGCGAAGGCCGTTATCCAATACTGTGTTGTTATGAATTAAGCTCATAGGAGTGTCAACAGTAAATGGCCGCTAACTGCGCAGCCATGATATCTCGCCATGGAGGTCTTCAGCATGGGGACGCGAGGTAAAGTTGGCGTACTCCTTCTTAGCAGCTCCAATAGTAGTATCGTCGCCGTGACCGGGATAGACAAAGGTGTCGTCAGACAGTACAAGAAGCCTGGAAGTGATGCTGTCTACCAGCTGCTTAAAGGCTTCAGGGGAACGGCTGCGTCCGGGCCCCCCGGGGAAAAGGGTATCGCCGGAAAAGAGGTGTTTGCCTGTCAGGAGGCAGACGCCGCCGGGAGTGTGTCCCGGTGTGAACATTACCTGCAGATTTACTGTGCCAACCTGAATCGTATCACCGTCCTCAAGGTAAAACCCCGGCTTATCCGATGAGAGGTTGGGGGCATCTTCCCGGTGTATGCCCACTTCCTTGCCGGTACCCTTCTTCACCTCTCGCACCCCGGCAATATGGTCCCCGTGGCCGTGGGTAATGAGAATGGCTTTGATTTTTGCGTCGCCAACCTCTCTGAGAAGCTTCTCCGGCTCCCCCGGGGCGTCGATAATCACAGCCTCGCCGGTGCTGGGGCACCTCACGATATACCCATTGTTGCCCATAGCGCTCATATTGGGAACCTTGTAAATCTGTACTTCCCCATCGTAATACAGCGGCATGTTGCCTCCGAAGCAAAAGGTTGTCCTACTATGGTAACAAAGTTGAGCGGATATGACTATAAACGGCGCCTATGCGGAGCCGCTGTCTCTCCCTTACCTAGGACACAACCCCCGGCACCAACTTGGCCCTATACCACCCTTCGCCCTATGCGGCGGTCACGCGGCAATTCCCTAACCCCCGTCCGTGTACACTTCAGCGGTTTCCATCAGCATCCCCTGTTCCCCCGCTGAACGATGCATCCGCTGCGCCGGCTGGTACGCCGACGGACGGGGCGGCAGGTCAAACCCTCGGCCCCCTAACATCTCTTCAATAGTGCGCATCTGTATTCTGGCATAATCTTGGTCCCAAAGGTCTGAGTGAAACAAACCGCTACTGGCCGCCTCCTTGCGCATGTCCCGCGTCGGCTCCTCCAGCGTGATGAACAACCCCAGGGCCGCCTTTTCCCGCTCCACCACGCCTCTCAAGTCGCGTATTAGTGGGGAGGAAACCCGTCCGCCCTTCACCTGAACAACAACCTTCTGAGGCTTCCGCCGCGGACCGTCAATAAAATACAGCAGTCCGTCGATACCCCGGTCGGGGCCGCGCCTCTGCTTCTGCCGTGGCTGAGCTTCCAGGAGGGAAACGGCCCAAAACTGGAACTGATAGGGGTCCTGCTGCCATAGGGCGCGAGCGCTGCCCACGTCCCGAGGTTCACCCACTACCTCATATTGTTGGCCCGGGTCCAGACTGAAAGCAGTCTTCAACCTATTCTTGATGAGGGCCACGGCCAGGTGTGTAACGTCAATGCCAAGCCAACGACGGTTCAGTTGCTGGGCGGCGGCCACGGCGGTCCCGCAGCCACAGAAGGGGTCCAGCACCACGTCGCCGGGGTTGGAAGACGACTGGATGATGCGCTCCAGCAGAGCTTGAGGTTTCTGGGTGGGGTAGCCCAGGCGCTCCTTGGCGCGAGAGCCTATCGGCTCAATATCTGTCCAAAAATTTTGAAGGGGAATCCCCGGCATCTCGTCCAAATACCGTTTATACGCCGGAACAGCGCCCGGACGACTTTGGACTATACGCCCTTGATCAATCAACTCAGCCATCCGCTCCTGGCTGTATCTCCAATACCTGGTAACTCCCAACACTTCATAAGAAGGATTACCCTTGTCAGCGCCACCCGGCCCGGTCAGATTGTCAAGTCGGTACCGCCTTCCAGTTTCCGGCTCCACATGACGATAGAACTCGTCTATGTAGTCTTGGTCGTACTCCGTATAGAGCGGGTTCCAAGTCCAGCTATCTCCCTTAGAGTAGAAGAGGATTAAATCATGGATGCGTCCATGCTGCTTTCGGCCCTGCCGCGTGTCGCTGTGGGCGCTGGTTCGCTTCCAAGAAATCTCGGTGCGAAACTGCTCTTTGCCAAACACTGAGTCCAGTAAAATTTTGAGATAGTGTCCGGCTGTTGGGTCGCAGTGAAGATACAAGCTGCCCGTGGGTTTCAACACCCGATGCAGCTCTACCAGCCGTGGCGCCATCATCACCAAGTACGCCATCATGGCGTTACGGCCAACGAATTGCCGGAAAGCGGCTACCATCTCCTTCACCGCCACCGGGGTCAGCGGGTTCTGGATTATGCCCAACTCGTAGGTACGTTCCGTCTCCTCAGTCCATGCCCAGGTATCAGTGAAAGCCTTTATCTGCGCCGGCGACTCCTCGCCCCTCTTTTCCCGAAACAACACGTTGTAGCTGGCGTTAGAGTTGAAGGGCGGGTCCAAGTACACCAGGTCAACCGACTCGTCGGCGACGTATTCCTGAAGGACGCTCAGATTGTCGCCATAATAAAGCGTGTTAGGATACGTAACATCTTGAGGTTGCGTTGAGATTGGTCTACTCCCTCTCAATTATCTAAGGGCGTCATCACATTGCCAGGTCCAACAAATACCGCAATGGAAATCGGCATCAACTCCACGGCATCTTTCTTCGGTCGATTCTACCTGCCATTCCTTACATAGCAAGATAGCACAAACATACTACTAAGGCGCATCCTTCAAAGCATACCATCTTCACTCCCTCAACGTCCTTACTTCAATCACGGCCCCGAAAACTAGCCCCGGTACAGCCATGCCCATCCCTACAATCCGGACATACCAGGAAGAAAAACATGAACCCCCACTTTCCCCGCAATGCCATAGGCGCGGGTGATGGCAGCTCCGGACCCGTGACCATATCTTGACACTGGCAAATTGCCCTACCTAAGATAGGAGGACACTTAGGAGGACCTATCTATGTTTCCTCAGAACGTATTCCCCGACACTTCGGCGGTGGACGCCTCCGGTCACCTCATCATTGGCGGCTGCGACACAGTAGAGTTGGCCTCCCAATTCGGCACTCCCCTTTACATCTTTGACGAAGTGACCCTGCGAGGTCGCTGCCGAAGCTTCATGGAGGAGTTCAAGACGCGGTATTCCAACACCACCGTGGCCTACGCCAGCAAGGCCTACGTCAACACTGCCTTGGCCGAAATTTTCGCCGCCGAGGGCTTGGGCCTCGACGTCGTTTCGGGAGGCGAATTGGCGGTGGCCCAGGCTGTGAACTTCCCTAAAGAAAGGGTATATTTTCACGGCAACAACAAGTTGGAAGACGAGCTTGAGCAGTCCGTACGGTGGGGCATAGGGCGCATAGTCGTAGACAGCTTCTACGAGATGGCGCTGCTAGATGAGGTGGCGGCCAGGACCCGTGGGACCCAGGAGATCCTGCTGAGGGTGTCGCCAAGCATAGACCCCCACACCCACGTCAAGACCACCACCGGCGTTCTGGACAGCAAATTTGGATTCTCCATTGAGACGGGAGACGCCGCCGAGGCGGTCCGCCGCGCCGTTGCGGCCCCGCACCTGGACCTCAAGGGACTCCACTTCCACTTGGGTTCTCCCATCTTTGAGTTGGAGCCGTACCGCTCGGCCGTTGAGGTCGTGCTAGGATTTGCCGCCGGCCTAAGAGAGGAAGGTCTTAACCTACAGGAATTCAGTCCCGGCGGCGGGTTTGCTATTGCCTACACTAGAGACCAAGCGCCTCCCCACGTGGGGGACTACGCTGAAGCCATTGTGGGCACAATGGTCAAGGAATGCCAACGATTGGGCATGGAGCTCCCACATCTTGTGGTGGAGCCAGGACGGGCCATAGTCGGGCCGGCGGGTGTGGCCCTGTACCGCGTTGGCGCAGTCAAGGATATACCAGGCATTCGCCGGTATGTCTCGGTGGACGGCGGTATGGGGGACAACATAAGGCCCGCCCTCTACGACGCAGCCTATGAGGCGGTAATCGCCAACCGTATGAATGATAAGAGCACCGAGGTAGCAACCATCGCTGGGAAATACTGTGAATCGGGGGATATTCTGGTCAAAGATGTACTCCTGCCTCCCATTGACAGGGGCGGCAATGACCTGATTGCCATACCGGCCTCCGGGGCATATTGCATCCCCATGGCCAGCAACTACAACCTGAATCCCAAACCGCCCATTGTACTTGTCAACAAGGGCGAAGCGCGGGTCATTCGCCGCCGGGAGACTTACCAGGACCAGATGCTTCTCGACGTTAGGTAGATACGCACTGAGCCGGGCCTCTCTGACTCCCTTGGGGGCTACATCTCGCTTCTAGGTGGAGACCAACCCCACGATAGCCAAGCGCCAAAGGGCCTTTGCACAGGTACAACTTCTATCAAAATGCGCGGAGCCGTAAGCAATCTTTAGGACGCGTAGACTTCCTCAAGGGAAATGACGACATGTGGCAAGTTATCGGGCAGAGCCACGCCATAACACAGCTGGAGGCCAGCTTTGCGTTGGGACGATTGTCCCACGCCTACCTGCTGGTAGGACCTCCTCATGTGGGCAAGGGCACTCTTGCCCTGGACTTGGCCCGGGCGGTTAACTGTACCTCGAAGGAAGACACGTCACCCTGCCACCAATGCACCCAATGCCGACGCATCACCAGCAGGCTTCATGCCGACGTGCGGGTTATTGGCCTAAATCAAGACGACGATAAAGCGTCCCGGCGTCGGGAGATAAGCATTGAAGAGGTGAGGTCCGTTAGCAGTCAGGCCCATCTAAAGCCTTATGAGGGCGCCTGTAGGGTCTACATTTTTGAAGACGCCGAAACCATGAGTGAAGAAGCAGCCAACGCCCTCTTGAAGACTCTGGAAGAACCGCCACCGGATACCCTGCTCATTCTCCTTACTTCCCAGGAAGACCGGCTGCTTCCCACCATTAAGTCCAGGTGCACAAGAATTGAGCTGAAGCCCATGGCCCAGCATGAGATAACCCGGTATCTTGAGGAGAACCGTTCTGTGGAGAGGAACGATGCAGAGCTGCTGGCTCAGCTTTGTCGCGGCAGTCTTGGATGGGCCTTGCTAACCCTTGAAGACCCCCTGGTACTGGAACGCCGCAAGAGCGAGTTGGACAGGCTAATCAGCCTGCTGGGGGCCGACGTAGAACGCCGCTTTCACGCTGCCTCGGACATTGCCTCTCTCTACTATCGTGATCGAGGGGAGGCCCTGGAGGTGCTGGACATCTGGCTTAGTTGGTGGAGGGACCTCATGCTCATGCGCGAAGGTGTGGAGGATTGGGTCCTCAATCGGGACTACGCCAAGGACTTGAAGGAATGGAACCAGGCCTATACGTCCAGGCAGATAACGGACTTTATAGGCGCCATCGCAAAAACCGTCCAGGCCCTAGACCACAACGTCAATCCAAGGCTGAGCCTTGAAGCGCTTATGCTGGCCGTCCCAGCCGCCGGGACCACGGGTTGAAGAGCCGGACCTAGTCAATTTCCCAGGGGACGAACTTTTTCCATTCTTCTAAAATCGTGCGTCCATGGAGAACGTAGTAGGGGCTGGGATAGGGAGCTTTGGGCAATCGCAGTAGGGTCATTCCCGCCTCTCTTGGAGTTCGCCCCGCCTTGTTGTGGTTACATAGTATGCAGGCGCTCACAATGTTTTCCCAGGTCTGCTGTCCACCCTGGCGCCGGGGCCTAACGTGGTCAAGGGTCAGCACCTTGTTCCTCTCACCGCAGTACTGGCAGGTATGCCGGTCCCTAAGGAAGACCTCTTTCTTTGACAACTTACGCTTAACGAAGGGCTTTTTGACCATGTAAACCAAGCGAATAATCGAGGGGAGGTCGAATATCTCTCTCTCGCTCCGGATCTGTCCCCATCCGTTCTCCAGAATCTCGGCCTTACCCCTAAACAGAAGCAACAATGCCCGTCTGGCATTACAAATATTGATAGGCTCGTAATTAAGGTTTAATACTAGAACGGGAGACGTAAGCATTTAGGCACAATTATAGATGCGAAAGGGGCTGTTTTCCACCTTGGCCCAGGTGGTCTCTGCGCGGCGTATAGGTGCCCATTGCTGTTTGTAGGTCCATTCGTGCCACCTCTACCCGTCATCCCCTCTTGCACGGAAATTGGGAGGGGCGTCGTAACAGTCTGCTGGAGGCGACCCCGTATAAGAATGCGGAGAAGAGCCGAGGCCAAGGACCTTTAACCGTGTGCACAACCACCCATAGGAATACGCCTCCATAGAGGAAACCGCCCAAGACGTCGCTGGGCCAATGGACTCCCAGGTAGACCCTGGACATGCCTATTACCAGCGCCAACAATACCATAAGCCCCTGGAGAACGTATCTGAGTTTTGACGCCTGCGCGTGGGCGTGGCACAAGTAGAACAGAAATCCAAAGAATAGAAATGCATGTATGGCGTGACCGCTGGGAAAGGCCGCCGTGCCGGCGGCGGGAGGGAAAATGGCAAAGTCGGGCCTGGGTCTTCCGATAAGCTCCTTGACCCCCAACGCAGACAGTTCCAGCAGGGCAATTAAGGCACAACCCACAACATATCGCCTACGCCCTGTCATCCAGAGGATGGTCCCAAGGGCCACTAGAGACACGGCTTTGGCCACTGTGCCCCCTAGCCATGTTGTACTGCGTACTGCAACATTGAGCCATGAAGCCTCCATGCTTTGAAAGGCCTCCAAAACCTCTCTATCGCCGGGAAAGGGCGTGTAAAGGGAGGCAAGAACCGACAACAGGGCGGTGGCGATCAAAAGAATCAGGAAGGAGAAAAGCCCGTATGTTGGCATGGATTTAGACACGGCTTTGATCCCTATGGCATCTACAATTGACCGCAATGATAATCTAATTGCCACGTGGGAATGATATAATGCCTACGATGGCCGTGCCAGTTTGCAGTCGAACCTCATCACCTCCGCAGCAGTTCCATTGTCCATTCCCAGCGTAATAGCAATAGACGGGCCCGTAGCCACGGGCAAAACTGTGGTGGGACGATTGCTGGCCCAGCGCTTGGGCTACAAGTTCCTGGACACGGGGACAATGTATCGAGCCGTAACTTGGCTTGCCATGAAGCAGGGAATTGACCTAGAGGACGAAGAGTCACTGGTTAAACTAGCCTTGAATTCGAACATTCAGGCGTCCGACAAGGAGTCCGGCGTGATTATTAGCGTCACCCCGGCGACCTTGGAGGAGCACCGCACAGAGATTGACAAGAAGATATCCCTGGTAAGCAAGGTCCAAGGCGTCAGGGAGGCCTTGGTGAAGCAGCAGCAGATGCTGGCCGCCGAGGGTGGGATAGTGGTGACAGGTAGAGACATTGGGACGGTAGTCACCCCTAACGCCCCGGTAAAACTGTATTTTCAGGCGTCGAGCCGGGAGCGTGCAAAAAGGCGCCACCAAGAGCTTTGCAGCATGGGACGCCCCATGGAATTTGCCCAAGTGCTGGAAGATTTGGAGGCTCGAGACAAGCTGGACTCGGAACGGGCGCATTCGCCCATGCACCCTGCCGACGATGCCCACGTCATCGACAGTGAAGGAATGACCATTGACGATGTAGTCCAGCGAGCCCTGGAGTTAATCGAGAAGGCGTAATGGCGCTATTTTACGGTTTTGCCATGGGGCTGGCCAGGGTGCAGTACACGCTGTTTTCGAAATGGGAGGTGTGCGGCAGGGAGGCCATCCCTCCCAGAGGGCCGCTAATTGTCGCTGCCAATCATCTCAGCAACGCCGACCCCCCGGTGGTCATGGCCAGCTTCAACCGAAGGCTGAATTTCCTGGCTAAGCAGGGGCTTTTTGCCAATCCCCTTACGTCATTCTTATTCAAAAACGTCGGTGCACACCCAATGAGCCGAGGGGGACAGGACATGAAGGCCCTGAGATGGGCATTGAACATCCTTGATGAGGGCGGAGCCATACTCATGTTTCCGGAGGGAGCGCGAAGCAAGACTGCTTCGATGGAACGGGGCAAACCGGGAATCAGCTACCTCGCCCATAAGTCACAAGCGCCCATCATTCCCGTTGCGCTGACGGGCACCGAGGGCATTCCGGGAATGTGGCGCGTGGCCTTTCCCTTTTGTAAAATTGGCGTAAAGATAGGCAACCCCTTTACCTTGCCAGTTATGGAGGGCAATGTGAGCCGCGCGGTGCTTCGGCAAGGGACTGACATGATTATGGAACGCATTGCCCAACTTCTTCCGCCCGAGTATCGCGGCCACTACTCCCCTAGGGCACCTCATCGACAAAGAAGCATGGACCCAAATCGGCAACCGAGATTGTAGGGAGTACCCAATGAAGATTTATTTGGCAGGGAACATGCACACCGACTGGCGTGATAGGGTAGCCTCTCGGATTGAGGGTTGCGAGTTTCTCTGGCCGTACAAATTCACAAAAGATGGCGGACCCGCAGGCAAAGGCTCCGACGTATTCTTTCCCAGGGACGTGGTCTTGCTGCGGTCTGCCGACCTGGTCTTCTGCGTAATTGAGAATGAAGGGAGAAACATCGGCACTTCGGCAGAGGTAGGCATGGCCTACGCATGGGGAAAACCGGTGGTGCTGGTGAACCTATGCTCGGATATTCCCAGCTTTGAGTTTCTTGAAAAGGCTTCTACCACCGTTTGCTACTCCCTTGAAGATGGTTTGAACGTGCTCCGGTTCCTCACAATTACCAGCCCCGTCGCCAGGGTTTGAGCAAATCTGCCGGAGAAGGACGCACCTTCTTACAGAACCACAGGTTTAGTTGTACTATATGCATTATGTTAGCTCCACAACGTGGCCCCGCTATAAGCATCATGGCAGGCTAGAGGCGACCACGTGACAGTAATCGACGATATAAAAGCGAAGCTGGATATTGTAGATCTAGTATCGCAATACGTGCCGCTGCAGCAGTCCGGCGCCAGCTTCAAGGGCTTATGTCCCTTCCACACGGAAAAAACCCCGTCCTTCTTTGTTTTTCCCAATAGGCAGTCTTGGCGCTGTTTTGGCGCCTGCGCTATCGGCGGCGACGCCTTTTCCTTCTACATGCAGCGGGAGAACGTGGACTTCAGTCGTGCTCTGAAGGAGTTGGCCAAAATCACCGGCACGGAAATCTCCACAAGAAGAGCCCCCCCAAAGGACGACCCTCTATATAAGCTCAACGAGGCCGCAGCCCACTTCTTTTCCCGATATCTCGCGTCGCCGGAGGGCGTGTCAGCGCGGGCGTACATAAAGAAACGGGGAATAACCTCGGACACCGTCGCCAAGTTCCAGATTGGCCTGAGTCCCGGCGACGGTTACTCACTGAGGCGCAATTTGCTGTCCTTAGGTTATTCTGAAAGCCAACTAGCCTTGTCTGGTATCGTGGCCCGCTCTCAGGACGGGACAAGTCAAGACCTCTTTAGGCGACGGCTAATTTTTCCAATTTGGGACCCTGAAGGAAGGATGGTCGGATTCGGCGGGCGCGCCCTTGATGATTCTAACCCCAAGTACCTCAACTCACGCCAGGGTCCTGTGTTTGACAAGAGCCGTCTTCTCTTTGGCTTCCATCTCGCCAAGGAGGCCATAAAGGAAAGCGGAGCCGCGGTGGTAGTGGAAGGGTACATGGACACCGTAGTGGCTCACCAGCACGGCTTCTCCAACGTGGTAGCTTCCATGGGAACATCCTTGACTCATTTTCAAACCGGTCTGCTGCGGGATACGGCGAAAGAGGTTGTCCTAGCCCTAGACTCGGACGCGGCGGGCCAGGAAGCCACTCTCAGAAGCCTGGAAACTTCTTGGAAGGTAATGCAAAAACAGGAGGTGTCGCGGTCACGCGGAAGCACAATGTACGTGCGTGCGGGCGGCCCTAAGTTGAAGATAGCGCCTTTGCCACAGGGCAGGGACCCCGACGAGATAATCCTGGAAGACCCCCAACATTGGGAGCGCCTCACCACGGAGACCCTTTCCCTCATGGAGTTTCTATTCAAAGCATTCTCCGCAAAATTCGACCTGTCCAGCGCTCAAGGCAAAGCGCAAATGGCCGAGGTGCTGTTTCCACTGGTGGCGGCCATCCCCAATCATTTTGAGCAGGACAGGCATTTCCGAAACCTGGCTGAAATGCTCGAGGTCAGCGAGGCAACCCTTGAGGCAAGTATGGGCAGACCACGCCCACAGAGGCCGGTCCGCAGCACCGGCCGCACAGCGGCGGTGGCGGCCACGCCCTTTCAACGGCTGGAGAGGGACCCCATTGAGGAGCATTGTCTGGCTTTGCTGCTGCAAAACCCCAATCTTTCGCCCCTGGCTACTGACCTGAGGGCTGATCAATTTCTCAGGGTTGAAAACCGGGAAGTGTTTACAAATTGGCTACAAGGTCTCAAAATGGAACTATTGGACCAGGGCATTATCAATCATTTTTCACATTTGACCCAGAAGCCTCTTCCGCCATCCGATCTCAGAGAGAAAGAGACCGCGTTAATCCATTGCATTCAACGCCTGCAAGAACGGCGACTCAGGCAGCTAAAAGTTGAAGAGGGCCTGCGCCTGTCGGACATGGACCCTGAAGAGATTAACGAGCATGGGGAGGAAATACTGAAGATTAACCACGATATGGAAGCTCTCTTTAGATCTAGGAGCGTATAGATATATGGTAGGTACGAGAAAAACCCGCGGCACCCTGAAAGCAGACGAGGAATTCCTGGAGTCTATAGCCAACGGGCAGGAGTCAAGCTCCGCTACGGCCCTCGGGACCGACAACCCAACCAATAAGGCCCTGGAAGTGATTCCCGCAGCTGTCGCCAACAACGAGGACGACTCAGGTGAAGACTCCATGGGCGGCGGCGCCAAACCTATGAGGGTCATGGTGCCCCCGGGCGCAATACAGGTGCGCACTGATGACCCGGATTGGGAGCCCCATCTTGAAGGCGCCGAGGTTCTGGACGACCCGGTACGCATGTACCTCCGCGAGATTGGAAGGGTCCAGCTGCTTACCTCCAGGGACGAGCGTGTGCTGGCCCGCAGCATGGAGGGTGGAAAGCATATTCACGCCGTGGAGGCCGAACTGCAGGGCGACACGGGCCGCCTCGTGCCGGCGTGGGAGGCCAGCATAGTGCTGCTGGAACGACTGGTCGAGGCCAAGCCTCTGGTTGATTCCATAGGACAGCGCCTGGGTCTTATAGAGGAACTGACCCTGTTCGGCATCATCAGCCATCCGGAGGTCAGAGCCGCCATTGACGTGCTCCTAGACCCGGAGCTTATGGAGAGGGTGGCGGGGGACGTGGATGAAGAGGTCGCCGATGTCGAGAAGGCCGTTATTCAACTATCCTTGGACAGCTGGGTCCTGCCCCCGGAGAGCGCAAACACTTTGGGGGACTGCACCCTGAGCCAGCTCAGGAAAAAGCTGGACACCGGACAATGCCGCGCCAAGCTCCCTCCCGTGGAGCCGCGTCTACGGTACTACGTCAAAAGCATCAAGATGGAAGCACTCAAGTCCCAGAAGCACCTTACCGAGGCCAATCTGCGCTTGGTGGTCAGTGTGGCCAAGAAGTACATTGGACGGGGCATGTCCCTGCTGGACCTCATACAAGAGGGGAACATTGGCCTGATACGGGCGGTGGAAAAATTTGACTACAGGAAAGGGTACAAGTTCAGCACCTATGCCACCTGGTGGATTCGCCAGGCCATCACCCGCGCCATTGCGGACCAAGCCAGAACAATCCGAATTCCCGTCCACATGGTTGAGACCATTAACAAGCTGATGAGGCATAATCGCCGTCTGCTGCAAGACTTTGGCCGGGAACCGAGCCCAGAAGAGATTGGCAAGGAAATGGACCTGACACCGGAGCGAGTTGAAGAGATAATCAAGATTTCCCAGGAGCCTGTTTCCCTTCAGACCCCTATTGGGGAAGAGGAGGACAGCCATCTTGGCGACTTTATTGAGGACCAGAGCGCGCCGGCACCCTCAGACGCGGCCTCTTTCCAACTCCTGAAAGAGCAGATTAGCGACGTGCTCCACACTCTTACGGACCGCGAGCGCCGCGTACTTCAACTCCGCTTTGGACTAGAAGACGGTCGCAGCCGCACCCTTGAAGAGGTGGGCAAAGAATTTGGCGTCACTCGAGAGCGAATCAGGCAGATTGAAGCCAAGGCGCTGCGCAAGCTGCGCCACCCCACGCGGTCACGCCGGCTAAAAGACTTCCTGGAATAGCAGTTTCAGACCGTCTACAAGTTAAGCCCTTAAGGCTGCCTGGCGGCATCAGGTTTATTCCAAGTCCCTGAGAGTCAGGTTGTATTCGGCGGGGTTGTTGCTCCCCTCTGCTAGACTACCCACGACCAACATGGCTTCATCCAGCGTCTGGAGATTGGACACGATGACCTTCCCCCGGTTGGACTCATCCAGCTCCACCCGTGTCACTATTCTCTCTTCACCCTTGCGCTCAACAAGGTAGACCGCGTATTTTTGGCGGATCCGATTGTTGGTACGGTAGAACCCATGAGCAGTCCATCCCTCGTTGACGGAGACGGAATCGAAAAATCCCAACTCGGGGACGGCGATACTATCTAGGCAGATCCCTGTACCGTTGATGGCGTCGTCGGTGACATAGTGGAAGCGTACCAAGACCCTCTTTCCAGCGTAGGGCGAGAGGTCCACCGAATCCTCCACCCAACCATCGCTGACCCCCGAGTAGCCCGGCCCGTAGCTGTTCCCCGACGGATTATCGGAACTGGATAGGGCGCCCTGCAGGATGTCCCAAGTTGAGCCACCGTCGGTGGAAACCTGAACGTAGGCGTAATCCCAGCCCTCTTCTATCCGGTACCACATGGTGAAGCGAAGGCTGGCTTGCGCCACATTGGAGAGGTCGAACTCCCTGGTCAAAGTGGCGCTGATGGAGTCACCCCTATTGCTCCACCAGCAGTGTCCACCCGCCATTGGTTCCACGGCCAGCAACGGCGTATGCGTGTTCCCGGAAAACTGTACCTCCATGTCTTTTGCCTCCGAGTCAAGAAGAAGGTACCGCGCCGAGTACTGGGGTTGATAAAACTCGTGAGTGCCAACCCGGTCCAACGCGTCGGTAGGTTGAGCAGCCGGCCAAGATTCTTCATAGTCATAGGGCCCATCGCCGGTTTGCGCTAGATAATTCGCAACTATCCACCGCCCAAAAACAGAGTCAAAGTCGTCATCTGCTCCCAGGGAGTTCAGGTAGGAGTTTACAGCGAAAATGCCACTGGCCCCCGCCGCGAGCAGGCGCCCTAGGCCTTCACTTGAGCCGTATTGGTCAACTAGAAACTGGCTGAAGAGGAAGGAAGCGCCATAATAGGGAGAGGAGCCCTCATGGCTAATGGGCCAGTTCACCAGGGAAGTGGGCAAGGAATTTACGTAAGAACCCGCGGAACGAGGCGACCAATTAAGCCGGTTTTCGGCCACCTGTGACAAGCCCTCATTCAGCCAGGAACTTTGACCTCCGCTCAGGTTCCAGTTGATGGCGTGCTGGAGTTCATGGGTCAAAACGGAAAGGTAATCACTGCTGCCTATCCTAAGAACGGAGGGGTTAATATAGACCATCTTTTGTTGGTTGCTGCTCTTGTGTACCGTGGTTGGGTACTCATCGGCCGAACTGAAGTAGCCCGCCAGGCCCCTAAACCTAGCGTGAAGAATGGTGATTCGATGACCCTCCAGTGTACCCGGGGGCCAAAGGGGCCCAAAGTAGGCGGTCAACTGCGGGAGAATACGCTCTTCAAAGACACTGACGGCCTTTTCCAGATCACTGTCGTCAACCCCCCACCCGTCCTGCACGTACCAGTAAGCGTTGTCGGAAACCTTTTTCAAGGTGGCGCTGATTTCGTCGAATTTGACTATGTCGATGTCTGTGAGCACATTGAAGGTCTCCACCCGTCCGACCTCATAGGCCGTAGGACTTTCGTAGCGTAAGGGGGGAATGGCGTCGTGGGACTTGAGCCGAAGAGACCGGGCCAACTCGTAAAGGTCTCTCCGGGGCGGCTCCGGTATTCCCATCGCCTCCGCGACAGGCGTCGGCATGGACGGCGGTTGGGTGGGCCATGGGCCGGCGGCGGGGGGGGAAGGCGCAACGGCGGGCGTTGCCGCCCCGGCACTTGGCATGGCTTCAGCAGTGGCGGTGGAATACGGCGAGGGTGCAGGCGTTGCCGCCCCGGTACCTGGCGTGACTTCAGCAGTGGCAGTGGAAGACGGCAAGGGCGCATGGGTAGCGGAGGCGGGTGTGGCGGCTGACGCGGTCGGAGTAGCCGCCCCCACCGATGTGGTGGGGTCTATTGTGGAAGGTGAAGTCTCAGGCGTACAAGCAACGAGCAAAAGAAGTATGGCAATAGTCGGCGGTGCAAGAAGCAGGCCTCTACACCAATTCTTTCCAGACTTCGGTCTAATAATGGGCCTAAACAAGTAACTTAGATGGCATTTCTTCATTTCCAGTGAGTGTTTTTGTCAACGCTACCGGCAACATTCCAGGGATGTCAATAATCTCTATACGGCGGATTGGCAAGGTTAGTTTTCAAAGACATATTATCCGCCACCAAGCAGTGGCTGTCCCCAACAAGCAACCGAAGCCTAGACACCTCTTGTAACTTTCGGCAGAATAGGTAAACTGGTGCTCAATGGTTTGTTGGACAGCCAACACTTTCTAGCAATGAGGAACAATGAAAAATTCAGAAGGCCCTGAAAAATCCAATGGCCTGACACGCCGTGGCTTTCTCGGCAGAATTTCCCTGGGACTGGTGGGTATTGCGGGACTGGGAATTTCCTTGGGAAGTCTGTTGTCCAGCGGCAGCGAGGCTAACAGCCCCGGCGACGGTTTGCCTGAGGATTCCATATTCCGGCCCCGCAAAGACGCCGGGGCGGACAGCGATACTTCCGCCAAGGTCTGAGGCCATCAGGCAAAAACCTCCTAACCCACTAACGTCAGGTATTCCAAAGATCTCCCAGAGAAACCTTCCTCTGGTCTAGCGCCGGCCGAACTGTCGCTCCAAATGCTGAGAGCTAAGGTGCAGCATGGTGGGCCTACCGTGGGGGCAAGTATGGGGATTTTCCGCGGTCTCCAAAAGGCCAATTATCTCTCTCATCTCATCCTGGGTGAGGCTCATCCCGGCTCTAACCGAGCTATGACACGCTATAGAGGCCGCCAAAGCCTCCCGGCGGTCTCCCAAGGAAGACCCCTCAGGTGACGCAACCATCTCCAGCACCTCCAAGAGCCCTTCAGCCGGGTCCATGTCACGGAACACGGAGGGCACCGCCCTCAAAATATAGGACTTCCCACCAAAGGACTCCAGTATAAAGCCATAGGCTTCCATCTCCTCCCGAGCGTCCTTGGCCAACTCCAAGTAGTCGGCGGGCAGTTCCAGTGTTACGGGCTCAAGGAGCGCCTGGGCAGAAGGGCGCCCAAGCTTCATTTCTCTGATTACCTTCTCGTAAATAACCCGCTCGTGAGCCGCGTGCTGGTCGAGGAGAAAGATGCCGCTGGGCCCCTCGGCCACCAAGTACGTGCTGCCAGCCTGCCCCAACACCCTGAGAGCTGGCGCGGTAACGGTGGGAACTCCACCGTTGCCGGGATGGAGCGATGGCTCCCTTCGTTGCTGAGTTAACGCTGAACGAGAAGAGATAAAGGTGGGCTGAAAGGAGGGGGTGACTACCGTGGGATTGAGTTGGACTTGGGGGACGGGAGACGAGGTCATAAGCACGCCGCGGACGGCCCTCTGGACGGAGGAAAACACCTTGTCACCATGACGAAATCGCACCTCGGCCTTGGTCGGGTGCACGTTAACGTCCACATCGTGGTAAGAAACAGTAATGTTAAGAATGGCCATGGGCCGTCTCCCTTGAGGCAACAAACCGTGATAAGACTCCTCCAAGGCTACGGACAGCATACGACTTTGGACCCAACGCCGGTTCACAAAGAAGGTAATATGTCTGCGGTTTGAACGATGGAGAGAAGGCGGGCCTACAAAACCGTTGACTTTCACGGTGCCGGAAGGGTCTTCCCAGAGGACAGGCAGCACCTGCTTGGCAACCTCGGCGCCGTATACGGAAACAAGAGACTCCTCCGCCTTGCCGCTGCCAGAGAATTGCAGCATCTCGCGCCCTTCAACGGTGAGATGAAATCCCACATTCGGGTAAGCCATGGCGTAACGAGACACCAACTCTCTGATTCGACCGGCCTCAGCAGCGGGAGAGCGGAGAAATTTACGCCTGGCGGGGACATTCTCAAAGAGGCGCGAAACAGTGATGGAGGTTCCCGGTGGACAGCCGCGAGGCCCCTGGCGTTGCAGTCGTCCCCACTGCAACGCGATCTCCCAACCGCTGTCGCTGCCCTCCGGCCTGGTGACCAAGCGAACTTCTGAAACGGCGGCGATGCTGGGCAAAGCTTCGCCCCGGAACCCCAAAGTGGATATGCTCTGCAAATTATCAGCGTCGCTGAGTTTGCTGGTGGCATGGCGTTGGAAGGCCAAGCTGACCTCCCCTGAGTCCATCCCCGATCCATTGTCCACAATACGGACAAGCTCTATTCCGCCACCTCTTATCTCCACCAAAACGCGGGTAGCCCCGGCGTCCAAGGAGTTTTCAATGAGCTCTTTGGCCACGGAGACGGGGCGCTCCACCACCTCTCCTGCGGCGATTTTCGCGGCTAACTGCTCTGATAGAAGTCTGATCGTCACGGGGTTGATGTTTTCATATTCCGGCCCTTAAGACAACCCCGTCCAGGGGCTGCAAGCAGCGGGCGTTGCGTTGACTCAAGGTTTGGAAGAGACTCAGGGAGAGGTCTTGGTCCTGAAGTGAGCATCAGTAGAGGTGCCTTTTTTGGCAAACTCCACGGCCACGCGAAGCACCCGGTCCATCTCCATGTCATCAGCATCGTTGGAGTAGAAGGGCGGGACCCATAAACCGCCAAAAGCCGCTACCACCAGAGGATCATCGTCCACCACAAAATCTGGGATCAGCGGGACCCCCAACTCTTCCAGCCGCAGATGGTAGTCGTAAAGAGGTTTCTGATAGAGCCCGCTAGTGAGGCCCTCCAACTTATGACGCTTTACCACCTCTCTCCTCACACCCATGCCGGACCATATGTGAACTCGATGGCCCATGTTAACTAGACCCGTCATGGTCTCCTTTGCTCCTGGGCGAAGGGAGTTGTCCATACCCAAAATGGTCTGGTCCACGTCAAAGAAAATATCCATCGAGCTCGCTATCCTCACCAACCTACCCCTCCTGCAACGCCGCCTCAATGTTTTTCATATTGGTGCCAATGATCAGCTTATCACCTATCCTGATAATTGGTCGGCGAATGAGCCGCGGCTCTTGGATCATGAGTCCAAGCAGGTCTTCAGTGCTGAGGGTTTCCCTGCCCAACCCCATGGACTTAAAGCTGGGACTCCGCCAGGAAAATATCTCCGAAGGTGGCGCCAGAGTCATGAGCTCGCCAAGCTCTTCTTCCGAAAAGGGTTCTTTGAAAAAGTCCCTTTCTTCAAAGTTTGCACCCTGCTGCGAGAGTAACTCCCTCGCCTTGCGACAGGAGCTTCAGCGCGCCCACCAATAGAGGGTGATCTGTTTTGTCATGTCTTCTCCTTTCAAATTTGGGGTGTTTAGTTTGCGCCTTAGGCCAGTTCAGGGATTTCGCCCCTTCTTCCACGGCTCTAACCCGCCTCTTTGGCCATGGACTGGAGTTCATAGAGCTTGTTAATGGCCTCCAAGGGAGTCATGTTAGTAATGTCCAGCCCCCGCAACTCCTCCATCAGGGGCGCGCTGACGGAGAAGAGGGGAATCTGCCGATCTTCTCCACGGCTTTCAGCCCATCTATCACCGTTGAGCGACTTGGACTGAGGAAGGGCTTCCAAGGCCTCCAGTATCTCCCAGGCACGGTGGACAACGGTCTTGGGCATGCCAGCCAGCTGGGCCACGTGTACTCCGTAGCTTCTATCGGCCCCGCCTGGCACAATGCGGTGGAGAAAGACCAGACTGCCCGCATCCTCACTCACAGCCACGGTGTGGTTTCTCACACGCGGCAGGCTGTCCACCAGCTGGGTAAGCTCGTGGTAGTGAGTGGCAAAAAGGGTGCGGCAGCCCAGATGTGGGTCGTTGTGGATATGCTCCGCTACCGCTCGGGCAATGGAAAGACCATCGTAGGTGCTGGTGCCCCTGCCTATCTCGTCCAAAATAACTAAAGAGCGACGGGTAGCCTGGTTTAAAATTGCCGCCGTCTCCACCATCTCCACCATGAACGTAGACTGCCCGGCGGTAAGGTCATCCTGGAGACCCACTCTGGTGAAAATGCGGTCCGCCAACCCCACCGTGGCCGAGTCAGCAGGTACGAAGCTGCCGATTTGAGCCATAAGGGTAATCAGAGCGGCCTGACGGATGAATGTTGACTTACCCGACATGTTGGGCCCTGTGATTAATAATAGCTGAGAGTCCTCGCTGGAGAGGTAGAGGTCGTTTGGCACAAATGCCCCGGCGGGCAGAATCCTTTCAGCAATTGGATGGCGTCCGCCCTTTATGTCGAGAGGGCCGTCTTCAACCAGTACAGGTCTCACGTACCCATAGCGGTATGCTGCCTCGGCCAGGGAAGCAAAGACGTCCACAAGTGCGATTCCGTGAGCCAAATCGATCACGCCCTGGGCTTGCAAGCCGATTTGCCCGCAAACCTGTCTATAGAGGTCATGCTCCAGCTCTTGGATGCGCTCCTGAGCGTTCAGGATTAGGACCTCATATTTCTTGAGCTCAGGAGTAACAAACCTCTCGCCGTTGGTCAGGGTTTGCCTGCGAACATAGGTGTCGGGCACCTGCGACAGGTTGGATTTTCTAACCTCTATGTAGTAGCCAAAAACGCGATTGTAACCGACTTTTAGGGACCTGATTCCGGTGGCTTCTTTTTCCCGACGCTCAAGTCCCGCGATAAATCTTCGTGCGTCACCCACCCCTGACCGGAGCTTGTCCAAATCCTCCGAAAACCCCTCCTTGATAACGCCGCCCTCACCTGGGCTATTGGCAGGCTCTCCCATTATGGCCCCTTCTACCAAGGCTGCCAGATCGTCAAAGGGACGTATCCGGGATTCAAGCCAGTTCGGGGCATCCGCGTCTTCTTGCAGCAAGGTAAGCAGACGGGCCGCTCCACTGAGGCTTTCTTTGAGCGCTAACAGGTCACGAGGGGCGGCCCTGCCCAGACGTACGCGGCTCATTATCCGCTCCAAGTCTGACATCTTGGAGAGGGTCCCGCGAATTTCCTGCCTCTTCACCAGGTCGGCGTGAAGGAACGCCGTCGCCTCTTGGCGCCGCTCCAGCTCGGCCAATTCCAGCAGCGGTTGCCCAACCCAGCGACGTAGAAGACGAGCCCCCATGGATGTTCGCGTAAAGTCCAAGGTGGAAAGGAGCGACAGGTCGCCGGTGCCCCACTTACCCCCTCGATAAAGCTCCAGGTTCCGGCTGCTCTGGGGGTCCAAGGTCATGTAAGAAGCCACGGAGTAGGTCTTGAGCGTGGAAATCTGGTCCAAAATCAGAGGCTGCGTGTTTGAAAGGTACTCCAGTATCGCCCCGGCGCTTCCTATGGCCAAGGGAAGATTTTCACAGCCAAAGGACTCAAGAGTTAGGACTTGGAAGTGGTCCACCAGAGCGTCTCTTGCCTTTGCGGGATCAAAGTCTTTAGGGGTCAACGGGACCACTACGTCCACGTTGAGGTCCGGCAGTTCCACCGGGCATTGTGGGACTAGAAGTTCAGCCGGGGCCAGGCGACTAATTTCAGCGGGTACGTGGCCTACCGGCATCTGGGCAGCAGCAAACTCTCCCGTGGTTATGTCAATATAAGCCAATCCTGCTACCGGGCCGTCAACAACAAGGGCCGCCAGGTAGTTGTTGATCTCTTGGTCAAGCATGGAAGGCTCCACCACGGTGCCCGGGGTTACCACACGGACGACGTTCCGGTCTACCAGACCTTTGGAAGCGGCGGGGTCGCTAAGCTGCTCACAGATGGCAACTCTATGTCCCTTTTTGATGAGCTTGGCCAAATAGGATTCGACGGCGTGAGCAGGGATCCCCGCCATAGGCACCTTGACACCCTTACCCATGCTCCGGGAGGTTAAGACAATGTCCAACTCCTGGGAAGCCACCTTAGCGTCTTCGTCAAAGGTCTCGTAAAAGTCTCCCAAGCGAAACAGGAGGATGGCGTTGGCATAACGCTGCTTAATGCTGAGATATTGACGTCGGATGGGAGTCACTGTAGTTTTCGCATCCTTGCTCATGGAGGCATTTTACCTTAAACATGAGACAGGGGGGAACGGGAAACCAAAGGGGAGCCGAAGGGACAACCGGTCATGCCGCACCGGGAAAGGCCAAGTCAACTAAAATTGACTTTTGAAGAAAGTCTACTCTATAATATTACGAGTCCCAACAAGGACAATTTCTAGTTTTTTTGCCGTCATTTGGTTGGATGTTGCGGAATTCGTTAATAGGGATAGGTATTTTATAGGAGGTAACACGTGGAAATAATTTTCTTGATGGTTTTACCTGCAACCCTTTGGGCTCAGTCTTGGTACTTCTTGGATAGTTACTCGAACACTAAGGCCCTAGGGACGATCTCCGCCGCCGCCGCCATTCTGCTGGGAGGAATGGTGGTTTTCTCCGGAGGGAGCTATTCTACCTTGGTGGGCGGGCCGGCGGACATCAGTGCCGTCTTAGCTGCCTTCGTTGCCCTCTGGGCACTGTACGCCGCTGCTTCAGCCGCGGTATACCTTGGAGGATTAGACGAGCGTACCCTCGGGCTTTATTCACTCTTTCTTTCAGTAGTTTCCGCCCTGTATGCGTTCTACTTCTTTGTAGGCGGAGAGCTCCTGGGAGGAGCACAAGTGGGCTATATCATGCACTGGCCAATGGCAATCGTATCCACTGGTCTGGCCATCTTTGCCATGCTTGTGTTCTTCCACTTAGCGCCACCGTACCCCAGACTTAGGTACGTTACCGGATGGTTTACACTGGTTCTCTCCATAACGATCACCGTGTTAGCCGGCCTGGTAATTCTCGGAGTCGAGATCGCCTAGCAAGTACGGCATTTAATGCACATCCGCCAGATCGGCAGCAATCTGGTCCAAAAAGAAGGGAGCCTCAAATATGAGGCTCCCTTCTTTTTCCGTCGTGAGAAGTTTTACTGCTTCCAAAACCTCTCTTCCTTTACCTTAAAACCCTTGGGCGCCATACGCTCTTTTACGTCCTCAATCATCCCCGGGTGGCCGCAGGCATAAACCAGGGTCGCTTCCGGTCTAAGTACCATCTTCTCGGCGTAGCTTTCCACAATCTCATTGACCCTACCCGTCTCACCCTGCCAACCGGCGTTCTCCTCTTCCTTGGGACGGCTTACCGTGGGCACGAACCGCAGCGTGTCCGGGTGCTTTCGCTCCATGTCAAACAGCTCCCGGTCATAGACCAGTTCGTCGGAGTAGCTGGCTCCTTCAAGGACGTGGAAGCGGTGCCCCTCAGACCCATCATGGAAATAGTTTCTCAATATACTCATAAATGGGGCCACCCCGGTGACGGTAGCCACCATTAGGTGGGAGTTGTACTTTTGGTTCAGGGTGAATATCCCTTTGCAGCGAGGACGTATGGTCATAACGTCCCCCTCTTTCATCTTCCAAATAAGGGGGGTGAGGGCACCGTCCGGCTCCGGCACCAGTTCCACAAATATCTCCAATTCCGCCTCGTAAGGGGCCGAAACTATGGAGTAGGCCCGTTCAATGCCTTCCAAGCCCAGCGTGCAGTATTGCCCCGGTTTGAAGTCCATGGCAGGCTCTGGCCTAATCTTAATAATCATCAGATCATCAGTGATTTCTCTGCGCTCAATCAGCGAAGCTTTGGGCAGTACTACCTGTCTACGCGCCATTTTTCTCTCTTAATCTTTCTTGCCATTCGGCTATACGAAGGGACCGCCGAGCGAAGTAAAACAACCACTAGTTGGACAACTTTATCAACCGGGCGCTGGCGACTTCCAACCCTGGCACCCTTGACATAGGATCGGGAGCTTGGCTCGCCTGCAACTCCACCATCAATTGGCCAAAGAGGAAGGTTGCGGATACAACGCCCCGCTGAATACCGTCGTGAAAGACCGCCTTACCTCTCACGTGAGTGGCGTTGGTCTGCACCTCCACCAAGTCACCTTCCCGGACACCAAACATCTCTGCGTCCTCCCGGTGAAGCTCTATGAGTTCTTCTCTCTGTATGCTATTGGATATGCCCTTTACGATTTCCATGGCCCTCTCAGACTGAAGCAAGACGCGCCCCGGCGTAAAGACAAGCGGATAGCCTTCACCAAAGTCCAGCTTACCTCTCTTGAATTCCGGGACACGGATAGAAGGCCTGCCATGGTCTGAGTCCGCGGAGTGCAGAATTTCAACCCCTTTGCTCTCGGCAGTGGGACAGGGCCATTGAAGCCCCGAGTACTCCTTGTCCGAGTACAGGACCTGGGTTGGCAAAGGATTGGAAACGTCGGGACGAAATACAAGCCTCCCTTCAGCCTCCAGACGTTTGTGCGAGACCCCGCCGTAGATGGGAGTAACACGAGCAATCTCGTCCATCACCGCGGCGGTCGATGGGAATTCAAAGCCCTTGGCATCCATTTTCTGAGCCAGCTGGCAAAGGGTCCAGAACTCGGGGCGCGACTCGCTGTTCTTTACCGAAATAACCGGTCTAACGGTTTGGATGCGTCGCTCCAAATTGGTAAAAGTGCCTGACTTTTCCGCAAAAGTAGCTCTGGGCAGCACAACGTCGGCCTGCTGCGCCGCCGGACTCAAAAAGGTGTCTTGCACCAC
The DNA here is from genome assembly GCA_965226535.1 of Dehalococcoidia bacterium. GTDB lineage: Bacteria > Chloroflexota > Dehalococcoidia > Lucifugimonadales > JAPULR01. Next base: position 1,132,717 of record CBDDDE010000010.1, on the reverse strand, counting down.
CAGAAATTCCAAATTCTGCAGGGCCGCTAAACCGTCACCTAACTGGCCGCCGCCGAAGTTGGGGCTGCCACCAACCATGAACATGGCCTTTACATCGCCCGCCTGAGCCCCTTGAAAAATCTGCCGCAGGTCTAAGCCCGGCTCCTGCGCAACTTGGCACTCCCACTCCTCCTCCAACCTGCCCCGGGCGTCGGCATCAGAGACAGGAACGTAACCGGGCAAAAAGTCAGGAACGCACCCTACGTCCCACGCACCCTGGCTGTTGGCTCCCGGGCGCAACGGATAAATTCCAGAGGAGGCTTTGCCAATACTACCCGTCAGGAGCGCCAAGGCTACCAGCGCGCTAACGCAGCCCCCATGCAGATCCTCCGGCACGTTGTCCATTCCATAAACAATAGCCGAGGGTTCAGCCGGACCGTAAATCCGTACCGCCTTGTCAATTTGGTCTCTGGATACCCCAGACTCTTTAACAACGGCGTCCATATCCAGCGATGCTACAGCGTCACGGAGCGGCTCCAGACCGTCGCAGTTCTCATATAACCATTCTCTACGCTCCAAACCCTGGTGCAACACCGAGTTGATTATGGCTCCAAGGAGAAGCAATTCAGTACCCGGCCTAGGACGCAGCCAGAGGTCGGCATACCGGGTCAGCTCAACCTCTCTCGGATCAATTACGATAAGCTTGGCCCCGTTCTTCACAGCCCGTTTAATGGGCACTCCAACAACGTTATGTTCCTCCGTGAGATTGGAGTTAAAGACCAGGATACAGTTAGCCTCATCCAGTCCCCAAATGGGGTTGGTAGCAGCGCCGTAACCCAAAATTTCTCTAAGCGCCAACACTCCGTCCGGTTGAGTATTAGAGGTATGGTTCACATTATTCGTTTCCATGACCACTCGAGCGAACTTTTGCGCTAGGTAATGCTCCTCGTTCGTGCTGTCCGCAGAAGTCAGCATGGCGAACGAAGACCCCTTGTAAGACTGAAGGCGCTCCGCCATATAGTCCAAAGCCTGGTCCCAAGAAGCCTTCTCCAGCTTTCCGTCTCGGCGAATGAGAGGGGTCTTGAGCCGCTCCTTGTGGTTCACAAAATCAAGGCCAAACTTGCCTTTGAAGCAACCCTGTCCCCTGTTGACAGGAGAGCTAATCTCCGGCACGGAGCGTATGACTTTGCCGAACCGGTTCACCTCAAGGTTCAACTGGCAGCCTACGGGGCAGTGGGGACAGATAGTACGTTCCAACTCCTGAGCCTTCTCCCACTTGTGGTCGCTTTCAACCAAGGCCCCCACGGGGCAAACATCCAGACAAGCGCCGCAAAACTCGCATCCCGACTCCAAGAGGGACGTGCCGGAGGACGTACCCACCAGCGCCTGACCGGCCCGTTCGGTGAAAGTAATAGCGTTGTCACCGCGCACCTCTTCGCATACCCTTACGCAGCGTCCACATACAATACACAAATTGTAGTCCCTATCGTAAAAGGGGTCTCCGGTCTCCACCGGAAGGTCTCGATATTTGTACTCTAGGGGTGATTCCAATTCCATTCCCAGGTACCGCACCGTGTCCTTAAGCTCACAACGCTCGTTCTTAGGACAGGTAACGCAGCGGTCGTTGACGGACACGTGACGGAGGCAAACGTCCTGGGGGCCGCAAATGTCCACCCGATGGCAGGTAAGGCACCCCTGGGGATGGTCGGCAATAAGCATCTCCATCACGTTGCGCCGCAGCTCGTATACCTGGTTAGAACTGTTCTTGACCACCATTCCATCGCTCACGGGAAGAGTGCAGGAAGCGGGAAAGCCGCGCCCATCCTCCACTTCCACAACGCACATTCTGCAGGCGGCAAAGGGCTTCATACCAGGGTGGTAGCAGAGGTACGGGATGTAAATACCGGCTTCTATGGCGGCTTCCAAGACCGTCTGACCAGGATGAGCCTTGACCTCAACTCCATCAATAGTGATGGTTATCCGCTCGTCGGTCATCTATCTACCTCCGCGCTCTGCTGGGTGAATACCATGAATCCTGACACCTTCCGGTGGAACAGATCTTGTCTTTCAAATGCTGCTCAAACTCCGACCTAAAATAACGTACCGCTGAGGAGACGGGGTTAAAGCCCAACTGGCCGTGACCGCAAAGGGACCCGGCCTGCATGTTTTTACCCACCCTCTCCATCAAGTGCAAATCTTCGGGGGTGCTTTCCATGCGGCATATTCGCTCCAGCACCTCCAGAAGATGAGTCATGCCTGTTCGGCAAGGAAAGCACTTGCCGCAAGACTCATATTGGCAAAACGCTATAAGAGCACGAGTTATATCAACCACGCAAGACTCATCACTAGCGGCTATTATTCCACCGGAGCCCAAGATAGCGCCGGCTTTAGCCATAGCGTCAAAATCCAATGGGATGTCCAGATCATCGCCGCTGAGAACACCCCCCAAGGGCCCGCCAGTTTGAAGGAGCTTGAGCTTCTTATTCATTGGAACGCCGCCAGCAACCTCCTCCACAACTGCCCTCAAAGTCATCCCCATGGGCACCTCCACCATGCCCGTGTAAGTAAGGTCTCCGGACAGGCAGAGTATGGCCGTTCCGGTGCTGCGGTCTCGGCCAATGCCGGCAAACCAGTCGCCGCCGCGAAGGACTATCTGCGGCACGTAGGCCAAGGTCTTCACGTTGTTGATGTTACTGGGCTTGCCGAAGAGTCCTATCTGAGCCGGGAAGGGCGGCCGGTACCTCGGCATAGCCCTTTTGCCCTCTATGGACTCCATGAGGGCCGTCTCTTCACCTGCAACGTAGGAATCGCCGGTGAGGGATACCTCTATGTCGAAGCAGAAGTCGGAACCAAATATATTCCTGCCCAATATGCCCAACTCCCGCGCCTCTTCGATGGCGCGCCAAGTTCTGTCGATGGGGCCATCGTGTCCGTGACGAATAAAGACGTATCCCATGGTCGCGCCGGTGGCGTACCCTGCCAGAATCACACCTTCAATGAGGCTATGAGGATCACTTTCCAAGATACCCTTGTCGTTGAAGGCCCCAGGGTCTCCCTCCTCGCAGTTGACTAGAATGTATTTCACTGAACTCTTGGCACCCGCGAGGAAGTTCCACTTGGTGCCGGTGGGAAAGGCCGCGCCGCCGCGGCCCCTTAGCCCAGACTTGCTCACCTCATCCCGAACCTGGGCAGGCGTCATTTCCATGAGCGCCCGGTGCAGGGCAGCGTACCCATCGTTGGCAACGTAGTGGTGAATGTCACAGGGGTCTATCTGACCGGCGTTGCGCAACGCGATACGCCGCTGCATCTTCATCATGGGGTGGTCCATGAGCCCAGGTATGTCTTCCCTTTGGCCTTCGCCAAGGGAGCCCAGGGCATAGTCGGCAACGGGGTTTTGCTCAAGAATATGGGAGTCAACTATTCGGGCCGCGCGCTCCGGGGTTACGTTTTCATAGACTATTCTGGACCCGTCCGGCATTGTTACGTCAACCAGTGGCTCCGCAAAACAGGGGCCCAGGCACCCCACTTCGCTAACTACAGCGCTAACGTTGCGCTGCTCCAATTTCTCCGCCAAGGCGGCTATGACCTGGTCCGCCCCGGCGGCTTTTCCGCAGAGCGCGGTTCCCACGCGTATCCATGGCCTATCGCCTTGCGTTAGACCTCGCCATCTCTCAAGAGACCGCGTCCTTATACATTCAAAGTTAGTCGGCACGGGACCTCTTCGTAAGCTTCTTGTTCCTCAGATTATCCACAGCCAAAGCCGCTTCATCAGGCGTCATCCTGCCCATAAGCCGGTGGTCAATACTTATAACCGGCCCGTTGGCACACGCGCCCAAACAGGTGTTAAACCTCAGCGTCACCGCGTCGTCTTCAGTGGTTCCTTCTCCCGAAAGGCCAAGGCCCTCAAGGACCTCCTTTATCACGGGCATAACACCCTTAATGTGGCAGGTTGGCCCCCAGCAAACCTCAATCCGATGCCTGCCCGGAGGCTGGAACAGGAAGTTGGTGTAGAAGGAGGCGACGCCCCAAACGTCGTTGATAGTGGATCCCGTGAAGCGAGCTACTTCCTCGGCCGCCTCTTGGGGAATGTAACCAAGCTCATCCTCCACTGCCAAAAGGCAGGAAAGGACGGTAATGGTCTTCGGTTTCTGGCCGTTTATCGCTTGGATGACACGCTGTCGCAGAGTGTCCACTGTAGAGGTCACCGGGCCTCCGTAGAATAGTGAATTTTCTAACTAGCTGGCATGTTAGCACAGCCCTGGGCAAGGTTCAATTGGCTCCCCCAATTGCCAGCCAAGGACTTAGGAAGGCTTGACCCAAGACCCGGTTCCGGCTCAAAGGCTACCTGACATTGAGGACCCACGCCGGGAAATGTCACTGTTGACCGTGGTCCCGCAGCACCATCTCGGCAACCTTGCGGCCCAGCTTAACGCTGTAGTTGGTGCCCCTATCCTCCGGGTATATCTGCGTTGTATTGGCCAGGTAAAGGTCCGGTATTGGAGTCCGATTTTTCGGTATGCGTTGGCCGTAGTTTACACCAATAATGGGCTGGGCCGCGTCAACCTTGTGGTGATGATAATCCTGTATCCAGGACCGGTCAAAATCGGGGTTAATGCGACTGAGGTGCGGCAGGTATTCCTCCAGAAGCTCCTCGGGGCTCATCTGGTATATGGGCTCATCAGTTGCCGGGTAGTTGGTAAGGTAGACAACGTGCTTCCCACCGTAAAGGGAAGGGTCCACAAAGTTGGTCTGTTCGATAAGGCCGACAAAGGGTATGGAGCGGTCCGCAATGTTCAGCCAGTACTTGTCGGTGAGGGGGCGGTCCAGCACCAGAATGGCCAGCACCGCGGAAAGGTAAGTAACGTCGTTCAGATTCTTCACATAGGCTTCCGGCAGAGAGGGCACCAGTCGAGTGAAAACATAAGAGGGCGTAGTCGCAATGACAGCGTCGTATCGCCGTACCTCCGGTTCACTTCCGCGGGCCTGTATCTCCAAACCAACCGCCCGCCCGTCCTCTATCACCACCCGCTTGACCCCCGTGGACAGGTTGACCTCTCCACCCATTTCCCGGATGCGCCGGTCAAGGGCGTCGAATATCTCACCAAAGCTTCCAATGGGATAGCCCAGCTTCTCCTTTTCCCATATTCGTTCCCTGGAGGCAACCCGGAGATAAATCTTGCACCAGAGCCACGCCATGCTAATCTTGTCATAGTGCCTTCCAAATTTGCCCCTGAGCATAGGCTCCCATATCACCTCGTAGGGCCGCCTGCCCACGCGCTTCTGGAGCCATTCCAAGGCGGTTACACTCTCAAATCTGCGCCAGTTCCTGGTTTTCTGCAGGTACAAGGTCACCAGCCCCAAACGAAGACGGTCTATGAGGCTCAGAGGCCTGAAGGTCAAGAGGTCCTTGGGCGAAGCAAAGTCCCAAACCCTGTCCCCGTGAAAAAGACCTACCTTGGACTCTATCCAATGGAGCTTTGAACCCAACCCCAACTGGTGAATTAGGTCAACAATATCCGTGTCGCTTCGAAAGAGGTGATGATAACCTCGCTCAAGGGAGCCACCCCCCACCTCGAATGTGGAAGCCTGTCCCCCCAAAAAGGGGGCCACCTCAAAGACCTGTGGCTCATGACCTCGCGATCCCAGCTCGTAGGCTGCCGCGAGTCCCAAGGCGCCGCCGCCAATTATTGCTACTTTCAACGTTCCTCCTGTTCTTGTACCACAAGTTCACCCATTGCCACGGAGTAGGTGGAAGGAGCCTTATGGTCGCGAGCCAGCAACCGGGTTAGCGAAATGTTCCCCAGCCACAGATAAAGCAGTCCCAGCACCGTGACTGGAATTAGGGCTGTTATGTGAACCAGGAAAACGTAAGCCCCCGCCACACCTTCGCCTCCTCCCAGGTTCCCTCCAAGACCCACCAAGGCAAGGGCAGCCACCGCAGGAAACTCAAAGGTTCCTATAGACCCCGGTGAGGATGGTATGGAGGTGGCCAGATTGGAAACCGCCGTAACCAGCAGCACTACGGGAACAACCAGGATGGCGGGAGTAAAGAAATTATGTAAATCAAAGGAGAAGGCAATGACCAGGTACATGCTCCCCTCCAGGAGCCATACCGGCAGCGAGAACAGGAAGAGGCCCACGTGTCGCTTGGGTTCTCGCAGTACCGATAGACCCCCAATGAACAGAACAATGAGATCCCTTGCACGCGGGCGTATTTTCACCGGTAGCAGATTGGCAAGGTTCTCGATAAAGTCGCTAAAGCCAGGTTTAATGGTAATCAGGGTAAGAATTACGATTGCTGCGATAAACACCAGCGCAGTCAATCCCCCCAAGATAGCCCAAGACATCTCAGACGTTGTCCCAGCGCCATCCACCAGGCCGCCGAATATCAAGAAGGGTGCTGCCAGGGCCGCTAGGAAGAGAAGGGTCAGGCCGTCGTAGATTCGTTCAACTATCACCGTGGCCAAGCCGGTGCTTGTATTCAAGCCTTCCCTTCTTTGAAGATAGTACGCCCTGGCAATTTCGCCCAACCGGGCAGGGAGCAGATTGTTTGCCATATACCCCACTGCCACCACGGGGAAAAGCCGCGAGGCCCCAATTTTGGCAACGGGGGAAAGCAAGTATTGCCATCTGAGGGCGCGGAAGAAGAGGGCCACAAAGTAAAGAAGCACCGCGGGAACTATAAATTGGTACTTTGCCTCCGCCAAGGCATTGCCCATGTCGCCAATGTCAACGGTGACAAAGAACAGGATGATGAAGGCCAGGCTAACGACCATCCCAAACAGAAATTGACGGTTAAGAAACAACTACGCTGATCCCTTCAAAGATTGATAAACAACGAACACGGACTAGCAAAAAGTATAGCTTGTGACGACGCCTCTTGTCTTGGCGTATTGGTCTACCCTAGGAGTACATTAGGGGTCCTGCCGTATGTAGGTATAGAACTTGGAATCCAGCCATTCCTCTGAGATCCTACGATGGAGAATGTAGTCCAAGGCATCCTTCCACGTCGACTTTTTGGTAACCTTGTTCCCCGCAAAATCCAAATCGCGCCGTACCTCCTCCAAGAAGTTCTCCTTCGGGCGATTCTCACCCGCCCTACGATAGACCTCAGGGAACCAAAGTAGCTCCTTAATGGGTCCTTCACGCTCGTAGGATGCCAGCTGCTCGGCATCCCGGTTGCCGTGGGTGTCCAGGAGCATCAGCCCCTTGGCGTCGGGTTGCTCACTTATGGCCTCACAACCATCTTCACCGGTGTAGCAGCGGTACTCGACAAAGCTATCGTTTCGTACGTACCAGTTGAACGGGTACCATAGCTCATAGTCGACTAAAACCTTCTCCGCGGGGTCCTCAAGCGCCGGCTCTTCCTGTAAATCCCTAGCCACTTGGCGAACTTCCTGGCTAGCCCCGGCGTAGACCAGCATTTCAATAGGCTGATCATCGCCGCCATAGCCGGCCCTTAGACTCACAAAAGTAGTAAAGCCCAAGAGCAGGACCACCACTCCCAGCCCTCCTACGGTGATGCCCAGGGCAATCCCCATCCTATCCAATAACGCGCTGAAGGCCAGTGTTAAAACCACAATAAAAGCCAGTAGCACCCAACCGGAAACTGAATGAATCGCTCCACCACCCAGCAAATGCTGCAAAAGATATATGACTGCCACCAGCATCAGCGGCGAAACCACCATTATCAACACGTTGGGGCTGGACAGCAGTCGTCGCCATGGCACCCTTTCCACAAGGTCTCCCAGCATCTTGGCGGAGAGTATGATGAAGGGGAGAGTGATGTTTACCAACAACCAAGGCATCTTTTCGCTGGCGATGGTGTATGCCAGGAAGGTGGTAACGGACCAAAAGATGAGAAACAGCCCCAGAAGGCTCCTCTTTCTCAGGTAGTAGAAAATGCCGATCAACCCCACGCCCAGCGGCAAAAACTCGTAAATGGAGCCAATAATCATGTAGTAGTACCAGGGTTGGTTTCCACGGGCCACATCCTGCTGAGCCAACCAGTACCCCAAACTCTGCCACACCCCCGTGAAAGAGCCACCGAATCTTGAGCATACGGTTGCTATGGTCTCGTTCACGGACGATGGACACTCCGTGAAGGGTCTCCCAAAAGCGCTGAAAACACTTGTATAGAGAGTGAACCAGATACCGTAGAAGATGCCCGCGCATATTAGCCAGACCCGCCATTGCCACAGGAGACCCAGGACCACTGAAAACGCCGTTACGCCAAGTAGAATTCCCCCGGCGATGAGGTAGTTCCTGGCTATCGCCATGTCTGGGAATTCCAACACAGAAAAGACCAAAGACAAAAGGGCCGCTGCCAAAAAAACCAAGAAGGCATATTTGAGCTTATGTCTAAATACAAAGATGCTCAAAACTCCTACGGCCACAATTACGCCCCGTAGAAAGCCATCAATGAAGTCGTGGTTGCTTAAGATTCCGATGTTGATAAAGGGTTCAGCCCACAAAGGCAAGCCGGTAGGATTAGCCGAATCACCGCCGGGGTAGGCCAATACAACCCCACCTTCGCCTGACCCCTGGAACACCGAGAACAAAGCCGCCCACTGCGGCAAAGTGAGCGTGCCTATAAGGAGCAGAAACGCAGCAGGCCGCGTTAAGCCGGACAACCCAATGCGTGGCCTTAGACCGGACAACCGGAAGCGACCAAAGACCCCGGGGCCAATCTTCGAAATCGACAAGAAAAGAAGGAACAATCCAAAGGTCGCTACAATGATATAGGCCGTCTCCTTGGTGGTAAAAGCCAGGGCAAGTACCGCTGAAGCCATGTACAGATAGCGGTTTTTGCCCTCGCTAAGGTATCGCCACATCAGAATAAAGAGAGACAGCGCCCAAACGGCCATGTAGATGTCGTTACGGGAGTAGCGGCTAAAATAGAAAAGGGCCGGCGAAAGGGCCAGCATCACGGCGGCAATCAGCGCCGCGGTGTGCCCAATGTAATTCCGCAAAAAGTAGGGAAGCCCCACCAACGCCACGCCGAAGAAAACGTAGGTCAACCGAACGGTGTATTCGCTATCCCAAAACATGGCGAAAACAACCGAGTTGAGGAAAAACTGCAGCGGCCCATGGATCCAGGGCTCGTGCCGATATCCGTCCCCGGCAAAGAGCTGCCAGCTATAGAAGGCGTGGAGGCCCTCGTCGTAATGAATAGGCCTGCCGCCCAGGTCCCAGAGGCGCAGGGCCAAGGCCAATGCAATCACTACGCCAAAGGCGGCCTGGTACCGTGTAATCCTCGGTCTCCGCAGAGACAACGCAACCCTTAGGATATTCAGAGGAGGAAGTCTCCGACCTAGTGTGCTCAACCAGGAACCAAAAGCGCCGCTGCTCATGAAGCTGCAATCCTCTCATAAACAACTACGCTCCCGCTCTGAAAAAAGACCTTCATATAGCGCAAAAACTTCTCTTCATCCAACGGCCCGTATTTTGCCCTTTCCCTAGACCCAAGATATACGTATCGAACGTCATACTTGTCAAGAAGAGTCAGGACCTCCTCCTGGTCAACGCTTTGATAGATGGCGGCCACGTCCTCTTCACGACCAGACAACGCTTGGCCTGAGCCTCGCCACTGTATCTCATGACCCCGCCAGTTCAAGGGCGAGGGCAAGCCCGTGCTGGCGGCTATGCGACCGTGGGCCGAATAGGAGCCTCCCACAGCCTCAACAATGTTGCCCCTGGGCGCGCGGTCCCTCAGCTCCACGATGGCGTCGTATTCGTGGGGGTCGTGCTCTTTGACGAAAGCCAAACCGTCAAGGGTAGGAGAGTCGGTAGAACTCTTCACCCGGTCCAACGCCGCCCCAGCGGGATAGTACAAGGATGCGACCAGGAGCAGGAGTACCGCACCCGCCCAAGCATAGTTTCCAAGCCTCAGCGACGCCAATTTGGGTCCGGGACGAGATAACCAATAATAGAGTCCAAACGCCGATGCTACCCCAAGCAGCAGCCAGGCCTGATAGTAGAGCTTGAAAATAGTGTTCATCCTCACAGGCAGAAAGTCTTCCACGTGGAATATCTCAGCGCCCATGAGCAGGTAAAAACCCAGTGCCGTTAAAGCCAAGCTGAAAACCAGAGGCGCGGGCCCTTGTCTAGCCCTGGCCAAGGCGCTGTAGGTAGACAGCCCCACAATGATCGCTAGGGGAAGGAGCTTCAGCAGTCGAGAGCCTACCATGACCAACGCAGGCCATCGCCCTTCTTCAATGGCCTCAAGAGGTAGCACAATGACTGTCCACAAAAGGACAGGTAAGAAAGTCAACCCCAGAGTCAGGGCCAGAATGTTATCGCCGCTTTTGCCTAACTTCGGTAGGCTCCATAGCTGCCTTATCAGCATGGAGACGGTGATAAACAGGAAGAACGCCCAGATGAGGATGAAATAGATTGGCCGGGTGCTTACGTCCCGCAGAGGCAAGATGCCCGACGCCTGACTCTGAAGGTTGAGGTAGAAGGGTAGAAAAAGCAGAACGGCAACCGCCAAGATGGGCAACGCGACCACAAGAGTCTGGAAAACGACCCTTTTGAAGTCCGGCCCCCAATGCTTCAACGCCAGTAAGAAGAGCACTCCGACAAAAAGCGTGCTAAAGACGGGTATGTCCCACGTGTTGATAAATGCCAAAGCTCCCAAAGATAGAGCTAGGGCAATGGACTCAAAGGGGTTTCGCCTCAGCCAGCCAAGACCCGGCGGCTCCCTTGACAGTAGAAGATTAAGGGACATGGAAAGGCTCAGTACCAGGAAAGGCAGAGCCATTACGTGGGCGTGGAGGTCCCCCAGAAGAAAGCTGAAGAATGGGAATTCGGTGATGGTAAAATCCAAACTCTGCCCATTGGCAAAGGTATTGATAACGCGGGTGGAGTGCCACCACCAATTGAATTGCTGAGGGAAGAAGCTCGCGCCCTCAGCGCCGGACCCCGTCAGGTCCTTGATGGCCACCCATTGCCAAAAACCGTCCGAACCCCAACCGCGCGCTTGGACAAAGTCAAGAACCCCCACCAAGTTGCCTATCAGCCCAATGAGCACCGGGGCCGCCAAGCCAAAGACCATGGCCCCACGCCTGGCCGCCCCCGAGAGCCGTACCAGGTTGTAGACCAGTCCATAAGAAGCCGCTGCCAGCAGAGCCGGTACAAGCGCTACGGAAAGATTGTAAGCCACGCTGGAGGAAATCCCCGTTAGCTTTGTAAGTCCGCTCATGGCCAGATGGCCAAAGTGGTAGTAAGTAACGGGGTTGCCCGATAACCAAACGTCCTCCGGCGGAAAGCCTTGGCTCCGCAACAGGGCGTTCAGAAAGCCAAAGTCCATGGGCTTTTCCGTATGATTGATGGCCGGCACTTGGGCCACCACGGCAGCCCACATCAGAAAAACAGCAATAAATACGGCCTCCGCCGTAAGAAGGTGGAATCGCTCTCTCCACAGGAAATCGCGAATCTCTCCCAACTGGCTCCGCAGCGCCAGCGCGGAGATCAAGGCAATGGCCAAGACAACGCCAATAACCGTAAATCCGCTGTATGGGACCAAGCCCGTCAGGCCCAAAACCCACAGCAGGTAGCTGGAAATCAAGAGTCCCAGCACCTTGCTCAAGGTAGCGCCTCTGTCGGGGAGGCGCTTTAGCAGGATGTAGGTCAGGGGGAAGGCAACGATGCCCAGGATCTCAATAACCAGGAGCCATAGCAGGAGGTTATTCACGAGTTATCCCGCCATCCCCATGGAAGGCTATTGGTTGACAGGGGCCAACAAGGCTTGAATAAATTCCTGCGGGTCAAATGGGGCAATATCTTGGACCTGCTCACCGGTGCCGATGTATTGAATGGGAAGGCCTAACTCCTTCTTTATGGCTAAGGCTATGCCCCCCCTGGCGGTGCCGTCCAGCTTGGTCAGAAAAACGCCGGTGCAGCCCAACGCGTCGGTGAAAGCGCGGGCCTGGGCCAGACCGTTGTGTCCCGTGGTAGCGTCCAGCACCAGCAGCGATTCGTGAGGCGCTTTGCTGTCGAGACGATTTACCACGGACCTAATTTTCTTCGCCTCTTCCATGAGGTTGGTCTTGGTATGAAGTCGCCCCGCCGTGTCTATTATCAGCACCTCGACACCCCTGGCCCGGGCCGCTTGGAAGGCATCGTAAGCCACGGCGCCGGGGTCCGCGCCCTGGAAGTGGGAAATAACTTCCACCTCAATCCGCTGGCCCAAGACCTGGAGCTGGTCAATGGCCGCGGCCCTAAAAGTGTCGGCGGCGGCCACAATCACGCTTTTGCCCATCTGTTTGTACTGGTAAGCCAGTTTGGCAATACTCGTAGTCTTGCCGCCGCCGTTCACCCCAACCACCAGGACCACGTAGGGTGACGCCTCCAGCCCAGGCCCGTCCATCCGGTTTTCGTTGGGACTCGGGTTGCTAGAGGCCAAAAGAGAAACCAGTCCTTCTTTGAGGGCTGAGAAAACCTCTTCCGGCTGTCGCAAAGACTCCTTCCGAGTCCGCTCCCTCAGGTCACTTATTATTGCGAGGGAAGTGTCAACCCCCACGTCCCCTGAAATAAAAACCTCTTCCATCTGCTCCCAAAAAGCCTCGTCTAGGTCGGTTCTTTGCAGGAGACCCCTAATCCGACCAAACCAGGTACTTCGACTCCGCTTCACCGCCGCCTCGGTTTTGACCCTGGTCTGTTCGTCGTTTCGCTTGAAGAACCTCAGCATGTAAATATATTGCGCTCCTACGCTGAAGAGGCGCCAAGAGCCTCTATAGCCATACTTGCGGCCTCTCGCTCGGCATCCAGCTTTCGTTGCGCGATGCCAACGCCGGCAACCCGATTCTCCAACCAAACCTCTACCGTAAAAATGCGTTTGTGGTCAGGACCTTCGGTGTTGACTACCCGATAGCAGGGAAGGTGGCCATGTTTGGCCTGAACCATCTCCTGAAGGTGAGACTTGGGGTCCAAGGGCGCACCGCCGGACTCCTCCGCCCGTGCAATTTCACCGCCTAAAAGGTCCATGACCAGCGCCCTGGCAACGTCGGCTCCTTGGTCAAGGTACACAGCGCCTATCAATGCCTCCAGCGCAGCGGCCAGGGTCGAGCTCCTGTGCCGACCACCGCTGGACTCCTCGCCCCGGCCCACGTAAAGGTACTCCCCCAAGTCCAATTCACTGGCAATTTCAGCAAGGGACTTTTCCTGGACAAGATGGGAACGAAACCTGGTAAGCTCCCCTTCGGGCAGGTCGGGATACCGTTGGAACAGCTCCTCGGCGGTAATGGACCCCAAAATAGCGTCCCCAAGAAACTCTAGCCGCTGGTAAGAATTTGTAGGCGCATCGGGGTTCTCATTCAGGTAAGAGGGGTGCGTCAAGGCCTCAACTAGAAGGCCGGGACTGTTAAATTCCAGCCCCAGCCTTTGTTGAATCCCATCAGTCCCAGACAACCTATCTTTTATGAGGCCGGTGTGACGCCTGCAGGCCAGGGTGGTTGAGGACGTTTCAGCTCTCCAATGTTGACCCACTGCGACATCAGCTTTACCAAGCTGTCGTACATTTCCGCCGACTCTTCCTGCGTAGGGTAGAACATCTTAAGAAAGACGGATCCACCGTTGTCGAAGGCGAAAGTGGGTACACCGAAGACGCCGTACTTTTCCGTTGCCTCAGCGTGACTTTCAGCTATTGTATTGATAATGGAAGAGTCCGTCATGTCTTCTTGAAGCTGCGAGATGTCTAACCCGGCGTCCTTGGCTACGTCCAGTATCAGGTCAAGGTCCGACAAGTCCTTGCGGTCAACGTGACGAGCTTGCAGAAGGCCCATGTGGAAGGCGTCATACAAGGCTTCGCCCTGCCTCATGGCAGCAACGCCCGCTATGTGAGCCAACATACCACGAACCTTCTCATCCGCCGGCCGCTCCCAAGCTTTCCACTCGGGGCCTTCCCTGCTGTTGGCCTGGGCCAAGACAAAGGGCCGCCACTGGATGTTGGGCCTCTCTCCCTTTTCTTTTTCAACGCGACGCAACCAAACGGTTGCGTTAAATACAAAGGGTCAGGTGTAGTCGTAAAATACGGTTATCTTTTCATCTGCCATAGCACCCTCCTTTGCAGGAATTTTAGCCATCGCTAGGGCAAAAGTCAAAGAAAATCAGCTTTGGCAACCCCCCTCCTACCGGACTTCGCCGGAGCCGTTACAGGCCATGATATAATTTCATACCGTCATGTGCCCAAGTCGCTCTTTTCAGTCACCAACAGACCTTCTTACATCCTTCCACCACTCCCTTGCCCCTGACGCGGCCCGTCTATTAACAGCATCAACGGCGGAGGCTTCCCGGCTGGGCATAGCTCTCTATCTTGTGGGCGGCCCCGTGAGGGATCTGGTGCTGGGGCGAGCGTCGGAGGACCTGGATTTGGTGGCCGAGGGGGACGCTGTAAGGCTGGCCACCAAAGTGGCAGACGAGTTAGCGGCAAAGGTGGTCATTCATAGCCGCTTCGGCACCGCCACGGTTAAGGTTGACAAGAACCGCTTGGACTTGGCCACGGCTCGAAAGGAGACATATTCCCGCCCCGGAGCTCTGCCAAAGGTAACGACGGGCAGCATCAATGAAGACTTGCACCGGCGGGACTTCACCGTTAACGCCATGGCCCTCGGCATCTCCGGCCCCCTCGCCGGAAAGCTCCTTGACCCGGCTTCCGGCCTCAAGGACATGGAGCAGGGCCTCATCAAGTCCATGCACTGTGGGAGCTTCCAAGACGACGCAACGCGAATTTTTCGGGCCGTTCGCTATGAGCAGCGCTTGGGCTTTCGCCTGGCCGCCGAGACCGGTAGACGCCTTGGCGAGGCGCTAGACGCAGGAATGTTGACAACCATCAGCAGCGACCGTCTAAGACGGGAGTTGGCACGAATGCTGTCAGAGGAAAAACACGTGCAAACACTCTTAAGGGCTGGAAACCTTGGAGTCCTGCGGAGCCTCTACAGACCCCTAGAAGACGCCGCTTGGCTCAAAAGCCTTCCTAAGAACGGTGCTCAAATCCAGCCCCTCGCCTTGGTGGCAGCTCTGGCCTACCCAATGACTTCCAATGAAGGGGACTTTTTTATCAAACGCCTCAATATGCCGTCACTGTGGGCCACGGCAGTACGAGATATGACCTTCCTTACCGGTCTGGAAAAGCCCTTAGACGCGCCCGGACTGTCGCCATCATCCCTGTACCACACGTTGAAAGGCCGCTCACTTCACAGCATTACCGCCCTACTTAACCTTACATCCAACTGCGTGGCAAAAGAGCGGTTGACCAGCTACCTTGAGCGCCAACGTTTTGTTCGTCCCATCTTGCGAGGTGGTGACCTGGTTGCTTTAGGCGTGCCCAAGGGGCCAATGGTTGGGAAGATTTTGCACCGTCTCCAGGACGCTCGATTGGAAGACCAAGTCAAAACTCGGAAGGATGAGACATGCTTTGCCCTAGAGTGTTTGACGACCATGGAAGATTAAGGGACGATGAAGTATCGTCGGGTTTTTTCTACCTCCCAGCAAAAGTACGTATTGGATAGGTGCATAGCATGAGAGCAGTATTTATCGATGGCCACGGCGGACCTGAAGTTTTGCAATACGGACAGCGGCCCGAACCCACAATGGCCGATGACGAGGTTAAGGTACGCGTAAAAGCAGCGGCCCTTAACAGGTTGGACACCTACGTGAGGGCCGGGCTCCGGGGCCAGCGTAGACAGTTCCCCCCACCCCTGATACTGGGCGGCGACTCGGCTGGCGAAGTGGTGGAGGTAGGCGCTCGGGTGCCGGCTCACCGCCTGGGGCAAAGAGTTGTAATCAATCCCCGAATCTCATGCCGGACCTGCTCCTTCTGCACAGCCGGAGATGACGACCTATGCCCCAAGTTCCAATTTCTAGGCAGTAGCTGCGACGGCAGCTACGCTGAGCTTGTATCGGTGCCGGCAGTCAACGCGGTTCCCATTGCGGACGGGGTTACCTTTGAACACGCCGCCGCCGTGCCAACGGTATACCTGCCCATGTGGAACATGCTCATAAGAAAGGCTCAACTCAAGCCCTGGGAAACGGTGCTTGTGCTATCAGCCTCCGCGGGCGTTGGAACCGCCGCAATACAAGTGGCAAAGAACGTCATTGGCGCCAGGGTAATTGCCACCACCAGCAGCCATGAGAAGGCATCCATGGCGCTGGAGTTGGGAGCAGACCACGTCATCAATTACACGTCGGAAGATGTAACTAGCCGCGTAAAGGAACTGACCGGAGGCCACGGCGCGGACGTGGTGGTGGACCACGTGGGAGCCAAGTTCTTCCAAGGCGCCTACAACTCCCTCAAGCGCGGGGGCCGATACGGCGTTTGTGGAGTCACAACGGGGTATGAAACCCAGCTTCAATTAGGGACCCTATTCACCAAGCAGCTAAGGGTCTTCGGGGTCTTCATGGGGTCCAGAGGAGACATGGGGCAGATTGTGGAAATGCTAAACCGCGGAAAAATCATGCCGGTAATCCATGGCGCCTTCCCCCTAGAACATGCCGCCGAGGCCCATACCGTAATGGAAAGCCGGAGCTTCTTTGGAAAGCTGCTGCTGAATATCTAGCCCCGCACTACGGTTCCCCCGCACACGCAGGGATAGAGATATTCATGAATAAAGGTAACTGGCAGATAAAGATACTGACGCTATTCATGGCCGTAGCCTGTCTGTGCCTGACGGCGGCCTGTGGGGATTCCCTTCCTGACGAGCCCCCCCGTCGCGAAACGGATTATGCCGTTGGAACCTTGTCCCAATGACATCAATGAGGCGCCAGAGGATCCTACCCTGTCCCCATCGCAGAGACTCGACCTGAAAATAGAGCGCGCCAAGGCGATATTAGACAAGTATGAATCTCTGATTTTCGGAGAGGTCGAGGTCTCTAGAGGCACTGGTGTAAGCTTCGAACCATTTGATGAGTACGACCAAATAAAACGCGATGGGTACGAGCGATTGGAACTCAAGGTATTTATTCAGGTCGTGTTGGTCACCGAAGAGCAGATACCTCGCTGCCTTGAGGGAGTCCCAGTGCATTTCGTAATAGGACCAGAGGCAAAAGCTGACTGACCACAAAGTGGCAGAAAATTAAGAAATAGGGAGACATCAGATGACAGAAGCCAACAATCGGCACAGACCCCTCATGGGCGGAATCACCGTAATGCCGAAGAAGGGGGACCGACACAAAGGAACGCTGTTGGGGGTGGCTTGAAAAGTAACCCATAAGTGGGCTATCTTTCCCCATGTGACGGAACGCAAACCCACGGATGGATACGGGTTGTAGTTGTCCAACTTCTCAAATGTCCTTTGACCCATGGACGCAGCGACACGAAACGGAGGCGTCGGTATGACCCGAGAGAGGACCCTTTACCTGAACGGAGAATTCCTTCCTGAAAGCCAAGGACGAATCTCGGTGAACGACCAGGGCTTTGTCCACGGCGACGCGGCCTTCGACACGTCCAGGACCTTTAACGGTACGGTTTTCAAGCTGCACGAGCACATCGACCGCTTGTACCAATCTCTAAAATACCTGCGCATGGACCCCAAGATGACCAAGGACCGGATGGCAACCCTCACCACTGAGGTAGTAGAGCGCAACGCTCCCCTTCTTGCTCCCAATGAGGACTATTGGGTTACCCAGCGAGTGACCCGCGGCGTACCCTCCTCCGACGGCAGCGAGACCCTTCCCACCGTTATAGTCCTGTGCCGCCCCCTTCCTTTAAGGGAGCGAGCCCGGTTCTTCCGCGACGGCGTCCGGCTGATGACCTCCTCCATACGCCGCACTCCACCATGGGCGCTCAGCCCCCAGGCTAAGACCCATAACTATCTGAACGTCGGCATGGCCGACCTGGAGATAAAGGATAGAGACCCGGACGCTTGGGTTATGCTCCTTGACGAACGCGGCAACCTTTCCGAGGGAAGCTCCAACAACCTATTCCTGGTAAAAGACGGAGTTCTGTACACTCCAAGGCGGCAGATGGTTCTTGCCGGGGTTACCCGGCAAACAGTGCTGGACTTGGCTGCAACCTTGAACATTCCCGCCCGGGAGAAGGACATGGACCTCTACGAAGCTTACTGTGCCGATGAGATGTTCATCACCTCCTCCAGTCTCTGTATCTGTCCCGTTACGTCCATCAACCGCATAGCTGTGGGGAGTGGAAAGATTCCCGGTCCGGTAACCGGGGGATTGATGGCGGCCTTCAGTGAGATGGTGGGTATGGACTACGTGTCCCAGTACACGGCCCATCTGTAAAGGGCGCCCCTCGGAAACTCCAAAAGCCCAAGACACCCACTCACGCTGTCGTAAACCGCGGATAATCCCACAACAGGCGCCGAAACAACCGTCCGTATTGAGAAGGAGGACCCAGTGAACAAGAAAAGCTGGAACTTGGCCATATCGGGAGAGTCCATGGTCACCCGCAGATTTTCTATGCATGACGCGCCGGAGTTCCTATCCCTAATGCAAAATTTCAAAGATGCCGACATCTCCTTTACTCACCTCGAGATGCTGCTACATGAGCAGGTTACCGCCCCTGGAAAGGCCGAGTATACGGGTGGATACATGGGAGGTGACCCCAGGATAGCCGACGACCTGGCTTCGGCCGGTTTCAACGTGGTCTCTTGCGCTCACAACCACGCCGGCGACTTTGGCGAAATTGGCATGAAGGAGACCATGCGCCACCTGGACCGGACGGGCATCATGTTCGCCGGCATTGGGCCTGGCCTAGAGCGCGCCCGAGAGCCCGGCTACCTGGAGCACGCCAGGGGGAGGGTGGCCCTCATCTCTGTCAGCTCCGGCCACGATCCCAACGAGGCCGCCGGCGCCAGCACCGGCATCATACCAGGGCGCACAGGGCTGAACCCCCTTCGGTATTCCACTCGCTTTGTGGTGGACCCGGACTCCTTTGTGCGGTTGCAGCAGCTATCAACCGATCTCTCCTCCCTTTCCCCCTTGGCCCCGCCTCGGGGCCAGTCCCTGAAAGAGAACGAGGCCCACTTCTTGGCCCGATTTGTCCGCGGAGAAGAGGTGACCATAGAAACCACGCCCAACCCGGCGGATATGGAAGCCAACCTTCGGGCCGTGCGGGACGCCGCTCGCCAGGCTGACTTCGTCATTGTCAGCCATCACTGCCACGCGCCAACGGCGGACCCGGACCGTCCGGCAACCCTGGTAGAACCCTTTGCCAAGGCCTCCATTGACGCCGGGGCCGACCTGTACGTGGGCCACGGCCCTCACCGAGACCTGGGTATTGAGGTTTATAAGGGGAAACCCATCTTCTACGGCCTCGGCAACTTCTTTGCCCAGAGTCAGTTCCTGCGCCGAATCCCCGCCGATGGCTATGAGGTATACGGCTTCGACATGGACCTCCTGCCCACCCTCTCCCCCGCCGACTACCACGACGCTCGGAAGGGGATCCTTCCGCCGGACTACCCCCCGGGTGCACCCCATCCCCTGTGGTGGGAGAGCACCTTCGCCACCATGCGCATAGAAGACGGGCGGCTGGCTCAGCTTTCCCTTCACCCCATCACCCTGGGCTACGGTGAACCGGGACCCCAGCGGAAGGCCGGCGTCAGAGTGGAGGGATGGCCCGTCTTGGCCCCCAAGGAGAACGGCGAACGCATTCTGCAACGCATCGCCCGTCTGTCGGCGGACTACGGGACCCGGCTCCACCTGGAGGACGGTGTTGGTAAGGTCAGCCTGGCCGGATAGCAGGGGCTCAGGCTGCTGCATAGTCCCGGCTCTCTACGTTGTTACGGATTTCGTAGTGCCAAAGCTATTGTGGGACGATTGGCCGTACTATCATGCTCTATCAACCTCCACGGGTTGACACAAAAACCCGTTGCATCTACGATGTATTTCGTCTAGCATCCCGTCTCATCATTGGCTTTTGCTGGTATGAAAGTCAAAGGATGGTCAGCATGAAAAAGATATGGTCCAAGGGTCCCATAATACGCATCCTTCTTGGAGCCCTTACCCTTCTGATCCTCTTCATCCTGGCCTGTGGAGATTCGGCTACGGATACTCCCACTCCTACATCCGCGCCCGCAGCCACGGCGACGTCCACACCTAGACCCACGCCCACACCAACTCCTACGCTGGCGCCCATGCCTGTAGTGCGCGCCTTTTGGTTGCCATGACACCCCCCGGTCAACAGACCTCCTCGCCCGTCAAGGCCTCCCGGGCCGCCGCCGCTCCCCTGAAGCCCATGTTGGGGTTCCTATTGAAAGAGGACCCGGAGCGGTTGGACATTCACCATCCTTGGCTCGCCACGGAGTGGACCTTTGATACCACGGCGTGGACCTTTAAGCTGCAAGAGGGAGTCCCCTTCTATCGAGATGGAAAGCCTAGCGAATATACCTTTACCGCAAACGATGTGGTCGCGACCTATGAGGCGGGGGTCGCTGACGACTCTCAAGCCATCGGCGGGTTCTTCTGGAAACGTTGGGTGGGGCCTAGCAGCAATTTCCAGGTTGTGAACGACCACGAAGTAGTAATGAATATGGACGCCCCGGACGTGGCTATCCCCATTTGGCTCCTAGACGGAGTTGGATTCCATATCATCAGCGGTGACCACTGGAAGGCAGTGGGAGACGAAGGCTACAAGGATGACCCTATTGGTACCGGCTCCTTCACCTTTATGGAGCATGTCGTTAACAGCTACTATCTGTATGAGGCGGTGCAAGACCACTGGAGAAAGACCCCTGAAATGGAGGAGCTCCAATTCCTCTTGGTAAAGGAGGACGCCACCAGAGTCGCCATGCTTCTGGCCGGGGAGACCCACATTATCGACCTTCCCTGGAGCCTCGTGCCGCAAATCGAAGAAGCGGGGTTCAAGAAGGTTCTTGCAACCCGGCCGGGATGGTATCTTATGGGTGTCATCGGCGGCCAGTTTTACACGACTCCGGATGGAGAGGACCTGTCGGACCCTGACAATCCCCTTACCGACGTTAGGGTCCGCCGCGCCTTGGCCCTGGCCGTCAACAAGCAGGAGCTTAATGACCTCTTTTTCGATGGGGCAGGCAAGGTGCAAACGGCTCATCTAATGTACAATACCGAGCCATCCGTGCCACCGGGTATGCAGCCCTATCCCTACGACCCGGAAGAAGCAAAGAGACTCTTGGCTGATGCGGGTTATCCCAATGGCTTTGACCTTGAGTTGCCCTATTACGTTCTCGCGGGACTGCCGAACATAAGTGAAATTGTGGAGGCCATCGCCAGTTATTACAGGGCCATCGGCGTTAGGCCGGAGACGAAGCTGTATGAAGCATCAGTCCTAAGGGAAGAGGGTAGGAACAGAGAACTCAAGCAAGCTGTCCGATTCCTAAACAACGGGTTGGTCTCCTATCAGATTGCCTATCCCATTAACCTAAGGCTATCGGAAAGAAGTAACCACTGGTTTGACCATCCCTACGTAGCCGACTTTATCGATGAGTTCGATACCACTCTGGACGAGGATACCCGGGTAAGAATAGCGCGGGAATTTGCCCAGTGGATGCAGGATAACGTTATTACGGTCCCCGTCCTCTTTATCTTCCCTGTATTGGGAGTAGACCCCGACGTGGTTGAACAGTACAGGGGCAACATGATCAATTTGGGACCTACAATGGATCATGAGTATACAAAGATTGTCAAAAGATGACCTGGTCCCACAACTTTGTAATAGGACGCTTTCACTTATCTTAATCTGAGGGAGTGACAATCAATGAAACGGAAATGGCTTGAGAATAGAATCATCCTAGGTCTCCTTGGCGCTTTGGGCCTTCTAGCCCTGTTCATCCTCGCCTGTGGGGGATGATGCTACCCCCGAACCCACGGCGGCCCCCAGACCTGCTCCTACTGCCACACCAACGGCCGCCGCCAGACCCACTCCTACTGCCACGCCCACCGCGGCTGCTACCGTCGTCGCCAGCCCAACCCGAACTCCAACGCCAAGACCCACGGCCACGGCTACGCCAAGACCCACTCCCGCCGCCACGCAAGCGCCAAGAATCCCCGTTTCGCCGCGGTTGAAGGTTACCAAGGTGCCTCCGGGCGCTCAGGTCACAATGATGTGGAAGACCTTCACCAGCGAAACCGGCCCCATGAAACCCATGTATGAGTTCATTATTAACACCAATCGCACCAACGGAGAATACGAAAATTCCATGCTGGCGTCCGAATGGATCATGTCCCCCGACGCCCGTAGTTGGACCCTGAAGTTGCGTGACAACATACCCTTCCATTCCACCGACTCTTATACGGGCACGAACTTCTCCGCCAAGGATTTCAAGTTTACCCTCCAAACCGCGGGTAGAGAGGACTCCCTTTCCGCCGGCAGCCAGTGGCGTAACCTGGGCATTCAGGATAAGAACTTCGAGATTGTGAACGACCATGAGGTCATCTGGCACCTGGACCGGGTCGAACCCCTGGGAGAAGGTTGGCTCTCTGAGGGGAACGTCGCCGGTATTATTAGCCAGGACTACTGGGACGCCGTCGGAGAGGATGGCTACCTCGACCACCCGGTGGGAACCGGCTCCTTCAAGTTTGTTGAGTTGGAGATAGGCTCTCATATGCTCTACGAGCGCGTGGAAGACCACTGGAGGAAGACCCCGGGGTTCCACGAGTTGCAGTTCTTCTACTCACCGGAGAGCGCCACCCGCATCGCTATGCTTCTGGCCAACGAGGTAGCCATTGCTGAAGTGGACAAGTCCTTGCTGCCCCAGGCCAT
The DNA here is from genome assembly GCA_965226535.1 of Dehalococcoidia bacterium. Classification (GTDB taxonomy): domain Bacteria; phylum Chloroflexota; class Dehalococcoidia; order Lucifugimonadales; genus JAPULR01. The sequence continues at coordinate 1,110,045 of CBDDDE010000010.1, read as the reverse complement.
GGACAAGGGCTTCAAAGTGGCCACCAGCAGCCTCCCGGGAGTAAATCTCTTCCTCATGATTGGCGGGCTCTACTACGATGAGCCTATGGAAATTCAAATCGGCTCACGCAAGGGCGATATACATCCCCTAGCGCCCGGCTACATACCTGATGACCCTCTCAGGAACCTGAACGTGCGAATGGCCCTTAACTATGCCATTGACCGGGACACCATTAACGAAAGCTTCTTTGATGGCGCTGGCGTCCTTCAAACTATCCTCGGCATTCCCCCCACACGCTCCGACTACAGGGACGAATGGGCACCCTATCCCTACGACCCCGATGAGGCAAAGCGCCTCCTGGCCGCCGCCGGTTATCCCGATGGCCTCGAAATTAACTTCATTACCTCCAGGCTCAGCGGGGCCCCCGAATCCCAGGATGTGGCAGAGGTTGTCGCTAGCTACTGGAGTGAGGTTGGCGTCAAATCTAAGCTGAGCGAGATGGAGTTCGGGCCCCTTCTGGAACAGTGGCGTAACCGGGACATGGGCAGGACCATAACCACCATGCTGTACGGTGTTGGCAGTGACCCCCTATCCATACGCAACAATGGGAGATACGCTATAAGCAGCGTCAGCGGCGGCACCGAGTCCCAGTGGGAGTTCCCTGAGCTCGACCGGCTCTTCGCGGAAACCCAGATATCCATCCTTCCCGAGGATATCCTTCGAACCGGCCAGGCCATGGGCACCTGGTTGTATGAGAACCACGTCATTATCCCTCTCTTCTTCCTCTCCAATAAGGTGGCCTACGACCCCGGTATAGTGAAGGGCTATGACGTAAACTTCGGCTTTTTTGGCCCCGTTCGCTACCACGAGTTTACCGAGCCGGTCTACCAGTAAGCTCTCCCTGGAAATAAAACGGGCATGAGTCCTCTCAGCCGTCGCAGGCTGACAGACATGGTGTGCAGAGGGATAAGGACCATTGTGATGAATAGCAACGATGCCCCAGGGCGGGCCGAGCGGGATAGATAAGGTACATCGGCACATTAGCGCCAAGGAAACATCTTCCATGCCAACCCCACACCCAACCCACCGCCAAATCAGACGCGCCACACGCGCCCCATAACAGAGAGGACTATATGGATCACTCACGGCTTCCCTTCCTATCCGTTTCCCAGACTTCCGAGCTTATCAGGACCCGTCAAGTCTCGCCGGTCGAGGTTGTCGAAGCCTACCTACGTCGCATAGAGGACGTGGACCCCAGTCTCAACGCCTACATCACAGTGGCAAAAGACCAGGCCCTCAAACAGGCTCGCTTAGCCGAAGAGAGTATCGGCAGAGGCGACTACTTGGGGCCAATGCACGGCATCCCAACCGGCCTCAAGGACCAGATTTGGACTAAGGACATGCCCACCACCAACGGTTCAACCTTGCTGCGAGATTTCACTCCCAAAGAGGACGCCACAGTCGTATCTAACCTAAAGAAAAGCGGCGCCGTAATCCTGGGCAAACTTAACATGGGAGAGTTTGCCGGTGCCGGCACGTTCCATCGTTCCTTTGGAGTCACTCGGAATCCCTGGAACCCGGAGCGTTCCACCGGAGGTTCCAGCAGCGGTTCCGCGGCGGCCGTGATTGCCGGCCTCTGCGCCACCTCCCTGGGAGAGGACACCGGCGGTTCCATCCGCTCCCCCGCCTCCTTCTGCGGCGCGGTGGGACTCAGGCCAACCTGGGGCCGTGTCAGCCGCCACGGTGTTTTTGCCGGGGGCTGGTCAATGGACACCGCTGGCCCAATATCCCGCACCGTGGAAGACTGCTCAATTACCCTTGCCGCCATCGCCGGGCCCGACCCCAAAGACCCCTATACGGGGAACATGCCGGTGCCGGACTACCGAAGCTCACTGGAGGGTGACATCAAAGGTCTGAGGGTAGGACTGGTACGGGAACTCACCTTCGAAGATTTCGTCGCGCCGGAGGTGAAGGAAGCCGTCCTCCAGGCAACTGAGCAGATGTCCAATCTCGGCGCCTCGGTCCAGGAAGTCTCCATACCCCTGGCCTCCTATGGCAACCTGATAATGTGGGCCATCCTTTATGTCGAAGCCACCGCCCTGTACCGCGATTGGTCTCGACAGACCCTGCTGCAAAACGACTCCGAAATTCCGTTGACCTACCTTATTGGCAGCCTCACTCCCGCTCAGATTTACTACAAGGCCCAAAAGCTAAGGGAACTGATGCGACGGCAGGTCTTCCAGGCCCTTGAGCAGGTGGACGTCCTGGTTTCGCCAACAGTGTCCACCGTAGCGCCACCCATCGACACGGCCGCTACACCAGTCAGCAAGGAATCGGCCATGGACCAACTTCTGAGACCCACCTTCATCCAGACCCCCGCGTATGCCCTCGCCGGCATCCCCGCCCTGAGCTTGCCATGTGGTTTTAGCCCGGAGCCGGAGGGAATGCCCATTGGACTCCAGATAGGTGGGCGGCCCTACGACGAAGCAACGATCTTCAAGGCGGCTTACCTCTACGAGCAGAGCAGCTCCTGGCATGTCAAGAAGCCCGACGCCTGACCCCCCAATACCCTGGGACACCCTCTAGATAAAGGGTATTCTTCCGGGTTGGACGGTACGCCGCCCCTCTAAAGCCCTATCTCAAATACCAGGCTATACTTACCCTTGAAATCCACCTTGGTGGGGTTCTTGTCCGACCTCAGGTCCTTGTAGGTGAGGCCGTAGTTTTCCTCATAGTCCACAATCTGGGTGGGGTTGGGTCGAGAGTTCATAGTGACAAAGGTTGCGCCGGGGGGCGCCAGAATATACCTGTTGAGAGAGTGCCAGGTGCCCCGTTTTAGAGAATATCCCTTGGCCGGGTCTATCAGAAAAGCGCGAACCTCCGAAGGGTCCGGGGCGGCCTCCGGATCTTCCAAGTCCGTGGGTTCGGCGACGGCCACCACCGCCGGGGGTCCCGCCAGCTGGATAAATGTTTGAGTTACGGCAAAGTGTCGCTCTAGCTGGTTGAAGGTCAAACCCTCGTATGGTTGCCATATCACCCCAAGAGTGCCCTCGCCGTCCGCCTCAAAGGGGACCGACGTAATAATCCGGTGGTCGGAGGGCCGCTCCCCGGCGTCTAGAACTTCCCCAAAGGGCTTGAAAGATTCCTCTGTCATCGGCTCTATTGTAAGTCTGTGTAACTTAGCCATACTCTGCTCTTTCCTTCCTAGGCTGATATTTTCCCCAATCCATCCCGTACTAGGCAGCAAGAGGCGGGGACGGTGGCCTCTTACGCCTCACTACTAATCCGGTTCAACACACACAGCCAAAGGGCATACCCTAGCGGAGTTCAAGGAAGACCTTCTGCAAGTCGAATGCCGTGAGAATCGGAGGTCAAGTGTCAGGGTGGCCCATTATTTCTCCAGGTGTCGGTGTCAATGCTCGGGTCGAGTGCATTTGAACAACCGACCCTTTTCACCCCATGCAGGTGCGCTTCCCGGCTGCGCCCCGTCCGACGCGAGTATAGCACAAGGGCTTCCAGGCCATCAGCGAAAAGGCCAATTGTTGACTTACGTTACCCTCCAATTTGGAGGTAATCAATTGGGAAATACACGAATGTCAACAGAAAAGCTAATCTTCCATGCGCCAGGGGCCCGGCAAAGAAGCCAAGATACACTTGGCCCCACGCTCCCAACGGGCTCCGCCACTAATTTCCCAGATCACCACCGTTGGATCCGTACTGTCGTTGACCACAATGTTGATGCTACCCCACCGGATCCTGTTGATACCAAGTCTTGCCTCGTCGTGTATACTGAAGATAAGCCAACGGATAAGGGGGACTCTTGAAAATGTTTAAACGAATGTGGCACAAGTTTTTCGGACACCCCAACGTCTCCAACTTCACCTGCCCTACCTGCGGCAAGCTCCGACGCCAAGGCGAACTGTCCAACGTCCAGCGCCCCGTCAAATCCGACGATCACATGGCGGAGTATCACAAGAGCAATACAAGGCTACTTCTTTAGGCGTTTCTCTACGCCGCGCTTCTGAGCCTCCAGATCTGGGGCCAGGAACTCCAGCTTTCTTTCGAAGAACAGCGAACGCCAGAGGTTAGGGCCTTTTGCTTTTCCCGACCCACTTATACCTCTCACAACGCCGCAGGTTTCCACAAGTACGTACGCTTCCTTTTGCTTTACAATCCTGCCTGATAAAGGAGAGCATGAGTCGGATACAGATGCCTTTGCGTCCAAATTCGCGTAGAAGCCATCCCACTGTTTTTTCAGTTCCTGGGGAACATCCCTTTCAGCATTGGCCTGGTCCGGGTAGTAGAGGGCGATAACTGTCTCTTCGACATCATCGCGCACCCTGTCGACCAATAGCGCCGCGCTATAGGTCGACAGCTTTCTCCCCATCTTTCCGGGCCCCTTGAGATGCACGTCCAGGGCGTTGGGGTCTATTTCGCAGCACATTACGGCGTTGCCAACTCGTCTTTGAAACCAAAAGCTGCCGTGGGCGTTCTTCGCCACCCAGTCCGGCGTTACAAAGATTCCGCCTATCATCCCGTTCCCCACGGCCCGCGACAGCGCTAGGTGAGGTAATGCCTTTCAAGTAGACTGGCAGAGTCCCTCTTTTGAACGTCAAGGAGGTTCTCAAGTATAGATGTGGCCGGGGCTGCAAGGATCTGGTTGTCCATCCAGGGCGACACGGTTCCATGATCTCTTAAGGATGCGAACGGGATGACGGAGGTTTAACCTGAAGTCCTCATTGATGCGGTAATAGGTTGTTCCGTTATAGCTGGTTTCCTCAAATCCCAGTTCTCCTAACCCCCTTAACATGCTGTCCACCTCCGCAATGCCTTTCAGGACCATGAAGTTGGGCGCTTCGTGGGCGCCGGACTTGCTCCACACTCCCAATTCGAAGGCTCATATATTGTAGCCAAATCGGTCTTCTAAGAATTCTAGGTCCAGGTCCGGATGAGACCCTGTCACCCCTTCGAAAAGGCGGTTTATTTGCTCCTTATCCATCTCTCCGTACCCCTCAATGCCACGGGGGATTGCTATGCCGGTCGCGATAGCGGATGACTCATGGTCGGCGAACTCTATGAGCTTGTCGTCGTAACTAAGGGGAACCCAGGACAGTGCCTCTTGAAGGCGGGTTGGGGGCGGCGGTGGTGGAGTGGGCGCCTCAACGCCGTTGTGTAAGAACAAGACAAGGCGACGGCGGCCCCCAGTGCCCAGAGGCTAGTACTAACAGGGCCCGGGTGCAGCCTTTCATGTCTACCACCATCTCAACGCTCAAGACAACCTTTATACGAGAATAACAACCCCCACACCGCAGCACCGCCGCCTTGAGAGTAGACCTTCGGCGATACCTCTCTCGCTCCTCTGTACACGCCCCTTATTATTGTTCAGGGGATTATGTCAATAGTGTACAGGTAAGCGAAAATGTTACTTCATGGAGCAGGTATGAAAAAGGGAGTGTCTGGAGAGACAGAGCCGCCGCAAATTATCGGCGCTGACCGGCCCTGCTCAGAGCATCTCAGGTTTAGGGCAGTCCCAGCGACTGGTGCCAGACAGCCTCGAGGCCGTCTAGGTCCACCCCGTAGACCTGCTTGATGGCTCCTTCGTGCGTCGCTCCCTGGGCAAACACTGAGAGCAACTCCTGCATCTTGAGCCATCCGTGGGCAGTGATGAGGTACTCGACGAGGCTCTGGCTGAGGGCGTAGGAGAGTGTCGCGCCGGAGTCAGCAGCCGGGAAGCTGCTGTTGAGGCTTCGCAGGCTAATCAGATCGTCGTTGGCGATGGCCTCATTGAGGGCGCGGAGCTGAAAGTCCGGCAATTCCCCCTCGACATAGACGGCAAGGCCCTCGTTGAGCCACGTGGGCAGCCCGCCAAAGCAGTTGAATGTTACCTCGCCCACGAGTAGGTGCGCCAACTCGTGGGCGACTCCTGGCAAGTCCCTCTCGAATTCGTCAGGGTTAACGGTAATCAGCACGATATTGTGAGACCCGAAGGCCAGCCCTCCGGTCCATGCCTGGGCAAAGAGGACCGCTCCTTGCACGTCCGCCGCACTCTCGTAGGCAAATACCTTGATGGGCTCGACCAACTCCCTGCCAAGCTGGAGTGTGTCGAGGCTGTCGCGGACACCGTCGGCAATTCTACTCCCGAAGTCGGGGCCACCGGCATACCAGTAGAAGGTGACGTTGTTCTCCGTAAATGTCTGCCATTTGAAACGGTCGTCGTTAAAAACGACCTCTTGGCGGGGCGTACGGAACTCCTGTCCCATATCGTCCACCACCCTCCAGCGCCACCAGACAACGGTCCCGGGCGGTATGGAACCGCTGCGACGCATATCCCAGTCCCACATTACCGTTATGTCTTGCCCCGCCTCAAAGTCGGTCCGCGCGCTCCAGTACGAGGAGGAGGCGCAGGAAAAGACGACATCGGTACCGAACTCCACGTCGATTGTCTCGATGGAGCGCTGTCCATGTCCCTCCAAGTGGAAGGAGATAGAGTCGGGCAGCTGCAAGACGGCATCGCTCACGCTCACTTCAAAGTCGGCCGACGCAGGGGTGGGCGCCGGTGTAGGAGTGGGCGTGGCAACCGGTGTAGGAGTGGGTGTGGGCGCCGGCGTAGGAGTGGGCGTGGGAGCGGGGGTCGGAGCCGGCGTAGGAGCAGGGGTGGGCACCGGTGTTGGAGCGGGGGTGGCAACCGGCGTAGGCACGGGCGTGGGCATCAACGTAGCAGTGGACGTGGGTGCAGACGTGGCCGTGGGCGCCACTGTGTCGTCAGGGGAGTCGCAAGCCAAAATAGCCAGGGTAAAGGCTACGGCCAAAATTACAGAAATCAGTGTGCGCATCACTGCTGTCGCTCAATGGATATATTCTGGAGTTGAGGCACACCAATGGGTGTGAGCTCGTACCCTTTTACGTAGGGTTGCACCAGCATGAAATCGCGGCTGTGCCACAATGGCACGGCCACCCAGTCAGCCAAAATCAACCGCTCGGCCTGCTGATAGAGGCTGGCACGGCGGTCGGCGTCGGGCTCCACGGCGGCTTCCTCCAGCAGGGCATCTACCTCCTGGTTGCTGTAGCCGAACCTGTTCTCGTCACTGTCGCTGTGGAAGAGCACATCCAGGAAGTTCTGCGGGTCCGGGTAGTCGGCGCACCAACCGGCGGTGAATACGTCGAGCTCCAAATTGTCCTGCCTCTCCAGCCAATCGGAAAACTCGAAGACAGCGACGGCCTCGACATCAAGGCCCAAGTGTTCGCGCCATGCCCAATGAATCGCGCCGCTACTGACGTAGGATTTGATGGGAGGCAGGGCCTCACTCCCGCCATAGGTGGACTCGCTCAGCAATTTTTTCGCGGCGTCTAGGTCGAAAGATGAGGGTTCCAGCGCACCGTTGTATCCGAGGATCCCAGGCGGCACGTAACCCACTGCCCGCTGTTCCAACCCTCGCAAGGTGACCTGGAGCTGCTTGTCTAGTTCCAGCGCCAGAGCCAGAGCCTGCCGGACCTTCGGGTCGTCGAAGGGTGGCTGCATGACGTTGAACCCCAAATAGCTTGTGCAGAGGGACGTACCGTCCCGCAAGTGCGAGTTGAGGGCGTTGGCCGGGTCTTGGGCGCGATCGATGTTGTGAAGGCCCACACCGACCAGGTCAATCTCGCCGTTTTCGTACATTTGCATAGGGCTGCCCGCGAAGATGCGATAGACGACGTGGGCTAGGGCAGGAACGCCACCGTACCAGTCTTCGTTGCGCTCTAGAACGAGCAGCCTGTCTTTTTCCCAGCCCTTCAATTTGAAGGCCCCCGTGCCATTGGGCGTGTCAGTCCATTCTTCACCGCTCTCCACATTGGCGCGGTCTACAACAAAAGAGGTCGGGTAGGTGAGCTTGGACAGAAAGTACGGAAACGCGTCCTTGATGGTTACCTGCAGCGTTCGCGCATCCAGCACCTCGACACCATCAAGGCCCGCCGCAAGACCATCTACCATGGCGTCGGCGCCGACAATGTCGCCCAAATAGGTATACGCAACCGGTGATTCCGTCGCCGGGTCCAACGCCCGCTCCCATGAGTACTTGAAGTCCTCCGCCGTGACCGGGCGTCCGTCGTGGAACAGGACGTTATCTCGCAGGGTGAAGGTGAAGACGGTCCCTTCAGGATGACACTTCCCATTTCTCTGCGATGTCGGCAACTACCTGCAGATCGGTGTCCAGCTTCACCAGTCCGCTGAAGATTGCCCCAACGATGTCCCCGGCGCCACGTCGAGACTTCGCAGGGTCGATACCGACGATCTCACCCCAATACTGGAACAGCGAGTCCTCTCGAGACACGCCGAAAGGCATGGGAGTTTCGAGGGTGAAGCTGTCGGTGAAGGCGTTGGCCTGGGTGGCAACCGTTGGCCACGACTCCTCGTCGGTACGTACGCGGAGCAGGAATATCTGTGAGTCGCGGGCGACAGCCGTCCATAGCTCAAACTGGACAGTGCCGTCCTCTAAGGACGTAGTGATGGAGGACTGGTGGCCAGAATCGGCGCCCGGGTAGGGGCGGGCACCACTGCTGAGGATAGCGTCCGGGTTATACTGCACAAACTGAGCGTCAATCCAAGACTGCGCCGTGACATCTTCCCCGCGGGGGAAGATCCACACTTGGGCATTAACAGCTAGGCCCTGCTCCTCACCATCGATGGAGAGCAACGGGAAGGTGTCTTCGCGCTCCTCTCCGATCCATCCATCGGGCAGGAGCACCGAGAACCCCTCGGTCGTGTTGCGATAGAGGCCGACGACATCGCTATCTTGGGTCGAGGGTGTTGCCGTGGTCAACGCCAGGGTCAGAGCACCAACTGCCAGCAGGATGACCACTACGGCTGACTTGAACATTGCGGCATTATATGACAGTGCCTGTCTGTTAGTCTAGGGGGAATTAACCGCTATCAAGGCGTCGCTCCATACCTTCTGATGCGTGGGGGCGACGGAGTAGCCGTTGGCCCAGGAGTAATCCCTCAGCGCCCTCATATCTTGGCTGCCACCTACAAGTCCACGGCCACCACGTCGCCGTACACCTTTCGCAGTGACACCACCTACAACGCGAGGGCATCAGAAGGTTCCATACTCATAATGCCTCTTATGTTTGTAATACAAACTACTTTGTATTATAGTTGTACTTTGCGAACGTGGGCAGAGTCAAACGGATGGTTTCCATCCCACTGCTCACGCCACGACTTACATGACGACAAAGAGGTACCCTATGAAAGAATCGGACGGTGAGACGAGGGCTGGCACGCCCGAAGAGAGCTGGCGCGACATCCACGAGACGATGGACAGAGCGCGGAGCTCCATGTACGTCGCCGGAACGGCGACGATAACGTTACTTTGGGCCGCGATAGCCTCGCTGGGAGTCGGCTCGCAGTACGCCATCATGACGCTGGCACCTGAATTCGCGGAGCGCAGCCCGTGGATTTTCGGTGTGCTTTGGGGCAGTCTGATGGTGCCGGGTATGGTGGGGAGCGGGTTCATTGGACGCCGCGCCGGCAGGAAGATCGCAGCCGGCGACGCCGCTCGTAGAGCTGGCATTCGGGTGTTCCTCTACTGGCTCGCGGTGGTTGTAGCGATGTTCCTCATTCCGGCGGCAACGGGAATGTGGAATGCGGAAAACGGGGACAAAATACCGGGCATCGCCGTGGGCATAGTGTCCCTGGCATACATCCTGTTCGGCATCATGCACCGCCCGGTGTTGGCGGTCGTGGGCGCGGGGTTCGCGGCAGCGTTCTACATTCCCAACTACCTCGTGGACGGCGACGAGGCTATGTTGGTGACGGCGGCATTGATGGTGATAGTGGTGGTCCTAGGTGCTTGGTGGATACGCAAGAGCGGGGTCCATTGACCGACGAACCCATCGTCCTCAACGAGACCATCCACCAGCCCACTCGAATGCGAATAATGACCATGCTGGTCTTCCAGCCCGAAACGGATAGGCTCGCCTACGGGTTCATTCAGAAGACGCTGGACCTGACCGGAGGAAACCTGACCACCCACCTGCGGAAGCTCGAAGACGCCGACTATCTGGTCATGACCAAAGAGTTCCTGAATTCCAAGCCGCGCACATGGGTACAGGCGACACAGACGGGACGCCGCGCGTTCGCCGAATATCTCTCCAACCTAGAGAAGGCGCTGAACTGGAAGCCGTGTACATAGAGCGCCAAACTGGACAAAATCAAGAACTTTCGTGATCAAGTTCAGGTTGGCCCTGTAGTCAAGGTGCTGGACTGAACTCGTTCAGATAGATGTGAGACACAAAAGTGTTGTAAGGAGACAAGAAAGGGACCATCCTTGGGGTGAGTTGATTCAAGGAGGTTTCTTCCATGCGGGTAGTAGGTCTACCGCACTCATTCTACTAGCTTGCCAAGACAGCACCTCAAGAGTTGACTTTCGAAGGGCAGTTATCAAGACGTCGCTCCATACCTTCCTATACATTGGGACGACGTCAGCCTTTTGATGACGTCCGAGGGCCGGATGCGGCGGTCAGAACCGCGGCAATGCGCCTTACCGTATCCGTGAAGTGCTGCACTTCTCCGGGCATGAGCGGTCTGCCCAGGACTCTATGCTCTCGGTACGACAGCCACTTCTTGAGTACCTGGTAGCCACCAAGCTTGTAGCTCCAGACGGAGGCAGGTACGTTGCGCCAGTAGGCGCGGTTATTCAGATAGATGTCGAACGTCGTGTCGCCGAGTGTCCCCGTCGAGTTGCCCAGCGCGGCGCGCTCGTCTGCGGTGTAGGGACGCTCGACTGTCCGGCCCTGGCCAGGCATCACGGCTTCCCCCTGTCCAAAGTGGCCCCACCTCGCCGTTACCGAAAAGTCGTCGCCGGACATGTTGTGATTGTCGACGGTAGTGGGCACGGCGACAGCGGCAACTTCAGGACGCAGTGTGCCCTCGGTGACGCCGGGAACGGGCGTGTCCGAGTCCAGCAGCGCGGCCAGCTCCCGGCCACGCGCCGCCGATGCAGCGAGGTCGTCTGACGCACCGTCCCCGTCGCCATCCGGCCAGCCCGGAAGCGGGAAGCGTGGTCCTTGGGCACGGAGGGCGTCGGCGTTGATTCTCTGGTAGGCAGGGTCGTGCAGCACAGCGAGCAGGTGGTGGAACAGGTCCTCCACGCTTGCGCCTAAACGTTTGATGTAATACTGGGCGGCCTCCGAAAGATTGGGGTGGAGTTGGACTCCGTCGGTGTCGAGCCTGAGGTCGTCGTCACGGAGCAAAGCTGGGGCACAGTAAACGCCACTGTTCATTTGATTTAGGTCACCTATGTCTGAAATTACTAGCGGAGGTGATAAGTCGGGGCGTGCCTTGTTCTGCAGAACCAACCACAGGTTGCCCTCGAATACATGTGGCTTGTATTCGGGTCGTGGACGATCGACCAGCTTCTCCCTAGGCCTCCCAATAGAGCCAGCGGTTGTCGAACGGCCTGTAGGCGTAGCGGATGAAGCCTGCCGTCTCCGGGCCGCCGCGTTCCAGCAGGGCGCTTCTGACTGCACGAGCGTCGTACTCTCGGGGGTTACGCATTGCAGTTGGGTAGCGCCGTTCGATCTCGTCGTGGCTCAAGTCCGCGTTGAAATAGTCGTCGATGCGCCCCCTGAGCCGGTCTAGGTCGATGTCGACGACGAATGGGTCCCGGCCGCTCTTGACCCCCGGAAACGAGGTTGGCAACAGATCAGGGAGTGATGGCCAATCGGACCACCCGTCGCTCACCGTTGTCCGCATGAAAGGCAGGCCTAGTGGCAGGTTCGGCTCGATACTGTCGTAGAGCGCATCCGGCTCTACTTGCGCCGTCGCCGTCAGCTCCTCCAGCTTGGCTTGGCCCCAGAGGTTACGAAGACCGACGGTCTCGGCAGGCGCGTGGTCGGCCTTGCGCACCAGCGTCGTGATTGCCGTTCCGACCTGAATGCCAACCGGGTCCTCCGGCGTCGAGAAGATGCTGGGGTCGGGCGCACCGTCCGGCGTCGTCTTGCCGGTCCTGTACTTGTCGCCGTTAAGACAGTCTATGCGGACCGCGTCGAAGGCCTCCAGGTAACGCTCCCTCATGCCGGTGAAGGAGAGACCGTCCAGCCAGGAGTAGTTGGATATGAAGCAGACGACGCCCCGGCCCGTCTTCTCGGCGATGCGGCGCTCGGCCATGCGGAAGAACCGCACGTAGAGGTCGTTGAGGCCCTGGCCCTCCGGCTTCCGCACCCGCTTGGTCGTCCGGTAGGCCGTGGTGAGTCCCCGCTCCTCGTCATCGGATGGGGCCATTCCAGCGTAGCCGTTGTAAGGCGGATTGCCCAGAATTACAAGGACCGGCGCGTCTGCTTCACCCGGTCGGCACGGTCGCGCTCCTCCTCCAGCTCTGGGAACGGCAGCGGTTTCTGCACCTTGGGTTCCCAGCCGGTCAGGGCGTTGGTCAGGAAGACCCCGGCGCGCTCGGTGCCGTCCTCGGAGAGGGGCGCGTCGAGCGCCTGCATGGTGAGCCCGACCTGAAGGTGCGCGACGACGAAGGGGGCGGGCATGATCTCGAATCCGAAAACGCGCTCGGTGGCGGCCTGCTTCACCCGCGCACCGGTGAGCGCGCCCAAACCCCGGCTCTCCAGGTTGGCGGCGATGCGCTTTAGCGTCTCAGCGAGGTATGCGCCGGTACCGCAGCAGGGGTCGAGCACGTAGACGTTCTCAGCCGCCAGCCCGTCCGCGATGCCCAGGTCATCCCTGAGCGCCCGGTCCACGCGGGCGACCATGTAGCGCACCACCTCGGCGGGGGTGTACCAGACGCCAAGCTGCTTGCGCAGGACGGGGTCGAAGGCCTCCAGGAACGGCTCGTAGAAGTAGGGCACCGCCTCGCCCTCGCTGAATCGGTCGAAGAAGGCCCCGTGGTCTACGCGGTCCAGCGCCACCGCCGTCCAGTCCAGCACCTCGACCAGACCCAGCGGCTGCAAGCGGCCAGGGTCTGATAGCTGCTGGAAGAGCGCCCTAAGCACTGGCGCCCGTAGGTGCCAGACGGACTCGTGCCAGTTGAATGAGCCGGTGGGGGGCGGCTTCTGCCGCGCCCAGAGGACCCAGGCAGAGAAAACGCCATAAAACAGCGTCTGCACCAACGTGGAGCGGAAAAAGGCAGCGCCGCGTTCGCCCTCAAAGCGTACGCCAAGGGCCTCTTCCAATGCGGCGCGTAATGCCGTCAAGGACGGTGTATCACCGATCGCCTCGACTCGCGCCAGGCCATCCCGGGCATAGGAGGCCAGCAGCCAAGCCAGGTCCTTGGGCTCGGCGAGGGTGGCGCGGTGGGACAGCGCACGAGACAGGTACTCTCCCAAGCCTCGACCCACTTTCCGGGCGAAGGCTCGTGGCTTCTCAAGGCCGGACTCGAACTCCTCTGCGGACTTTGCGAGCCGGAAGCTTTCCAGCTTTGTTGGACGGCCCGTGGTGTCCTCGCCAAGAAGTACAAAGTCGCGGGTGTTCGTGACCAAGACCAATCGGTACAGTCCCCAATACTTGCTCACCTGATCGCCTTCGGCGGTCAGCCAGGCGTCGTCACCGACGGACTTGACCTCCAGGACCCCGCACTCCGGTATCTGCCCCTGTCGCGGCGTGCCCTTCTGGACCTGCTTCGCCGCATATAGACCAATGTCGGGGTGCCCGGCCCCCTGCTGAGCCAGCTCGCTGATGCAGAAGACTTTGGGGTTCAGTGTGCTGCCCACTACGTTCAGTAGATTGATCAGGGGAGGATAGTAAGAACGCTCACCGGTAGCGCCCCCAGAGGCGCGTATTCGGCGGAGATCGGCTAAGTATGCTTCGACTGCTGTCGTGAGTTTCGTTCTGGTCGCTACCATACCCTATACTGTAACCCAGCAAAGGTTACGATATGAAGGGGACGCGGTGGCGGGCTTCGGCTTCCGGCGCACGGCCCTTGGTAGCCCTTACATGGCTCCCCGGCAATGAACTCCACCCATATGAAACAGGCTGTGCGGCTACTGTGGGCAGCAATACCGTCGGTATAGGACGCAAATGGCAGTGGGCAGCTGCTACCGACTCATGGGTCTTGGGGATTGGGGAATAAAACTATGGTGAAAGCAGTCTCTTGCCGGATAGAATTGTCTGCAAAGAAAGATGTCCTACAGTCTACTGATTTTAGCGGTTTGCACGAGGGTGTTCGCCTTGCAAGTGTTTGGCCAGGCTTTGGCTGTGTTCCGCGCTCCGCTTCATAGTCCGCTCGGAGCTAAGGGGCGCAAAGTTGGTTTCATCTGGGGAAAGCCCGGATAAGCATGGGAGTCAATGGGGAAACTCGGGAGGAATTCAGGCTAATCGCCAGTCTGGTGAAACACTCACCGGCATTCTGGCTCGATCTCGCCGTGAAGGTCACATTGATTAGCCTGCTGGCGTTCGGGGCCTTCTCAGGATTGCAACAATTCGAAGGCAAAGCGTTCCTCTGGCGGCTGGCCACATACCCGGTTGCTACCCTGGTAGTCCCCATAGTTTGGGCAATACATGGACGAAGGGTGGCCTACCCTTACGCCGCTGACGTTCTGCTTACCCTGCCTTTCCTCATTGACACTACCGGCAACGCTTTGGACCTTTATGACACTATTTGGTGGTGGGACGACGCCAACCACCTCGTCAATTGGGCGCTGCTCTCCGGCGCCATCGGTACGCTGGTCCGGCGGAGCAATTTCCGGTCTTGGGAAACGCTGGCGTTTGTAGTGGGATTCGGTGCGGTTACCGCCATCCTATGGGAGGTCACAGAATACTTCGCCTTCATCCGCCACTCGCCCGAGCTTGCCACGGCCTACACCGATACGCTGGGCGACCTGGCCCTAGGACTGACCGGCTCAGTCTTGGCCGGTCTGGCAGCAGCCTTAGCGCCACGGCACTATTAGTCTTAGGGGTATTCTCAACGTGTGTTGGCAATGGAGTAGAATAGGGACCAAACAGGATTTGGGCAGGAACTACAGTTGAGCAGATGCCGCAAGGAATTGGGAGTGCGCAGATGCTACCTATCCTCTAACCGGATGGGGCCAGGCCCGCAGCCCATGAGTCCCTCGTTTCTTGGTTGCTATTGGCCAGCCGGAGCATCAAGATGAACGGCATACTCATCAACCTATAGGACTGCCATGAGCAATGCTGGATAAGAATCTCATTGAAGAGCTTGGAAGGGTTCTTGGCCCATCAAAGGTGGTGCTGGACGCCCGGGAGGTGAGGCACTTTTCCAGGGATGCCCTCAGCGCCAACAGGGCCTTTGGCGCGGCTCCTCTCCTTGAACGCAAGGCGGATGCTGTGGTGAGACCCGCATCGTCTGATGAGGTGTCGGCCGTGGTCAAGCTGGCAGGACGGTACGGCGCGCCCCTGATTCCTTACGGCGGCGGCAGCGGCGTAATGGGTGCCCTCGTGCCCGTTAATGGCGGTATTATGGTTGACCTTCGCGGCCTAAATCGGGTCTTGGAAGTGAGCACCAAGGATATGACGGCGACGGTGGAGTCGGGCGTCATCCTTGAGGACTTGGCCAGCGCTTTGACCGATGAGGGGCTTATGCTGGGTCACGACCCCTGGAGCGTACCTATCGCAACGGTGGGCGGGGCGATTTCTACCAACGGTGTAGGTTACAGGGCCTCGTCGGTTGGGCCCATGGGCGCCCAGGTGCTGGGGCTTGAGGTTGTACTGCCTTCGGGGCAGATCCTGGCAACGCGCGGCCTGCCCAAGACTTCCAGCGGGCCGGACTTGAACCGCTCTTCATCGGCTCCGAGGGAGTATTTGGCATCATAACCAAGGCTGTCCTAAGAGTCTTCCGACAGCCGGAGGAGCGGCTGTTCTCCACCTTTCGCTTTCCAAGTTTCGAGGATGGGTTTGAAGCGGTGTCGGAGATGTTTGCCATGGGTCTGCAGCCCGCGGTCGTAGACCTGACGGAGGACTTCGAAGGGATTCATCTCTATCTGATATTTGAAGGGTACAAAGAGCAGGTACAGGCTCAGCGGCAGCGGTCCGGCGACCTTTGCCGCTCCCTGGGCGGAAGGGACATGGGGCCAACGGAGGCCATTATCTACTGGGACACGCGATACCACATTGCCGAAACCTATCGAGATAACATGGCGCGTGCGCTCAGGGGCGAAGAGCCGGAGCGGCAGGGCAGGTCCTTCGACTATCTTCACGTAGCGCTCCCCGTATCTAAGATCTTGGAGTATCGGCGTCGCTGCGATGATATTTTCAAGACCTACGACATTCGAGTGACGGAGTATGCCATCTGGACTGCTCCTGAGCTTTTTTCGATGCTCCTAGTATCCGGTGTTAGCACACTCCCGACGGATATCCCCAAGGCGGTTGACCAGGTGCTTATGCTGGCTCAAGACATGGGCGGGGTGATGGAGTACTGCCACGGAGTAGGAATAAAATTCTCCCACCTGCTGCCTCGGGAGATGGGTGTGGGGCAAGATGTTGTAAGGGCTATCAAAGGAGCACTTGACCCTCAAAACATAATGAATCCAGGCAAGCTGGCCCTTTAACCCTTGAGGGGGCTTGTGCCCACCGTACCTCAGCCGTAGCGCAGTGGCGCCCAGGGGTTAGGATGGCGGCTTTCGCACCACGGCGACGGGGTCGCCGATGCGCGAACCCAGTTTCGCGGCGGCGCTGCCGTTCTTCACCGCAACCTCCATGGTGTTACAGCTTCCAATGAGGGCCAAGATATCCTCTCCCTCGGCATAGGTGGCGCTCAAACCTCGGATCACGCTCCCGCCCACGTGCACCTCCACTTGCGTGGCGGCCTGAAATAGGCCGGAAGGGAGGTCTGTCACCAGGTTACCAAAGCGGTCAACGTGGACTACTCGACCCAGAACACGGCTTCCATTCCACACCGGGGCGGAAACGGGGAGGCAGGTTAGGCTTTGAATCTCCTGGCCCAATTCTCGCGGCGATACTCCCAGGGATAGGTGCGCCGCCACAGGCCCAAAGAGATCTCTGCCGTGAAAGGTGGAACTCAGGGGACGGAGCCAGAATCGAGGGTTGGTAAGGTGGTAGGCGCGCCATTCGGGCGGCAGCCCAACCTGGCCCACCTTTGCCGGCGCCGGTTGGCCACTGCCCAAGAGCACGTAGCTCAGTATGCCGTTGTCGGGGCCAACAAAGCGCCCCAGAGGAGTATCCAGCAAAACAGGGCGCCGCGCAGTACCCACCCCCGGATCCACCACCGCCAAGTGGATACTATGAGCCGGAAAGAATCGATAGCTATTCCCCAGAAGGAAAGCGCCCTGCAGCACGTTTTGAGGCGATATTTCGTGGGTGACGTCCACCAGTGTGACTTTGGGGTTAATTCCCAGGACAACGCCCTTAACCAAGCCAATGTAGGGGTCCGAGGTGCCGAAGTCTGTGGTCAGAGTAATAAGGGGGCTAGGGGAAGACAAAGCCGTTTCCCTAGGTCAACCTCACTCTGAAGATGGAGACCAGGATGAACACAACAACAAGGACAATGGTCAACTGGAACAGCATCTTCTCGACCCCTCGACGGACTCGGAAGGTGGCGTTGGCGCTGCCAAAAAGGCCGCTGCCAAGATCCCTTACCTGGAAAAGGATTACCAGGACCAGGGATGTGGATATAAAAATCTGCATTAGGTTAAGAATGTCTTCCAATTAGTTCCTCCCGTTGCCATTTTCAAGGTCGTGCAGCTTCTCTTTCACCATGGCAGTCACCACGGTGGGATTGGCCTTTCCCCTGGTAATTCGCATCACCTGTCCCACCAAAAACTTTGCCGCCGTCTCTTTGCCCTGCAGGTAATCATTGACGGCCTTGGGGTTCTCGCCTATGGCCAGACTAACTGACTCCTCTATGGCCGCGGAGTCGGTAATCTGCACGAACCCATCGTCTTTCACAATCCGAGCCGGAGAGCGGCCCGTCTCAAAGGACTTTTCGAGAACAGTCTTTGCAAGGGTCTTGCTAAGCGTCCCCACATCTATGAGATTGAATAGCTCGCCCAGGTAGGAGGGTTTTAGCTTGGATTCCTCCAGGGTGAGAGTGTCACGGTTCAGGAGACGAGTAACGTCTCCCAACATCCAGTTGCTTACGCCCTTGGCCCGCCGCTCAAGGGCTGGGGTACCCCCATTCTCTGAGTCAATGGCCTTTTCGAAGAAGTCCGCAGTGCCCTTCTGTGCGGTGAGAAGTTTGGCGTCGTAAACGGGGAGGCCGTACTGACTTACGAACCGGTCCCGGCGCTGCGCGGGGAGCTCCGGCAGCGCGGCTCTTATCTCTTCCACCCAAGCCACGTCGGGCATTAGCTCCGGGAGGTCCGGCTCCGGGAAGTAGCGATAGTCGTGGGCATATTCTTTAGTCCGCTGGGAGACAGTCACATCTCTGTCTTCCACCCAACCCCGCGTCTCCTGGACCACTCTACCTCCGTCCTCAACCACGTGTTTCTGGCGTTCAACCTCGTATTTCAACGCATTGTAAACGGAGCGGAAGCTGTTCATGTTTTTGACCTCCGTCCGGGTCATAAGCTCCCGGGTGCCCCTGGGTCTAATGCTAACGTTGGCGTCGCAGCGAAAGCTGCCCTCCTCCATGCTACCGGTGGTGACGCCTATGTACTGGAGGATGGACCGGAGGGTGGCGAGGTACTGCCGGGCCTGCTCAGGGGACCTAATATCCGGTTCGCCCACAATTTCCATGAGGGGAACCCCCGAACGGTTGACGTCCACCAGGCTGGAACGCTCTCCGGTGGACGTCTGGACATGCTGGAGCTTGGCCACGTCCTCCTCCATGTGAACCCTCGTAATGCCGATGGGATATTTCTCCCCGTCCATCTCAACTTCCAGGCAGCCTTTGATAGCGATGGGCATGTCGAATTGGGAAATCTGATAGCCCTTCATCAAGTCGGGGTAGGAATAGTTTTTGCGATCAAACTTGGTACGAGTGGCAATGCGGCAGTTGAGCGCCAGCCCAGTGGCAATGACGTACTCCACGGCTTTCTTGTTGATGACGGGAAGGACGCCGGGCATACCCAGGCATACGGGACAGACCAGAGAATTGGGCGCAGCTCCCTGATAGTCTGCCCTGCAAGAGCAGAACATCTTGCTGTTGGTTTTCAGTTGGACGTGTACCTCAAGACCAATAACAGTTTCATACTTGGAAGGCGCCGACGTACTCACATTACCTCGTTGATGCCAGTTTTGAAGCAAACAAAAGCAAAAGTCAGTGTAAGTATATCAGCCTCAAAGTCAAGGCTTCAATAATTCAATAAATGGAGCAACCCGGCTGCCGCTGAGCAGCGGGCCAAGCCTCTCGGCCCCAAAGCGGCACAAAGCGGCAGGGGCCTTTGGAACGTATCGAGATGCCTTCGCCGGTTTTCATCGCCAAGATCAGGTCTTGCTCGTTCCAGCTGCCGACGGGGATTATCATCCGTCCGCCCACGGCAAGCTGGTCCACCAGGGATTTCGGCAGCCCGGGGCCGGCTGCTGTGACAACGATGGCGTCGTAGGGAGCTTTATCAGGGCAGCCAAGGACCGGCCCCGCGGTGAGCGACTCAACGTTATGGTAACCAAGGCGTCTCAAGGTTTCTGCGGCGCCCCGCGCCAAGGCGGGAATCCTCTCCACCGTGACAACGGCGCCCTCACGCGCCAGCAAGGACACCACCGCCGCCTGGTAGCCGCTGCCTGTGCCCACCTCCAACACGCGGTCCGAGGGAGAGAGTTGCAGGGCCGCAGTCATCAATGCCACGATGAAGGGTTGGGAGATGGTTTGACCTTCGCCAATGGACAGAGGGGAATCTTCGTAAGCCATGGCCCGGTGTTCGGGAGCCACGAACAGCTCCCTGGGTACTCGCTCCATGGCGTCAATTACCCGACTATCTTTGATTTCTCGCTTCAGCCTACCGAAGAGGGCCTTCTTATTGTCTATCAACCGGTTTGTCATGAGATTCTCCGCCGCAGCGTCGCTCTGCTATCCACTATACAAGTATACATGCCGCCGATAGACTATTCTTCCACGGCATGGCCGTTGCAGGTTGGCCCGGAAGGCTCCACCCTACGACTCGTTCAATTTCAGGGAAGGGATTCTTGGTATAATGAACGCTGCGAGTTAACTGGAAAGTTAGTGGGCCATTCCGGACCTTTCAGCCAGGGGAGCGACGATAAGATGGACCTTTTGGACCGCAAACTCCTTAACATCATCCAATCAGGGTTTCCCCTGATTGACCAGCCTTACAGGAATATCGGGGACCAACTTGGCACCTGCGAGAGCGAGGTGCTGCGCCGCCTTGACAAGCTGCGAACAAGCAACGTAGTGCGCCAGATAAGCGCCATTTTCGATACGCGCCGCCTGGGCTACAAGACTACTTTGGTGGCTATGGCCCACCCTCCGGACAAACTCCACGAGGCCGCTCTCAAGATAAACGAGCATCCGGGGGTGAGCCACAACTACGCCCGGGAAGGTTCCTTCTACAATCTCTGGTTTACCCTGGCCGTGGCCCCCGACGAGAGTCTGGAATCTGCGGTTAACCACATGGCGCGAAGCACCGGAGCGCTGGGCCACCGTCTCATGCCCACCATCCGGTTTTTCAAGATTGGCGTCAATTTTGACATGGTCAATCGCAAGAGCGCCGCCTTCAACTACAGCCCGGACGGATTCAACAAGCCCGTCTCCAAGGACTGGAATAAGGCCGTGGCCCTGAGTGACCTGGACATCCGGGCCATTCGAGAGCTACAGGAAGACTTGCCCATGATAACCCGTCCCTTTGACGAGATGGCAGAACGGCTGGACCTTTCGAACACGGAGCTATACGACCTAGCCGCCGCATTTCAAGAGCGTGGCATCATGCGTCGATACAGCGCCGTGCTTCATCACCGCCGGGCAGGCTTCAAGTCCAACGCCATGGCCGTTTGGATGGTCCCTGAGGAACGCGCTGAAGACGTTGGGCGAATAATGGCTGCTCATTCGGGGGTCACACACTGCTACCAACGCCCAACCTTCCCTGACTGGCCATACACCCACTTCACCATGATTCACGCCACCTCCCAAGCGGGCTGCGAGGAGTCGATGGCAGAGATTGCCAAGGCAACAGACCTAGACAAGTTCCTTATTCTCTACAGCAGCCGGGAGTATAAGAAGACTCGCGTCCGCCACTTTGTATAAGGAAGGACCCATACATTCAAGGAGCCGCCATGCCCTCCTACTACCCGGTTTTTCTCAACCTTAAGGGAAGACGCTGCGTGGTCATTGGCGGGGGTCAGGTTGCCGAGGGAAAGATACGAAACCTGCTGAAGCACGACTGCTATATACGGGTAATCAGCCCCGATGTTACACCGGCAATTGGGCAGTGGGCCAAGGAGGCCAAGATTACTTGGCAGGAGCGCATATATAGGGAAGGGGACTTGAAAAGCGCCTTTTTGGCCATTGCCGCCACTGGCGACACAGCGGTTGACGACGCAATTGCCCGTGAAGCGGAGCATGAAAGGGTGCTTTTGAACGTAGTGGACTACCCGCCCCTTTGCACCTTTATCGCCCCTTCAGTGGTGGAAAAGGGCGCCGTGACCCTGGCCATTTCTACCGGTGGGGCTAGCCCCGCCCTGGCTCGAAAGCTGCGGGAAACCATGGAGAAGAGCGACATTCTAGACTACGCCGAGTTGGCAGATCTACTCTCTCGGACGCGGAAAGAGGTCAAGAAGAGAGGGCTTAAAGTACCGCCGGATCGGTGGCAGCAGTACATCACCAAGGACCTCGTTACGATGGTGCGGGAGGGCCGCGACGATGAGGCTCTGGAGAAGGTCCTTCGAGGCCTAGCCTCCGGGCAGGAAGCGCCATGAGACCCTTGGTAGTTGGGACGCGCGGGAGCAAGCTGGCGATGATACAGACCCAGGAGGTCATGGACCAGCTACACGAGAAGGAACCCAGACGCGAGTTTGTCGTCAAGGTCATACGTACCGGCGGCGATAAGTCCGCCGAGGCTCCCCTGAGCAGCCTTGGACTGGGGATTTTCGTGAAGGAGCTGGAGGACGCGCTTCTCCGGGGCGACGTTGACATGGCCGTCCACAGTCTGAAAGACCTAACTCCCGTGCTGCCGACGGGCCTGGCCCTCGGCGCCGTGTGTCGACGCGAGGACCCCAGGGACGTGCTCATCAACCGGTGGAAGTCAGACCTGGACGACCTCCCCCCCGGGGCGCGAATTGGCACAAGCAGCCCCAGGCGCACGGCTCAGCTGAAGCGGTGGGCGCCGGAGTGCCGAGTCCTCCCCATGAGGGGAAGCGTGGAGACCAGAATTCGCAAGGCCACAGGAGAGGACTACGACGGTGCGATAGTGGCCGCCGCCGGGGTGATAAGGCTTGGCTTAGTGGACAGGGTGACACAGTTTCTACCCGCAGACCGGTTTGTTCCGGCACCGGGCCAGGGAGCCTTGGCCGTGGAGATGCGGGCAGACGATGACGAGATGGCTTCGATTCTGGCAGGAATAGACCATTGGCAAACGCGCCGCGCCGTCACCGCCGAACGGGCTTTTCTTGAGCGCCTTGGCAACGGATGTCAGGAGCCCTCGGCGGCCTACGCCCGCTTGGCCGGTGAGACAATGGTAATGCTTGCCTTCATGGCTTCGGAGGACGGGAGCCAGGCATACTTCACAAAAACCATGGGTAGGGCCTCCAACCCCCACGAGGTTGCTATGGAAGCCCATCAGCAACTCTTCGAAAGAGGCGCCGGCAAAATTAACAAGGGCAAGGGATAGGTGATTACTCCCCTTGGCACCGTGTCTCTCGTGGGGGCCGGCCCAGGCGATCCGGGGCTAATCACCGTAAAGGGGTTGCGGCGGCTCCGTGAAGCCGACGTGGTCGCATACGATAGGTTGGTGGATAGTAGGCTCCTGAAAGAGGCCAAGAAGGACGCGGAGCTAATCGACGTCGGCAAGGAGTCCGGAGCAGGGGGAGCACGGCAGAAAAGTATCTATCCAATCCTCATTGATAGGGCACACGAGGGAAAGCAGGTGGTGCGGCTCAAAGGCGGAGACCCCTTCGTCTTTGGTCGGGGTGGGGAGGAAGCGCAGGTGCTGGCCATGGCCGGCATACCCTTCGAGGTGGTGCCTGGGGTTTCTTCGGCCATTGCCGCCCCGGCCTACGCCGGCATACCTCTAACCCATCGTGAAGCCGCCTCCTCATTCACCGTGGTGAGCGCTGTGGAAGACCCCGGCAAGGGGAAATCCACCGTTCCCTGGGACGCGTTGGCGCGCACCGGCGGGACCCTGGTTGTGCTCATGGGCTGGGGCGCTTTGCCAAAGGTGGTGGATAGGCTGCTGACCGAGGGTATGAGGCCCGAAACCCCTGCCGCCGTAGTGCAGTGGGGAACGGAGCCTTTCCAAAAAACGATTACGGGTACCCTGGACAACATTGCAGCCCGCTGCCTCGAAGCCGCCCTCGGACCGCCGGTGGTGGTGATAATCGGCTCGGTAGTGAGGCTAAGAGATGAAGTGCGCTGGTTCGAAAACAAGCCCCTCTTCGGCAAACGAGTGCTGGTAACGCGGTCCCGGCCCCAGGCGTCAGTCCTCAGCCAAATGCTGTCGGCGGAGGGAGCCGACCCCGTGGAGGTGCCGACCATTCGCATCGCCTCCCCGGAAGACTACTCGGACTTGGACAGAGCCATCGGCAAGCTTGAAAGCTACCGGTGGGCCGTATTCACCAGCGTCAACGGCGTGGAACATTTCTTTCAACGGCTATCGCACCATGGCTTGGACGCCCGGGCATTAAAGGGGATTAAGGTCTGCGCCATTGGGCCTGTCACAGCATCGGCCCTCAAGAGCCTGGGCGTTAATGCCGACTTCACTCCGACGCGATATACGTCTAAGAGCCTGGTCCACGGGATTGCCAAATTCAACATCCGGGACGCAAGAGTCCTGCTGCCCCGCACCAACGTGGCTCCTGAAGACGTCGCCAAGGAGCTGGCGGCCTTGGGCGCCCTGGTGGACCAACCGGTTGCTTACCGGACCCTAGTGCCTGAGGGGTCTCGCGAAAAGGCCCGGCACGCCCTGAGCCATGGTAAAATAGACATTGCAACCTTTACCAGCTCGTCAACCGTGGAGAACCTAGTAAAGCTTTTGGACGGGGACAAGAGCCTGCTGGAAGGCCCTTTGATAGCCTGTATTGGCCCGGTGACGGCCCAAAAGGCCCGGGACCTGGGCTTAAAGGTTGAAGTTGTAGCCGCCCGACATACTGTGAAGGGGCTGGTACAGGCGTTGAAAGATCATCTGAAGTTAGATCCGGAGGCATAGGTCAAAGATGGCGTCATTCCCAGCGGCACGGCTGCGCAGACTTCGAGGGGGGGAATCGATCAGGGCCCTTGTTAGAGAGACTAAACTAGCGGCCACGGACCTGGTCTACCCCATTTTTGTCACCCACGGCCGGGATCTTCGCGAACCGGTGGACTCAATGCCCGGTTCCTATCATCTATCCCTGGACAATCTTCTGGAGGAGGTTTCTGAGGTTGCCGGCCTAGGCATTCCCGGCGTCCTCCTCTTTGGACTGCCGGCACGCAAGGACGCCACGGGGTCCGAGGCCTACGACGAGCACGGCATCATCCAGGAAGCCATACGGGTAATCAAGCAGACCATCCCTCACCTCCTAGTGATTACCGACGTTTGCCTATGCCAATATACCAGCCATGGCCACTGCGGCGTTGTGGAAGGCAGTCGAATCAACAACGACGCGACCCTGGAGCTTTATGCTCAGGTGGCTTTGTCTCACGCCGAGGCCGGTGCCGACGTGGTTGCGCCTTCGGGAATGATGGACGGCCAGGTAAGGGCTCTGCGGACGGGCCTAGACCATCATGGTTTCAGCCACATACCCATCATGGCCTATGCCGCCAAGCACGCTTCAGCCTTCTACGGACCCTTTCGAGTGGCCGCCGACTCGGCACCCCAGTACGGCGATCGGCGCAACTACCAGACGGACCCCGCCAACGGACGCATGGCTTTGAGGGAGATTCAAGCGGACATTGAGGAGGGGGCCGATATCGTCATGATCAAGCCGGCCCTCCCATACTTGGACGTTATCGCTAGGGCTAGGGACAGATTTGACCATCCCATAGCCGCTTACAACGTCAGCGGCGAATACTCTCTTGTGAAGGCCGCCGCCGCCAACGAATGGATAAATGAGGAGCAGGTAACTTTGGAGATCCTAACCGGCATCAGGAGAGCCGGGGCGGACATTATTGTGACTTATCACGCCAAAGACGCTGCCCGCTGGCTCATGGACAGTGCCTAGCAAGGAACCTTCGAGCACCAGCCTCCCCCCTTCGCCAATGCCATCAAGGCGGGAATCCACAGAGCTTGAGTCGAGCATTGTGGCCCTCCGCACACCCCCCCTGTGCGCCGCGTGACGTGGCGTAGATACCTAGCTCAACTAGGAGGAACTCGGAGGGAGTTCCTGGGCCAACCAACCCACCTCAAAGCGAAATCCTAGGGGGAAAGTAGCATGTCGGTAAAGCGGCTACGGCCGAAAGCGTTGTAGGGCCGGTCCCGCAAGGCCCGCGCGATATAGTGAAGGCTTGATTGCTTGAACCTCAGTCCCCACGTGTTGGTAGTCGCACCCGCCGGTAGAACGCTTGTAACCCGGCGTCACCCATTGCACTGACATGCGGGCTGGGCCTGTGCACCTCGACGAGTGGAAGATGACCACGTATGACCACGTGGCTATTTCACGGGATGAACGAGGCACCTAAGTCGCGCTAGAACGTCCTATGTCGAAGACAGAAGGGGAAAAGGTTCGATCTCATCTGGACAAAGGCTCAGTCATCAGGGTTGTGCCCCTGTTCCATCTGGGCGCAACGCAGGGCTATGGCGTCGTCCAACAACCGGGAGTTCGTTCTCGCCAGTAACACGATGTCAGCCCGGAGGATGGGGTCGGACTTCCTGACCTTGTTCTCGGCCCGCCGCCTCGCATAGTACACAAACGCCCCAGATGGAGGCCATTCAGGCCAACAACGATGAACGGTAGGAGCAGAAGCCATAACAGGTCATTAGAGAGCGAAGAATTCCATTCCTGACATTACCTCCCCATGGACTGTCTATGGAAACTAGCAGAGCCCTACCCCCAAAGTCAAAACGAAACGCGGGATTGCCTACGGGGGGAGACCCCTATGGCAACGGAGCCCTCGTAGTAGTCCGAGCCGGGGAAAGCCCGGCACATGGCGAAGGAGGGCAGGTGGTTACGACGAATCAAACCAGAGAGGTACTCGTGATGAGAACTGCCGAAACTGTACTGAACGTCATCCGCGAACGCGGAGAACGAGGATTGCCGCTGGAGGACATCTATCGGCAACTGTACAACCGGGAACTCTACCTGAGGGCCTACGGTCGTCTCTGCTCAAACCATGGAGCGATGACCAATGGAACCACCGCAGAGACCGTGGACGGAATGTCCCTGGTGAAAATCGACCGCATCATCAACGAGCTTCGTCACGAGCGGTTCCGGTGGACGCCGGTGCGACGGGTCAACATTCCCAAGCCTAACGGCAAGACCCGTCCCCTGGGCATACCGACGTGGACGGACAAGCTGTTGCAAGAGGTCATCCGGATGATTCTGGAAGCCTACTACGAGCCACAGTTCTCCGCCCGTTCCCACGGCTTCCGGCCCAGCCGGGGGTGCCACACCGCGCTAAGCGAGGTGGTCAACCACATTGGACTGGTGTCCGCTGGTTCGTCGAGGGAGACATCAAGGGGTGCTTCGACAACATCGACCACGGGGTCATGCTATCGGTGCTCAGAGAGAAGCTCCACGACTTCAACGTGAAGGTCCAAGTTGAAAAACGTCCGTAGATACAGGTCATGGCCGCGCGGCGGCGCAAGATCCTTATGGTGTGCCATGTGGACATCCACGCCGGGCGTCATAATCGGCAAGAGCAGAAACAACCACTAGAGGGCCGGATGCGCTGAAAGGCCCACGTACGGTTCCGAGAGGGCCGACGAAAAAGTGCTTTAGGCAACAGAAATAACTCACCGGCGGCACACCCCTGTACGCCGCGTGACGTGGCATAGGGATACCCGACTCAATCGGGAGGAACTCGGAGGGAGTTCTTGGGCTATCCGACCAACCTCAAAGCGAAAGCCTAGGGGGAAAGTAGCATGTCGGTAAAGCGGCTAGGAGGGGTACACCAGCTCCCCGCCGGTGGTCTGCCGCGACGGCTTGCGGACAGGGGAAGCTCCCTTGCTCTGCCAGAACATTTCGGCAATATCAAGGGTGGCCGTCAACAGCCCGTTGGCAGCGGCCACGTTACGATGGACTCTGGCCTCCGAGGCCGCTTTCATGGCGTTCCAGAAGGTGTCGTGAAGATTGGGGAACTGCTCCAGGTGCTCGGGCTTGAAATAGTCGCCCCAGAGAATGCGGAGCTCCTGCTTTGTCAACTCGGCGTGGTGCTCCTTGACCGCGGTCATGCGAGCTATTTTGTGGGAATAAATGGCAGATTCGTCCTTGGTAGCGTCGGGACCGGGCTTTTCCAACTCGTTGATAAGGGTGGACATCCTCACCACGGTATGGGCTGCAATCTGAGCCAAGTGCGGGTCATATATTCCGCAAGGGACGTCACAATGGGCGTGGGCCACCTTGGGAGTCAAGCTAGATTTAATGTGCAAAAGGGACATGTCTTTTCCTCTCCTTAAGACGAATTTGGATGGCTGCAGTATACTGCAAAATGGCCAAGCTGCCAACGGGAGGGACCACCCGGCGATTGCTTGACGCGGCGCGTGTGCATGTGCTTTTTGGCAGGCCGTTGGATTGGAGTTTAAGCCTTGGTGGTGGGGCGGCGCGACGGCGCCAAGGACGGAGACCATGGAGTGGAGGTTCATGTAAAATTGTTCTCGTTCCTGTCCGGTGTTCCTGGATTCCGCACTTTGGCAGGTCTCTATGCCGCCAGCCTATACAGGGTACAAGGGTCCAGTATGGAGCCCAACTACGCCAACGGACACCACTTCGTCATTGACCGCTCCGCTTTCCGGAGAAGACCGCCCCAACGAGGGCAGGTCATTGTCTTCACGCACCCCAGTCTGGACGGTGAGGCCATGCTGAAGCGTGTGGTGGGACTGCCGGGAGAGAAGGTTGGACTGGCCACGGGCCGGGTCTTCATCGACGGTCAGCCTCTTGACAAGCCCGATTCACCAACCCAGCAGGAAGACAACCATTTATGGGACTTGGAATGGCATTTGGACCGGGACGAGTTCTTTGTGCTGGGAGACAACCGAAGCGATAGTCTGGACAGCCGAAAGCTGGGCCCAATCCGCAAAGTCTGGATTATAGGCAAGGTATGGTTCAGATACTGGCCAGTATTTGGGTAGCAGGCGGGTTGTTATGGTGCGTATTGTGACTGACAGGCTAGTTCTACGGGAGTTTATGGACGGTGACTGGGCTGCGGTGCTGACCTACCAGAGGGACCCTCTATATCTGCGGCTCTATCCCTGGACCTATCGCAGCGAGGCCGACGTTCGAAGTCTGGTGCAAACGTTCCTAGACCAGCAAAGGGAGGAGCCTAGGCACAGGTTCCAGTTGACTATCGCCTTGAAGGTAACTAAGGGGATAATTGGAAACTGTGGAATACGTCGTAAACCGGATAACGATTGGGAAGGGGATATCGGCTACGAGTTGGCGCCGGAGTTGGGGGGGGGGGAGGTTATGCCACGGAGGCGGCCCTTGCGATGGTTGAGTTCGGCTTTCGAAAGTTGAAACTGCACCGAATGTCGTCAAGGTGCATAGCGGAGAACCAGGCGTCGGCCCGGGTGCTGGAGAAAGCGGGGCTCCGGCTTGAGGGCCGGCTGAGAGAGAACGAGTATTTCAAGGGACGCCGGTGGGATACGCTGCTATATGGACTTCTTAAGAGTGAGTGGAGAGGTTTTGAAGGAGCCGAAAGTAAGGAGGTTAGGATACCGTTTCATCGGGGCCTAAAGGTCCGCCGATACGGATTTTAGGTCTCCTTCAGTGACGGCAAGGATCAGATTTGCTATGGCAACGGCCGTTTCCCAAGGCATCTTCAATCCAACCTGCCTGGGATGATCAACTTCCTGAAAGCTTACCTCCAGGTTTTCATCGTCTAAGCTAATAACAACTCGATTGGACAGGGAAGGATGGTCGTAGTTTCGGGAGGAGAGAACCCCGTTTTCCTCGTATTCTCTTCGCTGTATTCCAACCACATTTTGCATAATCCGTCCCCTTTACTCCAATTGGCTCCCGTAAAGATGAAGCATCCTGGTGCAACCAAAGTATTAGAGCATATCCCTTATGTCAACTTCTACAAAGGTACTGTTTATGCTTGTGTGGTGCTAAAATGGTGGCTCACGCCACCTATTGCGGAAGGTTTAAATGCCACAGGAAAACATTGTCATTAGGGGAGCAACACAACACAACCTCAAGAATATTGACTTGGTGATACCCAGGGATAAGCTGGTGGTAATCACCGGAGTGTCGGGTTCCGGGAAAAGTTCCTTGGCTTTCGACACAATATACGCAGAAGGCCAGCGCCGCTACGTAGAGTCGCTGTCGGCCTATGCCCGGCAGTTCCTGGGCCGCATGGAAAAGCCGGAGGTTGAATATATCGAAGGCCTATCGCCCGCAATCTCCATTGACCAGAAAGGGGTGTCCCACAATCCCCGCTCAACAGTAGGCACCGTCACCGAGATATATGACTACCTGCGTCTACTTTTTGCTCGGGCGGGGAGACCCCATTGCCCCGGCTGTGGGCAGCCGGTAGCGCGGCAGACCGTTCAGCAAATTGTGGACTCCATTCTCAATCTTCAAAAAGGAACCCGCATAATGGTTTTGGCCCCAAAGGTGCGCCGCCGCAAAGGCGAGCACAAGGAGGTCTTTAGCGACGCTCGTAAGTCGGGCTTCGCTAGAGTTAGGGTCAACGGCCAGGTGATGCGCACTGAGGAAGCGGACAACCTGAACCTGGACAAGCGCCGGTGGCACTATGTTGAATTGGCGGTGGACCGGCTATCCATAGATGACGACCTGGAAATGGAGCGTGTCACCGATTCCGTGGAAACGGCGCTGCGAGAGGGTGACGGGGTAGTACAGGTGGCGGTGGAAGGCGGCGAGGAGCTGGAGTTCTCAGAGCAGTTTTCCTGTGTCAAGTGTGGCACCGGTCTACCGGAAATAGAGCCTCGCACATTCAGCTTCAACAGCCCCCACGGGGCGTGTAGCGCCTGCACGGGATTGGGTTACAAGCTGGAGGTGGACCCGGAGCTGGTGCTGTCTAACAAGGACCTGACCCTGAGCGAGGGGGCAGTCTTGCCCTGGTCAAGGGCGGGTTCCTCCAGTCCCTGGTACGGCAGCCTTCTGGATTCCATGGGACGCAGCTACGGCTTTTCCACCAAGGTGCCGGTGCGGGAGCTTCAGGACTGGGCCATTGATCTGATTCTCTACGGCAACAAGGGCAAGTCAGTGACCATGCGGCACACCACGCAGCGGGGCCGCGTTTACAGTTGGAAGACCAAATTTGAAGGGGTGATACCCAATCTGGAGCGGCGCTTCCGCGACACCGAGTCGGACTACATTCGAAATGAGATTGAACGTTACATGGCCGCCAGGCCGTGCCAATCGTGCCAGGGGCGCCGTCTCCGCCCCGAGGCCCTGTCGGTGGAAGTGGACAAGAAAGGGATAATGGAGGTTTGCGGACTGCCCGTGACTCAGGCCCTCCTGTGGGCCAGCCAACTGGCCACTGAAGACTCAAGCAATGGCGCCTCGGCGGTCCTGTCACCGCGGGAGCGGGCCATAGCCCGACCCATTCTCAAGGAGATATTCACTCGACTGCAGTTTCTGGAGAACATCGGCCTGGGATACCTGACCCTGGCCCGGTCGGCCCGCACCCTCTCCGGTGGAGAGGCGCAAAGGATACGCCTGGCCACCCAGATAGGCTCGGGCCTCACCGGGGTGCTGTATGTCTGCGACGAGCCGACCATTGGACTTCATCCCTTCGACGATAATCGGCTCATAGGTACATTGAACCATCTACGCGATCTGGGCAACACGGTTATCGTGGTGGAGCACGACGAAGCTATAATGCGCGCCGCCAATCACATCATAGACCTTGGTCCAGGGGCCGGCGAACACGGCGGCTCCGTGGTCGTCACAGGCACCATTGACGACGTTATGTCGTCGGACGACTCCCTCACGGGGCTATACCTGAGCGGGAGGAAGACAATCCCCGTACCTACTTCTCGCCGCCAGGGCAACGGCAACGAGCTGGAGGTCAGGGGAGCCAAGGAAAACAACCTGAAGAATATAAACGTGAAATTTCCCTTGGGAAGGCTGGTCTGCGTTACGGGGGTCTCCGGTTCCGGTAAGAGCTCCCTGATATACGAGATACTTTACAAGCGGTTGGCCCAGGCGATGAATAGGGCCAAGGACAGACCGGGTAAGCACGACGAGTTGATGGGCATTGAGAACCTAGACAAGGTGATAAACATAGACCAGTCACCCATTGGACGGACGCCAAGGAGCAATCCGGCAACGTACACGGGCACCTTCACACCCATACGCGACCTTTTTTCCAGCCTACCCGAGTCACGAGCGCGGGGCTATAAGCCGGGGCGCTTTTCCTTTAATGTCAAGGGGGGCCGGTGCGAAGCCTGCCAGGGGGAGGGCTACACTCACGTGGAGATGCAGTTCCTCCCCGACGTCACGGTGCCCTGCGACGTGTGCAAGGGCCAGCGCTACAACCGGGAGGCCCTGGAGATTCGCTACCGGGACAAGAGTATCGCCGACGTATTGAGCATGACGGTGTCCACGGCGCTGGAGTTTTTCCAGAACATTCCCAAGATAAAAAATAAGCTGGAGACTATGCGAGACGTGGGTCTGGGATACATACGTTTGGGACAGCCCGCCACCACGCTGTCAGGCGGCGAGGCCCAGCGAGTGAAGCTCTCCACAGAGCTATCTCGCCGCGCGACAGGCAAGACCCTCTATCTGTTGGACGAGCCCACCACCGGCCTATCTTTTTCAGACTGCGCCGCTCTGTTGAACGTGCTGCATCGCCTTGTGGACGCGGGAAACTCCATCATACTCATAGAGCATCATCTGGACATGATCAAGAACGCCGATTGGATTATTGACATGGGCCCCGGACCCGCCGACAAGGGTGGCCGGGTGGTGGCCAAAGGCACGCCGGAGTCGGTGGCCAAAGTGAAGAAGTCCTACACAAGCCGGTATCTGAAAGAGGCGCTGGGCATTGGCCGGGAGCGCATGGCAGTACCCGCCGACTAGTTGGCCGGCGCCGGATCATACTACAAAACACGGTCAGTGGAGAGGTGATGATAAATCAAAAGAGGGTAGGGCTCGCGATATCGGCCAGGGACAGCGTTAAGACCGTCGCCATGATTCAACGGGCCGAGGAGCTAGGGGTATCGGCGGCTTGGTTGACAACCGGGGGCGCTAGGTTGGACGGTCTTACCCTGTTCGCCGCCGCCTCAGTACGGACTAAAGACATTCTACTGGGCACCTCAATAATTCCAACCTGGCCTCGCCACCCCATAGCGGTAGTGCAGCAGGTGCAGGTGCTTGCGCAGTTGAGCAACGGGCGTTTTCGCCTTGGGGTGGGGCCGAGCCACAAGGACGGAATGGTGCAAGGCTTTGGTGTCAATTTCCGCGCTCCTCTTGGGAACCTTCGCGAGTACATTCGCATATTAAAGGCCCTGTTGCAGCGTGGGAAGGTGGACATGGACGGCCGCTATTACACAGCTCACGCGGAGATAGAAGCCCCAATGGACGTGCCGGTGATGGCCTCGGCACTCCGGCGCCGTTCCTACCAACTCTGCGGCGAGGAGGCCGACGCGGCTATTAGCTGGGTGTGCCCCGCCAAGTACCTGCGGGACACGGCCCTGCCCGCCATGGAGACCGGGGCTAGAAAGGCGGGGAGACCCACGCCACCTCTCATTGCCCACGCCATAGTGTCCGTCAATGAAAAGGCTGATGAAGTGCGCCGGGGCGTGAGAGAGCAGATGGCCATGTACGTAGGACTGCCCTTCTACGCCCAGATGTTTTGCGACGCGGGTTTCCCGGAAGCGCGGGAAGGGGCTTGGAGCGACGCCATGATCGACTCGGTAACCATCCACGGCAGCGCCGAGGCGGTAAAAGAAGGGATCCTTAGGCTTCTATCCTACGGCGCAACGGAGATAATCGCCTCGCCGGTGCTAACGGGCCCGAATCCCAAGGCCTCCTGGGAAAGGACAGTGCAAGTTCTGGGCGAGTTATCGCCCGGTTAGGTTGCGGCGGAGGACGAGTCGGTACCAGCGCCTAGGACTCCTTGAGAGCCGGGATGACCTTTGTACCCCATAGCTCAATGGAGCGCATTACATCTTCATGGGGCATAGGGCCCTCGTGGCCGTAGAGCAAGAGATACCCGGCCTTTAGCTCGTCCCGTATTTTCCTAAGCTTCTTTATGACGGTGTCAGGCGTTCCCACAATGAGGTTGTCCATCTCGATAAGCTGGTCGTAGGTCCAGCCGCCGAATCCTGGCTGTATTCGTTTGGAAGCTACCTTGGCGGCATCGCGGCTCCTATAGCCCGGCGGGTCAGCGTGCTCCTCAATGGACTTGAATCGATACTTCTCGTTCCACATGAAATGCTTTCCCATCTCATAGGCCCTTTCGTCCGTGTCAGCCACAAAGGCTCGAATCAGGTAGCCGTAGTGCTCCGGACCGGTGTCGAACCCCGCGGCACGGGCGGTCTTGTGGTAAAGCTCGTTGGTCTGAACGGCGACGTCCAGCATACTCCCAAGGCTCATATAGGCGTAGCCCCGCTCGGCGGCCCAAACAACGCTTTCCACGCTGGAGGTGCCGGGATACCAGATGGGCGGATGAGGCTTTTGAATGGGCTTCATCCAGGGGTTTACGACACGGTAATGAAAGTACTTCCCCTCCCATCGAAAGGGACCGTCGGAAGTCCAGGTCTTGATAATGAGATCGTGAGCCTCTTGAAACCTCTCGCTATTCTCTGCGGGGTTGATGTTGGCCTGGAGGCTCTCCACCGGGGTCCCGCGAACGAAACCGGAAATGACGCGTCCGCCCGATATAACGTCCACCATGGCTATCTCTTCGGCGATGCGGACCGGGTTATCGGTGATGGGAATCACATTGCCAAGAATAGCAATCTTACAATTATTGGTGACCTTGGCAATGGCGGTGGCGTCGATATTTGCGGAAGGTTTCATACACCACCAAGCGTTATGGTGCTCGTTGGTCATGATGCCGTCGAAGCCAACCTCGTCAGCCAAAGCGTACTGTTGGTGGTACTCCTTGTACAGTTGGTGAGCCTTCCAGGGGTCAAAGAACTTGTTGCTATAGGTAAAGTACGAATCTTTCTGGTGATTGGCCAGATTTTCTTCGGTGGTAAAGCTGTAGGGCTGCTCTGTAAACCAGTAAACTTGAACCGACACTGAGGCCTCCTTTGGCAGGTCTTTATGTACCCTGAGAACCGTTTAGGAAGGGGATTACAGCGTCCAGAAACTCCTGCGGTTTCTCAAACTGCGGCGAGTGGCCGCAGCGGTCTATGACATGAAGCTTGGAGTTGGGAATGGCCCCGCAATACAGTTCGGCGCATTCCACGGGCGCTATGGCGTCCTGCTTCCCCCAGACCACCAGGGTGGGGGTAGAAACTTTCTTGAGGTAGTGGGGCAGGTTGGGATTGTACATATAAGGTTTCCAGCACCAGCGAGTTGACGTCTCCCGGTTATGCCGCTCCACCGCGGCCTCCGCCAGGGTCATCTCCCGGCCAAAAAGCCGGTCGTAGTCGGGCACCTGGGCGGTGTCGTAAAAACGAAGCTCCTTCACCCGTTCCCTAGACGTGGTAAAGAGCTCGGCAATCTGGCCACGCCGGGGTCTTATTCCCACCGCCGACACCAGTACGAGGCGGTCTAGGCGGCAGTAGCACATGGC
Source organism: Dehalococcoidia bacterium (assembly GCA_965226535.1). Classification (GTDB taxonomy): domain Bacteria; phylum Chloroflexota; class Dehalococcoidia; order Lucifugimonadales; genus JAPULR01. The sequence goes on along the minus strand of CBDDDE010000010.1, from coordinate 1,075,215 downwards.
CGCCATCTCCGCGGCCATCCAAGCCCCCATGGAAAACCCCAGGACGGAAAAGCGTTCCAGCCCCATCTCATCCATGAGTCCCATGTAGAAGTGGGACACTGCGGCAATGGAGTCCATCCAGGATGGCCTGGTAGACTTGTCAAAGCCGGGGTGAGAGGGAACGTAAAGGGTAAAATTTTCCGCCAAAGCGTTGTGGTAAGGCATTATGCCACCGCTACCGCCGGCGCCGTGGAGAACAAGCAGGGGAGGGCCCTCCCCCGCCTTCATCATATTTAGCCTAGCTCCCGCGTAGTCCAGGAACTCTTCTGTCCAGGTTTGAGCCATTGGCCCTCCTACTGTACTTGGCATGTGTGCATCCCCTGGGTCAAGAGACAACCTCTTTAAAACGACTAATAGCGTCGACGTGCTGGTCCACCGACGTGAAGTCGGAGTTCATGGTGTTGAAGGTGACGTGGGTAGCGCCATAAGACTTCCACTGGGAAAAGGAGGCGGCCCAGTCTTCAGGAGAACCCTGGCCCGCTACAACGGCCCCCTCTATGCCAATGTCAGCCGGGTTACGACCCGCCTCACGAGCATACCCATGGATCCTTTCGAGAATGGCCTGGAAGGAGTCGTTTAGCGCCATGTTGCGGGTGGTGGTTATCCAACCGTCCCCCATTCTTCCGATGCGCTTGAGTACCTGCTCAGAGCCGCCGCCAAACCAGATGGGGATTGGACGCTGCACCGGCAAGGGGTTAAGACCGGCGCGGGTCACGCGGTGCCACTTGCCTTCAAAGGTAACGACCTCTTTGGTCCACAACTCTCGCAAGAGGGCTATCTGCTCCTCACTGCGCCTGCCACGATTACGGAAGTTCTCGCCCAGGGCTTCATATTCCACGTTGTTCCAGCCGATGCCGATTCCTAAACGTAGTCGTCCTCCCGTCAAGAGGTCCACTTCTGCGGCCTGTTTGGCCACCAAAACGGTTTGCCGCTGGGGAAGGATTATTATGCCGGTGGTGAGCTCTATACTGCGGGTCATGGCCGCCAGGTAGCCAAAGAGGACAAAGGGCTCGTGGAACTGGTCTTCCAACTTGTAGGCCCCTCCCCAGTTTTCATAGAATCCGGTGTCGGCGCCAAGGACGTGATCATAGACCAATAGATGATTGTATCCCAAGGATTCGGCTGCCTGGGCATATTCGCAGACAGCTCCAGGGTCCGGGCCAATCTCTGTTTGGGGAAATACCACACCCACCTTCATATACACCTCCCAGGAAAAGGGGTTTGTTACAAGGCCAGTATCGTACCATCCTGATTTGGTGTCAACTTTGGGACGGGGTACGGCGGATAAGCCCGCCCGCATGGGGTGTATAATAGGACACCTACAATTAGAAGACAGGACAGAAGAGCCAGACATGACAACGCGGCGTGTAGAGATCAGGTTTCCAGCCACGGAGATAGATAGAAAATGGCAGGACCGTTGGGAAAAGGACGGTATCTACCGAACCCGGGACGACGACCCTAGACCGAAGTGGCACGAGCTTACCATGTACCCCTATCCTTCCGGTGATCTGCACATCGGACACTGGTACGTCATGGCGCCCTCGGACAGCCATGCCCGCTTTCGCCGAATGCAGGGATACAACGTCCTCCACCCCATGGGCTTTGACGCCTTTGGGCTGCCGGCGGAGAATGCGGCCATAAGCCGCGGTATTCACCCGAACCCCTGGACCATGGGCAATATAGAGAACATGCGGCGACAGCTGCGCTCAATGGGCCCCGTATATGACTGGAACCGGGAAGTTATCACCTGCCTTCCCGAGTACTACAGGTGGAACCAGTGGCTCTTCCTTAAATTTTATGAGAAGGGGCTGGTCTACCGCGCCGAGGCCCCGGTGGTCTGGTGCTCCTCGTGTCAAACGGTGTTGGCCAACGAGCAGGTGGTCAACGGCTGCTGCGAGCGCTGCGACACTGTGGTGACCCGCCGCGCCCTCCAGCAGTGGTTCTTTCGCATCACTGACTACGCCGAGGAGCTGCTAGACTTTAGCGGCCTCATCGACTGGCCTGAAAAGATTCTGACCATGCAGCGAAACTGGATAGGCCGCAGCGAGGGTGTCGAAATAGCCTTCGACATCTCGCACTACGGTCTTGAGGAAAACGAGCTGCGCACTTTCACTACCCGCATCGATACTATCTACGGAGTTACCTTCATGGCATTGGCGCCGGAGCACCCGCTGGTGGGGAAACTCACCGCCCCGGAGCAGCGGGCCCAGGTGCAGAGCTATTTAGAGAAAACCCGGCAGCAAACGGAGATCGAACGGCTGGCAACGGATAAGGAGAAGACGGGGGTCCCGCTGGGCACCTATGCCGTCAACTTGACCAACGGCGAAAGGGTGCCGCTATATATTGCCGACTACGTGCTTACCACCTACGGCACGGGGTCGGTGATGGGGGTACCGGCTCATGACCAACGGGACTACGAGTTCGCCCAGAAGCACGGCCTGCCCGTTAGGACAGTCATTAGTCCCCCCAGCAACACGGAGGGAGAACTCGGCCGTGCCTTCGCCGGTGAAGGCGTTATGGTAAATTCCGGCCGGTTCGACGGGATGGCCAGCCCTAACGCCATAAATTCCATTGCCGACTTGATAGAGAGCAAGGGCTGGGGCGGCAGGATGCTATCCTATCGTATCAGGGACTGGCTCATCTCCCGGCAGCGGTACTGGGGCACTCCCATACCCATAGTTTACTGCGACGATTGCGGCGCGGTGCCTGTGCCGTCTGACTCGCTGCCGGTATTGTTGCCACTGGACGCCGAGTTTAAGCCCACGGGGGACTCTCCCCTGGCTACCAACCATGGCTTTGTCCACACCACCTGCCCCACCTGCGACGGTGAGGCTCGCCGTGAGACAGACACTATGGACACCTTTGTGGACTCCTCCTGGTATATGTTCCGCTTTGCCAGTCCCCGCGAGGACAAAGGGCCCTTTGACCCCACTTTGGTAGGCCAGTGGCTCCCGGTGGACCAGTACACCGGCGGCGTGGAGCACGCCGTTATGCACCTGCTTTACGCTCGTTTCTTCACCAAGGCGCTGCGGGACATGGGCTTGCTAAATTTTGACGAGCCCTTCTTACGCCTGTTCAACCAGGGGACAATAGTCGCCAGCGGGGCTAAGATGAGCAAGTCCCGCGGCAACGTTATCAACCCGGACAACTATGTGGAAGACCTTGGCGCCGACGTGGTACGGGCCTACCTGATGTTTCTGGGTCCATGGGACCAGGGAGGCGACTGGACGGACACGGGCATAAACGGAATAGCACGATGGATGAATCGCACCTGGGACCTCCTCCAGCAAGACCCAAGCAAGCTTCCGGCGACAGTAGAGAAGGGGGCCGGGCCGGCCCAGACCCGCCGCAAGCTGCATCAGACCATAGAGAAGGTCCACAATGACCTGGACCGGTTCAAGTTCAACACCGCCATCGCGGCCATGATGGAGCTGTCCAATCATCTTTCACAGGCATGGAATCAGGGAGAGGTAGACGCGGCGCTGTGGCGAGAGTGCGTTGAGAAGTTCCTGCTATTGCTGGCGCCCATTGCTCCGCACGTCGCGGAAGAGCTATGGGAGCGCACGGGGCATCCCTACAGCATCCACAACCGGACCTTCCCCAAATGGGACCCGGCAATGACCGCCGAGGAAACCATTACCCTGGTGGTGCAGGTCAACGGCCGGTTGCGAGACCGCCTGGAAGCCCCCGCGTCCATTTCCGAAAACGACGTCAAGGAGATGGCTTTGTCCAGTCCCAAAGTGCAGATCCACACTCGGAACAAGAAGATAAAGAACCTGGTATACGTACCGGGCCGACTGGTCAACGTGGTGGTGGCTTAGACCCTCAGCCAGGCCATTAGCCCAGGAGTGGCAAGGGCGGTTTCTCAAGGGCTCTTAAGATTGCAATTGAGGCGTCACCGCCCTTGTTCTGCATAAAGCCCGTAGGGCTGCAGCTAGTGGCAAGGACTTCCATAAAGATAGAATAGTTGAGTTATGTATAACTCAACCCCCTTCACACCCCTTTACCTCCTGGGCTAGAAACCTTGCGCCCCAGAATAAACAACCCGCTTTTTAAAGTTCTGAGGAACCGCAACTTCCAGCACCTCTGGTGGAACGGAAGCATCTCCAGCAGCGGGGACATGTCCGAGCTTCTGGTAATGGGATGGCTGGTGTATCAGCTTACGGGATCGCCTTGGGACGTGGCGTTGTTGGGTCTAAGCCGAACGGTCACCATGGTCTCCTTCGCACTGATAGCGGGGGCCGTTGGAGACCGGAGGGACCGGCGTCACATCATAATGGCTGCAACCGCCACCAACGTGTTAATAGTCGGCGGGGTGCTTCTGATGCTGGCCCTTGGGAACATTCAGCCGCTGTACCTGTTTATAGCAGCCGCAATAAGAGGGGCCTCTCGCTCCTTTGACAACACCAGCCGCCGCGCCCTTATGTTCCACGTTGTTGGGGCCAGCAACCTGGTACAAGCAATCTCAATGGAACAGATCGGCTTTAGCATCGGCAGAATTATCGGTCCCATCGCCATTGGGTTGCTGCTGCAACTTACCGGTACCGCCATAAGCGTATACTCCCTTCTTACGGCGCTATACGTCATTTCATTTATAAGCATTTCCTTGGTGAAGGTGCCTCCGGTGGTATCCCCCCTACCGCCGGGTCCGATATTAAAGAGTATTGGCGAAGGGGTCAAGTACGCCTACTCCTCGCCACCCATTGCAGGGGTGCTGACAGCCAGCATAGTGATGAACGCCCTGTTCCAGTACCACCTGTTCATCCCCGTATTGGCCGCGGATCATTTGCACGTGGGCGAGGGGCTGATGGGGCTTCTGGCGGCGGCGGATGGCATAGGGTTCGTTTTTGGGTCCCTGTTTATGGGGCTGTTGGGCGCTCGCGTTAAAATTCAAGGCAACGTGTTTATTTTCGGCTGCCTGGGCGTTACGCTGTTTCTGCTAGGGTTTGCCCTATCACCGTGGTACTTCCTATCATTCTTCCTCCTAATTGGCCTAGGCATCTGCCAGGTTGGGTTCTCGACAATGCAGAGCGGAATTCTGCTGCTGACCAGTCCAACCCGCTTTCACAGCAGGGTCTTTGGCGCTCAGGGAATGGCAATTGGAACGGGGCAGCTGGGCAACATGGAAATTGGCGCCCTGGCTGCCGCTTTTGGCATCAGCTTAGCCTTGGTCGGCAACGCGTTGGTGGGAATGGGCCTGATTGTGCTCATTGCCATAGTAATGCCGGCAATGCGGCGGCCCATAGTGAGGGCGGACGAGACGGCGGACTCCGCACCACTACCACCGCCACCATCAAAAAAGCCAGGCAGGCGAGGGATATTCAGCAAAAAGCCCAGTGGCACCTCTAAGGGCACCGGGGACGGCTCAAGACAAACACCGGCCAGGAAACGAAGTATTCTCAAAAGGAAATTGATTGATCTTCGCAAACACCGCGTGAGAAAAGACAAGCCGGACGATACACCGCAACCGCCACCGGGTAAGGAACCTGAATAGGCAAAGCGTTTGTACTTCCGCTAGCTGCGGGATGGTCCTGTCGCTGCTGGGTCAGTGGCAAGGCGGGCAGCGCCTAAGCCTGCTACCCGTTTCCCATCTCTACAACGGCATCCCACTCCTGCTTGGACACGGGCTGTATCGAAAGCCGCATTCCCCGCCGAAGCAGCATCATGTCTTTCAGTGCCGGGGCCGCCTTCATCATATCCCTGGTAACGGGTCGGGGAAAGCGCTGTTTCGCCATTATGTCAACCATGTACCAAATGGGATTATCGGGCGTGCTCTTGGGGTCGGGATGCGGGGAACCGGGGTCCCAGGCGGTAAAATCAGGATAGCCGTTATGCACAACGGCAGCGGTACCCACTACGGCCAGGGGTTTGGTAGTGCTGTGATAAAAAAGGACGCCGTCGCCCTCTTTGATATCGTCCCGAAGCATGTTACGGGCCTGAAAGTTTCGTACCCCATCCCACTCGGCCACACCGTCCTTCACCAAATCGTCGTAAGAATAGGCGATAGGTTCGGACTTGAAGAGCCAGTACCTTTTAGCCATAGTCAACCTCCTGACCCTCCCAAGCGCGAAGGGAGTGGTTTAAGCCTTCACCTCAAGACCCAAACGTTCCTCGACAGGCTTGGTAGAGACTAGGTGACGCTGCAAGTTCATCTCCTTGGAACTGAAGCCCATGGCCAATCCCACCAGCTGAGGTAGGTGCAACACCGGAATGTTAATTTCCTGGCCCTTATGAGCAGCGGCGTCCGCTTGCTTGCCGTCCAACTCTAGGTGGCACAGGGGGCAGGGAGTAACCATGGCCTTTGCGCCCTTGGCTTTGGCGTCCAGGATATGGTCGCCACACATGGAGAGGGAGTTGGCTTCGTTGGAGGTAAGGATGGGGAAGCCGCAACACTTGCCTCTACCGGAGCTTTTGACGGCCACACCGCCCAGGGCCTCAATAACGTCCTCAAGGGCCGTCTTCCGAGTTTTAGCAAACTCCTTGGGCAGCATAAGCTCCGGGGGTCTCTTTAAGTAGCAGCCATAGAATTGGGCCACGGGAAGTCCATTGAGGGGACGAACCACCAGCTCCTTTAGCTTGTCCAAGCCGTAGTCTTCTACAATGGCCCAGAGCATGTGGCGTATGTCAATGGTGCCTTTATACTCCAGACCTTCCTCGGCCAGGTACTCACGATTGATCATTTCACGATACTCTAGGTCTTTGAGACGATGGTTGGCCTGGGTCATAACTCCCTGGCAGGTGCTGCAGATGGTCATTATGGGCATCCCCATGGCCTCGGCCTTGGCGAAGGTCCGGGCGTTGATGGGGTCTGAAACCTCCCGGCTAAGGACACCGGCGCCGGTGCACCCGACGTCTTCCATCTCCACAAGTTCAAAGCCCAGCTTGTCGGCTACTTTGATGACGGCGGGGTACAACTCCGGGCAGCCGCCTTGGGACACACACCCTGGATAAAACGCGTATTTCATTTGCCGTCACCCTCCCATTTTTCAAATATCCGCTTTATGCGATCGGCTCCCGGCCTCTTACGATGCAGCATATATGGCAAGGGGCGCTTTCCTTTAAGTCCGGCTTTTGCGGCAAAGGGCAGGAGCTTCATCAAACCTTTGACGTTAGTGTAGCCCTCGGTCTCAATAGCCAGGCGCCCCTCGTCCAGCCACCCGTGGGATTTCACCGAAGGAGGCAAAGCTCTTGTAGTGGTTCACCACCTTCCGTGGCCCTACCTCGGCCTTAATAGCCCTATCATGCAGGTCAAAGATTCGGTCGGTGGGTTCAATATATTTAGGGCAGTGCTCGCTGGCCTCAAAGCAGTGGGTACAGTCCCACATGCCGCGACGGAGGCTCAGTCTATCCAGCCGCTCAACGGTGCGGCCGTCCCGGGGGTCGGCAACAGTGCGGTACGCCTTGGTAAGGGCGGCAGGGCCAACAAATGTCTTGTCCACCACGAGTACGGTGCAGCCCTGGTCGCAGAGTCCGCACTGGGTGCAGCTCATAACGGAGCGTAGGTCCTGAATCTTGTCATTAGATACCAGGTGCTCTCCCTCAGCAGGAGGCTCTACGGGGTCAATCCACGGCTCCACGGCCTTAAGTTTTTCCCAGTGGAAGTCTTCGGCATCGTACACCAGGTCTTTGGCCACCTTGCTTAGTTTCAGAGGCGCAATTTCAATGGCCCCGTCATCTGCGCCCTTCAAAGCTTTGCCCACCTTGGTACGACAGGTAATGGCGCCCTTGCCGTTTACTGTCATGGTACAGTCGCCACAAAACCCGGTGCGGCAGCTGCCTCTGAAGGCCAAGGTTGGGTCTTGTTCCTCCCTTATTTGGATGAGAGCGTCAAGGAGGGTGGCCCCTTCGCCAACATCCGCGCTGTAAGTTTGAGAAGACCCCTTGCCATTGGTCTGGGGGTCGTAACGTTTGACCGCAATCTTTACTTCCATATTCAGGCTCCTCCTTGGGGGTTCCATTGGGTAATAACCACGGGTGCATAGTCAAGGACCGGGCCATCTCCAGACACCTTGGCCACGGTGCGCTTAAGCCAATTTTCGTCATCTCGTTGAGGGAAATCCGTGCGATGGTGGCAGCCTCTGCTCTCCTGTCGGGCCAGGGCGCTGGCGATTATGACTTGGGCCACGTCCAACATATTGCCCAACTCGGCCACGGAGACTATATCTACGTTATAAGCTGAGCCTTTGTCCCGCACCCCAAGGGCTGCGTGCCTTTTCTTAAGCATGGCTACAGCCGTCGATGCCTCGTTCAGGCCGGCCTTGTCCCTTGTCATACCCACGTTACGGTCCATAAGGGCACCCAACTCTCGCCGTATGGCACCTGGAGTGTCTTTGCCTGCGTCTTTTTCAGCCAGCTGGCTCAAAGCAGCGGTCTGTTCCGCAACCATGGATTCCTGGACCGGGGTCCAGGTAGCATCCCTGGAGTGCTTGGCGGCCGACTCCCCAGCCCGACGGCCAAAGACAACGCACTCCAAGAGGGAATTGCCGCCCAATCGGTTGGCTCCGTGAACGCCCGCCGAGGCACACTCCCCGGCAGCATAGAGTCCCGGCATGGCGGTTGCCCCGAAAGAGTCTGCCTGGATGCCGCCAATTGGCCGGTGCATTCCGGGTTTAACGGGCACCAAGTCCTTGGAAGGGTCAATGTCTTCCAAGTCTTTCAACAGCCACAGGGTTTCCCGCAGCCGGTCCGATAGGCGTCCCTTGTCCAGGTGCCGAAGGTCCAAGAAGACGTGGCCATCGTCGCCACGTTTGTCCTGAATCTCGGATTGGACCGCACGGGCGCATATATCTCTGTTGGCCATTTCCATGGCCTCAGCATCATAGTTGCCCATGAAACGATCGCCGTCTTTGTTAACCAGATATGCGCCCTCACTTCGCGCCGCCTCGGTAACGAGTATGCCGCGGTCTGTGAGGGTGGTTGGGTGGTACTGAACCATCTCCATATCCATCAGGGGCACGCCGGCACGGTATGCAAGGGCAACGCCGTCGGCGGTACCGGTGAGGGAGCAGGTACCGGAAGCGTACATTCTCCCTAGATTTCCGGTGGCCATGACCACTGCCCTAGCGTGGAGGGGCTGCAGGTCTCCGCTCTTCAAGTCCCGGGCTATGACACCTTTGCACATGCCATCCTCCACCAGCAGGGAGGTAACAAACCACTCGTCATAGGTGGGGACGTCCGAGCGAACAATCTGTTCATAGAGGACCTGCAAAATGACGTGTCCCGCCGAGTCCCCCACGTAGCAGGTGCGGGGGTGGGATGACCCGGCGAAGGGCATAACGTCAATGCGCCCGTCCCCGTCGCGATTGAAGATAACCCCCATGTGTTCCAGGGCGACCACGTCCTCAGGAGCGCTCTGGCAAAGCACCTCAACGGCCTTCTGGTCACAGAGGTAACCACCGGCTTTGATGGTGTCCACAGCATGGGCTTCCCAGGAGTCGCCGGGCTTGAGAGCCGCGTTGATACCGCTGTGTGCCCCGGAAGAGTGACTCCGCATGGGATGGACCTTGGATAGCACGGCTACGTCGGTGCCCGATGCCCGGGCTGCAAGGGCGGCCCGGAGTCCGGCAAAGCCACCACCAATTACAATAACATCATGCTGTGGCAATGACCCTCCTCTTAATGCCCGGAAGGAGTATATATACCCCAAGCCTGGGGATAAGGCTAATTGTAAACAGGGGTAGGCAAGGTGTCAATTTAGGTACAATGGATAGAATATGTATGATGGATGACAGACTCAACATCCTCCTTCCCACGCCCTGAAGCCCATGTTAACATCGGTGGGCGAGCAGTTCATGGCAAAAAAACGGCGGGTGGAGATAAGCATCCAGAAGGGGTTGGGCCGTCCACTGCCACGTACCTGGCTAAGAAGGGCCGTCCTCAAGGCACTGGACGCCGCTTTGCCTAACCAAGCCTGCCACGTGAGTTTGGCTCTCTGCGACGACGCAACCATCCAGAGTCTCAACAGGGAGTATCGCGGGCTTGATCAGGTGACGGACGTATTGGCTTTCTCCAGCCAATACCCCGGGCCGTGGCAGGGCGAGGCCGAGACCCACTCAGAAAGTGATGCCAGCGATTTTTGTTTCCCTGCGTTGTCGGAGGATCTGCCTGATTTGGGAGAGGTGGTGGTTTCCTATGCCCAGGCACAGCGTCAGGCCGCCGAGGCCCGCCACGGCGTTGAACGGGAGACGGCCCTCCTTGTAGTCCACGGGGTACTCCACCTCTTAGGCTACGACCACCAGGAGGAGAAGGAAAGGGATGTCATGTGGAAATTGCAAGAAAAGGCCCTGAAGGACCTCTCTCTTTAGCGCTCGCATGACTCATTGACAACCCCATGGAAATGGTGACACATCAATGTCATTATTCTAAGCTCAGGCGGGCAGAGACACTCCATTGCTGGTAAAATCACACCATGTCAACCCAGGTGCTATATCGCAAGTGGCGGCCTCGCAGCTTCCAAAATATCGCAGGGCAGGATCACGTCACCACGGTCTTGCAGCAAGCCATTAGACAAGGCCGGGTATCTCACGCCTACCTTTTCTGTGGTCCCCGGGGCACCGGTAAGACCTCCACCGCCCGGGTGCTGTCCAGGACCCTGAGCTGCCTTGCACCTCAAGACGGAGAGCCGGACAATCTCTGTGCCCATTGCAAAAATGTGGACTTGGGCCGCTCTTTAGACCTTATCGAAATGGACGCGGCCAGCAATCGCGGCATTGACGAGATACGCAGCATAAGAGACAAGGTGAACTTTTCTCCGGTTGAGAATAAGTACAAGGTGTACATTGTAGATGAAGCACACATGCTGACGGAGGCCGCCTCCAACGCCTTTCTCAAGACCCTAGAGGAGCCGCCGCCCCACGTTATCTTCATTCTGTGTACCACCGAACCCCACAAAATTCTGCCGACGATTATTTCCAGGTGCCAACGCTTTGACTTCCGGAGACTATCGTCGGAAACCATCGTGAAGAGGCTTATATTCATCTGCGAGCAGGAAGGCGTAGAGGCCGATCCCAAGACCCTGGAAGCGCTGGCCAGAGCTGCCGGCGGCAGCCTTCGAGACGCCGAGAATCTCCTGGAGCAAGCAGTAGTATCCTTTGGCCAGAAATTGGAACTGCATTCCCTTAGGGATATGCTCGGCTTGGGCCACACTCAGGAGGCCCAGGCCCTGGTAGGCCATTTCCTATTGGGAAATACGCCAGCAGCCCTGGGCGTCATTGGACGAGCGTCCAAGGAAGGTGTTGACCTTAGGCAGGTGCATCGCCAAGCCGTCGAGTTGCTGCGAGCCGTCCTGATGGTCAAGTCTGGAGCGGCCGATACATTAGATATAGAAGCCGAGACCCTTAATGAAATGGAAGCCTTGGCCAAGAAAGTGCAATTCGGCAAGGTGATGCGCTGCCTCAAGGCACTGGGCGAGATCAACATGCGATTGGACGCAACCAGCACCCTGCCCCTAGAGTTGGCGGTTGTGGAAGCGTCTTTAGCTGAGGAATCACAGCCCACCCAATCCAATGCAGTCCAAAAGACGCCATCGCCCCCCACAAGGGACACTCCATCCCGAAATTACCGCAGAGAAAATCAGGCGCCTAGGCCCCCCGGAAGGGTCCCCGCCGCTAATGCAGGCCGCCCCAGTAGAACGCCGCCGCCCGCCGAGGCAACCGTCGCTCCGGCGAAGCCCACGGACGCCCCGGCGACCGCCCCATCAACCCCGGGCAACGACGCCCAGCTGCCCGTGGAAGTCTGGAATCAGATTGTTCAGGTACTGCGACGTCAGAAGGGAAAACGGTTCTTCCTAGGAGCCCTTCTGAAGGACTGCAAGACGCCTGAGATCCATAACGGCGCCGTGGTGCTGCCCTTCAGTCATCGCTCCAACAAGGAGCGCATGGAGAGCGAGTTAGAGGAGGTTGAAGGCAGGGAGGCCGTTGAAAAGGCACTTCAGCAGTTCTTGGGAAAACCCTATGAGGTCAAGCTAACGCTTCATGGCGACGCCAACAACAGTGGTCCGGCCTCAATGAACAGCGTCCTGGTAAGAGCAGCTAGACAAATGGGTGGTCGAATTTTAGACGAGAGGAAGATTGATGAATAGGAACATGATCAAGCAAGCCCAGAAGCTTCAGGCCCAGCTTCAGAAGGCCCAGCAGGAGTTGGAGTCGGCCACCGTAGAAGGTAGCGCCGGGGGCGGGGCCGTGAAGGTGGTGATGACGGGCAAGCAACTGGTGGAATCGGTGGAGATTGCCCCCGAAGCCGCTGAAGACGTTGAACTCCTCCAAGACCTGGTGACCGCGGCCATTAATGACGCCGCCAACAAGGTGCAGGAGATGGCAGGCAAGAAGCTCGGCAGCCTGACGGGAGGAATGAAAATTCCGGGCCTGATGTAACCGCGTCCCGAACCCCCGCGCCTAGAGCGGGGCCTAAATCTCAGCCGACTTTTCTCTGCAAGACCCTCTTTACCGCCGCCTCCACGTCTTCCGCTGAAAGGTGATATTTACGGGAAAGCTGCTCAGGATCGCCAGACTCCGTGTAACCCTCTAGCGCTACCGTCTCCATTGGCGCCGGGACGGTGTGCCCCAGGGCCTGGGCCACAAGACTGCTCAAGCCGCCGTGGGAGAGGTGTTCCTCCGCCGTAACCACCGCCTTAGTCTCCCTAGCCGCGGTGGCTATAATCCCTTGGTCCAAGGGGCTGAGGGTGTGAATGTTAATCACTCGGCACTGGACACCCTGCCGGGCCATGGCGTCCGCCGCCTGAAGGGCCGTGGCAACCATGACTCCGGTGGCGATTATGGACACGTCAAAGCCCTGTCGCATCACCTCTCCCTTACCCAGAGAGAAGTTACACCCGTTCTTATGGACCACCGGCGTGGCGGGGCGATAAAGCCGAATGTAAAAGGGACCCGGAGTTTGGGCAGCGACTCTTACGGCATGAACAGTCTCCACGGCGTCGGCCGGAGCTACCACGTTAAATCCGGGAAGTGAACAGGCAAGGGATAGGTCCTCTATACCATGGGCCGACATCCCGTCCTCGCCCGTGAGAATTCCCGCGTGGGTACACACTATTTTCACTCCCAAGTGCGGCTGCGCAATACTGACGCGCACCTGGTCAAAGGGGCGGCACATACCAAAGACGGCAAAGGTGCTGACAAAGGGCACCTTCCCCGAAGCTGCCATGCCGGCGGCCACGCTCATTATGTTCTGCTCCGCCGGGCCAAAGTCAAAAAACCTGTCGGGGAATTCCTGGGCAAAAAGATGGACGAAGGTGGACTTGTTCAAGTCTCCTCCCAAAACCACCACGTCGGGGTTTTCCCAACCCAACTCCACTAGGACCTTCCCGTAGGTTTCCCTCGTAGAGACGTTAGATAAGAATTCAGCCATATTAGCTCCCTCAGGCCAACTCTAACATAGCCTTTTCGTACTCGTCCTTGCTAGGGGCAGCGCCGTGGAAGGCGGGGTTGTTCTCCATGAAGCTAACCCCCTTACCTTTCACGGTTTTGGCGACGATTACCGAGGGTTGGGCCCGGGTGCGGGATGCATGGTGGAGGGTGTCCACAATGTCCCGTATATCGTGGCCATCAATTTCAAACACACGCCAGCCAAAGGCCCGCCACTTGTCGGCAAGGGGCTCCAGCTTCATAACGTCGTCGGTAAACCGGTCGTTCTGTATACGGTTTCGGTCCACAATTGCCGTGAGGTTGTCCAAGCCGTAATGGGCCGCGGACATGGCCGCCTCCCAAATTTGACCTTCGTCGCACTCGCCATCGCCAAGCATGACGTAGACCCGATGCGAGAGACCGTCAGTCCGGGCCGCCAGAGCACAGCCAACGCCAAAGGAAAGCCCCTGCCCCAGGGAGCCGGCGCTCATCTCGACGCCGGGGGTCATGATGTGAGCGTGCCCTTGAAGACGGCTGTTAATCCGCCGGAAGGTTGAAAGTTCCTCCTCAGGGAAAAAACCCCTACGCGCCAGGGTGGCGTATAGACCAGGACAGGCGTGGGCCTTGCTGAGGATGAACCGGTCCCTGGCCTCCCACTGGGGGTTTTCGGGGTCTACCCTCATAACGTCGAAATACAGAGCGGTCAGAATGTCAATTTCGGATAGAGAGCCGCCGGGATGCCCGCTGTTGGCCGTGAAGATCATTTTGAGTATGTTGCGTCGCGACTCCCTGGCAATGGACTCAAGCTTTCCGACGTCCTGATCGCTAAGCATGAGGGAAACACCGTGGCGGCGCCGTGACGGGTGTCCTTTGGAATTTACGAGCCGTTTTCTTACCGTCCAAAATGTCCCTCTTGTCCCAATAGAAGGTTATTTCGATGGCGCATTATAACAACGGCTTTTGAGAGTGTCTAGCGGCGGCGCGGGAAAGGTACTTATAATATCTGCCATAATGGTCATAGACTGCCATGCCCACGTATATCCCCCCTCCTTCGACGCACGCCGCGAGGAGATTAGAAAGGCCGACGCCACCTTTGCTCAACTGTATTCCAACCCTAAAGCAAAGCTAGCTGCGGCGCCAGACCTCTTGAGGGCAATGGAGAAATCCAAGGTGGATGTCACGGTGGTCATGGGGCTGGGTTGGACAAGCAGGGAAGTAGCCCAGGAAGCCAACAACTATATTCTTGAGGCAGCCGATGACAACTCCGGACTTCTGGTCGGTTTTTGCTCGGTAAATCCCGCCTGGGGGGACGACGCAGTCCGCGAAGTGGAGCGGTGCGCCGCCAAGGGGGCCAGGGGAATTGGAGAGCTTCATCCTGATACTCAGGAGTTCGACATTGGCAGCGCCAAGCAGATGACGCCCCTTATGGACGCCGCAAAGCGGCTGGGGCTCATTACCCTGGTACATAGCTCCGAGCCGGCGGGACACCAGTACCCTGGCAAGGGGAAGACCACCCCGGACAAGCTTTGGGCCTTTATACAGAACTTCCCCGACAACGTCATAGTTTGCGCCCACTGGGGAGGAGGTCTCCCTTTTTACGGCCTGATGCCGGAGGTGGAGAGGGGGCTTGCCAACGTGTACTTCGACACCGCCGCCTCACCTTTAATCTACCAACCCGCGGTTTTTGAATCCGTCGCAGACATTCTGGGAGCCAAGCGGATTCTGCTGGGCACTGACTATCCTCTCCTTCCCCAACGGCGACTGCTGAACCAGGTGGCGGAAAGCAACCTAACAACAGCCCAGAAGGAGTCGATACTAGGCGGCAACGCCAAGGAACTTCTGGGCCTGGCCTAGCCGCATGGAGACGCTGACCGACTATCTTAAGGACGGTCTGGACATAGTGTTAGTGGGACTAAACCCGTCCCAACACTCGGTCCGGCAGGGGCACTACTTCGCCAACCCCCGCAACAGGTTCTGGACGGCCTTCAACCGCGCAGCCATCCTAGACCATCACGTGGATGTAGAAGAGGACCATAGGCTCATGGAGTACGGCGTCGGCCTCACCGACGTGGTGAAGCGCCCCTCCAGCCAAGCCTCGGCCTTGAAAGCCCAGGACTACCGCCACTGGGCGCCCATACTCAGGGAGAAACTGGAGCGGTACCAGCCCCTGATAGTCTGTTTTCAGGGCCTTATGGCTTACTCTCGATACCTCCGGTACGCCGAAGGGATAAAGATCAAGAGCCGTCTGGGTCTTCAGGAACGCTCCATTGGTCGCTCCGCGGTATTTGTGGTACCCAATCCAAGCCCCGCCAACGCCCAGTATTCCCTGGAGGTCCTGATCGACTGGTTCTGTTGCCTGAAGAAGCTGAGGGACTCGTTAAAGGGCCAATGAACGCGCCCATTCGCACCTTCGTAGCCGTGGATGTCCCCGACAGGGTTAAGGAGGCGCTGGCGGATTTGACCGGGGGCCTCAGGGAGGAGGGGTTGTCGGAAGTGCGATGGACTAGGCCATCAGGAATCCATCTAACCCTGAAGTTCCTGGGCAACATAGACCCGGGGATGACAGCCGGTATAACAGAAGGACTGAGGACGGCGGCTCAGGGGAAAGCGCCCTTTCAACTGGGCCTTGGCTCCCTGGGCGTCTTCCCAACAACCGACAACCCTCGCGTCATCTGGATGGGTTTGGTTGGGGAGCTCAATAGGCTAAAGCAGCTGCAAGAAGCCGTTGAAGAACAGACTTTAACGCTGGGATTCCCACGAGACAAAAGAGGCTTCACCCCGCATCTAACCCTGGGAAGGGTCAGAAGCAGTCTTCCCACCCTAAAGAGGGAGCTGATTTGCCAGGCGATGAAGAGGAACGCTTTGACTTCCGGTCTCTCCTGGCAGGTCCGGGAGGTTAATCTCATCCATAGCACCTTGACTCCCAAGGGAGCAATATATCGCAAATTGGGCGCCGAACAACTCAAAGGCGATCAACCGGAGCAGGCATGGAAAAACGCACCCTAACGCTAAATCCTCGCGCACCCTACGACTTCCACCTAACCATGAAGTCTCAAGCCGCCTCACGCGACGGCGCCAAGGTGGACGTCTTTGAAGACGGTCAGTACCAGAGACTCTTTGACATCCAAGGCAGGCTGCTCCTTGCCCAGGTACGTTCCACCGACGACGTGGAACATCCATTGTTGGAAGTAACGGTGCAAGGACAGAACCTAACGGACGATAACGTATTGGCCGTTAGTAAGACGGTGGAGTGGGTCGTGGGGACTGACACTCCGTTGGACGACTTTTACACCTCGGCCGGCAAGGACCCGGTCATCGGGCCCGTGTTGGAGCGGCTCTACGGGCTGCACGTGAGTCGAACTCCCACCGTTTTCGAGGCCCTCGTACAAGCGATATCGTCCCAGCAGATTGCCACCAACGTGGCTCGCATCATCGGTGCCCTCTTGCTGGAAAGCTACAGCCCCACCCTGCTGCTGGAGGGCCGCACCTACTACGCCTTCCCCCGCCCCACCGCGATGCTGTCCAAAGGGGTACCGGGGCTGAGGAGCATAAAGCTCAGTAACCGAAAGGCGGAGTACATCCTAGACATTGCCGCCGCTATGGAGGACGGGTCACTGGACTTAGAGGGCCTTGGTCGCTTGCCCGACGCCCAGGCGACGCAGAAGCTCCTGGCCCTGCGGGGCGTGGGACGCTGGACGGCCCACTGGATCCTATTGCGCGCCCTGGGGCGGCTGGACAGCTTCCCTTCAGGAGACCTGGCCCTACAGCGGACTATCTCCCGCCTGTATTTCAAGGGTGAGACGCTGACGGAGGCTGGACTGGATGAGTTCTCCCGACCATGGTCGCCGTGGCGCTCCCTTTACACAACGTACCTGTTCACCGCCATGAGGCAAGGTCTGCTGCCAGTTTAGGGCAAAGGCCGCGGAAAGACCGAGCTGCACTGATAGCGCGGCGGCCAGAAAAATCAAAGCCCTAGCGGAATAGCTGCTCCAAGTTCTTGGGACCGCGCCCCTTGGACAACTGACGGATAATCTTCTGTGCCTGGGTAAACTGGTTGAGGAGTTGGTTAATGTCCTGGGGCTTGGTGCCGCTGCCAAGGGCTATTCTGCGCCTCCGGCTTCCGTTGATAATGGCGGGGCGACGGCGCTCCTCGGGCGTCATGGAGCGGATTATCGCTTCCACCTTGTCCACCCCCCCTTCGTTAAAGGCCCCTTGGGGCAGACGTTTGCTCATCTTGGAGAATCCAGGGATCATCTCCATAAACTGGCTAATGGACCCCATGCGCTTCACGCTTTGCAGCTGCTCCAAAAAGTCGTCAAGATCAAAGGAAGCCTTGCGCAGCTTCTTCTCCAACTCCTTGGCCCGTTTAGTGTCCACCACCTGCTGGGCTTTTTCCACCAGCGTTAGCACGTCTCCCATACCCAGGATTCGGGAGGCCAGCCGGTCCGGGTAGAATGCCTCAAGGGCGTCGGTTCTCTCCCCCATACCCAGGAACTTGATGGGAACTCCGGTGACTCCGGTGACGGAGAGGGCCGCGCCGCCTCGTGCATCGCCGTCAAGTTTGGTCATGATGATTCCCGTTAGGGATACCTGGCTATGGAACTCCTGGGCAGCCTGTACCGAGTCCTGCCCTGTCATGGCGTCCAGCACCAGGATGACTTCGTGAGGTGAAATTCTGTTGTGCACATCCGCCATCTCATTCATCATCGCCTCGTCCACGTGCAGACGACCGCCGGTGTCGACGATTACCCAATCCATCCCAAGCTCTTTAGCCCTCTCCACCCCGGCGGCGGCTACTTCGACGGGGTTGGTGGAGCCATCCTCACTGTAAACGGGTATGGACATCTGCTTGCCCAAGGCTATCAGCTGCTGAATGGCGGCGGGGCGCCGCAGGTCTGCTGCCACAAGGAACGAGGTCTGCCCTTGACGTCGCATATGTGCCGCCAGTTTGGCTGCGGTGGTGGTCTTGCCCGCCCCCTGCAGCCCCACCAGCATGAGCACCGTGGGGGATTGAGGCGAACGGGTAAGTTTGTGGTCTCCGGCGCTCAGAATCGCCGCCAGCTCCTCATGGACAATCTTGACCACCTGCTGCCCCGGACTGATGGATTCCAGCACTTCCTGGCCCACGGAGCGCTCCCTGACTTTGGCAACAAATTCACGGGCCACCTTGAAATTGACGTCGGCGCCCAGCAGGGCCAAACGAACCTGCCGCAGGGCATCATCCACGTCTTTTTCAGTAAGACGACCCCGGTTGGTCAGGCGATCCAATACGCCGGTTAACTTATCGGAAAGGGCTTCAAACATAGCTCTATTGTATTCTAGATTTGCCTAGTGCCAGGGTCAAGGTGAATATAGACAGGAGTGTGATAAGATACGGGCTGCCTCAATGATTCCCCTCAAGCTAAGATTAAAAAACTTTCTCTGCTATCGCGATAACGTCCCGACCCTGGACCTTACCGGCATTCACGTAGCTTGCCTCTGCGGCCCCAACGGCCACGGCAAGTCGGCCCTGCTAGACTCCATCACCTGGGCCCTTTGGGGCAGGGCCAGGGGCAGGTCCCGGGACGAACTGCTCAGCTTTGGCGAAACCGATATGCAAGTAGACTTGGAGTTTCTGGCACGGAACACCCATTACAGGGTAGTTCGGCGGCACAAGCTCCGGGGCGCCGGCAACCTTGAGCTTCAGATTGGCGGAGCATCAGGTTTTCATCCTATCACCGGCAACTCTATGCGGCAGACCCAATCCACTATCAGTCGGATTATTGGCATGGACTACGATACGTTTATCAACAGTGCCTTCCTCATACAAGGCCGAGCCGACGAGTTCACCAACAAGACCCCAGCGGAACGCAAGGACGTGCTGGGAAAGATTATTGGTCTTGACCGCTACAACGAACTGCAGGACCGCAGCCGCACCAGGACTCAAGAGAAAAAGCGCCTCGGCGATGACATTGAGGCCACCTTCCAGTTCATGCGGAAAGAGATAGACCGAAAAGAGGAATTCCTGCAGGGCCTGCGCAACTTAAATAAAGAGATCGACGCCGTCTCGGAAAGCCTGAACGTCAAAGCCCGACAGGTTGAGAAGCTGCGGCTGGAAGTGCAGGACTTGGAGCGGAAGGTGCGGAAGGCTGAAGAAATTGAATCCCGTACACCGTCCATCGAGAGGGAAATCTCCGACTATCAGAAGCAGTCCCAAAGAAGTACGACTCTCATTGAGAAGTACCGCGGCCTGGTTAAAGACCGTTCCGCAATTGAGGCAGGGTTGCGGGAATACGAGGAGGCACGCCGTGAGAACGACAACCTCAACGCAGGTCGGACTCAGCATGATACATTGAAGAGCCAAGCCACCGTGCTCTTGCAAACCATCGCCCAAGCCAAGGCACGGCTGGAGGAACGATCCCAATTCCTTGCACGCCGGTTGGAGCAGGACTTGGAACCCAAGTGTAAGAGAGCCGCAAGTCTAAGAGAAGAGCTGGCCAAAGCAGCCAGGGAAATGACCGTCTTGGAAAGAGAACAGACGGCCCTTGCGGAGGAGAATACCCGTCTCCAGCAAATGGCCACCCAAATGGGTCAACTGGAGGCCATACAGGAACCGCTCAGGTCTGAAGGCGAGGAGTTAAGAAAGAAGTTGGACCTCTTGATGTCCTCCCACCAGGGCGCCCGGTGTCCTCTATGCGACACATCTTTGGGCGAAGAGGATTGCCAAAGACTGGCGCAAAGCTACGGGGTCCAGATTGAAGAGAAGAGGAACCAATACCGCAGCAACCAGGCGGACCTGAAGAAGACGAAAATCCAACACAAACAGCTATCCGCTCAGGTGCCGGAAAGGGAGGCGGCGCTACGGCGTAGGCAGCAGCAAGCCCAGCGCCGGGCCGCTACGCTGGAACGAGACCTAGAGGAGTCCAACCGGGCCGCGACAGAGGCGCAGGAGGTATCAGCCGCTCTGAAGACGTTGGAGCACAATTTGGCCCAGGCCCAATACACTCCCGCGGAGCAGGCCGCCCTGAAGCCTCTGGAGGAAAAGCTGGAAAAGCTGCAATACTTCCCGGAGCGCCATCGCAAACTCGCCCATAGGCTCCAAGACCTCCAGGTCTATCAACTGCGAGACCAGCAGCTTCGGGATGCCCTCCAGAGGCTTCCACAGGAGGAGGACGCCCTTGCCGCAGCGGAAGAAGGCGCGGCCCGCCGTCGCGGGGAGCTTCTCCAAATGCAGGTCCAGCTTTCGACGCTGAAGTCGGAGATTCCCCACCTCCCGGCCAAGAAAAGTCAGCTGGAAGAGGCACAGGCAGAGCATAGCAACGGGCTTGGCCAGGCAGCAGGAACTGCTGGCCAATCGCGGCAATCTGCAAGGAAGTCTTCAACGCATTGAGGGCCTTGAACGGCAGATGGCCCGGCAGACCCAGGAGCTAAGGGCGCTTCGTGAGGAGCAGTCTACCTATGAGGAGCTGAGCCAAGCCTTTGGTCGCCAGGGAGTCCAAGCCCTCCTCATCGATACCATACTCCCGCAAATCGAGGACGGGGCCAACGAACTCTTAGACCGCATGACCGACGGACGGATGAACGTAAAGTTGGAGAGCCAACGGGAGATCAAGTCCCGCCGTGGCGAATACGCCGAGACTCTGGAGATACGGGTCAGTGACGAGGTTGGTCCCCGGAGCTACGAGATGTTCAGCGGCGGCGAAGCTTTTCGGATAAACTTGGCCCTGCGCATAGCCCTTTCCAAGGTGCTGGCCAACCGCAGCGGCGCACCCCTGCCCACACTGTTCATCGACGAGGGTTTTGGTACTCAGGACACTGCGGGCCGGGAGCGCATCCTTGACGTTCTACGAAGCATTGAGTCCGATTTCAAGTGCATTATCGTCATCACACACCTGGAAGAGTTGAAGGACGCCTTTCCAGTACGTATAGAGGTGGAGAAGCGGGAGGGGTCCTCTACCTATTGGATTAGCTAGCTTTAGTGGGGCAAGCCTCGCTAAAGTTCAAATTCCTTGAGGTCCGGGGCTGCCCTCAGCCGCGGTTCCGTAAGGGATTGAACCTCCTCGGCGGTCCAATGGGGCGCTATCTCCTTTAGGATCATGCCCTCCTCCGTTATCTCAATGACGGCCAGGTCTGTCACTACCAAGCTGACGCACCGGCGCCCGGTTAGCGGAAAGGAACACTCCTTGACCAGCTTGGGGCGGTTCTTCCTGTCGGTGTGCTCCATAGCCACAATCACCCGCTTGGCGCCTACCGCCAAGTCCATTGCGCCACCAATGTTGCCAACTCCCCGCTGTGGCAGCATCCAGTTGGCCAGGTCCCCCCTCTCCGATACTTGGAGGGCCCCCAGCACCGTAACGTCCACGTGGCCACCTCGAATCATTGCAAAGGCCTCGTCAGACCCAAAAAAGGACATACCCGGGACCCATCGTAGAAACTGCCCCCCGGCGTTAATCAAGTCATAGTCCCTTTCATTGCCCTCAGCCAAGGGGCCGTAGTTCAACACTCCGCTCTCGCTGTGATACCCCACGGACTTGTCCCCGGCAAGATAGTTGGAAACCAGGGTGGGTATTCCAATTCCCAGGTTAACCACGGCCCCGGCGGGCAGCTCCTTGGCCACCCGCATGGCAATAACGTCACGGCTCAAGCGCTCCTTAGCCATGCTGCTCCTTGGGGACGGGCTGGAAGGGGGAGAATCCCACTGGCCGCTGGACAATGCGCCGGACAAAGAGGCCCGGAGTGACAATGGCCTCCGGGTCTAGTTCACCGGGCGCCACGATCTCATCCACCTCGGCGATGGTTATGTCCGCTGCCGTAGCCATGGCAGAGTTAAAGTTCCTTGAGGTGCCACGATAGACCAAGTTCCCAAGGGTATCGGCTTTATGGGCACGAATAAAGGCGAAATCTCCACGGATGGCCCTCTCCAGCACATGTTCTCGACCGTTTAGCTCTCTCACCTCTTTGCCTTGGGCCACCACGGTGCCGGCGCCCGTGGGCGTATAGAAGGCGGCGACGCCGTAGCCACCGGCTCGAAGTCGCTCCGCCAAGGTGCCCTGGGGCACCAGCTCCAGCTCCACCTCGCCCCTCTTGTAAGCCTGTTCAAAGGCCGACGGACGGGAGGGGGACGGGGACACAGGAAAAGAGGCGATAGCCCTCTTTATCTGCCCTGCTTCCACCAAAATGCTGTGGTCTATGGCCTGGAGGTCCTGGGAGGGCGGCTCGCCAAAGGCCGACACCCTGGCAATTCCCACGGTGTTGCCCACCACGGTGAGGTCCCGCGCGCCCAGGTCCCGCAGGGCCAACATCAGGTAGTGGGCCATACCACCCAAGCCGCCAAATCCGTCCATGAGCACTACGGCACCATCGAAAATATCCGCCACCGCTGCTCCGGCGCTTGGGTATACCTTATCGATGGGAGGCTCGTCAGGAAGAGTAAAGTCCATCTCCTTCACGTCTGCCAGGACCGTCAGCGTGGCCTCCGTGACGTTCTGTACGGCCTCCGCCGACCAGCCAGGCGCCGTTTCCCTAAGCACCAACCCGTCTCGCGTCACCTCCATGACAGCCAGGTCAGTGACAATGAGGTTAACCCGCCCCGACACCGTAAGCGGGTAGGTACACCTACGCAAAATCTTGGGGACGCCGCCGTTGGTATGCTCCGTAATTACGATGAGACGCTTGGCCTGGGCGGCCATATCCAAGGCCCCTCCAGGGCTGCCAATACCTTTGCTAGGCACCAACCAGTTGGCCAGGTCTCCACTTTGCGAGACTTGAAGTGCGCCAAGAACAGCCACGTCCAAGCGACCGCCGCGGACTATGCCAAAGGCGTCGGTGTGGCTGATAACCGCTCCTCCGGGCAGCAGCGTAGTATACTCGCCCCGTGCGTTGATAAGGTCCGGGTCCTCGGCCCCCTCCTCCGCATGGGGGCCATAGCCAATAACCCCGTTTTCCGAATGGAGCGTAACGCCTCTGTCTTTCGGCACGTAGTTGGCTACCAGTGTCGGCAGGCCAATGCCCAGGTTAACCACCTGGCCCCGCCGCAGCTCGGCGGCCACCCTCAAGGCCATGAGGTCCCTGCTTAGCCGCTCCATCACCAGGCCTCGCCCTCCACTACCAGCCGGTCCACGTAGATACCCGGCGTAACCACCCGTTCCGGGTCAATGGTGCCAATCTCTACAATTTCCCTAACCTCAGCCACAGTGACGGCAGCGGCGGCGGCCATGGTGGGGTTATAGTTTCGCTGGGTAAGCCGATACGTCAGGTTGCCAAGGTAGTCACTTTGGTGGGCGCCAATCAGGGCAAAGTCCGCCCTAAGGGGAGTCGCCAGGATATAATCCCGGCCATCAAAGGCCCGCTTCTCTCGACCCTCCTCAAAAACCGTGCCCACGCCGTTGGGGATAAAAACACCGCCAAGGCCAGCGGCGGCAGCCCTCATTCTCTCAGCCAGGATTCCTTGGGGGACAACTTCAACCTCAAGCTTGCCCTTGCGCCAGAGGTCAAGGGCCGGCACCTCCTGGTTGGGTCTACCGAAGAAAGTGGTTATCAGCTTTCTAACCTGACCCTGTTCCACCAACCTGGCAACGTCATATTCATCCGGCTTTGGCTCGAAACAGGTATTGCAGATGAAGGTCAATTCTCTGGCCCCCTGCTCCATCAAAGCCTTAACCAGGCCCTGGGGCAGCCCCGGACCACCGAAGCCCCCAAGCATGATTACTGCCCCGTCGAACACGTCCTCCACAGCGCTGAGAGCTGAAGGGTACACCTTGCCATCTTGCATGAAGCGACTTCCTGGGTTGGTTTAGGTGGCATTCTACCAGTCAAAGGCGCCACAGAGAAACATTGCCGCTAACCCAAACAAAAGTGAGGCGGCCTGCAGGCCGCCTCACTTTTTCGATCACTTAATGGAGTGGAGAAGGTTCTCGGTCTAGTACTCCATGGGCGGCATGGGAGGAGCCGCCGGGTTCTTCTCCGGTATCTCAGTAATCATGGACTCGGTGGTAAGGACCATGGCGGCCACGCTGGCCGCGTTCTGCAGGGCTGACCGGGTGACCTTCACCGGGTCAACAATGCCCTTTTCAAACATGGGTCCGTACTCGCCCTCTTCAGCATCAAAACCGTAGTCATCCGCCTGGATTCGCACGGCTTCCAAGATTACGGAGCCTTCCCTATCGGCGTTCTGGGCTATGAGACGAAGGGGCTGCTCCAGGGACTTCCTGATGATGTTGGCGCCAACCAACTCGTCACCTCTCAGACCCTCAGCCACAACGCCGAGGGCACGCTGCGCCCGAACCAGGGCAACGCCACCACCGGCGACGATTCCCTCTTCAACCGCGGCGCGAGTGGCAGACAAAGCGTCTTCAACTCGGGCCTTGCGCTCTTTCAACTCAATTTCCGTAGCGGCGCCAACTTTTACCACGGCAACGCCGCCGGCCAGCTTGGCCATGCGCTCCTGGAGCTTCTCACGATCAAACTCGGAAGTGGTGTCTTCAATTTGCGACCTAATCTGGGTGATTCGACCCTTGATGGCATCCTCCGAGCCCTTACCCTCAATGATGGTGGTCTCTTCCTTGGTGGCCGAGACTCGCCGAGCCTGACCCATGTCCGCCACGGTGGTGGAATCCAGCTTCCGGCCTGTCTCTTCGCTGACAACGGTGCCGCCCGTAAGGATGGCAATGTCTTCCAGCATGGCCTTGCGCCTATCCCCGAAACCCGGCGCCTTGACAGCCAGGCAGTTTAGGGTACCTCTAAGCTTGTTCACAACAAGGGTGGCCAGAGCCTCGCCATCCACGTCTTCGGCAACAATGACAACGTCCTTCTTGCCCATCTGGATAAGCTTCTCAAGCACGGGGACCAGGTCCGATACGGCGGAGACTTTCTTGTCGGTGATAATGACGTAGGGGTCCTCAATGACCGTCTCCATCCTCTCCGAATTGGTAACAAAGTAGGGGGATATGTAACCACGGTCCATCTGCATCCCCTCAACGTATTCAATTTCGTCATTGATTCCCTTGGACTCTTCAACGGTGATGACTCCGTCCTTACCCACCTTCTCCATAGCGTCGGCAATGGTCTGACCTATGGAGTCCTCGTGGGCTGATAGAGCGGCCACCTGGGCAATCTGGTCGCGGCTGTCCACCGAACGAGACATGCTCTTCAGCTCTCCAACCACCGCTGCCACGGCTTTCTCAATTCCCCGCTTAATGGCCATGGGGTTGGCTCCGGCGGCGGTGTTTTTGAACCCTTCGGTGATGATGGACTGGGCCAATATTACCGAGGTGGTGGTACCGTCACCGGCGGCATCGTTGGTCTTGCTGGCCGTCTCCTTGAGAAGCTGGGCGCCCATGTTTTCAAAGGGCTCCGGCAGCTCTATCTCCTTGGCAATAGTGACGCCATCACTGCACACCTGTGGCGGGCCAAATTTCTTGTCCAGAATTACGTTCCTGCCTCTGGGACCCAAGGTTACCTTAACCGTATTGGTCAAAGTGTCTATCCCAGCCTTTAGCGACTTTCTCGCTTCCTCCGAGAATACTATTTGTTTACCGGGCATTTGTTGCCTCCCTTTATAAAACTTTTTGAATGTATTGCTTTATGAGTTGCTACCTAGATACCTTTGCCAAGACATCGCTTTCTCTGAGGATTAAGTATTCCTCACCGCCGTCCTTATATTCAGTCCCTGCGTATTTTGAGTAGATAATCCGGTCCCCCATTTTTAGCTCCATGGGCACGTGATTCCCTTCATCCGTCACACGACCAGGCCCTACCGCTAAGACTTCCCCTTCTTGGGGCTTCTCCTTAGCAGTATCCGGGAGAATGATCCCTGAAGAGGTAGTCTGCTCCTCCTCGGTGGGCCTGACTATCAATCTCTCTCCTAAAGGCGTGAACTTGACCAACGTTGTCCTCCTTAAATTTTGGGGTAATTTCTTAGTGCCTGCCTGTATAAAAGTGACATACTAAATTAGCAGTCATATAATTCAAGTGCTAAGATCATGGCGTATGGTAAACTAACTTCGAAATACTGTCAATAGGCGATCCATTCTGCTAAAAAAACAGCGGATTTCTGAAGCCGTTTGAGATACCTAACATTGAACCAACAACCAGTTACCTTCACTCTGAAAGGCTCCGTGGCCATCATACGGTTATCCCCACCTCGGGAGCACAACCGGGTTACCCCGGATATGGCGCCGGAGCTCCGCCGGGTCTGCGAAACGCTGAATGCGGAGAGGCAGGCGCGGGTCGTAATACTGACCGGGTGCGGCCAGACCTTCTTTTATGGCGGAGAAGCGGACCTATTCAAGCAAGATTCCTCGACTACCTCACTGGCTCGAAAGCTGGATTCGTACAGGATTGCGGCATCCGTGGCAAGTCTGAAAGCGCCATCTATTGCCGCCATCAACGGCGACGCTTTGGACCAGGGGTTGGAGTTGGCCCTAGCCTGTGACCTTCGCATAGCGGCAGAAGGGGCAAACTTTGGCTTTCCCGGCCTATCCAAGGGCGTCTTTCCCTGGGATGGCGGCACCCAAAGACTGCCGAGAATCCTAGGCCGCGGCCGGGCTATGGAAATGTTCCTAACCGGGCGTCTTGTTCCGGCGAGTGAGGCCTACTCCATGGGACTGGTGAACAAGGTAGTACCCTTGAAAGACCTTCAAGATGCCGCTCAACGGTTGGCCGATATTATCGCCGCGGGAGCGCCCATTGCCGTACAGTACACAAAGGAGGCCGTGTATAAGGGGCTGGACATGGCATTGTCGCAAGGGTTGCACCTGGAGGCAGACCTAAGCTTCATTCTCCAGAGCACCAAGGACCGTCGCAAAGGTATCCAAAGCTTTTTGAACAAGGAAAAACCGAGGTTTTCAGGAGAATAGGTGACCTCCTTCCAAACCATACAATACGAGAAGACCGGCGGTGTGGCCTCCATCGGTCTGGACCGGCCCCGTGTCCACAATGCATATAACACGGTGATGCGAGACGAGCTTTTTCAGGCTATGGAGGCGGTGAAAGACGACCCGAATGTTGGGGCGCTGGTTATTTCAGGGCGTGGAAACAGCTTTTGCGCCGGTGCCGACCTGACGGAGTTTGGCACCGCGCCTTCCATGGTCATTGCCAAAGAGGCACGGTGGAGCAGAGACCTTTGGGGCCTGTTTCTCAGCATTGGCAAACCCCTTTTGGCCTCCATCCATGGCCACTGCATCGGCTCCGGCCTAGAAATGGCCATGCTGTGCGACCTCCGCATTGCGGCGGACAACGCCCTCTTTGCCATGCCAGAGGTAAAACTGGGGCTAATCCCCGCCGCCGGGGGTACCCAAACCCTCCCTCGATTCTTGGGAACCTCAAGCGGCCTCCACCTCCTTCTAACCGGTGAACCGGTTAACGCACAAGAGGCCCTTGCGCTGGGAATGGTCATCAGGGTGGTCCAGAAAGACCGACTCACGGAAGAATCCATGAGGCTGGCCCGACACCTTTCGACCCTGGACCGGTGTGTTGTCAAAACCCTTAAGGAGGCCGTATGGCGCGGCGGCGACATGCCCCTGGACCTTGCCTTGGAGATGGAGACCCGACTGGCCTTAAAGTTGCTAAGAAGTCAGGGAGGAGGACGGCCCTTCTAGGGTTATAATAGTGCGAAGCGTCGCCTCACCCACACCGCAGCTCCAATGAACACCCTTGAGTATCTAACCATAGCCAACGCCATAGTGCCTCAGAGGACGGCCATCATCTTTGAAGGCCAGGGACTGACTTTTCAGCGCCTGCAAGAGCGCGTAAACGCCTTGGCCAACGCCCTGGCGGACCTGGGCGTCCGACCCGGGGACAGGGTAGCTCTCCTGGACGTCAACACCCCGGGGCTCATCGAGTCCTATCTGGCTTCGGCGCAACTCGACGCCATATTCGTCCCGCTGAACTACCGCGCCCGCGCCCATGAAGCTTCCCAAATGATGCGGCTCTGCCAGACCACCGTTCTGCTGGTAGGCAGGCGGTACCAGGACCTAGCGCGCTCCGCCCTAAAGGAAATTCCCGGCCCCAATCACGTAGTCGCTCTGGAGGAGAGGGCCGGGGATGGTTGGCTCTTCTATGACGACCTCATAGAATCATCTTCTCGTGAGGAGCGCCACTTCCCCACCGGCAGTGACATGGACACCACCCTCCTTCTATTTACCTCGGGAACAACGGGTACTCCCAAAGCCGTCATGTTGAACCACAACAGTTTTAGTTCCTACATGCTCTCCAGCGTGCCCCCAGCCGACCCGGAGGTGGAGGAGCGGAATCTTCTCTCCGTGCCCATGTACCACATCGCAGGGATTCAGGGGGCCCTGGCCGCTATCTACGGAGGCCGCACCCTCCTGCTGGCGCGGCAGTTTGAGGCCCAACAGTGGATGGAGTTGGTCCAGAATGAAAAAGCTCATAGGGCAGGCGTGGTCCCAACAATGCTAAAACAAGTGGTGGACCACCCCCGCTTTGACGACTACGACCTATCCAGCCTCAAGGTTATTACCTACGGCGCTGCGCCCATGCCACTGGAGGTCATTAAGAAAGCCATTGCGTCTTTCCCCGATGCCCGGTTCATCAACGCCTTCGGCCAAACGGAAACGGCATCCACAATCACCATGCTCACCCCGGAAGACCATCTCTTAGAAGGGGAAGAGAATGAGGTTGAGAAGAAGCTCAGGCGCCTTACCTCGGTGGGGAAACCGTTGGAGGACGTGGAGGTGGCCATACTGAACGAGGATGGCGCCCAGCTACCCACAGGCCACGTCGGCCAAGTGGCCGCCAAGGGGGAGCGGCTGATGAGCGGTTATTGGAAGGATGCCCAGGCCACCACCGACGCTTTTCACGGAGACTGGCTCCTAACGGGAGACTTGGGGTACATGGACGAGGATGGCTACGTATACCTGTCGGGCCGCTCCAAGGACTTCATCAAACGTGGCGGTGAGATGATATCCCCTCAAGAGGTAGAGGAAGCCCTGGTCTCTCACCCCGACGTCGAGGAAGCCGCCGTCATCGGCGTACCCGACCTACAATGGGGGGAACGGGTACGGGCCATCGTAGTGCCGCGGCACGTCAAGTCCGTAAGCGAGGACAAACTTATCGACCACTGCCACCGGCGCCTAGCCAGCTTCAAGCGGCCGGAATCGGTGGTTTTTGTGGACAAGATACCCAAAAACCACCTTGGCAAGGTGCTGAAACGGGTGCTCCGGGAAAGGTACAGCTACGCCATAGAGGGGCCGGAATCCGAGGATACTCGTTGACACGCGCAAACTACAGCGGTAAACTCACTGCCCTAAAAGACCGGCAAAAACCGGAGAGTTCTTGGAATTTGGCTAGTCCGAATCAGCTTACAAAAATCCAATCACCTTCAGTTGCAGCCTCCGGCCTCCTCACTCGTTCGCAGCCCACCAGGTCGCTGATAATACTATTGGCCGGCGTACCCGGCGTCGGCAAGACAACCTTGGGAAACGCCCTCCTGGGCGAGTTGGGTCTAACCCACCACCTCAGCACCGGATTCTTGCGAGCAGCCATAGACCTGTACCTGCCGCCGGAGCAGTCCAGCCTGCTGAGGCGCCACGCCTTTGACGCCTACGAACTCCTTGACCCCTCCACTCTCTCCAAAGAGGACTACGTACTTCAGGGAGCTATCGCCCAAACAGAGATCCTCAAGCCCGTTATCGGCACCTGCGTCGCTAGGGCACGGAGGGAAGGCATAGGCCTGATTATGGAAGGGAGCCACTTCATCCCGGGGGTCATCGACCCCGCAGAGATTGGCGCCGACTTGCTGTGCGTGTTGGACGTCCCCAACCGAGAGGAACTAAAGGCCAGGGCACTGAGTCCCAACCACATTAACCGGCATCTATCCTCTTGGGACCAAGAGCGGCTGGTGCTGTTACAAGACAGGCTTTTGGCCATGGCACATGCCCAGAACCGTCCTGTAATCCTCAACGTAAACCTAGCCGACGCGGTGCAAGCTGTAAGAGAGCTAGCCAAGGAGTGCATCGGCACGCCGTCACTCTAAACTCTCCCTTTTTTTCCGCCCCAGTGGTATCGACAACGGCAATATGGTTATAATGCCTCAAACTCCATAAACATATCTGTGGGGCTATCTGGAGGTGACACCATTGCCAACAAGATGATAGTCGGTACGGGAGACAGCCGCTGGGAAGTGTTCTACCCCTTTGGCAATCTGCCGGCAGGGATGACATACGGCAACATTAGCCACGTTGCCACCGATTCTCAAGATCGGGTCTACGTTTACCAGCGTAAAGACCCGCCAATGCTGATTTTTGATACCGACGGCAACCTTCTGCACACCTGGGGCGACGGTGCCCTCATGGACGGTCATGGGATATACATCGACTCCAACGACGACGTATTCCTCATTGACCGGGACGCTCATGAAGTGCTGAAGTTCAACTCCGAAGGCAAGGTGTTGATGAGGCTGGGCACTAGGGAGAGACCTGCCCTTCAAGCCCCCTTCAACTCCCCGGCAGACATCGCCATTTCAACATCGGGTGACCTATTTATTGCCGACGGCTATGGCAACTCCATTGTCCACCGGTTCTCCGGCGACGGGAAACACCTTGCCTCTTGGGGGGAACGGGGGGCCGGGCCGGGCCAGTTCACCACGCCCCACGGTATTTGGCTAGACCGCAATGACCGAGTGTACGTTGCCGATAGGGAGAATAACCGCGTTCAGATTTTCAGCACCGAAGGAGACTACATTACCGAGTGGCGGGACTTATATCATCCCATGGACATATTCATGGACGCCCAGGACCGAATCTTCGTGACAGACCAAGTTCCGAGGTTCACCATTTATGACACGGACGGGAACGTCCTGGACCGGGGTCGGACCCCCGACGCGGGTCACGGTATCTGGGGAGATAATCAGGGCAACATTTACTTGTCCGGAAACGTTCGCAGCGTTGCAAAGCTAATAAAACAGTAGGAAAACCCTTGGGCAGTCCCCAGCACCTTTTCATACGTTCCGGAGGGTAAGAGAAATGACTACACCAGACCTGACATCCATAACCTTGGCGCAAGCCGCGGAGTTGATAAAAAACCGGAAAGTATCGCCCGTTGAACTGGTACAAGCGTCTCTTGATTGCATTGACCGCCTGGACAAGAAGCTCAACTCCTTCCTAACCGTTTGCCGCGACGAGGCGCTAGCCGCGGCGAGGCAGGCCGAACAAGAGATTGGGCGTGGCAACTATCGCGGCCCCTTTCACGGCATCCCTTATGCGGTCAAAGACATTTATGCAACCAAAGGAATCCGCACAACCAACGGCTCCAAGGTGTTTACCGACGCGGTGCCCAACTATGACTGCACGGCGGTACAAAGGTTAAACTCCGCCGGGGGTCTTCTGGTAGGAAAGAACCACTGCCTGGAGTTCGCCTGTGGTAATCACCATTCCATATACGGCGAAGTCCGCAACCCATGGGAGCTAGATCACTCGCCGGGAGGCTCCTCAAGCGGCTCCGGATCATCGGTAGCCGCCTGCATGGTCTTTGGATCAATGGGGTCCTGCACCGGCGGCTCCATCCGCGGGCCCGCTTCGAATTGCAACATCGTTGGTCTAAAGCCCAGCTACGGCTTAGTCAGCCGACACGGAGTCTTTCCCCTCAGCTGGTCTCTGGACCACGCGGGGCCAATGACCAGGACGGTGGAAGACTGCGCCCTTATGTTACAGGCGGTAGCAGGCTACGACGCCAAGGACCCCTCTTCAGCTTCAGTTCCCTTGGACAACTACCAGGCTGCCCTGGACGGCGCCATCAAAGGCATGCGGGTTGGGGTACCTAAAGAGTTGAACCAAGGTGCAACGGAGCCAGTCGCGTCCCTGGTGCAAAAAGCCATAGCGGTCCTGGCCGACCTCGGCGCCTCGGTGGAGGAAGTCTCCCTACCCATCACGGGTGAATACGCCACGACGGCGGGAAACCTCATTACCTGGAGCGAGGAAGCCCAGGTGCATGCCCCATGGGTTGATCAGCTAGAAGATTACACACCGGGGGCTAGGCAAAAAGTTCTCGTGGGTTCGGTAATTACCTCGACACAATACCACAAGGCACAGCAGATGAGACGGATGGTGGATGCTGAAATCAGCGGCGTGCTCCAGCAGGTAGACGTCCTAGTTGGCCCAGTTCAAGGAAGCCCTCCCAGCCCTCTGCCGGGAAGCCAGGGGGGAAGCCCCATTCTTGGAGCGTTGAAAATGGCCAGCGAGCCCAGCTTCTCGCGTCCATACAATCTCACCGGTATGCCGGCGGTAAGCGTACCCTGCGGATTCACGTCAGAGGGTCTTCCCGTGGGCCTGCAAATCACCGGCAGGCTCTTCGACGACGCTACGGTGTTGAAGGTGGCCCACGCATACGAGCAGGCAACCGAATGGCACAAGATGCATCCGTCACTTTAGATTAAGAGTGTTGATAACGTGTAGAAGGAGAGTTGTCTATGGGATTGCCACAGAGCATAATCAAACAGCGTCTTGAAGAGGCGGGAATCAAGGCCACTGAAGACCAGCTTGAGACTACAACCGGCCTCTATAACCTTCTTGACCAGCAACTGAGCGGCATACCGCCACTATCGCTGCGGGACGTTGAGCCCGGTTATATACAGCCCACTCGCCTGGGAGACGCCCCCGCCAAGAACCGGTAACCCGAAGTTTTCAGCGCAGGTCTTCCTGGTAAGTCCGACAGAAGTCTGCGATTATGTCAACAGTCCTGTCTATCTCCTGGTCGCTGTGAGCCGCCGACACAAATCCCCTCGGGCTCCGGGTCACAAACACACCGTTGTTCATTAGGTGGTTCTTCATTGCGTAACCCTTGGGGTTATCCTTGTTCAACAGGACCATGTTGGCAATGTCGCGGTAGTTCTCCAGGGGCTTCCTGGTAAAGTACATGCCCCAAATGGAGCCAAAGTTGTAACAGCGGGCGTCTATCTCCAGTTCGTCTGCGACGGCGTTTAGCTCGTCGGTAATTTTGTCGCCCAGGCGCCACAGCTTCTTATACACCTCACCATCGCTCAAGAGCTCTATAGTCTTCAGCGCGGCGACTACTCCCAAAACTTGACCGTTATAAGTACCCTGGAAGAAAACGGGGCCTTCCGGCATAAACAGTGACATGATTTCATTTTTCCCCGTAAGAGCGCCGATGGGAAACCCATTAGCCATGGCTTTCCCAAAAACACCCAGGTCCGGCGTTATGCCAAGCAGCGCCTGAGCGCCTCCCAAGTGAGTGCGAAAGCCTGTAACCACCTCATCAAACAGCAAGACAATGCCGTGTTTGTCGCAGAGGTCCCTCAGGAGCTGGAGAAAATCCAGCCTCATGACGGGGCACCCGCCGCTATAGCCCGGCTCCACCACAATGGCGGCCAGGTTGTCCTTCTCCCTCTCAACAATGCGTTCTACCGCTTCATTGTCATTAAATGGGGCAACCACCACCTGCTCCGCGGTCTCCTTCAGCATTCCAGGAGACATGGGGACGGAGTTAGGAGCGTTGGCAGGGCCGGCGTCATCTAAATTTGGCCGAACGCTTACTATCAGATAGTCATGCCAACCGTGATAGCCCCCTTCAAACTTCAGCAGCTTGGTCCTGCCGGTATAGGCGCGGGCAACTCGCACAGCGTTATACATGGGGTCCGAACCGCCGCCGCCGCAGAGGATGGTCTTTTCGCCACAGGGGATTATTTGCGATAAGAGCCTGGTCAACTCCAATTCCTTGGGGTGGGGAGTCGCCGAGAGAACGCCCTCGTTTTCCAGGGTGTCGATTACCGCTTCCCTAACGCGAGTGTCGTTGTATCCAAGAACCGAGGGGCCAAAGGACCCGTGATAGTCAATGAACTCGTTGTCGTCCACGTCCCATATCCGGGACCCTAGGGTCTTCTTGATGAAAAGGGGGAACGGCTCATACCAACGGCCGTCTCCTATGACACCCGCCGGCGAGTAGTTTCTTGCCTCTTCAATCATTCTTCTAGTGTTTTCCGTCTTTATCTTGAGTTCAACGTCTATCACGCTCGCCACCTCGCCTTTCTTGTAGTAGCTACACCCTGGGGGTGTCTTCCAAACGTAAGCCTTTCGGCCAAAAGTGGTCCCGCTCCACCGTATCAGCCGAGGCCTCAGCCCACACCATCAGCACCCGACCCTTGAAATCCGCCAACGCCGCGACAGGCAGGCTACTGTCCCATGCGATAGCGCTTCACCGCGTTATCACAGACAATTTTCTTCCTTACATCTTCATCCAACTGGCCCATGGTCCTCTGAATCACCTCCCCCGAATCAGGCCAAACACCATCGGGGTGTGGATAGTCGGAGCCCCACATCAGGTTGTCCTCGCCGATGAATTTTGCCATATAGCCGACGGTGGGGTCGTCCTGGAAGGTGGTGGCGCCCTGACGGTACCAGTATTCGCTTGGTTTTAGGCTCAAGGGCGGGTCAAACTTCGCGTCGATGAGATTATCGGTGTACTGAACGTCCAGACGCTCCGTGATGAAAGGCACCCAACCGGCCCCGCACTCCCCCAACACAAACTGGAACCCCGGGAACTTCTCACAAGTGCCGCTCATGATAATGCTGAGGAGCCACTCCGAACCGGCCAACTGGCTGAGGGTGAGACTTGTGCCGCGATAGGCCAGGTCGTTTTGCTCGGCCTCCTCGGCGGTAAAGGGATCTCCGGATTTCCTGGCCTTGGGCGCTTGAGGCACCCTAATGCCACCGCCGCCAATGTGGAAAGAAAGGGGAATGCCGGTATCCTGAGCCGCCTACCATAGAGGGTCCCAATAACCGTCCCGCATATAAATTGGCCAGGTAAAGGTAGTGTAGAGGTCGGCTCCCCTTAGCCCAAGTTTGGCAGCCCGCCGCAGTTCCGCCGCCGCCACAAAGGGGTCGTGAATGGGGATGCAAGCCAAGGCGTACCAACGGCCTGGACGGCTGTTGCAAAAGTCAACAACCCACTCATTATATATGCGATACGTGGCCGTGAGAGTTTCATGGTCATTGATGCGCATCCCAGCATTGGTCATGCCGTAAAGCACCTCGGCGTCCACGCCATCCATCTCCATGTCCTTGATACGAAGGTCGGGAGTAGTGGGATGAGGCCCTCCCTCATAATACCCAGCTTCATACATCCTAATCTATGCGAGCCCGCCAGTTCCGTCTTGGAGCGGCAAATGCAAACCCCAGGCCGCCCGCCACCCCCAACTCATTTCCTTCGGCCATCAAACGCGGCCCCTCCTCCGTATCCACGACTCTAGGTACGGAGTCCTTGAGGTGGGCAGGAGCATTGTCAACAAATAGGTCACCAGGCAACCAGCTCAAATCAATGTGGGAATCGCCTGATACAAGGCTATAATCCATGATCTTATCCTCTCTTCCCCGTGCTTATTGCACTATACAAGACATGCAGGAATTGGGCAAGAAAGGCCGGCTTAGGCCACTTTTGCTTGAGGGCTGGGATGGATTGACGCTCCGGCGCCGGATGCGCGTCCCACTACCCACCACGTCAGCTACGGTTGACCCGCCCATGAGGGCCGAATACAATCGCAACCATACAAGAAGTCAACTTACCGTAGCATTGGAGGTCCAAACCCAACTATGAATCTACTAGTTAGAAACGTTAACCTCATTGATGGAACGGGAGCCGCGCCGGTTCCCTCTGTAAACGTAGTGGTGGAAAACGGCATTATCTCCTGGATTGGAGAGGGCGCCGTCTCTTCCCTAAGCCGCTCCCACTATGAGGAGATCAACGGACAGGACCTGACCTTGCTGCCCGGAACCCTTGATTGTCACGAGCACTTTTGCGGCGACGGCGGAAAATACGGTGTCCGCATAATGAGCCAAGAGGCGGATAACCGTGACGTTCTATTCGGAAGAGCCGCAGCCAACGCCCGCCGCGCCCTGATGGCGGGACAAACCTCTGCGCGAGACGTGGGTTCGCCCCATGGCATTAGCATCACCCTTGCCCGCGCCGTGGCCGCCGGCTCCATCCCCGGCCCCCGCATCACCGCGTCCGGTCAGTGGATACAGTTCCCCACCACGTGGCCCGGCGCAAACATGAGAACCGTTAACACCGCCGAGCAGATGCGCACAGTCATCAAAGATCAGATAGCACAGGGCGCCGGACTTATCAAAGTTGGCGCTACGGGGGAAAATGAAGACGGCACCGGTTACGGTACCCTGGGACTTGAAATTGCTAAGCTGGTGGCCGACATGGCGCACGCTGCAGGTCTCAAGGCCGCCGCACACTGCTGGTACGCCAGACCGGAAGGCACGCCAGGGGTCTATGACGGCGCTAGACAGGCCGTGGAGGCTGGAATCGACTCCATTGAGCACGGCACCCACATTGATGAGGAGACGGCCAAAATGATGGCCAAAAATGGCACTTACCACGTTCCAACCCAGTCAACCTGGGACTACCCCGTAAGGGCCGCAGCCCGGTGGGGAATGCCCAAAGAGGAGTTGGCGAGGTACGAGGCCCAGCGAGATTCGTCTATCGCCAGCGTAAAGCGGTGCCTTAAGCACGGCGTCAAGATAGTTGCCGGTACCGACGCCGGCGGCGCCCCGGTGCGACATGGCACTCTGGTCAGGGAGATGGAGCTTCTGGTCCAATCCGGCATGTCTCCCATGGAAGCCATTAGAGGAGCCACAAGCCTGGCGGCAGAGCTTACAGGTACCCTTAACCACGTCGGCACCGTTGAGGTGGGCAAACTGGCAGACCTGATCCTGGTTGACGGGGACCCTATGTACGACATGGCTGCCCTACGCAACATTTGGGCCGTGTTCCAAGGTGGCAAGCGCATTCGCTAGGCCCCTTTCCCCACGTCAGCACCCCAAACCTATAAAGCTCATTGGAAAGCAATATGACACCGGAAAAAATACGAGTAGGAATAATCGGAGCCAATCCCAACTACGGTTGGGCCGGTCGGGCCCACTTCCCGGCCCTCCTCAACCTCCCGGAATACCAGGTGGCGGCACTGTGCACCAGCAACCCAAAGAGCGCGGAAGCGGCCGCCAAGCACTACGGCGTTCCCCGAGCATTTCACGACTACAATGAGATGGTCAATCTGCCGGACATCGACCTTGTGTCCGTATCCGTGCGCGTCCCCTGGCACTATGACATGGTGCTAGCCGCCCTAGCCTCTGGCAAGCACGTCTTTTGCGAATGGCCCCTTGGGGTTGACCTGGCCCAAGCCCAGGAGATGAACTCCATGGCTAAGGCCAAGGGTGTGCGAAACATGGTAGGGCTACAAGCCCAATGTGACCCCGTTTTGCTTCACCTAAAGGAGTTGGTGGCCCAGGGCTACCTTGGCCGGGTGTTGAGTTGCACCATGACAACCTTTGTGGGAGGAACAATACACCTGGACTCCAAGAACGCCTGGGAGGCCGACAAGACCAACGGCGCTCATGCCCTTTCCATTGGGGGCGGCCATACCCTTGACGCCCTGACCTTTTGCATCGCGGACTTTCAGGAGATCTTCTGCCAAGTTACTACGGAGCTCAAGACCCGATGGGTGAAGGACACCAAGTCCAACGTAGAAGTCACTTCACCCGATCATATACTTATGGGCGGGAAGCTGGCCAACGGCGCCGCGGTGTCCGCCACCGTGGCCTACGTCCCGTGGTTCGGCAGCGGGTGGAATATGGAGGTCTATGGGTCTGAAGGAACTCTGGTCGCCTCTTCGGACAGCTATCCACAGATCGTCCGCCCACGTCTGAAGGGGGCCAAGGAGACCGAAGCCAGCCTGCAGAACATACAGATACCCGACAGACATACCTGGGTACCCCAAGACGTTCAGGATGGACCGGGCTTCAACGTGGCCCAGATGTTCCGCCGCCTTGCCAAGGGCATACGCGACGGCCGGAACGTGGACCCTGACTTTCAGCACGCGGTAAAGGTACACCGCCTACTACAGACCATCGAAGAGTCCTCCCAATCAGGTCGACGCCTCAAGGTAGAATAAAGAGAGACCCTGAAACCCCTCTCCATCAAGCACACCGGCGCCATAAGAACCACCCAAAAACATGTGCCCGGCCTCTATCTGACGAGGCCGGGCACAACCTTCCAAGTAATCTAGCTATTTGGCAGTCTACTGATTAACTAGCTTTGCGTACTCCCATTTCACAGTAGCGGCACGGAGTCCCAGGTATTCCTCAATCACTCCGGGGTCCATGGCGAAGGTGGTGAAGTACCAGAAGAGGGGCACCGTGGCGTAGTTGTCGTACAGGTAGTCGCCCAACGCCTCCATGCGACGGAGCCGTTCATCCTTGTCGATAGTAACCTCAAACTCCTTAATCATGCGGCCCAAGTCCGGGTGGTCAAAGGTATGGGAGGTAAAGTTCTGATCAATGTGCTCGGGAATCTTAAAGTTCAACACCATTTGAAGCTCATGGGACACCCGGCCAAAGGTCATCATGGCCACACCCTGGTCAAGGCGGTACTCCTTCATCTGGGTCCACAGGTTATCGGTGGCGTCAACGGAGTCGATGCTGATGCCTATGGCCTTCCAGTAGAGTTGACCACCGCCTCCGTCACGTCACCAATCTCCGGTATGCTGGTGGAGGCCCCAAACTTGACCTCCAGGCTGAACCCGTTGGGGAATCCGGCCTCGGCCAGGAGACGCTTGGCCTCCTCCGGGTCGTAGGGGTAGGGGACAAATCTTGGCTTGAATCCGTAGTCCGACGGGGGGAAGATGTGGGTAACGGGCATGAAGCCGATCTCGCCGCCGTAGAACACGTCGTTCAACTCCTGGCGGTTGATGGCGATGTTGAGAGCCTTTCTAACCTCCAGCTTAGTCAGGGGGTTGTTGGGGTTCAGCATCGCGTCTGAGCCCTCCGGTATCTGGTAGAACTGGCCGCCCCAATGAAATTCAACCATGTTTGACGGCTGGGTGCTGCGGATAACCTCGAATCCCCTGTCCCTGATGCGTTGCACGCCCTCCACGGTGCTGGAAACAATGGCCAGCTGCGCCTCCTTGGTGAGGAGCAGGGCCTCCCTAGTGGCCGGCTCCCTTATGAGGGAAAACTCCAGCTCATCCATCTCGGCGGTCTGGCGCCAGTGGTTGTCAACCTTCTCATACAAGAAGTGGGAATTTGTTTCATGGTCCACGAATCTGAAGGACCCGGTGCCCACCGGATGGGCCTGATAACCGTCGTCTCCAACTGCGTTCCAGTAATCCTCGCTCTGGATTACGAAGGTCAACTCCGACGCCCAGAAGTCAAGAATAGGCTCGGGCACCGCGATGTTCATATCAAGCTCATAGGGACCCTTCACGTCAAAGTGGCTTTCGTCGGGAAGCCACCGCTGCCAGAAGACGGCGCCTGTCAACGCGGCGTCTTCCATGGTGTCCTGTCTCCAAGTGTGAATAACGTCCTTGGCAGTAAATTCTGTTCCTTCCCATCCTGGCGCGTCGTTGAAGAACACGCCCTCTTGGAGCTTGAACGACCATGTGGTGCCATCGGGGCTGACAGACCACTCCGTGGCCAACTGGGGCTCAAACTCGTAGGTGACACGGTGGTTTCCGATGAGGAAGTCAAAGGCAGGGCGTATGTGGGTAACTCCGCCGAAGCCCGCCTTCCGGGGCAGCGTGTTCT
Organism: Dehalococcoidia bacterium; assembly: GCA_965226535.1. Taxonomy (GTDB): domain Bacteria; phylum Chloroflexota; class Dehalococcoidia; order Lucifugimonadales; genus JAPULR01. The sequence continues at coordinate 1,035,284 of CBDDDE010000010.1, read as the reverse complement.
GAATGACCATGGGAGGCATGGCAACCACAATTCTGGAGGCCACCGGTTGGGGGGCGGGTGTAGCCGACGGCGTAGGCCTGGGCATAGCCGTAGCCATAGCCACAGGTGCAGGCGTCGGTATGGAAGCCTTCACTATCCTTTCGATGTCCATGGCAGACAGAGGCTCCGGCGCCGCTGCTGCCGCCGCGGCCACGGCCTCTCCTATGGCCGCGGTTACATCCGCCTCCGTCACCCCCTCAGCAGCGGCCGCCGCCACTGCGCTGTCAACCATCGACTGGATTTCTCCTGCGGAAACACCTTCCGGTACGCCTGTGCTAACTGCCCTTTCGATGAGGTCGCGTATCTCGTCCTCGGACAAAGGCGGCTGTATTTTGCCTACCTCTTCTTGGATGGTCATCTGTATGTCAGAAGTAATGCCGGAAATATCTATCGTCGCCGCAGGCGCAGGCGTGGCTGTGGCCTCATCGTCCCCGCCGCAAGCAATTATTACCAGCAGCAGGGTTCCCAATAGCGCCAGCATACAGAATACCGGCCATTTTGAGCGGACCCTTTATAATTTTCATGCGTTTCCTCAAAACACTTTCATCAGGTTCAATTTACGTCGCCAGACGTTAGACCGCATGTTATAGGAATCGTATTTAGGTGTCAACTTTTCGCTCTTCTTCTATAACACATCGCCATACGGAATATAGTTAACGACTATCGTCTTCATAGCCTAGTTTGTGTACGTATTGCGTCTTTTCATGAACTGACTCCCCTTGGCGGATGCAGGGATGCCAGCCTTAGCCTGCGGACAGCGGGTGTCCCTGCACCAACCGCCTCCCATAGATGCGCACCGAGTTACCCCACAGAATTTTGGCCTTGGTCTCGCCGGTAAGAGGCTGCGCCATCATATTTCGCAGCGGCTCATTGGTAGCCGGTGCGTCAGGGTGCGGGTAGTCCGTATTAAAGACCACGTGATCGTCACCAAGATAGTCCACCACGTATTTGATTGTCGGCTCATCGGCGTCCGCCGCCACGGCGCACTGGCGGGAGAAATACTCCTGTGGAGCCAACTTGAGAGGGTGCTCGTCAAAGAATACGGACTGTCGGCCCTCACAGTACTTCTCCAGCCGGTTCAGCCAAAAAGGCACCCAGCCCGAGGTGGATTCCAGGATGAGCAGGCGAAGCCCGGGGAAGCGGTCCAGGATGCCACTGTACATGAAGTGGCCCACGCTAATCATGTTCTCAAAGGGGAACCCAATTGTCTCCTGAAGGGCGACAAAGGGGCCTGGCAGCGTAAGATAACGGGCGTTGGCCACGGGGCTGCCGCTGTTGGCTCCGTGGAGCGATAGGGGAAAGTCCATGTCCTGGACGATTTCCCATAGAGGGTCATAGTCCCGGTGATGCCACATCTTTTCAGGCATCGCGCCGGGCAACATGATGGAAACGGCCCCCAGATCCCCAACGGCGCGTTTAGCTTCCGTGACCATTCCGTCAAGGTCTTGCCCCGGCACCAGGGCGGTAAACTTGACCTTTTGCGAAGCTTCGCTACAAAAATCGTGTGCCCAATTGTTATAGGCCCTCGACAAAGCCCCGGCCAAGCCAGGGTTCTCCTTACCACCTCCTCCACCCCCGCCGTTGGTTGGCAAGCAGACCTGTATGTCCCACCCCTCCTGCTCCATGTCCTTGAGCCGGCTCTCTAAACTCCAATTGTCCCGGAAGGCATGGCCAAATTTGGCCTCCATCTGCGAAAAGAGAGTCTTGGCCCTAGCCACGGGCTGCGACGTCCCGTCTTCATACTCATGCATTATCTTGCCAAGCACCCTGGCCACCCTGGGCCTCTGTTCGTAGTATTCCGGCTCAACGTACCTATCCCAGATGTCCTTGGGTTCGTAAAAATGAGCATCGGCGTCTATAACTTTGAATCCGTCACGCATTGGGTCCACCTTCTGAGCGTTTGGCCAATAATACCAACTTTCCCCGTTGGAAGCAGGCTGCAATACTAACTTTCTCCATCACCACTTCGACCCGCTCCTCAACATTAGAAAGGATGCAGGAGAATTTTGGTAAAAACACGACAGGCGCCCCCCATCTGGAGGGCGCCTGTGCGCTTCACTTACTTTTTCCGATTAGTGAACTACTTGTATACGGGTTCGGTGTACTCATGGTGCCGTGATGGTCCCATGTGCAGGTGTCGGGATTCGTAGCTGGCAACCACGTCGGGGTTGATGGCCACCTGGCCCACCACCCAGAACAGTGGGACGAACAAGTGGTTGTCGGCCACCCAGTTGGCTGCCTCCACCTCCATCGCCTCCAGTGTGGGCCAGTCGCTGATGCTCTCCAACCGCTCGACGTAGTCGTACACTTCCTGGTGCTGCTGCCACTCCTGGCGGTAATTGATGTTGTTCTTCATGTGCCGCGTAAAGCCACCCTTGAACGGTGTACCGAACCTAGTCTGTATCACTCCTCGGGAGTACTCCCGGTTGCGAGGAATGGAGGACATTTGCTCCGTGTTGACAGGAATTATTTTCGCCTGTAGACCAATCTGTTCGAAGTACTGGGCTATGGCCTCCGACATCTCGCCGGCTTGCGGGAGACCCGTCAAGCCCGGAGGGGCGTAGACCTCTATCTCGAACCCGTTGGGATACCCCGCGTCCCTTAATAACTGTCGGGCCCGGTCTGGATCGTAGGGATAGGGGGTCCAACTGGTATCGTAGTTGGTCCATGACGGTGGAAAGGCCCATCTAGTGGTGGCTATCGCGTCGCCGTTCAAGAAGACCTCGTTTAACTCGTCCCGGTTAATGGCCAGGTTGATGGCTTCTCGTACTTCTCTAATGCGCATGGGGCTGTTTTCGTCCACCACAAAACCCGGAACTATCTTGTTGTAACCATCGGTGCGGGAGGCGTCGTACATCCCGCCGATGAACATGAAGGTTTAGAAACTAGGGGTGGTGCTATTGACAATCTGGAATCCTCTGGCCGCTGCCTGCTCGTGGAGGGAAAGGGATACTTCCGATATGTCGGCCTCGTTGGTGTAGAGCATGGCCGAGCGGGTGGCCTCTTCAGGCACGTAGAAGTACTGGAGCTCGTGGAACATGGGCGTCTGCCGATAGTGGTCCTCCACCCGCTCCACCAGCAGCCCCTGGTTGATGGCGAAGTCCTTGAAGGTGAAGGGGCCGGTGCCGATGGGGTCGGCTATGTAGGCATCTTCACCCACCTCGTCCCAGTAGCCCTTGCTGGCCACGCCTCGACGGTCGTCGGTGCTATAGTAACCCCAGAAAAGTGCCGGGGCGTCGAGCTTCCAGACGAACTCGTGGTCGCTCTTTACGTCGAAGTGCCTGGAATCAGCGGTCGAGTACACACTAATCCCCGGTATGCCAGCTTGGTAGGGCGGGTACCAGTTTATCGCGAAGGAGTGGATAACGTCGGCCACCGTCATGCTGTATTGGGTGGGCTTCTTGTCCTTGTAAAAGGGTACGCCTTGCTTCAAACGGAAGGTCCAGTCCCGAGCGTCGCCACTCACCGTCCAGCTTTCGGCCAGATAGGGCACCCACTCCTCGGTGTAGCGGTCTATGTGAAGAAGGGTGTCGTACATGGACATCAAGGGGCCCTGGGCGCTCTGCCAGCCAGCCAGCTTCCAGTGTGTGGTGGCCTGGACGCCGGGGGGCGCCATGGCTACCCTCAACCGTGGCTGCACCGGTTCCATTGCCATCATAGCAGCAGGTGTGGTGGGGGGCCGTCGGTCTAGGGGCGGCCGTGGGGCGCGGGCTGGCCGTGGGCCTTGCCGCCTCGGTGGCCATGGCCGTGGGCGCCGCCGTCGCTGGCGCGGCTGTGGCCCTTGGTGCGGCCGTGGCCCTTGGCGCCGTTGTTGCAGCAGGCGCTGTCGTGGCCATTGGCGCGGTCGTCGGCGCTGCTGTGGCTGCCGGTGCGGCTGTGGCATCGTCGTCTCCGCCACAAGCGAGTATTAACATAGTTAGCACAACTACAAGGGAAAGCAGACCATATATCTGCCACCTTCTCAAGCGGGTTACATACTTCACGTATCTACCGCCAGACATATAAGTTTTTGTGTTGCATCTAAGCCGACAATAAATAGGGTCGGTGCATCCTAGACTAGAAAACTCAAAATTGTCAATACCAATTTCCTAGATACAGCCCTTTCACTACCTCAAAGACGGGACAGAACCTCCATCAATCAAATAAGCCTGGGCATCCAAATAAGCCTGCGATCCTCTACAGTTCTAATAGGATTACGTGTCTCAACCTAAAATCAGATTGCAGCGAATCAAATAATCAACTCTGGACAAAAGGCTCAGTTCAACAACCCTTTAGACCTGGCAACTTCCTTCCCACCGCTTATAAATGAGGAAGCGGCGGCCTGCAACGCTCCCCGCGGAGAAAAGGCAAAAGCCCTGAACCCCATTTCGATGGCTCCGGGCATCTCTTCTACGCTCACCGGAGAAAAAACCGTCTTGCCAGTTTCCACGGACCTAATCCGAACCTTCTCCACCAATTTATCTACCTCTTCCTGCGGGGGCCAGCCCATGGAGTGGGCCATGTCTCCCGGACCTATGCCAATCAGGTCAACTTGCGGCATGGCCAGTATCTCTTCAAGCTCATTGACTGCGCCAATTTCCTCGATTGTGCATCCAATGATGGTCTCACGGTTCATGTCATGGCTCCAACCAATAAGCTCCGGGTTGGAGCCCTCGGGCGCCCTGACGTCCCGCCAGAAGTTGCCCGCTCTGCCACCATGGAACACAGTGCGCTTACCCTCAGGGTGAAACTTTGCCGCATCAAGAACAGCCTGCACGTCGGCTTTGGACCCGACGCGCGTTACCAGGACACCTTGGGCACCGGCGTTCAATGCGTGCAAGATAAGACCTGGATTGTAAGGCGTTCGCAATATGGTAGTCATTCCACTAATGTCGGCAGCCCGTATGATGTCTTCAATACCGCTCTCGTCAAAGAGGTCGTTCTCGCACACCACGTCCAGATAGTCAAAACCCAGGGAACCCAGCATTTCGACCATGCTTGGAATAGCATCGGGGACGCCAATGGTAATGCCAAAGACCACCTGGCCCGCCTTCATCTTCCGCTTAGTATTGTTCTGTCGCACCATTGGTGTCTCCTCCCCAAAGCTGGGTAATCAAGAACAGGACACCCTTGTATCCAGCCCCTACCCTTGGGATAAGGGGGCTGGATACATCGAATTACCCGCCGGACTGGTCAATGTTGTAAAGCTTGATGGCGTTGGTGCGCGTGACCTTCAACGCCACCTCGTCGGACACCCCTTCGAAGTTCTGGTCCACTATCTCGTGGGAGTTAGGAAAGGTGGAGGCGCCGTGTGGGTAGTCACTGGCCCAAGCAAAATTATCTTCGCCAAAGTAGTCCGTCAGCATCAACCCTACGGCGTCATCCATGAAGGTGCCATAAATCTGGCGCTTGGCGTACTCACTTGGAGCCATCTTCAGGTCTGTAACGGATTTCCAGCCCTGCTGATGATACCAAACGTCGGAGCGGTATACGTAGTGGGGCATCCAGCCGATGTCGTTCTCCGCCGAAACAATCCTCAAACCCGGGTGCCGCTCCAGGACCCCGGAGAAGAGAATCTCAGAGATGGAGCGCTTAACTTCGTCAATCATGCTCATTACGCTGAGATAGTGATTGCTCTTGAATTTTCCCACCTTTTGGGTCTCCGGCCCGTGCCCGGAATTTACGTGCAGGCTGATGGGCATGTTCAACTCGGCCGCAGCGGCCCAGAAGGGTTCATACAAGGGGTCTCCATAGCTAAGGTCGTCGGGTGGCGAGGTCATAATCACGCCGCCGCGGAGCCCCAATTCGGCGCACCGCCGCAGCTCTCTCACACCCTCGTTCACGTGCAGAAGCGGTACTAGCCCCAACCCCACAAAGCGTCGAGGGTCGTAGCTGCAAAACTCTGACAGCCAGTTATTGTACCCCTGGAAAAGGGCCGACTGGAGGGCCGGGTCCCTGGTGAAAGCCAGCATTCGGAATCCCTGAGTAGTATAGATAACCTCTGCATCTATACCGTCTAACTCCATATCCGGCACCCGTTCGGCGGGTAAATAGGCGCCAAGACGGCAGTCATCCAATGTCTCCCCTTCATTCTCCCGGTTTTCCTCAGGGCTGCGACCGGCATTAAAGGAGCCGGAAATGCTCTTGGGCTCCATACCCTCGAAAAACATGTACTCGCCGGGCTTCAATCCCGGTGGATTCACAACGTTTCGCGGCGCCCGGTCTCTGAAAGCGGGATCAATATAGTCCACCCACATGGTGCGTGGCTCCACCACGTGGGAGTCTGCTGAAATCAGCTTATATTTCGCCATCTGGCGTCTCCTTTCCAATAAGAAAAAGAATCTTGGTTTGCGGGTTATTATACCTGTGAGGAGCACATTCTACCGAAACCACAAGTTGGTAGGAAGGGGGGAGCCGGCAGACACCAATAAGAAGCACCGTTAAAGGTCTGACAATGTGGAGAAGCTTGGCAAAATTTGGGACAATAGACATGGACATTTACAATGACCATCAGACAATGCCATGATTTTTGGCCTCGGAGAGGTGGCCGAGTGGTTTAAGGCGCCGCTCTCGAAAAGCGGTATACGTTTGCGCGTATCGCGGGTTCGAATCCCGCCCTCTCCGCCACTACAGGCAGACCGGATTTCAGGAGACCAAATACCGGGTTTGGGCCCATCCCCGTCGGCTCATGGGTCAGTTGACACTAAAATCCCCACGGTTGCATACTGTTTAAGGCTAATCCAAGGGGGTTGGTTTCTGTCGGCTCTCGGAGAGGTGCTAGAGTGGACGAATAGGCGCGCCTGGAGAGCGCGTAGGCTGGGTGACCGGCCTCGCGGGTTCGAATCCCGCCCTCTCCGCCACTCATCACTCGCACCATAGCGGGAATCCACCCCGAGGTCCCAACACTGCCCTATGACCACCCTGCTAAATATAGCCATAGTGCCACCACTGACTCCGGTTTTCAGTCTTATCCACTTCCCCGCTCCGTTGTAGCCCTTTTTTACGTATGCTATGCTAAATTTATCAGCCATGAGTGAGTTAAAGTACTGGGTTGCTTTCAATCGTGTTCGGCGTATGGGAACAGTGCGCTTTCGCAAGCTGGAGCTGCGCTTCGCCTCATTGGAAGAGGCCTGGTCCGCCTCTCCCGGTCAACTGAAGTCAGCGGGGTTAGACGAAAAAACCATTAGCTCCATCGAAACGAGCAAAAAGAGCATCGATCCCAACGCAGAGATGGACCGATTGGAAAAAGCCGGAGTTTCAGCATTCAACTGGCACGACCCGACCTATCCGGCCCTGCTCAAGGAAATCCCGGACCCTCCACCCATCCTCTACGTCAAAGGCTCCATTGAACCCAACGACCAACGGTCCATCGCCGTAGTCGGAACACGCAAAGCTACGGCCTACGGGCAGGAGGCCGCCCATGCCCTGGCGTCGGACCTAGCACAGAGCGGCATCACCGTGGTCAGCGGGCTGGCCCGTGGCATCGATACCATCGCCCACCGCGCCGCTCTGAAATCCAACGGCAGAACCTTGGCCGTTATGGCCAGCGGGGTGGATATCATATACCCGGCGGAAAACGCACGGCTGTCTGAGGAAATAGTTGAAAACGGCGCCCTAATTAGTGAACATCCCATGGGTGTAAGGCCCGATGCCCACCACTTTCCCCGACGCAACCGACTTATGAGCGGCATGACCCTGGGAACCCTGGTTGTGGAGGCCGGTCAGAAAAGCGGAGCTCTCTGGACCGTCCGCCACGCCCAGGAGCAAAATCGGGAGGTATTCTGCATCCCGGGCAACATCTTCTCCCCAGCCAGTCTAAGCCCCAACCAGCTAATTCAGGATGGAGCAAAGCTGGTGTTAAACTACAAAGATGTGCTAGAAGAGATAAACCTCACCACCATATCCAATCAGGTGGAGTTTTCCAATCAGATGGAAATGGCCATGTCCATGCCCGAATCGGGGGTCGACGAGATGACGCTGTTAAAGCAGATTTCTCACGACCCCATCCACATAGACGAAATATGCAGGAGCGCGAATCTTCCGATGAACGTGGTGAACAGCACCCTTACCCTCTTGGAATTAAAGGGCCTAATTAAACAGGTGGCGGGTATGCAATACATTCTTACACGTGAGGCGGCGGCCACTTATGGCTCGTAAAACAAACAAGAAACCCCCAACAGGAAAAGGCGCCAATAAGCTGATAGTGGTGGAATCTCCGGCCAAAGCCAGGACCATCGGCAGAATCCTGGGCAAGGAATACAGGATCACCGCATCCATGGGCCACGTCCGAGACCTGCCGAAAGGAAAGCTGGGCATAGACGTGGAACACCAGTTTACGCCCACCTACGCCATTATGAAGTCCAAGGCCGCCACGGTGAAGGAAATCAGGGAACTGGGTAAGGAGGCCACGTCCATTTACCTGGCCACAGACCCGGACCGGGAAGGCGAGGCCATCTCCTGGCACTTGGCCAACGCCCTTGGCTGGGACCCAAATTCCACAGACCTTCAGCGAATTGTGTTTCACGAAATTACCAAGGACGCCATCCAGGAAGCCTTCAAACACACCCGGCCCCTGGACATTGACCTCGTAAACGCTCAGCAGGCTCGACGCATCCTCGACAGGTTGGTGGGCTATGAGCTTAGCCCTTTACTGTGGAAAAAGGTGCAAAAGGGGCTCTCGGCCGGCCGGGTGCAATCCGTTACGCTGCGTCAAGTTGTAGACCGGGAAATGGAAATCCAGGCCTTCGTCCCCAAAGAGTACTGGACTTTGGAAGCCAACCTAGCCAAGGACACCCATAGCTTTACCGCCGTCTTGCACTCCGTAGAAGGCGATAAGAAGAAAATTCAGCTTCCCAACGAGGCGCGAGTCAAGGAAATAGAGAAAGACCTCAAGGGCGCCAACTATCTTGTCGCCAGTGTCAAGACCAAAGAGAAGCGCCGGCGCCCATCGCCGCCCTTCACCACCAGCACCCTCCAGCAAGAAGCTTCGCGCAAGCTACGCTTTTCTGCCAAGAGAACCATGGCAGTTGCGCAGCAGCTCTATGAAGGCATTGCCCTGGGAAGCGAAGGCTCCGCGGGGTTGATTACCTACATGCGCACGGACTCCACTTCCCTAGCATCCGTTGCAGTAGCCGAAGCCCGGCAGCACATAAAAGAGCATTTTGGACCGGAATATCTGCCAAAAACATCCAGGGTCTACAAGACAAAGTCCAAGGGCGCGCAGGAAGCCCACGAAGCCATACGACCAACGTCCATCCACAGGACACCCAAGTCGCTGGAAGGCCGGCTAAATCAGAGCCAAATGCGGCTCTACAACCTAATCTGGCGTCGCACTCTTGCCTGCCAGATGGCTGACGCCATCTACGACGCCACCTCCGTAGACATCAAGGCTCCATCAACCGCGTCGGACAAGAGCTACATTTTCAGAGTCACCGGCACCCGCTCCAAGTTCCTCGGTTTCATAACGTTATACCTGGAAGGGAGAGACGACGACACCAAGGAAGAAAGCGATCCCCTGCCACACCTGACCGCCGGGGACCTGCTGAATTTCCTAAAGCTCAAATCCAATCAGCACTTTACCCAACCACCGGCCCGGTACACTGAGGCCACCCTTGTAAAGCTGCTGGAGGAAAAGGGCATTGGACGCCCCAGCACCTACGCACCCATCCTCTCCACCCTTGTTGACCGTAACTATGTGCTGAAGGAGCAGAACAAGCTGAAGCCAACGGCCCTGGGAACCCAGGTGAGTACCCTGCTTGCCGAGTTCTTCCCCGACGTTATGGACGTTGCCTTCACCGCCAAAATGGAAGACTCCCTCGACCAGATAGCCAGGGGTGAGCAACCATGGGTTCCTATGTTGGAGAGGTTCTACTTCCCCTTCAAAAAGACCCTGGACGAAGCTCAGGTCAAGATGCCCCGTGTAAAGGTAGAGGAGCCTACCGACGAAGTATGCGACAAATGCAGCAGCCCAATGGTCATTAAGACGGGCCGCTTTGGCAGATTCCTAGCCTGCTCGACCTTCCCTGAGTGTCGCAACACCGGGCAACTGGGAAGCAACAACGCCAAGGCGGCGGATGAACCAACCGACGAGATTTGCGACAAGTGCGGCAACGCCATGGTCATTAAGACGGGCCGCTTTGGCAAATTTATTTCCTGCTCCACATATCCCAAATGCCGCAACACCAAGCCCATGAAGACCGGTGTTCCGTGCCCCCGCTGCGGCGGCGACCTGGTGGAACGGCGTTCAAAGGGCAAAGGCAGGATTTTCTACGGCTGCGCCAACTACCCCACCTGCGACTTCCTAGTGTCTCAGCGGCCGCTACCCGAGCCTTGTCCCGAGTGCGGAGGCCTCATGGTATCCCGGCGACGTGACCTCCAAGCATGCACCGTCTGCGCCTGGAAGGGAGAGCCGTCGGAAAAAACCGAGGTTGCGGCGGAAGTTTAGCCATGCCAGTTCCAGAGGACCTTCTAAATAGATATCGTGCATATCTGGTAGGAACCAGGGGACGTTCGGAGAATACTGTTAGGGTCTATGAAGATGACCTGTCTTCCTTCTCCAAATTTTTGGATGTGCAAAATTTCACCTATGATAAGCTGGACCGCCGTTCTCTAAGGCAATACCTTGCCTGGCTGTCCACATCCGCCAGGGGGAAACAGGGTGGATACGCCAGAGTAAGTGTTGCCCGCAAACTGGTCTCCCTCCGCGCGTTTTACCGCTTTCTGTTGCAGGAGGGACTGGTCCAAACCAATCCAGTCCCCAAAGGGGGCGCCTTCAGGGTAAAGGCGGAAAAGCGCTTGCCGGACTTCCTCAGCGAAAAAGAGATGAAAAAGCTGCTTGAAGCCCCTGACCTATCCACCGAACTCGGCATTCGCGACCAAGCCATACTGGAAGTCTTATACTCCTCCGGCGTCCGGCTCTCGGAGTTGGCCGCCCTGGACGTTGAGGACATTGATGTCGAAGCCAAGGAGACAAAGGTCTGGGGCAAAGGCTCAAAGGAGCGAGCAGCCCTCCTGGGAGGGCCGGCGATAGAGGCCCTGGAGCGCTACATCACAACGGCTAGGCCCCTTCTGGAAGACAAGCCCATCCCCGCACTTTTCCTAAATCGCTACGGAAACCGGCTGTCCAAGCGCAGCATAGAAAAGATTGTCAAGAAATGCGCCTTCAAGGCAGCCATCAACCCAAGAACCCATACCCACAGCATGCGGCACACATTCGCCACCCACCTGTTGGAAGGTGGGGCAGACCTGCGCGTAGTCCAGGGCCTCCTGGGTCACTCAAGCCCGGCCACTACTCAGATTTACACACACGTAACCCAGAACCAAGCTCGCAAGGTTTATATGGCGAGTCACCCAAGAGCAAAGGCCCATGTGGAACCGGCGGAAGAGGAATGACAACTTTCCTGGTAGTAAACGGGCCCAACCTGGAAATGCTGGGGAAAAGAAACCCGGAGCATTACGGCGCCATGACTCTGGCAGAAATGGAAGGCAGAATCAGACGCCACGCCGAAGATCTGGCGGCCACCCTCCTCTTCTGCCAGTCCAACAGCGAAGCCACTATGATAGACTTCATCAATAACAACGGGGCCCGGTCCAATGGAATCATCATCAACCCCGCCGGCCTGACCACCGTAGGTTACCCACTCCTTGACGCCTGCATCGACTCCGGGGTTCCGGTTGTGGAGGTTCACCTCAGCAACATCTACAGCCGGGAGGAGTGGCGCAGCCCCTCCATATTCTCTCGTACCGTCTCGGCCACCGTTGCAGGAATGCGTTGGATGGGATACATCGCCGCTTTAGACTACCTTTCGGCCCTCACCAAAAAGGAGGTTTAAGTTGATAGAGAACCGATTAATACGCCTACGGGCCAAAATGAAAGAGATGAACCTGGAAGCTCTTCTGGTTTCCACCCCGGAAAACCGGCAATATCTATCGGGATTCACCGGCTCCGCAGGGTACCTGCTCATCTCCCAAGACAAAGCCATTCTGGCCACTGACTTCCGCTACGTGGAACAGGCCGGGGGCCAAGCGCCACAGTTTGAAATTTTCCAGGTTGGCGCATGGTCGTGGCTCCTTGAACAGCTTGAAAAGATGGGAGCCAATGTAGTGGGATTTGAAGCCCAGCACATGACCATGGCCACCTATAGACGAATCCTCGCCGCCGTGAAAGAACTCCCTGCCGAAAAAAGACCAACGATCAAAGCCACCAACGACCTTGTGGAAAACCTTCGCGCTGTAAAAGACAAAGTAGAGTTGGCCCTTCTCGAAAAAGTCATCAGTATATCAGACAAAGCCATGGAAACCGTAACGCCCGGCATCCGGCCCGGTGACACGGAGCGACAAATTGCCTGGCGCATGGAAAAGACCATGCGGGAACTTGGAGCCGATAGCCTGAGCTTCGATACTATTGTCGCCGCGGGGCCCAACGGCGCCATGCCCCACCACAGGGCATCGGACCGGCCCGTGAAGGCCGGAGAACCTATTGTCATAGACATGGGCGCCAAGCTCAACGGCTACTGCAGCGACATCACCCGCACCATCTGCATTGGCGAACCTGACGAACAGTTCAAGAAAATATACAACCTGGTCCTGGGGGCCCAGCTTACGGCCATCGCCACACTAGCTGTAAATCTAAACGGCGAGAAGGCCGACAACCTGGCCCGGGACGTGCTGGACAATGCGGGCTACGGCGGCAACTTCGGCCACAGCCTCGGCCACGGTATAGGCTTGGCGGTACACGAGTACCCCCGCGTTGGCCCCACCTCTCCCGATACCCTGGAAGAGTCCATGGTGTTCAGCGTGGAGCCCGGCATCTACCTCACCGGATGGGGTGGAGTCAGAATCGAAGACCTGGTTGTCCTTGAAAACCAAGGCGCCAGGCCCCTCAGCAAGGCTAGAAAATAGATCCAGGAGAACCAAACATGGCTACCTTGAGCTTTGGAGACCTTCGTAAAGGACTGGCCATAGAGATTGACGGCCAGCCGTATGAGGTTATGGACTACACCAGGCATAAGATGCAGCAACGCGCCCCCGTGACCCGCGTTAAGGTCAAGAACCTGCTCAATGGCAGTGTAACTGAAAAGACCTTCCAGGCTTATGAAACCTCCTTCACTCCGGCCGACGTCAGCAGCGCCACAACCCAATACCTTTACTTTGACGGAGAGTTTTTCAACTTCATGGACCTGGAAACCTACGATCAGCACCAACTCACTAGAGAGCAGATTGGGGACAGTATCAACTACCTGAAAGAAGACGTAACGCTGGAAATCTCCTTCTTCAACGGGGACATTCTCGGCGTTAAGCTCCCAACCTTCGTTGATCTCCAGGTGACCGACAGTCCACCCGGGCTAAAGGGGGACACTGCCCAGGGAGGAACCAAACCCGCCACTTTGGAGACGGGCCACTCCCTAAACGTCCCTCTTTTTATTCACGAGGGCGAAACCATTAAGGTGGATACTCGCAACGGCCAGTACGTGGAGCGTGTAACCTAGGTGGACGTATTCACCGTTTCCCAGATTACGCGGCACATCAAGCGGCTGTTGGCTCAGGACGATCTTCTGATGGACGTTTGGATTAGCGGCGAAGTCTCCAATTTGCTTGTATCACAGTCCGGCCACGCCTACTTCACCTTAAAAGACCCCCAGAGCCAACTCCGCTGCGTTATGTTCAGTAGAGGGACGGGCATGGACCTCTTGGCCGACGGCACGGCCATTACCGCCCACGGCTACGTGTCCATCTACGAGGTCAGAGGCAGCCTCGACTTTGTTACCGACATAGTCATGGCCGAAGGCGTCGGCCCCTTAGCCCTGGAGTTCGAAAGGCTTAAAGCCGCTTTGAATAGCGAGGGTCTTTTCGACCCCTCCAGAAAGCGAGAGCTGCCCAGATTCCCGAAATTTATCGGTCTTGTTACCTCTCCCTCCGGGGCGGTCCTACACGATATCCTGCAGGTGCTAAAACGACGATACCCTCTGGTGGAGGTCCTTCTTGCCCCCAGCCTGGTGCAAGGCCCCGAAGCTGTCCCGGGCCTCGCCAACGCCCTCCGGCTGCTCATTGACGACGGGCGGTCCGATCTTATTATCCTGGCCCGAGGCGGAGGTTCTCTTGAGGAGCTATGGCCCTTTAACCAAGAGTCGGTGGCGCGGGCCATATACGCCAGCCCCATCCCCGTTGTAAGCGCCGTAGGCCATGAAACCAACTACACCATAGCGGACTTTGTATCGGACGTTAGAGCGCCAACACCGTCCGCCGCCGCTGAGATGGCAACCCCCGACACGACCGCTCTTAGGATGGAGGTCTCGGCTCTTGCCCAGCAACTCTGCTCAATTATTTCCGATAGAATTACGAACAAGGGCCACGGCCTATCTAACCTAGTTTCCGAATTTCACCACCTGGCCCCGGACATTGTCACCCTGCGCCGAAGCGTAGATGACGTGTCCCAGCGCGCCTCCGTGGCAACCTCAAGCAGCATTACCCTTCGTGTCCAGGAAATGAACGCCGTTACAACTCAGCTTCAGACCCTTAACCCCAAGGCAACCCTCAAACGAGGCTACGCCGTGGTGCAGAAAGAAGCCACGGGCGACGTCGTCTTCCAAAAAACCAATGTAATAGCGGGAGACCCCCTCAGAGTAACCGTAAGCGATGGTGACTTCTCCGTCGCTGTCAAAGGGGCATCAAAAAGAAAGAGTAAAAGGGAACTAGCCAAAGCCACAGCACGGCTCTTCCCGTAAAACAGAAATTACCATGGCAGAAAAACACAGCCACGACACAGAAGCGGAGATGACCTTTGAAGAGGCCTTCCATAGGCTGGGAGAGTTGGCCCAAACCTTGGAAGAAGGCAAACTGACCCTGGAACAAACTACCCACCTCTACGAAGAGGGAATGAACATGGCCAAGCTTTGCAACCGGCTCCTCAACGCCACGGAGGTGAAGATCACCCAGCTTAAGGACGCATATCTGGAGGAAATCTCCGCTGCCTCTCTTGAGGACGACGACCAGATTGCTTAGAGCCGATCTACACGTACACACCAACTACTCCCACGATTCGGGAGCCTCTTTTCAGTCCATTATCGACCGATGCTTGAAGACCGGGATAAACTGCCTGGCCGTGACGGACCACAACACCATTGAAGGCGCCCTGGAGCTGCGGCGCGGCGCGCCCCTTAAAATCATTGTCGGCGAAGAGATCAAATCCTCTGCCGGGGACATCATTGGCCTATTCCTCAAGGAGGGAATCCCAAAGAACCTCACACCACGGGAAACGGTGAGAGCCATCAAGTCCCAGGGCGGGCTCGTAATGATTCCTCACCCCTTTGATAGGATAAGACCATCCGCTCTGGGTCAGGACACCTTTGAAAGCTTAGCGTCCGACGTTAACGTCATTGAGACCTTCAACGCTCGGAATCTCTTCAGCCGTGACGACGCCAAGGCCATGGAAGCTGCCCAGAAGTACAACCTCCTATACGCCGCCGTCAGCGACTCCCACACCGCAATGGAGCTGGGGCGCACCTACAACAAGATGCAGGACTTTGCCGGCACGCCTCAGTCCTTTATGGAATCCCTATCCGGCGCCACCCTAGTAACCCGGCGCACCAGGATTTTCCACCGGTTCGCACCGGCCTATGCCAAGGTGAGAAAGTTTCTAACAAGGGGGTGAGTTCGTCATGCCCGCTCTCAACCTTGGGATCATGGCCTCCCACACGGGAACCAACTTTCAAGCGCTACTAGACGCCTGCAATCAGGGGCGCCTCAACGCCACCTGCCGCGTTGTCATCAGCAACAACTCCAGCTCTATGGCCCTCCGTCGTGCACGTAGCCAAGGCGTACCGGGGTACCACCTCAGCGCAAAAACCCACCCATCTCCTACGGAGCTGGACCGCGCCATCGGTAACACCCTGGCAGACCACGAGGTGGACCTTGTGGTGCTGGCAGGTTACATGAAGCTACTGGGTCCCATAACGCTTTCCCGGTACCGAGGCCGCATCCTGAACATCCACCCCGCCTTGCTGCCCGACTTCGGGGGAAGGGGAATGCACGGCAACAAGGTCCATGCCGCCGTTCTGGCTTCCCGGAGCAAGTTCACCGGTGTGACCATTCACCTGGTTGACGAAGAATACGACCACGGACTAATCATAGCCCAGGCCAAAGTCCCCGTACTTAAACACGACAACGTTGAATCTCTACGGACGCGGGTACAAGAGAGGGAGCACGAGTTTTACGTAGAAACCCTTCAGAAAATCATCAGCGGGGATATTAGACTACCTGCCCAGACATGAGCATAGCCCGTTTAAGACACCTTCGCACAATCGCACGCCGCCAATGCGCCAACTCCCATTCCAAGCCATGCAAGTCCGACAATAGTTAAAGGACCTGTCTTTCAAGACAGGTCCTTTCTTTTTGACTAAAGAGATGGGGCATTACTCGGACTTCTTGTCCTCATCACCGTCGGAAGCCTGGTTGAGAATCTCGTCGATAATCCCGTACTCAAGGGCCTGTTCCGGATTAAGGTAGAAGTCCCGGTCCGTGTCACGGGCAATTTTGTCATAGGACTGCCCGGTATTTTCCGATAAGATGGTATTGATCTTATCTTGCAGCCGCAGAATCTCCTTGGCGGCAATGGCAACGTCGCTGGCCTGCCCCTGGGCGCCGCCGAGGGGTTGGTGCATATGAATGGTCGAGTTGGGCAAAGCGTATCTCTTGCCCTTTGTCCCCGCCGTTAAAAGTACCGTGCCCATGCTCGCCGTCATGCCCACGCTGATGGTCGAAACGTCACACCTGATCAAATTCATTGTATCGTGAATTGCCAGGCCGGCAGAGATTACACCGCCGGGGCAGTTCAGGTACAAGCTAATGTCTCTATCGGGGTCTTCCCGCTCCAAAAATAGCAGCTGGGCGATTATCGGGTTGGCCGTATGATCAACTATAGGCGTTCCCAGAAACACAATTCGCTCCCTTAGCAACAGGGAATATATATCGAAGGCACGTTCCCCGCGGGGACCTGTCTCAACAACCATTGGTATGATGTTTTCAGGGTTAAGCGTCACTCTCGCTTCCTCCTTGTTCTGTATCTTCACTTGTCTCTTCTTCAGACGACGGCTCGTTCTCCGTCTCATTTCCTTGAACTATTTGGGCCAGGCACTCAAGAGTCCTCCTGTTAAGAAGGGTGGATTCCACGGAGTTCCGGAACCCCTCCGATGACACGGTCTGTCTCACTGACTCGTCGCTGCTGCCGGAGGCTGCCAGAATCTCTTCAATTTGCTTATCCACGTCCTCCGGAGTTACGACTATCTTCTCTTCCTCGGACAGCTTCTCCAGGATCAGAGACCTCACCAACCGTTCTCGAGTGCCGGGTCTCATCTCCTCTTTCACTTCCTCTTCAGACTTACCAATCTGCTGAAGATAAGTATCCATGTCCATACGTTGGGACTGCATGGCTTGAGACCTTTCGTGCCACATGTGGTCCAACTGGCGGTCCACCAGCACGTCGGCAAACTCCACCTCAGCGTCTTGCGTTACCTGGTCCAGCGCCTCGTCATAAAGTTCCTGGTCCGCTTCCCTTTCGGCGGTGCTGGTCAGGTTATCCAAAACCGACTCTCTCAAAGCATCCAGGTTGTCATATCCCTCGCCCACCCCTTTGGCGAACTCGTCGTCCAAATCCGGCAACACTCTCTGCTTCACCTCGTTAATCACAACCTGGAACCTGCACTCCTTACCCGAAATTTCAGAGTCTTCATTCTCATTCGGCACCGGGAGGTTGAAGGTCTTAGAGTCCCCTTTCTTGGCGCCTTCCAGCATTACGGAAAAACCGGGCAAAGGAAGCTTATTCTCCATGGAGGGGATATAGTCAATCCCCTTATTCTCAACAATTGTACGCCCCTCCACCGTTCCCACCACATCTATGGTTATTTGGTCTTGAAATTGCACCGGGCGATCCACCGGTTCCCAGGGGGCGGCCTCGACGCGAAGGCGCTCCAGTACTTCGTTCACCTGCTCCTCGCCCACGTCTATTGGCTTGCGCTCAATACGCAGGCTTCGATAATCGCCGAGAGAGACTATAGGCTCCAGGGCGACGGTGGCTTTAATAGACAGGGGGTCAAAGCCAGTCACGTCCACCATGGGCAGTACGTACGGCTCCAGGTTCTCCTGCTCCACGGCCTTGTCCACCAACCCGTTGACCGCCCGCTCCAGCGCTTCGTGAAGCAGGTGCTCCCGGCCAACCGACTGCTCCAAAATAGCCCTGGGCGCCTTCCCCTTGCGGAAACCCGGAATTCGAACCTTGTTGACCAGCCGTCTATAAGCCCAGTCTAAATAAGGCTCTACGTCGTCCGTATCACATTCAATGTTGAGGGTTACCTCTGTCACGAGGGTTTCCTCACGAGTAATTTTCAACTACTTCCCTTCCCCAATACCCTTGCGTAAATTATAGCACAGGGGCGTCGTTCTGAAACCACGACCAACCCGACAGCTTTACGAAGTCTGCTCCTCAGCGAGTCTCAACCCTAGCTCCGCAAGGTGACTTTCATCCACGGGGGAGGGAGACCCAAACAGCAGGTCAGCGGCACTTTGGGTCTTTGGAAAGGCTATAACGTCCCTAATGTTGCTCGAGTTGGTCAAGAGCATCATAAGCCTGTCAAGACCCATGGCAATCCCACCGTGAGGAGGAGCGCCGTAGTCCAAAGCATTCAAAAGCTGTCCAAACTGACTCTGCATAGCCTCTTCCGAATGGCCCATGAGCTTCAGCACCTTCTCCTGAGTTTCTCGCTTGTGATTGCGGATACTGCCGCCGCCGACTTCGTAGCCGTTGCACACCATGTCATACTGCTTGGCCACAGCCATCCCGGGGTCCGTGTCCAGCAGATGCACGTCCCTATCGACGGGCGACGAAAATGGATTGTGGGGCGCGTCCCAGCGTCCTTCTTCCGGCTTCCATTCCAGCAAAGGGAAATTGACTATCCAGGCAAAAGCCAGCACGTCCGGGTCGGCCAACTGCAACCTCTCCGCCATTAGATTACGAAGGTGGCTCAAGGAGTTGTTCACCACTTCAGCAGGCCCCGCCACAATGAGCAAGAGGTCTCCCCGTGAGGCCCCCATCATCAAAGCCATTTCCCTGACCTCTTCCACGTTGAGATGCCGCGCCGCGGCAGAGCGCACGTCCTCCATGGTCAAAGCGCTCAAGCCCCCGGGCCCCTCCCCAAGAGCTATAGTTACCAGCCCTTTAGCTCCCCTGGTCCGAGCGTACTCCGTCAGCTGATCCAGCTGGCGCCGCGTGTAGCCTGCGCAACCCGGCGCCGCAAAACCCTTGATAGTGCCTCCGCCGGCGGTCACCGAGCGGAACACCTGGAACTCACTCTGCGACTCCACCTCGGTAACGTCCGCTAGTTCAAGGCCAAAACGCACGTCCGGCTTATCCGAACCGTACTTATGTAGGGCTTCCCTATAGTCCAAACGCGGGAAGGGCCTTGCAACCCGTTTATCAGGGGTCATACTCTCCACAATCTGAACGTAAAGCTCCTCAATCAAAGAAAGGATATCTTCCTCACTCACAAAACTCATTTCCAAGTCCAACTGGGTGAACTCAGGCTGCCTGTCAGCCCGCAAGTCTTCGTCTCGAAAGCAGCGTGCTATTTGGAAGTATTTCTCAAAGCCCGACACCATCAATAGCTGCTTCAACTGCTGGGGAGACTGGGGAAGAGCATAAAAGCTTCCGTGCTGCAACCGGCTGGGCACAAGATAGTCGCGAGCTCCCTCAGGCGTACTTTTTATAAGTATAGGGGTCTCTATTTCCACAAAGCCCCTAGTATCCAAGAAGTCCCTTATGGACTTGATTACCCTATGACGCAAAAGGAGGTTCCGCTGCATTCCTTCCCTTCGCAAGTCCAGGTAGCGATAGCTTAGCCGCAGGGCTTCGTCCACCGCCTGTTCTTCGCTGATATAGAAGGGCGGCGTTTTGGAGGGATTCAGCACCTCGACCTCAACGGCGTGCACCTCAACACCGCCCGTTGGCAGGCGGGGATTCTCCGTACCTGCGGGCCTCTTAACCACCTGTCCAACCACTCGAAGCACCCACTCGGCCCTGGCGTGTTCCCCGATCCCGTGAGCCTCCGGCGCGGTGTCCGGATTGAACACAACCTGAGCAATCCCTGACCTGTCTCGCAGGTCTACGAAAATCAGCCCACCGTGGTCCCGGCGCCGGTTCACCCAGCCCGCCAAGGTAACCTCACTCCCCACCCGCCCAAGGTCTAGCTCACCACATGGCGTTCTCTCACGCACAAGAACCTCCGGATTTATCATTGCCTAGGAATCTGCTTACGCCGCAGCGCTCAGAGAAAGAAAAACCTACCAAACGATTATAGACCACGCTGCCACGCCTATCAACGAAGGCTCGCCTTGTTCCCGCACTCTTGTGCCCACATACCCGGATTTTCTGCTAAACTCCTAAGAGGGGATTTTTCAGAGCGGAGGTAGATGCCGTGGCTTTAGCTGAGGGCGACAAGGCGCCGGACTTTACCCTAAAGGCAACCAACGGCCAAGAGATATCGCTAAACAGCTTCAAAGGAGCAAAGAACGTTCTGTTGGTCTTCTACTGCCGCAATAATACTCCCGGCTGAAATCGCCAGCTTCAAGCCCTACGGGACGATAGGGCAGAGTTTGAGAACATGAACACCGCAATCATAGCCATAAACCCGGGCACCGTGACCTCCCACGAAAACTATCGACAAAAATACGACCTCCCCTTCCCACTGCTGTCCGACCCGGACCGCGCCGTTTCTCACGCCTATCAGGCTTTGAAACCCAACGGAAAGAGCATCCAGCGAACCGTACTCATCCTGGACCAGAATGGAGTCGTCCGATACGTCAAGCAGGGAATGCCGAAAGACAGCGAACTCCTCCAAGTCCTTGAGCGATTGGGGTCATAACCACCGCATGGCAAAGCTCATCCACCACAGTCTTCTAGTTGCCTGTAAAAGCTCCGGTGACGGCGCATAGGTACGCGGTAGTGGCAAGCCGTTGATCCCCATTGGCGATATAGGTATTACCCGTAGGACCACCCCCTACGTAACCTACACTCTAATCGGCGCCAACGTGCTAGTTTTCTTATACGAGCTCTATCTCGGCGGCTCTCTCTTCTTCGCCGACTCCGTAAACATTAGCAGGTTCTTTTTTCAATGGGGTCTCATTCCCGTCGAACTGGCTGGCGGGAACGAGCTTAGGGAACTTCGATTTGCAGTTGGTCAGCCTCCCGACCTGCGCATCCTGTCCATAGACATAGCATCACCCATCCCAACCTGGGGAACGGCCTTTACGTCTATGTTCATACACGGCGGTTGGATACACCTGCTTGGCAACATGCTCTACTTATGGGTCTTTGGCGACAATATTGAGGACCGATTTGGTCACACAAAGTTCCTGCTTTTCTACCTGGGCGCCGGACTAGCGGCCGTTTGGACCCAGGTAGCCTTTAACCTGGATTCCCAAACACCCATGGTGGGCGCCAGCGGGGCTATCTCCGGAGTAACGGGCGCTTACCTTGTCCTCTTCCCCTTTGGCCGCATACGCACCCTTATCATCTTCTTCTTCATCATGGCAATAGAGTTGCCTGCCATCGTTGTGCTGGGGTTCTGGTTCGTTCTCCAGCTTTTCCAGGGCGTAGGGTCCATTGGGGCGCTGGACGGCGGTGTCGCTTACTGGGCGCACCTCGGCGGCTTCATCACGGGAATGACCTGCGCCGGTATATACAAGCTTGTGCGACACGAGCCCCTCTTCCCCTCCGGACCTTGGCAGTCACGGGGCCGAAACCCCTGGGACCGCTTCCCAGACGACTACCAACGCTAGCGACCACCGCTCCTTGACTGGGCCCTTTATGTCAACCGCCCTACAGCTCCGTGACCCTTATTGACACTCCAAATTGGCCATACTAAAATCGGCTCAACCGGTACCTCGTCACAACCTAAGATTCAACCTTTCTATTTCCGTAAAACAATGTTAGCAACCTTCCCCGGGGAGGAGATTCAGGTGGCGGCCCAACCCCTCAATAGCCAGCCAAATGGACCCAGAGTCCCAGACATTGTAATTGCCCGGCTGCCCCAGTACGTTCGAATTCTCAACTCCCTTATGGACTCCGGCGTAGAGGTGTCCAGTTCCCAACAGCTGGGGGACAAACTCCAGGTCACCCCGGCGCAAATACGCAAGGACCTCAGCTATCTAGGCCGCTTTGGCAAGCAGGGCAGGGGCTACAACGTCAGATACCTGGCCACGGAACTCAAGCAGATACTGGGACTCAACCGACGCTGGAGGGTATGTTTGGTAGGCGTTGGCAGGCTTGGCAAAGCCATCCTAAGCTACCCCGGCTTTGCCCCCGAGGGATTTGAAATTGTCGCCGCCTTCGACAGCAATGACCACATAGTGGGACAGACTATAAGCGGCCTGAGAGTCCAAGGCATGGAAGAGTTGGGCAGCACCATAGCCAGGCGAAAAATCAGTATTGGGGTCATCGCCGTGCCCGGCGGGGTGGCTCAGCAAGTGATGAAGCTGCTCACCCAAAGCGGCGTAAAGGCTATTCTCAACTACGCGCCAATCTATCCCCAGCTACCGGAACAAGTGAAAGTGCGAAACGTGGACCCCGTGCTATCGCTGCAGTCCATGACCTACTATCTAACCAACCAGGACCAAGAATCCTAGGGTCCCGGGGCGGACATCCCTTGTCTAACTCTGGGCCTGCGCCTTCGAGCTACCGCCAAACGCACCGTAGCCCTCCGCAACTGTGCGATAGCCTGCTCCAAGTCCACGTCGGCAGACCTCATGGCAATACGCTCCTCGGCGCTTCGCACCGCAGCCTGGGCCCTCTCCTCGTCAATATCTTCCGAGCGTTCGGCCGCGTCTGCCAAAATACTGACCCGGTTCTCCATGACCTCTAGAAACCCTCCCGTCACCGCCAGAAAAGTCTCATCACCGTCTTTTCTCACCATCAACTCACCGGGCTGCAACATAGTCATTAAGGCGGCGTGATGGGGAAGAATCCCCAACTCGCCCTCGGTGCCGGGGACTACCAGCGCCTCGACATCGTCCGAGTAAACCACCTGCTCGGCGGTAATTATTTCCAACTTCATTGTTGCCATTAGGCTCTAGCCCCTGGCCTCCTGGGACTGGGAGACATTCTCCAGCACTTCGTCTATAGTGCCGGACATATAGAAAGCCTGCTGCGGAATATCGTCGTGCTTCCCTTCAAGAATCTCCTTGAAACCACGCACCGTCTCCTTTACAGGCACATATTTCCCCGGTATGCCCGTAAAAGTCTCCGCTACAAAGAACGGCTGCGTCATGAACCTTTGGATCCGACGCGCCCGTTCCACCGTAAGCTTGTCCTCTTCGGACAGCTCCTCCACGCCCAGGATGGCGATAATGTCCTGAAGGTCCCGATACCGCTGCAACACCTCAATTACTCCCCTCGCCACATCGTAATGCTCCTGACCCACCACGTCAGGCTCCAGCACGCGGGAGAAGGACGCCAAGGGGTCCACGGCAGGGTAGAAACCCTGGGCCGCCAGGGAGCGTTCCAAGGCTACCACAGCGTCCAAGTGGCCAAAGGTAGTGGCAATCCCCGGATCAGTGTAGTCATCCGCGGGAACATAAATAGCCTGGAAGGAGGTGATAGACCCTTTCTTGGTGGAAGTTATGCGCTCCTGAAGCGCCCCCATCTCCGTGGCCAGAGTAGGCTGGTAACCCACCGCCGAGGGCAAACGTCCAAGCAGCGCGGAAACCTCCATGCCCGCAAGTATGTAACGATAAATGTTGTCGATAAACAAAAGCACGTCCCGGTTCTCTTCGTCACGGAAATATTCCGCCATCGTAAGACCGGTGAGACCGATACGAGCGCGCACGCCTGGCGGTTCGTTCATTTGCCCAAAGACCATGACGGTTTTATCCATCACTTTGGCCTCTTGCATCTCTCTCCAGAGGTCATTCCCCTCTCGAGAGCGTTCTCCCACACCGGAGAAAACGGAAACGCCACTGTGCTCGGCGGCAATGTTCCGAATCAACTCCTGTATGATGACGGTTTTGCCTACACCCGCGCCTCCATAGGCGCCAATTTTGCCCCCCTTAACAAAGGGTGTCACCAGGTCGAATACCTTGATACCCGTCTCAAGGAGGTCCATTGTGCTCAGCTGCTCGTCAAAGGAAGGGGGAGCGCGATGAATGGGCCACCGGGCCTGCGTCTCCACAGGACCCAGATTGTCCAGAGGATCACCGATGACGTTAAACAACCTACCCAAGGTTTCCGGTCCAACGGGCACCGAGATAGGACTGCCGCCGTCTTCCGCTTCAACGCCTCGGGCCAGGCCTTCCGTTGGGCCCAATGCCAGACACCGAACCCGGTTATTGCCAACGTGCTGCTCCACCTCTAGAACCAGCTTTTCCCCGTTGTTGTCAATGGTTAGAGCGTTATACAGGGCCGGTAGCTCGTCCGAGGGGAACTCGACGTCCACCACCGTTCCAATCACTTGAACTATACTGCCTTTAGCCACGATGGTCCTCGCTTTCCCAATTAGTAGAGATCAGGTCTCCAGGCTAACAACGCCGCCTATAATGTCCAACAACTCTGCGGTTATACTGTCCTGCCTCACCTTATTCAGTTCCAACGTAAGGTCACCCACCATCTCATTGGCGTTGTCCGTAGCGTTGCGCATGGCCACCATGCGCGCCGACTGTTCGCTGGCGCTGAGCTCCAGCAAGGCGTGGTAAACCTGCATCTCAACGAAACGAGGCAACAGCAGATCAAGTACCGCGCTTGGATCCGGTTCGTAAATATAGCCAACCCGAGACTCCCCCTCCAGGTCAGCCGGCTCTATGGGCAAGAGCCGGACAATCTCAGGTCGTTGAGAGGTCAGCGTTAAGAATTGAGGATAGGCTATGTAAACTTCATCCACCTCACCCGCATTGTAGTCGTTAAATATGATTTGACAGATGGGCAAGATTTCCGACATGGGCGGCCTGTCCCCAAGATTGACAAAGACAGCCTGAACGTCCTGACCCGTCCTCACCACAAAGTCCCTGCCCTTTCTCCCCACCGCAACAACCCGCACCGGGGTTGGCCTCTTATCAAGAATAAACTGCGCCACCGAACGGTTCAGGCCTCCGTGCAGTCCTCCGCACAGCCCCCGGTCCGGCGTCAAATGCAACAGAGTAATTTGACGAACCGGCCGCTGCTCCAGCAGCGGATGGCCCTCGTCCGACTCCTGTGGCTGGGCCTTCAGGTCGGCAATAACCTCTTGAATCTTCTGGGCGTAGGGACGCCCAGCCAACACGGCACCCTGGGCTCGCCTCATCTTGGAAGCGGCAATCATCTCCATGGCATGTGTGACCTTGGACGTGTTTTCTATACTGCGTATTCGCCTACGCAGTTGTCTCAAACTGGGCATTTTAGGCTTCCACTGACTCTATAATATAGTCCTCACGCTGCGGCGAAAGTGGCCTTGAACTCTTCTAGAGCCTTCTTCAAAACCTCTTCAATCTCGGACGTGATGTCCCCGGCATCCATTATATGACCTTCAAGCTCCGGGTTAGAGGCCTCCAGATATCTTTGAAGCTGCTCCTCAAACGCCCGGCACCGGGGTATCGGCACGTCATCCACGTAGCCGTTATTCAGGGCGTAGAAAATCATAGCCTGCTTACCCATGGACAGGGGCCTATATTGAGGCTGCTTTAGTATTTCAATGCTCCGCTGGCCCCGCTCCAACTGGGCCCTGGTTTCACTATCCAGGTCGGCAGTGCCGAACTGTGCAAAGGTGGCCAACTCACTATACTGCGCCAGGTCCAGCCGCAGCCTTCCCGCCACCCTTCGAATGGCTCTGGTCTGCGCCGCGCCGCCCACCCGCGATACCGAAAGCCCAACGTTCACCGCGGGTCGAATACCGGCGTTGAACGCCTCCGGCTCCAAGTAAATCTGACCGTCCGTTATGGATATAACGTTGGTGGGTATATAAGCCGACACGTCGCCCGCCTGAGTCTCAATCACAGGCAGCGCCGTCAGGGAGCCACCCCCGTACTCCAACGACAATTTTGCCGCTCGCTCCAGCAACCGGCTGTGAAGATAAAACACATCCCCCGGATAAGCCTCTCGACCTGGGGGCCTGCGCAAGAGCAGCGACATCTGGCGATACGCCCAAGCGTGTTTCGTCAAGTCATCGTAAATAATAAGCGCTTCCCGGCCCGACTCCATAAACTCTTCGCCTATGGCGCAGCCAGCATAGGGTGCGATGTACTGCAAGGGCGCCGGGTCTGAGGCGTTGGCTGCCACCACAACCGTGTGCTCCATGGCGCCGTGCTCTTCCAGAGTGGACACCACTTGGGCAACCTTGCTCTGTTTTTGGCCTATTGCTACGTAAATGCAAAGGAGGTTCTGACCCTTTTGATTGATTATCGCGTCAAGGGCGATGGCAGACTTGCCCGTGGACCGGTCTCCGATAATCAGCTCCCGTTGGCCTCTGCCAATGGGTATCATAGAGTCGATGGCCTTGATGCCCGTCTGCACCGGTGTATCCACCGACTGGCGGGTCACAACGTTGGGAGCTATGCGCTCCACGGGGCGGAGCTTGGTAGTGCGGATAGCGCCTTTGCCGTCCAGGGGCCGGCCCAGGGCGTCGACCACCCTGCCAACTAGCTCGTCCCCAACCGGCACCTCAATAATCCTGCCGGTGGACCTGACCATATCCCCTTCCTTCACCGCATTGGCGTCGCCCATAATGGCAGCGCCAACCGTATCTTCCTCCAGGTTCAGAGCCAGTCCCAGAATCCCCTCAGGGAACTCCAATAATTCGCTGTACTGCACTCCCTGCAGGCCCTGAATCCGGGCGATGCCGTCGCCTGCCTCCACAACGGTCCCAACGTCCACCATGCGGAGTTCACCATCGAACTCCTCAATCTGGCGTCGAATAACCGAAACAATATCCGAACCGCGGGTGGTCATCTATTAGCCTCCTGCTGCACCCTTGTGTCTACACCTTTGTATTTACAATGACATTGAGGCTGTTTCCAGCTCCTCTTTCAGGCTCTCCAGTTTTGCCCTGGTGCTGCCATCCAGAAGCTTATCCCCAATTCGTATCACCAACCCCCCAATAATAGAGGGGTCTACTTGTGCATCTAATACAACCTTGCTGTCTCTCATACTCTGCACAAACCGGACAATTTGCTCCCTTTCCGGCTCCTCCAAAGCAATGGCGGAAAATACGCTCACTCGCTCCACGCCGCGACGCTTGTCAACCAAGTCCCGGAACCCGGCCTCCACTTCACTCGCCGTATCCACCAAGCCGCGAGACACCATTATGGAAAGCAGATTCCGAGCCAACGGGTCCACGTCCTTCAACACCGCTCCAATGGCCTCCACCTTCTTCTCCAAGGGGACCTTGGCGTGCTTCAAGAAAACGCTGAACTCACTATTTGCCAAGGCCTCACCCATGCGCCGCAGGTCTTCCATCCACCTATCCAGGGTCTCCTCCACTCTTGCGGGGTCCTGGGCCGTGGCCAACTCATAGATTGCCTGGGCGTATCGCTTGGCCCAACGATTACTTGCCATCCAGCCTTCCTACCTCTTCCCCACTTGCTGACCTTCTTCAAGGACTTGCCCAATGAGAGCCCTATGCGCCTCGGCGTCAAGTGACTGTCCGATAACCCGCTCAGCGGCCTGAATGGCAAGACGAGCAAAGTGGCTCTTCACCTCTTCCACCGCGCCGTCTCGTTCCTGCTGTATCTCCTGCCTTGCCCTGGCGACGAAGGCCTCCGCCTCTTCACGGGCCTTGGCCATCTCGTCTTCACGAAACTTCTCTGCCAGCACCCGCGCCTGGTCCAACATCACCTGTCCCTCTCTCCTGGCCTGCTGCAACTGCTCTTGGGTCTTGGCCTCTGATTCAGCCGCCTGCTGTTTAGCCTGCTCAGCCGCCTCAAGGCTTTCCCTGATACGCTCAGACCTTTGGTCCAGGAGTTTGAGGATGGGCTTGTAGGCAAATTGATAGAGGATGCCCAACAAAATGACGAAGTTAACCAAGAACACCAAAAGGCTAGGTATATTAAAACCTAACTCAGCCAAAGGTAACCTCTCTTCCCATCCACCTTGGTTTTCCCAGGTGCTAAGCTACAAAGATTATGATAACAGAGACAATGAGCGCGTAAATGCCCAGTGCTTCCGCAAAGGCAATGGCAAGGATCATGTTCTGCAAAATGGCTGCACGCGCCTCAGGATTCCGGCCTATGGCACTCATTGCAGAAGCTCCCAGAATTCCGATGCCAATGCCAGGGCCCAACAGTCCCAAACCTATGGCTAACCCCGCGGCAATGGCCTTCGCTCCCGCGTCGCTCAACGCCTCTCCTTGAGCGGCCACCGCCGACGCTACCGACATTAATATCTCTATTCCAAACATACGTCCTCCTCACGCAGTGATATTAGGTAACTAGTCTTGGCGGCTAGCATAGACGGCGAAAATGCCACCCAAAGCCGCTGCGCTTATACCCAAAATTACTAGAACAAACACCAGAATAAGTATTGTCATGGGTTTCCTCCATTGAGGCCCTGTCCCAGGGAGGACGAGACCTCCTTTAGTATGGACGTCTGATTATATAAGGGGCATCTACTCATTCTTCGTGATGCGCCATGGCCACCGTAGCGAAGGTTAGTGTCAACCCCGCAAAGATCATGGCCTGGATGAATCCCACCAATAGCTCCAGCCCGTAGAAGGGGATACTGAAGACGAATGGCACCAGGAAAGCGGACACCAGTATAAGCAGTTTGCCTGCCAACATGTTGCCAAAAAGCCTGAAGGTGAAGCTCACCACTCGGATGATTTCACTAAGCCCCTCCAGTATTCCGACAAAAAGGTCAATGGGCCCGTTCAGCAGCCTGCCGGGACCTTTGATAAGGGTCTTGAATCTGAAGAACTTGGTCAAATAGCCGAATCCCAACCTTTTCAAACCCCAAAACTCAATGAACAGGAAAGCCACCACGGCCAGCGCCAAGGGCATATTAACGTCCGTGCCAGCGGGGCGGAGCAGATCAATGCGGGGTGTGCTCCCAATTTCAACGTGCTCGGCTATAAGCTCACCGTGAGATTTTATCGCCTCAAGTTTAACCTTTTCGCCAACGGCGCTATCGGAAAAACAGGGCCCCGGGCCGCAATCTCCTCGCAGCCCCTCTCCAATCTTGGTCTCCTCCTCCAAATGGAAGGAGGTGCCATCCTCCAGATGGAACTCCCCGGCGCTAAAGCCGGCAATTGTGCCGTGAAGCTCCATCTCCTCTTCCTCCGCAGCCTCTTCAATAAACGCCGCGTTGGCTCCGGCAGAGGAGTCAAATCCCAGGGAGGGATATATGGGCAGGAGTCCCAGCCAGGCGTTGAAAAGCACAAAGAGGAAAATTGTTGCGATAATCGGGAAGAATGCCCTAGCGACGGCCTTGCCGGACACTCCCTCAACAAAGTTGAGAAGCCCCTCAACAATCACCTCAACGAATCCCTGCAATCTGCCGGGGACAAGGCTCCTTCGTGAAGCAGCCACAACAAAGATAAGAATTAGAATAACCGTGGTAAGCCATGAGGAAAGCATGGAGTTGGTTATGGCGAAACCGGTGAAGCCCAGATTGCCCCCTCGGGCTGAAATCTCCCGCTCCTCTGCAGGAAACACCGCCGAGGCCGGTAGATGCACTTCGGGCTCATGCAGCAACCTACTGGTATTAAAGAGCTCCGACCCAACGGCCCCGACTACAAAGCCAAAAAACAACAGCGCTAGGAGCCCAATGCCAACTCCCCAAAAAAGCCTCTTCGCCAAGGGGGACTTGGGCATTAAGACCCGTTCTCCTCAGTTCCCTGGCACTTGCGGTCCGTTATATTCAGAAGCGGAGCCACCATCTTATACATGCCGTAAAAAGCTGCTACCACTCCCAAAAGGGTCCCACTCAGAGTTAACAGAGGGGAGGTACCTAATTTATTATCCAGCCAGAGGCCTCCAAGAACTCCCAGCACTATACTCAACGCAACGTACCATCCCATCCCCGCAACTCTGACAGCCAGGAGCCAACCAGGCATACGCTACCTTCAAAACTTGGTGAACTTTATCACTAGCCCCGGTCAAAGTCAAGCTGAACAGCAGCCGCCATGCCAAATATAAACCATACCTCTGATTACGCCGCGCCGGGGCTGCTGTGCCGCGTTAAGCAGGACCGCTAGGCCTTGGGCTTACCCTTGCCGAAGTCCTCAAGGTCCAAGGTATTGATGAAGTCGGTAAAGGCCGACATCCGCTGCAATTCTTCTTCCCTCACCCTCGTGGGCCTATCCTCATCAACGGAAGAACGGTCTGGCATTATTGGCTTGCCGGTTTCCGCATCTAGATGAATACCGGCCTTGTCCAATACGTTGTCTTCAGCATAAATGGGCACCTGAGCGCGCACCGCCAGGGCGATAGCATCGCTGGGGCGTGAGTCCACCTCCATCTTCCTCCCGTCTATAGAAACGCCTATCTTGGCGAAGAATGTGTCATTCTTGAGGTCATTGACCCTTACGTAGCTGATCTCAGCCCCCAGGTTGTCAATTACCGCTTGAATAAGGTCATGGGTCAAGGGCCTAGGTACGGAGATGCCCTGGAGCTTAACCGCAATGGCGTCGGCCTCAGCCGGGCCGATCCAAATGGGAAGATAGCGGTCCGATTCCGTCTCTTTCAAGATCACCACCCGTTGGTAGTTCATGAGGCTGACCCGAATGCTATCGACGGTCATCTCCTGCATGTGCAGCCCACCTCCTTGGTCGGTTATTCGTAATTGTAGGTTTGGGCATCAAGTAGTGTCAAGGGAATTCACTATCCATCCACCAAATTAGACTCCCGCCCCTACCTCCTTATTTCCCCGCAAAAATCCCCGCTCTGACCCTCAATGGCGACGCATCTTCGGAAAGCCCTTCATCCCAACCATCCACCCGACTCGCTCCACAAGCGCCTCAACCTCCCTGGGCTGCAGCAGTCCAACAAACTCCTTCAACAAACCCTCAGGAGCCTCCACGTCCCGCAACAGAGACTCCATGGGTTCCTGCAAGCACGGCTCAAGACTTTCGCCCCAAAAATCCCAGATCACCGTTCGCAAAGTGGGCACGTGGTTGAATGTTAAACCGTGGTCAATACCCCAAATCCGCCCATCCAGCCCCCTGATGCAGTGCATACCCTTACGGTCTGCATTATTGGCGATTATGTCAAAGCAAGCAATGGTCTTTAGCTCTGCCCGGTGGGACTCTCGTAAGACCCTATAATAGGAATTTGTCTCGTGCTCCACGTACCTCTGCATGGACCCTATCCCGTAGGGACCGTCCCTAATAACCGTTTCCGGTATGAAGTCCCACCCAAGAATTTGGCTCAACAGATAAGCCGCATACTCCCTTTTGTAAAGCGTTCCTGAATCAAAGTCCCAAAGCGGCGCCTCGCCGTCCCTGGGCTTATAGACAGCCCTGACCTCACGCCCCGCGTCATCCTGAATGCTAGTCAGGAAAGTGTAATTGGAGCCCACGGGGCTAAGGATGCAGGACACCACGTCCCCTTCTCTTAAAATCCGGGACGCCTGGGCCTGGTTCATGGATAACGGACCAGCGTCCTGAACCGGGTCAGGGGTGCAGGGACTGATGCCCATTGCTGCGAACGCACATGTGCCCGTCGGGGTTGATAGGAAGACCGCACAGTAAGCATCTAGGTCTTCCCGCTGCGCAAATCTCCAGCGCCTGACCGGACAGCTTTTGCGCCATTTCAAGGGGCACCCAAAAACTCAGATCCGGTGTATCCTGGCCAACCGACTCTCGGTCGTGAGCCAAGAAGAGGAAGGCGTTGGAATCCGCATCGTGGCCCAGAGATAGGCTCCCAACTTTAAACTCTAGGTTCATGTACCCACCGGCCCATGGTTCCTCGGAATCCTTACGGCTATCCGGGGGCTTCAGTCGTGTCAGGTCTTCGCCCACCTCTTCTATGTAGACAGCCAGTTGCTGGAGCTGCTCCTTCTCCACCCACAACAGCGCCGAAGCCTCTCCCGCTTCAATTATAAGACGAAATGTACGATTGCCCGGCTCCCCCAGCGCCTCGACACTTATGCTGGATACGGTGCCGAAGTTGTTGTTAGCTCTATACGACGGCATAGCTAACTAATCTTAATGGGTAGCAATTACCCTGACAAGCAGTAGCGCCGTCCTAAGTTCCGCCATGTTTAAGCATTTTGAAGGAGATCTGAGCTTGTTTTATGGCGGTGGAGGCCTTACGTTGGGGTGAAGAGGTGGTGAAAATGCAGCCCCTATTTCATATCGACCGGAGGCTTTAGCAGTTGAGGGATGGTATGACCAAACCTACCGTTAGGTTCGGAGTGCAAACGGGACAGCAAGAATCAACCTGGCCTGAATTACGCGACACATGGCTGGAACTGGAAGAGTTGGGTTTCGACGACCTGTGGGTTTACGACCACTATCTGCCCACCGGGACCTCGCACCAGGAGGGCCCCGTGACCGACGCCTGGACTCTCCTGGCAGCTCTCTCCCAAATAGTGAAGAAACCCCGATTGGGTACCCTGGTAACCAGCGCAACCTTTCGCCACCCCGCGGCCCTAGCCAAGATTGCCGCCACCGTGGACCACACCAGCAACGGTCGCTTGACTCTTGGCCTGGGTGCAGGATGGCATCAGCCGGAGCACATCGCCTACGGCATCCCCTTTCCCGGCATCCGAGGCAGAATCAACCGACTCGAGGAGACGGTCCGGGTAATCAAGCTTTTGTGGACCCAGGAACGATCTGACTTCCAAGGAAGGTACTATCGGTTGGCAGACGCTCCGTTTGAGCCCAAACCCGTGCAAAAGCCCCATCCGCCCATTCTCATCGGCGGCAGCGGAGAAAAACTCACCTTGCCCATGGTCGCCAGGGTTGCCGACGACTGGAACTGGAATATCACCGGTACGCCCCAGGACTACCGCCAAAAGCTGGACATTCTCCACCAGCACTGCAACGCCGCGGGGCGAGACCCCCGGACCCTTGCCCTTTCGCTGAACATGGACTTCCTAATAAGCGAGGACAACGCAAGAATCTCCTCGGCCCTAAAAGTCAATGCAGAGGCCGCCGGGGCGCCTGTGGAAACAGTCAAAAAAGGCATACTGGTTGGCAACCCAGAACAGGTTAGTGAAAGGTTGCAGACTTTCATAGACATGGGAGTAACCACCTTCATGTTCAGCCTTCGTGCACCCTTCGACGCAGCGGGAAAGGCCACCCTGCCGGACATGGACCGGCGGGCCCTCCGCTACCACACCACCATGGACGACGTCCGCCGGATGGCCCGCGAGGTGCTGCCGGCCCTTCGCCAGAAAACAGCCAACACTTCTAAGAATATACAAGGAGAAGATTGATGGCAGAAGAACCTAAGCTGCTACCCATCCCTGAAGATTGGACCAAGGCCCTGGCCGTAGCGGCTCACCCCGACGACCTTGAGTACGGCGCCGCCAGCGCCATAGCCCGCTGGACTTCCCAGGGGAAAGAGGTGATCTATCTGCTGGTAACGAGGGGCGAGGCGGGAATAAGCAGCATGTCGCCCGAGATCGTTGGCCCGCTGCGAGAAGAGGAAGAGCGCCGCAGTGCGGCTGCCGTTGGCGTCGACGTTGTTGAGTTCCTTGATCATCGCGACGGAGTCATCGAGTACGGACCTGCCCTCCGTCGCGACATCGCCCGCGCAATACGGAAGCACCGCCCCCAAGTGATCATTGCCCCCAACTACCACCTCACCTGGGGTGGTTATTCCTACAACTTTGCAGACCATCGCTGGTCCGCCCTGGCAACTCTGGACGCCGCCCAAGACGCCGGCAATCCCTGGATTTTTCCGGAACTCCAGGCCGAGGGGCTGGAACCCTGGAACGGCACAAAAATGATCTGCATCCCCGGCTCTCCCCAACCAACCCACGCCGTAGACGTGACAGAGTCATTCCCCAAGGGAGTGGCGTCCCTTGAGGAACATCGCGTCTATATTGAGAACCTCCCAAAGAGCTTTGACGTGGAGCCCTTCCTCCGCCAGTTTGCGGAGTTGACAGGTAAGAGGTACGGGACCAATTTGGCCGTATCGTTCCAGGTTTTCATGCTGTGACAAGGACGTTGTCCCACGCAGCGGTTTCGGGAAGAATTGACTTGTTGCGAAGGCAGTCCCGGACTAGAATTGAGACCTGACCCTGGAAAAACTGCAAGGGAGGAAGTGCAATGGACAAGAACACCACAATCCTGGTGGCAACGGTGGGGCAAGGCGTCATGCGAAGCCCCAACGGCGGCCAATCGTGGATGCGGGCCGGCATCGATCAAGGAATGCACTCCGACGCCATAGTGCGTTGCCTGTCCACGGACCCGGACCGGCCGGAGTCGATGCTGGCCGGGTCGGACAAGGGCATCTACCACAGCACGGACGCCGGTCGGAGTTGGAAGCTATTGGATACGCCCCTAAGCGGCTACAGCGTATGGAACATAGCGGTAGACCCCCAAAACCCGGAGACCGTCTACGCCGGCACCGGGACCCCAACCCCCGCCGCGCTCTTCCGCTCGGAAGATAGGGGCCAATCCTGGCAACGGCTCCCGGTACGGGTGGCGGAGACCTGCCCCAACGTGGGCATTCCCCGGTTTACGGGCCTCGCCATAGACCCCCACGACCATAGCAGCTTGTGGGCCGGCATCGAGGTCGACGGCGTGAGGCGCAGCAGCGACGGCGGCCAGACCTGGAGCAGCGTTAACGGCACCATCAACAACCCGGACGTTCACAGCGTGGCCGTGATACCCGGCCCGCCAAAGACGGTGATCGTGGTGGTAAACAACGGGACGTTCACCAGCGTCGACAACGGCGAGACCTGGAAGGGCCGCCTCGCCAGGGACGCTTTCCCGCTTAACTACCCGCGGTGCATCGCCGGTCAGCCCAATAACCCCAAGGTGGTCTTCCTGGGCCTGGGCGACTCCACACCCGGACGCACCGGCGCCGTTCTCCGCTCCAGGGACACGGGAGAGACCTGGGAGGACCTGCCCCTGCCTGTGGAACCCAACTCGGCCATCTGGGCCTTGGGCACGCACCCGGCAGACCCGCAGCTGGTCTTTGCCGGAAGCCGCTACGGCTACCTGTACCGCAGCGACGACGGCGGCGACTCATGGAGCAAGGAGTGGAGAGAGTTCAGCGAAATTTCGGCCATCGCCTGGGTACCCGGCTGACCGGGGTCCCAAGGCGCAGCACCGCATACCCTAAGGAGGTAACAAAATGGCAATTTTCCGCCTGTACACCGGGCCTGACGGCCAGTCTCACTTTGAGAACTTGGGCCTAGAATCACATCCAAAGCTAACGACCCTCACCCCCACCGAGGGCATCCTCTTCAGAGAGTGGCCCAAGGACGGGTTCGTGGACTGGCACCCGGCGCCGCGGCGCCAGTACATCATCAACATATCGGGAGGGCTGGAGATCGGCCTTGGCGACGGCAGTCTACACAGCTTCGGCCCAGGGGACGCCCGACTGGTGGAGGACACCACCGGACAGGGCCACACCACCCGAGTGGTGGGTACAGATCCCACCATAACGGCCATTATTCCCCTGGACGACTAGGCCCCCGAACGATTAGGTTGCTTTTATATGAGCGTCAAGTTAGCATTGCCGCCAGATAAGACCTACAAAAATGATTGCAGGAAACCCCAGAAGAGCCAAGAATCCCAGGAGGAAGCGTCATGGAAGTAAAGCACGGTCTGATTAGCTGCGACAGCCACGCCCAGGAGCACCGGCAAACCTGGACCAGCCGCATGTCCAAGGCCAAGTGGGGAGACCGCATACCCCGCGTTGTGGAAACCACCGACCCCGCGGCCACCGTCGCCCCAACCAACGACGCTGTTGAAAGGTGGCTCATTGACGGCCAGTTTACCGAGACCCGCGGTACCGTCAACTGCCCCACCGCCATGGGCGACCCCCTGCGCAAGACTTTCCCCCAACGCTGGGAAGAGGTGCCCACCTTTGTGTACGACCCCAAGACGCGCCTGGAAGCCCAGGACAGAGACGGCATTGACGCCGAGGTGCTGTTCCCCAACATCGCCGGCCAGTCGGGCGAGCTCTTCGTCGGCTTCGACCCCGCCTTTGAGCTGGCCTGCGTACAAGCCTACAACGACCATATTAGCGAAGAGTGGATCGCCGCCAGCGACCGCTACGTAGGCTTGGCTATCATACCCTACAAGTCCGGCATCGACGCCACCGTTGCTGAAATTAGGCGCACCGTCGAAAATGGACACCGCGGCATTGTCATGCTTGCCGAACCAAGCCAAAACGACGACGCCCTCCCCCACGTCAACGACTCCTACTGGAATCCCGTTTGGGACGTCTGCCAGGAGTTGGACGCCCCCGTCCACTTTCACGCCGGCGCCGGTATGAAAAAACTCGGCCTGGACAAGTGGTCCGGTTATACCCGAAACCAGCTTCAGGCCATGGGCCCTGCCTCCAGCTTTGGCCTCCAAGCCCAGTCTATACCCAACATGCTCCTTTCCGGCACCCTGGAACGGTTCCCGGGCCTCAAGATTGTCTGCGCGGAAACGGGTCTCGGCTGGGTCAACTACATCATCGAGGCCTGTGACCACGAATGGGAGA
This sequence comes from Dehalococcoidia bacterium, assembly GCA_965226535.1. Taxonomy (GTDB): domain Bacteria; phylum Chloroflexota; class Dehalococcoidia; order Lucifugimonadales; genus JAPULR01. The sequence goes on along the minus strand of CBDDDE010000010.1, from coordinate 998,651 downwards.
AACGTCACCTCTGGACCGAGGGGCTAGTCAACCGACCCAGCGACCTCTTCCACCGCCAGATTTACGTCGACTTCTGGTATGAGTCCGCCGGCGTGGAGCAGCGCCACTCCATTGGCATGGAAAACATCATGTGGGAATCGGATTTCCCCCATTCCACGTCCACCTGGCCGGAGTCGTGGAAATTTATCGAGCGTACTCTGAAGGACGTCCCGCAGGATGAGCGTTTCGCTCTCATGGCGGGCAACGCCATTAGGCTCTATAAGATGGCTTAGCCGTGGAAAACCCACTGCCGGGTACGACAAATTCCCGGGACGGCCTTCCCGCCTTCTTAAAGGTCCAATCAAGACCGGCCAAGTTAGCCCGCAGCCGGAGGAGGAAAGGGTGGAGCTAAAGTACGGCCTCATCAGTGTTGACGACCATGTCCAGGAACCCCCCGACACGTGGACAAGCTATATGTCCACCCAGAAGTGGGGAGACCTCATCCCCCACCTTGAGGAGCAGACGGACGGAAGTCAGGTCTGGATGGTCGAGGGTAGGACGGTAAACGTGGACTCGGTGGCCGAAACCGGGGCAATAATGGCGGACCGCAACCAAATCCCGCGGCGGTGGGACCAGGTCCCCGAAGCCGCCTATGTCCCCTCCCAACGCCTCAGAGCCATGGACGCCGATGGCGTCGACTGCCAGGTCCTCTATCCCAGCGTCGCCGGGGCCTCCGGTGAGGTCTTCGGGCGCATCCAAGACCCTGCCCTGGAACTTGCCTGCGTTCAGGCATACAACAACTGGCTCATGGACGAGTGGCGGGGACACAGCGACAGGTTTGTTCCACAATGCCTCGTGCCCATTCACTCCCCCCAGGCGGCAGCCCTTGAAGTCACGAGAGCCGTAGCCCTGGGGCACCGCGGCGTAGTCATGCCGTCCACTCCCTGGGACTTGCAGGACGTTCCCCACGTCAATGAGGCCCATTGGGACCCCCTATGGGCCACCTGCCAAGACCTGGAAGTGCCGATATGCTTCCACTCAGGGTCCAGCGCCAAAGTCCGCCTCCAGGCATGGGAAGGATTCTCACCCGTCCTTACCGCCGCCATGAACGGCATCACCGGGCCCGTCAGCAGTGTCCCCATCCTGGCAAATCTGCTCTTCTCCCGTATCCTCACTCGATTTCCCACCCTGAAATTTGTGTTTGCCGAAACCTCCCTGGCCTGGGGCGCTTATCAGATTGAAACCGCAGACCACCAGTTCGAGAGGCAGCGGCTACACAACGAAGGGTATAAGTACAAGCCCTCGGAGCTCTTTCGGCGTCAGTGCTACATGACCGGGTGGTACGACCGGGCGGGCCTTAAAGTCCGACACTACCTCGGTGTGGAAAACATCCTCTGGGAGTCCAATTTCCCACGGGCAAACTCCTCCTGGCCAAACACTAGGCAGTACGTGGAACGAAGCTTTGCCGGCATCCCCGCCGGAGAGCGAAGCATGATGCTAACCGGCAACGCGGCAAAGCTCTACAAGCTTTAGACCATTAGAGGTGTTTCTATGGCGTTGATGACCGGCGGAAAAGCCGTAGTGGAGAGCCTGAAGGCCCACGGGGTGGATACCATTTTCGGTATCATCTCCACCCATACCATGTATATTTACGACGCTCTCTACCACGAGCAGGATTCCATACGATTCATAGGGGGTCGTCACGAGCACGCCCTCGGTTTCATGGCCGACGGCTACTCGCGAGTCACCGGCAAACCTGGCGTCCTGTTCACCAGCGGCGGCCCCGGTGCAGCCGACAGCATGGGCTCCATGGGAGAAGCATACCACGCTTCATCTATGGTCCTTCAGGTTACCGCCAACTGTGAATTGGAACTCATCGACTCCGGTAAAGGGGCCATCCACGAGGCCAAGGATCAGCTGGGTATGTTCCGCTCCGTAACGGGTTGGAACGCTCTAATAGATAACCTGGACTCCCTCCCTGACTACTTCCTTGAGGCCTTTCAACGCTTTTCAAGTGGGCGACCTCGCCCCGTGGAGCTAGAGGTCCCAACGGACCTTTTTGAGAAGCAGACAGACATTGAGGTCCTTCCACCACGAGAGACAGCCACACTTCAACCGGACCCGTCCAAGATTGAGCAGGCCGCCCAAGCCCTCAAGAAAGCCAAACGCCCCGTTATTTGGGTTGGCAGAGGGATCATGCTCGCCAACGCCACCGCGGAGCTGCGGCAGCTGGCCGAAACCCTCCAAGCCCCGGTGACCGGCGCCACCACCGGCAAGGGAGCCTTCCCCGACGACCATCCCCTGGCCCTAGGTGTCGGTGAGTTCGGGGGCATCAGGGGAGAAAGCCCCTTGGGAGATTTCCTGAACCAGTCAGACCTGATCCTCCTGGTAGGCTCCTCCATGGCCTATCACCGAACCGTCCAGCAGGGGTTGAAGCTCCCTCCCAACATCATTCAGATAGACATAGACCCAGGCGAAATCGGCAAGAACTACCCCGTTTCCCTGGGAATAGTCGGAGACGCCCGCATGGCCCTGGAGCAGATGCTGTCTCTCATAGACCCCAACCAAGTACAGCCCGATCCCGGTTACGCCAGAGAAATCTCCCTGCTGAAAGATGACATTTATCAGAGCTTGGTAACCCAGTACCCCAACGAGCTACGCACCCTGGAAGGCATTCGCAGCGTTCTGGCCCGCGACGCTGTTGTCGTCGGCGACGCCACCGTTCCCAACTACCGCGCCTCCCGGTGCATGCCCTTCTACGAGCCCAACACCTACATTGGCCCCAACTCCTGGGCCGGCCTCGGATTTGGCTTCCCGGCGGGCCTCGGAGCCAAAGTCGGTGTCCCACACCGGCAGGTCGTCGTCATAACCGGCGACGGCGGGTTCCAGTACAACATTCAGGAGTTGGGCACGGCCCTCCAGTACGGCATAAGCCCAGTGGTCCTGGTCTTCAACGATAACGCTTGGGGAGTCTTGAAAGGTGTCCAGCGCGAGACCTTCAACGGACGATACATGGGTACCGAGCTCCGAAACCCCGATTTCGTCAAGCTGGCAGAAGCCTACGGCGCCGCCGCAACCCGGGTCCACAACCTTGACCAGCTGACAAAGGCTTTAGGCAGCGCCCTAGAAGGCGACGTTGTTCACCTCATAGTGGTGGAAATGCCCAAGGACTTTGCCAGCTTCCGCTGAAGATGACCCTCTAGAGGGGTAGGTTAACGGCCCGGCCTGTCTGGGCGCTGCGAGTCACCGCCTCGGTAAACTCCATGTACCGTACACCGTCGCCAAAGGGAGTGTGGGTAACGGGCGCTACGCCACGTATCGCGTCAACGAACTCCTCTTCCACACGCCATCTACCTTCCTTGTTGGGGGGTACGGAAATCTCCATCAACCCACTGTCCGCACGTCTCCCGCCCCGGAGTTTCCCGGAACCCATATCCAAATGCAGGGTACCCTCGCTGCCAAAGAGCCATACCTGCGACGCAGGACTGTGACCCGTCACAGCGCTGAAATGCAGATGCGCCTGCGCCCCGCAAGCCATCCGGCAGAGCGCATCAACGTGGTCGGGAACGGTAATCGCGGCAAGGCGCCCCTGGGCGTCCCGGCGACGGTTTATGTTGACAGTTGTCATAGCCTGCACACTAGTAGCCGGCCCCACCCACCGCATCAAAGTCTCGTACCAGATGCCCATGTTCAGTATGTTGAAGCCGCTCAAGTCCCGGTCCTGTCTCCAATGGACCGGAGCCTCCCTATTCACAAAGGAGCCATCATTCCCCTGAATGTCTACGGCCAAAATGTCGCCAAGGAACCCCTCAGCAATGAGATCTTCAATAGTCCGGTCGTACTTTAGAGTCATGGGCGCCGGAACTATCTGGGTGACCAGATGCGGCTTGGCCAGGGAGGCCGCTCTCATAGCGCGGGCCTGGGAGGCGTCCAAAGCCATCCTCGCCTCCGTTAAGACATGCTTCCCCGCCTCCAGGGCCGCTAGGGTAACGGGGCAGTGAAGATAGGGCCAAGTGCCGATGCAAATGGCGTTGGTGTCGTTGGCCTCCACCAGGTCCGTCCAGCGGTCGTAAACCTTGGGTATACCAAACTCGTCGGCCACCCGTTGGCTCGACTCCCGGCTGCGGTTACAAACGCTGACCACATCTACGCCCTCAATGGCCTTAAAACCGGGGATGTGGTAGAGCCGCGTGTTTGCCCCGGCGCCTACAATGCCTATGCGTACCGTCTCGGTGCTCAATACCCTAGCTCCTTCTCCACGTAGCCGATGCCATCGCTGACTATGTCCGCTATCTCGTCTACCTCCTGTCGAGACAACGTAAGGACCGGTGTGAGGTTCAAATAGGGGCTGACCCGTGTCAGGAGGCCGTTATCCGCCAGTCGACGAGACAGCTTGGATGCTGCCCCGGGGATGGACGACAGCGGCTCCTTGGTACCCTTGTCCTTCACAAGCTCCAAAGCGCACATCAGCCCCAGCCCTCTAACGTCACCAACAATGGGGTGCTCTTTCAGTGGTGTAAGCCGGTCAAGCAAGTACCGGCCCATGCGCTCCGAGTTTTCCACAAGACCCTCTCGCTCAATAATATCGAGGTTCACCAACGCCGCCGCCGCGCCCGCCGGATGGCCGCTATATGTATACCCGTGCTGGAAAGTAACGTCTGAATCACCAACAAAAGCCTCGGCCACGTGGTCACTGGTTATACACGCCCCCACCGGCTGGTAACCGCTGGTAATGCCTTTGGCCACCGTTATCATGTCCGGCAGGACGCCAAAGTGCTCAATTCCGAACATCTTTCCCGTGCGCCCAAACCCGTTGATGACCTCATCGGCTATGAGCAGCACACCGTGCCGGTCGCAAATATCTCTGAGCATAGGCCAGTATTCGGGCCCTGGAATCGCCACCCCGGCGGACACGGATATGGGCTCCGCAATGACCGCCGCAATGGTCTCCGGGCCCTCTTCAAGCATTATCTTTTCCACCGCCTCGGCGCACCTAATCGCGCACTCCGACGCCGTGGTTCCTCCCAACGCGCACCGGTAGGGCGACGGCTGAGGTGCGACCCGGACCGTAGGCAGCATTGGCTCAAAAATCTCGCGCTTCACCCAGGAAGTCATATTCACACCCAAGGCGCCCAAGCTAACCCCATGGTATGACCCGCTCCGTGATATAAACTTTGTCCGCTTTGCCTCTCCACGGTTCACGTGGTACTGCCTGGCAATCTTCATGGAAGTTTCTACTGAGTCGGACCCCCCGCTGGTCAGGAACACCCGATTCAGGTCCCCGGGCGTTATGGAGGCCAGCTTCTCCGCCAACTTGATAACCGGGATAGTGGCAAATGCAAAGGTGTTGGCATAGTGAAGCGTAGACATCTGCTCATAGGCGGCCTTGGCAATCTCCTCTCTGCCATAGCCCACGTTCACCAGGGCCAGCCCGGCAAAACCGTCGTAATACTCCTTGCCCTGAATGTCCTTTATCTTCGCGCCGTGGCCCTCCGTCATAACCTGAAGGCCACCTTCGGCGGCCACGTCATTCCACTGCTGAAAAGGAAACCACACGTGGGACAGCGCCGAGGCCCGCAGCCCGTCAAAGGTCTCACTCTGCATCCAACCTTCCAGTCCCTTATAAGTCATGGCAAGCCTCCAGAAAAAATTTCGGCCCTCGACCCTGCGTCAGATAGAGCCAGATTTACAAATCCGGCCTCCGTTTATGCCACGGAGTAGCCCTCTCATAGGCGTAAGCCACCCCAAGGATAGCAGCTTCCTGGAAGGGCCGGCCGATAATTTGGAGTCCAATAGGCATCCCGCCCCTATCCTGGGATGCAAAGCCGCAGGGGATGCTCATAGCGGGCACGTTGGACAGGGGAACCATGGGAGTTTGGTCCGGCCCCTTTACAAGAAGGTCTTTGGAGTCCTCCTTACTAGCCGGCATCACGTTTGGTATTATCTTGGGCGCCGGGACGCGCATGGTGGGAGACACCAAAACGTCGTATTTCGACAGTGCCCCTAGAACTTGCTTTCTCAAGAGGCTCCTCAGCCTCTTGACCTTGGTATAGTACTGGCCCGGCACCAGGCTGCCGGTGAGAAACTTTACCTGGGCGTCATAGTCGAATTCCAACAGCCGATTACTAATCCAATCGTCGTACCTCGCCGTCATCTCCACGTACATGTGCGTGTAGAAGATGACTCGGCCCCAGGGAGCCAGCGGAACCGACACCTCCTCAACCTCGGCCCCCAAGCCGCTGAGGACGTCCACGGCCTTTAAGAAGGCCTCCCTAACCTCCGGAGTCACCATGTCGTCGTAGGTCAACTCCTTGACCACCCCCACCTTCAATCCCTTTTGCAGATGCCCCGTAAGGGCTTCGCGGAAGTTGGGCACCGGGACCCGCCGGGTATTGGGATCTTTGGGGTCGTAGCCGCAGATAGGCGCTAATGTTATCGCACAGTCCTCCACCGAGCGGGACATCGGGCCTGCCTGGTCCATGGACCAGATTATGGGCAGTAGTCCGTAACGGCTCACCCTGCCCCAGGTGGGTCGCAACCCCACCACACCGCACCACGAGGACGGATGGCGTATCGAACCTGAGGTGTCTTCTCCCAGGGACGTGGCGCACAGGCTTGCCGCCGTGGCCGCCCCGGAGCCGGAGCTGGAGGCTCCCGGCTCGTAGTCCGTATTCCAGGGATTGCGAGTCCTACCGTAGGGAAACTTGAACCGCCCCCCAGACGCGAATTCGCTCATGTTCAGCTTCCCCAACAAAACGGCCCCGGCCTCCTTTATTCGGGCGATAACCGTTGCATCCTCCTCCGGAACAAAATCGGCCAGCAGCGTCGAGGCATTGGTCGTCCGGATTCCCTTGGTACACATCTGGTCCTTTACCGCCAAGGGAATTCCATGGAGCGGTCCCAGGTAGTTGCCTTCTCGTATCTGCGTCTCGGCCTTACGAGCCTGCTCCATAGCCATCTCAGGCACAACGGTAATATACGCGTTCAGCTTAGGATTAAGTTTGTCGACCCGGTCCAGATAGGCCTCCGTCAATTCAACGGGGGATACCTCCTGACTTTCCAACAGCCGGGACAACTCAACAACAGACAGGAAGGGAAGGTCTCTCTTCTGCACTCAACCTCCTGGAAAAACGACAACGGCTATGGCGCATTTTCGCCCTACTCCGGGAGGGTGTCAACACTGTGCCGCCGTCTCCCGACAACTAACGGTCCTAAGCGGTTAGATACGTCGAATTTTGCCGTCTTGCTTTATGAACGAAAAAGCGGGCTATTTCTTCGGGAGGCTCATGGCAAATTGGACCCCCATGCGGACCCACTCCTCCAACTCCTCGCCGGTAGAGACACCCGCCGCCCCTACCATGACGAACCCCTCTCATGGGCCTTCCCGTGATATCCATGGGCTGGCAATGGGTCCGCGCCAGGGCCTCCTCGTATCCCTCCGGCCCCACCCACACCATCAGCCGGTCCCGGTAAATCCCCACCGACATGTTGCCGTTCACCATGAAAGCCAGACCGCCGAACATCCTCTTCTGCACTACCCCACTTTGAGCGACCAACACTTGGTGCACCCGCTCTGCTAGCTGCTCATCGTAGGCCATCGGCTCCTCTCTGCCATTCCACCGTAAATCTTCATTGGACCGGCTGCTCCAGCGGCCTGAACAGGCCAAAAGAGCTGGTATAGCCATGAAGATACGTGGCCCCCTGAACAGGGCCAATCTCCCCATTGCAGAAAAAGCCCCCCAGCGGTATCTCTCCCAAGGCGTCCCGAAATATCCCGGTGTCATGGTCTGGTTGCCCGTAGAGGTACACGCCGCGGCCAAGGCAGGAGAAGAGCAGCCCTCCGGCAACCCTGGTGCCTCGCTGACCATCCCGGTACCGGTGCACCAAACCCGTGAGGTCCTCTGATGAAGTCTGGGCGTCCCTCAAGTGAAATTGTACAATCTGCCCCTCCCTCAACCTCTCCCCTATGCCTATGGCGCCGGACCGCGGGTCCATTCCGATAATGTTGCGAATGAGAAAGTCTCCCAGCTGCGGCTCTTCCTGGAACTCGTCCATGACCACTCCCAAGAAGAGGGAGTGCCGCGCCAGGTCCTTGTCCCTGTCGTCCAGCGACTCGTAGAGGTCGCGAAGCGCCTGAAGTGCCTGTACACCGTCCAACTCCAGCAAGACGTTGTCTTTGCACCGCGTCACCTTCATTGGCTTGTCTACTGGCCGGCACCCCTGCGCCACTATAGTGTCAATGACAATGTCGCCATGAAATGCCAGGCCCACTGCCCCTGAAAGATAAACTTTATCGTCCAGAATCAGCACATTGGCCCCGGGGCCCTGGCCCCCGCTGGCCATCCCACCAACTTTGACGCTGTTCGCAAAGGCATAGTCCAACCCCAGCAGCAGGTTGTCGCTTCGGATTGTGAAGGGGTCGGTTATGAGCAGAAATTGGGGTTTCTTGTCAGGCGTTGTTCCGACAATTCTCTCCCACGATCCGGGTGAGGCGTCCAGGTCAGGAAGGGATTCGTTCTCCAAGTGAAAGGGTAGTAGGTCCACGTCAGGCAGTACCGCTGCCGTAAGGGAAATACCGGCCCGCTGCTCAATCTCATGGCCGCCCCCTATGACTCCCCCCGCCGAACATCCGATGAGTCGTTTAGGCGCCAGCCCTTCGGCAATCATCTGTGGAATGCGGTCATAGCCATCGCGATAATGTGGGGAGACAAAGATCACGGCCAGGTCCACCGGATCTGAGCCAAGCTCCCCCTTTACCCTTGCGGCACACTCATCTAAAGCCTCTCCCAAGGAAGGGTTTTCCGACGCAAAGGAGGACCACTTCATTGCACCCTCCAACCAACTGAACTTTGACGCAGTATATCAGAACCCCTGGACTGCGGCATACGTAACACCTCCCAACCACCCCTAGGCAAAAAGCAAAAGTCTCCACAAAAAACCAATGGCTTTAGGGAGTGGAATGATGCAAAATAGGGGGAAACTCCCAACGGAGGCTCCATGGCCAACCGGCTCGTCAACGAAACCAGCCCCTATCTGCTTCAACACGCCAACAACCCCGTGGACTGGTACCCCTGGGGCGAGGAGGCCCTCCAAAAAGCCCGCACCGAGGACAAGCCCATCCTACTCAGCGTCGGCTACTCCGCTTGCCACTGGTGCCACGTTATGGAGCGAGAGTCCTTTGAAGATCCACACGTTGCAGCTTTGATGAACCGCAGCTTTGTTAGCATAAAAGTTGACCGGGAGGAGCGGCCAGACCTGGATTCCATATACATGCAGGCAGTGCAAGCCCTCACGGGTCAGGGCGGGTGGCCCATGACCGTATTTCTGACGCCCAACGGTGAACCCTTCTACGGCGGGACCTACTTCCCACCTGAAGACCGCGGCCAAATGCCAGGGTTCCCACGTCTCCTCAGGGCCATGGACGAAGTGTACCGCACCCGCCGCAGTGACATCGACACCGCTTCGGCTCAGCTGGTAAATCGCCTACGTCAGACCAGCCGGATGAAGTCCGAGTCGGACATCTTGGACAAGAATCTCCTCGACGAGGCCTTTCTGCACCTAGCCCCTGGATTCGATGAGGAGAACGGTGGATTTGGCGGAGCACCTAAGTTTCCCCAGCCCATGATATATGACTTTCTCCTCCGCTACTTCCACTCCAGCCATAACCCCAAAGCCCTTCAAATGCTGAACCTCTCCCTGGAGAAGATGGCCCTCGGCGGCATGTACGACCAACTGGGCGGCGGCTTTCATCGCTACTCCACCGACAGCTACTGGCTGGTGCCCCACTTTGAAAAGATGCTTTACGACAACGCCCTCCTGAGCAAGCTCTATCTCCACGCCTTTCAGTCCACGGGACACGAGTTATTCCTCCGCATTGTTCAGGAGACCCTGGACTACGTCCTACGGGAGATGACCGCCAAGGAAGGCGGCTTCTACTCCAGCCAGGACGCCGACAGTGAAGGCGAGGAAGGAAAGTTCTTTGTCTGGACTCCTCAACAGGTGGAGCAATCCCTTGGGCGGGAGGACGCCGAAATTTTCTGCGCCTACTACGACGTTACGCCAGCGGGAAATTTTGAAGGCCGGAACATCCTTAACGTTCCACTAGACGCCGCAGCCGTCATGGATCAGGTGGACGTTGAGCCGGAGGTCCTTGAGGACGTTCTCCGAGAAGGTAAGGATAAGCTTCTAGAGGTTCGTAACCGGCGGGTCGCTCCGGAGCGCGATGACAAGGTCCTCACCGCCTGGAACGGCCTCATGCTCCGCAGCTTCGCCGAGGCGGCTGCCGTCCTTGGACGGCAAGACTACAGAGACGCAGCCGTGGCCAACGCCGAATTCGTGACAAGAAACATCCAAAAAGAAGGCCGTATCCTCCGCACCTATAAAGACGACCAGGCCAGGCTCAATGGGTACCTGGAAGATTACAGCTTCCTGGCCGACGGACTAATCGCCGTCTACGAACTCACCTTTGACCCCCACTGGCTGGAAGAAGCCCAGCGTGTGGCCGAGGGTATGGTTACCCTCTTTTGGGACGAGGAAGACCAGGTCTTCTACGACACCGGCAAGGACCACGAGGCGCTGCTAGTGCGTCCCAGGGACATCTTTGACAACGCCGCGCCCTGCGGTTCTTCCGTGGCCGCCGACATGCTGATGCGGTTAGCCCTCCATACTGGTAATGAGGAGTACCAAAACCTCGGCGCCGCAGCCCTTCGCTCCATGGGGCCCATGCTGTCTCAATACCCCAACGGAATGGGACGTTGGCTCGCAGCTCTGGACTTCTATCTGGCCGAACCCAAGGAAATTGCCATTGTGGGGCCAATGAACAGTCCCGACGTTAAGGCAATGCTGGAAGTAGTCCACCGTCAATATCTGCCCAACCGAGTATTAGCGGCAACGGAGCAAGGCGACCCCGCCGGTGCCCATTCGCTGCCCCTTCTCCGCCATCGCACCATGGTAAGCGGCGCTCCCGCAGCCTACGTATGCCGCAACTACGTATGCCAACTTCCCGTCACAGACCCGGCCGACTTAGCCCGCCAACTCTCAACCCAACCATCACTCCCTGCATAATTCAATCAAACAGCAAAAAAGGAAACCCTCTTCCCCTATATAATCAAGACACCCCAAAAGTCGGACATCTCAGCGAGGAGAATAGCCCTTGTCCAACAAAGAGAAACTCAGCATAGAAATTGAATACTGCCACCACTGAGGCCACGCCCTCCGCGCCGCCTGGATGGCAGGCGATACCCTGAATCGCAGAGGCGACTTCATTGAATCCTTCCGCCTGATACCCGGCGGCCATGGCAAGTTTGACGTTCGCATAAACGGCCAACTAGTAGCCGAGCACCGCCACGAACCCAACGCCCACCTTTTCCCTGACCTCCAAGACCTACTGAAAGCCATAGACCAACGACTGTCTTGAAGTTCCCATCCCAGCGGTGGCAACAGTACAAGCAACAGAGAGGCCAAGAAACCTAATGTCTACAGAAAAAAGCCCAAAAGCAGCAGTGGTGGGGAGGCCGGAGGCCTACCCTCGCGGCAGCATACTGTCTGGCCCCGAGGCCGAAGCCAAGAAATCCACCGAGGGCCGTCGCCTCGTCAAAGAACGTGTCTTAGCCATGGGCAAGGAGTCTATTTTCAACATGACAGGGCTGGTCCGGGCCTTTCCCCTAGACCCGGAGGATTTGCCCACCTTGGAGAACCAGTTTACCTACTATACTCACTTCATGGGACGCGCCGAGGAGATGGCCATCGCTTACACCGGCGCCGACCCGCGGCAGCACAACGCCGTCATGTGCAACCGCGTAACCTCCGCCATGCTGGCCATCATGCTCGGCACCCTGCAACGCGGCGACGCTGTAATCTCCCTAGTAGGGAAGGGCCGCTCCCACCCCTCGGTCCAACAGGCGGTGGAACTGGTCGGAGGAAGCTTCAGCGAGGTAGTGGGGGTTGAGGCCCTGGAAGAGAGCCTGCCTATGCAACCATGGAAGATGCTGGTAATCACGCCGCTAACACCGTCCAAATACCACATCCCCGCTTCAGAGGTCCGCCGCGCCATCGCCCTCGCCAAAGACAGAGATTTGCTGGTGCTGGTTGACGACGCCCACATGATGTCCCGCACCCTTTTCTACCAAGAGCCCGTTACCTTCGAGTTGGGAGAGGTGGACCTGTCCGTCTGGTCCCTTGACAAACACGTGCCGGGGCCGCGAGGAGCGGCCATAGTGGGCAGGCAGGCGCTGATGGACAAGGTATCAGCCCAGGCCTTCCAATTTGGGCTAGAGGCGCAGTCGGGCCACTACGTTGCAATGGTCAGAGGCATGGAGGCCTTTGATCCCGAGCCTGTTCGCCGCGCTTCAATCCTGGCTAGGGACCTGTTCAAGCGGTTCCGAGACAGGTTTGGCGAAGATGTATACCAGGCCGGCCCAGGGGTCGCCCTCTCTGCCGAGGACTTTGCCGAGGCCGTCTTTCGCAGGGCCGGAAGCACAGAGACCGCCCTCACACCTTCCGAGGTATCGGTAACGGGTAGCTTCCTGCTACTCAACCGCTTCGGCGTCATAACCATACCCATCACCGGCTATCCTGGAGCGGCCCCCACCTTCAGGCTCATGATGCATCCCGATGGAGAGCGGTTTGGCGTCCAACGCCTAGAAGAGGCCGTGGAAGAGACTCTGCAGCGCACCTCAGCCCTCCTTCAAAAACCCCATGAGGTGAGAAAGCTGCTTCTAGGCCAGGGCTAGTTCCGAGATCCGCCGGCGCCGCTAAACCCGGCAGGCCGACACTGCGGCGCTAAACCAGAACTCCCCCTCCTTGACAGGCGATTCAACTTGGCAGCTTACGTCATCGAACCCTGCATTCCTTACCTTCCCCAGGTACTCCTCCACGGGAAGGGAACCGGAAATGCAGCCCGCATAGAGGGCCAGGTCCTCCATCTCCTCCTTGGTGGCGCTTCGTTCCAGCAATATATCCGACACCATGAGCCGACCGCCGGAGCGCAACACCCGGAAAGCTTCGCGAAAGACGGCGTCCTTGTCCGGGGCCAAATTGATTACACAGTTGGAAATAACCACGTCTACGCTGGAGTCTTCCAACGGCAGCGACTCGATGTCGCCCTGGCGAAAGGTCACGTTGGCGAGTCCCAGCTTCGCTTGATTCTCCCGCGCTCGCTTCAGCATGGCCGGGGTGAAATCCACGCCAATCACCATCCCGTTGGGCCCGACTATTTGGGCCGCCAGGAAGCAATCCACACCGGCGCCGCTACCCAGGTCCAAGACCACCTGCCCTAGACGGAGACTGGCCAGGGCCACTGGGTTACCACAGCCAAAAGACGCCACACCATCTGGCAAGTTCTCCAGCGTACCGCCGGGATAAATGGGTACCGCCGAGACCTCTTCACAACAGGTCGAGGCCCCGCTAATCTTCTCAGCGTACACTCGCGATACCCGTGTCTTCAGCTCTTTTGACGAAACCATAGCTTTTCCTCCTGCAGTGGGGGCCAGGGAAAGAGTCTACCCCTTGAGCAGCTTCTCCACCTCGGTCCTAAGCTCCCTGGCATTTTCCGGGTCCGGCGCATAGAGTGGCGGGCGAGTTGGACCCAATGGCCTACCCACTACCTTCATGGCCTCTTTCACCAGCACGGGCATGGGCTCCTTCGCCACAACGTTCATCACAGGAATCAGGGATAGCTGCTTCTCCAGCGCTCTCTTATTGTCCCCGCTGTTCCAGCTGTCGTATATATCCACGAAAATCTCCGGCATGGGGGATGCGAAGGCCAGAATTCCCCCCTTGGCCCCGGAGGCTAGCGCCGGCAGAAAGCCGTCATCCAGGCCTTGCAGCAGGCCGGCTCGCGGGCTCATGGAGTGTCCCATGCCAATGACCTCTCGAATGCTACCCGTGGCGTCCTTCACACCAACGATGTTGGGGAACCGCATCGTATAATCGGCAATAGCCTTTACCCCCATGTTAACGGCCACTCGGCCCGGCGCGTTGTATATGACCAGTGGCAGCGTGCAGCGGCTTCCGATATTCTCCAGAAGTTTGCCAAACTGCGGCGGGCTCAATTTGTAGAAGGGTGGCGGAGTCAGCATAAGCGCCGAAGCGCCCAGGTCCTCAATGCTTTGAGCAAAGGCCACTATCTCGTCTTCCCTCGGTACAAAACACCCCACCACCAGAGGTACCCGTCCCCTGATTACCTGTGTAGCCACCCGGACCATCTGCAGCCGCTCCTCCGCCGTTAGGCTGAGGGACTCCCCGGTGCCGCCAAGAATACAGATGCCATGGACACCCTTGGATATCTGGTACTCAAGCTCCTGGGCCAGGGTCTCGTCGTCCAGGCTATAGCTGTCGGTGAATGGGGTTAGCATTGACGTAATAACGCCGCTGAGAGGCTGCATCCGTAAGTCTCCTATTCAAGATTTGAACTGAGTGGATTATAGCGACTGCCAATGAGTCCAACAACGGGAGGCACCGCTACGAAAGCCTTGCCTAGGCAGCTTTACGACCCTTGGGCCGCCTGCATAAGAACCCGAACCCGTGCCTCGTCAACGGGGTTGTCGGTGACGTCGCCGTACTTGAAACCGGTCCCCACAATGGCGCCATCGGCGTGGCGTAAGGTATCGGCCACCGTTGCAAATGTAACGCCGCTTCCGGCCAGAACCGGAACGTCCCCGGCCGCTGCCTTGGCCTCCCGCAAGTCCGCCATACTGGTCTCAATGCCCGTAGCTCGACCAGAAACTATCACCGCATCGGCCTTGCCCCGGAGAATAGCCTCCCTTACCTCGTCTTCAAGCTCCACAGACCCCAGTCCCGTAGAATGCTTCACGTCCACGTCGGCAAATATCCTAACGTCGCTGCCCAACGCATGACGATAGCGGACCAACTCATGCGCCTGGCCCTGTATCAACCCTTCCCCAGACACCCTGGCGCCGGTGTAGACGTTCACACGAATAAACCGGGCCCCCACCGCGGTGGCGATGGCCAAGGCTGAAAGCCCGTCGTTCCGCAGCACGTTGATACCCAGAGGTTTGGAAGTGAGACCCCTGACCTCCTTGGCCAGAGTGGTCATATAGGCCACCGTGTGGGGTGGCACTGGGCCGGGATAATAGGGGGAGTCACCGTAATTCTCCAGGATGAGACCATGAACGCCCCCGTCCAGCAGCGCTCGACAGTCTCGCAGCAACCTTTCCCGAGCGGAAGACAAGGTTGCGCCACCATCTGGGGAGCCGGGAAGGGGTCTAAGGTGCAGCATCCCGATTACGGGAGACGAAGCGCCAAAGAGCTCGGCTAGGTCATCCACGTTCACCGCAACCCTCCTAGTTCCCCTCCACCACCATGGCGATGCCTTGGCCCCCGCCAATGCAGAGAGTCGCCAGGCCGTACTGCACCTTGCGACGGCCCATTTCGTGAAGAAGAGTGGTTAGGATCCGGGCTCCACTGGCGCCGATGGGGTGCCCCAGCGCAATGGCGCCGCCGTTCACGTTGGTACGCTCCCAGTCCAGACCCACCTCCTTGCCCACAGACAGCACCTGGGCAGCAAAGGCCTCGTTTATCTCCACCAGCCCCACGTCCTGGAGTGAGACTCCTGACCCGGCCAGTGCTTTGGTCACCGCCCCCGCGGGAGCAACGCCCATCATCCGAGGCTCCAAGGCCGCCGAGGCGTAGCTGCGAATAGAAGCCAAGGGTTCTAGTCCCATCTCCTGCGCCCACGAATGGGACGTGACAACCACCGCTGAGCTCCCGTCGTTAATGCCGGCAGCGTTGCCCGCTGTAATAATGCCGCCCTCCTGAAAAGCGGGCTGCAGTTGGCCTAACCGCTCCATGGATAGGCCCGGGCGGGGATGCTCGTCGGCATCCACTCTTTCCATTCTTCCACCGCGTCCAGGAACGGACACCGGCACTATTTCATCGTCGAAGAGCCCCAGATCCACGGCCCTTTTAGTCCGAGCCTGGCTCTCCATTGCGTAGAGGTCAACGTCCTCTCTGTTGAGGCCATAAACCTGCGACAGATGCTCGGCCGTCACCCCCATGTGGCAATCGATCATGCAGTCGTGGAGACCGTCGGTTATCATGGAGTCGAGGAGTTCGCCATGCCCCATTCGATATCCGTACCTACCCCTGGGCACTATGTACGGGGCCCGGCTCATACTTTCGATACCACCCGCCACAACGACGTCGGCGTCACCCAGCTTGATGGCCTGGGCCGCCAAGGCCACGGCTTTCAATCCGGAGCCGCATACCTTATTTATGGTCATACCCGGCACCTGTACGGGCAGGCCTGCCTTAACCAGGCACTGTCTTGCCGGGTTCATACCCTGACCAGCCATCAGAACATTTCCCATAATAACCTCGTCCACCTGTTCCGGCTCCACACCGCCCCGCTTGAGCGCCTCGGCGATAACCACGGCGCCGAGGTCCACGGCGGAAATCCCCGAAAGCCCGCCACCAAATTTGCCGATGGGTGTCCTCACTGCGCTTACAATGACCGGCTCTTCCATCACTGCCCCCTTGTAAATCTAGTTAGAAAACCACCCCTAGGATAATCTGAAAATCCTGATTCCGAACAGGCAAGCCAACCTAGGTGGAAAATCTTCCATCTATGCAGCCTCTGAAACTAAAGAGAACTTGCCAAGAGTTTATTCTCTTTTAGCCTCCTGCTCCAATAGTCGATAGTATCTGAGTCTGCACAACCATGACTAACATGGGTAGGAGGATCAACAAGGCTACTACTGCGACGACTAAATACACTATCTACTATAAGGCCCCCCTTCCCTACTCTCATTCCGCCAACACACCTTTCCTCGAGGTCCCCCAATAGCCCGTACCCAGTCGTGGGTCAGCCATCTACCGATGCCAGTATAACCCTTGCGCTCTATTCTGGGTACTTTACACCGGGGCCGGCAATGATCAAGAATCTCAACCCAAGGGCCCCCACCTTAAACCCATCAGAGAAGGGAACAAAAATGATAACAGGCGTAGTGGGAGTAAACATTTGGACCGACAACCTGGAAGATCTACGAAGCTTTTATCGCGACACTCTAGCCCTTCCCCTCCACTCCGACCACGGAGACTTCGTGGCCTTCCGATTTGGAGACATGCGCCTCAACCTTGGCCTCCACCGGCACGTCCACGGCCCCACCAAAGAACCCCACCGCATCATGGTTAACCTAAGCGTGGACGATATTCACGCCGCGCACAAGAGGCTGCTTGCCAAGGGGGTGGAATTCATCCGGCCGCCGCAAAAAGAGGGCTGGGGTGGCTGGGTGGCCACCTTCAAAGACCCCGACGGCAACCTGCTCCAGCTTCTCCAACTAGTCTGACAGCAGGAGAAAAGACCGGAGCAGCTAGATAATCAGCATTGCGTCGCCAAAGCTATAAAACCGGTACTTTTCCTTGATGGCCTCTCGATACGCCGCCATAAGTAAATCCCGCCCGGCAAAGGCAGAAGCCATCATTAAAGTGGTGGACTTGGGCAGATGAAAGTTGGTAATAATCGCGTCCACCATTTGGAAAGAGTGGCCCGGCAAAATCAGCAATTTGGCCCAATCGGAAGCAGGCGCCAACTCCCCGACACCCTGCCTCGCCGACCACAGCGCGGCCTGCTCCAGTGTCCTCACCGATGTTGTGCCCACCGCCACCACCTTGCCACCCTACCTCCGCGTGGAGTTGATAACCGCCGCCGCAATGGGGTCAACCCGGCAATATTCCTTATGGATTCTGTGCATCCGCGGATCCTCACTCTCCACAGGCCGGAAGGTGTCCAACCCCACGTGAAGCGTCAAATAGACCCGATTCACCCCCTGCGACGCCAGGCCCTCCATCAAATCCCTGGTAAAGTGAAGCCCAGCCGTCGGCGCCGCGGCGCTGCCAGGCTCTCGCGCATAGATAGCCTGGTACCGCTCCGGGTCCTCCAGGGGCCGGCTAACGTAGGGCGGCAGGGGCGTCTCTCCCCACCGGTCCATTCCCTCCTCCGTAGACAGATGCAAAGTCAGGGTGCCTTCGTCCCCTCGCCCTCGCACCTCAATCTCCACTTCGCCGGACTCCACCACGTATCGCTCACCGGCCTTGAGCCTTCGACCGGGCCGCCCCACAGCCTGCCACAGACACTGATCCATCCTTCGCAGCAGGAGAAACTCCACGCGCGCGCCGGACTTCTTCCGCCGTGCTCGCAAGCGGCCCCGCATCACCTTCGTATCGTTCAGCGCCAATAAGTCACCGGCCCGGAGATATTGGCCCAAACCGTCAAAGGAAGTATGCTCCACTCGTCCCGAAGACCGATGCAAGACAAGCAAACGACTGGAGTCCCGGGGCTCCACAGGGGTTTGGGCGATAAGATCAGGCGGCAGGTGATAGTCAAACTCGCTCGTCTTCATGGGGGCACAAATTATACCATTGCCACACCACTCAACCCCGTCTTGCCCCTCGTCCCACCTCGTGCTAGCATTAGGCCAGCACTTCAGGAGGATGGACTATGAGCACGGACCGCGCTGACGTTCTGATAAAGGGTGGCCTTTTGGTATCCGGAGAAAACATCACCCGCTCGGACCTGCTGATCACCGATGGCAAGGTTACGGAGTTGGGTTCCGACCTGTCAGGCAAAGAGGCCGGCCGCACCATAGACGCCTCCGGCAAGTATGTTCTACCAGGCGGCATTGACTCCCACTCCCATCCAATTTTCGGCGACAAGATGGATACGTATTCTCTATGCGCAGCTTTTGGCGGCGTTACCACCGTCGCCGCCTTTATTGGCTCTGAGACCCACCGCCACGAGCATTTTCAAAACACGTGGGGCATTCGAAAATACAACCCCGACATTGTTAAAGGTTTTATCGAATTTGCCGAGGAAACGTCCTACACCGACTTTACCTGCCATGGCCTCATTACCATGAGAGACAAGGACGACCTTCACAAGGTTATCCCGGAACTTGTGAAGTTGGGCACCTGCTCCTTTAAGCTCTTCATGACCTGGAATCCATTTGTCGTTGCCACCGAAGCCGACTATTCCAACCTCATGGCCCTTCCCGACGACATGGTGATGATGGTTATGCACCACGCCGCACACAACGGCGGCATGGTCATGGTCCACGCAGAAAACGGGACCTGCAAAGCCTATTTGGAAAACCAATTCAAGCAACAGGGAAAGACCTCCCCCGAGTATCACCTTAAGGCCGCACCCTCTATTGTTGAGGCCGAGGCCGTGAACCGCGCCGCCACTATGGCCCTGGTCACCGGGTCGCCCCTGTACCCCGTCCACCTCAGCTCCCAAGAAGTTGTCCCCGTTCTGGACCACTACAAGGACAAGGGGCTGGACCTCTATGCCGAAACCTGTCCCCACTTTCTCACCCTCACCAACGACATGATGTTGGAGCACGGCTACAAGTACAAGGTTGCCCCGCCCTTGCGAGAGACCGAAGACGTTGCCGCCATGTGGAGCGGCGTCGCCAGCGGCAGCCTCAATACCATAGCCAGCGACTTTACCGGATATACCAAGAATCTGAAGTTGACCGGCAGTCTCACCGGAACCGTCCAAGGTGACGCCGAGGAGCCGGACCCGGACAAGATTGACATCTTCCAAGTAGCCGCGGGACTCAGCACCCTGGAGTTCATGATGCCCGTGGTCTGGACCCACGGCATTAACACCGGCAAGATCACCCTTCCCCGCTTTGTCCAACTCTTTTGCGAGAACCCCGCCAAGATTTTTGGCATCTGGCCCAAGAAGGGTGCCCTCCAAGTTGGCTCCGACGCCGACGTTGTCCTGTGGGACCCAAGCCACATGCAGACGGTGGGGGAGGAGCACGGTATCAGCGACCTCAATACTTTCGAGGGCATGGACCTAGTCGGTATGCCGATAATGACCATGGTCCGCGGGGAGGTCGTCATACAGGACGGTATTTTGGTTGGTAAGCAGGGCCGCGCCAAATTTGCTCGCCGAGACCCCAACGCCACGGCCTACGCCCCCCACGGCCCCAAGGTCGACTAGCAAGGCAGTCAAGGAAGAAATGTCGGAACTGAATGCTTCGCTTGGCACATTAGTAAAGGAGCGGTCCATGAGCATCGAGATAAAGTTGGCGTCTCTAGCAGCGACTGCTAAGAGGGTACAAGCTACCCTGGAGACCGAGGAAGCGACAAAGACGGCTCTATTGTTACCTTTTCTGATGGCGTTGGACTACAACGTTTTCGACCCGACTGAGGTGGTCCCGGAGTACCAGGCGGACATAGGTATTAAGTCGCATGAGCGGGTGGACTATGCTCTGCTCAGGGACGGCGAGCCGATAATCCTGATAGAAGCGAAACAGGTGGATGTGGCCCTTGACGATAAGCGTCACCTGACACAGTTGTTCCGGTACTGGAACGCCACAACAGCTAAGGTGGGGATTCTGACCAATGGCATCGAGTACCGCTTCTTCGGCGACACGGATCACGATAATCTCATGGATGACAAGCCGTTCCTGTCCGTTGACATCACCAAGTTGTCACCAAGGGACGTTGCAAGCTTGTCGGCCTTTTCCAAGCACAATTATACCCTTGAAGACACGGCTCGCCTTAGTGAGGAGTTGTACTACCAGGACGCCATTAGAAAGGTCTTAGCTTCGGCGTGTAAGAATCCTCAGAAACCCTTCGTCCGCTGGATAATGCAGAGGACATACGACGGACTTAAGACCGCCAATAAAGTGGAATGGTTTGCCGTACAGGTCAAGCAAGCCTTGAAGGGTTTCTGCGTGGCTAACCACCAACCAGCACCACAGCCGCGGGCTGCCTCCTACGTAACGGAGCTGTAACCGATTGAAGAGCAGTCTAATCCCACTCCGCCACCGGTCCGTTCCAAGAAACGTAAGTTTGTCTACAGTTTCAACGGAGCAGCTTACTCTTCTAAAGAGTTTGTTAAGAAGTTCGCCGATAAAGAGATGCGAGAAATGGAGTGGTTTGCAAGTGAACGGTATATCTCGGGGAGTTACGTGAGTTGGTCGAGATGGGCGGATAAAATTCTTAAGCGGCTGAAGAACGAGGGCATGGAGGTTGAGGTGGAGCAAGTTGGATAATTGTTCCCGCGATAGTCGTCGCAAAGTTATACTACCTTTCCATCAAAGCTACGACTGCGGCCCTTGTCACCCCGTTGGTGACACGGGATGCAATCCTTTCCGCTTCGTCTCTGGTAGAGACCTTCCGGTAGGCGGTTCCCCTACCTAGCAGCCCGCCGCCGGTATATGGCGTAGACCACCAGTATCGCCGCGGGGATCATCACAACCACCAACCCCAGCACCGCTACAATTGCCGCGGGTTCAAGGCTAATGAGGGCATCCAGACGGTGCATTATCCACTCAAAGAGGTCCGGGTCCCCCGGCTCACCGTGATGGAGGGCCACCGAAAGCGGTTTCACGACCTTCAGATACCCTGGGGCGCCGGAGCAACAGGCCCCGACGGCTGGTACCTGGCTGAGTACTTCTTCTCACGAATGGAAAAGCTCAACAGGCTCGCCCCAACAAGCAAAACCCCGGCCATAATCAACGGCACTTGGTAGGAACCGGTCAAATCCCTCAGCACTCCGGCAAGCTGAATGCTGATAGCCCCGCCAAACTGGTGCGCAGTAAAAACAATCCCGCCCAGAATGCCAATGTTTCTAAGTCCATAGACGTCGGCGGTAAGGGACGTAGTCAGGGGTACCGTGGCAATCCAGGAGAACCCGGCGACTACCGCAAAACTCCACAACCCCAAGAGACCGGGAACCATCAACAAAGTTGCGTAAGCACCCGCCCGCAGCAAGTAGACCAGCGCAAGAAGGTTCTTCCGTCCAAACCGGTCCCCCATCACCCCAGCCAGCATCACCCCGGCCACGTTGAGCCCGCTCATAACACCAAAGGCGGAAGCCGCCATGGATTGCGAATACCCTGCTTCGATGGCAAAGGGGACAAAGTGGGCCGAAATCAGCGCCGTGGTGAACCCGCAAACAAAATAGGCCCCGCTCAACTGCCACATTGGGAAGGAGCCAAAGGACGACATCCACCGGTCAGATTCCAGGGGAGCCCTCAAAGGGAAAGTTGACGCCCTACCCCCGGCGCCGGTGGGCGCCGAGACACCGTCGGGCAGCAGGCCCAAATCCTCGGGCCGCTCCCTCATAATGAAATAGGCCAGGGGCACCGCCAAGGTCAACACCATCACGCCCAGCACCGCCCAAGTTGTGCGCCAGCCCGCCAGTTGAATGAGGTACGAAGAGAGGGGCACCAAAATAAGCCCACCCATAGGCGCACCGGCGGCAATAATCGCCACCGCCATGGCCCGCTTCTTCTCAAACCACTTGGAGATTATCGATACTGCCGTGTTCAGCGAACCGCCGCTCATGGCGATGGCCATAATCACACCAAAAACGATGATAAGAAAGATGATGTGGTTGGTTGCGGCCAGCAGAAGATTGGAAACTCCTATGACTACCAGGCTAACCAGGATAAGCCTCCGGCCCCCCACCCTATCGTAGAGGCGGCCAATAAAGGGCTGGCTCAGCCCGTTGAGAAGGAACCCAATGGACGCCGCCAGGGAAATTGTCCCGCGGTCCCACTCGAATTCTTCACTCATGGGAATCACAAAGACCCCGAAGCCGTTTCGGCCGCCCACCGTCAGGAGGGAGATAAAGAATGACGCCGCCACTATGAGCCAACCATAGTAAATGCCGCTGCCGACCGGGGACCTACTCATGCAAGGAGACTCTCTCCATGGACGCGAACTATCGGAAGACCGGTGTAAGGGGCCTTGGGCGACTAGACAACCGGGACTTCGCTCATAGACTTCGCTGGTGCTCTACAGCCATGGCTTGGCTACCATAAGGTAGAGAATAGCTATGGATATCACAATGGTCACACCGCTCCAGAAGTACCAACGCCGCAGCGCTCCATAGTACGACCCGTTAAGGGGGCTTTTCGACTGTGCCGATTGGTCGCTTAGGTTTACCAACCTTGACTGGTACCGACGCAAGAATATGGCCCAAATGATCGCCACGATGACAAAAAGAGTCAGGGCGGTTTCTATCCACCTGAACTCGTGAAACCCGCCCCAACCTCCCCATCTATCAACCGTCATGGCCAAGCCGCTCAGAAGCACCAGGACCACTGAGGGTGCGATTACTAGCAGGTCAACAGACCTAGCCGTCTTGGAGGCAAAATGCACAATTCCCGTGTCCCTGGTCTTCTGGGCCATGGCTACCCACACCGTTGTCGACACAATGCCGCCCATGAACAGAACGACGCCAAGGATATGCAAGGTCAGGTGCCACAAGAAGGCATAAAAGGGCAGCGAGACTATCACCGCAGCCAACATGAGCACCAAGTGCATCCTAAGAGGCGCTGCCATATGCTACCTATTCTTCAACCCAGCTATAATCCCGGATACCCCGGCTATTTGGCGGCGTCTAGACTTACGAAGCCTCTATCGGCCAGTCCCTGGAAGAGCTTAAGAATGTGGCGGGACTCCAAGTCAAAGTCAAACTCGGCGCCGATGGCATCGGAAATCTCGTTCACGGTCCGCTTGCCATCAATAAAATTCCAAATCTCATCTCCAATAATGCGCAAAGAATCGTAGCGCACCTTGGGGTCTCGCGCCCCCATCTCCTCGGCCATATTGTACTGGTCCCAATAGCCGGTACCTGCCAAACCAGGAGCGTCGCGTTCATATGCACGGCGCGGAACGACTTCTCCGGCGGCAAATTTCTCAGGTTCAGAGGCCCCGTTCTTGAGCCAGCCGCTAACCTCTTCCAAACGTGTGCCGATATCTCTCTGCATTGCGTCCTTTGTAGATTCCAACTCCGGGTGTTGCGCCAGTTCATCATCGTCCACAAGAACCAGGGCAGACGCCACCGCCTGCTGGTCCCGTTTGGCCAGTATACCTAGCCGCCTTCGCACCCTTCCCTCATCAGCAGCGCCCTTACCCTCCATGGCAATACGTCCAAGCCTAAACTGGCTGCGAGTACCCACCTCCCTCATCATGTCCTGGGCATCTTCGGCTCCTGCGCTGGCCAGAAGTAGGCCAAAGAGAGCCGTAGTAACGCCGCCACGCTTGAACACCTTCGCATCCAGGTTGTCCGCCGTCAGGTAGTCGGTGTGGAAAAAGAGGTCCGGCCAAGACATCATGAGCGGCGATGGGATGCCAAAAGCGGGATAGTACTTATTGTCACTCCATGGCGTATAGGGATGGTCAACAAAATTGACAAAGGGAATGGTATCTTCGTTGTGGAACACCCACCTAGTCTCCTTGGGAGTTTCCTCCATCAAACCCACGTAAAAGTCGTTGATAAACGTCGGCACCGAGTCCGGGGAGTGGTAGTAAAGCAGGGCTGACTTGCACTTTTGCTGATCATGGCCAACGCTGTCCAGGGCCATAACCATAACGGTTTTCCCGAGCTCGGGCCTGTGGTTGTGGAAATAATTCTTCGTCCCCTGGCCCTCAATGTTCACCAGAAAACGAATGGTGCGCCTTGGCCTCGGTATCTTGCCGCTGGCAATCAAGGTCGTCAACGTCCGGCCCATCTCCGCCATCAAGGCCGGCCCCGAAGCGCAGTTGGCGCCCGGCTTTGTTCCCGACGTGGCGTGGCACACAAACTGAACATACTCATCAGCCTTGTCGGTTCCCTCAATGTCCGCGAGGAGGTTCTGGCCCTCGCCCTTAAAGGTCTTCGCCTGGATATCCGCCCACACCTTCACGCCTCCGTTGGCGGCCATAGACGCCAGCTGCTCCGCTGCGTGATAGTTCACGACAATAGCCCAGGCGCTGTTGTGATTGGAAGGCATTCGGAGAAGCATCACAGGGTCCGGCAGGGACTCACGAGTACGAAAGGGCGCCGTCTGATACAGGAGATAATCGGTTACGATGCCCGCGGCTCCGTGCTCCATTGCCAAATTTGCGGAGTGGCCCCATCCGCTGGCTCTTTCGGTGCTTCGAATGAGAACCACCTTGCCCCTGACATCCTGTTTTTCGTAGTCTTCCGGACGCTCTCCGGAACCCACGTCAATCAGGTCCAGGGTAACGCCGCCTTCGGGAGTGGAGGGAGTCCACCAGGGGAGGCAGGAGGGAGCCTTCTCGTAAGAAACCAGGAGTTGTCCCTGGGGCGAATCGACCCGCAGCTCGGCGCTGATGGGTTCCCAGGCCAGGGGCATTGACTGGGTAACAAACTTAGTCTCGCCGTCCAGTGGATATCGCTCCACCCAAACCTTGTCTAAGCCGTTGTCCCGGAACAAGTCGGCGACAAAGTCCGTGGCGCGATGGTACCCGGCTGCACCGGGGGAACGGTAGAAATCCGTCATGTGCGTTGCAGACTTCAGTGCCCGGTCTCCGGACATCTCCTCGTTAATCAACTTGGCAATCTCTTTGCGATTCATGGTTAACTCCCTTCTGCGTAAGACTTTAGCATGTGAATATGTGATAGTGAGCACTCAACCAAGCCACCCACCTTTTCCGTGCCATCAATGACTAGGTACTCGTTGGTACCCCCGCTGCCCGTCCCCACACCCACACTGCGGATCATGGGTATACCCAACTCCGTGGGGAAGAGGGACCAGGGCCCCCCGCCGCCGCTGCAAGGCGCCATGCTCAACGGCACCTCCATCTGCTCAAAGGCTCGTACAATAGACTGTACAAGGTCCGACTGGGGGTCGGCGTTAGATGGATCGTAGGCGCCCATGACACGGAACTCCAAGTCCCCGTACCCCGCGGCGTCCAGGTGCTCACGAATGAGCCTGACGGCCGTCTGCGCCCTGCAACCCCGGGGTATCCGAATGTCAAAACGCGCCGACGCTTCATGTGGAAGGCTGAAGGGGAGGGTGCCGGGTCCGGTAAATCCTCCCCGAATACCGTTGATATTCAGGCTCGGCCCGTAGTAGAAATTCAAGATAGTCTGCTCGTCACTCAGGTCCCCGGCCGGCACTTTGGCGCCGGCTACGCCGGGAAGCACCTTGTTCCAAGCCCCGTCGGCAAGAACAGCCCTTCGCTCTTCCTCCGAGGGCGGCCTAACTTCGTCGTAAAACCCCTTCACTGCAATGGTATTGCCGTCCCGCTCCGTCAGCGTCGAAAGGGCATGGACCAACCGCCATACCGGGCTATCCACCACGGACTTGGTCATACCGTGGAGAGGGCCTCCCTGGGGGCCGCGGCCCCAACTATCCCCGCTGGCAATCAAATCTGCGTAGATCATCCCCTTGTATCCCAGGGTCATACCCACGGTCCCCGACGCGCCCTGGGACGCACCGGGACTCAAGCTGACGTCGGCTGTTTCCAACCGGTCTCTGTACTTGGCGAACATGTCTCGATAGTAAGGGCTGCCCAGTATCTCGTCCCCTTCCAGAAGGGTCATCACGTTAACCGGCAGTGTGCCTTCCACGGCAATCAGCGCCTCCAGGGAGTTAAGCCAAGCTGAGTAGACACCCTTGGATGAGAATGCCCCCCGGCCCATGAGCACCTTGCTATAGGGTCCGGCGGAGGTCAACGTGCCGCTGAAGGGCGGGTGCTCCCACTTCTCGTGGGGAAGTACCGGCCTCGTATCGAAGTTGGCGTAAACGACAATGGTCTTGGGAGCCCCAGCGTCGTAATAGGCCCAGAGGCCGGGGAGTCCACCCGTTTCTATGGTGTTAGCTTCATGGAAGCCAACCTCAAGATGATGTTCCACAAGGAGGTCGGCGCACTCCCGCACTCCCAGGTCTTCAGTAGAGACACTGGGTTGCTGCACCAACTCTTGGATACGTTCTATGTGCCTGGGTTTGTTTTCTTCCAAATATGCCTTTAGCTTCTCCAGCCCCACACCAATGGGCATTATCATCTCCCTTCACCGAACCTGTTTTTGCAGGTCGAATTGATGTCTTTTGTAACCATAAGAGTATATATCGATCGGGTGTCTTTGTGAAGGGGTACACCTGCGCACCCCCGCTTCCACGAAAATACGGCCCAATAGCCCGTTTCCACGATATCAGACGATCCCCTGTCTGCATACCAAAGCCCTGGGGGCGTCGCCTTGTCAGCCAGCCAGGCTGAGCCGTTATGTAACGTAAGAACGCGCCGCCGTCACTGTGTTCACCAGCAGCATAGCGATGGTCATGGGCCCGACGCCCCCCGGCACCGGGGTTATCGCCTCCACCTTGTCCAGAACGCCTTCGTAGTCCACGTCCCCCACCAACCGATAGCCGCGTCGCCGCGTCGAGTCCTCCACTCGATTAATCCCCACGTCCACCACCACGGCTCCGCTACTCACCATTTCCGCAGTAATGGCACGGGGCCGGCCAATGGCCGCCACCAGAATATCGGCCTGGCGGGTAACCTCGCCCAAGTCCGCCGTCCCTGTGTGACACACCGTCACAGTGGCATTAGCCCCAGCGCTCTTCTGCATCAGCAAGAGGCTAAGCGGTTTCCCAACTATGTTGCTTCGTCCGCAAATGACAACATGCTTGCCCTCAGGGTTGTAGCCATTGCGAAGAAGAAGCTGCTGTATGCCTCCCGGGGTGGCGGGCACAAAATTTGACACTCCCTGGCTCAACAGACCAAGGTTCAAGGGGTGAATGCAATCCACGTCCTTTCGCGGCGCTACCGCTCCAATGGCAAGCCCCTCGTCCAAGTGCCCCGGGAGGGGTAGCTGCACAAGGATACCGTGGAACCGGACATCGTGGTTCAGTCTTTCGATAAGGGACTGAAGCGCTCGTTGGGTCGTGTCTGCGGGCAGGTGGAAGGTCTCAGAATAGATGCCCACCTCCCGGCAAGTTCTACTTTTGTTTCGAACATAAACGGCAGAGGCAGGGTCGTCCCCCGCCAGCACAACGGCCAAACCTGGGGTGAGGCCATGCTTCCCCTTCAGCTCATCCACTGAGCGCCTCACCTCAGTGTGGATTTCCCCTGCCGTAGCTTTGCCGTCCAAAATCTTAGCCATTAACACTCCCTCCATGCCGCAGCAGAAATCGGGGGTTAGGGACCGGTTAGACACCCCTCAATCCACAAGCCTATAATACACCTCTGGCCGATTCTAATCTCAAAGCAACCCCGGCCTCAGCACTTCTCTTCAGGACTTTCGCCATGCTTGTCACAGGCATAGATATTATAGAGATTCAGCGCATCAACAACACTGTAGCCCGCTGGGGAGACCGGTTCCTGCACCGAATCTACACCCCCGGTGAGCTGGAGTTCTGCGGTGGCAAAATTAACCGCTTGGCCGCCCGGTTTGCGGCCAAAGAAGCCACGTCCAAGGCCCTTGGCATCGGAATCAGGGGCATAGCCTGGAAGGAGATTGAGGTGGTGCGAAAGAGGGGCCATGCCCCAACGCTTAGGCTTCACGGCAAGGCGTCTCTAAAAGCTGCTGCGCTGAGCATCAAAGACCTAGCTCTAACCATATCCCACTCAAGGGAGTACGCCGTGGCGTCCGTGGTGGGATGGCGAGAGGTCCCCACTTGAAGATTGTTACCCCTGACGAGATGCGGCGCCTTGAACAGGCGGCCTCCCGCTGCGGACTCTCCACAGACGATCTAATGGAAAGGGCCGGATTGGCCATAGCCTCGGAGACCTGTCGGGCTCTTGACGCCGTGGCGGGGAAGCGAATCCTGGTCCTCGTCGGCCCTGGAAACAACGGAGGCGACGGCCTTGTCGCTGCTCGACACCTGGCCCGCCGGGGCGCTTATATCACCCTATACATGGCCACGGAACGCCGGAAAGACGACCCCAAACTGCGCCTGGCCCTGGATGAAGAAGCGGTCCAGGTCAACGCCGCTGCCGATAATGGGCATAGGTACCTGGACAAGGCTTTGAACTCCGCCGACGCTGTGCTGGACGCGGTTCTGGGCACAGGCAAAACACGCCCCCTCCAGGGCACTATTAGAGAGGTAATGATCCGCCTGGCCAAGAGAAAGGGTCTCCTTATAGCCGTGGACGTCCCGACGGGCGTTGACGCCGGCACGGGACAAGTGGACCCGGCTGCGCCCAAGGCGGACTTGACTCTGGCCCTGGGCTTTCCAAAGGTTGGGCATTTCCTTTTCCCCGCGGCGGAACGAGTGGGGAGCCTGAAAGTGCTTGACATAGGCATTCCTCAGACGGCGGCCCAGGACGTTGCTCTGGAGCTACTCACACCCTCCGATGTCCGGGATAAACTGCCCCAACGACTCTTGGATGGTCACAAAGGCACCTTTGGTCACACCCTAATCATCGGTGGATCGGCAAACTATCCCGGAGCTGCCTACCTCGCCACTGAAGCGGCCCTGCGCTCCGGGGTCGGACTGGTTACACTGGCCACGCCTCAAGGCATCCAGGGGATCCTAGCATCCAAACTGACCGAGGCAATACACCTGCCCCTGCCAGACGGCGACCTTCGAAGAATGGCGCCACAGGCGATTCCCGCTCTCAAGAAGGCCCTTACTCAGTACACCTCCCTCGCCATTGGATGCGGAATGGGCCGCTCCCAAGAGGCTATCCGGTTCCTTGAAATGATGCTGCTATCCCATCCTCAGCCAACCCAACCCTTGGTCATAGACGCCGATGGATTGAACAACCTGGCTCAGGTAGACCATTGGTGGAGCCGCCTCAAGGCCCCAGCCATACTCTCTCCCCACCCCGGCGAAATGTCCCGCCTTACCGGACTGAGTACAGCGGAGGTCCAGGCCCGGCGCACAGAAACGGCGCGGGAATGGTCGGCCCAATGGGGTAAAGTGGTCGTCTTGAAGGGCGCGTTTACCGTCATAGCCGCCCCGTCGGGGCATTGCTGGATTGCCCCCTTCGCCAACCCCCTCCTCGCCACCGGTGGCACCGGCGACGTGCTGACGGGAATCATCGCCGGTCTACTGGCCCAAGGCATGTCGCCGGAGTACGCGGCCACCTGCGGCGTTTACCTCCACGGCGCGGCAGCGGAAAGCCTGAAGGAAACCTACGGCGACAGAGGCGTCAAGGCGACAGATGTCATCGACGCACTGCCAAGGGTAACCAGAGAGTTAATAAAAAGCTGACAAGGGGAGAAAACCATGAACTTAGGACTCAGCAACAAGGTGGCTATAATAACGGGCGGTAGCCAGGGAATCGGGAAAGCCGCTGCACTCCGATTGGCATTGGAGGGCGCCAAGGTCGTTATATGCGCTCGGCGAATGGACATGCTGGATGAGGCGGCCCAAGAAATAAGAGACCGGTGCCAGGGCCAGGCAGACGTTCTGCCCGTTGAGGCCGACATGACCAGGGACGCCGATATCCGCCGCGTCATGAGTACAACCGTAGACTCCTTTGGAGGGTTGAATATCCTGGTAAACAACGCGGGGAAATCTGCCGCGGCCAGCTTTGAAACGGTGCAGGACGAGGATTGGAAGGCAGACATAGACCTGAAGCTCCTAGCCGCCGTTCGGTTCTGTCGAATCGCCATTCCCGAGATGCGCCGAGCCGGAGGAGGGCGAATTATCAACGTCACAAACCTCGGCGGGAAGACCCCCGGGGCAAATTCGGTGCCGACCTCCGTTACCAGAGCAGCGGGCATCGCACTTACCAAGGCCCTGTCCAAAGAGTTCGCCAAAGACAACATTCTGGTAAACACTGTTTGCATAGGACTCATCAAGAGCGGCCAGCATGAGGCACGCTATGCCGCTTTAGCCGCCACGGGAAATAGCCTGAGCCTTGACGCCTTTTATCAGCAGATAGCCAATGAGCGGGACGTGCCCCTGGGCCGTGTGGGGGAAGCAGCGGAGGCGGGAGACGTCATCGCATTCCTAGCCTCAGAGGCAGCCAGCTACCTCACGGGCACTTCCATCAACATAGATGGCGGAGCATCGGCAGTAATGTAGTTCCCTCCAAGATTCGCACTACGGGGACACTACGGTCAGGAGATTCGCCATATAATAAACCGGATAGCCAGGGTGGGCGCACACGTTGAGTGCTGTCGTCGCGGCCCTTACTTCTCCTCCGCCCGATAAGCCTGGTCCAGAATATCCACCACGTGGCAAACCCGACCGGGGGCGCCTGCCTCCTTCAACCCGACCTCCAACTGCATGACACAGCCTGGGTTGGCCGTCACCACAACGTCGGCCTTGGCCGCCAGCACCCCCTGCATCTTTCTATCCAGCAGTCGGCCGGACATCTCACGTTGGGTGATGGTGTATATCCCCGCAGCTCCGCAGCACCGGCTGGCGTCTTCCATTTCAACCAACTCCAAGCCCGGCACCGCCCGAAGAAGTTTCCTTGGCGCCTCGGTGATTCGCTGGGCATGGGCAAGGTGGCACGGGTCCTGATAAGTCACCTTGACGCTGATACGTCCCCGCGGCGAAACCAACGGAAGCTCCGCCAAGAACTCGGAAATATCCACCGTCATGGCACTCAACTCCCCTGCCTTTTCGGTGTAAAGGGGATCATCCTTCAATAAGTGTCCGTACTCTTTCATGGCGGAGCCACACCCCGCAGAGGCCACCACCACCTTTTCCACACCGGCCGCTAGGAAGGCGTCAATGTTACGACGGGCCATACGACGCGCCGTTGCCCGGTCGCCGCTATGAAGATTCAGGGCCCCGCAGCACCCCTGCGCCGAGGGGACAACCACGTCACAGCCGTTGCGCTGCAACACCCTGACCGCGGCCTCCATGGTGGGAGCATGTACCAGCGGCATCACGCAGCCCAAAAGCAACCCGACCTTCATCCTGGACGTACCGACGGCGGGGAACACCCCGGGACCGGGTCTAAAGAATTGCGAGGGGATTTCAGGAAGCTGACCCTCCAGTTTTTCCAGGCGTCCCGGCAGCAGCTTGAGCACACGAGTCTTCCTGAGCAGGCCGCGCACGCCCCAACGCTGATACAACCTCAAAAGCCAAACCAACTTTCGCAGCATTGAAAGCCGGGGCAGCAGGCCCTTCAGAAAGAGGACAGCCACCATCCTGTAACGCCAGGACACGGCCCCCTGCCGCAACACCTCCTCCCGAACACCTTCTATGAGCCGACCGTAGGGCACCCCTGAGGGACAGGCCACCTCGCAAGCCCGGCACCCCAAGCACAAGTCCCAGTGACTAACCACCCTCTTGCTGGCCCCTATACGACCCTCTTGTAAGCCCTTCATCAGGGCTATTCTTCCCCTGGGCGATTCCGCCTCCAGACCCGTCTCCCCGTAGGTGGGGCACACGCTAAGGCAAAGGCCGCAGTGAACGCAGCGGTACAGGTCTTCATCCATTGCCTGGCCAAGCACAGAAGATAGCGGATTTACGTCAGGAGACACGGCTATAGTCCTCCAATGAATCGTCCTGGATTTAGAATCCCATGAGGGTCTAACGCCAACTTGACGCGGCGCATTACCTCTATGGCCGGCGGGAGAGGCCCCCATACGTCTTGGTCCTCTTTCAACGTAAGCGGGCACCTCTCGATAACCCATACGCCTTGAAATCGGCTGGTCAGCGAGGTAACCTTTTGAATCCTCTCGGCAAAGATTCCCGGCTCCGCGGCGCCCCAGCCCAAGCTCCTCACCGAACCCGTCCCCACCTCCGCAACAAACCCGTGGCTCAGCGACGATACGCCCAGCGAGTCCAATGCTTGCAAAAGCCCCGAAACCTGCAACGGAACAACGCTGCACCTGATGCCCAAGTCCGGAGCATTCTCACCCAACCATGGCAGGTCTACAACTCGCTGCCACGTCCCACCCCCTTCACAGCAATCAAGCTCCTGGATTCCTTGGCACCCATGCCCCTTCAACGATAAAAGGCTACGTTCCATCCGTCCCGACACCACCCCCTCCCTGCCCAAGAACAACGCCAGTAGGAGATAGCTCCGGCTCCCCGGCATCAACCTGGCTGCAACCTCGCCGTTGGCCACAATCAGGGCAGAGGGCCTGCCGTATTCCTGCAACAGCACCGATGCCCCGTTCAAAGCCTCTTTCAGCGTCGAAAAACTTGCCGCCACGGTGCGGGCCACGGGAGGCTTGGGCGCAACCTTGAAAGTGGCCTCCGCAATGATGCCCAGCGTACCTAAAGAGCCAGTATAGAGTTTATTCATGTCGTATCCGGTAACATTCTTGACCACTTTGCCACCGGCTTTTGTCACCGTGCCGTTGGCATTCACCACCTTAACTCCAATGAGCCAATCTCTGGGTAAGCCGTAGGACAGACTCAGTGGCCCCGAGTGCGCCGTAGCCAGCAGCCCCCCAACCGTTGCCCTATTCGGGCATGGGACCTCCAGCGGCAGGAACTGTCCCTCCTTTGCCAAGACGTCGGCCAGTTTGGACAGGGTCATGCCGGCCTGCACTGTGATCGTAAGGTCCGATGGCTCATACTGGAGAATCCCATCCAACAAAATAGTGGACACCGCCAGCCCCGGACCTCTGGGCAGGTTCCCCAGCGACACCATGGTGCCGCCGCCATAGGGGGTCACCGAGGCGCCTCGTTCCGCCCGCCAGCGAAACTACGTCCGAAAGCTCCTCCACCGTGGAGGGACGCACCACGGCGCTGGGGAGTACCCCGTCTACGGCGTAAAGGTGATGCTTCTCCACAGGCAATACATTGGAAATACCCGCAGACTCCATAATAGCCGTGGACACCACACCGGCCATGTCGTCTACACGTGTGCCCCGGGGCCGGCGGCCAGCACCGCCCCGCGCTGCATTGTGTGCCGGTACTCCGGCCCACCGGGGAACGCCTTCCCCGGATTGAAGCGACCCATGGGGGCAAAAGCGCCTCTGACCCTTTTCATAACCTCCATGTCCTCAACGCTGAAGACCAAAGGCATGTACTCCTTCTTCTCTAGGCCAATACCATGCTCACCGCTCAAAGCCCCGCCCATGTTGACACAAACCTCCAGTATCTTGCCGCCCACCTCCATCACACGCTCCACGTCGCCGGGCTTACGCTCGTCAAACAGGATGCACGGATGCAGGTTCCCGTCACCGGCATGAAAGACGTTCGCAATGGATATCCCGTACTCGGCTCCTATCTCCGCAACACGCCCCAGAGTCTCCGTGAGCCTAGTGCGCGGGACCACTCCGTCAACCAAGTAGTAGTTGGGAGCCAAAGACCCCAGAGCGCCCAGCGCATTCTTTCGAGCAGACCACAGCCGCTCTCGCTCCTCCGCCAACTCTGCCCACCGGACCTCTGAAGCCCCAGCTCGACCGAGAATCGCCTCAATCTGCAACCCAAGCTCCTCCACCTCCTCCTCCTCACCCTCCAACTCCACCAGAAGAACCGCACCTGCGTCTTCCGGCAGACCAGCCTCCGTGACCCTTTGCACCGCCTTGATAGTCAGCGCGTCTATAATCTCCAACGCTGCCGGAACCATACCCCCGGCAATAATCGAAGAAACGGCCAGGCAGGCCCGTTGAATATCCGGGAATATGCCTATATAGGTCTTGGTGGCAGGGGGCGTCGGCAGGAGCCGCAAAACAATCTTTGTAGCAAGTCCAAAGGTCCCTTCCGACCCAATAAAGACTCCTCGTAGATCGTATCCTACGGAGTCCCGCACCTTCCCGCCCATCCAAGTAACCGATCCATCTTCCAGAACCACCTCCATGCCCAAGACGTGATTGCTGGTGACTCCGTAGGCCAGGCAATGAGGCCCACCGGCGTTTTCCGCCACGTTACCACCTAGACTACACGCCTTCTGGCTCGATGGGTCAGGTGCATAGCGGAGCCCGTGCCTCCGGGCCGCTTGGTCTAGATGAAGATTGATAACCCCAGGCTGCACCACCGCCAACCGGTTCCCGACGTCTATCTCAAAAATCCGGTCCATCCGGGTCAGTGTCACCTGAAGTCCTCCCGTGGACGCTATGGCCCCCCCGCTAAGCCCCGTCCCGGTCCCCCGTCCCACCACGGGCACACCTTCTTCATAGGCGATAGCCAGCGCCCGGCTAACTTCGTCGGTGGTGGCCGGCAGCACTACCGCCCGGGGGAGAGCCTTGTCGATAGAGCCGTCGTATTCATAGACTAGTAGGTCCTCGGGATGATGGATAACGTAGTCCTTGCCCACAACGGCTTCCAGCTTCTTGATAAAGGGTGTTCTCTTGGACAACTCGCCTCTCCCGCCCCCAGGTTGTCCCATACTATTCCAGCCTGCGCCTCTTTGCAACGTGAATTTTTTCCTGCCGCCTGGTATCATTCCCCTCGCACTCCACACAACCTTCTAAGGACTTCCCCTTGCATGGGTGCCCGTGAGTACCACGGCATGTCAAGTCATGTCATGGTAAAACATCCCCACCCCTGCACGTCAGGAGCAAGCAATGACATTTAGCGACACGGTGGAAATGAAGTCCCTGGGACTCCGCCAGTCCATTCTCAACCACCCCTTTACAACAGGAATCGGCGACGGCACCCTGGACATTGAGAAGTTCAAGTTCTACGTGCGCCAAGACTACCTCTACCTCATCGACTACAGCCGAGTTTTGGCTCTGGCCGCGGCCCGCTCCGGTACCCTGGAGTCCATGGGATGGTTTGCCCGACTCCTCCACGAGACCTTGAACACCGAGATGGACCTGCATCGCGACTACTGCGCCCAATTCGGCATCTCCGCCAAGGAGCTGGAGGAGACCCAAAAGGCCCCAACCACCCTCTCCTACACCCAGTTCCTCCTATCGGTCGCCCACCACAACTCTTTCCCGGAGCTTGTATCCGCTTTGCTCCCCTGCCAATGGGGTTACTGGGAGATTGGCGACTACCTCAACCGACAGGGCCCGCCGGAGCACGCGCCCCTATATAGCCAGTGGATCCGCATGTACGCCTCTGAAGAGTTCAAAGCCCTCGCCTTTTGGGTCCGGCAACTGGCAGATGATTTGGCCTCAAGCCTAGGCCCGCCTTCCGTCCAAAGAATGGAGGAGGTCTACGTAACCAGCATGAGGTACGAGTACCTGTTCTGGAAAGCCTCGTATAATTTGGAGAGTTGGCCCGCTTAGTCATGGGAGCCGGCCCGCCGGGCCGAATAAGAACCACCACCTAAGGAGGACTACTAGATATGCCCATACTCGGTCACAGTTATCTGCACAAGGTCTGCCACTCCATATTTCGGGCCATGGGCGCCTCGGAAAAGGAAGCAGACATAGTCTCCACCCACGTTGTGGAGGCCAACCTAGTGGGCCACGATTCCCACGGCGTCATACAGGTGCCGGTCTACGCTGAGCGTATCAAGGTCGGGCACATTGTCCCCGGCGCCCCCCTTGAAGTCCTCGACGAAACCCCAACCACCGCTCGCGTCAACGGCAATTGGGGATTTGGCTACGTAGTCACCGAACACGCCATGGAGATGGCCATCCGAAAGGCTCGAACCCATGGGCTGGCCGCCATTACCGTTTTTCACCAAAGTCACATAGGCAGGTTGGGAGACTATCCATCCATGGCCGCCGCGGCAGGCATGATTGGCCTCATAACAGCAGACTCCGGCCAAGGGCCCAAGGCTGTTGCCCCCTTTGGCGGCAGGGACAGGCGCCTCGGCACCAACCCCATTTCCGTGGGCGTCCCCAGCAACCTTGAAGGCACCGTTCTCCTGGACATGGCCACCAGCGCTGTGGCGGCGGGCAAGGTAAGCCTCGCCGTCAACCGACAGGAGCCTATACCCTCCTCTTGGGTTATCGACAAAGAGGGCAGCCCTACTACAAACCCCCAGGACTATTTCGACGGCGGCGCAATTCTGCCCCTGGGCGCCGACCAAGGTCATAAGGGCTACGGCCTCTCCTTCATCGTTGAAATTCTCTCCGGTCTCCTCACCGGTCTCGGATTTGGCATCGACCCTCAAGGACGCCACAACGACGGCTGCTTCATCGCGGTGTTCAACGTTGCCTCATTCCGCCCCTTGGAGGAGTTCAAGTCGGAGGTGGACGCCTTTACCCGGTTTGTGAAGTCTTCCTCCCCTGCCACCGGATTTAACCAAGTCCTCTACCCTGGAGAATTGGAGTGGCTCACCCAGAAGAAGCGAAGGCAGGACGGTATCTTTGTCGAAGACGACACATGGCAGCAACTCTGGGAACTGGTGCAAGAACACCATCTGGAAAACGTCGTCGGGACCCCCTAAGCAACGCTCCAACCACCAATACAGCCGTCATGCAAGGACCCCACCCCAACTAACGCCTGTATGCTACCCACCCTGAGGCACCACTGACAGCAGCACCTCCACCCGCACCTCGTCCTCAATGCTGGTCACCGAAGCCGCCGTAGGTACAGGTATTTCCAACTGGTCCCACGTAAAGGTAGTACGACCCAGGATAAACATCCCGTCGCCATCGTCCCGCGCCTCTATCTCGAAGGCAATCGGCGCCGTGATACCTCGAATCTCAAGGGTCCCGGTGATTTGCGTAGAAACTTCTTCTCCCTCGGCCAAGCCCTCAGGGATAGAGTCGATACTCGGCACCTTGAAGGTCGCAGTTGGGTGATCTCGAAACATCCGGTCCCTTACGTACCCGTCCCTGTAGCTCTGGTCACTGGACAGGGTTTGTAAATCAATCT
The DNA here is from genome assembly GCA_965226535.1 of Dehalococcoidia bacterium. Lineage (GTDB taxonomy): Bacteria > Chloroflexota > Dehalococcoidia > Lucifugimonadales > JAPULR01. The sequence goes on along the minus strand of CBDDDE010000010.1, from coordinate 961,311 downwards.
CAATCATGGACGATTCACCGTCCAAGCGTACCTCTCCCGAAAGCGCCATAGTCCGCATCACGGCGTCGTTGGGCAGGGACAGTTTTGCTAGCTGCTCCGTAACAGTAAAGGTCGCCTCCGACCCCTCTGACACGACAAAGACGATGCCCTCATACTCGCCAATCTCCCTCGGCCCCGCCTCGGCATCCGGGATGGCTATGGGGGTCGCGGTGGCCAAAGGCGTTGCTGTGGCCAAAGGCGTAACCACATCCCGCGTCGCGGTAGCCAAAGGCGTTGCCGTGGCCAAAGGCGTAACTACGTCCCGCGTCGCGGTAGCTAAAGGCGTTGCCGTGGCCAAAGGCGTAACTACGTTCCGCGTCGGCGTACCCGACGCCTCTGTGGCAAACCCCTCTTCGGTGGAGCCCCCGCATGCCGTCGGCAGAAGCATCAACACCGAAACCACAGCAACCACCACTAATGCGGCTCGTTGAGGGCCAAAAATCTTAATTTTGTTCATTATCTATTAACTCCCATACCGTTCTACCGCCGTCGTGGAACCGGAGCGCCACGGCTGAAGTCCTCGGCGGCAACTCCAACCTTCCGTCTTCCTGATCACCCTGGCCTGCCAGAGCGAGGCCGACACCTAGCGCCATGGACGCCGTTAGAGAGGCCAACCACCATGGCAGTGCCGATTTCAATCGCATCAACGCTATGGTGAGAACACACGTCACTCCCAATACCGCCGCAGACACCGGAATTATATAGGTCAACGAGCGCTCAATGTACGCCTCTCCAAGCGCTGCAACAAGAATGATTAGCGCAAAGATGAGCCCAAAGGAGACTATGAAGATGGTCATTCGGTGTCGTGGATATCGCCCCAACCCCCGCCAGAGAACACCTGCGCCTAGTCCCGCTACCAGAGAAACCACGGCCACCGAGGCGCTGTTGAGAAAGGCGTCACTTGGCGATTCAAGAGGTAGGTTGAGAATGATGCCCACCATACCGGCAATGGAGCCCGCAAAGAGACCGACTGCTATTGGTGAACTTCCCTTGGGTGCCGCATCATCCGGCATCGTACGAGTTCTTCCTAGTCTATTCAAAGTTGGGACTGACGCCTCTCGATATCGCCATAGAAACATCATGTCTCACTCTAATTATACCGAGCTGCTCCGGCAAAACCCCAAGAAGCGCGGTTTAGGGCGTGAGCTATGGGTCCGTTGCCCAGGCCTGGCCCTTACTGCCAATGGGAAGCTCAAAGATAAAACGGCCGCCGGACCCCGGTTTGCTCCGTGCGCCGTCACGTAATTCCCCCGCGCTTGGACGGCGACGCTAAGACACCACGGGCCGCAGATGCGACCACGGCCGCGCCTCTTCAAAGGCGGCCGACGCCCGCAGCACCGTGGCCTCCTCCCCTCGCCTCCCCACGATATGCAGGCCAATAGGCATTCCGTCGTTGGAAAAACCGCACGGAACGCTGGCCGCCGGCTGCCCCGTCAAATTAAATGCCGGCGTAAAAGGCATGTACCCCCATCGGTGAGCCACGTCCGTGCCGTCAATAGTCTGCGGGAACTGCCCCACCGGAAAGGCCGGAACCGCCATGGTGGGAGTCAAAAGCAAGTCGTACCTCTCCATAAGGTCATCAATGCGGCTCTGCATCACGTGGGCCGCCAGCAGCCCCTTGGCGTAGTCCGCCCCGGACGTCCGTTTGCCCAGGGCCAGGTTCTCTCGAACGTAGTCGGTGAGGAGGTCCTTATGCTCCTCATACACCTTTCCATAGGACAAATACGCGCCGGCGCAGAAAATGCTCAAGAACCCATCCATCGGATGCTCCAGCGACAGGTCCGTATCCTCCACCACGCACCCCAACTCCTCAAAGACCTTCGCCCCCTTGGCCGTCATCCTGGCAACCTCGGGGTCCACGGCGGCGTAGCCCAGATCCGTGCTCCACGCCATTCGCAGTCCCCTCGCTCCCTGACCCACCGCGGAAATAAAATCGGGCGGCGTCTCCCTCATTGCCCCGGGGTCGCGGGAGTCGTATCCAGCCAAGGCTTGCAGCAGCATCGCGGCATCTCGTACATTTCGAGCCATGGGGCCCGACTGCGACGTTAGGTTGGGCGACGGGTTGCCAACACCTCCGTATCGGGGCACCCTGCCCAACGTTGGCTTGATGCCAAATAGACCGCAGAAGCTGGAAGGAATCCGAATGGACCCACCACCATCGCTCCCCGTAGCCAGCGAACAGAGACCGGCAGCAAGGGCCGCCGCCGCGCCGCCGCTGGAACCCCCGCTGGTACGCTCCGTGTTCCATGGGTTCCGGCAAGCTTCTCCCAGCCGATTCTCCGTGGTCCCAGACAGCCCAAATTCCGGTGTGTTGGTCTTACCCAGGATAATCGCCCCGGAACGCCGCACCCGCTCCGCAGTGGCCGAGTCTTGGTCCGGCACCAGGTCCTTGAAGGCCAGCGACCCCATGGTACTGCGAATGCCCTTGGTAATCTCCAGGTCTTTGATGGATATGGGTATCCCAAGGAGGGAGCCTTCCCCTTCGCCCCGGGAAATCCTTTCGTCCGCCTCCTTCGCCGAAGCCACGGCCTCATCGCCGGTAACCGTGAGGAAGGCATTGAGAATGGGGTTGAACTCCTCTATACGCCGAAGGAACAACTCAGTGACCTCCACCGACGAAACCTGACGTGTGTCCAACAATCGCCTCAACTCCGAGGCAGGGGTAAAAGCGAGGTCCTTGTTATTCATAACCGTTCTCCTTGCGTCGTTAGACTATCCCGCCGATCAACCCACGCTGACGCGGAGGGAGCGTAAACCGGCGACTATGCCTGCTACCTATATACCCGATGCTGGGCCAATGGGCTGTTCGTAACCGGCGTCGTCACGCTCAGCCCCGCGTCCACCGGTATCACGATACCCGTGACCCAACGAGACTCCTCGCTGGCCAGATACACGGCTGCCCAAGCGACGTCCCAGCCCGTACCCTCCGTACCCAGCGGTGCCGCTTCACGACGCCGTTGCCTTAACTCCGCGTCCATTCGCGGCGCTACCATGGGAGTGTACACCAGCCCCGGGGCAATACAATTCACCCTGATGTTGTCTGGCCCGTGGTCCCCGGCCATGGAGAAGGTGAGTCCAATAACCGCAGCCTTGGACGTGCTGTAGGGAGTTGTACCGTTAGCCCTAAGCCCAGCTATAGACGATATGTTGATAATGGACCCGCCGCCGCTCTTCACCATTTCAGGTATGGCGTAGCGGCTGGCCAGCATGATGCTTTTGACGTTCACTTTCATCACCCGGTCCCAGTCCTCCTCCTTGACCTCCACGACCCGGCCTCGATGCGATATGCCTACGTTATTGTCCAGAATATCCAACCGTCCGTACCGGCGTACCGCCGCCGCCACCATGCCCCGACAGTCCTCAGAGCTGGTAACGTCCGCCTGGAAAACCGAAGCTATCCCACCCTCCGCCTGCACCATCTCCAGGGTTTCTTGGGCACGAGCTAGCACGGCGTCCACCAGCAGCACCTTGGCCCCTTGCCGCGCGAAGAGTATGGCCGTTGCCTTGCCGTTCCCCACACCCGGGCCGCTGGAACCGGCCCCCGTCACTATGGCCACCTTGCCCTCCAACCGTCCCTTATCCTCAACCATTCAATACTCCTTCCCAAATTGGTTCCAACCGCCCTTCAGCAAAACCACCACCACCCAAACAACCTTGGCCCCATTGCCATACCTTGGCAAGCTCAGGCCACACCCATCAACCTAGTCCACGGGTGGGTGAAACCTATGCCACCCCGTGGCCTGCTGGTAACTATGCGCTACTCTCAGAACCAGGGCATCCTGTCGCCATCTACCCATAATATGTAAACCTATGGGCAGCGGCCCTTCGCCAAATCCGCAGGGCACCGAGACCGACGGCAACCCTGTATCCGAGGCTATGGCCGTGCACTTTAGCGTTAGTGAGCTTGCCGCCACCTCACGCCCCTTAACCCGGATTACTCCCTTGGTATCCGCCACTTTGAGGGCTGTAGTTAGGCTGGTGGGAGACACCACCACGTCAACATCCCTCATTACCCGTCCCACCTCTCTCTTCAAAAGGGCCAACCGTCGCTGTGCGTCAAGGTACTCAGCCATGCTAATTCGTGCACCTCGCGCCAGTCGTGCCACCATATCCTGGTCTATCTGATCCAATCGCTCCTTCGGAAACACCTCGGCATAGTAGGCCGCAGATTCCGGCTCCACTATGGTGTTGTGAATATCGGACACTCCATCGGCATTGTCTATGGACACCTCGGACACCTCCGCTCCCAAGTCGGACAGCACGTCCACCGCCTTTCGAACCGAGTCCTCCACATCTTCAGCACAGTCGCCGCCGAGAAATTCCTCCAGCACACCTACTTTAACTCCTCGGATTCCGCCGCCTAGTCCTTCCACGTAGTCTGGAAACGGCCCACTGAGACTGACCGGGTCCTCCGGGTCATGGACGGCCAAGGCCTGCAACATAATGGCCACATCCTCCACCGTCTTGGCCAAGGGTCCAGCTTGGTCGAAGGACCAAGAAGGGCCAAAGAGATTGTGCCGGCTGATGAGACCAAAAGTGCCCCGCATACCCACAACGCCACACCAAGCCGCGGGGATACGCACCGACCCGCCGGTGTCGGACCCAATGGAAGCTAGACCCAACGACGCCGAAACCGCCAGCCCGGAACCCGCGCTGGAGTGCCCCGGCGAACGGCTGGTGTCCCACGGATTGAAGCAGGCTACCGGCACGTCGCGGCGGAAGTGACAGTTCACCTTGCCCACCAGAACAGCCCCCGCATCCTCCATCAAACTATGCACCCGTGCGCTCCGGTTGGGAACGTAGTCCTGATGACTCTTGTATCCGTAGGTAGTCCGAATGCCCGCCGTGTCTATTAAGTCCTTAAGGCTGTAGGTGATGCCATGAAGGGGGCCGCGATACTGCCCCTGCCTAATCTCCTCCTCGGCGCGCCTTGCCCGCTCCATTGCGTAATCCGCCGTTACCGTTGTGTATCCATTCAACGACGGATTCAACCTCTCAATGCGCCCCAGCGTCGCCGCGGCAAGCTCTACGGGGGACACCTCGCCGCTCTCCAGCAGCTTGCTCACCCGCCCTATCGTAGCGTTAACCAGATCCAATCCACTCATTCCAACCCCCCAATCCTACAACGACAAGTTACCCAAAATAAGTCACCACTAACCTAATTCCTCCAACACCCCCAGTCAATGCCGCGACGCCAATAGGACCCCATCGCGCCTTTGTCTGGCAGCCATCCCCTCAACCTTTGGCAACACTCGTAATCTCAGGTAAAATTGCCTCAGCAGGAGGTGGCCCAATGCAGAGGGACAACCCGGAAGGCGAAGAGCGTACGCGCGGTTTCATGGGAAGACTACAGAGCACACTTGATGCAGCCAAGGAGCGCGTCGGAGACACCGCCGGAACGGTCACCGGAAAAAAGTTTCGTCAACAGTTCGAGGAGTTCACCAACGTGGTCACAACCACGGTTGTCGGAGTACACCAGGACCAAGCCGGTCTCCGCGACACCCTCTCCCGTTTGGAGCAAGACCAAGACGAGTTAAGGGCCACCCTCTCCCGTTTGGAGCAAGACCAAGACGAGTTAAGGGCTGCCCTCTCTCGCCTAGAGCAGAGTTCAAATAATCCGTGGTGGCAGTTTTGGCATTGGCGATGGTGGTAATGGTGAGGACGGTAGGCATAAAAAGACAATCGAGGTGTTCTGATGGCCTACGATAAGCTCAAGGACCTAGCCATGTCTTACCCGGCTCAAGATAGGGACGCTTTGCCTCTTTTGGCTGAGGAATACCGGTTAGCCGAGAAAAGTCGCCGGCGCCAAGAACGGGACATCCTGGAACTGGCCTCCATCGCCGCCGAGGTGGGGATTGACGACATCGTAAATCTTGGACTGGAACCCGACAATCCTCAACTTATGGAAGCTATAAGACTTCATTCTCCTGATACTACCGTTGAAAAGATCGGGAGCATGACAGAGGAGCAGCTTGGAGGCTTGCGCAACGCTGTAAAGGGCAAGTATTTTGAGGTTATGGTCCGAGACAAGCTGAACAACGATGAGAGCGTAGGAGGCATTCAACTGCTGCCGGGGCAGGAAGCAGAGCTCGCCAAATTACAGTCGCAAGAGAGATGGGACCTGCGTATCTTCGACAAAGCTACGGGAGAAACTGTCAATGAGCTGCAGACCAAAGCCACAGAGTCGATGGGTTATGTTAATGAAGCCCTGGAAAAGTATCCCAACACCCGTGTTGTGGTACCACATGAGCTCACCGACAAAGCGGCCGGACAAGACAACGTGATTTCCACTAACATCCTCGACGAGGACTTGGAAGCAACTGTGCGCGAGCAGCTAGTTGAGCAAACAAAGGAACTTAACGAAAGTGCAGTTGCCAATGTCCTGGACAACAGCGCCGAATTCGCATTTGACTTCATTCCCTTCGGGTCAGCAGTCTTTATTGGCGTAAGCGAGGGAAGACGCGTAATGGCGGGACGCTCCACCTTTCGATCTACCCTAAAGGAGTCGCTGAAGCGGGGAACTGGCCGTCTAGCGCGCTCGTCGGTCTATTCAGCCATAGCAAAGGGAACGGTGGTCGCAACCGGCGCAGGCCCCGGAGCAGTTGCGATAATACCGGCGGCTGCAACTGTCGCGACTCTGAAGGTCGCCGAGCAGCGGGTTAGAAACCGGGAAGCCATGGGCCGCCACGTGGAAGAGAAGACCCAGGAGATATTGCAGGAGCTTGAGTCGTCCCCCTTGGGACGTTCCTAGCTCCAGGCCACCAACGGCCAGCCGGTACGCCCCGGCACACCACGCAAGAGAGACGCCAATGACCTACGTTGACCCCATCAAAATGCGCCGCGACGGCATCGGCCTTCGGGCTTACGACCCCGACCTCTGCCAGGACGGTTACACCCTTTTCACCCCCATGAACGGCAACGGAGAAGTCTACCTCATCGACATGCGCGGCCAGGTTGTCCACCAATGGCACATGCCCAACCCTCCCGGACTCTATGGACGCCTGCTGGACAATGGCAACTTTTTCTACTCGGGCAAGGCGCTGGAGGACCTGGATCGCTTCCCAAGCTGGGGGCGCTAGAAGGGCGGCATTGTCTCGGAGATGGACAGGCGCGGTCAAGTCCTGTGGGAAGTCCGACACTATGACCACCACCACGACGCTAGAAGGCTGTCCAACGGTAACGTCTTGCTCCTGTGCTTAACCAAGCTGCCGCAAGAAATGGTCCCGATGATACAGGGCGGTATCCCCGGCACAGAGGTCGACGGCTGCATCTTCGCCGATTACCTCCTGGAAATGACCACGGATGGCAGGGTTCTCTGGGAGTGGAAAAGCTGGGAACACCTGGACCCCGCCAAAGACCGCATCACACCTCAGGACAGCCGCGCCGAGTGGACCCACGGCAATACCGTTGCCGAGATGCCCAACGGCAATATCCTGGTCAGTTTTCGAAACATCTCCACCATGGCTATTGTCAACCGGCGCACCGGCGCCCTGGACTAGAAGCTTGGTCCCCCTTATATCAACCAGCAGCACGATCCGCAGCCCCTTGCCAACAGCAACATTCTAATCTTCGACAACGGCACCCATCGCCCCGACCACCCTGTACCCCATTCCAGGATTATTGAAATAAACCCTGCAAACAACGAAATTGTATGGAAATATCAGGAACAGAACCTTTACTACTTCTTCAGCCCCTACATCTCCGGGGCCCAACGCCTGCCCAACGGCAACACCCTAATTTGCGAGGGTAACTTTGGTAGGCTCTTTGAGGTGACTCCCGAGGGACGGCTGGCATGGGAGTACGTTAACCCCCATTTCAACGTGCCGCCAGACTCCCCCAACTCAGCCCCTAGCAACTCCGTCTTCAGGGCCTTCCGGTACATTCCGGAACAGGTCCAAGCCTATCTCCCATGACCTCCCTGCCCTTAAAGAACCAGCCGGGCAAAGGAGAGCATCTCCGCGTTGAACTTCTCCGCTTCAGTCCAGGGAAGTAAGTGCCCGCTGTGCTCAAAGAAAACCAACTCTGAGTTCCTTAGACCCTGGTGCAAGAGTCTAGCCGTAGGCTCATCAATAACGCCGTACCGAGCCCAGAATATCCGCGCCGGCGCCTCCATGGTAAGCAAAACTGGCCTAAAGTCGGCAAAATACGACTCATAGGCCGCGGCCCGATGCACCGAGGTGGGAGTCTTCATACACTCGTAGGACATCCAGTCCACCAAGTCGTCGTCCACCTCCGCCTCCGGGCCGAAGTAGTCCACAACCGACTTCCGGTGGTCCTTTAGCCTATAGGTCCGAATGGCCTCCAATTTAGCCATCAAGTCATCGTAAGACTTGAACCGATAGGGCCGCTGGTCCACGTCCACAAACCCCGCCAAGCGTTCCTCGCCAAACTGCTGTACATAGCTCCAAATAATGGCGCTGCCCATAGACCAACCCGCGGCCACCACCCTATCCAGACCCAGAGCTTCCAACATGTACCGGAAGTCGCGGGCATATTGGGCCAGGGTAAGCCCATGGTCCGTTTTCCCCGACTCTCCGCGACCACGAACGTCCATCGAAACCACTCGAGTCTCCCTGGCGATGTCCGGGATGTTTTTCTGCCAGAACTTAGTGTTGAAGGGCTCGGCGTGAATCAGGAAGATAGCCGCGTTGTTTCTGGGCCCCTCGTCTTCGTAATACAGGGGCACCTCGTCAGGTGTTACCAAGTATGGCATTGCAAAACCTCCTCTATGTTGAACCTGCAGGGCCGGTGGGCCATATCACGCGCCCTCTCTCCACTTTCATCTTCAGTCGGCCGTATTCGGAAGCAATTTCGGCTCCCAGAATCAGGATGAAGGCTGAAAAATATGCCCAGACCATGAGCACTATTACCGAGGCGACGCTCCCGTACACCTGGTCGTACCCTGCAAAGTTATCCAAGTACCACAGGAACAGGTTCTTACCACCTTCAAAGAGCACCCCGGCAACAACCGCCCCCACCCATATATATTTCCACTGAGTCTTGGTGTTGGGCAGTATCTTGTAGATTATGGCAAATACGATAAAGCTCACCAGGAAAGCCGGGGCCCTGAGCACCACAGATACCGTAAACCCGCCAAGAATCTCCTCTAGGTTGGCCCCGCCAATATGGATGGAAGTTCCCCATTGGAAAACCGCGGTAATGCCAACGGAAAAGAAGAAGAGGACCGATACCCCCGCGGCCATGGCCAGCTGTCTGGGCTTATTCTTGTAGAAAGGCGGGTCCCTCGAAACGTCCCACGCTCGATTTACGGCGCGGGTGATGGAGCCAAAGACGGCGCTGCCGGCCCATAGCAGGCTAAGGAACGAAACGACGCCGAAGGCGGCGCGAAACTTAACAACGCCGGATACACTTTCCCGAACGAAGGCCTCCGAACCAGGCAGGTAATCTACGATAAACTCTATTACTTCCCTCTGTCGCTCCGGCGAGTTGGCCACCACGCCGATGATGGCGCTCAACCCCAACACCAGCGGAAAGAGCGAGAGTATGGCATAGTAACTTACGCTAGCCGCCATGTGCGTAGCGTCATCGTCCCCCATCTCCTTGACCACCCTGCCCGCAAGCCTAACCGGCATCGTCCTGCCAAGCTTGGTGGACCCTAGGTTAGACTTTAGGCGGTCCACGCCATCGGCAAAAACCTGCCCCGTCAGTTGAGCCCTATGAACCATCCGCAGGAATCTACTAGATATTGGATGCATTGGTATATTTCCTAAAAGGTCTTCCTGCCAACGGTTTCTTGTTCTTCCGCGTCTTCCGCGCCGTATCTAGCCGCCAAGCCAACACCAAGCCGGCGGGTCGCCACAAAGATGGTACAGCCAACGCTGCATGTTTAAGAGAGAGGCCAGTCGCAAAATTCGCGGCGACTAGCCTCAATTTACTTACCATCTTACTGTTAGCAAGATTTGGATTGAAGAATCCTAGTTATGGGTTCTAAGATTTTTTATCTTCACCCTGGTTCATGGGGGCCTTGACCACCACGGCCACGCCCGAAATAGTCCCGGTTACGGCGTTTCTGACCGTCCTTCCGGCGGACTCTCCAACGTCGGTAGCGGCATCAACGGCCCCGGTGGCCACGGCGGATGCGGCATCTTCGGCTGAAACGCTAATGGACTTGGCTCCTTCAATGGCGCCTTCCACCGCACCTCTAGCAACTCCGGCTATGTCGCCCCCCACTTCCGACGTCCCTTTTACCAGTCCTCTAGCGGTGCTGGTTATGGCTCCCAAAACGTCCGCCCCCGCTTCCTGCGCCCCCACGGCGCTGCCAGTGACAACGGACTTGGCGGTGGTGGCAAGGTCGCTACCCACCTCGTTGGCGCCCTTTATAGCGCCCTGTGCAACACTGGTAGCCGCATCTTCCAAACTCAAGCTCAGATCTTTGGTTGCGGAGATGGCGCCTTCCGCAGCGCCGCGGCCCGCTTCAGCAACGTCTCCCCCAACCTCCCGCGTACCCTTGATGGCGGCCCGAACGGTGTCACTGAGGGTGCCCGCAGTCACCGTTGTCACCTCTCCAACACCTTGGATAGTTCCAATGACAGCGCCCTTGGCTGCCGTACCGACGTCGGAACCCACCTCGATGGCCCCCTGAAGGACCCCTGATACACTATCCATCACAAGGCCGGTTGCCTCCTGTCTCACGTCCTTGGCGCCCCGCAGGGCTTTAACGGTGTTCTCTCTAGTGATATCTATGGTTGAACCCAAGACGTCACCAACACCTTTGATCGTTCCTACTACAGCATTTTTCAGAATATTTCCAATATCTCCAAGTGGCATTGCCACCTCCCATTACGTGCATTCATGTGATTTAACTCATGTTGCCGCCATTCTATCACCGCGATAGTCAAGTCAACAAATCGCGGTGTCACACCCGCTACTCACACCGGTGACCCAAGGCCGTCTTGAGAGTACCGACCAGTGGCGAATGGAGGACGTTGGCGGATTCAGCCGTCTACTCATTGCCCTAGCGACCGGACTTTCCCCCATGCTCCTTGAGCACCTCTCGGATCTTGGCCCTGCCACTGATAAAGGTTTCTGCATCCTCCTTGGAAACAAAGGGGTTCTCCACACTGGAGGCGTCCAAAGGAGTGAAGCCGTTACTATCTTCAGCGTTGACCTTTGCCCCGGCGTCCAACAACAGTCGGACCATATCCGGAAGTCCCCAATAGGCCGCCCATATCAGCGGTGTTGCCTTGAACACATCCCTAGCTTTGATCTCAATGTCTGCACCATTGTCCAGCAACACCTCCACAATGGGGGCGTTGGACTTCAACACCGCCAGGTGCAGGGCCGAAGCTCCCTCAAAAGGAATTTTCGGAGGAATAAAAACATCATTAGGGTCGGTCCCATAAGCCATGTGCTCCTCCACCACTTCAACCAAATCGTAATCTATGGCCGTTAGCAGGGGAATATCGGGTGACACACCCACTTTCTCTGTTGCCGAAGCCGGTGGTTCGACCTTGGATTCGCCGCCGCACGCGCCGATAACCAACGCCAGCGCCAAAGCTGCCAATAACACTGCCATTTTCACCCCTTCACCAACCTTTCACCCACATCTCTTGCTCCGGGCGCACTACATTCAACGTCAGGCTTCGCAACTCCTACACTTTAAGCATTATGGAAAATAAGCCGCCTGAATACAACTTTCATAAGAGTGCATTGACGATTGCCTATCCAGCCATTGGACGTCATGACCTATTTCGCTTAATATCGACTGCATTACCCGTTCCGGTGACGTCTATGCCTCCGTCTGTCCATAAACTGAAGAAAACCGCCGTGGCGCTTACCATCATAGCCCTTGCACTTGTCGGATTGGCTATGACGGCCGGGTGTGGCGGTGACGAAGCTCCCCCACCTCACGACAGCGGCCCTCTCAAGCTTGGGCTAATCCTCAATTTCACCGATTCCCCCGACTCCTCAGCGAGCAGGAAGCAAGCCTTCGACCTCGCCATCAAACACGTAAACCAGGGTGGCGGGGTGCTTGGCCAGCCTGTGGAGGGCATCTACGTAGATGCGACGGGCCAACCGGACGTTGCCCTCCGGGAGGCGCGCCGTCTCGTGGAGAGCCACGGTGTCCATGCCATTGTCGGCCCCAACGCCAGCTCCGCCGCCCTGCCCATCGCCAAAGAACTTTCGGGGCCTTCCCAAATTCCCACCATCAGCCCATCAGCCACGTCGCCCCTGCTTACTGAGGCTGACGACAACGACTTCTTCTTTCGAACAGCCCTCGCCGATAGCGCCCAAGGGCCGGTGCTTGCGCGGGTGACCCGCGAGCGCGGCTTTGACAACATCGGTCTCATTTACCAAGACGACGCATGGGGACGGGGTCTTGCCGCCACTTTCCAAGAATCGTGGACGGGCCAAATCCAAGTCGTAGCCGTGGGACTCTCCCAAGACACCTATCTCCCTGCCCTGCGCCAAACCGCCGAGAAAGGCGCTCAAGCGCTTGTGGTAGTGGCCTTTCAAGGGGTGGCCCTACCCATTGTCCGCGAGGCCGTTGACAACAACATCTACAGCCATTTTACCTTCGGCGACGCTGCCAAGAGCCTTCGCTTGGTCAAGGAAATCGGCGGAGAGCACCTGGGGGGAATGTACGCGGAGAGCACCTGGGTGGAATGTACGGGACCGCGGGGACTGTCCCCGCCCGCCGGCATCGCCGACCGGAAAACGACAGCGCCCTTCGCCGAGGCCGCGTGGAACAACGCCTTCCTATCAATGAGTACGGCTCACTGTCGCCCCTGAACAGCCTACGTCAAGGAGACCTACGACGCCACCATTGCCTTGGCGAAGATTTGCTTGCCGCCCAGGCTTCCGGCAGCGTTGACGGGGCTTCCATTAGGGACCAACTCCGCTCCATCGGCGGCTCGCCAGGCCGGACAACGTTCTCGCCAGCGAATCCCGCCGGCATCGCCGCAGTACGCACTTCGTCTCTTGAACGAGGGTACATACAGGAAATAGATTAACATAGGCAGGGCGCCGCTGTGTCCCTTGACTGGGACCGGAACGGCGACCTTCGCCGAGGCTACATCGGCGTCTGGCGCTTCACGCCCTAGCGAGGACATAGAGGACCTGGACAGCATCCTATTCGAATACTAGCCCCATCCCACCGTGCTCCAAGTCGCCAGCGGGCTGCAGCGACGCTTCGCCTTGAGAACGCCCTCTAACCCCGCTTTGACCTGGTTCGCCTCTTGGCCGGACGCGCGGCTTCGTAAATCCCAATCCACTCTTCCATGGACGTCCGGGCCACCGCCTGTCCTATCAGGTCCAGAGGAAGGTCATCCAGCTTCCTGAACCGGACGCAGGACTTGCCCATGTCCGGCTTCTTACCCGTGGCCTTGTAGCCGTCCACAAACCACCGCTGGCTCTCCAAGTCCGCGTAAATGTTCATCAGGTGGACCGAAATATAGTTTTTCTCCGACGATATCCCCGCATAGGTCAGCGGATGGCCGTTGTAGGTCTTGGGGTACCGAGCCAATGGCACCACATAAGCAATCATCCCGAAGTCCATCGTTTCCTCATACCCGTCGGGAAGATTGGATAGAACCGCATTCCGAACCGCCGAGACCGCCTCACGCCGCTCCTCACTGAGCTCGTCCAGGTACTCTTCAACCGTTGCCGCCTTGCTCTTCAAAGTGCGCCTCCGCAGCCAGTCTAGCATATCAACCCAACGCCTCGGAATTGTTAACCTGGCAATGCTGCACCTCAACGGTAACCGGTTGAGGGGTGCATACCGGGCGGGCCGCTCATTTTCACTCAAAGCTGATCCGTCATTCATTGACAGAGGTTTTTCGAATTGAGAACACCAAGAAACAGTGAACGAGTGTGATTTAAGAACACCACACTTGTTTCCCTCGCAACCCCCCAATTGAGGGGGATTACAGCCATTCACAACATGGAGGGCTGCCACGCGAGGGTTTTCGCGGAAGAACCGAGATCTGACTCACGTAAGATAGCTCGGAATTTGAAATGATGAGGTACCCAATGTTGAGCATACCGTCAACCCCACTGATAGCAATGATTGTTTTGCTGGCAGGTGTCCTGCTGGCGATTTTTGCGCTGCTGTCTCCTTCACATCACCCGACATACGCCCAGGAGGCGATGGATGAGCCCATAGAGTACCCCGAGAATGGCACGGACTCGGTGGCCGCCTTCACGGCGATGGACCCTGAGGGTGAAGACATCGCCTGGACTTGGGAGGGTGCCGACGCTGACGATTTCTCCATCGTAGGTGGCGTGCTCACCTTCAACAGTCCGCCCGATTTCGAGAACCCGGCGGACGCAGGCACAGACAACGTGTACAACGTAACGGTGGTAGCCAGCGATGGAGGAGGAACGTCCACCCCCGATATGGAGACCGTGACCGTCACTGTCACCAACGTGGACGAGGATGGAGATATCACCCTGTCAACGTTGCAACCACTGGAGGGAGTCGATCTGACGGCTATGCTGACCGATCTTGATGGCCAGCCCAATAGAGAATTGGATACCATTAACACAGACTTAACGGATCTGCCTGAAACCACAAAGTGGCAGTGGTCCAGGTCCTCAAACGTGGACGGCCCCTGGACCGACATCGAGGTGACAGGCGGGGATGGCGAACCCGTGCCACACACCAAAACCTACACGCCTGGTCCGGACGACGTGGGGCACTACCTGCGGGCGACGGCGCGCTACACCGACGGGCATAGTCCAACACCAGACGCAGACAACCCGGAAGACCCGGACAAGATCGAACACATGGTATCAGACAATCTGGTCCTGAAGAATCTGGTAAATGACGCCCCAGTGTTCAACTACACTGAGAGCGACGAGATTCCTGATGACGACCCAGTAGTACGGAAAGTGGATGAGAACTCAGCGTCTGGCGCTTCCGTCGGCGCCCCGGTTGTGGCATACGATGACGACGGAGACGTGTTGACCTACAGGCTGGAGCCCACTACTGGCTTCACCATCGACAGGAGCACGGGCCAGATCAAAGTGGGCACCACGCTGGACTTCGAGACCACGGCGACCTACGAAGTCATGGTTACGGCCATGGACCCATCTGGATTGGACGACGAGATCGACGTGACTATCAACGTCACCAACGTGGACGAGGACCCATCGATCGCCGATGAAGGCGCCACACTAGTTTATCCGGAGATCAAAACCAACAGCCCGAATACGGACACTGTGTTCACCTACGCGGCGACCGATCCAGAGGACACTAGCGCCGCAGACTTGGAATGGTCATTGTCGGGGTCCGACAGAGGCCAGTTCGAGATCAGTGACAGTGGCGCGCTGACCTTCGAGTCTCCGCCGGACTTCGAGGCCCCATCAGACAGTGGCAGAAACAACATCTACAACGTGACGGTGGTAGTCACCGACAGCAGCGGCAACACCGATTCGCGTGACGTAACTGTCACAATCGAGAACGTGGGGGAATCTGGTACGGTCACTCTGACATCCCATCCGCAGCCGGAGATTGATCAAACAATACGCGTTGAATTGGACGACCCTGACGGACCGACCTCTGGCAGTGTCACGTGGGAGTGGCAAATCGGGACAACCACTTTCACCCAAAGTCGTGGCAACAAAACAGCAAGCTACACACCCCGTGTTGCAGATATCCAAGGTGGGCAGGGGCTGTCAGTGACAGCGACTTACGCCGACGGGTTTGATGTCGGTAATTCAGTCTCTCTGCAGTCGCCACCGACAGTTCAGGAAAAAGACCCCAACGACCCAGACCCTACTTTCCTAGCAGACGCGCAAACCACCTTCGACATAGCTGAAAACACTACCGGAATTTTGAGCTCCATTGATGTTCAGGCCACTGACAACGATACCTTGCTCTACACGCTGAGCGGCCGTGACGCGTCTTTCTTCACCATCGACGCAGGTAATGGCCAGATCAGTGTGGGCGCAGGGACGGCTCTGGACCACGAGACCAAGCCCACCTACACCGTCACGGTAATAGCCACTGACCCGTCTGGCGACAGCGCCACCATTACCGTGACCATCAATATCACCAACGAGGAAGAGAACCCGTCGATCACCGCCGGCCCCACCGAAATAGACTACCCAGAGAACGGCACAGGTGCGGTGGGAACCTACAGGGCGACGGATCCGGAAAATGATCGCGCCCGACCGCGGCTGCCGTTGATGTGGGAGTTGTCAAATAACGACAACGATCAGTTGGAGATTAACACCACCAGCGGTATGCACACCCACCAGAGCATATGGCGCGACGGCCAGAACCTCTTTGCCGGTGACGGGTACGCTGGGACCAGCCAGTTGATGCGGCACTACATCGGCGGCCTGCTCCGCCACTCCCCCGCCATAATGGCCCTCTGCGCCCCCACCACCAACTCCTACCGCCGCCTGGTGCCCGGCTTTGAGGCCCCGGTGAACCTGGCCTATTCTGCCCGGAATCGCAGCGCCTGTTGCCGGATCCCCATGTATTTCTCCGATCCTGGCTCCCGCCGTGTCGAATATCGCTGCCCCGATGGAACCGCCAACCCTTACCTCGCCTTCGCCGCCATGCTCATGGCCGGTATCGACGGCATCATAAATAAGATTGACCCCGGCGAGCCCCTAGACGTGAACATCTATGACCTCACCCCGGAGCAGGCCGCGGGAGTTCAGCAGATCCCCGGCTCCCTTGCCGAGGCCCTTGACGCTCTCGAAGCCGACAACGAGTTCCTCCTCCGCGGCGACGTCTTCACCTCCGACCTCATTGATACCTGGATCAGCTACAAGAGGAGTCGTGACGTGGACGGGGTGCAGCTCAGGCCCCATCCCTACGAGTTTATGCTCTACTACGACGCTTAAGAGCCACGGGAAGGCCCCGCCCCTTTAGACCTCATACCGTTTGGAGGTCGGGCGACTCCCGGCGGGTGCGCACCGCCGCCAAGCAGCTCCGCCGCAAGCTGGGCGACGACGCCAACAACCCCACCTACATCCTCAACGAGCCCCGCGTCGGCTATCGGATGCCCAAGGGTGATGCGACGGGACCTGAGACGGGGCCGTGACCTTCAAGGACTATACTGGCAATGTCGGGTCTGTCGGCCTCTCGCCTTGTGGGGAGCGCCCAGCGAAACCGCCGTTACCGTCTTGTAGTCGCGGGGGCGCAGCAGCAATAATAGGGGCTGTAATGCCCTCGCGCCCGCTGGTGGAGTGTGTCGTGGCCGCCCACGACAGATATGGAAGAGCCTCCAACCCTGGCGGGCCGGAGGCTCGTGGGCCAAGCCGGGGGCTCCCGACCTGCTGCTTATATAAGGACCTCCCAGCGAAAAGTTCGCAATTCAGTCTTATCAGGCCCACACAAACGGACTTTCCCCAGCTATGCCGAGCTAATTTTGGTGGCGCTCCGGCCGGAGACGAGTATGCTACTTCCCGTTACTTCAAGGACTTTTCCCCTTAGTACGTCGCGTGGTTGGGGAGAGTCATGATTTTCGTTTTCCAGAACGTCGATGGACACATCGTCGCCAGGTTTGATGCCGTGGTCCAATTGCCAGAAAGTGACTTCGTGCATTCTGGAGTCTAGATCGGTGTCGCCGTCATTTTCGGGAGTGGTTAGGTCTTTGCGAGCCGGGAACGCGGTGTGACTCTGTTGTATCACTCGCAGGTGGCGTTCTTCCCCATTAACGGTCGCCAGAGCTGGCTTGGATAGTAGAGTGCTGAGATATGCTATGGCATCGGTCCTGTTGGCCGCTTTTGCCGACGGGCCCGGTGGGCCTAAGCGCATGGGGACTATGTACCAGCGTCCGTCCCAGTTTCTGTAGATGTATCCGAGGCAGATGCCGCTTGGTGAAGTTACTTCGGCCCGGTGTGTATCTCCAGATTCTAGCCAGCGGACTTCGGCAAGAATGTCTGTCTGCTGTTTCGGTAGCACACTGAGGAACTTGGCGAAGTATTTGACGGCGGGGTCTGAGGCTCGCAACAGTGATTGGTGGGCGGTTTTGACTATTGACGAAGAGTAGTCGTCGCCTACTTCGAACTGGGATTCCGCTGCGTGCTTGAGGGCGTGGGTGGGGCTCTCGTGGCTGTTGCGCCAGTCGAGATAACGGCGTACTAGAGATTCCCTGCGGGATCCTGGGCTGTAGGTGAGCTGGTTCGATGGATGCATGGCCTCTTGGACGGCACGGTCGACTCTGTGCTTGACTGTCTCCTTGGAACGTTGTGCTTCTAGGAGAATTTCACTGAGAGCGTGTAGCAGCTCCATGTGGATCCACAGGATGATGGTCTGGAGAATGGCACTGTCTGTGTCCTGATCGAACTCCCAGTAGCGTATTTCATTGAAAATGGCATCGGAGGCGGTGTCCTGGAGGTAGCGACGGAGGGATGTCAGGTGGGCCATCGGCTTCTCGTCGGACCAGTTGTAGTTGTAGTGTTTCACTGCGGCTTGGAATGCCTGACTGAGGAAAGCTGCGGAATCCGGGTCGCATTGGATTAGTTCCTCGTAACGGTTCTTTAGGTCGTGCTTTCGCTTGTAATCGGCTCCAGCGGCGGTGATGAGGTATTTGATAGCTCTTTCGATGGAGAGGTGGGCTAGGGAGATTCTGTTCAAGGTTCTTACGGCGGTTAGATGGATGAACATGTCTCCTTCGACTGGTTCGTTTTCCAGCATGGTGAGGACGTCGCAGAACTGACTCTCTTATTACCAAACGCTTAGTGTCTGTCATTAAAGACCAGGCGATGGTTGTGTAGTGCGGGCAAGGCGTAGGGCCTTGTGTCTAGTGTGCATAGAGTCAATTATAGCTGTCGGAGCGGTTGAGCCTGCATTTTGGCCTGGCCATGGAACGACGTGTCGAGCATTGCGCCGCGGGCATGAGAGCGTCACCGTTGTGCCCATACGGCACATGCAGGAAGACGCCACGCTATAGTGTTCTGTCTTTGCCACGGCCACAATGCCAAATAGAGCTCGTGCGGCTGCGAAAGGAGCGTGGGCTACCCGAATGTCTGCGTGACCGTAACACTCACATTAGGACTTCCCAGCGAAAAGTTCGCAATTCAGTCTTACACAGCCCACCTGAAGAGGGTCGAACCACCCCGCATGGCCATGGGCTCGGTGTTAAGGATCACAGGTCCCCCAGACCAAATCTCAATGAGGGTACCACCTCCCATCCCTACCGCCCTCGAGGTGTCACACTACAGGAATCGCTAGTCCTGTGTGCTTTGACAGGCTGCCCAGCCACATTTCGAAGATGGTGGTATCTACCGTAAACCGTGGTGGGCCAAAGTGTCCCGTACCGCGAACTTCCCGCTGGGAGGTCTCACTATGAACACCGCATCGGAGACTACATCAAGCTCTTCTATAGCCACGATCGCGTCCTCCGGCACCCCCACATCCTCCGCATAGATAGCATAGCTATTACGTCGAAGGGATGTGGGGAGCAGTCAGGCTCGGTCAGACCTTGCGATACTACGGCCTTCGTCCCTGCTCCCCGGACGTCGGGGCTCGGGAAGAGTACATACAGGCCGCTCGGTAGGTAGCTATCGAGAGGAATACCGCCACCTCTGGATCGTAGAGCGCACCTTAGCCTGGCCGGAAAACTTCCTTAGGTTGTTCGTTCGCCATGAGAGGCTTATAGACGTCCATCGCGGTTTTCCGCTCCTGATCCTGGTCCTCACCTCCCTTGGGAGAATTTTGGATTTGTTCCTAGAGACATTTTATGTTCCAACGCTGGTCAGTTCCCGAGGGTAGTCCGTCAGGATTTCATGCCCGTCCTTTGTTACAAGTATCATGTCAACGGTCATGAGCCCACCCAAGTCGGGGAAATACAGAGAGGGCTCCACCGATAAGATCATGCCCTCTTCAATAGGCGTATGATTATATATTCTCAGTTCTCCCAGCTCCTCCCTACCCCAGAAGGGTCCAAAAAGCCCAAAGGAATGTCCTGTTCCAAACCCCTTGAAATCCACGTAGCCGGCCTTTTCAAATACCCTGTAAGCAATCCGGTCGATTTCAGAGCAGAGCACGCCGGGTCTGATGGCATCGATGGCCGTTAGGGCCGCTTCAAGCCTTACATTGAACCGTTGTTTGATTTTGTCAGGTACCGGCCCAATGGTTCGCTGTCTATGCAACGTATGATGGTATCCCAAGGCATAATGGTTAGTCCCAAACTGGATAACTTCTCCCCTTACTAGCTTTTTTCCACTGGCCGGTGTGTGTCCCATCAAGCTCCTGTTGCCTGACTTACAGCGTGCCTGCCCGCTGGCGAACTCGATGTCCGGGAAAATCCTAACGTGCTCCTCTGCCGCCTTTAACTCCGCCGCGATAGCGACATCAACCTCTGTTGCACCTTCAGCTATGGCGTCTTCACCGGCCCTGACGGCAACCTTACAAATATCTGCGCCCTTCCTTGCTACGGCTATTTCTTCCTGAGACTTGATCAAGCGTTGTTTCATCATTGCGGTAGAGATATCCTCAAAGGAAGCCGTGGACAATGTTTCCCTTAGACCTTTGTAAAGTCCGTATGGAATCACGTCTTCTTCTATGCCGACCTTCCCGCCCCTCAAACCAATCTCGCCAAACACCTCCTTCGTTTTAGACATTAGTTGATCAGTCGTAGACTGCTCGTCCGAATACGCTCGCACGTCCTGGACCCAGGAGAACTCTCTAGCTCTACGGCTTTCCATATTAGGGGCTATCAGAATGGGCTCACCGTTTTTGGGGATAATGGCGGCGGCATATCTTCCATAGGGGTATCCAAACCAGAAGCCAGTGTAATAGAAGGAGGTATGGACAGATGTCGCTATTACACAATCCATCGACCTTTCGTCCATCACCTTCTGTAGATGAGACACTCTTCTTTGCATTTCATAGATACTAAATAGCCCTGGCATTTCAAAATCTCCTTACTGAATATCGACTGAACAAGGAAGTTTACCCAAGTCAGAACAGGACCACGAACCCCTTTCTGGGGGTTAGAGTGTCAGGTTAGGCAACAGAATCCCCCTTGTCTGATATCAACCCATTCTAGTAACAACAAGGGCGCTGCACCATTAGAGGGGTAGTCAGTTATCAGAATTACCGGTCTTGGGCCGCTAATGTGGCATAGATATTTTCCCATTGAGGCTTTGGCGTGTCGAAAAATGGGACAGAGCAGGGGCTGGAAGGAGGGGCCTGTTTTCGGTCTTTACTGGGCAGCAACTATGGAGTCTGAATAAAGTATTACGTAATTATTGTTGAAGATAGGTCACGATATACTGCAAAACCCTTGTAAACCTTCCCTATCGAAATATATTTCTAATGAGTTGACAGAAAATTCACAACTAATGTAAGCTCTGCGTTTTAGGCCATAATCTTCCTCAATCTTCCTCCAACTGTCAGTCTTGGCCTTATTTGATACAAAAGATAGGAAGGCGTGTTTTAATGAAGCTGCACATGATTAAACGCTGGAGAGTTTACACTCTCTTGACCGGGTTGGTAGTTCTAACTCTATTCATCTTGGCCTGTGGGGATGCCGAAGAATCTCCTACCCCTGCCCCCACGCCGATAGATATTGCTGGCATCACTAACGAGCTACAGAAGACTATCCAACAGGAAGTAGGCAAAATCCAGCCACCCCTGTCTGAGGTCGAGATACGCAATCTTATCGAAACCGCCGTCAGCACCGGTGTGCCAGAAAGTGTCTCCGCTCAAGAAATCCAGTCCATGGTAGACAGCGCTGTGGCCGCTGCCGCTGCTGAGTCTGTGACGGGGGCGGAAGTTACGGAGGCCATTGGCAAAGCCATCGCCGAGGCCGCTGCCGCTGCCCCGGATCCTCTGACAAAAAGCGATATCGAACTTATCGTGAAGGATGCGATACCAGCACCTACCGCGGCCCCGGCACCGACCGCGGCTCCGACACCCATCGCTACTCCCATGCCCACCGCCATGATGGCGCCAAAGGAGCCAGTCCAGTCTCGGTTAAGGTTGGCGGTGAGTCCGCCCGCAACACAGAAGTTGATGGCCCACCTGGGAGCTCGAAGCGTAATGCCAACGCTGTTTCCCCTTTACGACTTCCCCATCCACAGAGATTTTATAACGGCAGACTACACTAAAAAGGGCTTGGCTGAGGACTGGACTCTTTCCTCCGACGGAAAGAAGTGGAACTTCAAGCTGCGAGGGGGTGTCAATTTTCACAAAGGGTTCGGGGAGCTAACCGTTCAAGACATTGTCGCCACCCACACGGTGTACCTGGGTCCCACATCACGGGCTGGCAGCGGTCCCATGAGAGGCACCACTGCCGATGACATTGAGATCATCAACGACTATGAATTCAACTTCAGCACTCCAAAACCCTCGCCCGACCTTTTGGAGTGGTGGAGCGACGCCCGGCAGTTCGCCATAATAAGCAGTGCCTACCTGAATGCCGTTGGAGAAGAGGCCTATGCCCAATCCCCCATCGGCACCGGACCATGGAGTTTTGTAAGCATTGAGATCAACGGCGGTGCGGTATTCGAACGAAACGAAGACCATTTCCGCAAGGTACCGGAGTTCTCCGAGCTGGAAGCGGTGTATATGTCGGAGGACGCCGTTCGCCTGGCGACCTTGCTCACCGGAGAGACCCACATCGCCCAGGTGGCGCGGGCGGTACACACCCAGGTGCGGGCGCAAGGGCATCAGATCGCCACAGCGTCAATTCCCTTCGTCCAGGTCTGGACCTCCATCGGAGGACTCTACTTCCCGGATGCCCCAACCTATGACCCCGACTCTGCCCTGCTTGACCCCAACGTACGCCTGGCCCTGAACCTGGCGGTGGACAAGCAGGCCATCGTTGACAATTTCCTAAACGACCTGGCTACAGTGGGGTCTGTGCTCAGCATTCCGCCGGGGCATCAGAATTGGGACCCCAGGTGGGCGCCCCATCCCTATAATCCAGACCGAGCAAGGCAGTTGATAGCTGACGCAGGCGCAGAGGGATACTCATTCAACGTTACTACGGCCCCATCCGGTAAGGTCCCGGAAGTCGTTGACATAGCCGAGACCTACGTGGGGTACTGGCGCAGCATCGGCCTTAACCCAACCCTTGAGATAGCGGAGCCGGCGGAAATCACCTTCCGGGGCCGCAACAGGGGAAACGGGAACAGCGTCTCCGTTGCCGCCCACTCGGCTACTCCCCTCCAGGTTGGCTGGCTTCCCTTTATCCTCAGCACAAAAATTGGTATGCGCGGCTCTTACTGGGAGTTCGATGACCTGGACGCCCTGTGGCTCGAGTTTGTTGAGCTTGCGGGTGACGAAGAACGGGCCACCAAGCTTAAGGAGATAGGGGACTACATTTTCGACAATACCTTGGTGGGACCCATCATTTTTGTCCCCTCCCAGGTGGCCTTCAATCCCGGGGTTTTAGAGGACTACTCCGTTAATTACATGGGCTATGGCCCTATCGTGCACCACGAATACACAGTGCCCATCTACAAGTAGCCCTCTTAACAGATCTTCAATGGCGGGTGATAGGGCGCGGACATTTCCGGAAGAGTGTCCGCGCTCGTTGGCACGCCTAAGACCCGGCGTCCCCCAGCCAGCGAGGTTGACGATATCAGCCTTTGTACGTGCCTTCTGCCAATCCCGCTGGTTGGGGGACTGCTATCAGAGGGCCAGGAAGGTTTTGAACGTCCCTCCAGACCGGGAGAGGATGGATGTTCCCGGCTTTGCTGATACCCCAGACGACGTGAGATAGTACTAAAACAGTTATAGCTACCGATGGGCGGCAGAGGTGCGGGACGGAACAGGTGCTGATGCGCGCCCATGTACCCGCCTATCGAAAGGGAGGAAAAATGGGAAGGCTGGATAACAAAGTGGCTCTAATCAGCGGTGGTTCACGGGGACAGGGCGCCGTTGAAGCCAAGCTGTTTGCGCGGGAAGGTGCCAAGGTGGTCTTTGGCGACATTCTTGATGAGGAGGGAAAGAGGGTAGAGAGGGAGATAACGAGAATGGGAGGTCGGGCCATCTATGTTCATCTGGATGTGACCAGGGAAGAGGACTGGGTCAGAGCAGTAGCCTTCACCGAAAGGGAATATGGCAAACTAGACGTATTGGTGAACAACGCAGGCGTCTCCATCGGCAAACGTGGCATAGAGGACACTAATGTTGAGGACTGGGATCACATTATGGACGTCAACGTCAAGGGAGTATTCCTGGGCACCAAACACACTATTCCTGCCATGCGAAGGGCCGGTGGAGGCTCCATAGTGAACATCTCCTCCACCGCAGGTATTGTGGCCATAGGCCGCTCCGCTGCCTACAACGCCACCAAAGGGGCTGTTCGTGTCTTTACAAAGGCAACGGCAATCCAGCACGCCAATGACAAGATCAGGTGCAACTCGGTTCATCCAGGTCCCATTGACACGCCCTTTCTCCAGGACCTTATTGACAATCCCGTCCTTCTTCAGGAACGGCTCAGGCGTGTGCCCCTGGGACGAATAGGGACTCCCGCAGATGTCGCTTACGGGGTACTTTACCTGGCATCCGATGAGTCTTCCTACGTCACCGGTTCTGAACTAGTGATTGACGGAGGCTCAACGGCGGAATAGTTCCCCGTCAAGCCTCAAGATCTCTGTTTTCCTTTAAGTCTTCCTAGAGCTTTTGTTGTGAGTGAGGTGGTCCCGTTTATTCGAACAGAAATGATTAGGCGAAACCAAGCTGAGAGTGCCAATGCTCTGCTAGGTGGGTCTTGGTTGATTTCACCTTCGCCGGGGTCCAGTATGCTGCCGCCGGAGTTAAAGCCCAATAGAGGGAGCCAGATACTCACTGAAGTTGGCCTACAAAGTAGAGTCGAGTCCCGTATGGCGTTAGGCGTGATGTGGTGGACCTAAGTGGCCTGAATTGCGAACCTTCAAGTGGGGAATTGTTCTTTAGCTAGGCATGGAATGTAAGGAGTTCAGATTCTCGTAACCTCCCATTAGGCAACCTCATCCTCACCTAATTCCGTCTTGTTTCTGCCCAAATAATCGGAAGCACCTCATGGTTCACATCAGGTTTTCACCACGACCGTATCGACTACAGTTATCTTGAGGGTGTACGTTCCGACGCTTTCTTCGACGCCGTCAATAGCAATATAGTGATCTCCGGAACTCAACGCTGTCCACTCGATATATGCCCAATCTTCCCATCCACCGCTATCTCTATATCTATATCTATTCCCATACCAGTGTTCCGGCGCGTTCCCGTCGGACTCAAACAGTCTCATACGATAACGTTCTAAAGTATCCCCAACTACATCTACGCGGTACGTCCGATTCTCCTCCACCTCGAATAGAAAATAGTCGTAATCGAAATCGTTATCCACCACACCTTCTATAGTTTGCCCGACTGACGTGGGGGTGGCGCCAGCCAGGCCGTCACTGTGATCATCGGAAACATCATCAACGGTAGTAATTGTGAGTGTATATGGGCCCGTTCGTCCTCCAAAATTTTGCACAGCGAAGTAGTACTGACCAAAGAATCGCGCCACCCAAAGGATCTGAGGGCCGGATGCTGCTCGCCACCTCGATTTCCAATTCCCAAACCCGTAAGGCTGCTGTGGCACTCCGGTAGAGTCGTAAATCATGACGCTTGAGTGGCCCAACGATTCGTGATCGACGTTCATTCGGTACCTCTGGCTTTCCTCGGCCTGAAACCGAAAGAAATCGAAGTCGAACATGTAGTCCAACTGGCCGATGACAGAATCCCCTACCGCGATGGTGGTAGCAGTAAATATATCGTCGCCGTGGTCGTCTGAAAAGTCTGTCTGAGATAACGCGAAAGCTCCTCCGTGCAGTCTGCGGTAAAGGTCCCGGATCTCCTCTTTTCTATCGGACGGAGCGTGCTTCAAGAAGACTTGATATATCTCTTCTTCTGTAAGACTTAGCCGCGATTTCCTGGGCTTTGATAGTAACTCTCTGAGAGCCGATAACGCCACTTCTTCCCCCACGATGTCAGATATACTCCACAGTAAGTGTTCGCCCATCCGATATTCACAGTTGTTGATATAGACGTCCAGATATATGTTTTCCAGGAGATACATCTGATGACGGATGTTCTCCGCATCGTCACAACGGGGCAGGACATTATACGACAGTCTTTCCCGCAAGTTGGATGTGTCCAGGGCTCCCAGTCGAATATCGACGTTACTGGCGAGGAAGTCGGCTCCTCCCTCAGTCAACCATTTCGGAAAACCAGTAAAGTAGTAGTGAGCAATTTCATGATTAAGGGTTCTATGACGGTTGGGTGATAAGAGTTCCCCGCCAACCACTATATGGTTGTGGCGAAATAGCCCCACGTGAACTCGTTCAGAAAGATGTGAGAGGGTGGGTGTTGTAGAGAAATGAGAAAGGGACCATCCTTAGGGTGAGATAAACCAAGGAGGTCCCTTTCATGCGGGTAGTAGGTCTACCCAAGTCATTCTACCAGCTTTCCTAGACGACACCTCAGGAGTTGACGCCCGAAGCGCAGGAGAGAATGCGGTGGGTGAACTGTTGGCAGACACTGAGGCAGCAGGGGCTAACGAGTTCGGCAGCAGCGGAGGCCCTGGGACTGCCGCGGTCCACGCTGTACAGGTGGCACAAGGCACTCAGAGAAGAAGGCCCGGCTGGCCTGGGCACCAAGAGCCGGCGCCCTCTCAGGGTACGTGGTCCGACATGGAGCGCCAAGTTGTCCCAGGCGGTGCTGAAACTGAGGGAGCGGTATCCGAGATGGGGCAAGGACAAGCTGGCGATACTGCTGAGGCGTCAGGGCTGGCAGGTCTCAACCTCTATGACGGGTCGGATCCTGACCAGTCTGAAAGCCCGTGGCGTACTGAAAGAGCCCCCGCGACACGGGGTATCGGCACGCAAGCGATCCCGTCGGCGCCCCTATGCGGTGCGCAAGCCCAGGGAGTACCGGGCCATGAACCCAGGTGACATAGTGCAGGAGGACACCCTGGATATCCGCCCCCTGCCAGGTGTGGTGCTCAAGCACTTCACCGCCAGGGACATGGTCTCTCGGTGGGACGTGATAGAGGTACACACCCGGGCCACGTCCAGCCTGGCGGCACAGTTCCTGGGCTCTATGCGTCGGCGGTTCCCCTTTCCCATCAGGGCGGTCCAGGTCGATGGAGGCAGTGAGTTCCAGGCTGCTTTCGAGACCGCGTGCCAGCAGTTGGGCATCAGACTCTTCGTATTGCCGCCGCGCTCTCCGAAGCTCAACGACCATGTGGAGCGAGCACAGCGCACACATACAGAGGAGTTCTACGAGCTGTACGACGGCGAACTGGACATCGCAACGCTCAATCGTGCCCTGCTGGACTGGGAGCGTGTCTACGACACCTTCCGACCCCACCACTCACTGGACGGGCGCACTCCGGCACAGTATCTTGAGCAATGCCACCCGAGCTTGGTCACGTCCCCTCTGTCTCATATGTACTGAACGAGTACAGCGCCTTGACACTTCTGCCCCGGCAAACGTACACTCTATAGGTTATGGAATACGCCATCTTCAAAACAGGCGGAAAGCAGTACCGCGCCGCCCTCGGCGACGTTATCGACGTGGAGAAGTTGCCCGTAGAGCCCGGCTCTGAGATTGAACTCGACCAGGTTCTGGCTCTGTCCAAGGGTGGACAGGTCACTTACGGACAGCCCATTCTCAGCGGCGTGAAAGTCATTGCCCATGTACAACGGCAGTTCAGGGACAAGAAGATTCGCGTATTCAAGTACAAGCCCAAGACCCGGTACCGCAAAATGCGCGGCCATCGTCAGCCCTACACCAGGCTTCAGATTGCCGAGATAGTCCAGGAGGAGGAGACCGATGGCTCATAAGAAGGCGGGAGGCAGTTCTCGCAACGGGCGCGACAGTCCGGGCCAACGCTTGGGCGTCAAGAAATTCGGCGGGGAAAGGGTCATCGCCGGTAACATTATCATGCGACAGCGCGGCACCAAGATCATGCCCGGGCGGAATGTTGGCATGGGCAGAGACCACACCCTTTTCTCGCTCATCGACGGCAATGTCCAATTCGAATGGGCCTCCAAGGGCAAGCGGCGCGCTAGCGTTTACCCGGCCCAAGTCTAATAGGACTCCAACAGTGAAAAATAACATCCATCCCCAGTTTTACCAGGACACCTTGGTTACCTGCTCTTGCGGCAACGTATTTACCACCGGAGCCACCAAGAAAACGTTGCGCGTGGAGCTTTGCAACAAGTGCCACCCCTTCTACACCGGAGAGCAGCGCATCGTTGATACGGAGGGACGGGTGGAGCGGCTCCGGCGTCGTTTTAGCTTGAAATCCTAGACGTCCTGAGTACCCTCGGCCACCTTCGTTTCCGCACCGCGGCTTTAGCCGGCGTTATGCAGGAATCCACAAAGTAGCAGCTTGCCAGACCAGCGCCCCATATACGGCGGTCAAGCCGTCATAGAGGGAGTGATGATACGCGGCCAGCGTTTCTTCAGCCTGGCGGTTCGACGGTTGGACGGTTCTATCTACAGAACAGCCGAGCCCCTTAGCCAGATGTACACCGGAAAGCTCCGCCGCATCCCCCTGCTGCGCGGCATAGTTGTCCTAATAGAGACCCTGGTGCTGGGGATAAAAGTCCTTACCCGTTCGGCCAACATTGCCATGGAGGACCAGACCCAGGGAGAGCAGAAAGAGATGTCGGGCTGGGTCTTATTTATGTCCCTTGGCGTCTCGATGCTAATTGGCGTGGGTATCTTCTTTCTCTTGCCCCTCTTTGCCGCCCGGTCCCTGGACCTTTGGATAGAGCCCGGGCGCTGGGGCGACTTTGTCAGCAACTTCTTGGAGGGGTTGCTGCGACTTGGCCTATTGGTGGGATACATCTCCGTTATTGGGATGATGAAGGACATACGGCGGGTCTTTGCCTACCACGGCGCGGAGCACATGACCATCCATGCCTACGAACGTGGCCTGCCGTTGGAGGTGCCGAACATCCGCCCCTTTTCCACCGCCCATCCCCGCTGCGGCACCGCCTTCCTGCTGACTGTGGCCGTTGTAGCCGTATTCATCTTCGCGGTCCTGGGCCGCCCCGATATCCAGTGGGCCGTTCTCTCCAGGGTACTCCTCATACCGGTCATTGCGGGAATGAGCTACGAGGTAATACGATTTAGCGGGTTGCACCAGGGCAACTTTTTCTCCAACATATTGGCCGCCCCCGGAATGGCCCTGCAACGGCTCACTACCCGCCGTCCAGACGACGACCAGATTGAGGTGGCTATTCATGCCATGAACGCCGCCCTCTCAGCCGACGAGGGTCGGGATGTCTCCCCAAAGGGGGGAGACACGGACGCCGGGACCCTGGGCTAAACCCTACCTCCGCCTCTCTCGCAGCACGTCCCACACCTGCCGAGGCTTGATGCCCGAGGCCGCCATGAGCACAAGAGTATGGTACAGAAGGTCCGCCACCTCGGCGGGCAGGTTTTCGGTATCTCCCTGGGCCGCCGATATGGCCGTTTCGCCCGCCTCCTCAGTCACCTTTTGGGCCACCCGTCCAATGCCTGCCTTGAGAAGCTCCGCGGTATAACTGCCCTCCGGCATTTCCTGCTTCCGGCCCTGAATCACGGCGAAAAGCTCGTCCAGCACTCCGGACCCCGGGTCCGTGCGCTGGAATTCCCCTGCTTCCGGGACTCCATCCAGCGGGGTGAAGAAGCACGACGTGTTCCCCGTATGACAGGCGGGACCGTCTGGTACAACCCTGAGCAATAGGGTGTCTCCGTCACAGTCCACCCACGCTTCTTTAAGGTTCAAATAGTTGCCCGACACCTCGCCCTTGTGCCATAGGTCCTCCCTACTGCGACTGTAGAACCACACCTGGACTCCCTCCACGGTGCGCTTTAGAGAACCTGGGTTCATGTACCCCATCATCAACACTTGGCCCGTGTTGATATCCTGGGCGATGGCAGGTATCAGACCCTGCTTATCCAGCTTCAGATCCATTAGTCCCACCTCTCCAATATCTGTTCCAACTCCGCTAGGCTACTAACCTGGTGGTCCGGCGAGGGAAGGCCCTTGTCCGGTTCCTTACCGTAACGATTTATCCACACGGCGCCCATGCCAACGCCCTTGGCCCCTTTTACGTCGTCGAAGGGGCTGTCCCCCACATATACTGCCTCATGGGGCATTATCTCCAACTCTTCCAGAACACGCTGGAAGGGCAGCGGATGGGGCTTGTAGGCGCCCACCATCTCTGAAGAAAGTACCACCGGGAAGTTCAGGTCCAAGCGCTTGATCTGGGGAAACAGGTAGTCGTCGTCGGCGTTGGACAGCACCGCCGTGACCCAACGTTGCTGAAGGGCTGCTATTGCTTGAGGCACTTCTTCAAAGGCCCTCCGCTCACCCATGGACCGTATGGCGTCCTTGGCGGCGACGGCGGCGTTTCCCTCAAGTCCCAAGTGGAGGAAGACCTGGGCAAAGCAGTCCCGCCACGCCGTTTCATAGCTCTTGAAGGGGGGGCTTTTCTCGGGCTCTTCTAGGTTAAGCCTTGTGCGCCGAAACCCCATCTCCAGGGCCTTCCACTCCCGGTACAGCGTTGAGGGCGCCACCGCCAGCGATTGGGAACGGCATATCCCTTCAAACACCTCTATCCAAGACTCTTGGGGATTGGATACCAGAGTTTCGTACATGTCAAAGATCACCGCTTTAACTGGGAACAAGCTCCATCACCTCTTCAACTTTGATTATAGATTAGACTCCTATGGGTCTTACGGGTACGCCCCGCCGCCCCAGGTACTCCTTGACCTGGCCAATTGAGTAGGCGCCGAAATGAAAGATACTGGCCGCCAGCACCGCATCAGCCTTCCCCTGGTGTATAACCTGGTAGAGGTGCTCCGGGTTTCCTGCGCCGCCGCTGGCGACCACCGGCACCGGGGCCGCCTCGGAAATCGCCCTGTTCAGTTCCAGGTCATAGCCGCCCTGGGTGCCGTCGCTGTCCATGCTGTTGACCACAATTTCCCCGACGCCCAAATTTACAGCTTTCACGGCCCATTCTACGGCGTCTAGGCCTGTGCCCTCCCCACCGTCGCGGCCGGTACGTACCCGTATCTGCCACCGAGGGGGGTTGGTGTCCGGCACCCGCATGGCGTCGAGCCCCAGTACCACGCATTGACTGCCGAAGGCCCAGGCTCCCTCCTCTATGAGGCGAGGGTTCTCCACCGCCGCGGTGTTAATGGATACCTTGTCGGCGCCTGCTTTGAGCATCCTTCCCATGTCTTCCACCGTTCGCAGTCCCCCACCCACCGTCAGCGGTATGAAAACCTGCTCGGCCGTCCTTGACACCAGGTCCAGCATGATGCCCCTCTGTTCCGCCGAAGCGGTGATGTCGTAGAACACCAGCTCGTCAGCTCCTTCCGCGTCGTAAAAGGCGGCCAGGGCCACGGGGTCCCCTGCGTCACGGTGGTCAAGGAACCGAATGCCCTTGACCACACGACCCGCCTTCACGTCTAGGCAGGGAATTATCCGCTTGGTCAGCATGGGAAGCCCTCTAAGCTTTCAAGTTGCGGCTTACAAATCACGAGGCGCCGGCAGAAGCGCCGAGGCGTCCCGTCGGGCTATTTCTTGAACAGGATCATGTATTGGGAACCCCTCAAGTCTCGTTGGTGCAGAAGGGTCAGGCCCGCGTCCCTTCCCAGGGCGATGATTTCCTGGGGATCAATGCGCTTTTCCAAAGGAGGGCCGTGCTCCGTCTCAACCCGGTACCATTCTAGCACACAGCACCATCCGGAACCCTTGAGCAGCTTGGCCGCGGCCTGTAGGAAGGCCGGCTTGTCGTTGCTGGCGTGGACCACAAAAGAGAGGAGCGTCCCGTCTAGGGACGACGGAGGCAGGTCGAAGTTAAGGCCGTCGGTTCCGAGTATCTCCACGTTGCCCAGCCTGGCGGCCTTCACACGGTTGCGAAGGACGGCCAGCATTTCGTCGTCAATGTCCAATGCGTAGAGCTTGCCATTGGACAGGTATTTGGCCAGCGGCACGGAAAAGAAGCCGGGTCCGCAGCCGATGTCCGCCACCCGGTGGTAGGGATCAATGGGCAGGCGGGTCAGCAGATCGTAGGCGTCCACGGGACGATCCGACGAGAGCAGGGCCTTTATGAAGTCATCCTTGGGCATGGACTGAGGGGCCGTGGGGCTATTCACCATCGGGATCGCCGGGCTTGGGGCCGGTGCTCGGCCCCCGGTTCTCCTCTTCCCGCATGTCCATTAGACGGGGCACGGGAGTTTCCGCACCGGCGCCCCAGTAGAGGGTGACGTGGGGGAAGGGAATCTCGATACCCTCGTCGTCGAAGACTCGCTTGATTCGGCGCCGGAACTCCCCGGCAACGTCCCACTGATAGATGGGCTTGGTGTCGCCAATGACCTTGATGGCGATGCCCGATGCTCCAAACTCTTGAACGCGCACCGGCTTCAAGGGGTCAAGGATTAGAGGTCCCCACTCCGGGTCTGCGGACATGCCTTCCCCCACCACCCTGATAACGTCCATCACTCGGTCAAGGTCTTCCTTGTAGGCTACCTCTATGTTCAGGTTCACCCGGGACTTCTCTTTGGTGTAGTTGCTGGCAACTCCTATCTCCCCATTGGGTATTACGTGCTGTATATAGTCCCAGTCCCGCAGAGTAGTGCGGCGCAGGTTGATGTCCTCAACAATGCCGGACACCCCGGCCACCTTGGCAACGTCGCCAACCCTGTACTGGTCCTCGAGCATGATGAAGACACCGGAGATGATGTCTCGAATGAGGCTCTGAGCTCCCAGCCCAACGGCAATGCCCACTACCCCCGCTCCAGCCAGTATGGGGGTAATGTTGATGCCGATCTCCGACAGAATCATGAAGAAGGCCGTGGTAATTATAACCACTGTCAGGGTGTTGGAAACCACGCCCTGAAGGGTGCGAGTGCGCTTGTCCACTTCCGACGACTCTTCATCGGCGTCGCCTCGGCGGGTGAGGTACTGCTGGATGAGGGGGGCCGTAATGCGATTTATTGCCCGAATGACCAGGAAAGCCGTTGCCAAAATTATGCCAACAACAAGCGCCCTGGCCAAGATCCACTCTAGCACCACGGCTCCACCGGCTTCCGCCGTATCCAGTACGCCGCTCATGTCCACCCCAAGCTGGCTGGCGATGGTGAACCCGGCCGACATCACGATGGCAATGCCTAGGACAGTTTCTGTGAACCTTGCCACGGGCGCGACGAAGCTTGACTGGTCCGCCGGGATAATATCGTCGACCCACTGGAGGAATCGCAGCAAGTACCGTGGCACAATCCAGTGGGACAAAATCAGAAGGGCCGCCGTCAACGCCACGGTGGCTGCGATGATAATAATGTTCTCTGTGGAGGTCTCCATCCTCTACCGCCTCAACGGGTTCTCCGTTGCAAGAAACTACCCCCAATTCTAACAGCCCCGCCCACACGGTGCACTAGCGCGCGCTAGTGCCAGGGCTTGACATGTCAAGTCCAACCGTGGCCCTTTCGTAGCCGCAAAGTACCGTCGTCACGTAGAGATTTGTCGAAAGCGGGAAGGCACAGAGGTTGGGGCGAGTTGCCTGGGCCAAGGTTTGCATTTTACGTCGATTACAGCCCACAGTTGAGGGTTGAAGTGTGGAGGATGTATATTCATCAACACCGGTGTAGACGAACTCCCTAGCTAACCGTAGAGTTAGGTATATGAACCCGTTATTTTCCAAACCCGACGGCGCTTCGGAGAATCAGCCGACCCTTAAATTGGACGACGGCAGCGGACTGCGCGTTGTAAACTGCCAAGTTTGTGGGCGAGCAGCAATTTGACTGGGACCTGTTTGACGGCTATGACAAGCTCAGGGTCCTGACCTATTCCGCCAGTGTCAACCATAGTCAGAATGCTGAGCGAATACTCATTCAGTGCCTTTGAGTGTGTTTTGGGTACGAAGGTACACTGCGGGACATCAAGAGTATCCTGGCTTTCCAGAAGGTGATTGTCGGGGATACACGGGCGGCCATCATGGGGTTAAGAGATGAACGGCACCGGTACTATTCTCGAAAAAGTCACACAGTGGACATGCCCAAACTCGGTTCTTAAAAGGCCATTGCCCACGCCAAACTATACCTGCTATCTAATGCCGAGGGAGGGAATCGGGTAATCATCGGCTCATTCAAACCTGTCGGAGCAGGCATGGAGTCCGGACGGCAGCCGGAAACCTTGGTGACCTTTGACTTGACGAGGCGGCAGTGGAGACACTTGACAACCGGATGTTCGATACCATTAGGGACCGCTGCTTCGATGAGATACCGTCTGCCTGAAGACCGGATAATCAACGCTGAGATTGAGGTCTTCCTCGGACACCCCGGTAATGTCGGACTTGTCGGGCACTCTGATTATCGAAGGTCCCGCAGCCGGGGAAGGGCAAGTATCGGCGCCGGTGCAAATAGAACGTCCGAAAGAGTAGCAGCGATATTGGCGCCGCGAATGGCCGGGGCAATTCCCGCCTTTCGCAATGGAGTCCAAAAGATTACGCCAGGGGTTATTTGAGGGTGATTAGCCGCATTCGCCTGGTTAAGTCTGCGGAGGAGGCGGATAATCGATATCTTTCTATCGATAGAGCCAACCGGATGGCGTGGCTGTCCGGTGAGCCGTTCCCCCTGTCAATGGAATGAGGAGTTGCACATCAGAAGGACGCAGAGTTGCTACTTGACTACTTCAGAAATTACGAAGGGGCATTTGAAGGGAACGTATCCAGACTACAGCGGGACTACTTCACCTTGGCGGCATGGCTATACTTCTCGGATTTTTCTATGCGACATGCGCTCCCTTGCATGTTGCAGGACAGCGACGTAATTCGCTACCCTTCCTTTGCCATTGTGTTTGGCAAGTCCAACTGTGGCAAGACCAGTCTGGTGGACACGTTGATGTCTTCCATGTTTGGCTACGCTCATACGGTGGATAAACGGAGCTTCACCACGGCGCAACTGCGTGGGCACTTGCAGCATGGATACAAGCGATTCCCGGTTGTGTTTGACGATATTGGCCGTACCGCATTCAATCGCCACGGCCGGGATATGATAAAAGACGAGTTGCAGCCCGGAGTCTCAGAATATCCGGGGTTCATCTTGTCCATGAACGCGGAGCCGCAGTCTTTTCCCGACGAGGTGGTCATAGCGCAGCATGATGATATACACGACCACCGCTCTGCCGTCCCACGAGGAAGAATTGCGCCTACGGTTGCAGGGCGAGATACAGAGGATGCGCCGAGGCTTGACCGGCCACCTGTACCGGCGCTACTTGGTGAATGTCATGGACCGCATTGATGAAGAACGGCTTCCAGATGACTGGCTGGCTCTTTCGTCGGGAGCGCTAAGCGGCATTTGTCTGAATTCACAGTCGGCGCTTCGCCAACCTGGTGCAAGCCGGTAACGTGGCTTGGATACGCCGAAAAGCGATACGATCGGGTGAACGCTCGTCTCAAAAATCTCCTTCGAAAATCGACTCGTGCAAAGAACGAGGGCGAAGTGCCCAATGGTTGGACGGTGGACGGCAATAGGGTAATCATCTGGGAACAGCGGGACGCCTTCAAAGGAGTGGCTTCGACTGGGAGGACGTGCCTTCCACCCTGGTTGACGAGGACGCCTGAGCAGCGGAAGCCGTAGCGAGCTGCACCTAAACAGCCTTGAGAAGTTTTTGGGAGAACGTTTACCTGGGCCGCGACGGTGGTGGTCACCGTGGGCGGCGTTGGCACTTTAGGAAACCATGGTCCGCAAGGAAGCGTTCCAACCAACGTGCGTTGTCCCTAAGTCAGCCGCCTCAACCTCGCTCCATGTCAACACGGTTGCTATGCGAGGAATTTATCTATTGATGGTGCCGATGGTGACCTTGGTCATGGGGTCGGGGCGCTGGGCGCGGCACTGCGATATGGTAAGGCCCTTGGCAATCTCTCCCCTCACCCACTCCTCCCAAGCCTCCTTCTCCTGAACAAAGGCTAGGTGCTCACGGGCCTCCTCGGGAGACGCTACCAAAACCCCGTCATCGTCGGCAAAGATCATGTCGCCGGGGTTTACCACCACACCGCCAACGACTACCGGCACGTTGACCGCGCCCCACTCAATACCCCACCCGCCGGTTTTACCCGTCATAGCCACGGAGCCGCGAGAGAAAACGGGGAACTGCATCCGCCTGAGGGCCACCTGGTCGGCGATAGGACCGTCGGTAACCAAGCCGGCAATACCTACCTCCATGAGTCCTAAGCACCCGATCTCCCCGGTGGTGGCGTGGCTATACTCGTTGCCGCGAGCTAAGACCATAACGTCGCCGGGACGGGCTATCTTCAGCGCAGCCGCTACGGCGGTGGTGATTTGAGGGCGAGTCTGCACCGTCAGGGCCGTACCCACCAGCTTCACCGGTTTCCACACCGCCTGTATGGCCGATTCCATGGCGGTCTCCAGGATGTGGCCCAGCGTGGCGGGGGCGAGCTTCTTGTAGGCCTCTACAAGGTCGGTGCCCACCTGCTTGGGTATTGGGTTAACAGTAATCACGGTTCCTCCTTGGCGACAAGCTGTAGATATGGACTGGAAAGGCCTCCCAGCCCGTTTCTTGGCTAAATAATACCACCTTCTTGCTAAGTACCGCCCTGACTTGCTCTCCTTGACAAGCAAGAACTACAGTTCTATTATCAGCACAGATGATCTGTGACAGGTGGCAGAATATGGAGGCAATCTTTGAACGGTGGATGGGAGTTGGCCCTGGTTTTTCAGAGCTGTATGACCGCGGCGGCCAGCGGTTTCAACACCTTTCAATTCCTCGTATATCCCACCAAGCAGAGGCGGCGGCGCTGGGGCGCCCTTACCCTTATGGTGATAAGCCTGGCCTTTCTGGTTCAAAGTCTCTACCTGGGGATTGTGCCCTGGGTAGCGGCAGAGGCGGGCGAGTTGCTGGTGGAGCCAAAGCCCCGGTTCCTGGCTGGCGTGCTGCCTTTGCTGGCGTCGCTTCTGGTGCTGAGCTTTGTCATAGTCGGACTGAGGAGGAGATAGAGTGAGGGTTCTAGATGCGGCAATTGCGGAAGAGCAGTGGGAACTGGTCTCGTTGTATCTCCTGGTGGGGATGCTGAAGTCGACGTTGAGTATCCCTGAAGAGGCCTTGCCCGGACTTCTGGAGGTGCTGGAAGGGGAGTTCGATGGCTAGGAAGGGCAAGGCCGATGGGCTGAGCGCCAAGGAGTTTTACGCCGGCGTATTGTCGGAAGCCCACCGCGTAAAGCTATGTAATGCTCGGAAGCTGGCAGGCGTTGATGAAGAAATCGCCTTGCTAAGGGTCAAGCTCCGTGAACTGGCGGAGGAGATGCCCGACAGACTAGACCTGCTTTACAAGGGTGTGAGCGTTCTTACTAAAGCTGTTGCGTTGCAATACAAGCTTACGCCCAAGGCCAAAGAGGACCTGTACGAGAGCATCGTTGGAGTCGTAAATGGCATTGGGCGGGAGCTGTGGCCCGAGGGCGGCCAGTGAGTTCGAAGGCCTTGGGTAAGGCGCTGCGGCGATTGGCGGGAAGGGCCGCGTCCCGGAAGGCCCCGGAGCGAGGACTGTCCCTGGAGGCGCTGCTAAACCTGCGGATGGAACATCTGGAAAAGCAGCTCGATGAGATGAAGGGGCGGGTGAACGCCCTAGTCCTGATTCTCCTGGGCGCCGTGATTACCGACCTCATGATGAGGATATTGGGTTAGAAAGGGGAAAGAAAATGGGGCTTATGCACGCCTTGAGGCCGTACCAGTTGGAGATAGGCAGAGCCATCATGGACAGCGTTGTCCACGGCAGGGGGTTGACCCTAACTGTGGAGATTGCGCGTCAGGGTGGCAAGAATGAACTTTCCGCCCAAGTGGAGACTCTGCTGATGACTATGGCCGTGGTCCGAGGCGGCAACCTGATAAAGGCGGCGCCCACTTTCTTGCCCCAGGCGTTGATAAGCATGAACCGTCTCAGAGAGCGGTTGAATGAAGCCGGGTTTGCGGGGCATTGGCGCATGGACGCCGGTAACGCCATTGTCTTGGGCAAGGCGCGCCAGATATTTTTGAGCGCGGAGCCACACGCCAACGTCGTGGGTAATACGGCGCACATACTACTGGAGATGGACGAAGCTCAGTCTATACAGCCGGAGAAGTACTATAAGGAATTCCGGCCCATGGGAGCGTCAACCAACGTGACGACGGTTCTCTACGGGACTCCCTGGGACGGGCACTCCCTTTTGGAGGAGGCCAAGGAAGCCAATCTTGAGCTTGAGCGCCGGGACGGGATTAGGCGGCACTTTTCGGTGCCCTGGGACGAGGTGGCCCAGCATAGTCCCCTGTATAGGAAGTACGTGGAGGTTGAGAGGGAGCGGATGGGAGACGACCACCCGCTGTTTCGCACACAGTACCTGCTTTTGCCGCTGGCTGGCGGGGGTGGGCTGTTTTCGGCGGGGCAGGAGAGCCAGATGCAGGGACGACACGTGCGCCGGCGCGCCCCGGCGCCAGGGTACGTGTACGTGGCCGGGCTGGATATTGGCGGTGGCCTGCCTGAGGGTGCCGGTGAGGCTGGCATGGCGGGGCGGGACCCGGACTCCACGGTGCTTACCATCGGGGAGTTGGACTTCTCGGCCTGCGACCAGGTACAGCGGGACCCGGCCGTCCGGGTGGTGGAACATTACTGTTGGAAGGGAGTACCCCACCATTCGTTGTACCCGCGGTTGATAGATTTGTTGAAGAGTGTTTGGCGGTGCCGTAGGGTGGCGGTGGACGCCACGGGTATGGGGGAGGGTGCCGCCAGCTTTCTGTCCAAGGCCTTGGGCGCCGGCGCGGTGAATGCCCTCCGTTTCAGCGGCCAGAGCAAGTCGCGTCTGGGTTATGACCTGTTGTCGGCGGTAAACTCAGGTCGTCTGAAGATGTATGGCAGGGACGGGTCTCCCGAATGGGCCGAGTTCTGGCGCCAGGTCGCCGGGGCAAAGGTGCAGTACCGTATGGACCGGACGATGAATTTCTACGTTGAGGCGTCCCGGGGCCACGACGATTATTTGAACAGCTTGGCGCTCCTGGTGGAGGCTAGCAAGTATCTGCCCAGGGTGGCAAGGGGCAGAGGTAGGGAGGCCGTCCTCGCCGCGGTGTGACGGGGGCGCGGGTGCCCGAAGGGTGGAATCCAACTCAAGGCGCTGGAGCGCAGTTTTACTCAAGCGTGGTAGTGGTATATGTGTAAGAATGAAGCTGGCCTTCTCTCAGTATTCACCGGCAAGGCAGAGAACCCAAGGAGGAGGAGATGGAGAAGAACCAATGGCTACTACTATCGATTGGAGAGGGTATAGCGCCGATACAACTTCAGAAGCTGCTATTCAAGTTTGCTAAAGAGTCGAAAGCGCCCCAGCGAGAGTTATATGAATTTGAGCCCTACAACTGGGGTCCGTGCAGCTTTGAAATATATGATGACCTCAGTGCGCTCCGGTTAGGGGGGGCCGTGGAGGCTATTCCCAGTGGAAGGGGTTGGAGCAGGTATCGTTTAACAGATAAAGGCAAGGATCAAGTGGAGGAATTGAGGCAAGAGGCCGATGGTGAACTACGGGAACAGCTTGAAGAGAAATATCAGTACGTGACCAGTCGAACCTTTGAAAATCTTCTTAAGGATGTTTACAAAGATTACCCGGAGTTTGCGGTGAAGAGCCTTTTCAAAAGTTAGCCTACATGGCCCAGTCTAGCACCGTAGTCATAGCCCTAAAATTTGACGGAGGGGTAGTTCTCGCCGCAGACTCCCAGGCGTCAGAACCCGTAGGTGGAGTTCGATGGGAGGTTGAGAAGTTAGAAGCCATTAACAACTTACCGGTGGTTGTTGGCTTTAGTGGCAATACAGGAATAGCTGGGAAAGCCCGAGAAGCTTTACAAGATAGGCTAAAGCGCCCTACTCAAGTCGAGAAAATTGTCCGAATAAGGGGGAATTTAGAAGACAGTCTCAGACCGGTATATGACGAGATTAAGAGGAGCAATCAATACGTCACTCAATTTACTCGCGGTATGTGGGAAATAAACCTATGGGGACTTATTGGGTGCTGGAGCGAGGGTGGACCTCACATAATTGAGCATGAGTTAAGCGCTGACAGTGATACGCATGAGTGGTTTCATGCTATTGGTAGCGGCACCAATACCGCCTATGCGATTTGAAGGACACTTGTGGGTCGTGAACTTATTGCCCTGGACGGGCGAAAGGCACTTTGGGTAGCTTTCAGGATTTTAAGGGTCTGCGCTGGAGTCGAAATGTACGGTGTGAGTGGGCCATTCCATGCCTGGGTTGTCACTAAAGAGGGTGCTAAGCGAGTGTCCGAGGAAGAACAACACGCCCATTTCCAGGCAATCTCTGAATGGGAACATAGAGAATTATCCTCGTTGCTTAACTCATAAGTGCGAAAAAGGTGTTAGCCGTGGAGCTCTATGATGTCGCCGTCTGCAAGGACGTAGTCGCGGCCCACCCGTTGGCCGTCGAACTTGGCGGACCCCCAGAGAAGGGCGTACTTTAGCTTTTCTCGCCACTCCTTGTGAAGACGTTGGGCGACGTCTGAGGTTGTGCTGCCCTTAACTATCACAATGGGGGTGTCGTAGTCAGGCTGACCGCTGGGGCTTTTGGTGTAGACCCTAACCTTGTCCAGATACCTGAAGACCTCCAAGCTGACGTCGTCAAGGCCGGTGCCGTCCATACAGGAAACCTTAAGGATGGTGAACTTCCGCCCGTACCGGTCTTTCAGCTTGGCGCAGTTCTCCTCTGCTCCCTCCATATCGGCCTTATTGGCGATAAGTATGGCCGACTTCTGAATTCGAGCCCCCTCGGGGTCTATGGCCTGGCCATTTTCCAGGAGGGAATAGCCCCACTGGTCTAGGAGGCCGTTGATGGTCCGCATCTCCTCCAGGGGGTCGCCGGAGAGGTCCAGGGTAACCATTAGCAGGTCGGTATTGCGGAGGAGGCCGAAGAGGCGGGTCTGGACGTCCCTGTCGTTGAGAGAGGGGGTGTCCACCAGCTGGAAGAGGATGTTTTCGAAGGGAAGCATGCCGACCATGGGGACCTGGGTGGTGAAGGGGTAGTCGCCGACCTTGGCCGGGGCGCGTGTCAGGGCGTTGAGTATCTCCGACTTGCCGGAGTTGGGGAGGCCGACGATGAGCACCTGGCCTGCGCCCTCTTTTCTTATGCTGAAGGGCTGTGGGCCGCCGCTGGTGCTCCTGGGCTTCTCCACCTCCTCCATGTGCCGCGACATGCGGGCGCGGAGGTCGGCGCGCAGGTGATCGGTACCCTTGTGCTTGGGGATGACGGCCATCATCTCCTGCAGGGCGGCAATTCTCGCAGGCAGGTTTCTGGCCTGCCGGTACCGCTGCTCCGCTTCCTTGTACTGGGGTGTGAGGTTTGCCGGCATTCCTTGTTAGCGCTTTCTCGGTGCTTTCTCCCTTACTCGCCCTTGAACACGGGGTCTCGCTTCTCCACGAAGGCCCTGGCGGACTCCTGGAAGTCCTGGCTGAGATGGAGGCGAAGGGCGGCCTGATAGTAGTCGGCCTCGGCGGCGCGGCGCACCCATGGCCATCGGACCACGCGCACACCGGCGCGGACGGCCAGTGGTGGGGCCTGCAGAATGGTGTCTGCCAACTCTCGTGCCCCCTCCAGGTGCTGACCGGTGGGAACCAATCGATTGATGAAGCCCCGGTCGTAGAGCTGCTGCGCTGGGACGGGCTGGCCCGTGAGGAGCATCTCCGTGGCCACCTTGGAGGGCATGAAGGTTTCAACCTTGGCCCAAGCGGGGCCGCCGGGTAAGCCTCGTAGGGTCTCTGTGAGGCCGAAGCGGGTCTCCTCCGTGGCTACGATGAGGTCGCACTCTGCGGCTATAACCATGCCGTAGGCGAGGCAGTGGCCATGGACTGCGGCAATGACGGGTTTCCAGTTGATGCAGCGTCCCAGGAAACCCTCGGGGTTCATGCCCATGCCCCAGTCGGCGTCTCGCTCTCTGTCGCCGGGATTGTGGAAGCGTTCCTTGACGTCGGCGCCGGCGCAGAAGGCCCGCCCTGAGCCGTGAAGTATGGCGACCCAGGCTTCGTCGTCCAGGTCGAACCGATTAAGGGCCCGGGCCAGGTCTTCCTCTAGAGCTTTGTTTACGGCGTTGAGGACGCGGGGGCGGTTGAGGGTTATGTAGGCAACGCGGCCGTCCCGTCGGTATTTCACCGGTTCCGAAGGCATATTTGTGTCACCTTCCGTGAAGTCTATTATGCCCCAGCGCCCCTGCCAAAGCAAAGGGGTCACTGAGTGACGGGGGTCGTGGGGTCAGGGGGCAAACTGACAAAGGGGCATTGCCGTAAGACAAACTGATGTTCTATATTATTCCCTCGTTGATGCGTTGATTGGAGATATGAGGAGAATACTGGAGGAGATAAGAATGCGAAGTAGCGTACAACTCAGGAATGTTTCACCGGAGGAGTATGAGTATCGAGACGAGGGATGCGAACTATCGCCGTCGTGCCTAAGGTGTCATCTGGCCAGGTGCAAG
Organism: Dehalococcoidia bacterium; assembly: GCA_965226535.1. Lineage (GTDB taxonomy): Bacteria > Chloroflexota > Dehalococcoidia > Lucifugimonadales > JAPULR01. Next base: position 918,851 of record CBDDDE010000010.1, on the reverse strand, counting down.
TACGATGATCCCCGTGATAGCGGCGAAAAGCGCCGCAGGGAGCGGGATCGGCTGTTGGTGGAGGCGAGGAATAGGGAGGGGCTGCCGGTGGATGAGGTGGCCCGGAAGTTTGATCTGAGCCAACGGACGGTATATCGAATTTTAAGGAGGCATTGTGATTAGGGAACAAGGGCTTGCTATGAATGAGCTAAATCTTCCACAGCAGGTGGCGCGAAGGGACTCGGAGAGGCTTCGAGCCTATGGTGAAAATCTGAGTTTTTTTACGGGCGGCCAGTGGCAGGGAAGGCCACGCCGGGGCGAGAGGCGGCTGACCTTCAACTACGTTAGGGTGCTGCTGGAAAAAGTCACGTCCTACATGGCGTCAAGCTCCTCCATAGTTATAGAGCCGGTGGACCCCGGTGAAGAGGGGATGCGCCGGGCCAGGAAGGCAGAGGCGGCGGTGCGTCGGACACATGAAGACAACCGGCTGGAGGAGTTGGATCTGGCCACGGAGCTGGACGCCGCGGTGCTGGGAGACGGCTGCTACAAGGTTATATGGGACCCGGACGAGCGGCGCGTTCGTATCAGCGCGCCGGACGTTCAGGGCATTCATGCCTGGTGGGTTGCCGACGACCCGTCAAAAGTGTGGCGGGTGGCCAGCAGCTACCGGATATCTACGGATGACGCCGCGTCTTTGTACAACGTCAAGGCTGGGGGTAGTGAGAAGGGTGTGACTGTGGTGGAGGGTTGGACCGGGTCTTTGTTCCAGCTTTGGGCAGGGGACAGTCTGGTGGATGAGCGCCCCAACCCCTACGGATTCATTCCCTTCATCATCTTTCCCAACTTGAGGGAACCCAAGAAGTTCTGGGGAACATCGGACGTTCCCATTCTCATGGAGCCTGCAAGGGAGCTGAACCGGGCGCTGTCGCAGCTTTCGACCATTCTGGAGCTTTCGGGCAACCCCATCGCGGTGCTGGAGGGCGTGGAGGAGTCCAGGGACATTGCCGTGGAGCCCGGGGCGGTTTGGGAACTGCCGGAGCAGGCTAAGGCATATCTTTTGGACCTGCTTCAGGGCGGCGGCGCCAAGCTCCACGCGGACTATATAAAGCTGGTGTATGACGCCCTGCACGACCTGTCGGAAGCGCCCCGCATTAGCTTTGGGCATAACCCGCAACGGCTGTCGGGCGTGGCACTAGAGATGGAGATGCACCCCCTACTTCAGCGGGTGCATCGCAAGCGGTTGATACGGGCGTGGGTGTACCGGCGCCGGGTGGAGATGACGCTGCGTATGCTGGAGCGGTACGCCGGGCACGACTTTGGTGACCTTTGGGTCCGCGTCGAGTGGGGGACGCTGCTGCCCCAGGACCGGTCTCGGCTGGTTAACCAGGAGCGGAGCTTGGTGGAGGCGGGGATACATAGCCGCCGACGCGCCATGGAGCGGCTGGGGATAACGGACCCGGAGGGTGAGAAGCGCGTAATCCGTCAGGAGGCCGGTGAGGTTGCCGCGTGACGGGTTACTGCATGACGACTGTATTTGTCTAGGGGCGGGAATGGAAGGTGGGGCATGGGTGAGTCGTGGTATCTATTAGATCTGAAGGCATGATTTTGAGGAGGCGTTATGGAAGAGGAGCAGAGGAACACGGAGGCTGAGGAGACTCAGGAGGATACGAACGCCGGGGTCGGAGTCGAACAGGAGCAGGTGGTCGCAGGGGAGGACGACTCAACCACGGCAGCTAAGGTGGATGAGGGCGCGGCGGCGCTGGAGAATCTGGTGATGGAGTTGGAAAAACGCCTTGAGAGTGAGGAGGAATTGCGCCGAGAGGGAGAGGAAAAGCTCTCAGGAGTACAAAAGTCCCTGGCCCAAGCGGTGTCCCGATATCGCAGCAATCTGCTGGCGGAGATGCCGGAGGCGCCGGAGTCCATGGTGCACGGCCAGACCGTTGATGAGGTTGACGAGTCTTTTGCCAAGGCGAAGGAGTTGGTGGAGAGGGTCCGGCGTGGGGTCGAGGAACGAATGGCCCATGGCCGATTGCCCGCCGGGTCACCCGCAAGAAGCGGCGGGGACTTCTCCTCGTTGTCCCCCCTTGAGAAGATCCGCAGCGCCCTGTCGCGGGGGTAGGAGAAAATTATGAGGGCGCTCTCCCAGCGATAGGGAGTTGTGTACCGGCTGAGGTTTATTCCTTACATTCCCGCGTTCAGTCGCTGAATATTCACGCTGTATATTCGGCACGTGGCGCGTTTGTAGTAAAATCCATGTTGCTATGTCCCTCACTTCGCACCTTGTTTATGCCACTGACCCGATACGCATGTTTCTGTCCGAGCATTTTCCAAACACGCGGACATTCGCTAAGGACCTAAACAGGATGCTGGCCAAAGAAGAGACCATTAGGCCCGATAGACGGTTGCCATATCCGACTCTGGGTATAGCCATAGACTATCGGATACGCTACTACTTCTGTATTACGCCGGCTGAAAAGTTGGTGGCATGGCATGGGGCAGATAAGATGGTTAACTTCGGTGAGTTGCTACTAGATATCGGCCCTAAGCAAGCCTCGATCCCGGTCGGGGAGCCGCTGCACACCCTCGATGCAACACTTGTTCAAGACTTTTTCTTTAGTCTTGAGGAAAAGCTTGCCCTGCTTAGTCCGAACGAAAGGCTTTTGGACCGGTGTGAAGAGGAAGAGTTGAACCGGTACTGCTTTGTCCTTGCGCTCTTTGAAGAGGTACATCGTTCAGGGTTACATATTACTTCCCCTCTTAATTTCCAACGGTCCTATAGCAACCATGGATGAACTACTTGCTATCCCTGAACCTGATTGGGTAGATGATATGTGCAAGATGTCCCGGCTTTTTAAGGAACGGTCCGGTGACTTGTTATTAGGTCGGGCTATTCTAAACCCCACATTCGATGGCAGCGGGGATATCGGGGGCGCGGACGCCGACTTAATCGTGGACGACTGCCTTATCGAGATGAAGGCTACGGTGAATCACAGGATGGGAAGGCGGGAGATTTATCAACTTCTAGGGTATGTCTTGCTGGACTACAGTGACCGGTATCTCCTAAATAGCGCCGGGTTTTACTTTGTACGCCAAGGTGTGATGGCCAGATGGCCGCTGACCGACCTGCTGGAAACGTTGAGCGAGGGTAAAGCGCCGCCTTTGAGGGAAGTCCGGCAGCAATTTAAGCTGTTGGTAGAGGCTGAGGGGAACCCTATCCAGGTCGTTTAGGCGTGCGGGATCGGTTGGGATTTTGCAGGCTCATCAATTTACGAGTGGCCGTCCCCTTCGTATCCTTACTAGGGGGAATCCACCCACCGTGTAGCCGCTGCCCTCTGCCTGTGCCCTCGGTTGAAGGGCTGGGCTGGACGTGCTTACAATTGCCGGCTCAAGCATGATTCAAGAACAAGCCGGGGTGGACGATATGGACGTAAGATTTGCGGCGACTTCCAGACCGGGCAACCCGCATGAGTTGGTTGAGTGGGTGAAGGCGGCGGAGGAGCTGGGGTACCATCGCATTGGCATTGCCGACTCCCCGGCCCTCTACCGGGAGGCCTGGGTGTCGCTGACGCAGGTTGCGCTGAACACCGTCCGGGTCCCCTTTGGGCCGTGGGTCACTAATCCGGTAACGCGGCATCCGGTGGTGACCGCCAGCGCTGCGGCGTCGTTGGGAGAGTTGGCGCCGGGGCGCGTTTGCATTGGCGTGGGGTCCGGCAACAGCGGGGTCTACAACGCGGGCCAAAGAGCGGCGTCGCTGGCGTCGCTGAGGGAATGGATAGTCACCGTCAGGGCGCTCCTGGAAGACGGAGAGGCGGCGTACCGCGGCGGGACGGCGCGGCTGCCGTGGGCCGGAAAGCGAATCCCCATATACGTGGCCGCCCACGCGCGTGGGTCCCTCAGTCTGGCGGGCGAGTTGGCCGACGGCGTGATCATTGGCACCGGGACCACGCCTGATGTCGTCAAGGGGTCCCTGGAGGCCCTGGCCCAGGGTGCCCGTTCGGCGGGCCGAGACCCGGAGAGCATCGACGTCTGGTGGTCAGTGCCCTTCAACCTTCGCACCGGCGAGAAGGAGGCCCCGGACCCCCAGGGCGGCCCCGCTAGGGAGGCCAACTACCTGAACAGGTTTACCCTGGAGGGAAAGTTCATCCCCGACAGGTACAAGAAGGGCATCAAGGCGTTGGCTGCGGCCTACGACCTGAGCACCCACGGTCGGCCCACCCCCGAACAGCTGTCGATGTACGACAGACTTGCCCAGGAGTATGGTGTCAAGGAATACCTGTCCGAGCGGTTCGGGGGTATCAGCGGCACGCCGGAGCAGTGCATAGAGAAGCTGAAGCGCAACGCCGAGATGGGGGTCAGGCAGTACAGCATCAACCTACCCGATGCCGACAGGCCGGGGCGTCTCCGCCGTATGTGGGATCTGGTTATCGGGCGTCTGTAGGTTGTGGTTCTAACCTTCTTCCGTCAAAGGGAAAGGCCTTTTCGGAGGTCACGGCATGGGCTTAACGGTAGGCAGGGGTTGCCCGTTTGACAAAAGAGGCCAGGCGGTCCAGGGCCTTGGCGATGTTTTCCTGGGAGTTGGCGTAGGATAGGCGCACGTAACCCTCGCCGTACTCGCCAAAGGAGGCGCCTGAGAGAAGGGCCACGCCTGCTTCGTTGAGGACCCGTTCCTGAAACTCGTCGCTGGTGAAGCCGGTGCCCCTGATGCTGGGGAAGGCGTAGAAAGCACCCTCGGGCTCTGGGCAGGTTACGCCGGGGATACTTCTTAACCCAGCCACCATGAGGTCGCGGCGGCGGCGAAACTCGTCAACCATCTCCAGAACCGGCTCCTGAGGACCTTCCAACGCCTGGATGGCGGCCCGTTGGGAGAAGGAGGCGGCGCAGGAGACGCTGTTGGCCGCCAGCTTGACCACGTGGGGAGTGAGCCACTGCGGAAAGACGCCGTATCCCAGACGCCAACCGGTCATGGCGAAAGACTTGGAGAACCCGTCCAGTATTATGGTGCGATCCAGCATTCCGGGAAGGGATGCGATGCTGTGATGCGCCCCTGTATAGATGATGTCCTTGTAAATCTCGTCGGACAAAATAGTGACGTTCTCCCGGCCCCGGAGCAGATTGGCCAGCTTTTCAACCTCCGCCCCGGTCATTATGGAGCCGGTGGGGTTGTGGGGAGAGTTAATAATGAGCAGCTTGGTGCGGTCCGTTAGCTTCATGGCCAGGTCATCCAGGTCAACGTGGTACCCCTCCTCTTCCAGGAGCCGGACGGGTACTGCTTCAGCCCCGCAAAAGTTGATCATGGACTCGTATATAGGGAAGCTGGGGTTGGGACATAGCACCTGGTCTCCGGGTTGTACCAGAGCGAGAATGGTGAAGAACATGATGGGTTTGCCGCCCGGTGTGACGACCACCTGTTGCGGTTCAACCCCGATATTCCGAGTGAGGTTGACGTTGGATGCGATGGCTTCCTGAAGCTCCGGCAGTCCGGCCGACGGTCCGTAGTGAGTGTATCCTTGTCGGAGGGCCTGGACCGCGGCGTCCACGATGTGGGACGGCGTATCGAAGTCCGGCTCGCCAATTTCCAGGTGCACTACGTCTTGGCCCTTGGCCTCCAGGGCCCTGGCCTTGGCCAGCACCTCAAAGGCCGACTCGGTGCCGAGGTTGTTCATGCGGTTTGCTGTAGACATGGGGATCCTCGCTTTTAGAATGCGTCCTTTTTAACAGAATGCATAGGCAAGGCGCAACAGGTGAGAGTTTCTCGCCCGACGTCCGTGTGACGACCTTTCAATTCCAATTCAGGCGCTTTGCCAACCCACTGCCAAGTACAGCCGTCACACAATGTCTCCCTGCCTCTCGAAGGTGGTAATATGAGTGGCAACAGATATTGAGGGTGTTTTGACATGAAGAGCAGCGACGTAGTCATTGTAGGAGGCGGGGCCGTTGGATGCGCCACAGCCTATTTCCTGGCCAAGGCCGGAGCCAAGGTGACCGTGTTGGAGAAGGAAAAGGTGGCCTACGGTGCGTCGGGGTACGCCATGGGGTTGCTCAGCCCCCTTTACGGCCTGGGCATTCCCGGACCCCTGGAAGGGCTTTCGTTGGAAGGTTTTCTGATGCATCGTCAGTTGGCTCCGGAGCTTTTAGAAACAACGGGCATTGACTACCATGCCCATTCCAAGGACTCCATATACCTTGCCTTCTCGGACGGGGAAGCTGAGGGGTTGAAGGGGATAGAGGCCTATTCTGAAAGAGTGGACGGGGTGTCCTGCCGTTGGCTGGACGGTCCGGCGGTCATGGCCGTGGAGCCGAGGGTGTCCCAGGCCGTGTACCGTGGCATGTTGGTAAAGGGTACCTGGCTGTTGGATGCGGACCTCTACACCCAGGCCCTGGCCCAGGGGGCCCGGGCTTACGGCGCTGAGTTCCGCGACGACGCGGCGGTGGGGCTGAAAAGGCTTGCCAAGGGCGCGACGGTGCAGACCGGCGGCGGTGACATTAATGCCGACGCCGTGGTGCTAGCCATGGGTCCCTGGACGGGGGAGGTTGAGGGGTGGCTGGGCGTACCGGTGCCTGTATCGCCGCTGAAGGGCCAGATACTACGCATGGTCGTTGAGGGGCCTCCCATGGAGTGCTCCATTCACTACAACAGCAACTACGTTGGCCCCAAGGCCGACGGCCTGGTTTGGGTAGGCACAACGGAAGAACGGGTCGGCTTCGACAACGCGCCAACGGAGGAGGCACGGTCAGCCATATTGAGGGAGGTAGGAACCTTCTTTCCACCGGTAACTTCGGGCAGAGTGGTACGTCAGACGGCCTGCCTACGGCCCGTTGCCCCAGACGGTCTGCCGGTAATTGGCCAAGCGCCCGGTTGGGACGGGGTGTACCTCTCAACCGGGGCAGGTCGCAAGGGGATTATCCTCAGCCCGTCCATGGGTAAACTGACGGCGGACATGGTGCTGGGCCGAGGCGACGCGGTAGAGGCCTTTCTACCGGAGCGATTTGCGGCGTTTCCAACCCGTGGCTGAGTCATTTCGTGACGTCTGAATTTGGCGGCGGCTTGGCACAGGGGGGCGGTAACGAGTGCGTCTTACCGGCTCTCGCGGACGTCGCGGCGCCGGGACCGGCTGCTCAACTCCACATCCCCGTGCTGAAGTAACGCTCGCCGATGTCGTTGAAGATGGTGACAACCTTGCCGGACCCCGCCCGCTGGGCTGTGATGAGAGCCCCGAGCATGTAAGCCCCGGAGCTTTGGCCGGCGAACAGCCCCTTGGCGGCCAGCTCTATGGTTACCTTGCGAGCCTCGTCTATGTCTATGGGCAGCATTTCGTCCACGACGCTTTCATCCAGGGTAACGGGCGTGATGTGACCTTCGCCTAGGGGCTTCAACCCCTCAACACCGGGCCACTCCGGTGGATTAACCCCAACCACCTTGATTTGGGGGTTGTGCTCCTTCAGGCGTCGGCCCACCCCGCTAATTGTCCCACCGGTACCCACCCCGGCCACAAAGTGGGTGATGTCCGGGACCTGACGAAGAATCTCCTCTCCCGTGGTGTCGTAGTGCGCCTGTGGGTTGTTCATGTTGGAGTACTGGTCGCACCAGAAGTACTTGTCCGGTTCATTGTCAAACCGGCGTTTGACTTCGTGCAGGGTCTCGTCGTACCCCAGCATGGCGTCGGTGAAGATAATTTCCGCTCCGTGGGCCAGCAGCCGTTTCTTGCGCTCCTCGCTGGCGTTTTCCGGCATGACGAGGGACACTCGGTACCCCAGCACTGCCCCGATCATGGCGTAGGCGATTCCCGCGTTGCCCGACGTTGCGTCCAGAATGGTTTTGTCCTTCGTCAAATTACCCGCAAGAATGGCCTCTACCAGCATCCTAAGCACGGGCCTGTCCTTGATGGACCCGCCGGGGTTAAGGTGCTCGTACTTGGCGAAGACCTGCGCTGCGCCGCCTCGCCCTAGCTGTATCCGGGCCATGGGGGTATTCCCGATGGCCTTGAGAGGCGGGTACGCGTCTATGAATTCAAGAAACTCCTTGGAAAGTGGCAACCGGTATACCTCGTCGTACTCTTTTCCGCTTTAGACAGACCCATTCACGATGCCCCGGCAGGGAGCAATGCCTTGGAACTGAGCCCAAGCCCTTCGAACCTGGTCCCTGAGATGCTGTTTCCCCGCGAAAGCGGGGATGAAGGGTTAGAAAAGGTCTCCTCTTGAGCGGGTCTGGCATTGAACTTCATCAAGCAGTATTGAGTATAGCTACTTGAAGAATTGGCGTAAAGGACACAGCCCATACCCCTGCCCGCGACTGACATCCACTCCTTGCCATGTAGAGAACTTTTATTCTACTATCTGCCTCATCAATTTATCGGGAGGTACCCAAATGGCTTTAACCCTGGCCGAGTCGGCCAAGCTGTCCCAGGACATGCTCCTCACCGGCGTCATTGAGACGGTAATCAAGGAGAGTCCAGTCCTTCAGGCATTGCCATTCATAGAGGTGGTGGGCAACGGTCTAACCTACAACCAGGAGAACGCCCTGCCCACGGCGGCTTTCTACAACGTGGGGGACACCTGGGCGGAGTCAACGCCCACTTTCAACCAGGTAACGGCAAATCTGAAGATACTGGGCGGAGACGCCGACGTGGACAACTTTATTAAGGCGACGCGCTCCAACCTACAGGACCTGGAGGCTACGGTGGTGGAGCTCAAGGCCAAGGCAACCCAGCAGAAATTTGACGCCACTTTCATAGACGGCGACACCAGTAGTGACGCCAAGGCCTTCGACGGCATTGACAAGCTGGCGGCCTCGGGACAAACGGTGTCCATTGGCACCAACGGTGGGTCCCTGACCCTGGACAAGCTGGACGAGACCATTGACAAGGTGAGGGGCGGTAAGCCGGATATGCTCATCATGAGCCGCCGGTCCCGCCGCAAGCTCTCTTCCTTGGCTAGGGCTGCGGGCAGCGGCGTCGTAGTGTCGGACCGGGACCAACTGGGCATGATGACGGACTACTACGACGGTGTTCCGGTTGGCGTTAGCGACTACGTGTCTGACAGCAAGAGGGTGGGTTCCAACAGCGACTGCTCCACCATCTACGCCCTCCGGTGGGGTGAAGGCGCCGTGGCCGGTCTCACCGCCCCCGGTGGACTCCAGGCGGAGCGAGTGGGGAGCCTTGAGACCAAGGACGCCACGCGGGTGAGGGTAAAGTGGTACGTGGCCATCGCCGTTTTCAACTCCCTCAAGCTGGCCAAACTTACGGGCATTCGTGGCTAGGGAGACGGAGACCACGGGCCGGCGCCGGGATATACGAACTTTGGGAGGTGCATTGTGAACCTTACTGTGATGCGGAGTCGTTTGAGAATTGACCTGCGTGACGAAGATTCGACAAACTATCGTTGGAGCAACAGCCAACTGGACCGTCACGTTGGCCACGCCCTGGGGGAACTGTCCGCGGCGCAGCCCCGGCCCCGTACCGCCGTGCTTAGGACCACCGCAGCCGGCCGGAGCATTCCTCTTTCCTCCCTAACAGACCTGGTCCGCGTTGAGTCGGTGGAGTACCCGGTGGGCAACTACCCCACCGACTACGTCGGGTTCAGCGTCCGGGAGGGCAGCCTCGCCATGATGGTAGACGCCGCCCCGGCGGCCGGGCAGGAGGTCAGGGTGTTTTACGGACAGCTTCATACCGTAGACGCCGCTTCGTCTACCCTGCCGCCGCATCTGGAGGAGCTGCTTGCCGCGGGGGCGGGGGGTTACGCTGCCATGGACTTGTCCGGCCACGCCATAAACAGCATCAACCTTGGTGGGCCGGAGACATGGCGGCACTACCTGGTCTGGGGTCAGGAGAAGCTGGCCTATTTTCGGCAGGGCTTGGCTAACCTCAGTCGCAGGACTTCGTTGAGGGTACGACGGCTGTATAGGCTCACCTACGACGGTCCGGTTCAGACCCCAGGGAACGGCCTCTAATGCGACCCCTTTCCCCTACTCTCCTGGAGGCCCAGATGGGCGCCAACTTCCGTCCCCACCTGAAGGTGGAGGTGGACAATGCCCTTCCCGCCGTTGCTCATCCCACCTACACCCGGCTGTACGACGGCACGGAGCCCACCTCTCGCCATGCCCTTTACATGCCCTCTGACGGGTCATTGATAAGGGCAAGGCTGGAGCGGCGCGAGGAAAAATTATACCTGCAACGGGTTGTCAACCCGGGTGCGTCCAGCAGCTACAGCGGGTGGACCTACATGAACAAGGCGTCCAAGGAGGCCAATATATGCCTCTGCGGCCATGGCGCTCAGGTGCTTCTGATATACGTAAAAGACACTAACGATAGGGAAATTCTCTACCGTGAGAGCACTAACTACGGGGCTGACTGGAGCGAGGAGAGACGCATTGTTTTCCCGGTGGTGGACTCGGTCTTGTGGGTGGCCGCCGGCGTAAGCCCGTTGGGCATCGTGGCCCTTTTCTATGGCGGCAGCAACCACGTCGTCTATGCCATGCGGAAGCTTGGGAGCACTTGGCAGAGTCCTACCTACTGGCCTCACTATGACTCCATAAGGAATATCAAAGGTATCAGTTGCGCCTATGGAACGGACTGGAACCTGGTGGTATGCGGGGAGGGACCCGGCGGCGAAGCCAAGGTCTGGACCCTTGTGTACGGAAACGGCACCGAGGTTTCCGGCGGTACCTGGTCTCCCCCTATGGAGCTTACTATGGCCGAGTCCAATTCCAACGTGTCCTTTTTGGACCCGTGCCTTGCCAAGGTGGACACTTTCCGAATCTTCTTTACGGAGAAGTACACTGGCAGCGGCCCGTATAGCCGCGCCTTCTGGTCTTATACGCCCTCCGGCGATTCCTTCCTGACCGCCCAATGGAGGGAGCCTGTCCCCTTTAACCGCAGTCCTTCATACGGGCTCTCCCTGGCGGGAGACTCCAAGAACCTCTGGCTTTCCACCGCCTCGGAGCTATGGCGCAGTGGGCTTGCCCAGACCCTTGACCTGACCGAGGACGTGCTGGAGGCCGACGTGGTGGAGAGCTTCTCCGGTGGAGGAGCAACCCTGCTCCTTCGCAATGATGACGGGAGATACAATAGCGCGGGCGCAGGGTCTACGTCGCCACTCAGAAAGGGCGCTAGGGTCCGTATATCTCCGGGTTACGTCACCTCCCTGGGCGCGGAGACCTCCCTTGGCCCCTCCTTTTGGGTTGGGGGGCTGGAGCTCCGGTCCGGCGGCGGTAGCGCTCAGTTGGCCCTTCACCTGCAGGACGGCTGGTCCCTCCTTGAGCAGTGGAGGGCCAGGCAGCAGCACAGTTGGGACCTTGGCGCCGCGCCGGTGGAGGACATTGTTGCCTTTATCCTGGCGCGGGTTGGGCTGGAGATTTCCGTCATAAATTCCAGCGACACTTTTAAGTACCACCGGCCCTCCTTCACCATCCACCCCAACTCCAGCGCCGCCGCCGCCGTGACGCGGCTGATTAAAACGGTGCCCGATACCCTTTTCCTCCGCAGCGGCGTGCCCAATCTCAAATTGTTGAGCGCCGGCGACACGGTGGACTATTCTTACGGTACAGACCACCCCATCACACGGGGCAGCTACCTGGTCCAGTCTTCCCGTTACAATCGCATTCAAGCCTACGGCGACGGCGTATTGCACGAGACCATCGACTGGGAGCAGCTTGGGCAGGTTACGGACAGGTTGCTGCAGGTCTACGATCTCAACCTGGATACGGTGTCCAAGGCCCAGGAGCGCGGCGAGAGCTTGCTGGCCCTTGAGGAGGCGTCGGTCTCTGTCGGGTCCATTGAAGCGCCGTTGAACTGCGGACTGGAGCTGTACGATCTAGTTGACGTTACGGACCCGGCGGCGGGGCTTGCAGCCGCCAAGAGACGGGTTGTAGGCCTCCGTCTCCGATACAGCCGGGGTCCGGGCCGCAGACCGGCCTATTCCCATACTCTAACCCTTGCCGGGGTGTAGCCATGGTCATCAAAAAAGGGGTGATTAAGGGGTTCAGCGCCACCGATTACAGGGCCACGTTGCAGCTTTCCGGCAGCCTGGCCGTTTGGCTGTACAGCGTCCCGGTGGCCAGGAACATCGCTGCTGCGGAGATGCTGAGTGGCCGCAAGTGCGCGGTCATTTTCTTTGACGAGGATAACAAAGACGATGCCGTTGTGGCGGCCGTCTACGCCTAGAAAACTCGCCAAGAGGCGTCGCCCAAACCTCCTAACTCTTAGAGCCATGGGCGGGGTTTGTATAGAAAGATGACCCCATAGGCGTTAGAATACGGCCCAAGCCGAAGTGGCGGAATGGTAGACGCGCCGGTCTCAAAAACCGGTGGGGGCAACCCCGTGTCGGTTCGACTCCGACCTTCGGCACCATACTCAAGATTTACGCCTATGAAGAGCCAAAGTTCCGGGAATTGCCGACATTTTGCCGACATATGCGCCCACGCCCTCCCCGGCTTGCTGCAGGCCGCCTGCGCTTTTGCTGAGGCGATGGAATAGTGAGGGATGAGACATCAACTTAGATGGCTGATTCTCGTCGCGATATAGCCTTAGCAACTGCCTGTGGTTCGGAGACGCTTCCTGAGCGCGGGTGCCAGCAGTTCGCTGAACTGGTGGACGACGTGGCCTTAAGCGCCAACCAACCCCGGCGATTCCTAGAGGGGGTGTCTGGCGAATCCGTGAGTATAATGATAGAGTTCCCGAATTCCAGAGGCGACTTGGTGAGCAGTGAAGCGAGGTGTTCCACCCGCTTCGCCTTATCAAGGGAGATCCACCGTGGTCATTGTCATGGAGTAAATGGCCATGCACCGGTAATTATCTACTTGACACAGTTAGGGTCGTTAAGCATAGTATGGTGAAATGCGAAGGATACTTCTATTCTGCGGGGCTGAGGGCGGTCTGCTTGGAGGTGCAGTGATGTTAGACACTATAGCATCATTTATGCCCTTATGGGGTTGGGCAATTTGGACAGCCCTATGCTTCAGCATTGCTATTGGCGCAATATTCATTGACCCACGGGGTTTCAGAATGTTTTGGGCAGCAAATGTGGCCCACAGAGGGGGCAAGGGAATTCGGGGAGCTGCTTTGGATGTAAAGTTCAGATTACTATTCCCGCTCATTAAGGAGCTGGCAGAAACAAGTCCGCCTTATCCAGATAAGAAGGTCGGAGAGTTACAAAAATCTCTTGGCTTTTTGGAAATCGGCTCACCAACCGATATGCAAAGGTGGCCTGAGTATCTGAGGCATCTGAAGGGACTTTCAAAGAAGGGAAAACTTGAACAAGCTCGCAACATCCATACTTATCTAGACACTACGCCTGATGGTTACTTTATGCGGTCAAGCTCTGGTAAGTCAGATGCCAGTGTTAACGATACGCTGGAGGGTGTCACGGAAGATATGGTCGTTGTTTCGGTTGGTAAACCGCCACTCCAATTCCTCCAAGTACCGTCCCAGGTGCTTGCGGCTGACCTTGTGGAATGCGCCTACCAGCGAACGCTTGAAGAGGGACCAAACGCCCTCGATGGAGTTGGTGTGAACATCACCGACAACCCATTCATCCTCAGAGTGGTTGACCGTTTCGTGACGGGTGTTGTGGTCTGCAATGCCAAGGTAGCTACGGAGTTCGTCAGTGTAGATGGCTTCTGCTTCATCCTTCACCGAGGTCGGTTGATGAAGCTATGGAGGGTGTCTCGCTTGGTGTCGGGCTATCTGCTCCAACCGCACTGCTCCGTCACGCTGGATGGCCCCGGCAACCCATGTCTTATTGCCCTTGTAGGCTCTTCCCTTTCCCCTAGTCTTGCCGCCCACCAGCGTTTCGTCTACTTCCACGATTCCAACGAGGGTAGGCCCTTCAAAGGGGTCATTCCCCATTGCTTCACGGATGCGATGGCAGAGGTACCAAGCCGTCCAATGTAGGCAACTCCCAACGTGCGCTTGAGTTGGAGGGCGGAAATGCCCTTCTTGGACTCGCTCATCAGGTAGATGGCCATGAACCACTTGCGGAGGGGAAGGTGGGAATCGTGCAGGATGGTTCCAGCCGTTACGGAGAACTGGTAGCGGCACTCGTTGCAGTCGTACTGATTGCGGGATTCTATCTCCGATACGCCGAAAGAGCCGCAACGCAAGCAAGCTTCACCCGTAGGCCAACGCAACCGCTCAAGCAGTTCACGGCACTTGGCGTCGGTGTTAAAGTTGTCAACGAGGGTTAGGAGGTTAGTCATGGCTCAGACTCCCAAGAAAAAGAAGTTGCTACCCATCAGAACATCGTCAACCAGCCGGACAACGTGATAGCGCGAAAAGCTGTTTGGCAAGCGTGCCAAGAAGGAACTCGACCGACTGATTGATACTAGTTCAAAGTCCATAAAGGAAGTCTAACAGAAACCTAACCTTGTGTCAAGTAGATAATTACTAATTCAATCCATTCCTCATCCAAGTAGTACACGAAAACTGGAGGAGGACAATCTATCTGGATATCGTACTTCCACTGCTTGTCAGGCTGAGGGATCGAATCACCTTTTGCCACTCCGCGTGTATTCGGTTTCAGCCCTTCGTGTATGGCAGAGACTTTGCCTTCTAAGCCACAATAATCGGGTTGTGTTGGGTGCTTTACTATCTTGACTTTGTCACCCGTTTGGAACTTGGGCATATCACCCTTCTAGTGTTGGATCGAATCCATAAGCACTGTACAAGGAATGTCTTGTGCAGCCTATAGCTTTAGGTAGTGGTTGAATGGGATGGTGCCCCCCTTAGCTCTTTTGCCAAAGCGCCCTGGTCCCCTTGCGTGTTGTATCTACTGCCCTGCCCCGTGTGGTACAATGCGGCGCAGTCCAAACGATTACGGAAACATTTACAGGAGGTGTGATTATGGCGCAAAGCGACAGCCCTCCGGTGGTCTATGATGTACGGTATCCGGAGAATCTTTCCCGCGGCTGGGCGCTTCTCAAATTATTCTTCGGATGGTTTTACGTTGGTATCCCTCACGGCACCATACTTTTCTTCTACGGAATAGCAACCTGGGTTGGTAGTCTAATTGCCTTTGTATCCATTCTCCTAAATGGCAAATACCCTGAGGGGGTGTTCAACTTTCACCTGGGTTACTACCGCTGGAGTGCGCGGGTGAATGCCTATCTAGGCCTCATGACAGACGAATACCCGCCCTTTACTGCGCAGCCGGTGGCTAGCAGCCCCGTTCACGTGAGGGTACAGCGACCGGAAAACCTTTCCAAGGGCCTGGCAGTGCTCAAGTTTTTCCTTGGTTGGGCATACGTTGGAATTCCCCACGGTCTGATACTATTTTTCTACAGCATTGCGGTCACATTCACCTCCTTACTGGCCTTTATTTCTATTCTCTTCACGGGACGGTATCCCATCGGTTTATTCAGATTTGCCGTGGGACTCAACCGCTGGGACCTGCGCGTGAGCGCTTATCTCGCTTTTATGAGGGACGAGTACCCGCCATTCCACAGCAGGACCGCCTTCTCCGACAGGTCTTAAGCCCTTCCGTGCTTTGGTCTGGGCTAGTCACCCCGTGGCCATCGTCCGCGCCCTGGCCATGCAGCGCCCTCCCCCCGCCTTGACAGTCCCAAAGCCCCGTGGGTAAACTCGTGGCGCACTGAGGGGTAGAAGGGTGTACCGGCGTGGCGCCGGGTCGTACCTGCTGAATACCGGAGGGAGATCTCTTATGTCGGACGGGGTGCCAGACGTCGAGGTTCTGAGGCGTGACTACATTGGACAGGAAAGTCCCCCTGAGCTCATGGACGTGGAGAAGGGCCACGTAAGGGCCTTTGCCAAAGCTATCGAGGACCCCAATCCTCTGTGGAGCGATGAGGTTCAGGCCCGTAGGTCGCGCTACGGCGGAATAGTGGCCCCTCCAACATTTCTCCGCGCCGCTCGCACGCAGCGCCTGGAGGACCTGCCCCCTGACTTCCCCTACAAGCGGCTGCTGGACGGCGGCAGCGAATGGGAGTATTTTGAGCCAGTTCGCGTGGGAGACCGGATTTCCGCCGTGAATAAGGTGGTGGACATCTTCTCCCGCGCCGGACGCCTGGGCCCCATGATATTTGTCGTCACTGAGACCACCTACACCAACCAGCTGGGCCAGGTGGCCGCCACTCAGAAAAACACCTCCATTAGGTACTGAAAAGCGAGGTCTAATGGCCAACCATCCCTACTGGGAAGACGTCGAGGAGGGGACCGAGGTCCCTTCCCTGGTAAAGCAGCCCTCCACCCGGCAGCTGGTCAGGTACGCGGGGGTGTCGGGGGACTTCTACGAGATCCACTACGACAAGGACTTCGCCAAGAGTACCGGCCTTCCCGGTGTGATTCTCCACGGCGCCTTGAAGAGCGCGTTTCTTGCCCAGCTCATGACCGATTGGATTGGGCCCGAGGGCACTCTGACCAAGCTTGGCTGCCAGTACCGTGGCATGGACGAGCCGGGAAGCACCCTTACTTGTAAGGGTGTTGTCACCAAGAAGTATGTGTCCGACGGGCGACATTTGGTGGACTGTCAGGTCTGGGTGGAGGACCAAGAGGGCCGGAAATTTACGCCGGGCTGGGCCACCGTGGCCCTGCCGACCCGGTTGGAGTAGCCGCAACCACCCTTGTACTGTGGGCCGGAAGTCCGAGGGGCTCAGTTTACATTTGACAAAGTATCCATTTTTCATTTCCGTTTGCCACGCACCGGCCAACGGTAAGATCAAAGAGGAGATAGTATGCCGGGAGTTCTTGAGGGCAAGGTAGCAATAGTAACGGGGTCCGGGCGAGGTATAGGGCGTGGGATAGCGAAGCTGATGGCCTCTGAGGGGGCCAAGGTGGTGGTGGTGGACCCTGGGGCGGATTTGGATGGCAGCGGCGGTACCTACGCCATAGCCGACAGCGTGGTGGAGGAGATAAAGGCTGAGGGTGGAGACGCCGTAGCCTGCTACCAGTCGGTGAGCAGCATGGAGGGAGGGGAGGCCATAGTGCAGCAGGCCATAGACAGCTATGGAAAGTTGGACATAGTGGTAACGTGCGCTGGGATATTGAGAGACCGGATGGTGTTCAACATGACGGAGGCGGAGTGGGACGCGGTGATAGAGGTGCATCTAAAGGGTACGTTCACTGTGGTAAAGCACGCCAGCATACTATTCCGGCAGCAGAGGTCGGGGCGCATCATCACCTTCAGCTCCGAGTCGGGCCTCATAGGCAACTCAGGCCAGGCCAACTATGGGGCTGCCAAGTCCGGCATAGCGGGCTTTACCAAGGTGGTGGCGCGAGACCTGGGGCGATACGGCGTGACGGCCAACTCTATAGCCCCTAGGGCCAACACCCGCATGACCTCGGAAATCCCCACGGCAGCCAGCCAGATTAGGGCGCAGCAGGGCGTGGCGGCCATTGAAGGAGAGGAGGACCTGGAGTCCGCCAACCCGGATGACGTCGCGCCCTTTACCGTCTTTCTTGCCAGCGACTACGCGGCGGATATAAACGGCCAGACCTTTCTGGTCTACGGCGGCGTTGTGTCGCTGATGTCCCAGCCCAGGCCGGAGCGTTCCATATTCAATGGCCAGGAGCGGTGGTCTCTGGACAAGCTGGCGCCCCTGGCTCGAAATTATCTTACGGCGGGTATCGACAACCCGGCTCCTCCACGGCCGTCTGGATAAAACGATAGATCGCTAAAATAGATAGGAAATTTATCTGATAGTATCGGAGAGGTTATGGGAGAACTGCTTGAAGGCAAGGTAGCAATAGTAACGGGGTCCGGGCGTGGGATTGGGAGAGGTATAGTCAAGCTGATGGCCGCTGAGGGGGCCAAGGTGGTGGTGGTGGACCCTGGGGCGGATTTGGATGGCAGCGGCGGTACCTACGCCATAGCCGACAGCGTGGTGGAGGAGATAAAGGCTGAGGGTGGAGACGCCGTAGCCTGCTACCAGTCGGTGAGCAGCATGGAGGGAGGGGAGGCCATAGTGCAGCAGGCCATAGACAGCTATGGAAAGCTGGACATAGTGGTAACGTGCGCTGGGATATTGAGAGATCGCATGGTGTTCAACATGACGGAGGCGGAGTGGGACGCGGTGATAGAGGTACATCTAAAGGGTACGTTCACTGTGGTAAAGCACGCCAGCATACTATTCCGTCAGCAGAGGTCGGGGCGCATCATCACCTTCAGCTCCACCTCCGGTCTCATAGGCAACTCAGGCCAGGCCAACTACGGCGCGGCCAAGGACGGCATCGCCGGTCTGACCCGGGTGGTGGCGCGAGACCTGGGGCGATACGGCGTGACGGCCAACTCCATAGCCCCCAGCGCCCGGACCAGGATGATTGGCGCCGTGCCCACGTCGGCGCGGCAACTCCGGGCCGCCCAGGGCATTGCCGGCTCCGGCGGTGGCGCTCTGGTGGGTGAGGCCGACGATATCGCACCCTTTGTCACCTGGCTGGCTTCCGAGGAGTCCGCTCACGTCAACGGACAGGTCTTCTACGTTACCGACGGTTTGGTGAGTCTACTGAACCAGCCCCAAGCCGTGCGCACTATCAACAAGGAGGGTCGGTGGACCGTTAATGAGTTGATTAAGGTGTTTCCCATTACCATTGGGGTGGACCTGTACAACCCGGCCCCCGGCCCACCGCCTTCGCCGTAGATATAAGAACAGGGCTCGCCTCCGCCAACGGGGTGACGGGCTAGGTCTGGGCCGAGCCTGTGGGGGCGGCCTTTGACAGGGCGTCCCTGGCGGCCAGCTTCTCTTCCCGTACCTGATCCCAGTCGTTACGCATGAGTTCCATGAGAATGAAGTCTCTTTTGCCGTGACGCACGGACTTCACGCGTTGAAAACCGCACTTCTCGAAACAGCGCTGGGCCCGTTGGTTCCACTTCAAGGTGTGGAGGTAGAGCCTGTTCAATCCTGTGGATGAGTAGATGTAGTCTATGAGGGTGGTCAAGATGTCGAAGCCGTAGCCGTTGTTCCAGTACCCGCGGTTGCCAATCATAATGCCAACCTCGGCCTCTTTATTGATAACGTCCACGTCATAGTACATGCAGTTGCCAATGTAGATACCGTCAACGGTGTCAACGGACAGGCGTCTCGCCCAAGCAACGGGGTACTCCATCTGCCCCTTGAAGATGCGTAGGAACTCCTGGTAACTCATGGACAGCGGCCGGGTGGCGTCCAACTGTGCAAGCTCCGGGTCCGAGCGCCACTGGAACTCGTTCCAGGCGTCGTCCATGTCCTTTTCTCTGAGTACCACCCTAGCGCCGCAGAGATGCACGTTACTTCCCGTTGTCCCTTTTTCGGATGATGTGTAAAGCGGAGCCGAGGATCTTGATCTCATTGGCAAAGGTGAGTCTCCGCTGGGCCTCCTCAAAGGGAACCCACTCCACGTCGTCAAATTCAAGGTCGTGGTCCTGGGTGGAGCCGCCGTGACAGGACATGAGGTAGAAATGGACTGTCTTGTTGAATCGGGTGTGTCCCGGAGCCTGGACAAACCAGTACCTTATGCTGCCGATGAGCTCTTCTACGGCAACCTGGAGTCCCGTCTCTTCCCGTACTTCTCTCAAGGCTGTCTGTATCATGGTTTCGCCGGGGTCTGGGGTGCCTTTGGGGAGGCTCCAGCGCGGCGGCTCCCTGCGGCCGCACAGCACCACCTCCAAGTGTTCGCCCTTGTTACGGTAGACTAGTCCTCCCGCCGAAACCGGCCTTTGAACCCTGCTTTTAGATTTCTGCACTTTCAAGATATTGCCGCCGGTTCTTTTAAATGGGGATGTCAAGAATTCTAAATCCGGCGATAGAGCCAGTCAAGGCAGGCGGCATTTGTGTCTTTCTCTGCCCACCCCCAGGGCAGAAGGTGTATATTCAATGGCAATGCGTTGACTTTTGCACTGGAGGTGTCGACCGTTGGACCATG
Source organism: Dehalococcoidia bacterium (assembly GCA_965226535.1). Classification (GTDB taxonomy): domain Bacteria; phylum Chloroflexota; class Dehalococcoidia; order Lucifugimonadales; genus JAPULR01. The sequence continues at coordinate 899,028 of CBDDDE010000010.1, read as the reverse complement.
ATCTGCCCTGTAACGTGAGCGAGGGAACCCCCAATAGGGGACTCTCCCTCTACGAAGCGGCCCGTCTTTTTAACGTGCCCTTCACCACGGATGCGCGCCCCCGTGACGGGGAGGTGGAGGCTGGGGGCCTCCGTTTCCACTACCTGGAGTGGGGCAGGAACGACGCGCCGCCGGCGCTGTTGCTCCACGGCATCTGCCAGCAGTGCCACAGCTGGGATTTTATATCCCTGGCTCTCAGCGATAGGTATCGCATTATAGCCCTGGACGCCAGGGGACATGGCGATACCCAGTGGCCCGATGACGGAGACTACTCGCTGGAGGCCCACCAACGGGACCTGGATGCAGTTGTAGAGGCCCTGGGTTTGAAGGGCTTAGTTCTCATTGGACACTCCATGGGTGGTAGGAACGGGTATGTCTTTGCCTCGCGCAGGCCGGAGTTGGTGAAAGCCCTGGTGATTGTTGACACGGGTCCGGGACAAGTTGCCGCAAGCAGCCGGCGTATTCGCCGCTTCATCACCCTCCCCGACGAACTCGATACCTACGAGGAGTTTGTCCAGCGAGTCAGGGAGTATACGGGACGGCCCTTGTGGCTTGTTCATGGAAGCCTCCAACATACCATCAAAGAGATGCCCAACGGCAAGTGGACTTGGAAGTATGACAAGGCGATTCGTAGCCCGGACTTCAAGCCTCAAAGCTGGCCCACCGAGGACCTATGGCACTGTATCGAGGCCGTTAAGTGCCCCGTCTTGGTGGTTAGAGGGGCCAATAGCGACGTTCTGTCCCCGGAGGTGTTTGAGGAAATGCTGAAGGCGTTGCCCGGGTGCCGGGGTGAAGTGGTGTCCGATGCGGGGCACCTTGTTCCAGGGGATAACCCAAGAGGCTTCTTGGAGGCCCTTGAGCCTTTCCTTAGCGAGATGTCCAAGTAGGATTGGCGCAAATGGGAGCTGTGTGGGTCTGGGAGGTAGGTTGGCAGACCCACCCTCTCTACTACGGGGCGAGCCCCTTACCGGGCTCCGTTACTCAACCCGGCCCCCGCCAACACCGAGCAAGTCGCTGAAGCAGGATACGTCCAGCGCAAGTGGGCCTTGGTGCCCCCAAAGGGCTTCGAACCCTTGATTTCCAGCTTGAAAGGCTGGCGTCCTAGACCAGACTAGACGATGGGGGCAGATACAGGCATAGAGTATAGCCTGACTAGGGGTAAATGGCCAGCGATTCCAGGGCCATGGTTTCTGGCAGCCCCAGCATCAGGTTCATATTCTGTATGGCCTGACCCGCTGCGCCCTTGACCAAGTTGTCCAGGCAACTGACTACTATCAGCCTTCCGGCCCGTGGGTCCACCGTTGGATAAACCAGGCAGTGGTTAGACCCTGTGGTCTGCTTGGTTCTGGGTGGGGCGTCCGTAACATGAACAAATGGCTCGTCGGCGTAAAACTCGCGGTAAACGTCCCGTACAGTCTGTTTGCTGGTTGCTTCGTCCCGAAGCGTGGCGTAGCAGGTTGCGAGAATGCCCCTGGTCATAGGAATGAGGTGGGGAACAAAGGTGACCTTGGCGCTCTCCGCTCCCCGAAGTCCCGCCAGCTCCTGGGCAATCTCCGGCTGGTGGCCGTGACCGTCCAGCCCATAGGCGAGGACGTTCTCGTTGGATTCGGCGAAGTGGTACATGGAGTTGGTTGTTATGCTTCCCCTGCCCGCCCCTGAAATCCCTGACTTTGCATCGATGATAACGTCGTCCTCCACCAGTCCCGCCGCTACGGCGGGGGCCAAGGCCAGTATGGAGGCTTCGGGGTAGCAGCCCGGGTTGGCGACCAGGGATGAGCCCTCTATATTTCGCCGGTGGATCTCCGGCAGTCCGTAGACGGCATTTTTCAGCAGCTGCGGGGCCGGATGCTCAATGTTGTAAGCTGCCTTGAACCTTTCGGGGTCGTGCAGGCGGAAGTCCGCCGCTATGTCGACGGCCCGCACGCCGCTTTCTATCAGTGGGGCGAGGGCCTCGGCGCTGGCGCCGCTGGGCAGGCTTGAGAATACGAAGTCCACGGAATCTTCAACGGTTCTGGTGATGGTGAGGTCTAAATTCCAAAGGTGAGGCACCACCTCAGGTAGTCTTTTCCCGGCGGCGCTCCGACCGGTTACGGAGGTAATTGTGACCTGGGGATGCAGGTGTAGAATACGCGCCAACTCTGATCCCGCGTAGCCGGTGACGTTGATGATTCCTACCTTAGTCAATGCTAAACCTCAGGTATTTGGAGGATACAAAACAGTATAAGCGGCGGCGTACCGCAGGTAAAGGAGACTCAGGCTGCGGGGGAGTTCGACGGAAACTGGCTTCGTGAGGGACAGCCGAAGGCCAGCACACACTGGTCGCACCGGGGCCGGGGCGCCTTGCAAACTCGACGGCCGTGAGTAATCAGCGCCGTGTGAAAGGGGTAAACGTCCTGGCTATCCACCATGGCTTCCAGTAGGTCGTGGGCCTTATCGGCGTTCACCTTGGGGCCAATCAGGCCCAGGCGCTTGGATACCCGGTGCACGTGGGTGTCCACCGCCATGGCCGGCATTCCCAGGGAGAAGCAGAGAATCACCGCCGCCGATTTGGGTCCGATGCCGGGAAGCTCTCTGAGCCAGGCCTTGGCCTCCGCGAGGGGCATCTCCGCCAAGAACGTTAGGTCCAAGTCGCCCTGCTTTTCCAGGATAAGATTCAGCACCTGCTTGATGCGGGGCGCCTTGACCCGTGCCAACCCACCGGAGCTTATGGCCTGGGAAATGCGGTCCACGCCGCCACGGGCCACGGCTTCCAGGGAGCCGAACTCCGCCATAAGCCGATGAAATGCTCGCTCAGAGTTGGTGTCGGAAGTGTGCTGAGAGAGAATGGTGAAGACCAACTCCTCGGCGGGGTCCAGGCGTCGGGCGTGCTCAAAGGGGCCGTAGGAGGAACCCAGGAGCCGGATAATCTCCTGGGCGCTGAGCCTCTTGATAGCGGTTTTCCTGACGCGGCGGCCCTTGGGTTTGGTCTTGGGCATAAGACCAGAATTCTAGCACCCCGGAGCCGGGGCGCTCAAGGGCGGGGGAGGAACCTAATAACAGTACCAGGATGGATAACTGAACGGCCTTTTGCGAGGGGAGCAAACAACTATGATTACTGCTTTCCTTCTCTAAGGGTACTAACACACGTTTTCTAATGTGACTAGCAAGGAACGGCGTTTGCTCAATTGTGAAATTTTCAATTTCTTTGATATCGACCGGACCGCTGTCAACAAAAGTTGTGGTCAAGAAATGACTAAGGTTAGCAAAATCAGGCTCCAGGGAAAACAAAGTAGGCTGGTTTGGGTTAGCGGTGGCATCTGAAAATTCAAAAGCACCGGTGGGATCAACCTTCCACATGGACTCCTTCATTTTAGTAAGACCGAGTTGATGGTGAGTTCCAAAAATCAAAAAATAGTCAGTCCTATTCCCCCTGTTGATCATTTGAAAGGAGCGGACAAACTCTAAACCGGCGTTCTTTCTAAGCTGGCTGAGATACAAGTCGTGTATTGTTGATCGCCGTTCTTCGGGAGGTTTACCCACTAGAGAGGGCCTCACGCAGCCGAATAGCTGGTCCAAGCGGTCTTTTTCACTCCCGACATCCCAAAAGCGATTTACCTCTTCATACATAAACGTTATAAGCACTTCACACCTTGGATTAGAGGCTAGTCGTTTAACGATAGAGAAGGGGGTCTGAGAGTAACCAAAGGGGTCAATAAAGGCAAAAGTCGGAGCTAAACGAGATTTTTGTTCATCGAGAGTATCGAGAACGTCGGTCAAGTGTTCATTAAAGCGGGCGTTTTTAACGACTACGCTAAAGTTGTATAAAAGTTCGTAATCCTTGAGAAGGCTGTTAAGAATTTTGAATCGTTCTTGGTCATATTCAATGAAGTAAAAGACCAGTTGAGACTGAATGGGTTGTATATGTTCCAAGGCTGCCTTAATCGCTATTACGGGAGAGCCGTCTTCTCCTTTGTCGTAAATGCCAGGCCCTGCAAAACCATCAATGTAAACTATGCGGGCATTTCTGGAACTCATTATTGGAAGCCAAGCGTCTAGGTATTTGCGTAACACTTGGTGTTTTGCCTGGGTATGAGGCTCTAGTTCCCAAATGCTGGAGTGGCGGTAACTCATGGTTGCATTCAGCCGTTTGCCGGCTCAAAAATGAGCTGGAGCTTTGCCCGGCCTATTTGATGAGATCCTTCCACCTGGCGAGGAATTTCGAATGTAGTGATTGCTATCGCTATGCCTGAATGGGTAATAGGGCATTTGGTCCCAGGCATCACCGTCCAATACTCGCCCGCCCGCCTTGCTAGTTCGGCCTCCCCACTGCTTGAAGAAAAAAGGAACGTCTGCATCCACACATTGGTCCCGAAGGTCTCTAATCCAAGACAGTTGCATTGGGCGCGCCTTGGGTCCGCTCTCACCGCCGCCGATAACCCAGTTGATTTCCTGCAAGTCAAGGGTGAGTGGTTTAAGCAATGGTTCACATGAAAGAAAGCGAATATGTGCCGGTACTTGGCGGAGTATTGGAATACGCTTTTCTGCCCAATACTGATTTTCCACGGACACGCCCGCCCAAACATTTCGAGGCCAGTGCTCGTTATTAAGGCGGGATTGAGTGAAATCTAGCATACGTTGAGGACGCTTCGTTAGAACTTGGAAAACATGTTTTGAGCATTCCTTCATCACATTGAAAACTTCCAAGGTGAAGTCGAAGGGCACTTGTTCATGAAAAAGATCGCTCATGCTATTAACAAATACTATTCGTGGTTTTCGCCATTGCTTTGGTTGCCTTAAGCGGTCATGGTGCAAATTTATATTGGTTTTCCCGGGAAGGAAGGGGCCACCTCTCTTAAAGCGCAGGGTTATGGCCTCTGCATAACAATGAGCACAGCCCGGGCTGACCTTTGTACAGCCAGTCACGGGGTTCCATGTGGTATCGGTCCACTCTATGGTCGATTTGTATGCCATGATTCCAAATATACACTAAATGTTCTTGGTTTGGATAGATAATAGAACACAAGTTTGCCTATGTCAATGAATCTGGAGTTCGCTCTGCACCCACCTTTCGGAATCCGCGGTTCCTGTGCGCCCCTTTGCACATCCTCCAATTACCCTGTAAAATGCTATATTCACTTTAGGTTCCGTGTTTGCCATGAACGATAGCTTGCAAGACCTCATTACCGACGCCCTCAAGGGCCACGATGCCCAATATATAGAGTTGCGTGTCGATGAGACCCAGTCCTCCCACCTCAGATACCGGGGAAGGGAGTTGGAGGAAGTCAACCGAACAACCGGCGGCGGCGGCTGTGTTCGGGCCCTGGCCGGTGGCGGCTGGGGCTTCGTATCCTTCAACAGCCTGGAGGACCTGAAAGGCAAGGTCAGGTCGGCGGTCAACAACGCCCGACTGGTGGGGGGTGACCCCATAACCCTGGCACCGGTGCAGCCGGTGGTAGACTCCACTGTCCCACACGTGAAGAAAGACCCTTCTAAGATGCCCCTCAGGGACAAAAAGGCCCTGCTGGACCAGTATTTGGAGGAGATTTGGATGGTCCCGGGCATCTCAAGCTCCACCGTGGGCTATGGAGACGCCCGTCGAAGGCGGGTTTTTGCCAACTCCGAGGGGTCTTATATCGACCAGACGGTTTTGGACGTTGTACTGCGCCTTAACGCCGTGGCCCGCGACGGGGCTGACGTGCAGCAGTCAGGCGTTAGCCTCGGCTCGGCTGGTGACTTCTCGGAGGTAGAAGGTCTGCATCAGCAGGCCAGGGAGGTGGGCCAGAGGGCGGTGGAACTTCTCAAGGCCCCCCAGGTTAAGGGTGGGGAATACACCGTGGTGCTGGAGCCGGTCCTGGCGGGGGTCTTCATACACGAGGCCTTTGGCCACCTTTCCGAGGCGGACCACGTCTACGAAGACCAACGCATGAAGGAGATAATGGTACTGGGCAAGCGCTTCGGCGGGAAGCACCTGAACGTGGTAGACGGCGCCGCGGTGCCGAGGCTGCGGGGCAGCTACGACTACGACGACGAAGGCGTACCCTCCACTCGCAGCTACCTCCTGCGGGAGGGCATGCTGGTTGGGCGCCTCCATTCCCGGGAAACCGCGGCCAAGATGGGGGAGACAACCACGGGCAACGCCAGAGCCATAGGCCCCCAGTACCCGCCCATTGTTCGCATGACCAACACCTTCATAGAGGCTGGGGATGCCTCTCCCGATGAAATCATCGCAGACGTTAAAGACGGCTTGTACGTTGGCAACTGGTACGGCGGCATGACCAGCATGGAGCAGTTCACCTTCTCGGCCGGCGAGGCCCGGGTCATCCGCAACGGCCGCGTGGAGGATCTGCGGCGCCCCGTGCTCCTGACAGGAAACCTGTTCACCACCCTGGAGAGCCTGGACGCCGTTGCCAACGACCTGAGCATGAACCAGGGTGGCGGTTGCGGCAAGGGCGGCCAGTCCCCCCTCCCCGTATCCAACGGAAGCCCCCACATACGTATTCAGAGGTGCCTAATTGGCGGCAGTTGACCATCGTCTTGACCAGGTACTGGAAAGGGCGAAAAAGGTCTCTCAGCAGGCCGAAGTGTTCCATGTGTCGGGCTGGAGCCGGCCGGTGATTTTTGAAGCAAATGGGCTCAAGTCCCTGGAGCGCCGCGACTCATCCGGTATTGCTCTGCGCTTGATTAAAGACGGGCGCGTCGGTTTCTCGTCCACCACCCACTGGAACGGCGCCGATACTCTGGTGGAGAACGCCCTGGAGACGGTCCCATTTGGGCCCAAGGCCATGATGGAGTTCCCCGTCGGGCGGGATTTTACGCCGGTGCAAGTCTACGACCCCGTCGTGGAGTCGCATCCCCTGGAAGAGATGATACAACTGGGACAGACCCTCATAGACAAGGTGCGAGCCGTGGAGCCGGAGATCCTGTGCGACGCCAGTGTATCTCGAAGTGTATCCACTCTTACCTTGATGAACTCCCGTGGCGGCTGCGCCGGTTACACCAAGAGCGCCTTCTCCGCATTTGTGGGAGGAGCGCTCATAAAAGGCACCGACATGCTGTTCCTGGGCGACGGTAAGCGGTCCTGCAGCCCCATTGTGGACCCGGATCCGCTGGTGGACTCGGTCCTCACCCAGCTGGAGTATGGTAGACACGTGGCCCCTCCCGCTTCAGGCGATATGCCGGTGGTATTCACTCCCCGCGGCGTCTCCGGGGCCTTGCTGTCGCCGCTTATGGCGGGTTTCAACGGCAAGTCGGTGCTCCAAGGGTCCTCACCGCTTGTCGGAAAGTTGGGAGAGCAGCTTCTGGACGAGAGATTCAGCCTCTGGGACAACCCTACTTTGGCCATGGTACCCGGCAGCCGTATGTGCGACGATGAGGGCGTCCCATCGGCCAGAATGCCGCTGGTTGACAAGGGCGTCGTTAGCAACTTCCTTTACGATCTTCAGACGGCGGGTCAAGCGGGAACTAAAAGTACCGGCAACTCGCATCGCAGCCTTAACAGCCTCCCCTCCCCGGGAGTCAGTGTGTCGTTGGTGTCCCCGGGAGACGTTTCCTTCCAAGAGATGATCGGTGACGTGAAAGACGGCATTGTGGTGGATCGTCTTCTGGGAGCGGGTCAGGGCAATACCCTGAGTGGAGATTTCAACGCCAACGTTTTGTTGGGATATCGCATAGAAAATGGCAAAATTGCCGGAAGACTAAAGAACACTGTTATAAGTGGCAACGTGTATACTGTTTTGCGGAATGTCCAGGGGTTGGGAAACGATGCCGCTTGGGTGGGTGGGTCTCTCAAAACTCCGAGTATATACTGTGCTAACCTTTCGGTGGCGACCAGAGACTGAGTGAAGGTGATAAGTCTGACAATGTCCCTCAGCAAGTGCCTGCAAGAGATAAAAGACGTGGGGGTTACCCTGAATAACCACCTCCTTTACGAACTCTGCGACCTGTCCCCTGCCGAATTGGCAACCTTCGCCTCCGGGTGGAGCCCCGTTGCTCCCGATAGGAAGGTCAAGGTAGTGGAACGCCTTATCGAATTGACTCAAGACAGCCCGGAACTTGACTTCAGCGCAGTGTTTCGCCGATGCCTTAGGGACCAGGATGAAACGGTCCGGTGCAGGGCCATTGAGGGATTGTGGGAGCACGAGGAAAGGCGTTTGGTGACACCCCTGTGCGACCTTGTAGCCATGGATCCGTCCCCATCGGTCCGGGCCGCCGCCGCGGTGGGCCTGGGCAAGTTTGCATTGCTGTCCCAGGAGGGCAAACTTCTCAGGAAAGATCACACCCGCATTGAAGAGTGCCTGTTGTCTACCCTCCAAGATGATGATGAGGAGATAGAGGTTAGGCGACGAGCCCTGGAGGCCGTGGCTGTCTTCAACACGTCAAGCGTGGCTGAGTATATACATTGGGCTTATGACAGCGACGATCCGGACTTGAGGTGCAGCGCCCTGTACGCCATGGGCAGAACGGGCGAGTCCCTGTGGCTGTCTCGGCTTGTCAAGGAGACCAATAACCCCAGCCCTTCTCTGCGCTACGAGGCGGCCAACGCCTGTGGTGAGTTGGAGGAAGAAGACGCCATACCTCATCTCATTCCCCTTACGCAGGACGATGACCTTGAGGTGCAGCTTTCAGCTGTCCGTGCCATTGGCGCCATTGGCGGCCCCATGGCTAAGAAGGCCCTGCGTCGGTGCATAAAGCAGGGGGACGCCGCGATTGCAGACGCCGCCCTGGAGTGCCTGGAGACCGTTGACGCCGTGGAAAACGCCTTCAGATTCAACTTCTCTCCGTAGCCGCCCCCAACTCTAGAGGCGCCAGGGCAGCATGGTTACTTCATTGTCTCCCCGACTGATACGCCTCATTGACCGGAGACGCGTCGCCCATTTGGCCACTGTGGACGCCGACTCCGTGCCTCACGTGGTTCCCATATGCTTTGTCCGCGATGGCAATAACCTGTATTCGGTGATAGACCGGAAGCCCAAAAGCGCCGACGCGACGGAGCTGAAGAGAGTGCGCAACATTATTGCCAACCCCCGCGTTTCCGTGATAATGGACCACTATGAAGAGGATTGGAGCAGGTTGTGGTACGTTCTGATATGGGGAACCGCGTCCATTCTGCACAAGGGACCGCAGCATGCCAGGGCCATCGCCATGCTGCGGCGGAAGTATGCCCAATATGATCAGATGGCCATCGGGGACCGGCCCGTCATCAGGGTGCAAACTACGAAGGTTGTCGCCTGGGGAAATCCGCCGGAGACCCCGACCACCTAGACCCGTTGGCGGACTTGCGCAACGGGGGTCTATTCTGGCAAGATAACATCATGAGAGTAGGAGTTTTTGACCTTGTCGATCCCCTGCCAGAGTTGAGAGATCCACATGTAATCGCTCTGCTTCGGCCTTGGATTGATGTTGGAAGTGTGGGTACTATTGCCCTAACAAAGCTGGAGCGCTACTTTGGCGCGAAGGAGCTGGGCAGGATTGCCAGGCCCGGCAATTTCTACGACTTTACCCGCTACCGCCCTATTATGCGTACCGCCAAGGGCAAGAGGGTCCTCAACATCCCCAACACCGTTATTAACTACGCCATCCGCGAGGAGCCGCCCGACCTCCTTTTCTTCCACCTCCTTGAACCCCAGTCCTTCGGCGAGGACTACACCGACGCCATTTTGGACGTGGTGGACAAGTTGGGAGTAAAGCAGTATGTTCGCATTGGAGGGATGTACGACGCGGTGCCCCACACCCGTCCCCTGCTGGTAACCGGTTCCACCGAGGGGGAAGCCGCCCAGAAGTATGGCAGCGTCCTGCAACTGAGACCCAGCAGCTACCAGGGGCCCACCTCCATTGTGAATCTTGTGGCCGAAGGTGTAAGCAGCCGCAGCATTGAGGCCGTCAGCATAATGGTCCACTTGCCCCAGTACGTGCAGCTGGAGGAGGACTACTCCGGCGCCGCGCGTCTCTTGGACGTGCTATGTTCGGTCTACGACCTGTCCAAAGACCTTGCCGATCCGGATCGCGGCCGCCGACAGTACCGTGAGGTTAACAACGAAGTGGCGCGCAACAAGGGCCTCAAAGCGCTAATTGATCGGCTTGAAGTCCACTACGACTCTCGCTCCTCCACCAAGGAAGCCGATGAGAGCACCAAACTCTCTCCCGAGGTTGAAAAGTTCCTGAATGAGATGGGAGAGCGCTTCGAGAGCTAGCTCTCCATCTTTTCCAAGGGAGCATAGCTCACCAGCAACCGCTTGACCCCAGCCCCTTGGGAAAAGGCCACCGTAACCTCGCTATCTTGGCCATCGCCACCGGTGCTGATCACAAGCCCCTTGCCAAATGTGCTATGGCTAACCCTGTCTCCCGTCTTGAAAACCGGCAGAGTTTTTTCTTCCTTAGCCTGGACCGGAGCTTTCATTGCGCTGGAAAAGGCGGGAGTCTTTCCAAAGGGGTCGGCGGATTTTATTAAATGGGAGGGCACCTCCTGCAAGAAGCGGGACGGTATGGTGGGGCCGCCCCTGCCCCAGAAACCCCGCCTGAAGGCCCGTGTGAGAAATAGCTGGTCCATGCAGCGGGTAATGCCCACGTAGCAGAGCCTGCGCTCCTCCTCCAACTCCTTGGGGTCGTCCATAGAGCGAGAGTGGGGCAGAAGCCCTTCCTCCATCCCGGTGATGAACACCACCGGAAACTCCAGTCCCTTGGCCTGATGCAGAGTTATTAGCGTAATGGCGTCCACCGTCTCGTCGTAAGAGTCTACGTCGGACACCAGGGCCAGCTGCTGCAGGAGAGCGGTAAGCCCCTCACCGGGGCCAAAGCCGCTATATTCGCCGGCGGCGTTGTGGAACTCCTGTATATTTTCCCATCGCTCCTCCCAGTTATCCGAGCTATTTTCCAGGTAGTCACGGTAGCCGGTCCGTTTCAGGAGGGCATCAATAAGCTCCATTACGTCCAGCTTGTCCTTCTCCTCTTGCAGGTACAGCATCAGCGACATAAACCCGGCGACGGCTTGGGTCAGCCGGGGCGCCAGGGTGTAGGAAGAGGGCAGACCATTGGTACTTTCCGCGTGCACCTGTTTCAGAATCGAATAGAGAGGCACCCCATTGCTCCGGCCCAGATACACCAGCCGGTCCAGGGACTGTTTGCCTATGCCCCTCCTGGGTTTGTTGATGATACGTAGGAGGCTAACCTCGTCGTCGGGATTGCTGATTATGCGGAGATAGGCGATTATGTCCTTTACCTCTTCCCGCTGGTAAAATTTCGTTCCGCCGACAAGTCTGTATGGCATACCGCGGTGTAGGCAGGCGTCCTCCAGGGCGCGTGACTGGGCGTTGACACGATACATCACCGCGCATTGGGACCGGTTTACTCCCTGGTTCCGGACCAAGCGTGCAATCTGCCGCACAACAAATTGCGCCTCCTCCGCCTCGTCGAAAGCCTCGTGAACAATCAGGCGCTCCCCGGCTTCCCTGGAGGGCGTTATCTCCTTGGCCGGCCTCTGGCTGTTGGCAGCTATAACCCCCTTGGCCGCGTCTATAATGGCTCCCGTTGACCGGTAGTTGACCTCCAGCGTCACCACCTTGGCATCGCCGTAATCCTTTTGAAAGTTCAAGATGTTGCGAATGTCTGCGCTGCGCCAGGAATAGATGGACTGATCCGGGTCTCCGACCACGCAGATGTTTCGATAGTGGTTGGCCAGGAGCCTCGCCAGGGTGTACTGGGCCACGTTGGTGTCCTGGAACTCGTCGACCATAAGATGAACGTAACGCTCCTGGTAACGTTGCAGCACCTCAGGTGTATCGTGAAAGAGATGAACCGTCTTCATAAGCAGGTCGTCAAAGTCTACGGCGTTGTTCAGGGCCAGCAGCTCCTCATACCGGTGGTATACCCGCGCCGCCACCTCTTCAAAATAGCTATCCTGCCGCAGGCCAAGGCCCTGGGGGTCCAAAAGCACGCTTTTGGCCTTGGAGATTACGGAGTGGAGTGGACGCCGTGGAAACTGCTTGGGGTCCACCTCAGCTTCTTCCATTGCCGCCTTCATCAACTGCATCTGGTCTTCGTCGTCAAAGATGCTGTAGCCTGGCGCTAGTCCCACGTGGTGCCCGTGGCGTCGCAGCACGGAGGCGCAGAAGGCGTGAAATGTGCCAACCGTGAGGTATTGGGCCGCTGTGCCGACCAGGCGTTCTATGCGACTCCTCATCTCATTGGCCGCCTTGTTGGTGAAGGTCATGGCCAGGATGCCATGGGGACTTACGCCCACTTCATGCACGAGGTAGGCGATGCGGTGGGTTATGACGCGGGTTTTGCCGGACCCCGGGCCCGCTATGATGAGCAGGGGCCCCTTGATAGCCTTTACCGCCTCAAGCTGGGCCTCATTGAGGCCCTCCAACAGTTGACTGGTCATGCTTTCTCGATTTTAGCACAGGCTTCGGGTATGCCGTCGCGCCGGCGCAGCAAGGGGCGCGCTGCGCCGAGTTGGCCAGAGGGCTAAGGCGTCATGCCCAACTCCAACCGTGGCCTCTCGTCGAAACCTAAATGGAGGAGTGCCTTATTCCTTCCCTGCCTTGATGGCCTCCGCAAGGTCCAGCGATCCCTGGTACAGGGCACTTCCCACCACTGCCCCCTCTGCCCCCGTTCCGGCCAGCCTTCGGATGTCTGCCAGAGATGAAACCCCTCCCGAGGCCAAGATGGTCTGACCGGTTTCCGTCACCATAGAAGCAACCCCTTCAAAGTTGGGGGACGTCATGGTTCCGTCGCGGCTGATGTCCGTATACAGGAATCGCCGCGGTCCCAGCTTGGACACCTTCAAGACCAGGTCTACGGCGTCTACCGAGGTCTCCTCCAACCAGCCCCTAATGGCGACCTTGCCATCTCGCGCGTCCACGGCCACCACCAAGCTGTCCTGTCCCCAGTCCCGGCACAGCCCTTCCACCATCTCCGCGTCCTCCACGGCCGCCGTGCCGACGACTATGCGACCCACACCGGCCTCTAGGAGTTTACGAGCCGTGTCTCGGCTCCTTATACCCCCTCCCACCTGAAGGGGAATGGACACGGCGGCGGCCATGTTCTCAATAGTTCCCAAGTTGGTGGGGGTCCCGGTCCTGGAGCCGTCCAAGTCCACAACGTGAATCCTCAAGGCGCCAGCACTCTGCCACCGCAGAGCCATGTCCACCGGGTCTCTGGAGAACACAGTCTCCCGGTCGAAGTCACCCTGGTAAAGGCGAACACAAGCGCCGTCCTTCAGGTCGATGGCGGGAATAACCTCCATGCTCATTCCCCCCCTTGGGCGGCCTGCCGGATAAAATTAGCATAAAGCTTCAGTCCCAGCGGCCCGCTCTTTTCAGGGTGGAACTGGGTTGCTATGACGTTATCCACGGCAAGAACGCTGCAGAAGGGCAGGCCGTATTCGGTGACCCCCAGGACCGGTTGCTGTTCTCTAGGATCCACGTAGTAGCTGTGGACAAAGTAGAAATACCCGCTCCGCGGCATGCCCCTGAATACAGGATGCTCCCCGCTCGTCTCCACCAGGTTCCAGCCCATGTGGGGCACCTTCATGTCCGGGGGCAGACGCCGCACCTGACCGGCCACTATCCCTAGACATGCAACGTCCCCTTCCTCAGTCCGCTCCATCAGGAGATGGAGCCCTAGGCACACTCCCAAGAAGGGCAGACCGGCCGCGATGGATTCCTGCAGTGCTGGTGTCAACCCTCCCCGGTTGAGGGCCTTCATGGCAGAATCCCCTGCGCCCACCCCCGGAAGCACCACGGCGTCCGCCGTCGCAAGCTCCCCAGGGTCTCCCGATATCACGGGACTTACTCCGGCCTTCTCCAGGGCGCGGGCCACGCTGCGCAGGTTCCCGGACCCGTAGTCCACCACCACCACCTTTAGGCCATTGGACTCCGCGTCCCGGCCGCCTTCACTATTCATCTGCCGTAAGCTTCTCCATAGGCAGGTGTCGGTCCTCATACCGGGCCACTATAAACAGCAGATCACCCACCCGGTTCAGGTATCGAATAATCTCAGGGTTGGTTAACCCCCCAGCTTCTTTCAGCCGCACCACCTCTCTCTCCGCCCTCCGCACACTGGTGCGGGCCAAGTCCAAGGCCGCCGAGGCCGCCGAGGCCCCCGGCAGTATGAAGGAACGAGGCAGTTGCACCTCGTCCTGCAAGGTGTCGATGAGTCCCTCCAGGTGAGCCGTCATCTCTGGCGAGAGGGGCGTGAAGTGGTTCTTAAAAGTGTCGTACTTACGGGGGTCTGTTGCCAGTTCCGCGCCCACGGTGAACAGGTCCCGCTCTAGGTCCCGGAGCAAGTCCCGCACACGAGCATCTTGGGACAGGGCCCGGGCGAGCCCCAGCGCCGAGACCGTTTCGTCGGTGGCCCCATAGGCCTCACAATGAATGTTCCCTTTGGATACCCTGCCGCCGTAGAGAAGGCTTGTCTCTCCCTGGTCACCGTATTTTGTGTACAAACGTTTGCCGGTAGACACTGCGGTTTCACGCTCCAGCGTTGATGAGGCCCCGGTTTGAGTCACTTCGTAGCACCGGAGGGTACCAGGCATTATACTACGCAACTGAATCATGCATTGTAAAAGCCACCATGCTTCCTGAAATTCGCATTATTGGCCTCCACGGACTGCCCGAAGTTGTGCCCGGAGACGACGTGGGACAACTCGTTGTCGAGGCCGCCGCCGCCCAGGAATTACTCATCGAGGAAGGCGATGTCCTGGTGGTAGCTCAGAAGGTCGTGTCCAAGGCCGAAGGGCGCCTGGTGAATCTATCGGATGTGGAGCCGTCCCCCTTGGCGATACAGATAGCCTCAGATCATGAGCGAGACCCCCGGCATACGGAGGTAGTGCTGAGAGAATCCAAGCGGATAGTCCGCATGGACCGCGGGGTGATCATCGCGGAGACGCGCCACGGCTTCCGATGCGCCAACGCTGGGGTGGACGCCTCCAACGTGGAAGGCGCCGATACGGTGGTCCTTCTGCCCCTGGACCCGGACTCCTCGGCCAATATCCTGGCGGCACGGGTGAATCAGGCCTTGGGCGTGCTCGTTGGCGTCATTATCTCCGACACTTTTGGTAGACCCTGGCGAGAGGGTGCGGTCAACGTGGCCATCGGTGTGTCGGGGATAAATCCACTCCTGGACTACAGGGGCCACGTTGACTCCTATGGGCGGCCCCTCAGGACCACAACTATAGCCGTGGTCGATGAGCTGGCCGCAGCCGCGGAGCTGGCCATGGGAAAGCTGGGCCGAGTGCCGGCCGTGCTGATAAAGGGATGTCGGTACGACGGGGGAAATGAAGGAATTGGCGCCCTCATCAGGCCGGCGGAGCGGGACATGTTCCGCTGAGCCACCCCGGCCCGCCCGCCGTGATTCTCGTTATCGCGGGAATCCGTCGCCCTTCCCTCAGCTAAGCTCAACCCGCCAACCAAACCCCCACAAAATTCGACTCCCGCTTAAACAAAATGGGCGCGTTTGCCCTCAGGCATACCGGACTGGGCCCCGCTAACCGCTATCCGTATAGAAACTCTCCGGCTCGTCCATGGGGAAAACGGCCAGAGGGGACTCCTTAGCTGAGACTAGGCGGCCATCTTCCCTCCATGGAGCAGACTCAATAATGTTCTTGAAGCTCTTAGTCGCTCTGCACAACCGGCACATTCCGTGACTTATAGGCCCATCCGGACTCTCAATAATCCAGTGGTGGCGGCAGACAAGGATTTCCAGTGTAGTGTCCCTCGTTGTCTTTGAAACTTCTTTTGTTGTCATTGTATTTCCTCCTCAAGGGAGCTTTGGTTTTTTAGACTGTTAGTAGTGTTTAAGTGAATTGTAGCATATAAAGCTAATAATACTGCAAAAGCAAGCTTGGGTTGACATAAGTGTGGGAATATATTACCCTTTTAAGTACTCTTAACCATGATAAACAGATGGTAGTTGCAGCCACCGGGACCCGGCTAAAAATCCTCAATCTTCTCCAGAAAAGGGAAGGCTCCTCCGTAGGCCATCTGTCCCGGGAATTGGACCTCGCCTCCGCCACCGTCCGCCGTCATCTTGACGTCCTATTGAGAGACCGGTTGGTGGACTATAAGGAGGTGCGAAAGAGTCTGGGCCGACCGGGTTACGCCTACGTACTCACTGAAGAAGGGCAGGAAATCCTCCCCAAGCGCTACCGGGACCTCCTATCCTCCGTCCTCTCCGAACTTTCAGAGCTTACCCCGGAAGATACCAAGGGTCACGATGGTAAAGAGTTATCTAACCTCCTTTTCCGCAGAATGGCCAATAGGGCCACCCGCTCCGTGGACAAGGGCGGTCACAAGGCCCGTCTCTCCGCCCTCGTTGATATCCTGGCCGAGTTGGACTTTCGGCCGGAGGTTGAAATAATGGACCAAACGGTACATATTCGCCTCCACAACTGCCCCTTTCGCTCGGTGGTCAAAGGCCAGGAGCTCATCTGCGTCTTTGACAAGACCCTGATAGGCAATATGCTGCAAGTCCCCGTGGTGCAGGAGAACTGCATAAGGAACGGCAGCAGCAGTTGCTCCTATACGACCGGCCTTCAAAGCTAATGCCCGCCAACAGCGGTCACCACGGATTGCCCTGTGGCTAAAGTATGGTTGACACGCCACTTTATGCGCCATAGAATTTCGTTGAATTTTTGCCGAATTATGGTAAATGGGGGCTTCCAAGTTGGCAGCCTCTAACGTTGCCATTCACCCATGCACACATACTCGTTTATCTTCTCAACATTGACGCCAATGGTAATGGTTCACACTGGGCAGATGCCATGCTGCGAAGCAGCGCGGCCCTATCTCGCGCCTATGCCGGTTCCCTTCTAAAGGGGTGTTTTGGGGAGTAGCCGACCAAAAAGGTTCACCGATCGAATAATACGCCGCCCTCGGATGAGGGAGCTTAATCCCACCGTTTTCAGGATGCGGACTCGCCGCCCCCCTCTCAGGCTATTTGCGTCACCCCTGCTGCTGCTCTACGGTTTTGTCTTCCTCTTAGGCATGGGCGGGTTGCTTCTGGCCCTGCCCATGTCTTCCGCCGACAACCAATACACCCCCTGGGTGGACGCCTTCTTTACCGCCACCTCTGCCGTAACCGTCACCGGTCTGGCTATCCTCTCCACCGCAGACCACTGGAACACCTTCGGCAAAGTCGTCATCTTTGTTCTCATGCTCTTAGGCGGAATCGGCTTCATGAGTTTTGCCACTTTCCTCTTGACCCTCATTGGCCAGGGCGGCTCCCTATCCGAGCGGATGCTTATCCGCGACACCATTGGCGGCGACAGGATTGGAGGGATAATTGTCCTTCTACGACGCATTGTGATTGTGGTCATGGGTATATACGTCGTGGGAACGCTGCTGATCTTTTGGCAACTGTCCGCTGTCTTCCCAACAGGAGAAGCCCTGTGGCAGTCCGCATTCCTAGCCGTCTCCGGCTTCAACAACGCCGGGTTCAGCATTATCCCGGACTCGGACAGCCTGGAAGGTCTCTCACCCAAATTTCCTGTCCTTGTTTTTGTAGCCGGACTGATAATGCTGGGGGGCATCGGATGGGCCGTCATAGCCAACGTGTACCGTGAGAAGCGCTTCAGAAGATTCAGCCTGGATACCAAGATGATCGTCGTGACTAGCATTTTCCTTTGGATGGCCGCGGCCCTCGTCTTCTTCTTGGGTGAGTACTCCAACGATGCTACCATTGGGTCGCTGCCCATTCACCAAAAGGTGGGGACTACTATCTTCGCGTCCATCAGCTCCAGGACCGCCGGCTTCACTACCATCAACTTTGCCGCCATCAACGACTTGACCAAGCTTTTTTTCACCAGCCTGATGTTTATTGGAGGCGGGGCAGGATCTGTGGCCGGGGGCGTCAAAGTCGGCACTTTTGCCGTCATTGTGGCCACGGTCCTTTCCTCCATACGTGGTAGACTCCATACGGAGGCTTTTGGCCGGGAGGTTCCACGCTTTACCGTATATAGGGCCATTACCGTTATGGTTCTGGCGGGAGGCATTGTCTTTGCCATATCCTTGGCCCTTGAGTTTACCGAGGCTGCATCCAACTTTGCTTTCCTGGACCTGCTTTTCGAGACGGTCTCCGCCTTTGGCACCACGGGACTCTCCATGGGGATTGTGCCCTTATTGACCGTATGGGGTAAAATAATGCTGATGGCGTTGATGGTCATTGGTCGGCTTGGTCCCTTGGGCCTGGCCCTCGCTCTGACTCCTCAGAAGGAAGGCACTGTCTACAGGTATGCTCAGGAAGGCGTCAGGATTGGTTAGATGAAGAAACAGGCGGTTGTCATTGGGTTGGGGCGCTTCGGCTCCAGTATGGCTCGGGAACTCTACCAGGCGGGCCACGACGTGTTGGCCATAGACCTGGACGAGCAGAACGTGCAAGACACCACGGGAAAGGTTACTTATGCCGTACGGGGCGATGCCACCAACAGAGCCCTTCTTGAGGAGTTGGACGTGCGGAATTCCGATGTGGCTGTGGTGTCTATTGGCTCCGACGTTCAAGCTAGCATCCTTGTCACTGTTCTTCTAAAGAGCTTGGACATTCCCTTTATTATTGCCAGGTCATCCAACCAGATTCATGGTGATACCCTGGAGCGCATTGGTGCCGACAAGGTTATCTACCCGGAGGAGGAGGTGGGCAGGCGATTGGCCCACCTGGATTTCCACTCCGGTGTTATCGATTATATGCACCTGGCCGCCAACTACGGAATTGCCCAGATGCGGCCCCCCGACAACATGGTTAAGCGTACCCTGGAGCAGGCAGGCCTGAGCAGCCCCAGAGACAAGTATGGGCTGGCGGTCCTCGCAATTAGAAGAGGCAGGGAATGCGTCCTGGTGCCCTCCAAAGACGAGGTAATTATGCCGGGGGATATCCTCATAATAGCTGGCAACGCAGAGCAGTTGGGCAAGTTCCACCTGTCTACCAAGTAGGATTACCTGTGCTAATCAAGCCGCCTCCGATCCACAGGATTCCGAAGGCATAACCTTGCAAAAATCCGACAGTGTCTTGCTTCCCGTTAACAAGGTACACGGTTATGAGAGCGCCTTGCATCTGGCCCATTCCTTTACCCGCGAGAGCAAAGGAAAAATTTACGCCATCTATGTCATAGAAGTGAAGCTTGATTTTCCCATTGACGTGGAGGTTAAAGACGAGATTAACCGAGGGGAAGAGACTCTGGCCTACATTGAACTCCTGGCAAAGGAGGAGAAGTGCACGGTGGAAGCCGAAATCCTTCAAGCCCGGCAGGCAGGCCCGGCCATTGTACAGGAGGCGGCAAATATCATGGCCAGCATGATAGTCTTAAGTGTTGACCACAATAACGTATTGACGGGCTTTCGAATGGGTAAGACAACCGACTATGTCCTCAAAAACTCCCGGTGCCCTGTCCTACTGTGGCGCAGTGGCGCCGTGGAAAACCCCTTGCCGCCGGGGGGGTTAGTGTAATGCAGCTACTTATACTGGGATGCGGTGATATGGTTCGTCACATTGCCACCACCGTAGCGGCACAGGGCCACAAGGTCGTTGTGCTGGATGAGCACCGGAACTGTCCCAGCGTAAACATCCCCTACCCGGATACATCCGTCCTCCCTACCACCGGCGTTCTGATGGAGGACATGCGCAGGTCCGACGTCGATAACGCCGATGCCTTTCTGGCCCTTTCGGTCGACGACGACCTGAACGCCATGGCGGCTCAGATAGCTTCCCTAATCTTCTCTGTTCCAAAGGCCATGTGCCACCTTTCCGACGCTTCCAAATGCGATGTGTATAGAGAACTGGGGCTGACCATTGTCAGTTCAACGAAGACCCTCTCCGATAGCATAATCCAAGACGTTACGCGCCTGCGCTGATGTACATAATTATCGTAGGATGCGGGCGTATCGGCTTTAACCTGACCAAGGCCCTGCTTACCGTGGGCCATGAGATTACCGTTATCGACCGGTCCTCGGCCCAACTGCAGAATGCCGTCCGTGAGATAGGCAGCGTTGCCCTACTGGGCGACGGCTCTTCACTGGATACTCTCAGGGAGGCCGGCGCCCAGCGGGCAGACCTGGTTATTGCCGTTACCGGTAATGACGCTGCCAACCTGGCCGTTTGCCAAATGACAAAGCATGTCTTCAAAACTCCCACTACAATGGGCATGATAAAAAACCCCGCCCACGCCTCTTTATTCAGGCTCCTTGGCGTTGATAGGGTTATCAATAGCACCCACCTGATCTTGTCAAATATCGAGGAGGCCGTACCGAGCCGGGCACTGATGCACCTCCTGGAACTTCAACATTATGGCATGGATATCGTTGCACTCTCCATACCGCGGGACGCTGCCGCCATTGGAAAGCCTATTAGAGAGCTTGAAATGCCACCCAACAGCTTCATTACCCTGGTTGTAAAGAGCAATGGGCCCATCATGCCCCATCATGACCTGGTCCTCCATGCAGGGGACGAGGTCATTGCCGTGACCGTTCTAGACGAGGAGCAGGAACTCTACGAGACCCTTACGGGAGCGGCTTAGTGGCGCGGTCAGTGGCTTATCTGGGTCCCCCGGGCACCTTTACCGAGCAGGCCGTTAGCCGCCACGATCCCAAGGCCGTCTTGCAGTCCTTTTCAAGCATTCAAGGCGTGGCCCTCGCCGTAGCTTCAGGCATTGCCGACGAGGGTGTGGTGCCCATCGAAAACAGCCTGCAGGGCTCCGTAAACGATACGCTGGACATCCTCATTAGCCAATCGGGACTGTTCATTAGCCGGGAACTGGTAATGCCCATTGAACATTGCCTCTTGGTCATGTCCAATACCACCGTCACGGAAATTGAGGTCGTCTACTCCCATCCGCAGGCTCTAGGCCAGTGTCGAGATTTTCTTGAACGCTGCTTTCCCAAGGCCCAACGGGTGGCTTCCCTCAGTACCGCCGCTGCCGTTGCCGATATGAAGGAGAGCCCGCTTCCCGCCGCCGCCATAGCCCCTTTCGCCGCCGCTGGACTCAATAGCGTTAAGGTACTGGCCAGGGGCATCCAGGACAACAGCTCCAACGCCACCCGGTTTGTGGTGCTGTCCGATAAGGACAGCTTGCCAACGGGCTTCGACAAGACCTCTCTATGCTTCTCTTTTGCCGAGGATAAGCCGGGGCAGCTGTACGGGGTGCTGGGTGAGTTTGTACGGCGCAACATTAACCTTGCCAAGGTGGAATCTCGGCCCTCAAAACTTTCCCTGGGCGAGTATATTTTTCTCATAGACGTCCACGGGCATAGAGACGACCCGGTGGTAGCTGAGGCGATGAAAACCGTGGAGGGGATGTGTTCCATGTTTCGGATCTTTGGGTCTTACCCCCGTTGGAGTGAATAGCCCAAGGTCTCGACCCAACAATCCAGCATCTTGCCAAGTTCAGGCGTCTCGTAGTGACTCCGCGGCGGCGGTATTCCATAGAGGCGGAGCGTTGATTGGACTGCTAATAAGCGATTGTTTTCTTCACACTTGATTGTTTTAGTCAGGGATAGGTGGAGCCTCTTTATAACCATCATGAGGTTGGTGTAGGAGTAGGGGTAATTCGAGGCAACGAAGGATGTCGGCGCGGGAATGAAAGGCGGTTTCGTGGGTTTATGCCCTGTGGCATAATTAGCCTTGGTATATTCCCTTGGCTTACCTCGGTTCTCTTGATGCCCGGTGGTGCAGCGGTAGCACAGCGGACTTTGAATCCGCTGACCCTGGTTCGAATCCAGGCCGGGCAGCTTTTCGAACCCTGGGCAGTGCAGAGGGCGTGAATACTTGCCAAGGCCTCAATCCATCATGTCAATCCACCTTCCAATAAAGAAAAAGTGGGCACACGGACCCCGCATTTCTAAAGATTTATTGGCAAAAGTATAGTACGGGCCTAGACCGGAAATACCAGGGCATCGTTTAGCCCAAGAACTGTCCGCGGTAATATAGCGGCAATGGTTTTAGCGGGCTATGATTTTGGGAGCACGGCCCTGTGGTTTTTGGCTGTAGTTTCTAACTGAAGACGTAACCCGACGTAATCTATTGAAGGAATCGAAGGATAGGAGTAACGGATTGGGAGAGGCGATAATTAACACGCTCAGATCTTTGAGCGTGTTGCAAAAGGGCGTACTTGTTATCCTTCTATTGGTGGCGGCGGGAGCCGTATACGGCGTCTACCTTTTGGGCAGCGGGTCTGGCCAGGATGCCTTGGAGGAAAACAAGCAGCTGATCCCGGTGAGCACCGGGAACCTGGTCGACCAGGTATCCATCAGTGGCAGTTTGGTATTTCCAACCAAAGAGGTTCTCAAATTTGGCGCCGAGGGAGTGGTGGGAGAGATAAGTGTAGAGGAAGGCGATAGGGTAGAGGCGGGCCAGGTCATCGGGGTTTTAGACCTTGAGACGAGGGTGACATTGCGTCAAGAGGTCGATGACGCGCGTGTAAAGCTAAAGGAAGCTCAGGAGTCTGTTGCCGATATAAAAACTCCATATACTCCCCTGGACTTGGTGCAAGCGGAGGAAAAGATTATCAAGTCAATGGTCCAAGTCAAGGACGCACAGGAGGCGTTGGACGAATTGCTGGATCCCACGTCCTTGGCGGAGGATACGGCCAGGGCTAAAGCGAACGTTGAGAAGGCTAGTCTGGAACTAGCCAAGGCAAATGATGCCCTGAGTGACTTGATCGCCCCGGCGGACAAAGAAGAAATAGCCAAGGCTGCGTCTAGAATCGATTCCTTGGAAGTTGCCCTCTCCAACGTCCAGCGTGACCTTACTCTTGCCCAAAAAGAGTGGGCGGCCAATTTGGCGAATGGGCAAGACAAGCTGGACCAGGCGTTGGAGGACTATGGCGCCGTGGTGTTGCGGTGGTTGGGTGCTGAATTGAGCCGGGAGGATGCCAACCGGTCACCGGAGCAGCTCCTGCAACTATGGGGCACAGACTTGGAAACGCTCTTCAGCCCGGAGCAGTCAACGGAAGCATTCTTGAGGAATCTGGACGGTTTCTACGAAGACCCTGAAACACCCTGGAGTGAGTTGGTCGTAGGGGCATGGACAGGCTTTTTCCTAGATTCCTTTGTTGCCGTCTGCGACGACGACACGATAATCCCCCACAGGCAAAAGTGCATAAGCAGAGAGCTTGACAACGCATGGCAGGAGTTCGATGACGCCGCGTCAGATCTGGACACTCTGCAAACCCAGTCGTCCACAGCCTTGGCCAAGGCCGAGGCTGCTGTAACGACCACAAAGGACTCCTTTGTTGATGCGCAGTCGGAACTTGAGGGCCTGTTTGAGGAGCCCGACTCGCTGGACCTGGAAAACGCACGCCTGAATATTGTTTTTGCGCAGATGTCCCTTGACGATGCCAAGGAGCAGCTAGCGTCCCTTGATGAAAAACCGGACGCGCTGGACGTGAAGGACAAGGAGAAGGGCGTTGAGGTGGCCCGGGCGGCCTTGGTTCAAGCTAATGAAGATTTGCATGACCTCCAGGCGGGAGTGGACCCCTTGGAGGCGGCGCTGAGGGAGAGCCGACTGGCGTCGGCTGAAGTCGCCCTGGACGCAGCCCTGAGTCGGCTGGAATCTGTAGAACTCGTAGCCCCTTGGAGGGGGACCGTATCGCTTGTCAGCGTTGAGGGGGGAGACGAGGTTAACGTCGACTCCGCGGTGGTAGAAATCGTAGACCCTAAGGTTGTAGAAGTGGACGGCATTGTAGACGAAATTGACGTGCTGTCCGTTCGGCTGGGCGCCCAGGCAGCGGTGTTCATGGACGCCCTTCCGTCCCAGATTCTCACAGGCGTAGTATCCCGCATCGGGTCCGGGGCTACCAACCAACAAGGTGTCGTAACCTATTCCGTGGCCGTCCAGGTGACGGTTCCCAAGGGCCTGGACCTTATAGAAGGGCTGAGCGCCGTTGCCCAGGTGGTGATTCGACAGGAGACGGGTCTGCTGGTTCCCGTCCATTCGGTACGAGGCAGCTTCATCGAGCCTACCGTTCTGGTGTGGAAGGACGGAGTGGAAGAGGAGCGGTCAGTGACCCTGGGTATCAGCGACGACTTCTGGACTATTGTGACCGCGGGGCTGGAAGAGGGAGAGCAGGTTGTTCTCCAGGTCCCGGAGTTCAACCCGTTCCAGTTTGGCCCCGGCGGCGGGGCGGGCGCCGGTTTCCGAGCCTTGCCGAGGCCCGGGCAGGGGCGCTAGGGCGTTGGAGCTCAAGCAGTCCAATAGGAAAGGGAGCCATGATTATCCTTGAGCAGGTTAGAAAGCTGTACAACCTTGGCAGCGTTCAGGTGAGAGCCCTGGACGGGGTGGACCTCTCCATCTCCAGTGGCGAGATGGTGGCTATCATGGGAGTGTCCGGCTCCGGGAAGTCTACGTTGATGAATATCTTAGGATGTTTGGATGTGCCTACCTCCGGGACGTACAAGCTTGATGGCGAGGACGTGGGTAGCCTGAGCGACGACAAGCTTGCCTATATTCGAAACAGGAAGGTTGGTTTTGTCTTTCAGACCTACAACCTTCTTCCGCGCCTCAGCGCCATGGGCAACGTGGAGCTGCCGTTGATGTATGGTCGCAGCAGGCGACGGCGCGACCGTGCCCGGGAGGCCCTTGAGCGAGTGGGCTTGGGAGACCGCGTGCACCATCGGCCCGCCGAGCTTTCCGGTGGCCAGCAGCAGCGCGTTGGCATCGCTCGGGCACTGGTCAATGAACCTTCCATCCTGCTGGCCGACGAGCCTACGGGCAACCTGGACAGCCACTCCAGCGAGGAGATTATTTCCATACTCACTCGACTCAACACAGAAGAGGGCATCACTGTGGTTGTTGTTACCCACGCCCCTGAAATTGCCGCCCGAACTGGAAGGGTCATCTCCATGCTGGACGGCCGGATTGTGGAAGATAAGAGAATAAGCCGGGCTTTTCTTTGAGGCAGGCAGCTTAGATGAGTCCTATGGACACGGTACTGTCCGCCTTCACGTCTTTGTGGGCCAACAAGCTCAGGTCTACGCTCACGGTCCTGGGCATTGTCATAGGGGTGGCGGCGGTCATATCTCTGATGTCCATAGGCAGGGGGGCGCAGGCCAGCATCACGTCCAGCATCCAGTCCTTGGGGACCAACCTGCTATTTGTAGAGCCCGGCGCTGCCAGCTTTGGAGGCGTTTTCTTCAGACAGGGCACGGCTTCCACCCTTACGTTGGATGACGCCTACGCCATGCTGGACCCCGGCGCGGCTCCGTCTGTAAACGCCGTTGCACCTGAGTTGAGCACCGGGGGCCAGGTGGTCTGGGGCAGGAACAACACCTTTACCCAGATACTGGGCGTAACGCCGGAGTACGAGGACGTGCGGAACATGACTGTCGCCTCCGGCGGGTTCATATCGAGCGTCCACGTGAAAAACCGCTCGGAAGTTGTGGTCCTGGGGTCCCTTGTTTCAGAGGCCCTTTTTGGGCTTCGAGACCCCGTTGGGCAGGTCATCAAGGTAAACGAACGCCGGTTCACGGTAATCGGGGTCCTTGCCGGCGAGGGGGGTGGGCCCCGCGGCATTTTTGGCAACCAGATACTGGTCCCCATCACGACGGCTTACTATCGACTTGCCACCGAGAGGACCGCCCAGGGAGATATTAACGTTAACCTCATTAACGTCCAGGTGCGTAGCCAGGAGATGGTGGGTCAGGCGGAGACGGAGGTCGCCACCCTGCTGCGTCTGCGTCACCGCCTGACCGGCGAGGACGACTTCAGCATTTTCAATCAACAGGAAACCATTGAAACCCTGGAGGAGACTACAAATACCTTTGTGGTGTTTCTTGGCGCCATAGCGGGCATTTCGCTGCTTGTTGGTGGCATTGGAATAATGAACATTATGCTTGTGTCCGTCACTGAGAGAACTCGGGAGATAGGCATACGGAAGGCCATGGGGGCCAGGCGCCGAGACATTCTGTTGCAGTTCATGGCGGAGGCCACGGTGCTGAGCATCGGCGGCGGGGGGCTTGGCGTCCTTGTTGGAGTGGCGGCGTCTCGGCTGGTGGACGGACGCAGCCTGGGCAATCAGACCCTCAATACCGTCTTCAGCGGAGATATTGTGGTTCTGGCCATCGTTGTGTCTGCGGTAATTGGGATGTTCTTTGGCATTTACCCGGCCATGCGAGCCGCCAGACAACACCCCATTGACGCCCTCAGGTACGAGTAGCGGTGCATTTGGCAAAAAGGGAGAAGATTCAATGACAAAGTCCTTCGTGGTCCTGATGGTCATTTTCCTGGTGATAGGAGCCAGCATTGGAGGGGCCTTTGCGGGTGGGGTGGCCCTGGGTAAGAAGCAACAGGATGAGGCTCCCATAGGGGCGTTTGGAGTGCCGGGGGGCGTTCCAAATTTCGCTGGCGCTGCTCAGCAGATGGCGCCATCGCAGCTTCCATCGGACTTGCCCGAGAACCTGGCGGATTTCCCGGCTCAGGGCCAAGGTGGGCTGGGAGGAATGTTCCTAGGCGGCGGTGGCGGCATGTTTGGCGTCATTGAGGATATCACCGACAACGTTGTTACTGTTAATTCTCCGCAAGGCCCTCTGCAGATTGTGGTAAGCCAGGATACTGTAATCCGGACCTTTGCCCAAGGAGGCATAGAGGATTTGGAGATGGGTATGCTGGTTACAGTGGAGGGTGAAAGGAACGCCGAGACGGGCAGTTTCGATACAACTTCCATTGTGGCCTTGCCTGAGGAGGCGAGTGCGCAACTGGGCGGTGGAGACGGCTTCAGGAGGCCCGGCGCCGGCGGCCGCTAACCTTAGGAATTGGGGGAGCCGTGCGCCTCAGCGGCATGATAGCCAGGCGCGCGGGGGTGCGTTGCGCGCGGGGCTAAAGCTCCTTGACGGCCTTCTCTATGGCGTCTGTGGCTTGCTGGTAGTCCGTACCCGGTGAGAAGCTCATGGGCTCGCCCAAGTGTATCTGTACCCTACCGCGTCGCAGGATGGGAAACCGAGCGGGAAAGCCCATTTTGTCCACGGAGAGGCGCAGCGGGACAACGGGGATTCTCCCTTCTATGGCCACAAGGCCCGTACCGTTCATAAAGGACTTTATGGGGCCGCCAACGGTTAGCTCGCCTTCCGGGTATATGAGCACGGACCAGCCGTCGTCCAGGATGCGGCCCATATACTCCAGGCTTGGCCTTATGGCGCCTTCGCTGGCCAGGGGGAACCCGTTGCCTACAAGGGGGTTCATTACGGACCAGACGGGGTTGCGCCAGAGGTGGGCAGCCCCTGCTATGGCCATGTGGCGGCGCCACTTCAAGGGTATGGCCTTGATAATCAACGGGTTGTCCAGGCCCAGGCTGTGGTTGGATGCGAACAGCACGGGCCCCGTGACGTCTTCCAACTTTTCCCGCCCCGTCACCTGCAGCCCGTAAATCAGCCTGGTGATGGGGAAAACCAGGGCGCGTTGAAGGAATCCGCGTACCATTCGACACCACCAGTGCCTGCCCCAGTTGGGAAAGGCGGTCACGGGCGGGTTCTTGGACCCCTGCTCAATAAGGTGGGCCAGCTGCCAGACGGTGGTGGAGGGCTCCAGTTGGCCCTCGTCCAAGTACACGCCAAGCTCACCTTCTATGGCCGAAAGCAGCTCCACTCGGCCCAGGGAGTCAAGGTCGAGGTCGTCGCCCAGGGTCATGGAGTCCTCAATCTCGCCAGCGTCTTTCTTGGCCACCTCAGCGATGATGTGCGCCAGGTCCCGTGCTCCTCCCGCGCTCCCGCCACCGGAAGGCGTGGCGACGTATGCGTCTGCTGCTTGGTTGCCCAGGAGTCTGTCTATGACTAGCTGTTTTTTCACCTTCAGTGTGTGGGTGCGCGGGAAGTCCTCCTCCGGCCAGATGGTGAAGCCTCGGACCCTCTGGTGCTCCGCCAACTGTTGGTTGGCCCAAGTAACAACCTCCTGAGCGTCCTCGCCGCTCTCCAATATCAACGCGGCGTGGACCTCCACGGAGGACCCCTTGGCCAGGCCCACCACGGTGGAGTCCACCACGTTTGAATGCCTGTTCAGCACGGCTTGAACATCATCCGGGAAGACGTTTTGACCGCTGGCGAGGACGATCATGTCTTTTTTTCGGCCCTGTATGTGCAGGAAGCCCTGGTCGTCGAAGAACCCCAGGTCGCCCGTCTTGTACCAGCCGTCCTCAAAGGCTGCGGCGGTCTCTTCAGGGGCGTCCCAGTAGCCGGGAGTTACGTTGTCGCCATGGACAAGTATCTCCCCCTGGTCGCTGATTTTCACCTGGACGTTGGGCAGAGGACGCCCCACGGAGCCGGGGCGTCGGTCTCGGATGCTGTGGTTGCTAATGACCGGGGACGCTTCGGTGGCGCCGTAGCCCTGCACTATCTTGACTCCAAGAAGCTCCCACTTCCTCCCTAGGTCAGGGTCTAGGGCGGCGCCACCGGATACAACGAGGTCTAGCTTTCCGCCGAGGCGTTTGTGGACGCGCCGGAACAGCAGGCGGCGCAGGCCGAAGGGCGTTTTTGGCGCTATCTTGAAGAGCGCGTTCCAGAGGGCCTCCTTGCCCTGCAGCTTAACCTCGCGTTCTATGCCGTTCATTAGCAGTTCCAAGCCCTGGGGCACCAGGAGCATGATGGTGATCTTGCGTTCACGCATTGTCCTGGAAAGGACCGTGGGTTGTCGGCTTACGGGGTAGGTTACGCTGGCGCCGTAGTAGAGAACGACTAGGAGTCCGCCCATCTGCTCGTACATGTGGCTCAGGGGCAGGATGGAAAGGAGGCGGCTTGAGCTGTGGCAGACGATGTATTGAGAGATGCCCTCTATGTTTGCCGTTAAGTTTCGATGAGTAATCATCACGCCTTTGGGGTCCCCTGTGGTGCCCGACGTGAACATGACCTCAGCGAGGTCATCAGGGTCTATGTCCACGGGCTCCGGCTCGGGCAGACCCTTTATGGCCTCCTCCAACTCCTCAAAGGTTACTTCGGGAGTCCCCAGCTCCACGTCGTCCTTTGGGGTAAACCGTGACGTGAAGGCCATCTTAGGGTCCGTTTTGGATATCACCCTTTGGACGTAGTCGGCGGCGCTTCGGAGGTCTAGGGGAACCACGATAACCCCGGCCCTTAGACAACCAAAGAAGGCAAGCACCCATTGGGGACAGTTGGGTCCCCAGAGGATAACCCTGTCCCCCTTGGTCAAGCCGCGGCCTTGGAGAAGCGTGGCCACCTGTGTGGACTGCTCCCAAAGCTGCCGGTAGCTCCAGCGTTGGTACCGAAAACCGGGTTTGAACAGGAGGGCGTCGCGGCGCCCATGGCGCTCTACGGCCCCCTTTAGAAAGTCGATCAGGGTGTCGCCAACGGGCGCCCTTGTTGTAGATTTGGTCATTGGCCTCCTCCTGAGTGCCGCTTCACAAGCTGCTGAAGAGCGGCTTGTGCGCCGTTCCGCTTTGGGGGGAAGTGGCTGAAGCAAATGGTGTCGAAGTCCAGCGTCAAAAGCTTTGTCAGGGAACGAATCGCCTCTTCCGGCTGCTGCGTTACCCCCGGCGCCGGTGGACTCAACCTCCATCCGAACTTGTATTGGAGGGCGTCTCCAACGATGATGATTTTCTTGGATGGCAGGTGCAGGGCGATGCTCCCCGCGGTATGCCCCGGCAGATGAACCACTCTTATGTCGTTGCCGAAGGGTATGAGGTCGCCGTCGCTGAGGTGGTAATCAACGGGAACAGGCGCCCCGATGAGTCTCTTGACAAATGGCCGGGAAACCATGGCCAGCAGCCTGCTTTGCATGGGGTTGGGAGTCGTTTCGGTGCCCGCAATCATTGCCGCCTCTGTCCCGTGGGCGGCTACTTTTATGTCTCTTCCTTGGACCAACTCGCTCAATCCTCCCGTGTGGTCCGGGTGGTGGTGGGTAACGACGACCTTGCCCACGTTGTCAAGGGATAGCCCCACGGCCTCCAACCCTGCGGAGATCATGCCCAAGCTGCCTCTTGAGCCGGCGTCCACCAGAACAACCTCGTTGTCATGTACTAGGACCGTTACTCTGGCGCCTATGGCCCGGACCTGAAACACGCCTTTGGCAATTTTTATAGGTTTGCCAAGCTTCATCCCGTTCTCTTTTTCCCCTTGCGAGACTAGTGTACGGTCTGGACGCGGGTACGGTTCAGTCGCCCTTTGCCCCTGCAACGTCCCTGCGTTGAAAGAGCCAGAGTGCTATGGCGCCTAGTATCAGTGTGTAACCCAGTAGAACAAAGAAAGAGTGGAGGGTCCCGGGCGCATTGTCCCCTTGTGGTCCAAATGTAAAGACCTCCGTGCCATTTTCTACCATCCACGCCGAGGTATTGGGCCCCAGGACAAAGCCGGCCACGTGGTGAAACCAGTCGAACACACTTCCAAGGATGCCCACGACTATCCCTTCCACCACGTAATATCCCATGGTCAGGGACACGCCCACGCCCGTTGATGACGTTATTACGGTAAAGAAAGTTGCCAGCATGATGTATGGGATCAGTACATATACTAATTTGCCAAACACTACAAATGCGGTGGACCAGCTCCCTGCATCTTGAAACTCGCCGACCCAGGATGGGATAAGAGATGTAAAGATTAGGCTGGAAACCAGCAATGCGAGGGCGCAAATGATCAGGCCGGCGGCGGCGGCGAGGATCAACATTAACATCTTTGACGTGAGGAACTGCCAGCGTCCCGTGCCGCGGGTGAGGGATGTCCTCAAGGTGCCCCAGGAATACTCGCTTCCCACGGATGAAGAGGTCAGGACAATGATGAGAATAATGGCCATCCCCACGGATATGCTAAGGCCGTTGTAAATACTGGCGGGGACAGCAAAGAAGCGGCGGGACTCGCTTTGGAAAAGGTCCTCCGAATCTGTTTCTAGACAGAACCTTTGAAATCCCGACGTTTCGTTAAGAACGTTGGCCTGCATTTGCGGCGGAAGCTCTGCAATCTGCGGGGGTATGCTGCCGTCTTCAAAATCGGCGCACGTTAGCTCAAGACTGATCTGCTGTCCGCCTGTTGCCGATTCTAGGGTGTAGGTATAGCTGCTGTCGACATCAACGTTTATGTCGCCGCGGTATATGAAGTAGCTGCTAACAACCCCAATCTGTGGGAGGACCACAAGAATGGCCAGGAGAATCCACGGCATCCAACGACGCCGGAGCTTGAACCATTCCCATCTGGTGAGGAGCAGCAGGTGGGTGATCACTCGGCCGGTTTCTCGTTATCGCCGGTGACCTCAAGGAAGTATTCCTCCAGGGAGGTACGGGTGGTCACCATGGATGAAACGTAGACTTGGGATTGGGTGAGAGCAACTGACAACTCCGCTGAGCGGTCGCTTGGAGCGGTGACCAGGAGCCCTTGGTCGTCAGATACTGCTTCCTCCACCCAGTCCAGCGCAGAGAGAATTTCGAGGGCCTTGGCGTCGTCTGTGGTGCTGATGCGTATCTGTTCGCCGGTCTGGATAAGGTCTGCCACTTTGCCCTGTGAGATGAGGCTGCCCTTGGACAGGATAGCAACGCTGTCGCAGACCATCTCCACCTCGTTAAGAAGGTGGCTGGACAGAAGAATAGTACGTCCGTCCGTGGCCAGGCTCCTGATGAGGTTTCGCACCTCCGCCATTCCTGCGGGGTCCATGCCGTTGGTGGGTTCGTCCAAGAAAAGTAACTCGGGGCTGCCCAACAGGGCGTAGGCCAGGCCCAGGCGCTGCTTCATGCCCAAGGAGTAGGTCTTGAATGAGTCCTTGCCTCGAGACGCCAGGCCAACCTTGCCAAGCAACTGGTCAAGCTCATTGCGAGAACCCTTTCCGGAGATTCCCTGGAAGAAGGCCAGGTTGTTATAGCCTGAGAGATACGGGTAGAAGGACGGAGTCTCGACGATGGCGCCGATGCGGTGCAGCGCGTCCTGGTGCCGGACCCCCGAGCCGAAGAGGGTAAAGCTTCCGGAAGTCGGTTTTACCAGACCCAGAAGCATGCCCATTGCGGTGGTCTTCCCCGACCCGTTGGGGCCCAGGAGTCCGAAGACATGCCCTCGCGGAACTTCCAAGGAGAGCTTGTCAACGGCCAGAATACGGCCGTACCGCTTGCTCAACTCATTTGTCTGGATGACAAAGTCACTCACCGGTCGCCTCTCCATCCCGTTTGATACTTACCAAAGTCTAACACAGTGTGCCATAATTATTGCCTGTAACAGCCGGTCTCGGCCAGGGCATATCGTAACCCTTGTGCAGCCCCGGCGACGCAGCCAATCCCGGACAAATAAACAGTTCACGTGAGAGGAAAAAGGTTCAGCGTGAATCAGGAAGACTTGGGATATAGGGTCACACCACTGGGAGAGCTCCAGTGGTGGTCACTTGAAGTGATAAGCGGGACTATTTTAGCCTTGGGCGTAGGCATTTTTGCCGGTCGAGAGCAGCTGGGTTTGCTGAAGACGTTGTTGCTTGGCGCCGCTGTGCTGCTGTGTATTTTCATGGTAGGGGCGCTGCTGCGCCGTGTCAGCAATAGCCGAAGCGTGTATATAGATGCGCCGCCGGCAAAGGTCTTTGACGCTGTGCTAGCCAACGCGGGCCGGGGCCCTTTCCTACGGTCTCTTTGGGGAATTGCGCTCAGTGTGGAGAGGTCTGCTGAGCTTCTGAAGCGCGGGGCCACTATTGAAGCCACATACAGTGTTGGAGCCGACGCCCTAAGCGTAAGGTCTGCCAGAAAAGGGGAGTTGACCATTACGGTGGACGAGTTGGACCCCCCTCATAAGTTGGTGCAGCACGTTGTCAACAAGTTCCGGGGCCGTACATCCCGGAGCATTGGCGTGACCATCCTTGAGCCCCGGAACGGCGGGACCCGGGTAACGGAAAGGACCAGACTAATAATGCCAATGAACGCATCCCACTTCATTGGGGCGGTCTACGCGCGCTTGGTGGTCTCCCGCGCGTCCAAAAGCTTCCTGCGAGGCTTAAAGAGGTCGCTGGAGGGTAACAGAGGCTAGGTCGACGGATCTCTTGCTTTTTGCAGGGCCGCCAGGGCCAGCTGTCGCACGTCCCGGGGCGGCGGGACGCCGGAGCCGTCGGTTCGTATTATTGGCTCCCCTCGAATCAACGAATCCTGGTCAACCCAGCGCCAGCCTTCCTTAAGATTGTCCACGGAGCCCAAGGGCCGGCAAAAGTAGATCAAGTCCACGTGTTGATGCGGTCCTGCCTGCGGATCGTCGATGTCCTCAACCAATATGGTTTCGGGGGCCGGTATCTGAAGGGGGTATTCCACGTCTATGGGCAGGCCCCTCGAAATTACCTCGGCGCTCAGGCCCGTCTCCTCCCTTATCTCGCGGAGAACCGCGGTCACCGGGTCCTCGTTGAGCTCCACGTGGCCGCCGGGTGGGAGCCAGGCTCGCACCTTTTGGTGCCAGTGGAGGAGCGCCCTATCACCGTGGATAACGTAGCCGGTGGTAGTAAAGTGCCGACTTATTCCGGGCTGGGTCGGGGCGTTACACAATCCCCTCGGCCCTCAGGTCGCGAAGGGAGTTTTCGAAGGCTTGTATGGTCCGGTCTATCTGGTCCTCGGTATGGGCTGAGGAGACCATGAACACCTGGCCGCCCATAACGTGGACTCCGTAGGTGAGCATGGCCTTGGTCAGATACCCGGTGCGTATGCTGGTCATAGCGGCCCTGCGGTCCTCGTAGCTGATGACAGGGGTTTCATAGTCGCCGGTGGGTTCCAGTCCCAAAATGGGGTTAACCAAGGAAGCGATGCCATAGGCAAAGCCTGGTACCTCGGCGCGCTGGAAGGCGTCGTTGAGGCCCGCTCTCAGGCGGGCGGCCATGGCGTCGGCGCGCTGGTTTACAGGCTGTTCGGCGATCATCTTGAGGCCAACAATGCCGGCGATGGCCGTTGGGGGGTTGGCGTTGAAGGTGCCGCCTTGGCCGATGCGCCGGTGGTTGTCCCAGTCCGGCGTCCCCTTAAAGGACATCATCTCCATGATTTCGGCCTTGCCCCCGACGGCGGCGCCGGGCATACCACCGGCGACCACTTTGCCAAAGGTGGTGAGATCCGGCTCTACGTTGTAGCGTACCTGGGCTCCGCCCTTGGAGATTCGGAAGCCCGTAATAGTCTCATCGAAAATCAGCACAACGCCGTACCGTGCGGTCACCTCCCGGAGCTGCTGCAGAAAGGGGTCCGGCTGGATGGGGAAGCAGCTGTAGTGCGCCCCGGTAGGCTCCAGCATGACGACGCCCACGTCGGGGTCGTTTTTCAGCACCTCTTCCACCTCGTCTATGTTGGGGCGTACCACAATGACCATGTCCATGATGGCCTGTGGGACGGAGGCCGGTGGGGCGTTGCCCTGGGAAGGGAGGGCGTACTCGTGCCAGCCGTGGAAGTGCTCTTCAAACTTGAGGATTTTGCTTTTGCCGTTAAAGGCACGGGCAAGCCTGATGGCCAGATAGGTGGACTCGGTACCGGAGTTGGTAAAGCGCACCTGTTCCACCGAGGGTACCAGGCTCATGATGGCGTCTGCCCATTCCATCTCAAAGGGGGTGTTGCCGCCTAGGTGGGTACCCTGAGCGACCTGGGACGAGATGGCCGCCACTATTTCCGGGTGGGCGTGGCCCTGGAGCAGAGCTCCGTTGCCCATGACGAAGTCAATGGCCTCGTTGCCGTCAAGGTCAAACTTGACCCCGCCATTGGCGCGGTTGAAGTAGACGGGGAAGGGCTCTGCAAATCTGTTTTGATGGGTTATGCCGCTGGGGAAATAGCCAACGGCCTTCTGATATAGACTGGCCGAGGCCGGGAATTTTTCGGTATAGCGTTGGTCTATTGTGGACAAGGTGCACCTCGTGGCAAGCTTATTACCATATAGGTTACACTCCGACCCCTATTTGCGAAAGGGGGTCAATGCAGCCATGGCTTGGTCAATCCCACTTTTGCGGGAATCCAAAGAGGTTAGGTGCGGGGGTCGCTTATACTGCCTAAACTGACCAGCGGTAGGTGGCGATGTCTGAGGAGCGGACCTCGAAGTGCTTGACCCAGTATTCGCCGGCGTAGAGGTGGTCGGCGGCCCTGGCGTTCTCTTGCCGCCTTGGACTATTGTCGTAGTTCTCAACCTCATCCTTAGTATCCCAGTAGGTAATGGAGATGCCTTCGTCGGGGTTTTCGGTGCTGCGGAGTAGCTGGCGACCGCTGAAGCCTGGCATTTTTTCGCCAAGTGCCTGGATGTTCTTGTTGTAGTGGGCCTCGTATTCGTCCCACCTACCCGGTTTAATTTTCCCCCAGAAGATTCTGACGTACATTTCATTCTCCTTTCAACCAATTGCGATGTTGCCGATTTTTGCCGGAGGCCGTAAAGATTGCTCGACTATTTCCCTTAGCTTCTTTCCTAGTGGGAGAAGAAGAAAATATCTGATGGACACCCCTGAACTCCGGGTGGAGGGGCCTGGCCCCTAAGCACCCCAATATTGTAGCAGGTTGACGCCTTTAGCCCGTCTGCACGTCCGGGTCTAGTAGGAGGCAGGGTTCTCCCCACTGGTGCGGGTTGGCCAGGTCCCAGGGGTCGTGGTTGTCCATGGGTTTGAGCCGGATTCCCTGGTCTCCACCGTAGACCAGCGTTACGGCTCCCTCGCCGGAGTCAGCCACCAGGACGGCGTAGCCCTGGCAGAGCCCGGAGGTGGACCAGCCGGTGACTTCGCACAGTACGTCGTCGCCTCGTGGGTCCGGCGCGACGACGTTGGACACCCTCCTCGGGTCTCCCAGGGCTTGGAAGATGCGCTGGAGTGGCCAGCAGTTGGGACCTTCTTCCACGTCGACGTCTATGTAAAGAGGCGGGGATGCACCCATGTGTTCAAGGTATCACCGTGCCCGGTTGGGCGGCAACCCCACTTCCCCTATTTCAGGGGTACGTTAGGATTGACACCACGGAGATGCAGTGCTAGACTGCGGTTTGAGTTGGCAATCTATTTATTAGACTGCTAAAACGTAATTAACGGAGAAAATAACGGTGCCCCGCTACGACTACGAGTGCCTCAGTTGCAGCCACGTGTTCGAGTTGAAGCAGAGCTTTAGTGACGAGCCAGTCGCCACCTGCCCGGAGTGCGGGAGCCGCTCCCGGAGAAAGTTCCACGCGGTTCCTGTTATCTACAAGGGTTCAGGCTTCTACACCACGGACTACGCTAGGTCCAGCCTTCGCGCCAACGGAACGGGTTCCAGTTCCTCGGAAAGCAGTGAGGAAAAGGAGAAGCCGGACAGCAAGGCAAAGAAGGAAGAGCCGGCCAAGGCTAGTTCTTCCGAAAAGAAGACTGACTCGGCAAACACGGCTTCCAGCAGCTCCAAGCGCGGGGACTAACCCCCGTTGCGGGCCCTGCTCCAGCGTGCGGCAGGGGCTTCTGTTTCCATCGACAATAGTCTGACTGCCAGTATTGGCCGCGGCCTTGTCATCCTCTTGGGTGTTTCCAGGGAGGATTGCGAGGAGGACGCTCGGTACCTGGTAGACAAGACCCTGAACCTTCGCATTTTCTCAGACGAATCCAGTCATTTCAGCCGCTCGGCCCTGGACGTTGGGGCGGAGCTTCTAATAGTGAGCCAGTTTACCCTTTACGCTGGCACCCGCAAGGGGCGCCGTCCCGATTTCATGGCTGCCGCGGCGCCCGGGGAAGCGGAGCCGTTGTACCATAGTGCCGTGGAGATGTTTACGGATTCAGGGTTGAAGGTTGCCACTGGAAGATTTGGCGCGCTGATGACCGTAAGCATTGAGAACCAGGGCCCGGTGACTATTATGCTGGACAGCGCCGACAGGCTGAGGTCGCGCAGGGCTAGGGGTTAGTGGGAGGAAGAGGGGGCCTGTGGCAGAGTGGCGCCGTGGGTTGCACCTCTGAACTTTCCCTGCCTCCGCGCCAGCCGCGACCTGAGTCCGGTGTAGGCTAGGGTTAGCACGAAGAGCAGGGCGGCAAAGAGGACCACGCTGGCCCCGGAGGAAACGTCTACGTACCAGCTCACGTAAATCCCCGCCAGCCCGCAGAAGGCGCCCAAGGCCGTGGACAGGAAGATCATTGTCTTGAAGGAATGGGTGAGAAGCCGGGCGATGATTGGAGGGATTACGATGGCCGCGGCTATGAGGGTGACGCCCACCACCTGCATGGAGACCACTATAGTGGCGGCCAGGATCAGCGAGAACATGGCGTCCACCCACCCGGCGGGCACGCTGTAGAACCGGGCCACCTCCGGGTCGAAGGTTGTAAAGAGAAGCAGCTTGTATCCAAGGAAGAGGGATAGGGCGGTGACGGCCGACACCACGACAATGGCCACCAAGTCTCCTTGCGAAACACCTAGCATGTTGCCAATCAGGGCGGCCTCAAAGTCCCTGGTGAAGGTTTTGTATCGGCTGATGATGGCCACGCCAAGGGCAAAAGAGGCCGTGGTCACGATACCTATGGCCGCGTCGGTCCCTATCTGTCTCTTTCTGGTTGTGAGCATGATGAGGATGGAGGAGAGGAAGCCCCAGATGGTGGCGCCGATGAAGAAGTTAATGGACATTACGTAGCTAACCACGGCGCCGCCAAAGATTGCGTGGGAAAGTCCATGGCCCACGTATGCCATGCGTCGAAGGACGATGTAGACGCCGATGAGGCCACAGAGGCCCCCAACCAGGGTGGTGGCAACCAGACCTTTGATGAAAAAC
The DNA here is from genome assembly GCA_965226535.1 of Dehalococcoidia bacterium. Lineage (GTDB taxonomy): Bacteria > Chloroflexota > Dehalococcoidia > Lucifugimonadales > JAPULR01. The sequence goes on along the minus strand of CBDDDE010000010.1, from coordinate 861,427 downwards.
TCGTACTGGAATGGCTCCAGCACTAGCGCCCCGCCCCAAGCTGGTCCGCGTCTGTGGTAGGGTCTTTCCGGTCTCCGTTGAAGGAGTGGGGGCTTTCGGCCACCAGGGTCATGCCCATGTAACGAATCACCGGCATCTCGGCGTTGTAGGTCAGCTTAAAAGTTTCGGGAGTGAACACCTCGGCGGGGGGGCCGCTGGCCAGGATTCGGCCGTTGAGGCAAACCACCCAAGGGAGATGGGCGGCCACGGCGTTTATCTCGTGGGTGGTCATGATAATAGTGATGCCCTGGTGGTTTAGCTCGTGCAGCAGGTGCAGAACCTCGTCGCGGGTCTTTATGTCGATGCCGGCGGTGGGTTCGTCCAGGAGCAGGAGTCCGGGGTTGCTGACCAGCGCCCTGGCGAGGAAAACCCGTTGCTGCTGTCCGCCGGAAAGCTCGCGGATGTGTCTCTTGGATAGGTGATCAATGCCCAATCGCGCCAGCATCTGGTGGGCAAGCTCACGGTCGCCGCGTCTGTGCCAGGGGAAGAGAGGGTTATTCATGGTACGACCCATCATCACCGCTTCCTCCACGGTGACCGGAAAATTCCAGTCAATGGTCTCCAGCTGGGGCACGTAGCCAATCCGGGTCCGCTTGTGGGCCGTGGAACGACCTTGTACCAGGACTTGACCGCGATACAAGTCCACGGCCCCTAGGATGGTCCTGAGAAGGGTTGTCTTGCCGGAGCCGCTGGGTCCCAGCAGGCCAACAAAGCTCCCCGGCATGAGCTTCAGGTCCACGCCGGAGAGGACGGCTTGTCCCTCGTAGCCGCAGGTAACGTCCCGCAGCTCCACGGCGGGGGTTCCTGAGGGGTGCCGGTGTGGGACAGGGTGAAGCATGGTGGACGCTGCCCCTACTGGGGGTAAACGGCCCCGCTTTCTCCTTGGAAGACCGGGCTTGCGTCAAAGCCGTCCAGCGCCGCGGCGCTGCCGCCGAGGGCGGTTACGATGGCCTCAACGTTGGCCACCATCAGCCCCAAGTAGTTGTGTAGGGGGTCGCCGGGTCCCCCCGGCAAGTCGTCGTCCCGCAGCCGGTCCACAAATCGCGCTCCCCCCTCCTTGGCAATCTGCTCCATGACGTCGCTGGGGAAGACTGCGGAGCCGAAGACGGCGGGAACGCCGGTCTCTCGCACTTGGTCGATGAGGGCGGCGGTCTCCCGGGCCGACGGTTGGCTGAAGTCCGAAGGTTGGATGGCGCCGATGATCTCCATGCCGTACCTGGAGGCAAAGAAGGGGAAGGAGTCGTGATAGGTCAGGAGCTTGCGATTCCGGGGCGGGATAGTCTCAATGGCCTCCGCGATTCTCCTGTCCAGGTCTAGAAGGCGCGTCTCAAGTTCCTGATAGTTTTCCCGGTAGTAGGCGGCGTTGAGTGGGTCCAAGGCGGCCAGCCGGTCCCGAACCAGTTCTGCGTATTTGATGGCCAGAACGGGGCTGGTCCAAAGGTGGGGGTTGGGACGGCCCTTACCCTCAGGGAAGGCAAAGTCAAAGACCCACTGGTTTTCTGAGATAGTCTTGTCGGCCAGGGTGAGAATCAGGGCGCCGGGCTTCTTGCCGGCCATGGCCATCTTTAGGAAAGGCTCTTCCAGGAACAGGCCGTTTAGGACAATAAGGTCGGCCCGGGCCATGGCTCTAGCCACCGAGGGCGACGGCTCAAAGGTATGGGAGTTTACGCCCTCTGGGATGACTCCCTCCAGGGCTATACGGTCTCCGCCAATGTTTTCGACGATGCTGGTAATTGGAGAAATGGTGCTAACAACCCTCGGCTTTCCGCCGACTGATTCGCCGTCGCTGCCACAGGCCAGGGCGGTAAGGAGCAGGAGGTTGGTAAAAATGACGAGGGCTAATCTTGTACCCATAGCCTGTCAAGTCTCATCTCTTGGGACTGTCGTCGTTGGTGATGGTGCAGTTGGCGCACACTCCGGTGACGGTAAAGTTATCCAGATCAGGCTCAAAGGCGAACTCCCTGGTCAGGGTGTTGCGGAACTCGTCCAGGTAGTCGGGGGCCAGGTCATAGGCCCCACCGCAGACGCGGCATACCATGTGGTGGTGGCGTCTGTTGGGGTCTGTAATCTCGAAGTGAAGCCTATCTCCGATGGCCACTTCCGTAACCACGCCCATCTTCTTGAGGAGGTGGAGGGTGCGGTACACTGTGGCAATGTCCATGTATGGATAGGTTTCCTTGGCCTGGCGGAAGACCTCATCCACGCCCAGGTGGCCTTCGCCCTGGGCCACGGCATTGAGGATGAGAAGTCGCTGGGGCGTGAGCCGGACTCCCCTTTCCCGCAACTCATTCAAGATTCTCTGCTGAGTCATTGTGCAACCATACTCTTTTGCAAATAATGGCGACTGCTAATGTTATCACTTGTGGAGGGGTTGTCAAGGAAGGAAGGGGGCGAAAAGCCGCAATCCAGCGGCTTTGCCCCGCTGCCACGTCGCCATCCTGGGGGCTACTTCTAGGCCCACGCCGGCGTCGCGGCGCACACCGGGGGACATCTGTGTCCCCTAACTGCTCAGGGAGCGTCGCTGCTTCTTGGCTATGCGGATGAAGTGGCGGAGCATGGAGCCGTCGAAACCCAGCTCTGCGGCCTGCCGAGCGTCGTCCTCGGCGGCATCGTCCTCGCCGAGGTGTGTGTGGGCCAAGGCCCTGATGGCATAGGCTGAGGGTACCTGGTCGTTCAGCGTTATGGCCTTCTCGACGTCTTGGAGGGCTTGCCGAGGTTTGCCCAAGTCGTAGAGGGCGGCGGCGCGGTTGTTATAAGCGTCCACGTGGTCTGGATTCAGCCGTATGGCGTGGCTAAAGTCCTCCACTGCGGGCATCTGTTCCTTCAGGTGAATGTATGCCAGGCCCCTGTTGTAGTAGGCCTCGGCGTTGGTGGGGTCCAGGCGCACTACTTCGTCGAAGTCTCTAATAGCGGCCAAAGGTTCCACCAACTGGCCGTAAATTACGCCGCGTTGGTAGTAGGGGGCAGCGTCGCCGGGGTTTTCCTCAATGGCCGACGTGAGGTCTTTGACCGTCTTCTGGAGGTTGGATATCTCCGTGAAACTGCTGTCATTTGCTTGGGGGTTCTGCATCTGCCTGGGCGTTGTGTATCAATAGATAGTGATTTGGAATTTTGAAGGGTAGCTATAATCGGGGAGCCGGGACTTGAACCCGGGGCCTCTACGTCCCGAACGTAGCGCGCTACCAAACTGCGCCACTCCCCGTGACCAAACATTGTAGCTTGAGGGCGGGGGCACGGCAAGGGCGGCAAGTGGGTGTTGTTGGGCTTGTCAGGGTGCGAGGGCGTAAACTGCAGGTGTTTTTCGTCTTTAGGGGCTTATTCTGCACTCTGGTCACAAAGGTTGACACTTAAAGAGATGTAATGGTAGGGTTTCGCTTGCTTAGTGCGACATATTGCGATGAGTCAGAAAACACTGCCTGAGACTCTTTTCCTGCTCCACCAAAACTTCTTGCAAGGAGGCAAAGTGGTGACAGTTCCCAAACGGTTGATGAAAAAGGTGCTTTAGTGGGCCTGCTCTTGGGAGCAGTGCTCGCTCTACTAATAGCGGCCTGCGGCGAAGATGAAGCCACTTCGGCCCCTACGGCAGCCGCAACCTAGCGGCCCGCGGCCACCGCGGCGCCGACCCCAACCCCGGCCCCCACCACTGAGGCGCCACCGGAGTTGGTGGACCCCAGGCTTAAGATATCCATGGCGCCGCCCACTCACCAGGTGACGTTGCCTTATCAGACCTTCCAGAGCTCTAGCGGACCCCTTCACGCTCTGTATGACTACCTGATAGGGAAAAACCGCAAGACCAGCGAAGTGGAAACTAGCCACCTCGCCAGTGAATTTTCGGTAAGTTCAGACGCCAGGACTTGGACCTTCACGCTTAAGGAAAACATCCCATACTACCAAAACGGTAAAGCCAGCGACACGTATTTCTTCGTTCCTGAGGACGTGAGGCATACCTGGCTACTGGAGTCGGGGAACTTAACGGATAAGGGTTACAACACGGGGACTTACGGGCCACTGATCAAAAGCGTAGACGACATTGTAGTGGATGGACAGGTTATGACCTGGAACTTGGACGTTGTACATTCGGACCTTAACGTCTACCTTTCCGAGGACTGGACCTCCGGAATGATCAGCAAACAGTACTGGGACGATGTAGGCGGCGAGGCCGGGTACGAAGCGGCCCCCATTGGCACCGGCTCCTTCAGCTTTGTCGAGTACATTACCAACGAGTACTTCCTCTTGGAGAAGAACGTAGGACACTATCGCAAGGAGCCGGAATTCGAAGAGTTGCAGTTCCTTTGGAATAAAGAGCCGGCAACCATTATGGCCCAGATTCTCACCGACGAGGTTCATATCGGCCAGCTGCCCAGCGACCTGTTTGACGAGGTGGAGTCTCGCGGCATGAAAATCGCCACGAGCACACTCCCCAGCTTCCACGTGTGGGGTGTTATTCCCTGGTACCTGCCGGAATCTCTTGACGGTGAACCCACCCCCAACTACGACGAGACGGTCCCAACACGGAACGCCATGGTACGCCACGCCCTAAACGTGGCCGTAGACCGCAACCGGATTAACAACTCCTTCTTCAAGGGGGACGCCATTCCCAGCGCGGTATCCCACTTTGCCGAGTGGTGGGACTTCTTTAAGGACGAATGGGCCCCCTATCCCGGTCCCAACGGGGAGATCGGATCAGCCGGCGGTTGGCCCTACCCTTACGACCCACAGATGGCCCGGGACCTTCTGGCCGAGGCCGGGTATCCCAACGGCTTTGACCTAACCTTCTACGCTCCCAGCAACCTAGGAGGCGTGCCTGAGATTCCAGACGTTGGGGAAGCCATGACCGCCATGTGGGAGGAGATCGGCATTAACGTTAACCTGCTGGTGACTGAATACAGCGTGGTCTCCCAGAAACAGTCGGAACGTTCGCTGAACGGCGAGGTTCACCTGGTTCGCTGGAGCTTGAACCCGCCATCTCCTGGTATGGGTTGGCTGTGGCGCAAGGCCAGCAGGCCTTACTACGAGTACCCCTTCATTACGGAGTGGAAAGAGAACTACGACACTATCGCAGACCCCGCCACTCGTGAAAGCCTGGCCAAGGACTTGGGAGACTATTGGCACAATGAGCACCTGAGCATCCCCTTGCTGTGGGTCTTCGGAAAGGCCGTCTACAACCCCGAGGTGCTGAAGGGCTACGAGGTTAGCCACGTGCACTTTGGCCCGGTGCGTTACCACGAATACACGGAAGCTGTTTATAAGTAGCAGCGCGCTTAGGTAATTGATGGACTAAATACACCACGGCCCCCACGCATCTGTGGGGGCCGTGGTGCAACGAGCCAAGGCCCAACGGTAAGGAGATATTGCAATAAATCAGGCAGCCCTAGAACGAATCAGAGCCGGACGTGGCGCACAGAAGCCTCGAATGTGGCTGTCTATGCCTGCGGTTTGGGCTATCAAGGGCCTCCTTTTCCTTCTCTTGGCAGCCGGCCTTCTACTGACGGCCTGCGGTGGCGGGGATGATAGTTCCGCCCCCGCAACACCTGACCCGCAGCCCACTCAGGCGGCAGGCCAGGGCGGGACGGCTACCGAGGTGCAGCAGAGCGGCGGCGGAGGGTCGCCCCCTACCACCGTCACTGAAGAGGAGTTGGTACTACCTCAAAAGTGGTGGACCATAGACGTCCCTCTTCAGTTGGGAGACCGTATTGTGGTTACGTATACGTCCCTACCTAAGGCTGTGGGGGGCTTCGCCGAGTCGGGCAACCGGGGCCGGCCTGGTGTCATCTTCGCAGTTAACGACCCTATCGGTGACTCCATTTACCGGGGAGAGCAGCTGGCCGATGGAAGCTACGACTTTGTCGCTGAGCTCAATGGCGACTATGAGTTGACTTTTCTAAACCCCGTAGTCCGCAACTTGCAAGCCGTTACCGTGGAGTACAAGATAAACGAGTAGTCTTGGGTCTCTAAGACAGCCCGTCTCAGCCCAGGTTTCCTTCATCCTGCCGTATAAAGTCTGCCACCTTTTCCCCTATCATCATGCAGGTGGCGTTGGGATTCACCCGAACCAGGTACGGCATTATCGAAGCGTCGGCCACTCGCAGTCCTTGCAGTCCATGCACCCAGCCATACTGGTCCACTACGGACGTGGGGTCTGATGCATCGCCCATTTTGCACGTACCCGATGAGTGGTGTCCGGTGGTCACGTTCTCCAGTATCCATCTGTCCAAGGACTTGTCCGAAGCCAATTCCTGGTCGTTGGGCGCCACGCGCTCACTGAGAATGCCCCGGAAGGCGGGGTTCTTGGCGAGCTTCATGGCAAGGTGAACGCCTTCTCTGACACGAGCTAGGTCCCATGGGTCTTTAAGGTAGTTGTACTCTAGGTGGGGCGGCGATGGCGCCTTGGCGGAGGTAAGGGTCAATTTACCGGCCCCTTTGGCGTACTCCAGGCAGGCGCTAAGACGAGTATGAGGAAGACCGTCTATGACCCAGCGATTGTCAACGCTAATAGACATGTCGTCCTTCGTGGGGAACCCGGAGGCGGTGTACCGGAGAAAGGCCAGGCTCAGCAGGGAGTCTTTGCGCAACTTGGCGGCGTCGCGAAACATGACCCCCGCCACGGGGTGGTTCCTGAGGTTCCGGCCCACTCCTGGCAGATGACGAACTATCGGTATCCCAAATTCGCTCAGGTGGTCTTCAGGCCCCACGCCGGAGCGAATTAGCAGCATTGGGGAGCCGAAGGCCCCGGCGCTTGAAACAACCTGCCGGGCCTCGGCGCGAAAGGTCTGGCCGTCGCACAAGGCTTCCACCCCCGTGGCCCGGCACCCTTGGGAAAGGACCCGCTTCACAAGGGTGTTCGCCCTGATGGTGAGATTAAGTCGATGGCGGACGGGGTCCAGATACGCCATGGCGGTGTTGACCCGAAGCCCGTTGACATTGTTGTGGGGGTAAGGCCCAACGCCCGAAGCGCCTGGCATGTTCATGTCCGGGCTTTCGGGGAATCCCTCGGCTAGGCAGGCCTGATAGAAGGCTTCCACATTGGGTACCCACGAGTCGCGTTTGACGCGGCGAATGGGCAAAGGGCCTTCTTTGCTATGGAAGTCTCCACCAAAGTCCGCGTCTCGTTCTATCTTCAAATAGTAGGGTAGCACTTTCTTGAAAGACCATTGGGTGTTGCCCCAGGAGGCCCAGGCGTCGAAGTCCTGGAGCGTCCCCCTGAGAAAAATTGTGCTGTTGATGGCGCTGGTTCCACCCAGCGTCCTGCCCGAGGGCATAAGCATGGGTTCTTTCTTCTGCTCGTTTGCCTTTGCGGGGTAGTTCCGAATGTGGGGGTCCGAGTGTCCGGCCATAACGTGGTAGCCGCTGGCGATGAGCTCCGGCACGTGGTCTGGGTTGGGGTAGTCGGGGCCTTCCTCCAGAAGGAGTACAGAGCGCGACGGGTCTTCCGAGAGTCGAGACGCTATTACGGCGCCGGCCGAACCGGCCCCCACGATGATTACGTCGTAGCGCAAGTGATCCACCTCCAGAGTATCTTCTGCTGGTGAGATTATACACGCCGCAACGGCTTGCCGGGTTGGTGCGCGAGTCATTGCACTACGCCTGTATCCAGGAAGGGATTGGACTGCCTCGTCCGTGCGAATGACTAAGGTGGGAGGTTGGGCATGGGCTGGGTGGGGCTTACTCCCTTGGTCCAGCGGCCCTTGGCCTTGATTCCGGTTAGAATGGCCCTCAGCGCCGCGGCTATTTTCGCAAAATTACGTCAATACTGCTCTTATCATGTCAGTCGTGTTGGCGTTAACGACTGCTAGTACATGAGGGAGCCGCCGGCCACAGGGATGGACAGGCCCGTTAGGTAGTCGGACTCCGGCGAGGCTAAGAAAGCGGCTATCACGGCCACGTCCGCTCCCTCTGCCACCCGTCCCAGTGGTATGACCTGGGCCCGCTCCTCAATCATTCTGGCCCGGTACTGCTCCCCCGTTTCCCCCTCCGGAGCCAGGGCGGCGGCAATGCCTGAAATCCTCTCGGTGTCCACCAGGCCGGGGCAGATGGCGTTGACGTTGACGGCGTGGGGCGCAAGCTCCAGGGCGAGGGATTGGGTGAAGCCTATAAGGGCGAACTTGGAGGCGCAGTAGGCGGCGTATCGGGCCATTCCCCTCTTGCCGGCCCCGGAAGATATGATGATTATCTTCCCGCCGCGGCCTGTCCTTATCATCTCCCTGGCGGCGGCCCTGGAGCAGAGGAAAGTTCCCTTGACGTTGACCCGCTGGACGAGGTCCCAAGCGTCCTCTTCCAGTTCGACCACGGGGACGCGGTCGCGCCCGGCGGGTGAGCCGGCATTGTTTACCAGGATATCGATGCGGCCAAAGCGGTCAACGGTGCGGCGCACCATGTCCTCCACCTGGGCGGAGTCGGAAACATCGGCTATTACGCTCATGGCTTGGCGGCCCAATGCCTCGATCTCCCCGGCAACGTCGGCAACGCCCCTCCACTGAGCGCCGGCGCCTTGATGGGGATTGGCCACCACGTCGTTCACAACAACGTTGACGCCTTCTTGGGCTAGGCGCAAGGCGATGGCCCGACCGATACCGCGGCGGCCTCCCGCCCCTGTTACCAGGGCAACTTTACCTTCCAGGTTGTACACTCAAGCCCTCCATGGAGGTTGTGGCCCCAGGGCGCGTGGACATATGGCCTTAACCAGCCCTTGATGTTGCTTGCATAGGGCGCGTAGGCGGGAAAGTGGGAGGAGATCTGCGGAGTTGAGGGTTTTACATCATCCGCTGGATAATGCGATCGCCCTGCTCCTTGGTGATGCCCAGGGGCCGGAAGCCCAGGGGTCCGCCATTGCTGAGGACGGGTTCTTGCTGGTCAAGGGATAGGGTTTCTTTCTCTAGGAAGATACCCGCATATATGGTATCGCCCCATTCCAGAGCCTTCTCGCAAGCCGCCTTCCAATCGGTGGTGTCGTGGTTTTCGTCTTCCAGCTTCTTGACGCGTGTCTTGAAGAATGAGTGGGTGTTTTCAAGGTTGAAGGTGACACAGGGGCTGAAAACGTCGATAAGAGAAAAGCCTTTGTGCTGGACACCCTTGACGATTAGCTCCGTGAGATGTCGGATGTCGCCGCTGTAGGCGCGGGCAACAAAAGTAGCGCCGTTCATGATTGCGGAGGTGATGGGGTTGACGGGTTGTTCAACGCTGCCGAATGGGGTGCTCTTAGTCTTCATCCCAAAGGTGCTGGTGGGTGAGACCTGCCCCGTGGTGAGGCCGTAAACCTGGTTGTTCATGACAACGTAGGTGAGGTCAACGTTGCGCCGTGCCGTGTGCACAAAGTGGTTGCCGCCGATGCCGTAGCCGTCGCCGTCCCCCACCGTCACAATGACGTTGAGCTCGTGGTTGCCCATCTTTGCGCCGGTGGCCACGGCCAAGGCGCGGCCGTGAAGGGTATGCATTCCGTAGGCGTTGAAGTAACCGGGCAGGTTGGAGGAGCAGCCTATGCCACTGATAATGAGAAGCTCATGGGGTTTGAGTCCCATTTCGGCGCAGGCTCTTTGCAGGGCGTTGAGCACTCCGAAGTCTCCGCACCCCGCACACCAATCCGGGTTAACGGGACCCTTGAAATCTTTAGCTGTAAGCTTTGGGGCCGGCTTACCCTCTGCAATGTCGGTAACGGTAGTCATCCTATCACCTCGTTAGACTATAACTTCCTGGTATGGTACGTAGACTTCGGTATTCCCTGCTAGGAGTTCAACCACGCCGTCGGTGACGTGATGGGGCATGAAGGGTTCGCCGTCGTATTTACGGATGTGCCCGTCCATGGAGAGCCCTGTTTCACTGCGCATATACCGGTAAAATTGGCCTGAATAGTTGTTCTCAATCATTATCTTCTTCTTGGAGCGGGAGAGGATTTCCATTATGGCCTCGGCCTTTAGCGGGACAATCCACTTGATGGGAAGGTGGTTGGCCGTGACTCCCTTGAGGGCGAGCTGCTCAATGGCTTCCTTGATAGTGCCGTAGGTGGACCCCCATCCAATGAGGGTAACATCCGCGTCTTCAGGACCTTCCAGCTGTGGGTCCGGGACTAACTTGGCGACGTGCGTGAATTTACGCCCCCGCTTTTCAACCATCTTGCGGCGCTTGTGTGGGTTGGTAAATTCGTCGCTAATGAGAATGGAATTCTCGTCATGCTCGTCCGTGGCGACCACGTGGGCATAGCCTTGGAGGCCTGGGAGGGCGCGAGGCGAGATGCCCGTTTCTGTATTCTGGTAGCGCATATAGCCGTCGGTTGCAGAAGGCTCGGTGATGAGATCGCCGCGGTCGATAACCGGCTGCATGTCAATGGCGTCGGGGTCCACGCTAAACCTGCCCTCTGAGATAATAAGGTCGGAAATAACGATGCCTGGGCACTGGCCCTTGTCCACAAGGTTGAAAAGCTCAGGCACGGTATTGAAGGCGTCCAGGCAGTCCGTAGGCGCGACGATGAACCGCTCAAAGTCTCCCTGGCTGGCCCCAAGAATCTGCCAAAGGTCTCCCTGCTCTGACTTGGTTGGGACGCCCGTTGACGGCCCGGCTCGCTGAACGTCGATGAAGACCACGGGAATTTCCATCATAGCGGCGCTGCCCACGGCCTCTGTCATCAGGGCAAAGCCACCGCCGGAGGTGGCGGACATGGAGCGGCAGCCGGTATGGGCTGCCCCGATGGTCATATTGGCCACGCCAATCTCGTCTTCAACCTGGCGGACCATGATGCCCAGGGCGCGGGCGTTGGCGGCCATCCAGTGTAGGACGCCGGTGGAGGGGCTCATGGGGTATGCGGCGTAGAACTTGACACCGCCCGCAGCCCCGCCCATGGCCAAGGCGTCGTTGCCGGACCAGACGGCTAGAGGTTTCTCTCCCATGGGTGCGGGTGTTTGGAATGGTTCAAAGTTTTCCTGTGCGTACTGGTAACCTGCCAGTGCAAACTTCACGTTTTCGTCCACCACCGCTTGACCCCTGCGTTGGAACCGGAGCGTCAAGCTGTCTTCCAGGATCTCGAAGTCCAGCCCCAGGAGCGCCATGATGGCGCCCACGGCCACGGTATTCTGGATAAGCCTGTTTCTGCTACCGCTGGTTAGCTTGGACACTGGCAGGGGGCAGAGGTGCACGCCCTCTTTTGCGTCGTTGACCTTAATCCTGTCCCCGTTGTAGATCACTCGGGAGCCGGGTCCCATCAAGTTAACGTGCCTGTCCGCGGTATCCTGGTTCAGGCATAGAAGCAGGTCCATCTTGTCTCCGTGGGTGTAAACCTCCTGGTCGCTGACGCGCACTGTAAGGAAGATGTGACCGCCGCGGATAATGGACTGATATGCGTTATAGGTACTGAGGTGGAGGCCCCGCCGCACAAAAACCCTTGCAAGGATGTCGCCCGGCGTGGCGATGCCCTGTCCGGCCTCGCCGCCAATGGCGAGAACGAAATCGAATTTCCTTGAACTCATAAAGCTACTCCTTCATCCTGCATGGGCTTTGCAGCCTCCCAAGCGACCCTTTGACGGAGGTCGCGGCCCTGCCGGCGGCGCGGGTGAGTATAACGCGCCTGAACTTACGTATGACAAAGGCCTGATATTTGATGTTTTTAAGTTTACTATTATGGCAGTGCTGTGGGTAAAGACTGGCTAAGTAATACTCCCGCTCTTTGATAGCCTTGGTTCTGCTACGTTTTTGTTACATGAAAGTATAGCGGCACTGGGGTGTAGAGGCAACCGATGGCCCCTTTTGCGATAGGGGGCTGGGCCGTCATCGCCCCTATCGGCCTCGTATTCACAACCCCGCCGCCGCGCCGGTCAAGGGCGCGACGGCGCCGGTATGTGCCCTAAGCGGCCACGTTCGCGCCGCAAACGGACTCCAGTATCAGCTTGGTCACCACGTAGGGGTCCATGTTCGCGTTGGGACGACGGTCCTCGAGGTAGCCCTTGCGGTCCAGCGCCACCTGCCATGGAATTCGGACTGACGCGCCACGGTCAGAAACCCCGTACCGGAACTCCTTGTAGGAGCAGGTTTCGTGAAGACCCGTCAACCGTTCCTCAATGCCGTATCCGTAGTTGGATATGTGCAGTTCATGCCTGAGCTTCAGGGCCTCCGCGGCATCAATGCACGGCTGGTATGAGGCCCGCATGGCCTTCGTAGAAAAGTTGGTGTGCGCTCCGGCGCCGTTCCAATCGCCCCGGGCGGGCTTGGGGTCAAGGGTTGCGTTGATGTGAAAGTTCTCCGCCACTCGATACAGCAGCCATCTGGCCAGCCACAGCTGGTCCGATACCTCTACCGCGTCAAGTCGCCCAACCTGGAACTCCCACTGGCCCGGCATGACCTCCGCATTGATGCCCTCAATGTCTAGCCCTGCTTCCAAACATGCGTTCAAGTGAGCCTCCACAACGTCCCGGCCGTGGACCTCATCATCCCCAACGCCGCAGTAATACCCACCTTGAGGGGCGGGGTAGCCGATTTCGGGGAACCCCAATGGTCGATTCCCTTTGAAGAACGTGTACTCCTGCTCAATGCCAAATATCGTCTCCTGATCTGCAAAGGCCTCGGTAGCCTTGGCGCAGTCTGCCCTTGTATTCGACTCATGCGGTGTTAAGTCCGTATTCAAGACCTCCGCCAGCACCAGCTTGTTGGGCCCTTTACGCACCGGATCCGGTACAGTGTAGACTGGTCTCAGCACCCTATCCGAGTTGTGCCCGACGGCTTGGTTGGTGCTGGAGCCGTCAAAGCCCCATATGGGTATTTCCTCTCCCTCACGCACTATCTTAGTCTTGGACCGCAGCTTTGCCGTTGGTTTACTTCCGTCTATCCAGATATATTCCGCTCTAAATAGCCCCATCTCTTTTGATAACTCCTTAAGTCGTAATTATTGGTTTCCTTTTTGCCGCGCTACCTGCCTTTAGCCTCGTTCTTGGCCGAAATACGCTATGGAATCCGGCCTTGCACGCTGGGCTGGGCCAAGCCTACTGGTCATTAAAAATATATCAAGAAAGGGAAAGCACTTCAAGACAATATCCGTCCCCCCTACTAACGGCCCCGCGGAAAGCAGGGGTTGGTTGTGCGGACAGCTGCGGAGTTCCGGCGCGCTATTAAAAGTTAGACGATAAATCTTAATAACGATGTTGGCTATTAAGAATTGTTTAATTACCTATGGCGGACCAAGCAGTGATATGGGTGGAAGCAGGCGGGTGCTTTGACACTCCTAGGGGCCGATGGTATATTTCGCTTCGGTCTTTAACCCCACGGCGTCCGGGAGGTGGTTTTGCCCCTGAACATTCTGGTACTGGCTAAGCAGGTAATCGACCCTGAAATGCCTCGGTCCGCCTTTCAGGTGGACCGGCCAAATCGCCAGGTTGTTACACCTGCCACCATCCCGCCGGTGGTCAACGGCTTCGACGAGAACGCCGTCGAGGCCGCCCTTCGCATAAAAGACTCTCAGGAAGCAGCCATAACCGTGCTCTCCATGGGGCAAAGCTTTGCCTTGGACGTTATGAAGAAGCCCCTTTCCATGGGCGCAGATACCCTGGTACTGCTTCAGGATGAGGCCTTCGACAACAGTGCGGACAGCTTCACCGTGGCTCATGTGTTGGCGGTGGCCATCAAAAAGCTGGGCGGCTTTGACCTCATTATCGCGGGTAGGCAGGCCTCCGATTGGGATAACGCCCAGGTGCCTTTGGCATTGGCTGAGATGCTGGACCTTCCCAGCATTACCACTGCCAAGAAGGTGGAGGTGGGAGAGGGTTTGGTGAACGTTGAGAGGCAGACGCCGGAGGGAACTGAAATTATGGAGGCCCCGTTGCCCGCCATGGTCACGGTGAGCAACGAGTTGGGGCAGCCGCGGTATCCGACTCTGCGGGGAATTATGGCGGCCACTCGGAAGCAGCCCGTTATCTGGTCTGCCCAGGATATGGGCATGAACGCCGCGGATCTGCAGCGCCAGGTTGAGACGGTGGACTTGTATGTTCCCGTCATCGATACGGAGTGCGAGTTGATTCAAGGCGAGGACGACGCCGATTCGGGGCGCCTACTGGCGCTGAAGCTTCGTGAGGCCAAACTAGTCTAGACCGGAGAGATATGGCTAATTCAGCCGGGATTCTTGTACTTGGCGAGTTGGAAGGGGGCGCTTTGGCGTCCACCGCCGCTGAGATACTGGCGGCCGGTCGCGTTTTGGCTGACGGCTTGGGACTTCAGCTGTCCATGGGCATTGCGGGCGCTGACGCGGGGTCGGCGGCCCAGGATGCCATAGATCACGGAGCCGACCAAGTGTACGTGGTCAATGACCCCATCCTTGTCGAATATCATCCGGAACTTCTGTTGGAGGCATGGGCTCAGATATGCCGTCAGACGGACCCGGCGGTGGTCCTTATGTCAAGGACTACTAACGGGCGGGACCTGGCCCCCCGGCTGGCCGTGCGCTTGGGCGTGGGTCTGGCCCAGGACTGTCTTGAGGTGTCAATTGACGCTGATTCGGGGAAGATGGTTGCCCATCGTCCCGTTTACGGAGGCAACGCCATGGCCGCCGTTGTGTGCACCGGAACCCCACAAATGGCGTCCATCAGGCCCAAAGCCTACGAGCCCTTGGCGCGGGATTCTTCTCGCCGAGGAGAGGTCTTTGCCCTAGACGCTTCACTGGACGCCTCTATGAAACGGGTAAAGCTGGTGGAGCGGGTGGAGGAGGAGTCTAAAGGTGTACAACTGGATAAGGCCGGGATAGTGGTGGCCGGTGGCAGGGGTCTGGGATCGCCGGGGCCTTTCAAAGACCTTGAGGTAATCGCCGGGTTGCTGGGCGCGGGCCTTGGGGCGTCGCGGGCCGCGGTGGACGCGGGCTGGGTACCACCCTCGTGGCAGATAGGACTCACGGGCAAGACAATCACGCCTGACCTATACATAACGGTGGCCATTTCCGGGGCTAGCCAGCACATGGCGGGCTGCTCCGGGGCCAAGGTGATTGTTGCCGTAAACAAGGACCAAGAGGCCAACATTTTCAAGGAGGCCCGGTACGGCGTTGTGGGAGACTGGCAGAAGGTGCTGCCGAGCTTTACAGAGACTTTGCGTGAGCTTTTGAAGTGAGGATCATCCGTCGGGGTCCAATACTAGGTTGTCGATGAGCCGGGTGGTGCCCACCCAGAGGGCCGTCGATATCATGATCCGACCAGTTGCCGTTTCCAACTCCTCAAGTGTCTCCGGGTGGGCTACGCTGACGTAGTCCACTTTTGACACCAGGGACTCTTCGGCCAACCTTAGGCGCACTTCCCTCCGTAGAACGTCGCCGCTGCGTTCGCCTTGTTTCCAAAGGGCCTCTGCGCTGCGAAGGGAGCGGTAGATAACCGGGGCGGCGCGGCGTTCCTTGTCGGACAGACGGCTGTTTCGGCTGCTTAGGGCCAAGCCGTCGGAGTCCCTGACCGTAGGTGACACCACAATTTTCACCTGCATATTCAAGTCCCTTACCATAGCCTTGATTATGGCCGCCTGCTGGCCGTCTTTTTGCCCGAAGTAGGCCCTATTTGGCCCAATGATGTTGAACAGCTTGGCGACCACCGTGGCGACGCCGGTGAAGTGGCCGCGCCTGTACTTGCCTTCCAGCCCTTGGGACAGCCCCCGAGTCCTCTACCCAGGTGTCCATGCCGGTGGGGTATAACTCTGCCGTTGAGGGGGCAAAAACCAGGTCTACGCCCTCTTTTTCCAGTATTGTCAGGTCCCGCTCCCGGTCTCGTGGGTAGTCGTCAAAGTCTTCACCGTGACCGAACTGGGTTGGATTGACGAAGATACTCACGGCCACGGTGGCGTTCCTGGCGCGAGCCTCCCGTACCATGGCCAAATGGCCCTCGTGCAGATAGCCCATGGTTGGAACTAGTCCCAGGGGCCGCTCCGGGGACCGGCACGCTTCGACCATGGACGCTACGGTGTGAAGCACTCGCAAGGCGGCTCATGCGTCCAAGAGGTCTTGAATCAGGGCCTCGTCCATCTGGGAACTTTCCTTTTGGGTGGGGAAATTGCCTTCCCTGACCTCTTGGGCGTATTGGCCAAGGGCGTTGGAGATAAGCTCCCCAAGCTGCAGGTACTGCTTGGTGTGCTTTGGCACAAAGTCGCTGTAGAGTCCCAAGATGTCGTGTAGCACCTGCACTTGGCCGTCGCAGTAGGGCCCTGCACCGATGCCTATGGTCGGAATGGTGAGCTTCTTGGTGATAATCCTGGATAGGGGGGCGGGGAGGAGCTCCAGCACCACGGCGTAGGCGCCGGCGTCCTCCAGCGATCGAGCGTCATGGAGAATCCGAAACGCCTCCTCCCTAGCTTTGCCCTGGACCTTGTATCCGCCGAACCGGTGGACGGACTGGGGGGTCAGACCAAGATGTCCCATAACCGGTATGCCGGCCTCGACGATTCGGCGCACCGTGTCCGCTACCGACCCGCCGCCCTCCAGCTTTACCGACTGGGCGCCTCCCTCTTGGACCAACCGTCCCGCGTTGCGAATGGCGTCCTCAATGCCTAGATAAAAGCTCATGAAGGGCATGTCGGTGACCAGGAGGGATCGGGTTGCGCCTCTGGCGGCAGCCCTGGTGTGACGGATCATGTCGTCCATGGTCACCGGAATGGTGGAGTCGTAGCCCAGAGAGACCATGCCCAGGCTGTCTCCCACTAGGATAACGGGGAACCCCGCTTTGTCGGCCAACAGGGCCATTGGATAATCGTAGGCGGTGACAACGGGTATCTTCTCGCCCTTGGCTTTCATGGACTTTACATTGTTGGCCGTTACTTTACGCATGAGGCTTGCTCCGGTTTTGTCGCGCTTGGCCTTCAGACGGGAGGGATGTTATTGAGTATTGAGAGATGAGGTGTTCCATGTCTTGTAGCTTCTCGTCCTCGACTGCCGGGGTGGCGAGGGGAATAGATGCCTTGGTTAGGGCTACGTATAGGGGGAGAAGCTCCGGGGCTTGGGCTTTGAAGGCTTGGAGGTGTCTCCGAAGGGTGTCAACGTCTCCTCTTATTACGGGCCCCGTTGTGGCCCTTTGAGGTCCCAGGGATCCAACGTTGTGAAGGGTGGCTTTAGCCAAGGGGAGAATTGCCTGAAGACCCTGCTCTTCGGTGGCGCCCATGAGACGCCAAGTCCCGGCGGCAGCCTTGAGCAGGGCGACCAGGTAGCCGCAGCTCATTACCGCCGAGGCGTGGTAAAGCCCGCGGTCTGCAGGGCTCAATCGAAGGGTCCTTCCGCCTAGGTCTGCAGCCATGGTCTCTAGGGTTTTGAGAAGCCTACCCTGACCTTCAACGGCAAAGGTTACGCCATTGAACCGCTCCAGGACGTTCTTTGAAGTGTCTGCTCCGGCGAAGGTTTGAAATGGATGTAAGGAGCCGCATTCGGCGCCCATGTCGGCGGCGGGCTTCAGCAGGTCCAGGGACCCGGCCCCGCTGCAGTGGACCACCCACCGGCCCGTGGGCCAGTTTAATGATGAGGCAACCGAGCTGATAACGTCGTCCGGGACGGTGAGGAAGACTATATCACACCGGTCCACCACCTCTTGGGGCTGTGGCGAGGAGTCGCATCCGGGGATCATGCGGGCGAGGGTTTGGGCTGAGGCGTGGGTTCGGCTGGCCAGGACAGCAACTCGCCAGCCGGCCTCCGATAATCCCAGGGCCAAGCTCTTGCCCAGTGTACCGGCGCCAATGAGCCCAACCTTCAAGTCGCTGCTCATGTCGCGTGACGCTGAGTAGGGGGAAATGTGTTATCCGCAGAGGAAGACACAGTGCGGATTGGGCCTTGTTTTGCTGCCGTCTCGGTCCTCATCGGATCCCAGCGGCCTCCTGGAAACACTCGGAAGATCATCCCCCCAGAGGGGTGGATGGCTGGGTAATGATAACACCACACCCACGGCCCTTCAACGAGGCGCACCTGTTGGTAGTGACTCGGTTTGAATGTGCCAATGCAAGGAAGTACGGGAGTGATGAGATGGTTTCTTTAGTTATAAGGTGCCCTTACCAATGATTTGACCTTTTATTCAAACATTTTGAATTGTCCACTTGCTGTCTTCCGTGACACTGCATCCCTGAGCTTTTTGCCAAGTTCGTGCTTGCTTCCAAAAATGATGTGGTAAAGCGGTGTGTTGTTTGAGTTAGTAACGGGTCTGTCATCGGTGGTGTAATGGTAGCCGATCTTTCCTAATTCTTCCTCGTAATGGTCTAATAGGGTACGAGCATCCGGCACTTCCTGGGTTTTCGTTTTGAAGACCACACGGTGGTCGGCGGGGAGGTTCAGAAACGAGTCCATTTTTGGGGATGATTCCCACCACCTTCTTTTCATATCTCCTATATTGAAATTTATTAGGATGTCTAGTCGGCGGCCTCTGGTAAGTTTCTTGAGGTTTTCAAAAGAGAAGTCCCAAGCCCATGGGTCTAAGAAAGCGAGTCCGAGAGATTTCCTCTCAGAGGGTAACTCCCTCAAGATTTCATCTATGGTCTCGTTTGCTTCACCAGTGTAGTAACAGACCGGTTTCTCCGATAGATTCATTCCTTCTACTCGCTCTTTTAAAGCGTCTATGCAACGCTCGTCTCCGTCTGCGAAGTAGTAATAGGTGAATGGTACCCTTGCGGCAATTATTGGAGACCCGTCTGTTTCCTCTTCCGAGTTTCTGATGAGGCACTTTCCCGGCCCGCAGAATGGGTCCACATAGTAGAGTTTTCCTGGCCACCTGTTCTTCATTGCCTGGGTGAAAATTCCCGTTATGTTCTTGAGCGTATACTCTTTGTCTTTGGCATGTTCTGCCACACTCAAGGCTGGCAAGCCATCTGATGCTGTCGTGAGTTCCTGTCCTCGGGACCTGCTATTCACTAGGGATTAGGCTCCTTTTGTTACAGAGGTTCTGCCCTGCTACTCCGGGGCAGGCATTTCCCGCCAAAGCCGCCCGTCGTCGATGACCGCTTCATCCCCGCCACGTTTGTTTCGGACACCGCCCAGTTGCTTCAGGAAGAAAGCAACGCCTGCCCTGGTGGATTGATCCCGCAGGTCACGCACCCAATCCTGGTCCATTGGCCGGGCGCCCGGTCCGCTCTCCCCGCCAACGATTACCCAGTTTACTGCGCCACTCTCCAGCCACGGAGTCAGGTCAATACGTTCTAGCAGCGGCTCTGCGGATACGAAACGCACCGGCGCCGGGAGACGCTCCAACACCGTGAGCCTCGGGGCGTACTTCTGGCTCTCGACCGATGTGCCCACCCATATATTGGGAGGCCAGCCATGTGGGAAGTGCCGCTGGTACATCTCCCACCAGGCAACTGACCTCCCTGGTCGCTTGGTCAACACTTGAAACACGTGCCCGCGCTTATCCGCAGCCTCCGCCATCACAGAGAACATTTGAAGAACGAAGTCGAAGGGCACCTTCGGATGGAACACGTCGGACATGCTGTTCACGAAGACGCGCCGGGGCTTCTTCCATGTCAGGGGGGCTTGCAAGCGCTCGGGGAGCAAGCGAACCTCATCGGGACTGGTTTCGTAACCTGGCACGCCCATGCTCCGCAGGCGTGGGTAGAGAGCGAACATATAGCAGTGGTCGCAGCCCGGCGACACACGGGTACAGCCGGTGACCGGGTTCCAGGTGTCATCGGTCCACTCAATTGAAAATGGCGTCAGTCAACCAATTCTTGTGTCATGGTTCAGCACGGATGTTGGCCTATTGCTAGACCCTTGTCAACTGGGCCGCTGGTGCAACTATAGAACATCCGCCAATTTCAAACTGAGGCACTACCCACATCTGTTGGATCGTTCTACCGGTCCCATTATTAACAAAAGAGCGGTCAGGGTAATATTGGTATGAGCGAATTACTTTTTCAGCCTCTTAATTGCCGGGGTTGGGTCTCGGCAAACAAATTCTTGACTGGAAAGGTGATAAGTAATAGTATTTCCGGTGACTCACGCCCATGATTGCTGCTAACGCTAATTTTACCCAAGGTTTCACCTGAGGACGCGCCTGGATGGGCGAGGTGCGTCCTGCAAAGCTCCTGCATCGCTAAATAACCACACACCGCGGCGCTTTCCCCTCTTTGTAGCACCTCCTTCTTCCCTATCCAGGCTTGGGACCGTAGGCTCCCTCCGCTATGGCTCAACGTCTCCTAACCTGTAGGACGGAAGTTACGAAAGGAAAGTGGGTGCTATTAAGAACCCGTGGAGACCCCTGGTTCCCATACTGGTCCTGCTGCTGGCCACGGTATTGACCGGCTGTAGCTCCGACGGTGACGTGGGGTCCAAGAAAACCCTCTACATCGGCGGTATCCCGGACCAGGATACGTCGCTGCTGGTGCGGCGCTTTGACGGCGTAGCCGACTACCTCAGCGGGGAGCTGGGTGTAGACGTGCAGTACAAGTCCAGCATCGACTACGCTGCGGTGGTGACCGCCTTTGCCAACGAGGATATTCACCTGGCCTGGTTCGGAGGTCTCACCGGTGTCCAGGCCAGGAAAGCGGCCCCCGGCGCCCAGGCCATCGCCCAGCGTCCCAGGGACATGGAATTCGCCTCAGTGTTCATCGTTCATAAAGACATACCGGCCCAGGGGCTGCAAGACCTGGCGGGTCACACCTTCACTTTCGGCAGCGTCAGTTCCACGTCCGGGCACCTGATGCCGCGGTACTTCCTTCTCCAGGCGGGTCTAGACCCCGAAACGGACTTCAACGGCCTGCCCAACTTCTCCGGCTCCCATGACGCCACTTGGAAGTTTGTGGAGAGCGGCTCCTTCCAGGCCGGCGCCCTGAGCCGGGCCGTTTGGGACAGTGCAGTGTTCGACGGAAGGGTTGACGCTGCCAAGGTCAGGGAGTTGGAGATAACGCCGCCCTACTATGACTACAATTGGTCCGCCAGGCCGGGCTTGGACGAGTCCTTTGGCTCCGGGTTCAGTCAAAGGCTGAAAGATGCCCTCTTGAATATGCACAAGGACCCAAATCAGGCAGAAATCCTGGAAGCCTTTCGGACGGAGGCCTTCATAGAAACCAACAACGGCAACTATGCGGCCATTGAGGACGTGGCCAAAATGCTTGGAATGGTGGAATAACCTTCTTGAAAAACGGTAGAAAGACTTCCCCAATTGTGTTCTTGGGCCGGGTGGGTAAGAGATACGGCGACATCGTTGCCCTGGCGCCCCTCTCCCTGGAGATTGAAGAGGGGGAGAGGGTGGCGATCCTTGGCCCAAGCGGCAGCGGCAAAACCACACTGCTGCACCTCATTGGCGGAGTTGTCCAACCCGACGAGGGTACGGTTGTCCTGGGCGGTCACCAGCTTGCCGGGATG
This sequence comes from Dehalococcoidia bacterium, assembly GCA_965226535.1. Classification (GTDB taxonomy): domain Bacteria; phylum Chloroflexota; class Dehalococcoidia; order Lucifugimonadales; genus JAPULR01. The sequence goes on along the minus strand of CBDDDE010000010.1, from coordinate 840,126 downwards.
AAGTCCGGCCAGGAGTTGGCTGGTCTGGTGGGGATGATGCACCAGCAGTTGGACTTGGTGCCCCATTTGCAGGTGGTACACAATGTTCTTGCCGGACGTTTGGGCCAGTGGAGCCTGTGGCGGTCCCTCGTGTCGCTAGTCTCGGCCAGAGAGAAAGACATGGTGTTGCGTGCCCTGGAAAGGGTGGGCATCCCTGAAAAGCTTTACGAGAGGACGTCACACCTTTCCGGCGGGGAGCAGCAGAGGGTGGCCATGGCCCGGCTGCTGGCCCAGAAGTCGAGGGTGGTCTTGGCCGACGAGCCGGTGGCTTCCCTGGACCCGGCTAGGGCTGAAGACCTGATGGACCTCCTTACCTCCATTGTTTCCGATTCCCACAAGACCCTCATAGCTAGCATTCATTCTACGAATTTGACCAGAAAGTTCTTTTCCAGGGCCGTTGGTCTGCGAAATGGAGAGATGCAATTTGACCTGCCAGTGGAGAAGTTGACCAATGAGGCCCTCTCCCGCCTCTACAATCTCACCGACGTCCACTCGTAACGCCGGAAGCGGCTTTTTCCGAGGTAGGGGTTTCTTAACCCTCCTCTTGGCCGTCGCCTTCATATGGAGCTTGACCGCCGTAAACTGGTCCGACTCCCCCGTGCACCGGGGCGGCCTGTCCTCCATTGTCGAGTTCTTCAAAGCCGCCGTGGCGCCGGAGGTTTCCGGCTCCTTTTTGAGCCTGGCCTTTGGCGCGGCCTGGAAAACCGTCGTATACGCCGTGGCGGGTATATGCCTTGCAGTGGTACTGGGGCTTCCCCTTGGTGTGCTGGCCTCTGGGGTACTGGCAAGGGGGTCGGGTACAAAGGTCGCGGGGGTGGCCGGCTTCCGGTTCCTCGCGGGGGCCATGCGAGCCATCCACGAGCTAATTTGGGCCTGGTTCTTCGTCGCCGCCATAGGACTTTCCCCCATGGCAGCCATCTTGGCCCTGGCCATCCCCTACGGTGGAATTCTGGGACGCATCTACGCCGATATTCTCAACGACGTCCCTCAAGCGCCCCTTCAAGCCCTCCGGTCCTCCGGGGCCTCGGAATGGAAGGTGCTTCTCTATGGAAGACTCCCCATGGCCTTGCCGGACATGCTGAGCTACAGCTTTTACCGGTTTGAGTGCGCCATAAGGTCCGCCGCCATTATGGGATTTGTAGGCGTCGGTGGTCTGGGAATGCAGATACACTTCTCCCTTTCCGACCTTCTCTACCACGAAGTTTGGACCCTCTTGTACATGCTGGTGGGCCTGGTTGTTCTAGTTGACCTCTGGAGCTCCTGGGTACGAAGGTATTTGACGTCGTGAACCTGGGTGTTGGCGCAAAGGGTGTGAAGGCCGGGAGCAAGCCTTGGCTCAACCCCTTGTGGGTGTCCATGGTTGGCTTTTCAGTGCTGGCCACCGCCGCCTGGGCTAGCGTCCTCTTGGACGATGACAGCGGCTTTCGCGCTCTCTTTCAGGGGGAAACGTGGGTGTCGGTCGCTTCTTTCATCGGCAAGTTGGCGGGGATGGGAAAAGAGGGGACGCCGGCCTTTTTGCAATGGAGCGAATGGGAGAAAGCCGGCCTCCTGGCCTATGACACTTTGGCCATGAGCGTTCTGGCCATGGGGATAGCAGGTGTGGGAGTCCTTATAACATTCCTCCCCGCGGCTCGCAACGTGGCCACGGGGGAGCTGGCCTCGTCACCGTCGCTCCTTTCGAGGAGTCTTTACTACGTGGTAAGGCTGTTCTTCATATTCACCCGTGGCATCCCCGAGCTCATCATGGCAATGATAGTCATCTTTGCCTTCTCTCCCGGTGTACTGGCAGGAGCCATCGCCCTCGGCATCCACAACTACGGCATTCTGGGGAAGTTGTCTGCGGAGGTGGTGGAAGATTTGGACCCCCGGTCTGCTCGGGCGCTGCGGACTTCCGGGTCCAGCGTCTTCCAAATGCTTGCCTATGGAATCCTGCCCCAGGCCCTGCCGCGGTTTCTAACCTATCTCCTCTATAGGTGGGAGGTTGTAATACGTACCACGGTGGTGGTGGGGCTGGTCAGCGCCGGCGGTTTGGGCCGGGAGTTTCTCCTGGACATGAGTTTCTTCCGCTATACCGACGTGGCTTTGCTGCTAATCTGGTACCTGGCGTTGGTGGTTGTTGTGGACTTGGCAAGCATGTACCTGAGACGGCTGTCCAGGTAGCCGGCCCCGATTATTCCCATTCATCGTGGCCGGTATTTCGATTCCCGTCATCCCGTTGCCCACCTTCGCCGTGCCTCTTTGCACGGAAGCCGCACGCCAAGTTGCCCCAAAGCGCACCAAACGATGCACCCCCCTGGGCGGCTAGCTGGCCTCCGCCAGGGCCTCCACCAGAGGCGGGAGATAGTCCTGCCACGGGCCGACTATCCCAAAGTCAGCGGCCTGGAAGATGGGGTGCCGTGAATTGTTGTTGACGGCTACCACAGTCGTCGCCTTTTGGATTCCCACCGTGTGGTTGAAGGCTCCCCGTATCCCCACGGCAATGTATAGCTTGGGCGCTATGGCCCGTCCCGTAAGCCCCACCTGAAGTTGCTTGGGCAGCCAACCCGCGTCGGTTACGTTGCGGGTTGCCGCCACCGAAGCGCCCATCTCCTGGGCCAACCGGTAGATGACGGGTAGATGCTCCGGTCCCCCCAGCCCCTTCCCCACTCCTATGACAACCTCGGCCCCTTCCAACTCCACGCCTCGGGCGTCCTCCTCCGAGTGGCTCTCCAGCACCCTGAGAGGGTCCTCCTTGGTGGCGCTCGCGGTCAATCGCTCCACGAGGGCGACGTGACCGGGCCGGGGAACAATGGGGGCCAAGAGGCCCGGTCTGAGGGTTGCCATGTAGGGTCTAACCTTGGACAGGATGGGCGCTACCACGTTCCCGCCCAGGGCGGGCTTTAGTTGCACCAGGCGTCCCTCGCCGTCCACCTCCAGGTCCACACAATCCCCCGTCAGTCCAAGGGACAACCGGGCGGCCACCCTCGAGGCTAAGTCGCGACCGTTGGCGGTGGAGGGTACCAGTACGCCGTAGGGCTGGTGGGCCTCAATGGCTTCCGCCAGTGCGGCCGCCGTCACGGGGCTGATGGGATGGTGGGTTCCCGCCGTGGAAAGAACCAGGACCCGGTCGGCGCCGTAGGAGGATAGAGTTGCTATTTCTTGCTCCGTGGCATCTTCCACCAGAACAGCGACCACTTCGCATCGCAGCCGTTCGGCCAGACTCCGGGCCTTGCCCAGATTCTCCATGGTGGCCCGACGGAACTCGTTGCCGGCCTTTTCCGCCACCACCCAAAGGGCTCCTTCCCCTTTCCCCGAAAACCTGCTCCATTCCCGGTCGGATGGGGCGGCTAGGGTGGTGGAGGGCCGGTTTCTGATGCCTTCCACAACCTTCTTTGCCGCTTCTACCGGGTCGGGTTCCTCAATGACATTTGCCAGGCGATGAGGTTCAAGGAGTCGAATGTCCTCCACCCAGGTGGGAGAGCCGGTGGAGCCGAACACGGAGGCATCTTGGGATAGCTGGGTCGCCCCTACCTCCTCCACGGGCCGCTGCCGCGCCTCGGCAATAACTCTGCGACGGGGCCACCGCTCCTCGCTCAACCCCTCGGTGGCCGTGACCAGGGCGGGCAGTGTGGCCTCTATGACTTCGTAGCCGTCGTCCGTCACCCTCTCGACAACGATGCTGTTTGAAGCCGGGTGGTACTCCAGTTTTCGCGCACGGCTGACGTGGGGAATGCCCATAAGCTCCGCCGTCTCGGGGCCAACCTGTCCCGTCTCGGCGTCGGTGCTATTTCTTCCGCAGAGAATCAGGTCATAGCCCCTATCCCTAAGGACCAAGGCCAGGGTGCGGGACGTTGCCAGGGTGTCTGAGCCGGCCATTATGGGATCCGACACCAGGACGGCGTGGTCGGCGCCAACGGCCAAGGCGTGGGCCAGCACCTCCCTGGCTTGAGGCGGTCCCATGGTGAACACCGTTACCTCCGCTCCCAGCTCCTCCTTTAGCTCCACAGCGCGTCCCAAGGCAATGAGGTCAAAGACATTCATTTCCAGGGGCACGCCCTCACGAACGATGGTCTTTCTTTTGTAGTCAAACTCAATCTTGGATAAGGTGGGGACTTGTTTGATGCAAACGGCTATCTTCATTTCTTGCTGCTTTCGGCTGTAATGGCTGCCCCTTTCCCGGACTGTTCACGATCCATGAGGCGATGGGCTAGTTGACGTAGGTTGCCGCTCTTCCCGGCCCTGTAGGGTAAAATACGCCTGGTTTCTGGGTGGATGTCGGTGAGCGGTCGAAAGGCGGCGGGGACCAGTGGCGACGGGGTATGCCTCATTATCTGAGCGGGGTCAGGGACTGTCAACCGGGGCTATGAGATGGCTCAGGACACCGGTGACTGGGGCAATGCGCAGCAGAAGGTCGTCCTCCTGCCGGGGATTGCCGCGGCCGTCCAGGTTGCTGGTGATAAAATATAGGTAGCCGTCGTGCCCCTGAACTACGTCTCTAATGCGGCCATATTGACGGGGAAAGAGAGCGTCCTGCTCCTGGACCTGCCGATAGTCCGGCGGACGGAAATCCACCCACATGATGCGCTGCCCCCTCAGGGCGCCAAATACTAACCGGCCTTTCCAATGGGGCGGCAGCACGTCGGCGCTGTAGAAGGCGGCTCCGGAGGGTGCCCACGTCTCGATGCCGCTGTGGAGCGCCGGGTCCCGGAACCGGGCGTCGTCGCCTGTTCCCACAGCGGTGGGCCAACCGTAATTCCCGCCTGCCACAATTCGGTTCACCTCATCGCCTCCCACTGGGCCGTGCTCTGTTGCGAAGAGTTCGCCCGTCGCCGGGTGCCAGGCCAGCCCCTGGGGGTTACGGTGTCCATAGGAATAGACGGGAGAGTTGGGGTAGGGGTTATCATGGGGAATAGAGCCGTCCCCGTTGATGCGCAGGATCTTACCCGCCGGGGAGTCCAGATCTTGGGCCAAAGCGCTGGAGTTCGCGTCTCCGGTGGTTACGTACAGCTTGCCGTCGGGACCAAACTTGATGCGGCCTCCGTTGTGGATGCGTGCGCCGGGGATGTCGTCCAGTATTACCGCCGGATTCCGCCCCCTTTCCCCCGCATCCTCCCACCGAACTACCCTGTTTCGCAGCGCGCCGCGTGGGTTCTTGTAAGTATAGTAGACGTACAGATGCCCGTTGGACTCGAAGTCCGGGTCTAGGGTCAGCCCCAACAGTCCAGCCTCCCCCTCCTGGGCAACCTCCATGTCCAGGTAGGCCGTGGGCTGGATCTCTCCGTCCCGTATTACCCGGACAATTCCCTCACGTTCTGTTACGAACAACCGGCCGTCGAGGGCAATGGCCAAGGCCCACGGGGATTTCAGCTCCTTGGCAACTACTTCCGCCACCACCTCCACGGCGGCGGCGGACGGAGGTGGTGAGGTAGCCTCCAGCGTGGGCGGCTCGGTGGAGGTGGTGGGTGTAGAAGACGGGGCCGTAGCCGCGCCTGCACATGCCGCAAGGGCCGCCAAGAGGGCCAGTAAAAGAATACTTGTTGGTATATGTTTGATAGCCGCCAACCTATTTCAGCTCCACCAGAGTTGCGCCGTCCGTATGTCCGCTTCCCTCTGGGCGTTGGAGCTTCACCAGGGGATGGCCCTTGAGTCGTTCCCTGACCATGGATCGCAGTGCCCCCGTGCCGCCGCCGTGGACAATTCGGATGGAGGAAAGCCCCTTCATTAGTGCCTGGTCCAAGAACCCTTCCAGCTGCATCTCGGCCTCCTCCACCCGCATTCCTCTCATGTCCAGGTCCGTCTTGATGGGACCCGTCGAAGCCCTGGAGATAGACACGCCTTCAGGCACCCGCATGGGCGGCGCTTGGGCTTTCTTTTCAAGCTGGTAAGAGGGAATTTTGGCCTTGACCGACCCCAGCAGAAGCTCAAGGGTGTTGCTGTTGTTGGGGCGCGTCAGCACCTCAACTGGGTTGGGGATACCCCTAATGTAGACGTAGTCCCCAGCCTTTAGGCTTCTTATCCATTCCCTGGCGCTTTCTTCCGGTGGCTGCCAGAGGGAAGAGCGGATCTCGTTACGGACCCGAGCCACGTCAAGGCGCTGGTCATTCAGCTGCGGCCGAGATTCAGGCTGCGCCAGGGTGCGTTCCGCGCGGCGGAGTCGCTTCCATAGCTCGTCGGCCTGTACCTGAATATCACGGCGAAACTGTTCCAATATAAGGGCCTTGTCTTCCTCCAGCTCGTCGAGCTTCTGCTCCAGGTCCTTCCTCTTTGCTTGGGCGCTGACGGCCTCTTTTCGGGCGACTTTACGCTGTTGCTCCGCCAGGTGTCGTTCCCTTTCCAGCTCCCGCAAAAGCTCCTCCGCCTGTCGATGTTCAACGGATAGGAGGGACTGGGCCAGTTCCAGGGTTTCCAGGTCTATGCCCATGCGCCGGGCAATGGTCAGGGCGTAGCTTCTACCGGGCAACCCCAGGGTTAGACTGTAGGTAGGGGCCAGGGTGTCGGGGTTTAGCTCCACGCTGGCGTTGGTCATACCTGGCTGCTCCTGGGCGTAGGCCGCCACGTCCCGGTGGTGGGTGGTAGCCACGCACACCACCCTATGACGGGAGAAGTAGCTAAGGACGGCCTTTGCGAGGGCGGCCCCCTCCTCGGGGTCTGTGCTGGCCCCCAGTTCGTCGAGGAGCACCAGGGAAGCCGGAGTGGCCTTATCCATAATGCCGCCAAGGTTTTGTAGGTGGGAGCTAAAGGAGGACAGGGACCGCTCAATGCTCTGTTGATCGCCAATGTCGGCAAAGATGGAGTCGAAAATGGTAGTGGCGCACTGGCGCGCCGGTACGTGGAGGCCGGCTTGGGCCATGGCCAGGACCAGCCCCATGGTCTTCAATGCCACCGTCTTGCCCCCGGCGTTGGGCCCTGTTATCAGAAGGATCCTGTTATCTCCTCCCACCGACACGTCGATGGGCACGGCCGAATCTCTGAGTAGAGGATGCCGCGCTCCCGTAAGCTTCACGTAGGACTCCTCGGCCTCAACGAAAACCGGCGGAACGCCGTTAATGGTCGCGGAAAAGCGGCCCTTGGCCAGGGTCAGGTCTAGTTCAGCCAGAATATCCAGGGAGCCTAGAATGTTGTCACCTTGCAGCCCCACCTTGGAGGACAGGCTTCGCAGTATTCGCTCCTCCTCCCGTTGGGCGGCCAGCGAGGACTCCCGCCACTGATTGCCCAGTGGCATGGCGCTTAGTGGCTCCACGAAGGCTGTGGCGCCGCTGTCCGACACGTCGTGAACGATGCCCGGTACGCGGCTTCGCATCTCGCTCTTCACCAGCAGAACCATGCGGCCGTTACGCTCCGTGACCAAATGCTCCTGCAAAACGTTGCTGCGGCGCAACTGACGCATGGCCCGCTCCAAGGCGGTGGTCAACCTGGCGTGGGCGTCCTCTGCCCGGTTTCGAAGGTGCCGCAGAGATCCGGACGCGTTGTTTGTAATTAGCCCGTTGCGGTCTATGGCCGCGTCCAAGTCATTCTCTAGCTCGCGCAGCGAGGGTATGGCCCGCGCCAAGGTCGACATCTGGGGCAGGTCTTTTCGATCGGCCAAGATGGACCGGGCGCGTCGGCAGGCCCGCAATGTATCGTAAATCTCCCTGAGGTGTTCACCTCTGAGAACCCCCTCCAGCCTGGCTCGCTGCACTAGAGGCCTGACGTCCCGTATCCCTGTTAGGTCCAGGGAGCCATTGCCGTCGATGAACCGCCGCGCCTCCTGGGTCCCCTGCTGCAGGCGCTGTATTTCGGCGGCGTCGGAGGACGGTTGCAGGGCCATGGCGCCATCCCGCGCCAGGGACAGGGACGTGAAGCGGGCTATCTTCTCCAAGATGAGGGGAAACTCAAGGAGGTACAGCGTGTCGCTACCCGTACTTTGATCGTTTCTGGCAGCAGGGTCGGTCGCGGCTTTGCCGTTCATATTCGCTGTATCGTTTGATTCAGAGATCATGGCCTAACGATAGTAGCAGTGGAGATTAGCTCCATCAATCTATTTGGCAGGGGAGCACGAACTGTTTTGAAGGACGCATGGGGCATTCTGAAGAGAGGTATAGGTAAAAACTCGTTACGTCAGGCCGCTGAAGGGGAATTCTTCGGGCAGCTTGAAGGTCAGCACGCGGCTCATCCAAATCTCCCGTGGCATTCTGTCCAATTCCCGGCGCCGTGGCTCTCCAATGGGCAGGATTCGCCCCGCTATCAGCGGCTCCAATCGCTGAAGAAGTGGACATGTCTTGATAAAGCCGGTGAGCGTATGCCGTTCGCCACCTAGAAAAATGTGGTCCAACTCTCGCTGGTAGGGTTCCCATTTCTCCCGGACAACGGAGCAGACTTTGACATACAGATGATGTATCTGCTTCTCTCGAATACGAGCAAAGCGGCCCTGGGAAGTACCACCTGCGCTGTGCCGCCCCTTTACGTACCGGGTGCCCGTCTTGGAGGCCACGAGCTGCCGGCCCTTAAACAACCCCACCGAGTACCCGCCCAAGCGTAGCAGCAGTACGCCAAGGGTAGGCTCGCGCCGTATCAGGTTTCTGAGGGCCGGAGTGTAGACCCCCGACCTGTGACACCCTTCGGTAAGCGGAAAAGGCGGCAGAATCAACATCTGCAACACTGAGCTCCAGAAGAACACCGCCCCCGTCTCCGAAGCCGTTGCCTTGTCCGAGGCCAGCGAGCGCATTTCGTCAAGCCACTCCCCCTCCCGTGCCTCTCTGGGACGCACAAAATCCAGGGACGTACCGGGCGGCAGTCCAAGAGTAAGAGCGTCAACGGGCGGGGCTTGGTCTAGCGTATCCAGGAGAGACTCAAGCCTCCCTTTTGTTAACCGGACGGTACTTGCTACAGCGGCCATGTCACTGGCGCCCAGCTTAGGGCCGGAAGGGGGGGTAGTCAAACCGGCCCCCTAGCCTCGTGTAGAGGTCAAACGGGGCTTCAACCGACTGCTCTTGGACTCTTTTTTGCCTGGTGTCAGGTGACCTGAGGCGGGCTCAGGCGCACCTTCAATGCGTCCTCGCACCACCGGGCCGCGGCTAAGAGCCGGGCCTCGGCAAAGGGAGAAGCCGCCAGTTGAATACCCAGAGGCAGTCCCGTGGACCGGCTTAATCCGGAAGGTAATGTGATGGTTGGCAGGCCGCAGGAGGTCCATGGGCTCTGGAACACCGGGTCGCCCGTGGTGCTCAAGTCCCGAGGCGCTGCCGTGGGCGTTGTGGGCGTAAGCAAAACGTCCCACCGGCTCGCCAGGGTCTCCATTTCGCGACGGAAGACGCGGCGAAGTCGCTGCGCCTGAACATACCGGACTGCCGGTGTGAGAATCCCTACCTCAATGCGCTTCCGAAGTGTGGCGCTGTAGTCGTTGGCCCTGTTGCGAAAGTTTTCCTCGTGGTACGCTGCCGTCTCGGTATTATTGACCACCCATTGGACGTGATGGGCGGTGGCAAAGCTAGGTGGCGGGTTCACCTCCTCGACCACGGCGCCGGCGCTAGCCAGACCCTCTGCAACACCCTCGGTGTGCTTCCTCACCTCCGGGTCCGACTCATCCAGAAAAGATCCCCGTATCAGGCCAATCCGCGGCGGGCTGTCCATCCTACCCAGAGCTTGGCGATAGTCGGGCACCGGCGCGTCCGCGGACCCCGGGTCCCGATCGTCGTAACCGGCCAGGGCTTGCAGCATGATGGCAGCGTCCTCAACACAGTTGACCATAGGACCTATGGTGTCGAGCGACCAGGCGAGAGGAATTACCCCGTAGCAGCTGATCCTGCCGAAAGTGGGCTTGAAGCCCACTATGCCGTTGTAGGAGGCTGGGCGGAGGATGGAGCCGCCGGTCTGCGAACCCATGGCGCCTGGGCACATCCTCACGGCCACGGCCACGGCGGAGCCGCTGCTGGAGCCGCCGGGGGTATGGGACGAGTGCCAGGGGTTTAGGGTTGGCGGTGGGTCTCCGGAGGCGAACTCTGTGGTTACGGTTTTGCCCAGAATTATGGCTCCGGCCTCCTTGAGTCGTGCCACGGAAGCGGCGTCGAAGCTGGGCACAAAGTCGGCGTGGATTTTGGAGCAGGCGGTGGTCTTCATGCCCGCCGTGTAGTAGATGTCCTTGATTCCCAGGGGTATGCCGTGCAGCGGCCCCCGCGGCCCCTTGTCGGCAAGCTCTCTGTCTAAGGCGTCGGCCGCCTTGGTTGCGCCGTCTCTGTCCACCGTTACCCAGGCTTTCAGAGATGGCTCCAGCCGGTCAATGCGCCGGACAAGGTTCTCTACCATGCTTCGGGACGATACCCTCCCTCCGGCTATCTCCGCCGCTGCTGCGGCAATAGTGAGCTTGTGCAGGTCAGTCAACCCGTTCACCTCTATGCGTGGTTTTGCCAGGTCATGGTGGGGACCTCTTGGGAAGGTGGGAGGATTTTTGACAGGGCGATGAGGTGCTTAGCATGCTCTTCTATTATCTCGCCGAGGACACTGGCCCGCTTCTCTCCCCACAGTTTGGCCGCCTCCATGTATAGGTCACGGGCCAAGGCTTCTTTGGACTGGGATGGCGTTGGGTTCGGCATCTGAAACCGTCCTGAATGTATATAGGTAGATTAAAGGGGAGGGGTCGGGAAGTGTCAAGGCGGATTTGGAAGATCGCGGGGCGCCGATGTAGAAAAGATGCTTCGTTGACAAGGGTTGAGAAGGCGTATTAACATTCTTTGACTTGGCCTTTGACTCGGCGGGCGTAACTCAGTGGTAGAGTGTTTGCTTCCCAAGCAAAAAGTCGTGGGTTCGAATCCCATCGCCCGCTCCACTAAGGTGGAGGACGATGCGCCCGTTGAAACAGAACTAATGTATGTATACAATTACAGGTGAGGCTAAGCGCCTGATGGAGACTATCTACGATCATAAAACGGTTTGGTGTTGAGCTTTTAGCGCTTGACATGTGTCGAAACTGGGGATTGCAAGCAGTTTTACGGCGCAAATTGGTTGACGTAGCATCGGTGCCGGATTGTGAGCGCAAGCTTCAAGTCCTGAAGGGAGGTATACCGTGGCAACTCAGCAAGGGTTGGTAACTTCCCGCGGGGCATACTCTTTCAGGGAAGCAACCTTTTACATCAGGGCCACCTTGAGGGAACAGCTGGAGTTTCCCAAGATAGTGACTCAGCATCTTCGCTGGTGGGCGCGAAAAGGTTTTGCGGGTGCGACTGCGGACGATGGTGAATCTTCGGAGTTCGTTGACTTTCTGGAGCTGGTCAGTTTCCGGCGCATCGCCATGTTGCGATCTCATGGCGTTACAAACAAAGCGATAAAAGCAGCGCACGAGAGCCTCCAGGACCGGTTCGGCTGGATGTACCCTTTTGCTATGCAACCCCTATGGGTTGCTCGCCCCGACATATTTGTTTTGCTGAACGATTCGCCTGTGGCAGTAAGCCGCGAGTTTCAGGCTGCCTTTAATTTTACTTGGGAGTACCTGGAGCCGATTGGTAACGACCTTCACGGGTTGACTTTCAATAAAAACGAAGAAGCAATCTCGTGGGAACCATATTCTGATATTCTACTGGACCCCTACGTCCAGTTTGGCGAACCCTGCATAAAGGGGACAAGGATCCCCACTGAAACTCTCTGGGCATTGCATAAGGGCGGTGACAGCCTGAAAACCCTCGCGTACATGTATGGCATGCCGCAATCAAGGGTTGAAGCCGCCATAAGCTGGGAGGAGAAGGTGGCTAACGTTGCAGCGACCGGGCAATTCTCCAACGTTCCTGCTTGATGAATGTCTCTCGTACCGGGTTGCCGAAATGCTCCAGGAGGTTGGTTGCTCAGTTACCAGTGTTCGAGCCGAAGGCTTGACGGGAAGACCGGATTCCGAGTTGATTCCGTTGTTGAGTGAAACAGGGATGGTGTGGGTGACCTAAGGATGACGCTGCAAGGACGCGACATTCGGGAGCAATTGAACAGTCAAGGATAAGCGTCGTATGGATAAGGGGAGTTCAACGCCCGAGCGGTACTACCCAAGGCAATGTCATCAATAACAAACAACTGCTCCACATGTTGATAGCAAAGATTGACGACATGGGAAGCATGGTTGGAGAGGCCCGTGGTCCACGGTATTTTCTGTTATCGATGTCCGGAGGAAGACCCAAGTTAGAACATTTCACTGACATCCGGGATGTTGGGAAACGACTTGCGAAGGGCAAGCGAAGGTAGTAACTATAGAATAACCACGTGCAGCCTGCATCATAAAAAGCCAAGCACCAGGTTGTGACATAACTTGATACTAAACGCCGCAAAAGTATCAAGTTGTCTATCCAAAAGCAACTGAAGTTTCAAAATACTACCTATGGGGTAGAGGGAGTCCTTTGGGCGCACATGTGGTATAGGCTCCTTTATGTCTTGCGCACTCAGCCGTGTCCCTTAGCTCCGTTGGCTTGCAGGTTGCGGCTGTAGACTCCCTAAGCGCCTCGGCTAAGAGTCCAGTAGGTAGGCTCCCAGCAGGATGTCCAGGGAGACCATGAGGATCTTGTTCCATGATACGCTGGCCCGGGCCGCCTGGGCCGAGTCCCCCAGCTCCTGCTCAAATATCTCCATTAGCCGCGTTTGGTAAAAGGAGATGGTGCCAATGACAAACTGGGACGGTACCGGCGGCAGCCCCGGACGGTGAACGGGTATGTCGCGGTGCATGGCGCTGACGGCTATAAGGTAGCGGGCAAAGGCGTCGTTGGTGGGCGCCTGGGACAGGTAGTTCAGCCATTGCACCATGGAGTCTTTATTGTCCTTCACCCGCTTGGGGTCAGGCGTACCGTCGTCCTTGGAAAAGAACCGGCCGGCGCTGGGAAACTCAAAAATATGGTCGTAGACTTCAGTGGTGAGTTGGTCTGAGTAACGTTTTACTATGTGCCCCGTGGACTTGATTAAACTGCGGTCCTCCTCGGTCAAGCCCACGTACTTCGTCACTTCTCGCAGCCTATCCGGCCAATTGGTCCTCTGTTTGCGAGGTGTTGTCATCATAAATGGCGAATCCTGCACTGGTTGGCGGCGTGGCTGATGCTACCCTCAACCGGCAGAAGTGTCAAGCTACTGTTATCCTAACATGTCTCCTTATCCCCTTGACACCCGCCGACTTCAAGTTAAACTGTTAGTAACTGGTTTACCCGTCTCGGTAGACTGGAATAATGTGCCTGCAAGGGGAGACTTGCTATGTGGAAACTTAACATCGACATTGTTTACTGCGTTCCTTGACAGTACCACGCGACCGCCACGTGGATGGCGAATGAGTTCTACCGGTACTTTGGCAGTGACGCTGGTATATCACTTACTCCAGCGGCCAATGGCCGCTTAGAGGTGTACTTGGACGGCGATAAGATTTTCGACCGCTCGGAAGAGGATGGCAAGTATCCTGACCTGACCCGCGTGAAGCAGCTCAGAGACGTCATTCAGGAGAAGCTGAACACCGTAAACGCCGTAGAGGCTACCGCAGCCTAAAGCTCGTTAGACTTTTGAAGAGGGCCCCTCCCAACGAGGGGCCCTCTGATTTTATTACCCTCCCGCTCATGGACGTCTTCGGGCATCCCCCCGCCGTACGCTTGGCCTTGCCCCGGGCCGGGTGCACACTCAAGGACCGTCCCTAAAGGTTCTCCATCGCCGCTGTTCCCTACTTTGACATGGCAATTATAGGCCGACCTAAGCCGGCGGTAAGACAGGCGTTGATAGATGTAAGGTCCCGGCTCCGTTCAAAAAAAACCTTTATGTGGAGGAAAACGGTATATGAAAGGTGTCAGACGAGTCGTCACGGGAGTAGACGCCGACGGTGCGGCTATTTTTACCAGCGACGCGGAGCCGCCCTTTACCAAAGCAAACAAGACCCTTGGCGGATGGGCCGTGGACCTCTGGGAGATGACCAAGGTCCCGCCGGATCTCTCCAGCCATGGTGTCCTTACCACAGGGGGCGGGTTTCCACAGGCCGGCAGCCTGGTTTTTCGGATGATTCAGCTCCCCCCTGAGTCGGTTATTAGAGACAATATGGAGGAAGCCGAAACCTACTACGGTGGGGAGGTGCTGCTGGACTCCGACGACTTTGGGATGCACCGCAGCGATACGGTGGACATGATTGTTGTCCTGTCTGGAGAGGTCTGGATGAAGCTTGAAAACTCCGGCGAGGTGCTGCTAAAGGCTGGAGAAACTCTTATCCAACGGGGCACCGTCCACACCTGGCGAAACCGCAGCAACGAGCCCTGCGTTATGGCGGCGGTGCTGGTGGGAACGGAAGCCGGGTAACCCCCTTAACTTTCGCCTCCACCCCCAAGCCAACTCCAGTTGGGTAAGATGCACCCCGATTTCACGGAAATGACGGCTGGGCTAACGTTGCTAAAGACAGGTCGGTGAACAAGCGCTGAGCAATCTGTCGAGTCGCCCGGCAGCGCATTCTTGACACCTCACAACCCCACTGATAGGCTACTGTCTAATCTTGCCGCCCCTGCATCGGATATCGGTCAACCATCTGTCAGGGATGAAGCGAGACGCCCAACTTTTCCCAGCCTAGCAGCGAATTAATACAGTGGAGAATAGATGGTTCAGCAGAAATATTCAGAGATAAACATCCCCGCTCGCATCCTTCTGAGCACCGGTCCAACAAACGTTCACCCCAGGGTCTACAAGGCGATGCAGACGCCTGTTATTGGCTACGGTGAAACAGCCTTCTTTCCGGTGATAGACGGCATTTCCTCCATGCTGTCGGAGGTGTTCCAGACTAAAGAATCTCTCACCATAGCCCTTTCAGCCACCGGGTCGGCGGGTGTGGAAGCCGGTATGACAAGCATGCTGGAACCCGGCGACACGGCAATCATCGGTTCCTACGGGTTCTTCTGCGAACGTATGGCCGAGATGGCTCGACGCCAAGGTGCCAACGTGGTTACCGTCGAAGGTGAGTGGGGCCGACCTCTGGACCCCGCGGCCGTTCGCGCCGAGTTCAAGAAGCACAAGTCAGTGAAGTTGCTTGGCATGGTCCACGCCGAAACCTCCACCGGAATAAGCCAACCTCTGGAGGAGGTTTCCAGGATTGCAAAAGAGCACGACGCCCTGTTCTTTGTCGATGCCGTGACTTCCTTTGGGGGCAGCCAGGTGGCCATGGACCGGTGGGGCATAGATTACATTTCCAGCGCCTCCCAAAAATGTCTCAGCTGCCCCCCGGGCCTCGCCCCTCTGGCCGTTAGCCAGGCCGCCCTTGACGCCATGAGCAGTCGTAAGATCCCCCCACCGGCCTGGTATCTGGACATCTCTCTCATCGCCGGCTACTGGGGTAAGGACCACGTCTATCACCACACCGTTCCCATAAGCAGCCTTTACGCCCTGTACGAGGGACTTAGGGTCGTTCTGGAAGAGGGCCTTGAGCCACGATACCGGCGGCACTGGCGTAACGCCGCCGCCCTCAGGGCCGGTCTGGAGGCCTTGGGTTTGACGGTAATCTCGGATAAAGACCATCGTCTGGCCCAGATTACCCCGGTGGCCATCCCGGAGGGTGTGGACGATGCAAAGGTGCGTGCCCGGCTCGCCAACGATTTTGCCATCGAGATTTCTCGGGGGCTGGGGCAGTTCGCCGGGAAGATATGGCGCGTTGGCCTAATGGGAGAGGCCAGCACCGGCGGGAACCTTTTGCTGCTTCTCTCCGCATTGGAGGAAATCCTTCCCCAGGAAGGCTACGAGGTGCCGGCTGGCGCCGGCGTCGCCGCCGCCAGCCAGACGTTGGCCACTTCCTGACCCCGCATGAACAGGAACCTCCGGTTGGACCGACGCTTCGTACAACGCCGCGTTGTATGGTTGCAAAAGCGAGGTGAACTCTCGGTGGGCATATTGAGTAGATGGGGCAATGACCACCTTTAAGGTTGCCGTTATACCAGGCGATGGCATTGGAGCCGAGGTTATTGACCAGGGCTTGAAGGTACTTAAATGCCTGGGAGATCGCTTTCGAATTAACTGGGAGTTTACCATTCTGCCCTGGGGGTCCCTTTACTACTTCCAGCACGGAAAGTTGATGCCCAGCGACGCCCTGGACACCCTTCGGGCCTTCGACGCCATCTACTTTGGCGCCGTGGGACACCCTGACATCCACGACCACGTAACGCTCAACAACCTTCTGCTTCCCATCCGGCGCGGCTTTGACCAGTACGTATGCATGAGGCCCGGCAAGCTGTACCCCGGCGTCACGTCGCCCCTTCGACACAAAAAGTCAGGGGACATAGACATGGTGGTAATCCGGGAAAACACCGAAGGGGAGTACGCCAACGTCGGCGGATTTCACTATCGGGGACTGCCCCAGGAGATAGCCGTCCAGGCCTCCGTGTTCACTCGTCACGGATGCGAGAGAGTCATCAGGTATGCCTTCGACTTGTCTTTAAGACCGGGCCGCAGAAAGAAGGTCACCTCCATCACCAAGTCCAACGCCATGGGCTACGGTATGGTGCTCTGGGATACCGTTTTTCAGGAGGTGGCGCGAGAGTACCCCGGTGTAGCCACGGAGTCCCTTCTCATTGACGCCGCCTGCATGGACTTTATACGCCGCCCGGAGGACTTCGACGTGGTGGTAGCCAGCAACCTCTTTGGCGATATTCTCACCGACATTGCCGCCATAATCACGGGTAGTATGGGTCTGGCGGCCAGCGGCAATATCGACCCTGAAAGAAGATATCCTTCCATGTTTGAGCCGGTTCACGGCAGCGCCCCGGACATCGCCGGAAAGGGGGTGGCTAATCCCCTGGCGGCCGTACTCTCAGGGGCCATGATGGTCCGGCACCTGGGGCGTGAAGAAGCCGCTGAGGCCCTGGAGACGGCCGTTGTCAAGGTGCTGAAGCAGGGTAAGATCCTTACGCCGGACATGGGCGGCGTCGCCTCCACCGAGGAGGTAGGTACTGCAGTAGCCGGGGCCCTTGCCGTCGCCTAGCTAAGGCCGGTCACGGCGCTTCCATTCCCTGGGGCTTGACCACGGCGGCCCAAGCTTGCAACCCCCTACGGAAGGCCAGCATTCCCATTGGCATAACCACGGTTTGTAAGGCCTCCAGGATTTCCCGGGGTGTAGCTCCCTCTTTAAGAGCCACCTCAACGTGGGCTTGAATCTGTTCAACGTCGGCTCGCAAGGCGGCCTCCACCACAATCTGCAGCAGTTCCTTGGTTTTGCGGTCCAGGAGGCGCTGTCCGGTATAAGTGGCCTCGGAAAAGGGGTCGTACCTTTGGACCCACTCAAAATCCTCCTCTACCAAGACCCTATGCATTTCGAGAATGTAACCTCTCTTGCGGCGCATATTTTCTAGATAGCTCCGCTTTTCCTCGGTAGTCATTGTTCCCTCCCCCGGTAAAGTATGTGTTCAAGGTGTCGGGATTGTACCAGTTGTCCGACAACTTGCTCCCAGGGCATGGAAGAGTCTATAGTCCGGCCAACACGCCGGGGGACCAATGACAGAGTTAGAGAAGCTTCAGCAGACCATTATCTCCTGTACTAGATGCCCAAGACTGGTAGCGCATCGACAAGAAGTCGCCATAATAAAGCGACGCATGTATATGGACTGGGACTATTGGGGGAAACCCCTGCCGGCCTTCGGCGACCCCGGCGCCAGGGTACTCATCCTGGGTCTGGCCCCGGCGGCCCACGGCGGTAACCGGACTGGGCGAATGTTTACGGGGGACCGCAGCGGAGATTGGGTTTATGGCGCCCTGCACCGCTACGGCTTTGCTACCCTGCCCGGCTCAACCCACAGGGACGACGGTCAGGCGCTGCGGGACGTCTTTATCACCGCGGCCCTGCGATGCGCCCCGCCCCTCAACAAGCCCCTGCGACAGGAGTTGGCCAACTGCAAGCCTTACCTTCTGGAAGAGCTGCGTTTGCTGGACAGGGTTAAGATTGTGGTTGCCTTGGGTAAGATAGCCTTCGATGCCTATATTGCCCTGTTCAGGGACCGCAACTTGCCCCTGCCTTCGCCGCGGCCTAAGTTTGGCCACGGCTTGGTGTATGAATTAAGCGATGGTAAGACCCTGGTTGCGTCCTATCACCCAAGCCAGCAAAACACTCAGACGGGCCGCCTTACCAGAGAAATGTTCCATGACGTGTTTGAAACTGTGGGCCGTTTGCTGCCGGAAAGCTAGCGCCTGCCGGTAAGCCAACCTTTGATTTTGCCTAGGAAGCTGCCTGAGGAGGATGAAGTTTTCTTAGAGGCGAGGCCCCTGAGAAAGACTCCCCATTCCATTTCAGCGGAAGCGGTGCGCTTCAGGTCGCGGGTACGTTTTTCCATCAGCTCCAATACCCGTTTCTCTTCCCCGGCGTCCAGCCAAAACCCGTGGTTGTTGTTGCAGAAGTCAATGGGCAGGTCGTACGCGCGATAGTTGAAGGTTGTCATTAGGTCGCGGCACTTGGGGCAGTGAATAGCGCTAGGGCGCTCCCTGTACATCATGCTGCCCTTCAGGTGGTCCTCGTCCAGTACCCTGTCTTCAAGCTGGTCCATCTCGGGGTAGTCCAGCCACATACCCTTGCAGCGCCCGCAGGTGTCCATCTCAATTCCCAGGTGGGTCCGCACCGACAAATCCTGTTCCTGACAACGTGGACATTCCATGTCAAACTCCTGGCCTGCTTTGAAATAGGCTTGAAAAAATGCTTACGTCTATCCTAGCACGGGAGTCCAGGCAGGGTACAGCATGCCTGAGGATTGACCTACGAAGCTGAGGGCTACCAGCTGGGCGACGTGTCGTGGTACTCGTTGTTGGTAAGGCGCTTCTGGTTTGTGCCGTCCTTGTCCATGATAAAAATCTCCCCGTTGCCGTGGAGCTCCGATACAAAGACAATGTATTTCCCGTTGGGGGACCACGCCGGGTCGGTGTCGGCGAATACGTTGTTTGTAAGCTTCTGGTGATCAGAGCCGTCAGCCTTCATGGTAAAAATCTCCGGGTCTCCGTCCCGCTCAGAAACAAAGGCTATGCGCTTGGCGTCGGGCGACCAGGCAAGGGAGGAGTCGGGATGCACCTGGTTGGTAATGCCTACGGGCTGGCGGTCGATTTTGTCCGTTGCCCAGACCCGCGGGCCATCTTCGTCCCGAGACAAGAAGGCCAACCGTTCGTCCTTGGGCGCCCACGTGAGCTCCCAAGCGGGTCTTGAACTGATTTTTTGCCGGTTCACGCCGTTGGGATTTCGGAGGTAGACTCCCTGGTCGTCACCCTCCAATATAGAGTAGACAATCCACTCCTCGTCGTTGGACCAGTTTCCCAGGTTTGTGGGGCTGTCACTGTAGGTCACTCTGTCGATGTTGGAGCAGTCGACCCCGGTCACGTAGACATCCGCTTTCTCCTCGGTGCCGGAAAGAAAGGCAATGAACTCCCCGGTAGGAGACCAGCTGTATTGCAGGACCGAGTCCCCTTCAACGGTGCACAAGTCCCACTCCTCCCCGTTTTTCATCATTACGTTAAGCTGGGCTCGATTCTTATCCTGGGACAGATAGGCCAGGTACTTCCTGTCAGGAGACCACCTTGGCTCGGAGTTGGCGCCTGCGCCACTGGGGAGGCTCATCACGTCGGAGCCGTCATCACTCATGTTGTAGATAATCGCTGAGCCGTCCCTGTCTGACACAAAGACAATGCGTTTGTCCGTGGGGCCGCATCCCGCCACAAGGAAAATAGCCAGCAGAGCAAAAGAAATCAAACCAAGTCGTAACATTTGCAATACCACGGCGCAGCGGCCCCTAGGGGTCACGGTCACCGCCCCTTCAACCCTGAATTTTCATGCGTAACCCCATGTTAACCCAAGCCCACGTTGGGAAAAAACAGAACTGGGAGCGTCTAATGGGGAAACTTCGGTCTTTCCTTGGCTCTAATACTCGTAAAACATCTGCTGGATAGCCTTGCGGTCCTTGGTAACCGTCAAGGCGAGCATCAACAAGATTCTGGCCTTGTGGGGCAGTAGGTTGTCGCAGACGATAAACCCGTCCCGCTCCTTGCCTGGCGTCATCACAACGCGCCCGTTGGCTGTTCTGGAGGCGAAGGCCACGGTCATGCCGTCCTTCATCGCCTCCATGGCGGCCCGGGGACCCGGGGAGTCCCCGCTCCCGCCGCCAACGCCGGCCAAAACCAGCCCCGCCGAACCATTGCGTCGGACTGCTTCCACAAGCAAGGCGTCCGACCCGGCGTAGCTGGCCACTATGTCCACCCTGGGCATCTCCGCTACTTTGTCAACGTCGAAGGGCGTATCCAAGGTGTGCTTCCTCACCGTGGTTCGGTAGAACACCACCTGCCCGTCGGGGTCGGCGTAACCCAGCAGCCCTGTGTCGGAGTCCTTGAAGGTCTCCACGTGCAGGGGGTCCGTTTTGGTAACATCCCTTCCGTTGTGGATCTGGTTGTTCATCACTACCAGGACACCCCTTCCTCCCGCGGCGGGATGGCCGGCAACGCGGATAGCGTTATACAGGTTCAGGTCGGCATCGGTGCCCAAGGCTGAAGCTGGACGCATGGCCCCCGTCATTACAATGGGTTTAGAAGATTTGACCGTCAGGTGAAGAAAATAGGCCGTCTCCTCCATGGTCCCGGTTCCGTGAGTGAGCACCACCCCGTCAACCTCCGGTTCCTCTTGAAACACCCTGTTGATACGTCGGGCAATACCCGGCCATTGGTCTGGCCCGATAAAGCTGCTGGCCTCGCTCATCAGGTCTTCGCTCCGCACCTCCCCCAACTCCGCAGTTTCCGGTATCCGGGCCAGGGATTCCTTAATCGGAATTCGGTGACCCGTTTCGGGGTACGTTGTCATGTCAATGCGGCTGGAAGTGACGCTGGCGATGGTACCTCCCGTGCCTATTACGCGAACAATGGGATTTGACTTCATAGAGAACTCCCTAATCTTAGATGTCCTCATTCTACTTGACGCCATCAACCCACCTCAACAGGCACTTTGCCCCTTCTACTTGACGCCTTTTGCTCTCCCTTCCATAATCAACCCATACCCCAATCCAGATATCCAGCCAAAGGCCCTCCACTGGAGAACAAGATGAGCGCCTCGTCTCTTACCGGAAGTCACTTGATAGCCCATGCCCTCAGGCGGGAAGGCGTTACCAACGTCTTTACCATAGCCGGAGATCACACCCTGCCTCTTATGGACGTGATGTCTGACATGGACTTCCGGTTCATCGACACTCGACACGAGCAGGCGGCCTCTTTCATGGCCGATGCATGGGGTCGTATTACGGGCCAACTTGGCGTGGTGATGGCTACAACTCCGGGGATGGCTAACGCAATCCCCGGTATGGCTAACGCCCTGCATAGCGAGAGTCCCATGCTCTCCATAGGCGGGTCCGCTGAGGTAGCGGAGTTGGGGAAGGGCGCCAACCAGGAGATAGACCAGGTAGCCTTGGCCGGGGCCGTAACCAAAGGTTCGTGGCTGGTCCAAGACGCTCGCCGCATTCCCGACTCCATTGCCATGGCCGTTCGTACGGCTTACGCTGGACGCCGTGGCCCGGTGCACCTGACCATCCCCCTGGACGTTCAGGAGCAGAGGGTTACCGAGGACGACGTTGACTACTATCCCTCCGCGTCCAACCATTTTCAAAGGCAGATACGGGCAGGAGACCAGCAAATTAGCCAAGCGGTGCAGCTGCTCCACTCGGCACGGCGACCCCTGGTTATCGCCGCGGCTGCCGCCGGATACCAGGGCGACGGCCAGTGGCTGCAGCGTTTTATAGAGACGACAAGAGTTCCTCTGATGACTTCCGACCAGGCCCGCGGCCTAGTTTCAGACGAGCACCCCTACTGCCTGGGGTTTTTTGACACCGCCCTCAACTGGGCGGCCAAGCTGGTGGGCCAAGCCGACGTGGTGCTCCTCCTTGGCAAGAAGCTTGACAACAGTATTCGTTACGGGGGCATCTTTAACGCCGGCGTACGTATTATTCAAGTTGACCCTTCCGCCACGGAGATAGGGCGCAATCGGAACGTGGACGTGGGTATGGTTGGGGATATTCCCGCCATCGTTGACCAGTTGACCGCTGAAGCCGCAGGGAACCAGTGGCAGGAGCTGCCCTGGATACAAGAGCTCAGGGCCCAGCAAGAAGCCCAGGCCCTGTGGTACGAAGACTTGGCCGCCCCTTCGACTCCCATGCACGCTGCATTCGTGCATAAGGTCCTCAAATCTTTCCTTCGGCCGGACGACATCCTGGTTTGGGACGGCGGGGACTTCGGGCACTTTGGCCGCATGGTACACCCGGCGCGCCGCCCCCTGAGGTGGTTCTATTTCTCCCAGTTTGGCATCTTGGGCAACGGTCTCCCCACCGCTTTGGCGGCTAAAGTCGCCCACCCGGATGCGCGGGTGGTGCTTATTGCCGGCGACGGCGGCTTTGGCTTCACCGCCATGGAGTTCGACACCGCCCTTCGTCATAACCTTCCCATCGTCGCGGTGCTGGGGAACGACGCTACGTGGGGCATTGACTATCATATTCAGATGGGCCTCTTTGGCCGCCCCACCGCGACAAAGCTCCTGAAGACTCGCTACGACAAGGTTGTTGAAGGTCTTGGGGGTTACGGAGAACGCGTGGCTAAGCCTGAGGATCTGGCCCCGGCCCTCAAGAGGGCTTTCGACTCCGGCAGGCCCAGCCTGCTGAACGTAGAGATACAAAACGCCATCAGCCCAAGGGCGGAGGCGGCCATTGACAAATGGCTGGAGCGTAGGAATACGAACGGTTCTCCCGCAAGGAGGAGGTGACTGTGAAGCTTTGCCGGTTCAGGTCCCTTGATAGGGTGTGCTACGGAGTGGTGGACGGGTCCACGGTTACGGAGATTAGAGGCGACCTCTTTGGCCGCTATGACCTAACTTCGGTGCGGCGTCCTTTGGACCGGGTCAAACTGCTGGTTCCCTGTGACCCCAGGACCTTTTATGCCGCCGGCTTGAACTATCTGGACCACGTTACGGAGACGGCGGAGGCCCGTGGCGAAGAGGTGAACGTTCCAAGGAAGCCAGATGTGGGGTACCGCGCCGCCAACGCCCTCATTGCCCACGAAGAACCCATCGTAATACCCGCTGACGCCTCGGAAGAGGTACAGTACGAGGGCGAGTTGGTGGCCGTCATAGGAAGGGAGACCAGGAACGTGTCCGAGAAGGAGGCCCTGGACTGCGTTCTTGGCTACACCATCGGTAACGACGTGAGCGAGCGTTCGTGGCAGCGCAGCGACCGTACCATGTGGCGGTCAAAGAACACGGACACCTTCAAGCCCATGGGCCCATGGATAGAGACCAAGGTTAACTTCAATCGCATGCGGACCACGGTCCGCGTAAACCAGCAGGTGGTATCGGAGTTTCCCACCCGGAACATGCTCTTTGGAATCGCCACTTACATAAGCGCCATGAGCCGGTACCTTACCTTGTACCCGGGCGACGTGTTGT
Organism: Dehalococcoidia bacterium; assembly: GCA_965226535.1. GTDB lineage: Bacteria > Chloroflexota > Dehalococcoidia > Lucifugimonadales > JAPULR01. The sequence goes on along the minus strand of CBDDDE010000010.1, from coordinate 816,731 downwards.
GGATGGGTACGGACGGTCCTACCCACAACATTAAGGACGGCGATGTGGTGGAAGTGGAGATCAGCGGCATCGGCGTTCTCAGAAACCCGGTAATCAAGGAGAGTTCTCCGGCCACGGAGGAAGAAGCCCAGGAAAGGAATAGTGCATGAAGACCAAAGCTGCTGTTTTGTATGAGACTAACACTCCACTGGTTATTGAGGAGTTGGAACTGGATGAACCGAAGGAAGGGGAAGTGTTGGTGAAGATTGGCGCTGCGGGCATCTGCCGGAGCGACTGGCACTACATGGCCGGCGAGTCCCGTATGCCACTCCCCGCCGTTCTGGGGCACGAAGGCTCCGGGGTTGTGCAGGAGGTGGGGCGCGGCGTCACTTCGGTGAAACCGGGGGACCCCGTAATCCTATCCTTTGTCTCCAGATGTGGACGCTGTCACTTTTGCACCATCGGCAGGCCCAACCTGTGCGATGCGCACATGGCAACTTCCACTACCATGCTGGACGGCACCTATCGCCTGCACAAAGGCTCCACCAATTACACACCTATGTCCAAGCTGGCCTGCTTTTCCCAATATTCTGTGGTGCCAGAGGTGGCTTGCGTCCCTTGCCCAAGAGATCTGCCCATGGACAAGGCGGCAGTCATCGGCTGCTGTGTTACAACGGGAGTGGGAGCCGCCGTCACCGCCGCCAAGGTGGAACCCGGAACTACGGTGGCGGTGGTTGGATGCGGAGGCGTTGGCCTCAACGTGATACAGGGCGCCAGACTTTCTAGCGCTAGCAAGATTATCGCTGTGGACGTCAACGAGGGCGCCTTGGAGTTTGCCATGCAGTTCGGCGCAACCCACGCTGTCAACCCCTCCCAGCAGGACGCCGAAGAGCGGGTGCGGGATATAACCGGCGGCCTGGGCGCCGACTACACTTTTGAGGTCTTTGGCTCCGCTCGCACCGTCGAGATGGCCTACAATATGGCCCGCAAAGGGGGGACCGTCACGGTGGTGGGGATTCCGCCCGACGGCGACGTACCGTCCATTGACGCCGTTTCCCTGGTGAGACAGGAGAAGACCCTTAAGGGAAGCTACTACGGGTCCGCTCGCTTGCAGACGGACATGCCGAGAATGGTTGACCTTTACATGTCGGGCCGCCTTGACCTGGATGCCCTCATCACCCGCACCTACCACCTGGACGAGATTAACAAAGCCTACGGAGACCTCGTTGGTGGTCAGGTTGGCCGCGGCGTCATCACCCGGTTTTAGGGGCGCGTGTGGCCTAACCGGTCTCGCGACCGTCTCAATAGAATAGAAGATAAAACTAATAAACAAAACGGAAAGGTTGTGATTATTGACTCAGCGTGTAGCTGCTTTTATCGATGGGAGTAATCTATATCATGCTTTGGAAGAGAACTGCGGCCGTATGGACCTGGACTTTGGTTCCTTTATCGCCAAGGTTTGCGGAGAGCGGCAACTCTTCAGGGCCTACTACTACAATATAATTCAGGACCCGGAACGCCGGGGCAACGCCTACCAGGAGCAGCAAAAGTTCCTGGCCACCCTATACAGCACGCCTTATCTGGAGGTCTGTTTGGGTATATCAAAATATAGGGGCGACGTGCTGGTGGAGAAGGGCGTAGACATCATGATGGCCACAGACCTCCTCCAGTTTGCCTGGCGAGACCTCTATGACGTTGGCGTCATGATTAGCGGCGACGCCGACTTTGCCTACGCCGTGCAGGCGGTGAAGAACTTGGGCAAGCACGTGGAGGTGATGGCCTTCCCCAGCAACCTCTCCTATGAGCTGTCCCAGACGGCCGACGTTCTGCGTATTCTGGACAGCGGTTTCTTTGACGACCTCTGGTCCGCCGATAAGTCCGACGGCCCACCCAAACGCCGCCGTCGTCGCAGGTCCACCACCACCAAGGCCCCCACGGCCGCAAAAGTAGCGGAGTAGATGGCTGACGAGGTGTGACGGGCTCTCGTGGCCCGCCGCACTACCCTCTTGCCAGCCTCTCTATGGCGTCCATCACCTCGCCCAAGCGTCTTACAGTGACGTCTGGAGCGACGGCGTAGGATAGGTCCTTGGGGTTACGGGATTCATAAGACTCGGCGGGTCGCGATACCCAAATAGACCGCATCCCCGCCGCCGCGGCCCCCGCTACGTCCTTGGACTGGTCGTCGCCAACGTGCACCGCCATATCGGGGGGCACCTCCAGGGCGTTCAGTGCCAGGTGAAACACCTCCGGCGCTGGCTTGGCTAGGCGCGCCTCGTCGGAGAACACCAAGGTGTCGAAGTACGCCAGGATGCCAACCTGCTCCATGTACACGCGGAAGGTGGTCCCCGGTGTCATGCCGGTGTTGGAAATTAGACCCAGGGCGTAGCCTTGTTCTTTCAGCTTGGCCAGGGTGGCTGCGGCGTCCACGTCAAGGGACAGTGGATATTCCAGGAAAGCCTTGTCATAGGCTGTGGCAATCTCTGTTACTCGGCTCTTAGGCAGATCGCGTGACAGACCGGCCCGTATCCGCTCGATGAAGATGTCAATCTGCTCTCCAAAGCTTACGTCACGTCCCTGTGAGCGAATTACGTTGCAGGCCTTGGCACAATTCCAGTACGCTTCCCACAGGCGCTCCTCAGAGAAACGGTAGCCTGCATTAGTGAGGGCTTTGGACGTCCCGCTTATCCTGAGCTCGGCGCGTTTTCGACCCAGTTCCCCGTCTTCCAGGAGCAGGGTCTGCCAGAGGTCAAAGGTGACGGCGCGAATCTTCCTTGCCATGCGCCCAATCATAGCAGTGTCCAGCCGGGTCAACCAGTTGGATGTACGGAACCCCCTTGGGGGAGTTGCCCGCATCCCTTACTCAGGGTAGAGTTAGCACATAAACAGCCTGGGAGCGTGAACATGATTACTAGGAACAACCTCGAGAGCGCACTTCCCGATACCACGGGCGCCGTTGTGGCGCCGGGCCTCACCGCCCCGGTGCAGATTTACCGGGACCGCTACGGTATCCCTCACGCCCAGGCCAAGACTGTTGAGGACGCCTTTTTTGCCCAGGGGTTCTTTACCGCCCAGGACAGGCTCTGGCACATGGACTATGACCGCCACCGCGCCTACGGCCGCTGGGCGGAGATGGCCGGGCCTTCGGGGCTGGAGCAGGATATGTTGATGCGGAGCTTTCGCCTGGAGGCCAGTGCGCGGGCCGACTACCACATAGTCAACGCCGAAGCTCGCCTCATGCTGGACGCCTACGCCGCCGGGGTCAACGCCTTCATTGAGACCACAGAGACCCTTCCCATAGAGTACCGCTTGTTGGGCGACGGTTCCCCTGAGCCTTGGCAGCCCTGGGACGGTTTGGCCGTGTTCAAGGTGCGTCACGTCCTAATGGGGACATTTGAGGGCAAAGCCTGGCGCTCCCGCCTCCTGGACCACTTTAGCCCGGAAAAAGTGGCCAAGCTTCATCCCGGTTACCAGTCCGGGCACTTGCTCATACTGCCGCCCGGCGCTCGGTTCCAGGGCGACGCCAGTTCGGCCCTTGAGGAGTTGGAAAGGGCCGCCTCCGCAGCTGACCGACTGAAAGAGATAGAGCAAGGAAGCAATCACTGGACTCTGTCTGGAAGCCGCACCGCATCTGGCAAACCCCTCCTGGCGGGAGACCCCCACCGCGGCCTGGACACACCCAACGTCTACTATCAGAACCACATTGCTTGTCCCAGCTTCGACGTGGCAGGCGTCTCCTTCCCGGGCGTTCCCGGATTCCCCCACTTTGGCCATAACCAATGGGTGTGCTGGGGCGTTACGCACACCGGCGCCGACTACCAGGACCTGTTTCTGGAGCGGTTCAAGGAGGACAACGCCGAGTATTATCGGTTCAAAGGTCAGTGGCGCAGGGCACAGGTGCACCGTGAGTTGGTCAAAGTCCGCGGTGCGGGCCACAAGGAGATACAGGTTACCGAAACCCACCACGGCCCCATCATCTCCGGCGATCCGTCGAAGGGCCTTGGGGTGGCCTTCCGGTACACTCAAACCGCCCAACCCAACCGCAGCGCGGAATGCCTCTTCAAGATGCTTCATGCCAAGTCCACCTTTGACCTGGACGAGTCCATGCGCCATTGGGTGGACCCAGTCAACAACTTCCTCTTCGCGGACGTTCATGGAAACATCGGCTACCTGACAAGGGGGCAGGTGCCCATCAGGTCCCGCGCCAACGCCTGGCTGCCCGTCCCCGGTTGGACCGGCGAGCACGATTGGCAGGGATTCATTCCCTTCAACGAGATGCCCCGCTCCCACAACCCGGAAACGGGCTACGTGGTTACTGCCAACCAGAGAGTGGTCGGCGAGGACTATCCCCACTACATTGCCCTGGACCATGCCCCGGAATTCCGGGCCAAGCGTATCTCCCTTCGCCTCCTAGACCTAGATAAAGCTACCGTGGATGACATGGGTTCCGTTCACGCCGAGCGTGTCTCCATTCCTGCTCAGCACTATCTACGCCGCCTCGCCGGTTTGGAACCTGATGATGACCTCTCCAAGAAGGCCCTGGGCATCCTGGGGCAGTGGAATGCCGCCACCGACCCCGACAGCGTGGCGGTTACTATCTACAGTGCCTTCCGCCTTCATCTGGACCGTCGTATCCTGAGTCATCTCTTCGGCCCCCTGGCCAACGACGCCCTTACGGAAACCAACCGCGGCGGGCCTGCCCACGCCGCCCGTTTGCGGGCCCACTTTTTCCACCTGATGGACGAGAATGACGTATCCATGCTGCCCCCCGACGCCGGTGGCTGGGACTCTATGCTAAAGACCGCCCTCGCCGCCGCCGTGGAGGAGCTTGCATCGGAACTTGGACAGGACATGGATGGATGGCAATGGGGCAGGGTGCACCGTACCGCCCCCCGGCATCCCCTGTCCGACGCCTTTCCCCAAGCGTCGGCTCTCCTTGACCCGCCGTCGGTTCCCATGGGCGGAGACGGCGATACCCCTCAGTCGGCAAGCTATTCCCCGGCCCAGCCTTACCTCATTTCGTCCACCTCCGTACTACGGTACATATACGACTTGAACAACTGGCAAAACTCTCGTTGGATAGTGCCCTTGGGGGCGTCGGGACACCCCGGAAGCCCCCACTTTGCGGACCAGGCTGAGACCTGGAGCAAGGTGGGATCTATCCCAATGCTCTACGACTGGCGGCAAATAGCGGCGGAGGCCGAGTCGCGACAGACCCTGAGCTCGCCGTAACCTCCCAGCGGCCCAGGCACTTTAATAGAGAAAGGTAAGCCAAAATGAGCATCGGCATTACAGTGCCCCTTCCAGCCTACTACGTGGACGTGGCCCTCATAGCAAAGAAAGCCGAGGAGCTGGGGTTCGAGTCCATCTGGTGCGCTGAACACCCCATCATTCCTGTACACAGCGACAGCCCCTTCCCAAGTTCTCCCGACGGCGTTATCCCGGAAAGCTACTCCCACTTTGTGGACCCCTTTGTTGCCTTGGCCCGCGCCTCCGGGGTCACCACCGAGATAAAGCTGGGTACGGGCATTACCCTGGTGCCGGAGCGCAACCCCCTACTCCTGGCCAAGGAGGTCTCCACCCTGGACCACTTCAGTGGGGGACGCTTCCTCTTTGGCATCGGTACCGGCTGGCTCCGAGAGGAGACGGAGATTATGGGCGGCGACTTTGACCACCGTTGGACCCAGGCCCGCGAGGCCGTCCAGGTGATGAAGAAGCTCTGGACCGAGGAAGAGGTTGCACATGCGGGCCGTTACTACAACTTCCCGCCCGTCAAATCCTACCCCAAACCCTTCCAAAAGCCCCATCCGCCGGTACTCCTTGGCGGCATGGCGCCCAACGTCCTCAGGCGCGTCGTTGCTTGGGCCGACGGCTGGTTGCCCAATCGCATAACCCACCAAGCTCTGAGGGAGAAACGCGCGGAACTCAACACCATGGCCGTCCGGGCAGGCCGCGACCCCGAATCCCTCACCATCTCCGTCCATGGTCAGCCCTCGGAACCGGAAGCGGTCAAAGCATACCTCAGCGCCGGGGCCAACCGGGTAATCATCCGAACCGAGTCTACAAGAAGCGAGAAGGAGATATTGGCCCAGTTGGAGCGAATTGCCGCCGCCGTTCTCTAGGGCACCGCGAGGCTGCCAATTCGGCAAGCCGGACATCGGCTTGTTAGGGTGCGGCCGGTGTGTAGAGGCCTTACAGGTCCCGCCAGCGCAGAATCCGGACTCCTATTGCCATTAATACCAAAGCCGACCCTGCCAGAATAGTTATCTCCGGCCATGATGCTGAGTGCCCGTTTAGCCCTTTCTCAATGCCATCGGCGGCGTATCGGAAGGGAGAAACCCAGCCGAGCCACTTGAACAACCGTGGGGCATCTTCAAAGGTATAGAACACTGGCGAAAGCATGACTAGGACTATCCCCAGCATTCCGTTGGCGATAATACCTGAGTTAACGTCAGGTACCAGGCTAACTACAATCAGAGTTGCTCCGGTCATTGTCACAATGACTCCCAGGACCAGCAGGGGCACGGTCCAATGTATGGAGTATTCAGCGCCGGCCAGCCGGGCAAACAGCAAGACCAGCGCCACCAGTACCACTGATTGGAGGACGCCGTACCCCAGAGTTCCCATTGCATAAGACGCCTTGGACACCGGCATTGTCACCAACAGCCTCAGCCTCCTGGTGAATCGGTCCATAAGTGTCCACGTGCCCACGTTGCTGCCTACGGCCTGCCCGATACCGAGGATGATGGTACCCACCAAAATACGGAAATTAGTCTCGAACCGTTCCGGGGAAATCGCGGTTGCCCAGTAGAACATGCTCAGCGGTAGTATCAGAGCGCCAAAGGTGTGCCATAGGAGGTGTCGTCTTGTGACAATTACCTTGATTTCTGCGATGGACCATGAGTCGGACAGAAACTTTTGGAAGCCGCGTGGGGTATCACCGGCTGAGGGAGGCCCCTGTGCAGCATCCTGGTTCGTTACCAAGGGATAGCTTCCCTGTGGCCAACTATGGTGAGATAAACGTCCTCAAGGCTGGTCTTGGAAATGGAGAACTCCCCTATTCCCATGTCTCGGGCCTGTTCGATCATCTTCTGGTCATCGTCTCCGAATATGGTTTCCGTAGTCCCGCGTTCTGCGCCCATGGGCGTATAGGTCAGCTTGAAATCGCCCGCATGTAGGGAACGCAGCCCGTCCACGGTGTCCATTGCCCTGATACTCCCTTGATGCAGTATCCCAACTCTATGGCACAGCGCCTCCGCTTCTTCCATGTAGTGAGTAGTGATGAGTACGCTGCTCCCTTGATCCCGCTTCTGACGTATCCACCTCCAAATTTGGCGACGAGTGGCGGGGTCCAGTCCCGTGGTCGGCTCATCCAACAGTAGAAGTTTGGGTTGGGCGAGCCATGCCAAGGCAAGTAGAATCCGCTGCCTTTCCCCGCCTGATATTGTTGAAAAAATCCGGTTTTGGAAGGTATGCATCTCCAGTTCGTCTATCAACTCACGGGCCCTCTTGGCTGAAGCCGACGGGTGCAGGCCGCGAAGCTTCCCGAAGACGCGAAGGGTGTGGTAAACAGAGCAATCCCAAAGCAGAATCCAGTCCTGGGGCACAATCCCTAACAGGTACTTGGCTCGAGTGGGTTCGGCTACAACGTTTATCCCGAATACCATTATTCGGCCGGAGGTGGGGAGGGTTTCCGTGGTAATTTGACGGACGAAGGTGGTCTTGCCCGAGCCGTTAGGCCCGAGAATGCCTAGAATTTCAGATGGGCCAATGGTCAGCGAAATGTCGCGATTGGCCCATATATCACCGGGGTACCGTTTGCTGACGGATTCCGCTGCTAGGGGAAGTGGGGGAATTGAGTGGGGCGGGACTGATGCCAGACATGGATAGGCCTTCAGCTGGGTTAGCACATTAGCCGGTGGCTAGGCGGCGCAAGTGCGCAGGGTGAAGCGAATCCTATCTTTCGGGTATCCGGCTGTCAAACAGTAATTTTACCCTCTAAAGCCCCGGTCTCCTAAAACACCTTGGAAAGCTCCCAGCCTAGAAGGCCGAAGCTGGTCCCAAGTAGGACCCCTATGACCAGTCGTCTGAAGAGGACCTCATCCACGCGTCCCGCCAATTGAGAGGCCGCCAGGCTTCCGGCTAGCAGGGAAGGTACAAAGATGGAGGCGCTGCGGAGTTCGTCCAGACCCATCAATCCCGCAGAGGCGTGAGTTGCCAGGATGGCTACCCCAGTCACCAGAAAGAAGGTGGACAGCATGGCGCGGGTCTGGTCCTTACTCCACCCCTGGTTTAGGGCAAAGAGGGCCACTACGGGACCGCCCAGAGCCAGACCTGAGTTTATGAGCGTAAAGACCCCGCCCACAACGGTCGCCGCCGCCCGCTCCTTGGGAAAATACGGAAACCTGTCCAACAGGGCCAGCAAAGCGGTAACAATCACTACACCCGTTAGAGTTAGGCTAAGTGTCCCTCCCGCCAACGACTTGGTCAGCAGCACGCCCAAGGGGATGCCCACGGCGCCGCCCAACAGCATCGCTGCTAGGGTACCGGTTTTTATGTGCCGCCATGAATGGGCCGTGACTGTTGCAAAGAGAACCGCAGTGAGGATGATGTTCATCTCCACTACCAACCGCGGCTGGAGAAAAATAAGGAAAAACGGTGTCATAGCCATAGCAAAGCCAAACGCCACAATCCCCACCGCGGTGCTTACCACCAGGACCAGCAGTTGCAGGATTACCAACTCTAGAATGCTTAAGTCCAGTACGAATACCCTCCTCTGCGGCCCGGTAACATTATCAGGCTTGGCGTCGTCGCGACAGGCCACCGTGGCGCCGGGATGGAAATTCTCCAACCTTCCCCTATTTCCTGTGCACGTACGTGTTGACCATTCCAGAAGGAATCTTCTAAAATTAGTTCCAAACAATTATTTAACGCTGTGAAGGGGACAATGCGGTTTCCACCGCTATAGAGAGTGGGGAAAAGGTGGAAGCCCCACGCAATGAGAGCCGCCACATCACCCTGGAGCGGCCGGCCTGAACCTAAGTAAGGCCGGACGGGTTGCCCGTTATAGCATTTGAGCGGCCCAAGTATTTTGGGCAAGAAGGGTGGTACCGCGGATTCTGTCCGCCCCTTCCACGGGGGGCGGCCTCTTTTTTGTTTGGGAGCCACGATATTCTGGGTTGTCTATATTCCAGGAGGACCTTGAGATGATGCTCACCGGTGGTCAGATAGTCTGCGAATCCCTTGTGAGGGAAGGAGTAGAGGTGATTTTTGGCATCCCCGGCGGCGCTATTCTGCCTCTCTACCAGGACTTGCCCCAGTATCCCCAACTGCGGCATATCCTCATGCGCCACGAACAGGGCGCCGCCCATGCCGCCGACGGCTACGCCAGGGTAACGGGCAAGGTGGGAGTGGCCTTTGGCACCTCCGGCCCCGGAGCCACCAACCTGGTAACTGGCATCGCCACCGCGCATATGGACTCGGTCCCTACGGTGTTCATCACCGGGCAGGTGGCCCGCGACGCCATTGGTAAGGACGCCTTCCAGGAGACAGACGTCACCGGCATAACTCTGCCCATCACCAAACACAACTACCTGGTAATGAGCGCCGCGGAAATAGCCGAAACCATCAAAGAGGCCTTCTACATTGCTAGCACAGGACGCCCAGGCCCCGTCTTGGTGGATATCCCCAAGGACGTTTTTGTGGAGAAAGCCGAATTCGACTACCCGGAAACCCTGGACCTACCCAACTATCACCTGCCCCAGGGCGCCGAACCCGATTTGATCCAGGAGGCAGCCCAGCTTATCAAAGAGGCCAGGAAGCCCCTCATCCTGGCGGGCCACGGCGTAATTATCTCCAGGGCCTACGATCAGATCATGGAGTTAGCTGAGAAGGCCCAGATACCCGTGATAACAACCCTATTGGGCATAAGCTCCTTCCCGGAAACCCATCCTCTCAGCGTGGGTATGCCCGGAATGCACGGCATGGCCTACGCCAACCTGGCCATCGACGAATCGGACCTGCTTCTTGGCCTGGGCATGAGGTTCGACGACCGTATTACCGGAGACACCAAGGCCTTCGCCCCTAGAGCCAAGGTCATCCACGTGGAGGTGGACCCATCGGAGGTTCACAAAAACGTCCGCGCCACCGTGCCTCTCATCGGCGACCTAAAAATGGTACTGCAGCAGCTGATACCGGTCGTGCAACCCAAATCGCATGAAGAGTGGGTGCAGCGCATCGCAGAGCTGCGGGCCGACCACCCGCCCATGCGGGCCAAGGTCACTGAGGAGCTTCGGCCCCAGTACATCATGCAGGTCCTCTCCCAGGCTACCAAAGGGGACGCCGTTATTGTAACGGGCGTGGGGCAGCATCAGATGTGGGCCGCTCAGCACTACACCTTTACCAAGCAAAACAGCTGGGTAACCTCCGGTGGACTGGGGGCCATGGGCTTCGAGGTGCCAGCGGCCCTCGGCGCTAAAGTTGGCCGCCCGGAAGCGGTTGTGTGGTCAGTGGCGGGAGACGGCGGCTTTCAAATGACCATGTCCGAGTTGGCAACCATGGTCGAAAACGGCATTCCGGTAAAGTTTGCCCTTATGAATAACAGGTATCTGGGCATGGTGCGTCAGTGGCAGGACATTTTCTACGAAAAGAGCTACGTTGCCACCCACTACACGGGTAACCCGGACTTCGTCAAGCTGGCCCACGCCTACGGCATCCACGGGGCGCGAGTAACCAAGGAGGAAGAGGTCCTGCCGGCCATTGAGGAGGCAATGAAATACCCAGGCCCGGCCATCGTTGACTTTATCGTTGCCCAGGAGGAAAACGTGTACCCAATGATCCCCGCCGGCGGTACCATAGACCAGCTTATGGAAGAACCTGTGTGATGTCTGCAAACGAATCTACTATAGTTGCCCTGGTGCGAGACCGGCCCGGAGTGCTTAACCGCATCTCCAGCATGTTCCGGCGCCGCAACTTCAACATTGTGAGCCTGGCCGTGGGGCAGTCGGAGTTGCCTGGTATGTCCCGCATGGCCTTTGTCGTAAGCGGAGACGATGCCACCGTGGAACAGGTCATCAAGCAGCTTCGAAAGCTCATTGACGTGGCCGCAGTCTCTCTCATCATGGAACAGACCATGGTGTCGCGGGAGTTGGCCCTCATACGGGTCAGTGGTAACACCGCAAATCGCGCCGAAATCACCCAGATAGTTGACATATATCGCGCAAACATCGTTGACCTTGCGCCGGACTCCCTCATTGTCGAGGTTACGGGGGACGAGGATAAGGTACAGTCCCTCAAAAACCTCCTCTCGACCTTTGGCATAACCGAAATGATTCGAACCGGTAGGGTGGCTATGGTCAGGGGCATGGCTCAAACCGCCTCCCGAAACTCCGGAACAAAGCCCGTCTAGACTGTCCCATTACTAGGGCCCCATCAGCAAAAAGGAGAAACACTCCACATGGCAATAATGTACTACGAGAAAGACGCAGACCTTTCCCTCTTGGACGACAAGACCGTGGCCATAATTGGGTACGGAAGTCAGGGACATGCCCACGCCCTCAACCTCAAGGACAGCGGTGTCCGAGTGGTTGTTGGCCTCTACGAAGGCAGTCCCAGTTGGGCCAAGGCCCAGGAAGCGGGCCTTGAGGTGGCCACGGCAGCCGAGGCGGCTGAGGCCGCCGACGTTATTACAATGCTTATTCCGGATACCACCCAGCCCACCGTCTACCGGGATTCCATCCTGCCGAATCTCCAAATCGGAAAGACCCTCATGTTTGCCCACGGCTTCAATATCCACTTCAAGACCGTGACTCCTCCCGCCAACATTGATGTGTCCATGGTGGCTCCAAAGGCTCCGGGGCACCGTATGCGGGAGGTTTTTATCAAGGGTTCCGGCGTGCCGGGGCTTCTCGCCATCCACCAGGACGTATCGGGCAATGCACGTGAGGTCGGCTTGGCCTACGCCAAGGGCATCGGCTGCACTCGCGCCGGCGTGTTGGATACCACCTTCAAGGAGGAGACGGAAACCGATCTGTTCGGCGAGCAGGCGGTACTGTGCGGCGGCGTTACTTCTCTGGTCAAAGCTGGCTTTGAAACCCTGGTTGAAGCCGGGTACCAGCCGGAGTCGGCCTACTTTGAAGTCCTTCACGAGCTGAAGCTCATTGTAGACCTCATGTATCAGGGCGGCATGGATTATATGCGCTACTCCGTCAGCGACACGGCGGAGTACGGGGACTACTCTCGCGGCCCCCAGGTGGTGGATGATCACGTTAAGGAGAATATGAAGCGCATCTTAGCCGATATCCAAAGCGGCGCCTTTGCCAAGGAATGGATTACCGAGAATGACGAGGGGCGTCCTAGGTTCCTTAGAATGCGCAAGGCCGACACGGAGCACCCCCTGGAGAAGGTCGGCGCAGAGCTGCGGGCCATGATGCCCTGGCTCAAGGACCAGGTCTAGCCCCACGGCGGCTAGGGACTACCCAGCCGTCGCGAAGTTACTCATGTCGGCTATCCAACATTGACCTGTCGACGTATCCCTCCTTGCGGTAGACGTTGGGGGTAGCCCCCATGAGCGCGTGGATGCTTGTAAAAACCTAACTTAGTAGGGTCACCTCTACGGCAGTCCCATTGACCGCTGGATAGAGCGTATAAGTGGCTTGCTCCCTCCGCCTTAAAGACAAACAGTTGCCATATTTTGGCGGCCATTGGTAAAATTCTGAGTGATACCAATCACTGTACCCATGCCTTTGTGGCTCGGATGTGAACCGGGTTCTGGAGGCGTTGGGAGGAGGAGAGTTTCTATGTGGACTTGCAGCTCTTGTGGTACGGAAAACGGCCCACTGCGCGATGTGTTTTGCGGGAAGTGCGGCAAGCGGCGCCCCGGCTGGTAAATTCCCAAAGAGCCGCCGCTAGCACTGCGGAAGCGTGGCTCACTGGACGGGGCAGCCCTCTTATAGAGTCAACAGTGCCATAACGCCACCGCTGATGAGGGGCACGGTAGTGTTATCGTCTATGCCCAACGGTACGGTTTCCGTTGCCGCTGCGGCCACGCCTCCCACCAGTAGCACCCACAGGGGGGACCATACACCTGTGGACCATAGGACAAGCGACGTGGCCGCAGCGACGCAAAACATGGCTAGGGTGCCCCAGGGGGACTTGCCCCACAGCCGGAAGCCGGTGGCCCTCTTGCCAATCAGGGCTGCCGCCGGGTCTCCCAGCGAAAGAAAGAAAAGGGCGGAAACCGCTATGCCCTTTTCGAATAGGAGAAAACAGGCAAGGCTGGCCAGAAGCATATAAGTGGCCCCCGTAACCGTCTGGACTTCGTCGCTTTTCAACAGGGGCTTTAGCAAACGCATCAGGACCCTGTTCAGGGGCGCGAATCTGAATCGGGCCGCCTCCAGGGCGACAGCCGTACCTGCAAGGACCGATAGCAGGACAACCATGATCTCTTGGGAGGCAAAGACCCCGATGATAGGGACGCTGCTCCCGGCCATGAAGTGAAACAGCCTGCGCCACGCGGGAGGATGGCCATTGGCGGGATTAAGGGGTGAGGGTGAACCCGGTGTTGGGACGGCCATGGCCCCAATTATATATCAGACGAGAGGCATCGAGTCCCTGATGGTACTTGGGTGGAGTTGGCCACGGCGCAGGGGCGGAGGGCTAAAGGGTCACTGGCTTTACATATCGATAATTATTATATCTCCGCCCGCTTCCCACTTGAGGGACTCGGCGACGGCCCCTTTCGGCACCTCGAATATAATCCAGCCATCCAGTTCGAAATCCTTTTCCAGCTGCTGAGACCCTCGAATGAAAGGTACATAGGCGTTCTTGTTGGCATAGAATCCGTCGGCAGGCACCTTAACGTCGTTGGTGTTGATGGCGTAATACCTACCTACGTCCATCCGCAACTCGGCGGGCTGGGAGTCGATGTCCAACTGCACCCTGGTAGCGGCGTGATTGCCGATGCGCGTACGGATGAGCACCAATTCGTTCTCTTCAGACGACGGCAGGATAATATAGTCCTTTCCTGCGCCGTCGGCGTCCGGCTCTTCGGTGTATACCACCTCCGGAACGGTGACGATATCTTCCAAGGTGAGCTGAAGTATGGGGCCTTGATAAGTCCGCCCCAAGGCTGAAGAAGTCCCGCCGATGCAGGATGCCGTTAGCATCAATGCGAGAATGAGGGACAGGGACAGGACAACGAAAACGGTTTTTCTTGAAGATCCTTGCAGTTGATAATTCATAGTAACCTAAGGTATCACAAACCTGTGGTGCAAAGGGAAGGCATCTGGCGCAGTCTACTCACCAAATTTCCCAGGGTGCTCAACAGGTAGTCAACCTCCTCTTTAGTGTTGTGCTTGCCCAAGGTAAGGCGCAGGCTCCCCCGCGCAAGGTCCGCTGATTGTCCCAAGGCCAGGAGAACGTGGGAAGGCTCAAGAGAGCCGGAAGAGCAGGCGCTTCCGCTTGAAGCGCATATGCCGGCCATGTCCAGCCCCAGCAGGATAGGTTCCCCTTCCACCTGCTCAAAGGAGAAGTTGACGTTGTTGGGCAGCCGTTTTGTGGGATGGCCGTTGAGATGGGCATTGGGAATTGTGCTCTGTACCCCCTGGATGATCCTGTCCCGCAGCTTGGCGCAGTGGCTGCTAATAGCCTCCCTTTCGGAGTTGGCAAGTCTGAGGGCTTGGGCCATGCCGCAGATGCTGGCAACGTTCTCCGTCCCGGAGCGCCGTTCCCGCTCCTGGCTCCCGCCTAGCTGTTGTGGCAGCCACGGGGTACCTCGTTTGATGTAGAGAATGCCGACGCCCTTGGGCCCGTAAAACTTGTGGGCTGAGAGGCTGAGCATGTCCACGCCGAGGTTCTTGACGTCAAGGTCCATGAATCCAGGCGCTTGGACGGCGTCGGTGTGCATCACTATGGTTCGCTCCAGGGCCTGAGCGCGGTCCCGCACCATGCGGGATATTGCAGGGACGGGCTGGATAGTGCCAATCTCGTTGTTGGCTAGCATGATGGATACCAGAATAGTACGGTCTGTAATGGCCTTCAGGACGCGCTCAGGCTCGATAAGACCGAACCGGTCTATCGGTAGATAGGTGACTTCAAAGCCGGCGTTCTCCAGGTATTGACAGGTGTGCAGCACGGCGTGGTGCTCAATGGCCGAGGTTATTATGTGGTTGCCTGTCTGACGCAGGGCATCGGCCACTCCCCGCAAGGCGGCGTTATCGGACTCGGTGCCGCCGCTGGTGAACACAACCTCGCTGTGGCGGCACGCCAGAATTTGCGCTACCGTTTCCCGCGACTCGGTGAGGGCCTTCTTCGCGTCTTGTCCAACGCTGTGTATGCTGGAGGGGTTGCCGAAGAGTTGGGAGAGATAAGGGATCATATATTCCAGCACCCGGCGATCCAAGGGAGTAGTGCCGGAGTGGTCCATGTATATTACGTGATCGTCTGTAACCATGCCGCCCGTTGGTCTCAAAAGGTTAGAGGATTATTGTAGCATAAGGCGGGGGAATTAAACCCTTAGGCGCCTCTGCCGTCAGCCTTTCCCTCCAGAATGTTCATGGAAGCAATGGCTCCCTGCTGGGTAACGAAGCCAAGAAGTTCATCTCCATCTTTCACCAAAACAATGGGGAATTTTCGCTCCTCAATCATCTCAAGGGCCTGAATGGCATCGACTGTCGGAGAGATGGATGGGATATCGACTAATGGCTTCATCGTCTCCGCCACGGTGGTGGTGGACCAAAGATTCCGCGGCACCCTGGACATGGCTTTGAATGTAATCATGCCCAGGCATAGGTCTTCCTGGACTACGAAGTAGATGTTTTGGCGGCTGCGAAGAATGTGCTCGGTAGCCAGGGTCTCAAGGCTGATCTCCAGGGGTACCGTTAAGTAGCTGGCGGTCATCAAGTCGCGCACGCGGTAGCCCTGCAGCCTACGCCGGAGTTGGAACTGCCCCAAGCCGGAGCTGGCCGCCATGGCAAGGAACCATCCGACGGCGGCCAGCCAAATGCCCTGAAACTCTTGTAGGAACAGGAACATGGCAATTCCGCCGCCTATCATTAATATGGCCACTAGCTGACCAGCCCGGGTGGCGAGAAGGGTGGCGCGCCAATAATTTCCCGTTACCCCCCAGATGATTGACCGCAGTACGCGGCCGCCGTCCAGGGGGAAGCCGGGGAGCATGTTGAAGATCCCCAAAGAAAAATTGATGAAGGCCAGGGTAAAGGCCATCTCTCCCAGGTGAGCGCTTGTATCTCTTGTCACAACGTAAAGGCCGAGGAACAGGCCGCCTAGGATGAAGCTGGAGAGAGGGCCGATTCCGGCGATGATGAACTCGACGAATGGCCTCTGGGCTTCACGGGCAATCTGAGAGATGCCGCCGAATATGAACAGGGTTATGCCCTTGACGGGAATCCCCCTGTTAATGGCTAGTACGCTGTGGGACAGCTCGTGGACCAGGACTGAAACAAAGAAGAGCAGGCTTGTCGCGGCGCCAATTAGCCAGTGCTCGGCGGTGGACCAGCCAGGGTTTTGGTCTCCGAACCGGTCTGCCAGGAGGAAGGTAACTATGCCCAGGATGATGAACCAGCTATAGCTAACGTTCAGAGGGATGCCGAAAATCTTTCCTAGCCGTATGTTGCCGCCCATATCGTTTATCTTCCGGGCAGCGCTTCGGAGTTTATGAATCCACCGCTCTGATTCTCCCCAGCGGCGTCAATGGCCGCATTTCCCTTCCTGACAACGGAATAGCCAATGAGCTTATAGACCAGTTTGGCGGCCGTGTAAGCGCAGGCGTGGGGTCCCTCCCCGGGGCTTAACTCGGTTACGTCGAACCCCACCACGCGGCGGCTCTGCCCCACTTTCCTGATAACCTCGATGATCTGGCCCCAGTTCATGCCACCGGGTTCCGGCGTTCCCACGGCGGGCATGATAGAAGGGTCCAGGACGTCCAGGTCGATGCTGATATAGACCTCTTCCGTTAGCATGGAGACCAGCCTGTCCAGATCAGGGAGCTCAGGGGCGGCGGGCTGCCAGAAAAAGGTGTTCAAACTTGGGTTTCCCCTTCTAATGAAGTCCGACTCCTCCTGGCTGATGCTGCGGACGCCGGCCTGGACCACGGGGCAAATTTCTAGGAGGCGGCGGGCCACCGTAGCGTGGCTCCAGGGTGTGTTCATGTACTGGTCTCGCAAGTCCCCGTGGGCATCCAGGTATAGCACCGACAGGTCCGGGCGCCGGGCCGCCAGGGCTTTCACGGCGCCGATGCTTATGGTGTGCTCCCCTCCCAGGAGTCCCACCAGCTTCCCGCGGGTGTCAAAGGTGCGGACCGCATCCGCTATTCGCTCCACCATGTTACCGGGGCCGCCCATGTGGGGCTCAAGAAGAGGCGTGGTGTGGATTCCCAGTTTAGATATATCGCAATCCAGTTCGTGGTCGTAGTCCTCCAGGTTGTAGGACGCCTTTAGAATCGCCAGGGGACCCTCACGCGCCCCGGTGCGATAGGAGGTTGTGCTATCGTATGGAACGGGTATAAGCGCCACTCGGGCATTCTCCAGGGAACTCTCTTCCTTGGGCAGAGCAAGAAAGTTGAACGGAATCCATGGAGAGCTTCCGTCTGTGGGCACGATACTCCTCATTAAAGGCCGCTTGATTCAGAGTGATAAGACCCAACCGTACCGGGCATAAGCAACTGAGGGTCGTAGTGCTCCAAGCCACGCTCAACCACCCATGACTTGACCCGCTGCAGTCCAAAGATGTGCTGAATGTCCTTGAGGGCCCTTTCGGAGTCGAAGGCCTTGCAAGAGAAGACGTCGATGTTAACGTAGTTCCTTTGAGGGAATGTGTGGACGCTGATGTGACTTTCGGCAATTACCACAAACCCGGAAAGGCCGGAATCTTCCTCCTGGGGCGCCGCGTATTTCAACACTGTCGGCTTGGAAATCTTCGTCATGCCCAGGCGGTCGGGATATTCGTCCAGAAAGCGAAGAAGAAAAGGTTGATCCCACATTTTCCTGGCATCGCCGCCATAACCGTCAATTAGAAGATGCAACTGGAATCACCATACAAAACCTGTTATATATGTAATCCGCATTGTGTGTTTGGCAGAAGCGGGTATTATAGAATATCATTTGCACTTGGTTCAGACAACAAAGGGTCTTTCAAGGTTGCCTGGTCCAATTTTGTGAAAGCGGGGTAGCAGGCCATGGCCGGCATGGTAGAGGTAAAGAACCTCACCAAGTACTACGGGAACTTTCTCGCCATTGAGGACGTTAGCTTTGAGGTAAAAAGGGGCGAGATTGTTGGCTTTCTGGGTCCAAACGGGGCCGGTAAGACAACTACTATGCGGATTATCACCGGTTTTTTGCCGCCTTCTTCAGGAACGGCGGCCGTGGCCGGGTATGATCTGGTGGACAAGTCTCAGCAGGCTAGGTCCCACATAGGGTACCTTCCGGAGACGGTCCCTCTGTATACGGACATGACCGTGGAAGGTTACCTGGCTTTTATGGGGACCATTAGGGGAATGAAGGCAAACCGGATAAAGACCCGTATCAAAGAGGTTATCGACTCTTGCCGTCTGGGAGATTACCAGAGGAGCCACATTGGCAAGCTTTCCAAAGGGTTCCGGCAGCGAGTGGGTATAGCCCAAGCGGTGCTCCATGAGCCTGACGTTCTTATACTGGACGAGCCCACCATTGGAATTGACCCCATTCAAGTCGTGGAGACCAGGCAGCTTATCAAGGACCTTTCCGGGAGCCATACCGTGATATTGAGCACCCATATCCTGCCAGAGGTTAGTATGCTGTGCAACCGCGTCTTGATTATCCACGAGGGCCTTATTGTGGCTGAGGACACCCCCAAAGAGCTGGGAAACAAGCTCCAGGGTGTGGAGCGTCTGGAGGTGGAGATTCAGGGGCCTAGGGTGGATGTGATGGAATCTTTGGAGAAAATTAGAGGCGTGGTTGAGGTGACCTGCTCCACCGACAACGGCGACCATAACATTTACAAGGTACAGGCGCGGCGTGGTCTTGACCTTCGGCCCACGGTGTCTAGGACGGTAATTAGCAGCGGTTGGTCTCTGCTTAACCTGCAGATGGTCACTATGAGCTTGGAGGAGATCTTCATCAAGCTTACCACGGACGAGGAGATCAACGTATGAGATACACCATGGCCATCGCCATGAAGGAGATAAAGGGCTACTTTACCAGCCCCGTGGCCTACGTTGTCGCCCTCATATTCGTTGCCCTTACGGGCTACTTCTTTGTCCGAAGCGTTGACTCTATCCTCACCGGCGCTAGCTTCCCTGAGGCCAGCTTGAGGGACCTCATGCGCCAAATTTCCATTTTTATTCTTCCATGGCTGGCTCCCGTTCTTACCATGAGGCTCCTTGCAGAGGAGCAGAAGATTGGCACCATTGAGTTGCTGCTTACTTCGCCGGTTCGTGACTGGGAGGTTGTCCTGGGTAAATTCTTGGCCGCCATGACCTTTTTCCTTACGGCCCTGGCGCTGACTTTGTGGTACGTGTTAATGCTGGAGTGGCGAGGTAATCCGGACATTGGGCCGCTCCTGAGCGGGTACCTGGGCATAATCCTGTACGGCGGAGCTGCAATTTCCATCGGACTGATGGCCTCCTCCTTCACCAGCAACCAGATTGTAGCCGCGGTGGTTTCTCTGGGTATTCTGGTGCTTCTGACATTCCTCGAAGTTGCGGCCGACCAGGTGACGGGCGTTGCCTCTACCATAGTGGGCCAGTTGGGCATGACGACGCATTTAGATGATTTTGTACGTGGTGTCATAGACACAGGCAATATTGTCTACTATGTTAGCTTGATTGTTGTATTTCTCTTTTTGACCGTCCGGTCCCTGGAGACCAGACGATGGAGATGATTTGAGCCGCAAACCGCAAGACCAGGAGATGTCCGGCACTCTGCTGGATGCCGTTAGGAATATGGGCCGTGACTTAGGGACTCTGAGTTCCACCTCCGGTTTGCTGGGCGTCCTCAGCGTAGCCGTTGGTCTCGTGCTTTTCGTAACCGTCTCCGACGTAAGGCTGTTTGGGTATATTCTCCTAGGCTTCGGTCTGGTGCTTCTCATTATGGCCCTAGTCACTTCGCGTCGAAGGGTTGCTGAGTCGGTAACGGGCCGCCGTGGTCGCTACGGCACCAACACGGTCTTAATGATAACGGCCTTCATTGCCATAGTGGCCATTTTGAACTTCGTCGCCTTCGACAACCCGGCGCGCCTGGACGTTACCAGCACCAAGCAGTTCTCGCTGGCCCCAAGATCCGTTGAAATCATCGAAAACCTTAACCAAGAGGTGGAGGCTCTGGCCTTCTTCGACAAGAACGACTTGGCGCAGGAGGCCGCCTTGGCAGTGGTGGACAACACGCTCCACGAGTTTGACGTCCGCTCAGACCTCTTCTCATACGAAGTGGTAAACCTGGACGTGGAGCCCGCCAAGGCACGGGACTACGGTGTCAACCAGCATGGACAAGTTGCCTTTGTGGGGAAGGAGTCCGGGGCCTTTGAGGTGGTGTTTGGCGCTTTCCTCGACCCCGGTGACCCCGTGGCTAACCAGCCAGACGCGTATGTGGCAAATCCGCTGGTCGAACAGGACTTTGTCACGCCTATCCTTGTGGTGACGGGCGAAGAGGAGAAAAGCGTTTACTTCCTGATTGGTCACGGTGAAAGGAACCCCGCGTCCCACACTGAGGGAAGCGGATACTTCCTTGCCGCTGAATCGCTGCGCTCGGAGAGCTATAAGATACAAACCTTGGACCTACAGAACCAGAAGATAGTTGACCGGCAAAGCGGCGAGGAAGAGGGTGTCGAGGAAGACCCCAACGAAGTTTCTCCCAGCTTGATTGTCATTGCCGGTCCCCAAAAGAATCTGCTTCCTAACGAGGCGGACGCTCTCAACACCTACCTGAAAGACGGCGGCAGGATGCTGCTCCTCCTAGACCCGGAGACCCCGGACAGCTTCAGAGACTTTCTTAGCGGATGGGGCCTTAAACTGGGCAGCGGAAACATTATTGATCAGGAAGACTTTGTGGGCGAACAGAGAACACCTTTCATCAGCCAACACAACCCAGATATAGAGCTTACACGGGTCCTTGGCAGGACCTTTTTCCCAGGGGTAACGTCCCTGACTCCCTCCTTTGAGAGAGTCACTTCATCTGAGGGGGACTCTTCTTCCCTGCCAAGCGAGCAGGATTGCGTTCGTGGGTGGGCTTTTAGTGGTCTTCAGGGACTGATTCCCTGTTACCAAATCCCTACGTTCCAAGTGGATGGGCAAGAGTCCGCCTTGATGGTGCCCATCGTGCTGGCCCTGACTTCCGGCGGAAGTTGGCTAATTGAGGAATCGGGCCGTACCAATCCCAACGAAGACACTGACACCGCCGGCCCCTTTGTGCCCTTGGCCCTTGTGTACGCCTTTGGACCCTTGGGAGAAGAAATTGTAATCTCCGAGGAAGGCTTGGAACCGGCGTCGCTGATAGTAGTCGGGGACTCTGATTTTGCCACCAACGAGCACTTTAACACCGCCAGCAACGGGGACCTATTCCTGAACTCGGCCAATCAGCTTGTGGGTGACGTATCTCTCATCAACATTAGGCCCAAGCTTGTACCCCGTCGGGAATTGCTGGCGACCCCTCAAGAATTTGACGTTATCCGCTATACCAGTTGGTTCCTTCTTCCCGCTCTTATGGGAGCGGTGGGGGTCTTAGTCTGGTGGCGGCGGCGCTAAGGAGCTGGCCCATTCATGAGCGTTAGATTTACCATTGTACTAGTTGTGCTGCTAATTATGGTTGGAGGTCTAGTTGCCGTTACCCAGGTGCTTCGCACTGACGAGGAAGCGCCGGAGCGTAAAGACCGCCTTTACAGGGTCAGCAGCGCCGAGCTAGCGGAGGTTACCATCAGCCAGGAGGAAGACCAGATTACCTTTGTCCACCTGGAAGAGAGTTGGTTCATAAAGGACGAGGAGAGTGGGGAAAACGTGCCGGTGGACATCGGGCGCTGGGGAGGTGTTCCTTCGCTCCTTGGCGGGCCCGCCGTGTCTACAAACCTGTCCGATAGTGAGGAAGAGTTGGGGAGCCGGGCTTCCTACGGCGTTGACCCGCCCCGCAGCAGGATTAACATCACGTTATTTAACGGCCAGACCACCGAGGTCAACATTGGCGACTTGACGCCCACCGAGGACGGTTACTACACCTACGTAACGGATTCGGAGATACTCTACATCGTGCACTCTGCTTGGGTGGACGTCATAGTGAGGCTGCTTAACGAGCCGCCCTACCCCATTGAAGAAGCCTAGAGGTTGGTGTCGGCCAAAAGAACCCCGTTGCGCTGACCGGGTACAGTCCCGGCTTGCAGGGAAGTTGGAATAGTGAAGGGTGAAATCCTGTCCATAGGCACCGAGCTCCTGATGGGGGAGCTCACGGACACTAACTCTGTATATATCGCATCCCGAGCCCCGGCTTTGGGCATAAACATCCAGCGTATGTCCCAGGTGGGCGACGACTTGCAGCAGCTATCAGACGCCTTTGCTCAGGGAATGCGGCGCTCGGACATCGTTTTCTCCACCGGCGGCCTCGGCCCCACCCAGGACGACCTTACTCGAGAGGCTATCTCCGCGGCCTTGGGCGAGACAATGAAGGTGGACCCCACCCTTTTACAAGACCTAAAGGGCTGGTTCCGGTACCGCGGCGCAGACATGCCTCCTCGCAATGAAAAACAGGCAACCCTCATCCCATCTGCTACCTCTATTCCCAACAACCAAGGGACCGCCCCAGGATGGTGGGTGGAGAGAAACGGCAAGATAATCATCGCCATGCCTGGCCCGCCGGGTGAGATGTCCAACATCTGGGCCAATCAGGTAGCGCCAAAGCTGAAGGGTCTAGTCAAAGGACAGGTGATCATCACCCGCAATATCAAGACAACCGACTTGGCGGAGGCAGATGTTGCCGAGAGAGTCGCCAAGTTTTGCGAATCGGAGAACCCTTACCTGGGCATATACGCTAAGCATGACGGCATTCATCTACGAATCATAGGCCGGGGGTCAACGGAGGCCAAGGCGCGAGACCTGATACGCCCAGTGGAAGAGGGCATCGTGGCCATTATGGGGCTTCACGTTTGGGGCTACGACGACGATTCTCCGGAGGGCGCCTTGGCGTTGGCCCTGTCAAGTAAGGGCCTGACACTGGCCACCATGGAGTCGTGCACAGGCGGCCTGATGGCCAGCACAATCACCGACGTGCCGGGGAGTTCCCGCTATTTCCGCGGCGGCATTGTTTCATATAGCAACACTGCAAAGGTGGCCAACGGAGTGCCCTTGGAGGTAATCGAAGCTAACGGCGCCATTAGCTCTGAGACGGCCCAAGCCATGGCCAATGCGGCAAGACGGGGCTTGGGCGCCGACATAGGCGTGGGTATAACGGGAGTGGCGGGCCCTGCGGAGCAGGAGGGCAAAGCGGTGGGAACGGTTTTTGCCGCTATAAGCACCGAAAGCCGAGTGAGGAACATCGCTCTGCGGCTGCCGCCCAGGCGAGCGGTGGTGAAACACCGCTCCGTAACCACGGCTCTGGTGGAGCTATGCAGGCTCCTGAACGAACTCTAGCAGGTCAACCCGTCTAGTTCTGCCTGCCGTTGGCCAGGACCGACGCCCTCGATAGGATTAGTTCACTGGCCAACTCCGGATGGAGTGAGCTGGTGTTCAGCGATAGGGTGTAAAGGGATGGGTTGTCGGGGGTGGTATCGAAGAACTTCCGGTAGAATCGCTGCCGCGCATCGTCTGTATCGCGAGTAAACCTGGACGCTTCAAGGGCTGTAAAGTGATGCTTGCGCATGTTCCTTATCACCCGTGTGCCAAAGGGGGCGGCTAGGCCAATGTGGAGGGCGTTGGGGAAATTCTTCAGCAGCGAGCAGCCGCCGCGACCCACAACGACCAGATTGTCCGCCTGCGCCATATCCTCCAGCGCAGAGCCGATGGCCGTTATGAACTGGTGGTCGTCCACAAACCGCGGTGGTATCCTGGCGGATTTGGCCAACTCCTCGTCAATTTCCTTGGTGTGGCCCAAGAAGGCGAAGCCCTCCCAGGGGTTCACGTATACGGAGTTCCTGGAGTAGAAGTCAACCCAGCGCTCTAGCAACCGCTGGAGCCTCTGCTTAATTTCGCCGGGGGGTCGATGCTCACGGCCGGCTCTGCCCACAAACTCCCCAATGGGCGCCTGGACCTTTTCGGCGGCCTTTCTCAGCAACAACCTGTCTACGTAGTCGGCGTTAAGAGCTTGGGCTACACGGGTGCCCACCTCTGTGCTTCCGCTTCCTCTATATCCGTCGATGGTTACTATAGCCATGACTCCCCCCATTCCCCGAAGTAGCTTTACGCGAGATATAAGACAGTACCAGGATTATAACGTGGAGATTCAGCTAGTGTCAAGGCGTTGTGCATATATCGGCATTATGTGGGCTAAATACAACTAATAGCGTAATTCAGACTATCAATGTACAGCGTTGCGACTAGGGGAAGAAAACACCGGGCTTCGCTGGGGAGGTCAACCCGCCTACATGGTCAGCTTACGGTACAGTTGCGGTAGACGCTTGGGCAGGGCCCAGATGTCTTCCAAGACTTCGTATCCCATGTCGCCGCACATTGCCTTCAAGTAGTCGTGCCCCGATTTGTCAACTGTAAGGCAGAAGGGCGTAATATTCAGGCGCTTGGCTTCTACCAGGGCCATGTGGGTATCATGAACGGCATATTCCTTCTCAACTCCCTCACGGCTGTAGCCCCGGTCCTGTGGCCTACCGTCGCTAATGAGGAACAGTATCTTGGTCTTGGCCTCCTGTTTATCCAGCTTGGCGGTGGCGTGGCGTATGGCCGGGCCCATGCGGGTGGCGTGGAGGGGGCTAATTTTGTCTATGCGCCGCTTGACCACGTCGGAGAGGTGTTCCTCCACGTCCTTTATCACGTAGAATTCCACGTTCTCCCGGCCGTAGCCGGAGAATCCGTAGATGCCGTATATGTCCCCAATGGATTCCAAGGCTTGGAGCAGAAGGGCTACTCCTTCCTTTTCCAAGTCAATAATTCGTTTGTAGTGGCGCCGTACCAGGCCTTCTCTTCGTGAACGCAGCCACATCATGTATTCTACCGGGTCCTCCGGGGCGTTCTGGTCCCCTAGGGCTGGACGACCTTCGTCAATGGCCTCGGCGGTGGAGGCGCTCATGTCCAGGAGGAAGACCACGGCCACGTCCCGTTCCTGCTTGTTGCGGAACCAGTAGACCTTTTCCGAGGGGGTAACACCGGAGCGCCGGTCTATCATGGCCTCCACGGAGGCGTCTAGGTCAAACTCGTCGCCGTCCGGCTGACGCCTAACCTTGCGGAAGCTTTCGGGAATCACCAACTCAAACTGGCGGCGAACGTCGTTGACCAGGGGGGCGTAGTTGCGCATGGTGTCACTAAAGAACTGGAGGTCACCCTCGTCGACGGTTTTTTCTTTAACAATGCACCACTTGGGCTTATAATCCACGGCGCGGAAGTCCCACTCGTCATAGACGTAAGTCCTGGCCTCGCGGGGCTCCAGCGCTCCTCCCTGCTCGTCTACGTGGACCATTGGGCCGAAGCCCTGGCCCGGGCTTGGCATGGGGGATGTTAAGCTGGCCTCTTTCATCAGGTTCTGGGCGAAGTTTGCCATAGACTCGGCATCCTCGCCCTCGCTCTTCGTTCCCAACTCGGCGCTTTGCCTTAACATTTCCTCCAGCATCTCTTTGGTAAGCTCTCCAGTCCCGTCCTCGCCCTCCGGCGTCTCGCCGGAACGCATGCGGTTCAGGGTCTGGACCAACTCCGGCTTGAAGTCGCCGCGGAAGTCCACGTCCTCAATGGATTCGTATGGCTCCTGATCTGCGGCGCCTTCATTCTGTGACGGGGGTCCCATCTCCTTGATGAGGTCTGACAACTCTTCTTCGGAGAACTCCTCCTCAGCGTCAAAGTCCTGGCTCTCCCATTCCTCTTCTGGCTCCTGCTTGTTGGGAATGCGAGATAGAATGTCGTAGGCCCTGAGGGTGGCCTCGGCAGTGTCTTCAACCGTGGCCGTGATGTTGCGGAGCTGCTTTTGTATTTTCGCCAGCACCCGTGCTGCCTTGAAATACTGTTTTGGCGCGGTCAGGCTGCGGTACTGCTCCAGGCTGAAGCGCACCAGCATCTCCACCATGGCCTCACGCAGTGGAAGCTCTGAGAGAACCGGACGGCTTTCCAAGGCGCCTTCCTGGACCCGGCCATAGAACTTCTTCATGCCTGGGTACTCCTGCTTGACCCGGAAGTCCAGGCGTCCGTCCTCAAGGATGGTGAACACGTCCAAGGCCAGCTTCCTATCGTCCAGAAGCGAGAAATAGCGGCTCATGTCCGTGACCCAGCCGGCCCCGGCGCCCCTGGCGTATGCCTTCATCTCCGGGTCTTCCGTTACCTGAGACAGTAGGACTTTTTCCCTGTCTAGGCGTGTGTACTGGAAGAGGGCGGAGGGTTTCGCAAATTCGAAGAAGAAGCTGCCAAACTCTATGTGGGCCACCTGGTGAGTGGATACGACTTTGTACCAGCCGAAGTTCTCCGACTTGCTAGGGTAGCGGTCTATGATGCCGGGGAGGTAGACTTTCGTGCCCTCGGTGGTGGCGTTTCCTTCAGATATCCAGCCAATGCCTTTATGCACAAGCTGGCTGCTCTCCGTCACTTCAATGTCCGCCCCCGACAGGGCACGGCAGTATAACATGAGGATCCCTTTTACCCGGTCCAACTCCAAACTGGATGAGAGGCCTTCGATGACACCTTCGGAAGTGCTGGACTCAACTTTAAAATAGGCCAGCCCACCCTCGGGGTTCTCCTTCATTAGAAGGACGCCTCTGTCAAACCAGGTGTCCAGCTGAGCCAGAGTGATCCTTGAAAGCACCGAGTCCAAGCTGTGTAGAAGGGCGTGTACCGCTTGGGGGGATATGGGCAGCAGGGTGTCGCACAGGTCCAAAATGTGCTGCTGCGCCTGGGGCATGATTTTGCCCAGGGCCGTCGAGCCGCTGACCAGGAAAACTGAGGTCTCTCTGGACCCCTCTTTGGCCAGCTGCTCCGCCAATCGAATGAACCGGCCCCGCTGGCTCTCTTCCACCTGGGGTAGGGCTGTGCCAACCACCTGGAAGCAGGCCTTTACCTCGCGCCAGCCCGTATCCGTCAGGGTGCGGCATAGGGAAAGAAAAGGCTCCCGCTCCCGTGACATATTAGACAAGGCGTCGTTACCCAGAAGTAAGCACTCGGTGGCCAGATCGTAGGACTTTGTAGAGAGGCTCTCTATTAGGTTGGCAAAAACCTCCACGTCCCAGAAGGAGAGGTTTCGAACAAGGGTGGGACTTGTCTCAAAGAACTTGGAAGCCAGGATGCTGGACTTCCATGTGCCTTTATACAGACTTCGACCCAAACCTGCCCAGCGAGCTATGAGCTGCGGGCGGAGGTTTGCCACGAGGCCCGGGGTTGCCCTGAAGTAGGCCACGGCCAGTGAAGGCGAGTCCTGGGATAGATAGCCTCCGCACCGTGTCCACTGGGTGAAAGAGGCGAAGGAGAGGTATTTTGCCACCTCACCGCTGGCCTTTAGGTACTCAATGCCGGCCTCCCAGGACCGCGCTGTGCGGGTAGAGATGGCCACGGTTTCCTTGACCCAAGATGTCATTTCATCCTCTTTGAAGATGAAACTCAGAGTCTTTGCAGCTTTATCAAACTCTTCCTGAAATGAAAGAGGCAGCTTTTCCAGCTCCTCCTGGTACACCGTGGATATATTGCCCTTGTCCAAACTAGCCCCTCCCGTTGAGGTGAACGCAGTCGATTATGCCTAAGAACTCCCTGATAATCTTGGCGGTTGCCCCGTAGATTATATGCGGGCCAAAGGCGTATGCGTAAGAGGTGTTGATCTTACCATCTTGCCAGCGTGCTTCTTCCCGCCAATTGGAGGGATCCTGGAGAACTTTCAGCGGTACGTCTATCACCTCATCGACTTCCCTGGGGTTGGGTTTGAAGTCGTAGGGGTGAGGTATGGTCCCGACAAAGACCTTCATGGCGTAACCCGTGCGTGTGGGCGTGTCGTTGAGCTGGCCCAATATGGTTACGTCTTCCGGACGTATGCCCTCCTCTTCATGGGCTTCTCGAAGGGCCGTATGCAGCAGGCTTTTGTCCTCGGTCTTGGGGGTTCCGCCCGGGAAGCAGGCCTCTCCCGCGTGATGCTCCAGGTTGTGGGAACGCTTTTGCACGTGAATGTAATAGTCTCCCTCTTTAGGGAAAATGAGCAGCAGCACGGCGGCGGGGCTTGTATCCGGGCCTTCCAGGCATTTTGCGGGCCGACTTGAAAGGAGATTGCCCAGGCGGGTTAAGAAGGTATCATTCACTGGAACCTCTATTCAAATATGGAGGAGACCACCTCTTCGATACTTCTTTGGATCTCCTGATCGTCCGTGATACCCCAGACTACTGCGACGTGACAGGCGCGGCGGGCCGCGATGCCGTTTGCCATAAGCTTGCCGGCGTAAATCAGCACCCTGGTGCTGGCCCCTTCCTTAAGACCGTGCTCCTGCAGGTTCCTAACTTTCTCACCGAGTTTGGCGAGGGCGAGGGCCTGCTTGTTGGTGCACCCCGCCTCCTTCTTTATGATCTTTGCTTCAGCCTCCGGCGTCGGTGGGGTGAATTCAATAGCGATGAACCTTTGCCGAGTGCTCTCCTTCAAGTCTTTGAGGGCGCTTTGGTACCCGGGGTTGTAGGAGATTACCAGTTGAAACCCTTTCTTGGCTTCCAACACCAGTCCCTGTTTCTCCACCGGAAGTACCCGGCGGTGGTCGGCCAAGGGGTGAATGAGCACCGTGGTGTCTTTGCGAGCTTCTACAATTTCGTCAAGGTAGCAGATAGCCCCTGACTTGACCGCGCGAGTGAGGGGGCCGTCAATCCATCGAGTCCCTTCAGCGTCCAGCAGATACCTGCCCACCAGGTCGCTGGCCGTGAGGTCTTCATGGCACGCGATGGTGACTAGTGGGATTAGCTTCTCGCTTTGCGCCGACTTGGAACGGCGTCTTGCCGCCGCAAGGGGGCGGCTGAGCTTCCAGGCCATGTACTCCACAAACCTGGTTTTTCCGGTGCCGGTGGGGCCTTTCAGGAGAATTGGCACATTGGCGGCATAGGCGGCCTCAAAGAGCTCCACCTCGTCGTTTATAGGCAGGTAGAAGGGCTTTTCTTCAACGAAGTATTCTTCAATGGTGAACTGGTTATAAAAGGCTTCGGCGGTTTTGGCCATTCTTACTCCGTGCTTTCTTTTGTGCGGCTCTCCCACAAAAATTTTACCCTAGCGTTCAACTCTTCTAAAGTTGAGGTGTTGTCTATGGTAATCTGTCTTTCCTTGGACATCTCCCCAGGGGGGACTTGGGAGTTAATCCGGCTATTTATCTCCTCAGTAGGCAGACGGTCTCGTTTCTTCAACCGGTCTATCACCGTGTTCCTGGGCGAGTAGGTTACCCAAACCTCGTCTACCAGGGAGTCCCATCCCGCTTCAATCAGGACAGCGGCCTCAAATACTATTGTATCAGTTTCTTGACTTCGTAGGCTCTCGATCCTCCTGCGGGCTAGCTTGGCAATTTCGGGCCAAGTTATGGAGTCCAGCTTGGCCTTGGCTTCGGGCTCGGAGAAGACAATCTCCCCAAGCCGCTTTCGGTTAATCTCTCCCTCCTCGTTGACCACCTCTTCGCCGAAGGTGTCCACAATGCGCTGCCAAGTATCCGTCTTGGGCCTATAAGTGGCGTGCCCCAGGCAGTCTGCGTTTATGACCAAGGCGCCCAGTTTCTGCAAGATGCGAGAAACTTCGCTTTTGCCTGTTCCGATTCCTCCGGTAAGTCCAATTACCCGCATGATTTTGGTGGCGGAGAGAAGACCACGATATTCTATCAACAGCGTTTTGGAGGGTCAAGGCAAGGCATGCGTCCCTCGGTATTCCGTTCCCTCAGTGACGCCGTCGGGATAACACTAGGGATATAGAGATATGGTCGTAAACTTGGTGTTGAGGGACCGGCAAGGAGTCGTCTGGGGGGCTTCAGGCGCTGACCATGCCCAAGGGGACTCCCAGGGGGCCGTGGCGCTTGATATAGGTGTGTCTCAACTCCATGAACTTTCGCTGATAGGAGAGACTAAGGATGGGGTCCGTGGTCATGATGTGCGCATCCTCCCGGTTGTCGGAGTAGTAGGCCTTACGGATTCCCACTCGCCTGAAACCGTACTTTCTATAGAGAGATATGGCGCTGATGTTGGAGACTCGCACCTCCAGAGTGACCACCCTGCTCTTTTCATGCATGGCGGTTTCGACGGCCCCGGCAAGGAGCAACTCTCCCAGGCCTTGACCCCGATGGGACTTTTTCACTGCGATGGCCGTTATGTGGGCTTCCTCTCTGAGTAACCATACGCACACGTACCCAAGAGGGGTGTCTTCAGTGGGCGGTTCAGGGGTGGGTTGAGGCCAGATCATGTCCTTGAAGTTTCTGATGAGTCGCAGCGGAATCGGGTCCGGGTCAAGGGGGCTGGGGTCGGGGCCACCGTCGTTCCTTTGAATTGTGTCTTGGGAATGGAGGAGGGCAGCCACCAGGTATTTTATCTTTGGGTTGGACAGGTCGTTCTTGAAGGCCCTGCGGGGCCAAACGGTGGGAAAGGCCTCGCGTTCAATGTTGCTAACCTGGGGGATATCGGCCTTGTAAAGGTTGCGTAGTGTAAAAGCCATGGCAAGTTCGCTTCTGCTCACCTCTGATTTTGACATTTTATCATGCCGGAGGAGGCGTTAGTAAGGTCTGCACCCGGCTAAGGCACGGCTATCCAATGATTGGCTAAGGGCCTGCCAACTAAACTTTTGGGCCTGAATGAACGGTCAAGAGGCCCAGTGGTGTTGGAATGCCACCCTCAAAAGGGATATAATATGTTAAATGCACACACTGTTCCGCCTTGCGCGTTACGGACTCAGATACAAGAGATATCTAGCCCTGGCCTGGATCTCCCTCCTGGGAGCCAACTGTCTAGCCCTGGCCGTTCCTTGGCTCATTGGCGACGCCGTTGACCAGGTGCTTTTGGAGGGCAATAGAAGGGGTCTTCTATGGCTGGGAGGCCTTCTCCTTGTGCTAAGCGTGGTTAGAGGCGTCTTCAGCTACGGCCAAACCTACTTTGCGGAGAACGTTTCGTCCAGGGTGACCTACACCCTCAAGAACGCTCTTTTGCAAAGGCTGCAGGGCTTGAGCTTTGCTTTCCATGACCATCGTAAGACGGGCGATCTAATGTCTATTGTTACCTACGACGTTGAGAGCACCCGCATGTTCATCAACTTTGGGTTGGTCAGGTCTATTCAGCTTGCCATACTGATAGGTGGAATAGCCCCTCTGCTTTTGATAATTCACTGGCAACTGGGGTTGATAAGCCTTGCGGGCGTCCCCATTACCATTTATACAACCATAAAGATTGGCCGGAAGCTGCGCCGTATATGGACCTCAGTTCAGAGGAAGATGGGTGAACTGACCACCGTGTTGCAGGAGAACTTGACGGGTATGAGGGTGGTTAAAGCCTTGGGAGCCGAGGAGGCGCAAAAGCAGTTGTTTCACCGGCACTCCTTTGAGGTTTCCGAGGAGACCTTCTCGGCCAACCGTTTAAGGGTTGCCAATACGGCCTTCCTCACCTTCATGTACATAGTAGCCACGGGACTGGTGCTCCTGTTCGGTGGCAGATGGGTCATTGGCGGCAGTCTTACCGCCGGTGAGTTGTCAACGTTCCTGCTCTTTCTTGGCCTCCTTGTCATGCCTGTGCGTATGCTGGGCATGGCGGTGAACACTTTCTCCAGAGCTATGTCGTCGGGAGATCGAATTTTCCAGGTGCTGGACTCTCAATCGCCGGTGAAGGATAGGGAGGGCGCCAGGGACATGGGTAAGGTGAAGGGCGCCGTTGGCTTTAACAACGTGTCCTTCGCATACAACGCCCTGACTCCGGCGCTGAAGAACGTTAGCTTTGAAGTGAAGCCGGGGCAGAAAGTGGCTGTGTTGGGAGCGGCGGGAAGCGGCAAGACCACTATATGCAACCTCATACCCCGCTTCTACGACGCTACGGAGGGTTCGGTAACCGTGGACGACGTAGAAGTGGGGGAAGTTACCTTGAACTCGCTGCGCCATAACGTGGGCATTGTGTTCCAGGACGTTTTTCTGTTTCAGGCCACCATCCGAGAGAACATTGGTTATGGCGTCGCCGGCGTTACCGCCGAGGAGATTGAAGAGGCGTCCAAGGCTGCCCAACTTCATAGCTTTATCATGAGTCTCCCGGAAGGCTACGATACGGCGGTGGGTGAGCGGGGTGTTACTCTTTCCGGCGGGCAGAGGCAGCGCTTGGCCATTGCCCGAACCCTGTTAATGAACCCGCCGATACTTATTTTAGACGACTCCACGTCCAGCGTTGACGTGGAAACGGAGGACTTCATACGCAAGGCCCTTAACCAAGTGATGGAAAACCGCACCACCTTTATCATTGCTCACCGGGTGAGCAGTGTTAAGGGAGCGGACCTCATTTTAGTGCTCAGGGACGGTGAAATTGCGGCCCATGGCACCCATAGCGAGCTTATTGCCAGGGACGGGTTCTACAAGCAGATTTACGAGTTACAGCTCTTGCCGGGCGAAGAGGTATTTTTGGAAACGGCCATAAAGAATGACTGAAGCCGTTGGCCCTCAAGGGAAAGGTATTAGCTAGTTGTACGGTTGGAAGGGCATAACCAGAGCAGACGCATTTGACCAGCGTCGCGGTGGTCTGAAGGACTTCAAGATCCTGTTCCGCCTCCTCCACTATACCAAGCCCTATAGGGGCTTGGTGGTCCTTGGCGTGGTCACCATGGTTATCTATACCGCCACAGTGGTTGCCACTCCGGTCATTGTCCTGCTGGCCATAGAAAGTATTGTGCCGCCGGTACAAAGCCTGGACAGGCTCGCTTTCATGGCTATCATCTTTTTTGCCAACGCGGTCCTTAACTATTTGACCCACTACATGCATCAGGTCGCCATGTCGAGGGTGTCTCAGAACCTTCTTCTAGACGTTCGAGACGACATGTTCAACCACTTGCAGGACCTTTCCATGTCCTTCTACGACAAGTCGCAGATGGGCCGGATAATGTCCCGCCTTCAGAACGACGTTTTTCAGATACAGGAGTTTCTGTCCCAGCTTGCCATCACTCTAGCTGACATACTAACCCTGGCCGCCATAGTTGTAGCCATGTTTTTAATCGACTGGACTCTGGCGCTTATTGCATTGTCCGTTGTGCCGCCGCTCCTGCTCATTGGGCTAATGTGGCAGCGCTATTCATGGCCACGGTTTATGCGGGTGAGAACTGCTCTAGCCATAGTTAACGGGAACCTCCAGGAGAATATCTCGGGGATGAGAGTGATACAAAGCTTGAACCGGGAGGGTGAAAACTTCCGGAATTTCCGCAGCCTCAACCATGACCACATGGAGGCCAACCTCAGTTCCCAAAGATTCGCGGCGTCGCTGATGCCCTCGGTAGAGATACTCAGCGGGACCGCCATGGCGCTGGTTGTCATCTTTGGCGGCCTCATGTACCTGGACGGGAGCCTGGAAGTTGGGGTGGTGGTGGCCTTTGCCCTTTATATACAGCGGTTCTTTGAACCCATACGAAACCTGACCATGCAGTACACACAGATGCAGCGAGCCATGACCTCCGCCTCCCATATTTTTGAACTCATCGACGAAAAGCCGGAGATAGTGGAAAAGCCCGACGCTCCGCGGATGCCCAAGGTGGCCGGGGAGGTGGTGTTTGAGGACGTTCACTTCAGCTATACCCCTGACGTGGAGGTGATCAAGGGTATTAATCTGAGGATGAACGAAGGCGAAACCGTAGCGGTGGTGGGGGCAACTGGGGCAGGCAAGACTACCCTCTCATCCCTAATCCTGCGGATGTACGACGTTACCGGGGGCAGGATAACCGTTGACGGCTATGACGTGAGAGACATAAACAGAGTTTCACTTGTTAACCAGATTGGCACCGTGGTGCAGGAGCCTTTCCTGTTCTCTGGTACGGTAAGGGAGAATATCCGGTTCAACCACTCAAGGGTAACCGACGAGCAGATAGAGAGGGCTGCCAAGGTGGTGGGTGCGCACAACTTTATTACTCGCATGGACGGGGGCTACGATGCCCAGGTGGAGGAGTGGGGAGGCAACCTCAGCGGCGGACAGCGGCAGTTGGTCGCCCTTGCCAGGGCCTTGGTTTTCGACCCCAGGATTATCATTTTGGACGAGGCGACGGCCTCGGTGGATAGCCAAACGGAGATGCTCATCCAGGAGGCCCTTGGGGAGGTGTTGGCGGGCCGCACCGCCTTGGTAATTGCTCACCGGCTTTCAACGGTGCGCAACGCCGACCGCGTTATTGTGATGGACCAGGGCCGGATAGTGGAGGAGGGCAATCATCGCCAGCTTCTCCAAACGGGAGGTCTCTACTCCAAGCTATATCGCATGAGCTTCGGAGATAACGGCGTCGGGTCTTCCATCGCCGACGGCAGCGACGCTGCTTGCTGATTACCCCGGTGGGCGTGGATTCACACCGCCATAACGTGGTAGCCGGCGTCCACGGGTATTATGGCTCCCGTAACGCCGCCGGAGAGGCTGCTGCAGAGGTATAGGGCGGTGTCCGCCACTTCCTGATGGGTAATGTTGCGTTGGAGGGGCGCTTTCTGAGCGTGAATTTTTAGCAAGTCGGGGAAGCCGCGGATGCCCCGCGCTGCCAGGGTTTCCAGAGGCCCGGCGGAGATGGCGTTGACTCGTATGTTCCTGGGCCCGTACTCGGCGGCAAGCTGCCGCACCTCGTTTTCCAGGGCCGCTTTGGCTGTCCCCATAATGTTGTAACCGGGGAATACCCGCTCCGAAGCCTGGAAGGTCATGGCTATGACGCTGCCACCCTCTGTCATCAGAGTTGCGGCGTTCCGCACCAGAGGGATGAGGGAGTAGGCGCTGATTTCCAGGGCCGCCTGAAACCCTTGGCGGCTAACCTTGGAAAAATCACCCCCGAGGTCTTCTCGATGAGCAAAGGCTATGCTGTGTACGAGATAGTCCAGGCTGCCGAACTCTTCAGCCGTCCTCCGAAAAGTGTCTTCAATCTGGCCCTCTTCGGTAACGTCGCACTGGAGGAGCAGGGCATCGTCCAGGTCCTGCACCAGTTTTTCGGCCCGGCTGCGCAGGCGCTCGTTCTGGTAAGCGATGCCTAGCCTTGCGCCCGCTTGGTGCAGGACCTGGCATATTGCCCAGGCGATGCTGCGCTGGTTGGCTACGCCAAAAACCAGAGCTTTTTTCCCCGATAGGTCAATGGGATACAACGGTATTTCCTCCTAGGGCGCCTCGCCGCCTTTTTGCCGGTCTTTAGCCTCATCTTTCAAAGGGGTACAGCAATATAGCAGTCGGATAACCTGACATCGTGCCGGTACTTCGAAGCCCCGGCGCGGCCCTCCCGCACAGATTTTGCGTTCACCAGTATATCATCTGCCCACCCGTATCGGAGCAGCCCTGCCGCACCTTACTTTGTCCCAACTTCCACCCTGTCTCCCTCGGCAATGCCCCACTCAGCGGCCAGACCGGCGTTGATCTCTAGCACGTAGCGCACCAGGCCGGGGGAGCGGTATCGCGGGAGGTGGGAGTCAGGAGTTCCGGTGTCCGGAGGTGTGAGGTTCGGGGAGACTCCGGCGACGACGAGGTCATCCGTCACCCATACGATGTCGATGGGGAAGCGCATACCCTTCATCCAGAACATCGTCTCGCTGGGCTTGTCGAATACGAACCACATGCCCCGGTCCGCCCCCAGCGAGTCACGTCCGCCGAGTCCCAACCTGCGCGATTCTGGTGTGTCCGCCAATTCCGAAACGAATGTGGCTCCGTTGATGACGACCATAGTCTCGTGGACGCTGAGGGGCGTTGGCTGCGGAGGCGGAGTGGGCGCGAGCGTTGCAGGTTGCAGTGATGGCTGCGGAGTTGGGGTTGGGGTGAGGGTCAGCGTCGCGGTGGGCGAGGGAGTTGTAGGTGGGGGAGATGGTGGCGGAGGCGGAGGTGAGGTTGGCGAGGGTGTTGCAGGTTGCGGTGATGGCTGCGGAGTTGGAGTTGAGGTGAAGGATAGCGTCGCGGTGGGCGATGGAGCCGCAGGTGGAGGAGATGTTGGCAAAGGCGGAGGCGAGGTTGGTGAAGGTGTTGCAGGTTGCGGTGATAGCGGCGGAGTTGGGGTTGGAATGAGAGTCAGCGTCGCGGTGGGCGTGGGCGCCGGCGCGTCGGCGCAGGCAGACGCCGCAACCAATAGCGCCAAAGACGCAAGCGTTGCGAAGAGTGCTCGCGCTCTCTGGCTAATCAACGGGGGCCGATGCCTTGGGAAGGCCCGCGTTGACGGGAGCGGGGCGGCTAAGGCGCGCTGCCAGTTCGGGCCTTGGGCTACTGTATCCGCGGGACTACCTCCTTCAGGAAGGTCTTGAACTGCTCCATGGGTGTGAAAGAGGCGAAGCGAACTATCACCGTGGTGGCGCCGGCTCGGGCGTACCCTCTTATGGACTCGGCCAGGTTTTCGGAGGGTCCCCAGGGGCCCCAGAGGTTCCGCCAGATATTGACTCCGTAGTACAGCTTTATAAACTCGTCGGCCTCTTTTTCCGCCGTCGCGAGGTCAGGGTTGAGGTTCACCGTCATGTAGAATACCCTCTCCATGGAGCTAACTTCGCGGCCGTATTCCATGGCGTACTTTTCAACCCTGCGTCGTACTTCGGCGAAGTCCTCAGGTTGCTCGGAGATGGAAATGAACCCGTCGCCTAGGCGGGCGGCGCGGCGGAACTGGGCCTCTCGCTGCGCCCTTAGGTGACAGGCGAAGAGGATTGGCACCCCGCCGGGCTGGACCGGCACGGGTCTCATTGATACGTCCTCCAGCCGGAAGTGGCGGCCATGGTGGGAGTCCAGGTGCCCCGTGCCCAACCCCTTGACTATCTGGACAATCTCTTCCAGCCTGCGGCCTCGCTGGGACGGTTCCACACCGGCTATTCGCCATTCCTCTTTTTGGGCATGGTTGAAGGCTCCGCCCGCCCCGACGGCCAGGATGGCGCGTCCCTGGGACAGCAGGTCCAGGGTGCCCACCATCTGGGCCAGCAAGACCGGATGACGCAGGGCCGCCAAGAGCACCGCAGTGCCCAGGCGCACTCGTTTGGTACGCGAGGCGATGGCCGCCAGGGTGGTGAGGGGCTCAAGCCTAGGCTTGGCGGTCAGGCTGTCCCCTACCCAAACGGAATCAAGGCCGGATTCTTCGGCCATTTGGGCCATATTGATGACGGGGTCCGCGTTGGTGGGGGCGTTGCCCACCATGAGGAGGGCGCGGGTGGGAAGAAGGACGCCCAGTTTAATTGCGTCTGAGGCCACGTTAGCTCTCTCCACTGGTAAGACGCTCCAGGAGACCCGGCTCCATGGTCTGATAGGCCTGCGCATCATCCCAGGTATCCAGGTCGTTGGCAAGGCCGGGGGTGGAGTGGATGGATGGTTCAAGGCCGCAGCGCCTAGCCTCGGCCACGTGCCGGGGAAAGCTGTTCGGTCCAAGGAGGAGGCGAAATTTTGAGGGTTGGGGAAGGAGAATGGCGTTGGTTCCGCGTCCACGGTTCGCCGGTGACAGGACCACCGCTTGTTGGCGGGCGGCCCCGGCCATCAGGTCCCGAAGGTCCTGCCCGCACAAAAAGGGGAGATCTCCGGGGAGAAAGAGGGGTGCCCTGCCCGATGTCCACACCTCCTTGAAGACGATAGTGAGGCTTTCGTTGACGTCGGATCCCGCCTCCGTACGCCAGTTGGCCCCCTCGTCCTTTGCTATCTCCTCGGTTAGGCGGTCAGATCCCAGCACCCAAACCTCGTTCACCGCTTCAAGGGCGGCTTTAATGACGCCCCGCAGCATGTTGACCACCAGCCGTTGACGTTTGGGCCGGTCCAGGAAGGGAGCCAAGCGGGACTTGGCTTTGGAAAGGGGCTTTATGGGTACGATTGCAACCACGTTCATTGAGGCGTCACTCATGGCGCCCCTCCACCAGACGGCAGATAAAGTTTGCCAGGTCTATCTTATCCTGGGTTGTGTTCATGACGGTGTTGGTCACGTGAGGCTCCATCCCCAGTGACCGGATGGCCTCAGCCTCATGGGCGTCGGCGCGGTCAAGGATAAATAGGTCACATAGACCTTGGTACCGCTGCGCCACACCCGCGGATGATACGGGATGCCCCATCTCCCGCATCATTTTGGCCGCCGGGCCACGGATGGCTGCACCGCCGACTATGGGGCTAACCACCACCCTGGGACCCTTGAAGGACCGCACTCGTTGTCTCACGTTTCCCACGGCAAGGATTGGGTCAATACTGAGGAAGGGGTTGGACGGGCAGAATACCAAGGAGGAGGCGGACGCCAGGGCGGCGTCTAGGGTGGGGGAGGGCTTGGCAGCCCCGGCGCCGCGGAACTGTACGGCCTTGGTTTCCGGTTGACAGCGGCGATGAACAAAGTACTCCTGGAATGCCAATAGACCCTCCGTGGTGTCAACCATGGTGCGGACAGTGTCATCGGTCATTGGGGCGATGGTGTGTTGAATGCCTAGGCGTCGGCACAGGTGCTGAGTCACTTGGGACAGGGACCAACCTTGGCGCAGCAGCTGGGTTCTACGCAAGTGCGTAGCCAGGTCCTTGTCTCCCAGGTTGAACCAGGTGGGCGCACCATAGTTAGATAACATCTTTAGAGACTCAAAGGTCTCGCCGGCCAGACCCCAGCCGGTGTCGGGGTTGGCCAGTTCCGATAGGGTGTACATCACCGTATCCAGGTCCGGAGATACGTTGAGGCCGTGGAACTCCTCGTCGTCACCTGTGTTGACTATCATCACTAGCCGATGGGGGGGGAGGGTCTTGGAGAGACCCAGGGCGAGCTTAGCGCCGCCTACGCCCCCGGCTAAGGCGAGGGTTAACCCGGGCGCCGTAACCACGCGCCTTTAGGTAGCGGACGGGGACTTGGGCCTGTCCCGGTGCTTGGGATGTTTGAAGCGGAAGCCCTCCATCTTGACCATGCTGTGATAAGAGCCGAACCGTTCCTCCAGGTTGTCGTCTATCAGGTCCAGGGGGTCTTGAGGGTCGTCGTTTTCGTTGAAAACCTTCTTGATTTTGTAGGTGGTATACCTCTCGGCGGGGACTCTTCCCGCATCTCGAATGGTCTGGCGAAACTCTGAGGGGCGGACAAGTTGGCCGTGCTGCGCCCCGGCGGCGGTGGAGATACTCTCGTTAATCAGACTGCCGCCTAGGTCGTTGACCCCGCCGATGAGAAGGATTTGGGAGAGTCTAAGGCCTTCCTTTACCCAGGAGGCCTGTATGTTGGGAATCCAGTTGTTGAGCATGATGCGTGAAATAGAGTGGACCTTCAGCACCTCTGTGCCCGTGGCCCCGCTGCGTACTCCGTCAACCACTTTCTGGAAGTGCATGGGAGCCTCGGCGTGAACAAAGCTCAGAGGCACAAACTCCGTAATGCCGCCGGTGGCCTTTTGGATGTCTCGAATAAGGGCAATGTGTAGAGCCTTGTGCTCATTGGTTTCCACGTGGCCGTACATGATGGTGGAGGTGGTGGGAATACCCAGGTCGTGGGCGGTGGTTATAACCTCAATCCACTGGTCCTTGGATATACGACCGGGAGAGATGAGGTCACGAAGCTCCTGGTCAAGTATCTCGGCGGAAGTCCCCGGCAGGCTTCCAACCCCCGCGTCTTTCAGGGCCTTGAGGTAGTCTCTAACGCTGCATTGGGAGCGCGTAGCCCCGTATAGGACCTCTTCAGGGGAAAAACCGTGGATGTGAATATCGGGCATCTCAGCTTTTATGGCCTCGCAGATGCGAATATACAGGTCACCTTGCATCTGGGGTGGCAGTCCCGCCTGTATGCAAACCTCGGTAGCCCCCAGGTCCCAGGCCTCCCTTGCCCTTCTAATGACCTCTGAAATTGGTAGAAAGTAGCCCTCTTCCTGGCGGTGGTCGCGGCTGAAGGCACAGAAGCCGCATCGCTTGATACACACGTTGGTGAAGTTGATGTTGCGATTGACTACGTAAGTGACCAGGTCCCCCACGGAGCGGCGGCGAAGCTCGTCGGCTACCATCATGGTGGCGTTTAGTTCCTGTCCTGAAGCGTCAAAAAGCACCAGGGCTTGGTCTACGGTAATGTCCTTGCCGTCCAGGGCGTCGGAAAGCACTCTTGCAGCGGACGGGTCCAGGGCGCTGACCAGGCGTTCCAGGGAGCCTGGGGTTATACGTTCAGTCTGTTGCAGCGACATAGCGATTAATGCCCCCCTTTAGGTACCCGTTCCTGTCCGCCAGAGATCGGAGGCGCTCTCTGATTGCTTGGGGAACGTAATCGGTGGTTTCCATGAAGAATTCGGGGTACACGGGCAGCCGGGGCTGTAGATCAAAGCCCATTTCCCGGGTGCGGCGCAGGAGTTGGGAAATCCGGGGCCAAGGGGCCTCCGGATTAACGTAATCTATGGTCAGGGGTGAGACGCCGCCCCAGTCGTTGATACCGGCCATTAAAAAGAGGGGATAATCGGCGTAGCTGAGGTTAGGTGGAACCTGAATGTTGGCCTTGGGACCCATTATTATGCGGGCCACGGCGACGGTCCACAGGAGGTCCTGGGCGCCGGCGTCGGGGTGGTCCTCCATGGCTGTGTTGGACTTGGCCCTAAAGTTCTGGATGATGATTTCCTGGACGTGGCCGTGGCGACGATGTGACTCTCGAATTGCCAGCAGGGACTCTATCCGCTCCCGCCGGTTCTCCCCAATACCGATGAGTATGCCGGTGGTAAAGGGAATTTTCAGCAGGCCCGCCAGTTCCAGGGTCTTCATGCGCACTTTGGGCCACTTGCTGGGGGCCAGGTAGTGTGGTCCGCCCTCCTCGCAAAGGCGCTGGCTTAGGACCTCCAACATCACACCCATGGAGGCGTTGACCTCCTTGAGGGTTGCCATCTCCCTTCGGCTCATGGTGCCGGGGTTCCCGTGAGGCAGCAAGTTGGTCTGCTCCAGCACCAGGGCGGAAACGTGTCTCAGGTAGTCCAAGGTGGTTGAGTAGCCCCTGTTGGCAAGCCACTGGCGGGCTTGGGGATAACGTTGCTCAGGGCGTTCGCCGAGGGTGAACAGAGCTTCGCTGCACCCCAGCTCCTGTCCGGCACGGGCCACATCCAGCACCTCGTCGGGGCTCATATAGAGGTCTACGGCCTCAGAGGGGTTTGTCGAAAGGTGCAGTACCCGCAGAAGTCCCGGCACAGTCGGGTCAGGGGTATGAACACCTTTGGTGAGAATGTGACAACCCGGCCTTTGCCCCTGTCGCGAAGGATGGACGCTGTGCGACAGAGGCCGTTGAGGTCTTCAGGCTTGGAGTGGGCCAGGGCTAGGGCTTGGTCAGTCGACATGTCCCTGCCTTGATCCAGAAGGCCGGACACCGTGGGCTTGAGCCAGGGACTCAGTCCGTCAAGGGGGTCAACGCCGGTGTCAATGTCCAGACCCATTTTAGAGATGCGTGTTGGAGCGTTTACCTGAGGCATGTGGCTATTGTAGACCTTGGCATAGATACAGGCAACGTGCGCCGGGTCCTGGGCCGCCAAGGAGCAATGTGGCTAGAGCAGC
This sequence comes from Dehalococcoidia bacterium, assembly GCA_965226535.1. Lineage (GTDB taxonomy): Bacteria > Chloroflexota > Dehalococcoidia > Lucifugimonadales > JAPULR01. The sequence goes on along the minus strand of CBDDDE010000010.1, from coordinate 775,063 downwards.
TTTTGCTGGGGACTTTGACCTTGCGGCGCGTACTCGATACCCAGGTGGGCGTAGGCGCGGGGCGTGGCGGTGCGGCCCCGCGGCGTGCGCTCCAGAAACCCCAGCTGCAAGAGATAGGGCTCGTAGATATCCATGATAGTGTCGGCTTCTTCGCTTATGGAGGCGGCCAGGGTGCTAAGTCCCACGGGCCCACCGGAGAACTTCTCCACGATGCCCCGGAGCAAGCGATGGTCCACGTCGTCCAGGCCCAAACTGTCCACCTCCAGCTTATCAAGGGCTTCCAGGCACACCTTTGTAGTTACCCGGCCGTCGGCCATCACTTGGGCGTAGTCCCTGGTGCGCTTCAGCAGCCGGTTGGCCACCCGGGGAGTGCCACGGGACCGACTGGCTATCTCCTTGACGCCCAGGTCCTCCACGGGGACCTTTAGAATAGACGCGGATCGATGAACAATGGACCACATGGCCTTGTTGTCATAGAAGTCCAGGCGGTAAATGGAGCCGAATCTGTCTCTCAGAGGTGGACTAATCATGGCGTACCGGGTGGTGGCGCCCACAAGGGTAAAGGGGTTGACTCGGAGGTTCATACTCCTGGCCCCCAGGCCCTTGCCCATCATCCAGGAGAGGAAAAAGTCTTCCATGGCGGGATAGAGGACCTCCTCCACAACGCGGCTGAGGCGATGGATCTCGTCAATGAACAGGACGTCACCGCTGCCAAGGCTGGTCAGAATGGCGGCCATGTCCCCCGCTCGCTCGATGGCGGGGCCGGAAGTAATCCGGATGTTGACGTTCATTTCCTGGGCTATGATGTGACCCAAGGTGGTCTTTCCCAAGCCCGGCGGTCCGTATATGAGGACGTGGTCCAGGGGTTCCCCTCGCATGAGGGCGGCCCGGATGGCAATAATCAGGTTTCCCTTTACCCGCTCCTGGCCAACAAAGTCTTTGAGCAGGCTGGGCCGAAGGGAAGTATCCAGACCCTCATCTTCCTGTCTGACCTTACCGGAGACTAGTCGTTCTGCCTCTGGGCACTCTGTCATTTGGCACCATTTTAGGCAGGGAGACCAAGGACAGTCAATGAAAAGGGGACTTCTAAGTGCCGGTGGTTGGGGGAAGCATTTTCAGGCAGTGGTAAAGTTCATGAAGATTTGGCCCTTCGCGGTGCGGTGAACTGTGTCATAACCTCAAGATTGGCCCTCAACGACCCTTTCTCCAGCATAATAAGGTTATGCTCCTTCAGAAAGTTTACGTCGCGCATTAAAGTTTTGTTCGTCACGTTCCTGTACAGCAAGGAAAGTAGGTGGCTGCCCGACCGGACCTCTTTCAACGATACGGGTTTGTCTTGAAGCCGTAAAGAAAGAGCATTTGCCTTTCACCCACGGGAGTTCCAAGCCTTCCCTGCATTGAAAGGGTCTCCCTAGCGAAGTCTCGAAAGGCGATGACTCTAACCTCCGACAGGACCTCGGCGTGGACCTGCTCAAGCTCTTCGACTAAGCCCTTCAAGGCGAAGGCTATGAAGGGAGTTAGGTTGGGGTCGCTCCTAAATCGAACGAGGTTTAGCATGCGGATGTACTCCGGGCGGTTGCGGTAGTAGTAGTTGGCAAGGGAGTAGAAACCTCGTGGATTAACCCCGGATTGATACAGTAGGTAGCTCTCAACGGCCCGGGACGTGCGTCCATTGCCATCCCCAAAGGGGTGAATGCTTACTACGAAGAAATGCGCCGCGATAGCTCTTATAACGGGATCCCAGCTTTGGGGCAAGCCGGTATTGAACCATCTGATGAACTCTCTCAGCAGCCTGCTGATATCTTGAGCGTTGTCAGGGGGCGAGTATTGGCCGGCGCGCACCGGCGCAGTCCTGAACTGTCCGGGTACGTTGTTGGGATAGTCTATGCCGTGGGTGATAATGAAGTGAAACTCTTTAATGAGGTCCTCCGTGATGGGCATATTGGGGTTGGACTCCAAAAATTCGGCCACGTGGTACATCAACTCAGCGGCATTTTTGACTTCCTTCTCCTCCCTGGCGCGAGACGACGACAGTACGGCCTCGTCTTGATTGACTTCGAGAATGTCCCGCACCTCCTCTTCGGAAACTTCCGTCCCCTCTATACCGGTGGTCCCCCTCACCGCCCGGGCAATGTTCAGACGGTCTAGCCGTTCCTGGAGATGGGGCGGTATGGGTATGCCGTGGATTACTGAAGACAAAGCGTGTATTTTTGCGACCATCGTGATCAGATTTGGGTCGCCTGTGCGGACGGTCATGTTAAAGTGGACGTTCCAGTTGGACAAAAAACAGGACGTTGTCCTGGACAATGTCCAATAATTATTAGGCGTAAATTATACCTGAATTATCGGGACATAGATAGGGACACTGTCCCTATGCCTGTCCCATAAATTTCTGCTCTACTTTGCCGCGATTGAAGCACTTGGAACCCGCAACTTAGCGCCCCAGCTCAACTGCCACTGCCCAAGCCTCCTTGGTTGAGCATAGCCCCGTGGGGCATTACAATGGTGGAACCTGCCGGGAGGCGAGCAACCATGACCAGCCGAAGCAAAAAGGAGTGGCGTTTGAGGACCCTGGACCCCGCTACGCGACTCAGAGGCGAGCGGCGGGCAAGCTTCGCCACTGAGTCCGGGCTGGAGCAGGACACCGCGTACTCCTCTAGCGACCTGGAGGAGAGCGGGTTTGATTACCACCGGGACCTGGGCAGCCCGGGAGAGTATCCCTACACTAGGGGAGTGCAGGCCAACATGTACCGGGGCCGTCTGTGGACCATGCGGCAGTATTCCGGCTATGCGACGGCCGAGGAGTCCAATCAGCGGTACCGATACCTGTTGGACCAGGGGCAAACGGGGCTATCGGTAGCCTTTGACCTGCCAACCCAGATAGGGTATGACTCTGACCACCCGTTGGCTCGGGGCGAAGTGGGCAAGGTGGGTGTGCCAATTAGCCACCTTGCAGACATGGAGGCGCTCCTGGACGGGATACCTCTGGACGTGGTCAGCACCTCCATGACCATCAACGCCACGGCGTCGATACTTCTCTGCCTGTACATGGCCGTTGCCAGGAAGCGGGGGATACCTCTGACCAAGATCAGCGGCACCCTGCAGAACGACATTCTCAAGGAATACATCGCCCGTGGCACCTACATATACCCACCTCAGCCCTCCATGCGTCTGGTGGTGGACGTGTTCAAGTACTGCTCTGCCAATACGCCCAAGTGGAACACAATAAGCGTAAGCGGATATCACATGCGGGAGGCGGGGGCCACGGCGGTGCAGGAGTTGGCTTTTACTTTTGCCAACGCCATAGAGTATGTACAGGCCGCGGTGGACGCGGGGTTGGACGTGGACGACTTTGCCGGACGGGTGTCTTTTTTCTTTGTGGCCCATAACAACCTGTTTGAAGAAGCGGCCAAGTTCAGAGCGGCGCGCCGCATTTGGGCAAGGGTAATGAGGGAGCGTTTTCATGCTCGCGAACCGCGGTCCATGAAGCTTCGATTTCACACTCAAACCGCCGGTGTCACTCTCACCGCCCAGCAGCCTGATAACAACGTTGTCAGGACCACGGTGCAAGCGTTGTCGGCGGTCCTGGGCGGCACCCAGTCTCTGCACGTTAATTCCAGGGACGAAGCCTTGGCCCTGCCGTCGGAAGAGTCGGTCCAGCTTTCCCTTCGCACCCAACAGATTCTGGCCCATGAAAGCGGTATTGCCGACGTGGTAGACCCGCTGGGCGGCTCCTATTTTGTGGAAGACCTGACACTTCGTTTGGAAAAAGGAGCTTTGGACTACATCAGACGGATAGACGACATGGGCGGCGCAGTGGCGGCTCTGGAGTCGGGCTACCAGGTGGGGGAAATTCACGAGGCCGCCTACCGGCATCAGATTGACGTTGAGGAGGGTAGGCGTACTATTGTGGGAGTGAACCGGTACGTGACTGAAGACGCGCCGGCACAAGGCCTGCTGAAGGTGAACAGTGAGGCGGCTCAGCGTCAAATGGCTCGGCTCAGGCGCGTGCGACGGGAGCGCGACGGCACTTCGGCGGCGGCGGCCTTGGCCGGATTGGAAGCCGTGGCGCGTTCCAACGACAACACGGTGGAGGCTGTCCTTGAGTGCGTGGAGAGCTACTGCACCGTCGGAGAGATATGCGACGTGTTTCGGAGGGTCTTTGGAGAGCAGCGGGAGATGGCGGGGGTCTAGTCATGTCTGTTACGTTCTCTGTATCATGTTTTGTATCGCTAGGCTAGACGCGTCTAGTCCAGAGTTTCAAGGGGACCGGTATGATTGACCTGCTGTTGACAGAAGAAGAGAGGATGCTTCAAGCTGCGGTAAGGGAGTTTGCCGAGGCAGAACTCAAGCCTCGCGCTATGGAGATGGACGAGAAAGAGGAGCTCTCCCAGGAAGTTTGGCAGGGCATGCTTGGCTTGGGGCTGGCCGGCATAGGCGTGGACCCGGCCTTTGGCGGCGGCGGCGGCACGCACCGCCAGATGGTTATTGCCATTGAGGAGATATCCCGTGGCGACGCCGCTTCGGCCGTAAGCCTTCTGGCGCATCGCTCCCTGGGGTTGGAGACTATTTATCAGTTTGGCAACGAGGAGCAGAAGTCTAGGTATATCCCTGGCGCCGTGGATGGCAGTAAGGTGCTGGCGTGGGCCCTCACTGAGCCCGGGTCCGGGTCCGACGCTGCGGCGTTGCAGACCACGGCCGTCCTGAGGAACGGCCAATACCATCTCAACGGTGGCAAGATTTTCATCACCAACGGGGACATTGCCGACGCCACAGTGGTCTTTGCCACGGTGAATAAGAGCCTGCGACATCGGGGAGTCAGCGCCTATGTGGTGGACCGGGGAACTCCCGGACTCCAAGTGCACAAACAGTCGGGAAAGATGGGTATGCGAGCCTCCAACACGGTGGAGATGACCTTCCGTAACGCCGTGGTTCCCGAGGAGAACCGCCTGGGTGAGGAGGCCAAGGGGTTCCGTTACGCCATGGCCGTCCTGGACTCCAGCCGCATCGTCATTGCGGCCCAGTGCATAGGTATAGCTCGGGCGGCTTTTGAGGCGGCCATCCACTACTCCCAGCAGCGAAGGACCTTTGGCAAGGCCATAGCGGAGCACCAAGCCATACAGTTCATGTTGGCAGATATGGCCACGGACATTTACGCCTCTCAGACTATGACTCTCCACGCCGCGACCCTAAAGGACCGGGGCTTGCCCTTCCTGGCGGCGGCTTCCATGGCCAAGCTTTACGCCTCGGAAGCCTGTTTCCGGGTATGCTCCAAGGCCCTCCAGGTCCACGGCGGCTATGGATATTTCAAGGAATCAAACGTGGAGCGCTATTTCCGAGACTCCAGGGTCACCAGCATTTACGAAGGTACCTCTGAAATACAGCGTATCGTCATCGCCCGGCAGATGTTGGACCAGTTCAAGTTGTAGAGGAGAAGGGACGCTTGAGTCAGGCATGTACCGTTGATTACGTGGATCACGTGGGGGTGGCGGTGCGGGACATGGAAGAGGCCTTGGCCTTCTTTCACGGCATATTTGGCCTCCAACGCCCGGAAGTTACGGACATGGAGGACCAGGGTGTCAGGGCGGCCCTCGTGGAAATTGGGCAGACTCGTCTTGAGCTGCTGCAGCCTCTTGGGGCGGACACTCCGGTGGGACGCTTCTTGGAACGGCGCGGAGAGGGCTTGCACCACCTGGCCTTTAATGTGAAGGATGTTTCTGTAGGTCTGGAAACCCTTAAGGCCAAGGGCCTTGAAGTGATTGACCATACCCCGCGAGAGGGTCTCTCCGGACTGATTGCCTTCATCCACCCAAGGTCCGTCCATGGGGTGCTAACCGAGCTGGTGCAGAGTGTGTAGGCCCATGCGCTTTCTGTGCGTATCAAGTTAGGATTGGAGTCAATGGTAGAACCCGGAGGAAAAATAAGGGTGCTGGTGGCCAAACCTGGCCTGGACGGACACGACCGCGGGGCCAAGGTCATAGCCAGGGCGCTCAGAGACGCGGGCATGGAGGTTATTTACACGGGGATACGTCAAACGCCCCAGATGATAGTGCAAACGGCCTTGCAGGAAGATGTAGACGTTATAGGACTCAGCATACTTTCAGGGGCGCATCTGGCGTTATTTCCTGAAATAGTAGCGGGTCTCAAAGAGACCGGAATGGAGGACGTCTTGCTATTGGCAGGTGGCATTATACCCTTGGAGGACCATGGGCCCCTCAAAAAAATGGGGCTAGCTAAAATATTCGGCCCTGGCACCTCTACCAAAGACATTGTGAAATTTATTCGGGAGACCGTTGGAGAGAGGTCGTATTCATAGCCCAAACAACCAACTAATTATCCGGTAACGTTTCCGGGTAAGTTGTCAATTTCCTCCATTGCTTGACACCATTGAATTCCTGTAACTATAATTTGCCGTCCATTAGCTTGGAAAATGTAGTTTAATGCAATTTAACGTAGCGCAACTTTTAAAGGAACCACTGGGCTTTCAGTGGGACCTTGTAGTCAATGAAGAGGTGGCTACTGAGTGGGGTGAAAGGGAGCGGGTTGAAGGACAACTTATGTTGACTCGATTCAATCAGGGTATTTGGGCCGAGGCCTTTTTGACCCTGGAGGTTGACGAAGTCTGTGGCCGATGCCTAAAGGGCTTTGGACAACCCATTCACGCTTCCATCAACGAACAGTTTCGTTACGCTCCGGCCACCGGTAGGAACGGCGTACCGGAGCCAACGGAGTCAGAGGACGGAGACCTGTTTATTGACTATGCCGGTACATTGGACCTGAGCGCGGTTCTTCGTCAGTACCTAATCCTCAACCGTCCCGTGAAATCCCTATGCCATCCGGACTGTAATGGGATATGCTCCCTTTGCGGCGGAAACGGCATTGACCCCACCGGTGCCAGTCCTGGGAACAGTACGCTGACCCCTTTGGACCAATCAAGAGAGCGAGGCTGATAATGGGCGCCCTACCCAAAAAAAAACTTACCAGAGCTAGGAGTGGACGAAAGTCCATTGCCTACCGATTAAAACCCCTTCATCTTTCCCTTTGTCCGCAGTGCCGATCGGCTAAACTGCCCCACAGGGCTTGCCCCAAGTGTGGGGTTTATAAAGGACGGCAAATTGTATCAAGAGGAGGTGAAACCGAGGAAAATTAAAGTTCAGGCAAACTTTTTCGTTTGTAATTTGGTGAGCGTCGTTTTTTTTGTAATACTAAATCAAATTCGTTAAGGGGGACGTCACGAAAACACAAAACAAGCCTGGAGTTGCCTATATATTTCCAGGCCAGGGTTCTCAGTTCGTTGGGATGGGTTCTGAACTCTACAACACCTCAAGGCGAGCCAGAGAAGTTTTTGATACCGTAGACATGTCTTTGTCCTTTTCTCTTAGTAAGTTGATGTTCAATGGGCCCTCCAGTGAGCTGGAAAAGACGGTAAACTCACAGCCGGCCATCATGGCAACTTCCTTAGCTTCTTTAGCCGCTTTGGAAGAGCTGGAGCAGTATGAACAGGTGGAGCCCGTGGTTTTTGCGGGACACAGCCTGGGTGAATACACCTCTTTGGTGGCGGCGGGGGTCATGGACCTGGTTGAAGGTATCCGTTTGGTGCAGCGGCGCGGCAGCTTGATGCAGGAGGCCGCGGAGAGTCATTCGGGCGGCATGGCCGCCATCATAGGATTGGATGACGTGACTCTGGAGGAAGTGTGCCAAGAGGCGGGCGTTGAAATTGCCAACGTCAACTCTCAAGATCAGATTGTCATTAGCGGGGATTGCGTTGCACTGGATCGAGCCATTGAACTGGCTACAGCCGCAGGGGCTCGTAGAGCCATTCTTTTGCCAGTGGCTGGCGCCTTTCACTCCCAGTTGATGGCGCCTGCTCAGGAGGGTTTGTGCAAGGCCTTGGAAGAGAGCACTTTCAGAGAACCCAAGGCCCCCATTGTAGCCAACCTCTCCGGCCAGCAGATGACAACCTGGCAGGAGATAAAAGAGGAACTGGAGAGCCAGATTTGCCAATGCGTCCGGTGGAAAGAGTCCGTGGAATGCATGATAGATATGGGGGTTTCCACCTTCGTAGAGTTTGGACCGGGGCGCGTGTTGTCAAGTCTGGTAAAGAGGATAGACCGTCAAGCAAGGACGGCCAACGTTGGAGATTCAAGCTCAGCCCAAAAAGTGGCTGAGCAGTATCCACTGCTGTAACTCCCTTCAGACAAAAGACGCATGCCCATGGCTCCCCAACAGACACCACCTCCCCGTAGAAAGGCGAGAGGTTTGGCTTTGCAAGCCCTCTATGAAAGTGACGCTTCCGACCATTCCACGGCGGCGGCGGCAAAGAGGCTTCTTACAGGCGCGATCATGGGGACCGGCGTCAAGGGTTTTACCCTGAGTCTGGTGCAAGGGATAACGGTTAATCTGAAGGAAATCGACGGTGTGATTAGGGAGTTGGCTCCCGCCTGGCCGGTGGAGCAGATCCCAATGGTGGACCGGAATATCTTGAGGATCGCCATATACGAGATTAGGCACAGCCAAGATACCCCTCCTAAGGTGGTAATCAACGAGGCCGTTGAGTTGGCCAAGACCTTTGGAAGCAAAAGCTCGTCACGGTTCGTGAATGGCGTATTGGGGTCGCTAATGGTACTGGACTACCCAGCGGCATAGGCAATCAGCCGTCTAAAAAGGTGAATAGCATGGCAACAGTACTGGAAAGAGTAACATCCATTGTGATTGACAAGCTCGGCGTGGAAGAGGAAAAGGTGGTTCCTGAAGCCTCCTTCAACGAGACTCTCGACGCCGATTCCCTGGACTTGGTGGAGCTTATCATGGCCTTGGAGGAGGAGTTTTCCACCGATGACCTTGAGGTTTCAATCGCCGACGAAGATGCGGAAAAGATCGTCACTGTTCAAAACGCCGTCGACTATCTCAAGGAGCACGGCGTTGAAGACGGTTGATACCCTCTTTCTGTGATAGACTGGCTTCGTACAACTTACCGCGAGGTCATCGTTCATGAGCACTTTGGAAGAGCTAGCCCAGCGGATAAACGTTTGTACCGACTGTCCGTTAAGCAAGACAAGAACCAAGGCAGTGCCGGGCCACGGCTCGGCAAACGCTGAAATCATGATGATAGGCGAAGGGCCCGGGTTCCACGAGGACCGGCAGGGCCTGCCCTTTGTAGGCCCGGCGGGACGGTTTCTTGATCAACTCATTACTTCAGCGGGGCTGGACCGAAAAGAGGTATTCATAACCAACGTAGTAAAATGCAGGCCACCCAACAACCGCGACCCCATGCCCGGCGAAATAAGCGCATGTCGTAAACACTTGGACAGGCAGATTGAGCTAATAGACCCCAAGGTTGTGGTAACCCTTGGGCGCTACTCCATGGCCCGGTTCATTGCCAAACAGACCATTGGCAAGGTCAGGGGCAGTCCCAAGAGTGTTGAAGGAAGGTTGATATACCCCATGTACCACCCGGCGGCGGCCCTCCACAACCAAAACCTGAAAAAAGTCATTGAGGAAGACTTCAATGCTATCCCCGGTTTGATCCATCAGGCTGCCGACGCAGTGGCCCCGGAGGAACCACCGGACGCCCAGCAGCTAAACATGTTCTCGCAGGGCACGTGAGGTGACCTCAACTCCTTTGAGGGTAATACCCCTGGGCGGACTTGGGGAAATTGGCAAGAACATGATGGCGCTGGAGTACGGCGACGACATTGTCGTCGTTGACTGCGGGATCTCGTTTCCCGGGGAAGACGCCCCCGGTGTGGACATTGCCATCCCCGACATCTCATACCTGGTGGAGCGCCGCCACAAGATCAAGGCCATACTCATTACCCATGGCCACGAGGACCACACCGGTGCCCTACCATACGTTCTTCCACAGTTGAAAGTGCCCGTATATGCCCCACTCTTAGCCCACGGGCTTATCTCGGTAAAGCTGAAGGACCACGGTGTCTACAAAGGCGTCAACCTACACGCTATCGAGCCGAGGACCCCATTCTCCCTGGGACCCTTCGATGTGGAGGCCTTTCAGGTAAGCCACAGCATCCCTGACGCTATGGGCTACGCCATTAGGACGCCCGCGGGGTTGGTCATACACACGGGGGACTTCAAGATAGACCACACTCCGGTGGACGGTAAGACCACTGACCTGGGCGCTTTGGCTCGCTATGGTGAGGAGGGGGTTTTCCTCCTCCTGTCCGACTCCACCTATGCTGAAATGGAGGGCTACACCCCCTCTGAGATGGTGGTGGGGGCGGCGTTGGATAAGGCCATTGGAGACGCACCGGGGCGGGTGTTGGTTGCCACCTTTGCGTCCCTGATATCGCGCATTCAACAGGTGCTAGACGCGGCGGCAAGCCACGGCCGCAAGGTAGCCGTCGTGGGCCGCAGAATGGTAGACAACGTGGCCATGGCCACGGATATGGGCTATATACATCCACCTCCCGGTGTCCTGGTGTCGCTGCAAAGGGCTATGAAGATGCCCCAGGACAAGGTGGTTCTTATTACTACGGGCAGCCAGGGAGAGCCTAGCTCCGCCTTGGTGCGAATTGCCAACGGCTCCCATAGACAGATTGACGTGCTGCCCAAGGACACGGTGGTCATATCGGCCTCCGCCATACCGGGTAACGAAAAGGTTGTAAACAGGACTATCAACAGCCTGGTGCGCCAGGGCGCCCGCGTACTCTACGACAAGATTGCCATGGTGCACGTTCACGGCCACGGTGGGAGGGAGGAGCTGAAGATGGTGTTGAGCCTCACCAAACCCCGTTTCTTCGTGCCTGTTCACGGCGAGCATCGAGGAATGGCGGCCCACGCGCGTCTGGCTCAGCAAGTGGGTGTGAAAGAAGAGAACACCTTTGTACTTGAAGACGGTGACGTCCTGGAGATTTCTTCAAAGGGCGGCCGGGTGACGGATAAGGTGCCGGCGGGGGATATCTACATTGATGGTTCTAACACCATGGATAACTCGAGCGAGGTGCTGGAGGATCGCCGTGTATTGTCCAAAGACGGCGTGGTGGTAATTGTGCTGAGTCTCGATAGGCGCACTGGCGCTCCGGTGGTGGAGCCAACGGTTATTTCCACCGGATTCTCGGAAGACCGGCGCAGGGAAGAGGTCTTTAGTAGAATAGCCACACAGATATATGACTCCCTGGACCACAAGGTGCGAAATCCTGTGGATTGGTCCTATATTAACGAAAAAGTAAAAAAAATAGCTCGCGAGTGTCTTTACAAGGGTATGGGCCGTAGGCCTATGATTGTACCTGTGACCCTGGAGGTCTGACTTATCTGAACTTAGGTAGTTTGGGAAGGGTGCGGTACGTCGGCCGGTGAAGAAGTTCTTTGGCTTACTCCTGACACGTTACGGAATTTGGGTCCTGGCTTTCCTGACCCTGGTTATTCTCCCCGCTGCGGCGCTCTACTTCTGGGCGGACCTGCGGGGCAGGCTTTGGACTTACTTGGGTTTTGGATACATACCCGCTGGGTTATGGATAGCCGCCTTCCTGACTTCCCTTGTCTTCGGACGCAGATTGCTAAAGGCTTATGCCAACCTCTGGGTTGGGGCTGCCTTGGCGGTGATGGCCACTCTGGGCATCCTATCTCTCTTTTTCCCGTTCAAAGGCCCTCTTGACGAGATTGGATTTTCCGGTAGCTGGGGCAGCATTTTTGGTGGATATCCCTTGCTCTTCGGCATTCCCAAGATAGTCGGTGCTCTGTGGCTGGCCACCCTTGTCCTGAACCCTCGGTGGATGCTGGCCAAATACAAGGTCGGTGGCACTGCGGCATTGGGATACGGTGCAGCGGCGCTGATAGCTGTGGCGGTGTTCCTTTATCGCCTCTCCGGCTGGATTATTAGCAAGCTTAAGTCCATCAGGATACGGCATGATGCCCCGGTTTCGAAACCCGTCAGCCAGATGTCAAAAATGATTACGGCTGAAGATATGCGTCTCAAATCCAACGGTTGGGAAGAGACTAACGACGTGGGCTTCGGTGATAGGGAGGGAGTGGCGGCGGCTCACGCGTCCAACTGGCGTTTGCCGAGTCTTGACCTACTTGCTGAAGGGGTCGTGGAGTCGGTGTCTCCGGAGACCCTGACCGAGATGGCCACGTGTATAGAGTCCACCATGTCCGATCACGGTGTGGAAGTATCGGTAACGGATATAAAAACCGGACCTCGTGTCATCAGGTTCGGCCTTCTCCCCGGCCGTATCAAGAGAAATCGCGACGCCAAATCGCTGGATGAGAAATCCTCAATTGACATGGGTCGCGTCAAGGTGCATAGCATCGTGGCTAGGGAAACGGACTTGGCCTTAGCTCTCAAGACATCCGATCTCAGAATCGAGTCCCCCGTACCCGGGGAAGGGTTCGTTGGTCTTGAAGTCCCCAACCCCAACCCCAGTGTCGTATCGATGCACTCGGTAGTCAGCAACACCGCCTTTCGTCAGATAGTAAAGAAGGGAGGGTTGCCACTGGCTCTGGGCCAGGGCACCGGCGGCGAGCCTGTCATTGCGGACCTGCTGAGCCTTCCCCACCTTCTTATTGCCGGGTCCACGGGCAGCGGCAAGAGCGTTTGTATAAACTCCGTTGTCATGTCCCTACTGCTATCCAACCCCCCTGACCGACTCAGAATGTTGATGGTGGACCCCAAACGGGTGGAGTTGACTCCTTTTAACGGAATTCCGCACCTGTTTGCTCCCGTCATTGTGGACCCGGACAAGGTCATGGACGTTCTGACGGCGCTGTTGCGGGAGATGTTCAGACGGTACAAGTTGATGGAGGAACTCGGGGTTCGCAACATCGATGGATATAACCGCAAGTCCAAAGAGAAGATGCCTTACGCCCTTCTGATAATTGACGAGTTGGCGGACCTGATGATGACCTCCGGGTTTGAGGTAGAACAATCCCTGGTTCGCCTGGCCCAGTTGGGTAGAGCCACTGGCATACACCTGATACTGTGCACCCAAAGACCGTCGGTGAAAGTTGTCACGGGGCTGTTAAAGGCCAACATTCCAGGCCGTATCGCCTTCGCCGTTGCTTCGCAGGTGGACTCCAGGGTGATTCTGGACGGTGGCGGTGCTGACAAGCTTTTGGGCAAGGGCGATATGCTTTTCCTTTCGGCCCAGTCCCCCGCGCCTCGCCGCATACAGGGCACCTACGTGGCGGACTCGGAGTTCGATGATGTAATCGATTTCTGGAAGAAACAGAAGGGTCCCCCGCTTCCCAGCATTTCCCTTGAGGAACCGGATGAGGAGGACGATCCCGCCGGTGAGTTAGATGAAGATGAGATGCTGGAGCGAGCCCGTGAGATGTGTGAAAAGTACCAGCACATTTCTCCCTCCATGTTGCAGCGTCGGCTTCAGATTGGCTACCCTCGGGCCATGCAGATCCTTGAACTCCTTGAAGAGGAGGGGGTTGTATCCGGTGGGGAACCTGGCAAGTCCCGGCAGGTGCTTAAGGGCCGCGCCGGAAGCGCCCTGGACTAGCTACCGTACACTCCTCACCTATGCCCCGGCGTCTGGCAATCGCTTCACTCCAGTGGATCCCGGCTGCTCCTGAAAGTCACATTAACCGGGGTTGAACAACGGTATAGGGACTGGAGTCCCTGCTTTACTTATTGTCCTTCGATTTGCAGGCTGAAGCCACCTGCTCCTCAAAGCCTGTTGTGGGCGTAGAATAAGCCGTGCCCGCCTCCACAGGAGCACACACAAGAGATTGGATTTCCGGACCTTGCGCAGGGCTAGGAGGTAAACTTCGTCCCTATAAAGGAATGGATAGTTATGGTCTTGGCTACTTTTGGCAGGAGGGGCAGGGATATATTCAATCGCGCTTTATTGCGACTGTTAGAATCCGGGGATGTCCCCGTGGCCCTTAGGGTGAGTTGGAATCAGCAAATGGAAAGAATTACTACCGCGTGAGGGTAGGGAATAAAAGGCGGTTCAGCCTTCCAGCGACTTTAGGCTGGCCTTTAACTCCTTAACCAGGTGCTCGTATTCCTTCCTAACCTTGGAGCTGGTGAGAACCGTTGGCTTGGTTTCGTCCCGGTAGTCGGCCCGGAGGGCCATGGATGCCAGGAAAGGGATATCAAGCTCCTTGGCAAGGGCCTCGCCGGACCCTTTTCCAAAGATCTCGCCGGTGTAGTTCTCCACCACTCCCAGAACCTTGACTTTGAGCTTCCTTACCATGTTGATGGAGCGCTTGGCGTCTAGCTGGGCCAGCATTTGTGGGGTAGTTACCATGACAAAGCCGTCCAGCGGGAGGGTCTGCATTACGGTGAGGGGGGAGTCCGAAGTTCCAGGCGGCAGGTCTACAACCAGGTAATCCAACTCTCCCCATTCGGTAAGCTGGAGGAACTGGTTGATGGCGTTGTGCACCATGGGGCCTCGCCAGATAATGGCCTCGTCCTCCTTCTGCTGAAAGAAGCCCATAGAGACGACCTTAACGCCGAAGCGCTCCGACGGGACCAGCTTCCCGCCCACGTGGGCGGGAGCCTCGGTGATACCCAGCACCTTGGTAACGTTGGGGCAATCTATGTCTACGTCCAGAAGACCCACGGTATTCCCCTGCTTCGCCAAGATGGCGGCCAGGTTCACGGCCACGGTGGTCTTGCCAACGCCGCCCTTCCCGCTGTAGACGGCCACCTTGGTCTTTATGCGGGAGAGGTTTTGGGTGATGGCGCGCCGTTGCTGCCAGGTTTTCTTTATGGCTTGCAGCCGGGACTGTTCCTGGGGCGTGGGGGTCCTCTGAGGTGTGGTCATTGTGTGCTGTGCACCGGTCCTGTAGACGTTGGCCGCGAAATCTAGTCGATGCCCAAGAGCTTCTTGCCGTCCTCGGAAATCAAGTCAGGGGACCAGGGAGGGTCGAAGGTCATTTCTACTTCCACGTCCTCCACTCCCTCCAACTCGGAGATGGCCCATTCGGCTTGCTGAGCAATCATGGGGCCCATGCCGCATCCTGCGGCGGTGAGGGTCATTAAAACGTGAACGTCGCCCTCCGATACTTCAACACCGTAGACCAAGCCCAGGTCCACAACGTTGACCGGAATCTCAGGGTCGTAGACCTGTTTCATTATCTCTATAACCGAAGCTCTCGTTACTGTTTCGGTAGTCATTAAGTAACCTCCTGTTGTTTTATCAAATCGTATTACGATGCTAGCATTAGATACAGATTTAGTCAAAAGGGGGCAAGCGTGGAAATCGGCGCTAAGCGTCCTTCTTGGCCATTGCTAGAAGTCGTCTAATATCGTATACCTCGTCGCGAAACATAGCCGCTTTCTCGAACTCAAAATTCTTGGCCGCGCGTTTCATTTGGGCCTCAAGGTCCTTGACGACTCGGAAGAGTTCATCTTCCGACATTAGCTTCCGTTCCGCTGCGTAAGGCGCTCGCTCCTCGGCCACGGCCTTGACTCGCTCGGTGATGTCACGCACGGCTTTTTGGATGCCCTGGGGCACGATGCCGTGCTGGCGGTTGTGGGCGTCTTGGATTTCACGCCGCCGGTTGGTCTCGCTGATGGCGGTGTGCATAGACCGGGTCACGTTGTCGGCGTACATAATTACGTGACCTTCCACGTGTCGGGCGGCGCGGCCGACGGTTTGGATGAGGGATGAGGAAGACCGTAGATAACCCTCTTTGTCGGCGTCCAGTATGGCCACAAAGCTAACCTCCGGCAGATCCAGTCCCTCCCGCAGGAGGTTGATGCCAACCACTACGTCATACACGCCCAGGCGCAGGTCTCGAAGGATTTCGCTCCTCTCAAGGGTCTGAATCTCAGAGTGGAGATAGTGGACCCGAATCCCCATCTCCTGAAGATAGTCGGCCAGCTCTTCAGCCATTCGTTTGGTGAGAGTGGTTACCAGACACCGCTCCCCTCTACCCCCACACGTTTGAATCTGCTCCAGCAGGTCGTCAATCTGACCGCGAGTTGGCTTGACGGTGATGACGGGATCCAAGAGCCCGGTGGGCCTGATAATTTGCTCCACCACCTCTTGGCTCACCTCCATTTCGTAGGGACCCGGGGTGGCGGAGACGAAGATTACCTGGTTCACGTGGTTTTCAAACTCGCGAAAGTTCAAAGGCCGGTTGTCCAAGGCCGAGGGAAGTCGGAAGCCGAAGTCCACCAAGGTCTGCTTGCGGGAGATGTCCCCGTGGTACATCCCGCGGAGTTGAGGAAGGGTCATGTGGGATTCGTCGATGAACATAAGGAAGTCTTGGGGGAAGTAGTCCATGAGGGTCCAGGGGGTGCTGCCTTCGGCCCTGCGGCCTATGTGCCGCGAGTAGTTTTCGATACCGGAGCAGTAACCAACCTGGGACATCATCTCCACATCGTACTTGGTGCGAGACTCCAAGCGCGCGGCTTCCAGCACCTTCCCTTGGCTTCTCAAGTGAGCCAGCCACTGGGCCAACTCCTCATGGATGTCCTCTATGGCCAGCCTCAGCTTTTCTTCAGAGGTGACGAAGTGCTTGGCCGGGTATATCTCCATCTCTCGCCGCTCAGCCAGAATCTCCCCTGTCAAGGGGTCTATCTCGACGATGCGTTCAATCTCGTCGCCCCAGAACTGGATGCGAACGGCCACCTCTTCATAGGCGGGCAGCATCTCCAGGGTGTCCCCCTTGACGCGAAACCTGCCTCGGATAAGGCTGACGTCGTTTCGTTCGTACTGCATGGCCACCAGGTCCCGCACCAAACTGCTGCGGGTTCGGGTTTCGCCCACCTTCAGAGGGGCCACAAAGGAGTAGTACTCCTCCGGGTCTCCCAGACCGTAGATACAGGACACCGAGGCTACAATTAGGACGTCGCGGCGGGTTAGAAGGGAACGGGTGGCGGAGTGACGGAGCTTGTCTATCTCCTCGTTAACGGCGGAGTCCTTCTCAATGTACGTGTCGGTCTGGGGAACGTAGGCCTCGGGCTGGTAGTAGTCGTAGTAGGAGACGAAGTACTCCACGGCGTTGTGAGGGAAGAATCCCTTGAACTCCGTGGCCAACTGGGCGGCCAGGGTCTTGTTGTGGGCAATGACGAGGGTGGGTCGCTGGAGGCGCTGAACGATGTTTGCCATTGTGAAGGTCTTGCCGCTGCCGGTGACGCCCAGAAGGGTCTGGCTGTGGTGGCCCTGGTCGAGGCCCTGAACGAGGTGGTCCACGGCCCGGGGCTGGTCCCCGGTGAGTTGGAAGTCCGCGGTAATCTCAAAGAGGCGTTGCTTGGTTTCTACCATGGTGGGTTAATGATACCACGCAGTTTGAATGTGAGGGACACCCTCAGACTCCCGGCAAAGGAGATGTGCCCCTCTGCACTCCTCCTTGGGAAGGCTTGAGCGACTAGCACGACCGTTATGCCGAATTAACCTGTACTAGGGCGACAAACCGTCTGCCGGCCTTGACCAATGATATCATATATTGATATTATTGGTCACATGAGACGGAAGCACCGTAGTACCCTGGCAAATGTATTCAAAAGGCCTACCTCGTCGGGAATTCGCTGGCAGGACATGGAATCTTTACTCCTGGCGTGCGGCGCTCACGTTGAAGAACGGGCCGGTTCAAGAATTGCCATCGAACTCAATGATGTGGTGGCCATCTTTCACCGTCCACACCCAGGTAACGTCGCGGACAAGGGCAGCGTGGCATCAATGAGGAATTTCTTGGCTAAGGCTGGGATTTACCCCGATGCATAAGGAGGTAACAGAGGACAGAAGAACAGGAAAATAGAAGGACAGAATGAAATTATGAAAGAAGAACAGAATGAAATTCCAAAAGTTCCAAGCAAAAGTAACTTTCGACGAGGAGTTTGACATTTTTCACGGTGAGATTATTAACACGCGGGACGTCATCACTTTCCAGGGGAAGTCGGTGGCCGAACTGCGCACAGCCTTCAAAGACTCGGTTGACGAGTACCTGACGTTCTGCACCGAGAGGGGACGCACACCGGACAAGCCCTTTTCTGGCAGGGTCCCCCTTAGGATATCGCCGGAGGTTCACCGGGCGGCCACGGCCGCGGCCGGCGCGGAGGGAAAGAGCCTGAACGCCTGGCTTTCGGAGACCATTGAAAGAGCGGTGGGGCAGGTCTAGGTATTTAAGGGTGGTACAATCACAGCAAGCAGGCCATGAATCAACCGACCAACGAGGAGGAGTGACTCATAAACCATAATGCCCACTGCTTTTGTATTGATGCCGCTCGCCGAAGAATTTGATGGTGTGTATACATACTTCATCAAATCAGTGTTGGAAGATGCCGGTTTTGAAGTGGTTCGCGCCGACGAAATCAAGGGGCAGAACAATATCCTTAGGGACGTTATCGAAGGGATAGCTCGGAGCGATTTAATTGTTGCAGACATGACACGTGCGAACGCCAACGTTTTCTATGAACTTGGCATTGCGCATACGCTACGTAAGCCCGTTGTCCACATCACACAAAGTCGCAAAGATTCTCCATTTGACATCGAATCTTATCGGTCGTTGGAATATGATACGCACTTTTCAGAGATTGGAAAAGCAAAAGAAAACCTAGCCAAGTTGGCGAAGGACTTCCTACAAGGAACCGCCCAATTTGGTAATCCGGTGAGTGACTTCTATCCCTCCGTTGAAGTCGAAGAGGGTAGTGAACAAGAGTTTAGAGACTATTTGAACGGTTTGCGTGAGACCTGCAATGAGTTCACCGAAAAAGTAAGCGATCTCGTAAGAGAACTAAATGAACACGGAAGGCAAGTATCCAGAGAAGTAATGAGACTTTCGCTAGATCAGCGAAGAGCAGTAGAGACCATGTGTAGCGTTTTGGCTCAACGAATAAATGATTTAGGCTCCAGAGTACAAATGTACAATGATGACTACGCAAAGTCCATAACGAGTCCTGAAGGTGGCCTGGAATTCCTAATATCACGTTATTTAGGAGATAGGAAAGAAAATCATTCTTCAGATGAACTTCCAAGGAATTCTCTATTGGCCCTTGAAACATCACTATTGATAAACTCTAGCAGGCTTATCCATTTGGCGTGGCGGTTGGAAAAAATACCTTCGGACGTATATCTCCGCGGCTTTGCAGGACAAAGAATACCCATTGAGCGCGCAGGTGTTCATGCGGGCGCGGAGATTCGTAGCTTAGTGAAGAAATTCGACAAGACTAATGCATCGATAGCAAGAGCACTTAAAAAACATGCAGAACACGCTGTATTAAGGGGATAATCTGAGGGTGCTGTGGGGGTATGTCCCCGACGAGTCGGTGTACCTAGACCCGCCGTTCAGTTCCAACGTGCTGTCCCGGGAGAAGACGGGGGAGGGGGCCGGGGATTAGCGCCCTGTGGCTAAGTGGGTGAGGGCGCGGCGGACTCGTTCCTCCAGGCCTAGCCCCACGGCATCCTGGCCCAAAGCGCTCAGCGCGCGCCTCGCCTCTACGGTGGTGTAGCCCAGGCCCGTCAGTGCCGATACGGCGTCGGCGTCCGAAGGAGAGGGTGTGAAGGATATCAATAGTCCCTCCTTCTCTAGCTTGCCCTTTAGCTCCAGCACTATGCGGGCTGCGCTCTTCTTGCCGATGCTGGGCACCCCGGTGAAGGTGTCCAAGTCCCCCGTCAGAATGGCGGCCGCTAGGGCCTCCGGGGGCCGGGCCGACAGCAGGTTCAGTGCGGACCGAGGGCCAATGCCCGATACCCCGGTGAGCATGTGAAAGAACCGCAATGCCTCGGGGCTGGGAAAGCCATATAGCTGGGGCTCGTCGTCCCGTATAATCAGCCGCGTGTGAAGGGTTACCTCCTGGCCCTCCTCTCCCACTTCCAAGGACAGGGACGCAGGAACCGATATCTGGAAAGTCACACCCCCCACTTCAACCTGCACCCAGTCCGGCCCCCTAGCTCTGAGGGTACCTCTGATGGAGGCTATCATTCCGGGTTACCACTGCGTGACATAAGTCTAGCGGTCTACCAGGTTCGCCAACTCCCGCTGCCGAAGGTGGCAAAGGGCAATAGCCAAGGCGTCGGCGGTGTCATAGTCGGGAAGCTCCTCATCAAGGGACAGGGTAAGGCCCACCATGATTTTGACCTGCTCCTTGGAGGCGCGGCCATGGTCGGCAACGGAAGACTTGACTTGGGTCGGCGGGTAACGAAATACGGGTACCCCCTGAGACACGGCGGCTATGAGCACTGCTGCTTGAGCCTGCCCCACGGCGAAGGCGGGGCCGACGTATCGGCTGGCTCCCTGGCCCATGAAAGGCTCCTCAATGGCTATCTCGTCGGGCCGAAACATGGCAATCATATTCATAAGGTGGGAATGTACTTGAAACAGGCGCTCCTCAATAGGCAGCGAGGACTTGAAGTCTAGGGTGCCGTAGTCCCGAGCGTGAGGCCCGTCTTCCCCGTCCTCAATTAGGCCATAGCCAAGGTGAAGGGTCCCGGGGTCAATTCCCAGAACCTTCACAGCGGGCCTTACTCCTCACCGCGGTACTTTTCCAGGGTCTCCTCGGGGAAATCGGCGTTGGTGTACACTTTTTGGGAGTCCGGCAGGTCTTCCAGAAGGTCTAGGAGGCGCAGGGTATGCTCCGCTTCCTTGGGCCCCAGGGCAACGGTGGCCCGGGGCACCATGGACACCTCCGCCGTGGATATGGACGCGTTCTCTTTCTCCAGCTCCCGCTTCACCTCTTCCAGCTTCTCCGGTAGGGTGAACACCTCAACGTAGTTGTCCTCCACCTTCACGTCCTCCGCCCCGGCGTCAATGGCCAGCAAGGCCATCTCTTCAGCCTCCTCCGCGGCCATTTCCAGGGTAATGAGGCCCTTGGACTCAAAGTTCCAGGCAACACAGCCGGACTCGCCCAAGCTGGCCCCGCTTTTGGAGAAGGTGGCTCTCACGTCCGAGGCTGTGCGATTGCGATTGGAGGTCACCGCTTGAAGCATAATGGCGACGCCGCCGGGGCCGTACCCCTCGTAGGTAATCTCCTCCAGCTGCTCCTGGTCGGCGCCCTCGCCGCTGCCACGCTTTATGGCCCGCTCAATGGTGTCCGTGGGCATGTTATTGGCTTTGGCGCGATCAATGGCCAGCCGAAGCTGGTAGTTCGTATCCGGGTCTGCACCGGCGCCTTGCCGGGCTGCGAGGGTTATTTCTCGCGCCAGACGGGTGAAGAGCTGGCCCCTTTTCGCGTCGGCCGCGCCCTTCTGGTGCTTGATGGTCTTCCATTTGGAGTGACCGGACATCCTCTCACCTCCTTTCAGTACAGTGAGCGATGCAGGGGAATTGTATCATTGGCTCGGATGGGTGGTCAAAAAGGGCGGGTTAGACTGAGTGGCGCCGTGGCCATGGGTGCTCGTTTTCTCGGAAAGACCCCGGCCTAGCTTAATTTCTTACCTCCAGGCAGGGACAAAAGATGCTGCGGCTACACTATCTCCAGGACGACCCGCGACCCGTCCTTTATGGCGGCGACGCGGAGAAGAGTGCGCATAGCCTGGGCCACCCTGCCCTGACGCCCGATAATCTTGCCCTTGTCCTCGTCGGCGACCTCCAGCTTCAGAACCATGCGGTCATTTTCCATCTCTGAAGTGACCTTTACCTCATCCGGCTTGCTGGCAAGGTTCTTGGCGATGTATTCGATAAGCTCTTGCATTATTCCGTGGCCTCTTCTACTTCCACCTCTTCCGAGAAGAGGTTCTGCCACTTGAATATCCGCTGAACGGCGTCGGAGGGCTGCGCGCCCTTTTGCAGCCATTGGCGGGCTCTTTCCTTGTCAAGGGTCACTGCTGGGGGGTCGATCAGCGGGTCATAGTGGCCAATGCGCTCCACAAATGCGCCGTTGCGGGGAGCACGGGAGTCGGCCACTACTATGCGATAAGAAGGTTGCTTTTTTTTGCCAACCCTCCTTAGTCGAATCCTTAGCATATGGATTTTGTCCTGTTAAATTAGTTGAGTAGCGGTTACGAATTTTAAAGTAGGCGTCATGGGTTGTCAACGGATGTTCGGGTTTGATACGTCCAAATCAGCTCCGAAATTACGCCATCGGACCATGCGCCTTGCCCGCAGCAACAGCATCGGTGCCTCATTTCTTGACCCCCACAATAGCCAAACCTATAATTAGGAGTCTATGACTACTTCAATCATGAACTACTTTGCCACTTCTTTGCCCCGTAGAGATCGTTCATGACTTCCCCCGGTATGGCTCAGACGATACAACAGGTGCGAGATGGGTCGCTGGAGGAACTACGAGGACTGACCGACGAGGAGCAGCTGGAGGCCTGGCGAGTCCGGTACCTGGGTCGGAGGGGGCGCCTCACCGCGGTGCTACGGACCTTGGGCAGTTTGTCTCCGGAGGAGCGACGCTCTGCCGGCGCCCAGGCCAACCAGGCAAAAACCCTGATGGAAGAGTCGCTGACCCAGGCGAGGCAGCGGGTCAAAGAAAGTCGCATATCAGCCCTCGCCCAGGACGAGCAGATTGACGTGACCCGGCCGGGCCGCCCCGTGGCCGTCGGGAGGTTCCACCCCTTGACCCGCATTCTCCGCGAGATTTGCGACGCCTTTGTGGCCATGGGATTCCAGGTGGTGGAAGGCCCGGAGGTGGAGTGGGACCACTACAACTTTGAAATGCTCAACATCCCCAAGGACCATCCGGCCCGCGATATGTTTAACACTCTCTGGATCGACCACCGTGATCGGGACGGCAGGCAGTCCATGCTCCTCAGGACCCACACGTCGCCTATGCAGGCCCGCACCATGGAGAAGACCGAACCGCCGGTGCGCGTCGTCGTCCCCGGCAAGTGCTACCGGTACGAGGCCACCGACGCCACCCACGAGTGGCAATTCCACCAGGTGGAAGGCCTGGCCGTGGACAAAGGTATAACTCTGGCCAACCTCAAAGGCACACTGTACGAGTTTGCGCGCCGGGTCTTTGGCCCCGACAGAAAGATCCGCTTTCGCTGCGATTACTTTCCCTTTGTGGAACCCGGCGTCGAGATGGCCATCGACTGCTTCGCCTGCCGCGGCGCGGGTTGCCGTATATGCCGGCACGAGGGCTGGATCGAAATCTTGGGCGCCGGCATGGTCCACCCCAAGGTCTTGCAGGGCGTGGGCTACGACCCCGCCATCTACACCGGTTTCGCCTTTGGCATGGGACCGGGGCGCATCGCCATGCTCAAATACGGCATAGACGACATCAGGCTCTTCTACTCCAATGACTTGCGGTTCCTTGGTCAGTTTTAGAGAGGCTAAATGGCGGCTGGAACATGAAAATCCCCCTATCCTGGCTTAGAGAGTTTGTGGACGTTGACGTCTCAGCGGAAGAGTTGGCCCATCGGCTTACCATGGCCGGGCTTGAAGTGGGGGATGTTATCATCACCGGTGGGTGGGAGAACTGCTTCGTTGGCTACGTTGAGAAGGTGGAGCCTCACCCAAACGCCGATCGACTGGTACTCTGCACCGTCAACACCGGTGACGGTGTCGACCAACGTGTGGTTTGCGGCGCTCCCAACGTCGCGCAGGGCCAGAAGATAGCCTTTGCCCGCGTTGGAGCCATGCTCATCGACGGCCGCAGCGGCAAGCCCGTCTCCTTGAAGGCCGCCAAGATACGGGGCGTGGTGTCCGAGGGTATGGTGTGCTCCGAGAAGGAATTGGGGCTGGGGCAGGACCACGACGGTATCCTGGTGCTTCCCAAGGACGCCTCCGTAGGCATGCCCCTAGACGAATATATGGGTGACCAAGTCCTGGACCTGGAGCCCACGCCCAACCGCTCGGACTGGTTATCTGTCCTGGGAGTTGCCTACGAGACGGCTGCCCTCACCGGGTCCGCTGTCCATGAGCCTGAGATTATCTACCCTGAGGAAGGTATGCCCATAAGTTCCCAGGTGTCCGTGAGCATTGGTGCCCCGGACCTGTGCCCAAGATACACCGCCAGTCTTATCAAGGGCATTGCCGTTGGTCCCTCGCCACGGTGGCTTCAACAGCGGTTAGAGAAGTGCGACGTGCGTCCCATTAATAACATAGTAGACGTTACCAACTACGTGATGCTGGAGTACGGCCAGCCCCTCCATGCCTTTGACTATGAGACGCTGCTGCGCAGGAGGATCAACGTGCGGCGTGCCTACACCGGAGAGAGCATGGTGACTCTGGACGGCATTCCACGGCTCCTCAGTTCGCAGCACCTCGTCATCGCCGACGATAGGGACGCACGGGCCCTTGGCGGTGTCATTGGAGGCTTGGACAGTGGTATCACTGAGGCCACCACGGACGTTATCCTGGAATCGGCCAGCTTCGACCCCGCCAATAACCGTCGCACCGCCCAGGATTTCCACCTTCGCACCGAGGCCACTACCCGGTTCGAAAAGGGGCTGCGGCCCGACCTCACCGTGGCGGCCCTTCGCCGAGCCACCCAGCTTATTCATCAGGTGGCCGGCGGCACCGTGGCCAATGGTATAGTTGACGAGTACCCGCAGAGGCGCGAGGAGGGTGGCATCCTCTTGACAAGCCATCGCATGAAGCAGGTCTTGGGCATGGAGCACTCCATGGACCAGGCGAAACAGGTCCTTGACTCCCTGGGGTTCCGCAGTCAGATGGAGGGTACATCAGCCCTTCGCGTAACCGCACCCTACTGGCGCAGCGATATTGCTATTGAGGACGACTTGGTGGAAGAGGTGGCTCGTATCAGCGGTTACGACGCCATTCCCACCGAGATGCTCTCAGCCCCTATTCCGCACCACCAAGGCCAGTATATGCGGGACTTTCGTGAGCAGGTGCGAGACCTATTGGTAAGGGAGGGACTCCAGGAGGTAATAAGCTACTCGGCCGTTGGCCTGGATATGCTGAAGAAGGCGCGGTCAGTGGAAAACGACTCCTCTTTGCTGAAGGTGGCCAATCCCATAAGCAGGGACTATCAGTACATGCGGCCTACCCTTCGCGCCAGTCTGATGACCACCCTGGCTTTTAACACCGCCCACCAAGCCGAATCTGTCAGCATCTTTGAGATAGGTAGGGTTTACCTCAAGCGGCAGAATGACCTCCCCAGAGAGCCTGAGACGGCGGCAGGGCTGCTTTACGGGCATCGACCGGGTGAAGGATGGCTAATCTCCAGAGACCGCTATAATTTCTACGATGCCAAAGGGGTGGTGGAGGCTTTGCTGGTGCACTTGGGCGTTGTTGGCGTGTTTCAGTCCGCCCCGGACTCCTTCTTCCATCCCGGCAAGACGGCGTCCGTTCTTGTTAACGGCTCTCCGGTGGGCGTGGTGGGGGAAGTGCACCCCCTGGTGCAGGAGTCCTTTGAGATTGACGGCGCCGCCGTAGCTTTCTTTGAGCTGGACTTGAGCAAGCTGTTGGAAGCCTTGCCCCAGGACAGGCAGGCTGTGCAGCCTCTGGCCCGGTACCCCGCCTCCACCCGTGACATTTCCATCCTGGTTGAAGGTACCGTTCAGGCGTCGAAGGTGCAGGCAGTCATCGAAAGCCAACCCTTGGTGGAGCAGGCCCTGTTGTTTGACGCTTACGAGGGCGAAGAAGCGTCGTCCAGCAGGGTTTCTCTGGGATACAGGATACACTTCCGCGCACCGGACAGGACCCTGTCCTCTGAGGAAGTTAACCGGACTCTCACCAGAGTGGTCAGGTTGCTTGAAACCCAGGTGGGGGCCTCGCTGCGGGGTGGGGAAACCACGCAGCGATGAAAAACCCCGGTCACGGACGTCATCACGGCCACCACCACGCCGACATGCTCAGCGTTGAAGATGCCTTTGACCGTATAATCTCCGTCTTCCGGCCTCTGGATGCCGAGAACAAGCCCATTCTGGATGCCCTGGGACAGGTCCTTTCGGTGGACGTTTATTCCCCTTTGGACATTCCTCCCGCGGCCAACTCAGCCATGGATGGCTACGCCCTGCGACACGGAGACCTGAAGGGCGCCTCTCCCGGCAGCCCCGTCACGTTAAAGGTCATTGGGCTGGTGGCCGCCGGGCAAATCCCTTCCCAAAGGGTGGAGCCGGGCACCGCCATCCGCATCATGACCGGCGCTCCGGTGCCCGAGGGTTGCGATACCATTGTGCCCTTTGAAGAAACGGACGAGGTGGACCGGAAAGCCCAGGGCCGCACCTTGGACGAGGTCAACGTGTTGGTTGAACAGCCCCAGGGGACGCACGTAAGGCCCGCCGGGGAAGACGTTAAGCGGGGTGAGAAGGTCCTTGATAAGGGAACCGTCCTCCGCCCGTCGGAGATAGGGGTTCTGGCGTCCTTGGGTATGGACAAGGCGCCGGTGATCCGCCGGCCTCAGGTTGCTATTCTGGCTACTGGCGACGAACTGCTGGCCCCGGGGTGCAAGGCTCGGCCCGGAACCATATATGACAGCAACAGCAATAGCCTGGCGGCCTCAGTGCTCAGGTACGGCGGTATTCCCCGTTTGTTGGGTATTGCCAGGGATAATCTGGACGATATGCATAGCAAGCTGGACCAAGGCCTCGCTGCCGACCTGCTCATCACCTCCGCAGGAGTATCCAAGGGCGACTACGACATGGTAAAAGACGTTCTCGCACAGCGCGGGCAGGTCAACTTCTGGTCAGTGCGGATGCGCCCGGCCAAGCCCCTAGCCTTTGGCATGCTCCGCGCCCCGGAAGGCGGGAGAATGGTGCCTCACCTGGGACTCCCGGGCAACCCGGTAAGCGCCTTGGTGGCTTTCGAGGAGTTTGCCAGACCCGCTATACTCAAAATGCTGGGCAAGACCCGGTTGGAGAAACCCACCATTGAGGCGGTGCTTCAGGGGCCCATCGTTAACTTCGACGGCAGGCGCGTTTTCGCACGGGTTCGCGTGACCGGGAGCAACGGCGTCTATCACGCCACGCCCACCGGTCCCCAGGGGTCTAACATCCTGACCTCCATGGCCCGGGCCAACGGCCTTGCTATTTGTCCCGAGGACCTGCCCGGAATGGATAAGGGCCAAATGGTGCGTGTGAAGATGCTTGACTGGAACCAAGAGATAGGAGGGTGAGATGGCACAAAAGGCGTCGGAGGCCCGGCGAGGAGCCGAAAACCTTACCGGTGTTTGCTATGTAATCGACCCGGCTACGGCGGAGCAGCAGCAGCGTGATTTGATGGCTCTGCTGCTGGACCGACTCTGTGCCCCATGTGCGGACCGCAGCCGAAAGAAAAAGATCCCCATCACCGTAAGGCGGCAGATAAGAGACATTTCCAGGTGCTGCGCCTCGTCTCAAGAATTCATCCGCGCGAGCATGCCTCTCAAAGAGATTGTGTTTAGACTTCTTTTGAAGGGGGCCAACAAACCCGTGGACCTGTGGGACCTTCACTACGCTGTAACGGAAGATTGGGGCCTTCCCACCCACCCCATGAATATCTCCATGGACGTTATGAAGCGGATCCTAGATTCCGACTCCTATTACAGCTTTAAGGAGGTCGCCGGGGCGGTGAAGAAGCGTGCAGCAAAGAAGGCCAAGCGTAAGAGGATGTGAGGCGCCTTGGCGCCGAATCGCCTAGCCGACGGTTGGCCTGATGACTTCACCCATGAGCAACAGTTACGCATCTCCTCCTTGTCCCTCTTTAATCGCGTGGCCTTTGGCCGTGAACAATGAACATGGCCGTTATCCTCCTGTGCCTATGGCGCGATTGTCCGTGAACCACGGCGTGGAAGACTAATAGAAGATTAATAGATGGTTCTCCTGCACGTAGGCCACGAGCATCTTCCCAGAGCCGACTCGCTTTCGGACTTTTTGTCGAGATGGGACCTGTCTCCCTACGTCCTGATTCCACTTGCCGTCCTGGCGTCGGCTTACCTTGTGGGCAGGTGGAGGCTGGGGCGTCGGGCCAAGTATCCCATACCAATGGCTGCCGGTGACCTGTTATACCTAGGTGGCGTGTTGGCCCTGCTGTTGGCCCTTGTCTCCCCCATTGATGTCTTCGCCGGCGATCTGTTCTTCATGCACATGGTGCAGCACCTTTTGTTGATGATGGTGGCGGCCCCTCTGCTGCTTTTGGCCAATCCGGTGTCCAAGATGCTGTGGGCTTTCCCCCGGGATGTCAGACACCGACTGGGCGGCGTGTTGAACAGCAGCGGTGTCCTCCGCCTGGTTTTGCGGGGCGTCACCGTGCCGATAATTGCATGGCTCATCTTTGTAATCACCATCTGGGTGTGGCATACACCGGTCTCCTATGACGCTGCCCTGGCTTCCGAAGGGTTGCACCTTTTGGAACACCTGACCATGTTTGGCGCAGCCGTTATCTTCTGGTGGCCCGTGGTCGGCCCGGCGCCGGTACGGTCGTACCTACCTCATCCTTTGCGGTTCCTCTACCTCTTTCTGGCCCTCTTTCAGAACATTATCCTGGGAGCAATTCTTACCTTTGCCGACGGGCCCATCTACTCGCACTACGTGGGCGCTCCTGACCACTGGGGCATGAGGGGAGACTTGGATCAGCAGCTGGGCGGTGTCCTTATGTGGATACCAGGCACAATGATGTATTTTGCGGCCCTGGCCTTGCTGTTCTTTGTATGGCTGGATCAGGATGAGCGGCGGGCCTCCAAGTGGAAAGAAATGGAGGAGATTCGCCGTAGATACCTATCCGGTATTGGGCGTTAGGGGAGAAAACGGGCTATGGAGACGACAAAAATCCCTCGGCATTCCGGTGGGGGGTATCGCTCCCCCACCTTCGTTGCTACCCCAGTCCACAACCGTCAAACCAACCCTTGCCCCAATATAACCCCCAAAAAGAGGAAATGGGCGCAAGCGCGAAGGTGGCTTTGGGTGGATTGCATCGCTATTGTATTGACTCTTAAGGGGGCTGTTGGTAGAGTGTTAGTGAAATTTTTTACACACTTACTGAAGCTCTTTGCCCCACATAGAAGATAGATAATAGACTAATGTTGCCGCAAAGGACCTCATTACGCCGCTGCTTGCTCGCCATTGGCTTTCTATCTTTGGTACTTCTGATACTCAGCTGTACCCCCTCCCATCCCCAGTCCACCTTTGACTCCGCCGGCCCCGTTGCAAAGAACCTGCTGAACCTTTTTTGGATAATTTTCTGGTCCTCCCTGGGAGTCTTTGTTGTTGTGGTTGGCGTCCTATTGTTCGCCATAGTCCGGTTCCGGGAGAAGCCCGGCGATAAGATGCCCATACAGACCCATGGCAACCGTAAATTGGAAATTGCCTGGACTATCGCGCCGGCTTTGTTTCTTATCGCCTTGTCCGTGATGACGGTGCAGACCCTCTTTGAACTCGATTCCCCCAAGTCGGACAACCCTTTGAAGGTGGACGTGATAGCTCACCAATGGTGGTTTGAGGCGTCGTATCCTGAATTCAACATTACTACAGCCAATGAAATCAACGTGCCCGTGGGACGGGATGTCGTCTTTTCTTTGCAATCAAAAGACGTGATACATAGCTTCTGGGTGCCCAAGCTTTCGGGCAAGATGGACATCATCCCCAACGTGGACAATTCAACCTGGTTCAGTGCCTCAGAACCCGGAGTGTTCTTTGGCCAGTGCGCGGAGTTTTGCGGCATAGCTCATGCGTTGATGAAGTTCCGTGTCATCGCTCATCCAGAGGAGGAGTTTCTGCAGTGGGTGGCGGAACAGCAGGCACCGGCACGCGTGCCGTCGGAGGGGCTAGTTGCAGACGGGGCTTTGGTATTCAATAGCAAGGGTTGCATTGTGTGTCACACCGTAGCGGGGCCCGACACCGTGGCATTGCGGGAGTCAAGGAACAATTCTTTCCTCAACGACCAGGCCCTGACCCACGCTCCGAACCTGACCCACTTTGCCAGCCGCGACACCTTTGCCGGCTCCATTGTAGAGAGTACCGACGAGAACCTTGCGGCGTGGCTCCGAGACCCGGAAGAGGTCAAGCCGGGCAACCGAATGTCCAGATTGGCGGCGGCTTTCAACGATCCCGCCCTTGCGCTGACGGATAGCGATATTTCCGCTCTGGTTGCCTACTTGCAGAGCTTGGAGTGAAGGATAGCCTTTTGGCAGTGATATATAATAATGACAACTGTTTTATCCGGAGGGGCTGCAGGCCTGCTCCGGGTATGACGGCTCCGGCAACCAATAAGGCAGGTGGCGATTTATGGTAACGGCTAACCAGATGTTGGGCGGTGTCCTGGCGAAGCGCCCTGTTGCCGCTACGGGCGTGATGTCCTGGATTACCACCATTGACCACAAGCGCATCGGCATCCTATACGGCGTCACCGCCTTCATATTCTTTATGCTGGGAGGCATTGAAGCCCTCCTCATGCGGCTTCAGTTGGCTACCGCCAACGCAAGCGTGGTCTCCCCGGAAGTCTACAACCAGATGTTTACCATGCATGGCACCACCATGATCTTCCTGGTGGTTATGCCCATGGGAGCCGCCTTTTTCAACTTCATCATACCCCTGTTGATTGGCGCCCGTGACGTTGCCTTTCCCAGGCTAAATGCCTTTAGTTATTGGATGTTTCTCTTCGGCGCAATTTTGCTGAACGTTAGCTTCCTTACCGGTGGGGCCCCCAACGTGGGTTGGTTCGCCTACGCTCCTCTCACCGACGACACATTCGCCAGCGGTCGAGGCGTGGACTATTGGATACTTGGACTACAGGTCCTCGGCGTCTCCTCCCTGGCGGCGGCCTTTAACTTTATTGTCACCATAGTGAACATGCGGGCGCCGGGGATGAGCATGATGAAGCTCCCCGTCTTTGCCTGGATGACCTTGATCGTCTCTTTCTTGCTGGTGTTGGCCTTCCCGGTGCTCACCGTGGCCATAACCTTGCTCCTTTTCGACCGGCAATTTGGCACCACCTTCTTTGATACCACCGCCGGAGCCAATCCCCTGGTCTGGCAGCACTTCTTCTGGGCCTTTGGCCACCCTGAGGTGTACATACTAATCCTACCGGCCATGGGTATCGTTTCGGAGGTCCTACCCGTCTTTTCTAAGAAACCTCTCTTTGGGTACACCGTGGTGGTGTTTTCCGGGGTGCTCATAGGTTTTATGGGCTGGGGAGTTTGGAGCCATCACATGTTCACCGTGGGCCTGGGGCCCATCGCAAACTCTGCCTTTGCGCTCATTACCATGTTTATCGCCGTGCCCACGGGAATCAAGATTTTCAACTGGATTGCAACTATGTGGGGCGGGTCTATTAAGTTCACTACCGCCATGCTCTTTGCCATAGGATTTATTGCCATGTTCATCATCGGGGGGTTGAGCGGGGTGATGCACGCCGTGGCCCCTTCGGACACGCAGCAGAGCGACACCTACTTTATTGTGGCCCACCTGCACTACGTCCTTTTTGGCGGCAGCATCCTTGGCCTTTTCGCGGGCATCTACTACTGGTGGCCCAAGATAACCGGCCGGATGATGAATGAGGTTCTGGGCAAGGTGCAGTTTTGGCTATTTTTCATTGGCATGAATATCACCTTCTTCCCAATGCACTTCCTGGGCATGGACGGTATGCCTCGCCGCATTTTTACCTACACTGAGGGGCAGGGTTGGGAGTTCTGGAACTCCTTCTCAACGGCGGGAGTTTTCTTCATTGGCCTGAGCCTCTTTGCATTCCTTCATAATGTGTTCCATAGTCTTCGGAGCGGAGAAAAGGCGGGCAACGACCCGTGGGACGGCAGAACGCTGGAGTGGTCCATACCGTCACCGCCGCCGGAGTATAACTTCGCTGAAATCCCCACGGTAAAGGAGCGAGACTCTTTTTGGGCTGATAAGTATTCCGAGGACCCACAGGGTAGGCCCATACCAAAGGTACAGGGCGCCGCTCAGGAGATGGTGGAACCTCACAATATCCACATGCCCTCGCCCTCCTACTTTCCGATTCTGCTTTCCGTAGGCTTGACCCTCATTGCCGGCGGACTGGTGTCCCATTTGTCTGTCAGCGTCATTGGCGGTATTCTGGCCCTCGTCTCCATATTCAGTTGGGCTTTTGAGCCGGCAACCGCCCCCGAACCCCAAACCCATAAACAAGACGGAGCCTATTGACCTAAATGGCTGTAAGCGCCCACCAATCTGAACCACCAACCTCTACGGGGTTGAGCCACCGGAAACTTCTCATGTGGACCTTCCTGGGGTCGGAGTGCCTTTTCTTCGGCTCTCTTATTGCCAACCACATGATTAACCGTAACAAGGCAAACCTCCTCCATGACCTCCCACCCTCCTGCGTTCTAGACATCCCCATAACCTCCGCCAGCACCTTCGTACTGCTCATGAGCAGCGTGGCAATGGTATTGGCGGTTACCGCCGCTGAACGCGGGGACATGAAGCAGCTGCGGATTTGGCTCTTGAGCACCGCCATTCTTGGCTCCATATTCCTAGGCTTCCAGGTGTACGAGTTCAACGTCTTCGTGGATGAAGGCCTTACCATCGGCACCAACCTATTTGGCTCCACCTTCTTCACCCTTACGGGGTTCCACGGCGCCCACGTAACAATTGGCGTTATATGGCTCCTGTCCCTATTCGTCACCAGCTTCCGTCGAGGAGACCTGTTGATCGGGAACCCCCTCAACGTGGACATCGCGGGGCTTTATTGGCACTTTGTAGACATCGTCTGGATTGTTATTTTCACCGTGGTGTACTTGGTGGGCGCCATCGGGTTGAGCTGTGCTTAGGCGGGATAGGTAGAGTTGTCTATGGAAAGCCATCGCCACCCCAGCGAAAGACCACTGCCGCCGATTTCGGTTTACATCTACGTAAGCGTGGTGCTAACAATCGTTACCGCCGTCGAGGTTGCGGCCTTCTACCTTGACGTTCCCGTCTACGTGCTTGTTCCCATTTTCATAATCCTCTCTGTTTTTAAGTTTGTTCTAGTGCTCATGTTCTTCATGCACCTCAGGTACGACCACAAGATATTCTCCTCCCTCTTCACAATCGGCCTGCTCCTTGCCACGGGCGTGGCGCTGGGGCTGATAGCTCTCTTCAACAACTTTGACGTAGGGAACCCCAGGGTACTGGCCGCCCCGGCTCCCGTTCCCACCGTAACCATCGTCACCCCGCCATCCACGGGCCCGGAAACCTCCCCCGGCGTGGTGGACGGCCCGCAAATCTTCCTGAGCAGGGGTTGCAACGGCTGCCACGTGATAGAAGGCCTGGCAGGAGCCGTTGGTGTGGTGGGTCCGGAACTCACCGGCGTCGCCAGCAGGGCCGGTGATAGGATACCGGGCTTGAGCGCAGAGGAGTATATAAGACAGTCTATAGAGCTCCCGCAGTCCTTTGTTGTTGAAGGCTTTGACAACGTCATGCAACCCTTACGGACCACCATGAGCGACTCGGAATTTGAATTGCTGGTGGAATATCTCCTCACACTGAATTAACCCGCCCCCGCGGGGAGCCCCCTGACGCTGGGCAGCATTTATGAGGAACCGGTTAGACACTGGCCCGCCCTTCCGATACCTGACTCTGATAACACTGGCCTCTATTTTTGCCCTTGTGGTATTGGGTGGAGTGGTCAGGGTGACGGAATCAGGGCTGGGTTGTCCCGATTGGCCTCTGTGCCACGGCAGGATTATTCCTGCCGCCAACGCCGCGACTCTCATTGAATACACCCATCGTTTAGTTGCGTCGCTTGTGGGAATGCTGGTCTTGGCTTTGGCGATAATCGCCTGGCGTCGCTATAGAACCCGGGCCTGGATTTTCTGGCCGTCTCTGCTGGGGGTTGCGCTGGTGATAGTCCAAAGTGCCCTTGGGGGCGCTACGGTGCTCACGGGGCTGGAGGGGGACTTTGTGATGGCCCACCTCGCCCTAGCTGAAGCTCTGGCTGCTCTATTTACCCTGGTAGCGCTTGACGCATGGAAAGGCGTTGCCTTTTCAGAGGTCAGGATCGACAGGGTGGCTATCCTTGCCGGCTTGGCGGCCCTGGCCGTGTACCTGCTCCTCATCACGGGATCGTATAACACCGTGTCCGGGGCGTCCGGGGCCTGCAACCGGTGGCCCTTGTGCCAGGACGGCAAGCTTCTTGTGCTCGCAAAGCTGCCGGTCATTCACGTGGTGCACAGATTGGCATCGGTCATTGCGGGCGTTGCGGCCCTGGCCGTGGTGGTGAGAGCGTGGCAGAATCGCGCCATGCGACCCGACGTGGCCCTGGCGTCTCTTTTAGCGCTGGGTGTATATGCTATCCAGGTCCTCGCCGGCGCCTTGATGGTATGGTGGGGGCTGCCCGTAGAAATGAGGGCCTTGCACCTAGCCTTGGCTACGGTGGTCTGGATTGCTTTTGTCATCTTGGCCCTTCTGCCCTATACCCTGGTCACTCCAAGGCGAACCCAAGCCCCAAACCAATCCCTCGCAAAACACAACCGTCACGCATGACCCCCTCATCCAACAGCCCAATGCCAATGCCCTAAATTCAAATCCTAACCTGACACCCACACTTCCACTGGAAGCGCGAGTTGCTAACTCGCCATCTCAACCAAATCCAAGGGCAACCTCGGCCTCAAACCAACCCCTCTCCAAATAAAGCAGTCATGCAACCATCAATGTATTGAATAGGGGACGGTACCCCACAGGGCGGTAATCCGGCAATACATTACCCAAGCAAGCGCGCTTATGAGACAAGCTCAATGAAGGCTCTCAACCGGTTAGGGCTGCCGAGGGGGAACTAAGCCGCCGCCAGGCCCTTTTTGGCGATGGTTACCAACTGCTCGAAGGCCATGGGGTCCTTGACCGCGGTGTCTGCCAGAACCTTGCGGTCAAGTTCCACGTTTGCCTTTTTTAGGCCGTTGATGAACTGTCCGTAGGTTAAACCCAGGCTGCGAGCGGCCGCGTTGATTCGAAGAATCCAAAGACGGCGGAACTCTCGCTTTCTTTCTCTCCGGTGCCGGTACGCGTGGCTCCAAGCGTGTAACAACGCCTCCCGCGCGCGGCGGAACTGGCGTCCCTGTGACGCCTGGTACCCGCGCGTGAGGGATAGGACTTTCTTATGGCGACTGTGTTTGGTAACTCCTCTTTTGACCCTGGTCAATTGTACACCCTAATGTGTTGTGGTTAAGATATGTTGGGCAGTAAGCGCTTTAGATTCTTGACGCTGGCCTTGCTGACAGGCAGCTTCTGGTCATAAGTGCGACGCACCCTCTTGGGTTTCTTGCGGCGAAGGTGGCTGCTCATGCCCTTGCGCCGCATGAGCTTCCCCGTGCCGGTAACGTGGAACCGGGCCTTTGCGCCCTTATGTGTCTTTAACTTAGGCATTTTTTACCTCAACGGGCTTCTTGGCGGCTGTGTTGGGCGTCAAGATTATTGCTAAGGCCCTTCCCTCCATAGTGGGAGGCCGCTCCAGCCGTCCGTCGTCCTTTAGCTTCTCTGCCACTCGCTTTAGCAGTGACATGCCAAGCTCCGGGTGAGTCATCTCGCGACCCCGGAAGAACACGGCGACTCTCACCTTCGTGCCATCGTCCAACAGGTTCTTTACTTTTCGAGTCTTGGCTTCCAGGTCGTGAGTCCCAATGTTGGGACGGAAGCGAACCTCTCTCATTACCGTAGACTTTTGGGACTTCTTGGACTCCTTTACCTTCTTGGAGTGTAGATACCGCAACTTCCCGTAATCCAGGATACGGCATACAGGCGGGTCTGCCGTGGCTGATACCTCTACCAGGTCAAGGTTCTTCTGCTGAGCAAGATTCATGGCGTCTTGCACAGACATGATACCTTGTTGCGCGCCATCGCTGTCGATGACCCGAACTTTGCTGGACCTGATGCCGTGGTTGACTCGGTATTCCCGGACTATGGCTCTGCGGCCTCCTGCGTTGGTGCTGGATCTGAGCTAGAACTCTATCATGGGCATATATTCAAGTCAATGAACGCAGATTAGAAGTTTATCCCTTTGTGGATGGATCTAAGCTCCATACCCTCGCCCTTTTGGAAAGTGTAGACATGGGTCGTATTTATTTGCAGGGGATGTAGTTAGTCTCAAAAATACCGCTCTTGAGGTAGAAAAGCGCCTCGGAGTTCGGCACATAAGAGGTGTTCAGGAGATAGTGATTACCATCATAGGGTCTTCAACTGGAGAACAGGGGATCAGGTCCTTTATAAGACTCTAAAAAGGTACCAGTTTCCCACCTTATTTGAGGTGTTGGATGAAATGGAAGTCGTGTTTGCCGTCTATGCCTGAGCGCCCCGACACGTTGGGGCCCGGTACATCCCGGCGCCGCGACCCCTTACGCCCCCGCGCCACCGGACTTCATCTCCTCGGCTAAGATGTCGATGAGTTGCGTAATGGGCATAGCGCCGATGTTGCCCGTGTCCCTACTACGAACTGAGGCCGTTTCGCTCGTCTCCTCCCTATCGCCCACCACCAGCATATAGGGAACCTTTTGCAGCTGGGCCTTCCTAATTTTCAAGTTCATGCGCTCGTTTCTGGTGTCTACCTTTACACGGAAACTCTCACTGCGCAGCCTTTTCGCCAACGCTTCAGCATAACCTGCGTGGCGGTCTGCAATGGGAATGACTACCGCCTGCTCCGGTGCCAGCCACAGGGGAAAAGCGCCGCCGTAGTGCTCTATCAAAACACCCATGAACCGTTCAATGGCGCCCAGCATTGCGCGGTGCAGGACCACGGGACGTTGATGGGACCCGTCCTCCGCCACATACTCCAGGTCAAACCGCTGGGGAAGTGAAAAGTCCAGCTGTATAGTGCCAAGCTGCCACTCACGCCCGATGGCATCGGGGACAAAGAAGTCGATTTTTGGGCCATAGAAGGCGCCTTCACCCGGTTTCGGCTCATAGTCCAGCCCGCTCTGCAGCAGAACGTCCGTAAGGGCGGCCTCGGCACGGTCCCACATTTCATCTGTCCCAATCCGTTTCTCCGGACGTAGAGAAATCACGACCGTTGGATCGTCGAAGCCGAAGGCCCGATAAGACTCCATGAGCATGGTAATGAAGCCCTGCACCTCCTCCATAATCTGGCCTGGAGTGCAGAAAATATGGGCGTCATCCTGTGAGAAGGACCTGACCCGGATAAGACCATGGGTAACGCCCGATCGCTCAAACCGATGCAGCCGTCCAAAGTCGGCTATTCGCAAAGGCAGATCTCGATAGGAGTGGAGCTGCGAGGCGTACATCAACGCGTGGGCGGGACAGTTCATTGGCTTCACGCCATATTCCCGATCCCCGGTGTCAATGAGGTACATATTCTCCAAATAGTTCTGGTAGTGACCGGAGCGCTTCCACAGGTCCGTGGAAAATATCTCCGGAGTGATAACTTCCTGGTAGCCGAACCGCGCGTAAAGCCCTCTTACGTACTCTATCAACAGAGAGTAGAGAATGGTCCCCTTGGGAAGAAAAAATGGACTGGCGGGCGCAATGGGATCAAAGAGAAACAGGTCCAGCTCTCGTCCCAGCTTTCTGTGGTCCCGCTTCTCCGCCTCGGCGAGACGATTCAGGTATTCGTCCAAGGCCTCCCGACTCTCGAAAGCTGTGCCGTAAATCCGTTGCAGCATTGGACGGTCTTCACGGCCGCGCCAGTACGCCCCGGCCACTGAAAGCAGCTTGAAAGCCGGTATCTTTCCCGTAGAGGCAACGTGAGGCCCCTGGCATAGGTCCGTGAAGGTATCGTGGGTGTAGGTGGTTAGAGCCTCGCCCTCCGGCACCTCGTCAATTAACTCCAGCTTATAGGGCTGGTCGTGGCATAGCTTCTTTATCTCTCCCCGTTGGTGCTCCCTGAGGACAAAGGGCAGATCCCTGTCCATGGTGTCCTGCATTATACCGGATATCCTTTCCAGGTCTTCAGGAGTGAAAGGACGAGAAACCTCCAAGTCGTAATAGAACCCGTCTTCAGTGGGAGGGCCAATGCCCAGCTTCGCCTCCGGGAATACCCGGGTCACGGCGTCGGCCATCAGGTGTGCCGCCGAATGGCGAATGCGCTGTCGCAGCTCTAAGACCTGTGGGTCTAATTTTTTGGACTTTCCTTCTATCTGGACCATCTGTACCTTCCCACGATGGGATATTGTTCGGCTCCAAGGAATTATAAGCCATGGGACAGCGTTACGAAACGGGGGGGTGAATGGGCTGCCATAGATTCTAGGCTTACGCCATCCCACTGCGTTGACAGGGCCTCCACTCGCCCATAGACTTGCCCTGTAGTCGAAGGTAGCCATAGGGAGAGTGCCAATGCCCACCAAGCCCGGGAGCCTAAAGCTGAATCACGTCAACCACGTGGTTTACCTGGTGCAAGACACCAAACGGAGCATGGAGTTTTATCATGATTTCCTGGGCATCAAGCAGATACCCAGCCAGGTAGACAACCCAAACATCACCTGGCTTCAATTGCCCAGCGGCGTAATGCTGCACCTCATCGAAACTGACCAAGCGCCCTGTCCTGAAGAGAGCCACATTGCCTTTGAGGTGGAAGACTTTGACGCCGCCATGGAGGCGGTTAAGGCCAAGGGGTTGAAGATTAGCCGCAGCGGAGTTCGCAACGATGGCCAGCGGTTCCTATTCACCCATGACCCCGACGGCAACCGGGTGGAACTCTGTACTAAGTCTGGGTTTTAAGGTCTGCCTCTTCGCCTGCCTCCTTGGTGCTTTGCTTTCCCACACCGTGTTTCCTTGACAGCCACAGGCATGGGATAATGCCCGCCAGCATCAGCCCCGCCGCGGCCCTGAAAAAGGCCTGAAAGAGGGTTATTCCGGCGTCGTTGAGGTTGTTTCGGTACTCCTCAAAGTTGCGCGCCGCCTCCTGGCTAGTTTCACCGGGCTGCTGAAGCGGAAGCTCTAGCCCTGCCGTGAGACCCTGGAAATGCTCCACTCCCCAGGCCGTCAGAGCGGCCAGCCCCAAGGCCATGCCAGTCATTCGAGACAACGTGACCATCGATGCTGCGGTGGCCTGGTAATCCCTTGGCCCCGACTCCATGGCGGTGACGAAAAGCGGCGCAATTACTAACCCAAATCCTGCCCCTGCTATTGCCAGGTGGGCCGAAAGCAGAGGTTCCGAGATGTCTAACTCCCAGCCGCTCATCAGCGATAGCCCCACGGTCGCCAATGCCAGGCCCGAGATCGCCACTGCCTTGGGGCCGATGCGGTAGGTCAAGTAGCCCCCCAGCAGAGCAGTCAATGGTATCGCGCCGGTGAGCCGCATTAAACGCAAGCCGCCGCCCAAGGGAGTTTGGCCGTGTACCGTGTCCGCCATTAGGGGCACCGTAACCAGGGCAATAATCAGGGCGGCTCCCACAAGCAGCTTGGTAGCCATGGACGACAGGGCCGCTTTGGAGCCAAGAAAGTCAGCGGACAGCAGCGGTTGGTCTCGGCGCAGTTGGCTCAGGACAAAAGCTGGCAATAGAAGTAGCCCGCAGGCTCCCATGATATAGGCCAGGGGCGACGTGGCGGTGAAGAATCCTCGCTGCGACAGCGCCACCACCAGAAGCACCAGGACCGCCGCGAGTAAGAGGCCGCCCAAGTAGTCCACCTTGGCGCCGACGCTCCTGCGGTTGGGAATTGCCCACATGGTCATGAGTATCAAAGCGGCCTGAGGTATATCCAGCCAAAAAAGCCACCGCCACCCCAACGCCGCAGTGATTCCACCTCCATAGAGAGGGCCAAGAACTATCCCTATCTCGGCGGCGGCCCCTACTATTCCCACCGCCATGGCCATGCGACGTCCGGGCAGATGCTGGGCGGCCAAGGCCATGCCTATGGGAATGATTGCCCCTCCTCCAACGGCTTGAATGACCCGGCTTCCTATCAGCCACGGCAGGTTTGGCGACAGCGCCACCAGCGCCGACCCAACAGCAAAAACGGCCAAAGAGACTCTTAGCACCAAACTGTGGCCATAAACGTCGGAAATGCGGGCCACAAGAGGAATGGCTACCGTGTAACCCAGCAGGTATGCGGTCACAATCCATGAAGCTTGGTTAAGCTCAGTGACGGGGATCTCCATGTCAACCATGATCTCCGGCAGCACCGTCACCACCACCGTTTGGTCAAGGGCTGTGAACACCACCCCCAGGGCCACCAAGCCCACAATGAGCCAGCCGGAGCGTGAGGAAACAGCTATCGGGGAGTCCATGACCCTTTAGATGGGGGGTTCTATTGTTACGGGCTCGTTGAAGCCATACAAGGTGAGAATTCGGACCGACTCAGCAGAGTCGGAAACTGCGACCTGACCGTCTATTCGAGCGCGTAGAAGCATTGAGTCCGACTCCCGAATCCATACGTCCAAGCCCACCTCCAACCCCTCGGCGGCCGTCGGAATAAGCGTCGACAGGTCGTCGGAAAGTACAGTCCCCGTAATGTGAACTGTTCTTTCACCGCCTCCGCCTTCGATCCCCTTCCCCACCGGCTCCTTTATGGCGGAGATGATGTCGCTAAGAGTCCTGCCGACGTTCGTTAAGTTGAAGGGTATGATGTCCCGTTCAATCTCTCTCCACTTGCCCGTGAGAGGGTCTGTCATGTAGGTGGCGCTCTCCGTGCCGATGACTGTTATCTCAAGGAAGGCCTTGAATATAGTTGCCTCTGCCTTTATCTCTAGACTGAACCGGTCCGGAATTTCAACGGTTCCTGCCAACTCGTTTGCGATGACGCCGGGCATAAGCAAGATCGACCCACTTTCGTGCCCCAGCGTAAAGGACAGCGTATCCAGCAGGGCCATCCGGTTAGCCGATTCTCTGAGAATATCCTGTGGCGATGGTGTGGGTGGGGGTGTGGGTGTAGCGGTGTCAGGGCTGGCTGTGCAGGCCGCTGCAAAAACAAAGGCAATAAAAAGGATGGTAGTCCGGAAGATTGATATTAGCTTTCCCATGACTATAGTAATCCTGCGTCCTTGTGGCTTCCCGGGAAGATTAGTTCCACGACCAGAAGGCCAGAGTTCCGTTGGCTATCTCTCTGGGTAGAGACCCCGGCTCCGTATTTATAACATATATCGATCCCTCATTGGGCGACGCGCCGTTGGCTGCGCCCGGCGCCCGGGCAGCCTGCCCGGCAAAGACCAACCGAGTGCTGTCCGGCGACCATACGGAGTGGGAATGGGCGTACTGGTCAAAGAAAGACAGGGCGGTTAGCATCTCCCGTGTAGGAACAAAGTCGGCCAACTCCCAGGGTTCCCCCCCGGAGGCTCGTACAACTTTCCACACCAGGCTCTGTCTTTGGATGTCTATGGCTACGTAGGCAATTAACTTGCCATCGGGGGACCAGAAGAAGGATACCAAAGGTTCCTCTACCAGGGTTCGGGGCTCCGACCCGTCCGGCGAGATGAGCCGAAGGCGCCCGTGTCCTGGGGCACCCTGGACGCTGCCGTCTGCCACCGCAATCACGTCTTCAGTGGGTGACCAGAGAAGGGCGCCGTAGCCATCCACCGGCGTCAATTCTCTAAACTGCCCCGCTCCATTGGGGTCACCCACCAGGAGGCTGCTCCCCTGCTCCACGCTGGAAATGTAGGCCGCCTGCCGACCGTCCCTAGAGAGGTCTGGCGCTCGATATATCGGGTCCATAGGCGCCAACTCCACCGGAGGTTTATCAAAGGGCACAGCGTAGCTTAACAGTTGATCCCTTGAGTGGATGAGCATTGAGCCGCTGTCTCCGGCCCACTTGAAGTAAAGCGGCCCTTCGTTGGAAACGGTGGTATTCTGGACAGCCCCGGTGTGTACAAAAAGAGTCAAAGCGGTGGGCGTAGAGGCAATGAAAGCCAGGATCTCTCCATCTGGAGACCAGTACATATAGTGGGGTACGGTTTCGGCAATAATAGGGCTGGCGTCGGGCTCGTTTTCATAAACCTTGGTCAGGTCCCCTTCCAAGGCACCCAGCGTGAACAGAGAAACCGTTACGTTCCCGTCCTCCGCCAGGACCACTCTGGAAACCGCCAACCTACTCCCGTCCGGCGACCACGTTGGCCAGGTGTGCACAATGGAGCTTTGCGTCAGGGGTTTTGCTTGAATGCCCCCTCGAGTCCCGGCGGTCATGGACTCCGTCAGCCTCTGGGAGTCCGAGCCGTCGGGGTTGATGGTGAAGATGTTGCCGTCCGTCCCCACGTATGCTATCCGGTCCACCGTAACCTCCTGTGAGCCGGACGCACCTTCGGATGCGTCCGGCAACGGTCGTCTACATGCAAGCGTAAAGAGGAGGAGAAGTAGAGCTAGTCCAATCCCTAATCCAATAAATACGGCGCGGGCGGTTGGATGCCCCGTTGAGGTGATTACGCCCTCCAGACTCTAGGAGCGATGCGGCTCCTAGTTGCGGGCCAACTGAAATATCTTACCTTCGGTCTTGATTGAAGGAGCAATGATCATCTCTGCCTTCTGCAGCTCTCTGATGTTCATGGCCCCGCACATACCCAGGGCAACCTTCAGCGCCCCCACCAGATTCTGGGTCCCGTCGGTGGCAGAGGTCGGGCCGTGCAGGATTTCCTTCAAGGTACCCTTGGTGCCTACGCTGATCCTGGTACCCCTTGGCAGTTCCGGATGAGGGTTGGCCATGCCCCAGTTGAAGCCGCCACCGGGGGCCTCCTTGGCCTGGGCCAAGGGTGTGCCGAGCATCACGCCGTCGGCGCCCGCCACAAGGGCCTTGCACAGGTCGCCGCCGGTGCGAATGCCCCCGTCCGTGATGATAGTAACGTGTTTGCCCGTCCTTTTGAAGAACTCCTCACGAGCGGCGGCACAGTCCAAGGTGGCCGTCACCTGGGGGACGCCCACTCCCACCACCTCTCGAGTAGTGCACGCGGCGCCGGGGCCCACCCCCACCAGAAGACCGCTGATGCCGGTTTCCATGAGTTCAAGGGCGGTGGAGTAGCCAACACAGTTGCCCACCACCACCGGCACCTCTGTTTGCTTAGTGAGCTCGGAAAAAACCAGGCCCGTGTAGCTTCGCGATATATGGCGCGCGGTGGTCACCGTTGACTGTACCACCAGCACGTCCGCCCCTGCCTCTACCGCCGCCCCGGAGAGTCGCTTGGTGTTCTGGGGCGTCACCGCCACGGCGCAAGTGGCCCCCGTCTTCTTCACGCTCTCAACGCAGGATCCCACCATATTTTCCTTTATGGGTTCCGAATATACCCTTTGTAGCAGTGTTGTAACCTCCGATTGCGGGGCTGACGCTATCTCTTCCAACACGGTGTAGGGGTCCTGGTACCGCGTGTAGATGCCCTCCAGGTTCAGCACTCCCAGACCGCCCTTTCGGTGCATCAGCGACGCAAAAGAAGGCGAGACTACGGCGTCCATGGACGCCGCCAGAATGGGGATGTCCAGGACAAGTTCGCCAATGGTCATCTGGGTGGAGGTCATGTCCGGATTTACGGTGACCTGCCCCGGCGCAATGGCCACCTCATCGAACCCGTAAGCCCGGCGAATCTCCTTGAAAAAGGGTACACTCATCCTAATACACCTCGTGTTGGGGAAGAGCCGGAAAAGGCTTTGGCAGAATGTAGCAAAGGGAATTGGTCAAGTCAAGGCCATCTCTTTCCAGCCCCTCTGTTAGGAAGGGAACCAAGGGTATGGTCTCCCCCTTTTCGTTGAATTTAGTTCTTGTTGGGTATAAAATTTGCGAGACCGCCTTTTCAGCGGCCCGGCCGCAGCCCTGGACCCCTGGGCAATTCAAGACCGGTTAGAGAAGTTAACATGGACAAGAAGCTCGTCATTTCATCCGACTCCCACATCGTAGAGCCACCGGAACTCTTCGTGGACAGGATGGACTCTAAGTATGGAGACCGTATACCGCACCTGGTCAACGAACACCCTTACGACTACTGGTACGCCGACCACCAGCGTATGGGCGTCCTTGGCAGCTTCGGCGCCTCTGCTGGAATGCGCTTCGACCGTCCTCAAGACATTATTCGCGAGGGCCGGATGGCCGATATCCGACCCGGCGGCTACGACCCCCACGCCCACGTTCGCGACCTGGACCTTGACGGCGTCTACGCGGATATCCTCTACCCCTCCATTGGGTTGGAGATGTTCGGCGTTCCCGACAAAGTGATTCTGCGCGACATTTTTGCCGCCTATAATCTCTGGCTTTCTGATTTCTGCTCCGCCTACCCAGATAGACTAAAGGGCATTGCCATGGTCTTGTTGGACGACGAGATTGAGGCCGGTATCGCCGACCTTCAAAAAGCTGCTCAGTCGGGTTTTGCCGGAGCCATGATTAGCGTTTTCCCCATCCCCACAGCACTTCTACGACCAGCCCATGTATGATCCCTTCTGGGAGGCGGCCCAGGACCTGGATATTCCCCTGAGTCTTCATACGGGTACCAATCGACCCTCTCCCGTCAAGAGCGTCACAACCAGTGGCGTCTCCCAGTCCGGCGCCAATAGGGTCAACGCCGAATACTGGGTGCGGATGTCCCTCAGCCACATGGTGCTATCCGGAGTCTTTGAGAGATACCCCGACCTTAAGGTTATTGAAGTGGAGCATGACCTGGCCTGGATTCCCTTCTTCTTCAGCCGCTTGGACGTAACCTACATCGAGCGCCACACCCAGACGCCATACCGCTACAAGGGTGACATTCTCCCCAGCGACTTCATGCGCCGCAATGTTTTCCACAGCTTCCAGGAGGATGGCCTAGGCATCAGGGACCGGGATATTATCGGTGTGGAGAACCTGCTATGGGGCTCCGACTATCCCCACGCCGAGTCCACCTTCCCCAAGTCCCAAGAGATACTGGACAACATTCTGGAGGGTGTGCCGGAAGAGGAAAAAGCGCTAATAGTGGGAGGCAACGCGGCCAGGTTGTACAAGCTTACCTAAGCGGCGACTATCTGAAGCTCAACCCGGCCCAGGTGTCCAAAATCAGCCATTGCCCTATCGCCGGGGCGCACGGGCGTTATGCCCGTACACGTGCCGGTGGTCACAACTTCACCCGCCTTGATGGACTGTCCGAGGCGCGATAGATGGTTGGCTGTCCACTCCAGCACTGACAGTGGGCCATCCAACACGCTGGCCCCGCAGCCCTCCGCCACCTGTTTGTCATTCTTGAACAGCCTTACGGCGTGGGACGGAAGGTCCAGTTCACGCCACTCGGCGGTGCCCCGGCCAGATACAAAGGCGGTGTGGGCCGTCATGTCCGCCACCAACCGTATGGCGCCTAGGCCGTCGAAGCCGCCGTCAAACCGGCAGCCCACTACCTCTATGG
This sequence comes from Dehalococcoidia bacterium, assembly GCA_965226535.1. Lineage (GTDB taxonomy): Bacteria > Chloroflexota > Dehalococcoidia > Lucifugimonadales > JAPULR01. The sequence continues at coordinate 730,141 of CBDDDE010000010.1, read as the reverse complement.
CGGGCATCAGCGTCTCCACGGCGTCCAGCACCTCGTCGAGGCTATAATGGCCGGGCCGCGGCGGCAGGGAGCGCGAGAACCGAAAGGCAAACTCTCCCTCAATGCTGGCCTCATGTCCCGGAAACACGGACACTGTGGCCGGACTCTCAAAGCAAAAGGGCTGGAACATCGGCGCCGTGGCCGGTTCGTTGGTGCCGAGGAGCTTCTGAGGCTCGGCGCTGGTTGCTCCAACCTTCCAGCCGGTTTGGGCCATGGCCGGCCAATTGGCAACCCTTCTCTGGACCTCGTAGGCTGCCGCAAGGGAGACCACGCAGTCTGCCGCAGGCCGCGGCACCAAGCCGCCCTCCATTCGGGCGCGCCTGAGCTGCTCAACCAGCTGATCCTCTGCACTCATAACCGTGGGTCTGCTTCCTTTTGACGTCATTAGAGCCGCTAGGACTCCTTGGGGAACCCAATCTCCCGCTGAAAGACTTTAGCTAGCAGCTCAATACCTTTCCACATCTCGTCCTCGGTAGGAAGAGCGTAGCAAAATCTAATATAGTTGTTGCCGTTGCGCTCGTCGTCGGCGGGATAGACCGCCCAGTCTGAGCCTGGGTTATACCCAATTCCCTCCCCCAGCGCCGCGGCCAGAGGCTTCCGCGTATCCACGTTGTCGGGGAATTTCACCCAGAGGTAAATCCCGCCCCGGGGATGGTTGGGCTCCACCGTGGGGCCAAAGTGCTCTCTAAGGGCGGCAGTCAGGGTGTCCCGCTTCTTTCGAAGGCCGGATCGGAGGGTTTCCACGTGCTCCTCGTAATTGTTGTTAAAGAAGTCAGCCGTCACCATCTGTCCAAAGTTAGAGGTTCCAATGTCGCCCTTCAGGGGGAGTAGCTGGCTCAGCACCTCCCACGACGCTACTACGTAGCCAAGCCTGACCCCTGGAGCCAGGTTCTTTGAAAAGGACCCTATGTGAAGAACCTGGTTGGAATGGTCAAGGGACCGTATGGCATTTTCACACTCCCCCTCGAAGACCAGGTCTGCATAACAGTCGTCCTCCAGTATGGGGACCTGGTACTCCTTGCTGAGCCGCAGCATCTCCCGGCGACGTTCCATGGGCATCACCGCGCCGGTGGGATTTTGCACCGTTGGAATTGTGTAAATGTACTTGGGCGTGACTCCCTTGCCCTTTAGCTCCCTAAGAGCCGACGCCAGACTGTCCATTCGCATACCGTCTTCATCAACAGGGACACCCACAACGTCCACTTTCCGCATACGGAGGTCTCCCAGCACCCCAACGTAGGAGAAGTTTTCAGCTATCACCGTGTCTCCCGCCTCCAGCAGCGCCGTGTTGAGAAGACCGACCGCTGTCTGGGAACCGGAGGTTATCAAAATCTCGTCAACGGTTACGTTGATCCCGCGGTATCGAGCGAGTTTACGCACCAAGAACTCTCGCAAGGGCAGATATCCCAGTGGGCCACCGTTATGCAGGTTGATGGCCAGCCCCGGACCGTCCCTTCTCAAAGCCCTCGCCGTAGCCTCAATTAAACCCTCCACGGGCACCAGGTCAGGTCAGGTGTGCCCAAGGATGAAGTTGTAGGTGGGCCTGGCTCACCGTCGCTGTGGCGGCTGGCTTTGGAAGGCCCTTGGCGAACATCCGGGTGTAGTCGAATCCTGTTGTTGAGGTCATGCTACCTCCTGACGGGAGTCCCGTCCTTGGCGTCTTGGGCAAGCCCATGCTAACATTCACCCCTAGAGGGGTCAACTTGAAGGGCGGGCAAGTTTTTATCCCCTCCGCCGGGGCCTTGTACTCAGGCGCGGCCCGCAATGCCAGCCTTGGCTTTGTACCGACCCCCAAACAGAATGGGCAGACCTCCCCGGCCTGCAACATTTACAGTAAGCCGTAAATACGTTTAATATGGCGCGGGGTTGAGTGAGTGACACCCCACCGCCAAAGCTATTAAGGAGAGACCGTGAGTGGCTGAAGAACAGAACATAGTCCAATGGATATACTCTTCCAAGAATAATCAGGAGTTGGCAGACCGGTACGACCTGTGGGCCAAGAACTACGAGGACGACTTGGATCGAGACTTTGGCTGGTTTGGCCCCGCCCATGCCGTCGAAGTATTCGAAAAATACGTCTCGAAGGAAGCACGGGTGCTGGACGCCGGGGCAGGCACCGGCCTTGTCGGCAAAATGCTGGCGGAGCGCGGGTACCAACGACTGGTGGCCATGGATATGTCGCCTGGCATGTTGGAAGAGGCTAGCGGCAAGGGCATCTACCAGGAGTTTCACCAGATGGTCATGGGTGAAGAGTTGGGCTTTCCCCAAGACTCCTTCGACGCCGTCGTCAGCGTTGGCGTCCTCACCCTTGGCCACGCCCCGGCTTCGTCGCTGGACGAGCTTGTCAGGGTCACCAGGCCCGGAGGCCACGTGGTTTTCACACTACGCCCGGACTTGTACCAGAGCGCCGGGTTCAAAGAGAAACACGAAGAATTGGAGGCTGCGGGCCGGTGGAAGCTGGCCCTAACCGGTAAACCGGTTCAGATGTTGCCCAGGGGAGAGCCCGAGATCTCGCACCAGGTTTGGGCCTTCACCGTAACCGCTTAACCCTGTCAAACGCGGCCCCACCTCCAGCGAAGCCCGCCGAACCGGGGGTGAAACCCGCCCCGACAGGACGCCCGATGGGCGGGAAGGGAAGCCACTTCGTAGACAGTGGCCTCGGTGCTATTTCACCTCTGCGGGGTGAAGCTCCTCAATAAGCTGGAGCAGCTCGGCGCGGGAGATGGCGTCAATGGGCCCCGCGGGATGCCTGACCTTTGCCGTCGCGAGAAGTCCTCGATGCTTGATGGCTTCCTTGCGGACGCTCAGGTTAATCCCCTCCTGGTTTTCAAAGAGTATTAGAGGTAGGAACCTGTTAAAAAGTTCCATGGCCCTCCGGTGCTCCCCTTCGAAAAAGAGGTTGATTACCTCAACCAGCACTTCCGGATAGGCGAAGCCTGTCATCGCCCCGATGCCCCCTCGATTCAGCTCGTCCAGCAGCATAACGCCACCCAGACCGCCGAAGATCCCCAGCCGGTCCCCCGTTAGCTCACGAATGCGGCTGATTTTGGTTGGTGTGGGTGGGTCCTCCAGCTTGAGGTACTGGAAGGTGGGAATAGCCTCAGCCAGCTCCGAAACAAATTGGGGGGACATGTGTACCCCTGAAGCTTGAGGGAAATCCTGCACCACCAGAGGGATGTCTATAGAGTCGGCGATGCGCTGGTAAAAGAGTTTAACGGCGTCGGGGTTGGGTTTGGCCAATGGCGGCGGCGACACCATCACTGCGGCGGCCCCGGCTCGGTTGGCCTCCTTGGCCCTCTCCACGGCGACATAGGTGCTGGGCGCCGTAGTGCCCACGGTGACCTTCAGCTCACCGGCGGCGGACATTACGTGGTCCAGTATCACGAGCCTTTCCCGGTCCAAGAGACGCCGCCACTCACCCATCTCCCCTAGGACCACCACGCCCACGCACCCCGTGGCCGCGGCCTTGTCCACAAGGCCCTTGATGCGGTCGGTGTCCACCTCTTCTGCATCGTCGAAGGGCGTCACCAACATCCAGTGCATACCGGCAAAAGGATCATTCATAGTAATCTCCGTTAATAGGTGTCTCTCCGTGGCTGACTGCTTTAGGACCCTACAATGAGTTGGGAACCGGCGGACGAACCCGTCTGGCTGGCCAGCAAAATCGTCCCCTGGGCAACCTCCGCCGAGTCCATACTCCCCGGAAGAAGGCGAGATACGCGAACCCCTGAACCGCTGACCTCCTTGGCCAAGGCCTGAGTAAAGCCTGCGAGCGCCTGTTCCGAAGCAGTTTCGGCAGTTTGGCTGCCCCCATCTGAAGAACCGCAGGGCGATACAATGGAAATAACGTGGCCGCCACCTCTTTTCTTCATGCCGGGTATTACCGCCTTGCTGCAGAGGAATGCGGCCTTGGCCCTGCTTACCACCACCTGTTCCCACTCAGCCACGCCGGCATCTTCCAAAGATTTGCCCAGTGTTAGCCCTGAAGCGTTGATCAAGATGTCCACGGGGCCAAGGATAGCCTCAACGTTGGATAGCATGTGATTAACGTCCGATTCATCTAGCAAGTCTCCCCTAACCGGAAGGGCGTCACCCCCGAAGGTTTCCACGGTTCTGAGGACCCGTTCCTGAACACCGGCGACTCCCTCCACCGCCACTTTAACTCCCTCTCTAGCTAGCGCCACCGCCACGTCGCTGCCGGGGGCCTGGCTTGCTCCGGTGATAAGGGCTACTTTACCTTTCAGAGACATCTTCCCTCCCTATGTTTGCTGTTTTGCCAACTTGCCGCTCTTGTTATTGCGTGAAATTTCCAATGACATATTACCAGCCCAGGGCGCAGCCGTCTTTCCTTGGGTCCGACCCCGCGGTTAGAACCCCAGTTGACGGATCCCGCTGAATTATCTGGCCACCGCCAAACAGCACTCCCGGAGCACCGCTGTAGGCTGTTATCTCGTGCCCCATGGTCCGCAGCCCTGCGATAACCTCCGGGGGAACGTCCTGCTCCAGGCTGGTTGTACCGTCAAGATTTACGTTGAAGCGTCGCGCGTCCAGGGACGCTTGGGGGTCCAGGCCGAAGTCCACCATGTTGGCCATGACCTGCAGATGGCCCTGCGCCTGATGAAAGCCGCCCATCACGCCGTAGCTCAGCCACAACTCGTCCTCCCTGGTGGCCATGCCGGGGATAATAGTGTGGAAGGGGCGTTTGTCAGGCGCCAAGGCGTTAGGGTGGCCCGGGTCCAGGGAAAAGTTGCTGCCACGGTTTTGCAGCGCGATGCCCGTGCCCGGTGCCACCAACCCGGTTCCAAAGCCGTGGAACAGGCTGTTTATCAGGGAGCAGGCATTGCCCTCCCCGTCCACGCAGGTAACGTAGACTGTGTCAGACCCACCAAGGTTTGGGCTGTAGTGGGCCTCTTTCATGGCCCGACCAGACGATATGAGGCTCCGGCGCTTTCCGGCGTACTCCTTGGACAGCATCTCCTCCACCGGCACCGACGCGTGGCAGGGGTCGGCAACGTAGCGAAAGCCGTCGGCAAAGGCAAGCCGCATGGCCTCTATGAGGTGGTGATAGGCGGCGGTGGATTGGAGGCCCATGGACCGGAGGTCGAACCCCTCGGCAATGTTCAGGGCCATAAGCGCGTTAATTCCCTGTCCGTTGGGCGGGCACTCCCAACATGTAACGTCCCTGTAGCGGGTGCTGATAGGGTCCACCCATGTGGAAGTGTGGCTGGCAAAATCCTCCTCAGCCAGCCAGCCTCCCCGTTCCTGAATATACCCAGCAATCTTGCCGGCCAAGGGGCCGTGGTAGAAGGCGTCTCGTCCGCCCTCGGCGACGGCTCGAAGGGAGCCGCCCAACTGGGGCAGGCGCAATACCTGGCCCGTCCTGGGAGCGTTGCCGTCAAGTAGAAGCTCGCCGCCGGATGGGTAGCGGGTCAGTTTGGACAGAGCGGCGGCGAATCCACTGGCAATGATGGGGGAAACTGGATAGCCGTTTTCCGCATAATCGATGGCGGGAGCAAGGACCTCAGATAGGGGCATGGCGCCGCAGTCGGCTATCAGGGTCTGCCAACCGTCCACCGTCCCTGGCACTGTTACGGCGTAGGGAGAGTCGCTGGGTATGTGGGTGTAGCCCATGCTCCGCAGCGAATTCAGGGAGGCTGCGCGGGGCGCCCTGCCGCTGGCGTTCAAGGCCCGTATCCGTTTCTTCTTGGCGTCCCAGACCAGGGCGAACAGGTCGCCCCCTATGCCCGTAGACGCCGGCTCCACCACGTTCAGCGCCGCGGCCGCGGCCACCGCTCCGTCCACGGCGTTTCCGCCCTGCATCAGCATTCGAAGGCCGGCCATGGCTGCCAACGGCTGGCTGGTGGATACCATTCCTCTGTGGGAGAGCACCGGTGAGCGACGGGAGTTGAATAGCACTAGCTGGTCTCCATAATAGAGTGGGCGCTGTGCCCTCCCCCAGTCCAAATTGGCGCCTCATCCTGCGTTGATTATGACATAGGCCCACTTCTAATGGAAGTGCCGGCGCTTGGCCGTGTTTTTCCCTGTCCGTGGGTTGAAACCCCAGGCAACGGGGTTTCGCCGTAGTGTTAAAATAGATCCCACACCGCCTGAAACAGTGGCAGCTATGGAGTACGACAAATAAAAATTAGGGAGATTCTGAAAAACAAGCGGACCTTGTCTTTTGAGTTTTACCCCCCCAAGACCAGGGAGGGTATGCCCGCCGTTTTTAGGGCCATTCACAGGCTCAAGAGCTTTAACCCGGACTTTGTCTCCGTGACCTATGGGGCCGGCGGGACCACTCAGGCCCTGACCGAGGAAATTGTAACGCGGGTAAAAGAAGAAACAGGCCTACTGTCCATGGCGCATCTGACCTGCGTGGGTCAGACCAAGGAGGAAATTCACGGAGTGCTGACTCGGTTGGACAGGTCCGGTATTGAGAACGTCATTGCCCTTCGGGGAGACCCGCCCCGGGGCATGTCAAACTTTGTTCCCGCCAAGGGCGGGTTTAGCCACGCCACGGAGCTTATTGAGTACATTCGGAGCAATTTTGGCTTCGGCATTGCCGCCGCCTGCTACCCCGAGGGACACGTTGAGTCCCACAACCTAGACAAAGACATTGAGTACACCAAGCGAAAGCTTGACGCCGGGGCGGAGTTTCTCATTACCCAGCTCTTCTACGACAACGATTACCTCTTTTCCTTCCTGGATAGGGCGCGAAAGGCCGGCATAGACGCGCCGGTCTTGGCCGGTGTCCTCCCCATTCTGAACACCCACCAGATACGTCGGTTCACGTCCCTCTGCGGCGCATCGATACCGCCCGAAATTGACGAAATGCTGGACCGCTTGGCCGACGATCAGAACGGCGCCAGGGATCTAGGCATCCACATAGCCACGGAGCAGGTGAGGGAACTTTTGCGCCACGGCGTAGATGGCGTCCACTTTTACGCGCTGAACCGAAGCTACTCCATATCGAGCATACTGACCAACCTTGGCTTCCCGCAACAGGCCCCGGAGCCTGACGGGTAGCCACGATGCCCCTAAACCAACCTCCCGTCAAACAAAATGGGCGTACGTGCCCCGTCACACAGTGACTCGGTTGCCTTTGCCCAAGGCGAGTGCTAGATTTAGGCTTAATTCAGAGCCGGTGATATTTTGGCGACACTCCTGAACGATGAACAGCTGAGGGAAATGGAGAGCTTCTCGGTGGGCATAACCCGCCTCGCCGGGGCAATCCTCTTAGAGCAGTTCCGCAAGCCCCTCACCGTCGAGTACAAGTCCAAGGGTAATACAAACCCCGTTACCGACGCCGATAAGCGCTGCGAGGAGTACCTCAAGGACGCCATTCTCAAAGAGTACCCGGACCATGGCATTCTGGCCGAAGAAGGGTCTCAGGTAGACTCGGCGGTTTCCGGCTTCACCTGGGTTCTGGACCCACTGGACGGCACCGTGAATTACATCAACGGCCTGCCAATTTTCGGTGTGTCGGTGGGAGTGCTTTACAGGGGAGCACCGGTCCTGGGCTGCATTTTCACCCCGGCCCCCAATGGCAGCGACGGCAACGTCTACCACGCCCGCCGGGGCGGTGGGGCCTTCCGCGACGGAGAGGCCATAGGTGTTTCTCAGTCGGCCAGTCCTGAACGGGGTCGTATCACCGTTTTCCCTGCCTCCTTTGCCAGCATGTTTCACTTGAAGAAGGGGCTGAAGGGCCGGGTTGGGGAGCTGCGGAGTCCAGGAAGCGTGGCCTATGAGTTGGCCATGACTTCCAGCGGCGTAATTCAGTACTCCATTTTCACTAGCCCGTGGGTGTGGGACGTGGCCGCCGGTCTAACCCTGGTCACCGAGGCCAAAGGCGTTGCCTTGTTTCGAAGGCGCCGGGGCCTGCCTTGGGACGTGTTTCAGGGCTTCACAACTCCGGAGGGTGCCGGCCTTGACGTTGAGCAGCTAAAGCAGTGGAGAGCTTCCTGGATTTTCGGCGGCGCTGACATGACTCGCTACGTGACCAGCCACCTCAGCCCCAAGTCGCGGCTGGCGCTGAAGCTGGCCCGGTGGAAGCGTCGCTTGCTGTAACCGGGTCGAGGAGCCGCCTCCTAACCCTCTGTCCGCACGTTGGTAATGGAGATCCAACCTGCTTTTGGCTCTTATCCTAGGATAATTCTCAAAAAGATTTTATAATTTATATATAAAACGAGCCAAATTTCATTGACAGTCATATCCACCAACTTATCATAATTAATTCGTAGCCCTAAGTGGCCGGAACCAACGGCACCCGCCCTATGAAAAAGGCAGCGGGGCAGTGAAGGCAGACCCTAGCCCCCCACGACGTTTTGGATGCCAGAGGACCTTGTGACTAAGGGACTTTTGACGTGATTAATGGGTTGAGTAGATGCCTCGTTGCTGTCCTCAACCTGAAGAGCGGTACATGGAATTGGATAAATCAAAGCCACTGTTTTGAGCAATTGCAAGTTCTTTTGATGGCCTTTCGGTTCTGAATAGCCGCTTCTTTTTGACGGTGCGTTGGGAAAACCCGAGGCCCCGCCTTGATGCAGGGACCATCTTAGGATTGCTATTAATGCCTGAGTCTAAAGCGAGAAGGGGGAAGATCCATGCAAGGTGAGGTATATGTCATTAACTCGGGCAGGGGTGGAGTTGGGAAGACAACTGCGACTGCCAACGTGGGTTCTGCGTTGTCCCTCCGGGGCCACAGGGTGGTCCTCATTGACGCTGACATTGGTATGAGGAATCTGAACGTAGTCATGGGCCTCGAAAACCGCATTGTCTACGACATTGTGCAGGTCATCGAGGGTGTATGTCAGCCCCAGCAAGCTATGATACGGGACAAGCTTACCGATAATCTTTACGTTATTCCGGCGGCCCAGACACGGGATAAAGAAGCTGTCACCGGCGAGCAGGTCAAAGAACTTTGCGACAAGCTGAAGCCGGACTTCGACTACATCCTGATTGACTCCCCCGCCGGTATTGAGCAGGGGTTCAAAAACGCCCTGGCCGCTGCGGATAAAGCTATCGTGATAACCACCCCCGACGTCGCGGCCATCCGAGACGCCGACCGGGTTATTGGCTTTATTGAAGCCGCAGGCATCTCAAAGCCCGATCTCATAATCAACCGTGTCCGCCCTGGCATGGTTCGCCTCGGCGACATGATGACCACGGAGGACATTTTGGATCTGCTCTCTGTCCCCCTGCTGGGTATTGTCCCGGAGGACGAGAGGATTGTCGTGTCAACCAACCGGGGAGTACCCGCGATACACGACATGAAGTCTCGCGCGGGTGAGGCTTTCAGGCGTGTGGCAGCGCGGGTTGAAGGGGAGGACGTTCCAATGTCAAAGCTGGAGGTACGCTATGGCATCTTCACATGGCTTAAGAAGTTGGTGGGATTCAAGAGACCTGTGGGCGCCAAAGCTTGAAAACCTGCGGGACCTGATCAAGCGCCCGTCCGCCACTGAAAACCTGAAGCAAATTGCCAAGCAAGCGCCGTCTACTGCGGTCATTCGTGAGAGGGTCCGCCGGCCTCAGGTCCTCGACAACGTTGGTGGCGTGGTCAAGAGGGTCTTCGAAAAAAAAGGAAGCAAGCAGATACGCTGCCTATGATCGTCTCAAGGCCGTCATGCTTCAGGACAGGACTACCATGTCCGCCGAAGAGCTGATTGCTCTGCGCAACCAGCTCCTGGTGATTATGACAAACTATGTTGCAATAGACCGTAACTGGATGAGATGGATATCAAGCAGTCGGGCAGGTCTTTGTTGCTCACTGCCAGCGTGCGAGTGCCTATTGCCACGGATTACACGGGCGAGGGTGAGGAAGTTGAGAACCCCCAGCGGCTTCTTCCCCCCCAAGAAGATCGCTGCTTTGAAGCGGGAGCTTCTGGATACCGTGGGCAGCTATCTGCCCATTTTCCCGATTCTGCTGAGGTATATAGAGGTAATAGAGGAGCACCGGAGCGACTCTATGATTCTTTTCTCCAGCGTCAGGATAGCTGGCGGCGTCGATTTTGAGAGGGAAGAGGCGGAGGAGGAAGATCGAACCACCAGCCAGGCGGCCGAGCAGGCCTAATTTCAACCTGCTCGGCCCACCCGTGGCTGGCGGTTGGCCCGTAGAGGGCCTGGTTTGCCAGCGCCTATGCGCGCCAGGCCATCTGGGCGTCCGGTAAACTGAAAGACAAATCCAGCGTAGGACCGCTGCCAATTAGGTACCTTTGCAACCCCCGGCATCTCCGTGAAAAAGGAGATATATCCCACGGTGTTGGCCTCAATCCAACTTCCCGCCAAACAAAACGGGTATCCACGCCCATTTTCCACGAGATTGAGCCGCTTGTGGTGTTGTTCAAAGGTTCCAATTATGGCCGTAGAATGAGATTATAGCTGGTGTCCGTAACCCCTCCGTCGCATCGGCAGTAGTGGCGTGAGGACCAAGGAGGCTGAACATGCTTGACCTGGTCATCAAAGGGGGACAAGTCGTTACCCCCAACGGCGTAGGTCGTTGGGACGTTGCCGTCAAGGGTGAGAAGATAGTTGGGGTGTTGCTGCCAGGGTCCCTCGACGACCAGGCGGTAAGGACCATCGACGCCACCGGCAAGGTGGTGGTCCCCGGCGGTGTCGAGGCCCACACCCACGTGGGATTTCCTCACCGGGACGGCATCTGGGGCAACGCGACCACGGCAGGGCCGGAAGACCTGTCCATGGCCGCACTTTGGGGCGGCACCACCACTATGATGGACTTCGCCATAGCCACACAGCCCGGCGGCGGGGACGTGCTGGAGGCCGTGCATCGCCATACAGACCTCTTCAAGGACCGCATGTACATTGACTACTCCGTCCATTGCAGCTTCCACGGCCCATCAACCACGATCCACAACATCCCTCGCATTAGAGAGCTCATCTCCGCCGGCTTCCCCAGCATCAAGGTGTACACCACCAATCACGCCCCCAGGCCCAACCGGCCCATCACCATGATAAGCACCGGGCAGCTGGTCTCCATAATGGAGCAGACCGCAGAGCACGGCGGAATTGTCGCCATCCACGCCGAGGACGACGAGGTTGTCCAGTGGAACTACGAGGTTGCCCGGGAGAAGGAGGAGTGGGCCTGGTACTACCTTCCCAAGATACGCTCCAACCTCTCGGAAGACTTGGCCGTGCGCCGAGCCATTATAGTCGCTGAGCATACCGGCTCCGCCATGTATATAGTGCACACCAGCGCACGGGAAGGTGTCGACGCCATCGCCGAGTCACGCAGCAAAGGTTTCCCCGTCGATGGCGAGACCATCCTTCTCTACTGCTCCTTCAATTCGGAGAATTACAAGGAGCCGGACGGCATGAAATACCATACCTACCCGTCCACCAAATCGGAGCCGGACAGGCTCAGGCTATGGGACGGCCTGACCCGCGGAGACCTCAATATCCTGGCCACCGACGCCATTGGCACAAGCTACGATGACAAGACCGCCGGAAGGACCGTGTTGGACGTACAAGGGGGAAACATCGGCATCGAAATCCGCATGGGCATTGCCTATTCGGACGGCGTTGTAAAGCAGGGAATGTCCCTGGAACGCTTCGTGGCCATCACCTCCGCCAACCCTGCCAAGCTCCTGGGTTTCTACCCCCGTAAGGGGGCCATCGCCGCAGGCAGCGACGCCGATATCGCTATCATAGACCCTTCGGTGAACAAGGTTCTCGCCATTAAAGACCTGCACCTGGGCGACTACAATCCCTGGGAAGGGTGGCAGGTGAATGGGTGGCCCACCGTGGTGTTGCTGCGAGGCAAGGTTATGGTGGAAAACGGCTCCTTTATGGGGAATACGTCCTATGGCAAGCTGATCCCCCGAAAAATAGCCCCCTCCGTTCTCAATGGCCCCATAGTTTAGGGCGCGAACCCCGGAAACCCGGACACCCCGGCGGAGCCTCGCTCTCCCCACCGTTCCCCCTCACCCAGCGACTCCGGCAACCTCAGTCAAGAGTGAAGTGTTGGTGGAATCCTTGTATAATGGCAACAGCCGATGCTCCTTATGTTCCACCGCGCCGGCTCTTTTGGACAACATTAACTAGGAGGTGTACCAGTGGCGGATTATCAGCCCAACATGGTACTGGCAACCAAGACCTTCAACGTTGTTGGCACTCGTCCCATTAGGCACGACGGCGCCGACAAGGTGACCGGGGCCGCCAAGTTCGGAGCGGACTACAACCCGGCCCGGCTGCTGCACGGTAAGGTGCTCCGCAGCCCCCACGCCCACGCCAATATCAGGTCCATAAGTACCGCCGCCGCCGAGGCGCTGCCGGGGGTTAGGGCCGTGGTGACCAGCAAGGATTTCGACTACAACGCCAATGACCCAGACTCAATGGTGGACCTCGGTGAGAGCGTGGCCAGTCTCAAGTTCCTCAGGGACAACGTTCTGGCCAGCGACAAGGCCCTTTACAAAGGCCACGCCGTAGCCGCCGTGGCGGCCGACAGCCCCAACGTTGCTGAAGAGGCCCTGTCTCTCATCGACGTGGACTATGAGGTCCTGGTCCCGGTGCTCACCGCCCCGGAGGGGGCCGATTCCGACGCCGCCCTGCTCCACGCCGCCTTGAAAACCCAGGAGATGGGGCAGAGCAACGGGGAGACCGGCAACGTGGCAAAGCGGTTCCGGCATACCCTGGGAGACGTGGACAAGGGCTTTGCCCAAGCCGACATTGTAATTGAGCGGGAGTTCAACACTAAAACTGTCCACCAGGGGTACATTGAACCCCACGCGGCGGTGGCATTCTGGAACCAGGACGGACGACTCAGCATCTGGTGCAGCACCCAGGGCACCTTTGTGGTCAGGGATACTGTTGCAGAGATGCTCAAATTGCCCGTGTCTCAAATCAGGGTCGTTCCCATGGAGATAGGCGGCGGGTTTGGCGGCAAGATACCCGTCTACCTGGAGCCCCTGGCCGCCCTGCTTTCGCGCAAGACCGCCTCGCCCGTGAAGTTCGTAATGTCTCGTCAAGAGGTATTCGAGGGTACGGGCCCCACTCCCGGGTCCTATATCAAGCTGAAGATGGGGGCAACGAGGGACGGCAAAATCGTCTCCGGCAAGGCATACATGGCCTACGAAGCCGGCGCCTATCCCGGCTCCCCCGTAGACGCCGGCGCCATGTGCCTCTTTGCCTGCTACGACATCCCCAACGTGGAAATCCAGGGCATCGACGTCGTGGTGAACAAGCCCAAGACCGCGGCCTACCGCGCCCCCGGCGCCACCAACGCAGCCTTTGCCGCCGAAACTATTGTGGACGAAATTGCCGAAGAGTTGGGCATGGACCCCATGGAATTTCGCCTCAACAACTCGTCGAGAGAAGGGACTCGCCGCGCCGACGGCCCGGTGCACCGCAGCATGGGCATGGTTGAGGTCATGGAGGCTATGAGAGACCATCCTCATTGGAAAGCCCCGCTGGGAGGGCCCAACCGAGGCCGAGGCGCCGCGGTGGGTTTTTGGTTCAACATTGGCCTCCCTTCCAGCTGCACCATGAGCGTCACCAACGACGGTACGGTAAACCTTGTAGAGGGCAACCCGGACATCGGCGGGACCAGGGCTTCAATCGCCATGCAAGCCGCCGAGGTGCTGACCATCAGGGCCGAGGACGTGAACCCCACGGTGGTGGATACGGACCTCATCGGCTTTACCGGGCTCACGGCGGGAAGCCGCACCACCTTCGCCACCGGCTGGGCCGCCTACGAAGCCGCCCAGGACGTCAAGCGCCAAATGATAGACCGGGTATCCCAAATTTGGGACGTTGAGCCTGACTCCATTGAGCTTAAGGACGGCCGGTTCACCTCCGTTCCCGACCCGGAATTGAACATGAGCTTCAAGGAGCTTGCGGAACAGCTGAACAACACCGGTGGCCCCATCATGGGCTCCTCCACCATCGATCCCAGTGGCGTCGGCGGATCGGCCTCCGGATGCATTGTCGACGTGGAGGTGGACCCCGAAACCAACAAGGTGGACATTATCAGAGTTACCAGCTTCCAGGATGCGGGAAAGGCCGTCCACCCTAGCTACGTGGAAGGGCAGATGCAGGGCGGCACCGTCCAGGGCATTGGTTGGGGTTTGCACGAGGAGTATTTCTACAACGACGCCGGGGAAATGACTAACGGCTCTTTCTTGGACTATAGAATGCCCACTTCCCTGGACTTGCCCATGATCGACACGGTTATTGTGGAGGTGCCAAATCCGGGGCATCCCTATGGTGTGCGAGGTGTTGGCGAAGCCTCGATTATCCCGCCTCCCGCGGCCCTAGCTAACGCCATTTACCGAGCCGCCGGGATCAGGATGGAGGCGCTGCCCATGAACCCCGGCGCCATCTTGGAGACCCGCTGGGGTAATGAAGAGGGCTAGGGGAGGGGAGGCATACGACAATGGGCCGCAGTGGATACCTAGAATAGATACCTCTACACAAGAGGCGGAGGCGGTCAAAGAGGTCGACTTTGCCGAGTTGGGTCTTAGGGAGCGTAGTGATATTCAGGAGTGGGTGGCAGGCCATCCCGGCATCCTGGGGGAAGACCTGCTCATCATCGCCAAGGAGTTCAGCGGCTTCGATAAGACCAGCGAAAGGCCCGATCTGCTGGCGGTGGACTCTGATGGCAGTCTGGTTGTCATCGAATGAAGCGCGACGATAGTGGGGCTGACGCCTATTGGCAGGGTACGCAAGCTATCTCGGTCGTGCCAGCGTGACACAGGTCATTGACATACTTGCTGGCAAATGTGTTCAAGACAGGTTATTGGAACACCTAGGCACGGGTGGGCTGGATTCTCTCAACAATAACCAGCGTATTATTCTGGCAAGCCACAGATTCGCGCCGGAAGTCACCTCCGCAGCCCTATGGCTGAACGGGAAGGTACAAGGCGTAAGTCTTATTACTGCGTGGTTGACTACCGCGACGAAAAAGTGAGTGCCTCCAATCCAACACTATAATACCTCTGCCCGGGGAGGAAGACTATGTAGTCCAAATTGGCAGTAGGAAAATAGAGGTGAGTTCGAGCAGCTTTGCCGATAAATTGAACAAAACCTATGCTCGGACGATGAAGTCTCGCGCTTCCTCAGAAAAGCCGCGGATCTTGCGTTGAGAGACTTGCAAGGAAATGTCAAGCCCGATAAGTCGAGCCGGTGGGCTGGGGGCTGGGCTAGTGGAGCATGGGATCATCGCTACTACAGGGTTTGGTATAATCGTGTTCCCTGGCTCAACTGGGGTATGTCCTACGGTATGAGGTTGTACCGTCCGGAAGACGATTCTGGACGGTGGAGGGTGGATGTAGGGCTTGAGTACTATGCCGAGCTGGATGACCGAATCGCGGGACTGAACCGCCAGGAGATTGGTGAGGACCGGCTTCTGGTGACCTATTCCCGCGATGCCTTAGACGCGGGAACCCTGAAATGCTAAAACGGTTCATAGAAGCCATAACGCCCATAGTGGACGAGTTCGAGGGCCGGCGCAGCGAGAAAGATGTGTAGAACGAACGATAGGAATGGGGAGAAAGAGAGCGTCCACGAGGGACGCCTACAAGCGGGCGACGGTTAGGCAGAGGTGCCTGGGAGCGGGAACCCCGAGAGCCGCACACTGATCAACGCCCGATAGTTTATCCAATCCTTTTCTAAACTTGGTTGTCATGCCACTTACGCTGAGCCCCCGTGGGATCGGGCAGCCAATGCAGGACCTTGGCAGGCCGCAGGGTGCCGCGGCCTGCCTGCCCACCGGCGCGCTTGGGCGTCGGAACGTTGACGACTGGGGGTCCTCACGAGAGAAGCCCAGCCTTAGTTGCTTGGCTCTGGGTGGCCGGTGCCCGGGGAACGCTATGAAGGGCCATGCCCAGGCTTTCACCACTCCCATGGCCTGGAGGTCCCGCCAGGAATCTATGCTGTGGCCGTTTCTGTTCTTCAAGATGCGCCGCGCCGACACTGGGCCGATGCCAGGAACGCGCAGGAGCCGGTCTCTATCTGCTGCGTTCACGTCGACGGGAAAAGCCTCAATGTTCTCCATGGCAATGGTGGTCTTGGGATCAAGCTCCAAGGGAAGAAAGCCGCTTCGATCAAAGGCCAAATTCAAATCTTTTTTTGGGAAACCGTATATGCGTTTGAGCCAGTCCACCTGGTAGAGCCGGTGTCCACGCATGGCCGGGGTGGCCGGGTGCTCCTCAAGAGGTGTGTGGCGCACGGGGTGGAATGGGGCGTAGTAGACTCTCTTCATGTTCCAGTCCCCATATAGCTGGTCAACGCGATTGAAGATGTCCGAATCCGACTCGTCGGCGGCCCCCACCACCATCTGAGTGGCTTGCCCCACTGCCCCGCCGCTGTGCTTTCGGTTCAGCATGTCGATCCACTTCATGGGGGCCAGAATATCCCTATCCAGGTCTTTCATGGCGCTCAACTTCCGCATCATCTCCGCCGTTGGAGTCTCGAT
Organism: Dehalococcoidia bacterium; assembly: GCA_965226535.1. GTDB lineage: Bacteria > Chloroflexota > Dehalococcoidia > Lucifugimonadales > JAPULR01. The sequence goes on along the minus strand of CBDDDE010000010.1, from coordinate 713,676 downwards.
GTTCACCGATAGCCGCGTTCCCAGGCGGTGGGCCGCCTCCACGTACTGGTACTCGGTCCCCGGCATAACCTTCATGTGTACGTAGCCCTTGAAACCGTACTTATGGCGGATTATTTCGACTACCTTGACCAGCCGCTCCGTTGTCTTGGACCCCGTCCCGGCGACGCCTGAGCTGAGGAACAGTCCGTCCACCGTATGCCGGCTGTGAAGCTCCATAAAGGCGCGAGCCAACTCGTCTATCTTGAAAGCGTGCCGCTTTCTGGGCACCCAATGGCTGTTGGGGCAAAAAGCGCAGTCCATTTTGCAGAAGTCCGTGAACATTACCCGCATGAGGTTGATGAACTTGCCGTTGGGCATCGCCGCCCTGTAAACCCCTGGGACTGGGTTCTTCTTGCGGGAGGAGTAGAGCCCTGGCAAGGAATTCCCAGCCCTCCCGCTTGTGGCGTCGGAGAGTATGTCGTCGGTGGCCATCCCTCCCAGGATATGAAGCTTTTCATAGGTGTCAGGGACATGTTTAATCAGCATGGAACCCTCCTGTATGTATAGAACATCTATTCTATTACAAGGAGGGCCCATGTCAAGGGGGCGGTGTTCAAGCCCCTCTGCCTGGTTGAGAGTGGGCTAGAGTCTCAGGCTGTTTGAGGTGTTCCGCACACAAACAAGACCGGCACAGGTGCCGACCCCATCCAGTGACCTAAAACACTGCGATGGGGTTCACCGGAGAGCCGGTTCCGCCAATGACAACCAAGGGGTTAATGCTCAGCATGAACTCGTACCGGCCCTCTTCCGCGCAGACCTCAGCCAAAGGTTGCAGAAGAGCATTGTCCAGCAGCGCCACCCCGTAAGCGGGTATGACCGCGTGGACGGTGTGCGGCAGGCCGTACTCGTTGGGCGCCGCGTCCATCATGTCCCACACCAGTATCGAAATATCGTTGTCTCTAATAAAAGGTAGACAGGAGGCGTGCAACCCAGCGCGGGACTCCCCGCCGCCCCAGGAGCCATGAGCCTCGGCGTAAGCCTCCCGGCCGCTGTACACCACGACCGCGTCACCCGGCTCCAGGGTTACCCCCGCCTCCTTCACAATATCCTCCAACTCCCAGCCGTGCACCGGCTCTTCCAGCGTAACAAAGGGCTTGTTGCGGTGCTTCGGCACGTCTAACAGTACCCCGCGAGTGAGAATCCCCTGGCTCCAGGCGTCTACCGAGCCGTACTTGGCGCCGGTGAAGGTCAGCTCTTTCGCCGGGTCTCGACCATCCCACATGCCGTCTCCCGTCCATACGTGGCACAACGCGTCGATGTGGGTTGTGGCCGTGCCGTGGTAGGTGATTCCGTAGAAGTCCTGGGCCGAACCCCAGCCCTCCTGACGGTCCACGGTGAACAGGTAATGAAGGGCGGGCCTGGGGTTCTCTATAGATGGCTCAACGGGAAAGGGCCTGCTCAGGGACACCGTTCGCCCCTTTTCCACAAGCTTGACCGCCGAAAGCCGTTTCTCCTCGGTAATCAAGTTAACGGCCCCGGCGCTGCCTTTGTCCCCCCAGCGGTCCCAGTTGCGTCGGTCTCTCAGATAGGAGTCCACCTCTTGCCTGGTTGGCACACGACGGCTACTCATTCTATTGCTCCTTGCAGCGTTATTGCCCCGTTTTCATTGCCTCGTTCCCTCGAAGAACCGCCTCGGGTTTTCCACCATTAGGGCGTTGACGGCGCTGTCCGAGACCCCTAGCTCCCTGAGGTAGGGCAGCACACCGCGGCTAATCCACAAGTAACCGTCCGGGTTGCTCTCACCCATTGAGGACTCCGGGTCGCCCATGGCCATGTTTTTAACGTTCCAGTCGTGGGACAGCATGATGCGGTCTTGGTAGCCGTCATCAATGAGGTCCCTTATAAAGGCAGTCCTGGCTTGCCAATCCGGGGTGGTTGGAGGACCATTTGGGCTGAAGTGGTCCATTCCCAGCCAGACTCCCTTCTCCATCATCCTCTTATGGTAGTCGTGGTCTAGGGTGCTGTTGACGTGTCCAATGTACACCTTGGTAAGGTCTACGCCTTCCTCTTCCAGAATGCGTATCTGCTCCTCCCCCACCCGAGACGTGTGGGGAGTGTGGGTTGTGATGAGGACCCCCGTCCGGAGATGGGTACGCGCAGCGGCGCGCAGCATTAGCTCTTCCGGCCCTCGTATCGGGTCGTTGGTCGCCACCTTGATGATTCCCGCCCTTATGCCAGTGCCCTCAATGCCCTCTTCTATCTCCCGGCTCCACAGGGAAGCCACCTTATCCGCCGGCATGGGACTTATCCACTCGAACATCGTTTGAAAGAAGTCGTGTGGTATGTAGAGATGGCTTCCCGTGGAGCAGATGATGTTTACGCCACTGCGCTTGGACACGGCCTTAATCAACCCCACGTCCCGGTCCAGGTCCATGGGTGTGCAATCCACAATAGTGTCAACGCCTTCTTCACGTGCCTTGACCAGGAGCTCCACGGCCACGTCCTCGACGCGCTGCCTGTCGACCAGCTCCGGGTAGGTGTGCCTGAACCCGGCTGATGCGGTGAGAATGTGCTCATGGGTAAGGGTGAATCCCAAGTCTGAAGTGTCCAGGGGTCCAAGGACTGAATTTACGATTACCACGGCTAATTCCCCCCGAGGTGAATATGTAGACGAGGCCCAGTCTACTGGAGAAGGGGTATCCAGTCAAAGCAAGCAGTGCCTGGGTTGTTGGACGGCCGGGAATTGGACTAGCACCCTCCCTTGACCCTCGTGTTCGCTGGTATAATACCCGCATACCAAACCTTGAGAGGTGGCTGATATGCTGGACATAATTATTAGCGGGGGCAAGGTGGTCACACCCCACGGAGTTGTGGAAGTCGACGTGGCCATACAGGATGGCAAGATCGCCGCTTTGGCCCATCCTGGACTGCTGGAGTCCGGGGCTGGTAGAGTGATCGACGCTACCGGGAAAATAGTCCTGCCCGGCGGCATTGAACCCCACACCCACATCGGCATACCCGTGCCGGAAAAATGGGCCGGTCGGCCCGAGGTCTTTACCCAGCCCCCCGAGGCCGCCACCCGCGCCGCGGCCTTCGGCGGCGTCACCACCCTAATGGACTTCGCCGGTACCCTTCCCATTACCCCCGGCGACCCCGTCCCGGACGACCCCATCATGCAACAGTTGGAATCCAGGAAAGTAGCCTTTGATGGGCACAGTTACACCGACTTCGCCTACCACTACATCTTAGCCGGCGAGGTCAGCCCTAAGACCATCGGTGAGATAGGAGAGGCGGTGCAGGCGGGCCAGGCCAGCTTCAAAATCTTCACTACTTTTGGGGGCCGCGTGCCCTATGGACACCTTCAGTCCATCTTTCAGGAAGTGTCCAAGCATGGCGGCATTATGGCCGTCCACGCTGAGGACGATGACATGGTTACCTACATGGAGGAAAAGCTGAAGCGTGAAGGGCGAGACCAGGGGCACAATCTGCACCTGGTACATAGCAACATTTCGGAGGACGTATCCTTCCGCAAGATTATCCGCATGGCGGAGCACGCCGAGGTGGCCATCTACTTTGTTCACGTTACCGCCAAAGAAGGTGTGGTTGCCTTGGGGGAGGCCAGAGACCGTGGTCAGCCCGTCTATGGCGAGGCCCTCCACAACTACTTGGAGTTCACCTGCGACGACTATAAGAAGCCCAATGGTACAAAAATACATACATATCCCGCCATTAAGTACGCCTCAGACCGGGACGCCCTGAAGCGGGGCCTGGAGGATGGCCGCCTGTCCACTACGGCCACCGATGAATACACCACTTATAAGGACGTCAAATTCTGGGGTAACACTGTTGAGTCAGTCTGCGGAGGGCACAATGGCATTGAGACCCGGCTGCCCGTGGCATTTACCAAGTTCGTTTCCCAAGGCGGTATGCCCCTCACCAGATTCGCCGACGTTATAGCCACCAACGCGGCCAAGATACTCGGTCTTTACCCTCGAAAGGGTGTCATTGCCCCGGGCAGCGACGCCGACATTGTCCTTATGGACCCCGCTGTCCGAAAGACCCTAACCCTTGATGACTTGCACGCCGATTCTGATTACAGTATTTGGGAGGGGTTCGAGTGCCAGGGCTACCCCGTGATGACTATTCTCCGGGGCAAGGTCATTGTGGAGAACGGCGTCTTGCAAGGCAGCGCCTCAGACGGCCAATGGATTAGCCGAAAGGTGGCCCCCGGGGCGCTGGCGCGTCCTATTTGCTAGCATTCCCCTTCTCAAACAAAATGCCAACTCTGGTTGTGCTAGAAGCATATATAATCAATAACGCGATGCCGTATACTACAAAATAGGCAATAGGCAAATGGAAGGGCAGCGGCGGGACACACTCTTAACAATCCGTCTGCATTCTACTTGTAGAGTAGCCCCTCTTTTGATTTTTTGCCGGTAATAACGTACTATGAATAGGAAGAGGTTTAGCCTCAGACAGTTTTTGAACCTTCCAACAATTAGCTTGATTCCAACAATTAGCTTGACGCAATAATGGGTAGCAAAAAATGGATGAGAAGCGGCTTAATTTATCTCATGATAATTGTTGCCGTTGCTTCCATCTTTTTCATCATTGTCCCCGGTCTCGGCAGCTCTAACGAGGTCTCGTTTACCGAGGTCGTTAGAATGGCCAGGAGTGGGGAAGTCTCGACCATTGAGGTTAAAGGCGAGTCGCTCAGGGTCACTACAGTCACCGATACGGAGTTGAACAGCCGTATAGGTGAGGGTACGGATATCACCGAGGTTTTCCGTAACGAGGGTATCCGGGACGTGGAGATAACCTTCAAGGGCTCCGGCGGCTTCAATCTTGGCCTGCTTCTCAATTTCCTGCCCCTGGTTTTCTTTGGCGCCCTTATCATCTTTATGATGCGGCAAGCCCAGGGAAGCAGCAATCAGACCATGAACTTCGGCCGCAGCAAAGCAAAAATGATTCTTACCAACCGGCCCACCGTAAGTTTTGGCGACGTGGCCGGCGCCGACGAGGCTAAGGCGGAGCTTCAGGAGGTGGTGGAGTTCTTGCAGAACCCGGACCGCTTCCTCTCCCTTGGCGCTCGCATCCCCAGGGGCGTGCTCCTTGTGGGACCCCCCGGCACCGGGAAAACCCTCCTAGCCCGGGCCTTGGCCGGGGAGGCGGCCGTCCCCTTCTTTCCCATCAGCGGCAGCGAGTTTGTGGAAATGTTTGTTGGCGTTGGCGCGGCGCGGGTCCGGGACCTCTTCGACCAGGCCAAGCGGAACGCCCCTTGCATTATATTTGTTGACGAGATAGACGCCGTTGGTAGACACCGCGGCGCGGGCTTGGGCGGCGGTCACGACGAACGGGAACAGACCCTCAACCAGATCCTCGTGGAGATGGACGGTTTTGAGACTAGTACCAACATCATCGTAGTCGCGGCTACCAACAGGCCGGACATCCTGGACCCTGCCTTGCTCCGGCCCGGCCGCTTCGACCGCCGCGTCGTTCTGGACCTGCCGGAGGTCATTGGCCGGGAAGCCATTTTGAAGGTACATTCTCAGGGTAAACCACTAGCCCCCAATCTCAGGTTGGACGTTATCGCCAAGGAGACGCCGGGCTTCAGCGGGGCCGACCTGGCTAACTTGGTCAACGAAGGCGCCCTGTTGGCGGCGCGTCGAAACAAAAAGCTCATCGGCGCCTCGGAGTTTGAAGAGGCCATCGATAGGGTTATTGCAGGGCCGGAGCGCAAGAGCCGCGTCATTAGTGACAAAGAGAAGACCATGACCGCTTACCACGAGGCCGGTCATGCCATGGTTGCTTATAAACTGCCCAAGGCCGACAGGGTGCATAAGATTTCCATTGTGGCCCGCGGCGCCATGGGCGGCTATACACGGCTCCTGCCCGAGGAGGACCGCTATATCTGGACTAAGGGCCAGTTTGAGGACATGATGGCCACCGCCCTAGGTGGTAGAGCTGCGGAGGAACTGGTCTTTGGCGAAAGTACCACCGGGGCCAGCAATGACCTTGAGCGCACTACCCGAATAGCCCAGAAGATGGTCAAGCAGTACGGGATGAGTGACAAGCTGGGCCCCAGGACACTTGGACGCCGGCAAGAGCTTGTCTTTTTGGGGAGAGAGATACACGAGGAGCAGGACTATAGCGTGAAACTGGCCGTGGAAATCGACCAGGAAGTCAAGGCGCTTATTATCACCGCTAAGAATCGGGCCACGGCCATCCTTGAGGAAAACCGTGACAGGCTGTCGGAAATAGCCGAATATCTCATTGTGAACGAGTCCGTGGAGGGCGAAAACCTTGAAGCCCTATTTGAAGGCCGCAAACCAGTAGTGGCCGAAGTCGCCGAGCAGGCCGTCAAAGAGGCCCCGGCACAGCCCGTTCCATCCATCGACCCCATACCGTCACCCCATCTGGCCAGCCAGCAAAGCGACCGGCCAATTGCCGACGGTGGAGCGGCGTCGGGGTCCGGCTAGCCCGCGGGTTCTTCCAGAGGCATCTGCCGGTAATAGATGCCCCACCGTTGCATCATTTCCTCCACCCGGGAGTCCCTTTGAGCCGTAAGCTCCCCAAGAAAACCCGCTAGGGCGTGTCCAGGTAACATGTTCTCAGTGCACACCCAACTCTTCTCCGCCGGCACCACGTAAACCAGCCCCCTTTGGTGGGTGCACCCCATGTGAATTCTAGTTGTGCCCTTACCCGGGACTATGCTGACTCCGTGATTGGTAGTCACTGGCATGTTCAAACACCCTCCAGGTATTGAATTGTTGAGTCTCCGGAGTTCTGGTCACTGCCATATATAGTAGAAAGGAGAGACGTTAACCCGCTGAACTCCGGCCCCTACGGTTCATCATCTTAGCAACATTGAGCACTAAATCACACCCGTCTCCGCTCCGACCACCCTATCCCAAAGCTCTGATTCCTAACGCCAACTTTGGCTCAATTCCAACCTATCGCCAGACATAGCCGTCAAGCAGCGCCCCCTATTCCTTTTTGTATATATAGCAGGACGCATACGGCAGCTGGGCAAGAGCCGACGAGAGAGGGCCAAAGCCAGGAGCAACTCGTATGTACCAGGCAGTTTTTTGCTTGACACCTTCAAAAGGCCAAAGCTATAATTCGGGAGTTAGATCCCCAAGGCTGGGCCCCTGTGCGAAGAAAGAAGGGGCCCAAGGGCAAGGAACCCGTTCTCAAACTCATCTCCCAGAGTGCCTCCACATCCCCCAATGAGTAAGGTCTTTCCATTTGGCCTATGTCCGCTAAGTACATCTTTGTTACCGGTGGAGTGGTCAGTTCTGTCGGCAAAGGGGTTAGTGTCGCCTCCATAGGCAGAATCCTCAAGAGCCGCGGCATCTCCGTATCCGTCATGAAACTGGACCCCTACCTAAATGTAGATCCTGGCACCATGTCGCCTTACCAACATGGCGAGGTGTTTGTGACCAAAGACGGCGGTGAGACGGACTTGGACTTGGGGCACTACGAACGTTTCATTGACATTGAAGTGACCCGGTCCTCAAACCTCACCGCCGGGCAAGTCTACCTGTCCCTCATCTCCAAGGAGCGCCGCGGCGACTTCCTGGGTGGCACTATCCAGGCGGTGTCCCACGTTACCAACGAGATCAAGGGGCGCATTCGCGCCTTGGCCGAAGAGTCGAGCGCTGAAGTGGTTGTCGTGGAAGTCGGCGGCACCGTCGGTGACATCGAAGGACAGCCCTTCCTTGAAGCCATTCGACAGATGCGCAACGACGTTGGGCGGGAGAACGTCTTTTATATTCACCTGACCCTTCTCCCCTTCATATCGGCCACAGGGGAGCTTAAGACAAAGCCAACCCAGCACAGCGTCAAGGAGCTGCGCAGCATCGGCATCCAGCCCGACGCCATAATATGCCGCAGCGACCAGGAAGTCTCCGACGCCATTCGGGAGAAAGTGTCCCTCTTTTGCGACGTGCCCAAAGACGCCGTGATTCCCCTCCTTACCGTGGACACCATCTACCGAGTGCCCCTTATCTTGGAGGATTGGGGCTTGGGCGACCTGGTGGTCAAGACGCTGCGGCTCAACGCCGCCGGCCGAGATATGCAAGACTGGGCCGCCATGGTGAAGGCCATGCGATCCCTGAAGAGAAGGCTTCCCATTGCCCTGGTGGGGAAATACGTGGAGCTGCCGGACTCCTATATATCGGTAAAGGAAGCGCTGCAGCACGCCGCCTTGCATCACGGCCAGGAGATAGACGTCCAGTGGGTCCATGCTGAAGAGGTGGAGGAAAAGGGGCCGCACGCCCTTCTATCCTCGGCGTGCGGCATCGTAGTGCCGGGGGGCTTCGGCTCCCGTGGGGTGGACGGTATGATCAAGACGGCCCAATACGCTCGGGAAAATGAAATACCGTACCTGGGCCTCTGCCTGGGGCTCCAGGTGATGGTGGTTGAGTACGCCAGAAACGTGCTTAACATGCAGGGGGCCAACTCCTGCGAAATTGACCCCAACTGCGCGGACCCAGTGGTCCATATTATGCCGGAGCAACGCTCCGTGACGGACAAGGGCGGCACCATGCGCCTTGGCTCCTATCCCTGCTACATAGCTGAGGACAGCCTTGCGCACCGCGCCTATGGCGTCACCGAGGTGCAGGAGCGACACCGGCACCGCTTTGAGCTTAACAACGATTACAGAGAGCCCCTTGGCAACGCCGGGCTCATGGCCAGCGGCTTTTCCCCCGATAAAAAGTTGGTGGAAATTTCCGAGGTGTTGGGGCACCCCTTCATGCTTGGCGTCCAATTCCACCCGGAATTTCTTTCACGCCCCAACAGGCCCCACCCACTGGTGCGGGAATTTGTTGCCACCGCCATGAAGACCTTGCGCGAAGGCAGCCAACCATCCCTGCCACTGGGCGAGGAGCCAATTCCCGTTCGACGGCACCCTTCCACTATCGGTGACGGAGCTTGAAGCTATTTCTTGATACCGCAGACGTGGACGAGGTTCGGCGCGCTGCGCGCTTGGGCGTCGTCAAAGGCGTTACCACCAACCCCTCTTTGGCCGCCCGCGCCGGTGTTGGCGGCATGGAAGGCTACAAAGCCGCCGTGCAGGAGATCGCCTCCCTCATCGACGGTCCTATATCTATTGAGGTAGTCAGCGACAGCGTTGAGGGCATGATTGCTGAGGGCATGGACTACGCCACCTGGGTGCCCAACCCATGGATCAAGCTCCCCAGCACTGCCACAGGCTTTGAGGCCATGAACGTCCTAACTCAAGATGGAATCCAAATAAACCAAACCCTCTGCTTCTCCGTAAACCAGGCTCTCCTGGGCGCCCAGGCCGGCGCCGCCGCCGTTAGCCCCTTTGTTGGCCGCATGGACGACATTGGGCAGCGGGGCATGGACCTAGTGGCGGAAATTGTCGTCATTTACCGAGGCTATGGCATCGAGACCCAGGTCCTCGCCGCCAGCATCCGCCACGCCCTCCACTGCGTCGAGGCCGCTAGGGCCGGCGCAGACATCGCCACCCTGCCCTACTCCGTTCTGGAGCAGATGGTCAGGCATCCCTTGACCGACGCCGGAGTGGAGCGGTTCAGGGAAGACTGGCAAAACGCAAATAGCAAATAGAAGATGAAGCAAAAGCCCCCAGACGCCCTCCAAGGGCGAAAATCTTTGGAAAGAATGTGATCCAAGTGCCCACCAAACAGACCCTGGACGTATCTGAGCTGGAGCGAAAGAGCATGGAAGAGCTGGTGGCCATTGCCCAGCAAATGGGCCTTGAAAACGGCTCTGCCCTCACCTCTCTTCGCAAAGAGGACGTGGTCATCCGCATTGTCCACACCTTCCCCGACCAGCAGCGCCTCCGCGGCTCCGGCATCTTGGAAGTTATGAACGACGGCTACGGCTTTCTACGGCACGATGGCCTCAAGCCAGGCCCCGGGGACATCTACGTCTCACAGTCCCAAACTCGGCGCTTTGGCCTCCGCAGCGGTGACACCGTCAGCGGCCAGGTCCGCTCCCCCAAGGGCGGTGAGCGGTACTTCGGCCTTGTGCGTGTGGACTTCATCAACGACCTTGTGCCCCAGCAAGCCAGGGCCCGCCCAGCCTTTGAAGACCTGACCCCCATCTTCCCGGACCAGCAGATCACCCTGGAAACCACGCCGGACAACCTCACCACCAGAATGATAGACCTTTTCTCCCCCATTGGCCGGGGCCAGCGTGGCCTCATCGTGTCCCCGCCCAAGGCCGGCAAAACCACTATCCTCAAGCACATCGCCAGCGCTGTCGCGGCCAACTTCCCGGACATCCACATAATGGTAGTCCTCATTGGAGAGCGCCCGGAGGAGGTTACGGACATGCGCCGCTCGGTTAGGGGCGAGGTCTTTGCTTCCACTTTTGACGAATCAGTCGAAGACCAGGTCCGCCTTTCCGACCTGTCTTTGGAGCGGGCCAAGCGCCTCGTCGAATCGGACAAAGACGTCCTTATTCTTATGGACAGCATTACCAGGGCCACCCGCGCCTACAACCTGTCCCTGCCCAGCAGCGGACGCACCCTTTCCGGCGGCATCGACCCCGTGGCCCTCTATCCCCCCAAGAAGTTCTTCGGCGCCGCCCGAAACGTCGAAGGTGGCGGCAGCCTTACCATCATCGCTAACTGCCTGGTTGACACCGGCTCTCGCATGGATGAAGTTATCTATGAGGAGTTCAAGGGCACCGGCAACCTGGAGCTCCACCTGGACCGCAAGCTGGCTGAAAAACGCATCTTCCCAGCCATTGACATTGGTCGCAGCAGCACACGTCGGGAAGAGCTTCTCTTCGACGCCTCCACCGTCAAGAATATCTGGCTCCTGCGCCGCATTGTCGGCCTCCTGGTTAACGAAAGCGGCAACTTCACGGACGGTATTGAGCGTATGCTGGAGCGCCTCTCCAAGAGTGAGAAAAACTCCGACTTCCTGGCCCGCCTGGGCAAAGAGTCCTAACCTCACGCCATGCGTCACATCCCCCAGCCAAACCCACGCCAAATGCATCCGTCACACAGTGACCAGGTGAGCAGAAAATGGGAACTCACAGCTGCGGGACGCGGAGGGCATCCCGCAGCCCCGGCAGTGCAGGATACCAGGCGCCAACCTTCACCCCCCAAACCATCAAATTACATAAACCTATCTTCCTCAAAACGCCAAATAATATCCCCAAACAGCCACTACCCACTACTTGACAATGGCGACTATGGTTGTGTAGAGTACCGCATGACTGATTTAGGGTAGGTGGACTAGAGCCGTTACCCGCCTGATTAACTTGTACAAACCGTTGAGCAATACAGGCTACATGCTTTACATAAGCCACCCCAAACGTTACTCAGGAGCTTCATCTTTAACAGCCGGAAAATGGAAACACCCACGGATCACCACAGGAACGGCTAAGATAGGTTAATGGAAAACACGATACTGGGAACACTGCTCCAGGAGAGGGTCAATTTGCATTATTTCTATTTTGTTTGTCCTGCGGAAAACCGTCCCTCCTTGGTGCACAAAGCATCAGATTCTAGGAGGAGCAATATATGACTAATAGCCTTGACCCAAAACTCTCAAACTCAGCTATAAGGGGAGGAAAAGTGAGACGAAAAGCGACTTGGATTATTCCCGGGATACTGGTGACCCTGCTATTGGGCCTCCTATGGGCCTTGCCCACCATGGCGGCCCCTTCCGGCGCCGACAGAGGGGAGATTGAGTTCCTTGATGCGGCAGGCGGAGACAGCGTAAGCTACGCCAGCCCCTTCAGTGATAATAAGACCATCTACGTCCAGGTTTCGGATGAGGACGAGAATACAATCACCAAGAGGGAGGGCGCAACGGCTCGGTCTCTTTCTGTAAACGGTGATATTCGACCTGACACAGATGAAGACTGGCACAACCTGGCTGATATGAATGGCGACGGTAGAGTGGATAACAGGGATATCAAGATCATTGGCGGTGGCGCCAATGCTCTTGTTAGACTGGACACGGCCAACGGGATAGTAACTATTTCAGGTACAACCGGAAGCTACTCCCTGAGTACTGGATGGACCAGGCGACTGACGTAGTTGTCACAGCAAAGAGCAATGGTGATCCCACCGGTATCGACCTTACGTTGGGAGAGACCGGCCCAAGCACCGGCGTCTTTGGCGCCTTGCTGACTATCTGCGACTCAGACGTCTGCGAGAGTAATGTGAACGCAGGTACGCTTGCCGTGGACACGGCTGGTGACACCGTTGTGGTTGAGTACTCGGACGACGACCCCTCCGGCACCCGGAGGGAGTCCATTCCCTTAGACGTTAGCCGCCCGTCTTTCAACGGGTTCTCGCCGGTCAGCGGTACCTCTGGCACCGACGACGACCCGAACTTCTCCGTGGAAGTCAGGGATGGCGAATCTCAGATAGTTGACGATGATGATGCCACAGAGAGCCTGCAGTTCATCTTTGCCCTGTACATGCCGGATGCAGCCGCCCAGTTTAGCGGCCCTCTAGCTGTGGAGCGGGGTGGATCGAGCTTTGAGGAAAGCGCCGTCTCTAACGGGTTTGCCATAGAGGCAACCTTTAGTAATGGTCGGGGCGCTAATCAGTTGGACCCTGATGGTGAAGACGAATACGAGATTCATTGGTGGGTCATGGCCCGCGACCAAGCAGGCAACATGGCAATCAGTGACGCGGTCCCAGCCGTAAGCCTTGATGGGCGAGTGACCGTAGCCGATGGATCAAATACTGTGTTTTCCAGTAAAGAACTTGTTGAAGAGCTTTCTGAAGGCGATACCATTACCATCGCCGGAGAGTCTCGCATCGTTACCGCAACAAACCCTGATGCCACAGAGCCTTATGTGACGGTCGATCGGGCCTTCAATAGGGAGACTCAGGGTGGGCTTGCCACCAGAGGCGACTGTATTCCCGGTTCGTTTGATAGTAACAACTTGACCCTCTCCGTTTGGCGGGCTGCGAATCCCACGTGGTAAGAGTCGATGAGTCGGAGCCGGAACTCGGCGATGCCACGGCAGGAAACTGGTTGGACGGAGACAAGATTAAGAGTGGCCCCGATGCCATCCGCACCAGCATCCAGGTTGGTTTTAACGAAGACATCGACTGTGACAGCGTCAGCGCTGAAGACTTTGAGGTGGACGGCGCCGTTCCCAATAGCGCCGACTGTCTCGATAATATGGTCTTCCTGAGCGTCGACGCCTTGGACCCAGACGACAAGCCTAATGTTGAGATTGTAGGCGGTATTGCCGACACGGCGGGGAACGTCTTGGACGAAGGCGACGTTGACGCCAAAGACGGGATGCCCGCCGGGCTTACGATTACCATCGAGGGGACTGCTGAAGGCGACCGTCCGGTCACCGACAGCATAATAACCATAGGAATCAACTCCGACGAGAGGCTTGGAGACAGGCCAGTTGTAGTAATAAGCCAGGTTCACGATGACTACATGAACAGTGGAGAGAGTGTGACTGGCACTGCATCGCCCACGGGCGCCACCAACGAGTGGGAGTTTAGCGTTTCCCTTAGTGACGCCGGTCTCTACAACGTGTACATAACCGGTACGGACCTGGGAGCGAGCATAGAAACCTCAGAGGGTGTTGCAGGCCCCGACTTCGATAGCAAGTCATTGGAAGACGATAACCCCATGGTCTTCGAAGTAGACACGGAGGTAGCCGCTCCTACCTACACCCCCGCGGATGCGGGTTCAACGGACAACGTCAACGTGTTCCTGAAGGTGGACTTCGCCACCGAGGCCAAGGAGTACGGCTTGGATGCAGACGGAGAAGCCACTGATAGTGCGGCTGACGTGGACACCGACTTTGACAACCACAACACCGTTACCTTGATGAGTGCCACCTTGGACGGGCCCGGGTACGACGACATGGACGTTATGGACATGTTCTCAACTAGGGACAACGTCCTGTTCATCTGGAGACCCGGAGACTTGGGTCTGGGTTCTTACACCCTGACAGTTGAAGCCGAGGACGTGGCAGGCAATGAGAACGAATCCAGCGCGACCTTTAGCGTAACGGCTCGGAAGCCTTACACCCTGCCCCTAGAAGCCGGCTCCAACCTGGTATCCCTGCCGGCGAACCCCGAGGATGGAGACGTTAACGCCGTCTTTGGCGGCGAGAGCGCCATCACAACGGTCATGACCTATGACAACGCCTCGGGACTGTGGCAGATAGCCAACCGTGACGGTGCTGGCATGCTGTCCGGTAACCTGACTAACATTGACGCAAGGCATGCCTACTGGGTAGTTGCCAACCAGTCGCTGGACCTGAAGGTACTGTTGCCGGCCAGCGGTGGACTCACCGTCTTCCCGCCCGCCATTGAGGTATACGAGGGCTGGAACCTGGTCCCCGTCGCTAGCGTGGAACAGTTGTCTGCAGGCTCCGTCGTAGAGGCCGATGACTACTTTGCCAACATTCAGTGGTCCATTGCCTACGGTTATGACCCCGTGGGAGGAGCCTTCGTCAAGATTATCGAGGGTGACGACTCAGAGGGCAGCAGCAACGTCCAAACAGGCCAAGGCTACTTCGTCTACGCCGACTCAAAGGGAGTCATCATACCGTAGCCTTAGTCAGAACCAATGGAACCAAGAAAGGCCCCCGCCCCGCGGGGGCCTTTCACTTTTAATGCCTTGCGCCGCCCGCGAGGTGATCCCCGGCAAAAGTGGGGTGCAGAAGGGCTTCCGCCGCTAGTGCCTTTCGCCACTCGCGAGGTGGTCCCCGGGAAAAAGAAGAGTGCAGAGGGGCTTCGCCCCTTTGCCGGGAGTCTGAGGGTGTCCCTCAGACATATACTCTTCTCCCCCCTTCCTTGAGGAAGGGGGGTCAGGGGGATGGTGCATAGACTCTTGAAGGTTTGTGTCTTTCTGGGATATCATTTTGCGCAAGGAGTATCATGAACCCCCCAAACTTTCTTTCCATCGCTGACCTGACCCCCGAAGAGTTGGAGCGCGTCGTTGACAGGGCCGTAGAAATGAAGGCCGGCGGCGCGTCGGCGGCCCTTGCCGGGCGATCGCTGGTGCTCCTATTCGAAAAACCGTCCCTTCGCACGCGGGCCAGCTTTGACGTTGGCATCCACCAACTGGGCGGCTACTGCCTGTACATGGGCGGCCAGGAGGTTGGGCTGGGCGTCCGCGAACCCATTGCCGACGTAGTCAGGGTGCTTTCTCGCTACGTAGACTGCATTATTGCCCGCGTCAACGCCCACGCGTCCCTGGAAGAATTGGCTCGGTATGCCTCCGTGCCAGTGATTAACGCCCTCTCAGATTGGGAACACCCCTGCCAGGTTGCCGCTGACCTTCAGACCATGAAGGAGACCAAGGGCAGGCTCAAGGGCCTGACCGTTGCCTTTGTGGGCGACGGCAACAACGTGGCGCGGAGCCTGGCCTTGGGTGTTTGCTCCGTGGGTGCCAGCTTTGTCATCGCGTCGCCCCAGGGGTATCAATTGGACTCGGCAACGCTGGACGCTGCGGGGCAGCTAGCCGCGCTCCAGGGCGCCCCTGAGCCCCGGACAACCACCGACCCCCAGTATGCCGTCTCCAACGCTGACGTGGTCTATACGGACGTTTGGATAAGCATGGGGGACGAAACCCAACGCGACGCTCGTATCAAGGCCTTTGACGGCTTCACCGTTGACCCAAAGCTCCTCTCCCTTGCCAAAGAGGACGCCATCTTAATGCACGATATGCCGGCCCACTACGGGGAGGAGGTGGCGCCGGGGATGCTGGACCACCCCCGGTCCGTCGCCTTTGACCAGGCGGAAAACAGGCTCCACGCCCAAAAAGCCCTTATGGAATACCTGTTAAAATAAGAAGACTAGAGCACAAGCCCCGCATCTGGAACCCTTGAACCCCCAGAAACATACAACTGTCTTGCGGACTATGAAAAGCATGACCAAACCACTGGTAGCAATAATCGGAAGGCCCAACGTGGGCAAGTCTACGCTGTTCAACCGGCTGGTGGGCAGGAGAGAAGCTGTTGTCACAAACATCCCAGGGACTACCCGCGACCGTATTTTGGCGGACGTGTACTGGGACGACCTGACGTTTACCGTCGTTGACACGGGTGGCTTGGAGCCACCGTCGGAAGACCCGCTCAAGGGTAAAGTTAGGGCGCAGGTGGAGACCGCCATGGACGAGGCGGACCTGCTGATCTTCCTCGTGGACGGCGTGGAGGGGCTTAACCCCATAGACCAGGAGATTGCACAACAGATACGCCTTCGAGAGAAGCCAGTCATAACTGTCGTCAACAAGGTGGACAACCAGCAGCGGGAGCTTTCCGCCGCCGAGTTTTACCGCCTCGGCATGAAAGACCTCCTCTATATCAGTGCTTATCACAACCTTGGCATACACGACCTCATGGATCGGACGGCCGCGCTCCTGCCTCCCACCGAGGTGGAGGAGGAGGAAGTCGGGGTGCCCAGAATTGCCATTCTTGGTAGGACCAACGTGGGCAAATCGCTGCTGCTGAACGCCATCCTGGGTGAGGAACGAGCCATTGTCAGCGAGATAGCCGGTACAACGCGGGACAGCCTGGACACTCGATTCGATTTTGACGGCAGCCCCATGGTTCTTGTGGACACCGCGGGAATTCGCCGCCGTGGCCAGGTGCGCCAGGGTATTGAGCGGTACAGTGTGATGCGGGCCTTTCGCGCCATCCAACGCTGCGACGTGGCCTTCATGGTAATGGATGCCACAGAGGTCGCCACGGCGCAGGACGCCCACGTTTTTGGCTACGCCGCGGATAGCTTCAAGGGGATGATTGCCGTAATCAACAAGTGGGACCTTGTCCCCAACGAAGACGGGACGGAAAAGGAGCACGCCCTCTGGGCGGTGCGCCGTCGCTTTCACTTCATGCCCTACGTCCCCGCAGCCTTTACTTCAGCCCTCAAAAATGAGGGAATTGGCGACCTCCTGCGTCTGGCCCTAGACGTGTATCAGGAGCGGCAGCGTACTATACCCCCCAAGCGGCTCAGTAGCGTCCTTTTCGACGCCCTGGCGGACCAACCTCCGGCTTCCACGGGCACCAGGCAAGTGACTATTCGTGGCATCAGGCAGGTTGATGTCAATCCCCCCACCTTCGTCTTCAGCGTAAACGACCCCAAGGTTCACTTTTCTTATAGACGCTATCTGGAAAATCGCATAAGGACAGCCTTCGACTTTCGTCACACACACCTAAGGCTTGTCTTCAAGCGGACCAAGTAGCCGTGAAATCCGTCCTGATTCTCCTCGCACTGCCACCGTTGCTGGCCGGGTATGTCTTAGCCATAGCTTTGGCCCTCGACACGTCCCAGACGCTACCCCAGTATCTTTTGCTGCTGCCGCTGGTTTACGTCCTGGGCTCGGTGCCCTGGGGATTCCTGATAATAAGGGTCTCCCAGGGTGTCGATATACGAGAATATGGCAGCGGTCGAATAGGGACCTCCAACGTCCTCAGGACCGCGGGATTGCGCACCGCGGCGGCAGTGTTCATCCTGGACCTGAGCAAGGGAGCGTTGGCAGTCGTCTTGGCAAAGATTGTCGTTGGCTCCGCCACCGCCGAGGTAGTCGCGGGGCTGCTGGCCCTGGCTGGCCATAACTGGTCGATGTTCTTGAATTTCAAAGGCGGGCGAGGCATAGTGCCCTGTACCGGGGCCATGGTCATATTTGCGCCCATAGTCACAGCCGTGAGCCTGGCTGTCTTTGTCCTAACGGCCTATTCCACCAGGTACGTGTCCCTGGCCTCGCTTTTGGGCGTGGCAATGGCGGTAACAGCCACTGTCGTTCAGGTGGCAATAACCGATTTTGCCCCTGTATACCTGATATATTTTGGCGTAAGCGGATTCATAATCTTCTGGCAGCACCGGGACAACATTCGCCGGCTCCTGCGAGGCACGGAACGACGCCTGGGGGACCCTACTAACAAGCTTGCAGAAAACGGTTAGTAGCTCTTGGTACAGGCGGCCATTGTAGGCACTACCACCTGGGGCACTACGTTGGCCGTTCACCTTTGTCGCAACAACCTTTCACCCGTCTTGCTAGCGCGAACGGCTCAGGAAGCTCAAGATATCAACCTTGCAAGAGAAAATACCCGCTTTCTTCCTAGCGTTCCATTTCCTGAGAAGCTTCGAATAACCCACTCCCCCGCGAAGGCGCTGCGGGGCGCTAAGGTGGTTATTCTGGCAGTTCCGTCGCAGCGTTTCAGGCAAAACCTCCTATGGATAAGGGACAGCCTTGACCCCGGGGCCATCCTTCTAAGCGCCACCAAGGGGTTGGAAATGGGTACGGGCAAACCCATGAGCGCCGTGTTCGCCGACGAGGCGCCAAGGAACGCTACCCATCAATACTGTGTCCTTTCGGGCCCAAACCTTGCCAAAGAGGTAATTGACCGAAAGCCAGCCTCCACGGTTATCGCTGGCAAGGACAAGGACGCCACGGAGCTAGCTCAGGGCATGCTCATGTCTTCTAGTTTCCGCGTTTACACCAATGAAGACGTGATAGGTGTCGAACTGGCCGGCGCCTTGAAAAACATCATCGTCTTGGGCAGCGGCATATGCGACGGTTTGGGCTACGGCGATAACGCCAAGGCCGCTTTTATTACCCGCGGCCTTGCGGAGATAACGCGCCTGGGCGTAGATGCCGGGGCAAGCCCTTTGACGTTTGCGGGGTTGGCGGGCCTGGGAGACCTGGTAGCTACCTGCTTCAGCCCTTTAAGCCGGAACAGGTATGTAGGTGAACAGCTCGCCAAGGGGAAGCCGCTAGACGAGATCCTTGCATCCATGGAAAACGTGGCGGAGGGAGTCTATACAACCCCCGCGGCCCTGAGGATGGCTGATAGGCTTGGTGTGGAACTTCCCATAATCAAGACCACCCACCAGGTTCTATTCGAGGGCCTGGACCTGAATCGGGCGATAGCTCAGCTAATGGGTCGTCCGCCACGGTCCGAGTAATTGGCCGCCTCTGTCTTTCCGGCTTACCTACCCATCGGAAGGACACGAAGTTTGGGCGCAGTTAAGCTTTAGACCACACCAGGGTCACCCAGTCTTCTATAGCCCGGCGACGCTGAAGTACAAAGCCTACGTCCGTCAACCGATCCACCACGTCGTGCTCCTGCCGGTCTAGGAAACCGCCCGCCACCAGCCTGCCGTCCGTGGTCAGGCAGCCGTATATCTCCTGGGCCAAGTCCACTACTACCTTGGAGCTGATGTTGGCTAAAGCAAGGTCAAAGGCCCCGGCCGGCGCAGACTTATGGGGCAGAGTGCCGCGCGCAAGTTTTATCTTATCCCTAAGGCCATTGGACTTGATGGCGCGCCGGGCCACTTTTGTCGCGGTGGGGTCTACGTCCAAGGCCACCACGGCGCTCGCGCCCAATCTAACGGCTCCAATGCTTAGAATCCCTGACCCCGCTCCAACGTCAATAACTTTCATTCCTGGTTGTGCGAGTGCTTCAAGCTCTTCCAGGGACATCTGGGTGGTGGGGTGATGCCCGGTGCCAAAAGCCAAACCCGGATCAATCTCTATAACCAAATCACGGCCCTTGGCAGTGTAAGGAATCCACGGAGGTTTAATTACAAAATGCCGGCCCACCCTCAAAAGGGTGAAATGCTCTTTCCAAGCCTCTTGCCAGTCCGTTTCGTCTAACTTCTTAATGCAGAGGCCCTTAATTGGCTTGAGGGCGCCAATGAGCTTCACGCCCACCTCTATTCTCGCCCGCTTCTGCTTTGAGGTTGAGGTTAGGTACGTTCTCAACAGCACCTCTTCCCCCCCAACCTCCTCCATTGATAGCCCACTCCCATAGCGGCCAAACAGGTACGACACGGGGTCTACGAACTCCGCGGGGACTTGAACGCTAAGCTCCAACCATTGCACGGGGTCAAATATACCAGAAACCGGCCAAATAGATAGCCTTCGGGTGTTTCCTGGGCGCCGAGACAGCTGGGTTTGGGCTAAGTTCCGCTTATGGCGTCCTTAAGCTTGCCGAATATGCCTTTGTCCTTGGCATCCTGGTCGTTATTCCAGGCCATTGCATTGGCAAGGTCATCCAGGGCTATACGCTGTTCCCTGTCCAGCTTGGTCGGGACCTCCACTGTGACCTGGACAAGAACGTCGCCCTTTCGATGATTTCCGATATTTGGCATACCCTTGCCCCTCAAAGAAAAGACCCTGCCGGGCTGGGTGCCGGCTGGCACCTTGAGCAGCTCGCTGCCGCCCATTAGTGGGATGATAACCTCGGTTCCCAGTACCGCCTGCGCAAAATTGAGAGGCAGATCCAGAAGCAGGTTGGCACCCTCCCTCTTGAAAAGGCTGTGGCGGGAAACAGAGATGTCTACGTAGAGGTTTCCCGGCGGCCCGCCATTGACCCCCACCTCGCCCTCTCCCGTCAGGCGTACTTGCATACCGTTCTCGACACCCGCGGGCACCCTGACCGTCTTTTGGACCCTTCGGCGCTCTGTACCGCTGCCCCGGCACTGCTTGCAGGGGGTATCTATAGTTGAGCCCTCTCCCCTGCACGTTGGACAGGCCACAACCTGCACAAACTGCCCAAAAAGACCCCGCTGAGACCGGCGTACCTGACCTTTTCCACGGCAGGCAGTGCACTGAGTTGAATCAGTGCCCGGTTCACTTCTTGCGCCCTTACAGTGGCCGCACCTCTCGGCTCGATTGAGCGTTATGTCCTTGTCGGCGCCAAAGTAAGCCTCTTCAAAGGTCAGGATCATCCCCTGTCGTAGGTCGCCACCTCTACGGGCAGAGCTCCTGCCTTGGGTTGAAAAGCCACCGAAAAAGGAGTCGAATACGTCCCCAAGGCCGCCAAAAATGTCAAACCCTTCAAAGTCCCGAGCAAAGCCGGCATCCGGCCCCAAGCCGGCGTGGCCAAACTGGTCATAGCGGGCCCGCTTCTCCGGGTCAATGAGTATCTGATAAGCCTCGTTGACCTCTTTGAACTTCTCCTCGGCTGCAGGGTCCTTGTTGCGGTCGGGATGAAATTCCAAAGCCTTCTTTCGGAAGCTCTTTCGCACTTCCTCTTCAGAAGAACTCTTGGATATTCCTAAAACTTCGTAATAGTCTCGCTTTGCCAAATCCGCCCCTTAGCGAAGATGCTGGAACCGCTACTAGTATACGTAGAAGGGGGCAAACTGCTCAAGCTCCTACCGCTCAAGGCTGGGCGTGAAGTATTACGCGGCGCCAAGTTTAGTAATGGGTAGGGGCTATTAAATCGCCCATAAAGTCGGAGAGGAACCTCACTCCGCCGATAACGTTGGGATATTCCATGCGAGTGGGTCCAATGACTGCCACCACTCCGGAGGTCTCCTCCGGGACTCCGTACTGGCACAGGACAATGCTGAAGGGCTTTAGGCTTTCCTCAGTGTTCTCCTCGCCAATATGCAGAGCAATGTCTCCTGAGGATGGTGCCTCGGAGAGAATGCTGTTGACGAGGGCTTTTTCTTCAAGTACCTCCAGCACCTCCTGAGCCTTGCCTCGCCGGTCGAACTCCGGTTGGCTCAGGAGTAGGCGCAGACCGCCAATACTGTAGTCCATGGCGGCATTCTCGGTGTCTTCTTTCAAAACGGCGAGGGCGTCTTGTGCAACCATTGCTTCAAAGGGTGTCAACTCCACGGTTTTATCCAGGGTCTCCCGGTATGTATGCCCGGCAAAGACGTCCGTGAGCTTATTGGCAATGGTGGTCAGGTTCGCCTGATCGCCGGGGCTTTCCAACGGGATAAGCTGCTTCTTTAGCCGGGCTTCCTCCAACACAACAATAAGCAGCGCTAGGAACTCCTGTAGAAGGACCAGCTGGACGTACTTGATTCGAGAGTACACCATTCTGGGATAGGTCACTATGGCTATGTTATGTGAAAGGTCTGATAGCACAGTGGCGGCCATGCTTATCCAGGCTTCTATCTCCTGCTGCGCCTCGTCGAAACGGCTCCTTATCCGGCGCTTCAACTCCGGCGGCGGCTCCAAGCCCTCTTTCAACGTCTCGGTATAAAAACGGTACCCCTTGCTTGAGGGCACTCCCCCGGCGGAGATGTGAGGCCGTATAATGTAGCCCTCTTCCTCCAACTCCGCCATCTTGTTCCTCACCGTGGCGGCGCTGACCTTGACCGGGGACCGCCGGGCAATCATCTCTGAAGCCACCGGCACCGCCGTGCCAATGTACTCCTCAACTAGGGTCTTGAGGATATTGTAGGTTCGCCTATTGACTGTTGGATTGCTTTGCGACTGGGCCATTTGTCACTCAAGTGCTGCAATTGCTAGCTGTTTTGGGACTCTAGCATCAGCAGCCAGACGGTGTCAAGGCGTTGACTAGGATTGGTGCGTATTATTATACTGCGCCCATTATTACCTCTAAATTCCAGCCGGGAGGACTACTTGATTTCTCAGGTAAGAACAGCAACTTTATCCCAATTGCTTCTGCCCAAACCAAGGGTAAGCACCTACGTGGCGTTGATACTGGGCCTGGGCTTAGTCGCCGCATTGTTTGAGGCCATATCTCCCACCGGCTTCAACCTGGTGAGCTCCCTCTCCTGGCAGAGCGTCTTGAAGGACGCTGCCAAGAACCTGGGCATAGTGGTGTCCTTCAGCCTTGGGCTGGCGTACATCGGACACATTTCCAAGAACCTTGTAGTAGACACGTCTATCGAGACCCAACCGGTCCCCTACACGGGAGCCTCCCGTTGGGCCGTGCTCTTGGGCGACGTGGTGCGAATCATCGCCTTCAGCTTCCTGATCACCCTTTTCGCACGTATATCCATTCAATTCGGCAACAACCCTGTCCCCATAACCGGACAGACCCTGGCGGTGCTCCTCACGGGGGCTGTTCTAGGCAGCCGTCTTGGCCTTCTGGCCACCGTCATGTATCTGTGCCAGGGCGCCGCGGGGATGCACGTTTTCGCCGCCGGCGGCTTTGGTCTCTTCTGGCAGTTGGCCAGCGGCGGCTACATCATTGGGTTTGTCGCCGCCGCATTTCTGGTTGGCGCCCTAGCGGAGCGAGGTTGGGACAGGGGCGGTCGACTCCTTGTAGCCATGCTCATAGGCAACGTCATGCTCTATATACCGGGATTGATACAGCTGGGTTTCTTCGTCGGGTGGGAGAGGACCCTGAGTTTGGGTCTGTACCCCTTCATACCGGGTGACCTTGCTAAACTCTATGTCGCCTCCCTCATGGTCCCGGCGGCTTGGGCTGTACTCCGGTACCGTCAGAGGGAGCCGATAGCATGGACATAACTTGGCTGGCCCATTCCTGCTTCCGGATCCGCAGCGCCAACGCAACCATCCTCACCGACCCATTCCCCAGCTCCCTGGGCGGGTCTGTGGGCGCGGTAGAGGAGAACCCCGGCATTGTAACCCTTAGCAGCAGACACCCCAATCACAGCGACGTGTCGGGCCTAAGCGGTGACTTCCGGCTGATAAACGGCCCCGGCGAGTACGCCGTTGGGGGGCTGTACGTAAAAGGAATTATGACCCCGGCTTCCCCGGAGCCCAACGCCCTGCCGCCGCTGCGTAATACCGCTTATCTCTTCGAAATGGAGGGCCTACGCCTGTGTCATCTTGGCGACCTCGCCGGGCCTCTCTCCGACAAGCACGTGGACGAGTTGAGTCCTATGGACGTGTTGTTTGTACCCGTAGGCGGTCGGTGCACCCTGTCGCTGGACCGTTTGGGTGTGGCTGTCCGACGACTAGAGGCTCGCTTAGTGGTGCCAATGCACTACAAGATACCCGGCGTAGACGTGGATCTGGAGGGGCTGGAACCGTTTTTGCGGGAGATGGGCATTAGAGAGTTGGAACCTCAGCCGCGCCTCACGGTAACGGCCACTAACCTACCCGCGGAGACTACGGTGGTTGTATTGAAGGCTTTGGCAATCCCTGAAGAGCCGGCTCCCTAGCAGATTCTTTATTCCCGCCGCTACGGCGTGAACTGGCGGGGCCCCATTCGTCGGGCGATCATGGCGTCTGCCAGGGGACTCTGGGCTGAGCGTATGGTCACGTCGACGAGGGATGGTAGTTTGGAATCCGATGCCCGTTGGATGGCCGGGGCCAGATCTTGAGCCTCTTCAACGTGCTCGCCGTGGCCCCCAATGGCCTCCACCACCCTGTCGTAGCGCAGTGGCCGCAAGTCTGTTGCAACGGCCCGGCCGAAATAAGCAAGCTGGAAATTCTTGTCTATGCTCCACGTGGAATCGTTGCCGAGGATGGTGGTAAAGGGGAGGTTGTGTCGGAGGGCGGTGTCGTATTCCATGGCGTAAAAGCCAAGAGATCCATCTCCCATGACAAGGAAGACCTTGGATTCCGGGTGGGCCAGCTTTGCGGTCAGGGCGTAAGGGAGTCCGAACCCCAGGTGGGACAGGGGGCCAAGACGAAGCCAATGTCCCGGCTTTTCGGCGCTAAGGTAGCTCCTGCCCCACTGGACAAAGTCCCCACCGTCAAAGATTATCACCGAATCGTCGTCTATGAAGGGCCGCAGTTCCTTGAAGACTCGCATTGGGTGAAGGGGTGTGTCATCGACGGCATGAGCCTCCATATCCTCTATCTGGGAGCGACGCGTTGCCCTCAGGACGTTGGTCCACGGCGATAGATTGTTCCACGACTGGCGGGCGGCGGCGGCTGTCAACTGCTTCACTACCGCGCCGACGTGGCCAAGTATGCCCATGGCGACGCCTCGGTTGCGGCCCAACTCTTCAGGGGCTTGGTCTACCTGAATGAGCTGCGCTCCGGCGTTAAAGAAAGGGGCCATGCCGTACCGGTAGCGGTGGTCAAGCCGTTTCCCCAAAAGGAGCGCCACGTCGGCTTGACGAAAGTGACGGGCGGCGTGGTTCAAGGCAGCGTCGGCGTAGCCAAAGCAGAGGGGATGGCTGTCCGGAACCATGCCCCTGGCCTGCTCTACGGTGAAGATGGGGAGACCGGTAGTCTCTACCAGTCCTTGAAGGGCCTGGGTGTCCGTGGAGTAGCGGGTGGTGTTGGCGGCGATTACAACGGGCCTCTCGGCCTGCTTGAGAAGGTCGATTGCCTGATCGATCAACCGCGGGTCTCCCGGGTTTTGTCCCTGATGCCGGTACTGTGACGGCGGATACTGGGGCAGTTCCTCCTCTGAGACAGGATGTTCCTGGATATCTATGGGTATGGTAAGGTGCACCGGGCCGGGCCGGCCGGATAGGGCAGTGCGGAAAGCGGTGGCGACGAGGTCCGGTATGCGGCGGCGATGGTGGACAAGCCAAGAGCCCTTGGTAACGGGGCGAGTCATGCCTATCTGGTCTATCTCCTGGAAGGAGAACATGCCCTGCTCCGGCAACTCGCTGCAACCGGCGATGAAGATGACGGGGCTTTCCGAAGTGTAGATGTTGGGCAGGCCGGATATGGCGTTGGCGAATCCCGGCCCGCCGGTGACCATAGCTACCGCGGGTTCGCCGGTGATTCGGCACCAGGCGTCGGCCATACCCATGGCAGCGGCCTCATGGCGGGTGTCGATAAGTTGAATGTCCTCGTCAACGGCGGCGTCGCATAGGGGAAGGATGGTGTCCCCAACTATGGTAAAGATGCGCTGGATGCCTTCAAGCTTGAGGCATCGCATTACAAGGTGCGCTCCGGTTAGTTTGGCCATGGGACCTCCGGCGGTTCAGGTGAAGCCCATTGTATGGGGCGCGCCGGTGCCCCGACAAGTCTCGTAGTTTCATTAGTCATCGCATAACGGCTACATTTTGTCGGGTGTTTGGTATAGGGCCAACATTGGCATTTGGTTCCGCGCCTGCGTTGGGGGAGAGGTTGCGCCGTGTTGCAGTCTGGGCTACTTTTACGGTAAAGCTTGAGGAGGGAAAGGCATGGATATTGCGGTGATGGGGGCCGGAGGGGTTGGCGGTTACTTTGGGGGGATGTTGGCCAGGGCCGGACATGACGTGACTTTCATTGCCAGGGGTGACCACCTGAGAGCCATGAAGGACAGCGGCCTCCGGGTTGTGCATCACGGAGGTGAGTTCACCGTCGAAGCGGAAGTCACGGATGCCCCGGAGATGGTTGGTCCCGTGGATCTGGTCTTGTTTTCTGTAAAGGCATACGACACGGAGCCGGCCATATCCGCCCTGAGGCCCATGGTGGGCCCTGGCACCAGTGTCCTTACACTGCAAAATGGTGTGGACAGCTACAGAGTGGTAGGAGAAGCGCTGGGTAAGGAGAAGGCGCTTCCCGGGGCTGCCTATGTTGAAAGTCGTATCGACTCGCCGGGGGTGGTGGTGCAGACGGGGGAGGTGGCGCGGATGGTTTTTGGCGAGGTATCGGGCCAGGAGACTGCCAGGGTCAGGAGAATTCACGCCGCGCTGCGGCGGGCGGGCATAAATGCCCAGGTGTCGGAGGACGTGCTGAAGACGCTGTGGACTAAATTCCTGTTCATCGCCGCCGTGGCAGGGCTTACCAGCGCCTGTCGCACAAGGTTGAGCTCATTGATGGAGGAACCGCAGTACAGAGGAGTGCTGGTGGCCGCTATGACGGAGATTGAATCGGTAGGACGCGCTCACGGTGTGAATCTGGATTCAGACGTAGTGGAGCAGACAATGATGTATGTTGAGGGCGCCGTAAAGGACATCACGGCGTCCATGCACCTGGACCTGGAGCGAGGTCGCAGGTTGGAGTTGGAAATCTTCAACGGCGCGGTGGTGAGGTTGGGCGCGGAGGCGGAGGTGGAGACTCCGGTGAATAGGCTCTTTTACTTAATTTTGAAACCCCACATAAATGGCGTAGCTGCCTGACGAGGTACGTATACCGGACTTGTCTGAGTGCGCTAGACACCAGGAGCTCAGACCTTCTGCAATCCTTTATGGGAGAAGAGGGCGAGTTGAAATCCTCACCTACGGGGTTGTTGGTGGGTTTTGGCGGAGGTGCCACTCCGAAGTTGGGAAGGGGCAACGTAACATGCCTTCTCAGGGATTAATGTCGTAATCGACGAAGACTTCTTGGAGCTGACGAGTGCTTGGATTGACGAAACTAAAGACGTATGCTCCGGAAACATCACTCGTGATCTCAATTGTATCTTCCACAACTTCTTCTCCGCGGAAGATCGTATCCCCAATGGGATCGACGATGGACAACACGATTCCGCTCTCCGTTGATTTAGTTAGGTTATATTCGGACCTGCCTTGCATTCTAGCTACTGCACTGTAATGCATTCGGACAAGGTCTCCCTCATTAAGGATGAGCACTATGTCTGTCCATTCACCGGCAAACACACGGATTCTCTCGGAAGTGGACCCGATTGGGGACTTTCCATCACCGGCCGCTTGATCTATATCGGTCCCACTTGCGATTGATTCTGTGATTGTTGGTGTTGGCGTAGGTTCCCCTTCACTACCGCCACAGGCGGTAGAAAAAACGATGAGCGCTAGCCATAACAACACTGAGAGGAAGGCTGGGGAGCGCGAACGCAGCCAGGCGCCAGGAATCCGACTACTCCGGTAAAGCCGCACGAGCTGAGTAATCGACTCATTGGATTCAGCTCGACCTAACAGGGTGCTGGAAATATCATAGTTGAGCTGCCAGATTGTCAAAAACTGAGACAACTATGAAGATGTCAGGGTGTTACTAACCTTGATGACTGTAGTGAACATCTTTTGGTCAGCCATTCCCTCCATCTTTCTTAATTGGTTGCATGCCACGGCCCCATATCAGGGGCCGTGGCACCCATTAATCCAACCGTAAGCGGTGCCGCCACTTACTTGAGCACTGCCTGGGTGTACTCGTGGTATCTCAGAGGTCCAAAGTGCATCATGTTAACGCGGTAGTCCACGACCACGTCTGGATTGATAGCTGCAATGGCGAAGACCCAGAACATCGGTATGGTGACGTAGTTGTCGTAGAGAAAGTCACCCATCTCGTGGGCCATCCTTAACCTTGTATCCGGGTCGAGGGTCTGGTCATAGGTAAGCTTCCAATCCTCCATGAATTCCCAGTTTAACATCCCCCGCGTAGCATGGTGCCATTCGAATCCTACCGCCATCCCAATGGGGTCTGTGGAGTTCCGAGACAAGAAGCCCCCGCCTGTGAAGCTATGCTCGGCTGCTCTTTCGCGGGTAATTGAATATTGTATGGTGTGCTGCTTCACGTCAATGCCGATTTCCCTCCACATTTGAGCCATTGCCTCTCCTATGGCCGGAATCTCAGGTAGTCCCGTCCGGTTGGGAGGTGTATGGAACTCGAATTCAAATCCATCGGGGTAACCAGCGTCGGCGAGCAGCTGTTTGGCATGGTCGGGATCGTAGGGATAGGGCCAACCACCTGCGGCCCCAGTCTTGCCATCAATTCCAGGAACAGGGGCCCATTCGTCTTTGAAATCTTCACGCCATGGGGGGAAGAAGTCTACGGGGTCGGGAATAGCCTCGCCCAAAAAGATGGTATCGTTAATCGTGGCCCGGTCGATAGCCTCGTTCATGGCCTGGCGGACCCTAACGTCATACAAGGGGTTGTTAGGGTCGTGGTTCGGCGTTGGGCTGCCATCGGCTAGGGTCTCGCGGTAGTAGGGTAAGCGAGCCAAGACGTGAAAGCCCGGTAGAGATGCCTTGACTATTTTCATACCACGGGCTTTGACCTCTGCCCCGAGATCCCTGGGAATCTCGGCTATGTGGGCTTCACCAGCGATTAGCTGGGCGACCCGGGTCGCAGGCTCGGCAGTCCATAACAGCTCCAGCTCGTCGAATTCTGGTGCCTTGCGCCAGTGGGGCTTGTTGGCAATGTAGAGGATGTGTTCGTTGACGATATGCTCACCAAAGCTCCAGGAGCCGGATCCCATTGGTTGGGATCTGTATCCTTCATCACCACCAACGTCGTTCCAGTAGTCAACGCTGGTGATTCCGAAGGTCCACTCCTCAGATAACCTAAAAGGTAACTCTAGGTCAACTAGCTTTTCGTGAAGGATGATCCTGTGGTCATTTACGATTTCCCAGTCTTCCGCATTGTCGACGATAGCAAGCCACTGGCCGGCTGATGCGGATGTGTTATCCTTCAATCCGGCCATGATCTCCCAGGTGTGTACGACGTCCTTTGCGGTGACCTCGGAATATTTTGTGGAGGCTGCACCGTCAATGTAGTAAGGAACATTCTCTCTCAAATCGAAGGTCCAGATCCTGCCACTGGCATCCACGTCCCAATCGAGTGCAAGTTGATTAGGAATCTCCTCGGAGGTTACTCGGTCCCGACCAACTAGGTACTCGTGTAAGCTGTGCAGGTGACCACCAGAGCTCTGGAAAGTCTCGTAGTGGGCCGTTACCTGTCCAGTCGGCGCAGCCATCGTTACAATGAGTCTAGGCGAGACCAACTTCGCCACTGTAGGTGTAGGAGTAGGCCTGGGTATAGCTGTAGGTGTGGGCGTCACGCGAGGAGCCGAGGTCGCAGTCGGCGTGGGCGCAGCATCGTCACCACAGGCGATGATGAACAGGGTAAAGACAGCCAACATGGGTAGGACCCAGTAAGTCTTCCTGCGTTTTAACTTCTCCAAGGTTTTCAATTTGTCACCTCAATACTTTAGAGATTCAAGACGATCGGTGCCTTTAGGCTTTTCTGCTCCAACTTAATCCACCATCGGGAATACGCAGTGGAGGTTTGACTGGTTGGCCATTAGTGAGTGCTTCCTTGATCAACGCAGAGCACCAGAAGCATACCGCCCGAAAGCCACGAAGGCGAGTGCCTACTCAGTGAAGCTATCATTGTCCGCGATTCTTTTCAATTTTGCATATTCCCTCTATCCTTCGTTCTTCCTCAATAACGATATTGATAGAGTTAAGGTCAACTTAACGCTTAATTTTCTCTCTTGTCAAGATTGATATTACGAACCGTGATTGTTTTCACTTTCATATATAGGGTATTTGTTTTCTAATCAACACCAAAAACTGAGGTACTCTGCAATCCTCTATGGAAGAAGAGCGCGAGTTGAAATCCTCACCTACGGGGTTGTTGGTGGGTATCGGCAGAGGCGCCGCAGGAGAAGGGTATAGACGCTATGTTTGGCAGGGGTTGGCGTGGGGGGTCAGGCCCACGGCGGAGAATGCTTTAAGGACGTGACGTCGGAGCCTTCGTTGGTCGGGTTGGTAGAAGAGGTGGGAGGAGCAGCGGCAGTCGCTGGCTCCAAAGCCAGGGACGTACTGAAGGCCATGGCGCAGCAGCGCCCCGGCCATCCGGCATTCCACCCTACTGCTCGACAGGGCCCACACCACTTCTACCACGTCGGCGCCCTTCACAAGGTAGTCTATGTGCCACCACGTTTTCTTGTCGTGTCGGAGGTGCCTGGCTACTCGCCCCCTCAGGCCGTTGAGAGCTGACCCGACGTAGCAGTAGCAGCCCGGTTCGAAAAGGATGCTGCCCAGCTTGCCAACGGCAATGTCCATAGGAGAGTCCAACTCAATAAGCAGGACGTAGGCTCCGGGGCCATCTTGGTCGAGGAAACTAGCGGTTGACATGTTCTCAAATAAACGAAGGCCGCGCCATTGACGCGGCCTTCGGTCTTTTCAGCGTACTTGCAAGGTGTTGGAGAGCTAGGAGTTACTGTCCAGCCCATAGAACTCCAGGGCGTTGTCTCTAAGGATGCCCTTCTTTTCCTCCTCGGTGAGGTCGTCACGTTGCCAAATATGATAGATGCTGTCCGGATATTCGTTGTCCCAGTGAGGCCAGTCTGAGGCGTACATGAGCCTGTTGGAGCCCATCTCCCTGATGACTTCAGGAATGAGCTTTTCGCCCGGCTCGGCGTGGACGTAGACGTTGCCGGTCTTGATGTAGTCACTGGGCTTCTTCTTGCAGTTGGGGGTCTCAAACCAGCCGCGCTTCTCCCACTCCTCATCCACCCTGTCCAGCATGTAGGGGACCCAGGTGCAACCGGCCTCCAGGTACCCGACTTTGAGGTTGGGGAACTTCTCATAGACGCCCTCGTAGGTCATGTGCATCATCTGCATCATGTTGGAAACGGGGAATCCAATGGTATGGCGTTGGATGAACTTGGTGTAGCGCTGGTATTCGGCTGTGGCGTGTCCGCCGTGAACTGCGACAGAGGTTCCCAGCCTCTCGGCCTCGGCGTAGAAGGCGTCGTACTTCTTCTCGCCAAGGAGTCCGAAGCCGACGGCGGCTATGAAGACGCCGGAGAAGCCAAGCTCAGTAACGCAGCGGCGCATCTCCTTGATGGACTCTTCAACCTCCGGAAAGGGCATGAGGGCCACAGCCTTGAACCGGGGGCTGTGCTTGAGCCACTTTTCCGACAGATAGGTGTTGTATGCCTTGGTTAGGGCTACAAGATAGTCGTTGTCGGTGATGGTGGAGTAGGCTAGGAGTGTGGTGGGGAACAGACAAATGGTGGACATACTTCCCTCGTCGGCGGTCCTTAGCCAGTCGTCGGGGGTGGGGAAACCCTCGGGACCGTTGGCGCCGAGCCTCCCGCCCAAGGTGGTGTCGAAGGAGCTATGAGTAACAAGAATGCCGCCGCCAATGTTGCCGTCTGCGTTGGGGATGTAGCGGTGGATGCCATTTTTGATCTCGCCGTAAGGACCTTCAATATAGCTTCTAAGCTCGTCTTCAGGCTCGTTAATGTGGCCGTCCGAGTCGATAACGCCAAAGGGCATCTTCATGGGTGGCGGTTCTCCTTTTGGTGGGGTGGATTTGGGCACAAGTCCACTTGATTCCGGTGTTATTTACAACCGCAGGCATGGTCAGGAGGACGCTGCGCGGGTCGCTGTAAGGCCGGTGCGGCGCCGGTGACATCCTTAAGGGGATTGGGTTGGAGACTTTCGTGATTCCCGGCGCTGGATAGTGTTATTGTCGACATTCAAGGAAAGGTATTAGCTTTGAACCATGCTCCCTCGGAGCCTTCGTGCTGGCATGAGCAATCCATGCGCTTTTTGTCTTGAAATACGGCTGGGATTAGAGGAGTTGTCAATGGATAGATTTTGGACCTTCTTGTACACAAGCGTTGGTTCTTTTAGCGCTGCTTGCTGCAACGGCCTGCGCTGTTGAGGAGCCTGAACAGGTGGCCACAGCCACGCTAGCATTGATGTCCACGCCTGAATCCACATCTACTCAAGACTCTGACAGAGTCACCCTTCTGGAAGAAACAGTTATGGCTTTAGGCGTTGCACTCGCTAAAGGAGAATGGGCTGTCGTACGAGCGTACTACCCCGATGAATTCAAGGCAAAGTGTTCAGTCGAGGAATTTGGGGCGCTCATGACTATCGTATGGGCAACAGTTGGGTATCCCGACGATGCGTCCTTTGGATTTGAAAAAGTGAAGATAGACGGCAACCTTGGCTGGGCAGTAGGAACCTATTTGGGAAAGCCCGATGTGAGAGTTGAATTTGACGATGATGAAGGTACGGAGAACGAGGCCCCGGAGTTTATCTGGGAGGATGGTAAGTGGGTGTATTTTGTTTCACTGGAGAAGTTAGCCCAAGACAACCCATGTAGCCTTGACTTCGGCAACGAACCCACACTCCCACATATCCCAGAACCGACGCCTACGCCACTAGGGTTAACCCTGTACAACCCTCTGTCGGCAGGTGAAGTCTTACAAGGCTCTGACGGTACAGAGATTCGTGTCTTGGGTATAGTTGGGGATGCTCGACAGCAGGTGGCTGAGGAAAGCGAGCTCAACGACCCGCCGAAAGAGGGCAACCGCTTCTATTTGATCTCGCTTAAAGTGTCCTTTCCGTCTGGCAAAGACTCTATCACCGTGAGATATATCGACTTTAGTCTTATTGGCGATGGACGTGTTGTGTACGATCCATTCGATCACTCCTGTGGAAGTCTGCCTACTATACCTGACGAGCTCAGAGGTGAAATTTTCCCAGGCGGAGAGTTACAGGGGAATGTGTGCTTCGAAATACCCAAGGATGAAAGCGGTCTGATACTGATACATGAACCTTTTTTCGGAGCAGGTGAGCGCCGCTTTCTCAGCCTTGAAAAGTGAGGAGAGGGAGCACGTCCCACGCAAGTTCTCCCATTGACCCGCCGTGGCTCCCAAGCTACGATGACTCCGCACTCCAGAAAAGAAGGATGGCTTTAGATATGAATAAGACTAACGGTTCCATGGCTGGGAAGGTCATGACTGTTAACGGCCCCATAGACCCCGCGCGGGTGGGGACGTGCATAATGCACGAGCATCTCTTCATTGACTTTTGGCGCGACAAGGAGCCGGGCTTTAACGCCCCCGCCACGGACATCGCCCACTGGAACGAGAAGCTGACCCTGTCAAACCTGCACCTGGCCAGGAGTCACAAGCCCATAAGGGATAACTACCTCCTCATGGACGAAGATATGACTATCAACGATGTTACGTACTTTCGGAACATGGGAGGGAATACCATTGTAGACGTAACGAACATCGGCCTGGGACGAGACGCCATGGCCCTGCAGCGGGTCTCCAACGCCACGGGGCTAAACATTGTCATGGGTTCTGGCTGGTACCAGCGTTTCTACCACCCCAAGAACATGAACGAGCGCACGGTGGAGGACCTGACGGAGGAGATAATCCAGGACGTCAACGTGGGCGTGGGCACCACGGGGGTGAGGTCGGGGATCATTGGCGAAGTGGGTGTCAACGGGAACCCCTTGACTGCCAACGAGGAAAAGAGCATCCGAGCCTCCGGTCGGGCCAGCCGGGCCACCGGGGCCGCCATCACCTTCCACAGCGGCGGCACGGGCCGGGAGAAGTTTGACGTAGCCACCATGCTGAAAGAGGAGGGGGCCGACATGACTCGGACCATTTACGGTCACAGCAACAGCTACGCCGGCGACGTGCCCTTCCTATTGGAGCTTCTGGAGCTTGGAGTCTACGTTCAGTTTGACACACTAGGAAGGGTGTCTGCGCCGGTGGCGCGCCGTCCCATATCCATAGCTCCGCCGCGGCCAGCGGACCCTCAGGTGGCCGCCGACGCCCTGGTGGCCGAGGCAATCCCGCAGCTCCTTGATGCAGGCTATGAGGACCGTCTCCTACTGTCGCAGGACGTTTGCATGAAAATGCACCTGAAGGCCTACGGCGGCACGGGGTACTCATTTGTATTGGAGAAGTTTCTGCCCTATCTGCGAATGCTGGGCGTAACGGAGGAGCAGATTCACAAGATGATGGTGGTCAATCCACGTCGAGTTCTCACCCTAGCAGACCCACAGTAGCTCCTGGTCACTGGGCGAGTGATTGTCTGACGGGTTAGGCGTATCCGTTTCTGTTTGCCTCGGTGATGGCGCTATTCCTGCTCCCGGCAACTGCAGACGTGACCGGGTGACCGCGTTTCCTTTCCCTGCTAGTGGCAGTGGAACGTCACCCGGGGACTCGATTCGTTGTAGGACAAGGTTTCAAACCCGTTCTTCTTCCTAATCTCGTTGTCCATTGGCCGCGGCTCCAAGTCGGTTGGTGCTTGAGATTACGGGATTAGTTGGGGAATGAGGCCAATGTTACGAATATAGGCTATGGAGTAAAAGCCTGTCCCTGTCTTGTAACGGCAGCGGCTTCGTTGAAACATAATTCAAGGTGTGCTACAGTTCTACTAGAGACATTTTCGAACAGTAATTGTCAAGGAAGTGGGAATATGGCAGAAAAAGATATAGCCCTCATGGCTCACCTCATGCGCAGGGCAGGCTTTGGGGCAAGCAGAGAAGAGTTGGAGCGTCGGGTGGCCAAGGGGTACGAAGCTACGGTGGAAGAGCTGCTGGACCCGGAGAGCCAGCCACCGTGGGAAGAGGACTTGGCTCGCCGGCACCACATTGGCGCCCGGTATGGGAACGGGCTGCCGGAGACCCAGGGCTGGTGGCTGCAACGGATGCTTTCCACCTTACGGCCTCTGGAGGAGAAGATGACCCTCTTTTGGCATTCCATCCTTTGCAGCGGGAACGCCAAGGTGGACCATCCTCAGACCATGCAGATACAGATTGAGATGCTGCGGCGGCACTCCCTGGGGGACTATCGCGCCCTGTTGGGGGACCTGTCCAGAGACCCTGCGATGATTATTTACCTGGACAACAAGGACAACCACAAAGGGGCTATCAACGAGAACTGGGGCCGTGAGCTTCTTGAGCTATTCTCCATTGGTGTAGGCAACTATACGGAGTTGGACGTTAAGGAGGCCTCGCGAGCCTTTACAGGCTGGACGCACAAGACCTTCCCGCCCCTCTACCCCTATCAGCGGTACTTCCTTGAGTTTGAATACAGGGAAGAGGACCATGACGCCGAGGAGAAGGTTTTCCTAGGGCAGCGGGGCAATTTCAATGGCGATGATATTCTGGACATTGTAGTTAGGCAGCCGGCCACCGCCAGGTTTATTGCCAGACACCTGTATAACTTCTTTGTGGCCGATGAGGCTCAAGTGCCTGCCTGGCCCCATACACCGCCGCGGGACGGCGCCGCCATCAACATTCTGGCCGACGCTTACCTGCAGTCCAAGTATGACATGCGTGCTGTTATGCGGGTTCTGTTGAACTCGGATTTCTTCAAGGATGAAAACGTGCGGTACGCCAAGGTGAAGAGCCCGATGGATGTGGTTGTGGGTACCCTTCGGCTAGTTGGCGACTACCTCAAGCCCAAGCCGGGCATTGACGCCCTGGTGAATCAGGCCGGATACATGGGTCAGCTTATTCTGAACCCGCCCAGCGTTGAGGGTTGGCACTCCGGGAAGGAGTGGATTAACAGCGGTTCCCTCTCCAGCCGCGTCAACTTTGTGGCAGACCGTGTGGGAGATACAAGCCTGCCGGGCGTGCAGTCCATCGTAAACAGGCTGGGGACCGGGTCAGGGCAGCGGATGTCCTCCGCAGACTTTGTAGATGGCTGTCTGGAGCTCATGGGCCCCCTGACCGTCGGTGAGGCCGCAAGAGCGGCCCTGATAGCCCACGTGGACCAGGATGGAGAGCTTCTTAGAGATACCGAGGAGCAGCGGAGCGACTTTGCCCGGAGGGTGGGTCGCGTCCTTCAGCTTATCGCAGCTACCAGAGAATACCAGTTCGCTTAAATGCAGAGGAGGAATACAATGGCCGGTTCAACAACTAAAGACCCCGTGCTAGTGATGGTGCAGCTATCAGGGGGCAATGACTATCTCAACACCATTATTCCGTATAACAGCGGCCTGTATCAGGACTATCGGCCCAACATCGGCATCCCCTTGGATACGGTCCTGCCCATTGACGATACGCTGGGCTTCAACCCAAACCTCGCTCCGATCAAGGAGAAGTTTTGGGACACGGGTAAGATGGCCCTCATCCATGGGGTGGGTTTTGCCAGCTGCAACCGCTCGCATTTCCGCTCCATGGACGTTTGGCACACCGCGGAGCCTGACAAAATGGGTACGGAGGGTTGGCTGGGCCGAGCCATCAGGGAGATAGACCCCAAGGGCGAAAATGTCCTAACGGGGGTAAGCTTTGGCCCGGGTCTTCCGAGGGCCATGGCGCTGCCCGGGGTCCCCGTGGCTTCTGTCATGGAGCTGGAGCGCTACGGCGTGCTTACGGGAATCTCTCCACAGCAGGACAGGGACCATGCCCTGGATATCTTTGCCAGGATGTACGGGCCCACGGTTGGTACTGGCTACGTCATGGACTACCTGAGCCAAACGGGGTCGGATATTTTGAAGGGGGCCGACGTGCTTAAGACGGCTCCGCTGAAGTACTCCTCCACCGTTGAATACGCCAATACCCCCATAGCCCAGAGTCTGAAGGGGGTTGCGCAGGTGCACCTTGCCGGCCTTGGCAGCAGGATTATCTACGTCGAGCACGGCAACTTTGACACCCACGCCAACGAGTTGGCTATGCACGAGCCTCTTTGGCAGAACCTGTCCGCCGCGCTGGTGGACTTCTACGATGACTTGCAGGAGCATAACGCCAGCGACAACGTGGTTATGGTCCTTTTCACGGAGTTTGGCCGTCGGGTAAGGGACAACGGCACCGGCACGGACCACGGCACGGGTGGCGGCGCC
The DNA here is from genome assembly GCA_965226535.1 of Dehalococcoidia bacterium. Taxonomy (GTDB): domain Bacteria; phylum Chloroflexota; class Dehalococcoidia; order Lucifugimonadales; genus JAPULR01. Next base: position 676,832 of record CBDDDE010000010.1, on the reverse strand, counting down.
ATTATCATCGGCGACCCGGTTAAGGGCGGGTTCTACAGCGAGTATCCTTCCATTGAGGAGAACAAACTTCTAGATGGGGACCTGCAATTCAACTACGACTTCCGGGGCCTCTACTCCACTGTATTGGACCGGTGGATGGGTTTGGATGCCAAGCCCTGCGTGGGCGGCGTCTTTGAGCAGTTGGACTTTCTCTAGGCGCCTTGGCCAACGGTTGACTGGTCGGACGTGGCAGCCGAGGGGTGCCGGGTGAGTTTTTTGGCTGGTAAGAGCCTTTAATACGTTAATATGTTGGGGGACGGATGACAACGCAAGCTAAAGCAGCACGTACCTACGAATATGAATTGACCATCGGACGGAGTTCTGTGACGGGTGAGTCTTTTCGCACACCCATAGACTTAGCCTTGGGCAAGGACAACGAGATTTACGTTCTGAACCGTACCACGGAACGGCAGGTGCTGGGACACCGGGTATGTCGACTAAACTTTGGTGAGGAGTTCCTGGGAGATTTTGGGCAGCGCGGCGAGGAGGACGGACAGTTCATCTGGGCCCTCTCCGTTGTCTGCCACCCCGACGGTCGTGTCTTTGTCTCCGACGAGTGGCTCAACCGTATCACCGTATTCAGCAGGGAAGGCCGGTTCCTGGGCAAGTGGGGCAAGAAGGGCAGCGACGCGGGGGAGCTGCACGGGCCTGCCGGATTGGTTTTCGAGGCCAACGGGAACTTGCTCGTGGCCGACGGCGAGAATCATCGCATCCAGCGGTTTACGGCTGAGGGCGACTTTGTTTCTACCTGGGGAAGCCACGGGAGCGGCGATGGTCAGCTCAACTATCCCTGGGGAATTACCGTGGACAAGGCGGGTAACGTTTACGTGGCCGACTGGCGTAACGACCGCATCCAAAAGTTTTCCCCGGATGGCAGGTTCCTTCTTAAATTTGGCTCATCGGGAACGGCGGATGGGGAGTTCAATCGTCCCACGGGGGTTGCCGTGGATGGCGACGGGGACATCTATGTTACTGACTGGGGGAACGATCGGGTGCAGGTCTTTGACAGGGAGGGGGGATTTATTGCTCTCTGGACGGGAGAGGCGGGCCTGTCCAAGTGGGGCAAGCTCCAACTGGGAGGCAATACCGCCTTTTTGGACCAGCGGGCCAGTGTGCCGGACATGGCCGAAAAGGAAAAGAGGTTCCGGGAACCTGTTGCCGTTGAGGTGGATGGAGAGAACAGGGTGTTGGTGCTTGACGGCCGCCGTGACCGCATTCAGATTTACAAAAAGGTGTCCTGAAGGCCGCACCTACCCCAGCGCTGCAACTCTACTCGTCGTCCCACCGGTGTGGGAGGTCCATCATCCTGGGGGATCCCAGGGTGTTGCAGAGTTCCAGGAACTCCTTTCTCTTGACCCCTTTCCATTTCAGGCCGTCCAGGCTTTCGGGTAGGGGTACGTCCGTCCTCAGAGTGGCGAGCTTCTTGTAGAGGATGGAGTCGTCTAACCGGTCGGCGAGGTTCTTGACCATAGTTGCAGCGCCGCGGGGCCGGATGTCCCACCGGGCGACGTCCAGGGGAATATCCTCAATCTTGCCATAACGTTGTAGGACGAGGGCGGTGGACTTGGCGCCCCACCTGGGAATACCGGGGATGCCGTCCGCCGAGTCGCCCACCAAGGCCAGGTAGTCCGGGATGGACCGGGGTTGGACGCCGAACTTTGCCTGGACTCCGTCCTCGTCAAGGAGCACCTCTCTGCGACGGTCTAGGCAGACGACCTTTTGGCCTTGGACCATCTGGGTCAAGTCCTTATCGGGAGAGCAAATGATCATCTGCTCCACCTGTTGGGTTTGCCACCATCTGGAAACTGCCGAGGCGATAGCGTCGTCGGCCTCAAACTCAATCATGGGCCAGACGACGATTCCAAGGGCGGAAACAGCTTCCTCCGCCAGGGCAAATTGCCCAAGGAGGTCTTCCGGAGTGCCTGCGCCGGTTTTGTAGCCGTGAAAGAGGTCGTTTCGAAATGAGGTAATTTGGTGGTCGAAGGCGCAGGCGACATGGGTAACGTCCTGGCTACGCAGCAGCGCCAGCATTGACTGGCAGAGGCCCCTCACCCCGCCCACTTCTTGACCGTCGGGGGCGAGGATGGAGGGCATGGCGAAGTAGCTGCGAAACAGCTCGTAAGTCCCGTCGATAAGGTGAACCTTCATACCGCCAAGTCCTGTCGCCACATTTAACGTCTACCTTACAAGAGGAGAGCCACGGCGGTAAAGGTTGCCAGTGTGCAGGTGGGTACCAAAATCCTGTAGAATCTGTTTAGACCTCAGCATCAGATGAACCCGCCTAAGGAGAATGCCGATGGCCAAAATGAAATTCATCTCAGCCGATTCCCACGTTGACGAGGACGATATTTTTAGACAGCAGGTCCCGGAGGAATACCGGCATCGCCTTCCTCATAGAGAGGTAATAAATGGTGGCACATATAGTGTTATAGAAGGACGGAAGCCCAGGCGGTCCGACATCGCGGAGTCGCGCATCAGTGAAGATGACATGAACCGTCAGTTTCGCCAAGACCCAAGCGGAGGTCGCGACATATCGCATCGGCTGGGTGACCAGGCAAAGGACAACGTTGAGGCCGAGGTAATCTATTGCAACTCCCTTCTGGGATTGATGGCGTCCCCGGACGTCGAGTTCCAGCTTTCCACCGCCAGGGCGTACAACGACTGGATTCACGGTCTCTTCAGCGCCAGGTCGGACCGTTTCGCCCCCGCCGCAATTCTGCCTACTTTGGACGTTCCAAAGGCGGTGGATGAGGTGTACAGAGTGGCCCAAAAGGGTTTCAAGGTGGTTAGCGCTCCCATCGGCATTAAGGAGCAGCCTTACAACCTTCCGGTATACGAGCCGCTGTGGAACGCCTTGGAGGAAACCGGCCTGATATTCAGCCTTCATTTTATTACAGGAACTGAGGATCATCTGCCTGAAAACGCCGGTGAAGAGTCTAACGGGGGATTCCTTTCCTACATGATCATCGCTATGGCCGAGGGCATACGTCCAACCACCCTGTTGCTGAGTTCCGGGGTGCCCATGCGGCATCCGGACCTTCGTTTTGTCATTGTAGAATGCGGCGCCGGGTGGTTGGCCTGGAACCTTTATGCGCTGGACGAGCAGTACGAGCGAAAGCACATGTGGGTTGAGCCCAAGCTGGATATGAAGCCAAGTGAGTACTTTAAGCGGCAGGGTCACGTGACTTTTGGCGATGATCCTGTGGCCCTGGCTACGCTGGAGTACATAGGTGATGAATCTCTTCTGTGGGGCAGCGACTACCCCCATGATGAGGGCACCTTCCCCCACTCTCAAGAGGTGATTGACCGGATTTTCCAAGGTCACCCCGAAGAGACAAAGCGGAAGATTGTCTACGAAAATGCCGCTCGGCTATATGGCTTTTCACAAGCGTGAACAAAGATTCCCTGGGTTCCGGTCACGACTGGGACCAAGAAACCTGGATCCGGGACCGGATGGGGCAAAGGTATGTACGTGGGATGCGGCAAAATCTGAGGGAATCTTCTTGCATTTCCCCAACATGTATAGTAGGTTTACCTCGACTTTGGAGTATCGTTAACGAGGAGGGGCGTAATGAATCGACAAAGACGGTTTTTCCTTCTTTTGGCGGCGGTAGCCGCGCTTTTAGTTTTCGTGGTATCGACCGCGTGTGAGTCTGGAGATGGTACCGGCGGTGACACCACCGTAGATGCCCGCGAAGACACCCTGCAGACCATTCTGGACCGCGGGATCCTGATTTGTGGTGTGAAAGCAGACACGCCGGGCTTTGGCGTGCTTAACCCAGACGGCTCTGCGGTAGGGAACGACATCGACTACTGCCACGCACTAGCAGCGGCCGTTCTTGGAGATGCGAGCAAGGTTTCGTTCAAGGAGGCCACCTCGGCCAACCGATTTGAACTCCTGGCAGCCAAGGAAATCGATGTGCTCATCCGCACGACCACTTGGACGGCCTCGAGAGACGCTGACCTAAACATAGCATTCGCCCCCACCACTTTCTATGACGGTGCAGGAATCATGCTCAAGGCTAGCGCCGGACTGTCCTCTGCAACCGAGTTGAACGGCTCCACCATCTGCATTTTGGATGGCACCAGCACGCAGGGCGCCGTCTCAGACTTCTTCGTTGAGCGGGGGCTGACCTATGAGGAGTTGACGTTCCAGGCCAACCCTGAACTGCGGGCAGCCTTCATCAGCGAGCAGTGTGACGCTTGGTCTTCCGACAAGTCACAGCTGGGCGGCCACCAGTTTACGCTCAGGGCTGACGGCGTCAGTGCCGTTGTGCTGCCGGAAACGCTGTCCAAGGAGCCCTTGGGCCCCAGCGTACGTGACTACGACTCCGAATGGGAGGACGTGGTTCGCTGGGTGGTCAACGGCATGATCATCGCAGAGGAGCAGGGCGTGACGTCCTCTAACGTTGACGCCATGGCGTCCAACCCGCCCAACAACACTGTCGCCCGGCTCCTGGGCGTGGGTTTTGACGGCGGCGCTCCCAGCAACCTGGGCATCGGCCACGGCAAGATCTCAAGCACCTTCATGCAGAACGTCATCCGTGCAGTGGGGAACTACGGAGAAGCCTATGAACGTACACTGGAAGCCGTGGGGCTCACCCGTGCAGGGTCCCCCAACGCCTCCTACCAGGACGGTGGTCTGATCTACGCTCCGCCAATGCGGTAACCTGGACTGAGTCTGATAATGAAACGCATAGCCCGACTTGAATGGGCTATGCGTTTCATTTTATTATGGTTGGTACCATGAAGGAACGACTCAACCTTATTTGGTATCGTGGCCGCTCCCGAACGCTGACGGTGAACCTTGTGATTGGTTCCGTTGCCGCATTTGTAGCTGTCTACGTCGTCTACTCCATAGCGTCCAACCTCTTCGACTTTGAGTTCCTCTTTGGTCCCTACGGCAGCCCCGACCGGACTTCCGTCATCTCTGCGTTGGAAATTGAAGCCAGCGACCCCCGCTGGCTGGGGATGCTGAAGGGGGCGGGGAATACCATTGCCGTGGTCATCTTCGCCATTGTCCTCTCGTCATTCTTGGGGCTTGCAGTAGGCGTTGCTCGTCTGGCAGGCAACCCCATCGTCACCAGGATGGGCAAGCTGTTCGTGGAGACGTTCCGAAACATTCCCTTGTTGCTGATCATGTTCTTCTTTGCCTTCGGAGCGTTTAGGGAGCTACCCAAGATAGAGGACCGGGCCGGACTGGAAAAGGTTTTCTTAATCAGCAACCGAGGGGTGGCGATTCCATGGCTTGAAGGCGCCCACGGCTTTTGGTGGGTGTGGGTCGTCGTGCTTGTGCTTGCGCTTGTTGTCGCGATATGGGTTCGGCAGAAACGAGAGCAGCTAGAGGTACTGACCGGCGAGAGTACTAACGGAAACACTTGGGGAGCCGCCGTGTTCGCGGTCATAGCAGTAGCGTCGTATGCGGCACTGCTCTTTCCTGTGCGCGTGACGCTGCCAGGCGTAGAGCAAGCGTCCTCTGGGTTCTTCGCCTATGAAGGGGGAAATCACCTGGGGTTGGGGTACATCAGCGCGCTGGTGGCCCTGACGTTGTATTTTAGCGCGTTCATCGCGGAGATTGTGCGGGGATCCATTCAGGCGGTTCCCCACGGACAGGCGGAGGCTGCGATATCCCTGGGTCTTACGGCGTACCAACGTTTTACGCTGATTGTCTTGCCTCAGGCCCTGCGTATCATGATCCCGTCCCTCAACAACGAATATCAGAACGCGAACAAGGATTCGACGTTGGCGCACGTGATAGCGTACGGCGAGATCGTGCTTATCTCAAACCGCATCGTCAACAACTCAGGGAACCTTCTCCAGACATACCTGTTCATCTTCGTCGTTTTCGTGTTCACCAACCTAATTATTTCGCTCATCATGAATACTATTAACAAGAACGTACAACTGAAATGAGTACCGCTGGCACATATCGGGAGGCTCTCTCCAACCACGTAATGTGGGCAAAGACGAACCTGTTCGACTCTAAGAGCAACACCGTGTTGACACTGGCAACGCTGGGAGCCGCCGGAGTGCTTCTGTTTCTGTTGGCGCAGTTTGTCTTGTTTCAAGGGAACTGGGGCTTGGTGGCGCTGAATCGTAAGTTGTTCTTCTTCGGCAGCTATCCCGCGGATGAGATATACCGTATTTGGATATCCGTGTTTATCGCAGCGGCGTTGATGGCCGTGACCTACGGTGTGTGGGCAGGGCGGCTGCGCCCTTACCTGATTACCATTGGTGTGGTGGCCATCATCATCTTGACCTTTGGCCTTGGCACCGGCGCTGCCATTGAAGAGAGTCAATACACAGAGCAGATTGTGTCGGTGGGAAAGGTCACCACTGTCAGCGGGATCGAGCGCGTGTTGGTAGTGGAGCGAGGTTGGGCGCCGTCGTGGCTGTATGCCTTCTCTCTAGGATTGGCGGTCCCCTTTGGGACGTCTTGGCTGCTTATGGCGGGGGTGTTTGGTACGCTAATATTGGGCGCCTGGGCAGGCACTAAGTTAGCGATTTGGCGAAGCAGTCCCATTATGATGCAGGGCCTGGGAGCCTGTTGGGTGCTGCTCATACCGGCGATAATCCTTTTGCAGATAGGGGTCCCAACCAGCAGTTGGGAAGGCGCCTTCCTGGATATACTGGTGTTTGCGGTTGGCGCCATTTTTGCCTTTTTCCTTGGGCTTGTGTTGGCGCTTGGCCGCATTTCGCCGTACGTGGCAATCCGTATTTCCTCAATTGGCTATATAGAGGTTGTCCGAGCCGCACCTTTGCTGGTCTGGCTCCTCTTCGCGACGTTCCTCAAGGACGAGCTGGGCCCTGTTGGAGAGTTATTCAGTAGCATTGACCTTGTCTACCGTGTGATGATTGTCTTTGCCTTCTTTGGAGCGGCGTACATCGCGGAGGTCATTCGTGGAGGGCTTCAGGCAGTAACGAAAGGCCAGCACGAGGCCGCTGCGGCTCTGGGTTTATCGTCGACGCAGAAATATGTGCTAATCGTCTTGCCCCAGGCAATCAGGGCGGTCATTCCCGCGATAATCGGCCGTTTCATCGCGCTATGGAAGGACACGGCGTTGCTGGCGGCAATATCCCTTGTCAACACGCTGGATAAGGCTAAGAAGGTACTGGGTGGACAGACAGACATCGCGGAGGGCTCATTCTTCGAGATATACCTCGTGGTGGGGCTGATCTATTGGGTGGTCTCTTACCTCCTCTCCCTGGTAGGGAGCGCAGCGGAGGCCCGGCTGAACGTGGGCAGAAAATAGCGGACACTGCAGGAGGTTTGGCGATGAAACGAGACAACGGCAAAGAGATGGTCCGAATGGAGAACGTGGTGAAGCGCTTTGGGACCTTCACCGCGCTGAATAAAGTCAGCATATCTATTATGGAAGGCGAAGTGGTCGTAATCATCGGCCCGTCGGGATCTGGGAAATCGACGCTTCTGCGCACCATCAACCAGCTTGAACGCCACGAAGAAGGCCGCATCGTGGTGGACGGCGTGGAGATATCGGATGACCTTCGCACACTGGCCTTGGTGCGGAAGGAGACGGGGATGGTCTTTCAGCAGTTCAACCTGTTCCCACACCTGACGGTCTTGCGCAACATCGCTCTGGCGCCCCATAAGGTGCGACACATGCCGCAGGACCAGGCGGATGAGCTGGCACTCCAACTGCTTGAGCGAGTGGGGATTCCGGAGCAGGCGGACAAGCATCCCGGGCAGCTGTCCGGCGGGCAGCAGCAACGGGTCGCCATAGCCCGCGCAATGGCTATGAACCCTAAGCTCATGATGTTTGACGAACCGACTTCCGCCCTGGACCCTGAGATGATCAAAGAGGTGCTTAACGTCATGGGCGAGCTGGCGGCCACGGGCATGACGATGGTCTGCGTGACCCACGAGATGGGCTTCGCGCGCAACGTCGCCGACCGGGTAGTCTTTATGGATGAAGGCGAGATTGTGGAGGTTGCGACGGCTAAGGATTTCTTCAACGCTCCAAGGGAAGAGCGAACGCAGCTTTTCCTGGACCAGATTTTGAAGCACTAATACGGGTCGGCGAAGGCGTTGTTTGTGTTCGTGCCCCTGGTATTCTGGGTGTTCACGTTTGGCATGTCTTACCCGAACCGGCGTGGAGCGGAACCTGGGAGGAGACCGGGTTCAACGTCGCCGCGGTCAGGTCCATAGACCTCCGCTGCCACGTTGTTGAAGTATATCCCAATGACCTTGAGGCTCTCAGGTGGTGTGCGGCATTTCTACTGGCCAATACCACCGACTAGCCACCCTACCAGCGTTACGCCTCAAGGGATTTGTTTGGTGGAGTGGCTTGGTATTGGGTATTGGAAGTGGTGTCATTGGCTCCCCAACGCGCCCCACACTACGTACTTTTGTCTGGGCTTGGTTCAAGCTCCCCCAACCAGTATCAGGGCGAAATCCATCTGAGTCTATCCGGCAGCAGCGCCGAAATCCGGTCGCGTTGGCACTGGACTGGCAGGCAGGGCCTAAATTCTAGCCGGTTCACCTCGAGAGCAGAACTCGCACGTCAACTGGGCATCACAAGAGCTCATGTCACACAAGTCCTGAGTTTACTTCACCTCGCTCCAGACGTGAAATCATTGATTCTGAGCCGCGGTGACCCCATTGGGGAAAAGGGATTGGGTATTCGTACCTTGCGGTCTCTGTTGCACCTTCCCGTGGACAAGCAGATCAACTGGATCAAAGAATACAGAACTGGAGGACTTGAACGGCAAGACTGCTAATAGTCCCGCCTGCAACTCTGAGGTGTGTGAACGGCGACAACTATTCTTGTCTGTGTTGCTTCAAGGAAATTGTCGCCGAATGAGAGGGATTGTCGCAAGGAGACGTTGTCCAAATCATATCGTTCAGCCTGTCGGGCAATAGCAGTGAAAAGTTGAGGTTCTCGTGTGCCGTCGATTTGGATTCAACCGGCTAGGTCAAATGGACCGAAACGAAGGATGGTCGAGCGGATACATCTATTGGTTCGAGCCTTCTCAGGTGGGCCTACACGTACCGTATTGCGAACTTTTCGGTGGGAGGTCTCCATTTGAGAAGAGGTGAGTCATGCGCCTCTTGGTCACGTTGCCGGAGCTCCGTTCACCGGATGAAGGCGGAAAGAATAGAGACCCTTCAGATCGTGCGACGAGTTTTCTTGACCTTCACAAGGATTATTGAGGCTAACGCAAGCAGCCCAAGTCCCATACAAACCCCGACGATAGTCCACAACCAATTGCGAGGAGACGTCAACTGCTGGGATGGTCCGGAGCCAACGGCTGGTATGCCAGTGCCTGAGATATCTGTGTGCCCAGGGACCGGTTCGACAAGCCCTCCGGTGCTATTAGAAGGTTGCAGTACGACTCCCACCGCATCGGTTGGGATCCCCAATTGGGGAAGGAGCGTGGGCAGTGCATTTGCCACGCGTTGCGCATCAAGCGCCCACACACGGATGGTCTCGCGCCGCCCTGGGAGGTTGTTGTGGTCTACCTTCGACAGACTCGCTAGAGGGAATATGACCACAGGCGGGCCGGCAGACCTGAGATTGGGACCGACCGTCGCTCCGCCGATTCCGATGATATTGCCCTCCGATACTGCAAAACGGTCTAGCACCAACGTCCATTGCCACAATTCCTTCAGGTCGTACTTCACCGGTATCATCATAAGCTGTTCGTCGTCGAACCCGTAGAGGCGCTTCAACTCCACCTTGGCCGTATCAATGTTCCCTTCGTGCCCCGGTGGAGCCTTGACTTGGACGTAATACGTTATGCTGTTCCATCCAGTCGTGTACCATCCGGCGATACCCAACTCAGGGTTATTTACCCACTCGAAACAGGCTTGCCCGGACGTAAACTCGCTTCGCTGCTCGACACAGTCCAACTCCGGAAAGTTGGTCACGTCCACGTCCGAGACGTCAAACTGGGACGCGGTGCCAGACGCGCCAGTCGCTCCGGTAGAAGGCCACTTCTGAGTCCATGCCGCCCAGGCGCGTTCCTGGCGACGCGCATCTGCGCCGCCTGAGCGTAACACGATTTTCTCATAGGGGAGCTCCCACGGAACGATATAGTCGTCTACGAAGAATGTGTAGTACATCATGCACTCTTCGAAGGTAGCATAGTCATCGTTGGGTTGCAGTGGTGTGCACCGGTGGTCATCAAAGCCATACGTCACACGGTTCGGGTGCTGCAGCGTAAACTCCTTACCTTCCTGTCGGAAGTATTCCATCAGTTCGGGGTATACTCGGTCTTCCACTGTACGTAGATAGTTGAAGAAGATGTACAGCGCGCCGTTTCCATCGTCGTAGATCCCCTCCACCTCGATAACTCCCTCCCTCTGGGCTTCGTCGATAACGTGGCAGTGGAGTGGGTCTGCGGACAGCGTTTCTCCCCAGCAATCGTCAGGGGGCTCCTCCGCGTGAGCAACCGGAGTCAAGTAAACTCCGAGGAACAGCCAAAAGATGCCCGCAGCTAGACCGGCGAGCAACAGCGGCCACGGAAGCTGCCTTAGGCTACTGATATCTCTATTCATTTGAGCCTCCAAGGACGCTGAAGTGGCGTCGTGTTGACCATAGCAGTTATCGAGTTCCCATTCCTACAAAGTTGAGCCACTCTTCGGTCCTGCATCATTGGGATTCCTCGACCACAGTCGGCACTCCTATGCTCTGACCAGTATCCCTCGTAGATCGACTTCCAGTGGTGCACGTGGTAACCGTCGTCGAAGTGGCCTCCGACCAATCGCTCCAACCGGTGTTGTAACTAGTGCCGTCGCCCTGCGCGCTCCAAGGTCCATATCGCAGGTCCGGTGCAATAGCTTAGTCCCTGGCACGCAGTCATGGCGAGAGCATGGGAGTTGTGCGACTCTCGCAGAGGTCTTGTTCGGTCACGGCACTGTGCGTGTCGTGACTGTCACCCGCGAGACCTCACTGAGCCCGGCAGCGTTGACCGCGTGGACACGGTAGATGTACTTGGTGCCGGGTTCGATGTCGGTCGTGTCGACATACGTTGTAGCAGTGCCGTTGGTGACCTCGAACTTGACGAAGGTGTCTTGCTTTGCCACCCTCCTCAGTATGAGGTAGCCTGTCGGCGGGTCGTCGCCCGCATCCCACATCAGCGTCACCGATTCGTGCGTGGAAGAGGCCGTCAGGCCCTGCGGGGACGGCGGAGATGTCCCGGCCACGTCCGTTACAGGGATGCTGGGAGTCGCCGCCGGTGTAGCGGTCACGCGTGAGACCTCACTGAGCCCGGCAGCGCGTTGACCGCGTGGACACGGTAGATGTACTTGGTGCCGGGTTCGATGTCGGTCGTGTCGACATACGTCGTGGCAGTGCCGTTGGTGACCTCAAACTTGCTGAAGGTGTCCTGCCTCGCGATCCTCCTCAGTATCAGGTAGCCCATTACCGTCGGGTCGTCGGCCACATCCCACGTCAGGGTCACCGAGTCCTGCGTGGAGGAAGCCGTCAGGTTCTGAGGCGGTGGCGGGGGACATAGCACATCGTTGGTCGTGCCAGTCAGGCCGGGAGGACTTTCACTGATGCGCAGCATCAGAAGGTCTCCGTCATTCCAAGACCGCTCGCATACCCCCCAAGTCAGCGCGCGCGTGCGGCCCTCCTCAACAACGTCGACAGCGTCGTCGAAATCCAGCCGCAGCACGACCGTCCCGTCTAGGGCGATGAAGTCGATGTGATGGCCTGTGGGCCTCCCGGGCGGATCAATCTGCATCTCGACCCTTGCTGACTCCCACCGGATCCGCTTGATGTCTGTTGTGCCCACCCCCTCGATGGCAAACGACGCCGGCTTCAAAACACCACGTGAGCCGTCGGCGCCTACCGCCGCGCCAATCACCACCGGATCGAAGAACGCCTCGTGAACAGTGCCCTCGGGTGCCGTCACGGTCATCGTCATTCCGTAGGTGAAGACGTGATTGCAGGGAATGAAGGGCAACAGAAGGTAATTGTTATTGACCTTGTATTCTCCTGCGGGAATCGGCCGCGCAGAGACCACTGTCTGCGTGATTGTGGATACATAGGCTCCTGGCACGAGGTCGCCAGTCACGACATCGAATAGGGCAGAGTCCCGTCCATCGAACCAGAGCCTTGATCTCTTTTCAGTTGATTCGGCGCTGACGACCTCGTCTTCATAGATCGTCGTGCCGGCGGGCTGGCCGGAGTCGAATTCATGTGTAGGATGCGTGACGTAGACTCGCCGACCCTCACCCTCGGCTATGAAGTACCTATCCTCACGCTCATTCTGATATTTAAACCGGACGCATTCTTTGTATTCTTCCGAGCCGTCGCTGGCGTTAAGCTCAGCGGTAACAGCTGCGAGCCGCTGTTTCAGGTCGCCCAGCGTTATCGTTGGACCCGCCGGTGTGCTCGCGCCACTTGCGCCTGTAGCGCCGACTGGGGCGGTCGGCATATCCAGGAGGAACTCCTGTCCGTCCCCCACGGTCCCGCTCTGGCCGGTAGCGCCCGAAGCGATCTCGGTCGCCGGCAGCCACAACTTACTGTATTCGCTGGACAGGCTGTAACCGTCCCGGTGGGGTTGAGAAATACCGAACGACAAGTAGTAATGGTTGTCACCCTGCAACGTCGGCAAGACATCAAGGGGAAAAGCCTGAGCATCACGCAGTTCTTGCAGGAAGAAAACCGCCTCCCGATTGTCCCATTGCGTATCCCTTCGGGCGCGGATGTCGGGCAACGCGTCTTCGGCTTCCTGGCGGGTGCCGAATTCATCGGCTGCGACCCATATCGCCGTGATGTTGTCGGCACCTGTCCCATTCAGGTACTCACCGACTTCAAGGTCGAACTTCAAGGCAGCGTAGTAGTTACCCTCAAACCTCCCCGCCCCGGCGACCACCTCAGTGGACTCGGAGGTCATCCGAGCTCTGACGACGGTGGGGTAGTTGGCGATCCTCTCTTCGAGCGAGGTCTCTCCTCGAGGGAAGACTCGCGAAGAATGGCTCCTGTCCGTGGCCAGAGTTTCGGCAGGAACCGCATCGTCGGGCGTATTGCTTCCCGTGCCCTGGCTGCACGCCAGCAGCAGCATCCCCGTCAAGAGAGCGATGAGGATCATTCGCATCGTGGTTCTCCTTAGTGGCTCGTATGAAGGATGTAGATTGCCTTCAACTGCTCTAAGTCTTCATCCTTAATGTCCTGGGCAACCCAATGTTTGTTCATTATGGCGACCACGTTCTGAAGCCCTGTCGTATCCTCGTAGAAGTCCGGCAGCCCCAGAGTGTGGCCAAACTCGTGCAGCATAACCCAGTCAATGAAAATGTAAAGTTGCGGATTGGCTACTGTGCTACTCGGTGGCCGTGTTGCGTGCCTGATGCTGACATCGGTCCAAACGATTTGAGACTGTATTGAACACGCATTGTTATCGCATTGGAAGCCAGGTTCCTCAAAGACCATCGTCATATTCACCATGTGCTTGCCGGGGCCGGAGGAATTGCCGTCTGTGCCCGGTTGCACGCCACCAGAGGTTGGACTGGCCGGCGAGCTTCTGCCAAGTATCCCCGGCGGCGGCGGAGCGAAAGAGGCCCCCGTCCTCAGCTTCGATGAAGGCCCACAGCCGGTTGGGTATGGGAGGGGATAGAGCGATTCCGATCTTTCCCATCACGCCCTGGGGGAGTCCGGGGTGTCGACTGATGTTGGTCCAGGTGTCCCCGGCGTCGGTGGAGCGGAAGAGGCCGCTGTGGGGTCCGCCGCTGCGATGGGTCCACGGCATACCGCGGAGCTGATAGAGGGAGGCGAAGAGGTGCCGGGGGTTGGCGGGGTCCATGGTGAGGTCTATGCCGCCGGCTTCCGGGGTGTTGAAGAGTACCTGCTCCCAGGTTTGGCCCCCGTCTTTGGAGCGGTAGATGCCACGCTGGGAATTTGGGGCCCCAGGTATGGCCGAGGGCGGCTACGTAGACTAGGTTGGGGTCTGCTGGATGGATTCGAATTTTGGCTATGTGCCGGGTGTCTCTTAGGCCGACGTTGGTCCAGGTGTGGCCGCCGTCGGTGGACTTGTACACGCCGTCGCCGTGGGACTCGTTGCTCTGGAAGCATGACTCGCCGGTGCCGGCGTAGATGACGTTGGGGTCGGAGGGCGCGACGGCGAGGGCGCCGACGGCGGCGGTGTTGAAGAAAGGGTCTGAGACATTTTCCCAGTGGGTCCCAGCGTCGATGGTCTTCCAGACGCCTCCTCGGGTGGCGCCGAAGTAGAAGACGAGAGGATTGAAAGGGTCAGCGGCTACGGCGACTACCCTGGCGCCGCGGAAGGGGCCGATACATCGCCATTTCATGGCTTGGAAGTGCGCCGGGTCTACGTTGACCATGAAGGGACCTCCGGGAGGCGTGTGTTTCCCTTTTTACGTGGGGCAAAAAGGGCGGTAGAGGTTGGCAGGTTACCATAGACGGGGCTCTTGCTTCCACGATTGGGCGGCGCGGGTGCCCGTTTTGCCTGAAGGTGGTTTTTGGGTATGAGCTTGCATTTGGGGATGACAGCTTGATAAAGTTTGGTCTGCTCACCAAAAGCTGGACCAGGCGGAATGTTAGTTTTGTGGAATGATGGAACAAAAGGAAAAGTAGAATTATTCCATGAAGAAGTCCCGGCGCACGCGGGAGCAGATAGACTTTGCTTTACGGCAGGCGGAGAATGGCACCCCGGTAGTGGAGTGTAGACCGTTAGCGAAAATGAAGAAGACTGAATGGGTCGCAGGTGTGTGGCTAGCTACTGCCCAACTACCGGCACCTATTAGCAGATATCCAGTGAGAGTGCAATCGAGTCTATCCAGAGAACCAGTGCCAGAAGCGAAGAATCCGGCGCTGAACCCTGCGCCAACAGCGCACTATCCTATGCGAACTGTGAACAGTCAACATCGCAGCAGACACCCGTGCCTCGCCAGCAATTACGCGACCTCGAAGTAGGATTCGGCGAGGAAGAAGGACAACACCTGAATTTTCAAATGCAGACCTTATGACTCTGTCTATCTCGGTAACTTCATGCTTGTTGGACAATAGCAATGAAAAGTTGCGATTCTTGTGGGCGGTGGACTTGGACAGGAGTGGATAGCGGGGTTTGCTGTCAGGCCTAGGAACCCTGGTTCACATACTCTTAAGTGTACACAAGTATAATATTGGCTCCACGTTATACCTGGGGTGAGATGTGATAGATGACTTCGTGAGGCTGGTGCCGGAGTCTCTTTTGGACAGGTCGGTAGAAGCGTTTCTTTCAGGCAGACGCGCATTCGAATCGTCCTCTGATCTCTACATACTCGGACTGAACCCCACAGGGTCCTTCACTGTATCCAGGAACATCAACCGGGTACTCCATCACTATCCGGACAACTGTTCAGCATACAGAGACGAACGATGGCGTGAAATGAGGGCGGGCAACAGCCCTATGCAGCGGAGAGTGCTCTACCTGCTCAGGAGGGTTGGACGGGGACCACGGAGACGTGCCGGCGAGTGAAACAGTATTCCTGAGGTATACGGACTGGACCAAGCTCGGAGACTTCGAATCGCTAGCTCAGGAGTGCTGGCCTTTCCACCAAGCAATCGTCGAGATGCTCGGGGTGCGTGTGATAGTATGCTTAGGCAGACATGCTGGTGATTGGGCACGCCGCCGTCCGAATGCGCACAAGCAGGTGGATGAGTTTGCCGAGAACAACAGGCGTCTATGGAAAAATCGTGCCCACCCAGCATTACGACGAAGGGACGGGTGTCGGCGATGACTACAGCTCCGCCAGGTCGCACGTCCCGCTCTATTTCTCTTACGGGAGGCTCTAGCTTGGCGCGGTGGGTCATTTTAGGGTCGGCGATGACAATAGGCCGTTAACCAATGAGCCGAACTTAGGCTGCCTCCAAGGAACTACCCTAAGTAGTGGGCTGAATTCCTACTTAGGACAAGCCGTCATAGAAGTGTTGGGCTCGGTGTTTCTTCCAGCGGATCGACTAGCATTCTGCCAGTAGGGGTCTGACTAAACTTAGGACTATAGGCCAGCAATCCTATAGTGGACCTCCGGTCGCTCAAGCGACGACAGGTACTGCAAGCCTCCAGCTTACCGGTAATAGTCAAGACAGCGAAGGCCCTCTCAGAAATTGGGGCGTTCAGCGCCCATTATTAGCTTTAGTTGCAAAGGCTGCTTAGCATTTCCACTCCTGCCTAGCATAAACTTGCAGAGTTGCCGTTAGCTTTCGCCTCGAGGGGGCCACAACGATCCAGGACGTATCGGATGCTCGGACTACGCCCACAAGTAAGCGAGTTGCCCGGGTAAGCTGGCTACCCTATTGAAGGGGCATCATGAACGACGCTCGGTTGTTGACCGCCCGTTAACCCGCTGATAAACTCGCTGATACTGATCGGTAGAACATCGCCGATGAGTTGTGCACTCCATGCCTTCAAGTGTTACCGCCCTGGATACAGCGTTTCAATAACATGTACGCGAGAATCTTAGACATGCGTTCGATGATTGGCGACTTCAATCCTCGACCATTTGGCGGAGGAGCCCAGCAGGCTTGGATGAGGCGGCCGAGCGAAATGAGATACTTGTGAATTGCGGGACACGTGCCATTGAGAGGACGCGTTGCGTATATGTCGATCGGAGCAGGCGTTACAGAGGGCAGGGCCCATGAGACTAGATGGCAAAGTTGCGATTATCACCGGAGGAGCTCGGGGCATGGGCGCGTAGGAGGCACGACTGTTCACTCGGGAAGGGGCCACGGTTGTTCTAGGCGACGTATTGGAGGACGAGCGCCGTTAAGCTCGAGGCTGACTTAACGACGCGGGCGCAGAGGCCCTCTTTCTGCGGCTGGATGTGACTATCGAAGAAGAATGGAAAAAGTCGATCGACATTGCGGTGTCCCGGTACGGCAGACTGGACGTCCTAGTGAACAACGCAGGTATCAGTGGTAGCTTTCACTCAGACATCATGAGTACTGAGGCCTGGGACAAACTCATGGAAGTCAACGCGAAGGGCGTCTTCCTAGGTATCAAGCACGCCATTCCGGAGATGCGGAAAGTAGGCGGGGGCTCCATCGTCAACATCTCGTCCATCTCAGGTTTTGTGGGCCAATACTTGATACACATGGGGTACAATGCCTCCAAAGGTGCAGTGAGGATTCTCACCAAATCAGCCGCCATCCAGTACGCGAAGGAAGGTATACGCGTGAACTCTGTGCATCCAGGGCTAATGCCTCCGATGAGATCTTCGATCGCCACCGCCGACCCTGGGGTACGCAAACAGATGCTTGCAAAAGTTCCCATGGGTAGAGAAGGCAGGGGGAGAGGAGGTAGGCTACGCTGTGTTGTTCCTGGCTTCCGACGAGGCTTCGTACATAACCGGAACCGAGTTAGTGGTGGACGGAGGATTTACTGCCCTTTAGCATTACACTACTTACAGGGAAATCTTCCGGCGGCAACAACCTATGAGAAAGAAAAGTAGCTGCTTCAACGTCATTGTCCTAATAGAAGATTTGATATTAAATAACTCCGTATAATCTTCCCTCGTTGAGGGAGTCGATGCGCCGAGATAGGAGGAAAGTCCCATGAGCACCACCTATGATGGTCGCCAGCATTACGGCGGCGTCTACGAGGAATTCCGGGTAGGAGAAGTTAAAAGACATTGGCCCGGGAAGACCATCACCGAATCGGACAACAACCTCTTCTGTCTGCTAACCCGCAACGACAATCCCCTACACTCTGATGCTCAGTACGTGGAGGGCCATCAACATGGCAGAATTCTAGTGGTTGGAACTCTGGTGTTCAGCCTGGTGGCGGGGATGAGCGTGAGGGATACCAGCGGCCAGGCCATCGCCAATTTGGAGTACGAGAAGATAATCCACGATGACCCCGTGTTTCTGGGAGATACGATTTACGCCGAAACCGAGATCCTGGATAAGCGAGAGACCAGCAAGGGTAACCGGGGTATCATCTATGTTGAGAGCCGAGCATTTAACCAGCGTGGGGAACAAGTGCTGACTTTCCGTCGCCGCTTCCTGGTGGCCAAGGAAGGACCCAAAGGAACCTAGTCTGGTTCATTTAGGCTTAAGGCTGCCACGCCCCAACAGAATGACTTCCTATGCATCACAGGAGCCCGACCATCGCACAGGAAGTATCACAAGTGGCAGCGGGTGAAGAGCTGGACTCCCATTGCTTATGGGCGCGGAAGCATTGAAAATCTGAAGGCCGTTCCAATCTTTTGGAACGGCCTTCATCAAGTGTCACCGGTTATATGAACTTAAGAGTAGGCTATCGTCTATCTGTATACTGGCACTGCAAACTCGAAATCTCGCACTGGACCACCTATCATGTTGGCCTGGTATTCGGCTATTACATTGGGGTTTGCAGCCGCCTGACCAAAGACCCAAAAGAGAGGGACACCGGCGAACCCATTGTACCAGAGGTCGCCTATTTGCTGCCCCAGCGCGAACCGTTCTTGAGGGTCTAAACTCTCCTTCAACTTGTAGTACAATTCGAACAGTTCCTCGGTGATAAATGAACGGTTGAACAGGAAGAGGGTCTGGTCCACGGTTGCTTCGATCAGGTTAGGCGCGTACACCGCTATAATGAGGGAACGGCTCGTTTGTCTATCACGCAACCTCGACACATAGGTGCCAAACTCTATGTTCTCCAATTCGATGTCGAACCCCACATCATTCCACATGACGGCTACGGCCTCAGAGATGTCCGCGGACTCGGGGGTCCCGGGGAGGTTTGTGACCACCGCTTGGGTAAGTTTAGGGCCACCATCGGGATAGCCCGCCTCCGCCAACAATTCTCTGGCCCGCTGCGGGTCGAAGGGTCGAGGCGTCCAATCCTCCTTGAAATCAGGGAGACCGGCGCGGAAGTGGAAGACCGAAGCAGGGACCCCTCTCTCGCCGACGAAGGCCTCCCTGAGCTGCTCACGATCTACAGCTAGGTTCAGGGCCTCGCGAACTTTGGGGTCCAGTAGTGGATTGTCGGGGTCGTAGGCTGGCTCTGGCTCGCCCGTCCTTGGGTCTTTGACAGGCAGGTATTGGCCGCCGATTATGAAGTGAAGCAATAGGTTGGGCCTGGAGTCAAGGATCCGAGTCATCCCCCTTTCAATGACTAGGGACATGGAATCGTTGGGTACTTGGGCTATGTCGGCCTCATTGGTCAGCAGCATGGCTGTACGGGTACTAGCCTCAGGGACCCAAAATATATTGACCTCGTCGAACCCGGGAATCTTCCACCAGTGGTCCTCCCCCACTCCCTTGAACCGCTCCACTAGAAAGTGGGAGTTTTCAATATGTTCCACGAACTTGAAGGGTCCGGTACCAATGGGCGAAGCGAGGTACCCCTCCTCTCCCTCACTATCCCAGTAGTCGGCGCTTATAATGTGAAGGTCGCCATTCCACGTCAACGAGAATGGAAGATCTAAATACCGCTCCACCGTGTGCCATTTTAGCTCGTGGTCGTTCACAATCTCCATGTTTTCGCCACTGCCTACTTTCCTCTTGAAGACCCCTGTGGAGTCGCCAATGTCTGAGTTCACGAGCACATCCAAGGTTTTCACCACGTCTTTGGCTGTGAACTCGTTGCCGTCATGGAAGAGGATATCCTTCCTGAGTATGGTGGTCCAGGTATTGGCATCGGACGATAGAGACCATTCGGTGGCAAGCATGGGCAAAAACTCGCCGGTCCCCCGCACATCTTCCCAGACTAGGTGATCGTACATTGTGCTCAAGTAGCCCCCAGAGCGGCCGGTCTGCTTATGTTGCATGTTCGTCTGCTGAGCAACCGGCAGAGTAGCTATTCTGAGCCGCGGCTGCACCGGCACCTTCTCCATCATCGCCTCGACCGTTGGGGTGGGAGTTGCCGTAGGCCTGGCTGTTGCCGTAGCTGTCGGTCTAGGGGTATCAGTCCTGCGTGGGGTAGCCGTGGGCACTGGAGGTTGGGTTGCTGCTGGTGTTGATACAGCCGTCGCTCGAGGAGCTGTTGTGGGAGTTGGTGTAGCCGTCACCCGAGGAGCTGTTGTGGGAGTTGGTGCCGCCGTCGCCCGAGGCGCCGTTGTAGGAGTTGGTGCCGCCGCCCGAGGCGCCGTTGTGGGGGTTGGTGTAGCGTCGTCTCCGCATGCTAATATCAACAAGGTTAGAACGACTATCGTAGGTATCAAACCATATATCCATCGTCGCTTTATCTGACCTATGTGCCTCATCGCTCTACCCCCAATTAATCTGATGTAAGCGCTTAATCGTGCATATAGTTAACACGAATAGCAAACTATGCTTCAACGCATCCTAGGCTAGGTAAAGCAGGCTTGTCAATACCAAGCTATACTATTGTAGATCTTCAATGATTATGTCAGTGACTGACCGTCCGATGAAAAGATCAGTCCAAAAAACGACTGAGGCTGATGGACATAGAGCAATGGAGGATGCAAGTGTTGAACAGAATGCTTGAGGGCGAGATGACGGTGGCCGAGGAGGCTGGGTTGACGGAAGTGAGCGAGTGCCGTGCGCGGCGACTGCTGGCAGCATACGAAAAGGACGGATCTGTGCCGTGGCTCACGGAAACGGAGGGAGGAAGCCCGAACCAACCAGCCCTCGAGTCTTGTCTGGCGGGGGATAAGGGAATAGGTGTACTAGGCTATTCACGGGGATGTCCAGAGAGCTGGAAGGCCGAATTCAAAAATGTTGGGAAAACATTAAGAATGCAAAACTGGTAGGTGCCTCTATTAACAACCAGATTACGGTCGTCGCCTTCGCCCAATGTCAGGAGAACAAAAAACAAGGCCGTGGAAGTTGGTGGTGGAGCCATCGGCTGGTTCTATGGGTCATAACGAGGGTGGATTCAGGGGTTCCGTGAGGTTTATGGGACAGGGGTGCAAAGTTACCTCCACCTTGTCACGGAGCTAAAAGAAAACTCGGACAAGCCGTCGTGGAGTGATTTACCAGCGGTTTTGTCTAATCTAGATAACCCCGGCCTCTCGCAAAGACTGGATCTCGTCTGAGGAATATTCTAGCAGCTTGCTAAGAACCTCTTCCGTGTGCTGGCCCAGCGTCGGAGGGGGTCCAAAAGCCTCCTGAGCCCCCATCTTAATGGGGTTGCCGGCAGTCTTGTACATTCCCGCAGTGGGGTGGTCGATTTCCACCACCATGTTGCGAAACTGCACCTGGGGATCAGCCAGGGCCTCGGCGATGTTATTCACCGGGCCTCCAGGGATGTCCCCATCTACGAACAGCTTCAGCCACTCCTCCCTCGGTTTAGCGCGAAAAGCTTTCGCCAGCGCCTGGTCCAGCGCCTCGCGATTGGTGATTCGGTCAGTTGGGGTGGCAAACCGCGGGTCCGAGGAAAGACCCTCCATCCCCTCAACGTTGGCAGCCATAAGCTCCATTAATTTTTGGTGGAACTCTTGGTTGGGACAATGGACCTGCACGTATCGGCTGTCCTCCGTTTGGTAGGCGCCCGACGGAAGATTGGAGGGATGGCTGGACCCAATGGGCTCGGGCACATCTCCCGACACCAGGTAGAATTGGCCTAAGTGTCCCTGGAGGGCAATCTGTACGTCCAGAAGGCTCACGTCTACCCGCCTCCCTTCGCCGGTCTGCTTCTTACCGACTATAGCCGACACGATTCCCAGGGCAGCCACGTAGCCGCCTACCATATCACCTATAGGGAATCCCATAAACACCGGGGGCCTCCCCGGCTCTCCTGTAACACTCATGCCACCGCCAATGGCTTGGACAATCCCGTCGAATCCCGGACGGTTCACGTATGGCCCTTCCTGGCCAAAGCCAGAGAGAGAGCAGTGAATTATGCTAGGGTTAGCTTTCTTGAGGCTTTCGTAGTCCAGGCCCAGTCTGGAAAGTGCCGTTGGGCGGAAGGCGTCAAACACCACATCTGACACACTCACCAGCCGATAGAATACCTCACGTCCCTGGGATTTACGCAGGTCAATGGTGATACCCTTTTTA
Source organism: Dehalococcoidia bacterium (assembly GCA_965226535.1). Classification (GTDB taxonomy): domain Bacteria; phylum Chloroflexota; class Dehalococcoidia; order Lucifugimonadales; genus JAPULR01. The sequence goes on along the minus strand of CBDDDE010000010.1, from coordinate 654,882 downwards.
CTGCGGTTGACGTTCATATAGTAAGCACTTTCACCTCCCAGGAAATAGGGTCCCATCCGCCGCGACATATCGCCTACCCTAGGAGGCTCGATCTTAATGATCTCGGCCCCTTGATCGGCAAGAGTCCGCATCGCGAAAGGTCCACCCAGAGCCTGGCAAAGCTCCAGGATGCGTACGCCTTCCAGGGGCATGTTCAAATAATTATTCCTCTAGGACTGTTTCAATACCGCTAGACAAACCCAACATGGGGTCTTGACTGAGCGTTTGGATGAAACTGACCGTTGCAAACGGCAACTTTATAACGGCTTCTACTCTACTGCCAGTAATGTCGCCAACTCCCGGACGTCCCGCATATTTTCAAGGCATTCCACCGCCGCCATGATCTCTCGCTGCCGCTTTTCTGGGATGACCGGCGCCGAAAGGGTCACGAACTTCTCTTTCATCTCATCCCACGAGAGCGCATTCTCCGGGTCGCCCTTGGGGTATTGGACCTCGCCACGCAGCTTACGGCCATCACGGGTGTATATCTCCGCCCAGGCTGGCCAGTAGCGAGGAAACTGGGCATCAAGGGCCGGGTCTTGTATACACCTTACTCGAGTCATCAGCTCCCGCACTTCGGGGCGCTGTGCCACTCCTGGAGTGTACTCTTCCAATGATGCACGGCCATATAGTAGGGCCACCGCTGCGGCGAAGGGCATGCTAAACTGCATGTCCACTACGGAAGTTGGATTGCGCTTGTCTTCTTCCGGAGTGGCGACGACGTTATAGCCGGCGCTCAGCAACCCTACCCTCACCTCCTGTACGTCTTGGGCTTCAAGCTGGTGCCCATTCACCAAGTCGAGAAGGCAGTCGATGGGTCCCTGGTTATAGCGACAACAGGCATGGGGCTTCACGCTGGTCCGGGTTATGTGGAGTACCTCTCCGAGGTCTCTAAGCACCAAAGCAAGGTCTGGGTCTGCAGAATAGGCGTGGAGGAAGCCCCTCTCGCCCTCGATGATGGTGGCGGGGCCCAAGAATCCCTCGCGAGCCAAGAGACCCGCCCAAATGCCACTGTGGGAAGCCCAGCCTGGGTGGAGGCGCTTTGTCCACGCGCCCTGGGTTAGGAACTCCATACTCCCCGCTGCCTGGCTTCCGGCGATGCCCAAAGCAGAGACGAAGGCGTCCCTTTCCAGGCCCAGGAGCCGGGCCGACACCACGGCAGCGCCAAAGGCCCCGCACGTCCCGGTGGGGTGAAACCCCCGCGCGTAATGTTCGGCGGGCTTCAAAGCCCGACCCAACCGGATGATGATATCGTAGCCGACCGTCACTGCGGTGATGAACGACTTCCCATCTACCAGCGAGAGGTCTGCCATTGCCAGAGCCGTGGGGTAGGCCACTACACCCGGATGAAGGGAGGCCTCATTGTTCACATCGTCCAACTCGATACTATGGAAGGCGGTCCCGTTGGCCATTGCGGCGTATTCAGGCAGTACGCGGGTTGGAGTGCCTATGATGACGGAGGGTCCAAGCCGTCCCGTGCGCTCGATTGCTCGAACCACCGCTTTGGCGGACGGGGTCGTCGAGCCGTTAAGGGCAACCGCCGCGAAGTCTAGGCATAAATACTTCGCCCGGTCCACTGCTTCAGGGGGAAGGTCCTCGTACGTAAGATCTGCTGCGAACTGGGCCAACGATTGAGTGATTCCTAGCTCTCCGGTCACCTCTGTCCTCCTTGCCTAGAACCGGTTGCCGAGCTCCTCATTGCTAAAGGCCACGCTCGTAGATGAAGTCTCCGGAAGGGTAGTTGCTGAGCAGATTCCGTGCGATGATCAGCTGCTGTATCTCATTGGTGCCCTCCCCGATGAGCATAAGAGGGGCATCCCGGAAGTGGCGCTCTACTGTAAGGTCCTGAGTATAGCCGTAGCCGCCATGAATACGCATGGAATCTAGAGATACTTGCATACACATCTCGCTGGCGAAAAGCTTGGCCATACCTGCCTCCAAGTCGGCACGCTCTCCCCGATCCTTCTTCTCAGCGGCGTGCCTGACCAGCAGATGGGCCGCCTGTATCTGAGTAGCCATGTTGGCCAGCTTGAGCTGTATCGCTTGGTGCTGACCGATAGGCTTTCCAAAGGCCTCACGCTGCTGGGCGTATTTCACCGCCTCTTCCAAGGCGATTCGGGCTATACCAACGCAGCGGGCAGCGATATTGACGCGTCCCACCTCTAGGCCGCTCATAATCTGATAGAAGCCTTGGCCCTCTTCGCCACCGATAAGGTTGGATACGGGTATCCGGTAGTCCTCGAAAACCAACTCGCAGGTGTCGATGCCCTTGTAACCTAGCTTTGGAATGTCGCGCAACACGGAAAACCCTGGTCCTTTTTCAGCGATAAAGATGCTTATGCCCCGGTGGGCTGGCTTGGCATCGGGATCAGTCTTCGTTGCCAGGGCAAAGGTGTTACCATGACGGCCGTTCGTAATCAGTGTCTTTGTTCCGTTAACTACGTACTCATCGCCATCTCGTACAGCTCGGGTCTGAATAGCGGCGACATCGCTGCCAGCGTTGGTCTCAGTGATGCAGATGCCACCGCGCTTTTCTCCCTTGGACATCAAGGGTAGGAACCGTTCCTTCTGCTCCTGCGTGCCCTTGGTGGCTACCATGTAAGCCATGATGAGGTGGGAGTTGAGGATGCCGCTGAGGCTCATCCAGCCACGGCATAGCTCCTCAATGATTAGGGCGTACGTCGTGCTATCCAGTCCCAAGCCGCCATACTCCTCTGGAATAATGGCCCCGAAGAGGCCAAACTCCTTCATCTGATCCACCAGATCAAAGGGATATTCGTCAGAGTGCTCCATCTTGGGGGCGACAGGCATGACCTCCTTTTCGACAAACTCTCGAATGGCGGTGATGATGCCTCTTTGGACTTCTGTCAGCTGGACCACGACTCTCCTCCTACTACGGCCACCGAGACTTCAGGAACGAGTGACGCATAGAAACCACCTGCTCGTTCCGGTGATTTTGAGGGCGAGTCTCGGTTTACGCAGTCACAAACTATTAACACTAACTTCCCCTTCATGGGCAGCGGAATTACTGGGACAGTGGAATTGTAATAGACCAAGGGGCCCAAGGCAATGTTCTGTACCCGTTCAGTTCTTCGATGAGTGGCGCAGCAGAATCCCTTGGGATTTGAAGCCCTGTCGAGAGCTTGCTAGCCAGGGAAATAAACTCATGTCCAGTGGAAGGTTGGACTTGACTAGGGCGATCTTCTCAAGTGCTGGGTGACGACGAATGGAACTCTTGCGGGTCGTACCATGTCAGGGCAATCTCTTTAGTCTGCGCCGGGGCCGCCAGGAGCTATCTCCACCCAACGGCGGATCTCGGAGGCTCTCTGAATGGACTCAAGCAAGTAGTGGAGCCGCAACCCGTCCAGGAAGCTGGGACGTACCTCCCTTCCCTCCGCGATACCCTGGGCCAGGCGGCGCACCAGCTGGGCTACGTTGAATTGCTCGCTGGCCGGATGGAACTCGGGTGTCCAGTTATACTCGGGTGGAATAGATATCTCCCTCGGCACAGCCTCGCCTCGCTTGGCGACCCTCAGAGTAATGCCACTGCGTTGGACCATCTCTCCAGCTGTGGCCGTGATGCATCCCTCTGTTCCGTAGGCGTAAAGCTGCCAGCCCAGTTGTGGGTCGGTGGTCCAGCTTACCTGCGCCGTGACTATTGCACCGTTCTTGAGCCGGCCCACAAGGGCTACATTGTCGGACGAAGTCACCTGGACTCGCTCCCCTGTGTCCACCAGCGTCTCCTCCTTCATCAAAGTGTCCACATCGGCGCAAATGCTCTGGAACTCACCAAAGCACCAGCACAACACATCCAGCGCATGGCCACCGGCTATGGAGAGGGCGCTGCCGCCGCCCTCCTTGGTGAGCAGGTAGCTTGAGTAGGACGGCCGTCCCCCCAGTGCTGATCCCATGAAGAAAATCATGTTTACCACCAACGGTTCGCCGATCTGCCCCTGGGCAATCAGGTCACGCATGTACATTACCGCTGGCGAGTAACGGCTCTGGAGCCCAACAACATGCTGAATCCCTGTGGCCCGAGCTTGATCGTACACCTCCTGTGCCTGCTGGCTACTCACTACTAACGGCCACTCACAGAACACGTGCTTGCCCGCCTCCAGAGCCGCCATCAATATGGGGTAGTGCATGTCTACCCTCACCGACACGCTAACCAGATCCACCTCTTCCATTTGCATCAGCATTCGGAAGTCAGTGAGGGCGTGGGGGACATGGAATCTCTTTGCAGCGGCTGCGGCGGTCTCTTGATGTGCCGTGCACACCGCCACTAATTCTGTTTCAGGCAAGGCTTGAAACACTGGACCGTGTACCCGGCCTCCCCAGCGATTGTGCCCGTTGGCCCCAATGAGTCCGACCCGTAGCTTGCGTTGTGCCAATGTTCCTCCTCATTACCGTCTCTGTTGGCCCAAGGTCTCACGGCTGAGTTTATTATCCGTAGTTACCGATATCAAACCGTCTGTGCCAAGAAGAAAGCACGATCCTTGAGGAAGGGAAATTTAAGGATGCCTCCTAATAGCTGTCAAATGGCGGACTACCTCCTAAGACATGAGACTGACTTCATAGTGGAGCAGATCTGTATCCGAACTCTTCTTGTGAAGAAGGAATGGCTGCCGGCATGGCGATAGTGTGGATTAACATTCCAGGTGCTGGGATACACGCAGCTCGTGCGTTGTCTAAAGTTGGGGCAGCTTAAATCCTTGGGGCTGTGGAAGCACGGACATCAGGGGAGACGCAGTACCCAGCACACTGATGTCTATGCTATCGATGGTGGGTCGACCGCACGCACCCATAGTCCTATCCAACTCGTCCCGTAGTATCTGTAGTACGGTTCGAACCCCTGCCTCGCCGTCCACGGCTAGGCCCCAGATTGGAGCGCGACCAACAAGGACGGCCATGGCACCAAGTGCCAGAGCTTTCAGCACGTCTGTGCCTCGCCGGATGCCGCCGTCCACGTACACCTCGATCTTACCGCCCACCGCATCGACGATCTCTGGAAGCACTTCAATGGTGGTGAAGGACGTGTCCACTTGAGTGTCGGCACGGTTGGAGACTATCAGAGCCTTCACACCATGTTCAACGGACAGTCGGGCGTCTTCTGCGGAGGTGACTCCCTTCACCAATAGTGGGAGCGAAGTGTTGGCGCTCAGCCAATCCAACTGGGACCAGGTAGCGGACAGGTCTATAAGATCTTGAATCGTAGACTGAGCATCGTTATTGGGGCCTCCTAGACCCACCCCGGGGAAGTTAGGTGAAGACGGCATGGAGTAGTTGTTCCTAACATTGCGCTCCTGTTGCGCTCCCAACTTGGCGTTCAATGTGACACAGAGGGCGGTGTATCCCGCCTCCTCGGCCCGTTGGGCAAAGGCCTTTGTCAAGCCGCGATCGCTGAAAAGGAACTGCTGGAACCAGATGGGACCAGTAGCTGCCTGTGCGACGTCTTCCAGCGAATAGGTGGAACCGGAAGCAACGACCATGACGGTACCCAACGCGCCCGCTGCCCTAGCAGTTGCCAGCTCGCCATCCGGGTGAGCCCGGCCTTGGAGGCCAGCAGGAGCAATCATAACCGGGAACTCGATCCGCTGTCCCAGCACTGTGGTGGATAGGTCTCGCTGGCTTATATCCACCAGCATTCGAGGTCGAAGCATAATCGAGTCATAGACTACGCGGTTCCTCCTCAGAGATATCTCATCCCCTGCACCGCCTGCGATGGAGTCATATACAGGCTTCGATAGGCGCTCTCGGGCCAAATCCTCAAATTCGAAGATATTCACTGGTGCTTCGGCCATAGTCTTCCTCCCCTCTAGCCAACTCTATGAGCTCGCAAATGGTCAAACCAAATTTGACATAATGGTTGGGTAGTGTCAAGAAATTGTTCCCGTCTGGTGCCATGCGGAACCCTCCTCCATAGACGGGAAATGGTGACACGCCTCTGTATCTTAGAAACTGTACTAGCTCGTCAGATTAGCCCCGATTTATGCTTAACCCTGAATTGGATACTATTGGGGATGCGATAGCCTGGGCTGGCGGAGTGACACTGTCGAGGACACAGGCAGAGAGGTAGATCATCCAGAAGTTTTGGGTATCGCCATATCGACGCTTTAGGCCTGCTGTCGTTCCTGAGGGATGATCGGCAGAACTATATGAGAAGGATGCTCCACATTGTGGTACACCGCTTGGTGAGCAAGCTGCCACCCCTGATCCGACTCCCACAGCGGACCTCCGGTGTTGGGGTTCACATCATAGTGAGGGTAATTGCTAGAAGAGATATCTAGTCGGATGCGATGCTCCTTCTTGAATACATTGCCCGTGGCCTGTAGGTCTATTCTAAACTTGTAGACCTGTCCTGGCTGCATCAGTTCGCCTTTCTCACGGCTGCCCCGGTAGCGGGCGCGAACTATGCCATCACATAGGTTCATTGCAAACCCGTCGGGATAGTCCGCAGAGCGTGGAAAGGCATCTATCAGCTTGGCAGTGAAGTCGGTGTCTGGGGCCGAAGAGGATGCCCACAGGTATACCTCGATGGGACCAGTTACTTCCACGTCTTCCACTAATGGCGGCGTCTGAAACACAAGTACGTCGGGGCGCATGGACAGAGGTTGCGTGTCCTTGCAAACTTTGAGGTCCTTACGGCCTCGCTGGTCAAGTGCGCCGACGGCGACAAATCCGGGCGCAAGCACTGTGTCCATGACGCCCCCACCTATGGTAGGCACAGGGTCCCTTGGATCAAAGGTGTAGTCACTGCTTGGACGATCTTCAGGGCGGTGGGGTTCAGGGCTCAGATTGCCACCGGAGTGCAGGTAATAGTTGGTGAAACGGGTACCTTCCAGAGGCCAGTTGTTCTCCCGCCGCCAAAATCCGCCATGCGAAATACGGCCCATCAGGTCACGTTGTCCACTACCTCCCCCCATTACGAAGATGCTGAGAGGCGGCCAATCCAGCACATCCGTGTGCATGCCCTTGAGGTGGTGGTCAAACCACTTGAGTCGTAGATCATTGAGATTGTCTACCATGGCATCAAGGCCGAACTCCACCTCGCCGGTCCAGGTGTCGTTCAGGCCAACTACGCTATGGAGCCATGTACCGATGATCACACGCATGGGGGACTTGTTGCGCTTGCGCAAGTCTTTAAACCTTCTGGTGGTTGCCCAGACATGGTGCCCGTACCAGGAAGTCGTGAAAAAGATGGGGATGTCAGGGTACTTGTCAATGTGTTCCTCTTGATTGAAGACGGGGTCTTTCCACAAGTCGTCGTAATCGCCGTGGCTGGCCAGAGTAAACAGCATGTTCTCGTATGCTGGGGCCAAAGCCAGGGGCGTAGCACCACGCTTCAGGGGGACCACGGTGAGGTGGTCCAACATATTCGCCACATTTTTTGCCGCCTCTATAAGAGTTTGTTGCACACCGGGGTCTCTCTGGGCGTCTTTGCCCATCGCGGCCATGCGAAAGACGTAAGGAAGAAGGATTCCGAGGGCGAAGGCTCCTCCTGAGCGGAGGGTATGAGTGTGATAGTTGTAGCCGGTGTCCATGATGAACTGGGCCTTAAGAGCCGGTGGGTTGCTGAGGGCCAGGGCGCACTGGGTGGCGCCGGTATAGGAGAGGCCTACGGTGCCAACGTTTCCGTCACACCAGGGCTGCTGTGCAATCCAGGAAATGGTGTCATAACCGTCGTTGACCTCGTTAGTGGAAAGAACTAGGCCCGGCCACTCACCCTCAGACTGACCTCGGCCTCGGACATCTTGAAGGACCATCACGTAGCCACGCTTGGCGAAGTAACGTCCAGTGGTTCTTAACATAGAATTACCATGGTGGGTGGGAGTATGGTAGGGGGTACGTTCTAAGATCACTGGGAAGCGGCCTTCCAGGGGCTTCCCGTTTACCGCAGGGCGGTAGAGGTTCGTGGCCAGGCGGACGGTGTCGCGCATGGCCACCATTTCGTCTTTCTCTTCGTATACATCGAATTGGATCTGGGAACCCTGATAGCTACCACAGCTCATGCGTTCTCCTCCTACTTTCACTGCGATGGCATGTTGAGGCGTAATTGTATCGGTACGATGCGGAAACCGCAACAGAATGCACTCGACCAGTACAATCCATGACTATCGTCCTTTACGTAAAGATAGCAAGCGGGTCAAACCTTTTGGTCCCGTGTTCCACGCTTGGGAGACGCGACTGTATTAGATAGCTTTGTAAGTTATTACGGCTGACCTCGTATTAGTCGCAGACCACCCTCACCGGGGCGCCTCCTTAGTGCATCTTCATCCATGCTAACCGTTTCTTGCCTAGGTCCTGGGCGCTACTCTTCAGTCGGGTAAGCTCCTCTTAGTTGGCAATGTTCTTTCCAGAATTATTCTACCTGAATGTGTCACCCATGTTTCATGACAGGAGCAACTGAACGAGTACACCGACTTGAACGAGCCCAGACCCCTTGACTGGAGAGGATGTGTGAAATACTATGGCGTTTTCAGGTGCGTGGGCACTTGGGAAAGCGCACATTGGAGCAAGAAACCTGTTTTGGCCTTGCCCTTCAATGAAGCCTGGATAATCTATTGGAGGTTAGGAGCCTAACCTCGCAACTCAAAGCTATTATTGACCGCTCTCTTAAGAAAGTGGAGGCGGAGATGGGGAACAAGGACATCGCGTTGATGGCTCACCTGATGAGGCGTGCCGGCTTCGGCGCCTCTTACGAGGAGGTCGAAACCCGAGTGGCCCAGGGGTATGAGGCGACCGTGGAAGAGTTGCTGGACCCCGATGCCCACGGGATTCCAGCTGTGGATCATCTGTTAATGGCCCGGTACCATCCGGACCTTGAATCTTCCCGAGCTCCTCCCCAGGGTGCAGCCAATTTCATGTACTTTATGGTCAATACCCAGCGCCCTTTAGAAGAGAAGATGACCCTTCTATGGCACATGGTCTTCGCCACTGGCAATTCCAAGATTAACAATCCCCCCGATCTAGTGCGCCAGTTGGTGATGTTCCGCGAGCGTGGTCTAGGGAACTACCAAGATTTACTGGTTGAGTTGGCCAAGGATCCGGCGATGATCTATTGGTTAGACAACCAAACAAACCACAAGAACGCCCCTAACGAGAACTGGGGGCGGGAACTGTTGGAGCTTTTCTCTATGGGCCAGGGAAACTACACCGAGAAGGACGTCTTCGAGTGCGCCCGGGCTTTCACAGGCTGGACAATCAAGCCCAAGATCCCCGGCATCCCGTACAGCCGGAGCCTGTGGGAGTTTGAATACAAGGAGGAGGACCACGACTATGGAGAGAAGGTCTTCTTGGACCAGCGTGGCAGGTTCAACGGAGAAGAAATTATCGACATTATTGTGCAGCAGTCTGCCACTCACCAGTTTATTGCCCGTCACCTTTACAACTTCTTTGTAGCCGACGAGGTAGGAGTGCCAAGCTGGAACGATGTACCTCCTCGGGACCCGGAGGCAGTGCAGGCCATAGCCGATGCCTTTGCATCCTTTGGCTACGACATCCGGTCTACCCTAAGGATGCTGTTCAACTCTGACTTCTTTAAGGATGAGAAGGTGTGGTACGCCAGGGTAAAGAGCCCAGCGGAACTGGTGGCGGGAATCGTACGTCTCGTGGGGGATCGGCGGGAGCCTCAGCCAGAAATGCAGCCGATAGGCCAAGAAACCGAGTTTCAGGGCCAGGAGCTTATCAACCCACCCAGCGTGGAGGGGTGGCACACCGGCCAAGAGTGGATTGACAGCGGATCGCTGCTCCGGCGGGTCACCTTCGTCTCCAACAGGCTTGGGGATCCCACTCTTCCCGGTGTGCGGTCTATCATTGATAGGCTCACAGCCCGAGGGGCGATGTCTGTTGAGGAGTTTGTAGGCAGTTGCCTCGAGCTTATCGGCCCCCTCAGGGTAGAGGAACAGACCCGACAAGAGCTGATAGGGCATGCTAATGAAGGGGGTGCCATAAGGTGCTGCACCACCGAGGAGGAACACCGCGCCTTTGGCCAGCGGGTTGCCCAGATGTTGCAGTTCATCGGTATCACCAGAGAGTACCAGCTCTGTTAGAAGGTGGTAGGCCCGGCGTCAAACTGAGGCACTCTAACGCTACATCTGACGGTTCCTCGAAATCCATCTACCTTTGAGAGATGGTATGGCGAAAGTAAATGTTGAATGGAGGAGATGGTGATGCCAACTACCCAGATTGCGGCAGGACGAGCTTTTAGCTACCTGGATTGCTTAGGTAAACTTAGCCTATCGGATTGGGGCTTCTACCATCCTATAGATGTGGTCCATGGAGCTAACGAGACCCTGTATGTAGCCAACTGGGGCATCGAATTCATCCCATCCGCCCACATAACTAAGTGCACCGTAAATCACCAGTGGATAGCGGATATTGGCAGCCCGGGCACAGGAGATGGACAGTTCCAGTGGCCAGGCGGCCTTGCCCTTGATAGCGAAGAGAACATCTACGTCACGGACCAATCGATTCACAAGATTGTCATCTTTGACAAGGACGGCGCTTTTCTGGGCAAATGGGGTGAGGCGGGTTCGAGGGAAGGGGAGCTAAACAGGCCCAGTGGCATTGCTTTCGACAAGGAGGATAACCTCTATGTCGTTGACACTCGCAACCACCGACTCCAGAAATTCAGCAAAGAAGGCAAATTCCTAGTTGCCTGGGGTGAAAGAGGAGGGATGGAGGGCCAACTCGATATGCCCTGGGGCATTACCATCGATGGCCAGGATAATGTCTACGTAGCCGACTGGGGCAACAACCGTGTGCAGAAGTTCACTCTTGACGGCGAGTATCTTACCACCTTTGGTAGGGCAGGAACAGGCAGGGGAGAGGCCTTGCAGCCTCACAGTATTAAAGGGGTCTACCTCTGGGGTGGCCAAAAGCCGAACACTTACAGGGAGCTTAATCGGCCCAGCGGTGTGGCGGTGGACAAGGATGGAGACGTGTACATAGCTGACTGGGGCAACAATCGAGTCCAGGTATACGGACCTGACGGGAGCTATTTGGTCACCTTGATCGGCGAGGCCAGACAGCCATCTCCGTGGGCCCAGGCTTGGATAGATGCCAATCCAGAGTACACCACAGCTCGGGCCAGGGCCAACCTGGAGCCCGAGTGGCGGTTGCATAGGCCTGTGGCTGTAACGGTGGACGATGATTACCGGATTATCATCGCCGAAACCCAATACATGCGCCTTCAGGTATATCTGAAGGAAGTTGAATATGAGGACCCTCAATTCAATCTTTAGCAAGCGGCCCACAGTTTTGCCTGAGATGGAAGAACGATATCAGGGGAAGCACTGGAACCGTCCACAGTGAAATTAGCCCCTTAACCACATAGATAGGAGATATCCCGTGTCAGAGGAGAACAAAGCCGTCATTCGCCGATTCGTGGAAGGGATCAGGACAGGTGATCTCGCCGTTATGGACGAACTTTTCTCCCGTGACTTTGTCAATCGTGATCCCTCCCCGGGCTTTCCCGCAGATCGTGAGGGCTACAAACTGGTCCTCGAAAAGATGCGTGCGGCCTTCTCTGATTTTCAGATTGGTATTGAGGATCTCTTCGGCGAAGGGGATAAAGTGGCGGTGCGCATAATGGCCCATGGTACCCACACGAATGAGATGATGGGCATCGCACCCACGGGTAAGTACCTTGAGTGGACTGGAATCCTCATTTTTTGGTTTCGTGAAGGAAAAATAGTGGCCCGGTGGGAGACCCCCGCTTTGCGCCCCAAATTGGGATTGTCTTCCTAGTGCTCCAACATTGTAGAAATAAAGACCTTGATAGTCGTGTTTTTCTGTGAGGTTCGATCGTATGGTTGAACTAAGGAGGAAGCATGACGTCTACCAAGAAGTACCGTATCAGACTGACAACAGATGAGCAAAAGGAACTCAAGGCGCTGTATCCCGCGGGCGAACCGCCGCGTACAAGCAGACTCACGCGCGCATCCTGCTGATGAGCGACGAATCACGTCCTGACGGTGGGATGACAGACGCAGCCATATCCCGTGCACTTGGTGTGGGACTGTCAATGGTCGAGCGAGTGCGTCGACGGTGTGTGAAGGAAGGCATCGAGTCGACCCTGAACCGCAAAAAGCAGTTGCGGCGGCGTCAGAAGAGACTGGACGGAGAGGGTGAAGCCTGGCTAATAGCTATGGCTTGCGGGGAGCCGTCCGAGGGTCGTGCCCGATGGACGCTCAAGCTGTTGGCTGATCAGTTGGTGGAATGTGAGATAGTTGAGACCATCAGCGCCGAGACGGTTCGCAGGATGTTGAAAAAACGAACTCAAGCCGTGGTTGAAGCAGAGTTGGTGCGTGCCTCCGACTCAAAACGCAGAGTTTGTGTGTGCGATGGAAGACGTGCTGTAAGTCTACCAGCGCCCGTATGATGGGAATGAGGCTCTGGTGTGTATGGATGAGACGAGCAAACAGCAAGTCAAAGAGACGCGAGCGTCGCGTCCGGCCGTGCCTGGGACAGTACTAACATACGACTATGAGTATGAGCGTAACGGAGTGAGCAGCCTGTTCATGTTGTTCGTGCCGCTGGACGGATGGCGTCTAGTCGAGGTCAGAGAGCGTCGCACGAAAGTGGACTGGGCGCACGTGATAAAGAGACTGGTCGATGAGGACTACGTTGACAGAGAACGGATCGTGCTGGTGATGGACAACCTGAACACTCACATGGTGTCCTCGCTATACGAGGCGTTCGCGCCTTATGAGGCGAGGCGTATCGCTAAACGGTTGGAGATACACTACACACCGAGGCACGGGAGTTGGCTTAACATGGCCGAGATAGAGTTAGGGGTATTGACCCGGCAGTGTCTGGACCGTCGCATACTGGACAGAGCTGTTCTGCGTCAGGAGGTGAAAGCGTGGCAGGAGCGTCGCAATCGTGAAGCGGCGCGTGTGAACTGGCGCTTCACGACCGAGGATGCCCGTATCAAACTGAAGTCGCTCTACCCTTCAATACAATCATGTTAAACTACTAGTTCTTAATTGTCTTGGCGCCCGCATGAAATTACCGGGGAATCTCTTTTCTAATCTCCTTGTCGAAATAGTACGCGGATTCGCCCTTCGTGTTAGATAAACAAGACCCGCCCTTGGGCGTCCCATTATATCCTCCCATACCCAACCCCCAGGTACCATAGACGCCTCAAAACACGATGTCCCTCTGAGCGACGAACGTGTAGGGTCACTTCACTCTCCGGGATATCCTTGATAAACTTGGTCCCCTATGATAGTGTTTCCGCCCTAGGCGGAAGGATCATAAAGACGACAGACATAGGCAGGTGAAAAGATGGCCTTTGCTCGCATATATACGGGACCCAATGGAGATTCTCACTTTGGAGAGTTGGACCTGCCCTTTGAGCCCGCGGACCCCGCTAAGTCAGGCATCTTCGTTCCGAAGGTGACAGGGATCAGCTTTCGACGATCCCTGCCGGAGACCTCTCTAGGTTGGCATCCTGCTGAACAGCCCACTTACGTAGTAACTCTAACGGGCGAGTCCGAAATTGAGGTTGGAAGTGGTGAGGTACGTCGCTTTGGTCCAGGTGATGTGGTTCTGGGAGAGGATCTGACCGGTAGGGGCCACAATGGCCGGAATGTGGGTAATGAACCGCGGATAATCCTTTATATCACCTTGGAACGGTAATGACCCTCCTATTTACGCTGAAGCAGTAAGCTAGCTATCCCCAACGAATCTGCCATGGATCGGCGTTCAGCTCCGGATCAGACCTAAATATGTCCTCAAAGTGGTAAATTATCTCTTACCATCGGGGTAGGGCAACTTAACCGCTCTTCCACTTTCCCCGGGCTCTTCAGCTGGAGACGAACTGTGATGCACTTCCTGCCGGGGAACAATCAGCGGTTCCTCGCCTAGGCTCTGTAAACAGAAGCAGACAGGATCATTTTGGATATGGAGGATGCGATGGCTCCCGAGGCAGGACTCGAACCTGCGGCCAAGCGGTTAACAGCCGCTTGCTCTACCAGCTGAGCTACTCGGGAACGGTGGCCGGGTTTGGGAATGATGCTGGCAATCAGCATTGTAACATCGCCACGCCTTACTCCTCAATACAAGACGCCCAATGCTATAATAGATTCAGTACTACAAAGGAGACTGTTATGCAGGCTGAAGGTGTGCGTCTTACGTCCCTAGCCAACTGTGCAGGTTGAGCTTCCAAGTTTAGTCATGAAGACCTGGTTCAGGTCTTGGAGAAGCTCCCAAGGATGTCGAATTCCAATCTGCTGGTGGGGTTTGAGTCCGGTGACGATGCGGCCGTTTACAGGCTGAACGAGGAACAGGCGCTGATATTTACCGTGGATTTCTTTCCACCCGTGGTGGACGACCCCTTTTCCTTTGGCGCCGTAGCGGCGGCCAACTCCCTCAGCGACGTTTATGCCATGGGGGGAACACCCCTTGTCGCCCTAAACATCGTCGGCTTTCCCGTTGACCTTCCCAAGGAGATACTATCGGAAATAATGCGGGGTGGGTACACAAAAGCCCAGGAGGCTCACTGCCTGATAGTAGGGGGGCACACGGTGGACGACAAGGAGCCCAAGTACGGTTTGGCGGTGGTGGGGCTTGTGACGCCGGGCAAAGAAACTACTAACGCGGGGGCTAAGTCGGGAGACAAGCTGGTCCTTACGAAACCCCTGGGCACAGGTATCATAACCACGGCCGGGAAGCAGGGTGTGGTCGAAGCTTCGGTACTGGACGAAGCCGTTAGGATAATGTCTACCTTGAACGCGGCGGCGGCCAAGGCAATGTCTAAGGTAGGTGCAAACGCCGCCACGGACGTCACGGGCTTTGGCCTAATTGGGCACCTGAGGGGAATGATGGCAGCCAGCAAGACACAGGCGCGCATTAGCCTATCCGCGGTGCCGGTGATACCGGGAGTGTGGTCGTTGCTTGAGAGGGGCGTTGCACCCGGCGGAACGCACCGGAACTTGGAAGGCGTGGGCAGTCAGGTACGGTGGCACACCGATATTACCCTACAGCAAAGGCTCCTTCTTTGTGACGCTCAGACCTCCGGCGGGTTGCTGATATCCGTTCCTGAGGCTCGTACTGACGCGCTGTTGCGGGAATTGGAGGCCAATGGCGTTGTGGGTTCTGCGGTCATTGGAGAAGTGGGCCAGGCCGGTAAAGAGCCCATTGTGGCAATTCCCTAGCCACCGCCCACAGGCCGCACTATCTCCAGTACGTCTCCGTTGCGAAGCTGAATGAGGTGGAAGCTCTCCTTGTCTATGACCTCGCCGTTATAGCCCACTGCTATGAACTGAGTCTTGATTTCCAGGCTCTCAAGGAATTCTAGGAGACCGGTGGGCGCCGGCAGCTCGCGAGGCTTCCCGTTGACCACAAGGTTTATCACGGCGCTTCTCTTTCTTGGGCGACGGCGCGAGAGTCCCAGGCCTTCTTGAGGGTTTCCCACAGCGCTTTTGCCGATTCTCTTGGCTGTCCCGACGCCAGGATGGCGCTTATGACCGCCACTCCCGACGCCCCGGCGGCGATGACTGAGGCGGCGTTGGAGGTGTTAATCCCTCCGATGCCAAGGTAAGGTATTTGGAGCATGGGCGCTAGCTCTTTTATGAATTCAAGGCCCATTGGTCTGCCGCCGGGGTGGGACCGGGTGTCGAAGACTGAGCCGGCTATCAGGTAGTCGACGCCCTGTTCCTGGGCCTTGAGGGCGCCTCTCATATTGTGTATCGACCGCCCGATTTGAAGGATGTCTCCGGTGATACGCCGCGCTGACGTGGGGCTAAGGGCTTCTTCGCCCAGGTGGAGCCCGTCGGCGTCACAGAGAAGGGCCACGTCCAAGCGTTCGTTTAAGGTGAGCAAGGCCCTATCTCCAATGGTTTGTTGAATTTCCAGGGCTAGGTTCAAGAGGCGTCCGCCCGGCAAGTCTTTCTCTCGAAGCTGCACCATATTCACTCCGCCCTCCACGGCAAGGGCCACTTTCCTGGCTAGGGAGGTGTCTGCGCATAACCTGCGGTCCGTTACCAGGCACAGGATGGGCTGAGGCAGCGGCTGGGTGGCCATGTGATCAGGGAGCGGGTACGGGTTGGGGAATCTCCTGGGTTGGGCTGCTGGCCGAGGCGTAGAGGCGCTTGGAAATACGGCCTGCCTGGTAAGCCATTCGGCCTGCTTGGACGCCCTGCTTGAAAGCTAAGGCCATGAGGGTTGGGTCCTTGGCTTGGGCGATGGCTGTGTTGACCAGAACGGCGTCGGCGCCCATCTCAAGGGCCTGGGCTGCTTCTGAAGGGACTGCCAGTCCGGCGTCCACCACTACCGGTACTTCAGCTTGCTCAATGATAATGCGTATCTCTTCTACCGTGTGGATTCCCTGTCCGGAGCCGATGGCTGATCCCAAGGGCATTACTGTGGCGCATCCAACTTCTTGCAGCTGGGCGGCCAGCACCGGGTCGGCGTGGATGTAGGGCAAGACCACAAACCCTTCCTTTATCAGCTGCTCGGCGGCCCTCAGGGTTTGTGAGGGGTCGGGAAACAGGTATTTGGGGTCCGGAATTACCTCCAGCTTAACCCAGTTGGAGTTGGTAACGGATTTGCCCAGCCGTGCGATGAATAGGGCCTCCTCCATGGTGCGGCATCCTGCGGTGTTGGGAAGCACGTTGTACTTATCCCAGTCCAGCCAGTCCAGGATTGTCTTCTCCTTGGGATTGTCTAGGTCCAGTCTGCGAATGGCTACCGTCACCATTTCGGTGCCGGAGGCTTGGATGGCCTGGACCATCTCCTCCATGGTGCGGTACTTGCCAGTACCTACGATAAGGCGCGACTTGAACGGTTTGCCCGCTATTACAAGGTGGTCTTCCATTGTTGTCCTCTAAAAAAAACCGCCAGGATTCATCCTGACGGGGCTGATTTTACTAGGGAACCTCCGTTCCTGCGCCGGCATTACCCGGTTCAGGTTCAGACGGTCGCCCCGGTGCAAAGGGGCCTCTCAGCCTGGCCGTCCAGGCTCCCGTCGGATAGCTTTGCTCAATAGCTAGAGGTTAGCATAGGCTATGTGGCTAGTCAACGGGAAACGGTGGACATGGTCACGCAGCCAAAGTATATTCGAGGCTGACGTTTAAAGAGGGGCGGGAGAGAGCATGTCTGTATCGAAAAGAACGA
Organism: Dehalococcoidia bacterium; assembly: GCA_965226535.1. GTDB lineage: Bacteria > Chloroflexota > Dehalococcoidia > Lucifugimonadales > JAPULR01. Next base: position 637,722 of record CBDDDE010000010.1, on the reverse strand, counting down.
TCCTGGCGATGAAGGAAGGTGGTTGGATCCGCAGGATGTTTGAAGTGGGAACTGAGCTGACGCAGCGATACGGCGCGGATAAGGTATTTGACCTTTCGCTGGGCAATCCGATCATGGAGCCGCCTGATGAGCTGGTGGCCGAGATGCACAGGGTCACGGGTTCTGGCGTCATGGGTATGCACCGATACATGCCTAATGCGGGGTATGTTGAGACCCGCGACGCCGTGGCCCGGGCGTTGGCTAAGGAGACGGGCATTCCCTTTACCGCCGACCAGATAGTCATGACCTGCGGAGCCGCCGGCGCCCTCAACGTAATTTTTGAGGCCATCCTCAATCCCGGTGACGAGGTGGTCATATTCGCCCCCTTCTTCGGCGAGTTCACCTTCTATATCGAGAACCATCAGGGCCAGCCCGTGGTGGCGCCCACGGACGAGTCCTTTCAGCCGGACGTGGCGGCCCTGGAAGGTTTGATAACGGCGCGAACACGAGCGGTCCTGATAAATTCGCCCAACAACCCGTCGGGGGTGTTGTATTCGGAGTCGCTAGTTAAAAGGCTGGGTGAGGTGATAGCTCAGAAGGAACGGGATTATGGGACGGAGATTTTCTTGCTCAGTGACGAGCCGTACCGCCGTATCCTGTTCGACGGTCTTACCTATCCTCACATCTTTTCCCATCACCACGCCAGTGTTGCCGTGCACTCCCACTCCAAGGACCTGGCAGTGCCGGGTGAGCGCATAGGCTATATCGCAGTGAATCCTGGCTACTCCGGAAAGGCGCAGTTGCTGGATGGCATTATCTTTTGGAACCGGAGCTTGGGGTTTGTCAACGGCCCCGCGATAATGCAGCACACTATTAAAGGGCTGCAAGGTGTGTCGGTAGACGCCGCAGAGTATCAGCGCAAGCGGGATTACCTGTATGGAGAGCTTACTGGCATGGGGTACCAGGTGGTGAAACCACAAGGGGCTTTTTATATGTTTCCCAAGTCTCCCTTGGAAGATGACGTTGCCTTTGTTGCCGCTTTGCAGGAGAGGAGGGTCCTTACGGTGCCCGGTAGAGGGTTCGGGTTGCCGGGATACTTTCGAATTTCTTACTGCGTGGAGGACCGGGTGTTGGAGGGGGCGGTGGAGGGCTTTGCCGAGTGTGCTCGGGAGTTTGGTCTGTAGTTAGCTCACCAACCTCTTTATGAAGGATCTAGCCGGGTTGTGTCGAAGGGGGCTAGCCCTCGGCCGTGTTAATTCCCAAACCGGAGTCTCTGTAGCGTTTGGCGTTGGCTGTGTACTGGGCCGCGCCGGCTATTATTAGCTTGCGGTATTCCTCTTTTAGGGGCCTGACTTGGCCCGGCACTCCAACGACCACGGAGTTGCTGGGTACTACGGTGTTGGCCAAGACCACTGAGCCGGCCCCGATTATACAGTTGTCCTGTACCTCGGCGTTCTCAAGCAGGACTGCGTTAATCCCAATCATAACGTTGCTGCCTACCCTGTGACAGTGAAGCACGGCGCCGTGGGTTACTACAACGTTATCACCAACAAAGAGGTAATCGTCGGTGTGGAGAACTGAGTTGTCCTGAATAGTGGTGTTTTTGCCGACGCGTATCTTACCGAAGTCACCTCTGATTACCGCGCCCGGCCAGACGCTTGAGTTCTCGCCAATTTCAACGTCCCCCACCACGTAGGCCGCTTCACTTACAAAGGCGGTAGGGTGTATTTTGGGTTTAACCCCGTTGAGGCTTCTAATCATGGCTGCTTCTCGGTACTAGACCGGGGTTCCTGATTTGTTGGGGGATAGCAAACCATAAAGCAATCACCTCTGCAAGAGGTGATTGCTTTATGGTTCTTCTTCTCAAGGGACCCCGCCCCGGTAAGGGCAGGTCCCTAGGCGTTGTAAGGCCTTATTAACTTAATGGGAGTGGTGCTATTCAGGCTTGTCTGCAACTACGGAAACGGGAGCGTTAGCAGAAGCGCCGGAGCCGTGTGCTTCGACGGTCATAACACCGCAACCGGAAACAGGAGCGGAGACGCTATCAACGAATCCACCGGAAGCGCCCGGGAACCCGGCCCCTACAAAGAGACGCCCCGCGTCTGTCTGGAGGGTAATCAGTACAACGTCGTCAGTTGTCCACCCTGAACCATAGACGTCAAAAGACGCGCTGCCGTCACAGTTTTCCACTACGGTCCACAATGGGCTGGCCTGAATGGTGGGGTTGGCACCATCAGATGCGCCGCTGCTTCCACCGGATCCAGCGCCCATAACGGCTGATACGCCTACAACTAAAACTAGGATTGATACTAGTAGACCTACTAAGGTTAATCTAGACCCTAGGAAGCGACTCATCTAACCTCCTCCAATTTACTGTTTAGTGTTCGATAGTCGTCAAAAAGCGAGGGTTTACGAATGAATTCTACTGCTATTCCTTCTCACTGCCTTGATATATGCTGAGGCTTTCGGTACGGTTCGTTAATCAATAGTTGAAATTAGATGTACCTCTGCATGAGCCGATGAATCGTATCACGTGAAAAAAGACATTGTCAAGGGAAATTGAGCACCTGAAACGGTGGTCAATAGCAATAGTAGATGGCTTCCTACTTCGGCAACTCTGCTTCGGGCACTGGCTTAACCCTCTCCCCCAACGGCGGCTCTTGGCTTCTCAACATAGAACCCTTCCCGCCAAAGCTCGTCCAGCTTCTCCAGCTCCTCGGTGGTGATGCTTGCTACCTCCGCGGAGCCGGCGTACTCCGTCAGCTCGTCCATGGTGGTAAAGTTTGGAAGGACTGAAACTATGGCCGGCTGGGCCAGGCAGAAATTGATGGCGCTCTGCGCCAGGGTTCTTCCGGTGTCCTCCGACAGGAATTTTACGGCATTGGCTTTCTTCAAGGCTTGCTCCAGCCACTCCTTCTTTCGAAGAGACCGGTGGTCCGAGGGGTCAAACTCCGGCGGTTGGTCATACCTGTTGGTCAGAACCTCCGAGGCGTGGGGCACGCGGGAGATGAGACCCACTTCCGCTTCAGCAGCTATGGGAAAAAAGCGCCGGGCCGGCTCCTGCTCAAGGATGCTGTAGATGATCTGCATGGCGCTCACCTTTCGGTGTCGCATGGAGGCTTCGCCTTCCTCAAACCAGCCTATGTCGGGTCCCAACGCGGCGGCGTAGTGGCGGATTTTCCCCTCTTGGACCAGCTGATCCAGGGTTTCAAAGACCTCATCCTTTTCAATGGTTTCCAAACGGGGATTGTGGAGCTGGTAGAGGTCAATGTAGTCGGTGCGCAAGCGCTTTAGACTCTGCTCGCACGCGTAGCGGATAAACTGAGGTTCAAACCGCTGGGGTCGTTCCTGATGTCCAATGCGAGGAGTGCTATCGTAAAAGTCGTAGCCGAACTTGGTGCCAATTACAATGTCGTGGCGCCGGTTGAAAAGGGCTTTGGCCAGAATTTCTTCTCCGTATCCTTTTCCGTAGGTGTCGGCGGTATCGAAGAAAGTGACCCCCAGTTCAGCAGCTTCCTGTAGCAGACGGACACCGTCGGGCTCGTCGATTTTGCCCCACCAGCCGGTAGAGACGGTCCAGAGGCCGAACCCGACCTCGGAAAGGTCCAGGTCCGTTCTTGGCAGGCGTCGGTACTTCATCTAGTGCTGTTCTCTTCTGTACAAGTGGATGATATGGAGAGGCGTTTCTTTCCCGGTTTCCACGTGCAACGTTGATTAGACTAACGAGGGCTGAAGGGTCTCCTTGATTTCGGCGACGGTCCTGTGGAACTCTTCCTCAGGCATTACGGCAGTGAGATTCCCTAGTGGAATTTCGGATTCAAGGCTGACCCAGGATTTGCAGCCGCCATAGGCAGGGAGGTTGGCAACGGTTTGGGGGTTGTCTAGGCGGTAGACGCGCAGGAGCATTAGCGATAATGGCTGGCTGGGCTTCCATCGCAAGCGCTTTCGGGCGTAGTCATCGGTCCAAATGTGATAGGGCGAAATTCGGGTCAAAGCTTCCTCTTCGGATAGCGGGATGACCTCGGCTTGCTTGGCCCAGTGGGTGAACGTCACGTTCTCAGGTTTGTGCCCCATGCCCGGCGGGGGCATGAGGTCTTTTCGATAAGGCTCCTTGAGGAGGTCTTCTCGCTGGTGCTCGTAGGTGGGAAATAGAAGAAATGACGGGTGAGCAGGGGTGAATGACCTGCCTTCTTCCCGGATGCCGCCCTTGCGCAGAAGCAGGATTTGTCCTCCCTGCTCCAGGGCTTTGACAAAGACGGCCCACTCTTTTAGCGCTATGTCACAGGTTGCGGGGAGCAAGGTTTCACCATGGGGCTACGGATTTGATTTGACTCGGCTAATCTTAGCATCTGCCCTCAACGTACTCAACGGCTTGCCGCGGCGAAGATGAGCCCGTTATTGTTGGTTGGAGTGGTTGGAATATAGCCCTGGTTGACATTGGGGATTTGGATTAGGGTTGGGTGGTGAGGGGTTCTAGGGTGAGGAGGTGGGCCTTGAATTCCTGGTAGCTGCCGAATTGAGACATTTCTTTGATAAAGTCTCCAACGGTGGGCAGAGTGGCGCGAAAGAGCTTTAGCTCATCGTTGATAGGGCTGACCGAGGCGGGGTTATTGGCGTAGGTGCCGTAGAAGGCAAAGAAGGCCTGGTTCAACTTCCGTATGGAGTATCCGTTCATCAGAAACAACTCCCGGCGTTCCTCCATATAGTCCTCCGCCTCTTTCACTCGCCCCGCGGCCAGGAGATCGTCCGTATGGAGTCGGGTTTCGCGCATGGATTCCCTGAAGTCGAATTCGTCGGCGGCCGGGGTAGGGGTCTGATTAGGTTCCTGGGGCTGCTCTACGGGTTCTCCGGTCACGGCCGCATAGGCGCGCCGGTTTAGCTCTTTAGCGGCCAGGTCAGCGGCGGACTCGTTGAGGATGGTAGTGTCCGAGTCTCTAGCGTAGTTTCGTCCCAGAGGCCGGAAGAACCAGTATTGGTGAAGCCATTCGTGGGCTGCGATTTCCATGGCGTGTCTTAGACCCAACACGGCGGCAACAACGCTGGGATAGGTGGCGATGCCGCCGATATTGACTACCAGGGCAGACAGGTCCTGCTCCCGGAATATCTTGTCCTCCAGTTCCTCCCGGTCATTCAGGTCCAACCCGGGGCGCAGGACAAAGTCCTGCTGCCGTTCAATGACGTTTCTTGGCGATAGAACAAGCACCGAGGGTGGGGTCACCAGCTCTACGTCAACAGGCGGCCAGATGAGGCCCAGACGGGACTCAAAGCCCTCCTCAGATAGGATGGCGCTGACTTCCGCCTCCAACCGCTCCTCGGCCTGGGATTTGATACGGGACCGCTTCCTACCAAGCTCCGCAAGCAGGCTCACGGCTTCCTCGGCCTGAGGCTTGGCTCCGGTTTCGTCCTCGGCAAGTTGGACTAGCTCTTTCTCCAAGTCTTCGATTTCATGGCTCAGTTGGAAAAATTCTTGCAGCACCTGCTCCTTGGCGACCGGTGGAGTGTGCCATGGTATGGTTTGTTCAATACGGTAACGCCACTTGTCTAGGAAATGAGTTGACTCCCATTCGATCAGTCCCCAGCGGTATGGGCCCACGAGGCTTTCCAGTTGGGAAAGCTCATGCCCGCCCTGGCCGGCGATGAGAACAAGAAGCGCCAGGACGAGATAGACAGGGGCCTTTCTCATTTGTTTTCCCCTTCGCGTGGCTGTCAATTTTCCGGCGGGTGGGCCGGGCTGATTGGGGCTTTTCTCTTTCTGTTTCCTTGGTATGGTTGTTATTTCTGTTATTTCTTCAGCAGGCTATTTCACCGTTGACCCGGTGTAAATTTAACGCTTTTGGGGGAGCGGGGGAAATGGGCGGATATCAGCATTTGTCTTGGGGCAAATGAGACAGGTGGAAAACAGCCATTGCGGGAGCGGTGCCTTTTGCATACAATGTCCATTGAATCCCTTCACCTGACTACTTGAGGTGATCTAAGTATGGCTTTAACAGACATTGGTAATATCCGAAACGTAGTTCTCCTTTCTCACAGTGGTTCCGGTAAAACCAGCCTGACTGAGGCGTTACTATTTAATACCAAGGCCATTAACCGAATGGGGAACGTGGAGAGCGGCAACACTGTTTCCGACTACGAGGCGGAGGAGGTCAGGAGGGCTTCCAGCGTTCAAACCTCCCTGATACCGTGCGTTTCCCAGGGGCACAAGGTCAACTTTCTGGACACCCCGGGCTATGACGACTTTCGCGGCGAGGTTATCTCCAGTTTAAGGGTGGTTGAGGGTGCCGTGATTCTCGTGAGCGCTATTTCAGGTGTGGAGGTGGGAACAGAGCGGTCGTGGGAGGTTTGTGAGGAGCACGGGCTGCCTAGAATTATTTTCATTAATAAGATGGATAGGGACAACGCCGAGTTCCAGCGCTCCTTGGAGAGCGTTCAATCGGTCTTTGGGCGGAAGTGCGTGCTCCTGAACATGCCCATAGGTTCGGCTGATGACTTCAAGGGTGTAGTAAACCTCTTGGACGACTTGGCCACGGCCCCGCCCGAGCTAAAAGAGGAGGCAGAGGCGGCGCGTGAGCGATTGATTGAATCGGTGGCGGAGAGCGACGACGACCTTGCCACCAAGTACCTGGAGGGTGAGGAGCTTACGACTGCGGAGCTGACGGAGGGCCTTCAGAAAGCCGTGCTGTCTGGGGGAATTGTGCCGGTCATGTGGGGTTCCTCCACTAAAAATTTGGGAGTCAAGGAGTTGCAATCGGCGGTAATAAGCTATCTGCCCTCTCCCCTGGCGTCGGCCCAAGTTACAGCCACGGCGCTTTCAAGCGGGGAGAAGGAGGAGATAGTTCAGTCGGCTGATGCTCCCCTGGTGGCGTTAGTTTTTAAGACCACCGCGGACCCCTTTGTAGGCAAGCTGTCGCTGTTCCGCGTATACGCTGGCATCTTAAATGCCAGTTCCGAGGTCTGGGACGCCAACCAGGAGCAGTCGGAGCGCATTGGTCAGGCCTATTTTCTCTGTGGAAAGAATCAGGAGCCCACATCTGAAGTGGGGCCTGGAGACATGGGAGCCGTGGCCAAGCTGGCCGCTACCACGACCAATGACACGCTATGCCAGCAGGAGAACGCTTATATACTTGACCCTATTACCTATCCTGCCGGACATTACACAATGGCGGTTTCGCCAAAGTCCCAGGCGGACTTGGACAAGATGTCATCGTCCTTGACTAGAATCGTGGAGGAGGATCCAAGCCTGACGCTAGCCAGAGAAGCGTCCACCAATGAGACCCTTTTATCGGGCATGGGAGACGTTCACCTGGAAACGACGGTTGACAGAATAAAGCGTAAGTTTGGTACTGAGCTAGTGCTCCAGCTTCCCAAGGTGCCCTATCGGGAGACCATAACCGTGGTGTCCAGATCCGAGTACAAGCACAAGAAACAGACGGGGGGCCACGGCCAGTATGGCCACGTGCGACTTCGGTTGGAGCCCAGGGACAGGGACTCAGGCTTCGAGTTTGGCAGCGAGGTTGTTGGTGGCGCGGTGCCTAGGGAGTACATATCCTCAGTGGAGAAGGGTGTGATGAAGGCCATGAGCGCAGGCGCCCTGGCGGGTTTTCCGGTGGTGGACGTTAGGGCGGTGCTCTACGATGGCAGTTATCACGACGTTGATTCCTCCGGCATCTCCTTTGAAATTGCAGGCTCATTCGCCTTCCGCAGGGGTATGAGCGACGGTAATCCGATGCTCTTGGAACCTATTATGAAAATGTCTATCACGGTGCCCGACGGCTTCACGGGAGAGGTTATCGGGGACATGAATGGGAGGCGGGGACGCATTATTGGAATGGAGCCCCAGCATAATGCAACGATAATAGAGGCGGACGTGCCGCGGGCGGAGGTGCTTCGGTACTCCACGGACCTCCGCTCTTTGACGCAAGGGCGGGCCAGCTTCACCATGGAGTTCAGCCACTACGAGGGCGTGCCTCCGGTGATAGGTCAAAAAGTGATAGAGGAGACCCAGCGGGAGAAGGAAGTGGCCCGGGCGTAATAATCAGACTTTTCTCCAGAATCTGTACAGTAGACACCGGTGAAGTTAACTCCGGTGGGAAGGACAGTAATGGCAGACGGCAAAGTTGTATCGTTGCATCTCTGCGTGGGACATCGCCAGCCCATGGACGCGAGGGAGAGTGTGGTGGTTACGGGAGCGGGGCTGGAGGGTGATCGTCACGCCAACCCTCAAAGCCATCGCCAGGTCCTTCTCATGGAAAAGGAGATACTCGACTCCTTGGAATTGAAGCCGGGGTCCATACGGGAGAACGTTACTATTTCCGGCCTGTCCATTCACGGGCTGCCCGCCGGGCAGCGTTTGCACCTAGGCGATGAGGTGGTGTTGGAGGTTACGGGTCTGTGCGAGCCGTGTCCTCGGATGGATGAGATTCGGGCCGGGTTGCGGGAGACCTTGGATGGAAGAAGGGGCGTGTTGACCAGGGTGGTTCAGGGAGGCGGTGTCCAGGTGGGTGACGCCGTGGCCGTCCAGGGTCCGTCACAGGGCTGACAAAGCCTCTCGCACGGCGGATAGCGACTGGGCCAGGGTGCGGACGGGGTGAGGCGGCTCGTAGGGGCCGTGAAAGACCCTGATAGCGACAAATACCGGACCCCTTTTGCCCATTATGTCCTCCAGCGAAAGGGCCAAGTCTTCTAGGTTGTCAAACCGATGCACCGAGGCGTAGCCGGCGTCCCGAGCCAGGGACGTGAAGTCCATACTCCCCAACCCGGGGATGGGTGTGCCGCCAGTGGACTGATGGTCGGCGTCTTCCAAGAGAAAATGTACAAGGTTGTCCGGCGCTACGGCAGCCGTGGTTACCAGGGCGCTGGGGTTGGTGCGAAGAGTGGCGTCGGTGTCCAGGACCAAGACCTTGCTCCGTGGCTTGGCCAGGGAGATACCGAGGCCAACGCCGGCTGCCTTGTCTAGGCAGTCCGTAAGATCCACGTCCAGGTCCCTGCGGTCCGAAACTGAGATCCATTGTCTCAGGGCCTTGGAGGTAGAAACCACCACGGCCTGGCCCCGGTGCCGGTTGATTATCCTTGTGACTTCTGAGGCTGGGATCAAGGTCTCGTACCTGTATCAGCGCGTCTGGCGCGGGTGATGAGCCACATTCCAAGGAGTACCAAGGTACCGCCGCCAACGCCCTGCACGGAGTTGGAGTGAAGAAAGGCCAAGAAGAGCAGGTAGAAGCCGCCGGAGAGCACCAGAACGCCCATCAGGGGCGCGAGCATGGAGGCTAGCAGGGATTTCAACATGGCAAGGAGTGGGTGGTGGAATTACCTAGGACGTGAGGGCCTTCCGCACCTCTTGCACAGCCATGTGGGTGTTCCTCTTAGGACGCTGGCGAAGGCTGATGGGGGTGTTCTCTATTTGGGGTATTATCTTGAGATTGATGAGGACGGGGCCCTTCTGCTCTAGAATTTGACCCACACCAGATGTGAGGTCCTCCAGGTTATCGAACTCGTAGGCGGCGGCGTACCCCGCACTGTCCGCCATCTCCTTGAAGTTCAGCTTACCCTCGGCGGGGATGGGCTGACCGCCCGTTACGGCGTAGCAGCCGTTTTCAAAGACGAAGTGGTAGAAGTTGGAGGGGGCCTTTTCGCTAATGGTGGTGAGTGTGCCAAGGTTCATTACCAGGCTTCCGTCTCCGTCCAAAATAATGACGCTGCGGCCCGGCTGCGCTAGGGCTAGCCCTAGTGCGAAGGAGGACGCTTTGCCCATGGCCCCGCCAACGGGAATGTCAAGATTCTCATTTTGGCTAACCACGGGCCAGCCAAATCGTGGGTTTCCCGCCCCCATGGTGGTGACCACCAAGGCGTCTTTCCTGTTTTCTTGGATGGCTCGGCAGGCGTCCAGGTTGTCAATCATAAGTGCTACCTCCTCAGGCGCCGAACTCAGTACCTACCAGCACAGCGACGGGCTTGGAGTTCCGCTCCGCCTCGTTCATGGCCAGCGAGATGCGGTCCGCGTCGGCGTCGGTTTCCACCAAGTAGTAGTTGATACCCCAAGCGTGGATGATGTGCTCGGTGAACTTGGCTGCGGAGTCCCGGCTGATGCCGTGGCGGTCCCAGCCGCGGTAGCCAATCAGCATGACCAAGGGTTGGTCTACGTCCAGGCCCAGGCCTCGGATGGAGTCCCCGGACTCGAAGATGCCGGTGTTTTGGATGAGGGCCACGGGTCGCTTGCCGCCGACCCAGAGCCCGGCGGCAATGGCCATGGTTTCTCCTTCCCTAGAGACGGGTACCAGGTCCAGGGTGGGTTCTGCCATTAGCTGCTCGTACATGAAGTTGGTTTCGCTGTCGGGGAGCCAGACGACGTGGGTGACGTTGTTTTTCTTTAGCTCCGAAATTATGGCGTGAGGATGTAGTACTGCTTCAGGTTGGGCCTGCTCCATTTTGCTTTTGCTCCTCCAGTGGTGGGTACATTATAGGTAGGTCGCTGGGGATTAACAACCCGACGGAGAAGGTTGAACATTTCGCCCCTTTGGTTCTGAAGTGGCAATTTTCTGCCGGCATGACGCTAGAATTCTCGGAATCGTTCCCCCTATGATACGTTTATGGGATGTTGTAAGCTGGCGTTCCCAACAGGGAGCGGCGCAACCCTTCATCCGGGTCAACAGGAGTTTTTGACGGGAGGCGTGACATGCTTATCGGCGTTCTGACGGGGGGCGGAGATGCCCCGGGGCTAAATGCAGCCATTAGGGCCGTGACCAGGAAGGCGTTGGCGGAAGGGATCAAGGTGGTGGGCTTTCGCAACGGGTGGCTTGGCATATTGAAAAAGGACTTCATACCCTTGGACCTTCCCGCCGTGTCGGGGATATTGTACAGAGGCGGCACCATTTTGGGCACCTCCCGCACCAATCCATATTCCCGTGAGGAGGGGTCCGAGGCGGTGCGGACGAACTTGAAGGAGTTGGGGGTGGACGCCTTGATTCCCATTGGCGGCGAAGATACCTTGGGGGTGGCCGCACGTCTCTCTCAGGAGGGTGTGAATCTGGTGGGCGTTCCAAAGACCATTGACAATGACCTCTATGGTACAGACTACTCAATTGGCTTTGATACCGCTGTCTCCGTGGTTATGGACTCTCTGGATAAGCTGCACCCTACGGCCGAATCCCACAACCGTGTGATGGTGGTGGAGGTCATGGGGCGGGACGCAGGCTGGGTGGCTACGGTGGGTGGTCTGGCCGGCGGGGCCGACGCGGTGCTGGTCCCGGAGGAACCCTTCAGCGTGAAAGACCTTTATGCGCGCCTTCGGAAGCGACATGAGGTGTTTGGCAAGCTGTTCAGCATTGTGGTCGTGGCTGAGGGCGCACGGTCCAGCGAGGGGGGTGACGCAGTTACCAGCGGTGATCAGGTGGACGAGTTTGGCCACGTGCGCCTGGGCGGCGTGGGCCACACCCTCGCGTCGCAGATTGAAGCCAACACCGGCTACGAGACGCGGGTGGTGGTACTTGGCCACCTACAACGTGGCGGCAGTCCTTCCGCCTTTGACCGGGTGCTGGCTATTCGGTTGGGTGTTGCTGCGGTAGAGCATGTCAAGGCGGGGCACTTTGGTGTCTTGGTTGGTCTCAGGGGCGCCGAGATAGTCCCCACTTCACTGGTGGAGAGCTCTGGCAAGACCCACCGCCTGGACAAAAACATCTATAAACTAGCTGACCTTTTCTACTAAGGGGTCTATAGCTGGCTTGCGGAAGCGTGGTCTTCGGCCAAGGCGCCGAGGGCAGCCGCCATCCGGTGAGAGCATCGCTCCTTGCCCAAAACCTCCATGGTTTCGAAGAGGGGGGGCGAAACCTTGCTTGCCGTGGTGGCAACCCTTAGGAGACTGAAGAACTGACGTCGGGAGAGATCGAGTTTGGTTCTGAGGGCCTCCAGGCTTTCCTCCAGATTTTTGGCGGTGAATTCAGGGACGCAGTGCACCGCGGCTAGGGCTTCCCTCAGGGCCGCCGAGGTTGTCTGGACGTTCATGCCCTTCTGTACCAGGGCCTTGGGGTCATGGGCCAGTTGCCGCTGGAAGAAGAAAGAAGTCAGCGATGCGGCGTCTTTCAAGGTCTTGAGGCGCTGCTGTATCAGAGGGGCTATGCGCATTAGGTAGGCAGGGTCGACGGGCTGGGGTATTTCTAGTGGCGGATAAAGTTTCCAGTAGGCCCGGATATTTTCGGCTAGGTTGACAGGGTCCATATCCCGGATATAGATGCCGTTCATCCAATCGAGCTTGTCCAGGTTGAAAATGGCGCCCGGCTTGATAACGCGCTCAAGTGAGAAGCTCTCAATCAGGGTTTGACGGTCCATAATTTCGGTCCGGTCGTCCAGGGACCAGCCTAGGAGGGCCATAAAGTTGGAGAGAGCTTCAGGGAGATAGCCCATGTCCCGGTATTCGATAACGGAAGTGGCGCCGTGCCGTTTGGACAGCTTGGAGCGGTCGGGGCCCAGAATCATTGGCAGGTGGCCAAAGATGGGGGGCTGCAGGCCAAGGGCCCGGTATAAGACTAGGTGCCGAGGTGTGCTGGAGAGCCACTCCTCGGCCCGGAGCACGTGGCTTATCTTCATGTGATGGTCGTCAAGGACGTTGGCCAGATGATAGGTGGGAAAGCCATCGGACTTTAGGATTACGAAGTCGTCCACCAGGTCGCTGCGCCAGGTTACCTCACCGCGAACAACGTCCTTGACCATAATCTCTTCGGCACGGGGCATCTTGAACCGGACCACCGGGGTCTCCCCGCCATCCCTGTATGACTGCAGTTGATATGGGGAGAGGGTCAAGCAATGGCCGTCGTACCCGGGGTTCTTGCGCTCCTTCATCTGCTGTTGGCGCATCTCTTGCAGTCTATTAGATGAGCAGTAGCAGTGGTAGGCGTGCCCCCTATCTATCAATCCTTGGGCGGCCTCCTGGTACAGGTCCAAGCGCTGTGACTGGAAGTAAGGACCGTAAGGCCCGCCGACCTCAGGACCCTCGTCCCAGTCGATGTTGAGCCATCGCAGCCCTTCCAGAATTCCCTCCACGGCCCCTGCCATCAGTCGAGTCTGGTCGGTGTCCTCAACTCGCACAATGAAGCTGCCCTCATTGCCCCTGGCAAAGAGCCAGTTGAATAGGGCCGTGCGCACGTTGCCAACGTGAGGAAGCCCCGTTGGGCTGGGGGCGTATCTAACCCTGACGGGCTTGTCCATAGGCTTGTTGGTCAATGGGTCCCGCCTTTCCGGGGGAACTTTGAGTCGATGCGGCACGGGTCATCTTTGGAGTCTGTTTCTCGAAGGACTGACAGGAGCCGCTCAAGCTCTTCCGGCAGCGGGGATTGGAATTCCAAGTAGTCGTTGGTAATGGGGTGGCGAAAGCCCAGGAGGTGGGCGTGGAGAAAATGATGGTCAAGCAGGGGACTCTTGCCGCCGTACAAGGTGTCGCCCAAGAGGGGGTGTCCTAGGGAGGCAAAGTGTACTCGTATCTGGTGGGTACGCCCGGTTATGGGGTAGACCTCCGCCAGCGTAGTTTTGTCAAGGCGCTCGGAAACCTTGTACCTGGTCTTGGATTCGCGTCCGCCTTGCACCAGGGCCATGCGCTTCCGATGCCGCGGGTCCCTGGCAATGGGAGCGTCAATGATTCCCTCTTCTCGGGCCAGCCTCCCGCACGCCAGGGCCAGATATCCCTTGCGAATTTGCCGTTCCTTAATCTGCCGGGAAAGGCTGTGGTGGGCGTTGTCCGTCTTGGCGACCATCATCAGTCCGGAAGTGTCCTTGTCCAGGCGGTGAACAATGCCGGGCCTCTCCCATCCACCTATGCCGGGGAGGTTTGGGTTCATAGCCAGTAGTGCGTTGACCAGGGTGCCGCTCCGGTGGCCCGGAGCCGGGTGCACAATGAGGCCCGCCGGCTTTTCTACTACCAGAAGTTCGTCGTCCTGATACACGGTGTGTATGGGGATGGCTTGGGGAATCAGGTCCAGGGGTCTGGGGGGTGGCAGGCTAACCACCACGCGATCACCCATTTTAACGCTGCTGCTGGCCTTGGGGATTGCGCCGTTGAGGAGCACCCATCCTTCCTGTATCAGTTGCTGCACCCGGGCGCGGCTTAGTCCCAGGTCATGGAAGGCCAGATACTGGTCCAGTCTATGGGGTCCATCGCCTACCCTGACCTCTTTAGTTTTCATGCTGCTCACTGGGCGGGTATTGCTCCGCGTGGGTCTCTTCCGGAACGGACTCCGGCGTGGGATCCAGGATACGGCCCGTCGACTCCATGGCCGGGGCGGGCCTTTGGGCGCCGCCGGAGAAAATAAACAGCCAAACCAGCATAATGATGCCAACCACAATGCAGGCGTCGGCCAAATTGAAGACGGGCCAAGGTCCAAGCTTGACAAAGTCCGTCACCTGGCCAAATCGGATGCGGTCAGTCAGGTTTCCAACGGCGCCTCCCAGCTGAAGGCCCAAGCTTATTCGAAGCAGGAGCCCGGGGACAGGGTGCCGTCGATACACAAGGAGCAGCACACCGACGCCGATGAAGGAGGCGAAGATGAGAAGTAGCGTATGGTCGGGGAAAAGTCCGAAGGCGGTGCCGCTGTTGAAGGAGCAGGTGAGTTGGAAGGTGCCTTCCCTTGGGATGGCCCTGCCGTAACAAATCTCCTGCTCAACCCAGTGCTTGGTGAACTGGTCCAGCACGTAGACAAGACCAATAATTGGGATAAGGAGCCAGTCCTTGTAGAAGGGTATCCGGGCTTCGGATGGGCTAAGTTCTGCGTCCATGGCTATATCCATATTAGGCGTCTGCCTTGGCCTTTGACAAGCTAGACTGCTAGAATAGCCGCACCTTTTGGAGTGGAGGATACCCCAATGAACGTGGTTGACTTGAGGAGCGACACGGTGACTCATCCCACGGAGGCCATGCGTAGGGCCATGTATGAAGCGGAGGTGGGTGACGACGTTTCCGGCGAGGACCCGACGGTACATCGGTTGGAGGAGTTGGCTGCCCAAATGCTGGGCAAAGAGGCTTCCCTTCTGGTGAGCAGCGGCACCCAAGGGAACCTTGTGGGGATTTTGGCCAACTGTCGCAGCGGGGACGAGATTATCGCCGGGGCCAACGCCCACGTCTACTGGAACGAGGCGGCGGGGGTAGCGGCCCTGGGGGGGATCCAGATCCACCTAGTCCCCAACCAACCCCAAGGTGCCTTGGACCCCGACGTCGTGGAGGGGGCCATACGCCCCACCGGCGATTACCACTACCCTCCCACCACCCTGGTGTGCCTGGAGAACACCCAGAACCAGTGCAACGGCGGGGTTGTGACCGTTGACGAAACGGCGGCTGTGTGCAAGGTGGCCCATGACTACGGAGTGCCGGTGCACTTGGACGGGGCGCGTATCTTCAACGCCGCCGTTTACCTGGAAACCCCCGTCCACGAGCTGGTTAAGGATGTGGACGACGTAACATTTTGTCTGTCCAAGGGTCTCAGCGCCCCGGTGGGTTCGGTGCTCTGCGGCACCCAAGAGTTCATCACCGAGGCGCGGCGGTGGCGCAAAATGGTGGGCGGCGGTATGCGGCAGGCGGGTATTATTGCGGCTGCCGGCGTTGTGGCCTTGGAGACTATGGTGGAGCGGTTGGCCGAAGATCACGCCAACGCAAGGCGTCTCTCCGAGGGACTGGTCCAGATACCGGGCGTTCTCCATGACCCGGAAACCGTCCAGACAAATATACTGTTCTTTGAGCTAAGCCCGGGGCTGGGGTCCGCGGGGGAGTTCACCCGTCGACTGGGAGAGATGGGAGTGAAGGTGGGCACTGCCTACGGGCGGGTAAGGATGGTGGCCCATCGGCACGTTGACGCCTCCGACGTTGATGCGGCGCTGCTGGCCGTTTCCCAGGTGGTCAAGGACATGAAGGGATGAATTTTTGACTCCCTTCGCCCGTTGTCTTCTTTCCCTATTATTTTTTGTCCTGCTGTCTGCTAGCTGCGGCGCCTCGCCTACCTTATCTCCAACGCCCACGCCCACTCCCCAACCCACCCCTGACATACGAGCCACAGTGAGGCAAATACTGGCCGAGGAGTTCCCGACTCCCACGGCAGTCCCCACTCCAAGTCCTACGGTTGACGTAATATCCGATGCCGTAGTAGAGGAAATAACGGAGCAGGTTCTGGCCGCCATAGCTGCCATGCCAACGCCGACACCCTCTCCCACCCCTGAGCCAACCCCCACCACGGTCTTAACGCCAACGCCTACTCCTACGCCAACGCTGCCAGAGATTATTCGTAAGGCCCTCAAGTCCATGGTGCGCATCAGCGACACGGGGGCCAATAGTGGTTTTTTGGGGACGGGAGTGGTGGTGGAGGTGGACGCGACCGGCGGTGATTTCTACGTAGTGACCAATGAGCACGTTGTCCACGAGGCCACCGGCCTGGTGGTCACTGTAATTGGCGGCGGTGAATTTGTCGCGGAGCTTCATGGCTCCGACGTATTGCGGGACGTGGCGTTGCTGCGCGTGTGCTGCGACCCGGGGGCCGTGCCGGTGACCTTTGGCGACGCCCTGACGCTGCAGGCCGGGGCCGACGTGGTGGCTATGGGGTTCGGTGGAGACCCTGACGCCGGGGCTACCGTGTCCAGGGGCATTTTGTCCGCCATACACTACAACCCCACGCCGGACCGGTGGATTATCCAAACAGACGCTCCTCTGGAGCCGGGCAGCAGCGGGGGGCCTTTGATGATGCCCGATGGCAGGCTCATTGGCATCAACACCAATAACGTCGGCGACTCGGAAAATGCGGTGATGGGAAACTTCGGCTTTGCCATTTCGGAGGTCACCCTATCGCTTCACCTGCCGGACCTACGCCGGCAAACTGCCAGCCCCTGACCTGCCGATGACTCTAGGGATCAAAACCAGGAATTTTAGCGGTGAAGGGTGTTGTGATAGCATTGGCCGTATCCAATGACCCGGAGGACAGGAGGGGTTAGACAATGACGAAGAGATACGATCTGTTGCTCAAAGGGGGCGAGGTGCTGGACCCCGCGGAGGGGCTGCGGGGGATTCGGGACGTGGCCTTCAAGGACGGCAAGGTGGCGTCCGTGTCGGAAGAGATAGCGCCGGAGGCCTCAGTGCAGGTTATAGATGTTGCGGGAAAGCTGGTGGCGCCGGGCCTAATTGACCTACACGGGCATTTTGCGTACATGATTTCACCATATAGGGCAGACCCGGACCCCACCAACCTGTCCATCGGGGTCACGACAGCGGTGGACGCGGGGAGCACGGGGTGGATGAACTTTCCCGGTTTCAGAAGCTATGTCATCGATAGAGTCGAGACAAGGCTGTTGGCATTTCTTCATCTTTCGTCAATAGGCACCATGCCAGGGTCAATAGGTATACCGGACTTGGAGGATTTCCGATACGCTAGGGCTGATGAAGCGGTGGAGTGTATTGAGGAGAACCGGGACGTGATTCTGGGTGTAAAGGTGCGTCTCACGCCCAACGGCACAACGCTGAAAAATGCCGTGTCGGCGCTGGAGATGGCCCGCAGCATAGCAGACGGTACGTCCACCCGCGTAATGGCACATGTCATGGAGTCGCCCCTTCCCTTGGCCCAGGTGTTCGAGCACCTCGCGCCGGGGGACGTTGCTACTCACATTTTTCACGGCGACACTCACAACGTCCTGGACGACAAGGGGCGCGTTCGCAAGGAGACGTGGGATGCCTACAACAGAGGGGTGATTTTTGATACGGCCTGCTTCGCCAAGCACTTTTCTATCCCCATCTGCCGGACGGCCATTGAGAACGGTCTTCTGCCCCATACCCTCAGCACCGACAGGGTTGGGGATTGTCCCCCGGCCCCGGCGCTGCTGAAATACTGCGCTCCCCATCCTCCTAAGAACTATGACCTGCTGGAGGTAATGTCCATTTTCCTGGGACTGGGGATGTCGTTGGAGCAGGTGATACGAAGCGTGACGTCCAAGCCTGCCTCGGTCATTGGGAGGGCGGACCTGGGGACCCTTGGCGTGGGCACTGCCGGGGACGCGGCGGTGCTTGAGCTGGAGGAGGGAAGTTTTACCTATCCCGACATGCTGGGCGACAAGGTTGAGACGACACGGCGATTTTCCCCCGTGCTGACTGTCAAGGGAGGCAAGCGTTGGGAGTCGGCGGGTTAAGGGGCGCCCCGGTCTTCAGCCGGTACGCCGTGCAGTGTATTTTCTAGGAGGGGATGGCAATGTCAGCATACGAGCGATTTCGCCGGTATCTGGAAGGGAATAGCATTGGGTACCCGGTGTCCGTTTTTGACCCGGTGTCGGCCCGCATAGCTCGGTACCTTGGCGCGGACCTGGGGATTCTGGGTGGATCGGTGGCATCAGCGGCGGTGCTGGCCGCCCCTGACCTCATTGTTCTAACGCTGTCCGAGCTTGCGGACCAGGTGCGAAGGATTACCCGCTCCGCGGACGTGAGCTTGATGGTGGACGCTGACCACGGTTACGGAAATGCCTTAAACGTCATGAGAACGGTGCAGGAGTTGGAATGCGCCGGCGCGGCGGCTCTGACCATCGAGGATACGCTGCTTCCTGCCCCCTTTGGCGATGCCGCGCCGAGGCTCATTAGCCTTGGAGAGATGGTGGGAAAGCTGCGAGGCGCTCTTGAAGCAAGACGCGACCCGGGGCTGGTGGTGATAGCGCGCACCTCGGCTCCGCAGCACGCCGCCATCGCGGAGGTGCGGGAGCGTGTGCAAGCCTACGCAAGCACCGGCGTAGATGCTTTGATGCTGATTGGTGTCTCTGAGCGTGAGGAGGTGGAGGCCGTTAGAGGCGTAACGGACCTGCCGTTGGTTATGGGTTCCTACGGCAGCGATGCTGACGACCGGGAGTTTCTACGGGCTAACGGGGTGCGCATTGTGATTAGGGGCCATCAGCCCTTTTTCGCGGCCATGAAGTCGCTGCACGACGCCATGAAGCACATTATCGACGGCGGCTCCCCAACGGACTTGAAGGACGAGGTGGCTTCTAGTGAGCTGCGTGACGCGGTGCTCGAGGCAGACCGGTATCGGAACTGGCAGAAGGATTATTTGAGCTAACGCCGCACCGTGGGGATGCGTGAGTGCCCTAGCCTCGGTATTTTGCCCCTCGGCGCTCTCATTGCTCCATGCAAATCCAGCCGTGCATCGGTGGACTCATACCCCTGGCCCCCTTCCTCGTTGAGTTACTGCGTGACGGCTGGGTTCCGCTTTTGCGGAATGGTGTGACTGGAGCGCCGGGGTGAGGGTTTGGATACCCCGCTGGGTTATTCCGGTTCTTGTTGGGTTCTCCAACGGCTTATGCGGCGTCCTATTTCCTTTTCGGCGCCCTCTTCGCTGGGCTGATAGTACCGGTGTCCCTTGAGCGAGGTTGGCAGGAATTCCTGGCTCACAAAATGGCCGGGGTAGTCGTGGGCGTACTTGTACCCCTTGCCATACCCTTCCTTGCGCATGAGCCCGGTAACGGCGTTACGGAGGTGAAGGGGCACGGGCTGCTGCACCGTGTCGCGTACGTCCTCCGTAGCCTTGTTGAGGGCGGCGTATGCGGAGTTGCTCTTGGGACACGTGGCAAGATACACCGTGACCTCGGCCAGGGGTATGCGACCCTCCGGCATGCCGATGAAGTGGACCGCCTGCTGGCCCGCCACGGCTATGGATAGAGCGGCAGGGTCCGCAAGACCCACGTCCTCGGCTGCCAAAATTACCAGTCTCCTAGCTATGAACAGTGGGTCTTCCCCCGCCTCTACCATGCAGGCCAGCCAGTAGAGGGCGCCGTCGGGATTGGAACCCCGCACCGACTTTATGAAGGCCGATATGATGTCGTAGTGCTGGTCACTGTCTTTGTCGTACAGCACCGACCGCCGTTGCAAGGCGTTTTCCACCGTTGGCAGAGTCACCCGCCGAACGCCGTCGTCACCGGGCCCTGTGGCGTGCACGGCAAATTCCAGGGTGTTGAGTGCAATCCGAGCGTCGCCGTTGGACATGTTGACCAGGAACCCCATGGCCGCTGGGTCCACCTCCAACTCCATAGCCCCCAGGCCCCGCTCCCCGTCTGCCATGGCCCTCTCCACAATGGTACGTATCTGTTCTTGGCTGAGCTGCTCAAGGGTAAAGACGCGGGAGCGTGACAGCAGAGGTGCGATGACCTCAAAAGAGGGGTTCTCCGTGGTGGCCCCTATGAGGGTGACGGCCCCGTTCTCTACGTGGGGCAAAATAACGTCCTGCTGGGCCTTGTTGAACCGGTGAATCTCGTCTATGAAAAGTATGGTGCGCT
This sequence comes from Dehalococcoidia bacterium, assembly GCA_965226535.1. Lineage (GTDB taxonomy): Bacteria > Chloroflexota > Dehalococcoidia > Lucifugimonadales > JAPULR01. Next base: position 617,484 of record CBDDDE010000010.1, on the reverse strand, counting down.
GGTCGTGGAGGGCCAGACGCTCCTTGGCCGCTTCCACGGCTCGTCGCAGTTGGGCAACGCCGGAGGCCACGGCGCTAACAGGTTCAAAGAATGCGCTGGTTAGGCCGGCTATGATATGCGCAAGGGTGGTCTTGCCGCTCCCGGGCGGCCCCCAGAGGATGAGGGAGGGGACTTGGTCGGCCTTTATGGCGCGGCGCAAGGTCTTGTCCGGACCCACGACGTGCTCCTGGCCGAGAAACTCATCCAGCGTGCGGGGTCTAACTCTGGCCGCAAGGGGGGCGTTGGCCCGTCGACGCTCCTGTCCCCGCTGTTCAAATATGTCCATTGTGCTCATTTTTGGCCTTCCCCCTTTCCCAAGGTGCCTGTTCAAGATTCTATCACCTTGGCCCCCTTTTCAGTGGTCTTTCATGGGCCGCACCGGAGCCTTGGGTTTGAGCCTGTTCTATTGTTCTCTGTGGGCAAGAGTGATAGGTTTAGCGGCGATGCTCATGGATGCCCAACCACCTCCTGTAACCCCACGGGTACACTGACGCCGAGGCCCGATGCTGGCAGATAACGACTGTAACCACACCCCCCAAAGGTTGAAGATTCCGCCGACGCCGTGGCTGGTGGCAGACGTGGCGGCCGGCGGGCTTCTGGCCATAGCCGGCATTGGTCTTGGTTTTCTTACTCTTGTCCTCCTAATTGGCGAAAACCGCTCGGACTCCGCCCTTGTGATCAACGTTAGCTTTGCCTTCGTTGCTGCGTCCCTGCTGTTGAGCTCCTGGCTCTTTGGCCCCGCCAGACACGGTGTTTCCATAGCATCCCTGGGGTTGAAGATCCCGACGCGCCCAGGCGCTTGGCTGCTTCCGATACTGGTCTGGGCCGCTGTGTTGACGTTCAACGGGCTATACGGTGTTGTGGTGACTGAGATGGGCTGGGATTCCCTGGAGCCCCCTGACCTGCCTTTTGACACTTTTGGCGCAGGTTCTCTGGCCATCACGGGCCTTTTGGTTATTGTCCTAGGCCCCTTTGCCGAAGAGGTCTTCTTCCGGGGTTTCGTTATGGCGGGTCTGGCGCGGCGCTGGGGTCCCGCGGTGGGCATTGTTGCCAGCTCACTACTATTCAGCTTGGCCCACGGCAGCGTGGCGTTGATAGTCCCAATCTTTGTTGCCGGGGCGCTGCTGGGCTGGCTTTATCTTCGCACCGGGTCGCTGTGGGGCAGCATAATGGCCCACATGGCCCAAAACGCCGTGGCCTTTACCGTGACCATAGTCATCTGAACCGGTGGGGCTGCGTTGTCCCGGACTCATTGTGTTATACTTTTCCCTTCAAGATGAACGTGAAATTGTTGTGACCACTGATCGAATAGCGGAAAAGTTCGCCCACCTTCGAGACCGTAGTAGAACAGGACTCTTCCCATACCTTATGGCCGGTTTTCCCAGCCTGGAGGTCACCGAAGAGTTGGTGCCGGCGCTGGTTGAAGCCGGGGCCGACGGCATTGAGATCGGCGTCCCTTTCAGCGACCCCTTGGCCGACGGCGCGACGATTCAGGCCGCCGGGTTCCACGCCCTTCAGCAGGGGGTTACTCTGGCGGACTGCGTTAACCTGGTGCAGCGCCTTAGAGACAGGATTCCGGACACGCCGCTCATGCTCATGGGCTATTACAATCCCATTCTCAGCTTTGGATTGGAAAGGTTTTGCCAAGAGGCCCGGAGCGCCACCGTGGACGGTCTAATAGTGCCTGACCTGCCCGCCGAGGAAGCCGGGCCTCTATCGGAGCAGAGCAGCGCCCATGGAATTCACGTTATCCCACTACTGGCTCCAACCAGCACGGAGGAGCGAATAGGCATGGTCTGCGCTGCAGCGTCGGGGTTCATCTACTGCGTTAGTGTTACCGGCGTTACAGGGGCCAGGGACACCCTCGGGTCCCAGGTGCCGGAGCTAGTGGAGCGGGTGCGTCGTCACACGTCCCTCCCCGTGTCAGTAGGCTTCGGCGTATCCACAAGGGAGCACTTGCAGGAGGTTGGCAAGGTGGCCGACGCCGTTATGGTTGGGAGTGCGCTTGTTCGGATTATTCAAGACTCTCCACGAGACGAAATAGTCGCCAGGGCGTCGCGTTTCGTTGAGGAGATGCAAGGGGCGGCTCCCGCGCCGCTGAAAGGGGCGCGATGATGTCTGGCTGCTGGGGTATCAGGGGAGCTACCACTGCCGAGGACAATAGCCGGGACTCGATATTGTCTGCCACTAAAGAGCTGTTGCAGGGGATTATCGCCGAGAACAATCTGGACAAGTCGCAAGTGGCGGCGGCGTGGTTCACCACCACCGGCGACCTCAACGCCGAGTACCCCGCCTTGGCGGCCAGACAGCTGGGTTGGATGAACGTGGCGCTTCTGTGCGCCCACGAAATGCTGGTGCCCAACGGCTTGCCCCGTTGCATCCGGGTACTTATACTCGTAAACACCGATAAGAGTCCCGACGAGCTTCGGTACGTATATTTGAAAGATGCCCAGGGTCTTAGGACCCAGGGCCTTGACTGCTAGCCCTTGGCGGCTAGATAGTCACAGAGCAATGGATATGAGGTTTGGAGCAGCGAGCTTATGATTGTGGTAATGAAAGCAGGCGGCACCGAGGCTGAGGTGCAGGCTGTCATGGATCGTATTGAGGGTCACGGACTCCAGGGCCACCTATCACAGGGCGCGGAGCGGACGGTTATAGGTGTGGTGGGTCAGATCCATTCCGGCCTTCAAGGGGAAATGGAACTCCTGTCCGGCGTGGCGGAGGTGGTGCGCATTTCCAAGCCTTTCAAGCTTTCCACGCGGGAATTCAAGGAAGGAAACACCACCGTAAAAGTCGGCGATGCCGTTATCGGCGGCGATGAGCCGGTGATGATTGCGGGCCCCTGCGCCGTAGAGAGTGAAGAACAGTTGATGGCTACGGCCCAGGTGGTAAAGGAGCAAGGGGCCAGGTTGCTGCGTGGCGGCGCCTTCAAGCCCAGAACGTCGCCCTACAGCTTTCGCGGCTTGGGCGCCCAGGGGCTTAAGCTCCTGGCCAAGGCCGGCAGAGAGTTCGATATGCCCGTAGTTACCGAGGTTATGGCGCCGGAGGACGTTGGTATGGTGGCGTCCTACGCCGACGTTCTCCAGATTGGCACTCGCAACGCCCATAACTTCAACCTGCTGGACGCGGTGGGGAAGTTGGATAAGCCGGTGCTGCTCAAGCGAGGTTTTTCATCCTCTTACGAAGAGTGGCTCCTGGCCGCTGAATATGTTCTTTCGGGTGGGAATAGCCAGGTGGTGCTTTGCGAACGAGGCATACGCACCTTTGAGCCCTACACCCGTTTCACGGTGGACTTGGCCGCGGTGCCGGTCATTAAGAAGCTTAGCCACCTGCCCATAATAGTCGACCCTAGCCACAGCACCGGGTCGTGGGATCTGGTAACGCCCATATCCCTGGCCGCCATTGCCGTTGGTTCCCACGGGATCATTGTGGACGTGCATCCCAATCCCTCCATGGCCAAGTGCGATGGCGCTCAGGCGCTCAGCTTTGAAAACTTCCGCAGCCTATCGGCGCAGATGAAAGCCGTTTCCCATGCCATGAGCCAAGCCGCCGCCGCTGCCGCCGCCGGATAGCCAAGGGACCGGCCCGGAGGTTGGGGGGCATAACAAGGGGCTAAACTATGGTAGGCGTCCCGTGACAAGCCGAAACGCCAAGGGAGCCCTCCGCGAATACGGGTGTTTGATTGCGGAGACTCGCTCCACCGGTCATGCCACTGAGAACACCTATCGACCGGCATTGAAGCTGCTCATCGAAACCCTTGGCGGGCAGGGAGTCAAGGCCCTCAACGAACCTTCACACGTTGACTGCGGTGCGCCGGACTTTATTGTGGAAGAAAACGGCGTCCCAGTTGGGCACTTGGAATGCAAGGACGTGGGGGCCAACCTTGACTCGAGCAGCGGGCAGCGACAGCTGCGGCGATACCGTGATGGCCTTCCCAACCTGGTCCTTCCCGACTACCATGGAGTTCGCAATACGAAGGTGTCTTGCGAGAGTCGTGGGACTGCCTGAGCGGGTAGGACCTGAGATTGAGGGACCAATATCCAATTTTGGGTTTCTTTGAGCCTCAACGCTCCCAATATTGGCAATCCCGGATAAGATGCGCATGGCGCCAAGGCGCGGCCCTGCGAGAGTCGTCCATTCTCCAAGACTTGTTCGAATCAGTGAGGGCGCGCTTGGTGCTCCGATTTGCAGCTTGTTCTGAGGTCAATCGGCCTACTTTTTGAAATTAGGCCAATCCTCATGCGGCGGTTCAAGTGGAAGAAACAACAGTCGGAATCGGCTGTGGGAAGACATACGGACTTCGCGTATGCGCCAGGTCAATCGACCAGATTCATACTGGATTCGATGGGGACGCTGCTACTAGAGCCACTGAGGTGATGGCTGTGCAGACTCGGTAATCGATCGGTCAGCCCGGCATTGCAACACTTCTCAATCCTCTTAGCTGTTTTGCGAGACCGGGGTGTATGGAATTCGACCTCAAGGTAAGGTTTACCGGTATACAACGCTCTCATTAGTCGTGTAGACAATGATGGAAATCCAGTGGAGTCCGCGGTCATCTGGACCCATCACACTGAAGAGCTTCTGATAACCAATATGCTACCGTTGATCAAGTTTGACGACCCGGATCTATGTGGAGTCACGCTCCGCTTCTTTCCCTGCTAATGGTCTGGATCCACTCAGCCGCGGAAAATGCTGAGCCGACTCACGTCACACAGCATATCAACGTTTTTCTCAAATCCAGCAAGAACCTACGTGGAGGTAAGCGGGCAATATGTTTCAAATCCAAGATCATGGGAGGCCTCAGCGCCGAAGTACGCAACGAGGTTGATGGTTATCTGGGCAACCCGACCAACTCCGGCACTATTCCGAGGAATGGGTCAGTCTCACCATCGGAAGCATTAAAGGGACGGTTGGCCACTATCGCAAGGGAAGATAGCGATTGTCAGTCGAATTGATTTCCAAGGTTGGAGGAATACAGCGGCTCGAAGAAGCTATGTGAGATGGTTCGGGGCTTCCGATTGATGCAATGGATGATTATCGCACCATTTGGTGTTCGAGAGAAGGGTACGACAAAGCCACTGCAGACCGAGTTCGACGTCAAACCTGCTTTTGCTAACACCGGAATTGATCTAAAAGATTTCGTCGAAGAGAACTCTTATTGTGTTCCCGCTACCTGTGGCCATTTCTGTCCCCGACTGGAAAGTCCTCACTAACTGAAGACCTGGGTCTTCCCGCACCTGTAGGGGCCTCAGTGTGCTGGGAGTCGCCAACAGTCTCTTGACGACTGGTTAAAAGTCACTCACCCGTCATTCGAAGAAGCGGTGTTGGCCTAGTACTGTATGGGTTGCAGTACGCAATGTGACTATGGGGCCTGAACAGGCCAATAGGCGCGCGAAGAAACTCGGTGGACGCCGAAATGGGCTGGCCCACTTCGCCGAAGGGAAGCACTGACGTAGGGACTTCGCTTTGATGAGATGGGTCGCAAGAGTTACATGGTTTCCGAGAGGAGGATTTTCGACGACAATTCCATAAGGGCACAATTCAGCATTAGTAGTCTGCTCCCGGAACGGTCCGCCATGTTCGCAGACTTGACCCCATTAGCCGCCCCGGTTCCGGCGTTCAAGCCTATGGATGTAGTCGTAGAGCACGTTGCCCCTACCGAAGTCGGTTGTAACTAAGCTCACTCGAGGGTAAAAACCTTACCAAGAATGTTAAGCATTGGATCGAAGACTGCTAGGCTACGGATTACCCGGCCCTAAGACTCCTGAGGAGTATTCGGCTATTCGGGGAAGCCCCTCGATCCAAGTCTTGAATATGCTGGTTTCCGAGCTCTGTTTGCGGCCCTCGTAAATGGCGAAGCCTGGCGTCCCTGCATCTGATGGAGCAGAAATGATCTTCCTGCCTTCCCCGTAATGGGAAAGGCTTGGACATGCGAAACGTGGCTCCACGGAGCGGACGCCCAAGGGCGAGTGTTTCCGTGAAGTATTTTGAGTGCGTCATCGCCTGAGACGTGAGTCAGATCGGCGGGTACCGCCCAGCCGAAGGAAATGGCTGAAGGACCGCCGCCGGCCCCTGACTTACGAGGATAGCCCACTACCGCTGCTCTGCGCCGCCCTGGCCGACACGCCCCGGGTTATGGCCCGCATATGGCCCTGGCCGCTGAGGTCCGTTCTGAATAGAGTCCCGACTCCGCATGAGGTCGGCGACCCCCTTCTGCCACCGGTTCATCCGAGTGTAAATCAGTATTTCACTTGCCGACGAGACGGCAACCCACGCCACTTGTGCGTCCACTGCACTGATGCCAGCATGGCAGGTTCTATGCGAAAGCGAGTATCCTAGCCGGGTTGCCCACAGTTATCGCTTGAATCACATCTTCCGAAAACCCCTTGCGTCGCATTCTGGGAACGATGTTCTCGAGAATGTGGCCGTAGCCGTGCCCGCCATATCGAACAAGTCGGTGTTTCGTGCAAATGTCCTGACCAATAACGATTTTGTCAGAATAGCCGGCGTCGGCGATGCGCTTTATGAAACCCAGCCTCTGGGCGTCGCTGGGCATGTCGATTTCGGCGAGAGGATAGTACGATCCCTCATTGCCGAACAGGTCCCATTCAAGGTAACAGCCTGAGGCGGCAATACTCAGAAGCAGGTCGAACTCAAACACGGTTCGATCCAGATGTCCCATAATCACCCGGGATAAATCCGCGCCGCTGTTGGCAAGCACTTCCAGGATCTCCAACGGCGCATCCGGATGCCGCCCTGGATGGATCAATATCGCCGCGCCCGTTTCTCTCTGGGCCATTGCCGCCGCCGACAAAGACTTGCGCTCGTTCGGGGCCAGAGGCCAAGTGCAACCAATCTCCCCGATTATGCCCGCTTTTACGCCGCTGCCTTCAACGCCTTCAAAGATGTCGCCGATAATCTCCCGCGCCAGACCCTCCACGGTCCGCTCATCCATGTCTTTTGGATGGACGGCTGCCACGTAGAAGCCCGCACCCATAATTATGTGGACGCCCGATTCACGAGATATTTGGGCCAGCGCATCCGGCTTGCGTCCGATTCCCATCGAGGTAGCGTCCACAATCGCGCCGCCGCCAACTTCACTAAACTTCCTGACTTCTCTTATGATTGTATCCAGGTCCATCAGCTGAAGGTTGGAGCGGTTGCTGTAGTAGTTGCGCCGTATCCATCCGAGATTCTCTAGGGCTATGGGCGCATCCGCCAATTCCTGAGACGGCGTGTCCTGGGCGGGCCGATACATGAAGGAGAAGTCGATGAAGAGGTGTTCGTGGGTCGTGGTGGCGCCCAGTTCCGATGGAGGTACAAGGCCCAGCACGGTCTGGACTAGACCCCGATTCCGGCCTGATGGCATGTCCTCACTCCTTGTAGTATGCTGGCCCGAAAGTGTAGCACTTCCCGTTTAGGGGCGCAAAACAGGCGCCTGCCAACGTCCCCGGCGCCTGCCAGCGTCCAAAGACGGGGGGCATAATGTCGGTTTAGTTCCTAACAATGACCATCACCGAGGGAATGCCGAAAGGCCAGAAAAAGAGGGAGGTTACAGGCATGAAGTTCGCGGCGTTCACGACCGTGGCAGCGTCCGCTGGGGAGGCCGCCAACGCAGAGCAGATGATTAACAACCTCAGACAGCAGACCATTCTGGCCGAGGAGCTCGGCTTCGAGGCCATATGGCTCGGAGAACACCACTTTGGGCCCTATAGAGTGGGCGATTTGCCGAACCCGATTCTGCTCGGCGCAGACCTCGCGGCGCGGACGTCCAGGATTCGGATCGGACAGATGGCGAACATAGCTCCGTATTGGCATCCAATACGGCTTGCCGAAGACCTTGCCATCCTGGACAACATGACCCGAGGACGCGTGGAGGTTGGCTTCGGCAGGGGAATCTGGCCGTATGAAGGTCCACAGTTTCATCCTAACGCGGACCCTCGCAAGGATAGCGAGAACAGGGAACTGTTCCGGGAGACGGTGGAGATAGTGCGGAAGATATGGACTAACGAGTACTTTTCATACCACGGGAACAACTACAGCTTCCCCGCCGACGACACCGTCTTCTCCCATCCACAGTATCCGTCGAATCCCGCCTGGCAGGAAGGGGATAGGGTAACGAGGCTTCGGGTGACGCCGAGACCCTACCAGAAACCGCACCCACCGCTGTGGATGACCGTCTCCACAGACCGTTCTGTAACAACTGCGGCCGAACTTGGACTGAAAGCGTGCTACTGGCAGCCCCCCGCTCTCAGAATCAAGCAGCGAATGGAACTCTACGCAAAAGTTAGGACCGAGCTGGAGGGGAGACCATTCGCTTTCGGAGAAGACCAGGCGGTCATGCGATCCACGTATGTTGCTTCTTCGATGGAGGAGGCGCGCCGAGATGCGGAAGAAGGCATCATGTCCTCATTCGTCTTCAACGATCCCTTTCGCGGCAGGCAGGTCTTCACCAACCCGGGCGAGGTCTTGGACCCTGGCGTGAATCTGGACTGGGACTTCCTGGAGCCGCGCACCCTGCTTGTTGGCTCCCCTGAGAACGTGGTGGAGAAGGTTCAGGAGTTACAGGAGGTATGCCACCTTGACTATCTGCTTGTCGAGTTCTCACACATGGGAATTCCGTTGAGCAAAACCCTGACGAACCTGGAGACCTTTGCCACAAAGGTGATGCCGCGATTCACTGGCGACAGCTGAAGCGCGGAAAGAGGAGACTCCCGTCCCACTCACGCCCCGGACTCAACTCCTAGCATAGGAACGGCGACGCCGTGGGAGACAGCCCCATCGCGGACACTCCGGCGTGTCGCCCGGACATTTCGGTGTATCGGTTGACCGGCGGGATGACCCACACCTAAAATGGCGGCAAGCGTCGAGGCTCGCCTATGGGCGGTCCCGGCGCTGCATCATGAATAGCGAGATGAACCGGATTGGGAAAGTACATCGTCCTCTTTCGCATGCCGCCCGGGGCCATGGAAGAAGCCATGAAAAACATGACTCCCGAGAACATGAAGAACGCCATGGAGCCGTGGATGGCGTGGGTTAAGAAGTGCGGAGAGCATCTCGTGGACATGGGCGCGCCGATAATCGGCGGGCGGAACATCGCCCCCACGGGCGTCTCGCCCACCGACGGAACGATCACGGGTTACTCAATGCTGGAAGCGGACGACTTGGACCAAGCGACGGCCTTGCTGGACGGCCACCCGCACCTGATATGGCACGAGGGCGCCGAGGTCCAAGTCTACGAGTGCGTACCCATGCCCATGCCGGAGTAAGCACCGCCCCTCCTTCAACTCCCCGAATCCCCTTCCCGTCCGCAGGAAAGGGCCGGACGCAGCCTGGTTGTTGGCTCCCCTGAGAACGTGGTGGAGAAGGTTCAGGAGTTTCAGGACGTATTCCGCCTTGACTATATGCTTGTAGAGTTCTCACACATGGGAATTTCGTTGAGCAAAACCCCGACGAACCTAGAGACCTTTGCCACAAAGGTGATGCCGCGATTCGCCATCGACATCTGAAGCACGGAAAGAGAAGACACCCGCCCACTCACGCCCCTTGCCAGCGGCGTACTCGGTCAGCTAGCCCAAGACTGTGGCGAGGAGCCGGAACCGTCAGGTTGACCCTTACGCGGTCGTATTCAAGTCCACCGCCCAGGATCACCTGAGTTCTTGGTGTTTATTGTGTACTGCGAATGTTTCGCTGGGAGGTATCCCTTAAAATGAGGGAAGGTGAACCGGTTGAGCCACTCCCGAAGCTATAGATGTGTCCGAGCCCTCTAGGAACAGGCTCTCAGCCCACCTTCGCCCTTGGCAAGCCAGATTGTCCGTTCGCGCATCGCCAATTACAAGCACGGATTCGCGGGTTCGGCGGAACTCGCCTACATGCCGATTCTCCCTATGCCCTATCCATATGACTGGCTTTCAAGGGTTGTCCGAGCGTAGAGTCGGAGGACGCTCTGGGCATTAGGATTAGATGCTATTGAGGACCGTCATGCGAAGCGTCTCTCTTCAAAGAATCTACGACCTGAAAAACGTAGTCAGCCACGAAGATCATATTCAAACTATTCTGTCGTGACGAGTAGACGACCAAGCCGTGCATAGCAGCATGACGATTCGGAACAGGGTCCCGTCTAACTCTTTCTAAGGATTCCTCATCCTTGACACTTTCGTACAGTCCAGAGAAAAGCATCGAGTCTGTAACTTGACCCTCTGAGCGTAACACTTGGGTTATACGGTCGAATAGGGCTAGCTCGTAAAGGCCGTTAGGCATGAAGTCTTCAAGGGATGCTTCTTGTGTTAGCGCAGATTCCCGGTTAACTAGTCGTTGGGTCATCTTTTTGGGGCTAAGGTAGTCGGTGTCAGTGATACCCATTTCTATGCGCAGGAGCCGCTCTATCTCGGGGAACAAGACGCGAGAGACGCACCGATAAAGTCCGGCTTCATGGGCACCGAGTGCCTCGCCAAAAGTCGCTTTTGATTCTGGATCTATGTTGTAGCCCCACAGTCGCGACTCCATTTCTAAGCGAATCTTGCTCCACTTATCCGTGTAATAGTCGAGAAGTTCATCATGTATCATCTCTGGGGCACTGTCCCATGCCGAGATATATTCAAATGGAGTTGTGTAATGCGGTACCCACCCAGCTTTGCTAAGTGCGGCATTGGCATAATCGTATTTTGAGAATTCTTGCTCTAACTTGGAGACTATGAGAACAAATGCCTCCGCTATAGGTTCTAAGGCCTTTGCAAAGGCTTGCCATGCGCTGATATTTGGATCGCGTTCCAACACCTGCCCCCTATAGTTGGTAGTTGCACCACCAATTATGACACACAAGAGACACCCCTACCCTTCCACTGCTACGCCTCTCCAGCGTGATACCGTATAGGTGGTCCTTTATCTCCGGTGGAGGATCAATACGCGGCTTCTCAGCGCCGCCGGTCGGCCTCTTGCCGTTTCTGAATTCCCTCAACATTCCATAGCTCTGCGACGTAAAGGATTGCGTTGAGCATTTGCAGGTTCGACAGTCTGACATTGCCACGTTGTTCCACTCTGACGCCGCGCAAGCATGCCCTACGGCTGGAGATGGTCCACCTCAACCCAACGTCGCTAGTATCGCCATCACCCGTCGCCAGACAATAGGATGGCCGAGCCTGACGGTGAGTCCCAGCATAGCGATGGGTTAGCTGTCTTGCCCAGTTGAGCCTATCAGCAGGACACGAGCCGAAGGGCAGGGCAGTGGATTTTCTATGCTGGGATGCCGCCCATACCTATTGAAGGAGCGCCCTTGGTTGAGGAATGCGCGCGTCTCCCGTAAAATCATGGGTGTCAACCTTTTTGTAGCGACCGCTTTCACTGACCATCCAAGCAACCGCGTCTAGGTCCAAGTGTTCTACCATGAAAGGCGAGGCTTATGAATATTAATGACCTCTTTCCCAGCGGGCTGAACATTGATGATGCCCTTAACTTGCTGCGACCTGTGGCGGTTTACGTCCTCGGCATGGCCGTGTACGCAATTTTTGTCTTCAAGTTCTACAGATTCGTCGCTTCTCGGGACATGTTTAATATGGACCTGTCCAAGTATGAAGAATCGCGATTTCAGTGGGTGCGGGTTTTCCTCCACATCGTCTTATACGTAGGGAAATACATCATCCTGTTTCCGGTCTTCGCATTCTTCTGGTTCGCAGTCCTTACGTTGATTCTGGCCTTCCTCTCCAAGGGCCAATCCTTCTCGGATGTGCTGCTGACGGCGCTGGCCACGGTTGGAGCAATCCGTGTGGCTGCGTACTACAACGAAGACCTATCCAAGGACCTGGCCAAGATCCTGCCCTTCGCAGTTCTGGGTATCTTCCTTATTGACGCGTCCTTTTTCACTGTTTCAGAATCGCTGGACGTACTGAAGGAAGCCGCGGACCACAGGGAGAGTATCTTATACTACCTGATATTTCTTATAGGTATGGAGTTTGTGTTGCGTTTCACCATGGCGGTCACTAGGTTCATGGTTGCCATGAAAAATCGAATAATGGCGGGGAACTGACCCTGGAATTGCCCCATTTTGGTGGACACTCGAAGATCAGGTAGGGGGGTGTCTAGAATGCCACAGCCTACGGCCTTTTTCAGATTGTACCTAAGACTCGTCCTTAGGATCTGAGGGATCCTCTTCGTGGGCCTCGGCTTCATCTTGGCCGAGGAAGGTTTGGCCGAAGGTGGACTCTAGCGCGCCATGGATCTTGAACGCGGCCCGAGTGGCCACAAAGGCCACGACGGCGAGGAGGATTATGGGTATCGGTATCGAAAACCGGCCTATAGATAGAAGCTCGGTCAGGAACGGTATAGCTACGATTACCAGAAGGGTTGTCACAGCTGCCAACAGGCTGTCCCTGACTATTACGCGGACGTTTTCTCTCCTATAAAGTCCTGGGTCCCCGGAGTCTTGGGCAAAGAGGAACCCCGTCAGTCCATCGGCCAGGGCCCTGAGCTCTTTCCAAAGAACTATTGTAGAGGGTATGCACAATACCACCACTCCAGAGCCAATAATGAGGCCCACCATACTCTCTCTCAGCCTAACTAAGTCGGCCAGTTCGCGGGTGAGGTGAGATAGGAATGTTCCGACGGCTATGAGCACTATGACGATACCCAAGTTTAGCAATACTACTTGCCCCGATTGTTGGACGCGCCTAGCCGCCTCGCTGCGGAAGTCGAATGCAGACCTCATAGCGATGAGCCAGCTGGAGAGGTTCTTGACATAGTAGCGCAATAAACGCGGCGACCGTCTCTCTAGGAACGAAGCGGTAGGATCGGCCAAGCCAAATAAGAAAGGGTAGACGAGGGACGTGATGGCAGTGGTGACTGTTATGACGGGATACAGGAAAGCCCCCACAGCCCCATGGTCTCTACCTACCTTGACCATGGCCAGAGAGAACTCGCCCATCTGTGGCATACCCATGCCGACCTGGAGGGATGTCCTTCCGTCGTGGCCCGCTACGAAGGTCCCCACGGTATCGGCCACCACCTTCCCCACAATGAAGACAGCCGCCACGATTAACGTTGGGCCCATGAAGTCTCCTACCGTTGAAAAGTCTACCAGCATCCCTATAGATACGAAGAAAATGGCAGAAAACATGTCTCGCACTGGGCTCATGGTGCTAAGCATCTCACCAGAGTGCTTGGTGTCCCCGATGACGGTGCCGATCAGGAAGGCTCCCGCCGCCGCGGAGATCCCTAGCTCTTGGGCCACCACTGCCAGGCCAAAACAGAGCGCCAGGCCTACAATCAGCAGCGTTTCCCGAGAGCGGTAGCGCGCGCTTAGTTCCACGAGGCGAGGTACCAGAATAGCCCCAAACACCAAGGTTGCAGCGGTGAATATGGCCAGCTTCCCAATCAGCCAGCCCACGTCTCCCGCCTCGAAGGTGGCGGTGGTCGCCACACCGGACAGCACACTCAACAAAATGACGGCTGCAAAGTCTTCAACCACCAGAATTCCAACTATCAAACTCCCCCGTATTCCCATCAGGTTGCCTGTGTCTCTGAGCATCTTTAACAGGATAGCGGAGCTGCTGATTGACAGAGCGGCGCCAAGGAAGATAGCTTCCTTTCCACTCCATCCTAGTAAGAGGCCAACCTCGTATCCTAAAGCTATCATGAAGGTGATCTCTATGGCCCCGATGAGGACCACTCTCACACCGACCTGACGAATGCGTTCCCAGCCGAGCTCGAGTCCCACTGCGAAAAGTAGGAGGATGAGGCCGAGGTCCGCTAGAAGGCGGACGGTCTCTACGTCCTGGATAGGAGGATTCGGAAGTGTAAAGGGGCCGACTATTACGCCGGCAAAAAGGTAGCCTAATATAAGGGGCAGGCCGAGGCGGCGGAATAGCAACAATGCCCCCCCTGCCACTGCCATGATGATGGCGAAGTCTTTTATTAACGCAAACTCTTCTATCATGGCGGATCAGGCGTAGTATACATTGCTGTATGTTTTTGGAGACTTGATAAATTCGGCGAATTCTGCTTGGATTTCAAGAATTTACACACAATTCTTGACACTACCTACTTATGTGGCTACCGCATTGACGGTGGCTGGAGGCGTTGCTAGACTTCCAGCCACGATGAAGAGGGGCACCGCCGGCCCAAATGGGAAATCCGGGTGATACACTGCTGTTCCGTCCCGCGGGTTAGCTCTAGTCCTGACCTTGCCAACCCTTGGCCATTGTAAGGTGATCCGACTGACCGGCATAAAGCTGTGCTGGTGCAGCTTCCCTACCAAAAGGTGATGACGTAATGCCCATCGAGATCGTTGAACAGTCCACCGACCTACTACACTACTACGGCGTAATACCCGTCTCCTTCACAGTCGACTCTCAATACCGCGTCGACGCAATTGACCAGGGGCTAGGCGGCTGGAGGCTGACCGAAGAGCGAGTAGAGCCTCCATACGTCAAGGACTACGATAATAAGGAAGATGGACAACCTACGCGGTGGTCGAAGCGATGGGACACCTCGAACTGGGTAATCTTGGCAGCCTTCAATAAAGCGGTGCGAATCGGAGGTGCCGTCGTCGCCTGGAACACGCCGGGAGTAGATATGCTGGAGGGGCGCGACGACTTGGCGGTGCTCTGGGACATACGCATCCATCCGGATCACCGCCGAGAGGGCATAGGATCACACCTGTTCGGTCGCGCTGCCCAATGGGCGCGAGCTAAAGGATGCCGGTATCTTAAAATCGAGACGCAGAACATCAATATACGGGCGTGCAAGTTCTATGCCAACCAGGGCTGCTATCTCGGGGCTATACATCCCGGCATGTACGAAGGACTGCCTGACCAGGTCCAGCTACTCTGGTATCTGAATCTCTGAGGCATTACGTGGGTTTCCATAGTCTGCTCAGCGAGCACCGGCCTATCGGCTCGGCCGCATCGGTGGGATACGAATGTAGGCCAATGAGTCCTAAGATCAAGCTATGATATGGCTCGCAATTGAAGGAGGGTCGGGTGTCGATAGAAGTACCGATTTGGCGAATTGACAAGGACTTCAATCCGGTATCCTCAGTGGGAGACTATCAACTTGAACGACTCCAGGAAATCTCGCCGTGATCTTTCCACAGGTTGACTCCGGCCTCCATGATAATTGGCCGTTGAGGTAGCTACACCTCTTGGCGATGCCATATTGCCGTTGGTGGCAATTGATGCAGAAGGTAACTTGATAGTAATTGAGTTGAAGGGTTTGAAGCTCATCGTGTAGCGCGCCCGGACGCCTAGGGGACGCGACCAGTTGCACAGACCCTCGATTACGACTCCTGGATACAGCCGCACTGACCTCCGTCGGAGATTGCGTACCTTTATTGACTACCAACGTCGGCGAAGTGAGGCTATGCTCCAAAGGGATCAATGATGCCCTTCAGGCGAAGATTCAATCCCCCCGATGAACTCAATGTTCCCATCGACTGGTTACCTCGTTGCTAGCGAACTTGACCATCGTCCACCTGATCTGCTCCAGTTTTGTATCTACGGGAAGAGTACGGCGTTGAAATCAATGTCGTGCTGTTCCGTGCGTTTCAGGATGAAGATCGTCGATATCTAACGCGAGCTTGGCTGAGTGATCCAGTTGTCCTTTCTACTGATCCCCGCCCAGTCTCGAAGGGAGAATGGAATGGTGAGTTTTACGTTTCCTTTGTAGAAGGAGACCATCGAAGGTGGAATGATGCGAAGAGGTACGGGTTCGTAAGCGCCGGAGGGGGAGAGTGGTACGTGAAAACTCTGAGAATGCTTCAACCTGGCAACCGCATATGGGTGTCTGTCCCCGGGAAGGGATATGTCGGTGTTGGAAAGGTTGTCATGTCTGCCGCGCGCTACGACCAATTCAGTGTTAATCTGAACTTCTCCCATCTCCATCACTGAAGTAGGAGTTGAGGCGCCAGATGCATTCGATGAAGGACACGGTGAGAATTTCATGGGTGTGGACTGGATCAAGGCAGTCGATCTTCAGAGGCGGTCAAGGAACGAGGCTTCTTTGGAAACCAGAACACTGTGGCTCAGCCCCGAGACCCCAAGGTGGCATTTCACTGTTGAACGTCTGAACGCCTTCTGGGGAATAGCTAAGCTCCCTATGCGCGGCTATTGACGAAGCAGGGCAGAAGCTTCAGACACTCGATTTCACGTAGCCTCGCGATATGCGATGGAGACGCCAGCATGACTTTCAAGAAGCTTGATCCTGGGGACCCGCTCCCTGTGCTTCTAGGACTAACTTAGTCGGAGGCAGGTCAATGAGGCTAACATGCCAAGGTTGCCGCATGGGAGCAAGCACTTTGGAGCTTTGTTGGCCCGTCGTGCGTGGTGCCGCACCGGGGGAAGGTGCGGGTGACCAAGGCAAACACTCCATTCAGCAGAGGTCCAGGGGAAGCGCCCGACTGGCCTCCCGCAGACGCTGGCGCCGTCGTTGCATGCCTGGCATCGTTTTAGACACCAGCCCCCAGAAGTCCGTCGAGTGGTTTTGATGGGTGAGGTGGGCCATCTCGTGGACGACTATGTATTCCATGAGAGAAGGCTCCAGCATCATGGCTCGCCAGTTGAACCGCAGCGTGCCGTCGTTGGCCAGCTTCCCCACCAAAAGGTGATGACGTAATGCCCATCGAGATTGTCTAGTCCACCGACCTACTGCACTACTACGGCGTAATACCCGTCTCCTTCACAGTCGACTCTCAATACCGCGTCGACGCAATTGACCAGGGGCTAGGCGGCTGGAGGCTGACCGAAGAGCGAGTCAGAGTCCCCGTACGTCAAAGACTACGATAATGAAGAAGATGAACGACCTACTCTTCGGCACCTATGCTCCTCGCCCTTCCCAGCATGCCTTCGTCTTTACTCGCCTTCAGAGTTATAGATATTGTACGTGTCAGGCGGGGCTACATCATGAAATATGGAATATTCTGAAATAACTACAGACTCGCTGAGGATGATGCCCCATACGATGAGAGAGTAGACTCCCTTGCCGTGCTTCGCCAGCAGATCTCCCAGGTCTGCCGTCACGGAGAAAGTTTCGCCTCTGGCGAGCCACTCTAGAGTGGTAATCCACGGCAACTTGATGGACTGCTCCTCACGCGCCTGGCTCGCCGGCATACGCCCCCTGCCAGAATTCGTGTGCCTCGTTGAATCGAGGTAGGCGCGGGCGCATCTGCTGGAACGTCATAGGGATCTGGGCAGGACTTGTACGAAGTTGTATGATCGTCCTCATCGTAGAACCACCTCCACTTAGAGGCTCCCGCAGGGAGGCTATCGGGACGCCGAAATCATAGCAGTAGGTTCTTGAGACCTGTCCCCTAGTGAGCGGGTGCGGCGGCGAATCGTAGTATACCTGGACGCCCAGATCCCTGCCTTCCTCGAATCTCACGCCATTCTTCACCGTTCCGGACATAGCAAGAACGCCGTTCTCAACTGACTGGGCAGCCGGTAGTATTCGACGTAGTCGCCCTCGAAGTCAATGGATAGCCTTGAAGTTGTATTGGTCCCACGCAAGACCAATGTTGACCTTCTTGTGCCACTTGCCGAGGATGTTGCGGCGGTGGCCTGGGCTGTCCACCACCGCTCCATAGCCTCGCGAATCTCTTGATGGACAGGCAATGGGCCGGTACCTGTTGGATCCCGTGATGCAATAGTCGCTGCCAAGCCCATTTTCTCCGTTGGACTGATAGCCGCCGGCAAGACTGTACCGCATGTGGGGTTTCAGACCGTTGATGCCCCAATGGGATGAAAAGCAACCCTCTAGTGAGGCCTCTGCGTGCAGCTGCGCGGGACGTTGTTCCCCAAAACAACGGGATCGAGGCCCGCGCTCGACGCTCGGAATTGATGAGCTTGAGCATATAACGCTTACCCTCAATGGACGCAGAGCAGGTGAAGTATAGGAGTGGGCGTGGGCGTCAGCGTCCTTGTGGGAGTGGGCATGGGCGTCGGCACCGGTGTTGTCGTGGATATGGGCGTCTGCAGCAGCGTTGTAGTACGTGTGGGTGTCGGAGTGCTCATGGTGATTGGTGTGTCGGTTGGTAACAGATTCGGAGTGTTGGTCGGCATTGGTGTGGCTGTAAGTTGCGGTTTCTCGTCGCATGCTGCCAAGGAGGCGGCCATCGAGCACAGCAGGACGATCCATGCCATCTTGTGGATAGCTCTCTTGAACAGGTCAGGTACACTTTCTGATTTTCTTGTGCAAAATCGTTCTGTCCTTGTACTCATACTCATCCCGGTCGCAGTGATGCGTTATTTCCTTGGTAGATACGGCCCGCTACCCCAAAGTTGCCGCATGAGAGCAAGCACTTTGGAGCATGTTGGCCCGTCGTACGTGGTGCCGCACCAGGGAGAAGGTGCGGGTGACCAAGGCAAACACTCCATTCAGCAGAGGTCACAGGGGAAGCGCCCGCCCGGCCTCCCGCAGACGCTGGCGCCGTCGTTGCATGTCTGGCATCGTTTTAGACACCAGCCCCCAGAAGTCCGTCGAGTGGTTTTGATGGGTGAGGTGGGCCATCTCGTGGACGACTATGTATTCCATGAGAGAAGGCTCCAGCATCATGGCCCGCCAGTTGAACCGCAGCGTGCCGTCGGCGGCGCAGCTTCCCCAGCGTTGGCGCTGGTCACGGATGAGTATCCGTGACTTCTTTCCCCGACCGAGCCTTGGCCACCAGCGGTCGACGCTGGCCGCCAACCGCTCGGCGGCGCGGGTCCGATACCAGGTAACGATGGCGCGTCGGATTGCCTCATAGCGTTTGCCGTCATGGAGGCTCCGGGGTGCGACGACCCGGAAGCGCCAGTGATCGAATCGGACCTCCGGAGAGCGCACATCCCCAGACTCGACGACCATTCGAACGGTTCGGTCCAGGTACGGCAGCGTCTCGCCGCTGACAAAGCGCTTCGGCGCGGCTTCCAACAGCGCTCCTGGCGTGTGAGTGAGGATCCAGGGTGCCCGTTTGCGCACCATGGCCCTCAGTTCGCCATCCGGGGTTGTCATGGGTGCGATGACATGGACACCGCCGCCGTCCAAGGTGATCTGGACGGTCTTCCTGCGCCGTTGGCTGCGTCGCACCTCGTACTCGATAGTCGTGTCACCGAAGCGGACGCAGTCCCGTTCAGTCACCGCCCACTCCTCCGGCGGGCCAAGTCGACGATATGAATCGCCAGCGCCTCGCGGGATAGATAGGTCCACCCTAGACGCTCCAGCAGCCTCTGCGCCGGGGCCTGGGCGCGGTTGTATTCGTTGAGCTTGGCAGGTGTGGTCATCGGCTTATTCCCCTCAACCAACCCTAGAGTCTAACTCGGCGGCCAAGAGGCCGAGGGTATCTATGTTCTTCTCGATTCGATCCGCATCCAGCGGAAAGAGTCGACCTCGCATATGAGCATAGGCTGGCTGCTTGGCAATAAACCGATCATCTACTACACCTGCGTTATGGGAGTAGATGTGGCGTGTCTGGAAGAACCACTTCATATCTTCCCATCCGGATATCCCAATTAACTGTTCAACACCTGGGATTCCTGCTGCCTGCAACTCCATGTCTAGTGTTTCCATATCCTGAAAAAGGTTGGATTTGGCGCTGGAGGGGATGCTTGATGTACGTGCTCGTAGCGCTTTGCCGTAGGCGTCAAACGCACCAACGGGGCCGTTGAGTGCTTCTTTGAGAAAATCCTGCCTTAGGTCTTGGTCCAGGCTTTCGTCTTTCGACAACGCGAGCTTCTTTTTCGTTGTCTCCAATGAAGAAAGTAGCACCACCAACGCGTTCAGGCGACCACAATCAGGGCACGATGCGAATACACCGTAAACCGCAAATTCCAACCTACACTGATCGCAGGTGACTTCCGTCTCAAGTGGTTTTTCCAAATAGCTGTATAGGGGGACGGGATCATATCGCACAGAGACATCAAGCCGCATCAGACCTCGTGGTTGGCGGTGGTTAAATCTCTTTATGTTTCGAGCAAACCCTTTGGCGAGGGGGCTAACGATCTCTCTACCCGCCACAGATAAGGCATATTCTCTTTGGTCAGTCGTCAGGAAGTCACCTGAGACACTTTCAGTCTCACAGTAGGGACACCGGGTTACCGAAGTGTTGAGACCCGTTCCGGGCTTGAGTTTGAAGTAACGTCCGCAATCCGTGGCAGGACACTGGCGACCTACCATGCCTTTATCGTCAGGTTCAAGAGCTATTTGGATCTCTTGGGTCAATTCTTAGACCTCCACTTTAACTTCACCAGCCCTATAAGCTGGGCGTCTGCTTTCAGCATATCCGTTTCTATTCTATCGTGCCCTATAGCCTCGTCAACGCTGTCCAGCACGGCGGCCATGGCCCGTTGCCCCGGCACGTCGGGCCACTCGTGAGCAGCTTGTGGAGGAGGAGCCGCCAGACCCGAGCTTCGTCATATCCCCCTGGCGGGCCACCTGCTAACCTAGGGGGATCGAAGTTGATGCGGCAGTAGATTTCGAGAGACTTGTCATTACGATTATCTTCTTGCCGTCCTGATAACTATGGCTGTACCTACGGCTGCTATGATAAGCCCCGTCACAAGTTGGATCACTGAAAAAGGACCCGTCACGCCAACCAAGCCGATTAGAAATCCCACGATTAAAAGTGCGAGCCCCACTCTCTGTACATTCATGATTCCTCCTTAAGCTTAAACTGCCAACCTCTTTTTGCTCGACTGGGGGAGAGCCGGATATCCTTTATACTCAAAGGACTAACAAGCCATCCACCGTCTTCTTGTCGAGGCCGCAAGGCACATCCCGCCAGTAGTGACCACGACAGTACTCAATCGACGAAAGGTGGCCTTCGTCCACTTACTCCCTTGCCGCCATGTAGCCGTTCTTCTGAGAATAGTCCCGAGGGCTCGTAGCTGGACTGACACCGACAGATCCACGTCCTGCCTATCTTTGAACACCCTGGTGTAGAGGGCCGCCGGGGTAAGGGGCTGTAGGTGTTTCATATTTCCGTCCTTTCTGGGCTGAGCTATGCAAGGATTACAGGGCGGAATCATCATGGACGAGAGTCCAGATTCTCTCAAGCGGTATGTCCGCCTGGATTTGCTTTGGGAGGCGTTCATAGGTTCGGTAAACCGCACGGATCAGGTCATCGGCGTTCCAAAGCCGTACCGTGAAGAAGCTCTGACGCGCTTCACGGTGGAGCGGACCTGTAAACCCGCCCCAGCTAACGAGGATCCCTTGATTCGCCTGGAACGTTTGCATGGTACCCTGAAGGTTGCGGAGTATAGTGACGTCGATTGCTCTTGTCGTTGCTTTGACTTGGACGCATATCCGCGGGCCTTCGAACACAATTGAGCCTCGGCCAGCCAGGATGTCTACACCGCCGTCAGGCCCGGGTGGTGAAAGCCGTGTAGAGTACCCCCCAGCCTGTAGCACGGCATCTACTAATCGCGCAAGGTCGTGTCCAGGGAAGCGTGCCTGAATATGATCCAGTATCTGTTGATGGGCAGTGTCTTCGATGTTTAGTATGGCGCGATCCTCCGAAACGGTCTGCTCGTCGGAGATTGCGGCTACTGAGCTCTTGTCGGTTGTGTCACTGCCTGGGTCGGATTCTCCGTTCAGGATTGCTGTGATCCGTCGCCCAGCATCGTTGCGCTGAATCCGACAGACGGTCATGAGGGCCCCCAAAGAGTAGAGCAGGTCCTGGTTGAAGTCCGATCGAGGAACGTCGGTACGGATCCATTCAACCAAACGGGTATGGCGCTTGGTTCCTTCGACTTCCTGGTAGGTGTAGGGTCCCTTGATTTGGCCGAGTGCGACTTGGCCGGGTCGTGTTTTAAGTGGAAGTACCACGATGTCACCCTCGCGCATACGTAGCGTGAATGCAACGAGCTGGGCAGCCCTATTCAAGTTGCGTGCTTCGGGAGCCTCTGGATTTGTACGCCTAACCAGAGCAACCACTGAATCCCGGTCTGTAGATGGCGTCAAGTCCGGGATATCGTTAAACCCAATTATTGCCTTTCCCTGTTCGAGAGCAACTGCTTCGTCTTCCCCTCGAGCACCAGCGCGTACAAGCCACACCGGGGGAACTGAACCGCTCCCTGTCGCCTCTTGAGTGTTAGTGAGCGTCATCCTGTTGCCTGAACGAGAGGTTCAATAGTACTGGTGTCGGTAGTGGCCCGAGCCACGTCCAAGTCATACATCCGCTGGAGGTTCAGCCAGAAGTCGGGAGTCATGCCCAAGGCCTGTCCGATTCGCAAAGCCGTGTCCGCCGTAATGGACCTGCGACGGTGGACGATATCGTGGATGCGTATAGGAGGCACTCCTATCGTCTTCGCCAAGCGGTACTGGGTAATGCCCAGCTCTGTCATAATCTCAGCCAGATGCTCTCCTGGGTGGATTGGTTCGGGGGTAGTCATGGCTTTCCTCCTCAGTGGTAGTCGGTGACTTTGATCTCCATCGCGCGCCTGTCCGTCCAAATAAAGCACACGCGCCACTGGTCGTTGATGCGGATACTGTACTGGCCCTCCAGGTCTCCCCGCAGGGCTTCTAACTGGAGGGTGGGCGGCACTCGAAGATCGGTGAGCGCGGCCGCAGCTACCACCAGCTGTAGTCTTACTCTCACCCTGCGCTGGATGTCAGCCGGCAATCGACGGACCGTCTGTCCGGCGAAGAGCCGTTGGGCGTCGTCATGTCTAAATCGATTCACTGCTGACAATGTTAACGAATACAGTTAATAATGTCAAGAATGCTTATCACTGGGGTAGTTACGATAGGTGTGAAGAAAGAGAGGGAGTGTATCTTTCTGGGTGAAGCAGGTCCCATGGAAAGGAACAGACGCCCTTGATGCAGATCGGGACTGCTGGCGCTCCTCACCCTTCGCCATGCGGTAGCCGACACGCGGCTTGGTGAGGATGTAGGCGGGGCGCTTGGTGTCGTCGCCCAGCTTGCTGCGAAGTCTCTTCACGAAGGTTCGGACCGTGACTCTGCCGCTGGAGTGGTCCTCCAAGCCTGCCATCGAGCAGTCAAAGATATCAATCAGTGGCCGGCTCACTTCAACCTCTAACCCTCAAACCTCCTCAGAAACTATCCTTCCCTCGACTTTGTAAACCCGATACGCTTTGGCACACGCTTTCGACCTTAATACGTCCCATTTCCCATCTACAATCCTTACCGCACAGTTATTCTCAACACCAATGCCCACGCTACCGTAGCGCTCCATCATCTCTTGGAAGAGTTCCTCCCTTGTC
Organism: Dehalococcoidia bacterium; assembly: GCA_965226535.1. Classification (GTDB taxonomy): domain Bacteria; phylum Chloroflexota; class Dehalococcoidia; order Lucifugimonadales; genus JAPULR01. Next base: position 594,265 of record CBDDDE010000010.1, on the reverse strand, counting down.
ACCGCGCCGTCAATGGCCTCGTCATAGTGCGGGCACATGGTCCCCTTTACCAATCCAAGCCCCCGAACCCGGATGAATTGCCAGTCCTCCGGATGATAGAACCGGTAAGAATCACTGTGACCATAATCGAACCAGCATATGGCACCTGCACTAATCCCCGCCAACACAATCCCTCTGTCGTACGCCCTCCGTAGCACCCTATCCAGTCCAATGTACCGCCAGCGGCGCATCATCTTCAACGTATTCCCGCCGCCCACGTAGACCACGTCCTGGCTCAGCACCGAAGCCTCCAGTTCTCTGATCGGCGGCTTCCTGCCCAACACCCTCAACACCGAGATCCGGCACCCCAGCGTGCCGCCGTAGATCTCCCGGAACGTCTCAAAATAGGCCTCCGAGTCGTTGCTGGCCGTGGGAACAAACAACACCGACGGCCTCCATTTGCCCGTAAGCCTGACAACGTCTTGGTCTATGGGTAGCGTCTCCCCCTTAGCAAAATCGCCACCGCCTATGGCAACTATTTTTCCCATGACTCCCCTAGCCTAAATGTAGAATGACCACAGCCCGTTGCTACTATGGAGAATGCCCTCCCCAAGAGGAGCCATGGGCCAATGAAGCGTACCCTCCCATAACTCTTACGGTTTGACCGCCATGTGGGCCACAATGGCGGCGGGAACGTTCCATCCTCTTCCCTCGATGCCCTCCCACTCTCCGCCCAATGCTATAGCTCCTCTCCCATCACCCAGTGCCTCAGCCTACTGCAATCATGAATCCCAAGGAGAAGAGGTCCTGCAGGCAGACACCGTGCTAGATGTTTGTTATGTTTCGCACTTCGAGCACGTGGTCTATGATGTAGTCCGGCAACAAGAGGCCCCTCGGATACTGCCGACCTCGCCGTATCCAGGCGGCTAGCATTCCAAAGCGCTTGGCCCCATCTATGTCTGCTACCGGATTGTCCCCCACGAACATGACCTGCTCGGGCGCCGTAAGCCCGGTGGCTTCCAGAGCATCGCGAAATATCCGGTGGTCCGGTTTCTCGTAGCCAACTTCGCCTGAGACAATGATGAAGGGAGCGATCTGTTCCAGGCCTGCCGCCTTGCATTTACCCCGTTGGCTTGTTCCTCCATTGGTGACAATACCCCAGGGCACTCCTAGGCAGTTGAGTCGGGCCAGGAATTCTATGATCTCCACCTCCGGATCTATCTGGCGCTCCATGGCTGAGCGGTACCACGCCTGCAGTGATCCCGTATCCAAGCTTGTGTCAGGCCACTGGCCAAGCCATTGGGCCAGCATCCACTCACGGTCAGCATAGCCATCTCCGTCCCAGCGGACCATCATATCGACCGCTTCGTCTCGTGTCAGGGATGTAGGGTTACGCAGATGCTCGTCATAGAATTCCCCGGCAACCCTGGTGAAGACGACAGCCCTATCAAGGAGAGTGCCATCCAGGTCAAATATTAGACCGTCAATCCGTGTCGTGCTCAAAGACTACCTCCAATCCTCCGGGCGCAGTACCATCTGTCGCCTTGCATGAGTTAATTCCTAGTCTATCGCGGCTTTGCGGACAGTCATCGAAAACCCTTATTCACCGCGTCAAGGAACCTCTGGACCGTCGCCGGAAATGTCCGCTCGAGGATAGATTTGACCAGGGAGGGGAGACGGTCCCTGAACTCTTTTCGTCCTCCGTCCACTTTGAAACGCTCAGAATGGGGCTTGCCAGCATTAGACTCTTTATACCAGCCGTCTTCCGAAGGGCGTAGTCTGCGGCTACCATACTTCCCCACGAGTATCCTAAGAGATGGACTGGGCCTGGTGCGAGGCTGTTTCTTACCTTGACCAGCTCGTCAACGAAACGGTGGATCTGCCATAAATGGGTGCCCTCAAGCCGGTTTGAATCCCCGCAACCCAACTGGTCATAGAAGATAACGGGCCTGTCGTCCCTCAGGCACTCTAAGGCTCGCATCTGCTGGTGGGGAATGCCAGCGCCTCTCTGGATGGCCAGAAGGGAAGTTGCGCAGGGGCCGTGAATCCGGAGGCAGTATATCCGGCCTCTTGGGACCGGAATGAATCGCCCTGTAGACTCTAGCAACGCGGCCCATCGAGTTCCAAGAGATCAACTAGGTCATCCATATGGGGGAAGGTCTCAACGCCCAGTTCCTTCAATTTCCGGATATCTCCGTTGGGACAAAAGCCGAGAACGCGCATACCCGCTGCGAGGCCCGCTTGTACCCCTATCCGACTATCCTCAACTACGACGCACCGGGGAGGAGAAATTCTCATTTGCTGTGCCGCATACAAGAATAGGTCAGGATTCGGTTTTCCACGGGCAACCATAGTGGCGCTGAATATTCTTCCGCCAAAGGGAGCAGTCAGACCAATGATGTCCAGAATGGTGGAAACCCGCTCAAGGCTTCCGTTGGATGCAACGCATATGCCGACGTTCTCCGCGGACAACTCGTGTACTGCTTCTGCCAACCCCGGCGTAGGCACTAGGCTTTCTCGAAAGACATCCAGCAGTCTCGCTTCCCAGCGTTCCCTAATGCCCCGGGGGAGGAGAATTTCCAACTCTTTTTCCAGCAAGGTCCACATTGCGTCATCAGCGAGGCCGTTGGATTTTATTTGAACCTCTTCTGGTGAAATACTATGGCCAGCCTCCCTTAGGAGGGAGGAGACAACTTGACTGTCCAGGGCCTCTGAGTCGGCAAGAACGCCGTCACAGTCGAAGATCACTAGTTCAACGGTGCCATCCATATCTACAATCCTCATCGTAGTGCATTCCAGCGTCTCAATGACATGGACTCGACGTCGAGTCCAGAGAGGTCACCAGCCAGAAAGTCACCTACGAGCACCTCGACACGGAGTCCCGCCTCACCCACTCCCATCTTCTTCTCTAGAGTTCTTGTGTTTGCCCGTTAAGGATGACTTTGTGGTGTCCCATTTTTACACTACTCCAGTCCTTCCTTTCAACAGGCTGAACAGACCACACTTGACAAAATGAGCGTCTTATGACCATTATCTGAGTTACACGATCTTTCTCGGACAGGCCGATAGGCTAATTTCGCGACATCCGGCTTGCTTATCATTGAAGATAAAATGGCTGCGATTTACGGGGTGGACTGCTTAGGCAGGTGGGCGGGACGTCAGCGAGCAGGCTTAGACGGCAGGACTGATAGACCCAGCGGACTAAAAGTCCGCTTCCCGTAAAGGAGCGGCGGTTCGGTTCCCTTAGTGGGCACCCTCCGCTTAACCTCCAGTGACACATCATCACGCTGGGCAACGGTCTCCGACCCAAAAGATACACGCTTGTACGATGGCTGAAGAGCTGCGAGCACTTTAACCGTCGACGCTTCTGGGTAGCTGTCCGTGAAATGACAACTATTGCAGGAGGAAACCTATGGACGCCAAGATATATGTTGACCGCAAGTTGCGGTCGGTCGGTGACTACCACGAATTCTACAGTCGATACGCGGATAGATACGCTTCCAACCAGATTGAAGGGGTTCAGCGGTTCTGGAATCGCTCGTCCCATCCACTCCTTGAGGGCAATCACTCCCTGATGAATGCTTTGGTAAAGTTGGCGCCTGGTCCAAAAGGCCTAGACGCCGGCTGCGGCGCGGGGGCTATCGACGTGGCAGAACTCGTGGATAGAGGGCTAGACGTGATAGGCATTGACTCCGTGAAGGAGAACGTAGAGGCGGCACTGCGGCTGCACCCCTTCCTTGAGGACCGTGTCAAGGTCGGCGACCTCTCGCGCCGATTGGACTTTCCAACCGGCGTGTTCGACTTTGTGATGTGCAACGCGGTTATCCAACACCTGAGCGAGAGAAGCGCTTACTGGACCGCCATTCCTGAGCTCTGCAGGATCACTAGCCCGGGGGGCGTGCTGCAAATGATTTTCAAGTGCGGTCACGGTAAGGTCACCATACACGACCCGGACTACGATGAGTCCAGGTCCTTTCAGTTGTTCGATGAGCGCAGGGTCGCATCCGTGCTCCGGTCCCAGGGAATGGCATTGGTGGCGGCCAAGGATCAGGAGTCTCTCGGCGGTCTAATGTATTTCACCAACAACAACGACCTCGAGCACTGCGCAATCTGGGCACGGAAGGTCACGTAGCTCCCAAGGTGTAAATGGCCTGTTGAAAAAGCTGGCGTCCGGCAGACTCTTGTCATGCCCATTCTTGTAGACGTACTTTTTCCTGACCACTTCGGCACCTTTGAGACTGCGACGTGTAGACCTGTCGAGCCGGTTGACCTCGATGACAGGGCGTCCGCGTCTGGCGCGGTACCTCGATGGTCCCGCTCCGTAAGAGCTCGTACCTTCGATTCCGAAGGCAGCCGCCTCACCTAGCCCAGACGCCCAGCAGTGTAGACCTTCGTAGCCACTGGAAGCAGCCGGTAACCGGTACTGTCCCAACCGGGCGTCCAGCCGGTCTATAGTTGCGGCTGCATGTTCGTCTCTCTGTGTGTATCGACTCCGAGATAATTACCCTGGTAGCGCCTAGAGGGTTAGTATTTGTCAGAGTTGTCTCCTCGTTCTCGACGAGATTTGCTACAACCGTCCCACTTCAGAGACCTTGCATGATGATGGCGAGTAGGGGAAAATCTTGGGTATCCAGCCTGGGAAGTCAGGAGGGTAATGAAGCCCCGTCAGATGGTTCAGCCGTCACTATCCGAATCACTGTTGCCATCGACACTTGAAAGAAACGAGCGTCTGCAGCAAATCAGTGAGGAGACCAACCGGGAACGATTCGCCTTGCTTGTGGACCGTGGTTATTCAGCCAATGAAGGGTAGCCTCTGCAGAATACGTTGGGCCGGGACCCAAGATAATAGCGTCGACGTGAAGTTTGGGCTGAACCTGACGGGAAGAGACTTCATGCGAGGGCAAAGGGGTTCCGTCACAGTGAGCCAAGTTAACAAGGAATTGGTGCCTTCTGGCCCGTTACTGTGCCAGAAGGCTATGTGTCCGACTGATGGATGAGGCTATAGTCTTCGGAGTCCTCATTCTCGCCCTCGTCATGTTCGTGACGGCTAAGTGGCGCTACGACCTCGTCGCCTTGCTGGCGCTGCTCATCCTGACAATCGTGGGCATTGTGCCTCCCTCGGAAGCGTACCTGGGGTTCGGCCATCCGGCGGTGGTCACCGTAGCCGCCGTCCTCGCTTTGAGCCGGGCGCTCTACAACTCCGGCGTCGTGGACGTGATTGCCAGCTGGTATTTACGCATCCCCCGGTATCTAACCGTTCGGATAGTGTCCTTATCGGGTCTGGCAGCGGTTCTCTCGGCGTTTATGAATAACGTAGGCGCCGTCAGTCTCCTCATGCCCGTGGCAATAAGAGCATCGAACAGAAGCAATCATCCTCCTTCGCTCTTTCTCATGCCATTGGCTTTCGCATCCCTCTTGGGGGGCATGATCACCTTAATTGGAACGCCCTCCAACATCATCATCTCTGACTTTCGTTATGAGGAAGTTGGTGTTCACTTCCGCATGTTCGACTTCACAATTGTTGGGCTCGCAGTGACTGTGGCCGGGGTGCTCTTCATCGCCCTTGTGGGCTGGCGCCTCATGCCGTCCAGGAAGGCCCCAATGGCTCTGGGTGAGACGTTGGATATCAAAGACTACATGACCGAGGTACGGGTACCCGACGACTCTCGATTCATTGGCAAACTCGTCCGGGACCTTGAGGAGTTGGCCGAGGAGGACGTTGCGATTGCCGGCCTTCTTCATCGCGGGACGGTTTACGGCGCGCCGTCTAGCTATCAGATCATAGACGCTAGCGATATCTTCATCATCGAGGCCGATCCCGAGAACCTCAAGACTTTCATCGACAAAACAGGCTTCGTACTCGAGGGATCTAGGGACATCCGCTCGGATGTCGATCAGACGCTCAGTTCGGAAGATGTCTCCACATTGGAGGCCATCGTCAGCCCGGATAGTCTGGCCCAGGGCAGAACGGCCAGGGGCCTCCACCTGCATGCGGCATTTGGCGTGAACCTGCTGGGAGTGTCCAGACGGGGTACCAGACTTGTCCGCCGGCTCGGCCACATGGCATTCCAAGCCGGCGATGTGCTGCTTCTTCAGGGTAGGAAAGAGTTGGTGCAGTCGGCATTGCCCAGGCTTGGTCTACTCCCCCTTGCCGAGCGTGAGCTTCGAATTGGACAGCCACGCCGGCTCGTCTTTCCTGTCGCCGTGTTCGCGGGTGCCGTATTGCTTACGACCTTTGATATTCTGCCAGTCCAGATATCCTTCGTAGCCGCCTTAGCCGTCCTCCTCATGAGCCGATTCCTCACGTTGCAGGCGGCCTATCGGGCTATAGATTGGCCAGTTATCATTCTGTTGGGCGCCATGATCCCGGTGGGCGAGGCCCTAGAAACGACCGGAGGCGCGGCGCGAATCGCAACGACTATTGCGGACTTGGGCGGTTCCCTGCCGCCGTGGGCGATGCTTGGAATCGTCCTCGTTACCACCGTGCTTCTATCTGCCCTGATCAATAACGCCGCCGCTGTGATTTTGATGGCACCTATTGGGATCGGAGTGGCAGCGACCCTTGGCGCATCGGCCGACCCGTTTTTGATGGCAGTTGCCATAGGGGGGGCCTCCGCATTCCTATCGCCCATTGGTCACCAGTCCAACACCATCGTCATGGGGCCTGGCGGTTATCATTTCTCAGACTACTGGAGGATGGGTCTCCCACTGGTAGTTGTCATTGTCGCGGTTTCTATACCGCTCATCATGTGGGCCTGGCCGCTGGGAATCTAGACCCATAGGTCGCTAAGGCAGCGCCGATCTCTTCCACTTGCTCCGAGTAGCTCGATCACACTGACAATGTGGTCCGGCCCGGCCTTTATACTTTGATCTGGTGATCCAAATATAGTTGGCATGAAGGGACATCTAACCAGTTAGCAGAGAGAGGTTCTATCACCCCATAGAATAGCTCTGTGGATCCCAAAGAGCTGCCAACGGAGCACTACAAGCGTTGCTATCGAAGTGACATTGCCTTATGGACCGCATGCCAAGGCTTCTTAGTGAACCGACAGCCGAGGCCCCGCTCGATCTCACGCCATTTCCGCTCATCCTCCACCGTGATGAACGTTACCGCCTCTCCGGAGCGGCCCATGCGGCCAGTCCGTCCGACGCGGTGGGTGAACAGCAGCTCCGAGTCCGGCATGTCATAGTTTATAACCTGGCCAATACCCTGAAAGTCCAAGCCTCTGGCGGCCACATTTGTCGCCACCAAGATCGATGCGGTGCCGGATCGAAAGTCCGTTATCACCCGTTCTCGTGCGTTTTGGCTTAGATTTCCTTGGAGCGCTCCTACCGGGTAGTCCAACAAATCGAGCTTTTTTGCCAGCTGTTTGACGCCGCGCTTGGTCTTGCCAAAGACGATAACCGGGGTATCGTTTCGCTGGTCCAGCAGCGTTCGCAAGGCCTCCATCTTGTCGCTCTTCTGAATAGTGTAGACCAGGTGCTCCACGGAAGGTGGCGCTTGCATACCTGCGTCCACTTCTACCTTTACCGCCTGATTCAGATGTTTGGCGGCGGTCTGGGCCACCCACTTGGGCATGGTTGCGGACATGAGCGCCGTCTGCCGCTCTTTGGGCGTCCGATCTATGATGGATTCGACATCGTGGGCAAACCCCCGATCTAGCATTTCATCCGCTTCGTCCAGCACAAGAAATCGCACTGAACCCAGGTCAAGCGTCCCTTGACGTAGATGGTCCAACGTCCGGCCAGGAGTGCCAATGACGATGTGGGTTCCGTTCCTCAACGCTGCGTATTCCGGCCGCAGAGGACGGCCGCCATACAGCAATGTGACGCGGATGCGCTGTGAAGAAGCCAGGGCTTCCATGACTTCGGCCACCTGCATGGCCAGTTCACGGGTGGGTACCAGCACAAGTGCCTGTACCCGCCGGAGTGACGGGTCGCACCGCTCTGTCATCGGCACCGCGAACGCTAGCGTCTTTCCGGATCCCGTACGCGCCTGGCCAATCAAGTCTCGTCCCGCCATGAGATGAGGGATAGCCTTCTCTTGGATGGGTGTGGGCCTTGATATGTTCATACGGGAAATCGCCGCCTTGGTAGCGGCCTTCAAAGGCATTCCAGAAAACACGGAGCCATCGGCCGGGGCGATACCAACGGCTTGCTTGTTTGTGGTACGCGACTTGCTTGGGTTTGTACTGACCATCGAAGAAAGCTCGTGGCGATGGGCCTTGAAGCATGGGTGGCAATAGACTGGCTTTCCCTGGCTTGGCAGGAAGGGAAGGATGGCGGATGTCCCGCAGTCATCGCAAACGGCTTGGTGCTGGGTACGGTTAGCTGGGCGCACGCGGGCGGACGGAGATCTATAAGGCATATAAGAACGGACTCCCTAATCTAGAGTGGTGACACAGGTGAATCAGCGGAGGGTGAACAAGAAGAGAATTGGGAGAGGGGAGGGTCCGTCCTTGTGTCAAACCTTGGTGCGCAAATCAAGCGTGCTCCTGCATTATAGTACAGTACGGTGGAAACCGCTAGACCGGGGTATAAACTTAGCCAATGATCTCACTCTCCTGCTATCATTGTATGTCCTGTTATCATTGTATGTGAGGTGATTATATTGAGTAACTTCCAAAACAACGCCATTCGCAACCTGGCCATAATAGCCCACGTCGACCACGGCAAGACCACTCTGGTCGACGCGCTGTTGAAACAGGGCCAGGTGTTTCGGGCCCATCAGGAGGTGGGCTCTTTGATAATGGACACCAATCCTCTGGAGCGGGAGCGCGGCATCACCATCCTGGCCAAGAACGCCTCGGTCTCCTATGGCGGTGTCCGGATCAACATCATCGACACGCCGGGACACGCCGACTTCAGCGGCGAGGTGGAACGTGTCATGAATATGGCCGATGGCTGCCTTCTGTTGGTGGATGCCGTCGACGGCCCCATGCCCCAGACCACCTACGTACTGCGCCAAGCCCTCCAGCAGAACGTCACACCGATTGTCGTCATTAACAAGATCGACCGCCCGGAGGCCCGTGTGGCGGAGGTGGCTGAGATGGTACAGGACCTGTTCTTGGAACTGGTAACGAGCGCGGAACAACTGGATTTTCCAGTGCTATACACCTCGGCCCGCCAGGGCTACGCTACCACGGACCCGGACATGGTAGGGGCGGATATGCAGCCCCTCTTCAAAGCGATCTTGGAGTTGGTGCCGCCGCCCATCGGCGACCCCTGCGCCCCGCTGCAAATGCTGGTGGCGGCCTTGGACTACGACAACTATCTGGGGCAAGTGTCCATCGGCCGCATCTCCAATGGCACGCTCCGGTTGCGGGATGACGTGGTCCTGCTGGGCCGGAACCGCGAGGCTAATTCCCACAACCTTGAGCGCATCTTCGTGTTCCGTGGTATGGAGCGAGTTGAAGTACCCGAAGCCCACGCCGGGGACATCGTGGCCGTGACTGGCCCTGAAGGCGTGTCCATCGGCGATACTATTGCCTCGCCGGAGAGTCCGGAGGCGTTGCCTACCATCGACATCAATGAACCCACGTTACGTATGACCTTTGGCGTGAGCACTTCCCCTTTCATGGGCCGAGAGGGCTCCCGTTGCACTTCCCGCAACCTCCAGGAGCGCCTGGCCAGAGAATTGCGGACCAACGTCAGCCTGCGAGTGGATACCACCCCAAGCCCGGATGTGTTTGTCGTCGCCGGACGGGGCGAGCTGCACCTGTCCATTCTGGTCGAGACCATGCGCCGTGAACAATTCGAGTTTCAGGTGTCCCGTCCCACCCCCGTCACCAAGGTGATCGACGGCAAGGTATACGAGCCATACGAGATTCTGAACATCAATACTCAAGAAGGGTATGTGGGAGCGCTGACCGAGCATCTCTCCGCCCACTTGGCCCAACTTCGTAACATGCGGTACGACGACAACGGTTACGTCCACATGGAGTACAAGATACCTACCCGAGGACTGATCGGATTCAACGCCTTCTTTCTTCGGACCACCCGGGGCGACGGAGTGAAGAGTAGTGTCTTCACCTCTTACGAGCCCATGAAAGGCGAAATAAAGTCCCAGCGCGGTGGAGCACTCGTGGCGTCCAAAGGCGGCGCGGCTGTCACTTACGGGCTGCTCAACGCCCAAGGCCGTGGAGACACATTCATAGATCCGGGTGCAATGGTCTATGAAGGGATGATTGTGGGCTCCCACCTCCGCGAAGGCGACATTGGGATCAACGTATGCAAAGAAAAGAAGCTGACCAACATCCGGTCGTCGACGGCCGACGTGGCCAAGCGCCTGAACTCCACCGTGAGGATGAGTCTGGAGGAATCCCTGGCGTTCATCTCTGATGACGAGTTACTGGAAGTGACACCTCAGAACTTGCGCCTCCGCAAGGCGGAACTCTCCGCATTGGGCCGCAAACGTCGGCGCCACGACGGGCTTGTTCGAGGATATCAACCGTCGTCTGAAACCGCAGGGACTGCTCCTTTGCCAGGACGCTAAGCCTCCGTCAATCCCTCCTAGCCATTACGCGCTCAAAGAACCCACTGGAACAAGCAAAACCTCAGCGTAAAGTTCTCGATTTTGTCCAGTTTGGTGGGCCTAAGTGGATGGTAGGCAGTACCATCTTCGAAATGTGGTTGGGGGCTCTGTGAGCCTCCTGCGGACTGTCTCCTCTTACGAGGACCCGTGCCGGGATCTCGGTCGCAGTTGGAGAACATTCGTGTCTCTAGCACGGTGTAGCGGCTCGTGAATGGTTCAGTCCAGAGTGTTCAGGCGCTGGACCTCCCGAGATCTAGCATGTCCCAAGGGCTGCCCCATATTCCGATCTTTAGACGCTTCAGCATGGTGTTGAAACTCATGCACAACTACGGGGACCGTTAGTCGTCGGACCTCCTCATACGATGCCGGTAGAGAGATCCCCAACCTCTATGAGGTGACTGCTCCGGAGCGTATCGGCGTCAGTTCCGGGATCCTCGGCAGTTGACCTTAATACCGATTGCGTCCCCGTCCTGAAACGGAATCGCCGGCTATTACCTCTAGGACTTCATGCTTAAGGTCGACGGGTTCCCCTCTGAACCACCTGATGGTCTGCGTACAACCTTTTGGGGCGATGACATTCTGAGCTTCGCGAGCTAAACCAGAGGTGAGCGACGCGGTAATTCCGGGCGTGTACTACTCACGGGCGACAGCCAGGCCATCTGTAATCGTAAGCACTCGCCTTTCGGTGATGGCCGAAAGACTGGGTGGAAGGGGAAGCATGAACTCGTCCCCTTCTCCGTCTTCTAGCGACCCCACGCCAAGGACAGTCACGCTGGTCAGTGCAGGCCACAACCTTGGCCCACTCAGGTGAACCGTATCCTAGAAAACGTCCCACGTATTCCCTGAACTTCCTGCTAAGCCATTCAACAGTGCCTGTCTGTATAGATCGGAAAGCGTTCGCCCAGTTCGCGCCATGAACGAGCAGGGTCTTTAGCAGCACTGCGTCGTAGTCGCGATCACTAGTGCATTCCCGCGAATCTCTAGGAGCTGCTCGATGACGTCATACAATTGAAATGTGTCGCTCTAGATGCTAGAGCCGTGGCGTTGCTTGTCCCTCTCGTGTGTCGAGTCCGATTCAACTCTCCTTGTGCACCAGGTACAGCAACGAGTTGACCAGGCGGTCCATATGTGGACACTACCTCCAGGACACTGTTCGCATAACTGTTTCCAAGCTTCTCGGATAAGGGTTGTCGCCCGCCTGGCAGCAGAATGTCAGGCTTGACGGCTCTGCGATAACCGGGACCATGAGCACTTATCACACTTGGGAGTCCTTCGTGTATGACTTCTAGCAGGTAGCGATGGTCCTGAGATGATGTGTCCTCATGTGTGGCACCTACATGATGCCGTTCAAAGATTCCGAAGGTGAGAGCACGCGTCGGTTGCGAGTGTCGTTGGCGAGGACCGTATAACTGACTCCTCCAGCTCCTCAGCAGTCAGGCCACTCAGTCCAACCGAGGGAATATTTAGTTCAAGACTGCCTCTGTGATTTCCGGCACTGACAATGAATAGGACGTTGTACTTCCATGAAAGCCAGTCTAGAAGACGAGCCCAAGAGCTCATTTCTCGGTTGAAGGGGCGCGCCGGATCACAAATGGAAAGGTTGATTACGCGGACGCTAGGTGCACTGGCGGCTCGCCGTTTTCACCTTCGTACAGCCTACGTACCGCGCGATGCACGAAATCTATCGGCAGGACACCTGGAGGAATCGCTTCGACAAACAATCCATCGAATCCACGACGGGGTTTCATGATGGCCGAACGTACAAGGAACGCTCTAAAGGTTGACCGCCATCGTTAATGTCCCCAAGGCAGATCAACGACCCCATAGTAGTGCCGTGGACGCGTTCTCTGGCCAGATAGGCACTTTCATAATCGTCAGGGTCATCGACGATCGTCCGGCCGTCGATCAGTTGATGGCTAGCCAGAGGCATACCGTCAAGCAGTGCCACGAGGGGTTCCCCGGTGGGAGAGGCCACCGACAACGATGAGGCTTTTACTACACCACTATCAGTCGCATCTTCGGGTATTTCAACCGCACACTGTCCTATCGGACGAATGTGTATGATGTCATCGCACTGGCACGTAGTTGCGACATTGTTCCAAAGATCGGGGCGTTCAACAATCTCTTGAATACGCGACCGGGACATAGTTCCCAAGACTGCATGGTAGTTAATGTCTGGGATTACACACTGTCGTACTTCGCCTCCTGTGACCGAATGATTCCTTGAACGTAGGATTCAGCCTGCTCCCTGCGGCTGGCGCTTCCCCGGAACCACAGCTCGGCTTCAAGGTGCCGTCGAATCGTCTCCCTGCAACCGGAATTGCCAGTCTTCAAGGAGGCCGGTTTCTCGAATCCTATCTTCGGCGCCCCAAGGTCGGAATCGTAAAGATGCCCGAATGCATGGCGCAGCCTGCCCAGCCCATATGGGAACTTGTAGTCTGGGTCTTGCCTCCATTTGTCGAGATTCTGCAACTGCCTTAAAGCCTGTTGGTTTGTCATAACAAGGAAGAGTTGACCCCTCAACGGCTTTTCAGGATTGGTCTCATCTTCGAATCCATGGTCCCTGGGGCAATGTCAACCTGCTCAAACTCGTTCCAAGCCACTCAAGTCCATCTATCCTTCGTACCGCATTAACAAATGAATCGATGGAACCTACGGTTTCGAGGACTAGGACCTGCTCGGGCTGGATGCCCAGGGGATTGCCGTGCAACAGAAAGCGTCTTCGTTCCATAGCTTGCTGTAGTTGTCGAAATTGAGGATTCAGCCTATACGCCTGCTGTCCTGGGGCAGGAACACGAAAGGAAGAGGGAAACCCCGGGCGTCTCGTGCGTTCGGCGTGGGTTGGTTCAGGAAAAACGAGGAGAGGATGCTCTGGCATGGCTAGTCAAGATTCTCATTTTGGTTCGTCTGCTTCACATTGAATCGCTTGCGCCAGTGGCTTAGGCAGAGGCGGTTATCTTCTTGACATCCGCATCGGGCTCATCCAGAACGATCCTTCGCAAGACGTCCATGCCAAAATCCTCAATTTCAGAATCGAAACTCAGCCCCTTCAATCCATTGCTAGGCTCCGAGGCGAAAGCGGCAGGTCATATCCTGTACGAGCCTCGAATCTCCTAAACCACTCTTCAATCTGACCTTGTCTTGGCATGGCCAATTCCAAACGGATCTGGAATCGACGCCACACTGCACGATCAAGAAGTTCCGGGTGGTTGCTCGCTGTGACAACAACGACGTAACTAGGTAATGCGTCTATCTGCAATAGCAAGGAACTGACTACACGCTTGATTTCACCCGTTTCCTGTCGATCACCTCTCTCCTTGCCTACAGTGTCAAACTCGTCAAAGAACAATACACAACGTCGAGATCTAACGTGGTCGAACACCTGGGCTATTCGCTGGCCGTTTCCCCCAGATGCTCCCGATGATTCCTTCATAGCGAACCACTATGAGTGGAGCGTTCAAGGCGTCTGCTATTGCCTCCGCCAAAGAGGTCTTCCCATTTCCTGGCGGTCCGTCCAAAAGGACGCGGTTGCGTGGCTCAATGTTATGGGATCGAAGCAGGTCCGCTCGATGTTGTTCCTCCACCAGGTCCTGTATTGACTTCGATGACGTTAACTGGCAACAGTAGGTCATCAATTCGTCGCTCAGGAACGATTTCGGCAACTAGCGAGCTAGACGGCGAATTGCTGGGCGGTGGGAGGGGCGTCACTAAGCGATGTTGGGTCATTTGCACGGAGCTGAGCAAGTAACCTGTCAGCCAGAATCATATGATTCTTTGAACGCTCATCTGCCGCGAGCGCTTCAACCGTCCTCTGGAATCTAGCTCGGTCGCCTTTCGCACCAGCCTTGACGAGGTTGAGTATCAAATCTGCTCGTGCCATTTGCTTAGCCTCGTTCTGATTCGCTATGCGGCACAAGGCACCTGCTGCGATGCCCCATCTGCGGGCTGATCACGTACGAGGCCACTACCATCCAACTATGACCGCCATTTGGTTATTCGTGGAGTATCCAGCGCCTTTAGGTGGATCGCCGCTCCACGGGGCATCTCAGACACCAGCCTCCCCGATGGTCCTCGTTGGCTCATGCGGGTCTCCCAGAGCTTTTCATATTCCTATAGGCTGTACCTGCTGACTATCTGATCCAAGCAGCCGGCTTCCTAGTTTAGTTTAGGATCAGAACGGAGACACGACGAAATCTTGCTAGAGGCTCATGGCTCATTCTTTGAGGGAAGGACAAACCTGTGGATGTCCAGCCCATACCAAGCCGGTAGTGCGGACAGGCTGTCCACGTCTGGGCGTTCGAGGATACCGAGAAATCAAGACGCCGTATCCGGGTGGCGGGCTGAACAAGTGAGCGAGCACCTTTCATCAGGCTGATTGCGTCATCCTCACTCGCGCGTGGCACAAGCCTACTATGGGAGATTTCGACCATCCTCCCAGCCAAATAGCAGCATTATAGATTTGGACGGACTCGCGCCCGCTGCGTTGCGTGGGGGCCAGGGCTTCCACTCTAGCGTCACGTTCAGTTTGCCCCCCGTCATCTCGAGGGCGTGGGAGCGCGAGACGCGACTTTCAGAGCGGCTAAAACGGCCATGGTAATCGTAAAAACGGAACTCCGATTCTCGCCTACCAGGCCCCAGCAGTAGAGGCACTCGCATCGCCTCGCGGAACCCGCCGGCGACGACGGCTCCCACCCTTTCGGTCATCTCCACCATCGACCCGTCGGCCGTTTCGTCGCAGGCGTCGCAGCCACAACCGGGAAATGGCTCTGTGTACCAAGAGCCGAACCTGACATGCAGCCCTGGAAACTCAGAGAAAGCCACCACGATTGGCGCGGCTTGCGGGTCGTGCGGGGTGAGTCTGATAGCAGGACGCGCAAGGCTTTTCTTGCCCAGTTCGTCGTCGGCATCGGGTCCCTCTAACCGCTCGACCGCGAACTCTCGCTCCAGCCAGTCGAGCAACTCCGTCGCTGCGCCGTGCAGAGGCTGGAAGCGTTCCGGGTTGGTTACGCGGGAGTACGCTTCTTTGGGCGCTCCTTCGATTCCCCACTTGTCTCGGTACATGTCATTGCCCCCCGGCGAGGATATAGACGCAGCCCTTCGTGGCGGGCTTCATCTTCATGGCTATCGTCATCTTGTTGGCTGACGTGACAATAGCGCAGATTCTCAATTATCGGGGCCGCGCCTCGGTGAAAACAAGCCCGGTTATGGCGGCTTCGTCGGGCGCTTCCCCCCAACACAACAAGCCGCACGGGTCTAGCCGGCGTTCAGTCCCGTTAGCTGGCTGCCGATGTTCTCCCCTTCCAAAGACAACCTCTCCCACTCCTCCCAGAGGGACTGCGCCTCCTCTTTGAGCACACGGTATTCCTCTCCTGAGGCGGCAATCTGAGCCGGCTTGTCAAACAGGTCAGGGCTGGAGAACATGGCCTCCAACTCCGCTATGCGGGTCTCGTGGTCAGCCAGGGAAACGTTTATATCCTCTATCCGCACCGCGAGTCTGTGGGCCTCTTTGCTAAGCCACCGGCGTTGCAGCTCCTCGGCGCTGACTCGCTGACGGGAAGGGCGGATAGTCGGACCTTGTCCTGAAGCATCGGCGGCCGACCCGTTGGCTGTTGAATTGGCGCTTCTCTTCTTGGTCTCAGTCTGCTTTCGGTAGAGATAACTGTCATAGTCTCCGGGGAAAACCGTGGGCTGGCCGCTGTCTATCTCGACAATCTTGTTTGCAACCTGTCGTATTAGAGTCCGGTCGTGGGTAATGAGACAGATAGTTCCATGATAATCAGCAAGGGCGTCTGCGAGAACCTCCCTGGAAGCGATGTCAAGGTGGTCGGTCGGCTCATCCATGAGGAGCAGGTTGGTTGGCTGGAGGAGCAGTTTGGCCAGGGCCACCCGTGCCTTTTCACCGCCGGACAGCACGGAAATAGGCTTGCGGACGTCGTCGCCGCTGAACAGGAAACCGCCGAGGGTGGTGCGCAGGTTCTGCTCGGACTCCCTTGGCGCCGACTGTTGCAACTCCTCTATGAGCGTATTGTTTGGGTTGAGGAGTTCAAGCACGTGCTGTGCGTAGTAGGTCGTGATGACGTTATGGCCGGTCTTTCTTTCCCCACTATCAAATGGAATGACGCCTGCGAGTATCTTCAACATCGTGGTCTTACCGGCGCCGTTCGGTCCGACTAATGCAACACGGTCGCCGCGCGAAAGTGTCAGGCCCATGCCTTGGTAGACCACGTTATCGCCGTAGGACTTGCTTATGTTGGTCAGTGATATGACATCGGAACCGCTGCGCGGGGGCTCCGGGAACGAGTACCGGACCTTCTTGGTGGCCCTTGGTAACTTGATGATCTGCATTTTCTCGAGTTGCTTTATACGGCTTTGCACCTGGGTAGCCTTCCTAGCCTTGGAGCGAAAACGGTTCACAAAGCGCATTTGCTTCTCTATCTTGCGCTCCTGCCTGGCGGAGGCCGCTCGCCTGATCTGAAGGGAGAGCTCGCGTGCAACGAGGTAATCGTCATAGTTGCCCCTGAGAAGAACCACCTCGTCCGGCTCAATGGCAAGCACCTTTGTTGCGACCTGGTTCAGAAAAGTGCGGTCGTGAGATGTGACGAGCACGCCGCCATTAAAAGAGGCCAGGTACTTCTCAAACCACAGGTTTGCATCAAGGTCAAGGTGGTTGGTTGGCTCGTCAAGGAGCAATAGGTTGGGCTTCCTGAACAGAATCCTGGCAAGGCCTGCCCGCATGACCCAGCCACCGCTGAACTCACTAATGGGCCGGAGAAAGTCGCTCTGCTTAAAGCCAAGACCTAAGAGGACCGCCTTGGCCTCGTACTCGCGGTCGTCTCCGCCGGCAGCCTCCAACGCCGCGTCAAGCTTGCTGAGTCGATCCATCAGATTGTCCTGATGCACAGGGTCGGCTTCCGATGACAGAGCCTCCCGTGCAGCGGCAATTTCGTCCACTAAAGCATTTACCTCGGAGTCCGCGTCCAACACCTGTTGGAGCAGAGGCTTGTTGGTAAACGAATCGGGGTCCTGCTTGAGATAGCCCATAGTAACGTTGCGCTGCTTGGATATGCTTCCTGTTTCCGAAGCGATATCGCCTGCCAGGATGTCCAAGAGCGTGGTCTTCCCGGAGCCGTTTGAGCCTACCAGCGCAATACGGTCCCCGGCGACTATACTTAATGTGAGCCCACTGAACAGGGTCCTGTCTGAGTAGGCTTTGCTGATGTCGGATGCAAATAGCATATCGTTCCGCCCAACCTATCATATTATCCGAAGGATGCAAGTGCAGGGAACAGGCGCGGGGTTATTGTAAATGTTGAGACTTGGTGAGCAAACGTGGACTAGAGTTACCCCGTTTCAGTGGAAGTCAGTGGTCCGATACGCTAAATGGCATAAACATACCTCCCCTCAAAGGCTATCGGGTCATGGTAGCCGATGGACGAATGGCGACGGTGGGTGTTGTACCACCCTTCGATGTATTGGAAGACGGCCCTGCGTGCTTCAGCATGGGTCCGAAAGGACCGGCGATCCGGGAGTTCACGCTGCAGGGAAAGGAAGAAACTTTCGCATAGGGCATTGTCATAGCAATGGCTCACGTACCCCATGGACGGCCTCATACCCCCTCACCTTTAAGCCGATTCCGTTGTAAAATGCTGTATCCTAAGCAACCTATGGGAGTAGCTCCGAGATAGGGCTTTCCTCGCCAACTCGACACTTGTGAAGGAGAAAGAAGATGTCGACTCAGACTCTCACCATTGACTGCCAAGTACACTGCTACGAGCGCAACCGTCCCCAGCGTCCCTGGCATGGATTCCTAGAAGGGCCCGAGGAGGTAACTGGCGATGACATGGTGGCAGCGATGGACGCTGTCGGCGTGGACGGGGCCATCCTCATCTCGCCCTTCGCGTTGTACCAGTACGACGCCAGCTACGCCCTGGAGGTGTACGCGAAACACCCGGGCAAGTTCGGCCTGGTCCGCCCATTTGACCCGACCTCGGAAACAATCGCCGAGGACGTGGCCCAGTGGACGGCGACGCCGGGCGTGGTTGGGGCGCGCGTTATGCTCACGGCCCATGACTACGAAGCCGACCACCCCGGCCTCAAGGCAATATTCGCCTCCTGCGCCCGGGCGGGCGTTCCTGTCAACGTCATGGCTTCGGGGAAGCTGCCCCTGCTGACCGAACTGGCCCGCCGCAATCCCGACACACAGGTGATTATTGACCATGTGGGACTAGTCCAGCCCTTCGTGCCGCCTGCGCCGCCGGAACCTTTCGCAGATCTGCCCAACGTGCTGGCGGCGGCCGAACTGGACAACGTGGCTATCAAGATTTCCGGTGCCTGTACCCTGTCCCACGAGCCGTTCCCGTACCCCGACATCTGGGAGCCGCTGAGCCGGGTGTTCGACGCCTATGGCCTTGAGCGGTGCCTGTGGGGCACCGACTGGACCCGGGCGGTGCGGTTGCTGACTTACGAGCAGGGCGTAGAGCCCTTCCGGGTCACCGAGCGTCTCTCGGATTCCGAGCGCGCTACCCTAATGGGCGGTACGCTAGCGAATATCTACAAGTGGTCGCCTAGCGCCTAGACGGACAGCCGCGGCGTTAGTTCGCAGTCCAGTATGGCTTGAGGCGTAAAAAGTGGACATCGTTTGACGGGCCGTCAAGCGCTCTTGACAAGCTCCCACACCATCACGATGGGTAGACTATTCACAGCGGCCTCCATCAAGTCAGGCATCTGTTCAGCGAATCCGAATGTGGCGATTTCCCGCTGTCCCCAGAGAGGCTCCATACATTGGACAACGTTGAGTCCCGCCTCTCGTAATGCGGTCAGATAGTCCGTCGGCAGGTGGACATAATTCCGGACGAACCAGGTCTCGTTACGGTTTCGAGCATACTTGGCGTGGCCACCCAGCATTACGACGAAGGGGTGGACGTCAGAGATGATTGCAGTTCCGCCGAGTCGCAGGATCCGCCCCAGTTCTCTTACGGGTGGCCCCAAGTCGGCACAGTGAGTCAGTGCCAGTGAGCAAACGGCTAAATCCGCTCCGCCATCCTTTAGGGGCATCGACGTCAGATCTGCAGTCTCGAATTGAACCGTGGGGACCTTAGACCTCGCCACCTCCAACATCTCGTCGTTGGCGTCGATGCCAATCACACGATGGCCCAATGAAGCCATATATGCCGCATGCCGACCAGTACCGCAGGCTGCGTCGAGTGCTTTACCTGCTGGATGACTTGCGATCAGCCTGCGCACAACGGGATCCTCCGCGAGTATCACCGGATTATCGTAGTCGTCGTAGGTAGTGGCCCATTCACCATATCCGTGTATAACTGTCCGTTCGACTCCGACAATCGGGTTTGACCAGGGTGCCTCTTCAAGCCGTCCGGCTATCTCAACAATCTCCTTCGACCTGGCCTTTACCGTCGGAGGGTCCGTCATCCAAGATCGCAGAATGGCAAGACCTTCCAACCCTAGGACGAAGTCGCCGAATGTAGGCTGGTCAACCATGGCCGCGTCTCCTTTGGCTATTTACCCTATCCCATAAGACCCTTGCTGAGAGCTACAGGCCCAATCCAAGCAGAAAGGCACAGCCATGCGTTCCTCCGCCTATATCGCTGCCCCTTAGAACCCACCGTACTCATTCCCGCTCCCCGCCCCCCGTAACACCCCTTCGCTGAACGTCTACGCCCCAGTGATACACCTTTGCTCCGCCGCGTGGTCTATCATCACTCCGCCCTTGACACGGGTCCATCATACGAGACCGCCCTCATGAACAACCTCGTATGCAGCCGCCCCTCACGGGTCTCTGAGTTGAATCTTTTCTAGCGTCTCCCTACTCGCCGTTGATTGCCCTCCAGAGGTCCTCGCCGTTGGACTTCCACCAACCGTGCAGGATCGAAATATCAGTCCCAATTGAAAAGTGTCGGACACCCATGTCGAGGTATCTTCGGGCTTCGTCAGGAGACTGAATCTCGGCGCGCGCAGCGACGCCGGCTGCGATCGCTTTCTTGAAGACCTTGTCGTGGGCTGCCACTACCTCGGGATCGCTTTTCTGGCCCGCCTTGCCGATGCTTACCGAGAAGTCCGATCCTCCCCACTGGACCATATCCAGACCTGGAATTTCTAGGATCTCGTCAAGTTCATCCACCGCACCCCTTTTCTCGATCATTACCGCAACGACGGTGTCCTGAAGCGCCTTCACGTATTCGGCCGTTCCACCGTAGCCCATGTAGGTATGACGACGGGTGGCAACGCCGTACCATCCCTTGTCCTCCGGCGTGTCCGGCTTAATCGTCAAGATCTGCTGGCGCACGTCCTCAGCGGATCTTGCGTCCGTAAACAGCACGCTTCCGAATCCTGAGCCGACCGCGCGCTGCGCGAGATATGCCTGGTGGCTCTGGTCGACCTTGATCATAATTCCCATGTCGAACAGCTCCGCCGCTCGTGCCATGTTGTCGAGGTCATGTAGATCGGAAGGTCCATATTCGGCTACGAACTCCACGTAGTCGTAAACTCCGGCGTGTCCGATGGCCTCGATCACTGACGGCCATGTCGAATGTATGTGAGTGCTTACGGTAGGCTCGCCTGCTTCCAGCTTTCGCCGAAGTGCGTTCGGTTTCATTTCAATCCTCCATTGCTTGCTTTCGCTTTGGGACATAGGATATATCATATCGGGACTCGGGTCTAAGATGATGAACATATTTGGGGTACAAGTTCATGGCTGAGAACAAGACGCAGAGGACCGGTGCGAGCGTCGGGGAGTTTCTTACGTCCGTCGAGAACAAGCGCCGTCGTGAGGACGGATTCACGGTTCTGGAGATGATGAAGGAGATTACCGGACTGGAGCCTGAGATGTGGGGGCCGAGCATCATAGGTTTCGGCAGCTACCATTACAAGTATGAGTCTGGTAGAGAAGGAGATATCTTTCTGACTGGCTTCTCGCCGAGGAAGCAAAGTCTGTCGCTGTACATCATGGACGAATTCGATGGGTGCGACGACCTGCTGACTAAGCTCGGAAAGCATCGCAAGGGCGCGTCGTGCCTGTACATTAACAAGCTAGCAGACGTGAACAATGACGTGCTGCGTGAACTGGTCCATCGGTCGTTCAAGCACTCCAAATCCAACTCGCGGTCTTAACCCCCCGTCGCCCAAGCCGGTCGTAACACCTGTTGTCGCTTCGCTATGCCCGAATCCTCGCCCACAGCGTTGTCGGCGTCATACTCCCCTGAAATCCCAGGAGCCACCCCAACCCCTCTGAGGTGAACCCGTTTATTTGAACGGGGACAAGCCGGAAATAAGTAAGAGTTACTCTGCTCCCCGGACGGGTCTCGCCTGAACACCTCTGCTGGAGCCGATTTCCCAACCCAGTCGGATAGCCTCGTGGGCGGAGCCGACACCGCTGAGTCGAGGACGAATAAACTCGTAAGCCTTGATAAAGATGGTGAGTTTCATTTGCGTAATCGCACAGACTCGGTGATGCGTAGAGCGAGCTTACCCGCCACGCCTTGCAGTCATTCCAGAATGCCTATACCCACCCGGCCCCGCTTGCCCAGTCATCTATTTCTTTCCTGTTGTCTGAGTTGGGGTTGAATCCTGTTGCTCTTGGCTTAACACGTTAAATAGGTTGCACAACAGCGTCTTGTCTGGCTTTCTGTTCATTAGTTCTTCTGTTATCAGCCAAATGGCTATGTCAAAATCCTTGGTGTTTGTAGAGTATGAGTTGCTGTGTTCATACAAATAGCGTGAGGATTCAAACAACAAACTGTACCTGTCCAAAAAGGCGTCAAAGGATAGATTCTGCGCGATGTGGCTGTGGCCAGGAACCTTTTCCCATTTTGACCTTAGCCGAGACTTGACGTCCTTGCGTAGAGCATTGAAAAGCCTTGACAGGTCATGTGTGTTTTCTGGATTACTATTGGGATTCAAGTACCGATATAGGGCCTTGATCGCTAGCTCCAGAGTGAATGATTGGGCTAGGTTCAGAATCTGTGCCAGCCCGGCTAGCTGATTGTCGTGGCCTGAGCGCAACCCGATTGACGAAATGGTTAAGTTTTCACCACGTGTGAGCAGTTTGCTCTTAAGCACATCGGCGATGACACGTGAACCTGCCCAGAGTTGTGCGACTTCAGTCTCAATATCTACTGACATAATCTATCGCTCTGACGTTAATATTTGGACACCCACCTTCGCTTTCGGATCATCCTTTACAACGCCTCGGGAAGGCACTGGCTGCACTTTGTAGCGTCTGGAGAGCCAGCGTACAAAACGTACGCTTCAGCGAGACTGCATTCCTCCAACCAATGTTCATTGCGCCGTTGTATCTCCGGCAACAGGGGGCAACTTGGCTTGTGGAGCTTACGAAACTCGTTCCTTCGCCAGTCCCGTCAGTATTCGATGATGATCTGTTCTGCCTGCATGCGAGTTGACCTCCTGACTTCTCGACGCTTTCCCATATTGTGGGTTCCGATTCCCAGCACTCCGTAGAAAGGCTAGTCATCTCCAGATGGCGAAAGGGTCGGTGGCGTCCACATGGCGAGTCGGACATCAGGATTGTAGGCGCCTGGTCAGGCCGCAACCACCTCATTGTACCATCGGAAGGCAGCGTCACAGCGCCATCCTCGGCCAAGTATCTGTCAAAGGCAAGGGGTTCGACGGTTCTTCCGGTGGTATACATGGTCTGGAGTCTCGCCAGAAGAAACGGGAAGCTCTTGGTCTGGAAGCCTGACGCAGTAGATGCTATTGGACTCCTGCGCTGACACTGTGATAGTAGCGATGTGGCGGTCAGGAGGTATAGACAGTGGGCATAGAACACTCCCATCCAATGCGACCACCAGGTTAGGACTCAGGCCGTAGCGTAGCGTAACGTAGTTCGATAAACTTGTCGCATAGGGTCTTATGCGAGAGGTCAAGACGACCAGGCGAGAGCAAATCCGTAGATCTGGTCGCTCGGATGCAAATCCTGGTTGTAGTCCCCAGGTTTCGGGGTTGCTGCGCTGATTAAGGAACCATACTTGCGGACAGCAATATAGTCTTCCATTCTTGGAGTACCACTCGGCAGAGGCGACAACCGTGTAAACCGCCGCAGTTTCTTGACGCTCTTGATTTTCTTGAAAGCAGGTCCTCTAGCTCGCTCGAATCAAGGGAGCTCTTGACCTCACCAACGGCAATCACGCCTTCACAAGGATAATAGGTCGACGCCGGGTCTTCGTTTATGGCAAAGACTGGGCAAATCTCTTTTTCATATAGAACCACATCCATTTGCCTGCTGGTGTTGCCGAAGCTGTCGATGGTGTGGCCAGACCCGACGCCGGTACTCCTCTGGGGAGCAACTGCATCAGTTTGTCCATCACCGCCACTGTCCCGGGCAGAACCTATCTGACCGGGTGTTGTAGGCCCAGCCATCTGGAAAGCCGACACAAGCTCCTGCCCGACTCGCATCACGTAAGCAATTGGGTCGAACGACCTGGACATCATTCGCTCCTTCTAGGGAGGGTTACATCCTCGAGTCCACCAGTTCACACTGAAACCCTCCCGTGTCATTAAGTATGACCCGCTGCCCCCAACTCTAAGCTCCACGTTCCCCATCATCTGTCCTGTATGCAGGCTGAAACTCACGGCGTCCCCTCCCGCACCTATCCGGTGTTACTATGATACAGGTCTCCTCTATCTCCCTAGAGTCCTTTTGGTATTCTGGAGACATAACCGTGCCGTTTACTGCGCGATGCCCTAAGCCGAAGCTGTGCCCGAATTCGTGCGCCAAAATGTCCGGAAAGTATTCAAAGTGGCTAGTCCATTTTCGCGAATTCTCTATAGTTATTCGTCCATTGTATGTCACCGTGATGCCCGCCGATGGCTTGCGAAAGCGCAGCATCAGCTCGTCCCCGTTCTCCCACGGTTGTGTTGTCATTGAGGCCACGGGTGTCTCCGCCGTGCTGTCAACCCAGGTGGCGCTACCTCGACAGGTAGAGACAGGCGATACAGAGCCGTCCAGCTCGATGAAGTCCGTAGCCGCTCAGGGATGGCGATGGGTTTCCAGGGTCAACACCACCTTGTTGTTGGCCCACTCCAGGCCGGTGATCGCCGCGGGGTCACCCTCCGTGGCGTCCGGTTCCTTGGAGCCGTGGCCGGTGAGATATACCTCGGGGACGGACCGCTTCCTTCGCCAGGACAGGACGGTGTTGACCAGGATACGCAGGAACCACGGTTTGACGGGCCTGTTCGGCGAAACCTCCGGATACCGCGCCAGGCGGAGAGAAACGCCTCCTGCACGTGCTCTTCGGCCGTGGCGCGGTTGCCTGTCATCAGCACCGCGGTGCCGAAGAGCACGTCCTTATACTGGTCGACCAGGTGTCGGAAAGCGTCCCGGTCGCCATTCTGGCAGCGTACTACGGCTTCGGAGTCGGTCATTCTCTCCCCTCACACCTCGTTTTGCCCAGGGGCCTCTAACTGATAATATGCGGCCTGAGGGCAAATCGTTCCCTGTTTGAGGAGGAAATGCAAAATATCCGCAAATTTCCCATGGCCCGTGGCCGGGGAGCTCCCAGGCAAGTATCATGGTTGAGGATTGGCTGCTGCCCTTCGCAGTCTTAGCTGTTCTTTAAGCGCATGCTTTGCGCCAGACACCACCCTTGTCGGTGTCACGTAACAGGTGATACAACTATTGAGGGCAGGTCACAGTTGAGAGGGGAGATACCGGCATAGGTCGGCCTCCTTTGCAACCCGCGGGGGCTGTTCCTCTCTGCCAACCAATTGAGTTGATGCCGACTGCCCCATGTCTTGCACCGGTAGCTATGTTTTTGAAAATTCTGTCTCTAGCAAGACTAGACCCACTTAGAATGGCACAAAGAAATCAACGTTTATAATGTTACCTATCGGTTTGAAGCGCAAAACGGAGATTTGGAGAGGGTTCCATGATATACGACGTTATTGTCATCGGTGGAGGAGCGGCTGGATCGGTGTTGGCCGGCAGGTTGGCTGAAAACACAAACACTTCTGTCCTGTTGCTTGAAGCCGGCAATGATTATCCCGATTTCACCAATCTTCCTGATGAAGTAAAGTTCGGCCATACCAGATACGCGGAGTCCCCGGACTCCGAACACAATTGGGCCCTGCGAGGAACAATTACCGAGGAGCAGGGGGAGATTCACGTGGCGCAGGGCAAGGTGATCGGAGGAGGGTCCTCCATCAACGGTCAAGCAATGCAAAGAGGATTTCCCGAGGACTTTGACTCCTGGTCTTCCCTCGGCAACGACGAATGGTCCTATGCAAAGGTATTGCCCTTCTTCAAAAAAATGGAGAATGACCTCGACATTCAGGATGACTTCCACGGGACCGACGGGCCGATGCCAGTAAGGCGCCGTCAGTCGGCCCCGTGGGCGGACATCCAAAGGGCCTTCTATGACGCCTGTTTGCAGGAGGGTTTCAGCGTCATCGAGGATACGAACGGCCCCAACCCCTCCGGCGTTGGTGTGACTCCGACCAACAACCTGGACGGCGTGAGGATGAGCTCCGCCGTCACTCACCTTAATCCTATGCGCCACCGTGCCAACCTTAGGGTTCGGGGAGGGGTTTACGTACGGAAGATATTGTTCGAGGGCCTCAAGGCCGTTGGGGTGGAAGCCGAAAGCGGCGGAGAGGTCTTCACACTGCAGGCGGACCGGGTTGTCCTGAGCGCCGGGGCTATCAGATCACCCCAGTTGCTTATGCTGTCGGGAATTGGCCCCAAGGACCAGCTACAGCAGTTTGGGATACCCCCGGTTTATGAACTCCCCGGAGTAGGACAGAGCCTGTGGAACCACCTCAGCGCCCACGTTACCTTCAAGGTCAAAGATGGGAAGACTCTCACCACCGGTATCGATGCGCCGCACTTCAGCCTGCATTACACTTCCCGAGGGTCGATGGAGGTTAACGACATGGTGCTAAAGACCAGCACCGTGGTCGACGAACGGGAAGGAGCGCGTCCCCGGAGTACGCACCAAGTACCTGACCGGGGAGGTCCCGCCCGAGCGGTCGGCGCGCATATCGTGTACTCTCGGGTTGCCTAAAGGATCGGGATACGTCAGGTTGGCGTCTGCCGACCCCGGCGTACAACCGTCCTTTAACTATTGCTACCTCCAGCATCCCGACGACATGCAGCGGGTGAGGGAAGGCCTGCGATTCTGCATCAGACTTCTGGCATCCAACGCATATAAAGACGTGGCCGATTACCGGCTCAGTCCGACGGACGACATTTTGGCCGACGACGAGACCTTGGACCTGTGGATACGCCAGACCGTGGGGACTGGCAGGCACGTGTCCGGGACCTGTAGAATGGGGCCGGATTCAGACCCGATGGCGGTGGTTGATCAATACTGCAGAGTCAAGGGAGTACAGAATTTGTGGGTGGCCGATGCCTCAGTGGCGCCGCGGATTCCTAGGTCGGGCGGCCTCTACCCCACGGCTCTCATGATCGGCGAACGTGTGGTGGAATGGATAGCGGCCGGTTAATCCTAACCCGACATCCGACAGAAAAGAAGAGAGATGATGGCTACTCGAACTCCCACCATTGATTGTCAGGTGTACTACTACGAGCGCAACAGTTCCTGGGCGTCCTTGGGCACGGACAGTTGGAGAGATGCTGATATGCCGCTTCGACCGATGGGCCGAGTGCTTCCCGGCATCTGCCTGTGGGCAGTTGCCGAAACAGGGTTCTTATTTCCCCGGCGAGTAGTGCTTCGCGTCGACCCTTAGACGGCGCTTCCTACCACCGTCCTTGGGCAGCGAGTCGTTATGAACTCCGCTCCAGAGGATGCCAGGTCTGGGTACGCGGTAGTAGTTTGAGGGATCTTGAGGATTGGCAACAGGTTTAGTGACTTTTTCTGGGTCGCGAATGAAGCGGCCAAGGGCGGCTTCACAGTATTCGTGAAGTAATTCTATGCATGTCCCGCGCCCTCGGCGAATGCCGACGCGGGCCCCCAAGTACAGCCGACTAGCCCCATGATGTTTTCATCTTGGTCCAAATAGTCGTAAATCAGCTTGCGCTCGCGGTTGTGGTTTTCCTGACCCCACCTGGAAGCTTGCTCGCTCCACTGAGCGTCAACGCGGTTGCGCTCTTCTCCCCTCGCCATGGACTAACCTCCCCGCTGGTGGCTCCGCGCCCTCTCCAGCTGCGTTATCGGACGGGTTAGGGTGGACAACCGATTCATATACTTCGCGTCAAGACTGAGATGAGTTGCCTGATTCTCCGAAGCAGACCTTGACCGATAGGGATTGCCTTCTTCCCGGCCCTTCATGAACTCAACGGCGTAAAACCTATACTCTACCAGAATCCCTTTAAGCTGTTAGGCGGAACCTCAGAGTAAAGGTTCTTGATTTTGTCCAGTTTGGTGGACTGTTCCTGGGGCTTCCCGCAAGCTCAGAGTGAACGGGAAAAGAGTGAGGAACCGCTGGCAAAGTTAACGGCGGCCCGGAGAGGAACGCCGTCAGGCGGTGACCTGGTAGGCCCAGATTCGGTGTATTACGTCGGCCTCCCCCTTGGGCAGGGGGTAGTAGGGTTCGGAAAGCTCGGCTAGCTTCCACTTGCCGGCTCCTTCCAAGCCTGCCTGATATTCTTTGAACCCACCTTCTTCATACAGGTCCACTCGCAGGCTGAACACTATGAACCCGCCAGGCTTGGTGATGCGAGCCAGCTCGTCGAAGGCGTGGGCCGGGGCATGGC
The DNA here is from genome assembly GCA_965226535.1 of Dehalococcoidia bacterium. GTDB lineage: Bacteria > Chloroflexota > Dehalococcoidia > Lucifugimonadales > JAPULR01. The sequence goes on along the minus strand of CBDDDE010000010.1, from coordinate 566,066 downwards.
CGGTGGTGAACACTCCCACGCTGATTACAGCGTCGAAGGAGTCGGTGCCGTAGCCCAACTCCTCCCCGAGGGTCATCTGGCGGAACTCTTTGTAGAGGCCCTTTCGACGGGCCTCCTCCAGCATGCCCAGAGAGAGGTCAATGGCGTAGAGATCCTGATACCCCAACTGCGCCAGACATTCGCCCACCAGTCCGGTCCCTGCTCCCGCGTCGAGTATCTTCCCTCCGGCGGGGACATGCTTGGCGAACAGGTCGGTTGCTGTTTGCGGAGCGTTCCAGGCAAACTCCTCAGCCAGGTCTTTATCGTATTCCGTAGCCCACTGGTCGTAACGCTCCTCCAACTCCTGGTTGGAGGAGGAGGAGTACACCCATTGGACCCTGTTGTGACTGTCTGGCATGTTACTTCCAGCAGATGAAGAGACCCCAGCCCAGTTCGTTTTTGTCGACGGCGGCGGCAGTCTCGATGTAGGCGGTGGTCAGCCATTTGTAGTGTTCGGCGTCATCCAAAGTTTCATCCTTCGGCGTACGCTCGGACAAGCACAGATAGCTCTGCTTCAGGTGTTGGGACAGGTTCAAGGCCTCCAACACGTCGAAGCCCTGGTCCTTCAGGGCCTGCTCATACGACTCGAAGGTGAACTCGGTGTCGAACATCAGCCTGTCGTAGACGTAGGTCTGGGCTTCGGGTGTGATGTCCCGCTTAGGCCTGAGGAGGTCGTCGAACACCAAAATCCCGCCGTCCGCCAGAACCCGGTGGACCTCGCTCAGGATCTTGCGTTTATCCGGCACGTGGTATATTACGGCTTGGCTCCACACGTGAGTGAAGGAGCCGTCCGGGAAGGGAAGTTCAGTGGCCGAGGCCTTCTCGAAGACCACCCTGTCCCTGAGTTCGGGGCTTAGCACAGCCCGTTTCTCCAATGCGTTGGCCACGCGGACCCCGCTAAGATCAATGCCCGTCACCCTTCCGTCGCTCTCGCCAGCTAGCCAGATGGCGGTGGTTCCGTTGCCGCAGCCCAAGTCCAGGACCGATGAGTTCTGGCCAATGCAGCCCTTTTCGGCCATCGTCCGGTTCAGCCTATCGCACGCCTTGAGGAAGTCCTTGTCGCCGCTTCCGTCGAAAAGGCCCCAGTGGACGCTTCCATCCTCGTCCCAGACCGACCGGTATATGACGTCTTCCGAGTCGTAGTAGGACTCGGTCTCCTGTTCAGAAAACCTACTGACCATGTTTGGCTCCCTCAAGGTATTCGACGAACCGGTTGTCCTGGTCCACCAGAATCATCTGCGGGTCCAGCCGTTCGTCGGTGACTTCAAAGGACATGATGATTACGCAGTTGCCTGTGGCGCTAAGACGGGCGGCCGCTCCCTGCACGGCGATAACGCCTGAGCCGCGCTCGCCCGCAATGGCATAGGTCTCGAACCGGTTGCCGTTGGTGATGTCGCAGACTAGGACCTTCTCGAAGTCCCACAGGTTCACCCGGTCCATCAGGTCCTTGTCAATGAGGATGCTTCCAACGTAGTCAGGATTGGCATCGGTAACCCATGCTCTGTGAATCTTGGATCTCAGCATTTCTCGCATTGTAAACCTCCTGGTTTTCTTGCATTTTGCAAAGCGCTGCCCGCAGTGGCGGGACTTAATTTTGACAGAGTGTTTCGGGGTCTCCCCACGGGAGTTGCACAATGTTCTTGGCAACACGGCTCCCCTGGGCGTATGGGACAATTTTGATCTGGCTTTACGTCGCTCGGCTGCCGGGCCGCCCACAAGCGAAAGCGTCAAGCTACTATTGGCGCTTAGTGAAGAAGCAGGTTAACCCGGCGGTGAGGCTCAGGCCAGAGGACCTTAGGGGAGAGGGTGGAATACCCCAATAGATTGGACGGGGAAGTTAAGGCTCGCAGGGAAGGAAGTGTCGCTCGCGGCCGCGATAAAGCCGATAAAGCACCGACTTTTGGTGATTTTGCCCCGGTCGGGGGCTGCTAGAGCGTATCTGCATGGCGCATGTCCAAATCCCTATGCGCGGAGGCCTCGCAAGACCCCCCACATCAACCACTTCCTACTCGACTCTGCCAGATTCTAGCATCGCTCCTGCGAAGCGGTCAAGGCCTCGTAGCCAGTACACGGTCGGAAGAACCTAGCAGGGTGTTGAAGAAGGCTGTTTTCGGTACCGGACAAGTCCCTGATGAGGTCTCTGGCGGTCGAGGTGGTCGTTGATCTGAGTCAGTGACGGTGTGAGATGTCCGGGACTGTCCCTGGTGAGGGTCGTACCGGCGCCGTCACAGCTGTGTTCAGGCCGGGCTCTGTGCCAGTTTGGCCAGGCGGACGAGATTGTATCCGGCCACCGTCAGATCCGCCCACATCTGGTTGCGGTCCACTCCACGGTACCTCAACTTATGACCGCCCCCGACAACCTGGCTTGAACGGACCCAGACCGACCGCCCACGAGTACTTAAGCTTTCCGTGTCTATTGAGTCCGCCTAATGAAGGTTCTCGATTTTGTCTGGTTTGGTGGGCCAGAGCGTACTGTACTGCGAATTTCTCGGTGAGTGGTTGTATTGTGATAGTGGCGCTGCTACTGGCCGGAGTGCGGTGGACCTGTCAACGATCCGCCATCCAGAAGTTATCAGTCCTCTTGTCAAACTTTCCATTTCCCGCCAGATCGTCGAGCCACACCCAGGATTTGTTCAACCACCTCCACCGGAAGTTCCTGATAAAGAAGCGAGGTATCGCATATATTTTGCGGGGTGGCTTGGTCCAAGCGCACCTGCGGACGCACGTGCTACAGGTGCTTCCGACACGGTTTTGGAAGGTCATGCACTTCTTTGCATCCACCTTCCACGAAAGTACTCCCGTTGCATTGCTCTCGTCCAAGGGCTCGAAACTTCGGTTGCCCTTTGTGATGGCTCCCGTACCGCACTTCGGGACACATTTCAGACATGCGTTGCAGAACTCAGTGATGCCGGAGTCTACGGCGCCAGCGGGCTCCAGCGGAAGGTCGGTGAAAATCTTGGAAATACGGCAGCGTGACCCCACCTTAGGATTGATCAAAAGGCCGTGTCTCCCTAGCTGGCCGAGGCCCGCGTCGACAGCCAGAGGGATGCTCAGGGCTGTGTCATTAGCTGCTGGGATGGCGTTGTACCCCAGCCCTCGTATAAACTCAGCCACCATCCATAGGGTCGGTGCCATTCGGGCATATGCCAGTGTACTGAGTCCCTCAGTAAGAAGGGCCGGTGCATACTCCGTGCCATCTATGTCCTTACCCCACTCGTGGAGCAACACCACCACATATTTCATCTCCTTCGGGATGACCCGAGTCCCATCTTCAAGGCGAATGGGCTGGTCGTACTGTTGATAACCGGGATCATCGGAGAACTTGATGGGGTAGTCTTTCTTCGTCTCCTCATCGAAGTAATGAGAATACACCCAGCGACGGTCTAGCTCAGCAAAGCCAACCTGGTCCGCTCCCAACATTTGGGTGGCCTTGCGCACAATCTGCGAGGCCTCTTTAGCGGAAGTTTTCGGTCGACCCGCCGGCGCGGGCTCCAATTTGGTTTGCCATGCAGTAGCTCTCGTATCTGCCTGATTCTTTGAGAAGTCCATAAGAGATAGCAAGGAATCTGCTGCGGAGTCCAGGCTCCACGCAGTGGCCTCGAATCCGGCGCGTCCCTTCTCCATAAGCTGTCGCTGCTTGACCTTTAGTTTGGCTCGTTCAGCCTCGATCTGGGCATCCCAAATCATCTGCGAGCCCATATGGTCTCTCTGATTAAACCGAACGTACGAATCTTGCACTTGGTACATTTCGGCGGCCGTGACACGGCCGTTTGTGTTTGAATCCTTTTGCGAGTGGGATTTTGCATGCCGCCGCAACTTAAGTTTCATGACACGATACCTCCTACCGGTAACGGCTTGTCACATTTTGGGGTCTGCTCGGCTTTTTTGCAAATACTCCAGCAACCACCACATAACTACCCAAGGTTTCTGAGGACGATTGCATATCTGAAAAGAAAGTTGGTGGAGCTGAGGGGATTCGAACCCCTGACCCCCTGCTTGCAAAGCAGGTGCTCTCCCGACTGAGCTACAGCCCCAATATGCGAGTTAGCGACGTCGCTGGCTGGCCCCTTGCCGTTTCTGAATACTCTCAACATTCCATAGCTCGGCAAACTTCAGGGCTCGAGGACAGTGGGTATACGCCTCGTCAACCTCCACCAAAATGCCCTGCAGCTTAATGGAATTATCGTCTGGATTATTAATAGACAACTGCACGTCAAGCCGGTCCAACTCCTGGCTTGAGAGAATAGTAACGCGGCCATTCACCCGCACCGTGTCATTGGAACCGGGGATGAGAAACAGCAACCCCACCTGCGGGTTGTCCTCCATATTCTGATAGCTCTGGAAAAGCCTATTGCCTGCCACGTCCGGAATGACAATATGCCGGTCATCCACAATTTTTACGAAACCCGGCTTGCCACCCTTGGGCGAGGCGTCGGTCTCACCCGCCCCGTTGCTAGTCGCCATGACCATAAAGGGTGACTTGACGATGAATTCCTTCACAGCCTCAGACATTACATTCTGGACCTTGCCAACAGCCCGCTGGCTGGGAATCCCAAAGGCCTCGGTAAACCGGTTTTCAGTTACAGCGCTTGTGCTTTCCACGTCACCTCCAATGCACTATCCATGAATAAAGTATAAGGTTCTTTACCTCAAGAACGCCTAAATTCTAAAGCCGACAGGGGCCCTTGGCAACTTGGGCAACCGGTAGAAACACTGATAGACTTCTGCTGTTACCAGGGCCGTCGCTCGGCCACACCCGTCGGCTGCTCCAGGCCGTCAACCGGGACATTGCGGCCGTTGATCCAGTTTGCGCGAGGCGAGGCCAGGAACACAATAACATCGGCCACCTCCTCAGGATTTCCCAGCCTGCCCATGGGAAAGCCTTCACGGATATATTGTTCAAAGGAAGCCGGGTTCTGCTCCTTGAAGCCGTCCCAACCCCGGGTGCGCTGTATGGACCCCGGTGACACGGTATTAACTCGAACGTTATAGCTTACAAGCTCCAGGGCCAAACGCTCCGTCAAAAAAATCACCGCGGCCTTGGCCGCTCCGTATTGGGCCGTGCCAGCCAGCTGAGGAGACCACCCGGAAATGGAAGATACATTGACAATGGCCCCGCCGCCTCGGCTGCGAATATGCGGCGCCGCTAGTCGAGTTAGTCGGACACCGTGCAGAAGGGTCAAGTCAAAAGTGCGGTGCCAGTCTTCCTCACTTGTCTCAAAAATGGTTGGTCCGCCCGCCGACCCGCCGACATTGTTCACCACGATGTCGATGCCGCCCAGTTCCGCGACGCATCGGTCCACAAACTTAGCGGCGTCATCGGGCTGCGTCACGTCGGCCTCCACCGCAGTCACCTGCACACTGCGTTCCTCCAACTCCCTCTGGGCCCCGCGCAGTTGATTCACGTCCCGCCCGCAAATGCCCAGGTGACACCCCTCATCCGCAAAAAGCCGAGCCGTGGCCAGCCCAATGCCTCTGCTACCCCCGCTAACCAAAGCGACTTTGTTGCCAAGTTTTAAGTCCATGCCATTCCTCCACTCTGAAAAACCTCCGTAGCCCTGGCCAGATTAGACGGCTCTGCTAACAGGTCCACCACAGTCCACGCCATAGCCGTTGCCCCGTCAACCATGGCCCTTTCCCCAGCTTCAGAACCCGCGTAAGACTCAAACTCCTCCGTGTGAATGGACACTCCGCGGGGCGAAACCGCAATTATTGGATGTATGCCGGGTATCATGAAGCTTACGTTGCCCATGTCCGTGCTGCCGAAGTTCCTACCTTCGTAAGGCTCCACCACTCGACCCAGCGATTCTAGATTTTGCGCGTATAGTTCCGATATAACCTCGTTATTTTTCATGGTGCTGTACTGTGGCGAGCTCCACCGGTACTCCATTCGAGCGCCGGTAGCTTGGCCCCCAGACCGAAAGCAGTCAATTACCCTTTCCTTCAAGGTCTCCAAATAGTCGTCCGCTGTGGCCCTGATGTAAAAGGTCGCGGCGCTGTGCGCCGGGACGACGTTGGCCGCCTGCCCGCCATCGGTGATGATGCCGTGGACTCGACTACCGTCGGCAATATGCTGCCGGAGCGAGTTTATGGCGTTATAAGAGATGATCATCGCCTCCAGGGCGTTGATTCCCTGCTCCGGGGCCCCGGCGGCGTGGGAAGCCTTGCCGTGGAACTCCACCTCCATGATGGCGACGGCCATGGCGTTGCAGCCCGACGTGTTGTAGTCTCCGGGGTGCACCATCATGGCGGCGTCGATGTTGGTAAAGGCCCCGCTTTGGGCCATGCGAATCTTGCCGCCCTTCCCTTCCTCCCCAGGCGTGCCGATGACTCGGATAGTGCCTTCCAAAGCGTCCACCACCGGCTTGGCGCCGAGGGCGGCCCCCACCGCCGCCGTGGCAATGATATTGTGCCCGCAGGCATGGCCAATGCCGGGTAAAGCGTCGTACTCCGCAATAATGCCAATGCTGGGGCCCCCGCTGCCGTAGACCGCCTCAAAAGCGGTGGGAAGCCCGTAGGCGCCCATGGTTACCGTGAATCCCTTGCCGTCCAGGTACTCGGCCAGCCACTTGGCGCTCCGCTCCTCCTCCAGGGAAAGCTCCGGGTTTGAATGTATCCGAAGCGACAAGTCCGTCAACTCCTGCCGGTAAGCGTCTATTTCCTGCCGAGAGCGCAGCTTCAACTCCTGTGCACTGTCCATAAACTCTCCTTTCACTGCCGCCAGTTTCCCCTCTGGCCCATCAAGGATAATACCACTTACCACGGGGCGGGTGTGCCTGTTTCGGGCTGGAGCGACCGGTTGGAATAGGGCCAAACATGAACGTGCACACGCGCCCTCCACCCAAAACCTGGTATAAATACCACTACGCACCTTGCCAAGGTAAAAACCGAAAATGACTGGATGCAAGAAAACCTCAACGCTGCTACTCCTGGGCATATCCTTACTATTCCTCATGTCGCTCACGAGATGCGGTGGCGGCGAGCAAGGCGTGCTGGTGTACGCCGCGGCAAGCTTGAGAGACGCCCTCACCCCCCTCGCCCAGGAGTACGAGGCAGAACATAACGTAAAAGTGCAATTCAACTGGGGTGGGTCCGTTACTTTGTCGGGGCAGTTGCAGCGATACGCACCAGGGGACCTGTTCATCTCCGCGGGCCACGGCCCCATGGACAACCTGGAGGATGACGGGCTGCTGGAACCCGGCACTCGGACAACCCTCCTCACCAATGGGTTGGTAGTGGTGACGCCCTCCAACGCGGAACCCCGACAAGTTAACATAAACGAGACCCTTAGTAATAGCGGCAGGATAGCCTTGGGCCATCCAAAACTGGCACCGGCGGGCCTGTACGCTGAAGAGGCCCTCCGCAGCCTTGGCCTCTTGGACGGGCTCCAATCAAAGCTAGTCTTTGGCGGAGACGTGCGTACCGCCTTGGCCTACGTGGAGTCCGGCTCCGCCGGCGCGGGTATCGTCTATGTCACCGATGCCCTTAACAATAACAGGGTGCGCATTGCCCACCAGGTGCCGTCGGAGACTCATTCACCCATAGTCTATCCGGCGGCGGTGCTCAAGGCGTCAAACCGGCAGACCGCCGCGCTGCAGTTCCTGGCCTTTCTCCAGGAAGAGTCCACTCTGGCCAAATTGCATACCTACGGCTTTGGTGTCCCTGACCGCTCATAGCCCCCAAACCTCGCACCCTAGCCTTTCTCCAGAGTCCGGCGGCGTGTTACCGTACTGGGAAAATCGTCGACTAAAGGTGTCACGTGCTTTCCTCCGGTGAACTCCAGGCCCTGAGACTCTCATTGCAAGTCGCGTCCCTGGGCACCCTTTTGGGCTTGCCCCTTTCCCTGTTCATCGCCTGGGTCCTGGTCAAATCCTCCATGCGAGGCAAAGTAGTCCTGGAAACCTTGGTATCCTTTCCTCTTGTCCTTCCTCCCGTTATCACCGGATATCTGCTGCTCCTGCTCCTTAGCAGAGAAGGCATCATCGGGAGCTTCCTACACAACGCCCTTGGCATCGAGTTGGTATTCACCTGGGTTGCCGCGGCTATGGCCGCGGGACTCGTCTCCCTTCCCCTCATGGTAAGAGCCATGGAAGTAGCCATAGCAGGTGTGGACCCTCGGCTGGAGCAGGCGGCCCGGAGCCTGGGCGCCGGGCCCCTCCGCACCCTGGCCACCGTCACCATGCCGCTGGCCTATCGCGGAATGTTGGCCGCGGTCCTCCTGGGCTTCGCTCGTGGGCTGGGCGAATTCGGGGCCACCATTGTCGTAGCTGGCAATATCCCCGGCCAGACCCAAACCATACCCTTGGCTATCTTTACCGGCCTCCAGGCGGGGGACGACGCCGCGGCAATCAGGCTCGTGGTCATGTCCCTGGTTCTGGCGCTCATCAGCCTATCTATACATCACTTCCTGCTGCACCGCAGGGGACTGCTGAGGCGCGCATGGTCCACGTCCTAGACCTGCAATTCCGTAAGACCTACCCGGACTTCACCTTGTCCGTATCCGCCTCTTTCCCCGCCGGCATAGTTGCGGTCTTTGGACCTTCGGGAAGCGGCAAGACAACCATACTAAGCTGCATCGCTGGGCTTCTCACCCCCGATGAAGGCGAGATAGCCCTGAAGGGTCAAACCCTCTTCTCCCACGCTGAGGGAATTAACCTCTCACCGGAGCGGCGGCGCATCGGCTACATGTTCCAGGAAAGCCTTCTTTTTCCTCATCTCACCGTGAAAGAAAACATTCATTACGGATACAAGCTCACCCCTACTCACATGCGCAGAATCGATCCGTCGCACCTGATAGAGATGCTGGAGCTTGGCCCCCTCATAAATCGTCGGACGCCAAGCCTGTCCGCGGGGGAGCGCCAGCGAGTGGTTCTGGCCCGAGCCCTTGCCACCTCTCCCGACCTCCTGCTCCTGGACGAACCCCTGGCCAACCTCCACGTGAGCATAAAGGGCCGCATCCTTCGTTACCTCAAGGCCGTGCACGGGGAGCTATCCATGCCAATGGTATACGTTTCCCATTCCATTTCCGAAGTGCTGGCCTTGGCCCACAAGGTACTGGTGCTTGACCGAGGTCGCCAGGTGGCCTACGACGAACCTCGTAGGCTCCTTGGCCAACCCGTTGCGGTCCCCGTGGTCCATACCGAATCCTTGGAGAACCTCTTTGACGTTACGGTGTCGGAGCACCGACCCGCCAGCGGCATCAGCCTGGCGAACCTTGGTGACACCGTCCTCGCCCTGCCCCACCTCAACCATGAAGTGGGCAAGGTAATCTCCATCGCCATAAAAGCCTCCGACGTTATCCTAGCAGCGGAGAGGCCACGGAAGATTAGTGCGCGGAATATCCTGGAAGCCCGCGTGGACAGCGTCCACCTCATGGGGTACAGCGTCCTGGTGCACGCTCATCTTGAGGAGCCTTGGGTCATTGAAATAACCCCCGACGCCCTGGCAAACCTGGACCTGAAAGAGGGCGGCAGCATATACCTCATTGTAAAGTCAAGCTCAATCATGCTCCTGGACTAGAAGCGCCGCCGTCGTCGAACCTAGATCCCTAATTACGACAAGGGTAGGACGCTTCTGGAATTCCTCCCGGCGATGGCAACGACACCCGTAGCGTCCAAGCCGTCGATGGCGACAATGCCTATGGCGTTTACGCCGCCTATGGCAACAAGCCCCATGGAGTTTACAGGGCTGAGTGTCACAAGGCCCATGGCGTTTAGGAGGCTGAACGCCACTATGCCAATGGAGTTCACACCCCCCAAAGCAACAATACCAATGGCGTTCAAGGTGCCTGTTGCAACTGTACCCACCGTTGTCCCAAATGCGATTTTGCACGTGCTGGATGCGTCCGACATTTATGCCCCTTCAATGAAAATCATAGAGTTTGATCGTAGCGGGAATCGTGCAGCCCAGCAAGGCCAATTGATCCCTCCGCCAGAGAACGCACATCTGACGGTACTCCTTCATCAGCCCGGCGGATTTACACCCCAGTCCCAATCCAATCTAACGGTTCGTCCGCTTGCGTAGAACGGCGCCGTTGATTCCCCTGCGTGAGCAGATATGGCAGCCGGTGAGGCCGACAATCAGCACAAAGAGGGGGTCTATGAAGGCCCACATTAGCAGGCGAGTGTCCCCTTGAGGGGTCGAACCCAGCACCAGGTTGTCAAACCAGTTCCAGAAGAACCACAGCGTAAGCAAGACAGTTGCGAACAAGGCTGCGTTGACTTCCAGATACCGGCGAGAAACGTTCCCGTCTGACCCGGACTGGTCCAGATCGATCTTGCTGATATACCAGACCACCAGGCTAATCAGTACCGCGAAGGCCATAAACCAGTTCACGATGTTCCACACTTTTTCTAGGTCCACCGCATCCTGGTAGAAGGCCGAGAAAACGAAGTGCAGCGCCACTGCAATGGCCGTGGCCAATAGGTAGGTGGCTATGAGTCTCTTGACAAGGTGCATCGTCATTTCTCCCTTCGGTGGCTGAGGAGCGCCGAGGTGTGGTTGTAGTCCACTGAGCATGGGAGTCATGGCGCCCCTGAATGCGTAATATGTTAGCGACCATTTGGGATATCCACAAGACAGGGACGCCGTCTCACCGTGGCGCTCTTCTTACTGGGTGCTTGCATTCCATACCTATGGCCCAAATTTCGAAATAAGGAAGGTCATGGGGCTAGGTAACGGAGGTGCGCTTTTGCTACTCTAAGCTTTTGCTCTATTTGGCGTGAGAGGTGCCACTTTGATTGACGCTTTGCTGGGAACGGGTTCTCGAACAGTTTGGATTGGGTTCTTGTGCTTGATGGCAGTGGCCTTGGCGGCCTGTGGTGGGGACGACGATCCCACCGCCGCGCCAACTCCTGAACCGACCGCCCTGGCTGCGCCCGTTTCAACACCCACCGGCACGCCGCCGCCAACACAGACCAGGCCCCCGACGCCTGAGCGCACCATGGTTGCCGCCACACCCGCGCCCACCCGCGCCCCGGCGACGCCCTCGCCTACACCGGACGGCGACGGCGCTGCGGTGGAAGTTCCTTTTGAATTGGACAGTGACACCACCTGGAAGGAAATATTTGACCAGCTATCTGAATCCGAGCAGTCATGCATTCGCAGCAAGCTGGGAGAAGAGGCACTGGGGTCATTATTGGAACAGTCAGGTATGCCTGTAGATGACCTTCAGCAGATAGATCCGTCAGTTATCGAATGTCTAGATAAAGAAACGGCCTCCGACCTAATCCTCTCAATTATTGTTGGACAGATGGGAGGATTGAGCGAGGAAAGTGAAACGTGCCTGCGGGAGTTGCTGGAGAATACGGATGTAGCTCGTGTAGCTGCCGGCAGCCAGCCGGACGCTAGTACCGCTGATCTAGAGATGGCCTTTGAATTTGGCTTTGCTCTTCTGGGATGCACCGCCGGTGATTTGCTAACGGGTGATATTACTTCCGGTTCTGTCGGGAGTCTTGAGCAGTCGGATGAATCTCTCCTCTGGAGCTACCTCACCGATGACTGGGTTGTTAACAAGCCCGTGGTTGTGGATGGTGTGGTGTACGCGGGTTCAAACGACTTCAACGTATACGCCTTGGACGCTGATACAGGCGGACTTCTATGGAGTTTTGACACCGGCTCCGCTATAAGGACTACTCCCACGGTGGCCGGCGGTGTGGTGTATGCGGTGTCCAACGATGCCCGGCTGCACGCCCTGGATGCGTCCACGGGGAACCTCCTTTGGGACCGTGCTGTCATCGACACGGTGCAGTACTCCCCCGTGGTAAGCAACGGCACCGTTTATATTGGCGCTGAGTCGGATGGAAACCACCGGCTCCACGCCCTTGACGCGGAGTCCGGGGCGCCGCTGTGGGTTGCTGGACCGCCTCTATCCTTTGCAGGGGCGGCCCCGGTCGTTGCGGGCAACAGAGTCTACGTACAGGGCGGATTTGATGAATTGCAGGCCCTGGATGCTGGGACTGGAGAGGTTCTTTGGAGCTACAGCCCCAGCAGATATGGAGAGTCTCCACCTATGGTGACCGGGGGCGTTGTGTACCTCACGTCCGTAACCAAGGCCCACGCGCTTGATGAGGCGACGGGCAAGGAGATCTGGAGCTACGATACAGACAGGTACCCCGCCCGGGATTTCCCGGCCTTGGTCGTAGATGGCCACTACTACTTTTCCCCCGATGACCACGTCTATGCACTGGACGTTAAGACGGGAGACCCCGTCTGGACTTACGTCCTCGACGGCATGGCCACCACTGCCCCCTACGTTGCCGATGGCATGGTTTTCGTAGGGTCGGAGAAGCCACGTTTCTATGCCCTGGACGCCGCGTCGGGTGACCTGGTCTGGTCCCGCGACACGGAGGGCTGGATGCTGGAATCGCCCACCGTGTCGGGCGGTGTACTGTACGGTGAGTCCAACGACGGCAACTTACGGGCCCTTGACGCCTCCACGGGGGAGACGCTGTGGCAGTTCCAAAAGGGCTATTTCTGGGAGAGTATGTCCTACGTCATAGACAACGGTGTCATATACCTGGGGTCTCTGGATGGCAGGGTGTACGCGTTGACTGCGCAGGTCAGCCCCTAATGACCAAAATGTGCCAGTTGCATAGATAGCCGGAAGGGCCGTTGAGGGATTTTGAGGGTGGTTATCGGCGAGACCTGATTATCCAAAGCAGGTTTAGGCCCCCAATGGCCGCCGCCACTAGCCAAAGGGCCGTGCCTAGTGTGGGATTGACCTGCAGGCCAATCCCCAGCCCGATATAGAACACTAAAATGGCTAGGACAAACAGCAATCCATGGAGAATGAACTTCATTGTGGGGGTAATTTCTGTCTGTCCTGCCGGCTGTCTTCGTCGGTTGGTGCCCAAATCCTCATGGCATACATATTTGGATAATAGGACACTTGAAGGTTGTCTACAAGTCTCTTTCCCCACGCGGTGAATTCGGCCGGCAGGGTCTTGGCGTGGTCCGGCGGCGTAGTCATTAGTGGTGTGGTCTTAGCCCATACCAAGTTCCGCCCTGAGGTCCCTCAGTTGGCCGACGTGGTCGCGCCAGTGATTTAGGAGAAGCCCTTCCAACAGGTTTTGGGCGGAGCGGTCCTCACGATGGTTCCGAAGAGGGAACCAGCATGATGTAGTGCTGTCCCTCAGTTGGGCGTCCGTGGCATCTCCGAGGACGTTTTCAAGAGTGGCGAAGTACTCTTTCAGCGCCCCGCGAATCTGGTCCAAGTCCATGGCCTGTCTTTCGGCGTTCAAGTGGGTCTCGTCGGCAATTATAGTAAGTTCCGGCAGCGAACCTTGGACAATCCCTTGTACCGCCTTTGGTATTCCACCCTCCGGGTCCTCCAGAATGTGCCACAGGACTTCCCGCGCTGACCATTCGTCGTCATTGGGCTTCCAGTCCAGGCAGTAGTCCATCCCTTCCAGGACTGTTCCCAACTCTTCCTGAACTTCTTTGGCGGACTGCAATATGGATTCCTTGAGGGTTGTCATAAATCTCCTCCTGGATGGCGCAGAATGTGGATATCGGAAAATGTGTGCATGGAGTGCTCTTAGCGTGGAAGATAATCCTTCACCGCATCCAGTATAGCGGCGCGGTAGCTTCTTTGCTCAAGGGCCATAGAAAGTGACGCTTTCAGGAGTCCCAAGGGTGTGCCGCCGTCGTGGCGAATGCCGCTGAACTTGTAGCCGTACAGGTCTTGGGTTTCCAAAAGTTTGGCCAGGCCGTCGGTTAGTTGGATTTCCCCCTTGGCGCCGGGGAGAGTCTCTTCCAGACAGTCAAAGACCTTCGCGGGTAGGATGTACCTTCCCACGATGGCGAGGTTGGAGGGGGCCTCCTCCGGCGAAGGCTTTTCCACCAGGCCCCGGACTCTGAATACGCGGTTTGACAATGGCTCCGGTGCGATGACGCCGTAGCTGCCAACCTGGTCATCGGGCACCTCTTCCACCGCTACCAGTCCGTTACCCCGGCTTTCAAAGATCCGTATCATTTGTGCTAGGGCAGGCTCAGGCGACTGTATAACGTCGTCGGGGAGCATGACGGCAAAGGGTTCGTTGCCAACCAGGTCTTTAGCCGTGAGCACGGCGTGGCCTAACCCCAGGGGTTCCTCTTGCCGCACGCAGGATATGCGAGCCAGGGAGGCGAGACGCTGCACCTGATGCAACAAGTCCGGCGAGGCCTTCTCCCGGAGGAACCGCTCAAGGGCGTCATGGGGCTGGAAGTAGTGCTCCAGCGCCTCTTTCCCCGGGGACGTCACCAGAATAATATCCTGGATTCCAGAGGCTGCGGCCTCTTCTACGGCGTATTGAATGAGGGGTTTGTCAAACAGAGGCAGCAACTCTTTGGGGACTGCCTTGGTTGTGGGTAGGAATCGAGTGCCCAGGCCGGCGGCTGGTATTACGGCTTTTCTAATGGACAAGAGGGTCTCCCATGGCGGTAATTCTAGCATCGGGGCCTACTGTGGACAATGAAGGGCCGGATTGTAGAGGCCTTGAGGCGCTTGGGCACAAGGGCGCGGCGCCCCCCGGACAATCTTTGGGGCTAAAGCGGAATCTCCGGGTCGTCCAACCCTTCTTGGACGGACTTGTCAAATTCTATTCTATCGGAACAGTCTTCGGTGGTGATGTCGCAGAACCGGCACTCGTCGGGGGCTGGGGTCCTGGCAGGGGGTTCTTGGTTCTCCAGCAGGTTGAGGAAGTAGGTAACAGTACCCTGGAACTCCTTGTCTATGGCGTCGGCGGGGATGCTGGTAGAGGTCATGGACTTGTAGACCACCTGCCCTTGGATTGTCTTGCCCTTATAAAGCGGAGAGGCGTATGGGAGGCACATCATGTAAAGCATCACCTGGATAATGTCGCTTTGCCGAGCCTTTCCGGTTTTGGTGTCATAGACCGTGGTCAAGCCGTCTTTGCCCACCGTTATTAGGTCGGGCTTGCCCGCAATGGTGAGCCCCGAAGGTCGTCTCACGCGAAACCGGTTCTGCTGCTCCTTGAAGACGCCTTCGCCCGTCGCTTCACGCTCCTTGACAAGCTGGTCCAGCATCCGCGTGTGATCAGCCGTCCAGGCGGCCAGCTGAAAATCCGATGGTGCGCGAGCGTAGTCGGTGTAGTGGGTACGGAACCAGGGTGCCCAGAGGCATTGGGTCTCTCCGGCCATCAGCTTCGACAGCCAGGTAACCCAAACGTAGGAACCTCTACGAGGTTTTGTCATAGCTTCCACCAAAGCGACTTGGATTCGAGGGCATTCTACCTCAAGAAGAAGCGCCCCGCACGACTATTTGACACTCCACCACCGCTACCCCTAACATTGAGTTTAGGCTGTGCTAGGCGGGGAGCTAGCGGTGCCCTGACTTAATCACCAAAGCCGTTGCTCGATGACGACGAAAAAACAACTCACCATATATACTGACGGGGCCTGCATCGGAAACCCAGGCCGAGGCGGTTACGGGGCAGTGCTGAAATATGGTGAGCATAGGTGGGAGATTAGCGGCGGTTACCGTCTCACTACAAACAACCGCATGGAGTTGATGGGGCCAATAGAGAGTCTTGCGAGTCTAAACCAGCGTTGTTGTGTTACTCTCTACAGCGATTCAAAATATGTAGTTGACTCAATCTCAAAGGGTTGGGCCAAGCGTTGGCAAGCCAATGCTTGGAAGCGTAATAAGAAGGATCGGGCAATTAATCCTGACCTATGGGCCCGGCTTCTCATGCTATGTAAAGAACACGATGTGGAGTTCCGTTGGGTGCGCGGACACTCTGGCAATTTCGAAAACGAGCGGTGTGACCAACTAGCAGTGCAGGCAGCCAATCAAAAGAATTTAATTGTGGATGAGGGCTATGAATCATCGCAAACAGTTCAGAGTGGTCTGGGGTAGTGCCGTCAATTCAAAAGATAGGGTTTTGTGACCAAACTTCGTATTCTTTCCCTTTGATGGATAGTTGGTGTAGAAGTAACGCGTATCGTAAGGGATGGGAACAATGAGCGGCCAGCGATAAAGAGCGCATCAGCGGCTTGTCCAATGGCCCTAGAGGAAGCACCCGGCATGACTATTTGACACTCCACCACCGCTGCCCCTAACATTGAGTTGAGGCTGTGCTAGGCGGGGAGCTAGCGGTGCCCTGGACCCGCAATCCGCTATAGCGGGGTTGAACTCCTTCCCGAGGCTAGGTTCATTGACCTCTATTTTTCTGAAAAGGTGTTGAAGGCTGGGTCCCACGCGGCAAAGACCTGTGAATCCCGCCAGGTCCGGAAGGAAGCAACGGTAAGCAGACATCTTTGGGTGCCGTGGGAGTGCCTAGCCTGAGCTTAGTCAGGGGAATAAGTCCTTTAACCGTGTCGAAGGAAGGTGCACGGCCTTTAAATTTCTTTCGGCTGTTTCCATAAGGCCAAAATGCCGCGACAGGCCCTTGCCCAGCACTTCCTGGTGGACCAGGGCGTTCTTGCACGTATAATCCAAGCCGCCGACCTGTCGTCAAAGGATACGGTTGTTGAGGTGGGGCCGGGGCAAGGCGTCCTCACCGGAGAGCTGGTCAGGACGGCTGGGCGGGTGGTGGCCGTGGAGTTAGACCCGGAACTGGCCGCCCCTCTCACCCGCAGACTTGGAAACCCTCCGAACCTTACCGTTCTTCGGGCCGACGCTCGAACGGTGGACCTGGGCCACCTTGGCGATTACAAAGTTGTGGCAAATCTGCCCTACTACGCAGCCAACCCCCTGGTGCGGCGTTTCCTGGAAGCCAAGCATAAACCCCTGTACATGGTGGTAATGGTGCAAAGGGAGGTGGCAGAGTCCATGGCGGCCCTGCCCGGCAGAAT
Organism: Dehalococcoidia bacterium; assembly: GCA_965226535.1. Lineage (GTDB taxonomy): Bacteria > Chloroflexota > Dehalococcoidia > Lucifugimonadales > JAPULR01. The sequence goes on along the minus strand of CBDDDE010000010.1, from coordinate 549,230 downwards.
GAGCCTCCTTTCGGTGGGCGTACAGTTTTACGGCACACCTCAAATTATATGCACCGTGCCCCCCTCCTCCTTTCGCCCGCCGCCCAAAGTGGATTCAGCCGTCCTTAGAATCGACGTCTTGCCACGCCCAAGGCCGGAAGTGGACGATGTGCCACGGTTCTTCAAGCTGGTGCAAGCAGCGTTTGCCGCTCCAAGGAAGCAGATACGAAACTCGCTGGCTCTGGGTATGACGGTGTCCGGCGATCAGGCGGGGGATTTCTTGAAGCGGGCTGGCATCGACGCCCGGCGCCGGCCCGGAAGCTTGAACTTGGAAGAGTGGATAGAGTTGTACGGAGCTTATAGGGATGGTGGGTTTGCTGAAGGCGACGGCCTACGCTAAGGTCAATTTATCGCTGGAGGTACTGGGCCGGCGCTCCGACGGCTACCACAATGTGGCAACGGTGCTGCAGACTGTGGGCTTGGCGGACCGCCTAACCTTTGAGTTTGACTCGGAGGTGCGGGTTGGGTGCTCTGACCCGAGCCTTTCTAATCAGGATAACTTGGTGTGGACGGCGGCTTCCGCCCTTCGGCAGGCCGCCGGGTATCGGGGCGGCGCCAGAATATGGATTGAAAAGGGAATTCCCGCCGCCATGGGGTTGGGCGGGGGCAGCAGCGACGCCGGTGCGGCTTTGGTCGCCCTCAACCGGCTATGGAGCGTTGGTATGTCTACGGCGGGACTGGAGGAATTAGCCCGAATCTTGGGCGCCGATGTACCGTTTTTTGTCAAGGGAGGCACGGCTCTCGGCACTGGAAGGGGGGACGTTTTGCGCACCCTCAAGCCCCTAGCTCGTCATTGGCTGGCGCTGGTGTGTCCTGAAACAAGCGTTGACGGGAAAACGGGGCGCATGTACAACATGCTGGAAAGGTCGTCATACACGGGGGGCACGGTGACCCGCGCCATGGTGGATGAGATTGAAGTTGGCCGGTTTTCCGAGGAACTGCTGTATAACGTCTTTGAAGAGGTGGCCTTTGACGTCTTTCCGGGCTTGGACGGAGTGATGGAGGACATGTCGGCGGCGGGGGTGGGGCGCGTAAGCCTATCGGGCAGTGGCCCGGCCCTTTTTTCCCTGGTGTCCGGTGAAGCCGACGGGAAAAGAATCATTGGCAATCTGACGGAGAAGGGCTACAGGGCTTTCTTAGTCAGGACAATGGAGACTTCGCCTAACTTGACGCTACACCCTAAAGCTAACTAGACTAGCTGTGTTTCAAAATCCAAGTCCAACCGAAGGCGGCGCCTTATGCCACGGAGTCTTGACCGGAAGGAAACTCTAGTATGATCGGTATCCTGAATACCCTTCGGATTCACATGGATCCGGACCTTATTGAGGTAGGCAACTTTGTGCTCACCTGGCACGGCTTTTTCACCTTTGTGGCTGTCGCCACGGCGGTGATTCTGGTGGCCTATTGGTCCAAGAAAGAGGGTATTGTACCGGACACGGTATTCTCTGTGGCGGTGTGGGCTATTTTGGGCGGAATTATTGGTGCCAGGATCATCCACGTCATAGACTTCTGGACCAGGGCTTACCAGCATGATCCCCTAAGCGTTTTCTATGTCTGGGAAGGCGGCATCGCCATCTTTGGCGCGGTGCTCGGGGGATTTTGCGGCGGCGCTATTTACATTGTGGTCAGGAACCGTGACGGCTTGCTGAACTTTTGGAACAAGTACCTTCCCTGGCTTGGCAAGCTTGAAAAGGTGCCCCTGCCCTCGGTGGGCAAGTTGGCGGACATCACCGCTCCGGCCCTGATTTTGACCATGGCCATAGGCCGCATAGGCGACATTATCAATGGGGAGCACATAGCCAGGGTCACCAATCTGGCGTGGGGATTTGTCTATTCCCACCCCAAGACCCAGCTTCTTTATAACAACATTGCGGACGGTCGGTCCTCCTTGACACCGTCCCACCCGGCCGTAGTCTACGAGATGATTTGGGACGGGGTTGTCTTGGGGCTGCTCTGGTTTGTATTCCGCAACCGGCTTCGGCCTCATGGGATGCTCTTTGCCACCTTCCTAGCTCTCTATTCCCTGGGCCGGTTCTTTATCAGCTTCATAAGACAGGACCGAATCTGGGTGGCGGGCTTGGACGAGTCCCAGATTATCTCCCTCATTGTCCTGGCCGTTACGGTGACCGTTTTGATATCCAGAGCCCAGGTTGTGAGGCGCATACAGCGTCCGGGCGGTAGAACCGTGGAGCGGGGGCTACAGGATGAAGCCTGACGTTACTCCGCGGGCCGGAAGTCCAGCACATTGAGGTTCAACACCTTCTGTCCCCGCCAGGAACCGCTGGACAGCGTATAGGCAATGTCCAGCTCCTCGCCCGGGGGCACGGTTCGATTTCCCTGCCGGAAGGCAATGGCGCTCCAAGTTACTTTGCCGTGCCTCAGCTTTAAGCGCAGGTGCTGACCGGCGTTTCCCACCGTCCATCCCTGCACTACCTTCATCCCCTTGGCCAGGAAAACGGGGTTGGGGTTTCCATAGCCGAAGGGTTCAAGTGTTGTGAGACGCTTAAAGGTTTTCCCCATCAGATCAACGGGATAGGCCTCTGCGTCCATTCGCAGAGCGGGCTTGGCCTGAGTGGCACCCGCAAAATCCCTGGCGATATCGGTTAGCCTTTCCTTCAACAGGCACAAGTTCTTACGCTCCATGACAAAGCCGGCGGCCATGGGGTGCCCTCCGTGGCGCTGGAACAGGTCTCTACAATGCTCCAAGGCTGCGATTATGTTGAATGAACGGATACTCCGCGCGCTCGCGCGAACCAGGTCCCCGTCCAAAGCCATGACCACCGTTGGCTTGTAATGCTTTTCCACCAGTCGACTGGCGACCAGGCCCGATATCCCGGGTGAGAACCCCTCGTCGGCGATTAGTATGATAGGCTCGTCGGCTTTGACTTTGGGCAGGGCCGTTGCATAGGCCGTTTCCGTGTTTTGCCTTCGCTCCAGGTTGAAGCCCTCAATCTTGGCGGCAAGAAACTCTGCATCGCTGTCGGAGGTGGTGGTGAGGAGGCGATAGCTGTATATGGCGTGCTCAAGCCTACCGGGGGCGTTGAGACGCGGTGCAATGGTAAATGAAATGGCCTCGGAGTTGATGGTGTCCGGTCTCAGCCCCGCGTGCCGGTACAGGGCTAGGAGTCCGGGGCTGCGGCTCCTTTGCAGTTCCTTGATCCCTTCTCTTGTGATGGACCGATTCTCTCCCTGCAAGGGAGCCAGGTCCGCCACGGTTCCCAGGGCGGCCAGGGCCAGCAGCTCTCTTGGCCACGGCTGCTCTATGCGTTGATACAGGCCCTGTACTAGCTTCAAAGCCAGGCCCGCTCCCGTTAGCTCCTGAAACGGGTAGGTTGAAGATGGCACTTGGGGGTCAACAATGGCCAAGGCAGGCGGGAGGGTTGAAGTTGGAGTGTGGTGGTCTGTGATTATTACGTCCATCTCCAGGTCTGCCGCGAAGCTGACCTCGCCATGGGACGTGATGCCGCAGTCAACGGTGACCAGGACGGACACCCCAGATTGCTTGAGGGCTTGGATTACCTCCTGATTGAGGCCGTGGCCCTCGTCCACCCGGTGTGGAATATATGGGGCCACCTTGGCGCCCAACCCCTCAAGCCCCAGGGTCAAGATAGCCGTAGCCGTCACACCGTCCACGTCGAAGTCCCCGAACACCCCCACCGTCTGCCCCGAGTCAATGGCTTCAACAATACGACTAACAGCGCGGTCCATGTCCGGCAAGAGACGTGGGTCATGGAACTGGGTCCTGTCGCCGTTTAGGAATGAGGATATCTCCTCAGGGGAAGTGATTTTCCGGTTATAGAGCACCTGGGCAATAACGGGCGGCAGCCCGGTGCTCACGATAAACTCCGGTGGTGCGGCTGGATATAGTTCCCAAGTCTTTTTCATAAAAGAATTCTTCAGAAGGTGCATCGGTGCCAACCGGTCTGTGAAGTCCGAATGTAGCACAGAGGCGCACAGAGGCCAAGGGTAAAGGGGCTTTACCCTGGAAGCCATGATCTATAAAAGCGTCAGCTAGAGGTTTTCAGGCCTGGTAAGAACAAGGACGGAGTTATGGCCGCCGAATCCAAAGGAGTTGCTCACGGCCGTCCTCAGGGTCTTGGGCCGTGACACCGCGGCGGTGTAGTCCAAATCGCAGTCGGCGTCGGGATTCTCCAGGTTAATAGTGGGCGGCACCAAACCGTGCTCCATGGCCATAATGCAGATGCCCGCTTCCAAGGCGCCCCCCGCGCCCAGGAGGTGTCCCGTCATGGATTTGGTGGAGCTAATTGGAACCCTATAGGCTTCTTCACCCAGGGCCATCTTTATGGCCAAGGTTTCCTGCTTGTCGTTAAGGGGCGTAGAGGTGCCGTGTGCGTTTAGATAGTCTACCTCGGAGGGCTGGACCCCAGCCCGCTTAAGGGCCAGCTTAACGGCGTTGGCCGCGCTTTCCCCTGTGGTGGCGGGTTCTGTCACGTGGAACGCGTCTGACGTGGAGGCGTAACCGGCCAGTTCAGCTAGGGGTTTTGCGCCGCGGCGTAAAACGCTGTCGTGGCTTTCCAAGACCAGGATACCGGCGCCCTCCCCTATTACGAAGCCATCCCGTTGAGCGTCGAAGGGTCGGCTGGCTTCCTGGGGTTTGTCGTTGCGCCGGGACAGGGCCCGCATGTTGCCAAATCCGGCCACCGCGATAGGACAGATTGGCGCCTCGCTCCCTCCCGCCAAGACAACGTCCATCTCGCCACGGGCAATCATCCCCGCGGCGTTCCCAATGGCGTCGGCTCCGCTGGAGCAAGAGGAAACCGTGCAGAAGTTGGGTCCAAGGGCGCCTGTCATCATGGATAGGTGCGCTGCGGCCATGTCTCCAAGCATCATGGGTATCAGGAAGGGCGAAACCCTGCGTGGCCCCTTGCTAGAGAGGACGTCTTGCTGGCTCGACAGGGTGAGAATCCCGCCGATACCGCTGCCTACCAGCGCCGCCATACGACTCCTGTCCACGTGGTTTTCCTTCAGGTTGGCTTGAGCAAGGGCCTCTTGGGCTGCAACGGCGGCGAATTGGGTGAAGCGGTCCGTGCGTCGCGCCTGCTTTCTGTCCATGTGCGCCTGTGCGTCGAACCCCTTTACTTCGGCGGCTATGCGGACGTCAAAGCCGGTGGTGTCAAAGGCCGTGATGCCGTCAACGCCGGAGAAGCCGGATTTGATTCCCTGCCAGGTTGATGGAGCATCTAGGCCTTGAGGGCTTATAAGGCCTAGGCCAGTTACAAATACCCGGTTTCTAACTGTTGCCATCTGATATTGAATCTTTGTATGTGATGCATCGGCTCTCGTTAATACAGATGAGAGCCTTACACGCTCCACAATTTACCAGTAGTTGGCGCCGGGCCAGCCACTGGTGCTAGTCCTACTGTTCGTGACTTGCGGGCTTGGGCTGGGCCATCTTAAGGGAGTTGCTGGTAAGGATGTGCTTCTTGGAGGAGTCCAAGCGGTCCTTGACGGCTTCTCCAAATTCGTTTACGCGGGTGGATATAGATCCCGTTAATTCTCTGCTCGTTGCGGCCAGCTCTTTACGCCGGTAAGACAGCTTTTCCGAAAGCACCTCGCTCTTGCCGGCTAGCCTGATTCGGTATCGCTCAATGAGCCGGAAGAGGCGAGAATAAAGTTTGTCCACCGGGTTCAACTTGGAGTGGAAACGGTTAAAGATGCGCCGCGATTCTTCCAAGCCCCAGCGATGGTCTTGATGCACAAACTGTCTGCCGGTGTAGAGGTGATAGGGCCTCATTTCCCCCTCGGCTAGCACGTCGCCATTGGCATCCAAGGGCACAAGGTCGGTCCAGTTGATGGTGGCAGGGAGGGGGGTAAGGAGATTGGCGGTTTGATACTTGCTGATTCCAGTTACCCAGTCCGCCATCTCCATGATGCTCTCTTCGGTGTCGTAGGGAAGCCCAATGATGGTCATGGCCACAATGCTGAACCCCATCTCGTTTAGCTGGGTGAGGTCCTTATACACCTGACCCGGTTCCTGGCGCTTATTTACCAATTCAAGGTTCTTGGCGTCCGAAGATTCCACGCCAACGTAGAGCATCTCCATGCCGTTTTCCTGCATGGCGTGGGAAAGTTCTGGGTCTTGGCCAATCTCTGCCCTCGTCTGGCAGATGAGGTACATCCCGTCGGAATGGCCCTTCCACCCCTTTATGCGCTCCAAGCGTTCATTACGATATTTTACGGCTCTCAGGGGAGGCGGGTGCAGGTCGTCCGAGAGAAACACGCTGAATCTGCCACTCTTATTGGTGTGAATCAGCCCGTCAGCTGCCATCTGTTGCAACTGCTCCAGGCGCTTTATCTCCGTTTCCCGCTTCACCATGCGGTATCCCAGGAACTGCTGGATAACTTGGCAGTAGGTGCAACTCTCCGTACAGCCCCTTACGGTCTCCATGACCCCGCCGACCAGGGGCTTTGACGGTGTCAAGTCCCTTATTGAGTAAAAATCGGGCAGCTCCACCAGGTCAGGAGAGATGACCCCCACCCTGCGGGTTTGGGTTGTATTGTCGTTAGTCTGGAAAGCGATGCCGGGTATCTTGGCGAGAGACTTACGCAACTCATCGTCCTTGAAAGTGAGAAGAACGTCCAGGAGTTGGCCGATAATGTCCTCTCCCTCACGCTGGACGATTACGTCAAACTTGCCCTCTCGAAAGGCCTCGTCGGGAAGCGGCCCCATGTGGGGACCGCCGCCTACGGTAATGATATCGGGGTGGTACTCTTTGGCTAGCCGCCCTATCTCGTAGCCCCGGGGGACCTCATTGATCAGGGCGGATATCATGAGAACGTCCACCCCGTCCAAGTCTTTGTCCGGGTCGATCTTGCCGCTGCGGTCCTCAAACCAAATCTCGCGGTCGTACAAATAAGGACCATCCCACTGCTCAAGGGCGCCAGACAAGAAAAGCATCCCCTGCCTGGGGATGGCAACGTATTCAAAGTTGCCCCCAGGGGACCTAGGTTGAACCAAGACTACTCGTTTAATTCGAGACATTAGAGGGACCTCCGGCTGTCGGCAGATAGAATATATGAATATGAATAGGAGATATCTCCCAAATTGATGACCAACGGTTTCCTCAACCTGGTTGACGTATTATACAAGTCAGGGGAATACATTGAAATAGGGGGGGGGTCAATTTGTTGTGCTAATGGATGGCTTGTAACAGCGGACTATCTAGTACTAGAGCTCCCAATCGGCGTGGCAAGGTCTTTAGGCCACTAAGTTACCATATTCCTTCAAAAGATGCCACAATGCAAATATCTGACACCGGTTGCGGGTCTTAAGCACGGCCTCCTCAAGCTATCTGCTATCATTGTAACAGTAAACAATGGACGGAACAGTAAACAATGGACGGAAATACCGCAACTCCGTAATGTGGAGACCGGAGTCGCGAAATTCTGACGATAAGGTTTGGTTAGTGAGCACTGAATTTAATACTGGCACCGTAGCCATTGAAACCCATGGCTGCAAGCTGAACCAGGCCGATAGTGATGTTCTGGCCCGCCAGTTCATCAGCGCGGGGTACGACGTGGTCCCCCTTGGGGCCGGGCCGGACATTTATGTTCTCAACTCCTGCACTGTAACTCACGTGGCCGACGCCAAGGCGCGTCAGGCCCTCAGGGCGGCCCGCAGGAGGAACCCCAGCCTTACGGTTGTGGCCACCGGATGCTATGCGCAGCGGGCCCCGGACCGGCTGAGGCAGGTTGAGGGTGTAGATCTGGTGCTGGGCAACTTTGAAAAGTCCCGGATAGTGGAGGCTGTGCTCCAAGCCCGTGGCGTTACCACGGTATCCTGCGCCCAGGGCAAGGAAGGCGTTATTCGCCCGGAAAGCCTTGGACGCACCAGGGCCATGGTGAAAATTCAGGAGGGCTGCAACCAGGTCTGCGCCTACTGCATTGTTCCAAAGGTAAGGGGCAGGGAGCGCAGCATCCCACCCGAAGAGTTGGTGAGACAGGTACGTCAACGTATTGGCGAGGGGTACAAAGAAGTGGTTCTTACGGGTACCCAGTTGGGGTCTTACGGCTTTGACCTCCCAGGGAGTGGCGGGCTAAAGACCCTCATCGAAACGGTGCTGTCCCGCACCGACATTGAACGCCTGCGAGTCTCTTCGCTGCAGCCCCAGGAGGTCACACAGGAGCTTCTGGAGCTATGGGAAGACCCAAGGCTCTGTCCGCACTTTCACATGCCCCTTCAGAGTGGAAGCAATGCGGTGCTGGCTCGAATGCGGAGGCGGTACAGCGCCAATGAGTACAGGGAGACTGTCCAAAGGATTTACGAAGCTGTCCCCCATGCGGCGGTGACGGCCGACGTGCTGGTTGGCTTTCCCGGTGAGACCGAGGAGGATCACCGGAGCACCTTGAGCTTATGTGAGAGCGTAAACTTTCTCGGCATGCATGTTTTTCCCTACTCAGTACGGCCCGGCACCGGTGCCGCTCATATGGATTCACCCGTGGACCCGGTGGTGAAAAGGAAGCGGAAGGATGAAATGCTGGCCCTTGCCAGGGACAAAACCTCCGCCTTTCGACGGGCTTCGCTGGGCCACGTTCGGCCGGTGCTCTGGGAAAGGGAGCTTGAGTCCGGCGTTTATTTGGGATTGACCGACAACTATCTGAAAGTCAAGGTGCATTCGCCTGAGCCGTTGGTCAATGAGATATCTACGGTCAGGTTGATGGACCTGTGTGGGGAGTTTATTTTGGCAGAGCCGGTCTAGAGGGCTTCGCTCGCCCTGGAGGTAAGTGAGGGGTTAAAGCGCTGCGGGCCCCATGCCATTTGGCATGGGGCCCGCGTCATTGTTACCACAGACATTGGTGGGAATGGAGAAGACTATAGCTCAACGGGTCTGAGGTGTATCTTCCCATTATAGTTTTCCAGGTATCCGGCCTTGCGGTCCGTGCCGTGGGAGAAAATTAGTAGCCACCCTTCCTTCTCCGCCCTGCTTAGCATCTCTCGTTTCATCTCCAGAGTCTCCTCGGGATACTGGTCAAAGGACGGGATGGAAGCCAGGTCAAGGTGGTGGGCGGTGGGGATCAGGTCCCCCATGAAAGCGACCCGCTCGCCGCCGTGGTTCAGGGTAACTATCTGGTGACCGCGAGCAGGCCCGTGGGTCATTGTCACTGAAAGTCCGGGCAAAATCTCGTAGTCACCGTCCATGAGCTCCAGCTGGTTCCACTCCTCAATGGGCTGGAAGTCGTTCTCAAAGTAAACGTTGCGGAATCTTTCGCTTGGGTTCTTAGCCTCCTCCCAGCACTCCCGCTGAACAAAGTGGGTAGCCTTGGGGAAGGTGGGCGTCAATGCGCCGGTCCGGTCCAACTTGGTGCAACCACCGCAGTGATCAAAATGAAGATGAGTGAGTATTACTATGTCTACCTGGTTTGGCGCTACACCCATGGCTTTCAGGCTCTTGGTAAGTTTGCTTGGTCCCAAGCCGTACTCCTCTCGAAGCCCGCCCATCTCCTTGGATCCAACGCCGGTGTCAACAATAATGTTCTTTCCGGCCAGCTGAATCAAAAGGCAGTTTAAGTTAAGGGTCATACGGTTCTTTCTATCGGTTGATATCCGGTTCTCCCAGGTGGTCTTCGGCAAATGCCCAAACATGCAACCACCGTCTCGCTTAATTGTCCCGTCCGTGAGTAATTTGATTGATGTGGTCATCATGGCTTTATGTTCTATCTCCTATATCAATTGGCTTTTTGCAGTAAACCGTTAAAAGCTGGAAGGCTTGAGCAGACGCTGCCTTCCTTCTCCCTTCCAGTGCTTCCATCCACACCTCCTTACAGAAATCCAGCGTCGTGAGTAATGTGCTTCTCGCGTCCCGAAACCGATTCTGGCAACGAGAAGGATCCCACTTGGTCTCTTGTCGCCATGTTTCCAGAGGGCTTGACTACAGGTGTACTAAGCCAATCTGGACTGATAGACTAAAGACAACCTGATAACATAATCATGATATCAAATTATTGTCAATAAAAAAACCATAATAATTTTAGATTTATATAAAGTTTTCTAGATAGCGATTATATTTGAGAGGTGGATTATGAAGATCAATGGCTTTGACCATCTGGTGCTGCGAGTTAACGATTTGGATTCGACGCTGCGGTTCTACACCACAATCCTGGGCCTGGAACCCCTGAGGGTGGATGAGTTCAATCGAGGGGAGGCCCCCTTCCCATCCGTTCGCGTGTCGCGGGACGCCCTCATAGACCTGGTGCCCCAATCTCGGCTGGAGGGGTCCAATAATGTGGACCATTTCTGCCTTACCGTTGAGGCCGCCGATTTGGACGAGTTGGCCGCGGAGCTAAGGGCAAAAGGTGTGGAGGTTACCGGGGCGCCGGGTAGGCGCTGGGGCGCCTATGGCTGGGGCACGTCCTTCTACGTTAAAGACCCGGAAGGGAACACCATTGAGCTAAAAAGCTACGGCGCGGAGTAAAGCCTAGACCCCGTACAGGGCCTGAGCCGGCTATCTCAGTTTGGGAGCCACCTTCTCCGCAAGCAAACCAATGGAGTTTTCAATCCTGTCGCGGGGAATCAGCCCGCCGAAAGTCACTTCGGCTATAACCGCGTTCAAACCAAACCCTTCTTGGAGGTCCTGCAGCCGCTCCGTCACGAACTCCGGCGTACCGTACACCGTGTCCGTTTGAAGAATCTCCTCGTAGGTAATTCGCTTCATTCGCTCCCCTCTATCCACACGTTCCTGGTTCTCCTCCTTGGAGAGACCGGGCACCGGCTCGTTCAGCGTAGCCACAACGTTCTTAAAAAAGTTCAAAGTGCTGGCCTTAGGCTCGGATTGTGCCTTTTCCATGGTCTCTGCCACGTAGACGGGTATCCGCAGAGACACGTCCGGGCTCCCCGGCTGTCCTGAATCTCTCCAGTCATTCCGGTAGATGTCCAGCCTTTCTTTCAAGAGGTCTGACCTGCCCCTAACGCCTATGAAGATGGGCATGCCCATCTTGGCGGATATGGAAAAGGTCACGGGGGAGGTCGCGGCGTTTCGGATGGGAGGGTGGGGTTTCTGGAGGGGTTTGGGGACCACGCACACGTTGTCGTAGTTGTAGAACCGGCCCGTATGGGAGAACCTCTCCAGGGTCCATGCCTTTTGGATTATCTCCAGCGTCTCGTAGAACCGAGGCCGGCTTTCCGCGTAGGGGATGTTGTAGCCGACGTACCCCGTGGGCGAGCCGCTGCGTCCTATGCCAAACTCGAAGCGTCCCTGGCAGATGTGGTCAAGGGTGGCGACTTCTTCGGCCAGGCGTATGGGGTTGCCAAGGGGCAGCACTTCTACCGCGGTGCCGATGCGCACCCGTCTCGTACGGTTTGCCACTGCGTTGGCTATCATCAGCGGTGAGGACAGCACCGAGCGGTCGGGCGAAAAGTGGTGCTCCGCCAGCCAGATGCTGTCCAACCCCAACTCGTCCGCCATCTCAATTTGACTGAAGGCCTCCTCAAAGGCCGCGGCTTCGCTGGTCCCGGGACGGCGATAGAACTCGAAGAACAGACCCACGTCCATTGGGGCCTCCTGTTTTTGGCAACTTTGCGTCTAGTGGGATTTTAACACCGCAGCTTGCCGTGTCGCCACCCGGCGGCGCGTTGCTGAAGCCCCCAGCTATGGAGCGGTGCTCTAATAAGCCCTATACTGTCCACCGTGGAGGTTAGGAACAAGATGGACTTTGAACTTACGGACCAACAACAGCAGGTGGTTTCCACGGCCCAAAGAGTTGCCAGGGACTGCTTGGAACCCAGGGCGGCCCACTACGACGAAACGGCAAGCCACCCCGTGGAGAACTGGCGCGACGTGTGGAAGAACGGCCTCCTGGCCATGGCCGTGCCCCGCAAGTACGGAGGACTCGGCCTGGACATGCTCACCTACGTCATGGTCATTGAAAAGCTGGCCCAGGGTTGTACCAACACGGCCATGACCGTCCACATGCACTCCGTGGTGCAACGCTACATCGACGCCCTAGCTTCCCCCCAACAGAAAGCCGCACTCTACCCCGAAGTAGTGGACCAGGGTAAGCTCTTCGGCAGCTGGGGCAGCGAGCCGGGCCGCCGTGGCGGGTCCGGCGGCGTTCAGACCGTCATAGCCTCCACCAATGAGAGATACGTCATCAACGGGCTGAAGCACTTCTGCACCATGGCCGGCGGCGCCCACCGATACATGGTCCACTGTAGCATGAAAGGCATGGACGGCCCTGGCGGCGTGCTCATGGCCATGGTCCCCCACAGCGCCGCGGGCCTCACCATAACCGGTGAGTGGAATACCCTGGGTATGCGGGGAACCGTGAGTCCCAGCGTGTCTTTTGATGACTGTTACGTGGACGGTGATGCGGTGATGGGTGAGGTTGGGCTTGCCGAAAGGGTGGGTGTGGGACAGGGTTTTGGCTTGGGCTACGCCGCCGTGTACGTCGGTGCCGCAACGCGCGCCTTGGACTTCCTTACCGATCATAGCAAGACCCACCGCTACTCTCCCGACCCCCATTCCCTCTCTCACAACCTGATCGTTCAGCGGGGTGTGGCCGAGATGACCCTGGCTCTGCAAGGCGCCAAGCTGGTGCTGTACGACTCCGCTACCCGGTGGGAGGAAATCAGAGACCCCATTGGACGGGCCATTCTGGCGGCACGGGCCAAGTACCTGGCCACTGAAGCGGCGTTGATGGTTACCTCAAAGGCACTTCAGCTGGCTGGCGGCCGCGTGGCACACCGGCGCTACCCCCTGGAGCGTATCTACCGCGACGTGCGCACCTGCACCCTTATGCCTCCCAACGCCGACCGCAGCCTGGAAATCGTTGGAAAGGCTGAGTTAGGACTGGACGACGACCTCCTCCTCCTGCGCCACTCCTCCTAGCCCTCTTGTACCCTCTTACCCATGAGTTGGGGTGGGGACGGTAGACGGCCAGTAACAACTCAACGCTAATATCCATTTCCCAAGAGTACCGGGCTTGTGATGTCTATTGGGTGTTGACCAAGTTACTTTGCCTCCTCGGCAAATATAATCTTCCACTCCCCTTTTACCTCCCGGAAGGCCATGCGAATGCGTCGCTCGCCCAGGGGCTCCTTCATGGTCAAGTACATCTCCCTTTCGTCGTTGCTCACTATCGATGGAGGGGTCTTCTCGCTCACCCCCAGCTTTATGCCAAAAAGCTTGATACTTCCTATCTCTCCGCGGATTTCTTCATCCCGTTGCTGACGGTACTCCTCCTCCAGGTACCCCAACGCCTTGTCTGCGTCATAAGCGTTGAAGGCCTCCCAATAGGCGAAGGCCAACTCCCTGAGAGCGTCCGCCTCCTGGGGATCAAGGGGGCCGGGACTTGGGGGGCCGGGACTCAGCGTGGCCGTTGGTGAGCTTCCGCAGGCAACGCCTATGACGGCCAGCACCGCGAACACCCAGAGAGTTACACACCGTCTCAGCATTGTTCTCATCCCCTCCATGGGTTCGCTCTCTTTCCATCAGGCATGTCCGGCGGTCACGCGAAGCATAGTAGTGGCCTTCACCTCTGTCAACATACCCTACCCCAACCACCAATGCTCCCGTGCTGCTCATCCTAGATGCTCCGTCTTACCCTGGGTTGCTGTACCTCTATTAACTAGAAGAAGGGGCCCCGTCACCGGGGCCCCTTCTCTCGTGTGCCGTTAGTGCTGGTACTGAGTCTCGTTGGTAGAGACTACTGAGTGGGCCAGCCGTCGGGTGTTTCGTTGTTGCCCAGGGCTGCTCTGATGGCCGTGGCAGCCTCGGGGGTAACCCAGGTACTCCAGACGTCGGTATTGCCGCTAAGCCACCACAGGGCGGAGTCGTTCACCGTGGCGTCGGAGTTTTCACTCTGCCACGCGGCGACCGTCTTGTACCGGTCGATGTCGAATCCCCAATTGCGGAACATGGACACTACGTCGGGTGCGCGGGACAGTATGTCCGGCCCCACGGCTATCAGAATCGTAGCGTCCTTGTAGCCGCAGGCTTTGGTGGTGAACCAACATTCGTCAGTGTATGCTGGTTCCTCCAGCCTCACCAAGTCAAGGAGGAGCGCCGGATCGTTTGTGCCCCACATGTATCCCAGCCATGGCTCTTGCTTTCCGTACGCTCCGTAGAGGTCAGCACTCGCTGCCGCGCTGTCTCCGGGGTTGACAATGTGTACGTGCTCGTCCAGCCCGTATCCTGTGATCTGGGCCACGTTCACGTCTTCACAGGCCCACCCGATGACGCAAGACACTAATCGCGCCTGGCCGCCGGTTTCAGCGGTGGCGAACAGTGACTTGTACTGTTCATCTTTAAGATCCTCAACACTGTCCAACTCGGGGTATTCCTCCTGAAGGTACGCGGGGATGACAAAGGCGGACTGCCAGTCGCTGCCCAGGCTTCGGCCAATGGAAACGACTTGACCCAGCCCCTGGGCTTCCATCCATGCCTCGTCCTGGTTCGGCAGCCAGATTTCCATGGTTACGTGAGTGTCACCGGCGCGCAGACCGTTGAAGAGTGGCAGCGTCGCCCCAAACACAACGTCCGTCGGGTAGCCGTAACCCTTCTCCACGATGTACTGCGCAATGCGGTTCTGTACCTGCGCGCTGGTCCAGTTGAGGTCGCTGAATACGATGGTCTCTCTGGACTCCATCATCATCATTGCGTCGCGGTCTTCCAGTGCCTGCGACACTATGGCGGCCACCTGACCTTCGGTGAGCGCGTCCTGGGCGCCCTCGCTGAGAATGCTCTTCACGTCCTCGGCGGTGAGAGAACCCTCGGCGGCCATCATAACCGCCGAAGAGACGGCCTTATCCACGTCGGCGCTGGTGAGCATGCCCGCTTGGGCATCTCTTACCGCCCTGTCGATGGCGGTCCCAATGTCTTCGCCGGTCACCGAATCCGCCGCGGCGGCCATGACCGCACTCTCCACCATAGCCTGGATCTCCTCCGGCGACGCGCCTTGAGAAGCGGCTTCGGATACGGCGTTTTCAACCATGGATTGAATCTCCATGGCGGATACCTGGGAACTGGTCACGGACTCCATGGCGGATACCTGGGAACTGGCCATGGCCTCCATGGCGGATGACACCATGGTGCTGATCTCCTGGGGGCTAATCTGCTGCTGCGGTGCGGGTTGCGCCTGTGCCACCGCGTCCGACACGATGCTCCGCAGCTGCTCCTCGCTGAGTGCCGGCTGAGCCGGTTCGGCCTTGTCCGAACTGCAGGCAACAGCCGCCATGGCGAAGACTGCCATTAGCACTCCCATTAGGATAAACGACCTCGTCAGTTTAATACCTAGCATAAGTTCTCCTTTCATTCTTTGGTTTCCTGTTCTCCCCAAGCTTGCCCTTGTAAGGGCGCTTGTTGTGGGTCCTTTTTGGGTTTGGCTATCCAACGCTCAGGGATTCCTGCCGTTTTCGAGCCACCGATTGGGTGAGGCGGTCGATGATGATAGCCAGGCAGACGATGGACAGACCGGCGAGGGCTCCGTTGCCCGACTGGTTTTTTTGCAGGGCTCGGAGCACGTTGTCTCCCAGGCCTCCGGCCGCCACCATGCTCGCTATGGTTACCATGGCCAGGGCCATCATGGTGGTCTGGTTGATGCCCGCCATTATCGTGGGCAGCGCCATGGGGATCTGTACCTTCATGAGCAGCTGTATGGGCGTTGTTCCAAAGGAGCGCGCCGCCTCGACGGTCTCCGATGACACTTGGCGAATTCCGAGGTTGGTCAGCCGAATTACGGGTGGGGTTGCGTAGATGATGGTGGCAAAGATGCCCGCCGGTTTTCCCAGTCCAAAGAAGAGGATCCCCGGGAGCAGGTACACGAAGCTGGGCATGGTCTGCATACCGTCCAATATGGGGCGCATCACGTTGTCGGCCAATCTATTGCGCGCCCCCAGAATCCCCAAAGGGAGACCCACCGATACCGCTATCACCACCGATACCACCATGAGGGCAATGGTGTCTATGGTATTTACCCAAAAGCCCATGAATCCTATGTAGAGAAGAGCTATGGACGTGAACCCCAGAAGACTCCAGCGCCCCACCGCAAAAGATAGAAGAGCAAGCGCCACCAGGATCACCGGCCACGGCACCCACTTCAACAACTTCTCTATGTATACCAATGAATAGGTAATCGCGTCGCTTATACCGCCAAAAAGCCAGCTGCCCTTTACGGTGATCCAGTCAACGGCGTCGTCAATGGCGCCTCCCGTTACCTGCCTCACCGACTTTTCTAGGGTCAAAGAGTTCTCTCCGGTGGTTTGAACCGTGGAGACTGTGGTGGGAAACTCCATTTCGGGGCCCCATATCAGAAGGCTTGCCAGCAGCACGACGCCAACTACCGCGGTCCCGGTAAACCACAAGTAAAAGCGCTTGAAAACGGCTGTACCGGTCTGTAGGAGCGACGACGCATGACTGAGTTGTGCGCTATCCGTTATGGCCATGTCAGTTCTCCTGGCTTCCCTCGGATATCCCCGCCAGCAGCGCCCCCCGGTGCACCTCTCCCCTTAAACGTCCCCTCTCATCCACCACTGCTATGGGGTGCTCCGTCTGGGCCGCCATGGGTATGATCTCCTCGATGTAGGAGTCCAGGCCGGTGCTCATCACCGGTTCGACCTCCACCCCCTCTAGTTTCTCCACCCGCTGGCGGGCCATGGCCGCCGCCCGGTCCTCCGTGAGAATTCCCCTCAGCACCCGCTCGCGGCCCAGCAGGAACACCGCGTCCATGTCGTTGCTGCGCATCACGTGCAGCGCGGCCCGCGGCCCCTGCCACTCGTGCACTACCGCGTCTGGCTCTTGCATGATGGCGCTGGCTTGTATCACCTTGGCCCTGGACACGTCCTGCACGAACTCCGTCACATAATCGTCCGCCGGCAGCGTGACAATCTCCTCCGGCGTGCCTTCCTGCACAATCTCCCCGTCTCGCATAATGGCGATGCGGTCCCCCACCTTCAACGCCTCGTTCAGGTCGTGGGTAATGAACACAATCGTCTTGTTCAGCTGCGTCTGTAGGGTGATGAGCTCGTCCTGCATCTCCCGCCGGATGAGGGGGTCCAAGCCGCTGAAAGGCTCGTCCATGAGGAGCACCTCTGGGTCCACCGCCAGCGCCCGCGCCAGGCCCACCCGTTGCTGCATCCCCCCGCTCATCTCCCGGGGGTAGTAGTCCTCCCACCCTTTCAACCCCACCGTCTCGATGGCCCGGGCCGCCTGCTCGTATCGCGTCTCCTTGTCCTTGCCCTGCACCTCCAGCCCGTAGGCCACGTTGTCCATCACCCGGCGGTGGGGTAGCAGGCCATAGTGCTGGAACACCATGGCGACCTTCTCCCGGCGAAACCGTGTCAGCTCTTGAGGGGTGTAGCTAAGAATGTCTTCTCCGTCAAAAGATATATGACCGTTGGTGGGTTCTATCAGCCGGGTCATACACCGTATCAGCGTCGATTTACCGCTGCCGGAAAGCCCCATCACCACGTACACCTTGCCCTGCTGTACGTCAAAGTGTAGGTCTTTCAGGGCCACCAGGCATCCCGTCTCTTCCTGGATCTCAGTCCTGCTCTTGTCCTGCCATTCCGGGGCCATAATCCGCCTAGGATTATGGCCAAAAATATGCCAAAGGTTCTTTACGCTTATTCTTACGTTGCCGTTTTGCATATGACACCTCAAGAAGGGGTCAGCCACTACCACAATTTGCCGGGGGTTCTACTGACGGAATGAGCCGAAGGGTTGATGTCGCCCTATCCCTAGAGGCAACGGGCGTTAGTGCCTAAGAACAGGGGCTTTTGCGTAGATTTGGTTAAATGTAAAATTACCTTGGCGCCAACAATCAGTTTTTTACTTGCTTCCTTATATAACAATGTCGTCTGGCCAATGTCAACCCAATGATTAGTCAAACATCCGTAACTGTAAGCAGTTAGCCAACGCTTCAGATGAAATAAGTTAGTAATACAGATGTTTACATATGTAAAAGCGACAAGAATACATAATAGTCGTAAATAGTTGAACCGTACGCCCTAACCCCGGGGCCTGCCTCGCCATGCGTAAAGGGCCTTGGGGCCGTTGTTTTACGAAGCGTCCTTCAGCTTCGGATTCCCCCTTTGTTTGAAGGGGCGCAGGAACGGGCAAAGTCCGCAAGATGCGCCAGCGTGGACCCTTTTCTGGAGACCCCGTTGATCCGCGCCTCCCAAAGGACAGCGCCGCTTTCGCGAGTGGTCACGTTGAGGTCTACCAACTCCCCTGGGCGCTCAACAACGGTGTATCCCTCCCTTTCCAGGGTCGCCCGAGCAAGGTTGGCCGTCAGTCCGCTGCCTTTGACTGAGGCTCTCCCAGCGCTATCTTGCTGGAGGTGAAAGGAGCGCTTAAGGGGGTTGAAGACAAGGTCCTCGTACTGGAACGCCTCGGCTATCTGCCCCCCGCGGACAAGGTCTTCAGGCCCTCCTACGTGGAGCACTCCCCCCGGGGCCAGCAGCCACAACGTGTCCGCGGACCGGAGGGATATCTCCAGGTCGTGGGTCGAAAAGACGATGGCAATGTTGTTCCGCCGGGCCAGCCGCCGCAGCAGCCCCGTTAGCCGAACCCGCGACGACACGTCGAGAAACGCCGTAGGCTCGTCCAGCAGCATAAGTTGGGGTTCCTGGGCCAAGGCCCGGGCCACCATTATCCGCTGTCTTTCTCCGTCGCTCAGCTCGTTCACGTCTCGCGATGCAAGGTGTACCGCGTCAACCAGTCCAATGGCATGTCGCACCACTCCGTGATCATAGGGCGTCAGCCGCCCTCCCCATCCCGTATGCGGGAATCGTCCGAGCTCCACCACCTTGTACGCCGACAGCGTTCCCAAGCCAATCCGGTCTGTGAGCACTATGCTGAGCCTTTGAGCTATCTGATTCTGTGTTAGCCGGCCCAACTCCTCACCGCTCAGCTTGACCTTCCCGCCCAAGGGCGGCTGGATGGCGGCAAAGGTCCTGAGCAGAGTGGATTTGCCGATGCCGTTGGGCCCGAGCAGGCACACGAACTCGCCGCCTTGAACGCTCAGATTGAGGCCCTCCAGGACCTTACGCACCCGACGCCTTGACCTGTATCCAACCGACAGATCTATGGCTTCCAACGCCATCTGATGAGCTTCCATTAGGTGAAGGCCCCGCGGCGGCTCCTCATCAGGACGATTATCACCACCGGAGCGCCGATGAGGGAGGTCACGGCGTTAAGAGGCAGCACTGCGTTCAACCCCGGCAGTTGCGCCACCAGCTCCGCAAAGATTGCCAATATTCCCCCAAGGAGAATAACGGCAGGTATCAATATCCTGTGGTCCGAGGTGCCTAGGAGCACCCGTGCGAGGTGAGGTATCGCCACTCCAAGGAACGCGATGGGGCCACAATAGGCGGTGATAACTCCCCCAAGCAGTGAAGATCCCATCATTGTCAGCACGCGCATACGCTTGACGTCAAGCCCCATTGACCGTGCGTATGATTCGCCCAGGAGCAGCGCGTTTAACTGCTTTGTTAGCAGGGCGCTAAAAATGATGCCGAGGGCGACTACGGGAATGAATATCTGCATCTCCTGCCACGTGACGCCCCGAAAGCTGCCGAATCCCCATGCGACGAAAAGCTCAATCCGGCGTGCGTCCGCCGACGCTATCATGACCGTGACCAGAGACCCGATAGCGTAGCTGAACATTAGCCCAATGATAAGGATGGTTACGTAGTTGCGAATGTGAATGGAGAGCAGGAGAATCAAAGCCAGCACCGTTCCGGCGCCTGCCACCGCTGCCACCACCATGCTGGCGCTGCTCAAATACCCAAAACCCGCCGTGAAGCTCGATGGGTCGGAGCTGGCCAGAAGCACCACCACCGCCACGCCGAAGCTGGCTCCCGCCATGACGCCAAGTATGAAGGGGTCTGCCAAAGGATTGCGAAATAGGGTCTGCATCTGGAGACCTGCCAGCCCCAGCCCCGCCCCGGCCAGCACCGCTGTGATGGACCTTGGTATGCGCACCGTCTCAATGATAATACCCCAACTGGCTTTTTCCGCCTGGCCGCCGGTGAGCACCGTGAAGACCTGGTCCAGCGGTATGGTAACAGATCCCAGGGCGATGCCCAGGAGGAACATCAGACACAGGGTGGTCAGCAGGCAGCCAAACACCACCCAGTGCCACCGCCTGCCACGGGCAAGGGATAGAAGGGCGCTGGACCCCTCCTCAATGTCCGCCGAAGGTGACCTCTCAGGACTCATTTAGCAGGCAGTTGCCTGTAGAATAGTGGCTCGTGCCCCGCTAATAGGCTTGGATGGAAGATGCTGATCAGGTCCGCCAAGACCAAGTCGGGCCTGGTAACTCCCCGCTCAAAATAGTCGTTGGCCCCGGCCTCGTTCAGAGCCAGGTTATTGGTCCAAACCTGCCCGGTCTTGTAGGGCTTGAAGTTGGTGTACCGACCGTCGGCGTTGGCAACGTCCGACAGGGTGTGCCAAAAGGCCCCGGCGTTAATCCAGAAGTCGGCATCGCCGGCGCGCTCAAGCTGGGTCTCAATGTCCGTTTCAATGCTGCCGGTGCCGTCGTCGTCAGACCAAACGTAGGTTGCCCCTGCGTCGTTGATGAGCTGAGCCGCGAAGCTCCCACCCCCCGACGCGTAATATATGCCGCCGAACTCAAGTCCGGTCATTACCGTGGGACGACGGTTTTCCGGTATGGCGGCGGTCCTTTCTACCATTCCGGCGTAGGTATCGGAAATGTCCTGGAACTGCTTGTTGGCCCTGGCCTCTTCATTAAAAAGGGTGGCCGTCATCTTCAACCATTCGGCCCGGCCCAGAGGCGTAGGCTCCAGCCATTCGCCGTTCCAGAGAACATCCACCCCGGCGTTGGCCAACGTGTCGTGCGCCTGACTCGGCCCAACGTCGCTGGCCATCAGGACACTGGGAGCGGCCTCTATGACCAACTCGGCGTCAATCTCAAAGTTGGGCGCAAACTCCACCACGTGTCCCTGGGCGATTCTGTCCAGTACGGGTTGGGACGATATGAAGCTCTTTTGGGATACTCCCGTGAGGGCTTCTAGATGCCCAAGCTCTACCAGCGGCGGCAGATGGGTAGTTGATTGCGTGAAAATGGTCTCGATGGGGACCTGGAGTACGGGAGCGTCGGCCAGGTCCCCATCCAGTTGTGGCGTCGGCGTACCGCACTGCACCAGAACGTACGACTTGGGACTACCACCCGCGAAGGGCTCCTTGACGGTAAGAATCTTATAATGACGGTGGTACTCAATTGAGAAGTTGCTTGCAATGTCCAGGCTCGACTTGCTGGGGAAATAGTCCAGCTCCGCTTCGAAGCTGTCAACGCAGCCGTCCGTCAGGTTAGCCGACGGCTGCTGAAGTGCCGCTGTGGGCGCGGGCGTTGGGGTGGTCGAGGCCGTAGGCGTAGTGGGCGCGGGCGTTGGGGTGGTCGAGGCTGTGGGCGTAGCGGTACGGGTGGTCTGAGTGCTGACCGATTTAGTAGTGGGCGCCGCTGCGGTATCGGAGTCAGAGCATCCTGAAGTCATTAAGGCCGTGGCCAAGGCCAAAAGGACCATGGAGGATAAGACGACAATGAGTCTTCGTGTGGGTTCGAACATCACTTTTCTCCTTCTGCTTGTATGCGCAAGCAAAGACCCCCAGGCAATTGCTTATCGCTGGAGGCCTTGAGTAGGAGTCTGATGTTGCGGAAGAACCCTACAGGTTCCACTCCCTAGTGCGAAGAGCTTTTACCTGTCCATATCAGGTAGGTCTCCTGGCTTACGGGTCAAATCTATGCCTCGGCCCTTCCCATTCCCCAAGGGGACAGTGGGCGTTGGCTTGACAGTTCCGCTTACAGTGGCGCTACCGCGGCGGTCTTTCACCGCCTTCCCTATTCTCCCCAACTTTGGTTGAGGCACCTGATAGGACGCCTATTCAATTTTGTTCCCGGAGTATATGTACGCAAACACGGCCTGTCAAGAAAATGTACTCGTTCAATACATATGAGACAGGGGAGCTGGGACCAGTGTTGGGTGGCACTGCTCAAGATACTGGGCCGAAGTGCGCCCGTCCAGTGAGTGATGGGGTCGGAAGGTGTCGTAGACGCGCTCCCAGCTAAGGAGCGCACGGCTGAGCGGAGCCATCTCCAACTCGCCGTCATACAGTTCGTAGAACTCCTCTGTATGTGTGCGCTGTGCCCTCTCCACATGGCCGTTGAGCTTCGGAGAACGCGGCGGCAGTACGAATAGCCTGATGCCCAACTGTCGGCACGCCGTCTCGAAGGCAGCCTGGAACTCACTGTACTCGTTCAGTACATATGAGACAGGTGAGCTGGGACCAGGGTAGGGTGGCATTGCTCAAGATACTGTGCCGGAGTGCGCCCGTTCAGTGAGTGATGATCTCGTCCAGGTTGTTGCCCATACCGGCGCGAACAGTCCGTGGATCGCCAGTAGCCCGATCACCACGGCAACGGTAGGAGATCCGGGCGTGTCCAGCAGGAACGGTACGGCTCCGATGGATATCTACACAAGTTGATCCAAATACCAGGCCGGGAGTCCGATGGCCTTTCGCGCCCGAAAGCGTTCGACCGCGAGGATCGCAGGCAACTGTACTACCTGCGAGACGACTACTGGCATTTTCTCTGGACAACGATGGAATTTCTGCCCATGGGGTTACCGAGTGGCTTCTGTACTTTGACGTGAAGTTGCCCACCAACCCCCGGCGCTAGTTGGTAGATGCCGATGCAAAAGACCCTATGGTAAACTTAAAGAACAGTTCAAACGTAATAAAAAGAGGATTGAACACAATGAAAAACACCATAGAGTTCAGCCCCAGCTACACAATGCTCACCATTCAGCTTGACCCTGGGGAGACAATCAAGGCTGAGACCGGAGCCATGGTGGCCCAGCAGGGGGTAGAGATGCAGACGGGCATGGGTGGCAGCGGACTTTTCGGCGGCTTCAAAAGAATGCTCGGCGGCGAGTCTTTCTTCCTCAACACCTTCACCGCGGGCAACCTCGGCGGATGGGTCAGCCTGGCGCCCCCGTCACCCGGCGACATTCAGTCCCTGGAGCTTCACTCAGGGGAAAACCTCTTCATCCAGGGGAGCTCCTTCCTTGCCTGCACGGAAAACGTGCAGACTGACACCAAGTTCCAGGGTTTTAAGGGCCTCTTCAGTGGCGAGAGTATTTTCTTCCTTCGCGCCTTCTCAGAGGGCGGAGAGGGCACCGTCTTCTTTGACTCCTACGGCGCCATTAAGCGGGTAACCGTGGAGCCCGGCGCGGAGTTGGTAGTGGACACCGGCCACGTTGTCGCCTTTACCGATAACGTGGAATATTCCGTGGGCAAAGTTGGCGGGATTCGTTCCCTCATCGCAGGTGGCGAGGGCCTGGTATTGAAGTTCCGGGGCAATGGGCACGTTTGGGTCCAGACCAGAAACCTCTCCAGCCTGGCGGACAAACTGGTCCCCTTCCTGCCGGGAAAGAAATCCTAGGCTTTAGCGCCGCCGCGCCGTAACCTCGGTGACCTATGGCACGCCCGACAGGATTCGAACCTGCAACCCCTGGGTCCGAAGCCCAGTGCTCTATCCGTTGAGCTACGGGCGCACGATGGTTTGACGCTTGGGATGGGGTGAGCGATGGGATTCGAACCCACGATCTCCTGGGCCACAGCCAGGCGCCTTGGACCACTTGGCTACGCTCACCGCGATACCCGGCGGACAATCAGCCTAGTACTATAAACCCTTTAGGCGTCTCCCGCCAAGGCCAGATTAACCAGCGTTCGCACCGGAACTCCCGTGGCCCCTTTCACCAGATACCCCTTGTCCGCGTCGCTCTGCGCCGTTCCGGCAATGTCCAGGTGGGCCCACGGGACCCCTTCGGTGAACTCCGATAGGAACTTGGCGGCGGTGATAGACCCCGCCCCGCGAGTGCTGCCGACGTTCATCATGTCCGCCACGTTGCTCTTCAGCGAGTCCCTGTACTCGTCAAACATGGGAAGCTGCCAGATGCGCTCGCCCGTATCGTCTCCGGCCCGCAGCACCTTGTCGATGAACTGTTGGTCGTTGCCCATGACACCGGTGCATTCCTTGCCCAATGAGACCACAATGGCCCCCGTAAGGGTGGCTATATCCACCATGCGGTTTACGCCCAACTCTTTGGCGTAGGTCATGGCGTCGGCCAGGACCAGCCGCCCCTCGGCGTCGGTATTAATTACCTCCACCGTCTTGCCGTTCATGGTCTGAACAATATCTCCGGGACGCTGAGCCTCGCCCCCAGGCATGTTTTCAGTGGCGGGTACCACGCCCGTAACGTTGACCTTGGGTCCCAGGCGCGCCAGGGCCTGCATGGCCCCTATGACGGACGCACCCCCGGACATGTCTCCCTTCATCCTCTCCATCCCCCCGGCCGCCTTCAGCGAGATGCCCCCGGTGTCGAAAGTGATGCCCTTCCCAATGATTCCCAGGTTGTCTGAAGGGTTGTCCGGGTTCCCGTTATACTTCAGCACTATGAGCTTGGGTGGCTGATGGCTCCCGCGGGCCACCCCTAGAAGGGCGCCCATGCCCTTCTCCTCCATCTGCTCGCGGTCAAGGATATCCACCTCCAGCCCGTCGGCGTCGGCCACACGACGCGCTATCTCGGACATTTTGGTGGGGGTCATAACGTTGGCGGGCTCGTTAGCCATGTCCCGGGCCAGCGCGGTGGCCTCGGCGAAGACTCGTCCCAGCCCCATACCCTTCTCAAGGTCGGCGATTTTTCCGGCGTCCTGTTCAACAATGGCCAGGTTGTCCAGGTCCTTGCTGTCTCCATCCGTTGCCAGGTATTGCCTGAACCGATACAGGCCCAGTAGCGCCCCTTCGGCTATGGCCTGACCCACCGTTTGTGGGCTGAGGCCGCCTACGCCGGCGCCGTGGGCAACTGTGCAAGCGCTTGTGATGTTCCTCTTGCGCAGGAAACGACAGGCGGTTCCCAGCACGTTCCTTACAGTATTGGTGGAGAACCGTTCCTGCTTGCCCAACCCTACAACCAGCACCCTGTCGGCCCCAATTTTGCCAAAAGTGTGGATGAGGGTTAGTTCCCCCGTCTTACCCTTGATCTCGTCTTCGTCAATAAGCCTGCTTATGGCGCCCTCAAGAGCCCGGTCCACCGCGCCGGTGGCCCCGCCGGGAGTCTTGACGCCCTCAAATAGGTTCACAATGAGGGCGGGAGTGTTAACCGTTGTTACGTCTTCTCGTAGGACTCTTATGTTCATGCCATTCTCCTAAAAGTTGTGGCCTTTTTGGTGCTCGGCCCAACGTGATCCGCCGGAATCAGGGGGACAAAAACAGTCGCTGTCCCGTGCCCCGGCAGCAGCAATAATAATGGATTTACCGTAGATTATCCAGAAGCCGGGCACCGTGGCGGGGAGCGTCAGACCTAGAGATCCAAGTAGTATGCTATACCCAAAAGACCCGGCCCGGTATGAGCCCCCATAACGGGCGTGAACTCGCTTATGAAGATCTCACGGCAGTTCATAGCCTCTTGGGCACGGTCCCGGAGCTTGTAGGCGTTCTCCAAGGCGTTGGCGTGCATCACGTTGACGTGGGACGGACGACCCCCCGTCCGCTCCGCCGTTATGCCCAGGAGCCGCTCCATGGCCTTGGCGCTGCTGCGCGGCCTTTCTATGAGCGTTGCTTCCCCTTGGCTGAGCTCTATCAGCGGCTTGAACCCCAAGAGTGTCCCTGCCCACGCTTTAGCCTTGGTTATCTTGCCGCTCCGCCCCAGATAAATTAGGGTATCAAGGTAGGCTAGGAGATGGAGCCGGGGAATCAGCGACTCTATCTGAGAGATAATTTCGGAAAGGCCTTTTCCTTTCAGCGAAGCCCTGTGTGCTTCCAATGCTATAAACCCCTGTGACCCGGCAACGGCTTGGCTGTCCAGCACCTGGATTTCCAGCTCCGGCCTCTGCTCCCGCGCCATCCGTGCGGCTATATTGGCCGAGTCGTAGGTAGTGGGACTGAACCTTCGCGACAGGGTGATGCAGAGGACTTCTCTGGTTTCTTCAGCCACACTTTGGAAGGCATTGAGAAAGGCCTGCGGGTTTGGCCCGGAGGTGGTGATTACCGCCCCGTTGCTCCTCAGCATCCGGTAGAAGGACTCTGTGTCCAAGTCTATGCCGTCACGGTAAACCTTGTTGTCGGCTATCAGCTGATGAGGTACTACAATGATTCCGGAGGCCTGTAGAATATCGCGGGGCAGGCACGTGCTGCTGTCGACTACGATAGCTACCCTGGGATGCTGAACCAATGAGTCACCACTTCCCTTCCACCACTAAAAGATTGACGCGCAGACCATCGCCTTGCCAGCCGCGCTTCCAGAATTGCCGGACTCAGGAGGAAGGCCACCGACGAGAGGATTACCAGGGTGATGGCCAGTAGTCCGAAGCTTAGGGGAATGGCTACCACCGTGTAAACCACCAGCAACACCGTTGATAGGGTCAGCAATCCAATCTGTACCAGCCGTCGGCCTACCTTGAAGAAAACCGCCGTGGTGACCGCCAAGGCGAGAAACACCACCGCTCGGTCGCTGTCCGTCTCCTGAATTTTGCTGGACCCGGCCCAGAGAGTTCCCTGCCAGTTGAGGAACAGTATCCAGGACGTGAGGAAAGGGAAGGGCAAGGCCGTCAGGGAGGCCAAGAGCCAGTCTCGCTTTACCAGCTTCAGTGTGACGTTGACCAAAATCCACAAGCTCAATGGCACGTAGACTATGAGAAGGAGCAACAGGGGTATGCCGAAGGGCAGGCTTCCCGTGGTGAGAAGTGTCCAACCGGCATATCCCAGGGCAATAAAGGACATGATCCATGATATGGTCGGCGCCGCCAGAGAATAACCCAGCCAGGAGTAGGTCCACTTGGCCCCGCTGTTCTTCCACCCCCTGTAGGCGATAAAGGTGAAGGCGGCCATTGCCACCATCAGCACCAGCAGCTCAGTCCAGAGATGCAGGGCGAATAGGGCGGCCAGCAGCAGATGAGGCAGCGTGGCCAAGAGTATCTCCCGCCAGGTGCCGCGGCTGTGAATGGAGTACATGTCCTTGGCCACCACGTCCAAGCGGCCCATGTGGGTGGACGCTTTTCTGAGGGCCTCCGAAGGCGACAACCCTTGGTTCTCGAACTCGGCGGCCCGCTCCTCCAAGTGGTCCTCAATCTCGCGCAGGATATCCTTCTTGGTGTGCCGCTCCAGCTTTAGCTGGTTTGCCAGGCTCGAAAGGTGGCCGTGACCCTGTGGCTCCGCCTCTTCTCGTTTCATGGAACCCTAGGACCCCCAGGCGGGTATAAATCGATTTACCGCCCGTGAGAAGCGGCGCCACTCTTCCAAACGCTCCTCCAGCACCTGCAGCCCTTTTGCTGTAATGGAGTAGTACCGGCGCTGGGTCCCCGCGGCACCAATTCCCCAATGACCTTTAATAAGTCCCGCAGCTTCTAGCCGGTGCAAGGCAGGGTACAGCGTCCCTTCCTTGAACTGGAAATAGCCAAGGCTGCGATGCTCTATCTCCTTTACAATGCGATAGCCGTGCATTGGTTCGTCCGATAGCAGGGAGAGGAGCAGGGTTTCCGTATTACCCTTAAGGAGTTCTTTCTGGTACATGTAGGTTACAGTCCTTGGGGCTTCGCGGCCGGTTTTTGTCCCTTGGTGCATTGTATCCACGCTTGCTTTGGCCAGTCAAGCCGACGGCTGGGACTGTCTTCAGAAGGCTGCCGGGGCGGCCCCCGTTACCGAGGGTTCCCGTGCCAACTCGTGCCGCAGGGCAGCGACCCAATCGGGGTCCAACCCCAACGCCTCGGTGACTGCTTCGTCAATGTGCCGGCGCACCGCCGCCAGACCGAGACGCGGCCCCGCGTCGCTCATTGACGCGGCCGAGTGTGTATGGCTATCATTCGGGCATGAGATTCCTGCGGTTCCCTATGCTGGTGCTGGCCGTGGCGCAAGCGGCTTTCGCTGGACTCACCGCCATGGTGGGTGCCTTCGCCGACGGGGGAGACATCTGGTCGCGGCTGGTGGTCGTGCTCCTGCATCCCCTGTGTGCCGCCGGCCTGCTCCTCCTTGTCCTGTCGCCCCGGTTGACTAGGGTAAAGATACTGGCCATAGCGGCGCTTCTGCTCGCAACGGTGGCCGTCGACCTGTCGCTTGCCCTGGCCATAGGCCGCGGCGCGGTAAAGGGGGACTGGGAGCTTCCAGTGGTGTTCGCCGTGATACCCGCGCTGGGAGTCATCTACGCCCTGATCCTTGCGAGAGCGCCAAACCGGTCAAGTCCCGCTTAGCGTCTAGCCTGCCCAACGGCTTGGTTACACTGCCAGAACGAACCCCAAGGTGAAAATTCTAAAGTTTGTGCGTTTGCCAAAGTTTGTACGGACACGGAATTGACGGTCCAGGCACTGGGCTGAGCACCTTGCCTTTCTTCCGCAGGTTAGGATGCCCGCTGACGAACTGAGCGTCCGATCATGCGCGAACCGATCGTGAGGGCATTTCAGGAGGAGAGTCAATGTCTGCGAGTTCAGACAACGCCACATGAGAGTGATTGAGTCGAACGAAAACGACGTTTCCCTCACTACGAATGAACCTTGGTCGGCGAGCTGCTGAAGTTGGAGATTCCGCCCTCCGATCAGATTCTCCAAGGCTTAGACGATTTCGCCTATGGGAAGTCACAACGATCCAGATAGCCGACTGGGGATGCCGTTACCTTGCCAGTGAGAAGTTTCAATTCACTGCACTATTGCCAGTACGTTATTGGAACGTAGCTACTTCACCAGCAAGCCATCTCGAACTGGCTACCCGATGGTCATGGAGACCATGCCTGTCTGCAGTGGCAGAAACCCATCCTCCAGATTGGACTCCTCTTTCCATCGATGATAAAGGATCTATCAGCAGTGGAGACCTGACCTATGGCTGGAATGGCTGGGAATTCTCACCCGAAGCCAAAAAAGCGTGGGATGAGAAATAGCGGAGGCTCAATCGAAAGAGCCGCACACCGACGGCGTTTTCTAGCGGTTCTCTTGCCATCTACTGCCATGGCGAACTGTTGGATCTCGTGGTATTGAAGTCACTCGATGGAATCACTAGTTTGCAAGTATGACGAGCCTGTGTCTGACTAGGAGCAACCGGGCCTGGTGAAACAGCTCTGCGCGCTGGTCTACTGCCATCACTGCAACGAGGCTACCCTTGTAGTGAAGGGAGCTCAGGCGCGGCCGATCGGGATATCCGGCTCTCATCGAGAATTAGCTCAGCTCCGGACGGCCTAGCACGGTTCGGCTCCTAGGTTGCCGCCACGCCCGTTCCCTACGGCCCCACCCTCTCCGGCAGGGCACGCTACTCTCTAACAATCTCCTAGAATGGACCCAAATCGACCGCCCACGAGTACTTAAGCTTTCCGTGTCTATTGAGTCCGCCGAATGAAAATTCTCGATTTTGTATAGCTTGGTGGGGCCTGATTGGACGGTAGGCAGTTGGGTTCGATGTGGTAGGCGGGGGCCACCGTCGGACTCCCAGCGATGGCCAGTCAAGCCGACGGTTGGAACTGTCTTCAGAAGGCTGCCGGGGCGGTCCCGGTTACCGAAGGTTCCCGTGCCAACTCGTGCCGCAGGGCAGCGACCCAATCGGGGTCCAACCCCAACGCCTCGGTGACTGCTTCGTCAATTTTTTGGCGCACCGGGTCTTCGTGCATTCGTGGAAGGGATTGAAGGGCCTCGCGCTGCAGCCACTCGAACCAACCGTCCAGCATATCGAGTTTGGTGGGGTCCAGGGCCGGGAAGTTGGGCACCGGGACGGAACGTAGTGTGTCCAGCGAGAAGGAGGGGTACGACGGCTTGCGATTGTCGCGCCCCCCTAAGAGTGCCACCAGACCGGGGGTGGAATTTAGGTATAGGCAGAGGGCCTTGGCTATTCTTGGGTCGTGAGGACGGCAGGGGGTCCAGATTGAGCCAACGGCCCGCTCCGGTAGCATAACCGCTGCAACCCTGGCCAAGGGCAGCCAAAGCCGGTGGGGCAACAGCATTTGGCTGCGCTGCTCCCAATACTTGTCGGCCAGGTGTCGGCGTGAAGGTTTTGGCTCAATGTAAACGTCGGTCTCCGCTCTTATCGACTGCGTGACGTCCGTCTTGTGATACCAGAGCGCCCGGCGTCCCAACGGCGTCGGCATATCCGAGTGGGTGTAGGAATCTCGTATCCGTCTTCCTTCCGGGCCGATGTTGGCGAGCCCGCTCAACGGCACGGTTGGAACAGACGCTGGATTTGCCTCGCTGAGCGTCCGATAGGCCTCCACGAGGAACGGCGACAGGAAGTTGACGGCTGACCAGTCGCCCCGCTCGATTCGTCTGGCGTCCACCCGCTGAACGGTAAAGTCATGGGAGTTCTTGCCACCTGTTTTGTCCGCTCGCTCGATTCTTGCGGCCGTGTCCAGAGCCTCGATGGGCGTCGCCGGATTTCGAGCCAGGTTGACCACCCGCGTTGGCGGCTTTGGATCGCTACCGCTCCACCGCCGGCAGATCACTAACACTTCGCCGATGCTGGTATTTTCCGAAAAGAAGATACGGGCTGGATCATGGGAACTGACAATCGTGTCTACGTGAAACCGCTTGGCCAGGTATTTTCTGGTCTCGTACGCAGCCGGGTTCGTGGCCATGACAGTCGGCAACACAACAGCCATTGTTCCATGTTCCTGGCTCAGAATCTTGTCCGCAAGTACCATGAACGCATTCGCGGACCCTGAAAGCCGAGCGGCTTCTCGGTAGGGTTGCCCCTCCATAATCTCTTTCTCTCGCTGCTTGATGGCCAGTTCATCGGCGCGGCCGAACTGATCGTGGCGCAAGCTGTCTCGGGTGAAGGGCGGGTTCATAATCACCAGGTCCATAGGCGGCGGAGGCTCAGCCGTTTCCTGGTTGCTCTCCACCTGTTGCGCTATAGAGGGCCAGGCCGCCAGTCGCGCCTGACCGGAGAGGAAGTCCAAAGAGCCGAGGTAGGGCTCGCCGTCAAACACGCCCAAAAGGGTGCGATGTATGTTCATTCGGCTGAATCTTGTGGTGGGAGAAAGCATACCCAGTGTGCTGGCGGCCATGTGAGTTGCCGTCAAGTTGACGTCGTATCCCCAGAGAACGTCCTCAACCAGCAGCAGGCCCAGGGCCTCTTCGTCGTCAAGGCTTGTACTTCCTGCAGCGTTGCGCAGGTCTCTAATACGCTCCGCGGCTGCCATGAGCAGCGTTCCCGTGCCGCAGGCGGGGTCACAAATACGCAGGTTTGCCACTGCGTTAACGTCGGCCCAGTCGGCGTCCTCCTCCCGGATGGCCAGAGAGGCCAGCAACACCGCGGCGGCGGTGGAGGTATAGAAGGAGCCGTCGTAACGGGCCGTGTCAAGAACGCGATGAAAAATACGGCCCAAGAGGTCGTGGCGCAGACCGGACACTCGCTCGGAAACTGCGGTCACAACGTCTGCCAGGTGTCTTATCGCCTGTCCGGAGTCCGGGTCTGCCGAGAGGGCGGCCAAGGCCGCCCGGCCCGTCTCAAACACCGGCCGATAGTCCACGGCCAGGATGCCCCGCCAAGCCTCACGATAGGCGTTAATCACAGCGTCTTGCTCGGCGCAGGCGATGGCGCTTGCCGGGAGCCAGGGGCCATCGAAGTTGTCGGGACGTTGAATAGGCAGGTGCTCCTGGACCCGGTGGTGAAACAGCATGGCGGTTGCAACTACCAGCATTCCCCGCTTGGCGGCAACAAAATAACCGTCGCTTTGCTGCTTGCCGCCGGGTTTTGTGGCGGGGAGGTCAAGGGCCTGAGCTAGGGCTCTGCGCACGGGTGTTTTGAGCCGCTGCACCACGGTGTCAAGGCCGTCCGAGAGCAATTGCGCCGCAACGTCGGCCCCGCTCAGAGAACGCGGGGCCTGCAACACAGCTTGAGCCAACTGCCCTACGCTGCCGGTAGACCACTCTTTGGCGGGTTCTCCCGGCTTGACCCGAAGCGTCCAAGTTAGCGTTGCCTGGGCAAGGTTGTCTTCAGTAACGTCCTCGGGATAGCAAACGGCGAAGGCCACGGTGGCCAGGCGCTGTCGCAGCCGGGCGTCTGCGTCCTTTATCGCTTGCGCCTTGCGATGGAACCCTGTTTCAGCTTCTAAGACAACAGTCAGCCCATCTACGTTGGTTACAACGTCTATGCGCTTGCGGCCGCTGCGCTTCTCAAAATCGGCATCAATACCCCGCTCCACAAGGAGCATCGCCAAAGCCCGATTCTGGAAATCTTCCTGTTTCTTCATCTGGTGAAACTCTGCAAACAGCGGTCGCTTCCCATGTTCCGGAGTGCATGAAACACGTTGTCCTTTAGCGGCCCCAACGCCTCGCATTGCAGCGGGGTGAGGAATGTGACGGGATTCTTCGGCGCAATAGTAGCACTTCAAATCCAGGTCTTTCTACGGCGCGGGAGCCTTGCCGCTTCCTTTTGCCGCCGCGCCGGCGCTACAGAGACGCTTCAAGGATGGCAATTATTACTACGATGGTCAGCATGGCAAACATTGGGGCTAAGTCGAACATGCCCACCCTGGGGAGTATCTTTCGGAAGGGGCCGAGGATGGGTTCGGTTATCTGATAGATAATCTTGACAATGGGGTTGTTAAGCCCTCCTGATTGCGGAGGGGCTATCCAAGAGACAATGATCCTGGCAAAAATGGCAAGTATCAAAAAATTCAGGAAGTATACAATGATTTCAATCATAGACCGGTTCGCTATTCCTCAGCCAGAGCTTTGGATTTCTCGTATGCTTCCACAACCGCGTTCATTACCGTGTACCTGAAGTCGCCCTCCTCCAGGGCCAACAGCGCCTCGGCGGTGGTGCCGCCGGGGGAGGTTACCATGTTCCGAAGCTCCGCGGGGTGCTTGCCCGACTCCTGGGCAAGGCGCGCGCTTCCCAGGACCGTTTGCAGCGTCAGCCTGCTGGCCATGGGCCGGGGCATACCCAGGTAAACCCCGGCGTCGATTAGCGACTCTATGAACATGAAGACGTAGGCAGGGCCGCTGGCGCTCAGCGCCGTTGCCATGTCTATGTACTCCTCCTTCTCCACCCGCTCCTCCTCGCCCAGGGTTTTCAGTATAGATTGGGTCTGGGCCGCTGCTTCGGCGTCCACCGACTCCGAGCAGAGCCACAGCGTCATGCCGGCGCCAATTTGGGCCGGCGTGTTGGGCATGACCCGTATCACCGCGCCGTGGTCCAGTTCTTCCTTCAGCGTTGACATCTGCAGCCCGGCAATTATTGATAGCGCCGTCTGCTTCTCGGTCAGAACCTCTTTAAGCTCCGGTGCAACCTCCTGGAAGTTTTGCGGCTTTACAGACAGCACAACCAGGTCCCCGTTGGCGGCTGCCTTTGCGTTATTGGGCGCGGCGTAGATTCGGTACTCGTCTGTGAGATAGCGGCAACGGCTCTCGGCTATCTCCCCTACGTAGATATCCTCCGGCTTGGCCAAGGACGCCGAGAGTACGCCACGAATCATGGCCTCCGCCATGGCGCCCCCACCGATAAATGATAATTTCATAAGTCCGTGCTCAGCTAAAATTTCCGTGAATTATAGCATTCTCCGGCGCGTATCCATATCTGCCTCAACCCCGTGGAAAACTCTTTTCCGTGCTAAGACCCTTTCCGGTACAGAGTATTGAAGCCAAGCGTATGGTCTCCACCATGCTGGTGTGATCGGCAATTCCCCTGCCTGCAATATCAAAGGCGGTTCCGTGGTCCACAGACGTACGCACAAAGGGCAGACCTAGGTTAACGCTGACACTCTGCTCAAAGCCGTGGACCTTTATGGGGATGTGTCCCTGGTCATGATACATGGCCAAAACAACGTCGTAAGCGCCCCTGATGGCCTGGTAAAAAACTATGTCGGCGGGAACAGGCCCTTGGACGTCCATCCCCCGTTCTTGGGCTTCCCGCACCGCGGGGCCAATGGCCGTGGCCTCTTCCGTGCCCAGGAGACCGCCGTCACTCGCGTGGGGGTTCAGACTTGCCGCGGCAATGCGGGGATTTGGAAACCCCCACTGGCGGAAAGAGTGGTGGGTCAGTTCCAACATCGACTGCACTCGTTCCTTGGTGACGTAGTCGCAGGCCACCCGTAGGGAGCGATGTGTTGTCAGGTGCACCACTCGCAGGCTGCCCGAAATCAGCATGGTGGCTACGTTTCGGGCGCCGGAGATCTCCTGCAGCAATTCCATGTGTCCAATGGCCTTGTAGCCCGCCAGGCTCGCGGCTTCCTTGTTCACCGGCGCGGTTGCCAGCGCCTTTACGACGCCCTCCATGGCTAAACGCGCCGCTGTGGTAACCCATTCCATGGCCGCTTTGCCGCAGTTCGGAGAGATGCGACCCACTGTTATGTCCTTGGGGTCCAGATTGTGAGGATCAATAATGTTGACGATTTCCGGGGAGTCTTCCGCATGGTCCGGCCCGGTGACGGCCCGCGCCTTCAAAGGCGATTCGGTGAGCTCAATGGCCCGCTCCAGGGCCCAGAGGCTGCCTACTACCAGGGGCATACACTGTGTATGTACGGCTCTTTCAGACAGTGCCTTGACCACAACCTCGGGCCCAATGCCACAAGGGTCCCCCATAGTTATGGCGATGGCAGGTCTATCCGAGTCAAGCATATCGGCTCCCGAACCTTCAGGCTGACCTGATTATATCACTGGTCCAAGGCAACGGTGAGAGGCCATGCGACAAGTATTCTTTGCCGTATACCCCTGGGCGAGCAGCCTTATTCGCACCGGTTCCAGCCGCAGGAAAGGCAGGCCTGGCAGCCCTCCTGGAATACCGTCATCGCGTTGCAGTCAGGGCAACGTACCCCGGAGCCGTGTCCATGAGTAATATCAGCTCCGTTGCCGTTGGTATCTGTCTGCCCTGGCGGGGCATACGTTGCCGTGTCCAGCTTTAGTTGGGTGGCGTAGGCCTGTTGTCGCGCCCGACCTCTGGGGGAGTCGCTGGTGTGGCGCTCCAGGGCCAAGGCTACGGCGTCGGCGGGAGACCCCACCAGGGTTCCCTGGTCCCAGGCGGGCACACAGGTTATCCCCATGAGTTGTTCAACTATCTCCATTGGGTCTATTCCGGACCGAAGGGCCAGGGAAATGAGGCGGGAAATGGCTTCCATGCCGGCGGATTCACAGCCCCCGGCCTTGCCAAGGGTGGAGGAAAACACCTCGAAGGGCTTCTGGTCCTCGTCAAAGTTTACCGTTACGTACATGTTTCCGTGGCCCGTGCGGATGCGCTCGG
This sequence comes from Dehalococcoidia bacterium, assembly GCA_965226535.1. Lineage (GTDB taxonomy): Bacteria > Chloroflexota > Dehalococcoidia > Lucifugimonadales > JAPULR01. The sequence goes on along the minus strand of CBDDDE010000010.1, from coordinate 514,007 downwards.
TAATGCCCTTCATCTCGCTGGGCCGAACTCGCTTCCTGAGGCCTTGGAACGCCTTCGCCTCCCTGGCTTCATTGTCCTTGCGTAGCGGCACCTCCAGCACCTGGGTGGGCTTGGACCCGTCGCGGTAGATGGTGATGCCGTTGCATTGCGACCGATAGGCCATGAGGTAGGCTTGCTCCACGTCATCTTTGGTAGCGCTATTGGACATATTGATGGTCTTGCTCACCGCCAAATTGGTGTGCTTCTGGTACACGGATTGCATATCCACGTGAGCCTTGTAGTCGATCTCCAGGGAGGTTTTGAACATCTCTTTGACCTCCTGGGGCACGGCGTCTATGTTCTGCACAGACCCGGTGCGAGCAACCTCGTCCATGAGTTCTTCACTATAGAACCCGCCCTCTTTGGCCATATCTACAAAATAGGGATTGACCTCCCGTAGCTGCTTGCCGTCCAGTACGTTCTTTACGTATGCCACGGCGAAGATGGGTTCGATGCCGCTGGAGGCCCCGGCGATAACGCTGATGGTGCCGGTGGGGGCGATGCAGGTGCGGGTGGAGTTTCGAATGGGCGTCTCCTCGCGGCACGCCGGATAAGCGCCCCGCTCCCGGGCCAGCTCTATGGAGGTTTCCCGGGCCACTCTATTGATAAGTCCCATAACGTCGTCGGCTATCTGCAGGGCCTCGGGCGACTCGTAGGAGATGCCCATCTTGATAAGGGCATCATGCCAGCCCATAACCCCCAGGCCAATCTTCCGGGTCTTCTCGACAGCGTCCTTCACCTCCTGGATGGGAAAACTGTTGACGGTGACCACGTTGTCCAGAAAACGGGTTGCCTTCCTGGTTACCTCTGCCAGACCGTCGTAGTCAAACACGCCGTCGTTGACAAATCTGGCCAGGTTCAAAGACCCCAAATTGCACGCCTCAAAGCCCAGCAGTGGCACCTCGCCACAGGGGTTGGTGCTGTCAAGGTTGCCAAGGTGTGGAGTGGGGTTATTGCGATTGGCCTGGTCTATGAAGTACAGGCCCGGGTCCCCTGTCTCCCACGCAGAGTCGATGATCTTGTCCCATATCTCCCGCGCCGGTATCGTTTTGGTAACCTTTTTGCTGGCAGGGTCAATGAGGTCCCAGTCTAGGTCGCGTTCCACGGCTTCCATGAAACTGTCGGTGATAGCCACTGAAACGTTGAAGTTTTGGGCCTGGTCGTTGCCGTCCTTCAAATGGATGAAGTCAAAAATTTCAGGGTGGCTCACGTGAAGGATACCCATGTTGGCCCCGTGACGCTTGCCGCCCTGGGTAATCATGTCGCTCAGGGCGCTGAGCATCTTCAGCACCGCCACGGCGCCGCAGGCCTTGCCGTGGGTGGTGGAGATATGACTACCGCGGGAGCGCAGATTGGAGAAAGCGTAGCCAATGCCGCCGCCATACTTCTGGATCATGGCCGAGGTGGTGGCCGCCTTCATAATACTCTCCATGGTGTCATCCACGGGTATGACGAAGCAGGCCGATAGAGTGCCCTGACTGGTACCCGCGTTGAACAGAGTTGGAGAGTTGGGAACAAACTGGCAGGAGGCCATGAGGTCGTAGAATTCCTGTGCCCAGTAGTCCCGGCCCTGCTCCACGTCCGCAGACTGGCTCTCAGGCTCCGCTATGGCGCGGGCTACTCGCCAGAAAAGGTCTTCCGGCGTTTCATTTCCTTGAAGGTAGCGGGTTTTAAGGACAATCTTAGCGTTCTGAGTCAGTTCTAAAGTAGTCATACGCGGCCTTTCAATTGATGTAAATGGTAGATCTAATTGATGTAAATGGTACTCAGGACCCCGTTGGTGAGGGAGTCGTGAGTACCTGTAATCCGGTACACGTAGTGCGACTTACGAATGCGACGGCTTAGCATCCGGTGCTGGCGCAGCCGTTCAAGAGATTTGGTGGCTTGTGCGTAGCTTATTTGCAGTATGCGGGCCAACTCTCCACGGGTGATGCCGTCGCGCGGGACTACCAGGGGTATCATTGCGTCTATGGTTGTTGCCCGGCTGCTTTTCTTGGTCAATTCCTTGCACCTGTCAAGATTTGATTGTCATTCCTTGTTGGATCCCGCGCCGGTACGCCGGAACTGGCGTCTTGTCTTGGGTCGGCCCCGCTTTGTGGGGCCAACGTCCAGCAAATTGAGCTGCATCGGTTCCTGGGGTTCTTTCTCTTTGTCCTTCAGGTCCTGGACCACTCTTTCAAAGCTCTCCAGGTCCTGGAAATCCCTGTACACGCTGGCCCATCTCACATAAGCTACTCTGTCGAGCTTTCGCAGCTGCTCCATTACCATTTCTCCGATAGCCAAAGCCGGGACCTCCGCGCGACCCATCCCTTGGAGTTGCCTCTCAATGCCCTGCACTATGCGTTCTATGTTCCGGAATGGAATGGGCCTCTTGGCGCAAGCGGTGACTATGCTGGCAAGGAGCTTTTCTCTTTCAAACTCCTGCCGGCGCCCGTCCCGTTTTACCACCAGGAGGGCGGTGCTTTGGACGCGTTCGTAGGTGGTGAACCGGAGTCCGCAGCTTGCGCACTCCCGCCGACGGCGTACGCTCTCCTCCACCGACCGGGAGTCGGTTACCTTGGAGTCTGCACTGCTGCAGTAAGGACATTGAACCATTCCGAGACAGTAGGAATACTCCCAAATTTTGTACTCTTCTTTGCCAGATGCACAATATATAGTATTGTCCCCCTTTTCTCAAGCCTTTTCGGGGAGGTATTTCTGCTTGAATCTCGTCGAATCAAAAGACTCTTTGCGTAACGTCATAATGGGGACAGCGCCTAAGTGGGTAGCCCAATCTCAAGGCGTGTGGCTGGATTCCAGCGAAAGCCGGAATGACAAAGATAGCGGGTATTGGAGTCGTACAGAGCTTTCGGTCAATTTGCGGGGTGCTTTGGCGGAAGATATCCCACGGGGAATTTGGTATCGAACCACAGAAAAATTGAGAGGCCCCGATGTACTCATCGGGGCCTCAGGTGGATTCCCAGGTGCTTTAAGGTATCCTTTACAAAGCGATACTAGTCCGTAAAACCCTGGAAATATTCCTCGGGAAGAAGGGGTGTAGCGCCTGCCTTAGCCAAAGAATCCTTTTTTGCGAGAAACTGCTTCCTTCCGAAGGAAGCTGGGAACATCTAGGTCGTTCCCGGTTTGGCTCACGCTCTCTCTCAGCAACCTCCGCAGCTCCTCCTGCCGCTGTACCATGTTCTCTTCAGGCATTGGGAAGGCGGCGGCCACTAGTGTAATCTTTATTTCGTCGTTGAGCTTGGGGTCTTTGACGGTGCCAAAGATCACGTTGGCATCGGGGTCCGCCATCTCTTGAATAACGTTGGCAGCTTGCTGTACCTCTCTCAGTGACAGGGACGAACCACCCGACAGGACAAACAGGATCCGCTTGGCGCCTTCAATGGCTATGTCAAGGAGAGGACTCTTGGTTGCCTGTCTGGCAGCGTCAAGAGCTCGATTCTCACCCTTGCCGGAACCTATGGCCAACCATGCCGGACCTGCGTTGAGCATAATGGTCCTTACGTCGGCAAAGTCCACGTTTATCTCACCGGGTATCATGACCAGTTCGGCAACGGCCTGGATGCCCTGTTGCAGGACGGAGTCGGCCAGGCGAAGGGCATCGTCCCAGGATACGGTCTGGTTCTCACGCTGTCGCTCAAGGTCAAGCAGCTTATCGTTGGGGATGGTGATGACGGTGTCAACGTGGTCCTTAAGGCGCATCAAACCCTCATCGGCGTTCTTGCGCCTGGTGGACACCTCAAAGGAGAAGGGTCTGCTTACCACAGCAACGGTAAGAGCGCCTGACTCCTTGGCTATTTGCGCTATAACGGGGATCGCCCCGGTGCCGGTGCCGCCGCCCATGCCGCAGGCCAGGAACACCATGTCGGCGCCTTGGGTTACCTGCTCCAGCTTCTCCCTGCTCTCTTCAGCGGCCTGCCTGCCAATGTCGGGGTTTCCACCGGCGCCCAGGCCCCTGGTCAGAGATTGGCCTATGGCTAGCTTGTTGGGCACGGCGAGACCGCTGAGGTGCTGTGCGTCGGTGTTGATGACGAAATAGTCCACGCCGGATACCCTTTCGTTGTACATGCGGTTAACCGCGTTGCTGCCCCCTCCACCTACGCCAATGATCCTAATGGCCGGGTTGCCGTAAGGCTTTCCCTCCGGTAGGCTGAAGACTGCTTTTGTGTCCTCAACAGGCTGATACTCTTGAAATTCCATGGCTTCTCCTTTATATAATAGTTTTGATTCTTCCTGCCTAATTGACTCTACCTATTTAGACCTTAACGGCCTTCCTGATTTTCTGGAAAAGGGTCTTGGATGCACCGGGGTTGGAATCCACCGGGCTAAAGGACTTCTTACGGTCCAGATTCTTGATGCCCCACATCAGAAGTCCGATGACTGCCGACAATGACGGCTTGTTCTGATCTTGGCTTATGCCTTGTATTTCCATGGGTGCGGCTACCCGCACCGGACATCCCAGCGTCTCTTTGGCCATCTTCTCAAGGCCTGGTATCTTTGCTGTTCCTCCCGTGAGGACAATTCCTCCCGGAGGTAAACGGCGCAGGCCGGCTTGCTGGACCCTTACCAGAATTAGCCCCAGGGTCTCCTGCAAGCGGTCTATGAGAGGCTTACACAAGGTGGCCCTGTGTATCATCCTGCGAGATTGGCCTTGGAAGCTGGGTAGCAGTATCTCCTCCTCGGCCTGTTCCCCATCGGGATCGGCGTGTCCCCATTTTTCCTTGAGGTCCTCTGCGAAGTAGTACGGCATGCCAAGGGCCACGGAAAGGTCCTTGGTGAGCTGGTTTCCACCCACCGGAATTGAGGTGTCGTACCAGAGGTTGCCGTCCTTGAAAATTGCCAAGTCGGTAGTGCCTGCGCCAATGTCGGCCAACACAACACCCATCTCCTTTTCATCTTGGAACAGGGTGGATTCGCTGGAGGCCAGGGAGGAGAGAACAATGTCCCTCACAGGCACTTTACAGTTCTCTACGGCGTGGAGTATCTGTCTAATGGTGTCCCGTTCCCCCATTACCACGTGAGACTCAACCTCCACCTTCTTGGCTTGGAGTCCCACGGGGCTTCGCACACCGAGATATCCGTCAAGCATAAAGTTGACCGGGATAACGTGAAGCACCTGATTCTCTTCGGGAATGTGAGGGAAGGAGGTCTGGACCAGCCTATCTATGTCTTCTCTCGTAATGGGACCAGCCTCGCCGTCGGGATAAATTACTCCCGAAGTGTTGAAGCAGGAGGTGTGAGCCCCGGCAATGTTTACGTAGGTCCAGGGGATCCGGTACCCCAGGTAACGCTGCGCCTCATTTAGGGAGGCCTGTATGGCTTCTTGAACTTCTGCAACGTTGACAACTTGCCCTTTGACCACACCTTGAGACTGTGCCAAACCGGTGCCCACTATCTTCAGGTCCCCTTCAGGTCCCACCCGGGCCACTACGGTACAGATCTTGCTGGTGCCTATGTCTAGAGCGGAGTAAAATATGTCTTTTGCCATGAATATTTTCCTTTCAACCAGGGACTACAGGGTCTTTACTTGGAGATGTTCTGCCACCCGCATTCGAGCGCTTCTACTGCGAGGATTTCGTACTTTTTCGTTGAATGTTGGAGTAATAATCTTTCGAGTAATGGTCCTTAGCCGTGCCACGTGGTTGCATACGCACTGGAGAACTTCCGTGGGACAAATGCATCCCTTGGACTCCGTCCTGAAGGCGTCCTTTACTATGCGGTCCTCCAGGCTGTGGTAGCTGATAACTGCTAGTCTTCCGCCTGGCTTCAGGGCGTCCATGGCCTGTTTAAGCCCAATTTGCAGGTTGTCCAGCTCTTTGTTGGTGGCAATGCGCAAGGCCTGGAATGTGCGTGTTGCCGGGTGGATGCCGCCCCTGGAAGACCTGGTGACTTCGGTAACCACTACGGCTAGGTGGGCGGCGCTGTCGAAGGGCCGATGCTGGACCATCGCTCGAGCAATGGAGCGGGCGCGAGGCTCCTCTCCGTAGCTGCGGAGAAGGCGGGCCAGCTCCTTCTCGGAATATTCGTTAACTATGTCGGCCGCCGTTGTCCCGCCGCCGCTGGAGTTGAATCGCATGTCCAGAGGTTCGTTCCGCCGGAAGCTGAAACCGCGACCGGAAGCCTCGAGCTGCAGCGAAGATAGCCCAAGGTCAAATATGACACCGTCGGCGGGGCCGAAGTGGTTGGAGTTGATTATTTCTCCCAGGTCGGTGTAGCTGCCATGGGTCAGGGTGAGGTCTGGCTGGAAACGGCTCAATCTCAAGTGTGCCGCGTCTATGGCCTCGGAGTCTGTGTCTATGGCCAGAACGTGGCCGCCTGGGAGGCACCTATCAAGTATTGCCTCGGTATGGCCGCCCCCTCCGACGGTACAATCAACGTATCTTCCCCCGGGGTACACCGCCAGGGCTTCCATGGCCTCTTCCAGAAGGACCGGTTGATGCACAACAGAATTAGCATCCATAGGTTTCCTCAACCCTACTTTTATGGCCCCTACTGGTATCGAGGTTCTCTCGTTGGTAGAGATCACCTGGCCTCCTGCCCAATGGTTTCTGTACCTTGGGAAAGCGCTCTTTCCTCAGAGGTACCCAAAGTATCAAGATGAGGACTTTATCAGTCCGCGTATCAATGGGTTTCCTGAAAGGGGAAGCCCAATAAGTCAGGCAGCACCCGTAAAGTGTTACCTGCTGTTAATAGGTAGAGAGGTCCGTTGTTCTGTATGCATGCCTCACTCCCTAGCAATGTAGATACGGTAGCACTCTTTTTACTGACCTTTCAAGTATTTTGATATAAATTTTATCTTAATTTTAATTTACCTCCACATTTATTATGTCCGTCTGTGGGACTGTCTCAGAGAATTCCGGTGCAGGCCTCAGCGCCCCACCTTTAGCCCCGCATCGCCTTCCTCCATAATTTGAGCTGTGTTACCATAACCATAGGAGCAGCGTATGTTCAATTTAGGGGTTCTCACCGTCAGCACCAGCGGATACCATGGACGCCGGGAAGACACCAGCGGCCAGGCTATCCGTGACATCTTGGCTCCTCCGCTGTATGGAGTGGGGCGTTATGAGGTGGTCCCCGACCAAAGGGAAGTCATAGAGGACAGGTTCAAAGAATGGGCCGATGATGACAACTTGGACCTCATTGTCAGCACCGGGGGGACGGGTTTGAGTCCCAACGACGTGACCCCGGAGGCATGTCTGTCCATAATCGACAGACAAGTGCCGGGCATGGTCGAGGCCATAAGGGTGCAAACCCTTAAGAAGACTCCCATGGCAATGCTGAGCCGCTCCGTGGCGGGCATTCGCGGACGCACCCTAATAGTCACCCTGCCAGGTAGCCCAAAGGCCGTGCGTGAGTGCCTGGAGGTCATAGCTCCCGTACTACCTCACGCATTGGAGATTCTCAAGGATCGGGCCCGGGGACATCCCACGGACGTCTGAGCCGACACTTCTCCTTATGCTTATTCACATCCTTACACTTTTCCCGGAAATGTTTCAGGGACCTTTCGATCACAGTATCGTGAAGCGGGCCGTTGACAAGGGCTTGGTGGAGGTAAAGCTCCATGACATCCGCCAACACACCCATGACCGTCACCATACCGTGGACGACTACCAGTTTGGGGGAGAGTCGGGAATGGTTATGAAGCCTGAACCCATTTTTGAAGGCGTGGAGAGTATTCTTTCCGGTCTTACTCAGCTGGAGATGGCTCGAACCAGGGTCATTTTGACCTCGCCCCAGGGTAGGCGCCTTGACCAGAAAATTGTGGAGGAGTTGGCCGGCCAGTTGTACCTGATAGTCCTTTGCGGCCGCTATGAAGGCGTTGACGAGCGAATACGGGAGTACCTGATTACCGACGAGGTGAGTATTGGCGACTACGTGCTGACGGGCGGGGAGCTGGCCGCCATGGTGCTCACCGACGCCGTCGTAAGGCTGCTGCCAGGGGTCGTGGGTTCTCCGGCCAGCATTCGGGGAGACTCCATTACGTCGGGTCTGTTGCAGCACCCCCTATACACCCGCCCGGCTCAGTTCCAGGGCTGGGACGTCCCCGAAGTTCTCCTGTCAGGCAATCACCAGGAGATCAAGAGGTGGCGGCGAGAGCGCGCCCTGGAGCGTACCCTTAAGCAGCGGCCCGACCTCTTGGCCAAGGCTGAGCTATCGGCCCATGACCTCCTTTTCCTGGAAAAGCTGGGCTATAAGAAACCTATAGAAGAATAGGCGATGCCAAGGAGCTTGCTCCATAACGATTTCGCCTCCAAAGCCCCGCCCCTCTGAATTCCTGCGTTCGTAGTAATTACTAGTGGCTGGGCTGGAATCACGAAGGGAGGATGGGAGCGACGGTTGCGCAAATGTCTGCCTATATTATAAAGGGAAGTTAATGGGCCCCTGGGCAAATAACCTCGGTGGATTAAGGGACTTGGCATAAGCACAAGACCTTGATTACACTGCCCCTTAGACGATAGAATACATATCCTCTAAAGTAACTGGGAGACTAACGGACATGGCGGTCAGTTCACTAATAAGCGTTGAAGCCAACCCAAAGATTGGCGAGTTTGGACCAGGGGACTCGGTGAAGGTCAACTATAGGGTTAGGGAAGGGGAGCGGGAGAGGATCCAGGCCTTCCAAGGTGTGGTTATCAAGAAGCGCGGGGAAGGCCCCGGCGCCAACTTTACCGTGCGCCGCATTACCCAGAACATTGGGGTGGAGCGCACCTTTCCCATCTACTCGCCCCGCATAGAGTCGGTGGACGTGGTACGCCGTGGCAAAGTCCGCCGCGCCAGGCTCTACTATCTTAGGGGTCGATTTGGACGGGCAGCTCGCATCAAGGAGCGGGGGCGCTTTAAGAACTAGCCCCGGACCCCTCCTGCCATCGCAACCCCGTACGTTCTTTCTCTAATCCCTCCTTGGATTGCAGGGCCTAATGAAGTACGCCGAGGTCGCCGTCGACGCACCAGTGGGCGTTGACAGGACCCTCACCTATAGCATGCCCTCACGGCTTCAGGCCATCCCCGGCCAAATGGTGTGGGCGCCCCTGGGCCCGCGGCCCGTTCAGGGCGTTGTCTTTGAAATTACGGACAGGCCACAGGTGGAATCTCCTCGGCCCATTATCTCCACCATACAACCCGCTTCACTCGTGCCGCCTTGGGGCCTCGACTTGGCCCGTTGGATGAGCCGGTACTACATTTCTTCCCTCTTTGAGGCCGTTTCCCTGCTGCTGCCCCCCGGTTTCAAAGACAAGGTTGACCCGTACCTTGAATCCACCGGCGCCCCGTCCGCTTCCCTTGCCGATGAAGACAAGTCTGTTTGGCAGTACGTTGTTGCCAAAGGCCGGGTGCTGGAGAAAGAAGCAAAAAAGGAGCTGGGGCGCGGCGCCCAATCTTCCATCGCTAAACTGGTTCGCAGGGGAGTTCTTCGCAGGATGTGGGAATTGCCCCAATCCAGGACGGCGCCTCGGTACGAGTCCTTCCTATTGCCGAACCTGTCAGATGAACATCGGTTGGATGAGGCGAGTCTCCTGGCTCGTAGGGCCCCGAAGCAGGCAGCCTTGTTGGACGCGGCGCTGCAGCCTCCCCGCCGTCTCACGCGACCTCACGCCACAAAAGAGTACGGAGCCTCGGCGGTGAAGGGGCTTATCGAAAAGGGTCTCCTGGCCCAGGAGTGGATTAGACTGGATGCGACGAGAGAAATCCCGCGCGGCGCCGAGCAAGGTCCCTCACTAGCCCTCACACCGGAACAGGGGCGTGCGGTATCCTATATCAAGGCCACATTGGACAGCCATGGCGTCGGACCCAGGAGCGTCCTTTTGCACGGCGTTACCGGCAGTGGCAAGACCGAGGTGTACCTACAGGCCCTGGAGCACTGCGTCAGCCTTGGACGCCGGGGAATTCTCCTTGTACCCGAAATCTCCCTGACGCCTCAGATGGTGCATCGCCTCAACGCACGGTTTCCTGGAAGGGTGGCGCTTCTCCACAGCCGCCTCTCACTTGCGGAGCAGTCCAACTCCTGGTGGCGCATACGCGAGGGAGCCTATGACGTGGTGGTGGGCACCAGAAGCGCCTTATTTTCTCCACTGCCCAACCTGGGCCTAATTGTGCTTGACGAGGAGCACGAGTGGACCTACAAGGAGCAGGATAGGCAGCCCCGTTATCACGCCCGGGAAGTGGCCCAAAGGTTATCCCGGCTTTCGGGAGCCCCGGTCTTCATGGGCAGCGCCACCCCGGACGTCGTCACCTACTACCACGCCCGGCGAGGACGGCATCGCCTCTTTAATCTGTCATACCGCATAGGTGCTGCCTCGTGGTCATCTACCGAACGAAAGTCCGAAGCCGGTCTGGCAAAGGTGGAGATTCAGGACATGCGGCAGGAACTAAAAGAGGGCAACCGCAGCCCCTTCAGCCGTCGCTTGACCCAGGCCATAGGAGACTGCGTTGCCCGCGGCGAGCAGGCCATTCTCTTTCTGAACCGGCGGGGTGCGGCTGCCCTAGTCCAGTGTCGCGACTGCGGCGCGGCGGTGCAGTGTCGTCGCTGCTCCGTTTCCCTGACCTACCACGGGACCCGCGGACTCCTGTGCCACCTTTGCAACCGCCGCGGCAAGACGCCTTCGCATTGTGAAAGCTGCGGCAGTTCCCGCATAAGATACACGGGCACAGGAACCCAGCGTGTGGTAGAAGACTTGGAACAGTTGGCCCCCGGTGCCGGGGTCATGCGCTTGGACAGCGATACAGCACGGAAAGGCGGCGAGCACGGTGATATTCTGAACGCCTTTTCGGAAGGGCAAGCTCAACTGCTGGTGGGTACTCAGATGGTGGCAAAGGGCCTTCACGTGCCCAGGGTCAGCCTGGTGGGAGTGATCCTAGCCGACATTGGCCTCCACCGTCCCGACTTTCGATCCGGTGAACGCACCTTCCAGATGCTGTGTCAAGTTGCGGGTAGAGCGGGCCGTGGCCAGTCTCCGGGGCTAGTTATAATCCAGACCTATAGCCCGGAGAGTTACCCTGTTCAGGTTGCGGGACTCCAGGACTACAATGGCTTCTACAAAAAAGAGATAGCATATCGGCGCGAGCTGAGAAACCCGCCCTTCAGCCGCCTGGTGCACATGGTGTATCTACATAGGAACGAGGCTGCTTGCCAAGAGGAAGCCCAGCGCATGTCCAAAATCCTTCGCTCTACGGCCTACGGTCGCGGGTTCTCCGGCATTGACCTTATTGGCCCTGCCCCCGCTCACCCCCAGCGAGTGAGGGGTCATTACCGCTGGCATCTCATCCTTAGAGGTGGTAGCCTTCATAATCTGCTGGCTGCTGTGCCCGTCCCAAAGGGTTGGACCGTAGACGTGGACCCAATATCCGTGCTTTAGTATGCTCGCATTATGGCGGTAGCCTTTACACCCGTTGAGCCTAATGTCTATAATCTCTGCGGACTTTGAAGTAGAAAGGTTGACTCCGTTGCCTGTAAGGCCCCTAGTTTCCGCTCCTGACCCGGTGCTGAATCGAAAGACCATGAGGGTCAAGCAGATAGACGCAGGCGTCCACAGGCTTGTTGAGGACATGATTGAAACCATGCATAACGCCCAAGGCGTTGGACTAGCCGCCAACCAGGTGGGAGTACCATTGAAGATAGCCGTCATTCAGTTGCCCGACGACGAGGAAGCTACGGTGCTCATCAACCCGCAGGTAATCAGACGCCACGGAGAACGGGAAGCCGACGAGGGTTGTTTGAGCATCCCCGGTTATCAGGGCAGGGTGAAAAGGTCCCTGAGAGTGATAATCAAGGCCCAGGGATTGGACGGCAAGCCCTTCCGCGTCAAAGCGGAGGGCGACCTCAGGGCCCAGGCGCTGGAGCACGAAACCGACCATCTTGATGGGCGTTTGTACATAGAGCGCCTTGTCAGCAAGGACCAGCTTTGGAAAATTGGAGATGAAGAAGACGAGGATGAGCCGGAGCCGGGCGTAACGGAGGCTGCTTCATCCAACGAGTAACGGTGTCATCTGGGCCCCATGAGCCCCTGGATTTCTATCCAATTACGCAATCCATGTCCTCTACCATTACCGCTCTCAAAGAGTTCTTTGGCTCCCGCGGCGTATCCGCATATCTGGTAGGGGGTCACCTACGCGACGCCCTGGCCGGGTCCTTCAGCAAGGACATAGACATTACGGTCAAGGGCGATGCTTTGGCCCTAGCCCAAGACCTGGCAGACCGTCTCTGCGGCACGTTTGTAGCCCTAGACCCGAAGCGTCGAGTTGCAAGGGTTGTAATGCGAAAGGACAAGTCTGTTGTGGACGTCTCCTCGATGGACGGTTCCTTGCAGCAGGACTTGGCCAGGCGGGACTTCACCATCGACGCCATGGCCCTGCCCCTGGACTTGGCCGGCGCTGACGGCTGGCGCCAATATATAATAGACCCCTTTGGCGGGCGGGACCATCTGGCCCGGAGCCAGGTGCGCATGGTGGGTCCCAGTGTTTTCGCAGAGGACCCCAGCCGCCTTATCAGGGCCGTTAGGTTGGCCAGAACCCTGAGTTTCAGCATCCACAAGAACACCGCCGCGGCGATAATTGCCAACGCGCACCTCGTCCTCCGGGTCTCAAAGGAGCGGGTTCGAGACGAATTTTTGAATCTTCTATCCCTAAAGGGAGCCCAAGAGACCCTTCTTTGTCTGGACAATATGCGCCTCCTATGCCATATAATCCCGGAGCTGGAGAGCGCCAGAGGCGTTGAACAGCCCAAAGAGCACTATTGGGACGTTTTTGAGCACACTATTCAAACTGTTGAGGCCGCCGGTAAGGTGACGGATAGCTCGGACCGAGGGGACCCCCTCACCGCTGCCTTGTACTGGAATGAGAATATGGACTCCCACTTCAACGAGGTGGTCAGTGATGGACACACTCGCCGCACCATGTTGAAGTTGGGCGCCCTGTTTCACGACATTGCCAAACCCCAGACCAAGGCCGTTGACTCCACGGGAAGGACCCGGTTCTTGGGACATCCTCAGTTGGGGGCCGAAATGGCCGCCCAACGGCTGAGGGCACTCCGGTTGAGCGCCCGTGGGGTTAGGACCGTCTGCGCCATGGTAGAATATCACCTGAGACCCACCCAGACTGAGCCAGGGCCTTGAGCGCCCCAGCGCCAGGGCCATGTATCGGTTCTTTAGAGACTTGGACGAAACCGCCTTCTCGGTGCTGTACCTCAGTCTTGCCGATTACATGGCGGCCAAGGGACCAATGCTGGAGATGGACGGCTGGCAGCGCCGCGTGGACTTGGTCAACTTTGTCCTCGCTGAAGCGCACCGGGGCCTCTCCTTAAACCCCATAAAAAAGAAGAAACCGCTGGTTACGGGCCACGACTTGATAAACAACTTTGCCCTTGAGCCCGGGCCAATCTTTCGTACACTGCTGGAGGGCCTGGAAGAGGCCCGAGCCGCGGCGGAAGTCGGCACCAGGGAAGAGGCCCTTGCATGGATAAAGACACGCTTGGAAGAGGAAGGCGAGTAAAGAGCTTTCATGCGTAGACAAAATCTCAGAATTTTCCTGATAATCTCCGTCCTGTTTATCCTGGCGGTTTTGGTCCTTTTCAACAGGGACGTTGACCTGCCCGGGGATTCCTTGGATAGAGGCGGTACCGGGCCCCTTGGCCTGGTGCTTGGTCTGGACCTTAGGGGCGGCGCCCATCTGGTTTACGAAGCGGAAAGACCTGTGAAAATTGACATAACCTTTGAAAAGGCCATACCTGAGGCGGAGTTGAAGAATGGCTTGGCCGATTTGGACCTCGGCTCAGTGGCCATTACCGCCTTTGATAGTGAGGAGTTCTCCCTGGATGTTCCGGGCATTACCCAAGACGGGGTGAATGCCTTCATGCAGGACCTCCAATCGGAAATAGGCACGGTCCGGGAGTTCACTTCGGATATTGAGGACAGGACCAGGCTGAACGTCAGCCTGGTGGACGCCCCCAGCCAGGACGCCGTGACGCAGGTTATCAACCAATTGGGGTACGCCGATGTTGAGGTGGCTAACGTATTTGCCCTCATTTTTACTGTTGACAACTTGCCCGCCATCGACGAAGACGCCGAAAATGCCATGCGAGATGCCTTGGAGGCTTTCTTCCCATTGGACGACCTCCGGGTTATCACGGAGGATGACCTCACTCAGGCCGTCATTTTCTTCACCCCTCTGCCTGAAGAGCGAGACTTTGAATTTGCCTTAAGTGGCCTGGGACATCCCAATGCCCGCATTGTGAACGTGGACGGCAAGAACTTTACCGCTACCCTGTCCTCCCTTGATGGGGATGCTTTAACCGAACTGGAGAGCAGCTTGCGAGAGGCTGTCATCGGAGTAGACCAGGTAAGCTCAGAGGATATCCAGACGGCCCTCATCGACCTGACCGTGGATGCCACTTTGGACCAGTCCGTTGTGGATACCGCTCTCGTTGACTTGGGTTTTGCCGAAGCCGCCGTTACCGAGTCCAGAGGCAGAGAATACGCGGTTGACTTGTCCGTACTTGACGAGGGTAGAGACCTTACCCTCCAGGACCAGGTTGTTCAGGAATTGGGAGCAGTGAGCCTGTTCCAGATACAGAGGGAAGACGCAACCATCGAGCGAATGGAAGGTGTCGTCGACACTATCCAGAGGCGCGTCAACGCCTTTGGAATCACCGAACCCAGCGTCCAGTTGTTCGGAGAGGACCGTGTCCTCATACAGCTCCCCGGCGTTGAGGATACCAGCATAGATCTGGTGTTCAAGGGAAGCGTACCTCAGCCTACCCTGGAGAACGCCCTTGAAGAGTTGGGCTTTGACGACGCTATCGTGGACCGCCCCGAAGCCGTGTCGATACCCGGCCTCTTTGAAATAAGGATGGCCGGTCTTACCCAGGAGTTGCAGCAAGAAATTCGCGACGGCCTGGAAGGGCAGTTGGGACCTCTGGACACCTTCACCTTCGATGAAACATCCGAGACAATCCAGTTGGCTTTTGAGCAGATCGTCGCCGAATCCAACGTTACTTCCACCCTCAATGACCTCGGCTTTGACACCGCCGTGGTTTTCCCCGGTTCGGGCATCTTCTACCGAGTCCGTATCCCAACTCTGAGCACCCCCGAACAGGAGGAGTTGCGGCGGGACTTGGCCAACGCCATTCTCCCCATCCAGTCTTTTGAGGCCAGCGGAGGTGTAGAGGAGGCCAAGGGCCTCATTGGCCAAACGGCCCAACTGGTGTTCAAGGAGCGTACCTGCCTTAACGCCGACTGCTCCGAGTTTGAAGATAGAGAAGCCATTGGCAGGAGCGGAGAGTCCCTCACGGGTGACAATCTGGTTCAGGCCTTTGCCGGCTCTCATCCCACTACCGGCCTGCCTATCGTGAACTTTGTCTTCGACGGTGATGGCGCAAGGATTTTTAGAGACTTCACAACTCGTATTGCCGGAGACCGGACTAGATGCATTGCCCACGTGCTGGACGACGAGAATATCATCTGCCCCATAGTCCAACAGCCCATCGTCGGCGGTTCAGGCTTTATTGAAGGCCCCGATTTTACCTTTGATAGGGTACGCACCCTGGGCATTCAGTTGGAGTCGGGTAGTCTTCCCATCTCCCTGGACCTGGTGAGAGAGAGCACCGTGGACTCGTTCCTGGGCGGCGAATCTCTGAGGGCCAGCCTCAAGGCAGGCATTGTAGGCTTGGCGCTTATCGTCCTGTTCATGATTGTCTACTACCGAGCCGCCGGAGTGGTGGCCGCCCTGGCCCTCATGGTCTACGCCGCGCTCCTCCTAGCCATCTTCAAAATGGTCCCCGTAACGTTGACCCTTTCTGGTCTTGCTGCCCTCCTTCTCTCCGTCGGTATGGCCGTGGACGCCAATATCCTCATCTTTGAGCGTCTCAAAGAGGAGTTGAGAACGGGCAGAAGCCTCCTTTCCTCCATGGAAGTAGGGTTCCGCCGCGCCTGGCCCGCCATTAGAGACAGCAACACGTCCACCTTTATTACCTGTGGGATCCTGTTCTTCTTTGGCCGCGAGTTGGGAGAGCCCCGAATAACGGGATTTGCCATTACCCTGGCCATCGGCGTGGCGGTCAGCATGTTCACCGCCCTCACCGTCAGCCGGAACCTCCTTCATCTCATGGCCTTCACCCGTCTGGGAGAGTCGTTGAACCTGTTCTCACCCGAAGGGGCAAGGCGGAGCGACGGCGACGCAACGGGAGATATGCAGCTATGAATATCGTAAGCAAGCGGCGATTGTACTTCCTGCTATCGGCCATAGTACTGGTGCCGGGTATTATTTCCCTTATCATTCCCCCGGCCATAAAAGCCGGTATAGATTTTTCCAGCGGTTCCGCCTTTGAGGTCACCTTCAGTCGTGAGGTGCAGGAAGAGGAGGTCCGTGGCGCTATGGGAGACGCGGGACATTCGGACGCAAGGATTCAAAAGCTCTCTTCAGACGCGGTCTTCATTCGTACCAAAGAACTGCAGGAGGGCGAGCGGGACCGTCTTCAGGCTGCTCTGGAACAGGCTGTTGCGCCGGTTCTCGCCATTTCCAAGGTTGAGACTGTATCCCCTGAGGTGGCGGGAGAAACGGTGCGCAACGCCATCATTGCCGTCATGGTAGCCGCCGCGGGAATCCTTCTTTACATTACGTGGGCCTTCCGCCACATACCCGGCTCCTTTCGATATGGTGTGGCCGCGATCCTCGCTCTGGCCCACGACATCCTGATTATCGTCGGCATCTTTGCCTTCCTGGGCAAAGTCATTGACCTTGAAGTCAACGTCATGTTTGTCGTGGGCCTCCTGGCCGTTGCAGGGTACAGCGTCAACGACACCATTGTTGTGTTCGACCGCATCCGCGAGAACGTAGCCCGTAACGTGGACCGCCCCCTGGCCGAATCGGTGAATATCAGCATCATGGAGAGCATGGGCCGGTCCTTGGGGACCAGCCTCACCACTATTTTTGCCCTGCTGACCCTAATTCTCATCGGAGGGCCCACCCTGCGGGAGTTCCTTTTGGTCCTTATCATTGGCGCCGTGGCCGGTACCTACAGCTCCATCTTCATCGCCAGCCAATTCCTGGTCATGTGGGAGTTGGGCGAGGTTGGCCGGTTCTTCCGCTTCTTCCGGCTATCCAGGCTTCGCCCCGCCCGTACTTAACCTAAACGGGCCCGTTCCTAGAGCCAGGGACCGCTTCTCTCATAACCCCCGGTTACGTGCAGGGCCGTTCCGGATACCCACCGGGAAGCCGGGCTCAACAGATAAAGGACCGCTTGGCCTATGTCTCCGGGTGTTCCCAACCCCAAGGGGTACGGCCGGGCTTGAGCCTTGCGCTCTTCAGCGGACCACCCAAAGTCCCTTGACTCCACCAGTGCAGGCATTATGGCGTTCACCCGAACGCCTTTGGCGGCTACCTGGGACGAGGTGGCAATAGTCAGCCCTATGAGTCCGGCCTTGCTGGCGTTATAGGCGGGCGACCCTGTGGGGTCCCCTGCCGCCCGGGCGGCCTGAGAGCTGATGTTCACAATTGCACCACTTCCCGCCTCCAACATGGGCTTGAGGGCCGCCCGCGAGCAGTAGAACACGCCGCTCAAATTAACATCTATAGTGCGCCGCCACTCCTCGTTGGTAAGGCCCCAAGCCGTGCCCCTAGGCGCGTCGATGCCAGCGTTATTTACCAGCGCGTCCAGGCGGCCAAACTCCGTGAGGGCCAGGTCAACAAGGGCCTCGGCGTCCGTGGATACGCTGGTATCCATTACCATGGCAGCCACCCGTCCGCCGCTGCTTTCAATCTTCTCCACGGTGGCGCCGGCGTCCTGGATGTCGCCAATTACTACCTTGGCTCCGGCCTCGCTCAGCGCCAGGGCAATCCCCTGCCCAATGCCCTGGGCCGCGCCGGTGACTATGGCTACCTGTCCATCCAGTCTAAAGGCATTGGGCATAGCGTTAACCTCCTGTTTCTTCCCGTCTTTCCGTGGTGCCCAGTGGAAATGTATGGCCCGCTGCCAGACGTGTCAACCTCCTCTGCCCCGGTGCGGAGAATGGCCATCCGGCAGCTTAACTGGTAACATACTGGCACCGTCACGGGGCCGGTTCTACGTGTCACAAGCCAGCCATTTTGCGAGGGCGTTAAATGAACAAGTCAGACATTCCATTCCTCACCGCCACAGACCTTTCGCAGCAGATAAAAGCTAGGTCGGTATCTCCCGTTGAAGCGGTGGAGGCCTACCTGGACCGCATTGAGGCTTTGAACCCCAAGCTGAACTCCTACATCACCGTCCTGTCCGACGACGCCCTTAGAGCGGCCAAAGAAGCGGAACAAGCCATTGCTTCCGGCCAGTACATTGGCCCCATGCACGGCGTCCCCGTGGCCTTGAAAGACCAGTTACTGACCAAGGGAATCCTTACCACCGCGGGGTCGAACATTCTCAAGGACTACGTGCCCCAGGAGGACGCTACGGTGGTCACCCGGCTCAGGGAGGCCGGGGCCATACTTATCGGCAAGACCAACCTAACAGAATTTGCCATAACCACTAACCATCACTTCCCCCATGGCATGATGCACAACCCGTGGGACCTGTCGAAATTTGCCGGTTCCTCTAGTGGCGGCTCCGCGTCGGCCACCGCTGCCTTCCTTTGCGCCACCTCCCTGGGTGAAGACACCGGCGGCTCTGTACGCGGCCCCGCGGCGGCGTGCGGCCTCGCCGGGTTCAGGGCAACTTACGGCCTCATCAGCCGTCACGGCCTCCTTGGCGCCTGCTGGTCCAAGGACGTTATTGGCCCCATCTCTCGCACCGTGGCTGACTGCGCCATGACTCTCCAAGCCATTGCCGGCCACGACCCCAAAGACCGGTACACTCGAAAAGCCCCCGTGCCCAACTACACCCAGGCCCTCAACGGGGACATCAAGGGGCTGAAGATAGGCGTAGTTACCGAAAGGGTGCACACCGACGACGTTATTCCGGAGATTCGCACCGCCGTTCTCAACGCCATTGAGGTCCTGGCCGAGCTGGGAGCCGACGTGCAGGAGATATCCCTTCCCATGATCCCCCAGACGGCGGCCTTCTCCCTTGTGGGTGAGCTGGTGGAAGCCGCCTCCATCCATCAAAAATACATTAGGGAGCGTCTGGACGAGTACCAGAACGAGCTCAGGTTGACCATGCTAATGGCCAGCCTCATACCGGCTCAGACCTACTATAAGGCTCAACAGTTGAAACAGGTCTGGCGAGATGAGATGCTGGCCGCCTTCAAAACCGTGGACCTCATGGCCTTCCCAACGTCCCCCTCGGTGGCTTCTTCAGTGCCTCCACCCACGGGTCTGGCCAGCCGAGAAGACATGAAGGAGAATTTCTTTGGACGCCGCAGCTTTACCCACCCCGCCAGCCTTGCGGGATGTCCGGCCCTGTCCGTCAACTGCGGCTTTACCGACGAGGGTCTGCCCATGGGCCTCCAGCTCATAGGCAAACCCTACGACGACGGCACGGTTCTAAGGGCGGGCCACCTCTACGAGCAGGCCACCCCTTGGCATAAGCGCCGCCCGCCCATCTAAAGGGCTGAAGCCTCCTGGTCCAGGGGCGTGGGAATCCACCACTCCTCACCCCGTGGCGTCTGTACGTACTCAGGCCAGCGAAGGTCCACCGGCGGCCGGAATTCCTTTGGCAGCAGCGGCGCCACCCACTTGTCGCCGCCAACGCCGCCGCCCGTCCGATGCTTAAACTCATCTTGCGCTTTGGCCAACTCCTGGGGTTGGGTCAGCAGGTCCACCAAGGTGGCGGCTATGGTCTTACCCGCCACAAACATGCCTGGGTCGATGCATTGTCGCACTCCCCCCAAAGCGTTGCGCACCCATGCGGGATATTGGAAACCGGGCCTTGGCGACTTGAGGGAGGGACGGCCCGTGTGCAGGCGCACCGTGGGGGCGTGCCAGGTGTAGTCCACGTAGTCGTCTGAGGTGTAATTGGCCTGCCACGGCGGAAGTTGGCGACGCACCTGGGCCTCAAAATCCCTGGGCGTAATCAGGCGCTGGCACTCCTCGGTAAAAGGGTCCTCTAAGGGTTCAATGTCCAGGTTTCGTTGAAGGGCCCTTCCAAACTCCCTCGCCTCCTCGTCAAACCCAGGCGCGCCAACCATAGCCAGGTTGCCGTAGGTGAGTTCGGCCATGGTGTGATTGGCCAGCCCCACACGCGTCTTGGTGACCCACCTGACCGAGACCTCGCAGCCCGTAACCGAGGCGGCGTTGCGCGCATTTGTCTCCAGAACGTCGAAAATCCGTTGCTGTATTTCAAGAGTGGGAGAACGCCAGGCGTACTGTATCTGGCTGAATCGAGGGGGTAGGTTATCCGACGTACACTGCCCCCCGGCCATGATGAATTCGTTCAACGTCCATGTACCGGTATGGGGATGCATGGCCTCCTTGGTGTACTTGGTGTTGGTGTACATAAGGCAGAGAGCATCAATGGCGCCTGGACACCGTGGGGCTGAGTGGGAGTGGGCGGGCCCAGCCAGCAGCCTGTCGTCAACCCAGTCCTCCGGGTTGTGGCATTCAAATGTGAACACGGCGCTCCAGTAAGACCCGCAGTGGGTGTCCCAGATGGTCGTGTTGGTTGGATGGGGATGATAAGAGATAAAGGCGTCGAAGCCGTTGTAATAGCCTTTGGCTGCGTGGACGGGTTTGGAGCCGCACACCTTTTCCGCCGGCTCCCCGAAGATGGCGATGGTCCCCTTCAACTTGTGCCGCTCCATGGCCGCCTTGGCCCCCAAGACACCCGCTAGGGCCGCTGTCCCCAGGGCCGAGTGTGGGTCAGTATGCCCCGCCGCCCAGGGGTGAAGGCCGGCCCGAGGCGCTCGATAGGGTACCTGCTGCTGCGAGTTCCCCGGCACCGCGTCGTACTCCGCGTACGTGCCTATGACCGGGCTTCCGGAGCCGTAGGTGGCCAGGAACGCCGTTGGCATCTGGCCCGTATTCCTCTCCACCTGGAAACCTTGGGACTCCAACAGGTCGCAATAGGCCTGGGCTGAGCGGTACTCCCTCCAGGCAGGCTCGGCATAGTTCCATATCTGCTGGTGAAAGTCGGAGAGGGTTTCTCGGTTTTGGTCAACCCATTGGAGGGCGTGTTGTTTTTCGGGGTAGGTGTTTGGCATATGGGAGGGCCTCCTTTGGCGGGTTGAATTCTGTGGTTTGTCCAGGGGGCGGGTTTGAAACCCGCCCCTACCGGGGATTGAGGTTGAGGGTAGGACGTGGAAGGGCGGTTCGCGAACCGCCCCTACCGGGGGGGGGGGGGAGCGTTGTGGGGTACGGGGTTCACCCCGTTCTAACCTTCCACCTTGAAGGGGGAAGGTTGCCGAGGGCGGCGAGATTCTTCGCTGCGCTCAGAATGACATGTGGAGATGGGTGGAGGGGGTTGGGGGGGGAAATCCTATTGTATGACGCTGTGAAGAGTGCCCTAGATATTCCTTTACCATCTCCGCTTTCGATAGGACGACCTGAGCTTCCATCCTCCGGGTCGTCTCTTGCCTGAATTACGTGATATCCCCAACACTACTAGAGCGACTATTACGATTCCCGTAATTACAACTGCAACTTGGCCCAATATTTTCAACGCATTTGCTACAGATTGGGCCATTTGTAGGCCGATAAAGTGGCCGCCTACACCTCCTACTGCGATACCACAAACCAGGGCTATCCCAACCCAAACCAAGGTTTTTCTCCTGTTGCCGTTTATTGGAGTAAACAACCAGTTGAATCGCAGGATTCTCAAGACTACGGATGAAACCGAGGGAAAGAAGCGCCGGATCAACGGCACGATTAGGATCGTTACGAGTACGAAGGTGAATAGACCGACATATTCAAAGAATCCTTCTACAGGCCCGGCCCTCCAAACGCCAGAGGCCCAGCCTAAAATTCCGAAGACTATAAGAGAAACAGCAAGCCAGATAAGAGTTTTGGGCACATCTACGCCGTTGCTCAAACTCCGCGATGGGACAATGTGAATCTCAGAAGAAGTGGAAGTAGTCTCCGCATTGCGAATAAGCGGCGAGAGAGCTTCAAGGGGCTCTGTTAACCTTTCAGCACTTGGTCTAGTTAACATCAGGAAATGTCGCAAAAGAATATCGGCGCAGTCCGAGGCGGACTGCCTTTGGATGGAGAACTCGAACATCTTGCTAGGTTCTCCCTCATTGAGTTCGTAAAACTCCCATATATCACCGTTGGTGAGACCAAACTGCCGGAGTTTGCCGCCTTGGTCGAGGGCATAGGTGCAAACTTGTTCACGGTGGTCGTCGGTGAGGTCTTCTAACATGCGCTTGGCTTCCAGGAATGCCATTGGGTGCGCACGATCTCCGGGCGGGTGAAAGGCATAATCAACTACGCCGTAGTCGAATTTTCGCGCCCCGTACCGGATAAGATATTCCTGAGTAACCACAGATGGATCGGACCAACCGAGGGCACTGAGCACAGGATCAATTAGTGTGTTACGAGTCCGGGTCTCGTTGGCCCCAATCGTGCGCCCCTCCCGCCTGCTGGCGTCCTGAACCGATTCTATGACTTGGGTCAGGGATTCAAGGGTGACATCGCTGGTAGGCATGACGGGTGGGGGTTAGATAGGCGGCCTGCGTGTATGCCAGTCCGTTGCTTCCTGGTAGGCATGTCCAAGTCTGAAGACCGTCTCCTCCTCCATGGGCCTTCCCATTATCTGGAGGCCCATTGGAAGACCGTCTTTGAAGCCGCAGGGCACCGATAGGGCCGGCGCTCCCACCACGTTCGCCAGAGAGGTCAAGGTACGGCGCGGGCTAAACATCTCTGATTTGAACTCTTCCTTGGTGCCGAGACCCGGTTTGTCGACGAGTGGCGGGGCAACGTCCGCCGCGGTGGGGAAAATCAGCAAGTCCACCGTGGCCATCAGGTCCAGAAACTCCTGGCGCAGTACCGACCTTAGCCGTTGGGCCTTGTAGTAGGTTTGGGACGGGATAAGGCTGCCAAGTAGCAGCGTAATCCGCATGTTGTGGTCGTATTCGTCCAGCCGCTCCCGAACGTACTTGTGGTGAACGGTGGCGCCTTCTAGATAGGTGATGGGACTGGCAATTGCCCTGCCGTTCATCGCGCCGGGGAGGGAAACCTCCCGCACCAAAGCGCCCGCGTCTTCAAAAATCCGGGCTGCCCCAAGTACGGCGTCCCGTACCTCCGGTACAACGTTGTCACCGTGGACCTTCTCGTTGAGGATACCCACCCGCAGTCCACTAACGTTACCGTCAAGGAGGCCAGCGTAGTTGGGGACCGGGGTCTTCCAGGTATAGGCGTCCAGTTCATCCCGCCCCGCGATGGCTTCCAAAGTCATTGCGCAGTCCCTCACCGACCGGGACATGGGGCCAATGGTGTCCATGGACCAGCACGAGCCCAGCAGCCCATACCGGCTTACCCTTCCCTGGCTGGGCCGCAGCCCCGCAAGACCGCAATAGGCAGCCGGGCCTCGAATAGACCCGCCCGTGTCCTCACCCAGCGAGGTGGCGCACATGAAAGCCGCCGTGGCAGACCCCGACCCCGCGCTTGACCCGCCGGGCATACGGCTCTGGTCCCAGGGATTGGTCGGCGTACCAAAGGGGTAGTGGTACGTGTACGCCATGGCGAACTCCGTTAAATTCGTCTTGCCCAGCAGAATGGCCCCCGCCTCTTTCAGCCTGACCATCACCGTTGCGTCCTCTGTGGGGATGAAGTCTCGAATGATATTGGACCCGGCCGTGGTGCGTATCCCCTTGGTCCACCACTGGTCCTTTACGGCCACCGGTATTCCGTGCATGGGACCCAGGTATTCGCCCCGCGCTATGGCCGACTCCGCCCTTCTTGCTTCCTCCATCGCCTCATCGGCGCACACGGTGATGTAGGAGTTCAGCGTGGGGTTCAACGCCTCAATGCGGTCCAGATAGGCCTCCACCGCCTCAACGGGCGAGACCTCCCGGCTCTTTATTCGCTCCGAAAGCTCCGTTGCGGTGAGAAAGGGTATGTCTCTCTTTTCCATGCTAGCCCCTTTCCTCCGGAAGGATAATGGGAAGAGGCTCCACGGACTCCAGGCCCGGCGGGTTGATCTCGTCTATGGATTCTATGATGGCGTTGAGGACTTCGGTGACCTCCGCCAAGTCCTGGTCTCCAATGTCCAAGCTTACCGCCTTGCCCATGGCTCTAACGTCGTCCTTCGACAGGTCTGTCACGATAACCTCCCTGGCTGGTATTCAGTCCCAATTAGCCGATTCTGTGCCTTTGACCAACGATTGTCAACGGCCCTTCCGCTGCTTCGATTGCTTCAATTTCCAATCCCCAGGAACCCCTTTGTCACGTCGATGAACGCCTGGGGCTTGTCTACCGTAACCACGTGACCGGCATCCTCTACGTCCACGGAGTCGAACTTGGGATTGGCCTTCTTCATCCGCTCAACAATTCCGTCGGACACCAGAATACTCTCCTTGCCCCTTACTTCCAGGATTGGACAGTCGATGGCTTCTAAGCTGTGCCAGTACCTGGCTATGTACTCCGGCTCCTGGTTATCCGGTAGGGTATTGTTGAAAAGGGCCGGGTCCGCCCTCCAAACCCACATTCCCGTGGATTGTTGCTTCATCTTGTTGGCAACGTCCTTGCGAAGGCGGGCTTCAGTGGCCCAGGGGTTACCCTGCCGCGCCCATGCAAAGGCTTCCTCAAAGGTATGGAACTCCATGGGAGTTGGGGGGCGTGTCACCTGGTCGCGCAGAGCCTCCTCGCTGCGTTCGGGGGCAATGTCCACTATGATAATACGCTCCACAACGTCGGGGTTAGCCGTGGCGTATAGCAGGGCGTTCCACCCGCCCATAGACAGGCCGGCCAGCACAACCTTCCCAAATTCCAAGGACTCTATAAAAGCGTCCAAGTCCTCCACAAACCGGTCACGGGCATAGCCGTCGGCTGCCCATCCGCTGTCGCCGTGGCCCCGTTGGTCCAGAGTTAGCACGTGGTAGTAGGGCGAAGCGGCTTCGGCAAACTCGTCCCAAATATGGGCCTGCCCTGCGTGGCCGTGCATACAAATCAAGGGCGTCTTGCCCTCGGTGCCCCAGTCCAGGTAACGGAGCCGAACGTCGTTTACGGTTATGAACTTTTCCCGGTAAGCGGTGGTAGTGGTCATTTAACTTTTCCTCCCGAAATTAGCCTGAGGTTGGGCTTATTGTAGCGGGTGACGCCGCGGTGCACCACAAACGTCCGGGCCCCCACGCTAACGTACCGCCCAAAACCAACGCCCCGCCAAATACAGCCGTCACGCAGTGACCCTCAGGGCAAGTCGAGGACAGTGCACCCTCGCAGGTCAATGGTCAGGTGCTTGTCATTCACACCCTCCACCCTCCCCGTCAAGGTAGGAGACGTTGTTTTTGTGCGCCATTCGGCACGGAACCTCTCCATCTCCTCGTCGGATAAGAAGCATCGGACCGACCATGTCCCGTTACCGTAGAGTCTCACGTGATTAGACTCGTCACTCAGGCCTATTACTGTTCCGCTTGTGATTCCCACCTGTCCGTTATAGGCGGCAGCGCTCCCCGCCTCGTCTGCCAGGTACTCCTTCACAAACTCATGGGATGTCATGTTAAATACAGGAGGTACGTCCCTAATCTCTTCGGCTAAGTCGGCTTCGGAACTGCTTCTGGAACAACCCTTGGCCACGCTGATTCCCACAACAAGCCCGCCTATGGCGAGAAATGCGATAAGTATAGACAGGAATCTAATCAAGTCGGCCATGGGTTAATGAATCTCCAGCCATACGGCTATAGCTCTATGGTACACCATGCCCTTATGCGGACCTCACCACGCCGAGGCGAAGTCCAGCACCACCCGACCAAAGGCCTGCCTGCCCTTCAGGAGGCGGTACGCCTCCATAACCTGGTCCCAGGGCAGTGCCTGGGCGACCACGGGCCGAATCTCGCCCCCCGCTACAAGCCTGCAAGCCTCCTCCACGTGACGCCTTGTCGCCCCAACGGACCCCATGATCCGGAGGTCGCGAAATATAAGCTCGGCCAGGTTCAAGGACGTGGCGCCCCCTTGCACCTCCCCCAGGAGGACTATTCTTCCCCCGCGGGCCATAGAGCGGAGAGTGCTGGCAAAGAGGGGTGACCCCACTGTGTCCAGGGCCACCTCGGCGCCCCGGTCTTCAGTAAGGGCCAGGACCACCTCGGAGAAGTCCAGTTCCCCGGTGGTTATCACTTCTTCGGCCCCCAGGGCCTTGAGGGATTCCACCTTTTCCTCAGAGGAGGTCACGGCCAACACCCTGGCCCCTCGGGTCCGCGCAAGTTGAGCAAGGTGGACTCCAAGCCCGCCCCCCGCTCCCGTAACGACCACCGTCTCCCCGGCCTGAATTTTGGCCTTTTCAAGACCCTGGACCGCCACGCCTATGGGACAGGCCAGGAGGCATGCGTCTGTCCATTCAATGCTTGAGGGTACCTTAACCAGGGAGGTTTCCCGTACACTGACAAACTCCGCCATCCCGCCGTTGATACCGTGACCCAAGCCCCGGACTTCAACACAGAAGCGTTCCTGGCCTCGTAGACACCATACACACCGTTCGCAGGGACTGTTGGTAAGAAGGCAGACAACCCTGTCGCCGGGTTCAACGGCGGAAACCCTTGGTCCAACCTCTGCCACCTGTCCGGCTGCCTCGTGCCCCAGAATCAGAGGCAGTTTGACCCCGCGGCGGAGCACCCCTTCCATCACCAGCAGATCGTGGTGGCAGAAGCCGCAAGCCGCCACTTGCACCATAACGTCGTAGTCGCCCACTGAGGGCGCCGGCAGGCTTCGCGCCGTCAACCTTGGCTCACGGCCGGCCTCCTCCAGCACCACAGCCCTCATGCTAAACCCCTCCGGCCCTTTGGCGGCTTGCCGCCATGGGAGATGTTGGTTAATAATGGATACACCTCTCTAAATTCAAACAAAGGAGCAGGCCAATGAAGCTTGGCGCTCACGTTTCCACCTCCGGCGGCATACAGAAGTCCATCGATAGGGGGGCGGCCATAGGATGTGAGGGAATTCAGATCTTTGGCTCCTCGCCTCAGAGCTGGGCCTTCAAGCCCGTGCCCGCTGAAAACATTGAGGCCTTCCAGCAGAAGAGGGAAGAGGCCGGAATAGACTCGGTTTTTTTCCATTGCATATATCTTATCAACCTAGGCAACCCCAACCCCGTCAACGTGAAGAAGGGGGTAAAATCTCTTCAAAACTATATGAACCTGGCCTCTGAAATCGGTGCCGACGGTATTATTTTCCACCCGGGAAGTCATAAGGGTAAAGGCTATGATGCCATACTAAAGCAGACTGTAGACAGCATCATTGAAGTTTTGGAAACCTCCCCGGAGGGTCCCTGGCTCACACTGGAGAACACGGCGGGCATGGGCCGGCACATTGGGTCTCGATTTGAGGAGTTGGGCAGGATTATCAAGACCGTGGGCAGCCCAAGGCTGAAGGTGTGCCTCGATACGGAGCACAGTTTCGCCGCAGGGTACGACGTTTCTACAACCGACGGTCTGGAAGTCGCCATGGACGAGTTCGACCGAGAGATTGGCCTGGACCGCCTGGTGGCCGTTCATGCCAACGACTCCAAGCAGCCCCTGGGGTCCGGCATTGACCGGCACGAGAATATAGGCCAGGGGCACATCGGTGTCGAGGGGTTTGAGGTCATTATGGCCCATCCCGCCTTTCAGAACGTTCCTTTTTTCTTGGAGGTGCCGGGTATGGAGGGCGGCGGACCGGACAAGGCCAACCTGGACATCTTGAAAGGCATCAGGGAGAAGCTGGGTATCACCCCTTGATCCGTCTGAGATGCGACGACTTTGTGGACTTGGTTGGGTGCTGTTACGCTCAATTGCCCCCCGCGATTCTTTCCTACCTTGAAAACCTGGACATAGTGGTGGAAGATTGGCCCAGCGACCTCGTAATGGCCGAGACCCACGTACAACACCCCGGCGACTTGCTGGGTCTTTACTCGGGTGTTCCGCGACTGGAGCGGGGGGACGACATTCCTTCCTTGCCGGACAAGATTACTCTGTTCCAGCGCCCCATTGAGGCCATTTGCCAGTCCAGGGAAGAGGTTGGCCTTGAGGTGATGAAAACCCTGCGTCACGAGGTAGGCCATTACCTTGGCATGGATGAGGAGGACCTGGAGCGCCTAGGCTACTCCTGACCCTTTTGGGGTCTACCTAAGTCTACCGGACCTTTGCTCGCGCCGCCCTGATGCGCTCCTCGGCCAACCGGTCCGCGGCCTGGGCCGTGGTAATGTTCTCCTCTGCCGCCATACGCAGGACCCGTTGGATGGTGTAGTAAATGCCCTCCGTCTTCTCCCGCGCTCGGTCCTGGCTGTACGCTGCGCCCACCTCGCAGGAGACGTTGATGATTCCCCCCGCGTTGATGATGTAGTCCGGGGCGTACAGGATGCCACGGCCAACCAGGGCTTCGGCGTTCCGCGGCTCCCTTATCTGGTTGTTGGCTCCCCCTGCCACAATGCCGCACTTGAGGCGTGGAATAGTCTCGTCGTTGAGCACTCCTCCCAAGGCGTTGGGGGAGAAGATGTCGCACTCAACGTCGTAGATTTCGTCCGGCCCAACAATAGACGCGCCCAGGGCTTCGGCCCTTTCCATGGCGTCCTGGTAGATGTCCGTTACCACAAGCTGCGCCCCTTCTTCAATGAGGTGCGACGATAGGTTGGTGGCTACGTGGCCGAAGCCCTGGATGGCAACGGTCTTCCCTTTCAGGGAGTTGTTGCCCCACTTCTCATTGGCGCAGGCCTTCATGCCCAGGTAGACGCCCAGTCCCGTCATCAAGGAGGTCTCTCCGCTCCCTCCCTTGGAGAGGGGGAGACCCACCACGTATTTGGTTTCAAGGGCAACGTACTCCATGTCTTCAGGAGTGGTGCCAACGTCTTCCGCCACGATAAACCGGCCTCCCAGCATGTTCACGTAACGGCCAAAGTTCCGCATCAGGGCCTCGGTCTTGTCCTTCCGCGGGTCGGCTATGATGAGGGCCTTGCCCCCTCCCAGCGACAGACCGGCGGCAGCCGACTTGTAAGTCATGGCCTTGGAAAGGCGCAGCACGTCTTCAATGGCTGCTTCTTCGCTGCTGTGAGGCCAAATTCGACATCCCCCGCAGGCGGGCCCCAGGGTACTATCATGGATGGCTATGAAGGCCTTCAGGCCCGCGGAAGGGTCTGAGCAAACTAACAGCTGCTCGTGTCCCTCACTCTCCATGTATTCTAGTATTTTCACCTAGGACTCCTCATCAACTGCTAAAATAGCTCTCTCAGTTGCTTGTCTAGGTCGTCCTCGTCGCCGGAGTTCGCTCTTTGCCATGCCGGACGGGTGAGGTCCGAGTATCCTCCCCCGGCGCCGTACTCCCGAGTTCGCACCACCACCGGCAGAGGGACGGCGTGGCCAAATATGAGCGCTTGCTGCTTGGCGTCCAGGCGCCCCAGCACCGATCGAAGTTCCCGGCGCCCCGGCGCCCCTGCCAGGGTGGCTTCAATGTCCCGTTCGTTGTCCAGCAAACAGGTCACCTTGGTGCCTATCTGGCTCATAACCTCCGCGTCGATGGCGCTGGGTCGTTGGTCAATAACCATCAGGGTCACGTTGTACTTCCTAAGTTCCCGCGCAATGCTCCCAAAGATGGTCTGGGAGGCAATTTCTGGGTTCAGGAAGCGGTGCGCCTCCTCAATGCAAATAACCAGGGGCCGCGGCTCCCTTCCTGACCCCCCCTCGGCCTTCTCCTTGCGCTCAACGTATCGTTGGTGAATACGACGCGTCAGCAGGTTGGCTACCATGATATAAGCGGTGAGGTCGTTGCCGTAGCGGCCAAACTCCAAGACCACGTGAATGCCCCTGTCCAGCTGCTCCAGAATGCGCTTCACCGAGTCGTCCAGCGCCGCGTCCGCCATGAACTCGTACCGCTTCAAACGGGAGAGACGGTTGTGCAGCGACGCTAGGGCGCTGGTGTTCACGTTCATTTCGGCGGCCAGGTCAAAAACCTGGCTGCGGCCCTCCAAGTTGAGGAACGTTTTGAGCCACTTCCTGTGCCCAAATTTCTTTTCAAGATCGTAGGACGCCGACGCCGCAACCTCCGATAAATTCAGCGTTTGACGAAGCAACTCCACGTCCGCCGGCTCAATTTCATCGTAGCCCACCTGAACTTCGAAATCGACCGAAGAGCCGCGGCGGATGGAGCTTTCCGGGTCTAGTGAGAAGACGGACACCTTGGACCCAAACAGCTGCTTCAGCCCCTTTACGGAACGCGTCCTATCCGTGTCCTGGCCGGACCAACCGTACTCGTTGTGCATGTCAAAAATGAGGCTGGATGCAACGTCGCTCTGCAGAATTCCCACCAGCAACAGCCGAGTGAGAAAGGTCTTTCCGGTACCAGACTTGCCAAATACCCCCGTGGACCGTTTGACCAACTCCTCAACGTTCAAGCACACTTTGGTTTCCATGTCCAACGGGTTGCCAATATAGAAATGTTTCTGGTCCTCCTTGCCAAAGACCACCTCCACGTCTCGTTCTGAAGCCCGATGGGTGGCGGAGAAATGGGCGGGCACCGTCTTTGCGGGTTGGGGGTTGTCGTCATGGCCAAGGACCGCTGGCATGATTAGCATAGGCAACACGGAAAGGGTTCCGTAGGTCACGGAGCCCGATACCACCTTGGCGATGAAGGGGTTGCTTACGTCGGGGGGCGTAACCTTGAGCCTCGGGTCCGCCGCCTCCAGGCTAACGTCAGTCACCATGCCAAAGAACCAGTGTTTCTCCCCCTTGATAGTAACGTATGTCCCTTCCTGTATATCCTCCACCGAAACACCCCAGTCCAGCCGTACCTCCACGCCGCGGCTCAGCGAGCCGTCCACCACCATGCCCAGGGGCTGGCCCATGGGTCCCTGGTCTATCATGCAAGCCTCCTGAGAATTGCATTGAGCCGTGGCAGCTGGTCCGGCATCTCCATGGCCAGCGCTTGCCCCGCACGTACCAGAAATCCCTGGCCGTCCACAGCCTGTTTGCTGGCCAAACGTAGACACGCCACGATAACTTCGTCCGAAGACGGCGCTGCCCCGTTGAGAAGGAGATGCACAAAGTCCAGAGACCCCGTCAGCGCCTCCACCTCGTCCCCAGGGCAGAGATATATGAAGGAATGTATCCTGGGAGGCAGGGGAGGAAGACCCGCTACGGCGCCCCCGTCGTGGCTGTAGCCCACCGTCAGACCGGTAAATCGAGTGCAGAGGAGCCGTTTCAGTTGTGGGTTGTTTCGATACAGGTCCTCCTCGCTGGCCTCACGTTCACCCCTGGCAATCACCGGCCTTCCCGGGTCCAGGGCCTCCGTGGATACGTCCGACACTACGGCGTAAATGGCGGGGTCTCCCGTGCGCACCAGCGATCCAAGGGGCGGGGACTCGTACAGGCGATAACATTGTACGGTGAAGCGCTGGCTCGTAGCCTCCACCACCTCGCCAACGCGCTGCAGAGTGGGGGTCGTCACAGCCACGCCGTCCGCTTGGACCTGCTCTTCTCCGACGTGTAGACGGGCAGGCCACGGTGCGTCAAGGAGCGGTCAACCATCTCACTGAATCTCCGGCGGTCGGGGCCGCTGATAACCGCCTGCTCGTGGGCTTCGGACAAGGCGACGGGATACCCCATGCCTCTCCTGCACTGGTCCAGAATTAGTGTGTGGGTCAATGAGAGGAGGCCCCTGTCCAGGGCTGCCCATTCCGGCATCTCCACCCTGGCAATTTCGTCTCCGGTATTCAGGTAGAAGAAATAGATTCTTTGGTCTTCGCCATACTGCCGGACTATGGAAGAATTAGTGTAAAAGAGGCTGGAGCGTTGGCCGGGTTCCAGAAGCCTTTCAAATAGCTCCCTGTCCAGCAGGTGATTTACCATACTGCACGGCGACAGGGGGGAGCGGCGGCTGGAGCAAAAACTGGTACACTCGGACGAGTTGGTTTCGCACAGGTAGAGGCGCAGCGCATTGGCAACCTCCGTGCTGCGGGGCAGGCTCACGTAAGCGGCCACCGCGAGGACCCTGCTCTTGGCCATCTCTTTCAACGAGTTCAGCGTGGGCGTCAATCCCCTTTCGATTATCTCCTTGGCCACCAGGTCCGGGTATCCCGTACCTGCCAGCCCCCACAGGACTAGGGAGCCGTCCAGCAACGCCAAGGTGGGTAGGTCACGGGGTGCATTCTCCCTCAGTAGAGGCTCTAATGCTTTAATCTCGTCAATGGTCCTCTTCAGACCCAGGATGCCGCCTTCTATTGACACCTCCGTTACCTTGGAAGTTGGGTCCGTCATGTACAATTCGTCGTTGGAAAATAGGGTGGGGGTATTGAATAGATGCGCGTCCGGCGCCTTGCCGTACTTCAGGACGCAGCCGCCAATGTTGATTAGTGCGCAGCTCACGGGCATGTGGCGGTCCACGTCTATGTGGGAGCCGTCCACCGAGAGAACGCAAAAGTTCTCCGGTGTGCTGTCCGGCCTATGTGCGTTGCCCAGCCCCTCTCCCACGCCGGCCGATAGGAAAGGCCTATTGCTGGAATCCGCCTGCTTGGCTCGGACCTCCTCCGGCGGCGCCAGACGCATTGCTTCCACGGCTCTGTCCAGGCGCTGCCACCGGTCCTCCTGCACGCCTTTGAGATTGTGGGTCAGTCCTTCAATCTGACGCACAGTCTTCGCAAGGTCCAAGCTCATGCCCTTACCTCAGCACCCGCTCGTCGCCCCTGCGACGGGTGATGCGCTGCTGGTCCAGGTACTCCAGCAGAGGCAGTACGTATTTGCGACTTGAATTCAACAGCGTCCGGGCCTCGGCCACGGTGATTCTGCCGTGCTCGCCGATGTATTGGGTGACGTTTTCAACCATCCGCCGATATGCCTCGGCGGAGAACACCACCGTCCCGTCCACCTTCACCACCTTCTCCTCGTCAATGAGTAGAGACAGAAGCTCCGCGCCGATGCTATTCCCCGTAGGTGGGGAGAAAGGCTCCGACTCTAGAGTGCTGAGGTACGTGCGCACCTGCTGCTCCTGTTCCGGACTCAGCGTTGCTTTGTGATTTGGAGACCGTACCAACGCACCGTCTTCAGCCACCACTTCCTCAGCCACCAGGCGCGCAAGAACTTGGAGGAATACCGCGGCGGACAAGCCCAAGCGGCTCCGGATCTCCTCCCGTGAAATCCCTCTCCTCAATGGGTACTGCAGATAATAGTCTGCCAAGGTAGAGCCCACGTGTTCTTCAGTCGCTCCCATGCCTGCCGGGAGTAGACCACCGAGCTTGGCCCCGCCTCTGCCTCTCCCAGCACCGTCACTTCACCCGTGCCGGCCAGGTCCAATATGGCAGGCTGAACGTCGGCCATAGTCAGGTTGCTCCGGCGGGACAGGGTGGTCAAGTCACAGGGTCCCCACTGCTCCACCGCACCCAGGAGCAGGTCCTCCAGCGTGCCTCCCTCCATGGCTTCCAGGCTCTTCAGCACCTTGCCCGAGAAGGGCCTGTGCCGCCTTGGGAAAGGGTCAATGACCCTGCCGCCGCCCAGGGTCGTCTCCGTAGACCGGACCACAAAAAAATCTCCCTTTACCAGGGGTACCGGGTCAGTCAAATGAATTTGCGCCCAGGCCTCCTGGCCCGGCAGCAGCTCCCGGGTGTTCAGCAGCCTTGCCCTTGCCCCGGTCTCGCTGACCTGGGCGTGAAACGTCACGCGGGCGTTGTGCTTCATGGGTCTGGGGGCGTCGCTGATTAGCTTTATCTTGGCGTCGATCATGGTGGTGGGTTTGAGCCAACGTGGAGCCGTCACCGTCTCACCCCGGTGGATTTCGTCGTAGGAGACACCCGAGAGGTTCACCGCCAGCCGGCGCCCCGGGTCGGCCACCTCAACCTTGCGTCGATGGCTTTGCAGCCCCCGGATGCGGCATCGGCGCCCGGAGGGCACCAGTTCCACCTCCTGCCCAACGCTCAACGTACCGTCAATGAGCGTACCCGTCACCACGGTGCCAAAGCCCGACACGGTGAAGGACCGGTCAACGGCCAACCGAGGACGGCCCAAGTCCTGCCTCGGCGGCGTGGTGGATAGTATCTCATCCATCTCCTCCAACAGCTTCCCCAATCCCTGGCCGGTGTGAGCCGATACCGGGACCATGGAAGCCTCCTCCAACACCGTGCCTTGCAGGGCCTCCACCGCTTCCATCGTGGCCAGCTCTAGAAGCTCCTCATCCACCAAGTCAGCCTTCGTTATAACCACCAGCCCCCTTCTGACTCTCAGCAGGTCAAGAATGGCAAGATGCTCCCGAGTCTGAGGCATGACTCCCTCGTCGGCGGCAATCACCAGAAGGG
This sequence comes from Dehalococcoidia bacterium, assembly GCA_965226535.1. Taxonomy (GTDB): domain Bacteria; phylum Chloroflexota; class Dehalococcoidia; order Lucifugimonadales; genus JAPULR01. The sequence goes on along the minus strand of CBDDDE010000010.1, from coordinate 479,680 downwards.
CCATGTCAATGCCTCCCACTCCCGCCAGCATATTACGCACAAAGCGCTCATGCCCCGGCACGTCCACAATGCTCACCTCTTGCCCCGATGGTAAGGTGAGCCAGGCAAACCCTAGGTCAATGGTCATACCCCGTTCCTTTTCCTGGGGCAGCCGGTCAGGGTCGATGCCCGTGAGGGCTTCAATGAGGGTGGATTTCCCGTGGTCAACGTGGCCCGCTGTGCCTACAACGTACATTCCCGTCCCCGCTTAAGAGCTGTCATGGCTGTTATAAAGGATAGCAATAGAAGCAGACCGTCGGCAATTTTACCCCCAACACAACCCCCTTCCCCCTTACCGTTCATACCGTCTCACACCCCTCTGGATCAATTTGTCTACACGTTGAAAAGAAAAGTTATGACGTCGCCGTCCTGGACCTCGTAGCCCTTGCCCTCTGCCCGAAGCACCCCCCGTTTCCGCGCCTCCGCAATAGATCCACTGGCCATCATCTCCTCAAAATGCACCACCTCAGCGCGAATAAACCCCCGCTCAATGTCCGAGTGGATCCTCCCGGCCGCCTTGGCGGCTCCCGTCCCCTGGGGCACCGTCCACGCCCTCACCTCTTCCGACACGAAGGTAAAAAAAGTGACCATTCCCAGGAGGCTCAGGCACTCGCCAATGAGACGCTCCCTGCCGGACTCCTTCGCTCCCATGGACTCCCGAAACTCCCGCTCCTCCTCCTCAGAAAGCTGGGCAAACTCCCACTCCAGCCTTGCGCAAAGCGACACCCCCGTCTTTCTGTCTCTCTCTACTCCCGCACCGGGAGCGTCCTTAGCCTCCCCGCCTTGCAAAACCTCTTCCTCGTCAACGTTGTACGCCACCAACATCGGTTTAGCCGTGAGAAGATGATAGTTTGCCAGAAGGCTGGCCTCGTCGCGGGAAAAGGACTGCTCCACAATGGGACGCCCCTCCTCCAATCCCTCCCGGACCCGCTCCAAAAGCGCCTGTTCTTTCAACAGAAGCTCCCTCTCGCGGCCCCGGGCCCCTTTCATGCTGTCCGCTGCTCGCTGGCTCCGGCGCTCCAGGATAACCATGTCCGACAAGGCGAGCTCCCCGGCCATCGTATCCACGTCCCGCGCCGGGTCCACTCTACCCCCTTGGTGGGGCGCCGTTGGGTCATCAAAAGCCCTCACCACGTGGATGAGGGCGTTGGCTCCCTGGAGAACATTGAGCGCCTGGCCTCCAACGACCCCCTCCCGGCCTTCAGGCCCCTCACCGGATGGCACGTCCCAATAAGCAATCTCAGCGGGAGTCACCTTCTTAGGCCCAAAGACCCGTGTCAGCGCCTCAAGCCGAGGGTCCGGCGCCTTGGTGACGCCCTTCTGCGCCTGACCCCTGGCGTCTACCGGCCGGCCTCCCTTCCGGGACGCACCTGTTAAGACGTTAAAAAGCGTGGTCTTGCCGCTGCCCCTCAGACCAATGAGTGCAATTTCCATCTCCGCATCAGAATAACCCCTTACTGTCCTGTTGACCATAGGCGCGCGAGGGTCGCTGCAGGCACCGCCGTGTGATATCTTGAGAGGCGCGAGGTTGACCATTTAGCAATGCCTGTCTTTATATTTCACGGAGATTCCTTTCTGGTATCCGAGTCCCTGGCGGAGCTGCGCAGCCATGTCGGCCATCACGACGTCCAGGAAGGCAACACCCACAAATTCTCCGGGCAGTCAATGACCCTGGACCAGATTCAGGCCACGTGCAACGCCATCCCCTTCCTGGCTCAGAATCGACTGGTGGTGGTGGAGGGACTCCTGGGTTCCTTTGAGAGACGGGACACTCGCGGGCGAGCCGGACGCACCACCCCGGCCAACCGGTTGGCCAAGTGGGAGGGCCTCCAGTCCTACCTTGCAGAAGTGCCGCCCACAACTCTGCTGACCTTTGTAGACGACGCCCTGCGCGCCAACAACCCCATGCTCACTCGCCTTGCCCCCAAGGCCGAGGTGCGGAAATTTAACGTGCCACGCGGCGAGGAGCTAGCCCGCTGGACTCGCAACAGGGCCGAGGCCAAGGGAGCCAAAATTACCCCCGGAGCACTCAGGCTCCTCGGCCAGTACGTCGGCGGAAACCTCAGGGTCTTGGATGTGGAAATAGAGAAGCTGTCCCTCTACGCCACGGGCGAGCCCATCAACGAAGGCCACGTGAGCCGGTTGGTGTCTCAGGTACGGGAGGCCAGCATCTTTGCCGCGGTGGACGCCATAGTGCAAGGCAGGCCCTCCGTGGCCATGCGGCTCCTTCGCAAGCTCAGGAACGACGGTGCCGGTCTATCCTATCTCCAGGCCATGATTGCCCGCCAGCTTAGATTGGTGACACTGGCCAAGGACCTCTTGGAAAGGGGAGTCCCCACCGAGGAGATGGGGCGTCGGCTGGAGCTGCGCGCCGACTTTGCCGTCAGAAAAACCCTTGACCAGGCTAGGACCTTCTCTTGGCCCCGCCTCAAAGCCCTCTACGCGCACCTCTTGGACATGGACCTGGCCATTAAGCAGGGGCGGCAGGACGAAGACCTGGCCCTGGAACTCCTGGTCGCCGAAGCCGCCGTTCTCCGCTAACCCTACCCCCCCTTTTTAGCTCTCCCAGGGCTGTTGACAGTAACTACGCCTATAAGTTATTACTACTAGAAATTCGGTGGATTAAGTGGATAGCGGTACAGATGATCGTTCCTATTGACGGCTTCATCGATAATCGTCCTACTTGTTCGGCGGATTTTGGATATTTGGATATTTGGATATAAGGAGGAATCCGTGGACTTCATAGACGAGGTGCGAGCCAGATCGGCTCGATTCCAGAAGCGACTCGAACACCCCATAGAAACGGAGGAAGCAACCAAGACCTCATTTGTACTTCCCTTCATCCAGATGTTGGGCTACGACATTTTCGACCCGGTACAGGTAATCCCTGAGTTCACGGCGGACGTGGGTACGAAGAGGGGGGAAAAGGTGGACTATGCCTTGATGCGAGACGGCAAACCCGCAGTCCTTGTCGAATGCAAGATCCTCAATTCCGAGTTGGATTCCAAACAGGTTGGCCAACTGCTCCGGTACTACACCGTCACGGAAGCTACGGTAGGCATTCTCACCGACGGAATCAATTACCGGTTCTTTGGAGACACGGATGAGAACAAGGTCATGGACGACACCTCGTTTTTCGACTTCAACATGCTCGAGTTCACCGAAGGGCAGGTCAGGGAATTGAAGCGCTTTCACAGGGCGGAGTTCGATGCGGAGCAGATTGCGGACGCTGCCCGTGAACTGAAGTACGCCTCCCTAATCAAACAACTGCTTGCCAATGAGTTTGCCGAACCGTCGGAAGCGTTCTTGCGGTTCATCGTAAGAGAGGTGTCCGACGGGAATCGACGGATCACGTCAAGGGTCCTGGCAACGTTTAGAACCCTGACTCAGCGGGCGTTTGCTCAGTTCATAAATGATCGCATCGACGCCCGGTTCAAGGCCGCCCAGGATATTGGCCGCGACACAGCGGATGAGTCGGAGGAAGAACCGGACTTCGTGCAACGCGAACTGGACTCCCTCAGTATTATTAAGGCCATTGTAGCGGGTACGTGCAATGTTCGGCGTGTAGGTCTACGCTCCACGAAGACATATGCAAGCGTCGTTCTGCTTCGTGAGGAAGGGTTGAACCCAGCCACGTTTGGAGAGATCATATGCCGCCTCTGGGTTCGCAACGAGAAATCGATGAGTTTGGGCATTCCCGGTAGGCAATACGAACAACTCGCGGACTTAGAAAATCTGTACGATCATACCGCCGCTCTCAGGCAGGCAGTCGAGAACCTGGAATCAAGGGGCGGAGCATCCCAGGAGAGTTGAGAGGCAGGGGGGGCATGACTTCCGTAGCGGAAGTTCGACCCATTGGATACGTCTAACTTTGTATATCAGATATATGTGGGGTTGAGCCTATCTGAAGAAAGAGGGGGCTACTAAGCTGTGCTTCGTTTATTTATATATCCTGTCTAAGAAAGCGGCACCGCGGAAAACCTCCCCCCAAATCCCCATGACAACATAGAACATTTGGAACATAGAAGCCTGCTTTGACCTGGGGAATGGACTACTTGACGGAGCAGGCCTAAATCCGTGCTAGTCGCCAGGAAGTATGGAGACCCTATCCCGTGTCGTACCGACTTGCAACGAGAGACTAAGAAAGTTCTGGCGGCAAGTTCAGATTGAAGCGTCGATACCAGCGGAGGTTGCGGCATGACTAGACACATTGTCATCGACGTTGGTACTATTTCGCCTCGATTCAGTACACGGGAACGTGGAGAAGAGGCGTACAAGAAACTAGCACCCGTACTGGTAAAGGGTCACCAAGTGGTACTGGACTTGGATAGCATTGACTCCGTATCGCCGTCATTCCTGGACGGTCTATTGCTGCGACTGAATGAACATGGTCAATCAGTCTCATTCAGGACCAAAAGACCCCGCGTAAAAGGTAGGTTGCGGCGAATAGCATTTCTTAGGCACGTACCCATCAAACTGTGTGACCATCAAGGCCGTGTCGAGTCCATAACGCCCTGAAGAGTGGAGTGAATCACGCACAGGAGGGCACCACGGAGGACAAGAAAGCCAAGAGAGGCTGGCCGGCCAAAGCCTATGCTGGAGCAGATACCGGACACCCCGGGAAACGTGGCTAGGGCTCTGATGAACACGCCGCCCAAGCGGAAAGAGGACTGGCCTTACCTCAAGGATTCTCAGAAGGCCGAGGGCCGCTAAGTTCCCCGCTGTTTAGTTTCGTATATAAGCCCCCTTACCCAAGCGGCACGGCGGAGGACCTCCCACCCTATAGCCCCTTTATCAGGTCATCCAATCGCTCGACCTTTTTAGAGTCAACGGTGGTTTATCGAATAGTTGACATGTTCTAAATTGCGACCTACGCTATCCACGTCTTACCACAGACAGCGAGGTTCCCAATGGCACTCAACCAGCTACTTGCGCTCTATGCTCCTGTGGTAAAGCTCTGCCCAGGAGATTGTTGATGAAAATACTAGTTAGACAAATGCCTCACAATATAGATACCAAAAATAGCGGCATTGGAATAGCTGTGAGAAGCCCCAACAACAAAATCCTTCATGGCCATTTGAATATGACTAAAACAACCTTAGAATGGTGTGAAAGCAATATATCCAAAGGTAAGGGGATAAAGGTCAAGTGGGAAGATTTTATAGACTGGATGAAGAAGCAGAACTAAATCTTCTTATTAGTGAGGTGTCCTGACGGGGATGCTGGCACATTAAGGGGTTCAATTCCCCTCCATCCCTTCAAAACCTAAACAACTTTTTTAGAAGAAAGGCATGTAATGCTCAATCCTCCTCTTCCTCCTGTCAAAACAGTCCGCAAAATAGAAATTAGGGAAGTCACTAATAAGTGTACAAATGCTATTGGAATAGTTTTGCATTGCATCGGGGACACTGGCGAAGAAGTGTTATATGGATTGCCAGAAGAAGTTGTCCGCGATTTGCACTCCTCACTATCGGAGGTCCTTGAATCAGATTTCCAACAAAAATCATCCCAATAAGACAATGACTCAAGGTCTTTCCCAAAAACCTCTTTCAACCAACTATACTATTTCAAACCATTGATAAGTCCGCCCTGACTTCTTATTATTCCTTTCATCTTTCCCAACTTCACTCCCATTTCGCATAATGCGAAGTGAAATATATAAGCCCCCTCACCCAAGCGGTACGGCGGAGAACCTTCCCCCCTTCAGCTCCTTTATAAGGTCATCCAATCCCTCAATCTTGGTGCTGAACCGGGTGGCGCATGTGCCCACGTCGCCCCGAGTATGACTGTCACTGCCGCCCGTCGCGCCCAGGCCCAGATATTCTGCCAGCGCCTGGGAAAAGGAATTCTCAGCCCCGGTTCCCCTGCCGTTGATACCCTCTATGGCGTGGCACTTCCTGAACGCGTCCTCCCCACCGGCCTCGGCCACCTTTAGCGGCAGGTCACCGCGGCGCAACCCCCCTATACCCCGTCTCCTATAAGGATGTGCTGCCACCAGCGCCCCGCCGGCCTGCTCCACCTGCTGCCACAAAAAAGAGAGCTTGTGCATTCCAAAAACGTACCCCTCCAGGCCATAGGCAAGAAAGTGACCTTCGTCGGTGTTTACCTCGCACCCCGGCAGGAGCAGGAGACCGTAACGCCTCGATAACCGGCTCAGCTCTTCGTGCTCCCAAAAGACGTCATGCTCCGTAAGGCATAGGGCGTCCAGCCCCAGCCCCTTGGCTTCGATAATCAGATCTTCGGGTGTCTGTAAGGCGTCATAGGACCGGGGCGCCGTGTGAGAGTGCAGGTCTATCAGCATCCTTCAATTATACCCCCGCAACCTCCGAAACTTGGCGGGGCCGCCAAGCGTCGGGGTGCTTTGTGCGCAATTTCACTTGCGATGGGGTACTCCGTATGCTATATTTCCTTATCCCCTTCTTAGGCAGGGAAACTGTGCTTGACGACTACTTCCGCCAGTATGGCCTCATAGCCATTTTCACCCTGGTGGCCTTCATTGTCCCTACCAGTATGCTCCTGCTGTCTTTCCTCCTCTCGCGCCTGGGCATCCGACCTCAAAAACCCAGCCTCGTTAAGCAGGATATCTACGAGTGTGGCATGGAGACCATAGGCGGCAGGTGGGTACAATTCAACTTCCGCTACTACATGTACGCCCTTCTCTTTGTAATCTTTGACGTTGCCGTTGTTTTCGTTTACCCCTGGGCCGTCCGCATGGGCAAGTTGGGCCTCTTTGCCCTCATTGAGATGATGGCTTTCATAGTCATCCTTGGCTTTGGCTGGGTCTACGCATGGCGCAAACGCGACCTGGAGTGGAGGTAAATCTATGGTTCAGCAAGAGAGCCTTTCCATGGACGCCCTAACCCGCAAGCTTGATACGGAAGAGGGCGCCGTCATTGAAAACATGCGCCACACCCACAATCAGCCCTACCCCGAACCCCTCATCCATGTACCCGATGACATTCAACGCAACCTCATGGTCACCTCGGTGGACGCCCTCCTCAACTGGAGTCGCAAGTCTGCCCTCTGGCCCGTGGCCTTCGGCCTGGCCTGCTGCGCCTTCGAGATGATGGCCACCGCCATGTCCCGCTTCGACATCGCCCGCTTTGGCATGGAGGCCTTTCGCGCCACCCCTCGGCAAGCCGACCTCATGATCGTGGCCGGCACCGTCACCTGGAAAATGGCCCCCGCCATCAAGCGTATCTATGACCAGATGGGCGAGCCCAAGTGGGTTATTTCCATGGGTGTCTGCGCCACCAGCGGCGGCCCCTACTACTCATGCTACAGCGTTGTCCCAGGGGTTAATCACATTATCCCGGTGGACGTCTACGTCCCAGGCTGCCCCCCAAGACCGGACGCCCTCTTGTACGGAATTATGCAGCTCCACGACAAAATCAAGAAGTATAGCCTTAAGGGAAGACCCGCAGGGAAATAATGACTAGGGCCTTTCAGGGAGAGGAATTGGCTGGGCTTGTCCGGCAAAGGTTTCCCGACGCCGTGACGGATTGGAAACTGGACTCCCTATGGATTGAGCCGGGGCAGGTGGAGGAAGTGGCTCGGTTTCTCAAGGAAGAGCCGGGCCTGGCCTTCAACTTCCTGAACTCCGTCTCCGCCGTCGATTACGTCCACTACTTTGAGGTGGTGTATCACCTCACGTCATTTGAACATAACCACAGCGCCGTGGTTAAGACTTGCCTCTACACCAGAGAGGCCCCTACCGTCTCCTCGGTGATATCCGTTTGGCCCGGCGCCGACTTCCAGGAGCGCGAGATATGGGACCTCATGGGCGTTGCCTTTGAGGGCCATCCCAACCTCAAGCGAATTATGCTCTGGGACGGCTTCCCCGGCCACCCCCACCGCAGGGATTTTGAAGACGTGGTCAAGTACTGAGGCGCCCATGCCCCTTCGTACCGAACCCGTAACCATTAATATTGGGCCCCAGCACCCCAGCACCCATGGCGTGTTGCGTCTCAGGGTCACCTTCGACGGCGAGGTCATTGTGGACGTGGAACCCGTCTTCGGTTACCTTCATCGTGGCTCGGAAAAGCTGGCCGAGGAGCGTAACTACGTCCAGGTGCTCACCCTCACCGACCGGTTGGACTACGTGGCTTCCATGACCAACAACCAGGCCTACTGCCTGGCGGTGGAGAAGTCCCTTGGCGTGGAAGTGCCCCTGCGCGGCCAGTACATGAGGGTCTTGACCGCGGAGCTCCAACGCGTGGCCAGCCATCTTGTCGCCGCGGGCTTCTTCCTGCAGGACCTGGGCGCTTTGGCCACCCCCCTCATGTACTGCTTCCGCTTTCGAGAGAAAATCCTGGACCTCTTTGAAATGCTGTGCGGCGCGCGTATTACCGTAAGCTACATGCGGCCCGGCGGCGTCTTTGCCGACGCGCCGGAGGACTTTTGGCCCGCCCTCTATAACCTTTTGGAAGAGGCCCCGAGCTTTGTCCAAGAGCTTGAACAGCTCTTGATGGAGAACGAGATTCTTCTCATAAGGACCAAGAACGTCGGCATTCTCCCCCTTCAATCCGCCATCGACCACTCCGTCAGCGGTCCCGTTCTTCGCGCCAGCGGCATCGCGTGGGACTGGCGTAAGATGGACCCCTACGATGTCTATGATCGCCTTGAGTTCGACGTTCCAGTGGGGGAACGTGGGGATAACTACGACCGGTTCCGTGTTCGTATTGAAGAGGTCAAGCAGAGCCTCAGCATGGTCTATCAGTGCGCCCAAGAGGTAGAGCCCGGCCCCGTGCGTACCAAACTACCCTTTGTCCTCAGACCCCCCGCCGGGGCCGAGGCATACGGACGGGTGGAGGCGCCCAAGGGGGAGTTGGCCTTCTATCTGGTTAGCGACGGCAGTATTTCCCCCTACCGCTGTAAGATACGCTCACCCTCCCTCATTAATCTTACGGTTCTTAGGGAGCTGCTCATTGGCTGGAAGCTGGCGGACATGATTGTCACCCTGGGTAGTATTGACATAAATATGGGAGAGGTGGACCGCTGATGGCCCCCTTCCTCCAGGACAACGTCGTTTTTCGCGAGGTATATTGCTTTCTTGGCGGCAACGAGGGCAACGCCGGTTTATGCGGCGGCGACGGTATCCTCCCCGCCGGTTACGAGTGGGTCGCCTACTTTGTCGCCGGCTTTGCCATCATGTTCATCCTGGTCAACGCCGCGCTCCTGGGCGCCGCCGTCTTTGTCTGGGCCGAGAGGCGTCTGCTAGCTCGATTCCAGGCTAGGCGAGGCCCCAACCGCTGGGGCCCCTGGGGGACCTTCCAGCCCATCGCGGACCTTATTAAGCTCCTTATAAAAGAAGACATCATCCCCACCGCCGCCGATAGGATTGCCTTTACCCTGGTGCCCATCATCATGCTAATGGCCCTCCTTCTCAGCCTGGCTGTCCTTCCCTTTGCCAGGAACACCTACCTGGTCAACCTCAACATTGGAATCTTGTATATCATCGCAGTGAGCTCCATGAGCACCATAGCCATCTTCATGGCCGGTTGGGCCTCCGCCAACAAGTACGCCATGTTTGGGGCCATGCGAGGCGTAGCCATGCTCATTAGCTACGAGATACCGCTGGTCCTCTCCCTTGTGGGTGTTGTACTCATTGTGGGGTCCATGTCCCTCGTCTCCGTGGTGGAGGCCCAAAGCGTCCCCTTCATTCTGGTACAGCCCCTGGGGGCCCTGGTATTCATGCTGGGCATCTCCGCCGAGCTCAACCGCACCCCCTTCGATATTCTTGAGGCCGAATCGGAGATTGTCGCGGGTTACCATACCGAATATAGCGGTATAAAATTCGCCCTTATCCAGGCGGCGGAAATGGCCGGTGTTCTTGCCGCCTCCGCTTTCCTGGCCACCATCTTCCTCGGCGGCTGGTCCGGCCCCTTCCTATCCAGCCAGCTGGGAGCCCTGTGGTTCCTCATCAAGCTCTCCTGCTTTGTCTTCCTATTCATCTGGATACGCGCAACCTTCCCGCGGCTGCGAATTGACCAGATTATGGCCTTTGCCTGGAAATTCCTCCTGCCCCTGGCGCTGATAAACTTCATGGTGACCGCCGTCCAAGTCTACTTCTTCAGCTTCCACTTTGGGGACGTTCCCGGCGAGTTGTCTCGTAACGAGCTTTGGATCATGGCCCTTATCAACATCCCCTTGGCCGTGGTGTCCATTGCCGCCTTTGGTCATTTCTCCAGAGAGAAAATTAGGGTCCCACAGGCGCGCCTTCAGGGGATATCATCCTTTCCAAACGTTGCGGAGGTGGACTAATGTATGGGTTTGGGTTGGCAAAGGGTCTCATGGTCACCCTCAAGAACTTTATACGTCCCCCCTTCACTATCCAGTATCCTGAGGAGCGACTACCCCAACATCCTCGCTTCCGCGGTGAGGAGTTTGCCTGGTACGAGGAACGGTGCACAGGCTGCGCCGCTTGCGCGAAGTACTGCCCTCTGGGCATCATCAAGATTGTAACCAGCCCCAGCGAGACCGCCATCAAAGTAGGTGGCAAGTACAACATCGATGTCTTTGACATAGACATTGGACGTTGTATGTTCTGTGGCCTCTGCGTCGAGGCATGTCCTTACGACGCCCTGTTTATGGGCAGCGGGTTCGAGGAGGGCCGTTACGAGCGCAAGGACCTTGTTATCAGCGTCGATGATCTGCGACAGGCCGTTAAGAAGCCCAGTACCTGGTTCAGACCCCAGCTGGAGAACTCCAGTTACGATCCCCATAAGGACATGCCGCTGGATTGGGAAGACGTGGGCAGGGAGCAGTGGGCCTGGCACCAGAGGGAAAAGGCCGGAGCAAGAATCAGTTGGCGGCCCCGGCGCGGCGGCGGCGACCCACCTGACCAACAGGCTGAAGATTAAAAGATGCTTTTCCAAGACATGATATTCTGGGTCCTGGCCATCGGCAGCGTGACCGCCGCCCTTGGAGTCGTGCTCCTTAGAGACATCTTCAGGTCCGCCCTCCTGTTGGTCGTAGTCTTCCTCACCCTTGCGGGGCACTTCTTCCTCCTGGCCGCCGAGTTTCTTGGCGTGGTGCAGGTCCTCATATACGCCGGGGCCATAAGCATCCTCATCATCTTTGCCATCATGCTCACCCGGAACGTAGAGCAAGGAAACCTTCCCAACCGTCTTCAGGCCCCCGCCGTTCTGCTGCCCGCCCTGCTCCTCACCGCCCTAATCTTTGTCTTTGTAGACACTGACTGGAGCCTTTTGTCAGCCCTTCCTCAAGGCCCCGGCGTGAGCATAGTGAACATAGCTTTTGAAGACACTACCTTCAGGTTATCCAAGCTCCTCCTTGAGAACTATGCCCTAGCCTTTGGTGCCGCCGGAGCGCTTCTCCTAGCGTCAATCATTGGGGCCTTATCGCTAGTGAGGGAAGAGTAGCCGTGGAACTGGAAAAATTCCTCATCCTTTCCGCCATCATATTTGCCATTGGACTCTACGGCGCCCTGGCCCGGCGAAACGTCATCACCGTCCTAATGTCCCTAGAGATAATGTTCACCGCCGTCATGCTGGCCGCCGTGGCCATGTCACGATTCGTAGCCAGCAAACAGGTTCTGGCCCAGCCCTCCGCCACCTCGGAAACCGTCCTGCAAACCCTGCTCACGGGCCAAGTCTTCGCCCTGTTCATTATCGTAGTGGCCGCCGCGGAAATCGCCCTCGGCCTCGGTATCGTCATAGCATTCTACCGAAGCCGGGAAACCGTGGACATTGGCCAGGCAAATCTGATGAATCGGTAGCTCTCTATCATGTGGGTAGATTTTATGAAAGCTCCTAACCTGACCGTGGCCGAGGTGTGGAAGGAGGTCATCGAGTCGGAGGGTCTGCCCGTGCGCCTCCTACCCGAAGGCAATATCCTGGATTGGGGAGAGAGGGTCCCATTTCGCATCATGGTGCCAAGGGGCAGAGAGCACGTTGCCGAGGAGATTCTCAGGAAGCTCTAAGATGAGCGCCGTTTCTACCCACCTATCTAAAGCTCTAACGCCATGGGAGGAGACCGCAAGGTGATCTCCCAGACCGGCGTATGGATTATATTTTTCCTGCCCATTGCGGCCTTGGCTGTCAACGCCCTTATTGTAAGACCCTTCCTTAACCACCGTCCCGTCCTTGCCAGCCTGGTCATCATTGGCGCCCTCGCGGCGGCCTTTGTCCTGTCGGTATTGGCCCTAATGTCTGTCATAGAAGACGGCCCTTTGACCTTTGAGGGGTACACCTGGCTCTCCATTGCCGGGATGGACCTGAGCATGAGCCTCATGGTGGACTCGCTCACCGCCATAATGCTGGTGGTCGTAACAGGCGTCAGCCTCATGGTCCAAATCTACTCCCACGGCTACATGAAGGGAGACCCCGGCTACGTCAGGTACTTCGCCTTCATGTCCCTGTTCTCCGCGGCCATGATTGGACTGGTCATAGCGGGCAACATAATCCAGCTGTACGTTATGTGGGAGCTGGTGGGGCTGGGTTCCTACCTGCTCATTGGCTTCTGGCACAACAGACCCGCTGCCGCCGCTGCGGCAAAGAAAGCCTTTCTGGTCACCCGTATCGGGGACTTCGGCTTCCTTCTTGCCATCCTCTATCTTTTCTTCAACCGCGGGGCCTTCCTGGACCAGGGCCTCAATCCCTTGAACATCGCGGACATTCAGGCGGCCGTTCCCTTGATAAAGGCCGGGACCTTTGCCGCCTTGGGTGGATTGGGCTTGACCTGGGTAGCCCTGGGTATTTTTGCCGGCGCAGCGGGCAAGTCCGCTCAGTTCCCCCTGCACGTCTGGCTCCCCGACGCTATGGAGGGCCCCACTCCCGTCAGCGCCCTCATCCATGCAGCCACCATGGTGGCTGCCGGGGTGTTTCTGGTGGCCCGCTTCTTCCCGGTCTTCGAGGCCTCGGAACAGGCCATGACTGTCGTTGCCATAGTCGGCGCTTTCACTGCCCTATTCGCCGCCACCATGGGCCTTGTAACCAAGGACATCAAGCGGGTTCTGGCCTACTCAACCATCAGTCAGTTGGGCTATATGATGGCGGCCCTAGGCATCGGCGCCTACGCCCCCGCTATATTTCATCTGTTCATCCACGCCTTCTTCAAGGCCCTCCTCTTTCTTGGCGCCGGCAGCGTCAACCATGCCACCGGCACCTTCGATATGCGATACATGGGAGGACTGCGCAAGATGATGCCATGGACCTACGCCCTCATGATGGTGGGGTCCCTGAGCTTGGTTGGAATTTTCCCCTTAGGGGGGTTCTGGAGCAAGGACGAGATCCTTGGTCACGCTTGGCATGGCGGCTCTTTGCTGCACACTGTCGTATTCTGGCTTCTCGCCGTCGGTGTGGCCGCCACTGCATTCTACACATTCCGAATGCTCTACATGACCTTCCATGGGGAGTTTAGGGGTGGCGTTGAGGCGGAGCAGGAGGAACAAGGAACCCCGATACCACAGGACCAGAGGCAAAAAGTTCACCTGTCGGAGTCGCCAATGGTCATGGTGCTACCGATGGCCGTCCTCGGCGTCGGCGCGGTGGTGGCGGGATACCTGGCTAATCCTCAGTTCAAGCTCTTTGCCATCCCGGCCCACTGGTTCAGCGACTTTGTCATCCCCGCCATGGCGCACAAAGCTGAAGTTCTTCCCTTGGACAGTACGCTGGCCGCCGCTACAATGACTGTTGCCATCTTGTTCATTGCCCTCGCCACCCTGGTCTACGTTAAGGGTCGTGGGGCGGGTAATCTGGCGGAGAAGGCTTTTAGACCCATCTATAAGGCCGTCGACCAAAAGTATTACGTGGACGAGCTTTACGAGGGGCAGATGGTGGCAAAAGGGTTCTATGGCTACCTTGGGGGGTTCCTGGAATGGTTCGACCAGCAAATAGTGGACAGCATTGTGGACGCTGTCGGCTGGTTCCCCCGAAACCTTGGATGGGCCGTTGGCAAGCTCCAGACCGGCCAGGCTCAATTCTACGCCATGGGCATCTCCTTGGGGATCCTGGTAATTCTTGTGGCTTATCTTGTTTGGGGTTAGTGATTGTTGAATACCTTTGATGGCATGCTGACGGCGGCCGTGTTCCTGCCCCTGGTGGGAGCCGTGGCTATTCTGTTCCTAGCCCGGGGGGACCGCAACGTCCGCCTCGCCGCCACTGCTATAGCCATTGCCGACTTTGTTCTGGCCATCCTTGTCTTTGCACGTTTCGACACCGGCTCCGGAGAGCGCTTTCAGCTCATCGACCGCTTTGAGTGGATATCCAGCGCCGCCTTTACCGCCCAGTACCAGATGGGCGTGGATGGCCTAAGCGCCCCATTGGTCCTCCTAACCGGTCTATTGGGACTCTGCGCCGTCTTAGCCTCCTGGAGCATCAAGAGCCGCGTTAAGGAATACTTTGCTTGGCTCCTCATCCTGCAAACCGCCGTTATGGGCGTCTTTGTGTCCCTGGATTTCCTCCTCTTCTTTGTCTTCTGGGAGCTGGAGCTAATCCCCATGTACTTCCTCATCTCCATTTGGGGGTCTGGACGTAAACAGTACTCCGCCATGAAGTTCCTGGTGTTTACCTTCCTGGGAAGCGCCTTTATGTTGGTGAGCATTCTGGCCCTCTTATTGGCCGACAACGTTGGCCACTTGGACATGATTAGGATGGCGGAGGAAGGCGTCGGGGCGGCCAGGACCATAATCCCTCTGTCGGTAGTCTTCTGGTTCTTCTTCGTCGCCTTCGCCATCAAGCTTCCCCTCTTGCCCGTCCATACATGGCTGCCGGACGCTCACACCGACGCCCCAACCGCCGTCAGCATGATGCTGGCCGGCGTCCTGCTAAAGATGGGTGGCTACGGTCTGCTGCGCATCACCGTGGGCATGTTCCCCGACATGGCCGTTGACCATGCCTTGGTCTTCACCATCCTTGCCGTAGTAACCATACTGTACGCCGCTGTCGTTACCGTGCGGCAGACGGACCTCAAGCGTCTCATTGCCTACAGCAGCGTCAGCCACATGGGCCTTGTCCTCTTGGGCATAGGGGCCATCGGTGTAGCGGGGGGGACCTTTACCAACCTGGGACTCACCGGCGCAGCCATGCAGCTGTTCACCCACGGCACCATTACCGGCCTCCTCTTCCTGGGTGTTGGAATTCTCTACGAAAGGACCCACACCAGGTATATCCCGGACATGGGCGGCCTCATTCACCGAATGCCCTTCGTCGCCATTGCCTTCATTATTGCCGGGCTGGGTTCCCTTGGACTGCCCGGACTCAGCGGCTTTGTCTCCGAAGTGTTGATTTTTCTTGGTACCTTCAAACACTTCCCGCTCCTCACCGCCTTGGGCGCCTTTGGCATTGTCCTTACCGCCGGTTACATCCTCTGGATGATGGAGCGAGTCCTCTTTGGACCACCTAGAGACCGCTTTTCCCACGTTACCGGTAGCACCCTTGTCGAAAACATACCCCTGGCTCTTCTTGTAATCAGCATTGTCGTTGTAGGGGTCTACCCGGCCCTACTAACCGATGTTTTCAAAGCGGGAATTGAGCCAATCTCAGCCCTTGTGAGCTAGCACATGACCGGTCACGACGTATATCTCCTGTCTCCCGAAATCAGCCTGGTGGGCCTGGCCCTCTTGGTCATGGCCCTTGACCTGTTTGTAGCCCGAAAGGGCATCCTAACCCTGGTGGCGGTTCTGGGACTCGCCCTCCCGTTGACTCTCAGCATAGTCCTTTGGTTAGACGTTCAATCGGAGGTGGATGGCCGGTTCCTTGGTGTCCTGGGCGCCCTCAACGTGGACAAGTTCGCCCTGTTCTTTAAGTTCTTGGTCTTGGGAGTCACCGGCCTTCTCCTAACCGCCTCCCTCGACTACGCCAAGCGTCTGCCGCGATTGCAGGGGGAGTTCATTGGCCTCATCCTCCTGTCCGCCACCGGGATGATGCTGCTTGCCGCCGCCGGCGAGCTGATAACCATCTACGTCTCCTTGGAGTTGACCGCCCTCCCCCTTATTGCCCTTTCAACCTTCCTCATGACTCCGCGCTCCGGCGAAGCAGGCCTCAAGTTCCTGGTCTTGAGCGGTGTTAGCTCCGCCCTGCTCCTCTACGGCATGGTCCTGGTCTACGGGCTTGCGGGCAGCACCTACTTAACTGACATCGCCGAGGTGGTCAAGGGGCCACTTGACCCGACCATGCCCTTCGGCAGCCTTGCCCTTCTCCTGGGAGTGATACTAATTGTCGTAGGCTTTGGCTTCAAAATATCCTCTGTGCCATTCCACATGTGGGTCCCAGACGTGTACGAAGGCGCTCCCACGCCCGTCGTTGCCTTCCTCTCCGTGGCCAGTAAGGCCGCCGGCTTTGCCGTTCTCCTTAGAGTCTTTTACGTGGCCTTCCCCGCCGCTGAGATGGACTGGTCCCTTCTCTTCGCCGTCTTAGCCGCCGTGTCCATGACCCTTGGCAACCTCATGGCCATGGTGCAAAGCAACGTCAAGCGGCTTTTGGCCTACAGCACCATTGCCCACGCGGGATATATGTTGGTTGGCCTCGCCGCCGTGGCGTCCCGCATCCCCAACGGTGGCGAGACGGCGGGCCCCAGCAGCCTCCTTTTCTACCTTGGCGCCTATGCTGTTACCAACCTGGCGGCCTTCTTCGCCGTCATTGCCATATCCAACAAAATCCAGAACCACGATATCGACGGCTTTGCCGGCATGGGCAGAAGGGCGCCCCTGGTGGCCGCCGTCCTTGCCCTCGCCTTCGTATCCCTCATCGGGCTCCCGCCCACGGGCCTTTTCATTGGTAAGATTTTCCTGTTCACCGCTGCGGTGCAGAGCGATTTGGCGTGGTTGGCGGTAGTTGGCGTGGTCAACAGCGTTCTGTCTGCCTACTACTACTTGCGAGTGGTGAGGCTAATGTACATGGAGGAACCGGCAACGGAAGAAAAGGTCCCCTCCTCACTGCCCTTCCGGCTGGCCCTGGTCGTCAGCGCCTTGGCGGTGCTGGCCGTGGGTGTGGCTCCCAAGCTCCTCACCTGGCTCACCGACGCCGCGGCCCTCCCCCTCTTATCCTAAATCCCGACCCGGTTTCGACTAAGCCTCCCCGAAGCGGTCCAGGGCCTCCCGATAGTCCTTCTCCGAGTTCAAGTCTATGAGCACTTCGTCGCTTCCCATCTCAACCAGGCGGGTATCCTTGCGGTGCCTCCTGACCATGCCCTTCAGCCCCTGGTCCTCCTCGGAAACACCCATAATCTCATCCCATAGTTCCAGAGAGAGGATAATGGGATGACCGCCCTTGCCCCGGTGCGTGGGAATGGTGATAAGGTGCGTGGATTCGCGGTGCTCGCGCAGGACAATCTCCAGCGTCCGGGGGGAGCGAGGCTGGTCTACGTTTAACACCAACACAGCATCGGTTTTGCTGCGGTCAATCGCGCCGATGCCGGCCTTTAGCGAGGTTGTTTTCCCCTGGAGGTAGTCAGGGTTGAGAAGGTGCCGTACTCCCGCGTCGCTGGGAAGATGGGGCTTCAGCTCCTCGGCGCGGTGGCCAAGGATTACCAGGACAGGGTTCAGTCCCACACGTTGTAGAGTTGAGGCCTGATAAGCCAGGAGGGTAGTCTCCTGCCACGGCAGGAGAGCCTTCGGTGCGCCCATGCGCTGAGATAGGCCGGCGGCTAAGAGGAGGGCGCCGATGGAGCCCATTGGTCCACCTTTGCCTGCTCCAAGGCCCGTTTGAAATACCTGTCCTCCATCTGCATGGGCCCGCCTTTGCCCCCGCGCCGTACCATGATTATCTCCGACATGATGCTGACTGCAATCTCTTCCGGCGTTAGGGCCGCTATGTCCAACCCCATGGGAGAGCGCACTCGTCTCAGGACCTCCGGCGAGTGGCCCTGTTCCAGGAGATTCCTGTATATCAGGAGGGTTTTTCTCTTGCTTCCAAGGAGCCCCACGTAGGTCGCCGGTGTCCCGATGGCAGCCTCTAGGGCGTAGTCGTCTTGGCGATGACCCCGGGTTGCCACCACTATGTAGGTGTTGGCGTTGATGGGCACTTGGCTCAGCCCCTGGGAGTAGTCGGCAACAATAATACCGGCGGCTTCAGGGAAACGCTCAGCGTTGGCGAACTCCGGCCTGTCGTCCACCACGTAGATGCGGAACCCCAGGCTGCTGGCCAGAACAGATGTGGCCTTGCCAATGTGCCCGCCACCCATGAGGACAAGCGTGGGAGGGGTTGTGAACCCCTCCACGAAGATCTCGGTGCCGTTTGAGGTTAGCACCGTGTCGTTCTTGCCCAGCTGTGCCACCTTGCCAATGGATTCCAAAGCTAGCTTTTCCAGGTCCGGGTCTTCTAGGGACCCCTCTGTGGTGCCGTCATCTCGCAGCATGAACCGATAACCCAGACGACGGGGGTCCGGCGCGCGGACAATAGTGGCAATGCCCACCACGGAGCCGCCCTTATAGGCATTCAGCACTTCCTTACCGTAGCGCAGGTAGTCCGTGCCCTCCCGCAGGGGGTCAAGGAAGAAATACATGGTGCCTCCGCAGACCAGTCCGTCGCGGGCGGCGATATCTTCGTTCAGATAGTAGTCCTTGAATTCCGGGCCGCTGCGTTGTCGCATAATCTCCTTTGCGGCGAACCAAATGTCCCCCTCGACGCATCCCCCTCCAAGGGTGCCGACGCCGCTGCCGTCTTTGCGGACCAGAAGCTTGGCCCCGGATTTCTGCGGCGTCGAGCCCCGCGTCCTGACCACCGTGGCCAGCACACAGTCCTCGCCTTTTTCCAGTAGCTTGACGGCCTCTTCTATGACTTCTTTCATGGCTGTTTTAGACGGTGTCTCCTTCTATCTAGACTAGCATGGCATGAGGGTTTTAATCAAACCGCCAACGAGTCGAGCCGGACTCCCAGTCAATGGTAGGAGGCTCTAAATACGGGCCAAGTCCTCTTCCGACACGTCGCCGTTGATGATGCGGAAGGCTCGTACCGCCGGGTCCGCCTTGTTCTCCAAGGAGACTATGATATAGTATGCCTCGGGCCAACCGGCCAGCCGGACGTCGGTGTCCGAGGGGTAGGCGGGGCTGTGGGTGTGGGAGTGGTAAACGGCCCGGTGCTCCCAGTTGTTGTCTTCCATCTCATTCCATATTTGCAGCAGCTCCTTGGGGTCCCAGCTAAAACGGTAGGGGCTAGCGTCTACGTTGGTCATGGGAAAACGCTTGAGAAACTCCTCCCGGGTCCCGGCAAGGACGCCGCAGCATTCCAAGGGGTCCTCTTCCCTTGCGTGTATTATCATCTCTTTGACAAAGGACTCCGGTATGTTTACCAATGGATCGCCTCCCTCCGTCGTCGCTTTGGGCGCCGGCGGCGCCGTGGAACTGAGAGCCGCGGGACGACTCCCTGAGTCGTCGTACTAGGCTAAGGCCTAAAATCGGGTTTGGCAACATCCGCCCCCCGGCGCTTCTGCAACCGGGCAGAAATTACAGGGCGGGCGACATAATTTTTTCGTATATGATATAGAGGGAACGTAAGTGATATAGAGAGATAATGCATTATCAGACGGTAACTATGGATAATAAAAAATGCCGCCCGTGAAGCTGCTGTGGGTTCTGCCTGCGGGTATCTTGCTGGCCGGCCTATTTCTTGGCATCGGCCTTCAGGCTGAGGCGTCGGGCGGCAGCCTGGAAGTTGTGTCTCAGGACGCCAGTGTGGACTTTTCCGAGGGCGTCACTTTCAGCGTGGAGGTGGAGGGCGACGCCGACGTCGTGGAGGTTAAGCTCAGCTTTCGCAACGCCAACGGCGGCCCGTGGAGCTACGTCTACCTGGAGGCGGAGCCGTCTCCCAGGGTACAGGCCAGCTACCTGCTCGATACCGGAGGCGCCATCTACGTCCCACCGCAGGGTTCCATAGAGTATTTTTATACCGTTCGTGACGCTGAGGACAACGTGACAAAGACCCTTCCACGAACCCTCTTCTACACGGACACCCGTTTCCGGTGGGAGTCCATCACCGTTGGACCTCTTATTCTGCTGTACCATGACCTGCCTCGCTCCCGGGTGGAGGCTATTAAGCAGGAGCTGGAGGATTCCATTGCGCGCGTTGAGGACATCCTCCGCAGCAGGCCGGACAAGCCCATGCGCGGGGTGATATATAACCGTGGAGATGAGGCCTTGAAGGCCTTCCCCAGTCTCAGCGCCACCAGTGACGAGACGCAGATCTTCCATGGGTTCGCCTTCGCTGAATGGAACCTGTTCGCCGGTATCGGGCTCAAAGCCGGTCTCATAACTCATGAGACCGCTCACCTGATGCTGCACAGCGCCACTGACGATGCCGTGCAGGAGATGCCCGCCTGGTTGAACGAGGGTTTCGCCAGCTACGTTGAGCCGGGCTCCGTTGCCCTCTCGGCTCGCTCTCTGGAGAACCTTCGCCCAGGCCGGATGCCTTTGCGCACCATGAACGCCGTTCCGGGACGGCTGTCCGACATCCGTTTTTTCTATCGCAAGTCGGAGAGCGTGGTGGAGCACCTGCTGGAAACCCACGGTGAGGAGAAGTTCAGGCAGTTCCTTGGCCTCTTTAGCGACGGCACGGGAATTGACAACGCCCTGACCCGGACCTACGGATTTGACAGGGACGGCTTGGAGCGAGAGTGGCTCACCGACTCGTCGGCAGACTCGCAGAGTTCCCAGGGTGACGGCGGGCAGGGGGACGGCACACTATTCCTTCAACTGGAGAGCGCTCTACTGGGCGCTGTGGTCATTCTAGTAGCCTTGGTGGTTTTGGTCAGGACTCTGTACCGGCGGTTGGTATCCCGGCCCTACGGAGACCGCGTTGACGACGATTATGACCCCTATCGGCGATAGAAATCAGCTTGACGGCTTGCCCTCAAGGACGTCCTGGTTCAGGCCCAAAAGTCCCATGATGTTGCCGGTGGTGCATTTGACCACCTCCTCCGTGGGAACTCCCTTAAGCTCCGCCAGCTTTTCCGCTATCTGTGTAAGATGATGGGGTTCCGTCCAATTGCGCCGGTGCTTTTTCCAGGGCTGGGGCGCGGCGTCCGTCTCAAGCACTATCCGGTCAAGGGGCAGCTCCTTGGCCACTTCCTGAAGCTGCGGCAGCCGCAGCAGCGGTTTGGCCAGGGAGATGAGAAATCCAAGGCTGATGGCCTCCCGCGCCTTGTCTTCCTCTCCTTGAAAGTAGTGCATCACCCCGCCGACTTCCTCCGCCCCTTCCTCCCTGAGGGTCCTGAGCACCTCCGGATGGGATTCGCGGGAGTGAAGAATGATAGGTTTCCCCAACTCCAGGGCCAGCCGAATCTGGAGTCGAAAGGCCTGCAGTTGGACCTCGCGGTCGGGAGAAGTGGGCTGGAAATCCAGGCCAATCTCACTTATGCAGACCACCTTGGGATTTTCTTCTGCCAGTTCCTTCAACCCCTGGTAGGTCAGATTGTCCAGAGGACCCTGCAAATCAGTGGGATGAAGCCCTACACCGGCGTAGAGGGACGGGTACCGGTCTGCCAGCGCCACGCAGTCGCGAGAGGAGCGGAGGGTGGTACCGGCACAGATTATCAGCCCAACGTTTGCGGCGGCGGCGCGGCCAATGACGTCGGGGATTTCAGCGGGCGGGAAATGGTCTAAATGGGTGTGAGAATCTACTAGTGGGAACATCCGGCCTTCCTATGCAGTGTTTCTACCGTTGAATTATAGTATTTTTGAGGCAATGGTGGCAGTCGCCGCCTTTGCCATGAGCAATGCGCCCCAATCAAACTGATACATTTACCAGGAGGTATATTAGGATGGACAAATGGCCCGTCTGATTTCCGGTGGGTTTGCTTTAATCTATTTGCTGGCCCTGACGGCTTGCTCAACACCTGATGAGCAGCCGACCACGGCATCGCCTGCTGCCACGGCATCGCCGGCCGCCACGGCTGCCCCCACCTCTGTGGCGTCCACTCTCCCGCCAGGCCAGCACGGCGGCGAGATTGTCGCCGTTGCCAACGCGGATATTGACCATCGAGACGTTCATCAGGACATTTCTGCTACCCTGGCCGCTAGGGGCCCGGGCGTCGCTTATAGCCGTATGCTCCGCTTGAGAACAGGAGTAAACGTAGCCCAGCCCAGCCTGCTTTTGGAGTGCGACCTCTGTGAGAGCTGGGAAATGGAGGACCCACTAACCTATGTGTTCCGGCTGAGGGATGGTGTTCGCTGGCAGGACGTGCCACCGGTTAACGGGCGCGGGCTGTTCGCCGGAGACGTGGCCTTCAGCTACGAGAGGCAGAGGACGGACGGCTGGCCCAATAGCCCCCTGCTGCTGGCAATGGATACCGTCGAAGCCGTGGATGACTCGGTGCTCAGGGTGACCTTACGGTTTTCTGATACCGACTTTTTGCAGGCTTTGGCCGACGGGCGTAGCAAGGTGGTGGCCCGTGAGGCTGTCGAGGCGACAGGGTCCCTGGAGGACGGCCCGGTGGTGGGCACCGGCCCCTGGATATGGCTGCGAACGGTGGAAGGGGACGGCTCTGCATTTGAGGCGAACCCGGACTATTTTGAGGAAGGCTTGCCCTTTGCCCAACACTTGACCTTCAAGGTTATCAAAGACCCGGATACCCGAATGGCCGCCTTTATTACAGGACTCGTGGACGTTTACGACGCGCCGCCCCAGGAGTGGGCCGCCCTCCAGTCCAGGGGCTTTACCAATCGGACCTTCCTCTCCAAGGAAGGCGGCCTTGGAATGGTGCTGGCCATGAATGTTGGCAGCCCACCCTTTGACGACCAAGCGCTCAGGCGAGAGATTTTCAATGTCCTCGACCCCTGGGCCTACCTGGAGGACTGGTGGGCGGGCCAGGGTTACGTCAGCGCCGGGGTGCCCGTGGTGACGGCGCCCTGGCTCCTTGACCGCGAAGCCATGGAGACCTTCTTTGGCGGGGAGCCGGCCACGGCGGCTGGAGGACGGTCCTTTGAGATTGTCTTAGCCGACTTTGGCGATATCTACCTGGCTATGGGCAAGAGACTGGAGGAAGACCTGAGGGTAGCCGGATTCGACCCCACCGTGACGGTGCTAAACCCGGTGGACTACTCGGACCGCGTATGGCAAAACAAGGACTACCAACTTTTCCTGGGCCCCGTGCCGCCTACGTCCACCCCCAACAGCTACCTATTCGCCCTTCTCCACAGCGGGGGCCAGTGGAATATCCTGGCCCATGGAGATTCTGACCTTGACCGCCTCGTCGAATCGCAGCAGCAGGCCCCATTTGACAGCGACCGGCGGCGGGAGGGTTTGCAGGCCATCCAGCGCCGGATTTTGGAGCAGGCCTACATGGTTGGTCTAGGGGGCAACGGCAAGCTTTGGGTCCTCCAAGACGGCGTCAGCGGGTTTTATCCCAACACCGCCCTTTCCGAGTACTTTTTTTGGGCCAAAACCTGGCGAGACAACTTACCGTCTTTGGGCGGATAAAGGTCTGGCGCGCCGTGGCAGCCACGGTCAGCCCTGTGTCGTCTTAGCCTTAAACTCCTCGATGGCGTCGTCTAGGGTCGCCCAGGCCAGTAGGGCGCACTTGATGCGAATGGGGAACTGCCGAACGCCCTGCATCGCCTCCATCTCCCCCATACGGTCCATGTCTTCGTCGGAGAGTTCCTGGCCTCGCATCAGGCCCCGCATCAGTTGAGAAAGCTCCGAAGCTTGGGCCAAGCTCTTGTCCTTCAGCAACTCCGTAAGTATGGATGCCGAGGCTTGGCTTATGGAGCAGCCCTGGCCCTTGAAAGCGATGGTCTCCACCCTTTGGCAAGCGTTCAGGTTTATCCCGAGCACCACCTCGTCGCCGCAGAAGGGGTTGAAGCCGCGGGAGGAAAGATGCGGACCGGATATCTCCCCCTGGTTCCTGGGCTTGCGATAATGGTCCAGGATGACCTCCTGGTAGAGGTCGTCAAGCCGGTCAAAGGAGCTGTCTTGCATGAGTTACGGACGGTTTGGCGTTGCAGTTATCTTGAAGTGACGGTCTTGCTAAAGTACCGCAGGGCGTCTTTCAAGGTAGTCACCAGAAGGTCCACCTCTTCCGTGGTGTTGTAAATGTAAAAGCTGGCCCTGGCCGTTGCCGCCAGGCCCAGCCTGTCGCGCACCAGCGGCATGGCGCAGTGGTGCCCTGACCGGATGGCAATGCCGGCCTGATCAAGGATCGTGCCAAGGTCGTGGGGGTGAATGTGCGGGGACGAGAAGGAAACAATCCCACCCCGCACCGCTGCGTCCCTGGGTCCGTAGAAATTGAACTCCTCAGCTAGCTCCTTCAAGACGTTCAAAGCATACTGGGTAAGCTCGGTTTCGTGCTGGTGTACCTGGTCCATCCCTAGGTCTTGGAGATAGTCTACGGCGGCGCCCAGGGCAATACTGCCTGCTATGTTCGGAGTCCCGGCTTCAAAGCGCATGGGCAGGTCGTTCCAGGTTGCCCCGTCAAAGGTCACCTCCTGCACCATCTCGCCACCGGTCAGGAAAGGTTCCATCTGCTCCAGCGCCGCGGACTTGACGTACAGCCCGCCGATGCCCGTTGGCCCCAGCATCTTATGGCTGGAGAACGCCAGAAAATCGCAGTCCAAATCCGCCACGTCCACGGGCAGATGGGGGACACTTTGAGCGGCGTCAATGAGCACGTGGGCGCCCACGGCGTGGGCCTTTTGTGCCATGTCTTTTACAGGATTGATGGTTCCCAGAACGTTGGACATGTGCGTCATGGCCAACAGCTTGGTGTGGTGGTTTAGAAGAGTGTCCAAGTTGGACAAGTCCAGGGTTCCCTCTTCCGTCACCGGGATAAAGCGCAGCCGAGCGTTCTTTTTCTTTGCCAACTGCTGCCAGGGAACCAAGTTGCTGTGGTGCTCCATCTCCGTCAACAGTATCTCGTCACCTGGGCCAACGTTGGCGGCGGCCCACGTTGAGGCCACCAGGTTTATTCCTTCCGTGGTGTTGCGCACAAAGATAAGGTTCTCCGAGTCTGGCGCGCCGATGAAACGCACCACCTTTTCCCGCGCTTCTTCGTACCGCTGCGTGGACTCCATGCTCAGCGCGTGGACCCCGCGATGTACGTTGGCGTTGTAACCCTCGTAGTAGTCCACCAGCGCCTGTATAACAGACGCCGGCTTCTGAGAAGTGGCGGCATTGTCCAAATAAACAAGCGGTCTGCCATAGACCAACTTGGATAGGATCGGGAAGTCCCGTCTTATTCTTGATACGTCCAGCATTTTTGCCTCTTGAAGGCTAGTCTAAAGCTCCGGTAGTTTGGCTTTTACCAACTCGGTGACGTGGGACCTCAATGAATCACAACTCACGCTCTGTATCACCTCGCGGACGAAACCGTGGATCAGCAGGTTGCGGGCCTCGTCTTCGCTCAGACCTCGGCTCTTGAGATAAAAAAGACTGTTTTCGTCAATCTGGCCGCTGGCGGCCCCGTGGCCGCACTTAACGTCGTCGGCGTAAACCCAGAAGGCAGGCTTCACGTTGACCTGCGCCCGGTCGGACAAGAGCAGGTTCTTGTCCTCCTGCTTTGCGTCCACCTTCTGCGCGTCCTTGCGAACCGTGATGCTGCCGTGGAAGGCGGCCCTGGACCGGCCGCCGAGAATTCCCTTGTAAAGCTCCCGGCTGGTGGTGTGCGGCTTGGCGTGATCTATGGTCACCTGGTTGTCCACCTTTTGGGAGCCTGTTGCGAGATACAGCCCGTTCAGCATACAGCTGCTTTCCGGGGCGTCCAAGAGCACGTTTAGGTTGTTTCGCACCAGCGCGCCCCCAAGGTCGAAAGTCACCGATGCCAGATGGGAGCCGGCCTCCAGGACGGCCTGGGTGGTCCCAACGTGGTACCCCTCCGCCCCGTGGCGCTGAATTCGGTAGTATTCCAAGGACGCGTTGGCGCCCACCTGTATCTCCGATACGGCGTTGGACAGGTACGGGGCCCCGGTCAAAGCGCCATGGCTTTCAATTATTGCGGCCTTGCTGTTCCGCCCCGTGATGGCCAGAACCCGGGGCTGCGACAGAATATGGCTTTCCTGCGACGTATTGAGAAATAGGACGTGTATTGGCCGTTCCACCACGGTGTCCTGGGGCACGTGAACAAAAGCCCCCCGGTGTAGAAATGCGGTGTTGAGAGCCGTAAAGCCATGGTTGGAGTATGGGGCCAGGTGGGTCAGGTGCTCCTGCACCAGGGCGGACCGGCCCTTCAGCGCCTGAGAAAGGTCCATCACGTCTACGTTGTCCGGTAGGCCGGACAGGTCCGAGAGTTGGTGGTTCAGGGAGCCGTCTACGAATACCAAACGGTGCCAGGAAGAGGCCCCGAAGCCCTCAAGCTCCGCGGCGCTTATTGGCAAAGTCTCGGCGGTCTTGGGAAGCCCATAGGTCTTGGGAAAACTAAACCGGGTTCGGGCAATGGGCCTAACGTCGGTGTACTTCCACTCTTCGTTGCCCCGGCGCGCCGTGGGGAAGCCCAGGTTGCTGAAGGTGGCTATGGCATCTTTCCGCAAGGTTCGGGCCCACTGGGGGTCCTGGCCGAAATCGTCCCTTTCGAGGGATTCCAGGGCGCGAAGATACGGGGTCACCTCTGTGGCAACGGTCGTGGTCATTGGGAAGGTGTATAAGAAGTAATGGAGTGCAGAGGCACTTCCCCTGCGTCCTCAAACCCGTCGTACCCTTGGCTCTCAATCTCCAAGGCCAGCTCCTTGCCTCCCGACTTTACTATGCGGCCTTTGACCAGGACGTGCACAAAGTCCGGCACAACGTAGTTTAGAATTCGCTGATAATGGGTTACCAGAAGTAGGGCGTTTTCCGTTGTGCGAAGCCCGTTTATGCTCTGGGCCACGGACCTGAGGGCGTCCACGTCCAGCCCGGAGTCGGGCTCGTCAAGTATGGCCAGCCTGGGCTCCAGTACGGCCATTTGCAACACCTCGTTGCGCTTCTTCTCGCCGCCTGAGAACCCTTCATTAACCGAACGCTTGGTCATCACCGGGTCTACGTCCACCGACTTGACCCGCTTCTGTAGCAACCTGTCGAACTTCAACGGGTCCAACTCGTCCAACCCGCGGCTCTTACTGATGGCGTTGAATCCGGCCCTGAGAAACTGGTCCATGCGCACCCCCGGTACTTCCACCGGGTGTTGAAAGGAGAGGAACAGGCCGGCCCTGGCTCGCTCCTCCGGCGGGAGGTCTAAGAGGTTCTTGCCCATGTAGGCCGCCGTACCTGCCGTTGTCACGTAGCCGGGCTTGCCCGCCAGCACAAAGGCCAAGGTGCTCTTGCCGGAGCCGTTGGGCCCCATTACTGCGTGGACTTCCCCGGCGTTCACCTTCAGATTGACGCCCCTGAGGATGTCCACCCCGTTGACGGAGGCGTGAAGATTGCTAATTTCCAGCATCGAGACGGCCTCTATCCTACGGTACCTTCCAGGTTGAGCTCCAGCAGCCTCGTGGCTTCAACGGCAAACTCAAAGGGCAGCTTGCGGAAAACCTCTTTGCAGAATCCATTGATAATCAGGGACTGGGCGTCCTCCGTGGACAAGCCCCGCTGGTTGCAGTAGAAAAGCAGCTCTTCATCCACCCTGGAAGTAAACGCTTCATGCTCCAGGTGCGCCGTATTGTTGCGCACCTCCACGTAGGGAGTGGTGTGCGCCCCGCACTGATCTCCAATTAACAGAGAGTCGCATTGAGTGAAATTCCGGGCGTTGTCCGCCTTGGGCATTATCCTGACCAGTCCGCGGTAGGTGTTGCTGCCGTGGTTGGCGGAGATGCCCTTGGATATAATCTTGCTGCGAGTGTTCTTGCCCACGTGGATCATCTTTGTGCCGGTGTCCGCCTGCTGATAGCCCTTGGTCAGGGCCACCGAATAGAACTCGCCTATGGAATTATCTCCCTGCAGGATAACGCTGGGGTATTTCCATGTTATGGCGGACCCGGTTTCCACCTGGGTCCAGGATATCTTGGAATTCTTGCCAGTGCACTTGCCCCGCTTGGTGACAAAGTTGTAGATTCCGCCCTTTCCTTCCTGGTTGCCGGGGTACCAGTTTTGGATGGTGGAATACTTTATCTCGGCGTTGTCGTGGGTGACAAGTTCCACCACCGCGGCGTGGAGCTGGTTTTCGTCACGCATGGGCGCGCTGCACCCCTCCAGATAGCTCACGTAGCTGTCCTCGTCAGCAATGATCAGGGTGCGCTCAAACTGCCCCGTTTCTGCGGTGTTGATGCGGAAGTAGGTGGTGAGCTCCAAGGGGCAGCGTACGCCTTTGGGTATGTAACAGAAGGAACCGTCGGAAAAAACGGCGGCGTTCAATGCCGCGTAGAAGTTGTCGCTATAAGGCACCACCGAGCCTAGGTATTTCTGCACCAAGTCCGGGTGCTCCTGCAACGCCTCCGAGAATGAGCAGAAGATAATGCCGTGTTTGGAAAGCTCTTCCCGGAAGGTTGTGGCAATGGATACGCTGTCGAAGATGGCGTCTACGGCCACCCCGGCCAACCGTTTCTGCTCTTGCAGAGGTATGCCCAGCTTCTCATAGGTCCTCAGCAACTCAGGGTCCACCTCGTCCAGGCTCTGCAGCTTCTCCTTGGCTTTGGGCGCCGAGTAGTAGATGATGTTTTGGTAGTTGATGGGTGGGTAGTGGACGTTGGCCCAGGTGGGTGTTTCCTGGCCCTCAAGCAGTTTTTCCCAGTACCGAAAGGCCTTCAATCTCCACTTCAGCATGAATTCAGGCTCGTTTTTCTTGGCCGAAATCCAGCGAACTATGTCTTCGTTCAGCCCCTTAGGCGCAACGTCGGCCTCAATGTCCGTGACGAAGCCGTACCGGTACTCCTGGGCGGCAATGGTGTTTAGTTCCTTGTTGGTGGTTGTCATATTCTAGCTTCCACGTATGGCGTTACCTTTCGGGCTTGGTGTGGCGTTAAGGTTATGGGAAAAGCGGTGTGGACCGGTAGCGTGGAGACGGGTCTACTTTCTCTAATGGGCTGTGTTTTGACCTATTGTCGACTACCTGACTAGACAATTGAATCAAGGCAATGATTACATATTTTAGGGTGCCAGTCAAGAGGATTCCGACGTCAGACAGGGGGGAGGCATCCTTGGGTGAAACGCTGCGACTCAGGCAACGTTTGACGCTGCATAGGCGCTAACTGCTTCCCGAGATGTGTAGTAGAACCGGTAGCCGGTTGCCTGCTTGATTTTACCAGTGGCCATGATTATCGGGTGCCGGACGAAGTTCAAGCCCACCGCCGAGGCGTCCTTCTGTATCCCCAGCTTCCAGGACAAATGCACCAGACCGTAGGCTATTTGAGACGGCAACGATACTAGACGCCTCCCCATTATCTTGGCCATCTCGCTGTATCTTACCGTCCCGTTGCCCGCCAGGTTGAAGACCCCCGGCTTGGGTTCAACGCTCATGATAGATAAGACCCGCGCCAGGTCCATGCTGTGGATGAACTGCATGGGAGGGTCGGAACCGGCTATCTTAAGCAGAAAGGGCTTTTGGAAAGCATCGGTGACGCGGCTTGTTCCCCCGGGGCCAAGGACCATGCAGCACCGGATTATGGTCACGTTCATGTCCGGGTTCTCTTCGGCGAACCCTTGGACCATCTTTTCGCTGAGGTCCTTGCTTCGAGAGTATTGGAAGTTTGGCAGGGGTCTTGGCTCGGCCTCTTCGGTGATGGGCACCGGGTTGTCGGGGTGAGCGCCGTAGACGGTCTGGCTGCTCAGGTAAATGAAGCTCTTTACCCGGGCGCGGCGGCACTCCTTCAGCACGTTATTCAGTCCAAATAGATTGTCCGACTGAATGGCTTCAGCTTCCCGGACGTTGCGACCCTCTCGCAGGTCAAAGGCCAAGTGGACCATGGTGTCTATGGAATCCATTCTAAACACTCTAGTCAGGGGTCCCTTAATGTCCACGCGATGGGCGTGAATGTTGTGAATGGGCATGGGCAGAGGTTTACGGTCTATTGCCACCAGCTTGGTTAAGGATGGCATGGTTTCCAACTCTCGGAGAAGCTGAAATCCTATGTAGCCCGCGGAGCCGGTCACAGCCACCACGGACGCTGAGGTTGCGTTAACCATCTCAGAGTTTGTCGAAGAAGTCGAATTTCAGGACGCCAAGGCCGCCCACTTCAAAGGCCATGCCGACGGTGTGGGGACCCTCGGTTAGAGTTACGCCTTTTGCCGTTACGGTTGTCAGTTTGTTGAGGGCCATGACGAAGGGGCTCTCTTTTGAAACGTCGGCGAAGGGAACTGTTGCGCCTCCCAAGTTAAATGCGCAGTGCTCCAAGGGAATTTCCTTGCCGTCCAGGGTAAGGGGCAAAAGCCGGCGGGCCTGGCCCGCTCCTAGCTTGTTGAGCATCTGGAACTCCATACCGGTCTCGGTGTTCCTAAGGCTCCCTTTCACATACAGCCGCCGAAGTATGAAGCTAGGTATCGTTACCATTGGAGCCTCCTCCGGCGCTCTCTACGGACATCTTCATCAAATAAAGCTCCTCCTCTAATTCAACAATTTCCCTTGGCAGAGGTTTGACGCCTCCGGTCAGGGTAGTATACATGAAAATTTGGGCTAACCGCTCCACCAGGATGCTGTTTTCCAGGGCTTCCTCGGGAGTTCTCCCCACGGTTATAAGGCCGTGGTTACGAAGCAAAACGGCCATTCTGTTCCCCAAGGCGGAAAGGGCCTTTTCCGCCAACTCCTCGGTGCCGGGGAAGGCGTACTCAGCCACCTGTACCGCTCCGCCAATCTTTATCACCACCTCGTCCACTATGGGCGGTATCTCACGCCCCGATACCGCGGCCACCGTGGAGAAGATGGGGTGGGAGTGTACAACGCTTCCCACGTTGGGGCGGCTGCGATAGATGCTCAGGTGCAGGGCCGACTCGGAGGAGGGCGGGAGGTCCTCCTCCACCGGCTCCCCATTGAGGTCTATAACTGATAAACTCCGGGGCGTTAGCTCCTCCAGTTCAATCCCCCTGGCCGTTATCAGTACAAAGTCTTCCGGACTGTTTTTCAACCTGGCGCTGACGTTGCCGCTGGACCCCGTCACCATGCCCGTCTTCACCAGCCGTTGACAGACCCTATGTAGGGCGTCACGTTCTTCCTGCCATCTAAGTGTCGTCACTTTGGCCTTCCTGCAATCTATAATACAGAGCTTTCCACTGGCCGTAGAGCTCCTGGTACTCCAGGGCGTCGGCGTAGTCCGGCTCCACCCTTTCCCACGCGGGCGTCTGGGCGCGGGCCGCCGTCTCCAGGTCTGGGTGCAGCCCCGCCGCCACCGCCGCGGCCGCCGAAGCGCCTCGAGCGCTTACCTCGGCAATGCAGCTTCGTCTCACCTCCCCATGGAGCACGTTGGCCAAGATACTTGCAAATACTTTGCTCCGGGCCATCCCCCCGCCCAGATACACCACCTCCCCGTCATGTCCGGTTACCCCTTTCAGCGTGTCCAAGTTCGATTTCAGACCGTAGGCCAGGGACTCCCAAAAGGACCGCAGCGCGTCGGCGACGCTGGGCTTCTGATACTGCAGCGGTGTCGGGAAAACAATGCCGCCCCTCTTCAATCCCGCTTCCGGGGCGCTCATGGGCCCTGCCCCCAGGTAGGAAAAGGAACCGTTGCTGCCCAGGGGCGCAGAGGCGGCCAAATCGTCCGCCTCTTCAAAAGATACGTTTTGGCCCAAAAGTAAGTCCTTCAACCATCGGTGGGCATTGCCCGCGTCCCCCAGATTAGTCTCGGAGACCCAGGTCCCACGGAGCGGAAAGGGACTGAGCCAGGCCCTCGACTCATTGTCATGACACGGTGACGAGGTGATAGTTTGCATTGCACAGCTCCACCCGGTCACTATCCCCGTATCGCCCTCGCCCACAAGGCCCATTCCCAGCAGACCGCAAGGGGTATCGGCCCCTCCCAGGGTCACCGGAGTGCCGGGGCGAATCCCCCAGCCCTCCCTCTGGTGTGGCTGCACCTCTCCCACCACTTCTCCCGCCTTTCGTAGTGGTGGCAGCACGGATTGCGGGACTCCCGTTCTTTTCAACAAGGCGGGGTCACGAGCCCTTGTTCTCGCGTTCAGCAGACCCGCGCCGGCGGCCAGGGACGGTTCGCAGGCTGTCTCCCCCGTAAGCCGAAAAGCCAACCATCCTGCAATGGTCAAAAGGCAGCCCAGGCGGTCATATAAGTCCGGACGGTTGTTCTTAAGCCACCGGAGTCGGCTGGGCGCCAATATCAGCGCCGGGTATTGGCCCACCGTTCGGTACAACTCGGCTCCCATCTCCTCCTGGAGCGCGGAGCCCTCAAAAGCTGCCCGAAGGTCCACGTTTGGGCTTACCATCAACTCCTCACCGGCCTTGTCCAGGAGCACCGCGCCGTGGCGTTGACTGGTAATACTCACCGCCTTCACGTCCACGGCGGTTATTCCTGCTTGCTCCACGGCTCTCTTGACCACCCCCGCCACCGTGTCCAGTAGCTCCTGGGGGTGGAATTCCAGCGTCAGCGTCGATGCGCCCTCCGGCGTGAAGTACCGGATCGGGCCATCTGCTGTTGCTACGGGATTTCCCTCGCCGTCCGTAACCATGCAATGGACTGCGCTGGTTCCTATGTCCAAGGCTAACAGGTTAAGGCCCAAGGTTATCCCAGACCTTGGGATTTGCCAGATTCAGCGGTTTCACTCCCTGCAGATGCCTTTCAATGTCTTTCAGTATCATGGTGGAGTGTCGCTGGACCGTTTCCGCCGTGGCCCCCCCAACGTGGGGCGTCAGCAGAACGTTATCTAGCTTTAACAGCGGGCTGGTGGGGGAAATTGGGTGCGATTCGTGAACGTCCAGAGCCGCCCCGGCCAGCCGCCCCGACGCCAGGGCCTTCACCAATGCATCCTCTTTGACCATTTCGTAGAAAGCTGTGTTGATGAGATAGGCCCCTTTGATCATGGCCCCCAGCTCCCCCTCGCCAATCAGCCCCGTTGTAGCGTCGGTGGCGGGTGCGTGAAGGGAGAGGAAAAGCGACTCTTTTAAGAGATGCTCCAAGGAGACCAACAGGGCGCCGGACTTCCGCTGTCCCTCCGCACCGGCAAACGGGTCGTAGGCCAACACCTCCATGCCCATGGACGTTGCCAGCTTGGACACCGTGGCGCCCACCGCGCCAAGCCCAACCAGGCCCAGGGTCTTGCCCCGTAGTTCGATGCCTTGGTGATTGATATAACCGTCCACTGGGTCTTGCCAACCGCCTGTCTTTACATAACGGTCCAGCGACGGGACCCGTCTCGCCAGCGACAGCATGAGGGCAATGGTGAGTTCGGCAACGGCCTCAGCGTTACGCCCAGGGGTGTTGACCACCAAGACGTTGTGCTCCGTAGCGGCGCCAAGGTCAACGTGGTCCAGGGCGCTCCGGCAAACTCCCAGGAACCGGAAGTCAGAGGCGTGTTGAAAAACCTCCTCATAGATGAAGTCGGCCTCCACTATGAGATGGCTCGTGCCCTCCTCTTTCATACGCAGTCCCAGCTCCTCAGGGTCGTAGAGCCTTTTGGTCTCAGTCCAGCTTTCGTGGGTCAGGGGCATTAGACGCCCCAGCCATTGGAGAGCCTCTTTGGAAAAAGGCGCCAGGACAAGGGCCTTCAACGCCCGGGTCCCTCCAGCACGGCCTGAGCCGCTGTCAAGCCGCTCCTCACCGCTCCCTCCATGGTGGAAGGCCACCCGGTGTCCGTCCAGTCCCCGGCCAAGAACAGGTTTGCGATGGGTGTCTGCGCCTTGGGCCGGAGCCCCTCGGACCCCGGCAGGCAGCGGAAGGTAGCCTTTTCCTGCTTCACCACCAACGCCCGTTCCACCTTGGCCAACTTGGCTTTGGGAAAGGCCTGGCTCATTGCCTCTATAAAGGTCTGCCGCAACGCCTCTTTTGACTGCTTAACGTACTCGAAGGCCCCGCTGAGGGAGATGGTTATGTATTGGCCGCTGGACCGGGGTTGGTCCAGCATTCCCGTCTTGTTGAACACCCACTGCAGGGGCGAGTCCACAAAGGCCATAAACCTCTGCTCCATTACCGGCTTGTCGTACCAGAGGTGAACGTTCACTATTGGGGCCGTTTCCAGTTCTCCAAGCGAAGCAAAGTAGGGGTCCTTTCCCAGTTCCAAGGGTAGAAGAGACACCAGGTCGCCAAGGGACAGGGCGCTCACGAAGGCGTCTCCACGAATGACGGGACCCCCGGCCAGCTCCACGCCCAGAATCCCGCTGTTGTCCGCTTGAAGGGACAAAGCGGCTTTGCCGGTGATAAGGTGACCACCTTTGCGCTGTATGTACTCTTGGGCGGCCTGCCCCATGAGGGGTGTCAGTCCCTCGCGGGAGTAGCCGATGCAGGAGCCGCGGCGGGTTTTCAACAAACCTTCCTGCACTACCATGATGCCCATAGCCGCCGAAACGTCCTCCACGTCATCGTTCACGCACGGCTTTACAATAAGGTTCCAGAAGTTGTTCATAGACCGCTTGGTCTGACGGTGCCGCTTCAGCCACTGGCCAAAAGTCTCCCTTTGTAGGGATGGGTTGTTCCGGTTTGTGAGTCTAATCCGCAACATGGCGTAGATCGCCAGCGCCTTGTCTCTCAGTCCAAGATGCTTGTAAGACAAAAATGAAGGCAGCATGTGCAGCGGCTTGGGAAGGGGCGACGTGGCCAGGCGGCTCAACCCGCGTCCAGGACTCGCCACCTCAACCATGGTCTTGGACTGCAGGTGGGCCATGCCAAAAGTCCCCAGCTTCTTGAGAAAGTCTATATAGTATGTGCAGCATCCCAGGAACACGTGCTGGCCGTTATCCACCTCCTGCCCCGTTTCCCTGTCCATGAAGGAAAAGGCCCTACCTCCCAGGTAAGGCCTTTTCTCTACGAGGGTTACCTGGCAGCCGGCGTCCAGCAAATGGCAGGCGGTGGCCATGCCGGCCAAGCCTCCCCCCAATACAACTACTCGACGCTGGGTTGAGGATGGGGTAGTAAGCTCGTTAGCCATGTTGTCGCCATAATAAGCAGCTTTTCCCTGCTGCTCAGGCTGATTCTACCATCAAATACATTATAGTCGTTAGCTTCGATGCGACTTAGAATGCGCATATACACTTTGGCCAGCACCGCGGGACAGCCCCTTGACCGGATGGACAGGTAGGGTAAGAGCCTAGCCCCGCTGCGAAACAGTTTCTGTGCCCGGTCCACCTGAAAAGCCATAAACCGCTTTTGGGTGTCGTTACGCACCTCCTTCAGCAGCTCTTCTTCAGAGTAGCCGTACCTCTTCATCTCATCTTGGGGAAGATAGACCTGGTCCCGCTCCATGTCTTCCTGAACATCTCGAAGAATGTTGGTCATCTGCATGGCCAGACCCAGGTCTATGGCGTACTCCCTAGCCCTGGGGTCCCTGTACCCGAATATCTCCAGGCATATCAAACCCACCACCGAGGCTACCCTGTAACAGTACAGCCGTAGCTCTTCGAAGGTCTCGTAACGGTGCTTGGTCAAATCCATTTCCACGCCGTTTATCACGTCTTGAAAGTAACTCTGGGGGATATTGTAGGTTTGGACAGAGTGGGCCAAGGCTATAAATACCGCGCCATTGGGCCTGTTCTTGTAGGCGGCGTCCAGCTGTGCGCTCAGGCTGCTCAGCGCCTCAACCTTGCTCTCTGGCGAGGCGCTGCGGTCCACGGCGTCGTCGCAGTGGCGGCAAAAAGCATAGGCGGCGTAAATGGCCCTCCTCTTCTCAGCGGGCAGGGTTACGAAGGCGTAGAAGAAGTTCTTGGCTTCTCTTTTCGTGATAAGCCTGCACTCTTCGTAAGCGTCCTTCAACTGGACCATCCGCCGCTGCCTCTACTGCTTGTGCTTGGGGTGAGTTCAGGACCGGAGCTTTCTACCCAGCAGCATGTCCACCCAGGTTAAAAACAGAAGCCGGCCCTTCTTGAATCTCGAAAGGTGGGGCCGACGTTTCAGAACGTTATAGTCCAGCTTCTCAATGGCGTCCAGGACCGCCAGTCCCCCACGGCTGAAGAGGGCGATGTCCAGCTTGGAGGCCCCCTTCACGCGATTGACCAACTCTGCCCCTTGTCGGAACATCCGACGGGTCCTATCCACCTCAAAGGCCATCAAGCTGCGGAAGTCGTCATTAAAGACGCTCTTGGCTAGCTGCTCCTCAGTGTAGCTAAAGGACTCCATGTCTTCCATGGGCAGGTATACGCGGCGCATCTCCCAGTCTCGCGTAACGTCCTGCCAGAAGTTGGTCAGCTGCAGAGCCGTGCAAGTGTAGTCGGCGAGCCGATGCCGCTCTTGGTCACGGTAATTGAAGATGTACAGAAAAAGACGACCGCAGGGGTTGGCCGAGTGATCGCAGTAGTAAAGCAGTTCCTCAAACGTACGATATCTCTTAATTTCCTGGTCCATCTCATTAGCCTTAATCAGCTTGAGAAATGGCTCCACCGGTATGTCGAATCTACGGATAGTATCCTGCAGCGCCACCATGACCGGGTGCTTGGGAGTCCCTTCATAGCAGCGCCCCAGATCCTCCTGCCACTCCTTCAAAATCGCCCTGCGGTCCCCTTTGGCCTCGTCGCCCAGGTCATCAACGGTACGGGCATAGGCGTAGAGGTTGGAGACGTGCTGCCGTTTTGCCCTGGGTAGCAGAAGTGAGCCTACGGTAAAGTTCTCATAGTGGGTTTTGGTCAGGCGGCGGCAGTATTCGAACGCCTCCTCGCGACTCCATACCCGAGAATCCGACGTAAGGGGGGCAGCCAACGCCCCTTACCCTCCCATGATCTGGACCAGTATCTCGCGCGGGCGCGGACGGTCCAGTTCAATGACAAAGATACTTTGCCACCTTCCTATCTGTACAACCCCGTCTATTATGGGGATGCTCTCACTGGTGCCCAAGAGAAGGTGCTGGCAATGTGCGTGGCCGTTGGGGCACTCGTCCTCCGTCATGTTCACGGTCCTGATACTGAAGTCGTTGTGCATATAGTCGCCGTTTCGGGGGGATATCCGCTCCAAAAACCTCCCCATGTCCTGAAGCAGAAGAGGCTCGTTCTCGTTAATCTTCACCGCCGCGGTGGTATGACGCGAGTAGATAGTCACGCTGCCGTTCCTGACCGTGGAGTCCGACACGCATGCCCTAACCTCGTTGGTAATGTCAATAAACTCCGGGGCGGTCCGGCTTTCGATATTCAGGCTGAAGACGCGGCATTTCATCCTGTCTTCAACCGCGGAAATCTCCTTCACGTCCGTTAGAGTTCCAGCCTCCGGTTTCTGCATACTCCCCCGCTTTATAGGCTTCTTCTAAATCTACCCAAGGCGGTCAAGGGCCAATAGTTTCTATAGAGGTGGTAATTGATCATAAATCCGGCGCTCATGTCCAAGTCCTGATAGGACGAGTCTCCCGGATTGGGCAGCTTCTTCAACCGCTGACCTACGCCGTAGCCGGGAAACCCCGTGCCGGTGAAATAAGGTTCGTCCCAGGAGCCGTCCTGGAGCTGTGTCCGCCTCAGGTATCGGACACCCTCCAGCGCGGCCTTGCAGCCCTGTTCCCCCGCCGCCGTTAGCGCCAGGAGCGCCCATGCCGTTTGAGAAGCGGTGCTGGGACCTTTCCCCCGCAGTGAGGAGTCCACGTAGGATCCGCAGCTCTCCCCCCATCCCCCGTCCGAGTTCTGGTGGGCTATAAGCCACTGAACAGCTTTTCTCACGTAAGGCTGACTCATGTCCTCCCCAATGGCCTCCAAAGCCGGCAGCACCGCGCCCGTACCGTATACATAGTTTACGCCCCAACGGCCAAACCAGGGGCCGTCCTCCTCCTGCTCCTTTCGGATATAGTCATAAGCCTTGGCAACGGGTTCAAAATCCCGGTTATAACCCAGTTTGCCCAATGCCTCCACCACGTGGGCCGTAACGTCAACACTGGCGGGGTCAAGGGACTCGCCAAAGTCCGCAAATGGCATATTGCTCAAATAGGTGTGGTCGTTGTCCTTGTCGAAGGCCGCCCAGCCCCCGTTCGTGCTCTGCACTCCCAAGAGCCATGAGACCCCTCTCTCTATGGCCTCGGCGCGGCGGGCGTCTTCCCCATTTGGCAGTCTTGCCATGTTGAGGGCAATGAGCACCTCCGACACGTCGTCGATGTCCGGGTAGTTATTGTTTGCGAACTCAAAGGCCCACCCGCCCGGTGGCGTGTCCGGCGCCTTCACCTGCCAGTCCCCACCGTGAAGGATCTGTTTGTCCAGGAGCCATCGAGTGGCCGTCTGCATAGATTCAGCGCCAGGGGATATGCCCGACTCCAGCATGGCGACCAGCCCCAAACACGTGTCCCATACCGGCGATAGGCATGCCTGCACCCGCCACGTATCTTCATCCTCTATGGCGAACCCTTCAAACCCCTCAAGACCCGATTTCATGGCAGGATGGTCCAGTGGATAGCCCAGGTGTTTCAGGCAGATGAGCGAGTAGACCCATGGCGGTTGAATCCCTCCCCAAGAGCCGTCCGCCTCCTGGCGGGAGAGAATCCAATGGGCTGCCAAGTTCCTTGCCCAGGAGCGCCCGGGCTTGATGGGCGCCTTCTCGTAAAGACGCAGGAACCGGTCAGCGCCATTGAAGAAGACGGTCCAGCTAGGAATCGGTTTCAGCGGGTGTGGTGAGATGGACTTATCGCCGTTCGTGGGGTATAGCTCGTCAACGGACGCCCACGCAGGCACTGGCTTCGTTGGGTTTTCCGTCAGGATGATGGTCATTGGAACTATGGTTGCCCTCGCCCAACTGGAAAACTCGTAGATGTTGAAGGGAAACCAGGTTGGCAGAAACATCAACTCCGGCGGTATTGACGGCAGGCCCTTCCAATCGTGCTGGCCCAGCATCGCCAACCAAATCTTCGTAAAGACCCGAACTTTGGGAACTCCGCCTTTGGACAGGATGAACTCCTTGGCCTTTGTCATGCCCTCGGAGTTTCCTGGTACCCCGGCAAGCTTCAACGCCGTGTAGCACTCCACTGAGGTGCTTAGGTTTCCCGGCGCCCCGTAGTACTGCACCCAGGAACCGTCCTCTTGCTGGCGGCTCAGGATATAGTTGGCTATCTTCCGCCACCGTTCCCTGTCCCTGACCCCCAGAATGTGGGTGAGCATAAGATATTCGGCCTCCATAGTGGGGTTCGACTCCAACTCGCCCCACCAGAAGCCTTCTTCATACTGAATACTCAGCATGTACTCTTGGGCCTTATGGATGGTGTTCTCCACGTCGGCCTTTAGCTGTTCGTCTATTTTAGATGTCAATTGCATAATTATTGTCTCAGTGATTCAGACCGGGCTGCGCTTTCATGCCCGTCCGTTGTCCCGGAACCACCGTACCGCCTTCTCCAAAGCTTCCTCTACCGGGCTCTGGGGCAACCCCAACTCTCGGACGGCTTTGGCGCTGCTTACGTACATGGGCTTGCGGGCTACCCTCATGCCCTCCAGGGGTATCCTTGGCCTTCTTCTCAAAAACTTCCCCTCTATCAACTGGTCTATGATCCCCAGCGCAATAACCAGGTCAATGGGTACCTTCAGCCAGGGAGCCTTCTTCCCGGTTATGGCTTCCAGTGTTTTTAGGACCTCCCTGAGGGTCATATTCCGATTGCCCAGTATGTATCGCTGGCCCGGCTCCCCCTTCTCCATGGCCAGCACGTGCCCCGTGGCGACGTCCTCCACGTCTACCAGGTTCATACCCGTATTAACGTAGGCGGGCAACTTTCCTTGCAGGAAGTCCAGGATAATCCCCCCTGTGGGGGTGGGCTTTACGTCCCAGGGCCCCACCGGCGCCGCAGGATTCACCACCACCACCGGCAGCCCCTCAGACGCCGCTCGCAAGGCCTCCTGCTCACCCTGATACTTGGACCTCTTGTAGTGGCCTATCAGGTCTCCCGGCGCAGCCTCCATCTCCTCCGTGCCCAGACCCTTTTTGGGAATCCCGATGGTCGACACGGTGCTGGTGTATACAACCCTCTCCACACCGGCCTTTACAGCCTCTTCAAAGACGGTCCTGCTTCCATCTACGTTGACCCGGTACACTTCCTCAGGATTCAGACTCCAGAAGGTGTACATGGCGGCGCAGTGGAAGACGCCTTGGCGGCCCTGCATCGCTCGGGCTATGGACTCCCTGTCGCGCAGGTCCCCCTGTGCCTCCTCCACCCCCAAATTCTCCAGTGTTAAGGTGCTGCTTTTGGGTCTAACCAGGGCCCTGACGTCGTATCCCCTAGCTTTGAGGGCCCTAACCAGGTTCCCGCCTATAAATCCGGTAGCCCCTGTGACCAGTACTTTCACTGCCCGCTTCTCTCTATGCTAGGCTCAAGACCCCTCTTTCCATTGCTTTTCCCACGAAAGCCCTGGTGAAAATATCCAAGCTCTTCTGCGCTTTTCTGGCTGCTCGGGCCAGCGACAGCAAGGTCGGAATCCTGAGGGGATGGGCCAGCGATCCAAATATGATGCTCAGACCCTGTCTCCGCTCTCGCTGCCACATTATCTCTTCAACGTACGGCGGCAGCTCCCGACTAGTCATGTCCAGAACCGCCTTGACGGAAAGAAACGGCACCCCTGCCCTTAACGCCGCATTGCAAATCCAGTAGTCCTCCATGCTCACGGCCTGGGCATTGTACGCCTGGGCCAACCGTTCCCTCTCAACCCGTGTCCGCACAAGCTTGGGCACGGTGAGAGTGTCCCGGCGCACGTAAGGCAGCACCTTCTCGTGTATTGCCTCCTCCGCCAACTGGTAGCAGCGATTGTCCACCTTCAGCACAGTGGCGCTGTCAAGAAGGTGTACGCGTCTTGCCAATACCAGGTCTCCCGTGTTCAAGTCGTCCGACAACGCGCCGGAGAACCCCAGCGACAGCACCAATGACGGCCGCGGCGAACCGCCGAAAAGCAACTCCGTGGCGGCAACGGCATTATCCTTGCCAACCCCCGTGACCGTCACGCCGATCTTGCCTTTGGAGCGCCGGCCAAGGCTTCCCAGCCGAAGCACCTCATCCTTCATTGCCGCTACTATTGCTATCAAATAGCCCTCTAGCCTGCCGTTATTCCGCTCTTGCTGATGGCCCCGGACTTGATGAGAGTTATCCAGTCCTTTGGCTTAGTAATGGCGCTGAAGATCGTCGCCGACTCAAATCCACAGTGCATCATGCAGTTGGCGCAACGAGGGTCCTTCCCCACGCCGTACCGTTCCCACACTTCTTCCTTCATCACCTCGCTCATCCTGTCAACGTGCTTGTCTGCCAGGGGGTAGCATGGCATTCTCCACCCCATAATGGTGTAAGTGGGGTTGGACCATGCCGTGCACTGGTAATCCCTCTCCCCACGGAGGAAATTAAGGTAAAGGGGGTTATTGTAGAACCTAATCCCCTCGGACTTCTTGGGGTCCAGAATCTTCGTGAAGACCTCCTCTGATTCGGCCCTCCGTAGGAACTGGTCCTGGTCGTCCACGGACTGGTACTCAAACCCCGGTGAGACCATGCACCCCTCAACGCCCATATCTGTCATGGTCCTGAACAACTCGTGAAGGTCCTCCACGTCGCTGCCCCGGAAAATCGTCGTGTTGGTGCATACCCGGTACCCCTGGTCCAGGGCGCTTTGCATCGCCGCCTTGGCCTTCTTGTAAACCCCCGGGCGGTCCACCGACTCGTCGTGCTTCTCCTCCATACCGTCCATGTGCACCACCCAGCAAAAGTACTTGGACGGTTGCACCTTCTTCATCACCCGCTCCATGAGCAGGCCGTTGGAGCAGCAGTACACGAAGTACTTGCGCCGAATAAGCTCGTTGATTATTTCCCCAAT
Organism: Dehalococcoidia bacterium; assembly: GCA_965226535.1. Lineage (GTDB taxonomy): Bacteria > Chloroflexota > Dehalococcoidia > Lucifugimonadales > JAPULR01. Next base: position 437,962 of record CBDDDE010000010.1, on the reverse strand, counting down.
CTGCGGGTGAATCGTAGGCTCCCCACCGGCTATGGAAACGATGGGCGCGCCTGACTCCTCCACCGCCGCGATGGCCTCTTCCACCGGCATCATCTTGCTCATCATTGTCTTGTACTCTCTAATGCGGCCGCAGCCCACGCACGAGAGGTTGCACATCTCAAGGGGCTCCAGCATGGTCACCATGGGAAACCGCTTTCGACCCTTCAGCTTTTGCGTCAGCATATACTTGGCCAATCGTATGGATAGCTCCATTGGCCTCTTAGACCGCTTCACCGGCGCTCTGTTCTCTTGGGTTCGAGATGTTGTTGTGGTCACTAAAATACTCCCTTCTAATGTTCTCTGGACGTCAGGAAGTCTACACGGCTCTTGGCCTCGCCTCTGGACCACCTCGACAACGGTACGTTCTCCAGTGCCTTCATGGCCAGCGAAGCCTCTCTCTTAATCATTCCATTGGCGAGCTTTTGGGCTCCTACGGCATCCAGAATCTCCAGAATTTGGTCTACGTCCCCTTGGTCTAGTTTGGCCTTTCGGTAAACGGCCCCCAGCCGCCGCCGGTCGCCACCCGTGGCTTGCTCCAGCGCCAGCACTATGGGCAGCGACTTCTTCTTGCGTTTGATGTCGTTTTCGGAAGACTTCCCCGCCTTTCCGGTGTGGTCCTCGTCTCCCCAAATACCCAGAACGTCGTCCCTAATCTGGAACATACGGCCCAGGTGATCTCCGTACCGCGCAAAGGCCTGAACGTGCTCCTCATCGTCGCTTGCCAGCAGAGAACCCACCTCCAGGGCGCACGTAATGAGCGCCCCCGTCTTCAGGCGTATCATCTCCAGGTAGGCTTCAAGCCCAATGTTCAACCGTGCTTCAAACTGCAGGTCCAGCGCTTGGCCCTTAATCATAGATAGGCAGCCCTCCACCAGCAGGTGAGAGCTGCGCAGAGCCTTGGACTCCGGTACGCCCCGATCCACCAGCCCCAGGGCCACCTCGTACGCCGTGGCATGCATGGCATTTCCCACCAGCAGCGCCTTCGCCTCGCCCCACAACCGCCAAACAGTGGGTCTGTGACGCCGCATTGCATCCCCGTCCTGAATGTCGTCATGGACCAGGGAAAAGTTGTGGATTAGCTCCAGAGACACCGCTGCGGGCATCGCTCGCATCCAATCGCCTCCAAGAGCCTGACAGGCAAAGAGGCAGAGGCCCGGCCTAACACCCTTACCCTGGTCTTGCGGCGCTTCCAGGAATCGTCCTTGCCGGTCCGCCCATCCCAGGTGGTACCGGAACGGCCCGGACAAATCCATGCTTCCATTCGGCAAAACCGACCCCAATTTGGCCTGCATCATCGTGCCATAGCACGTGAGCGACCCGGGTAGCTCAGACCCGGACTCCGTCAACTGAACGTCTTGGGGCCCCGTTGTACTTTGCATCAAGATCCTCTGGACTACCCCGGCGATACATCGTTACACGATGTACGGAATCCTAGCAAAGGCCCTTGGCAGTGTCAAGAAAGTAATTCCATGTCCCCGTTGCGTCCCTTTGGTTCAACCCAAATTTTAGAATAGGTGGGACACAAATTTACTCGACCCGCTGTCCCTTTTCGGTCTGCCTAATGATTCAGTGTGCCTGAAGATATAGATAGTGCTACACTGGTGCAAGCTAAAATCCAAATTACACAGAGTGTGAACGTGGTCCCACCTGACAGTATCTTTGGCGTCTTGGACATCTGGGTTGGCGTTTTCGCCGCCTTGCTGGTAACCCTGGCCCTTTCCGGGACCCTATTTTACCATCGCGTCATCAAGCTTATACTCTTGGGCAAGAGCGAAAACCGGTTCGACCGGCCATGGCGTCGTTTGGCCAACTTCTCCCTCATTGCCTTGGGTCAGCGAAAGGTCCTTCAGCGGGTCTCTTTGGTGGATAAGGCCGGCATCGGACACGCCGTCATCTTCTTTGGTTTCCTCTCTTTTCTGCTGAGCTACGTCATCTTCATTTTTGGCGACTCGGCGTGGCGCCCCTTCTCCGAAACCCTTCTCACCGAGACCGGCGCCAAGGCCTACGCCGTATACCTGGACGTTGTATCCCTAGCCATCCTTGCCTCCCTGGTCTGGGCCCTCCTTCGCCGGTGGTGGCACAGGCCACGCCGCCTCAGCTTTGACCTGACCCGCAGCAGGGACGCCGTGGTCATTGTCTCCCTCATAGGCGCCCTCATGCTCTCCACCCTCCTAACCGAAGCCTTTTTCGTTGCCAAGGGCGGCGCCGGCCCCGAGGCCTCGGTCATCGTGGGTGGTGCCTTGGGCCGCTTGTTCCATGACTTGGGCCTGGGCCTCGACGGCGCAAATCTTTTACATGGCCTCTTCTGGTGGCTTCACCTTCTGCTTATCCTGGGCTTTGCCCTTTACATACCCTTTTCCAAGCACATGCACATGGTGGCAGCACCCTTCAACGCCCTATTCCACTCCCTAAAGCCCTCGGGCGTCATGGACACCATAGACCTGGAAAACGCCGAGCACTTTGGCGCAGGCAAGGTGGATCAGTTTACTTGGAAGGAGCTCCTGGACGGTTACGCCTGCGCTGTATGCGGACGATGTACCGACGTTTGCCCCGCCAATCTCAGCGGCAAAGTACTATCTCCCATGCACATTGTGGAGGACATTAAGGACCACCTGATTCAGGTGGGCGGGCGTCTCAAGAGAGGGGAAGAGGCCCCCGACGCCAAGCCCCTTATCGGTGGAGTGGTTTCCGAGGAAGCTATATGGGATTGTGTCTCTTGCGGGGCATGCATGGAGGAGTGCCCCGTGCAGGTGGAGCATATCCCCACCATTATGGACATGCGGCGGCACCTCGTCCTTGAGGAGTCTAAGATGCCAGCTTCGGCCATGGACGCCTTGCTCAGTATGGAGCAGAGGGGCCACCCCTGGAGGGGTAGCGAGTTTTCCCGCACTCATTGGGCCGAAGGCCTGGACGTGAAAACCCTGGCGGAGCACCCCGAGGCCGAGATTCTGTTCTGGGTGGGATGCACCTCGGCCCTGGAGCCAAAGAGCCAGCGCATCGCCCGCTCCATGGCCAGGGTCTTGAAACGGGCCGGTGTGGACTTCGCTATCCTCGGCCATGAGGAGCGGTGCACCGGAGACCCGGCGCGCCGTATGGGCAACGAGTATCTGTTTCAAATGATGGCTCAACAGAACATTGAAACCCTCAAGCGGTACAGCGTCAAAAAAATTGTCGCCACCTGCCCCCACTGTTTCAACACCATGCGCAACGAGTACCCCCAGCTTGGGGGCGACTTTGAGGTGCTGCACTATACTCAGCTGGTTGACCGGCTCATACAAGAAGGACGTCTGCGCCCTGTCAAGGCCCTGAAGGGCCGCATGGCCTATCACGACTCCTGTTTTCTGGGACGGCATAACGGTATCTACGACCAGCCTCGCCGCATTGCCAAAGCCATCCCCGGCCTTGAGCTGGTGGAGATGGAGCCCCGGTGCCGGGAGCGGGGTTTCTGCTGCGGAGCGGGCGGCGGCCACATCTGGATTGAGGAGAGCCGGGGCACCCGCATCAACCATGTCCGCACCGACCACTTCCTTGAGACCGGGGCCGACACCGTCGGCGTCTCCTGCCCCTTCTGCCTCCAGATGTTGGAGGAGGGAATCGAGGCCAAGGGAATGGCTTCCAACAAGAAGGCCAAAGACCTTCTGGAGCTCCTCGCCGACAGTATAGAAGAGGACTAGCAGACGCAGCGGTGACGATACTGCCGCTCAATCGTTATCATGCAAAAAAAAGTCGGGCAAACTGAGATTCGTCTCATGCTGCATTCAGGAACTGCATTCTTCGGGCAACTCTCAAAATATTTAAGATGACGACTGTGGTAAGGTGCCTTGTGACCTATCACCCACCGCCGCCATCATCTACGCCATGACCCGTCAGGCCCAGACCTCCCCGGCTGCGGCGCTAACGTCTATAAGAGGAACTAAGATAAGTAAGATAAGAATGAGGAAATTTGTACTCTTCCTGGTGGCAGTGGCTACTGTATCTTTTCTGACCATATCCGTTTTTGGCTCGGTGTCTGGCCAGGAAAACAGCGTGGGAGTCCGGTATGACCTCAACGGCAACAACAGGATCGACAGGGACGAAGTCCTAGCTGCCATCAGTGACTACCTCTTTACCGACTCTGTCACCAGGGATGAGGTACTGGAGCTTATCAGCCTGTATCTGTTTGACTCTCCTGTCGCGCCACCAACCCCTGACCCGACCCCTGCACCCACTCCCGAACCCACGCCTGAGCCTATTCTTCCGGGGCATGACCCGCCCGTGCCGGAGGAAGAGCCGCTGAGCGCCATGATCAAGCGAGTGCGCCCTTCCGTGGTGAAAATCTTCAACGGCTCCCAGGCGAGCGGCGTCATCTTCGACACGCAGGGACAGACCGCCTACGTCATGACCAACTCGCATGTGGTGGACGACCGGGATGAGTCCATCACCGTCCGCGTGCACGACGAGGACTACTATGAAGGGACCCTTCTGCGCCGGGACCCCGTGCGGGACCTGGCCGTGGTGACAATCTGCTGCGATGACTTCACCGCGGCGGAGTTCGGCAGCTCGGATGACATCAACGTAGGGGACGATCTAATTGTCGTGGGCTACCCTTATGGCTTTAACCTGATCGGCCCAGCCTCAGCCACCAAGGGCATCGTCTCAGCGAAGCCCTACAGCTTCACCAGGGATAGACTAGCGGTGCAGACCGATGCGGCTCTCAATCCAGGCTACAGCGGCAGTCCCTTCTTGTCATTGGACGGCCGGGTGGTGGCCATTTTCTCCAGCTCTGTGGCCACCGCCCGCTCCGAAGGGCTGCACTTTGGCGTCGCTGAGAGTACCGTGCAAGAGCATCTCTCCGCGCTCAGGACGCCGGGTGGAGAGGCCATCTTCGAGGGCATATCCGGCAACCTCTACCACTACCCTCAAGACTCCTTGGTGGAAGAGCTGCCTATCTACGTGGAATTCGACGGAGCGGCGGACGTGGAGATTGAGACCACCTTCGTCAATCCCTACGCTGCTTCGGACCACGCTTGGTCGCATGGGTTGACAGTACGGCGCGACCCCGATCTCAGCGACGACGAGTACCTCCCGCACGTCAGGTTCGTTATACACAGCAACAAGACTTGGTACGTGTACATGATTTTTGAGACGTACTATGTGCGGCTCGCGGCTGGCTCGGCGGCTGGGATCAGGGTGGGCAACGAGGAGCGGAACCACCTGAAGGTGTCCGCCATAGGGGGAGTAGCGAAGTTCTACATCAATAACATCCAGTTCGGCGGCAACATCAGCCTGGCCAATTTCACGCACGAAGGGGACATTGGGGTGTTAACGGGCTACTTCGAGGATACCGAACGGGAGGGGCAGTGACCCGGTTCGAGAACCTACGAGGCCGCATCATTGAATAGCATCACCCTGCGCCGGGCCTGCCCTTTGGATTAACCGGCCTCTTAGCCCAGCATTCGACTGCAGCCCCTGAGGCAATTGGAAACGCCACCATGGAGGATATGAAGAAAGGCATGGAGCCCTGGATGGCAAGGGCACAAGTCCGATGGTACGGACGCCTCGTCTCGGAAGAAGAAATCTAACGGGTTTGCAACGAGTAGCTCGTTTCTTACTATGGGGAGGGTTGGCAGCTCTGATTGCTAGTGTTGCCTCTTGTGGCGTCGGATGCGTGGCCTGGCGTCAACTCTGGATTAAGCAACAGTGAAGGATCGGCTAACGCGGCCATAGGTGCCCTCGTAACAAGCGTCTTGCTCCTCGTCCTCAGCGTCCTGATGGTATTCGCCGGTGCCATTCTCAAAGCAATCTCAAGCACAAGGCGGGAGGAGAAAATAGACACCATGCGGAGTTGTCTTATGCGATTTGCTTTCCTAGTGGTAAGTTTACTGGCTCTGCTAGCCGCATTATCCTGCGGGCCCGAACCGCCCACACCCGCGCCAACGCCTGAGCAGGTCGCCACAACCCCAGACCCAACCCCTACTCCCACCCCCGATCCCGGCCTCGGAGACGGGACTTGGCTCGTCGGCTCCGATATCGCCCCCGGCATTTATGCGGCCCCAGGGAGCGACCTGTGCTATTGGGCAAGGCTCGGGGGATTCAGCGGCAGCCTGGATGATATCATAACCAACAGTGTCGCCTCCTGGCGGCTCATAGTCGAAATCTATCCGCAAGACAAGGGCTTTGAGAGCATCGGCTGCGGTCGGTGGAGACCTATCACGGAGGTAATGTTAAGCACTCCCCTTCACAATATCCCCGACGGCACCTGGGTGGTGGGTGAAGAAGTCTCCGCCGGGACATACTCAGCAACAGCGGGCGATCTGTGCTACTGGGAGCGCCTTAGCGGGTTCGGTAACGACATTGACGACATTATCGCTAACGACCTGGGCAGCGGAAGACAGATCATTGAAATTGCGCCCACAGACGTCGGGTTCCATACGTCCGACTGTGGGGAGTGGACTAAAATTAACTCTTCTCCAACACCCGCGCCGACACTAGTTTCCACCGCAACCAGGCCGCCGCCGCCAAGGGCGCTACCCACACCTCTGCCTGCTCCTACCCCAACACCCGAGTCCAAGCTGAGCCTTGACCGTGGAATGTACCAAGTCGGCACCGATATCCAACCAGGTATCTACGCGGGGCTGGCTGGAACCGACGTACTCGACTCCTGCTACTGGGCGCGTCTGAGCGGCGCGTCGGGCGACTTCTCAGATCTGATCTCCAACGAGAATGCCTCTGGACAGTTCTATGTCGAAGTACAGCCTACCGATAAGTATTTCAAGGTTGACTGTGAGGTCACTCCCCTAAATGACTGGCCTGTTCCGGGCGAACCACTGTCAGAGATTGGGCCAGGGATGTATCTGGTCGGTCGCGACATTGCCCCCGGCACCTATCGTGGGAAGGCGGGGACCGATGTGCTTAGCTCGTGCTACTGGGAACGTCTCAGCGGACTTTCGGGTGACCTCAATGATCTCGTTGCCAACGACAACGTGACCGGCTCGTATTACGTGAGCGTTGAGGCCTCCGACTACGCACTGAAGACCGATTGCGATCTCGCGCTGACCAGCGGAGGCTCAATGACCCCCAACTCTGCCGACAAGACCGTCTGGACCGGGGATAACCTAGCTCATCCTCCGAGGCATGAACAGCCAGTGCGTGGACCGCATCTACCTCGCCCCAGCCCTTTGACAAGAACAAGGACTTCCACGCCACGCCGGACTCCCCCACCGCCAATTCAAACACCAAAACACACATGTAAAGGAGCGTGTTCATGATGTGCCTGGGCGTACCTCCAACACTCCCGCTAATCGTTATCATGTAATAAAGTCGGGCAAACTGAGATTGCGCCTCATGCTGCATTCAGGAACCGTATTCTTGGGGCAATTCTCAAAATATTTTAGAGGACCACTGTGGTAACGTACATTGTGACCTATCACGCACCGCCACCATCCTCTACGCCATGACCCGTCAGTCACAGACCTGCCCCGGCTGCGGCGTTAACGTCTAGTAAGAGGGACTAAGATGAGAATGAGGAAGCTCGTACTCTTACTGGCAGTAGTGGCCACTGTATCTGTTCTAGCCATAGCCAGTGTTGGCTCTGTGTCTGGTCAGGAAAACAGTGTGGGAGTCCGATATGACCTCAACGGCAACAACAGAATCGAGAGGAATGAAGTCCTGGCCGCAATTGTTGACTACCTCTTTAGCGACCTGGTCACCAGGGATGAGGTCTTTGAGCTTATAGACCTGTATTTGTTTGACTTGCCGGTAACTACACCACCCCCACGCCCGTGCCGTTGAATCCCGAGAGTCTGCCTCCATGCACTGCGGATCGGTCTGTTTTTCCCTATATAGACCTGGGCATCCGGTTGAGCGGATGTCATACCGAGAGAGCGAACATCTACCTTTCCGACTCTTCTTCACATATCCTTCCTAAACTCGTTGCTTCCGTTGACCCTCTGCTGAAATCCCTTGACGACGCATTGCTTGCTCAATTGAATATAGATGCCGCGGCGCGTGGGTTGCCCGCAATCCATCTGGTAAACACTCCGGCTGAGCTTGACGCAATAAAGAGATACTTCAACATCGATGTAGAGGCATCGGGCTGGTACAGCTGTTGCGGTGAAAGACCAGGCATATATGGCAGTGACACCTCGCCGATAGAGTTAATCGCACACGAGTATGTTCACTTCGCCCTTTCTGATTATTGGGTGCCCCGTTGGATGGATGAAGGGCTGGCCGTGAATTACGTACACGAGCTAGTTCTGTACGACCCGACTGGATCGATTCTCTGGCAGGCTTCTGGGGCTAAGAGATCTGTCAAAGAAGGGCAGACACTTTCACTGACCGACTCGGACCTCAATCCGTATGCCCGGGGTTACATGGCGGTTCGATACATAATTGAAATCTACGGGTATCCAGCGATGTCGAGAATCCTGGAACTCATCTCTGAAGGAAGTGATGCATCCACTGCAATAAGCCGTGTTGTGGGCAAGAGCTATGCCCAATTTGAGATCGACTTTACGCTTTGGGTCCTGGCATGGGGCGAAAATGACCCCAAGTATCGGGACTTTCTCGCCCCTGGCAGTGGCGCATTATTCTGTTTCCCTCCATCATGTGCGCAAATTGGACAAGCGCTTCTCGATTCCTTGGTCGACCTTTCCGCCGAGGCCACGTTCATCAACCCAACCCAGACGAATTGGTTTGAGTACGGCTTCAATATTCGAGACAGCATCGATATCAATGTCACCAGCGAGCGGTTCTGGAGAGTTACCTTCTGGTCACGGGAGGATCGTGGAGAAGGGGTGACCCACAGGACGGCGGCCCCTATTGACGGAGGGGAATTGCACGGTCCATTCGACACCAGCCCAGGGGGCGAAAATCATCTTCGGATAACTGCCGAGGGTAATCGAGGCTGCCTCTACGTCAACGGTGAGTTCATTTCATGCTTCGACCTTCCTGAACCCGCCCAGGCGGGTTCCGTGCTGGTGTACTCAGAGATCGGAGACGTGTGGTTTAAGGACCTCAAAATAGAGCCTGCCAGCGGATCAACACCCTCACCCGGCTGAGGGGCAAGGTGGCGTGAGTGAATGACCGGCCCCAACTAGCCCCATAAAAGGAGCATTGAACCATGGTCTTGAAATGGATCAATGACAACATCCTCCATACCTCAACGAAGAGGGCCAACACTCCTACCGTGCCAATCCCCAAGGCCGGGCCTAAACCCAAGCTAAAGACGCGGCTCTTCAGTAAAAGTGCCCAATGCGACTCTGACCTGCCCATTGTCGGCGAGTCCCACTGTCAGCCCACCCTAGAGCGGGCAAGGGAAGGAGTGAAGGACTACGCGGGCAAAGGGCTACATTAAGGCCATCCTCGCCAGGGAGCCCGACAACGCCGAGGAGTATTGTGATGCCGTCGAGCTATGGGAAATCAAGGGTTATCTGGTGCGGTGCCAGGCTATGTCGCTCGGCGGCGAGAGGTGTAAAATTATCGGCGGATGGCTGGACATGGACCAACTTGGTGTAATCGAGGCCACATTCCATAACCCAACCACCCGCAAGTAAAAGGAGCAGCAAATGACCGCCTATGTGAATGTGGACTACCCCACCAGCATGGCCACCGTGCACCAGTCGTCCTTTTTGGCCCTCACATATCCGAGGGCAAGAAGTCTGAAGACGGCTATTGGCGCTCTTTCGAGACCAGCAGTGAGGCCATGACCTTTGCCGAGTCAACAGAGCTGACGGCCCACGCCGGACTCCCCCGCCGCCAATTCAAACACCAAAACACACATGTAAAGGAACGTGTTCATGATGTGCCTGGGCGTACCTCCAACATCCACAATCTGTTCTGCGAGGTTGCGAAATGTTTAGACTGCTATTTGTGACCGCCATACTCATCTTTGCCTCCCTGTCGTGCATCGGCGGCTCCGATGTCGTCAAGATGGGCACGGAGGGGGCCTATCCCCCCTACAACTTCATCAACGACAACGGCGAGGTCGACGGGTTCGAGCGGGAGTTGGGTGACCAGCTATGCCGCCGGGCCGAACTCCAATGCTCCTGGGTGACCAACGATTGGGACAGCATCATACCCAACCTGGTTGCGGGCGACTATGACACCATCCTGGCCGGTATGAGCATCACCGATGAGCGGGACGAGGTTATCGACTTCACGCAGCCGTATATTCCCCCCAGCCCCTCGGTCTATGTTGCTCGGGCCGGAGCCGGCGACGAAGTGGTCACCGGTACAGTGGCCGCCCAGGTGGCCACCATCCAGGCAGACTACCTGTCCCAATCCGCCGCGACGCTGGTGCAGTATGAATTGGCCGAAGAGGTCTTTTCGGCCGTCCTGGCAGGCGAGGCGGACGCGACGCTCGTCGATATCGAGTTCGCACGCGAGCGCATGGCGACCAGCGGTGAGGGATTGGCAATCGTCGGACCCCAAGTCATGCTCGACGACGGTACCGGTATCGGCGTACGGGAAACCGACGGCGCGTTGAAAGACAAGCTGGACCGCGCCATCGACGCCATGAAAGAAGACGGCTCGTTGAACACCCTCATCGAGAAGTGGTTCGGCCCTGACGCCCTGACGTTCTAAATCCAAGGAGGAACGACACGCCGTGGGTGGTAGGCAGGCATGAGCCTCACCGCGCCCCGGTGTACACCTCCGTGCCTGGGTTGAACGCGGTCCATGCAAACCAAAAGTGGTCCCCGTGCACCACTGGCGACAGCCGTTCGCCCGCCAGCGGCCCCGCGACGGCTTGGCCCAGAATGTTCCACCGGCTCCCCGTCTGGCGGTCCACTATTTCCCCTCCCGACAGGTAAAAGAATAACTTTTCGTCCCCCACGTAGGGAGAAAACACCCCCGTGGCCCCCACCGACCTGTACCCTTCCCCCTCTTCGTCCAAGAAAGAAGAAAGAGTCTCCGGCTCAAAGAAGACCACCAAGTCCGTACCCTGCCCCTGTAGCGAATAGTTGACCACCCTCTCCCGTTCCAGGACCGAATAAGGGAAAGCCACCCTTGCGCCTTCAACCGACACCCCGGCAACCCGTTCCATGGCTGGCAGGCTAACCCCATCCCCGTCGTCCAGGGACAACAGCCCTCCGTCAATGCCGTCGAGGCCCGGATAGGGGTTCTCGCCGTACGGACGAACGTAGCCCGTTTTGCGAGATAGGACCATGCCCTTCGGGTTGGCGTCCCTAAAGTCCTTCCAAGAAACTATGGTGGCGGGCAGAATTTCTAGCTCTTCCCCCGTCAGCTCTCCCACAATCGCCTTGCCGCTGATCTGCTGCCACCATGACTCCGTCTGACGGTCCCACATAATCAGGTCGGCATTCCGTAGGTACCCGGACGTGCCAAAGTCGTACACCCTGTCCTTCACCCTTCTATCAAATACAATGGCCGAGTTGCACAGCGGACAATAAGTCACCGTTACCGGAACGCCGCCCACCTCGTCATTCACAATCTCATGCCAGACAAGCAGCCGCAGCGGGTAGGCCCGCGCGTCGCCCTCCATCTCAAAGGCTATGACAGGCTCCAACTCATCCAGCCAGTCCTCCGCTTCAGCAGGGGTTGTGAAAAAGGGGTTATCCAAAGGCGTTATGCCGTCGCGCACCGGCCCACCCGGCCTTATCTCGCTGTATGGAACGCTGTGGATGCCAAAATCCGTGTACCACACAAACAGGTCCTCTCGGGGGTCTATTCCCGACGTGGACATGGCCCTGGGATAGCCCGGGTCTCTCTTGACCGGCAGCTCTTCACGACGCTGCGAAACAGGCCCATGGGCCACGCTCTCCCTGCCCAATTTTGTGACCGAGTTTTTATCCCTATTGACCGACCATAGTCCGGCGCCGTCGAAGGCCAGGGCGTCGGGCGCCGTTCCCGCCCAGAATTCCCCCAGTTGCACACCGTCAAGGGACAGCTTGGTGACGTTGTTGCTGGTGAGGTTGAATTCGCTAAGGCCGTTGCTTACCCAGATAGCCTTGTCGGCGTAGAGGATGGCCCTTGGATTGGACCCCACCCGAAACACGTCCAGCAGGCGGCCTTGCCGGTCCAGCTTGGTAACCGTGTTCCCGGGTATGTGCAAAAAACCCGTATTGGTGACCCAAAGATTCCTGCCGTCATAGGCCAGGGCGCCGGGCTGCTCAACGTGGGCCGTGAGCAAAATCCTGCCCTCATCGTCCAGCTTCATCACCGTATCTTCGCCGCTGTTGGCCACCCACAGATTCTTGCCGTCGTACAGAAGGTCCTCCGGTTGTGCCCCCACAGGAAAAGTCCCCGCCGCGACGCCGTTGCGACCAATCTTGGTCACGGTGTGCCCTAGTGTGTCCGCAACCCAGATGTAACGACCATCGAAGACTATGGCGCTTAGCAGTCCCCCAATGTCGAAGGATCCCACCCTCTTCCCATCCGTGGACAGTTTCACGACCTCCCCGACCGCCGTCGCCACCCAGACGTGCGACCCATCGAAGGCCAGACTCCGTGGAAGCACCCCGGCGGGAAACTCCCCCACCTGTTGTCCCTCCAGGGTCAATTTCGATACCGAATCGGACCCCATGTTGGCCACCCAGATGAACTCGCCGTCGTAAAGCAGGTCCCGTGGAATCTCCCCCACACTGAAGGTTTCCCCCTCAGGCGGCGTGAATTCCCCTCCTGCCCTGCAAGCCCAGGGGACCAGGGCAATCCACAACGCCACTAGAAAAAGACCCGCGCTCCCTTCATTTCGGAATTCTATACTAAATTAAACATTCACGGCTAAAACCTTTGACGCCCCTACCTATATCGCCTACTGTCATTCCATAAATAAGTGCGATGACAACACTGCCGCCCAAGTGTTATCATGTAAAAAGGTTTGCGAACTAAAATTCGACTCATGCTGCATTCAGGAACGGTATTGGTGGGGCAATTCTCAGAATATTTAAGAGGACAACTGTGGGAAGATACATTGTGATTCACACATGGCGCGCAAGTACAGCCCTACGTCATGACCAAACACGCGGACGCCTGACAACTGGCAATCCCCCATAAACTTCGTCGAACTCTAAAGTCTGGACCGAGGAAAGGACGTCACAGGATGGCTAGGCTACTTGTAGTACACCGAGAAATCCGTCGAGGAGCGTCTAAGGCAAGCTAGTATCAAGGCAAAAGGACATACAGTGGGCAAGCGCGAGCAAGAAATACAAAGAGGGGTGGCTAGACGAACTTGTCCAAGGAACTTCTCGCCGGCACCGGCGCCAAGACTGTTCTTGACCCAATCGGTTTTTCCGGCTCTGGTACGGTCCCCCTTACCGCTACCAGCAATGGAGGGAACAGGAATTGACCTGATGCCCATCGGGACCTGACAGCTCGGGCGAGTAGCAGCTGAACGGTCCCACAATGACGGCCTGGATAACCGAACATGAAATGAACTGCTTGATGGTGGCATGACGAATTCGATGCCGACCTGCTATTCCACATTCGTAACCGATTACCGGCATTTCAGCCGCATCATACCGAAAGGGACCTAGCCAAGGCACGACAGTTTATGGGGTGACTGACTACCCGCTTAGACTCGATATTGGCTTGATGCCGTCCTTCATATGGGTGCTGGCGCCGCAAGGAATCGTACTTCTCGATGGGACCCCCAATCTTCCGGGAGAAAACCAAAGTTGCACCGCTTTCTACCGCCCCTCGCGCAGGCTCTTCGACGGGGTTGGACGAGACCTGCCAAGACGATATCCGGTACGACAAGCAAAAATGGTGAAGTTGACGCCTGGTTTGTAGACGGGTCCTGCCTAACAAGCCCGAAAGCTACGAGGTTTTGATGCTGTGGTCACCTCGCCGACCCTGGACGCCAATCGGTACGATTACACGGTATGCCTTGGAACTGGTCTACCTTGGTTATGGTGCCGACCCGGTTGAAAGAACTACGCCAGTCCCTCCTGTCCGCAACGGTGGAAAACAGCGTCAAAACAACTATTGTCCGAATACGAGGGCCATCACGGCCAAGGCGTTCAAGATGACGGACAGCCAAGAATGCTATGCGTGAGGCATGAAATCTCCTTAGTGCAGTCGACGCTCATCTACCTGAGGCCCGTAATGTCATTACCTTGGTGGAACTACAACCGAAATGTCTACGTCGTGCTAAAGCCCGGTTAGTTAAGGCAGGTGGCAGCGTGCCTTCATGGAACACAATGGCACCGCTATCACCTCAGGACGCCAGTGGACCTTATCTCTCAGACTTTGCCGAACAGTTAGGCCATCGACCTGCTTCTATTTGGACCCTGAACCGAGGGAAGGGGATGGACAAGTCCTAGCAGATGATCGTTTCGTGCAGGCAAGAGCTTAGAGAATGCGTCGGGTCACTGAAGGACAATGTTGACCGTCTAGGCTCCACTGCGACCAGACAACGGGCAGACTAATCTCGAAGCTATCCAGCTGGGCTGATGCCAATTAGGAAACTAATTGACAACTTTCGCTGACACTTGAAGGGCGGTTGGAAGGAGCCTAGCGAATGACGCCGAGAGGCGGAACTGTATTATCGCGATACAAGGGATACCCCAAGACTCCTACTGCCTGACACCCGCGACCCATTTGCAATCCTGGGCGCTAAACATCCCTCCACTATTCGGGGAGTAGACCACCCTGTCCCTCAAACGAATGGTTATGGCGTGGCTCTGCAACAGCTGGGAAGAGGGATGTGCGCCAAAGGCCGAACGACCTTGGCACGAAGGCCGCCTATGTATGGCCCGAACCTACAACGCCGTTAATCTGTAATCAGTACGGAACGGATGGGATGCCCTGGAACCTACCTACAGAAATGTTGGACTGGTCGCCAATTAGGACTCACGCAGGACGAACGCACGGAACATAGTTGGGCAGAAGCCCGAGGCCGCTAAAGGAGCGCATCATCAATGGCGTCGGCGAATCCCGGCGATATCGGTCCTCGACCCCTTCTGAGGAAGAACTACCACCTGGCTGTGCCGACGACAGATTACGCCGATGGGTACGGTTCTAGCCAGACATCAAGGCCATTTGAGAGCCTTATGCGCTCCGGCAAGCCATGGGTAATCTGTTTCATTCTGGCTACGAGCTACACCGACACCGACGTGCCCCGAGCGCATCGGACGTGACATCGAAGCTTTCGATCCCCTACCGGAACAAGCACGTCCTGCGTCGGCCGACAGGAGGGTAACCTCTGCAACGGATGAAGATCATGCCTTCCGCAACTTCACGACCACGGAGTGCCATCGAGCAGGGAACTGTCAACGGGACGTGCCTCCTTTACAAATCCTGAACGACACCACCTGGGACGACCTGAGCTACTATGCGGTGCCTGCACACTCCGCTCAAAGGCGACAGGCCCCAGGAATACGTAATAGCCCGCCTCAAAGAGATGGAAGTGCCAGCATGAAAGGAGAAATTATGAGACCGTTTTTGTTTTGATGCCTTTTGAGGAGGAATTCACCAACAGGAGGTGTTGGCAAGTATTTGAAAAGGCGAAATCTTCCAGGTCATTCGCAATCTAATGACTATTTTGCTGCGTCGCGATGCTTACGACGAACATACCTCTCCAAGATGGAAATGGCGTGCTACAATTGTTATTTCGAATCGGGCACCTAACCGGCATGACTGGGATCTATGAGATCGGAGGCTCAGCAACTCCAACAAAGTGAGGCCCCAGGACCCCCTATAGCCCGCCTGAAGGAGAAAGGGATGCTGAGTTAGAGCAATATCACTCTCTGCTCCATGGTACCAGGATAACAAGGCACACCGATCTGAATTGTTCCTGCAGCCCAACATCCTAATCGCTGCCTGTGAGCGCCAACTGAATATGCCTGCTCCCGGAGCTTGCTAGGCCCAGTTCCTGAAAGGCTCCCTGCACCAAATGAGCCTGCTTTTGCGGGGCATGAACAGCGATGCGTGGAGATATATCGGGAGCCGTAACCTGAGGCAATAGCTGGATAGCAGTAACCGAAACGAGTTCAGCCATGATGACGAAACTAAAACCACGCCAAATCCTTAAAGAGATGGCTAGAGCGTTGTCAGGAAATCCATTTTGGGCTTAGACACTGTTCACCAGCAAAGTCCTGGCATTTGATCCCAGTTTGCTATGGGTCCAATCACTAAGAAGTCCCAAATCAGAGGATCAATGTATGACGGCCTCGAAGTCGAGCCAGCTGCGGATTCTCTTGAGCCCACAACTTACGCCGAAGAATGATGGAACGTCTTGGCATTCCCAGGGAAGATCTCCATTGAGTTAAATTCTGGACATGAGCGTAGCCAACCTTTATTCTTTAATGAGGTACCTATCGCTTGATCAGGTTTGACCAAGCTCCGGACGGCCCTACTGTACGGGGACGCTGCGACGCTCGCCAGCGTCCGCGAAAGGTCCTCCGCCCATGAGCGAAACCTGATCGGTGCCTGACCCTGAGGGTGATTTCCCCTCCTGCCCTGCACCCAGGGGATCAGGGCAATCCCATTAGTTTTTCTTCTTGCCGCGGTCTACAATTTTTCGCGCTTCTTCAATAATCTGGTTGACATCTTCCAACGTCTCATCTGGGGTTGCTTTCCGTAAAGCATCGAATGCCGCTTGTTCTCCCTCTTTGCGTAGTGCTTCTCGCCGTTTTCGAATATTGTCTCTCATGCCCTGCGAGAGTACCATCGCATATCCTCCTATTTCTGTGACCACGACTGCTATGGACGCTGAGGCAATTGCTACAGGTGCAATACCTCGCCATAAAGTCAAAGGAATGTCCCAAGTGATAAGTCCCCCACGTTCTTCCAATGTCAAGAAAATTGTCCCTATAAGTACCTGTAAAACGAATAGGGCAAAATATATACGTAGAGTACCAGGTGTAACACTCCAAATTGGTTCGCGTCCAGCTATCGCAATCTCCTTCAGTGTTGATGCGTCTTGACAAGTCTATGCCGCTACGGTATTGACGTGAAAATCCTGCATAGTCCACGTTAACTTAATGGTGCTTGCCTCCTGTCGCCGGTTCAGCAGGCAGGGTAACAAACTGTGTAATTCCCATTAGAAAAATACCCGGCGCTCCCTTCTCTTCACCCTTGCCATCAGCCCCGCAGCAGGGACCTGTCAAATAGCCCCACTCCTACTCCTCCCCCAGCCCCCCACCAACATGACCGGCACACGTGCCGCCGTCATCACCCCGGTGCTGACAAACGCCCATTGACCCAAACTTCTCCCGCCTCCTACACTGCCAACATCCATACCCATAAAGGAGGTACCTACTACCTTGTCAAGAGGCGGAAAAAGACCCGGCGCCGGCGCTCCCCTGGGCAACCACAACGCCCTCAAAACCGGACGCTACTCCAAGCGGTTCCAACAAATCGCCCGCGCCCTCCTCAAAGACCCCGAAACCCTGGCTCTCCTCGCAACCTTTAGAAAAAAGCAAATCAAACAGCAGCGCCTCGCCGCTACGTTGGTCGACAGAGAACTCCGGCGCTTTATCCTAGAGGTCGCCAGGGCCAAAAACCCCTTGCTTGCATACACCCTTGACCCTAACAACAATCCCATCCCGAAACAATCGAGAAAAAGCCGCCAAAACCCCCAAACAATCAGAAAAAGTGCCGGTTCCCCTGCCTGTATCAATCATCCGGTAAAAAATAAAAATAATCAGTTTGACGCTCAACCTCCACCAACCCTATAATTCCTCTACACCCCCATTTTTCAAGGAGACAGATGCCAATGATTAACGGTTATAAGGTTATCGACGCCGATGCCCACATGCAGGAACCCCTCGACCTTTGGGACAAGTATGTCGAGCCTTCCTTCTACGACCGCCGCCCCGTTATTAAGGACCACCGCTACAGGCTGTTCTTTGAGTACGAGTCTGGAGAGCTATACCCCGCCCAAGCAGCTGGCAAGGACCAGATGGGCCGCCTTCGCCCCACCGAAATCCTGGAGCGCCAGCCCATCAAGTATGGTGAAGCCTACGAAGAATGGTGGAGCCCCGAAAGTCGGCTCCGCGACATGAAGCGCTACGGCTGGGACAGAATGGTTTGCATCCCCGGCACCGGCGCCCAGCCCCTCAAGCTGGAGAACAAAGACCCGGAGCTCATGTGGGCCTTGACCCGCGCCTACCACAACTGGGCCCACGACTTCTGCGCCGCAGACCCCGCCAAGCTGAAAATGGTGGCTTCAATCCCCCCTTACGATATGGAAAACACCCTCATCGAGTTCCGTCGCGCCGTTTCAGACCTTGGCGCCGTCACGGTAATGATGCCCAAGCCGCCCAATGGCGTCTTCTGGCATCACGAGGAGTTCACCCCCTTCTGGGAGCTGGCCATAGAGTTGGACGTCCCCATCTCCTTCCACGGTGTTCAGAGCGGCTCCCCCCACACGGGAACGCGCTACCAGGGTGTCCCCGGCACCCTCATCGCCCTGGAGCACGCCATCGGCTTCCCCTTCGAAAACATGATTTCCCTTGGACACCTCATCTACACCGGTGTGCTGGAGAGATACCCCAATTTGCGAGTTTCCATGCTGGAAGGAAACGCCGGCTGGGTTCCCTTCTGGCTCGGTCGCTTGAACGACCACGCCGTCGGGCGTCAGGCCGTCTTTGTAACCGAAAGCCAGAACCCCATGACCATGCTGCCCTCCGAATACTTCAAGCGTCAGGTCTTTGTTGCTTGCGACGGCGATGAATTCGCCCTGCCGGGTGTCGTAAGTCTCGTTGGGTCGGACAACCTCCTCTGGAACACGGACTACCCTCACCCGGACGCCCCCGACCCTGGTAAAGCCCTCCCCGATTTCCTGGACCAGCCCATCTCCGAAGAGAGCAAGCGGAAGATTCTCTGGGATAACCCCGCCCGCCTTTACGGCCAGCGAGTTTCAGGAGATTAATCTAGTCCACTCAAATAGTCAGGACTTCAGCGAAGAGAGGCCCCTACTCCGGTGGGGCCTCTCTTTTCATGTAAGTCTCTCAGCTTTCCCCATACTGCCCGCTGCCGCCCTTGACGCGAAAATTGTCATTGTGCTACAAAAGTAGTACAACAACTCATATGGGAAGTTTGCTATGCCACTAATTGAATATGGCTGCCACGACTGTAGAGAAATCAGCGAGTCTCTGGTACGAAACAGACACGCTATCCCCGCCTCTGTCCAATGCGAGCACTGTGAGAGTAGCAACACCGTGAAGCTCATCTCACGAGTGAACTACAAAATACATAAAAAAGCCAAGTACGACGACGACTTTTTGGGCAAAGCCATGCCCGCCATGATGAAGAAGAAGGAAACCGCGGAATACTTCGCCGAAGGTTCCAAAGCGTCGGACGAAGCCAAGATGTTCGAAATGGGAGAACAAATAGGCGGCCGCATCGACCGTATGATCGAGTCCAACTTCCCCAAGAAGTAGGGCTTCAAGGGTAGAAGCCGGTTTCTCGTTTCCCGCCGCTCCTGGGCAAGACTAAAGACGCAGTCTGCCCAACCCCTTAGCGCCCAGATGCGTCCCTATACTGCGCCTCCCGACTCGTTATAGCCTTACTCGTACCTCAGCGCTTCGGCGGGGTGAATACGCCCGGCTTGCCTCGCTGGCAGATAAGTCGCAACCATGGAGAATATATAGGCTATGGCGATGATGATAGAAATCTTTACCCACGGCATGGAAAACCGTATGCCCTCGACTTGCTGCTGAATGCCTTCCACCAGGTTGAAGGATAAGACAGCCGCCAATGCCACGCCAATGGCCACGCCCAACAAAGCAACGAAAGATGATTCGATGAGGAAGCTGAGTTGTATCATGCTTTGCCGGTAGCCAAGGGCTCGCAGCACCCCTATCTGTTGCCTTCGCTCTACCACGGCCCGGAGACTTATCACACCCAAAGCCGCAATTCCAACCACCAGACCCATGCCCATAAACCCGGTCAATAGGTTATTGAAGCCCCTGTTGATGGCCACTGCCTCTTCAATTACCTCCTCAAGCACCACCGTCTCAACCCCGTTTTCCAGGAAAGCGGCTTCCAGGTTCCTTGAGGCCTGCTTTACGTCCACCCCTTCGGCTGTTCTAAACCGGTAGGTTGTGAGCGGAACGGGGAAAGGGGAAGTCCGGTCAACGCTGGTCTTGGAGGTAATTAGCCCTGCTGCGCTGTCCGTAACGAGTTCCAGGACCGCAATAACAGTGTAGGGAATAGTTATGTCGGTAAAAGGCTCCAATGCCTCTATTTCAATGGGAGACATTGTTTTGTCCTCAATGGTCATTCCCTCAACCTTGAAAGAACCGAACCCTTCATCAAAGTCGTCTCCCCCGCTGCTGGGCACTGCCGAATACGCTACGACTGCCAGGCTGGGGTCCGACTTTATGGCTTGCCAAACATCTTCCTTATCTGGGCCAAAGCCCTCGGCAATAATTTTGAAATCGTACTCCGTGGCGTCCAGGAAAGCCTCGTCTGCCGCCTGGACGGAAAAGCTCTTCCATCTGGGGCTGCCGTCCACCTGACGGGCCTGCACCGGGATCGTAATAAACCCGCCGATGGCCTCAAAGTCGGAAGAGTTTAGCCCTGGGTCTTTCTCAATGGCGCCTCCAATGTCCTCAATGGGGTTTCTGGGGGTCACCGCAGCTTCAATATCCCAATTTCCCGTTACTGAGTCGGTGTCGGCAAAGGTATTTCCGAAGGCGTCCGTCAAAATGGACATGACAATAAGGGTGAAAATCACCAAGGCAAACATGGCCAGCGTCAGGCCGGTTCGGAACTTGGCGCTGATGGGGTACGCCACGGCGATTACAAGAACAGGGCGCATCTTTCCGATGCCGGAGGTAAGGAAGCTCAGGGCCTTGAGCAGGAGGTCGGCATTGTACATAACCGTCCACACCGCCGCCGCCACCATGGCTACGCCTGAGACGAAAAACATTTCAATGTTGGACTCAAGGATGCCTATAACTGGCTCCAGAGTCCCAAAAGGAAGGACCCACCAACCCAGCATTAGGACTCCAATAAAAGTGAAGGCCAGCCGATCTATGAAGTCAGGCCGGAGGTCCGCCCTCTTAACAAAACTTGGCACCGTCATGGACACCCCAATGGCCATCAGCACAATGGCCACCAGGGAGGAGACTATGGCCGCAGCTACTATGCCATGGACCAGGAGCACCACCCCTCCGGCAATGGTTAGCAGTCCCAGCGCTGGGGCGGATGAATTCCACCTCACTACCATTAGGCGAAGGGTAAGACCCAGCCCAATAATCATCAGAGAGGCGCCGATGACAAAAGGCGCCGTCTGGTTTAGCGGTCCGGCCCCTATGTACAGTAGGTACACTCCCAGGACAAAAGTGAGCCAGCCACGACGGAAGTAGGGCCAGGTGAACCGCAGCAGGGCCACAAAAACGTCCACCATCCACGGTAGAATCAGTATCCATAATAAAGCCATGGAGATGGAGTGTAGCGCCGCAGAAAACTCCCTGCGGATTAGATGTACAAAAAATCTTTTGACAAATATGCCGGGCCTGAACATGGCCCATGCTACCAATATAAGGCGCTGCAAAAGGGAGCCTTCGTCGCTTGCCACAACGGTCTCAGGAAGGCCCCGCACCGCCTCTACGATGTTCATGCGGCTGACTCGATAGGCGGACACTGCCACGGTGACGAAGGTGATTATCATCCCCAAGCAGTAGGCTACAATGGCGCTGCGGGGCTCAATATGGTAGGAAAATCGAAAATCCTCACTAGTGCCGCCAATAATCTGGTTAGCGACGGCCATGATTAGTATGCCTACCACAAGACCAATGGAAGTGCCTACGGCGGCGGCCACTAGGTCATAAGCCGTGCCCTCAAACACAAACATCTGCACCAGGTGACTCCGCTTGGCTCCAATGGCCCGCGTCATCCCCATTTCCGTTCGCCGCGCCGCCGCCAGCATGACAAATATCAGGAATACAAGAAGAACCCCCACCATTACCGAAAACAGCCCCAGAACTATGAATAATGTTGTAGCTCCGCTGCCTGCAGTGTCGGCCAATTCCAGTAAGAACCGCTTAATCTCAAAGACGCTTACCCCAGACAAATTGCGAAAAAGGGTGTCTGCTTCTCCCTCCAACTCAGTCATACCACCATTTGACAGGACATCCAGGGTTTCAGTGCGTACATTATTGTCGGCAAGCACGCGTATTAACCCTGCGGTAACCCCCGGCTGCTGAAGCTCCTCTCGAAGTACTTTGACATCCGCTTGAAGGTTGCCAGATAGGTCTGTTTCACGCTGCTCGAGCAAGCTGAGGACGTCCGGCTTGTTGAGTAGGAGCTTCAGTTCTTCGGTAATCTGCGGGTCAGCGAAGATTACGCGTAGCCTGGTGGCGACCTCTTCACTAAGCTTCGCCCCACTGGTTTTGTCGCCTCGGTTAGATACGATGATGGAGTTAATCTGGTCAGGCCTGTCAAACATGGCCTGACCAGATTCCAGGGTCATCAGGACCGTAGGATCTATCCCGGCGATACCACCATCAAAAATTACACCCTGAACCTGAACCTCAATTGTCCCGTCCACCAAGAACAGCCTTATGGTATCGCCCACCTGGGCGTCCAACTCTTCCGCGGCCTCCTGATTCACCACTATCCCGCCCTCTGGCAGATCGGTCAAAGAGAAAGGCTCTCCGGAGACCAGTCTAAACTCATCAAATCCCTGTAGCAGGGACGGGTCGGTGGCCACAATCCTGGTCTGGCCTTCTGAAAGAGAAGTTCGGAGATTTAGGGAGGGCACCGTTTCGCCTATGTAAGGCGCCATGCCGTCGATAGCGTCATAATCGGCCAACTCGGCTTGGAGCTGGTCAAATTCGCTTCGGGGCATGTAAACGGGCCCAAATTGGTTACTGGCCCGAGTTGGGGTTAGAATCTCGTCAATTGTCCCCAAGCTGTCAATGGTGGTGCTGCGAATGGAGAAGCTGATGGTGTCTCCCGTGCCGAAGGCAGCAGCGATTATCACCGCGCTGAGCATTGACCCCACTACGATGAGGATGGTTTGGGCGCGCCGCCTGGGTATGTTGCGGAGACCCAGCTTCAGCATTACGCGATTGCGCCAGGCCATGAAGGCCACGGTGCCCGTAATTACAACAAAGATGGCCAGCATTATGACCATCAACAAGTTCATGGAGACGCCGAAGAGTTCTTGCACTACCCTTTCAACTCCTCAGCTTCATTACCCTTTGCTGCGTTGTCTGTACCGGTGGAGCTCAGGCCGTTGTCGACAATTTGCCCGTCCCTCATTCGGATGATGCGATGAGCCATCTTTCCCACGTCCAGAGAGTGGGTTACCAGCACAAAAGTCTGACCATTGTCTTTGTTCAACGTGCACAGGAGGTCCATTATCTCATCGGTGGTCTCGCTATCCAGGTCTCCCGTAGGCTCGTCGGCCCAGACAATGGCGGGTTTGTTAACCAGAGCCCTGGCGATAGTCACTCGTTGCCTTTGGCCTCCGGAAAGCTCTCCTGGAAGATGCTGGGCCCAACCCGCAAGCCCAACGTGCTCCAGCATCTCAAGGGACTGCTGTCGAGCCTCCTTTGGGCCTACGCCTGATACCAAAAGGGGCATCTCCACGTTCTCCACCGAGGTGAGAACGGGCAACAGATTGTAAAGCTGAAAAATAAATCCCATGCGGCGTGCCCTATAGTCGCTCCTATCGTCGTCGTGGAGTTTGTGTAGCTGCATACTCTCTATAAAAATCTCCCCTGAGTCGGTGGAGTCCAATCCGGAAAGACAGTTCAGGAGCGTGGTTTTTCCACACCCGCTAGGCCCCATAATGGCCACCATTTCGCCACTTTGGACGTCAAGGTCAATTCCCCTGAGAGCCTCCACCCTTAGCCTTCCGGTGCTGTAGGTCTTGTACACTTTGCTGGCGGATATAATATGATTAGTGCCGCTCACTTAAACTCCATTCTATCCCGTTGTTAAATTTCGATTAACATCGATACGAACGGAGATTAAATACCACATCGGTTAGTACAATTCAACTTTCGGTAGTAGCCTGCCGCCGCTGAGACAGGGACCGTTGAACCAATAGGTCCCGGCGCGGCATAGATTTTCAGGCTGAATGTTAATGGAGAACGAAAATGACTCAACCTCCTGTGCTTTACTACGACGTTATAGTGGTGGGAGGCGGAAATGCCGCTATGTGCGCCGCTCTCTCAGCAAGGGAAAAAGGTTGCCGGGTACTGCTTATGGAAAAGGCCGGCCCGGAAGACCGCGGCGGAAACTGTCCATATACGGGGGGAGGCTTTCGCTTTACCCATAACGGCGTGGAAGACCTTAGGCCGCTGCTGGCTGACCCCGCGGCGCTGCAGGGCCAAGGGGAACAGATTGGCCCCTATACGGCGGAAGCCTACCGCAATGACATGCTTGAAAAAACGGGCGGCCTGACCGATCCTGACCTCCTAAGCACCTTGATTGCCGAGTCATATCCCACCGTTCTATGGATGAGACAAAGGGGTATAGAGTTTGAGCCAAGCGGAATGTCCTCGACCAGTCCAAGGGCCCCGGGAAGCCGTGTCGGCGTTAGTGCAGTAGGTTCCGGCCCTGGACTAATAAACATGCACTACACCGCCGCTCGCAGACAAGGAGTGGACGTTGTATACCGTACCAAGATGCTCAAACTCATTCAGGATTCTTCCGGCGCAGTAAAGGGGGTCTTGGCGAAAGATGCGGAGGGGATACAGGAAATCCATGCTGGGAGCGTTGTCCTGGCCTGTGGGGGGTTTGAGGCCAGCCAGGAGATGCGGTTAAAGTATCTGGGCGGGCACTGGGAACGAGCAAAGGTGCGCGGATCCAGGCACAACACCGGTGACGGACACCGGGCCGCCTTGGACATTGGCGCCAACACCGCGGGACAATGGACGGGCTATCACGGCACTCCCATAGACCTGGACGCACCACCTTCCGGCTCGCCGGACTCGGTGGACCGCCTGCCCCGCCGTTCCTACGCCTTCGGCATTATGCTCAATCTCATGGGCCGGAGATTTGTGGATGAGGGTTCAGACTTCCCTCTGAACAACTTTGTCGAGATGGGGAGCACTATTCTTCGGCAGCCAAGGGGCATGGCCTTTCAAATCTTCGACGCCAAGGCGGACCCCTTTTTGGAGCCTCGATACGGCAGCGCTTCCGCGGTCACTGCCCAGTCTATAAGGGAGTTGGCACTGAAGTTGGAGCTAAACCAGGATGCAGTGGAGAAGACGGTGCGGGAGTTTAACGCTTCAGTCCAAGAAGGGGTCTTTGACCCCGCAAGGCTGGATGGCAAGTGCACCACAGGTGTGATCCCTGCCAAGAGCAATTGGGCCCTAACTATCGACAACCCACCCTTTTCAGCATACCGCGTCACTGGTGGGATTACCTACACATTCGGAGGTTTGAAGATAAACACCGGGGCGCAGGTGCTGGATACGGAGGATAATGTCATTCCTAGGGCTATACGCCGCGGGGGAAATTGTGGGCGGATTCTTCTACTTTGATAGCCTGCGGGCATCGGGTCTGATGCACGGGGCCGTCTTCGGTCGAATCGCTGGGGCAAACGCCGCCGCGACCTCCGTCTCCTGAATGCTTAACCACTGCGCCTAGGAGTTTCCGCTAGCTGTTGGGGAGTCCTGCTCCAACTCCTGACGGGTTGCGACTCTTCCCCTAATGAGGGACAGGATAGCTACCATCACCTGAAGTCCTGCCATTATTAGGTATACCCTTCGCAGCCCGGCGGTGAAAGCGTTGCCTATCTCCGGGCTGACGCCCGCGGCAAAGCCTTCCAGAGTTGCCTCTAGTCCAAGCGCCGACATGGTGGCGATGATTACCAGCGTGGCGATGGCTATGCCGGTGACTGTTGAACCAGTTCTGATGAGCTGCACAAAGCCCGAAACAACGCCGTAAGACCTACGGGACACCCCGCTAAGGATTGAACTGGCGTTGGGCGCGGTAAACATCCCCATCCCGCTGCTTTGTAGCAGTATCCCCAGCATAATCATGGACAGGGGGGTGTCTGCCGTTATTCGGGAAAGGATCAGGAGGCCCGAGACGGAGATCAGCGCCCCGGCGACGGTGAAGGGCCGCGATCCATACCGGTCAGAAAGCCTGCCGGCTATGGGGGCCACAATCACCATGCCAAAGGCAATGCTGGTCATGATTAGTCCGGTCTGACTCGGGCTGTACCCCTTTACCCCTTGAAAGTAAAAGGGCATTAGGAAGAGGATGGATGCCGCCGCTACAAAGGAGATTGACCGAGCCGATACTCCCAGGGAGAAAATGCTGGTCTTGAATAGAGCCATATCCAACACTGGAGTAGAAGTTTTGGTTTCCCAAAGTATAAATGTGGCTAGCAGACCCGCGCACGAGGCCAGAATTGCCATGCTATATTCCACGGCCCAGTCAAATGGGTTGGTCAGGCCCAACACCAGCAGCACCAGAACTCCGGAGGAAAGAAAAGATCCAAGCCAGTCGAACTCACCAAAGCGGGCCCTGGGACCGGATTGCATTATTTCCTTCTCGTTGAGGATTAGGAAGGGCGCCAAGGTGCACAGGATCCCCAGGGGAACATTTAGGAAAAAAACTGACCGCCAACCAAAGGTATCCACGAAAACTCCGCCAATGGCCGGTCCTATAATTAACGCAGTTCCCACCAAGGTCATGTGAAGCCCCAGGGCCTTGCCCCGTTCTTCTGCGGGAAAGATAGAGGCCATAATGGCCATCTGGTTCCCGTGGACCAATCCGATACCCATGCCCTGCAGGATTCTGAACATAATCAGCGCCGGCAGGTTGGGGGCTATCCCTGCCAACCCGGACCCCAGGGTAAAGATTAGCAGCCCCCACAGATAGACCCGCTTACGTCCTATCATGTCTGAAAGACGGCCCATGGGCATTAGAAGGGCGCTGGTAGCCACAAGATACCCCGTGGCCAACCACTGGACTGTAGAGAGGTTGCTGCTGAATTCATCGGCAATGGTGGGCATAGCCACGTTGACTTCGCCGATGTCCGCCACTGTAACCAAGGTGCCGGTGGCAATGCTGACGACGGCCCACCACTTGTAGTGGGATGTTTTCTTCATCCTGCCGAGAAGGCTTCTCAATCCAAATACCTTATTTGAGTTCACGCGGGAGTCGTTCAGTTTACCACTCAACAGTGAATAGCTGAAATCCGGACGCTCGCGTGGCTTCTTCTTGCACAGGAGGCGTCCTGCGGCTATATTGCCATTCATGCAGTCCGAAGCAATCTGTACAAGATGCAGGAAAATACAACCGTTTTCCTTTCACACGTTGGAGTGTTCCCGGTGCGGCGGCCCCCTTGATATGGCTGTGGACACCTTTGTCCCGGCGCCATGCACCGTATCCCTGGGGGAGGGCGACACTCCGGTAGTCCCCCTCCCGAAAATTGGGCAGACCCTTGGAATGGAGGGCTTGTTCGCAAAGCTGGAGTTCCTCAACCCCACTGGGTCCTTCAAGGACCGTGGCTCCGCTGTGCTTGTGTCCGAACTCAAGAACCAAAATATCCAACGGGTGGCGGAAGACTCGTCTGGGAACGCGGGGGCTTCCATAGCAGCCTATTGTGCAAGAGCGGCAATCGAGGCGACCATATTCGCTCCTGCGTCGGCGCCGCCGATGAAACTGGAGCAGATTTCCTTCTACGGCGCCACGATAATGAAAGTCGAGGGCGGGCGGGGGATGGTGGCCGATGCTTGTAGGCGATACTGCCACGATAACAATGTAGTTTACGCCTCCCACAACCTAAGCCCTCTGTTTATAGAAGGTACCAAAGGCTTTGCCTCTGAGGTCGCTTCGCAGATGCACCCACCGCCTGCTCACGTCCTCTTCCCCGTGGGCAACGGCTCTCTCCTCATTGGGGCCTGGAAAGGTTACCGCGCGTTGGCGGCGGAGGGCCGAGGCGGAATTCCACGACTGCATTGTATCCAGTCTAAGGCATGCATGCCCTTGGCCGCCGCCTACGCAAAAAAAGCTTGGACACCTTCGCCCAGTGGGGTAAGCACTGTTGCCGGTGGTATAGCCGTCGAGCAGCCCCCAAGGATGCACCAAGTTTTGGAAGCCCTTGAAGACACGGGTGGCAGGGCCGTTGCAGTGGATGAGAAGGCTATTGTCTACTGGCAGCGGCAATTGAGTCATCAAGAGGGTATTTTTGTAGAGCCAACCTCCGGGGCCGCTTTGGCCGGGCTGTCGGTGCTGCTTGAGGAGGAGCATATCCTGCCCGAGGACCGTGTCCTCATAGCCCTAACGGGTTTCGGGCTCAAGGATCGTATACCGGGGGCTTAAGGCTCACTCTTTCCACATACATAGCTGCCTGCACTGTTTCAAAACTCTAAGGGCACGCTGAGCTCTTCGCAAATGTCGCCAAACCACCCGACTACCTCCCTGTGCAGCGGTATTCCATTAGCCCGCCGCTCCTGCTCGGCTTCCCATTCCAGTTGACCTGCCACCAATACTCTCTCGTGCCCCGGCGCCGGCGGGGTCTGTTTAAGGGTACGTAGATAGTCGTCCATCATACTCTTGAAAAGGCCCGCGTCCGCAAAGGCCTCAACGTCGAAGGCGGCTACAAAGTGGGCAAAAGTGCCGCGCCCTCGCGTAGCGCCAAAGCCGCTGAGGGATAGGACGCCACAGAGAATATCCACTATGCAGGCCAGGCTATACCCCTTGTGAGAGCCGGTTTCCCGTACGCTGCCCAGGGGTAGAAGGCGATGGGGTGTTGGTGCGGGGATGGGTTCCATGACGGGTCTTCCCTCATCGTCGGCCAGCCATCCCGGTAGAAGGTTGACTCCAAGGCGGCGTGCGATATGCACCTTGTTATCGGGAATCACGCTGGTGGCAGCGTCAAAGACAAAGGGCGGCTCCTTGTCCGCTGGGGCTGCCATGGCGATGGGGTTGGTCCCCAGACGGGGTATGCTTCCAAAGGTCGGGAGCACCGAGGGAGGGCAGCTAGTCATACAGATGCCAATCATGTCGTGTTTCAGGGGCAGCATAGCGTGGTAGGCGGCCATGCCGAGGTGCTTGGCGTTGCCCACCGTCACCATGCCCACACCCGTCTCTTTGGCCTTGGCGATGGCTAGGTTCATCCCCTTTGGCGTCATAATAATACCAAGGCCCTTGTCCGAGTCGATGTTGGCGGTAGACGCCGTCTCTCGAATAACGCGCAAGCATGGACGCGGGTTAATCTCTCCACTGCGGTAACGCTCTACATACTGGCGGAGAAGGTTGGAGACGCCGTGGGTATCCACGCCCCGGAGGTCAGCCGACACCAGCACGTCGGAGGCTACAGCGGCGTCTTCAGGGGGGACGTTCATCTTCTCAAAGATTGCTGTTACGGTATTCCGAAGCGACCCTTCGGCAACCCTTATGGCGTCCTGCTCTTTCAACTTGAACTGTTCTAACATTCAGCCCTCCAATTGGTCTTGGGATCCCATCAACGGGAACGGTGGTCTCTCAAACGCTCGGCAATATCGACATTCTCGGCAAAATTGCGACGTTGGAGCTAACGCCTGGGACTATCCAGGGTAACGCCGCCGTCCACGGGCAAGGCCACACCCGTCACCCATCTAGCCTCGTCGCTGGCCAAGTATACCGCAGCCCAAGCGATATCCCACGAGTTCCCTTCTATCTTCAACGGAGAGGCCAAGCGCCTGAGGTCCCTCATATCTTCCGGCATTCCCTCGGCAACCATGGAAGTATAGGCGGGACCGGGCAATATGCAGTTCACCCTTATCCCATTCTTGGAATGGTCTATGGCCATGGCCTGTGTCAAGGCGATGACTGCGGCTTTAGATACGGTGTAGGGGGTCATCCCCCTAGGGCGTATGGCGGATATGGAGGATACGTTCACAATGGCGCCGTTCCCGGCGGTCATTGACGGTATGGCGTACTTGCTGGCTAGCATCATGCTTGTGAGGTTTATCGCCATTATCCTGTCCCATTCCTCCCGACTGACCTGTGTCACGTCCCCCGGACCGTTTACTCCCACGTTGTTGTGTAGGATATCCAACCCGCCGTATCTTTCTACGGCTGCCTCAACCATGGCCCTGCAATGGTCTTCATTGGTTACGTCGGCGATGTAAACGCTCGCACTGCCGCCTTCACTTTGGATCACCTCCAGGGTCTGTCTGGCCCGATCTTCTATCTGGTCCACCACCAGCACTTTGGCGCCCTCCCGGGCAAAAAGGATGCTCACGGCTTTGCCGTTTCCCATGACGGCCCCTCGCGCGCCTGCTCCAGTGACAATGGCTACCTTGCCGTCTAGTCGAGGTTTAGGTTTGATCATCTCTTAAACTCCAGACTTTGGGGTTTTGGTTGATTGCTTCTTGAGTCACTGCGTGACGGGGCCTCGTGTTCATTGTGTGACGGATGTGTTTGGCGGCAGGTTGGATTAGGACCCCGGTTGGAGAGGTGATCATAGGGTGGGGACTAGGTTGGGTTGAGGAGGTCTAGATATTTGTAGCCTGAGCCGGTGTTCATTAGGATGACGGTCTCGGAGCCTTGGAGGAAGTTCTGGTCCAAGAGGCGTTTTAGTCCCACCAGGGTTGCCGCTCCCTCCGGGGCAGCGAAAACTCCTTCAGCAGTCCCCATTTCAGTCATGGCCTGTATCATTTCTGCGTCGGACACGGCGATGGCTGTACCGCCAGTTTCCCTTAGAATCTTTAGGATGATGTAGTCGGCGAATACGCTGGGGACCCTTAGCCCCGCGGCTTCGGTGCTCGCGTTTTCCCAGGGTTCGGACGCCTCAGCGCCCTGGTGGAAGGCCCTAACCAGGGGCTGGCAGCCTTCCGCCTGTATGCAGACGAATTTGGGCTGAGGGCTGTCTATCCAGCCCAGTTGCTGGAGTTCCTGGAAGGCTTTCCACATGCCCACGATGCCTGTGCCTCCGCCGGTGGGGTACACGATGACGTCGGGGGCACGCCATCCCAGGTCCATGGCTAGCTCCAGGGCCATGGTCTTCTTTCCTTCGGCCCTGTAGGGCTCTCGAAGGGTGGAGAGGTCAAAGAGTCCTTCTTTTTCGGCCTTTTCCTGGGAAAGACGACCGGCGTCGTTGATAAGGCCGTCAATGAGGACAAGTTCGGAGCCGAGGACGCGGCACTCTATTTGGTTGGCCTGAGGTGCGTCCTTGGGCATGAAGACGGTGGATTGAAGGCCACCTCTGGAGGCATAGGCCGCCAGGGCGCCGCCGGCGTTGCCCGCTGTGGGCATTGTGACGCGCATTTCACCCACTTCCTTGGCCTTGGACACGGCGGCGGATAGGCCCCTGGCCTTGAAGGAGCCGGTGGGATTTAACCCTTCGTCCTTTATGTAGAGGTTCTCTAGCCCTAGGGCGGCTCCGAGGTTTTTGGCGCGCATTAGAGGGGTGCCACCTTCGCCCAGGGTGACCAAGTTGTCCATGTTGAGAAGGGGCATAAGTTCGTAGAAGCGCCACATGTCGTTTTGACGGCCCTTGAGGACATCCCTGTTGACCTCTCGCTTTATGGAAGGGAGGTCGTAACGGGCGAACAGAACTTTGCCGCAGTTGGTACATGTTCGAATGGGTTGATTGTGTGAATGGTCTTTTCCGCACCAGGTACATTCCAGATGCGTGAGGTAGCTCTTCATGGGTAGGACGCTCCTTGTGACCGTGGTAGCGTTATTGTATCATTAGCCCCGCCTTTTCCCCAGGGAGGAGGCTCCCGGGAATAAGACCAAACCTTTTCGAATTTGCTTTGCAGGGAGGAGTTTCCCATGAACAACATTGACCAGGAGTACCTGAGCAAACATCCAAAGTCGGCGCGGTTGTTCCAGGAATCGGCGGAGGTTTTTGCCGACGGGGTGACCCACGATACTAGGTACGTGACGCCGTTTCCGCTGGTGATGACCCACGGAGCCGGTCCCTTGAAGTGGGACGTGGACGGCAACGAGTACGTGGACTACGTTTGCGGACATGGCGCTCTTATTTTGGGGCATTCCCATCCGGCCATCGCTGCTGCAGTGTCTGAGCAAGTTGGCAAGGGGACGCATCTGGGTGGCAACACGGAGTTGGAACTTCGCTGGGCCAAGGCCGTCAAGGCGCTGGTGCCTTCGGTGGAGAAGCTGAGATTCCATAGCTCGGGCACGGAAGCGACGATGATGGCGATGAGATTGGCCCGGGCGTACACGAGAAAGAACAAGATAGTAAAATTTCAGGACCATTTTCATGGCTGGCACGACTACGCTGCCGCCGGCTCCGACGGCGGTACGGGCGGTATTCCCAAGGCTACGTGGGAGTCAATGATCGTCCTGCCTTCGGGGGACATTGCCGCAGTGGAAGATACCCTTGCGAGGGATAGCGACATTGCGGCGGTCATAACGGAGCCCACTGGGGCTCACATGGGCCAATACCCCCTTCACGTGCCGGAATATCTGCATCAGCTGAGGGAGGTTACGGAGAGCTTCGGCGTGTTGATGATTCTGGACGAGGTTGTCACAGGCTTTCGGCTCTCCAGCGGGGGGGCACAGGTTCGCTACGGAGTGAAGCCAGACCTGACGACCATGGCCAAGATTGTGGCGGGAGGACTGCCCGGGGGTGTCGTTGGCGGCAGGGCCGACGTTATAGATATGATTTCCCATAGGGGCGATCCGGAATGGGATAATACCAGGCGTGTGGCGCACCCCGGCACCTTCAACGCCAATCCGTTGTCGGCCGTTGCGGGGGCAACGTGCCTTGAGATGCTAGCAAGAGAGGCCGTCAACGAGAGGGCTGATGCTGTTGCCGATAAGTTAAGGAGAGGTTTGAACGACGTGATGTCCAAGATGGAGGTCACGGGCGTGGCCCACGGTGTCAGCTCGCTGATAATGGTGGCCTTTGGGGTGGAGAGTCATCCTGAGGAGGTATGGAAGGTTCCCCATGAGACGCTTCATACTTCGGGAAAGCCAGGAGCGGCACAGGGTTTTAAGCGCGCGATGCTCAACGCCGGGGTGGATATCATGGGCGGACGAGGCTTTATTGTTTCGGCGTCGCATGACGAAAGTGACGTAGACAGGACTCTGGCGGCTTTCGAGCGGTGCTTGGCGGCCATGCGGCAGGACAATTTGGTCTAGGTGGTCACTGCTTGACTGCTGAGTTTGTCGACAGGTTGGATTGTGGGTTAGGACGTTGGGTGGGTTTTCCGGCTTGGGTTAGGTTGATGAATTGAATAGCCGGCCATTGTAAGAAACAGCAAGAAGGCCACCCCCGAATTCGGGGGTGGCCTTCTTTTTGGCTACAGTGTGTTTTGGTTTACTGGTAAACGGGCACTGTGTACTCGTGGTATCGAACGGGTCCCATGTGGAGCATGTTGACCTGGTATTCTTGAACCACGTTGGGGTTCACGGCGGCAAAGGCGAAGATCCAGGTAATGGGGGCGCTGACGTGGTTGTTCACCCACCAGTCGCCGAAGTTCTGGGCCAGTTCGAACCGCTCTTGGATATCGGTGGAGTTGGTACAAGCTCTGTAGTAGTCGGATATCTCCTGGTGGTCCCAGATTGTCCTCCCGCGCTCGTAGTAGGAGAAGCTCATGGCGACACAAATGGGGTCAAGAGAGGGTGAAACCAGGTAGGAGGTGTTGGAACGGTCCCTGGTAGACCACATTCCTAGGACGTCGCCCACGGGCACAGAGACGAGCTTGGTTCTCACGCCGATAGCCTCCCAATAGGCCTTAACAACCTCGCCTATCTGGGCTTGTTCTAAGATGACCGACTGGTTATTTGCAGAAACGAGGGTGGTCTCAAAACCCTCGGGGTAGCCCGCCTCATTAAGGAGTTCCCTGGCCCTGTCGGGGTCGTAAGGGTAGGGCCAGCCGCCATCGCGGCCTGTCTTGCCATCTGGGCCTGGGATGGGGGCCCATTCGTCCTTAAAGTCGTTCCGCCAGGGTGGGAAGTAGTCAACCAACGGGAAGCCTTCGCCTCTGAAGAAGGTGTCGTTGATTTCGTTGTAGTTAATGGCATAGTTGAGGGCCTGCCGGACCTTCACGTTGCGCAAGGGGTCGTTGGGGTTATAGCCCTCGGTGGGGCCGAGGGCTACCTGGCCCAGAGCCGGCTCTCCGGTCTCCGGGTTAACGTAGTTGTCGGGCTTGAAGAAGGAGTAACGGATGTGAGTATGAACGGCAGGCAGGGTGCTCTTGGAGATGACCATGCCCCGCTCTTCAGCCTGGACGTGCAGGTCCCGCGGGATGGCTGAGATGTGGGCCTCGCCGGTCAGAAGCATGGCCAGCCTGGTAGCTTGCTCCGGGGCGAAGAGGAACTGGGCCTCCGGGAAGCCGGGGGTAATGCGCCAATGGTCCTCCACGCGTTCGTGGAGGACATGCTGGTCTACCTTGAGTTCAACGAGGCTCCAGGGGCCATTGCCGATGGGATCGGCGAAGTAGCCATCTTCTCCCTGAAGGTCCCACCAGTCCTTGCTGGTGATGCCGGTGGCCCATTCGTCGGAGAGGAGGAAAGGCATAGCCAGGTTGACTTGGGCGAGCCGTAGGGTAACCAGGTGGTCGTTGACTATATCGGCGTCAACGATGCCGCCGAACTCGGGGCGTATACCGAGGGTCCTTTCGCTGTTGACGCCGGCGAAGATTCCGAAAGAGTGAACGGCGTCTTTGGCGGAGAAGTTTATGTTTGTGGGTTTTGCCCCTCTATAGAAGGGAACGTTTTGGCGAAGGACCCAGGAGTATGTCTTGCCGTCGGGTCCCATTATCCAACTCTCGGCGAGTTGAGGGAGTTCCTCGTTGGTCTTGGGGTCGTGGCCGACGAGGTGGTCGTAGATGGGCATGATTCGCGCAGCTATCTGGTTCATGGGGTGCTGCATGGTGTACTGGTAACTGGGATTGGGTATGGCTACCAGCAGCCGGGATGCGACGGGTTCTGTTGCCGCGGTTGTTGGGGCAACGGTGGGCCTGGGCGCCGCGGTGGGCGCGGGGGTGGGTGTGGCATCGCCGCCGCAGGCAACGATGAAGATCGTCAATATCGCAACCAGGGCCAGAAGTCCTAGCCGCGTCTACCCTGAGGATGGCTTCAGTAGTCTCATTTTTGTCTCCTTACATGGTTATGGGGCGTTGATATAGGGGCATATTATATTGGGATTTAACGGATTCCGCTAGAGCGGTGTGTTATGGAGATGGCAGCTTCTTGTCAACAAAATTTGCGCCCTTTTGGGCTTATGGATCATTGCATAACGGGGACCTACCGGGCGTCGCTGCTATGCCCCTTGTACCAGTCTTTCTCCGTAGATTTTGATGGAGTTATCCCAGAGTATTTTGCGCTTGGACTCGTCTGAGAGGGGCTGCTCCATCATGTTTGTCAGTGGCTCCGAGGTGGCGGGGGCGTCAGGGTGGGGGTAGTCGGTGTTAAAGACGATGTTGTCGTCGCCGATGTAGTCAATGACGTACTTGATGGAGGGTTCGTCGGCGTCGGCGGCCACGGCGCACTGGCGGGTGAAGTATTCCTGGGGTGTGAGGTTGAGGGGGTGATCGTCGAAGAAGACGGACTGTCTGCCCTCGCAATACTTTTCGAGCCGGTTGAGCCAGAAGGGCACCCAGCCTGAGTTGGCCTCTAGGATGAGGAGCTTTAGGCGAGGGAAGCGGTCCAGGATGCCGCTGTACATGAAATGGCCCAGGTTGATCATGTTCTCAAAGGGGAAGCCGATGGTCTCGCTCAGGGCTATAAATGCGCCGTCGAGAGGGGCGTAGCGCGCGTTGGCCAGAGGCCCGCCGCTGGCGCTGCTGTCGCCGTGGACGGCCAGAGGGACTTCCAACTCCTCGGCGGCCTGCCACACGGGGTTATAGTCCGGGTGGTGCCACATCTTGTCGGGGATGGCCGAGGGGAGGAAGATGGATACTGCGCCCAGGCGTTGAACGGCGCGGCGGGCTTCGGTCAGCATCTCCCCGGCGTCTTTGCCGGTGACTACTGCGGCGAACTTGATGCGCTTCGGGGCTCCGCTGCAGAAGTCATGTGCCCAGTTGTTGTATGCTCGGCAGAGGGCCGCGGAGATATCCGGCTCCTTGTAGGCGGGCGCGGCGGCGGCGTTGGTGGGCAGACACACCTGGATGTCCCATCCCTCGGTGTCCATGTCCTTTATCCTGCTCTCCAAGCTCCAGCTGTCGCGGAAGGCGTGGCCGAACTTGGCGTCCATCTGAGAGAAGAGGGTCTTGGAGCGTAGGGCATTCATGGTTTCCTCGCCCTCGTACTCCAGAATGGCCTTGCCGTGGACCTGGGTGACTTTAGGGCGGCGGTCGCGGTAGCCGGCTTCAACGTAGCTGTCCCAGATATCACCGGGCTCGTAGAAGTGGGCATCGGCGTCTATGACTTTGAATCCGTTTCGCATGATTTATACCTCCTGTTTGTGTACCGGGGCTCAGGTGAGCTCCATGTTATAGAGCTTGATAACGTTATCTCGCGTTACCTTGCGCTTGACCACTTCCGACACTCCGGTGAAGTTTTCGTCAACGATTTGGTGGGAGTTGGGGAAGGTGGACTGGGCGTGGGGGTAGTCGCTAGCCCAAGCGTAGTTGTCCTCTCCGTAGTAGTCGGAGAGCCTCAGGCCAATGGGGTCGTCCATGTAGGTAACAAAGAGTTGTCGCTTGGCGTATTGGCTGGGTGGCATTTTCAGGTCCGTGGGGTTACTATAGGCAGCCTTGTCGTAGAAGTGGTCTGCCCGATATAGGAAGTGTGGAACCCAACCGATGTCGTTTTCGGCGGAGACAATTCGAAGGTTGGGATGCCTCTCCAAGGCACCGGAGAAGATGATTTCCGCGAAGGAACGCTGAACCTCGTGGACAATGCTGATAGCGCGGAGGTAGTGGTTTTTCTTGAATTTACCGGCGTTGCGGCTCTCGTCGCCGTGGCCGGTGAGGATGTGTAGGCTAATGGGCATGTCCAGCTCGGCGGCGGCAGCCCAGAAGGGTTCGAAGACGGGGTCGGCATAGCTAACGTCGTCAGGAGGCGAGGCCATAATTAGGGCCCCGCGAAGACCAAGTTCGCCGCAGCGATGCAGCTCCTTGACGCCTTCGCTCACGTCTAAAAGCGAGATGAGGCCAAGGCCGATCATGTGCTTGGAGTCGTAGCTGCAATACTCTGAAATCCAGGTGTTGTAGGCCTTGAAGAGTGCTTGCTGGAATGGGGCGTCGGTAAGTCGAAAGAGGCGGAAGCCGAGGGTTGTGTAGAGTATTTCCGCCTCAACGCCGTCGACGTCCAACTCTTTGATGCGTTCTTCGGGTATGTAGGCGCCGAGGGGACATTGCTCTTCGACAGAGGCCTGTTCCAACATTCGCTTGAGCTGTTCCGGCGAGGCGCCGGCGGAAAAGCCGCCACCGACCTTTTCAGGTTCTTGGCCGGGCATTACGAAGTAGTCGCCTTTCTTGCCGTCGGGATTGGTGACGATTCTGGGCGCTCTTTCTTTGAAAGGTGAGTCAAGGTATTCGATCCACATCTCTCGCGGCTCGAAAAACGTGAGAGTCTGCAGATATGAGCTTGTAGTCTGGCATTTTGCTCTCCTGTGTGAGGCGTGTTGACTAGATGGTATGCATGGGTTGCATTCATTATCAATGCGGGGTACCTTTGCCCATTTTGGTCGGAGTGGGGGTCAGGAGGTCGACTGTATGTAATCTTTCATACACCGTGGACGGACCCGCTCGACCATTGAGAGTCCCACTCCGAGCGCACCGGATATGTCTGCGTCCCTTCGTTCCCCGTCCGGGCGTGATTTATCATTCATTAGCAAGATTCGCGCATAGATCTGCTTGTACGCTGTGGTGCGCCCGCGAGATACCACTCCCTTGAACTTCTGTTGTTCGTCTCTCGTCAGTCTGATAGGGTACTTCTTGGTAGACATCATGCTTCCTTCTCAGTTCAAACATACGATTGAATCTCCCAAAGGAACATGACTATCAAAGTCTTCATTTCAATGATGTCGGTACACTAATCCCGAGACGTTTGCTGTGGCCGATGTTGAAATGGGGTATGGTCGTTAAGAGCGGTTAGGAAAAAGGAATGCACTACAAAGCTATTATCTTTGACCTTTTTGGTACGTTGGTCAGCAGCTTCCCGCGCCGAGTATACGACCGAGTGATTGATCAGATGGCCGACGCTGTAAGGGTCCCATATCCTGAATTCTGGCAACTTATGAAGGAAACGTCCCTCAACAGATATTTAGGACGCTACCGTTCCGTCGAGGAGAATATTGAAGATATCTGTTCTCGATTTGGTGTGGATACTGGTGATAAGCAAATCGTGGAAGCTGCAAAATATCATTATGATTTCATAGGGGATGCAATTATACCTGAGCAGTCCGTGTTAAGAGCTCTGAGTATCCTGAAGAACCGAGGATTGCAGCTTGGTCTCATTAGTAATTGTGGCCCTGATGTTCCATTGTTCTGGGAGCAATCTCCGCTAGCCCCGCTCATCAATGTAGCGGTTTTCTCCTGTGAAGAACGAGTCATGAAGCCAAGTGTCGCCATCTACCGGACTGCATGTCATCGACTTCACACCGACTCACAAGAATGTGTTTATGTTGGTGACGGTAGTGATGGGGAGTTGACAGGCGCGGCAGCCTTAGGACTACTACCGATACTAAAACGAACTGATCTGAGTGACGTCTATGATCAATGTAGACCTGAAGTGGAGCAGTGGCGGGGACGAGCGATTTATGAAATTGGGGAACTAGCTAAAATGTCGTTTGGGTTAGACCACATTGCAGGATAAAGAAAGCAAAGCCTTGCCTATCCGGCACCGTGGAGAACACCACCGGTGGCCGTATTAAGGCGGGTCAGGGTAGAGGTGCATCTCTCAAACGGGATAGAGTTGGACCCACGAATGCCGTTGACTTGGCCCATGGTTAGGTCATAGACGTCACTCTACAAGCAAGCGACCGCCCCTTAGTCTCCTGGAGCACCCACCCCAGAGGTCGGCTGATTCTTCACCGTAGATATCGAGCGTCGATGCACCTTCTTTCAAAGGCCATCACTCCAACGTGGCCCATTTCCCCCTTAACCATAAAATTGACCTACGCGCCAACGCAGATACATAATCACCAACGGCGGCCCCTTAAGAACTAAATAGAAGTGCCGGCCCCTGAAAGGAGTCATTATGAACATAACCGTTTACGGCGCCGGAGCCATTGGCGGAATCACCGGCGCCAAAGTGGCCATGGCCGGGCACAGCGTCATCTTTGTTGACAAGGTCCCCGAGCACGTGGAGCAAATCAACCGGGAGGGCCTCCTGGTAACCGGCGTCAGTGACAGTCGCATAAAGGCCCCGGCAATACTGCCTGCCCAGCTTGAAGGAGAGTTGGAAACCATTTTTCTATGTGTCAAAGCCCAGGATACCGAGGCGTCAATGGAGGCCCTGCTGCCACACATTGGCCCCAATTCCACTGTTGTATCCCTGCAAAACGGGCTCAATGAAGAGACCATAGCCAAGTACATTGGCGCAGAACGAACCATTGGGTGCCTGGTCAACTGGGGCGGTGACTATATTGGGCCGGGTCACATCCTGTATGGCGGTGAGGGGCCTATGCGCATCGGCGAGCTTGATGGCGCCTCCACCGAGAGAATCACCCACCTGCGGGACGTCCTCAACCACGTGGCCCCCACCAGCGTTACCAGCAACATCTTTGGGTACCTGTGGTCCAAGATTATCTGGGGATGCTTTTACATAGGCAACGCCATGGGAACGTCCACCGTGGTGGATATGCTTAGGGACCAACGCAACCGACCAATCCTACTTGGCCTCTTTCGAGAGGGTGTAGAGGTGGCCGAAGCATCCGGCGTCACCCTTGAGACCCTCTCGGAGCACCACTTTAACCCCCCTGAGCTGGTTCGAGCCGACCTACAAGAAGCTCTTCCCGTCTTTGACCTTATGGCCGACTGCTTCAAAGACCACGTAAAGGTGTACTCAGGCCCTTGGCGAGACGTGGCCGTAAGAAAGCGACCCACGGAGGTAGACCACATCATTGGCCCCATCGTACGGAAGGGTAAGGAGCACAACGTGCCAACGCCCCTGAACAACAAGCTCGTCCACCTGATACGGGAGATAGAGCAGGGGCGCCGCGTGCAGGACGACGCCAATCTGAAAGAGCTTGAACCCCTCCTTCAATAAACCCCGGACATACCCCCGACTTTCAAGCGCTCCGGCACCGCCGTACGGGCTCCCTTGCCATGGGGACGGGGGTCACGGCGTGGCGGCGGGATTTGGTGAGAGGCTGGAATATGCCCAGATGTGAAGGGGCGATGAATATTTTGCTGACAGGCCCTGCGCTTTTTGAGCAACGGTTCACTCGCCTTTGGCGAAAGAGGCAATGGTTTGGCTAGGGCAATTCGAACCTACCAATGGACTTAATTGCGCCGCCGGATGTGGTCTAGATTTCGATGGTGTCGAACACATCGCCATCCTCATCGAATTCAATGTCCCCTCCGGCGTCGTTATAGTTGATGTCGTTGCCTTCAGAGATTAGGGTCATGGCCTTGGAATCTCGCTTCGGCCTTGGCCAACCGCTCACCCGGGCGGCGCTGTACGCCACGGGTGTCCAGTGAAAATTGGAATGGCGGATATGGGGCTACAGGTGCAACACGTTCCCTTTAGCGTCCACGTCAAGGCTGCGGGGAACTCTGGGCAGTCCAGGCATGGTGACGATGTTACCCGCGACGGGATATATGAATCCGGCTCCCACCGACGCCCTTACGTCAGAGATTTGAAATGTGTAGTTGGATGGTCTGCCCCTGAGCAGGGGATTGTGGGATATGGACCGGTGGGTCTTGGCCATGCACACGGGCAGATGTCCCCATCCCAACTCTTCGTATAGGGCCAGTTGCCGCCGGGCCGCCGGCGCCCATCTGACATGGCTGGCATTGTAAACCTTTTGGGCAAGGGCCAGCGTTTTGTCTCGCAGGGGCGCGTCCTCAGGGTATAGGTAGGAGATGTTCCCACGCTGCCCCACTGCTGCTGCCACGGCCTCGGCCAACTCAATTCCTCCCTGACCACCGTGGGTAAATACGGTGGTCTCCACGGCGGCAAAGGCCCCAGCGTCGAGTGCCCCTTGGCGCACCAGGGACAGTTCCGCCGGGGTATCTGCGGGAAATGTGTTGACGGCCACTACAACAGGGACGCCGAAAGAGGTGACCACGTTGATATGGTGTTCCAGGTTAGACATGCCCGCCTTGACCGCGTCCTCGTTGGCCACGTCCAGGTCTCGCAATCTGACGCCGCCGTGGGACTTGAGGGCGCGTACGGAGGCCACCAGAACCGCGGCCTTGGGCTCAAGACCATTGTATCGCGCTTTGATATGCATGAACTTTTCGAAGCCCAGGTCGGAGCCGAATCCGGCCTCGGTCAGGACGTAGTCTGCGTATCCCCGGGCAAGGCGATCGGCCACCACGGAGCTGCATCCGTGGGCGATGTTCCCGAAGGGGCCGGTATGGACAAGAACAGCCTGTCCCTCGGTGGTCTGGACAAGGTTAGGCAGGATGGCGTACCTGAGCAGAGACATCATGGAGCCCACAGCGCCAATGTCTTGGGCGGTAACAGCCTCCCGGCCCTTGGTAAACCCCACCACCATGCGCCCAAGCCTCGCCCTCAAGTCTTCAAAGCCACCGGCCAAAGCCAGGACGGCCATTATTTCCGATGCGGCTACGATGTCGAAACCGGTTTCTCTTACAGGCGCATTAGCGGGACCGCCGATGCCCGTAACGACGCTCCTAAGCGCCCGGTCCTCGATGTTAGTGACCCTATGCCAGATGACCCCGTTGGGCTGTAAGCCGGGAATCTGATTACGCTGAGTTGCGTTGTCCGTTAGGGCGGCCAGCAAATTGTGGGCCGAAGCCACGGCGTGGGCGTCGCCGGTAAAGTGGATGTTCACGTCGGATTGAGGTTCCACCACAGAAGCGCCGCCGCCTGTTCCTCCGCCCTTGATGCCGAATAAGGGCCCAAGGGATGGCTCCCTTAGGGTGGCAATTACTCGTTTTCCTAATTTCCCCAGGCCTTGGGCCAGCCCCACGGTGACGGTGGTCTTCCCCTCTCCGGCGGGAGTAGGTGTGATGCCGGTGATGACTACCATAGACCCATAGGGGCCGTTTGGCTTTATGGCTTCCAGGGAAATCTTGGCCTTGTATTTGCCGTAGGGTATGACCAGGGCCGGGTCTAACCCCAGGGATTCGGCGATCTCAGTAATGGGCCGCATTTTTACTCTTCCTCCAACCCGTTGGGGCCGTGGCCCACGCCAAGGCGACTATCAACTGAATTGTCATAATAATATCATGGACAGGTGTCTCCCCCTTTGGAGGGGGAGACGATTCATAAACAATCTTTGCTGCCGCGCGCTTTGAAGCCCGCGGCTGTGGCGAGGTCCACGCCGTCCCAGGCGCCGGGGTCAATGGGTTGAGCCTAAGGGCGGCTTTATGCAGAATCTTGCCGGTCTTATTGACCTTAGTTTCCACCAGTGTTCCAAAGGTGGCGGCCTGTGGAGAGGGCGACGATTGTGAAAAGGGTGTCCATGAGGGGGAAGTAGATGATGTGGGAGGTAATGGCCTCTCCGGTCTCGCTGTCGGGGTTCAAAGTCCAGAACCACCCCCAGAAGAAGAGGATGGTCAGCGCGATGGCCCCGTAGTAGGTGACGCTGGCCCGCAGATAGTCGAGGACGCTGGTCGTCTCGCTGTTGAGGGACCTCCTTCGCATGATGTTGGCGATGAGGGCCACAAGCACCGCGGCGGCCATGAACCAGTTCATAATCTTCCACACGGGGTAGTCTGGCGAGCCGTCATGGTACACCGGCGTGAGAATGAGGTGTAGAGCCACGGCGACGGCCATAGCCACGAGAAAGAGTGCCAGAATTCGTTTTAGTAAACCGATGTTCATTTTTAGTGTGAAACCTCCGTGAGGAATTTATTGAAGCTTGGACATCGCTCATTATGTACGGAGGGGTAACGATGAGGCAAGCCAGGACAAAAAACGCCGGGGAGTACGTCGCATATGGGTGGGATTTGCGGCGGACACTACGGAAACTGTCAGCTTGTTGCTTCCAAAT
Organism: Dehalococcoidia bacterium; assembly: GCA_965226535.1. Classification (GTDB taxonomy): domain Bacteria; phylum Chloroflexota; class Dehalococcoidia; order Lucifugimonadales; genus JAPULR01. The sequence goes on along the minus strand of CBDDDE010000010.1, from coordinate 395,022 downwards.
GACCTTGTGGGCGCTTAAACCACCAATACATTCTATGTGAGGGTTAACTCTGGTCGATGGGTCTATGCGTAGGATTTTGACCTGTGCAGGGGCTAAAATAAACCAAAAACGTATATTGAAAAGAAGATTCAATGGCAGAAGCAACATATCAGCCAGGTGGTCGGCGTGGTGGTGGCCGAAGGTGCGCTCGACGGGAGCGGGGCGGCCCGACACCCAAATAGACAGCGCGGCGGTGTCACTTGCCCGTGGCCAACCAGACCATCGCATTGGCATCGCGGTCGGAGGCGGAAGTGAGCAGATTGCCGAGATGGTCGTGGGCAACAGGTTCTTAATGATTACGGGGCGGTTGCTATTCGAATCTTGAGCAAGTATGGCCAGAGAGTAAGGCCCGATGGGGGCTTCTATGCACCTTGATTCTAGGTACATTCCCAGGACCTTGCCAAGTTTGGAGATGTTTTCAGAAAGCCATGGAGTGAAGTCAGCCGCTTCTTCAGGCCACATGTCTTTCAAGTCCGTCTGTTATATGGTTCCCAGTTCCGACAGGGTTCCTCCCTTTGCGGCTTCTAGGCGAGGTGGGCTTATGCGGGGCTGCCGGTTCCTGTTGATGTTATCCCATGTGAGGGTGTTGTATCACCACGCCTAGGCCTGGGGACCTTGCTAGCCGCCCGTCGGCGGTCTGTAGAGGGAGTCCTTGGATGCTGTCGCTAAGTTGCCTTCATCAAAATGGAGTGCAGGTGGCGAAAGAGTTTGACCAGCTCTTTGGAGGTGTCCCAGAGGCCGAGGCGTATATCCGGCGTTACGTGGTCAAAGAGGCCGAATTCGGTATACCTGGCGTTGCCGCGGTGCTTCAAGGCGTCGAGAAGGCGCCGGGACTCGAAGGCTGGAACAAGGTCATCCTCCCGGTCGTGCATAATTAAAAGGGGGGTCCTAAGTCCGTCCAGGCGCTGGCTGGGAGATATCAAGGCTGCTCTCTCTTGAGTCCTTTGCGGTATCTGTGCCAGGTGAGTCTTCACCTCTTCCTGGGGAACGCCTTTAAGGAGGTTGTAGACGGCCTTTCCCTGGGGGGAGAGGTCCTGGACTGCTATCTCGGGGGATGCGTTGTCGAGAAAGGCGTTTTGTAAGAGACGGCTCTCTGTTTCAGGGAGGTCTTGGGTCAGATGAGTGATGAATACCTTTCTGGACAGTTTGTCGGGCTCCCAAGAAAGGGTCTCGACACCGTAGCTCTTGGTCCCGGAGGATATAGCGCCTATGAGGTCTCGCATGTCGAAGTAGGGGCCAAAGGCGTTGACGAAGGCCACTTGGTCTCTAATGGGTTCCGCGGAGGCGGCCATGATGCTGAAGCTGGCGCCTACGCAGAATCCCCCCATGCCGACGCGGGTGGCGTCTACGTAGTCTTGAGCGGAGAGGTACTGGAATGCTGCTACCAAGTTGTCCACGTCCTCGGGCTCCATTCGGCCTTCGGCCATGATGGGGGACCAGTAGAAGAGGGTTACCATATTTGACCTGGCCAGGGCGTCGCCCAGGCGCACCACCCGCGGGTCGTCGTGTCCCGCCGGGGCTACGCCAAGGAAAAGCAGCACTGCGGCGTACGGCCCTTCGCCAGGTGGCCGGTAGATATCGCCCGCTCCGGCGCCGCCGGGAATTGGGAAGGTGACGCGTTCCACCACTGGGGTGGGGGTAAACCAATTGAGGGGTTTGATGCTTGCGTTGAAGACGTGGGGAATGAACAGTGTGGCTTTGACAGCGGCTCTTCCCTCGTGGCTGGCGCCCAGGAAAATGGTGAAGGCCATTAGCACCAGCAACGCCGTAAAGCCGGTTTTTTCCACTAAGTTGACCACGGAGCGCTTCTTGGGCCCAGGAGCCGGCTCTTCAGCTGTTGGAGGGTTGCTCCTGTCCTTCATTGGCCAGCATCTCGTCCAGAATAGATCTGAGGGCGCCGGGGCTCATGGGTCCAACAAACCTCTTCCTGAGTATACCCGACCCGTCGATAAAGAACTTCTCCGGTATCCCCGACACGCCGTATTCCAGGGCAATGCGCCCCTCGGCGTCCACGGTGTTGGGATACAGTATATTAAACTCTTGGACGAATTCCAGGATGTCTTCGTCGTTGTCCCAGATTGCGATGCCAATGAACTCGACGGGCTTGTCGGAGTACTCCCGGTACACGTGGGAGAGGGTGCGGGCTTCAATGCGACAGGGGGGGCACCAGGAGCTCCAGAAGTCCAGCATGATAATTTTGCCTTGGAAAGACCGGCTGCTGATGGGAGTCCCGTCCAGAGAGGACGCGGTGAAGTGTGGTGCGGGCCTGTTGGCGGCGAGCTTTTCCCCCATCTGGGAGTTTATACCCATACCGCCGGGATTGCCGCCGCTGCGGGCAAGGGCCCAGCCCATGAGGGTAAAGAGGGCCAGGGCAGGTATGACCGACAGGACTAGTATCCAGTTGCGACGCGTGTTCAGGGGGTCTCCTCTTTGGGGCGTATATCTTCATATTCTAACGCCTGCAAGAGGCGTTTTTTAAGCTCCGCTCTCTTGCTCCGGTACTCTGTCTCGTCCAGCTTGTTCCCATGGAAGAGGTTGTCCAGTTGCGCTATTTCAGCTATCAACGTTTGGGCTGGCTTTTCTTGGGGCGGAGTGGTGGCCGGGCCGCCGCGGTGCCGGAGGGCATATAGAATGACTGCAGTTAGCGCAAGTCCCAAGATGGAAGGTATTCCGATGAGAAGAATTCGGTTGTCCACAAGACTCGTGGACAATCTTTCCCAGAGGGAGGGCTGAGGCAGGTTAATCAGGTCTATGGACAGGGTTGCCTTGGGGCTCAGGTTTTGGCTGCTCCATACTCGATAGGAGGTTTCACCTATGGTGGTGGGCTGAATCTCTGAAAGCCCCGGCCCCGTGGCTTCCCCCAAGCCCTCCGGAACCAGGACTCGAAAGATAGTAGCTCCCTGTAGGAACGTTGGAGAAAAAGATGACTCGTTCCCCTGGTATGGGAAGGTGTAGTTGAAGGTGACTTGATGGGAACCCGGAGGTACCGCAGCTGTCAGGCCAAAGCCTGTTCCTACGTCGATAATGTCTCCGCCTCGTAGATCAGATTGTACCTGGAGGCCGGAGGTCTGGGGCGGCACGGTGAATCGCAAGAAATTCATGGCGGAGGCGGGCTGTAGAATGGGTTTGAAGGTGCGAAGGTCCGCGTTGGAAATGAGAACCACTTCCGCCGCGGAGACCATTCTCTCCTTAGGGTCTACTTCTCGAATAATCAGGATGTGTGAGTTGATGTCCAGGGAGGTTAGGTCATTGGTGGTGTCGAAGATTGCAAGCATGGTTGAGGATTGGAGAGATTCGGGCTCCACGCCATAGGTGATGTCCTGGTAGGTGGTGGATATGGAATACCTTTCTTCTCCGCCGAATGACACGTTGCCAAAGGAGAACTCGCCGTTGGTACCGGTAACAGTGGTCCTCGTCTCGACGCCACCGTTGGGCGTAAAGACGTGTAGGGTAACCTTCAGTCCGTCAGGGGCCTCCCGGTTGGTTGACATGTTTATGACCAGGCCGTTGAGTGCAGCGGGTTCCTGAGCGGCGGCGTGGGAGGAGAGCAGGTGTATGGTTAAGGCAATAGGCACCAGCAGAGCCCAGAAGCCAAGCTTCTTCATGAGGGGTCTCTACGCTGTTGCAGGAGGCTACGGCGATGTCGCCTTATTCTCTCTTCTAAGGCGTCGTCTACTTCCTGGGAGGTTTTGGATTCGTCTCGTTTGCCCTGAGCCGGAAGGTCTTGGGCACGCAGGTTCGCCGCAGCGGCATGGCGCAAGGCGTTCATCTGGCGCTCGTACTCCTCCGGTGTGACGCTGCCAAGGTCTAGGTCGAGCTTGAGGCGGTCTATGTCGTCAAAGAGCGACTGATTGGAACGATCAGGTTCTTCCGACGGATCAGGTGGGGAGTTTGCTTTGGATTGAAGATGGGCCTTGAGGAAGGGATGGGAGATGACAATCAGGCTCAGAAGGGCCAGTAGGACGACTATTGCGTAAGGCATGTAGTTGCACCTCTCAGGAGGAACGGGTGGAAGCGTAGTTTAGTGTTGCGCTGTGACGATTCATTGGGATGGAGCCTTCGATGCTGCGGAGCGCCTGTGTGGCCTTGGCGACGGGGAGGGGGACCGGGCGGGCCAAAGGGCCACAGTGGTGCCGATTACCATTATGGGGCCGGCTATCCACATCCACCAAATTAGGGGGTTGACGAAGATGCGGAAGCCGATGCTGGGGTCTCCTTCCCGGGCCTCACTGGGAACAATGTACAGGTCCTCCACGGGGGTAGAACGGATTCCGGCCCTTGTGGCGCTGATGTTGAAGCCGGTGTAGAAGGTACGCTCCGCCTCCAAAGTGCCGATGAACTTGTCCCCTTTAGCCACGTCCAGTGTGAAGAAAGACTCCCGGCGGTCGGATTTCTGCAGGGTCCGGGATTCCCTGTAAGTTATCGAGTAGTCTTCAACGGCGGCGCTTTCGCCGGGAGTTAAGAGTACGTCCCGCTGGGTGCCGTAGAAGGAGGACCCCACGATTCCCACGGCTAGGACGACCACGGCGAGGTGTACCACATAGCCGCCGTATCGGGGTCGGTTGGAGATTATTAGGGCGATGAATGCCCGGGGATAGCTTTCGCCCCGCGTGTGCCTGGACCGGGTCCCTCTAATCCACTCCTGCATGATGCCCGCGGCGACCAAGGCAAGGAGCACAAAGGCGGCCAGGGCGTAGGGTTTTCTGACTCCAAGAATGGCGAGGGCAATAAGCACCACCACGGCCACGATGACGGGTTGCAGCAGGTTTCTTCTAAGTGTCCTGCCCCCGGTTCGTCGCCACGGTAGCAGGGGGCCAACGCCCATGAGAAATATCAAGCCAAGGAAAATGTGCCCGTTTACCTGGTTGTAGAAAGGCTCGCCAACGGTAACGACAAAACCGGAGAAGACCTCAGAGACCAGGGGATAGACGACGCCCCACAGGGTGACGAAGGCGATGCCCAGGAGGAGCAAGTTGTTTACCAGAAAGGCCGCCTCTCGCGAAAGGCTTGACTCCAGGTGTCTGGCACTTTTGATGAGGTTGTATCGCATGAAGAAGATGATGAAGGGCACGAAGGCCCCTACTATCATAAATGTGAGGAATACCCAGCCAAGGGAGGACGCGGCAAAGGAGTGGACGGAGGGGACGGGGCCGCCTCGGTTGATGAACATCCCAAATAGCGATAGGGCAAAGGTGATGTTGATGAGGGCAAGGTTCCACATTCGGAACATGCCTTGGCGTTTTTGTACCATTATGGAATGAATGAAGGCGGTGAGGCCCAGCCAAGGCATTAGCCCAGCGTTTTCAACCGGGTCCCAGGCCCAGTACCCGCCCCAGCCAAGAATGGTGTAGGCCCACCAGGAGCCCAGCAGTAGTCCAGTGCCAAGGGTAGCCCAGGCCAACAGGCCCCATATTCGAGCTACGTCTACCCATTGGTCTTCTACCCTTTTGGAAAGAAGGGCGCCAAGGGCAATGGCAAAGGGAATACTTACCATAACCAATCCAGTCATAAGCAGAGGTGGATGGGCAAACATGCCCGGATGGATGAGGAGGGGATTGATGCCTTGGCCGTCGGCGGGCACAAAGTCCAGCGTTGCGAAGGGGTTGGCCAGGGATGCCATTACGGCCAGGAAAAAGACCATGATGAACATGAGAACGGCGTTGGTGTATGGGAGGCTGGGTCTAAACCGGTGGGGCGAAAAGGCTACGGCCAAGGCAGCGAGTATGGAGAAGACGGTGGCAATGAACAGCAAGGAGCCCTCGTTTCCGGCGTAGATGGCTACCCAGGTGTAGATCCGAGGCATAGCCAGGTTGCTGTGTTCGAAAACGTACCGCAGCTCAAAGTTGTTTGACAGGAAGGCAGATACCAGGCTGAAGCTGGAAACTAGGAGGGCTAGGGCCACGAGGTAGGTGGCGTGTTGGCCGCTTTCCATAAGGGCGGAAATGTTCCGAAGGCGGCCTAGCAGGGAGGCTAGGATGGCATAGATGGCAAGGGCAAGGGCGATTAGGATGGAGATGAGGCCCAGTTCAGCCATTGGGCGTGTCTCCGTTGGGGTTTTTCGAACCCACGTTGTCCCCTGGGCTTTTGGCGCCGGGGCGCTTCCGCGTTGGTTGATTCCTAGCCTCTATCTCGGCGTCAATCCGGGCCAGGTAGGGCGCCATGTCCGACTCCCCGGACGGCGGTTCGTTAGATGGTGTGTGGGGCCGTTTCATCATAGCTCTGATTATGAAGAAAACCAGAGTTCCTCCCAGCAGAAACCCAGCGGGGGGCAGTATCCATATGGCCAAAGTTGGGCCGGACTTTGGGGGTTCTGCCAGGACCCTGGGGCCGTATCGCTGCGGGGCAGAGAAGTAATCCAAAATCTCCTGCTTTGTCCAGCCTTGGGCTAATTTCTCACGGACAAAGGCCTGCATCTCCTTGGCTTGAGGCACCTGGGCTTGGTCAATGGTTTCAGCGGGGCAAAAGGGGCAAATTAGCTGCTTGTCGATGCTTTGAGCCTGTTCCTCCAGAGATTTGGACTGAGGGGTGCCGCAGGATGAAAAAATGATGCAGAGTGTGATAATGCTAGCTAGAGCGAGGTAAAATGGGACAGTTGATAAAGCGAGGATGTAGTTTGATGGGAGCAGGGATCCCATTGGCGCACCGCCAATCATAGGTTCAAGGGAATCGTAGAGAAGCCGAGGGGGAGACGCCCTCTATGATCCCCCCAGGGTGTTGAGGTAGTTTACCAGCATCCACCTCTCCTCAACGGTGAGGAGTTTCTGGAACTGGGGCATGACAACGTTGGTGCCGGGGTCTAGGGCCGCTATCTCCGGCCTGAGGTCTCGATTGGTGATGGTGGTAAAGAGGAGACCGTCCGAGTATCCGAAGATGTTCACCAGAGTGAGGTTGGTATTGAGCTTTGGTGTGTACCCGTACTCGTCAATCATGGTTTGGAGCACCTGGCCGTCTCCCATGGCACCCACTCCGTGGCACATGGAGCAGTTGATGGCGAAGAGTTTTGCGCCTTGGTCCACCCCTTCTTCCGGCATGGGGTTTATGATGGTGTCGATGTTTGTTGGGGAAACTTGCAAGGGCACTTCTTTGCCTGTAATGGGCACTGCCCCAACCGGTGGCATAAGGCGCGGCGGTTCTTGGGAGTGGTAGGAAGGCTGGTAGTGCATCTCGTAGAAAATGTCCAGGGGATAGGTGCCTTTGGTGCAGCTTATGGCTATAAGGGCTGCCAAAAGGCCGATGATTCCCAGGCGCAAAAGGGGTGATTGGACAAAGCGCATGAGCAAAGCCCTCGGGAAAGCTCTAATGCCGGTGGGGGGCCGCGGTGTCATGCCTCTTCTCGCCTCACCTCTTCAGCTCCGGCCTGGGTCAGTATCTGTTCCACGGAATTGACTTGGTCTTCCTGGCAGTCCACCACCAGTCCAATGTATCCCTCGGTGATGCGGTCATCGTAGATATGTTTCTTGGTGGTGGGGAGCCGCGACTCGAAGATTATGCCGATAACGGTAAATAGGATGGCTCCAAGCATGGTGCCTTCGTAGGTGATGATGGCCATGGGGGGAATGGAGAGGATGGGCTTGCCGCCCGTTACCAGGGGGTAGGAAATCTGGGTCCCGGCGGTGAGTAGTATGGCGGTTGTAAGTCCAATTAGAGCTCCAATGAAGGGGAAAATGTAGAGCCTGTGGCTGTTGTGTCGCTCGCCAAAGGCCCCTTCGGGGTACGGGGTATCGGTGAGGAAATCGTAATCCTCCTTTGAGAAGCCGGCGTTGTCCAACGCTTCGCCGGCTTCAGCGGCGTAGCTGGCGTTGGAGTATAGAGCCAGGACCGATTGTGTGGACATCATTTTACCTCGAACGTTGTCTAATTTTCTCTGATTACTGCGGGAACTTTTCTACGCCCTATCTCAATTTCGTCCGCCAGCACCTGGCCTTCTTTGATATCGAAGATGGGTATTAGGGGGAAGACCTTGGCGAATAGGAGGAAAAGCATGAGGACCATGGCAAAGGTGCCTGCCACGATGGTTATTTCTATGGGGCTGGGGGCGTAGGTGTACCACGATTGGGTAAATATCTGCTTTCTGGCCAGTCCCGGCACTATGATTATAAAACGCTCCAACCACATGCCGATGTTTACGGAGATGGTGGTTATTGCCATGAGGAGGAAGCTTCGGCGCACGTTGCGGAAGAGCCACATGGGTACGGGGAAGAAGAAGGCGGTTATCATGAAGGTCAAGAACCACCATCCCCAGGGCTGCCCGAATATCTGAAGAGACCGGGTGGCGAGCTCGTCTCCTTCCTGTCCATAGATGCCAAATAGGAACTCCATGGCGAAGAAGTAGAACCATGCTAGGGCAATGACAATGAGCAGACGGCCAAGGGCGTCGATGTGCTCCCGGCGTACGTAGTCTTCCCAGCGGAAGAGCCACCGCATGAAAATCATTACCGTGACTACCCCAGAAACGCCTGAGTGAACGGCGCCTATAACAAAGTAAGGGGCGAAGATGGTGGAGTGCCAGCTTGACACCGATACCGCCATGCCGAAGTCCCAGGAAACGATGCTATGCACCGATACGAAGACGGGTAGGATAAGCGCTGAAAGAAGAATTCCCGCAATGGCCTGGAGCTTCCATTGGCGGGAAGTGCCTCGCCACCCAAGGGCTAGGACGGAATAGGCCATGCGGCGAATGCCGGTGCTCCTGTCCCTAATTACGGCCAGGTCCGGCACCAGGGCTATGAAAACAAACAGTATGCTGGAGAGCAGATAGGTGTTTACCGCCGATGGGTCCCAGACCAGAGGGGACCTGATATCGGGCCAGATGCCGCGTTGGAAGTCATAGGGGAAGACCCAGTACATCAAGCGCCAGGGGCGGCCGGTATGGATAAAGGGCATTAGCACCGCGGTCATCAGGGAGAAGATGGTGAGCACCTCGGCTGCCCTGGTGGCGGGGCGCCGCCACTCGGCCTTTGACAGGCGCAGAATAGCTGAAAGCATTACCCCGGCGTGGCTGATGCCTATCCAGAAGACGAAGTTGGTGATGAAGAAGCCCCAGAACACGGGACGGTTGAGTCCCGTGACCCCAATTCCCCGGTTGATCATGTAGCCGGCGGCGCACATGGCCCCCAATACGATGATTCCAAGGAACAAGACAATGGCCCAGTACCGCACGGGGTTTTCGAAGACCCCGCGGAGCAGGTCCCTGTTAATCTGCTTGTAGCTTAGAATTTTCCCTTCTTGCAACTTGGCTCCTAATTCCTACCCTTATTCCGGCTTTCCCAGCACCATGTAACGGCCGCGAAGGAGAGGTCTCACTCGCTGGTAGAGAAGGCCCTCCTTTATTTCCCATATAGACAGGACGGGGAATATCTTGATTGCCAACATGTAGATAAGTCCAGCCCCGGTCAGACCACCCAGGATGATGAAGACGTCCAGGACGTCGGGGATTATGGGCAGGGGAACCGTTTCCAGGGCGTGGGCGGTAACGTCTTCAATGCCAAAAGCGGGGACGTACAGGCGAATTGTCATAAAGAAGGCGCCCACCACCACGGAGGCGCCGGCAATGGTTGGCCCAATGATGCTCTTTCTCACGGGGTTCCATATTAGCATGAGGAAGGGTATCAGGAAGCTGAAGAAGAAGTTCAGCAGGAAGGGGATGCGATAGGACTCGAACATGAAGGTCTTCAGAATATTCTGCTCTACCGGGGTCCGCCCGTACCAGAAGGTGACGAAGCCGGCGAACCAGAAGTAGCCCCAGAGAAGGCTGAGGGCAAGTAGTATTTTGCTTATGGACCAGAAGGATTCCATGGGTATGAAATCCCTATAGCGCCCCGTGGCCCTGAGGATAAAGGTTGCGACGATGACGCTGCCAAGGGCCGTCTGAAGTCCGGTTAACGCCTGGTGGGCAGGCATTATGGAGTCCTTCCAGCCGGGCACCAGGGACATGACGAAGTCTACGTTGATCATGGTTTGGACCATGATGAGGAGCATGAAATAGAGGGCGCCGAGGATCGTTAGCCCGATGCGGTGGTAGTTCCACTGAGCTTCGGTGCCTTGCCAGAACCCGGCGACGCTTTTCAGGAAGCGGGTGCGGGGGCCGCCGTCCCCGGTGCGGGCCAGAACGGCCATGTCGGGGATGGCCGAGAGGACAAGGAGTCCAAGGCCGCAGATGACAAGGAAGAGGACGGCAAAGAAGTCCCACCAAATGGGTACGCCGATGAACTTATCTGAGACCCAGAGGCTCTTGCGTCCTTCCAGGGGTGGCAGGAGGGCCATGAGGGGTAGGAACCATAAGATGCTGAGGAGGCCAACCACGGCGTAAAGCTCCGATATGCGTGAGAAGGGCCTTCGCCAGTGATTTTTGGTCAACCTTAACGCCACAGCGACCAGGGGTGCCGAGCCGGCCGTGATGAGCAAGAAGGCGAACATTGCGGAGTAATAGCCCCACTGGTGCCTCTCGTTGACTCCAAACCCGTCGATGAACCTCAAGATTAGGGCAACGATGCCTATTGCAAAGACCAACCCAAGAATTGCCAGCACGCCGCGGTAGGTGGAGCCAATGTGGAAGAAGTCCCGTGTGACTTCCTCCGTAACCATGCGGGAGCTTAACTCCTTCCCCTCTACGGAGATCTGTACCTTATCGTTGTCCTTGTCCAACCGGAGGTTACTCATGGGCCTCTTCTACGGCGCCGGGATCAACCTTCTTGAGGTAAATTACGTTGGGCGCCGTGCCGATGTGGTCAAGCAGTTTGTAGTGGCGCGGGTCATTGGAACGTATGGATACCTGGCTGTTGGGGTCGTTAATGTTGCCGAATATCAAGGTGTCGGTGGGGCAGGCGCTGACGCATGCCGGCATATAGTTGCCTTCCTTCAGCGTCTGGTCGTTTATCTCTTCGCCCCGCTGCCCCTGAATGGTGCGCTCGGCCCTTCGGATGCGCTGTACGCAGAAGGTGCACTTTTCCATGATGCCGCGACTGCGAACAGTGACGTCCGGGTTGAGTTGGTTCCACAGAGTTCCGGGCCATTCTGGGTCGTAGAAGTTGAAGAAACGTACTTGGTACGGACAGTTGTTTGCGCAGTACCGAGTGCCGACGCAGCGGTTGTATACCTGGACGTTCAGGCCCTGGTTGTTGTGATAGGTGGCGTAGACGGGGCAAACGGGCTCGCAAGGAGCATTTTCGCAGTGCTGGCAGAGAATGGGGATGAACCTGGCCTTGACGTTGGGCCATTCACCCTCCCACACCCTGTCTATCCGTATCCACTGCTTGGCGCGGCGGGAAAGAAAGTCCTTCTCCTCATTGATGGGGATATTGTTTTCGGCCTGACAGGCCGCCACACAGGCTTGACAGCCCGTACACCGGTCTATGTCTACAACCATTGACCATTTGCGATCTTCAGCCATTTTTTATATCCAATCCTTAAAGTAGTGCGACTATCCTCTGGTCACTTTTACGATGGCTTCCTCTGGGGTGGGATTGAAGGCCGGGACGATGCCTTCAAACTTGGGGATGGGCGACCGCTCGCCGGTGGGCACGATTCTGACCCGGGTGGATGCCCAGGCCAGGGATTGAGTCTTTTCTTCCAGGGGCAGCCCCAGCAGGTTGAGAGGGTTTCCGCCCCGGTCCCTGGAGTATTGGAGGGCGGAGGTGTGTCCTTGGCCCACGGGGATGCTTATAACCTTGGGCGGCACGGCGGGGTGGTGATATATTCGAGCGGTAAAGGACCGCCCGTTTGCCCCTTCTATCCTAACAAAGTCACCCTCTTTAAGGCCAATGGCCTCAGCCACCAAGGTGTTTATTTCCACCCAGGTAGTCCAGGCGACGGTAGTTATGGGGTCGGTGGTGGACTGAAGCCATGGCAAATGCGCACCGCTGCCATCGGTTATGGAGATGGACTGGAAGGGCACCAGGTTGAAGGTGTTGCCCCCCGTTGGGCCGGTAATCTGGGGCTGCTTTGCTTCATTGGCGATGTTGATAAGGCTGGGCGCGCCGGGCGCGCCCGTTGCCACGGCGCTTTCGTCCCACCAGCCCCCCTGTTGGAGGAGCCGGTTCCAAAAAACCTCAAAAGTTGCCTCTCTCACGGACCCCCGGTCAAGCTGATGCAGCTTTTCGGCGTGGTCTTTCAGGACATCCTGATAGGTGGCCCGGTTTAGGGGCGTCGCAGCGTCCAGGTTCAGTTCACGGGACATCTGCAAGAGTATGTCTGCAAAGCTCATGGGTGCCATGCCCGGGAGCGGGTTGACCACGGGTTGTTGCATGCCCACTATTTCGAAGCCTGGGCCTGGACTGGGTATATCGTTGCCCCAGTCCTCCAAGAATGCCTTGTCGGGTAGGATGAGGTCTGCCAATTCGGTAGTCTCGTCCAGGAAGCTGGAGAAACCGGCAATGAAAAGGTCGTCTCTATCAAGGGCTTGGCGGAGGTTGACGTCGGCCGGAAGCCCGTGGACAGGGTTGACTCCGCGGAAGAGGACCACCCCGGTGTGGCCACTGTCGATGTCTCCTACCGCCCGGTGCCAGTCACCGGTGGTTGATGGTGGGAAGAATTCGGCCAGCTCAGGGACGGGCGGTGGTGGATTGAACTTAATGCCGCCTTCCGTGCCAACGCTGCCCACCAGGAAGTTCAAGGCAAATATGGCGGAGAGATTAAATGAGCCGTTGGTGTGAGCCGCCGCTGAGCAGCCGCCGATGGCCAGGCTTCGGGAGCCATGGTGGGCAAAGTCTCTGGCCAGGTCTGTAATAACTTCTGCCGGTTCCCTTCCATACAATGGTGGTATGCCCAATTGGAGAGCTATTCTGTTGGGAGCATAGGCGTCCAGCGCTGCGGCGCCCTGGCCACCGGTCATTTCGTTTATGCGCGCCGGGTCCGCCAGGCCTTCCGAAATTATTACGTGGGCTATGCTCAGGGCCAGACTGCCTTCCATGCCGGGGTCTATGGGGACCCATCTGTCGGCGTTGGCCGCCGTCATGGAGAATCTAGGGTCCACCTGTACAAGGGTGCCTCTTTCCCTGCCCTGGCCCTGCCGGAAATGTCCGTAGCCCTTGGAGAACTGCACCGGGGCCTTCCACGTAGAGAGAAAGTCGGCGCCGAAGGACAGGAGTAACCGGGTGTTCTTAATATCAAAGGTGGGTATGATTTCCTGCCCCAAGACCTCTCTCATAACCCTATCGTAGGAGGCCTCCTCCATGGGTTGAAAAGCCATGTGCCTGCCACCGTAGGCCGTGGTAAAGCTGTTGGTCAGGTGGGCCAAGCTGCCGCGAAGGGGTCCAGTCACGGTAAGCACTCTGCCATGGTCAGGCTGTTCCTGTAGCCGGCGCAACAGTATGTCCAGGGCTTCGTCCCACTGGACTGCGCGGTACATGCCGCTGCCGCGGGGGCCCTCTCGCACCAGCGGTCCGGTGATTCGTTCCGGGTGGTAGAGGGCTTGAAGGCCAGCCTCGCATCGCACACTATGGCCGCCCAAGTTGGTGGGGTACCTGGGATTGCCTTGTACCTTCTTAGCCCTGCCTTCTATGACTCGTACCACCAGCCCTTCGGTTTCGGGGCATTGGCGGCAGAGGGTGGCGTACCAGTTGTCCCTGCCGGTAACCAGGTCTTCCGGTAGCTGGACGGGGCTTTGGGCGGTGAACTCCCTCTCGTCGAAGAAGTTACAGGCCACGGCCCCCAGCGTAGTGAAGCTGGCCAGCCTTAGAAAATCTCTTCTAGATATTTTCATAAAGAGTGTTTCCTAGTAGTGGCAGGTAGTGCAATCTGTGATGTCTTTGTTATCGGTAGCAAACTGATTATCTCTATGACAGTCTACGCAGTCTCCCATCTTTAGGCTGCGCACCTGCTCAACTTCCACCATGTCTCTTACGTTGCCGTGGCAGGTGGAGCAGGCCCCTTCAATGGACAGCCCTTGCACCTCGGTAAGAAATCTCACGTGGGGCTCATGGGAAAACTGGACGTGGTCCGGCAGCCGATGGACCTTTTTCCAGTTGATTGGCTCGTTGTTGTTGTAGTGATCGATGACCTTGGCGACCTCCGGCGGGGCTTCTTCTCCCTGTATGGTGGTATGGCAGAATAGACACCCCTCCACGGGTAGGATGGAAGCGGCATCGCCCTGGGTGACGTTCCGATGGCAAAAGGCGCAATTTATGCCGTCTATCTGCACGTGGGTGGTGTGGGGGAAGGCGATGGGCTGCTCCGGCGGCTCTCCGAAGCCGAAGACCTGCAGAGGGGTGGACCACCAGGCACGAAGCAAAAAGATGACAACTAGGACAATAACCGCCGTGGTGAGAAGTCCCCCAAGGGCCAAGGGTATGAGTTTCAGATATAGGGGCATCAGAGTCGGCCCGTTTCCGGCGAACCTGAGACTGTCTCAGAGGTTTGGCCACCTTGTTGCCGTCTTGGACAGGTCCGGGGAAGGTTAATGGGCATGAGAGTTTGACGAGACCGGTTAGGTCCAGGTGCCCAGGGGCATGCCGCAATTTTATGTGGCCCCATTCTAAATCCAATACCGATCATAGAAGACCTCTATCACCCGTGCTACCCCTACGGTGTAGGCCAAGAGGGTTAGGGCCATGCCCAGTATCCCCAAGGCGGCAATGGTTAGGGAGAAGCGTAGTAGATTGGCGCTTCTTGGAATGTGACGTGTGGATACCAAAGAAGGGATGATGGCGTGGGCGGTCAAGGGTTATTATTGAAAAAGTAAAGATTAAAGCCAGATAGAACCAGAGGTTGTGCAGTAGTCTACCGAATTCACTCCATTCGATGGAGCCGATGGCTGTGGGGTCCGGGAACATCTCAGCGCTGACTCACTCATCCGTCGCAGTTATCTGCAAGCTACACCGGGAAAGGGCAGGTGAAAATTATCACACAAGTTTTTGAGGTGTCAAGTGGAATTGGTGCGTTGTGCTTTCTTTGGAGGTCTTACCCGTGGAATTCAGGTAGAACATGGCGTCCAAAGAGTTCCAACTGTTGATGGACTTCGCCTTCGTGGCACATGGGCCGTACCACGAATTTGCTGGCCCCGGCGGCAAGGTATTCTCTTATCAGATCTCCCACCTTTCCCGGCGGGCCCACGGCGCAGTACTCCAAGTAATGGGCGTCGGGCCTGTGGCTAAATACGTGTCCCTTGGCTGCGGCGTCAGCCTTCTCCACGGTAGAGGCTATGTAGAACCCCAACATGGTGCCGATGTGGTCATGGTCTACGGTTCGCCCGTTGTCCCTGGCGGTATCGAAGATTACTTTTCTACCGAGGTCTATCTCTTTGGGTGTAGCTTGGGACACCAACCACCCGTCGCCAAGGCGGCCGGTGCGTCGCTGTGCCGCCTTGCTGCGGCCACCTATCCAGATGGGAGGCGCTGGCTTCTGAATGGGTTTGGGCATAATTGAAATGTTGCGCAGCGTGAAGAACCGGCCTTGGTGAGTGACCTGGTCTTCCTGCCAGAGACGCCGCATTACCTGAATAGCTTCGTCTGTCCTCTTTGCCCTGCCCGCTTTGGCGACGCCGCAGGCTTCGTATTCCGTAGGATCCTCCTGCCCAAGTCCAACGGCGGGAAGGAGTCGACCCTTGGAAAGATAGTCAAGGGTTGCCAACTCTTTGGCCAGAAGCACGGGGTTGCGCAGGGGAAGGGCCAGCACGCTAGTGCCAAACTTTAGAGTTTCGGAATAGGCGGCGACCATGGAAAGGGCCACGACGGGTTCCAACGGGAATCTACCGCCTACTACCCTGTCGCTGAGCCATATTGAGTCGAAGCCCCAGCGTTCGCCCAGAGTTACAAGGCTGCGGAGGGTGTCGTGGCCTTCAGCCTCCGGTGGAAAGGGGCCCGGCGCGAATCCGATTCGAACTTTCATTAACTACCCCCGTCGGCGAGCAAGGCCAGGGGAGGCCAACAAATACTAGTCCCAGCTCGTATGCGACGCTGGGGCACAGGGTTTGGGGTACGGAAGGAGTGGAGACCCGGCCTAGCTTTGGCGCTTGGGCTTGTCCTTGGGTTCAGGGGCGGTACAACCACAGGTCTGACACATAGAACACCTCGGCGTAAGATTTAGGTCCTCAGTATAGCAGGGGCAGTGAAAAAAAGAAAGTGTGCCGGTCTGGTTAAAGAGCTAACTAGTCCCGAAAAGTCTCCTTGGATTTATTCTTTGGAGGACTAGCTTGAGGAGCGGCAGGCGGAGGGCCTTCCAAGATTTACGTAGTTCCTGGACCTGAGAATCGCCGGGGGTTTTATCCCTGCTATAGCGGCTGGTTTGGTAGCTCCTTATCACGTTGTCAATGAACGGAGTATGGTTAGGCAGGCGGTGAGCCAGCCTTGAGCCGTATTCAGAGGGCGTGTCGTAAGCATTTCTAGGCACCCCTCCCAGTCTAGCAAGGAAGCTCATGGACGAATAGACCATGGCCGGAGGGCCGATGCGGGCGGTGACGTATCGAAGGTAAAGATTGGCCCCCAGGATGCCCACGGCCGCAATGCCCATGGCAGATCCCAGCCAAATAAGAAAGGCGGGGGGACCGCCGCCTCCTACCGGGGCGGCGAATGGCCCTGAGCCGAAGTCAAGGTCGTCCAGGAGAAGATCGTCCAATCCCGCATCAGGGGCCAGGCCATCATCGCACTCAAACTCGCCACTGAAGCACTCGTCCAAAAAGCTGGCGTTTCCGGCATTGGGGCTGGCGGTTCGAAATCCGAGGTTTTCAAGGCTTGGCTGCACCCCGGAGGGCGTTGGCTCAAACTCCACCCAGCCGTAGTTGGGGAAATAGACCTCCGGCCAAGCGTGGTAGTGCTTGGCCCGGACTATCCAAGCATCTCGCTGGTTGTCCCACTCCCCCGGCGCAAAACCCACTACCATTCTGGCGGGTATGTCCAAGGACCGCAGCATTGTTATCATGGCGGAGGCGAAGTAGTTGCAGTAGCCGACGCGTTGTGTCGTGATAAACCACTCTACGCCGTCCACGCCCACGGGCGGGGGAGCGATTTCGGTGCTGTAAGGCAAGGTGTGGAGGTAGTCTTGAATGCTCATGGCGATGTCGTATGTGTTGTCATGGCCTTGGGCCAGGTCTTGAGCCAGGTCTTTGACGGGCTGGGAAAAGTCCGTGGGAAGCTGGAGGTAGCGGTCGGTGATCCAGCCGGGATAAATTTGCCCTTGGACGGCTGACGTGCCCGTTGGCTTGCCGGCCTCTCGCAGGTGTAGCCGTGTCGCGGTAGACACAGAGCCAAGGGTTGTGTAGCTCCGCGGTGGCGTCTGTCTTCTCACGAAAAGCAGAGCCGTTGACGGCCTCGTTTCCTGGTGAAGTCTCTGTACGGTCAGGGGGGATTCCAAAGGTTGGCCCTCGTCGGGGAGAGGTGTGGAGAGGGTTAATCCCAGTACGCCGAGTTGGGATTCAAGTTCCGCGCCGTTAAGGTTCGTGCTCTGTCTCTCGGCAAGGCTGTTGCGAAAACTACTAATGTCCGGTGGGAGATAGGCGGTCTGCGGGCTGTTGACGTCCAGGTTGAAGATGGGCTGAGGTGAGGTTTCCAGCAGCCCGGATACACTTGAGCCAAGAGGGATTCCCGCGGTGGCCACGTGGGTATTAGTGGAGAAAAGGCGTACTTGTATGAGCTCATCTTCTCGTTGGGCCAAGGTCGTAGGTTCAAAGACCGAGGTCGCCGTATGGGTGTCGGTGCGTGGGGCTTCCGGGACGCGGGTCCAACCTTCAGGCGTGTACGTTTCGTAGACTCGAAGCCGCCACTTGCGGGGCTCGGTGGCGGAGACTCGCATTATCACATCTTCGGTCTGTTCAACGATCCCAGTAAAGGCAAGGGTGGGGTGTAGGTTAAATTGGGGCCACCCCTTGCGATTGGGTATGTTTTCAAAAAAGCTGGCAGTGGTCTCCCACAGCCGTAGGATAGGTTCCTCCAGCGTATTTGCCGCCGCTTCAGGCCGCACGGGACTGCCGGGAGTTGGCGTGGGCCAGCTGAAGGCCACCGCGCCGCCCATTAGCACAAGACCCGCTGCGATGGGGGCCAGCTGTAGCAGCTTTTGCCTCTGCTTGGTCCACTTCCGAAGGTGGAAGTGGGCCGCCGCAGGCGCTGAGGCGATGAGAAAGAGAGGTAGATGCAAAAAGTATCGGGAGTCCAGGAAGCTCAAGCTTATGAAGAGAACCAGCAGTCCGGGAAGGAGCATGAAGATTGGCGTGGTCCCTCGATGCGCTATCCACAGGGTGAGGTGGGTTGTGAACCAGACCGCTGCCAGGATGAACAGGCCCAGATTTGTTTGCGCGCCGCCCGGTAGCCGAGTTAGCCCAAGGGCCAGGGTCAGTGCGACTCCGGCGGCGATCACGACGAGATAGCCGATCCATCTTCGATGTCGCCGCCGGGCCAAGTAGTGCCCCAGTACAAGGGCCAATACGATGGGAATTATTAGCGGAGGCAGCCCCCTAACCCAACTGGCGTTCTCAATTACGCTGAAGGCGGCGTAGAGCGGCAGGGCTAGAAGGGCCAGTCCAATGAACTCGGTTGAATAGGGGGAGCCTCTTTCGTGCTCTCCCTGCCCATGGAGTACGGACGTTGTATGATGTTGGGTTTTCACGGTGCGTTAGTAGACTAGTCGGTCCATAACGTTGGCCAGGGTATGGGGCAAATGATCGCCGCGGCGAATAACGTGACCCTCGCCAAGGACTGCTGTACCTTTGCCTTCTGGCTCGTGTCGGAAGCTGTCGGACTCCAGGAGTACCGGCACTACGGTTACGCCGCGCCGGTACATGAATTGGAAGATGGTCGTCCCGCTCCGCATTGGCCCCGGGGCAATGACCACGGCCAGGCTCCCATGGGGTATGGCCAAACTCTCCTTGACCATTAGGGTTGGCAGCGGGACGTTCCCTTGGGCTTTTATAAGGGCAAGGGCCGTGAGGATGTTCCAGAGGTGGTTAATGTCCCGTTTGGGCGCAATGTTTAGCAGCTTGTCCCCTTGGGCGGCCACGCCAACCCTTTGCCCCGATTCGATGAGGCTCTTGGCCAGTGAGGCGGCTATGGTCACGCCGTACTCCTCGGTGCTTTCCGGGCCGATGCCGGACTGCTCGGAGCTTTGGAGGTCCAGGAAGAGCCAAACCTCGGTATGACCGCCGCTGTCGAACTCCTTGCTCATTAGCCGGTTTGCTTTTGCAGTGGAGGGCCAGTGGATGCGGTTCAGGCTGTCGCTGGGCCGATACTCGCGTACCCTGGAGGCCGATGCGCTGGAGCCGTGGATCAGATTTGCGCCTCCAGTGTCTCCAGGGGCGGTGCTGGTGGACATGCTCCACGAGAGGGATATCACCTTTGGGAAAACCGTTACGGTATGAGGGTCTCCCACTTGCCTGCTCAGCGTGACTAGACCCAGAGGATCGGTTGCCGTGACGACGAGGGAGCCGATGACGTTGATCCCACGGCGGTGATGGTGCGACGATACTATCCATTGGGATGAAGCCCTGGGCCGAATGTTGAGTACCAGTCCTTCTTCCTGGTCAGGCCCGGCCAGGAGCTTGAATTTCAGGGCTAGGCGGGGGATCCCCAGTTTCTCTCGAACCGTAATTTTCAGGTTCATGGGGTATCCTACTTGAGGCCGGACGCTCAGGTTCTCGACTCGCACCTCCAGGCCTCGGGTCTGGAGCCAGGTCCAAAGATATGAAAACGCCAGCAGCAGCAGTGCAAAGTTCAGCAGGAAGTAGTAGGGCCGGTACCCGGTGACAAGGGCCAACCCGACAAGGAGCAGGAGGGATAGCGTAAGGGCTAGAGGTCGCGTCATCTGATGCCTTTGCCGAGGATTGGAGTTAGATTCTAGTTACAGAGGGTCAGGTGCCCGGGGGGCGCACCGTGGGGAATGGGAACTTTTCCAAGCTGCCAGCCCGTTCTATGGGCGTCGACTGTAGAATTTCTTCAATAATCTGGTCTTCCGTAGCGTCCGCTCTTCCTTCGGCGGTGAGGATCAAGCGGTGCCCCATAGAGGCGGCAGCCACCGCTTTCACGTCATCGGGAAGGGTAAAGTCGCGGCCCTCCAGAAGTGCGTTGGCTTGGGCAAGACTGACCAACCCCAGTGAAGCTCGTGGAGAGGCCCCTAGGTGAATTGAAGGGTTATTGCGGGTTGCATGTACCAGGTTTACCACGTAGTCCGTTACCAACCGGTCGAGAAACACCTCTCGAAGGGCCTTTTGCGCTAGGATAACCTCCTCAATTTCCACAACCTTGGTCAGGCTTTCAATGGGGTGGATGGGAAGCTGCCGCTCGATGATGGCCGTCTCTTCGGTGGTGGTCGGATAAGTAAGGCGTACCCGGAGAATAAAGCGGTCAAGCTCAGTTTCGGGCAGGGGAAATGTCCCGCCGTGCTCAGCAGGATTTCTGGTGGCCAGAAGCAGGAAAGGCTCTGGAACCGGATGAGTGACGCCGTCCACCGTTACCTGCCGTTCCTCCATGGACTCAAGAAAAGCTGATTGAGTCCTGGGGGAAGCTCTATTAACCTCGTCCACCAGCACGGTGTTGGCCATTATCGGTCCTGGCCTGAAATGAAACTTCCTGTCCCGCTGGTCAAAGATGTAGGTACCAGTAATATCGGTGGGGAGCAGGTCTGAGGTGCACTGAATCCGCTTGAAGTTCCCCCCCACAGAAATGGCCATACTGCGAGCAAAGATGGTCTTGCCCACTCCCGGGACCCCCTCAATGAGCATGTGGCCTCGGCACAGAAGCGCCATTACTCCCAGCCGAAGCACCTCTTCTTTGCCAACCATCACCTTCCTCAGGTTGGCCATCAGTTTTTCTGCGACTTCCCTGGCGTCTGATAAGGAGAAATCTTCCATTGGGGCCAGCCTCCTCGGAGTGGAGTTGATGACTTGGATTTCACGGCTAGCTTAACTTAGGCATGGCTGCGTGGCAACATGGCTAGTTAACTCTACTCTGAGTGCGTCGGCGTTAGCGTGGGGATGCTCCTTTCCCGAGTATCGGCTTGCTATAGAAGATTAGGAAGGGTGGTTGCCAGTCATCGGTGCCTTGGTTATTCTAAGCAGTAATTCTGAGTTCCGGCAGGTGTAATTTGGCAGGTGTACTGCGGCGGTCCTGGCTCCTTGCTTCTCCCCTTGGGGAGCAGGTCGCAACGGCTTTGTCCTTCAGCCCCGACGTGATTGTGGTGGACTTAGTTGAGTTGACACCTGAACGGGCCAGGGTGGAAGCCCTTGGCCGGGCGGAATCGGCGGTCAAGATCGCTGCTGCGTCTGGCGGGGAAGTCTTTGCCCAGGTGGACAAGGACAACCTGAGCAAAGACCTGGAAGCCGTGGTTTGGCCCGGTGTCGCCGGCGTAGTCATACCTAGGTTGGAATCCCGACGGCAGGTCAGGGATTGTCACCGCCGCCTTGCTGAGTTGGAGAGCCGGCGAGGAATTCCCGACAACAGCCTCCAAATTGTAGCGTCCTTGGACACCGCCGTCGGCAACCAACGCGCCATGGAGCTGGTTACGGCCAGCCACAGAGTTTGGGGCGTGACCTTGGGAATGGCAGACCTTGAGATGGGCCTTCGCCACGGGCCCGACGGCGAGACCCATCTGATGCCGTACCTCATGCAGCGCGTCATAATTATCGCCGGGGCTGCCGCGGTGACGCCCTTGGGGGCTTGGTGGCGCCCCCCGGCGCGGGGCCAATCGGCAGGACCAGAGGATACCTACCAAGCGGCTGTCCGCGGTAAAGCGTTGGGATTTAAGGGCTCCTTCTGTACTCTTGGCCCCCAGGTAGAGGCTCTCAATAGGGGTTTTAGTCCCGGCGGACACACAGGTTTGTCTACACTTTAGGGGAAAGCAGGATACATGTGTTCTTGTGCCGTAAGACGCTCCGGTCTCACCATGCCGGTCAACAATCCACGCTTTGTCGAAAAGGCTTGGACCCGGGGCTGTGACTTCATTATCCTTGACTTGGAGGACTCCGTGCCCCCGAGCCGGAAAGCCTATGCACGCACCCTGGTCAAAGCAGCCATCAACATCGTGTTCAAGGGCGGCGCCGAGGTTTTTGTTCGCATTAACCATGACACGGTGCGAGAAGACCTGGAGGCAGCCGTGTGGCCGGGCTTGAAGCGGGTCAACTATCCCAAGGCGGAAACGGCTCAGGAGATTAGGGCTGTAGACGCCATTATTACGGAGCTTGAGCGGAAACGGGGCATCACAGCGGGTTTCGTTGAGATTGGAGCCAACGTCGAGACGGCGCTGGGCGTTGCTAACGCTGGCGAAATTGCCGCCGCCAGCCCACGGATAAAGGACTTTGGTGGCGGGGGTGGCTATGACATGTCTCGCGACCTGGGCGTCGAGATGTTTGTTGGGTTCGACCAGTTTGTCTACGGCGCCGGGGAGCTGGAGATGGCGGCCCGCGTGCAGGGCCTGGAGATACACTCCACCCCCTTTATGCCAAATTTGTCGGGCAGCGTCAGCGACGGCGACTATGCCTTAAAGGTGGCGGAGGCCACCCGCAGGCTGGGGTTCCACGTGGGTGGTGGGCTACATCCCAACGTCGTCGCGCCGCAGAACCGGGGGTTTACCCCCACTCTCGCCGAGGTTGAGCAGGCTCAACGAGTCCTGGAACACTACAAGACTTTAGAGTTCTCGGACAAGGTGTCGGTAGAGGCTGAGGGCCTTATCGTGGATAAATATGAAGCAAAGCGTGCTAAAGACCTATTGTCGTGGGCGCGCCGATGCGCCCTTCGAGACCAAGAAAAGCTGCATATGTTGGAGAAGGCCAAGGGTTTGAGTGATGATTGACTTGGTGCGCCGTACCAACCTGCTGGTTTCGCTCAAGACGGTGGAGGGTGTGGACCGGGTGTGGAGGTGCGGGGCTGACGCGGTGACCCTGGACCTCCGGGACGCCACCACAGAGGCCCTCGACCAGCGGGCCCGGAAATGGATAAGAATAAGCATAAGGTTTGCTTCCTTTGGCGGCGCGGAGGTTTTTATAGCCCTTGGAAGGGACGAAGTAGAAGGCCATCTGGAAGCATCGGTGTGGCCGGGAATATCGGGATTGGTTGCTTACGACGTGGACTCCCTCGATGCCTTGACTCAGCGTTTGAGCGCCTTGGAGACACTGGAGGGCAACCGTGGAATAGCCAAGGGGTCGTTAGAGGTTATCCCCGTTCTGGAGAGTGCCGCGGGAGTCTGGAATGTAAGGGAGATAGTCACGTCAAGTCACCGAGTGAAGCAGGTGGCCCTTGACGAATCTGCCCTGTGTGCGGACTTGGGGATTTCGCCCCAAGAGGAGTACGACCCACTGGTCTACGCCAGGGGTCGAGTGGTGGTCGAGGCTATCGCGGCGGGGGTGCAGCCCTTAGGCCTCCCCCACCCCCTGGGCACCCTGGCCCCGGAACTGCCCAAGGAGGCGATATTGGAGGAGGGCGTAAGGTCGAAAAACCTGGGTTTCAAGGGCGCCATCTTTGCCAAGGAGGCGTGGATAACGCCATTGAACGCCTCCTTCAGCCCGACCCCGGGGGAGGTGGACTACTATACCGAGGTCCGTCGCGTTTTCGCCGAGGGTGTGGCGCTCGGTACCGCGGCGGTGCCCTTCCGCGGCCGAATGCTTGACGTCCCAGTGGATGAGTGGGCCAAGGTGGTTCTGGCTCGGGCGGCGCGGTGCATGGCAAGAGACCACCAAAAGCTGCAGGCCCTTGAGCGCGCCGGGACACCTCGCCAGGGCCTATAGCGCCAGCGTCACCAGGGCGTCAACGGCCTTGACCCCTTGCCCTTTGGGCAGAACCATAAGGGGGTTGATATCCAGATCCGGCTTCCGATGGGCTAACTCCACGGCGATTCGGGACACGGACAGTAGCACGTCTACCAGGGCTTCAACGTCGCCCTCAGGTCCGCCCCTGAACCCGTTGAGGAGCTTGGCTCCCCGGACATCACGGACCATCTCCCTGGCGTCCTTTTCCGAGATTGGACATGCTCGCATCGTTACGTCGTGGTAGACCTCTACCAAAGTGCCTCCTAGTCCAAACAGAATGATGGGGCCGAATTGGGCGTCCTGGGAAAGGCCAACTATGACCTCTACGCCGCCTGTTACCATCTCCTGCACCAGCACCGGGGAGCCCTGTGACCGAGGTGAGTTTTGTAGGCTGTTAGCTGCAATTTCACCGTAAGCCGCGGAAAGCTGCTCCACGTTCCGTATGTCCAGCCGAACAACCCCGGCGTCGGTCTTGTGGGGTATGTGGGGCGACTCCAGCTTCAGGGCCAAGGGAAAGCCTATGGTGGCCGATGCTTCGATGGCTTCTACTAGGCTGTAGGCCCTGACTTCCCGCGTGGACGGAATACCCCAGTTGGAGAGCAGCGCCTTAGCGTCGTGTTCAGTCAGGGTTGCGTTGCCCTCTGGCAGAGGCGGTAGCGGACGGGAAGCCGGCCTTAGGTGAGCCGTTGCTGCGTCGGCGTTCTCAATAGTCTCTTTTCGACGTTGGTGATAATCAAAAAAGCCCCGGAGCCCTTTGGCCAACCTGCTGGGCGAGGTGAACAGTGGAACATTGCCCGCCCTCAGCTTTGCCAGGCCCTGGGTGGTGCCATCCCCGCCGGTGGAGAGAAAAATAAGAGGCTTGCGTGACTGCTTTTTTAGATTCAAAACCGTTTGGGCCTGAGCCGTATTCCCGGCGGTGGCAATCACCAACGCTCCAGTGTTGGGTTCACTCTCCAACAGGGCAAGAACGTCCCCAAACTCCTCCCGGTTGGCGAGACCCGTAATGTCGGCGGGATTTGAGGCCCAGCCAAACCCGCCAAGAATACGACTTAACCCGTGGGCGGTCCTGTCCGTGAGTGGTGGAATAGGGAGACCGGCGTGCCCCAAATGGTCGGCAATCAGAGAGCTGATACCCCCTGAATGAGACACAATCGTCACCCCGTCGCCGGCGGGAGGTGGTGCTTGAGCCATGAGATGGGCCGTTTGAATAAGGTCGTCGTAGTCGTCGGACCGTACAACGCCAAACTGTTTGAAGACGGCGTTGTGCACGGCGTCGGAGCCGGTGAGGGCGGCGGTGTGGGACCGGGCCGCCTTGGCCCCCACGCCGGAGCGGCCCACCTTAATCAGAACGATACTTTTGCCGCGCTCAAGGGCGACGCGCGCTACGTCCAGAAACTTTCGACCGTCCTTCAACCCCTCAATAAAGCACGCAACTACTCTAACCTCAGGCTCATCCAGAAGATATCGGATGAAGTCCGAGGACTCTAGGTCGGCCTCGTTCCCCGTTGAGATGATGTGGGAGTAGCCGATGCCCATGTCAATGGCACGGGTCATAAGGGGGCCAAAAGCGGAAGCGCCGCTTTGTGAAACCAGGGCAATGGGCCCTGGCTTGAGCCGGGGGTCCGGCGGGGTGGAGCTGGGCCACACGCCCTGTTGTACCAAGGCCGCGCCTAGGCAGTTGGGACCACACGTACGTACCCCCGATGCTTCGGCAAGGCGTTTAATCTGCTCCTGCAACTCGCTCCGCTCTGCGTCGCCTCGCTCTGAGAAGCCGGCGGATACTATGATGGCCGACCCGGCTCCAACCTGGGCGCTCTCCTGAATGACGGGGAGAACCTGATGATAAGGGACTATAATGCCGACCAAGTCAGGGCTTTCCGGCAGGTCCGATAGTTTTGAATAACACCTGACCCCAAGAAGTTCCTTGTATCGGGGATTAACGGGGTAGACTCTAACCCTTCCCTGGGCTTGAAGCACTGATCGGACAAAGCGGCCCCCGTACTGGGGCCTTTCCGTGGCGCCGACTACGGCGATGGAAGCGGGATTCAGCATACGCCGCATGGAGTCGTGCTTCTTTGATTCTTCCGTTGGCATAATTGCGTCTGCACTCCTGAATATTCTGGCAATCTTAAGCCTTGGCTCGTCGTTGCGCCACTGGCCCCGGCTCCTCAATTCAAGGTTAGGTGGCGCATCGGTGCCGCTGCTGATAGAATTGGTTGCTGGAATTTCTGCTTTGGAGGTAGAGCTTGGTCAGTGGATTTGACCCAAACAAGGTAATCCTCACCGGAGAGAATCCCTTCATTCGCCTTTCGTCAAGAGAAGGCGGAGAGTTTACTACTCGAAGCAGCTTTTGGAGGGTGATACTTTCCCCCGGCGGTCCGGGGCACGTCCTGTTCATGGAAAGCGAGTTGACTGGCAGCCACCCTAAGGTATATTCGGACAACATCACCATGGCGCGATGGCTCCAGGACAACCTAGAGCAGTACATGCATCCGCCCTTTGGCGACCGTAGCCTAGAGGTTGTAGAAGCGGAATTTGAGAGCTCAGGAGACGTGCGTTCCTATTGGACGGAGACCATCCTGTCTAGAGACGACGATATTAGCATGACGTGGTACGACTTGGGAGAGCCATTCAGGGTTGGTACGGAGCCGGGGAGCAGTCCCACCATGCCCCACGGTGTTTACACGGTTCTCATCCCTGCCGCTGGCGCGCGTTTGGTCGTCAATGGGGAAACCGCCGCCGGAAGCCCCTTTCCCCAGGATAGGGGCGGAGTCTCCGGCAGCACCTGCTGCCTGGCATTTTCTGAAACCTGGGTTAGCGCCGCGTAGCACATATTCCGGATAGAACAAATTATTGGAGGTGACCAATGGCAGACGGGGTCGACCCTAACAGGGTGATATTGACGGGAGAGAATCCCTACGTTCGTTTGGCGCTCAGCCCCGAAGGTGAGCTAACAAGCCGCACCAGCCTATGGAAGGTGATACTTTCGCCCGCGGGCCCCGGCAACGCACTGTTCATTGTCAGTGATCTTACCTACAATGAACCCCGCATTTACTCGGACAATATAGCCATGGCCCGGTGGTTCCAGCGAAACATCATCAATTACCAATTCTTGCCTTTTGCCGACGAAGGCTTGGACGTTATTGAGGCCGAGTTCGATTGCCACGGCGACGTTCGGTCCTTCTGGACCGAGACTGTTGGCTCGGGCGATGATGAAGTATCGTTGACCTGGTACGATATTTGTGAGCCGAATATGATTAATCCGCCCCCCAATAGCCGCCCGGGGCGCCCTCACGGCGTTTATGCGTGCATGATCCCTTCCGCCGGCGCGCGGCTGGCCATCAATGGTGAGCCTGCCCAGGGCCAAACCTACCTCGCCAGCGAGCACCCCGGCACCGAGGCGATGTCTTCCCTGGCTTTCTCTGAAACATGGACCATGGAACGTTAGCTAGGCCCGGCGGTTGAGGTTCCGAGCTTGGATAAGTCCAGAGTCGGATTTGGCGACTCAGGGAGCCTGTTAGGGGGAATGTCCCTTGGACGGAAAGATGGAGGATGTTTTGAAGATTTATTGGAAGCAGAAGAGGTCAGGTCAGGAGCTGGTTCTAGACGTTGATGGCATTCAGGCCGTCGCTTTGGGGGCGGTTAGGCAGACGCGCCGGGGCTTCGACGCTTTTGCCACGACGACGGGTTACGACCCCGGGCGAGCCACCAAGGGGATTCCCACGCTGGAGGAGGCCAAGTCCTTTGTCCTGTCCTTTGAGCCGTGGAACCTGTTCGAGGGTGGCATTGAAGCCCTCCCCATCGAGGACGAAGTACGGGATATGGACGACGCATGACGTGCGTCTATGCTGCAAAATGCTGCATAGTTTCAACATAAACTTTGGCGTGGAGAAGGCCAGACAAGTGATATCGCTTAGGCAGTTTCTTATATCCGGCATCCTAACCCTGGCGTTTCTGATGGTTGTTGGCTGCGGAGGAGACGAGGAAGTCGGTACTCCGAAAACAGAGGTGCGTACCCAAGCACCAAGAACAGAGCAGCCTACTCAAACTCCAAAAACAGAGGAGCGTGCCCAAGCAGTGAAGAGTTACAGCAGCTACCCGGATATGGTTATTGATACCGAGAAGAAATATGTGGCTACCATGGTTACCAACAAGGGTACAGTGGTGTTTGAGCTTTTTGACGACGAAGCTCCCAAATCGGTGAATAATTTTGTGTTCTTGGCCAGGGAGGGATATTACGACGGCGTTATCTTCCATCGCATTGTCAAGAACTTCATGATACAGGGCGGGGACCCAACGGGTACGGGAAAAGGAGGGCCGGGGTATAGGTTTGAGGATGAGCCTGTTACTCGGGACTATCTCCCGGGCACCTTAGCCATGGCCAACGCGGGTCCCAACACGAACGGGAGTCAGTTCTTTATAGTCCAGGGCCGCACAGCCGGGATTGCCAAGAACTACAATATCTTTGGCATGGTAACGGAGGGTCTCGACGTCGTGAACGCCATAGCGGACACCCCGGCAACCAGAGGGGACAGTGGGGAGGTTTCCAAGCCTTTGGAAGAGATAATCATTGAAAGCGTTACCATAGAGGAACAGTAAACTCACCTATGGAAACGGTGTGCCCTGGCGTGAGCTATTGTCTTTCCTGAGCCGTCGTTGCGGCCCAGTCCACAAAAGCCAATGCAACCTTGGCAATTTGCCAAAGTGCAACTATTCAAAATGGGCACCCTAGCCCATCTGTCACGAAAACACCCTCAGGATGGGGTAGCTAAATGGGACGGCAGCCGCTACTCCTTGGATGGCACCACAAAGGGATACTCCTTCTTCCACCCGCTGAAGCCTGGGTCCATGTAAGACACGTTGGTGTAGCCCATGTCAATAAGTGTCTGCCCTGCCAGGGCAGCTCTTCCTGAGCCACCTCAATGAGCTATGATGCAGGCGTTCTTGTCCGGGACAAGCTTCTCAATACTGCCTTCAATGCGGCCCCGGGACAGAAGGGTTGCTCCTTCAATGTGCCCATTGGCCCACTCGTTGGGTTCCCTAACGTCCAAAATTACAATGGGTTCACCGGTTTGAACCCGGTCGTGAGCCTCTTTGGTTGGCACCGACGGCACGGCCTTTTGGGCTGCCTCAACCATCTTCTTTCCGACGCTTTCCAAGTTGCATCTCCTTTAATCGAATAATCAAAAGCGGTTTCAACAGAGATAACACAAAGGGTGTTGAGTAGTCAACCAAAATTTACATAACGTAAGAGCAAAGGCGATATTCAGGGACACCTCTTAAAATGCTGCTTCTCCATTGCTATGCTATATACTTAATTTTTGCAATCTTTGCGGTTTGGAAGGCAGCATGAATCGGATGAAGAGTGCGTTTGAGAGGGCGATGGAGCGGGCCGAGCAGTTTGAGGAGCCGGGGGAGCAGCAGCGCTTGGAATGGGAACTTCTCCCTATGGGGCGGAGATTGGCAGGCTCCTTCCTCAAAAGGCAGGGGTCGCCCTTCTCAACCATAGAGCAGGAGTCCCCAGAGCGCCGTTCCTACCTGGTTAAGGGGATGTTAGGGGCCTTGGTCTCCAATTTGCAGCTTCCCAAGACAGAGAGTGTCCAGTATACCAACACACGGGTTATTGAGGGTCTGGAGCGGCTTTTGACGGATAGAACCGCGTCCAAAGACCTTTTACAGAGGACAAAATACGTTACTGATCAGTACCGGCAGTTCGGCCTGCCCCAGCGTGAACAGGCCTACGCCCAGTTGAAGGCGCAGATGGAGCGCCAGGTGGCGGATATTATGAGCAGGCAAGGGGGCCAGAAGACCGGTGTGCTTCAGGCAAATGTTGAGACCATGCCTGAGTTTCAACAGCAGTGGCTCGCGGTTTCGGCGCAGATAGACCAGCAGTATGAGCAACACCTGGAGCAGTTCAAAAAAGAACTTATGGAGCTTGTTTGAGATGCAGGACTACGACGGCGACATCAGACGGCTCATGGACGCTGCGGCGCGTACCCAGATTGTCCGGGCGCCCAGGCAGCACCTCCACACCTTCGGAATAACAAAGCTTCACTACTACGTCGTCACTGAACCCGCTTACAGAGAGATGGTGCCGGGGGCGTCGGAGGCCGTTGTGCGAGAGGGCGAGGTGGCCGCTCAGCGCCCCACCGTAGTTACGCCAAGCTATATGTCTCGGCTGGAGGGCTTTGGCGAGGATGCCTACCGATATTTCGGCGACCTGGCTCGCAAGTTCGGCTTCAACTCCCCGGGGCTTCTCTATACCTACGCCAACGAGCCGGGCGAAATGAATATTGTGGAGGGTACCGCCAGGGGAGTGGCTGAACGCATTAGTAGCCAGTTGAGCAGAGACGGAACCGGCATGTCTGCCGTCATACAGGGTGTCGACGAGCTATGGGACGTATCGCTGCTGAAGTTTATCTTTGAGTACACCTTGGCATCCCTGGCCGGAAACGTGGGAGACCTTCAAAATAGACGCCTCCTGGACCCGGAGCCACGTTTGGGAATTCCAAGGGCTGCCATGCAGCGGATAGACGCCCTTTTTAACAAGGTTGAGCAGGGCGGCGACCCGACGGAGCTGAAGCAAGAGCTTGATCGCTGGGACCTGTTTGACTACTACCAAGACCGGTTCCTCAGCCTCTTTGATAGAAAGAGACGGTAATTGGCCGCCATTTGGCCCTTATCATCCCTTCCGCCAGCCCGCCAGTCGTAGTGAGATTCAAAACCCCCATAATTTCGCAGGGGACGCTCATTGAATAACAAGGCCATTATCCAGGTAGAAGACCTGGTCAAAATCTATCCCGGCGGTACCAAGGCTGTGGACAACGTGACCTTCTCCGTCAAGGAGGGGGAGTTCTTCGGCTTTCTTGGCCCCAACGGGGCGGGTAAAAGCACTACTATGAAGATATTGGGGACCCTCTTGGGACAGACCTCTGGCAAGGTGGCGGTTGGCGGATACGATGTGGGCAGGAATCCCAAGGAGGTCAGGCGGATCATAGGTTTCGCCATGCAGGAGGTGGGTCTGGACGACCTGGCTACCGGCAGGGACTTCCTGGTTATGCAGGGCCTTCTTTATGGCATGAGTCGAAGGGAGTCGGTGGCCAGGACAACGGAGCTGCTTGACCTGGTGTCCCTGTCCGAGGTGGCCGGTAGGAAGGTTGGAGCCTACTCCGGTGGGATGCGCCGTCGCATCGACTTGGCCGGGGCGCTGGTGCACAATCCGGCGGTCCTTTTTCTGGACGAACCCACCACTGGGTTGGACCCCCAGAGCCGCTTGGCCATCTGGGAGCATCTTAGAAAGCTCAACGAGCAGGGAATCACCATTTTCCTCACCACCCAGATGATGGAGGAGGCTGACAACTTATGTCAGCGCATTGCTATCATAGACCGGGGACAAATCGTGGCTGAGGGGTCACCGATGGCTCTTAAGACAGAGGTTGGCGACGACTTGGTGGTGATGTCCGTTGCCGGAGATGACGACAACGCGCGGCAGCGGCAGGGAGAAAAGGCCCAAGCGCTCCTCGGCGACCTGAGCTACGTCGATGGTGTGAGCCTGGTGGATTCTAACCTCTCTGTTAGCGTGAAGGACGGCGGCGGCGCCATTCCTGACCTGCTCAGGATTTTGAGCAGTAACGATATTATGATCGTGGACCTCTCCCTTTCCAGGCCAACCCTGGACGACGTCTTCCTAAAACATACCGGGCGCACCATTCGTGACGATGAAGCGGGCGGGGATGGGTCCAACCAGGCTATGCGCCAGTGGATGGGGCTGAGTAGGAGGTAGGAGTGTCCGTATTCAGGGAGACTTATTACATCTATCGGCGCAATCTCAAGGTATGGCTGGTTCCCGCCACCTTCTTGCCGCCTCTCTTCATTTCCGGGGTCCTCTACGTCCTGTTTGCGGCAACTTTCTCCGAGGTTACCCAGCTTGGCGGCTTCGCAACGGTCGACTACGATGCCTTTCTGGTGTCGTGGATTATTGTCCAAGCGGTGGTGTTCAGCGGAGGAGATTCCGGCTTTGCTCTCTTGACAGACGTAATGTCCGGCTATTTTGACAAGCTGCTTCTGGCTCCCATAAACCGGTTTTCGATTCTTTTTGGCAGCCTGTTAGTGTCCGCCACCCGGGCAGTGTTCCAAGCGCTAATCATTGTCATTATTGCTTTGGCGCTGGGCGTTTCTTTTCAAACGGGCGTGTTGGGTGTATTGGTTCTGTTCGGTTTTGCCGCGGTGTTCGGGCTATCCTGGGCCTGTCTAAGCATTATCATTGCCCTGAAAACCAAGAATGCCCAGGCCACCCAATCTTCCTTTGTCCTCTTTTTCCCCTTTGTTTTCCTGACCACCGCCTTCATGCCGGAAGAGCTTTTGAGTGGCTGGTTCAAGGTGGCGGTCAAGGTGAATCCCGTCACCTATGTTACGGAGGCCATGCGGGTTTTGGTGGTTGAGGGTTGGGAGTGGAACACCATACTCACGGGCCTTTGGGTTACGGTGGCGATGGTGGGGTTGCTGATGATCTTGACCACGTGGCTGTATAGAAGGGTCACCGCGTAGCTTTGCCACTCGCCCGAGCTCGGGCATCGTCATGTCATGTCCCATTGTTAGCCGTAGACTATCTTGGTGAGTAGCGCAAGTGGGACTTTTGGTGACTTGGCCTGGCCTTAGGAATGGGTGAGGAGGCTTAGGCAGGCCAGAGCAGAAGCACTGGCACCGTCGAAGAAGACACTACCCGGTCCGCTACGCTGCCAAGCAGCGCTCTTCCCAAGCCTGTGCGTCCCCGGCTGGCCATGACAATAATACTATCGTCGCGTTGCTGCGCCGCGTCCACAATGTGGCTTGCCGCGTCTCCCACTAGCACTTGGCACTCCACCTTGGAGACACCCATGTTGCGAACCTTTTTCGCTACCTCCTCCAGATATACGCGGGATTGGTCTTCCACGGCCGCCAATACTTCGGGATAGCCCGCCGGCCATTCCCCGGCCATGGACATTTGCATTGTGGAAGAGGCTATCCTAAGAAGCAGCAACTCTAGATCAAGCTTTTGGGACAGTTCGATAACCGTGGGAAGGACACTCTCTGAGAACTCAGAGCCGTCCATAGGAACTACTAGTGTCTTTAGGTTGGCCTGTCCATCAAAATTGTACTCCTTGATGTCAGGTCGAATCAGGTGTAGTGAGAAGCTTTCGCCCTGTTTCCAGGTCTCCCTCTCCAGCTGGTTGTCTTTTATGTCCGGGCGAACAATTAGCATTGGACTGATAGATCTGCGGATTACCTTCTCGGTGACGCTGCCAATAACCCACCGGTCAATGCCAGTTCTGCCATGAGTGGACATGGTGATGAGGCTATCTTCGCTGGATTCACTAGAAATTGCCGCCTCCGGTTTATCCGGTGTAATTACTTGTTCAACCTCAAGGGACTCCATGGTCTTTTCGATGCCGTTCATGTACTCTTCGGCGGCTTGACGGGCTTTCTCCTTGACTTCCGCGGCCTTAATCTCCGACATCATCCCAATGTACTCCACCGCCAAAGAACTCTCGTCAAATTCCGTCCCCTGTAATAGAGATACCTTTATGTTGAAGGTCCCGGCCAAGAGCCGGACATAGGGAAGGACCGCTTCAGCGCGCTTGGACCCGTCAACAGGTACGATGATGCGATTAAACAACTGAGCCTCCATTGGCACCCTGGACACTAAAATGAAGTATACGTTCGGCAGAAGTAGAGGTCAAATAGAAAGCGGGTTATTTAGCGTCAATGAAAGCAGCCGCGGGCAGAAATGTCCCACACCGCTTCCACTCTACCCCTCCGCACCGCGGTGTATTGGTCCCAGCGGCTCACCAGAATGTCTTGCTGGGCGGGAATAAGGGTAAATTTGTCCCCTGGGTGTAGATGTGCGCCGTGGCCGAGACGTAGCATGGTATGCTCGGCGTGAAGGGCGGCCACGGTTATGCCCTCTATGTTCTCCACCGAAGGCAGCCCCTTGGAGGTGCCAATGGCCTTGATGCCCACGTCCCCCACCGCTGCCCCGGGGCGAGGGGCGCTGACAACAGTGCCCAGGACCTTGACGGCGTGTCTGAACTCCGACATGTGGCTATAGCCGGTGTCCATCAGGACATAAGTGCCGGCCTGAATCTCCGTAACCCCTGGCATATCCCCTGCCACGTCGTAGCTCCAGGTCTCGCCAGTAGAAACAATCTCCACCGGAAGGCCCCTTTCCTCCAGGGCCTGCCGCAAGTCCAGCACTTTTTGAATGATGTGGCGGCCCTCCAGCACCCTGGTCTCCTCCTCACCCGTGGGAGTGAAATTCTGGTGGCTCATTATGCCACGAAAGGTTATGCCGGGCAGCTTGTGGATGATTTCGGCCAGACGCACTCCTTCTTCGATGGACCGCACGCCGCAGCGGCCCATCTGCGTGTCCACTTCCACCACTACACCCAACCGCGACCCCGACGCCGTCGCCCCCGCGGACAGTGCGCTAGCATTCTGCGGGTCGTCGCAGGCCACTAGCATGTCGGCGTCCTTGGCCAAGGCCATGAGCCGGGCAATTTTCCCCTGCGCGACAATCTGATTAGCAATCAAAACTTGAGGGATGCCCGCATGTACCATGACTTCAGCTTCCGACACCTTGGCGGCGCATACACCTCCCACCGTGCCACCGGCGCGAATCTGCATGTGGGCGATGGCTGGGCTCTTGTGGTTCTTGATGTGTGGCCTTAGCTTGGCGGCTCTGTTTCTATAGTAATTGGCCATGACTCCAATGTTATGCTCAAGGGCGTCCAGGTCCAGGAGAAGGCAGGGCGTATCCAGCTCTTCAATTGGCGTTCCGGGCGGTGGAATGTGCAGCTTCAAAATGTCAACGGTCTCCCTGTTTAGTCGTACCTGCCTCTTGCCAATACTTCCCAGACGCCTTCCAGCTTTCCGTTCCTGGTCACGTTAACGTGGTTGTACATGTTAAAGCACACCTCGGCGTCGTAGGGTACCATCCAGACCTTGGAACCCAATGCCAATCCTTGGGCGGCCTCACCTTCCAGGGCTAAAATGCCGTGCTCGGCGCTGAGCCTCCGCACCTTTGCGCCGGGGATTCCCTGCACCGTCGGAAGCCGCTGGTCGGCCCCTATGGCCTTTTGGCCAACGTCCACCACGGCGGTCCCGTTTTCTTGGCGGCTTATCACCGTTCCAAGAACCTTCAGGGCCGCCTTCAGCTTGGGCCGGTACGGTATATATGAGTTGTCCATTAGTACGTAGGACCCTGCTTGAACCTCAGTGACGCCGGCCATGGCGCCCACAACCTCATAGTTATGGGTCCCGCCGACGCTTAAGGTTTCCACGGGTATGCCGGCCCTCTCTATCAATTTCTTGGTCTCCAAAACGGGCTCCATGACGCGAACGGTCTCTTCGACCATGTCCTGGTACTCCTCGTGGATTATGCAGCCTTCGTAGGACATTAGGCCGGCGAAGTGAAGACCGAGGGATTGGACGACAGTCCTAGCGAGGTCTAGGGCGTCAGTGCCCGGCTCGACGCCGCACCGTCCCAGGCGGCTGTTAACGTCCACCAGCACTCTGAGATTCACCCGGTTGGCCAAAGATGCTTGGGACAAGTCCCGAACGTTGGCGGCGCTGTCCACGGCTGTCGTCATTCGGCGAGTCTTCGCCAGGGCGCACAGGCGGTTGATTTTGCTTTTAGTGACCACCTCGTTGGCGATGAGAATGTCCTTGAAGCCGGCTTGGGCGAACACCTCCGCCTGCCCGATCTTGGCGGTGCAGATACCACCTACCGTGCCGGCCCGGGAAAGTTGCAGCCATCCAATGGCGGGGCAGTTGTGGGTCTTGACGTGGGGTCGGAGTTTGGCGGGACGGTCTTCAAAGAAGGAGTGTACCGTGTTGATGTTCTGCTCTGCCGCGGACAGGTCCAGCACCAGAGCCGGGGTATCCAGCTCCTGCGCATCGGTACCTATGGGTCGAAGTTCGGGGCGTTCCACCGGGTTATTTTGCCTTGTCGTTGCCCAATAATCAATTCAGGGAGCGTTGGCCTGGCCGAGGGCTTCCGACGTGGGTTTTATCCGCGGACCCATTCTGCCTGTCTATTTGGCAGCTATCCTGTGATATTATTGCGCTTGGGCAACGTGAAGCTCAAAGCGGTTTGTCACCGGAGGTGAAGAATGTTGGACCTGCTTATCAAGGGTGGATTGGTAATCGACGGCACCGGTAGTCCGGGCTTTTACGCCGCCGTAGGTGTGGAAGGTGACACCCTTCGGATATTTCGCGGCGACCCATCTATGGTGGAGACAGCTCATACAATCGACGCTTCGGGCAAAGTTGTCTGCCCGGGGTTCATTGATCTCCACGCCCATACGGGCCTCACTATTCTGGGAGAACCCAGGCATGAGCCGAAAGTTCGGCAGGGGGTTACCACGGAGCTGGTGGGCATCGACGGCATATCCCACGCACCCTTTAAGACCCGCGAGGAGCTGCACCGGTATATTTGGTTGGACGCCGGACTCAACGGCTATCCTCCTTTGCCGGCGGACTGGCTCACCGTGGCCGAGCTCCTGGGCAAATACGATAACAACGTTTCCATCAACGTAGCCTATATCCTGGGCAACTCCCCCGCTAGGATATGGGGCCTTGGCTGGGAGGACCGCCCCGCCACCGGTTCGGAGTTGGAGGAGATGAAGTCGGTGGTTCGGGAGGCTATGGAGGAGGGCGCTTGGGGCCTGTCCACGGGTTTAGACTACCCCCCCGGCGCCTACGCTGACACCGATGAGCTGGTCGGACTGTCGGAAACCGTGGCCCGGTTCGGAGGTTTCTACCACACCCACACCAGGTCTGCACTTCGTTCGTTGAGCCTCTTGGCTCCCTGGGACGAGGCCTTAGAGATTGGGAGGCGCGCCGGAGTGGCGGTACACCTTACCCACTACCGGCAGAGCACTCAGGGTGTGGGAAGTCACTGGGACTATCTAGACTTGGTGGACAACGCCAGGGAGGAGGGGTTGGACGTTACTTTTGATTGTTACACCTACCCCTACTCTGGAACCAGCGCCACCATTGCCATCCCGAATTGGGCCAAGGACGGTGGCCCGGAACGTCTGATGTCTGCTCTTCAGGACCCGGAGGATCGAGCCAAAATGAAGCGGGAGATATCCGTAGAAAGGTTGGAAGAGAGCTGGTTGACCAACTTTGTACAGCCGGGAAACGCCAAGTATGACGGCAGGCGGCCCATAGAAATTGCGGAGATGCGCGGCCAGGACCCGGCGGACGCTTTCTTTGATCTGCTCGTGCAGGAGAAGTTGGGCATTTCCATTGTGGGTCTCGGTACCAATCCCCAAACTCTACCGGACTTTGTGTCGCATCCCTGCGGCATGATAGCCAGCGACGCCATTCTCCTTGGCGAATATCCCAGCCCCCGAAGCTACGGCTGCTTTCCCATAGTGTTAGCGGAATTTGTACGGGCTGAAAAGCATATCCGGCTTCCAGAGGCCATTCGCAAGATGACGTCCTTCCCCGCTCAGCGGCTGGGCATCCCGGACCGTGGGGTTCTGAAGGACGGTATGAAGGCGGACATCGTGGTCTTTGACCCCAAGACGGTGAAGGCCCCGGCAACCAAACTCAGGCCCAAGCAGTTCCCCATTGGTATAGACTACGTAATTGTTAATGGATGTGTGGTAGTCGAGGAGTCCCGGCACACCGGGGCGCTGCCGGGGCGCTCCATACGGCGGGGAAGGTCCTCCACCTAAAGACTCTGGATATTTTAGGGCAGGGGCACCTTGGTCTCTTCCATCAGCTTGGGTCTTCGACGGAAGTACTCCCGTTCCAGCAACCCCATCACCAGGGAGTCGTACCACTTTCCGTCTTTGGGATGGGTGCTGCGGAGATGCCCCTCCAACAAGAACCCCAGCCTCTGGCACAAGTGCAAGGCGTGAACGTTATAGTCCGGTACGTCCACCCACGCTCTGTGGAGCTTATAGGTGGAGAAGGCGACGTCCAGCAAATGTAGCATGGCGGCGTAGCCGAAGTGGTGTAGCCAAAGGTCCTTTCGACCGATTATCAGGAATAGCTGGGCTTCGTGCAGGGGCGCCTCAATTACCATCTGTGCCTCGCCAATGTGGCCCTCGTTGGCATCGTAAATGGAGAATATCTTCCGTTCTTCGGCGTGGAAGGTGTGCTGCCACTCATCTTCGTCCATCTTTAGCGCAGCCTTGGGCGAGTAGCCTATGTGGAGGGGTTCCCCGCCCTCGTCGGCTCCATACCAGGAGCTCATCACCTCCGGGTTCTCAAGCCAAGTGGACATCCGCTCAACGTCTTCACGGGATACGTCGTTTAATCGTATTTGCGGAACCATGGTAACCTCCTTACAAAGGTGCTTTCTCATGTACTGCTTCAGTGGTGTCACATAGTTACGTTACAGCCCCAGGGCCTTGGCTATGTCGCTAGTAGTCGACAATGGGAAGTGGCTCAGATGTTCAAGTACCTGCTGGACCTCGTGCCGCGGCGTCGAGTCCGATAGCCGTTGGTGTTGAGCATGTCCGCGATAGCCTGCTATCCCAGGAAAGTAGCCCGACGTCTGCAAAAATAAGCCAGCACATTCTGCTTGTCTGCCACCTCCGCCAGGTCGCCACCGCTGACCACCATGTGGCCGTTTGGAGATATCTACTCCAATCAAGTAGAAGCTTTATTATCAGGTTAAGAGGCAATTAACTTTTAGTCAACTTTTGGGTGTGAAGAGGGGCTCAAGCGGCCAACGGTGCAATCTGATTTACGCTATGTAGCAAACCACTATTTGATGTAAAATATGCGCATCTAGGTATGGGAGCTATGATGAATTTGTATTACGACGTTTTCCCCACGGACTTCGGCTGGTACGCCGCCGTTGTCTCGCCAAAAGGTCTGCGGTTCTCCTCCATGAGACCGTCCCCTGACGAGGCTGTTGAAGGCCTAACGATCCAAATGAGGGGAGCGGTCCACGACCAGGAGGCGGTTAGGGAAGTTAGGGAAGGCGTAATGGATTTCTTCGCCGGCGACCGATCCTCCCTGGACAGTATACCTTTGGACTTGGAGGGCGCGCCGACCTTTCATAGAGCGGCCTGGACGGCCTGTCGCCTTATACCCTTGGGCGAGACCAGGAGCTACGCTTGGGTCGCGGCACAAGCCGGCAGACCGGGAGCCTATAGGGCGGCAGGGCAGGCCATGGCCAGAAACCGTGTGCCGGTGGTGGTGCCGTGTCACCGTGTGATTGGCAGCAACGGCGGCCTTCACGGCTACGGCGCCGGTGGCCTCGTGGTCAAGGAGCGTCTACTCAAGGCCGAGGCCGCTATGATTCGTCGCGTTCCAGCTGGTCTTTGAGGATTTCCAAGGCTTCCTGCTTCCGCGCCTCATCCACCATGAGCCTGCACGGCAAGGGCGAAGTGCCCAGGAACGGCGTGATGTCTCCGCCTCGGAGCATAACGGGGACACCCTCTTCCATCAGAATGCCTAGCCAGATATGGGCGGTCCACTCATCGGGGGCTGTGGTCAGGTAGACCCAGTTCATGCCCCGGCTCCACGCGCTGTCCGAGGGCTTGGCAAAGGCAGCATTTTCCGATGCGTGACTGTCAATACACCCATGCTAAACGTGGCCGTTATCCACGTTGGTAACGGATATCTTGCCCGAGCCTAGCAGGTCTTCTAACTTCCCCTGCAGTTCCGGGCAGAACTTCACGGTAAAAGGCATGTCTATCCGTACCTGCTTACTATGGGCGCGGATGTTTAGATGCACCCTGTCCTCTCCCGGGTACTCTAATAATGTCTCTACGGTGTTTTGGAGCATATGCGTATCTTTTTCTTGATTGGCTGACTCCTCCATGGTGAGCAGCAGCGTACAGTTTTGTAGCGCATCCTGGGTTCCATTGCCGACGGACCCGCTGGCGCTTGTCTCCTTGGCCGAGTCGCTCCGGCGCCGGCTCTTCACCTTTCCGTTGTCTTTGGAAGCGGCGTTGTATTCGCGAACGTCGCTGCAATAGATCGACATGTCTTCGCCACGGACTACCACCTTTCCGTCAACCTCCAGGAGCAGGCCTTCTTGCCATAGGCCCGAGGTCCTTTCCAAGACTTGAGGCCAAGCAATTATCTCTACAGAACCGTCCAAGAGCTCCAGAGAAGCGGTGAGATATTGACGTTGGTCCTTGGTTGAACGTTGCCGGGCCGAGGAAAGCTGCCCAAGCACCGTGACCTGTTGGCCTTCCATCCCCGTGTCCATTTGTTCCAGGGACGCCACCACGTGCGACGGAATGTTTGCCAACAGGTGTCTAAGGGGATTGGCCGTCAGGGAAACTCCGAGAAGCTCCTTTTCCCACGCAACCTTCTCACTGACCTCGGCGTCCTGATCCTCTAGGTTGAAGCCTACCATTGGGTAGTCTTCTTGGTCGCCCGCGCTCTGGAATAGGCTGGTCTGCCCGGTTTGGCGTATGCGTGCTTCCATCTGCGACTGGGCAAGAATTGAGTTTGAAACTTTTAGGACGGCGCCTCGCTTGCCCAGGCAGTCGAAGGCGCCCACCTTTATCATGCTTTCCAAACCTCGCCGGTTGAGGCCTCGGAGGTCGGCTCGCCGGACAAAGTCGGCCAGCGACTTGTAGGCCCCGCTTTCCTTGCGCACCTGGACCATGGAAGTTACGGCGTTTTCTCCCAGATTCTTTATAGCTGCCAGCCCAAATCTAATACTTGAATGTCCTTGTTCGTCCCGGTCTACCACAAAGTCCACGTCGCTGCAATTGACGTCCGGCGCGAGAATAGGGATGCTCATTCGTAGACACTCATTGACGGCGTTGTTCATCTTCTCCGGCTGGTCCCGGCGAGCGTTTAGAACCGAGGCCATGTACTCCAAGCAGTAGTTGGCTTTGAAGTAGGCCGTCCAGTAGGATATTTGCGCATAGCTTACGCTGTGCGCCTTGTTGAAAGCGTAACCCGCAAAGGGCTCAATGAGGTTGAACACCTCCTGGGCCTGGGCTTTGCTGAACCCCTTTTTCTGCGCCCCGCTGAGGAACCGTTCCCGCTCTTGCTTCATAAGAGACGGAATCTTTTTCCCCATGGCCTTCCTTACAATGTCAGCCTCTCCCAGGCTGTATCCGGCAAAGGTCTGAAGGAGGAGCAAAACCTGATCTTGGAAGACAATAACACCGTAGGAGTCCTTCAGAATTTCGTCAAGGCTTGGGTGAGGCGACTTGACGGGAGAGCGGCCGTGTTTGGCCTCGATGAAGGTGGGTATCTGTTCCATGGGGCCGGGACGGTAAAGGGCTATCATCGCCGCAATGTCGCTGAGGGAGGAGGGCTTTAGCTCCTTGATGTTCCGCTGCATCCCTGCGCTTTCCAGCTGGAAAACCTCGTTGGTTTTGCCGGAGGATAGCAACTGGAAAGTCTTCTTGTCGTCCAGGGGAATCTCCTGGAGGTCTAGGCTCAGCCCCCGGGTCTGCTTTAGCATCTTCAGGGTTTTGTCCAGAATAGTCAGGTTGGTAAGACCCAAGAAGTCCATCTTCAAGAGGCCCAGTTTCGCTATGGGGTTCATGGCGAACTGGGTCATGGCCACTTCTCCGGTGTCCCCGCCCCGCGCCGGACGCTGCAGCGGGACGTACTCCGTCAACGGGTCCTCAGAAATTACGACTCCCGCGGCGTGGGTGCTTACGTGATGGGGAATACCTTCCAGGCCAATGGATTTCTCTATGAGGTTCTTGATGGCTTCGTCGGCTTCATACATCTCGCGTATTTGGGGCGTAACCTCCACGGCCTCCCTAAGATCGCGGACCTTGAAAGGAATCAGCCGGGCTATTCGGTCTGTGTCGGCGAATTCCATGCCCAGGGCTTTACCTACGTCCCGAATGGCCGCCTTGGGCCCAAGGGTGCCGAAGGTGATTATTTGGGCAACTTTGTCTTTGCCGTACCGGTGGGTGACGTAGTTGAGGACTTCCTCCCGGCGGTCGTCCTGGAAATCCATGTCAATGTCGGGCATCTCCTTGCGTTCCACGTTTAGGAATCGCTCAAAGACCAGTTTATGTTCCAGGGGGTCAAGATCGGTGACGCCCAGGCAGTACAGCGCCAAACTTGCGGCGGCGCTGCCCCGGACACCCAGGAGAATCCGGTTCTGCCGCGCAAAAGAGACTATCTCCCACACTACAAGGAAATAGTTGGCGAACCGGGTCTGCTTTATTACCTCCAACTCATACTTCAGCCGTTCGGAGACCTCCGGGGCTGGAGTGGGATATAAACGGTATAGACCTTCCCAGCAAAGCTTGGTCAGAAACTCGTCGGCGTCGCCCCCGTCCGGCACGGGGTAGCTTGGCAGGTGCAGCTTCCCGAATTCCAAACTTACCTGGCAACTCTCCGCTATGCGCTGGGTATTTGAGATGGCTTCAGGCAGTTCCGTAAATAGGCTTGCCATCTCCTGGGGGCTTTTCAGGTAGAAGGAATCGTCATCCATTTTCAGGCGCGATTCATCGTGAATGGTGGTGTTGGTATGGATACAGATGCGAAGATCTTGCAGATGCGCGTCCCCTTGGTAGGTGTAGTGGCTGTCGTTGGTGGCCACTAGGGGAATATCCAATTCAGCGCCCATGGACACTAGGGTCTTGTTTATGGTTGGCAGTCCCGGAACATTGGAGTGCTCCTGGACCTCCAGGTAAAATCGGCCGTCAAAGAGCTCCTTGTACCAACGCGCCCGAGCCGTGGCTTCCTCCACTTGTCCCTGGGTAATCAGCTTGGGTATCTTGGCGCTGGGGCACCCCGATAGGGCTATCAGCCCCTCGCTATGCTTTTCCAGCAGCTCGTCATCCACCCGCGGTCTGTAATAGAATCCTTCCAGGTGGGCTTTGCTTACCAGCTGAATTAAATTCTTGTAACCCGCGTTGTTCTGGGCCAAGACCGTCAGGTGAAAGGGGCTTTTCTCCGAGGCGTCCTTTACGTTGCGGTCATTATGGGCCTCATAAATTTCGCAGCCAATAATGGGTTTCACACCCGCCTTCTGAGCTGCGGAATAGAAGTCAACCACGCCGTATAAAGACCCGTGATCCGTGATTGCCAAGGCGTCCATGCCAAGGGCAGATGCCTGCCCTACGAGCTTCGGAATACGGCTAATGCCGTCAAGTAGACTGTATTCGGTGTGAACGTGAAGATGTGTAAACATAGTCGCG
Organism: Dehalococcoidia bacterium; assembly: GCA_965226535.1. Lineage (GTDB taxonomy): Bacteria > Chloroflexota > Dehalococcoidia > Lucifugimonadales > JAPULR01. The sequence goes on along the minus strand of CBDDDE010000010.1, from coordinate 352,185 downwards.
GAGGGGACGCAACAACCATATTATAAAGGTCTTGACAGGTCAAGACGCCATGAGGCAATAGTTACAAAATGCAGTAACAATTTATAGCCCCGCTACAAGGGATTGTACCTCACTATATCCCTAAGTTGACACCTAATATGCCCTCTGCTAACCTGAATCTACGGACTAGGTGTAGATATGACTGTTATGGTAACGGGTTCCACAGGGTTTCTCGGAAGACGGGTTGTACAGGCTCTTCTAGCCGAGGGCAAGGATGTGCGGTGCCTAGTCCACTCTCCCGGCTCCGAGTCTCTCTTTGACTTGGATAAGGTGGACGTTCACTACGGAAGCGTTACGGATCCACCTTCTTTGAGATCGGCTTTTTACAACCTGGACGAGGTGATTCACCTGGTGGCGATAATCCAGGAGAGAGGGAATTCTACTTTCTATCGCGTAAACGTTGAAGGGGTGCGAAATGTTCTCAGAGCGGCAGAGGCGGCGGGGGTGCAGCGAATTGTCCACGTGAGCGCCATCGGCGCCCAGGAAACCCCTACAATGAGATATCTGCATAGTAAGTGGCAGGGTGAGCAGTTGGTGCTTAACAGCGGCATACCGTACACTATTCTTAGGCCTTCACTGCTTTTTGGCGAGGGTGACCAGTTCATGAACTCCCTAGCGGGTCTGGTAAGAGCAGCCCCGGTGGTGCCAGTCATTGGGTCTGGCAAGAACGAGTTACAGCCGGTGTCCGTTGACGACGTGGCGCGGTGCATCGTCGCTTCCATTGATGAGCCAAGCATGCGGAACCGGATTGTCGAAATTGGCGGCCCACACCGACTTACATACAACCAAATTGTCGACACCGTGGCCAAAACTATGGAGGCCAGGCACCTGAAGTTACGCATACCCGTATCCCTAATGCGGTTCCCCGTCTGGCTGATGCAGAAGTTTTTGTCGCGCCCCCCCATTACCCTTGAACAACTCGCCATGATTCAAGTTCCCAACTACCCACAGTCTGACACTGTGCAGAAGGTTTTTGGGTTTAGCCCACGCCCGTTGATGGGAAACATTGACTTTGTGCGCCGTGTTACTAGGTTGGACGGGTTAAAGATGCTCCTTGGACGTATGCCCGCCCATCTTAGAGACCACTGACGGGCGTCTGAAATTTGGGAAGGCCGCGGGGGCTTTGCCTCGGCGGCCGATGCTCCGGCCCTCAAACCACCCTTTGTCCAACCCACGCCCGCCCAGGGAAAACCATAGAAGTACGCCCTGCAGCCGTGCGCCGTGACGTTGACAGCATGGTTGTCCCATCCATAGACTAGCTTCAAATCGGCCCCACCTGGGCCAAGCAAAAGAGTCTAAAGCTGGGAGGATGAAGAAATGGCCTGGAACGGCTGGAAAGTTATCGACATGGACTCCCATATTATGGAGCGTCCCCATGAAATGTATGACGGGTATGTTGACCCTTCCTATCAGGAGGACTTTGATAGGTTGAAGCGCGCCATCGCTGAGAATATCCGACAGGGCGGCAAAGGCGCCTTGGCGGCCAGCAGGCAGGCCATTCTTGCCCCAGTTATCTCCGACAACGCCCTTGGGGAGGCCGATTCCTTTGGCCTGACGCCCAGGGAGTTCATCCTCCAGCCAACTTCCGGCGGCCGGCCCAACTTTGGTCGTCCCCACCGCCAAGACCTGCCTTTCATTCGTCCCGAAGTCAATTGGGACGTTAAGTCCAGACTTGAGGATATGGATGCCTCCTTTGTGGACGTAGACGTCCTCTACCCCACCCACGTGTCCAGCTACTGCGCCCTTCACGACATGGGATTTGAGAACGCCTTGTATCAAGCATATCATCGCTGGGTCAGCGATTTTTGCTCCCAAGCCCCGGACAGGCTCAAGTGGACCCTGGTGGCCAATCTCCGCGACCCCAGGACAGCCGCTGACCAAATACGGTGTTGGGCTAAGAAAGACGATAACCTTGTGGGCGTCTACTTCTCCCCCCAGGGGCCGGACAACGTCCTGTTGGACAGCCGAAGCTTGTACCCCATCTACGAAGCTGCTCAGGAGACGGACTTGCCCATTCTGATTCACGGTGGCACGGCAAGACCTCCATTCGGACCGGGAACCTTCGACTTACGTGGCGCCTGGTTCCTGCAGCACGCCTTGGGAAATCCCTGGGCGGGCATGGCAGCCATGGGCGCCATCATTGGCGGGGGAATTATGGAGCAATTTCCCGCCCTGCGCACCGCTATTATTGAGACCGCCGCGGGGTGGCTTCCCGCTATCCTGAATCGGTTTGACAGCCACTTTATACTATCTCCACACCACGTACCCTACCTGAAACACTCGCCCACCGAGATGGTCAAGAGCGGTCGGTATTTTCATGGCATCGACACATGGGAGACTACTCTGGAGACGGTGGTTGACGTGGTGGGTGAGGACGTTCTTGTATTCGCCACGGACTGGCCCCATGGCGACACGGCCTGGCCCGAAGGCGTAAACCAGGTTGTCGAGTGGCCCGGTCTCTCGGACATTGCCAAGAGGAAGATACTTGGCGAGAATGCAATGCGTCTCTGCCCCCGCCTAAAGGACTGACCTAACAGCATGGGGACTGTTGCACCTCCCCTGACCTCTCCAATCCACCCTTGGCTTTACGCCAAACATGGGTCCAACCAAGACGGGCACACGTGTCCCGTCACAGGGTGACCTCCTGGGGCGTTTGGGATAGACACGCGAATACCTTCGCGCCAATTGCCGCTTGTGTGCTAGCAGGATTCACTCCTTGGAGTATAATTACCTAGGCCGTTTTGCGGGTGAGGCCCATTTTTCAATATAGATAGAAGGAACAAGGTGGACTACAAATCTTCTCTAGGGCTTCTTCTGGGCTTGGTGGATTTTGAACGCTTTCGTGGACCCCGGGGCTCCCGCGTAAAGTTTGACTTGAGTCGGATGCAGGCCCTCCTGCAGTCCTTGGACAATCCTCACCTCTCCACTCCCACGGTGCACGTCGCCGGAACCAAGGGGAAGGGCAGCACCGCCGCCATGGTCACGTCTATTTTAGCAAGGCAGGGGTATACCACCGGGATCTTTACCTCGCCCCACCTCCACACCTTTCGAGAGAGAATCGGCGTCAACGGAGTCCCTGTGACTGAAGAGGAATTCTCATCGCTGTTGGAGTCGGTCTGGCCTCACGTCGAGAAGGTGAGTTGGGAGGGAACTTTTGGCAGTGTCACTCTCTTCGAAACCCTTACCGCCATGGCCTTCCTTCACTTCCAGCGAGTTAATGCCCACTTCCAGGTGATGGAGGTTGGACTCGGAGGGCGTCTTGACTCAACCAACCTGGTCGTGCCTAGGGTGTGCGCAATTACCTCCCTGAGCTTGGACCATACGGCCATCCTTGGAGAGACCATAGACCTGATTGCCCGTGAGAAGGCTGGCATTGTGAAACCCGGCACCCCCGTAGTCACCGCCCCCCAGGAGTCTGCGGCTATGACCGAGATTTGCAGTGCGTGCCGACGCAGCAATGCCCCGTTGTGGAAGGTTGGCAGCGACATAACCTGGGAAAGTGAGTCACATGGCTTGTGGGGCCAGTCTTTCAGCGTCAACGGTAGACTGCGCCGGTACAACCTTTGGACTCCCCTCCTCGGAGATCACCAGATGGAGAACGCCGCCGTTGCCGTAGGTGTAATCGAGTCCCTCATCGAGCAGGGTTGGACCATCGAAGAGACGGCGCTGAAGGAGGGATTTAGTACGGTCAGCTGGCCCTGCCGCCTTGAGGTTTTGGAGCAGGACCCCTTACTTTTGTCCGATGGTGCCCATAACCCCCACTCAATGGCGCGCTTATGCGCATCTTTGACCAAATACTTTCAGGGCAAAAGACCCGTTATTATTTTTGGCGCGTCCAGAGGCAAGAACCTTGGGGGTATGATGGCGGAGCTGGCGGACTTGAATCCCCTGGTCATAGCCGCTGTGTCAAGGCACCCCAGGGCCGTACCCACGGAGGAACTGGCGAGGGAATTTGCTCTTAGAGGCGTGGAGGTTTCTCAGGTTGAGAATGTGACCCAGGCCGTGGAGAGGGCAAAGGCTGTGGTAGGGGATAACGAGTATATTTTGGCCACCGGTTCCCTTTTTCTTGCTGCGGAGGTTAGAGAGGTAGTCTTGGGATTGGAACCGGAGATTTACACTGACATTGACATGTCATCGTCAGTCCTGGAACCTGCGGACAGGCGGCTATGAATAGACACCGCGTTGTGGTGACGGGTATGGGCGCCCTGACGCCCCTGGCTCACACGGCCCAAGAGTCCTGGCGTGGGATGGTGGAAGGCAAATCCGGCATTGGGCCCATGACCCTCTGCGACCCATCTGATTTTCCCTGCCAAATTGCCGGTGAGGTCAAGGATTTTGACCCGGTCCAGTATATCCACGCCAAAGAGGCCCGACGGATGGCGCGTTTCTCCCAACTGGCCGTGGCCGCCTCACTACAGGCCATGGAAGACGCCGGACTTAACATAAACCCCGCCAATTCCTACAGGTATGGTGTGCTGCTGGGCAATGGCAACGGGGGATTTCCCACAACCGAGGAAGGGTGCCGCGTTCTGGTGCAGCGCGGCGGGATGCGTGTGTCACCCTTCTTTTTCCCCATGACGCTCCCCAATATGGCATCCTCCAACGTGAGCCGAATCCTGGGGCTGAGGGGGTACAACTCAACCGTCATTACCGCGTGTGCCGCATCGAACCAGGCCATCGGCGAGGCTCTGGAGACTCTCCGCCGCGGCGCAGCCGACGTTATGCTCACCGGTGGAACGGAAGCAGGAATCAGCCAACTGGGTCTGGCAGGCTTCTGCTCCATGCGGGCCTTGAGCACTCGCAACAGCGACCCGCAGAAAGCCAGCAGGCCTTTTGACGCCCAGCGGGACGGATTTGTTCCCGCTGAAGGCGCTTCGGTACTGGTGCTGGAGACGGCTCAACATGCCCTGGACCGCGGCGCTGATATCCTTTGTGAGGTGGTCGGTTTCGGCTCGACATCCGACGCCTTTCATCCCGTGCAGCCTGAGGAATCCGGCGAGGGTGCTGCCAGAGCCATGGGGAATGCTTTGGTCGATGCGGGCGTAGCCCCGGAGCAGGTTGACTACGTCAACGCTCACGGGACTTCAACCTCTTTGAACGACGCAGTGGAGACGGTGGCAATCAAAAGTCTATTTGGAGAGCGTGCTTATCAGATACCCGTCAGCTCCACCAAGTCAATGATGGGCCACTCTTTGGGCGCCGCCGGGGGGCTGGAGGCCATAGCCTGCATAAGAACCATAACCGATGGGATTATTCATCCAACCGTCAACTATGAGTACCCCGACCCCCGTTGCGACTTGGACTACGTTCCCAACGTGGCGCGCAAAGCCAATGTTGAGGTGGTGCTTTCCAACGCCTTTGGCTTTGGCGGGCAAAACGCCTGCCTAGTATTTAAGCGGTACCAAGGTGACCCCTGAAGCGGTTCGCAGTGGTTGGGACTAGGGGTTAGGCAGCATGGGGTCCAAGATTCGCTGCAGTGCCATGGTGTGGCTGCACGTTCCATGGTCAGGGAAGAAGGCGCATGAGCACGACCACTTGCCTTCCTTGTAGGCCACGTCGTGGTCGCTGTGGTTACCGCGGAAGGTCGTTTTCAACGACCTGATCGCCACACGTTCCTTCTGCTCGGCATACCGGCGCGCCTTCTCCATCTTCCTGATTACGCTGGACTGCATCCTGCCTCCTGAACCCTATAATAAATAAATTCTAAGCCATCATCTATGACGGGTCAATCAGAACACCCCGTCTCCCAACGGCCCCCCTTTACTAACCGTCCACGTCATCCCGCACCAGGAAAAGAGCACAAGTGCCCCCTTCACGCGGTGACCCCACTTGTCCTCAATTTGCCTGCCGTCTACACTGGTAGTGAAAGTTTGCAACATCCAATGTCTAAATCAATGACTGGCAACGAGATTAGAGAACTCTTCTTGAGCTTTTTTGAAGGCAAGGGGCATCTGCGAATGCCAAGCGCCTCCCTGGTTCCGTCAGGAGACCCAACCTTGCTGTTTACCAGCGCCGGCATGGTCCCCTTCAAGCCCTTTTTTCAAGGGGAGCAGCGGCCACCCAGCCGTCGTCTGGTTTCCAGCCAGAAGAGCTTCCGAACAACGGACATCGACGAGGTGGGTGACAGCACGCACCTCACTTTCTTCGAAATGCTGGGCAACTTTAGCATCGGGGACTACTTTAAGAAGGAGGCCGTGGCATGGGCCTGGGAGTTCGTCACCTCCGAGGCGGAGGGTTTCGGACTGCTCGGCAAAGACTTTTACGCCACGGTGCACCACACCGACGACGAGGCGTATGAACTGTGGCGCCGAGACATTGGCCTCGGGCCAGACCGTATTTATCGTTATGGTGACGATGACAACTGGTGGGGCCCCGCGGGGTTGGAGGGCCCATGCGGCCCGTGCAGCGAGCTTCACTATGATTTTGGCCCTCAATGGGGCTGTGGACAGCCCATGCGGGACCCCGCAAGCGAGGGCGAGGGTTGTCACCCCAACCACAACTGCCAGCGGTTCGTGGAGTTGTGGAACCTGGTATTTATGCAGTTTTACCAAGACGCCGAGGGTAAACGCACCCCGCTGCCGGCTCCAAGCGTGGATACGGGGATGGGCTTGGAGCGGGCAGCCACCGTATTGCAGCGGTGCAGAAGTATCTATGACACGGACCTATTCATACCCCTGGTGAAGAAAGTCTCGAAGCTTTCCGGAAAGGTCTACGGCCAAGAAGAGGTCAGTGACTACGCCTTGCGGGTGGTCGTAGAGCACGCCAGGGCCCTTGTCTTTCTCATATCCGACGGCGTGTTGCCTGGGAACGAAGGCCGAGGCTACGTGCTTCGGCGCATTGCGAGAAGGGCCCTTCGGTACGGACGAAAGTTGGGGCTTGAGGACGCCTTTCTGACGGAAGTCGCCGACGTGGCCATCGGACACTTCGGCCAAGCCTATCCCGACCTTACTGCCAACCGCGACTTTATTCTGAGTGTGGTAGGCCTTGAAGAAAAGCTCTTCGGCCAAAACATCCAAGTGAACATGCCTTTGCTTGAAGAATGCCTAATCCCGCTGCACCTGGGGTTAAAGGAAATTCTAGACGTTGATAGAAACCCCTCGACAGCGACGCCAAGGCGAAAGTTCTGGAAAAGGTTGACGATCTGTTCGGCAAGGTTGGTCTCTTTATCAGGCTGCGAAGCACTCTCCAAACCGTGTTGAAAGAAGTGGTTGCAGATATCAACGCCTCGGATTCCCTTCCCATTGACAGCAAGCATACTCGGATGCTATCCGGCAACGAGGTCTTCGTCCTTCACGACACCTTTGGTTTTCCCAAAGAGCTAACTGAGGAGATAGCACTAGAGCATGGTTTGGAAATAGACGAGGAGCAGTTTTGGAGGGAGGTGGAGACGCAGCAGCAGCGCGCGCGCGCCGCCGGCAGAAAAAAGATTCGGGCCGACGGTGAATTACGGCCCTCAAGAGCCCGACGAGGCCGGGGGAGGCGGTTGTGAGCACCCGTGGCAGAATAGAGATTCAGGCCGACGTTGAATTACCGGCCGTCGAGGCGGCGGAAGCACCCGTGGCAGAATAGAGATTCAGGCCGACGTTGAATTACCGGCCGTCGAGACGGAGGCGGTTGTGAGCACCCGTACCCTCCAACATGACTCCGTTGTGGTGGCCTTGGACTACGTGCGCGGCGAATCGGTGGGACGGGTGGTTACCAAGGGGCAGAAGGTGGGAGTAGTTCTGAAGAAAACCCCCTTCTACGCCGAAGCCGGTGGGCAAATTGGCGACAGGGGACAATTACGGGGCCAAATGGCGCTTTTAGCGTCAAGGACACCCAGAACCCTGTTGCCGGAATTGTCATCCATTGGGGTGTCGTGTCTCATGGATGCCTCTCTTTGGGTGACGAGGTGACGGCTCAGGTGGACCAAAGCCGCCGGCTGGCCACGGCCCGTAACCACAGCGGTACGCATCTACTCCACGCTTCATTACGGACTATCCTTGGAACTCACGTGAGGCAGGCGGGGTCGCTGGTGGCTCCCGAGCGCCTGCGCTTTGACTTTTCCCACATTGGTCCCCTGGAGCGGGAAGAGCTTCGGGACATCCAGATGCTGGCAAACGAAAAGGTCCGCGAAGACCTGGAGGTTCTTACTCAGGAAACCACCTACGCCGATGCGGTGCGCGGTGGCGCCCTGGCCTTCTTTGGCGACAAGTATGGCGATATTGTAAGGGTGGTGACCATGGCCAGTCACGGCACCGATGGTGCCTTCAGCGTTGAGCTATGTGGTGGCACCCACGTGGGCGCTACCGGCGAGGTTGGCCCCCTTTTCATCCTTGGAGAGTCCGGCATCGGCGGTGGCATGCGACGTGTGGAAGCTGTTACCGGGCAGGGCTCGGTGGACCTGTTCCAGGAGCGCACGGACCTTCTTCAAAGGGTATCCAGACGCTTGGAAACTCCCATTGTAGATATAGAAGATAGGCTGGATGGCTTTCTGTCCGAGATGACCGCCTTGCGCAGACGGGTGGCCCATTTGGAGCGAAGTAGCCTGAGAGCTGAAGCCCAGGGTCTCCTTGCTCAGGTGCAGGTGGTGAATGGAGTCAACGTTCTGGTGGCAAAAACGTCAGCCGCCAGCGTCGAAGCTTTACGGGAGATGGGAGACTGGTTCAAAGCCAAGCTGTCCAGCGCCGTTCTAGTCTTGGCCCTGGTGCAGAATGGCAGCCCATCACTGATATCCATGGTTACGCCGGACCTGGTTGCTAAGGGGCTACATGCGGGAGATATCGTTCGAGAGACGGCCAAGGTGCTGGGCGGCGGCGGTGGCGGCCGTGCCGAATCGGGGCAGGCTGGTGGCAAACGCTTAGACAAGCTACCGGAAGCCCTAGCGGGAGTTGCCGCCATTGTGCGCCGGGAGGTGAAGCCCTGAGGCTTCTGGCTCTGGACGTTGGCACTCGTCGCATCGGTATGGCGATTAGCGACCCCCTGGGCATTCTCGCTTCCCCCATAGGCTATATCGATTGTAGAGGTGTGAAAGCAGACGTGGCCGCCGTTGCAAAGAAAGCCAAGGAGTACGGCGTGACGGGAGTCCTGGTTGGTATGCCGTTAACGTTGAGGGGGAAAAAGGGAAGTCAGGCCCAGTTGGTGGAAGATTTTTGCCAATGCCTACGAGAGGATACGTGCCTTGAAGTGTCTACCTGGGATGAGCGCTTCTCCACAGTGGAAGCGGAGAGCCGGTTGAGGCAGTCGGGCCGGAAGCCCTCCCTGGACAAGGGTCGTATAGACGCCGCGGCCGCCGCTGTCATCCTCCAGTCATATCTTGACAGCGTTAGAACGCAATGACTCGTCGCCTAGGCATTATCGGGTACCCCATTGCCCACTCCTTGTCCCCCGTCATGTTCAAAGCGGCTCTGGACCACTACGGTTTCAATATCTCATACGAGGCCTGGGAGATACCGGTGTCCGGACTTCCGGATTTCTTGGACAACGTGCGCTGCTCAAAGCCCGCCGTCATGGGGTTTAACGTGACTGTTCCGCACAAGGAAATGGCCATGGTAGCCATGGACGAGGTCTCCTCGGAGGCGAAGAGAGCTATGGCAGTTAACACTGTTGTTAATAGGGCGGGTCGTCTATACGGCCACAACACCGACGGCGCCGGATTTGTTCGCGCCCTGGAAGAGGAGGCCGGGTTCTCCTTTAACGGCTGCTCCGCCCTTATCCTTGGCGCCGGTGGCGCGGCCCGGGGCGTCGTCATGGCCCTATCCTCCAAAAACTTGAAAGAAATTATCATTGCTAATCGTACCCCGGAACGCTCCGACAGGATGGCCAAGGACGTGAAGCGGTACTGGAGCGGTTCCATTCGGTCCATTTCCCTTGCGGCTGATGGGCTGCAGGACGCCGCTCGGAACGCGGGCCTCATTGTCCAGTGCACTACCATAGGTATGCTGCACGGCCCCGACGAAGATGGCTCTCTCTTGGCTTCTGAGGACATTCCTACTGAAGCGTTGGTCTATGACCTGGTGTATAATCCTACCGAGACGCCGTTGATGAGAGAGGCTGCAAAAGCCGGTGCGCGGGTGCTTGGCGGTCTGTCCATGCTGGTCTATCAAGGGGCCATCGGATTTGAGCTGTGGACCGGCGAAAAGGCCCCGGTGCAGGCCATGTTCAAGGCCGTAAGGCAAGCGCTAAATAGTTCAGGGGCATAGGAGCAAGGGAAGAGATGATTCGATTTCTTACTGCCGGTGAGTCCCACGGTCAGGGACTTGTGGTTATTGTTGAGGGGATGCCGGCGGGCGTTCCCATAAGCGAGGATTTTATCGGCGCGCAGATGGCCCGCAGACAGCGAGGGCACGGGCGCGGCGGTCGAATGAAGATAGAGCAGGATTGGGCCCACGTGGTGTCAGGCATTAGGCACGGGCGCACTCTTGGCAGCCCCATAGCCATGACCATTGAGAACAAGGACTGGGTAAATTGGACCAAGGTAATGAGCGTGGAGCCTGTGGAGGAAGAGGTTGTCCGAGTAACTCGCATACGACCGGGTCACGCAGACCTGCCCGGCACTATGAAGTACGGCTATGACGACGTTCGCGACGTGTTGGAAAGGTCCAGCGCACGGGAGACGGCGGCGCGGGTGGCCGCGGGGGCCGTGGCGCGGCGTCTCTTGGAGGAATTCGGCGTTGAGATTCGCAGTCATTCCCTGGTCATTGGTGGTGTGCGGAGTGCCGTGGACGGCGAAATAGACTGGGATAGAGTTGAGGCTTCGTCTGTGCGGTGCCCCGACCCCGAGGCCGAGCCTAAAATGGTAGAGGCCATAGATTCAGCCAAGGAGGCCGGAGATACAGTGGGTGGTGTGGTTGAGGTTGTGGCCTACGGTGTTCCCATTGGCCTCGGCTCCCATGTCCAGTGGGACCGTAAGCTGGATGGTCGCATCGCCCAAGCGCTGATGTCAATAAACGCCTGTAAGGCTGTTTCCATCGGCGATGGTTGGGAGTCCATCAACCAGCGGGGTTCTCAAGTTCACGATGTCATTGACCCCGTCACGGATCCCGGCCGACCCTGGCAAAGAAAGACCAACCGTTCCGGCGGTACCGAAGGCGGCATGACCAGCGGCATGCCCCTGGTGGCCCGTTTTGCTATTAAGCCCATATCTACGTTGGTAAACCCGCTACCCTCTGTTGACCTGGATACCGGTCAACTGGTGCAGGCCCACTACGAACGTTCGGATGTTTGCCAGGTGCCTCCTGCGGGCGTTATCGGGGAGGCCATGTTAGCCTTGGTGCTCGCCGATGCGTTCATGGAGAAGTTCGGCGGCGATAACTTGAATGAGACCCGACGCAACTACAAAGGCTATTTAGCTACGGTGGGACCCAGAGCTATGGCCAATAAGGCAAAGGTTGATAATGGCGGTGGCTGTTGACCCGGAGCCAGAACGTTATTGCCATTGTTTACGACTATGACAGGACTCTAAGCCCAGGGTCTATGCAGGATGACGTTATCTTTCCTGAGATTGGCGTTGAAGCGGACAAGTTTTGGAAAGATGTCGATAAGATTAGACAAAAAGGGGCCTATGAAAACGAACTGGCATGGATCCGCTTGCTTCTTGAGAATCCGGATTTCCGCCGGCTTTCTAATGCGGACTTAGGACGCTTTGGCCGGAATTTGAAGTTCTTCTCCGGAGTGCCGGAGGTCTTTGGAGAGTTGGATCAGATCTTGAGCGACTCCAAGTATTCCCGCCATGGCTTGACCCTGGAACACTACGTTGTCACCTCAAGTCTAAAGACAGTCCTGATGGGAAGCTCCTTGAGCAGCCACGTGGAGGCTATCTTTGGCTGTGAGTTGGACGAAGATAAAGAAGGGCGGGTGTTTTGGCCGAAGCGCATCGTTAGCCATACCGCCAAGACCCAGTATCTATTTCGCATAACAAAGGGTCCGGAATACGTTGACCTGTCCCACGACGTCGACGATCACATGCCAGAGGAAGAACGGAGAATCCCCTTTCGCAATATGATGTACATTGGCGACGGCCCCACCGACGTTCCCTGTTTTGCCGTTGTTGCTAACCGGGGAGGCAGCGCTTTGGCGGTGTATGACCCCAATGACAAGATTTCTTTTAAGATATGTATGGGACTTAGAGAAGCCGAAAGAGTACATGAAATCGCTGAAGCCGATTACCGCAGTGGCACCCACCTACGGCGGATAATGGAGTACTACGTGGAGCGTATGGCGGACCGCATTGTAGCCGAGCAGGAGCAGTATCGACAGAGCCGGGTCATCGAAGCAGCAAGGCCCCATTAGTATAGCGCCGACGTCATCCCACAAGGCGTTCGTTCATGACATCAATGGATAATATAATCCTCACCGGCTTTTCCGGCACCGGCAAGTCCCGTGTTGCCGCTGAGGTGGCGCGGGTTCTGGGCTGGCAGCACGTAGACACCGATTCCGAGATTTCGCTGCAGACCGGAAAGAAAATTGCCGAAATCTTCTCTCAGCAGGGGGAAGAGGCCTTTCGCAAGCTGGAAAAAAGCGCCCTCCAGAGGGCCTGCTCGGGCATGGAACAGGTTATTTCCACCGGCGGCGGCGTGTTGATGGATGCCGATAATCGACGTCTTGTCCTTAGCAGCGGTTTGGTGGTGGGACTTGAGGCCGGCCCGGAAACTATCTATCAACGTCTCGCCGCCCAGGACATCGGCGGACGTCCGGAGGAGAGACCTCTCCTTTGTGGTCAAGACCCCCTTGAGAAGATTCGGCGCCTGAAGGCGCAGCGTCAGGCTTGTTACGCTGCAGTCCATTGGCTGGTTCAAACAGACAATCTTACTGAGGCCCAGGCAGCGGCCGAGGTTATACGTGCCTGGCAGACTTTGGGGAGCAGAGTTCAGGGCAACGGTCCCGTAGACTCGACTCTGGCCGCTGTGGTTACCCATTCCAATGGCAGCTGTCCCATCCGGGTAGGCTGGGGGCTGCTGGACCGGATAGGGGACCAGTTGAGAGATTTGGGTATCGGCGGACCTGTTTACATAATCAGTGATGAAAACGTGTTTCCTCTCTATGGGAGGCAAGCTCAACGTTCACTGCAGCGGGCTGAAATTGAAGCCCACAGCTTCACCATCCCGGCGGGCGAGGAGAGCAAGTCCTGGGCCATGGCAAACGGTATTTACCACTGGCTGGCCAGCCGCCGTGCTGAGCGCAGGCATACCATCCTGGCGGTGGGGGGTGGAGTGGTTGGAGACTTGGCCGGGTACGTTGCCGCCACCTACTTGCGAGGCATGCCCTTCATCCAGGTGCCTACCAGCATGGCTGCCATGGTAGATGCTTCCATTGGGGGCAAGACGGCTGTCAATCTGCCTGAGGCCAAGAACCTGGTAGGGGCATTTTACCAACCTAAGATGGTGTTGGCGGATCCTCAAACGTTGACTACCTTGGGCAGGCGAGAGCTTTCCGAGGGTTGGGCCGAAGCCATTAAGCACGGCTTTATCATGGATTCTGACCTGGTTTCTACTTTTGAGGACAATGCGTCGAGTCTGATGGCCCTGGAGCCTGAGCTGTCAACGGAGGTAATTCGAAGAAGCATTGCCATCAAGGCCGGAGTGGTGTCGGCGGACGAACGAGAGACCCTCGGCAGACGGGTACTCCTGAACTATGGCCATACAATTGGCCATGCCATTGAAGCTTCTACCGGTTACGGCCGGTATCTTCACGGTGAGGGCGTGTCCATTGGCATGATGGGCGCAGCAGAGCTAAGCAGGCGGATGGGGCTGATAGACGGTGAGCTATTACAGCGGCAGGCTGACGTTCTTGAGATGTTTGGTCTGCCCCTCAAGGCGTCTGGCGTGGACTTGGAGCAGATTTTGGCGGCCATGACGCTGGACAAGAAGTCCGCGCGCGGGTCCATAAGGTGGGTGTTTTTGGAGGAAGTTGGCAAGGCGGTGACCCGGAGCAACGTGCCCACGGACATGGTAAGGGAAGTTGTGAAGGGCCTAATTTAGAAGGGCTGTAAAGGCGTTTAGCTCGTTACCCGCTCAATTAGGTAGTGGATGGACCCCTTGGGAACTTTGACCTGAACCTCTTCTCCGGCTCTCTTATTCATGAGGGCCTTCCCTACCGGAGACTCGCTGGACAGCTTGCCCTCTCCGGGATTGGCCTCCCTGGGATGGACTACAAGATATGAGAATTTGCGCCCGTTTCCGGGGTCCTTCAGGATAACTTTCTTTCCAATGGCTACGCGCTGGAATTTCTTGGCCGAAGAGCTCCCTGCTATCACGGCGGTGTTTAGGGTCTGCTCCAAGTCTCTAATCATGGACTCCACCAGCCCTTGACGCTCTTTGGCAGCATCAAGTGGGGCGTTCTCCCGGAAATCTTTGTCGGCCATGGCGCGGCCAATATCGCCTACAATCTTGGTTCTCTCCTCTTTCCTGGCCGCTAGCTCAGTGGTAAGTTTCTGAAATCCCGCCTTTGTGAGTTGTGGCGCCTCCATCGCAGATTGTTGGTTCATTGAGTTTCTGGAACGGGTCTTGCTCTTTGGGACACGGGCATGGGGTGCTAGACTCATATTAACCATGTCCTTTTTCTTCAGGTAGGAAAGGAAAGCTTTGACCGGTTCCAATTTCTTGGCAACGTCGCCCCCACTAAGTCCCAGCCATTCGCAATATGAGGCTACGTCTTGGGGAGTCAAGGCGGTGATGGGTCTCGATCTACCGCACCACTGCACAAATCTATTGAGGTTTTGGGATATCCCCTGCCGTTGCTTGTCTTTCAGTCCGATTACGTATTGTCCATAGGCTTCGTTGAGGGGCAATTCCTGCAATTGTGTCACGTAGTCTCTTAGCTCCTTTGTGATTTCATTGGTTATTAGCGGGTTAGTTCCATGATTTTTGCGACGTTGCCAGCTTGTCAACCTGCCGGTCTAGCGACAACCGTTTGGGCTTAGCATACCAATTTACGAAGTCCATGGCAAAGGGTGCGAATGGGGCGTTGCGAAACTCCCCGTCCATCCCCGCACCGGCGCTATGGTAGCCTTGGCGTTCAATGGCCCAAGCACCATCCACCGTATCCTCCTTCCTGCTAAGAAGAGGGGAGAAGGATATAAGTATATCTCTGAGGGTCACACCCAAGACTCCCGGCAGGGAGCCCCCCCCCCCCCCCCCCCGAGTTCCACCCTCTTTGAAGATGGGGTCAGACGCACCCCTGCGGTGAGGAGATAAAGATGCTGGGTTGGGGTTGGTCTGTCCATAGGCGTGGGTACGTTGGTAATCTAATTTGGGATGAGGTATAATTTACATAATATGGTTATTGTTGTCCTTCGGCCCTATGGTGATGGAAAGGGGCAAATTAACTTAGGGATTCCGGATAAGGATATCATTGGCGTTTCCTTTGTTGAGGCGTCTCCCGGCGCCGGGGAATCGGAGATCTGGTTGGGCGAAGCGGGGGGCCTTTACATTGCGGGGGACTCTGGTACCGGCGAATCGAGTGGCAATTCTCTGAACCGACCCTCCGGTGTAGAGGGGCTTCCCAACTGGCGGAGGGCACACAGCGACATCCTCATAAAATCGCTTGAGTTGGACATGCCGGTTCTGGCAACGGGCACCGGTATGCTCTTGCTTAACGAAGCCTTTGGCGGCAAGCGGCCCGTCGACCAATCGATCCGAGGTTCCGGCGATGAAGCCAGTGTAGCAGAAGAGGTACGTCGAACGATTTACATATCGCCCGGAAGCAAGACGGCCGCCATCCTGGGATCAGGCGGCTTTTTCAGAGTGCACGGCAGGGATGCGGACAACGTCCTTTATGACGCACACCGAGCCCCGCGTCTGCTGGCCTCAGCCTACTCGGTGGAGGACGGCGCTGTGGAGGGACTGGAAAGCCCGGCGCATAGCTGGGTAATTGGGTTCAGGGCGAACATTAACCGTGAGGCTGAGGTGTCTAGGGCTTTCAGCAATATTTTTCAGGCTTTCTTTGAGCGTGCCCAGGACTTCGCGAAGTCCCGCGCCGCTGCATAGACCGCACATGGGCCCGTAAGTGGGCAAACTTGGCTTTGGCGTTTGTATATGAGGCGTAAGGGTGACTGATAAAATGTCAAGTAGAGTCGTTATATATTGGCGCTCCGTGTCTAATCCGCATCTAGCCATCGGCATACGGTAGTGAAGAAGAGGTGAAGCAGTAGATGGTAACAACCCCTGACGAGAGAATCCGCCCCATTCGCATCCATGACGAGATGCGTACGTCTTACCTGAACTACGCAATGAGCGTAATTGTCTCACGCGCGCTCCCCGACGTTCGGGACGGTCTGAAGCCGGTACAGCGTCGAATCCTGTACGCCATGCACGAGATAAGCCTTGGCCCCAACAGTGCGTATAAGAAATGCGCTCGGATAGTTGGGGAGGTGTTGGGTAAGTACCACCCTCACGGGGACAGTCCGGTTTACGACGCCCTGGTGCGGATGGCCCAAGACTTCTCCCTTAGGCACCCTCTGGTAGACGGTCAGGGCAACTTTGGCAGCGTTGACGACGACCCCCCGGCGGCCATGCGCTACACCGAGGCGCGGTTGACCCGGATTGCCCAGCAGATGTTGGGAGACATCCAGCTAGACACCGTGGACTTTGCCACCAACTTTGACGATTCTCTTAAGGAACCGGTGGTGCTGCCCGCTCGTCTCCCTAATTTGCTTGTCAACGGGGCGTCCGGGATTGCGGTGGGGATGGCCACCAGCATTCCGCCTCACAACCTGGGTGAGATATGCAACGCCATTTGCCACCTTATAGAGAAGCCCGATACCTATGTTGAAGACCTGCTGAAAATTGTCAAGGGTCCGGACTTTCCCACAAGAGCCATGGCTCTTGTGGGAAAGGACAAAGAATTCATTAGGCAGATGTATACCACCGGACGTGGACGAGTTGTCATGCGTGCCAAGGTCGAGATAGGTGAGCTCAAGGCAGGACGGTCCCAGATTGTGGTTACCGAGCTGCCTTATCAGGTGAACAAGGCTAGCTTGGTTGCTCGCATTGCCCGCATGGCTCGTGACAAGAAGATTGAGGGAATATCAGATATTCGCGACGAGTCGGACAGGCGAGGGCTGCGGGTAGTCATTGAGCTAAGGCGAGACGCCCAGGCGCGTATGGTCCTGAACAACCTTTACAAGCACACGCCAATGCAGTCTTCCTTCAATTCAACAATGCTGGCATTGGTGGACGGACAACCGCAGGTCCTGAACCTGAAGCAGATGCTTCAGCTTTTCATAGAGCATCGACAGGTCGTAATCACTCGCCGTACACAGTTTCTACTGAAGAGGGCCAATGAGAGGGCCCACATTCTTGAGGGGCTGCGCAAGGCCATTAAGTTCCTTGACTTGGTCATCAAGCTCATTCGAGAGGCCGAGAACGTAGAAGCTGCCAGGAACAGTTTAATAGAGGAGTTGGTGCTATCGGAGATACAGGCCCAGGCCATCCTTGACATGCAACTGCGGCGCCTGGCTGCCTTGGAGCGCCAAAAGCTGGAGGATGAGTACGAGGAGCTTTTGCGAACCATTGGTGAGTTGGAGGCCCTATTGGCAGACCCGGGCAAGGTTCTGGGGCTGATTAAGGATGAAACCAGGCAACTCAAGAAGGATCACGCCAGTCCAAGATTCACGCAGATAATAAAGGAAGATCCCACTCAGCATACCCTTAAAGACCTGACCCAGCATCAAGAGGTGGTTATCACCATAAGCCGCCGAGGCTACATCAAGAGGTTGCCTACGGCTACGTACAGGTCTCAGCTCCGTGGCGGCAAGGGTATCAGGGGAATGACCACCCGCGAGGCAGACGCGGTGCAGCATTTGCTGGTGACTGATACTCACGACATTCTATTGTTCTTTACCAACCGTGGCCGCGTTTATAGGCTGGACTGCTTCGAAATAGTGGGGGATACCTCGCGTGTCACCAGGGGTACACCCTTGGTGAACCTAATTAATCTCTCCCCAGGGGAGCGGGTCAGCGAAGTGGTATCCACCCCTGAGCTTGACATGGGGAGCCAGTTTGTACTGGGAACTAGGATGGGAGAGGTGAAGGGTCTTAGACTGAGGGACCTGGCAAACCTGCGCAGCAACGGGCTGATAATCATGGACTTGGAGCCTGGCGACGAGTTGGCATCGGTACGTGAGCTGAAGGAAGATGAGGACGTGATCTTTTTTACCGCCAAGGGGGAGTCTATTCGCTTCCCCGCCGTCGACGTCCCTCTCCGCTCTCGCCCCGCGGGCGGCGTTCGCGGCATAAGATTGCTTGGAGATGATGAAGTGGTGGGTATGGAGACGATTACGCCACGGGACAAGATGTTGATTATCAGCACCCGGGGGTACGGCAAATTGATGTCCATGGCAAGGTATCCCAAGCAAAAGCGGGGTGGCCAGGGAGTCCGGGCCTTCAACGTCACGGCTAAGACAGGCCCCATTGTACATGCGCGGATGTGTAGAGAAGGGGTGGAAGATGAGGTGTTCTTGGTATCGGAGCGGTGTCAGGTCTATCGAACCAACCTACAGGGCATCTCTACCCAGGGCCGCAACGCCAGCGGCGTTATCATCTGGCGTCCGGGGGAGGACGACCAGGTAGCCTCTATAGCCTGCTTTAGAAATAACCACAAGGCTTAAGCGGCTAAACTTTCACTTCAGCCGCTTGGCGGAACGTTTAGAAGATTACGGAATGGCGAAAGCGGTTGTGAAATGGATGGCGCGGCGTAGACTAAGGGGTCAGGCGTTGGCGCCTTGTCCCAGGTGGGTGAACCGGCTCCCGTAATAGAGCAGAGGCTTGCCGGCTGTTCCTACGGAGATATCTTCCACCTTGGCAACGTATATCGTGTGGTCGCCGTGGACGTGGGCATCTACAACACGGCAGCCAAAGAAGGCCATGGAGTCCTCAATCACGGGGATCCCTTTTTCACTCATACGGTGCCGGTATGGTGTCTTTCCTTTACGTTCTTCGGGCCGCCGTGCAAAATAGGCGCCGGTATCCTGCTGTTCTTCCCTCAGAATGTTGACGCCAAAAGCCCCTTGGGCTTTTGCAAACTCATGGGTGTGAGAACGAAAATCGACACAGACCAGCACCAACGGGGGATCAAGGGAAATCGAGGTGAATGAGTTGGCGGTCATGCCGTGTAGCGCACCCTGATGGTCTAGGGTGGTCACCACGGTTACGCCCGTGGCAAATCTGGCCATGCCGCTTCTAAATTCTTCTTTGCTTACCATGTAATTCGGCGTTAATGTTGCTGGTATCCATTCTTGTATTCCACCCCGTTGTATGTCAACGGAACCGGCGACGGATTTCAGTGTAGGACAGGGTTACTGCGTAAGGCAAGAGATCCCCTGAACTCACGAACGAAGTACAACACCTAGTTGAGGTGTTGTCACGGGGTTGACAAGGGTTGGGCAATTGCCGTGGTGGCATCGGCGCTATTCATGACGGTTATTCCGCCACCTTGTGTGGTGCTATACTTGGCCTCTGATAGGGTTTTGCCCGTTTCCTTACTTTCTAATGTCTTTCTTGTCATTGACCGGATACAGGAGTAGAGGAGATGGGCAAGACATAGGAGCAGGTATTGAAGGAAGGGGTAGTCTTTTGGAACTGCTAAGAAGTTTACAATTTGTACCGGGCAATCGGCGGGACATGTTGGAGAAGTCGCGTGGCTTTAACGCTGACGTTCTGGTGGCGGACCTGGAGGACTCGGTGCCGGCGGCGGAGAAGACAGCCGCTCGTGAACTGGTGGGAGAGTTGGCGCCGTCGCTGTCGTCCACCCGACGAAAGGTCATGGTGCGTGTGAACTCCTTGGATACGGGTCTGACGGGCGAGGATCTGCGGGCCGTTGTCAACCCTCAACTGTACGGCGTGAGCCTAGGTAAGGTGGACTCGCCCTGGCACATACGGGAATGCCATCGCCTTTTGGAAGTCGAGGAGACTCGCCTGGGTATGCCCTTGGGCAAGATCAAGATTATTCCTTGGATAGAGAGCGCCGCCGGAATCCTGTGTATGGCGGACATCGCAGGGGCGTCTCCCAGGGTGGTGGTGTTGGCCTTTGGGGCAGAGGACTACACTAACGACATGGGGCTTCAGCGCACCGATGGCGGAGAGGAAGTGAGGCTTCCCAGGGCTATGGTGCCCATTGCCGCGCGGGCGGCGGGGATTGTGGCGCTGGATACCCCGTACGTTAGGTTTCGTGACACCGATGGGCTGAGAAGAGAGGCTGAAGCTGCCTTGAGCCTTGGATACAAGGGAAAGTTTTCCATTCATCCCTGCTCAGCTTGAGACCATTAACACGGTGTTTACGCCCAAGGAGGAGGATCTGGAATACGCTAGACGAGTCGTGCAAGCCTGGGAAGAAGCGGAGTCCCAGGGCCGAGGCGCCTTGGTTCTCG
This sequence comes from Dehalococcoidia bacterium, assembly GCA_965226535.1. Classification (GTDB taxonomy): domain Bacteria; phylum Chloroflexota; class Dehalococcoidia; order Lucifugimonadales; genus JAPULR01. Next base: position 331,802 of record CBDDDE010000010.1, on the reverse strand, counting down.
ACGGCAACATGGTGGACGTTCCGGTGGTGAAGAGGGCCTATAATCTACTGGGGTTGGCAGGGGAAATATCGAAGAAGAGGGAGAGTCGATGATTACCGTGACAACAGAGACCGTAAGTGGCAGCAAGGTGGTGAAGGTATGTGGTCTTGTGGAAGGCAGTACCGTCCGAGTTCGCCATGTGGGTCGGAACATAATGGCCGGAATCAAGAGCCTGTTTGGCGGCGAAATTGTCGAGTATTCCCATCTGCTTTCGGAGGCACGGGAGGAGGCTACGAGCCGTATGGTGGCGGCTGCGGAGCAAGCCGGGGCCAACGCGGTAGTGAACATACGATTCGCAACGGCGGAAATAATGAGCGGGGCCTCGGAGATATTGGCCTACGGCACTGCGGTGGTCATAGAAGATGAGTGAACCCGGCTGTGACAAGATAATTCTGGAGGGTATGCAGTTCTACGGGTACCACGGGCGAAACCCAGAGGAGCGGACCCTGGGTCAGCCTTTTGTGGTGGATCTGGAGGCTGGGATCGATTTGCAACCCGCCGGGGTGTCGGACGATATTGTTGACAGCGTCAGCTACACAGACCTCTATAGGGCGGTGAAGCGTGAGATGGAGGGGCCGGGTAGGAACCTGCTTGAAGCCGTGGCCCATGCCATTGCCCAAGGTATCATGGATACTTACCCAGTTCGAAGCGTGAAGGTGCGGGTGAATAAGACCCGCCCGCCCATCAAGGGGGCGGTGCTTTCGGGGGCGGGGGTGGAGGTGTACCTGCGCCGGGGATAACGGCGCTTCGGGCTGATGATTGAGTTTAGTAGTCAATTGGGTCTGTGGCAGACGTTTCTTTTGGCGTTTCTTTCCTTTGGCGTTGGTCTTCTTGGTGGCTTTGTTGGTCTAGCCCTGGGAACGATGAGGCTTCCCGGAATGTTGCTGACGGGACTGAATCCCCAAGTGGCTGCGGGCACCAATATCCTTGTTAGCGCCTTGGCTGCAATGTCGGGGGGCTATAGACACCTCAGGGAGCGCCGCGTCGACTGGGGAGTCGTTCTTTGGCTGGGAGGGCCTTCGGTTGTTGGCGCTTTCGCCGGGGGATTTTTCGGCGGCCGGTTTCCCGCCGGACTTTTAATTGGCTTGGCCGGTCTCCTGGTATTGTGGCAGGGGGTCGAATTCTTTGGTCTGAGCCGGCGCATGTCTACCGAGGCGGCGGGGCAGGTTAAACCTCCTGTTCCGGGTAGTCCTCGTTCCTCCAAACGAGAAAGGGGCATTACCGGCGCAGTTGGTCTGGGCATTGGGCTGTTGGGCGGCGGCGTGGGGCTCATCCTTGGCAGTCTGCGACTTCCTCTGATGATAAGAATCATCCGAATGGACCCTCGCATGGCCGCGGGTTCAAATCTGGTGATAGGAGCGGCGCTGGGACTATTCGGCTTTGCGGGCCACGGCATTCAGGGGGAGGTAGACCTGCGGTTGTTGCTATTCATGGGTCTAGCAGGGATGGTGGGTTCCTACCTAGGGGCAAGGTATACGGGCAGAGTGAGCATCAGGAAGCTGGTGCTGGTGCTTGCCTGGGTGCTGGTCTTGGTTGGGTTGGTACTGGTCGCACGTGGGGTACAGGAGGCGTTTTGATAGGCGGTGATGGTTGGGTCTATCGAGCTCTCTCCATACCTAGCATCAAGACGGGGCTGGTGTGTTTCATGGGACCTGCAAAGCTGTTTTTGTCAATGGCACTCAGCTACTTGTCGCCAAAGCAGGTTTTTGTTGCCCCGTCGGCGTGTGGGTTGCAGCACCAGCTAAAGACCAGCTAAAGCACCGCGTCCCGAAGCACCTCAATGATGTGGCGGGGGCGGCGTCCGGCGCCGTGCTCCACCTGCTGGCGGCAAGAAATGCCCGTGACGGCAATTTCCCACTCCTTGCCTTTGCCGGCCACCAGCGGAAAGAGTTTTTGCCCTCCTATGGCCATGGAGATGTCGTAGTGCTCCTTCTCGAAGCCAAAGGATCCGGCCATGCCGCAACAGCCGGTATTAGCCTCCTCGACCCGGTAGTTGGCGGGAAGGCGCAGGATGTTCATGGATGCTCGGGTGCCCACCAGCGCCTTCTGGTGGCAGTGGCCATGGAATAGAATCTTCTTCGACAGGCCGGAGAACTCCAGATCCAGTTCTCCCTGCTCGCGAAGGTTGTCCAGGAACTCGTCGATGAGATAGCTGTTGGCGGCGACTTTTTTGGAGGCGTCGTCCCGGAGCAGGTCAGGGTACTCGTCGCGGAGGGTTAGGAGGCAGCTAGGCTCGCATCCGACGATGGGTATTCCCTGATTGGCGTAGGGGGCTAGGAGGTCCACGTTGGCGCGGGCGTTGGCCTTGGCATCCTCCAGCAGGCCCTTAGATATCATGGGCCTGCCGCAGCACCTGCCCTTGGCCAGGACCACCCGAAACCCGGCTTTCTCCAGGACCTCCACCGCCGCGATGCCGACGCCTGGGGTGTTGTAGTCCATGAAGGTGTCGTTGAAGAGGACCACTTCCCCCCTGGTCGCCGTGATTGAAGGAGCATGTTCCTTGAACCAGGCCGGGAAGGTGGACTTGGCAAAGGTTGGTAGGGGACGCGCTTTGTGAATGCCCAGGAACCGGTGTAGGAGCCAACGCGCTCCAGGCAGCCTTGGTCCTAGGTTGGAGAAGGGTGTGAAGCGGCAACCCAACCGGTTCAACCGGCTGATGTTGGCAAAGAGTTTTGCCCTGAGAGGGGTACCGTTGGCTTTGTTGTAACGGTGCAAGAACTCGTACTTGAGCTTTGCCATGTCCACCGCCGACGGGCACTCCCCCTTGCAGCCCTTGCACTCCAGGCAGAGGTCCATGGCGTCGTGGAGCCGTTTGCTGGTTAGGGTGTTGGAGGGCAGGATGCCGGAGAGAACGGCCCTCAGCAGATTGGCACGTCCTCGGGTGGAGTGCTCCTCCTCCCGTGTGACCATGTAGGAGGGGCACATGGTGCCGTCGGACTTTCGACATGCCCCCATGCCGTTGCACATATCCACTGCGCCGCCGAACCCCTCGTCGGCTGTGAAGTCTAGCTGGGTGGGAAAGGAGAGGGTCTTGTACCCCGGACCGTATCGTAGATTTTCGGTCATGGGAGGGCAGTCGATAATCTTGCCGGGGTTCATTATCCCCTGGGGGTCAAAGGCTTCCTTGACCTGACGAAAGGCCTGGTAAATGGCTGGGCCGAACATCTTCTCCGTCCACACCCCCCTGACAATACCGTCGCCGTGCTCACCGCTGAGTGCGCCGCCAAACTCCTTGACCAGGTCGCCTATCTCCGAGGCGATGGACACCATGGTGTTCAGCCCTTCTTGGGTTTTTAGGCTGACCAGGGGGCGAATGTGCAGGCAACCGACGCTGGCGTGGCCGTAGTAACCCGCGTCCGTGCCGTGGCTCTTTACTATACTGTCGAAGCGGCGAACGAACTCACCCAAGCGCTCGGGGTCCACCGCGGCGTCCTCCACAAAGGGTATGGGCTTGGCGTCGCCGCGAACACTCATCAGCAGTCCCAGACCAGCTTTGCGGACGGCCCAGACGTTGGCTTGGGCGGACCGGTCCAGTACGGTAACGCAGTCATAGCCCAAGCGCCTATGCGCCAAGTCATACTTAAGCTTGTCGGCCTTGGAGGAGGCCTCGGCTTTGGACTCTCCGTCAAACTCGACTACCAGGATCGCGCCGGGAGTCCCGTTGACAAAGGTCATGGTGCGAGCAAACCCGGGGGAACTTCGGGTCCGTTCCAACAGCATCTCTCCCACCAGCTCCACGGCGGCGGGGGAGTGTTCCAGGATGGTGTTTGTTGCCTCGCAAGCTTCGTCCAAGCGGCGGAAGTGAACAATGGACAGGGCGGTCTCTTTGGGCCGAGGCACCAGGTTTATCTTTGCCTCGGTGATGATGCCCAATGTACCCTCCGAACCCACCAGCATCCGGCTGAGGTTGACCGGCCCCTGGTCCAGGAAACGGTCCAGGTTGTATCCACTGACCCTGCGCATGATGGACGGATAGTTGGCCAGCACCTCGTCTCGGTTCTCTCTGGAAATGCTCAATACCTCTCGGTACACACTAGATTCTAGGTTCTGCCCGGATAGTTTGCTTTCTAGCTCCTGGCCGTGAACGCTGCCAAAGCGTGCTTCGGAGCCGTCCGCAAGTACGGCCATAAGCTCAATGACGTGATCGCTGGTCTTGCCATAGAGGACTGAGTGGGAGCCGCAGGAGTTGTTGCCTATGCCGCCGCCCACGGAGGCCCGGTTGGAGGTAGATGGGTCCGGGGCGTACTTGAGCCCATGGGGGGTGAGACGCCGATTGAGCTCGTCCAGAACCACGCCGGGTTGAACCCGCGCCCACTTCTCCTCCGGGTTAATTTCCAGGACCCCGTCTATGTATTTTGAGAAGTCTATTACGATGGCGTGGTTTACTGTTTGGCCGGCTAGACTGGTGCCCCCGCCCCGTGGGAGGATTGGAACGCCGCTTCTGCGAGCAACATCCACCACGGCCAAGACGTCGTCTTTGTTCCTGGGGATAACCACGCCCACGGGTTCCATCTGGTAGATACTGGCGTCTGTGCTGTAGAGCACCTTGGAGAAGGCGTCAAAGCGAACCTCGCCGGATACCAATTTTCTTAGCTCCTGCTCCAGTTCGCGGGTTTCCGATGTCGTGGTTCTCATATTGACGTTACTTTAGACCAGAGGGGAAGGCGGGGCAACTGTTTCTGCCCCAACTCGCTGCTTTAGTATGGTATCTTCATTGACGATGCCTGATAAAGACCGTTACTGTCCCCAATGCGCCTCCATGCTGCAGGTCCGGTATATCCACGGCGCCAAGCGACCGGTGTGTCCCGGGTGCGGCAGGATAATCTACCACGACCCCAAACTTGCCACCACGGTGATTGTGGAAAAGAACGGGAGGGTGCTAATGGTACGCCGCGCCACCGAGCCGGGTTTGGGCCTTTGGAGCTTTCCCGGCGGCTACGTGGACAGGGGGGAGGTGTTGGAAGAGGCGGCGGCAAGGGAGCTGTGGGAGGAGACGAGTCTGAAGGCGGAGATTACGGGGCTTATTGGCGTCTTCTCCGAGAGGGGGAATCCCGTGGTCTTGGCCGCTTATCATGGCAAAATTTTGGAGGGTGAGGCTTTACCAGGCGAAGAGATATCGGAGGTGGGGTACTTTTCGCCGGATGCCCTGCCGCCGCTGGCCTTTCCACGGGACACCGTGGTGCTTGAGAAGTGGCGCAGGGGGAAGGGGAGCCGCGGGTGAGGCTGACCGCTCCGGTGTTCCGGGGCGGGGGCTAGTCCGAACCTCCTTTCACGGTGACTTTGGCGATCTCTTCCAGTCCTTTGATGTAGGACTGGGTCCCCTCCTCGCCAAGTCCTTGCTGTCCTAGTAGGTAGAAGAACTGACGCGCCACAGCGGATACAGGCATGGGCAGTTCCATCTCCTGGGCAGCCTGGTTGATGAGGCGTTGGTCCTTGAGCATGAGCTTGACGGAAAAACCTGGAGCAAAGTCTCTCTGTAGAATACGGGAGCCCAGGTTCTCCAGTTGCCAGGAGTTAGCCGCCCCGCCAGTAACGGCCTGGAACACCTTGTCCAAGTTCACGCCGGCCTTGGCGCCAAGGAGGAGACCCTCGCACACTGCGGCCAAGGTGCCCGCGACAATTACCTGGTTCACCAGTTTGGCTACTTGGCCCATGCCCTCGGGCCCAATGTGGATTATTCGGCTGCCCATGGCTTGAAGTACGGGCAGAGAGCGTTGGAAAACCTGGGAGTCGCCACCCACCATGATGGAGAGAGTGCCGTCTGCGGCGGCCCAAGAGCTGCCGCTAACCGGAGCATCCAGCATCCCGACGCCCTTTTCCGCCAGCCTGGAGCCAATCTCGCGGGTGACGGAAGGGGATATGGTGCTCATGTCGATGACTACAGAACCCTTTTGCACGCCTTCTATCACTCCGTCTTTGCCCAGAACCACGTCCTCCACGTCAGATGAGTCGCTGACCATTACGATGACGGTAGTGGATTGACGCGCGACTTCCATGGCTGAATCTGCCACGGTGGCGCCCTGGTCAGCCAGGGCTTTGGTCTTATGCCGGGTTCGGTTGTAGACGACCAGGGGAAATCCGGCTTTGATAAGGTTTTGGCTCATGGGCAGTCCCATTATGCCCAAGCCTATGAATCCAACAGTTTCCTTGCCAGTCATCGCTTCTCCTTAGGGTGGAAAGTAGTTCACGTAATCCCCGTCAATGTACCCAAGATGGTAGGACTCGTCAATGAGCAGGCCCGTACCGGCGCGTCTTAGAGCCTTGTGCTAGAATAGGCGCTGATTATTTGTCTGTGGAGGTTAGACCATCAAGATTCACGAGTACCAGTCTAAGGACTTGTTGTCCCAGTACGGAATTCCGGTGCCCAGGGGTCAGGTGGCCTCCACCGCCAGCGAGGCCGAGGCAATCTGCCGGGACCTGGGCGGGAAAGCGGTTGTAAAGGCCCAGGTGTACGCTGGCGGCCGTGGTAAGGCCGGGGGCGTCAAGTTGGTGTCCTCGCCGGAAGAGGCTCGCGACTTTGCTGCCTCGCTCATAGGCACTCGCCTGGTAACGGCGCAGACGGGCCCTGAGGGAGCGCCGGTGCGAAGGGTGTTGGTGGAGGAGCCGGCAGAGGTGGACCGGGAACTGTACTTGGCCCTCACCGTTGACCGGATATCCCGCGGTCCCGTGCTCATCGCCAGCGCTGCCGGGGGGATGGAGATCGAGGAGGTGGCGGACACACAGCCGGAGAAGATAGCCAGAGAGGGCATTGATATCGCGGTGGGACTCCAGCCCTTCCAGGCGCGACGGATCGCTCACATACTTGGGTTGGGGCCAAAGTTCCAAAGGCCTGCCACTGCAATAATGACTTCCATGTACAAGCTGTTCATGGAGAACGACTTGACCTTGATAGAGATTAACCCCCTTGTTGTCTCCACCGACGAAAAGCTGATAGCCGTGGACGCCAAGGTGAGTGTTGAGGACGACGCCCTGTTTCGGCATGCCGATTTGTCCTCACTGGGAGACCCGGAGCAGGGGACGCCCTTGGAGATGGAGGCGGAGGCCTCGGGCATCTCCTACGTGAAGCTTGACGGCACCGTTGGGTGCCTGGTAAACGGGGCCGGCCTCGCCATGGCGACGATGGACCTGGTGCGGGGCGCGGGGGCCCGTCCGGCGAACTTTCTCGACGTTGGCGGCAGCGCCGATGAAGCGAAGGTGGCCAAGGCGGTGAATATCATGCTTTCCGACCCTGACGTGGAGAGCATACTGGTGAATATATTTGGCGGCATCCTAAGGAGCGACATAGTCGCGCGGGGGATTGTAAACGCCTACGGGGAGAGGGAATCCAAGATTCCCTTGACCGTTCGTATGCAGGGGGTTCAGGTTGAGGAAGCGAGAGAGGTGCTGACAAAGCTGGGGCCGGTCGTAACCTTTGCTGACACCCTTTTAGAGGTAGAAGAGAAACTCAAGGGCGCCGGGTCCTAAATTTGGCCCTAGATGCGGATGCGTTGGGAACTTAAGGAGAATTATGAGCATCTTGGTAAATGAAAACTCGCGAGTGCTGGTACAAGGCATAACCGGGCGTGAGGGTAGTTTCCACGCGACGCGGTGCATGGAGTACGGCACCAATGTGGTGGCGGGAGTAACACCGGGGCGCGGAGGTACGCTGTTTACCGACAAGGTGCCCGTTTTTGACTCTGTGGAGCAGGCAGTGAAGGAGACGGGAGCGAATGTCTCTATTCTGTTTGTGCCGGCCCCCTTTGCCCAGGACGCCATGCTGGAAGCGGCGGATGCCGGGATAGAGTTGATTGTGTGCATCGCCGAGGGTGTTCCGGTGCTGGATTCGGCGCGGGTGCTGCGATATCTGGAAAGCCGGGGAAGCCGCCTTCTGGGGCCCAACTGCCCCGGACTAATATCCCCGGTTGGCCGGTGTAAGGTGGGGATAATGCCCGGGCACATACACAAGCCCGGCCGCGTGGGCGTGGTATCGCGCAGCGGCACCTTGACCTACGAGGCGGTCAGTCAACTGAGCGCCCTGGGGCTGGGACAATCTACTTGCGTTGGCATAGGTGGAGACCCGTTGATAGGGACCAACTTTGTCGACGTGTTGTCGCTGTTCAACGAGGACCCGGAGACGGATGCGGTGGTGCTTATTGGGGAGATAGGTGGCAGCATGGAGCAGGAGGCAGCCCAATATATCAAAGAGAGCTTCAGTAAGTTGGTTGTGTCCTTTATCGCCGGAGCCACGGCGCCGCCCGGTAAGCGCATGGGCCACGCCGGGGCCATAATTACGGGCGCGGCCGCTACGGCTGAGGCCAAGAATGAGGCGCTGAGGGACGCCGGTGCGCACATTGTCCCCTCTCCGGGACTCATTGGTACGGTGCTTAAAGAAGCGCTCAAGGGCTAGCAAATAACGGAGATGCTTGCGGCATCTCAGCTATGGGCCGTATGGAGGTCTGGCAGACCTTGGATAAATACCTTTGACTATTCCCTCACACTCCCTGGAGAGGGACTAAGGCCCTCTGCACTCCCTTTCCTAAAACGGGTCACTGTGAAGTGGCTGAATTTGGATTTGGGGCCTTGGTCTGGGAGTTAGAAGAGGTAGATTGGCAACCTGGTATTGCAGGATTGTTAGGGTTTGGCGGGGTTCTTCAGGAGGGTACGGACGCGCTCCCATACCAGTTTTGCGATGGTCTCTTTCCCAAGGGAGCCGTTTATCACCAGCCACGCTTCACTCTCTTCGGCGGCCATTTCGATGAAGCCTTGCCGTACCCTTTGGTGAAACTCCAGGCTTTCCTTCTCGAAGACGTCTAGGGCTTTGGCGTCTATCCGGGAGTGGGCTATGGTTGTATGAACGTCCAGGAAGACTGTCAAGGTAGGTTGTAGCCCTTGTGAAGCCAGGAGATTTATCTGCTTTATCAACCGGAGGTCCAAGCCCCGTCCATAGCCCTGGTACGCCAAGGTGGATGCGACGAATCTGTCGCAGATGACTATGCGGCCCGCGTCCAGGGCAGGTTGTACTACTTGAGATACGTGCTCTGCTCGAGTGGCGTTGAAAAAGAGAAGTTCAGTGAAGGGAGACCGTTGAGGATAGCTCTTGAGCCACCGGGCTACCGTTTCTCCCAGGGGCGTACCGCCGGGCTCACGAGTAAGAAGAGGGTTGTATCCTTCACTGACCAGCGTATCGTGCAGAATTTGAATTTGGGTGGACTTTCCGGCGCCGTCTATGCCTTCAAACACCACAAAAGGGGACACGCCCAAATGCCCTTACTTGCGGAGTAGCCGCACGTGTCGGCTTGGGTCAACGCCTATGCTTAGGGAAGTCAGGTCGTACTTCTGGGCCAATATGTGCTGGAGTCTTCTGGTATAGGCCCGCTGGGAAGTCAGGTCCACGTATTCCTCGCCGTTGAGAATGCTCTGAGCGGCTTCGTGAGCTTCCTGAAGGGCTGTATTGAGGGACTGGTCACCGCCTTGGCGCCTCTGCTTGCCGCGGAGGAACTGCTGCACCTGGGACGCGGAGTTCTTGCGGACCACGTGGATGGGCGTTCCAGACTCTTCGGCAATGCGGACCACTCGGGAGCCACGCTTGTAGTGAGACTTTGTGGTGAGAATCATGTCGGCGTTTCGCAGATCATTAACTACGTCCACCACCACCCCGGCGTCATCGGCGGCTTGCTCCACCTTGTCCCTGCCCACGCCGAAGAGGAAGATGCGAGTGCCTTTCCCCAGTCTTACGGTTACTGTCTCCGAGGTTGTGGATTGCCCCTGTTTCTGTTGGGAAGGGGCAGGTGCGGCGTTGTTGGATTTGACTGCAGGGCCGTCCATTAACACCCGACCGGCCTCGTCCAGGTGACGCACCTGTGGGATAAGGGGGTAGCCCCGGAGCCACGAGTCTACCACCTTAGCGACGTTGTCGTGGACGGCCACCATATTCCAGCTTTGAATCTCCACCACCACGTCAAAAGTTGAAGGGGCCTTGCGTTCCAGGACGCTCTTTTGGGTGCCGCGGAACCGGGCCTCGTCATCTCCCAGGGTGACGGTCTGTATGCCGCCCACTAGGTCTGAAAGGGTGGGGTTTAAGATAAGGTTGTCAAGGGAGTTGCCGTGGGCCGTGGCGATGAGCTGGACTCCCCGCTCGGCGATGGTGCGAGCCGCAGCCGCCTCCAGCTCAGTGCCCATCTCGTCGATGATGATGACCTGGGGCATGTGGTTTTCCACTGCTTCGATCATCACGGCGTGCTGGAGGTTGGAGGAAGCCACCTGCATCCGGCGGGCATGTCCAATGGCAGGATGGGGAATGTCTCCGTCGCCGGCGATTTCGTTGGAAGTGTCCACTACAATAACGCGCTTTTTGGCCGTGTCTGCCAGGACGCGGGCTACCTCTCTCAGCATGGTAGTTTTGCCAACGCCAGGGCGTCCAAGGAGGAGAATGTTCTTTCCTGAAAATACCAGATCTTCAATGGTCTGAATGGTCCCGTATACGGCCCGTCCCACACGGCAGGTGATGCCCAGAATTCTCCCCTTGCGGTTTCTTATGGCGGAGATGCGGTGCAGAGTACGTTCTATCCCGGACCGGTTGTCGTCGCCGAACTGCCCTATTTTGGCGATTACGTAGTCTAGGTCTAGCTGAGAAACTTCTTGTGAGCCAATGATTAGGTCCCCGTAGGGGAAGCGGGCTTCGGGGGGTCTAGCCAGGTCAAGGACCACTTCCAAGAGTTCGTTTAGGTCGCCCAATTCTTGCAAAGGGGCGACAACCCGGTGGGGCAGGCAGTCAAGCAGGAGACCAAGGTCGTCCTGTATCTCCCGTTCCTGTTTTTCCAATATGGTCATACCTGTTGAGAGGAGTTAACAAGGCTCAGAAAGTACTGATGGAACCGGGTGTCATCGGTTAGTTCAGGATGGAAAGCCGTTACCAGGATGTTGCGCTGTCGCAGGGCCACGGGGGTGCCGTCAGCGAGGGTGCCAAGGACCTCGATGCCGGGCCCTACGTGGGCCACGGCGGGGGCTCTGATAAAAATAGCGTGGAAAGGCTCTTTGCCAAGTTGGGGGAACTCCAGGTCGGCCTTGAAGCTGTCAACCTGACGGCCATAGGCGTTTCGGCTCACGGTGATATCCATGATGCCCAGGGGTTCGGGGCGCTGGTCCGTAAGTTTCCCGGCCAACATTATCATGCCGGCGCAGGTGCCCCAAGTGGGGGTACCGGAAGCCGCTACAGCGGTGATTGGGTCGGAAAGACCGTACAGGTCAAAGAGGTGCCTTAGTGTGGTGCTTTCCCCACCGGGAATGATCAGGGCGTCGATACCTTGGAGATCCTTGGGCAGCCGCACCTCTCGGGTGGCGACTCCCAATTTCTTGAGCAGGGTAATGTGCTCTTCAAAGTCGCCTTGTACGGCAACGACGCCGACGGTGACGGACACGTTTTCCACAGATCCGGCGGTCAGTTTTACCTTACCATCCCCTGGTGGCTAGGAGCTCCTCTTCCCGCATGTCACGGACGGCAAGGCCCGGCATGGCGGCGCCAAGTCCTTTAGAAACTTCGGCGAGAATTTTAGGATCCTTGTAGTGTGTCACCGCTTGAACGACGGCGCGGGCCATCAAGGGCGGGTTGGAAGACTTGAAGATTCCGGACCCAACGAACACACCGTCGGCTCCCAGGTGCATCATTAGCGCGGCGTCGGCCGGGGTGGCTACCCCACCCGCGGAGAAGTTGACCACGGGCATCCGGCCCTGCCTCTTGACAGCTTGGACAAGCGCCAGTGGAGCGCCCAGGTTCTTGGCTTCAGTGGGCAACTCATCTTCCGACATGTTTTGAATTTTCCGTATCTCGCCTTGAACCGTCCGGTTATGCCGTACCGCCTCCACAATGTCACCGGTACCGGCTTCACCCTTAGTACGGATCATGGCGGCGCCTTCGCTGATTCTGCGGAGGGCCTCTCCCAGGTTGCGGCACCCGCATACAAAAGGCACCTTGAAATCGTGCTTCCAGACGTGATTGTCTTCATCCGCCGGAGTCAAGACTTCCGACTCGTCGATATAGTCTATTCCCAGGGCCTCTAGGACCTGGGCTTCTACAAAGTGGCCGATGCGACACTTGGCCATCACCGGAATAGTTACGGCTTCTTGAATCTCTACAATTTTTGTGGGGTCCGACATTCTGGCCACTCCACCGTCGGCGCGAATGTCTGCGGGCACTCGCTCCAGGGCCATTACGGCGCACGCCCCAGCCTCTTCGGCTATCTTTGCCTGCTCGGCGGTAACGACGTCCATTATGACGCCACCCTTAAGCATCTGGGCTAGTCCAGCCTTAAGTTCCCACGTTCCCGTTTCCATTATGTGCTCCTCTTCAAAGCGATAGAACCCTGAATATCGGTATTATACGATAGGGTATGTCAATTTTCAATTGAGTATTCCAAGCCCCATTGGCATTGCAACTGATCTCGTTCAGTAAAGATGTGAGACGGTGGGTGTTGTAGAAAAGAGAGGAAGGGACCATCCTTTTGACAGCACCCTTTTGACTATGGTAGAGTTCCGATAGAGCAAAGTCTGTGCTAGAGAAAAAACATAGGAACCATGACGCGGCGCACACCCTAGGGTGGAGCGCCCCTTCTCTATATCAAACTCGACCGCCAGCCCACTTTATCGGAGGCCCTTTTCATTCTTCGCCCAGTAATCCGCAAACTATCCAGTCTATTTCCTAAAGACACACCCAAGACCCCAAGGACCGAGCCACCGGCAGGCTCACTAAGCCCGGCAGCCCCGGACACGGCAGAGAGTCCCCCTTCCCAGCCAAGAATTTCCCCGCCCAACGGAAAGACGGCCCACGCAGGAGCTCCATCTAACGGCCGGAGGCCGCGTAGACGCAGACGAGGCAAGGGGGGAGCTGAAAGAGTTACCACTCAGGTCCCATCCACCAATGGCGTAGACCCATCAGACGAAGGGCCCATCGAAAAGAATTTCGGGAAGATACCCGTTTCGCTGCCGGTAGCCACGGCGCTGAAAGCAATGGGCTACAGCAACCCCACGCCCATACAGGCGGAGGTTATCCCTCTAGTTCAGTCAGGCCGGGACGTGGTTGGCCAGGCGCAAACGGGCACCGGCAAGACGGCGTCCTTTGGCATTCCACTCATTGAGATGGTGGACCCCAACTCCCGTGAAGTCCAAGCGCTAGTTCTCACTCCCACTCGAGAGTTGGCCATGCAGGTAACGGATGAGCTGACCCGATTGGGCAGCTACGGCGACGTTCATACCGTGGCAGTCTACGGCGGCCAGGCCATGAGCCGGCAGTTAACGGCCCTGAAGCAGTGTGCACATATCATTGTAGCCACTCCGGGACGCCTCATGGACCACATGGAGCGCGGCACCGTGCATTTGGAACAGCTTAAGGTTGCGGTGCTAGACGAGGCGGACCAGATGTTGGACATTGGATTTGCACCGGACATTGCCTACATACTTAGACATACCCCTCGCTCCCGCCAAACCCTCCTCTTTTCGGCCACCATGCCAGGCCCTATCAGAAGGTTGGCAAATCGCTATATGCGGAGTCCCTCATGGCTACGCGTGGGGGGAGACGCTGAGCCGGTGAAAGAAGTTCGGCAGGTGTACTATGAAGTCTCGGAGAGGGAGCGTTCAAGGCTGCTCAAGGAGTTGCTGCGCGACCCCGAAGGCATTACGCAAGCCCTGGTCTTCCGTAGAACCAAGATAGGCGTGGACCGCCTTGAGTCCCACCTACGGCGCGGTGGATACGATGCTCAAGCCATTCACGGCGACATGAGCCAAGCACAGCGCAACACGGTGATGAATCGCTTTCGAGCCAAGGAACTCCGAGTGCTTGTGGCTACCAACGTGGCGGCCCGCGGGCTGGATATTCCCGCCGTTTCCCACGTTATCAACTATGACATGCCAGACAACCTGGAAGAGTATGTACATCGAATTGGCCGTACGGCGCGCATGGGACGCCCCGGCACCGCCATTATCTTTGTATCAGAGTGGGACTTCCCCACCCTGGACATCATCCAGGCCCACGTAGGAGACCAGCTAAAGCTGGAGCCCATGCTTTCCCTTCACCGTTAGCCTCGGTCTCTAAAAGTTCCCTCACAACGGATTAACCAGTCGCAGTCCTAGACCCCGCATGGGCCGTTGTAACTATCCATTACTTGTCGGCAACGAGCAGGTCGTAAGCCAGAGCCAGCATTATCTTTGTCCCGCTGACAAGACTCTTTATGCCAATGGACTCGTTGGTGCCGTGTATCCGGTCCAGAAGTGGGTCATCGTCGGGGTGGGAGCCGCTGAAGCCGTAGGTAGTGGCGCCCAGTGGGCGAAGGAAACGAGAGTCGGTGAAGCCTGTAGAGATGGAGGGGATCCAATTCAGGTCCTCCCTATCCAGGCTGAGGCGGGTTGCATCCATAATACTCTGGGCAAAATCGGTCTCGTAGCCGGAGCTGTTGGGCACCGCCATGTAGTCAATCTCTACATCCACACCGTCAATACCCTGTAGAATCTCATCCAACTGGCTCCTCGTATAGGCGTCGTCCTGATGTGGAAGAGTTCTAACGTCGCACGTAATCCGGCACATCTCCGGCACACTATTGGACTTTATACCCCCGCTGATCATGGTGGGTGTGAGGGTAAAGCGCGACAGCGCCTTCAGGGTAGAGCTAAGCTGGGGGTTAAGTTGATGGACCTCGTCAATTATCCCGTCGACATTTTCGGGGGTTACCACGTGCTCAATGGCCAGGGAAGAAAGGTAATTGAAGATGGAAGATGAAGTGTCGCGCTCTGCTTCATAAGCCTCAATGCGTTTGAGTATCTCGGCCACCTTGAAGTTGGCGTTGTCCCCCAACCAGGGAGTGGATGCGTGGGCGCTGGAGCCCTTGATGTCCAGCTTTACCTCCAGGCGTCCCTTCTCACCGACTCCCAGCAGGTAGGTGGTAGTACCGGCAATGTTCAAATGAGTGCCCCCGCCTTCGTTGACGGCCAAGGGCGCCTTGATCTTTTCTGGGTACCGCTCGGCCAGCCAGCCAAAGCCGTATCTGCCGCCGCTCTCCTCGTCGGCCCCCGAAGCCAATACCAGGTTGTCGGAGAGCTCAACGCCGTTGCGACGCAGCAGCCGCATAGCCATTATCTGGCACGCCAGCAGGCCCTTGCAGTCCGACGCGCCGCGGCCATAGACCCGACCCTCGTCTACCTCCGCGCCAAAGGGGGAGTAGTCCCACTTAGACTCGTCCTCAACGGGCACCACGTCCAGGTGGGACATGAAAAGAAGCTTGTTTTGGCCAGACTTACCGGGCAAGTTTGCGATGAGATTCCCGCGGCCATGCTCGGACTCAAGAATTTCCGACGGTATCCCTTCTTGTTCCAGCCATTGGCGGGCGTAGTCGGCAGTCTCGGTCTCGTTGCCAGTGGGCATCACCCCGGTGTTAACTGACTTTATCTGCACCAGACCTCGATGAAGGCTAAGTAGGTCGTCGTAGGACTGATCAACCTGGGCCAAGAGTTCAGCTAGCTTAGGAATAGGGCACCTCCTACCGAGTTTGGGCCAGTATCCTTCACGCACCGGCCCTTGTCTAGGGGAGAGGCAGCGCTTCGCCGGGACCAAACCTCTGCCAAAGGCCGTTCCGGTACATGGTAACCTGACCCGTTCCCACCACCTTCCAACCGGCGTTGGATTTCAGACAACATGTTTGAGCGTCGATACCCAAAACATAAGTCTCGCCGGAGAGGTTTTCTTCCAGGCTCTTGGACACTTCGGCAGGGTCGCTTTCCTCATGGTGGGGCAGCACCGCGAAGCCTTGGCAAACGTCAAGGCCATCAACCCAGAAGCCCTTTTGCGGCGAGCGCATATAGGTACCCATTACCATAGCCCCCGCGCTGGACCCCGCCAGTATTCCACCCCGGGCGTTCCACTGGCGCAGACGCCGGAGCAGAAGGGAATCTTTGAGGGCATTGAGGAGGTAGTCCGGACTCCCGCCGGCAAAGTATACGTGCGTGTACCCGTCTATTATGTCAACAAGGTCACTACTGTTGGCGTCGCTGCCATCAAGAACCATTAGCATTGAAGCCTGGGCGCCCAGGCGTGCAAAGTGCCCCACGCCGTTGGAAGCCGCTTTGGCTGGGGCATCTGCGGCCGCGGTGGGTATCACAAGCACCGACGCAGTCTTTGGCGCAACCATCTTCAAAAGATAATCGTCCATAATGTCGCACCCAGGGCGAAATTCGCCCCCACCTACCAGCGCTACTTGACCCAACATAGCCCTATCTTACCAGAAGCCGGAACGGCTGGTAATGCCGGTCTCTGTTTGCCCTTGTTGACGCCACCATTCCTATAGCTCTATTCTTGAGCCACAACAAGGGACGATGGAGAGGGAGCCAGGTTTGAACGACGAAATACTGAGCATTCTTGAGTCGACATATCCGGAAATGGCGGCGACGGGATTCAGGTTTACCGAGGGTCCACTTTGGAGCCAAGACGGGTTTATCTATTTTGTGGACATTCGAAGGAACCTTCAGTTCCGGTGGAGCCGCAGCACGGGCAGCCAGATAGTGCGAGAGGACACGGGGGAGGGCAACGGCACCACTTTTGACCGGCAAGGCCGAATGCTGATGTGCGAGGGAGGCCGCCGTCGCGTTACCCGCCGGGAAGCCGACGGACAATGGGTCGACATTGCCAGCCGGTTGGATGGCAAGCGCATCAACAGACCCAACGACATTGTGTGCCACTCCAACGGCACTATATATTTCACGGACCCGGCGGGCAGGCTTCCAGAGTCAGAGATAGACTTGGACTTTTCCGGTGTGATGATGATTTCCACGGACGGCAAGCTTTCGGTGGCAACGGACCGGTGTGAATACCCCAATGGCCTTGCCTTTTCTCCCGACGAAAAGACCATGTACGTCGCCATCAGCCGTCTGGATGACGGTTGCATTGCGGAGAAGGAGCGAGGAGAAGTTTGCAAGCACCAGTTTATCCGGGCTTTTGACGTTGCCCCCGACGGCTCCCTCACCAACAATCGAATTTTTGTCGACATGTCATCGGCGCAGGACGGCGTTCCCGACGGTATGAAGGTGGACGTTAAGGGACGCATTTTTTGCACCGGGGCGGGTGGGTGCTGGGTCTTCGAACCCCAGGGCAGGCTCTTGGGCATTATCAGGCTGCCTGAGGTACCGGCAAACCTGGCTTTTGGCGGGCCGGACCGCCGTACCCTGTTCTTCACCGCCAGAACTTCCCTATACCTAATGCGCACATTGGAGCCCGGTCTACCGGGCCATCCCTAAATCCAGAACCACTGTTTAGCCAAGCCCTGTAAAAAAGGAATTACCAAATGTCTACTGTTATAAACAGCTATCCTGACCTTGGGGAAATCGCCCCGGACTTTACCTTAACGTCTCTCAATGGGGAGAAAGTTACCCTCTCCGACTTGCGTGGCAAGAAGGTAGTCCTCTTCATGTGGGCCTCATGGTGAGGCTGTCGCGAGCAGCTGCCAGTTTGGCAGCAGTTCTACCTGAAGCACCGGGACGCCGGGGTTCAGGTCATATCGGTTGCCATAGACGCCCAGGGGGCTGAGAAAGCGCGGCCCTACGTAGACAAGGCCGGAGCAACCTTTCCCACCCTGGTGGACGAGGATAACCTTCTGAGCCGCACCTATGGTTTCAAGGCCATACCCAACGCCCTCTTCATCGACGAAGAGGGCGTGCTCCGGTACAAGAAGTACAGCGGTTTTGACATCGGCAAGGCCGAGTTCAGGCGCGTCGCCGAGGAGTGGGTCAGCGTCGGCGCTATTGGAGAAGTGGAACCCAACTCCGGCCTTCGCACCTCCGTATTAGAGCACTCCGAAGCTATGCGGCTATTTCACAAGGGTATGTCGCTGTACCGACTAGGCCAAGTTACCGAGGCCCTGGCCCTGTGGCGAGAGGGCGTTGCCCTGGAGCCGGACAACTACGTGATACGCAAACAGGTTTGGGCCGTGGAAAATCCGGATAAGTTCTACCGAGGCGACGTGGACTACGGCTGGCAGAAAGAGCAGATGACCAAGGGTTTCTAGCCTAGACACGCATCCTGTCGCTATAGGGTTCCCTTGACCACCTGGCCGGACTGCATGACCACGCTCACGTTCTTTTCGTCTTGTAGTATGTGAATGTCTCGGAGCGGGTCTCCGTCAACCACAATGATGTCGGCTAGCTTGCCTGGCTCAAGGGTGCCGATGTCATCGGCAATCCCCAGGAGTTCCGAGTTGGTACGGGTAGCGCAAATGATGCTGTCCATAGCCCCCAAGACGTTGGCTTGAAGCTCCAGCGAAAGAGCTCGTCCCTCCACATAGGGGCCGAAAACGTCGGAGCCGGAGCCAATCTTGACTCCCACCGATTTGGCAATCTCCAGGCTCTGAGACCCCACGTCCCTAACGCCGCCAATCTTCTGGAGCATGGACTCCGGCGCCCCGTTCTCCCTTCCATACCTTGACGCCATCTCGAAGATGGCCAGGGTGGGCACCAGAAAAACGTCCTGCTCCTTCATTAGGGAGGCGGACTCTTCATCAAGAAAGTTGCCATGCTCAATGGAGCGAACGCCGGCCCGAACGCAGTTCATAATGCCCTCGGGAACGTACACGTGGGCCAGCACGTACTTCCGCACAGCGCGGGCCTCGTAGACCGCGGCGGCCAGCTCTTCCACCGTGTATTGCGGGTCTTCCACCGCGTCGGTGGGCGAGGCAGCGCCGCCGCCTGCCATGATCTTGATCTGGTCCGCGCCGGTGCGCAGCTGCTCCCTGGCGGCAAACCTCACCTGGTCCACGCCGTCGGCTATGGAAGCCCCAGCCATCAGTGGGTGATCATGATGGGGTCCACCGCGTTCATGCCGCTGGCGATGGTCGCCGTGCCCCCCGGTTTGAGATATGACACCGTTGCTCACAAACATTCGCGGGCCCTTGATAAACCCACGCTCCTTGGCCAACTTAAAGCTCCAGTCGCAGCCGCCGGCGTCCCGAATGGTGGTATATCCCTGCATTAGCGTATTTTCCATGTTGCGAGCCACGGAAAAGGGGAAAACCGCTCCAGGATGCTTGGCCTCATACTCGCTTATCCTGGCTTCCAGCAGTGCCATGTGTGCATGGGCGTCAATGAGTCCGGGCATAACTGTCATGCCGCCCAGGTCAACTTCCTTGGCGCCCCTGGGCGTGGAAACGCGGTCGCCGGGGCCCACCTCCTGGATTCGCTCTCCTGAGACAACCAGGGAGCCGCCCCGGATAGGGTCTCGACCGGTGCAGTCCAGTATTGTTGCATCCCGAAAAACTGTAGTGTCCATTCTTTTTCCTCTTTTTCTTCTTGCCGACCCTAGTGACACGTTACCCTGGAATCACGCCGCCCACCCTGAGCGTAGGCTAGGAAGGACGCGGCGGAGCGTCCTCGTAGGTGCCCTGCTCAAGGTCAAAGACATGCTGCCGTGCCCCGTCGCCACCCATGAGAAGGGCCAGGCACACGGGCTTGTCACCCTGTGCCCACTGTCGATGAACGTTCTTGGGCGGGTCGTACCACGCCCTAACGTCGCCCCTGACCATTATGCCGTCAGACGCTACTTTTAGCTGCGCTTCGCCTGGGTTTTCGCCGTGGTCGATGCGTTCCCACACGGTGAAGCGCTCGTCACCGTCTATAACGCACTCCACACCCCACCTAAAGTGGCTGTGCACCGGGGTAGGATGGTTGGCCGGGAAGTAGGTAACGGAAAGCTGGAAGTCGCCTCCAGGGACCCGGTACAACCAGCGCCCAGGCAGACCGCTATCACTTTCCGCCGGCACGCCCTGGGTGGTAAGGTTACCCCCCTCCATGACCAGGCGTCGCATGCTGGATCCAATGGCATCCAGAGCCGTCGGCCCCGTACCCTCCTTGTCAATTACCTCTTTGACGTAGGCAACAAACTCGTCCACCGAATATCCGGTTTTCCCAAAAGCGCTTACCATTGGGACCTCCCAAAGTTGATATGTTTATTCCGAATTCCTATCTATATCCCTATTTTCTATATCCTTATTTACTTCGTTTGATTATAAAGATAGTGGGGTGTTCCCTCTTCCAAGGGCCACTGGCGGTAGAACTTCTGCACGTGGGGCAACAGCTGCTGAGCGACCTCAATCTGCTCCAACTCCACCGGGCTGAGGTCCCGAGAAAGGTACGCCTTCAGCGCGCGCCAAACCTCTTTCTTGTTGACACTGACAACCCGGCGACCTCGCATAAGAATCTCACCGTCAACAATCACCGTATCCACGTCAAGACCCCTGCCTCGATACAGGAGGGCGTCCACGATATTGGTGTCGGCGTCAAGGTAAGGTTCTTTAACGTGATCCAGGTTAACCATCACCAAGTCCGCACGTTTCCCCTTCTCCAATGTTCCAACTTCGTCGGCAAAGAAGGTCGCCCTGGCGCCGTTGGCCGTGGCCATTTGCAAGACCTGGTGGGAGGTGGGCGCGGGGCTGTCCACACCGGGTTCCCGGTGCAGCTTATGGACCAGGCGCATCTCCTGAAGCATGTCGTTGTCATCGTTGAGGCCCGCCTCGTCAATGCCTATGGCCACGCCGACACCCCTGGCAAGCATGGGATTCAGGGGCGCAATGCCGCTCCTGAGTCGCAAGTTGGAGCTGGCGTTATGGCATACCATTGTCCCTGTTTCCGCCATAGTTTCAATATCCGACTCCGTGAGCCAGACGCCGTGGGCGCAGGAGACCTCTGGGCCGGTAAATCCCAGGTCTCGAAGGTGAGCCAAGGGAGTCTTCCCCCACCGACGAAGGCCATAGACCTTTTGATAGATACTCTCCTGCAGGTGGATGTGAATCCCCGTACCGTGTACCTCGGCCGATTCCTTTATGGCTTCAAGAAAGGCGTCCGAGCACCACTGGACGTTGCCGGGACTAAGGAAAATTCTGATTCGCGGGTCCCGTCCAAAACTGCGGCTCAGATCTTTGAACAGGTCCAAGTAATCTTCCGTGGAAATATGGGAGGTGTCGAGGCGTTGGCTGATTTTGGCAGCCAGGTCCGGGGGAAGGGTCCCCAGAAAGCGTTGGTCTTCCTGGTACACCACCCGGTTCTGGTCGCGGTGGGAAAAGGAAAAGGCAACGCGCATACCGGAGTCCTGGTATGCCTTCAAAACCTGGCTGCCAGCGTCCTGAAAGGTCATGCCTTCCGACTTGCGCCACGTGGCGTGGTTATGCATCACCGTGGTAATGCCTGACTCTATCATTTGTATGGCGCAATACAGAGTATCCAGATAGTTATCCACTTCGCGGTTCATTGACCGTACCGTTATCCAGGGTTCCAGGGCCAAATCTGGACTCCCCAGCTGGAAGGGGGTCAGCCCTATGTGGTGATGGGCGTTAACCAACCCCGGCATAACCAGTTGATTGCCGGCGCCTATGACCTGGTCCGGGCTGTAACGGGTCTTCAGGTCATGAAAGGCTCCCACGTCAACAATGATCCCGTCTTCTTGATAGACGGCGCCGTCATCTATGACTTCAGTAGCGTTCTTCTCGATAACGCGGGTTAGGACGTATTTGCCTCTGATGAGGGAGGAAGGCATTTCTCTCCTTAACGCTTGCAGACCAAGTAGAGACCAGTATATCAGCAGAAGCCGAAGGACAAAAGAAAGGTCTCGCGGGGTGTGGGGCCGAGGTCGTGGGGCGCCAAATTAGGGGAAGAGGTGGGGGCCTATAAGCCGGGTTCTGTATCCCTCTAAAGGGACGGTGACCATCTATCTAGCTCTTCCAGCGTCCTCGCGAAGCACTGAAAACACCGGTGTGACCGGTGACGACGTTACCATCGGAGTCAAGCGGCCTACCCGGGGAAGGGCCGGGCGCCCATAATCCCTCTATTTGGCCTTGCTCCGGGTGGGGTTTGACCGCCGCTGCGTCACCGCAGTCGACCGTGAGCTCTTACCTCACGATTTCACCCTTATCCCAACAAGTTGGGACGGTATTGTTTCTGTGTCACTTTCCGTATTCGGCCATTAAAAACAACCGAACCCTGGGAGTTACCCAGCACCCTGCCCAGTGGAGCCCGGACTTTCCTCTCCGCACGGCGAAGCGGTCACCCAGCCCACCAACTCTTCCGACGTCACTTTAACACTCCCGGCGCAGCGTATCAATAATCAGGAAGCCCGGCCGGAGAGACACCGAAATAGGACGCCGCATTAGGCCTTGGACTCAGCCGGCGAAGAGTATGCGGCCACAGCTGTCACAGTGGACAGGCTCTCGTCCCATGCGGGCTCGCTGGACCCGATGGGTTGGAAGTGTGACGCCGCAAGCGCGGCATAGGCCCTGCTCGACCTTCGCCACCGCCTGCCCACCCTTGGAGCGCCTCACCCTCTCGTATACCTCAATGGTCAAACTACCCAAGCCTTCGATAATGTCCCGGCGCTGCTGCTCCATGGCCGCTACCTGGGTCTGCAATTCAAGTTTCTCTTGGGCCATGTCCTTCTGGTCCCTGCTCCAGGACTTCTCCTCCTGCTCAAACCGCCCTTCGTCGGCTAAAAGCTCTTTCTGGGTCTCCTCAACGTTCATGAGGTTCTCTAGCACAAGCTCGTCAAGGGTCTGTAAACTCGTCCTCAAGTTGCCCAACTCACGGTTCAGGCCCTGCAGCTCTCTGGGGTTGCCCACCGAACCGCCGTAGAGCTTGTCCTCCACCGTGGAGAGCCTTTCGCGGGTGGATTGGGAAGTCATCTCCAGGTCCCGCTGCTCACTCTCCAGGTCTTTTAAGTGACCGCGGCGCTCATTGATCTTCTTCTCCCGGATTGCCAGGGACGCCCGGCTGCTCAAGCTGCGGTCAATGGAGGCAACCCGCCCTGTGGCCGCCCCTAGACGGTTGTCCAGGTCTTGCAAATCCAAGAGAATTTTACTAGTTGTCATAGCTCGGTTAGCCCCCCGTTGTGTATCCGGATTTTATGTACCGCCCTTTGAAGTGTCAACAAGCGGATGACCGGCGTTTGAGGCCGGAGACTTCATGGGCAGCGACACCGGGAAAATGATAGAATCAGAGAGTGACGACAGGAGGGCCGCCCTTGCTACGAATACACAACACCCTTCATAAGCGGGTTGAAGCTGTATCCACGCTGGAACCGGGCGTGGTTCGCATGTACACGTGCGGGCCAACGGTCTACCGCTTCGCCCATGTAGGAAACCTTCGCTCCTACCTTATGGCCGACTGGATAAGGCGGGCTTTGAGGGACCAGGGAATGAAGGTTTCCCACGTCAAGAATATCACGGACGTGGGGCACATGCGGCAGGAGCAGTTGGAACGGGGCGGCGACAAGGTGATCCTGGCCGCCTTGGCCGAGGGCAAGACACCCCGGGAAATTGCGGAGTTCTACACAGAGGCTTTTCATCGCGACGAAGCCAAGCTCAACATTCTTCCAGCAGAACATTTCCCAAAAGCCACGGACCACGTGGACGAGATGCTGGAGGTTATCCGAAGGCTGGTAGATAACGGGTACGCCTACTCCGCGGAAGGAAACGTCTATTTTGACGTGTCTAAGTATGCCCCTTACGGCCAGCTGTCGGGCAACCTTGGCCAGGAACTGCTCCAGGGCGTCCGGGTGGAAACCGACCCCTTGAAGAAGGACCCCAGAGACTTCACCCTCTGGAAGGCCGCCGAGACGGGCCGAGAGGTCAAGTGGAACAGCCCATGGGGAGAGGGGTTCCCCGGCTGGCATATCGAATGCTCTGCCATGTCCACACGTTATCTGGGGGAAGAGCAGGACATACACACCGGAGGCGTGGACAACATCTTCCCACACCACGAGGGTGAAATAGCCCAGAGCGAAGCCGCCTTTGGCAAACGGTACGTGCGTCACTGGGTCCACGGGCAGCATCTGCTAGCCGACGGTGTGAAGATGGCCAAGTCAGCCGGCAACGAGTTCATCCTGACAGACCTGGAGAGCCGGGGCTACGACCCCCTGGCTTTCCGCTACCTCTGCCTCACGGTGAAGTACCGCAACCGCCTTAATTTCACCTTCTCCGCCCTCAAGGCGGCCCAAAGGGGGCTCACCCGTCTGAGGGACCGGGCATGGACCTGGCGACAGTCGCCGGAGGTTACCGATCACCGGGAAGTCGAAAAAAATGAATGGCGGCAAACTTTTTGGGAGTCCGTCAACGATGACTTGAACATGCCCCGCGCCCTCTCGGTGGTATGGGGCATGGTCCAATCGGAACTGCCGGACCGGTGCAAGCTGGAGCTAATCATGGAGTTGGACCGGCTCTTGGGGCTGGGGCTGGCAGAGGGACCGGAGACCTATACTCTGTCACCGGAGACCACCAACCGTCTGATGGACCGGGAGAGCTACCGCACGCGTTTGCGGTATGAACGGTCGGACCAGATCCGCAGCCACCTTTACCGGCAGGGTTATCAGGTCAGGGATACCAGAGTAGGCCCAATGGTACGCCCCAAGACCTCTTTTGAGCTGGTGGAAGAGCGTTGGCCCTCCATCTCATCGCCCCGGGAGGTCCTCTCCCACATAAACTCGCCGTCCACCAAAGACTACTCCATCGTAGTATCGGCCAATGACTACGTGGAGGACGTTAAACGATGCCTCAACGGCCTACTGCGCTGGAGCGCGGGAACGGACACCGAGGTGGTGGTGGTGGATAACGGCTCCACCGACGGCACCGCCGAATGGCTGGAGGAGCTTCAGGCCCGGAGCGCCAACGTGCGGGTTCTGCACTGCGACCATAAGCTGGGAGAGGCCCAGACAAAAAACATCGGTCTGGCCCAGAGCCTGGGCCGCATTGTAGTTATGCTGGATACGTCCGTAGAGACCGCGGGGGATTTTCTTCCCCAAGTCGAAAGGCTGCTGGAGGACCCCGGCGTGGGGGTTGTCGGGCCCTGGGGCATCAAGTCCGAAGACCTGCACCACTTCCACGAAGAAGTGGTTTCGGGGGAGGCCGACGCCATGCAGGGCTACTGTTTCGCATTTCGACGGGAGCTGCTGCGGGAGGTCGGACTTCCGCGCGAGTGCTTCCGCTTCTATCGCAACTTGGACCTGGACTTTAGCTTCCAGTTCCGCAGCCTGGGTTACCGCATCGTGGCCGACGGAACGCTGCCTATGGTTCGCCACGAGCACCGACAATGGAACAGCCTCGGAGAAGAAGAGCGAGACCAGCTCAGCCGAAGAAATTTCAAGCACTTCCTGAAGCGGTGGGGCAGCCGAAAAGACCTGTTATTAGCCAACGAAAAGAAATAGGAACCCGAAAATTTTTGATTGGCATTGTGACCATGAGTGGAAAAGGACAAAGTAACAGCACGGAGTGGGACCCTGAATCCGTCAAGGCCCTACGTAGACACCTGGACCTGACCCAGGACCAGATGGCCCAAGAGTTGGGAACACGCCAACAGACCATCAGCGAATGGGAACGGGGTATGTACAAGCCACGAGGCGCTTCTCGAACGGTGCTACGCATGGTGGCCGAGCGGGCGGGCTTCCGCTACCAGGCATCCTCCGAAACCTAAAACGCCCGCCAACGTTGCTATGTTACACGTTTACGTGTAACATGTTGGCATGGCTCCTGTTGCACCGGAGGGTGCCCCCAACTCCAAAAGAGTCCGAAAACCGCAGATACCCGAGTCCCTGCTGGCCCGTCTATGGCGGGATAGAGCCACGAGTCAGGAAAGCTTCAAAACCAGCGAAGGCCGCAAGATTAAGGTCCTGTACACCGGCAGAAGGGGATCCGAGGCGGGGCCGGACTTTCGTGACGCCCTGTTGTACGGGGAGGACGTGGGGCTGGTTCGCGGGGACGTGGAGCTCCATCTTCGCCCCAAAGACTGGAACAGCCATGGCCACGGCGCCGACCACAGGTACAATGGCGTTGTCCTCCATGGGGTCCTCGCCGGCCCGGGCCCACCGCCGCGCCTGCGCAACGGCGCCAAGGCTCCAGCCGTTTGCCTGCAGCCCCTGCTTGAGACTCTTCCCCCCTCCAAAACAGAAACACCCAAGCAGCGCTCCTTCCTGTGGTCCATAATGGCGGCCCATGGCTACCCGGAACCACACAACCGCAGCGAGGCCCAAGAGAGCTTGGTCAGGGCCGGCATGGCAAGATTTTGGAGAAAGTCCAAGGCCTTCACCGCGCTGATGCAAGAAATACAAGGGCAGGAGGTGATGTATCAGGCCATCTTGGAGTGCTTGGGATACAGCGAGAACCGGGGCGCCTTCGCCGAGTTGGCCCAACTGCTGCCCTACGAGGCGCTGGAGAAAGCAACCGGCAGGATACCTCGCAAAGATAGGCCGGGTTTCATCGAAAAGATGCTCCTTGAAACCTCAGGCCTTCAGTCCGCCGAGGGGGAGGCCCTTGGTTCCAACCCGCCTATGCACCCCGGCCGCTGGCATCTCTTCAGGATCCGCCCAAGCAACCACCCCCGCCGTCGCATGGCGGGCGCCGCAGAGCTCCTGGACCGCTTCCTGGACGTCGGTTTGCAGACCGGCGTCATTGGGTTGGCGCGGGGCTGCCACTTCAAGACGATCCAACAGCAGCTAACCGTCCCCGGCCCCAAAGGCAAACCCGCCCTCATTGGAAAGGCCAGGGCTTCAGACATAGTGGTGAACGCCGTACTTCCTCTGGTCCACGCCTGGAGCCTCCAAAACGGAGACGATTTCCTGGCCGCCTCAACTCTGGACGTGTACATGAGGGCGCCTCGCCTCCAGTCCAACCGGCTAATCCGAGAGATGGAAGAGGTGCTGTTCCCCGATAGTTGGCGGCCCATGGCGGACACCTTGCCCAGTCAGCAAGGACTGATTCATTTTCACCACATTGCTCAAGGGGAAGGTTAATTCCGGTGTGATACCATAGGAGGATGCTGCAGCCCATGACGGCACCAGGGGGGGAACTTCCGGAGGCCAGCCACAACGTCCGTCAGGTGACCCTCCTCTCTGAAGAGGTGGTGGTGGCCTTGCTGTCGCCCGAGGAAGGGATAGTAGACCACTCTCCGGAGAAGGGAAGTCTCCTTGCCCTGACCAACAAGCGAGTCATCGCATTCCTCGACGCTGAAGAGAGGAAGGAGACGCGTGTTGCGCCCCTGGAAAAAGTGGACTCCGTTTCCATTTACACCCACGGACGTAACTTCAAGCCCTTGTACCAGGGCATATCCCTGGGCATGGCGGGATTCCTGGTCTACCTGCTGGTGGGCACCTTCAGCACCGGAGTGCCCTTCAGCGCCGGCGTGTCCATAGCAACCTTCCTTGGCGGTGCCATCGTGTTTCTGGGGTTGCTCTTCATAGTCCGGTTTTTCACCTGGGAACAGGGAGGAGAGTTGGTCTTTCGAATGGGCGTCCTGGAGATGAGCTTCCCCTATAACTCCAATAAAGCGGCTCCTGACGCCTATGAAGTAATGCACCGGTGCTTTCAGTTGCAGGCCGGGGAGGACATTTCCCCGATTCAGCCCGCAAGTGCCCGGATAGAGGAGATAGAAGAACCGGCCCTTGCCACCGTGGATGACGATGAAGAAACCACTCCAAGCCCAGCGCACTCCATGGAGGAGGACCATGTGGTTGAAGACGCGTTGATTGATGCTGACTCCCAAGCCACCCCGTCGGAAGAACCCGCACCCGATACTGTGGCCCAAGTAATGGAAACCCTGCCATTAGACGAGGCTATCCAAGGCTCAGAGAAGGATCAACCTCAAGGTCCAGGTTATCTTCCCGACCACGGCTCAGATGAAAGTAGGCGCACGCCGCCACCATAGCGCCGTTGTCGGTACAGAGAATGGGAGCCGGTATAAGCACCGGAAGCTGAGCTTTGGCCCGTATACTAGCCCTCAACAAGGTATTGGCGGTTACCCCGCCGCCCAGTATAACCCCGTTCACACCGTGCTCCGCGGCAGCCTTCAGGGTTTTGGTCACCAGTACATCTACCACCGAGGCCTGAAAGGCCGCGGCCAACTCTCTAACCGCGTCATCCTCTGCCTCTCCATTCATATCTCCCGGCGGGTATAGATGAGCCGCCTGGGCCTTGTGTAAGAGGGCAGTTTTCAATCCGCTGAAGCTGAAGTCCAGGGTGCCCCTGAGCCAGGCACGGGGCAGCCGTTCGCTTCCCAGTGCGTCCTCCGATGCCCGCTGAATCTCCGGGCCGCCGGGGAACCCCAGGCCCAAGAGGCGCGCCGCCTTGTCAAAAGCCTCACCCGCAGCGTCGTCCCTGGTACGTCCCAATAGCCTATACCGACCATGCCCCTCCATGAGGATCAGGTCTGTATGTCCCCCCGATGCGATGAGGCATAGCAGGGGGAAACCAAGCTCCCGCTCCGGAGGGGCGGAATTGAGCCAAGCGGCGTAGATATGGCCTTCCAGGTGGTTCACTCCCACCAGTGGGAGACCAAGGGTAAGGGCCAAACCCTTGGCCATGTTGACTCCCACCACCAGTGCGCCCGCCAGTCCTGGGCCGTGAGTTACGGCCACGGCTTCGATCTCTTTCCAAGAAGCGCCGGCTTCCTCAAGCGCCTCATTCACTATGGGCATTATCCGAATGATATGATGCCGAGAGGCTAATTCCGGAACCACGCCGCCGTAGCGCCGGTGTATGTCCACTTGCGACGAGATGACGTTGGATTGTAGGAGACTCCCGTCTTCCACCACGGCCACGGCCGTCTCGTCGCAAGAGGTTTCAATGCCCAGTATCTTCACTACACCAGTATAACTTACCAACGGCAAATGGGAAAAAGGAGTCACGGTTTAGCCTTTACAGTTGATTTCTCCCTCTGCTATCATCGCTGCACAGTGAATCAGGGTGCTGGATCATCCGGTCGAGCGTGTATTCGATGCTAGAGGGCAGCGATTATATAAAACTTGGCATTTTAGTCCTCTTTCTTGCCCTCTCCGCCTTCTTCTCCAGTTCCGAAACAGCCTTTCTAGCCCTCCAGAGAGTCAGGCTCATACATCTGGTACGTACCGGCGTACCCGGTGCCCGGCGAGTCTCCCGTATGGCCGAGCACCCGGAACGTTTTCTATCCACCGTTCTCCTGGGCAACAACCTTGTCAACACCGCCGCCGCCGCCCTTGGCACCGCCCTGGTCATATCCCTCCTTGGTAACGTCAACTCATCCATCCTCATTGCCACCGGCGGCGTGGCATTCCTCCTACTCATTTTTGGCGAGGTAGTTCCCAAGACCTTTGCCGCCCGCCACGCCGAAAGGTTCGCCTTCGCCATAGTGCCGCCCCTGCAGATGGTGGAGTGGATTCTTTTCCCGGTCGTGTGGGTCCTCCGCCACTTCAGCTCACTCATCTTCCGCATTACCGGAACCTCGGGGGAACGCTCCCTGGTGACCGAGCAGGAAATCCGAAGCCTAATTTCCGTGGGCAAGGAGGCCGGGGCGGTGGAGGCGTCGGAGGCGGAGATGCTGGAGAAGGTTTTCCACTTTGGGGACCATCACGTAGCCGAGATAATGACCCCAAGGCGAGAGATTGTTTCCATAGAGAGATACACCACCTTGGGGGAGTTCCTGGACATCTATGTCGAGCAATATCACACCAGATTTCCCGTCTTCGAAGGCAGCGTGGACAACGTCATAGGCCTACTTTCGGTGAAGGACGTTTTGAAGGCACAGCGGGAGGAGCAGCTCAAGCAGGAAGACGACGTCACCCACCTCCTTAGGATCGCCCACTTTGTGCCGGAGACAAAGACGGTGCGCAGCCTCTTCTCCGAGTTGCAAGAGCGGGAACAGTCCATGGCAATGATTGTAGATGAGTTCGGTGGTATCGCAGGCCTGGCCACCTTGAAACAGCTTCTATCCGTCATCGTCGGACCCGTGGGAGAGGAGGGGCAGCCTCTGGAGACCCAGTACGCCTCCGTGGACGAGAATACATTTCTACTGGACGCCGGTCTGAGCATAACCCAGATTACCGACCAGCTTGATCTAGACCTTCCATTGGGCGAATATCAGACCTTGGCGGGCTTTGTTCTGGAGCGCTTGGGCCACATCCCCAAAGTGGGAGATCATCTGGACCACGGCGACCTCCGATTCACCGTCCGCGAGATGGACGGCGTAAAGATTGAGCAGATAGAGGTGCTGCGCCTTACCGCTGTCCGAAGACGAGGCTCATAGTGAGAATCGTCCTGGTGCGCCACGGTGAGACATCGTGGAATCAGGAGGGTAGATTCCAAGGCCAGAACAGCATCGAGTTGAACGCCGTGGGGCTTCGGCAGGCCCAGGACGTCGCCGCCACGATGAGGACCGCCTGCCCCGTGGCTATCTACTCCAGCCCCCTGGCAAGAGCCTTGCAAACAGCGGAGGTTATCGGCCAAGTCCAGTCTCTGCCGGTGACTCAGATGAACGGCCTCAAGGAACTGAACCTGGGCAGGGCTGAGGGTCTGAACAACGTTCAAATGCAAGATCGCTACCCTGACCTTATGCGTCGGTGGAGAACAGACCCGGCGGGGGTACGGATGCCAGACGGCGAGACCCTTTATGAACTTCAAGCCAGGGCCAGGAGAGCCGTGGAGCGAATCAAAAGTGGCCATCCCCGGGAAACGGCCATCGCCGTTAGCCACAATTTCGCCATTGGCGCCGTAGTATGCGAAGTCCTGGACCTGCCACTGTGCCGCCTTCACCGGATAAAGCTAGACCTGGGGTCCCTCACGACCCTGGAGCACGGCACAAGGGGCTGGCGTCTGCTGTCCCTCAACCAGACCCTCCACCTAAGACCGGCTTAGAAAGCCCGGATGAAGCCCCACAAGCGACTGGAGGCCATACTTCGAAGATCCCTGGTACGAACCGGATTCAACAAAGGGGCTTCGCTGGTGGTGGCGGCGTCGGGCGGCCCGGACTCCACCGCCTTGGTCTACTGTCTGGTGGGGCTCCGGAACTCAATGAACCTATCCCTCCATCTGGCCCATCTGAATCACGACTTCCGCGGTGAAGAGGCGGAAGAGGACGCCCGCTTTGTATCCAAAATGGCCAGGGAATTAGGTCTGCCCTGCACCGTAGATGAAGCGAATCCCATGGTCTATCAGGAGGAGCACAAGGTCTCTTCATTTGAGGAAGCGGCACGGGAGGTCCGGTACGACTTTTTGACTGCCTTAGCACAGAAAATAGGCGCATTGGCCATTGCGCTGGGCCATACTGCGGACGACCAGGCGGAGACCATTCTCATGCATCTCCTCCGCGGAGCCGGCCTGCCGGGGCTGATGGGAATGCAGGAGGTGACGGAATGGCACAGCCCACGGCCACCGCTGAAGGGCACCCTTTACCGACCACTGCTGGAGGCTACCCGGATGGAAACCAAGGCTTACTGCCTTGAGTTGGGGATACCCTTCCGAGAAGACTCCACCAACCTATCAATGAAATTTACCCGAAACCGTGTTCGTCACCAACTTCTGCCATTGATGCAAGGCTACAACTCAAGGGTGCGGGAAGCCCTGGTCAGAACCGGACGTTCCGTTTCTGAAGCAGTCAGCTATCTGGAAGCAGAACTGGACAGAATTTGGTCTACCATTTCCACAAGGAAGGGAGACTCCCTATATCTGGGCGCCGAAGGGTTCAAGGCGCTGCATCCTTTTTTGCAGGGTATGGCCCTCCGTCGATCATACGGCGAGGTTAAAGAAAACATGCGCCGGCTAACGGATAGCCACGTGAGGTCAATGCTGAAGTTGGCCGCAGGCCCTCCCGGTAGGAGCGTTAACCTGCCCGGCGGTCTAGTGATGCGGACCTTAGGCCGCCAGATTGCTATGGGCCCTACCGAAGGCGCTGAAGTAACCCGGCAGCGTACGGATAAGGAGTACCCTTTGGAAGTACCGGGAGTTACCCATATACCGGGATGGGTAGTGACCGTTGAGATGGCGCC
This sequence comes from Dehalococcoidia bacterium, assembly GCA_965226535.1. GTDB lineage: Bacteria > Chloroflexota > Dehalococcoidia > Lucifugimonadales > JAPULR01. Next base: position 299,995 of record CBDDDE010000010.1, on the reverse strand, counting down.
GCCCCCCTCGAACCCCAATACGTCGGACCCTATGGCTGCCTTCTTTGACGTGGACCAGCTCGGCAGCGGGCTTGCCGTTAGAACCAGGCGAGAGGGTGACTACTTCCGTCCCATAGGACTGGTAGGAAGGAAAAAACTGAAGGATTTCCTCATTGACCTGAAGATCCCGCGAGAGTTGCGGGATTCCGTGCCCCTCCTGGTCTCCGACAAGGGTATTCTGTGGGTAGCGCCTTATCGCCTTTCGGAAGTCGCTAAGGTGCGGGAGGGCACAAGGAAGGCAGTCCTAATACGCTGGGAATCCACGAGTGGTTTCGACCCGGAGTTGCCCGATGGCAGCTTCACGTCTGAAATGCCCCGCGCCCGGTAACCCCCAGGCCCCTTGGGACGCTATCCCCTGCCTGAACCGGCGCCACGGGGAATCCGCGGTATGCCGCCAAGGCGCAGCCGCAAAAGACCTTTGATATCTTCCCAAACGGTCCTAATCACTTTAACGCGGCTGTTGGTGTCCTCCATCCACTCCACCGGTATCTCCCTAATGCGAAAGTTCCTCTTGGCGGCGATAAGCAGAAGCTCCGTGTCAAAGAACCAGTGGTTGTCCTTCACCAGTGGCACCAGGGTCCGGGAGGCGCTACCACTCAACACCTTGTAGCCGCACTGTGCGTCCTTAAAGGAAACAAAAAACATGGCCCTGATCATTAGGTTGTAGGCGCGGGATAGGAAATCTCTCTTAAAGGAGCGCCGCACCTTGGCTCCGGTGGCGTGACGGCTGCCTATGGCAATGTCGTACTCCCCTTCAACGGCCCGGATAAGGCGGGGAAAGTGTGCCAAACTGGTGGAGAGGTCCACGTCCATATAGCTCACTATATCGGCGGTGCTATCCAGCCAGGTGGCCCGCAGCGCCCTGCCTCGACCTCTCTGAGGGATGTAGACGTAGGATATCCCAGGATACTTTTGGATCAGCATCTCGCTTACCGAACGGGTGTTATCCGTTGAACCGTTATCGGCTATGACTATGCGCCAGGGGTTTTGGGTCAAATTCTCCTGGAGAAATTGACTCAAAACCATAATGCCTTGAGGCAACCTCTCTTCTTCGTTGAGAACGGGAATTACTATGTCAACAGCCGATGCCATACTCCCTCCCTTCCAATTCTATATGACCCGATAGGCCAGGTAAACGGCCGGTGGAAGTGTGTTGGTACTCCATGGCAGACCGGGGCAAGTCAGGCCGCTTAGGTGGGCGAACTGTCAAGGTACCGGTCTATCCGCTCTACGTTATAACCAGTGGAACCCATCAAAAGACTCTCCACGGCCACCCGAGCCGTATCCAGGGAGGTGTAACAGGGAATGTTGCTCTCTGCGGCAGCCCTTCTAATGAAAAATCCGTCCCGCAGCGTTGAAGCCACGTCCGAGACAGTGTTGACCACCGCCTGCACCGTGCCATCGTTAATCACATCAACTACGTTGGGGTGCCCCTCACCGAGCTTCTTTGTGACCATGGTCACGTTGCTGCCCACAGCCTTCAGCATTGCCGCCGTACCCTCTGTTGCATATAGCTTGCAATTGGCCTTTAGCAGGTCCCGTATCAGGCCCAGCGACTCGGCCTTATCCCTATCGGATATGCTAAGCAGGATGGATTGCCGGTTGGCGAGGGTCAGATTGGCAGCTGCCAAGGCCTTGGTCAAAGCGGCGCCGAATCCATAGTCAATCCCCATGACTTCCCCTGTAGATTTCATCTCCGGACCAAGGTACCAGTCTACTCCCGTCAGCTTGGACATAGAGAAGACCGGGGCTTTTACCGCCACCATCTTTTGGCGGGGCCACAGCCCGCCCTTGTAACCCAGCTGTTTGAGGCTTTTGCCCAGGATTACTTTGGTTGCCAGGTACACCAAAGGCACGTTGGTGACCTTGGATATAAAGGGCACCGTGCGGCTGGAGCGTGGGTTCACCTCCAGCACGTACACCGTGGTGTCCGTGTCTTCCTCCCTTGGATGACTGGGACTCCGGTAGGGCCTGCCGCCAACGATGACAAACTGAACATTCATTAGACCCCTTATGTCCAGCGCCTTGCCGATGCGGGCGGTGTAGTCCACAATGGTATCGATCTCTTTAGGCGTGAGGTTGAGACTGGGGTATATGGCCATGGAGTCACCGCTGTGTACCCCGGCCCGCTCGATGTGCTCCATAATGCCGGGGATTAGCACCTCCTCACCGTCACACACCGCATCCACTTCACATTCCTTGCCCTCCATGTACCTGTCGATGAGCACAGGTCTACCGCTGTCCAGGGAGTCGGAATCCTTCAGGTAGCGTATTATCTCACCGGCGTTTCGGACAATCTCCATGGCCCGGCCACCCAGAACGTAGCTGGGCCGCACCACCACGGGATAGCCGATATTTTGGGCCACTCTCAGGGCGCTCTCCACCGTTGTCACCGTGGCGCCCGGGGGCTGGGGGATTCCCAGCCGAGCCAGAAACTCGTCGAACCGGTGCCGGTCCGACGCTATGTCTATGGCATCGGCGCTGGACCCCAAGATGGGTAGAGCGGCTTGGTCTAAGACCTGGGACAGGTCGATGGCCGTCTGGCCGCCAAACTGGACGACCGACGGCGGCGGCCCATCGTCCAGGGTCTCGTTTTCGATTATGTCCTGCAGGCTTTCCCCGTCTAGGGGCTCAAAGTAGAGACGGCTGCTGGTGTCAAAGTCGGTGGAGACAGTCTCCGGGTTGGAGTTAACCATAATACTTTTGACGCCTTCTTCCTGGAGGGCCCAGGCGGCGTGTACGCTGCAATAGTCAAACTCAATACCCTGGCCTATACGTATGGGGCCGCTCCCAACAACCACCGCCTTGGCCCCCTCCAGGGGCAGAGCCTCGTTTTCCTGTTCGTAGGTTCCATAGAAATAGGAGGTAACCGCCTCAAACTCGGCGGCACAGGTGTCCATCATCTTATACACGGGCCGGATACCCCATTGGAGCCGGAGCTCCCTTACTCGAGGCGGAAGCAGGTCAGCCAAGATTCCCACCTGCTCGTCGGAAAAGCCAAGCCTCTTAGCCTCCCACATCAGGTCGGGATCTAGGGCTTCGGCCAGTAGCCTGCGCTCCATTTTCACAATGCGCTTGAGAGAGTTGACGAACCATGGGTCTATGCCACTTTGCGCGGAAAGCTCTTCGCATGACTTCCCCCTGCGCAGGGCCGCCATCAAGACCCAGAGCCTGAAGTCGGTGGCCTTTCGCAGCAGTTCATCGGCGACAAACTCGTTGTCCCGGCTCCACTCCGCATCCTCCCAAAGAAGTGTGCGGCCGTCCACCTCAGAGGAACGCACCGCTTTTTGAAAGGCCGCTTCAAAGGACCGGTCTATGGCCATTACTTCGCCCGTGGCTTTCATCTGGGTAGATAAGCTACGATCGCCGCCGGAAAACTTGTCAAAGGGCCACCGGGGTATCTTCACCACGCAGTAGTCCAAGGCCGGCTCAAAGGCAGCCTTGGTCTTTTGCGTCACGGCGTTGGGTATCTGGTCCAGCCGTTTTCCCACAGCAATCTTGGCCGCCACCCGGGCAATGGGATAACCCGTGGCCTTGCTGGCCAGCGCCGAACTCCGGCTAAGCCTGGGGTTGACCTCAATAACATAGTACTCGGACTCGGGTTCCCACTGGTTATGAAAGGCCTTTTCCACCAGGCTATGCGGGCGCAGGCCAAACTGGATGTTGCACCCACCTTCAATGCCCAGAGCCCTTATTATTCGCTGGCTGGCCGACCTAAGCATTTGGTGCTCTTTATCCGTGAGGGTCTGACTTGGCGCCACCACAATGCTATCGCCGGTGTGGATTCCCATGGGATCCAGGTTTTCCATATTACAAATGGTGATGCAGTTGTCCCCGCCGTCTCGCAGCATCTCATATTCAATCTCTTTCCAGCCTTCCAAAGAACGCTCCAGAAGCACCTGGGAAATAGGGCTAGCGTCCATGCCCTCCTTCACCACGGTCTTAAACTCCTGGTATGTCCTCACCATACCGCCACCAGTGCCACCCAGGGTGTAGGCGGGACGCACCACCAGTGGCAGTCCCAACTCTTCAAAGGCCCTGTGTGCTTCTTCCTGAGACGACACCGCGACGCTAGGCGGCGAAGGTTCTCCAATATCCAAAAGGAGTTGGCGAAATTCCTCCCGATCTTCGGCAGACTGAATTGTCTTTAGCGGAGTCCCCAAGAGCCTAACGCCATATTTCTCCAGAATGCCAGCCTTAGCCAAGTCTACGGCCAAGTTCAAGCCCGTCTGTCCTCCAAGAGTAGGAAGAATGCCATCGGGCCTCTCTTTGGCTATAATCCGATCGAGCACGTCCACGGTGAGGGGCTCTATGTAAATGGCGTCGGCAATACCCTGGTCTGTCATTATCGTAGCGGGATTGGAGTTTACCAACACAGTGTAAACCCCCTCTTCCCTCAGGGACTTACACGCCTGGGTTCCGGCGTAGTCAAACTCCGCCGCCTGTCCAATTACGATAGGACCGGAGCCTATAACCAGCACCTTTTCAGGCTTACTACTCATAAGCCCCTGTTCCTACCTCTCGAAGGCACGCCGACTGTGTGACTGTACCCTTCTATCCCGTCAAAGTTCAAAGTCGTAACTTAAATCAAACCCTCGCCGATTGCGTGTAGGCGAGGGTTTGATTGTTCGGATGTATCAAGAAACTTTACTCGACTGGTACGAATCCTGGTAACTCAATGAAACCTCGATCTTGCAGGCGGTTGAGAATCTGGCAGATGAAGCTAAGGAACAACTTGGACTCAAGCTCCGTGGGACTACCGCCATCTTCTCCATATTGCTCTCGGGGAGGAATGGTTAGCCTAGTCATGCTCCCTTCCATCCTCTCAACCATAATACAGCCTATGGGGTCCTTCTGCACCTTGGGATTCATCAGTTCTCTGGGCCTAACGAGGAGCTTCCATTGGGCATTGACAACGCCCTTGCCTGAACTGATCTTGAATCCGTGTTCACCGCACGTAAAAGTTGAAATATTCTTATCTATGAAGTCAACCACATCAACTATTTCAGCATCCAGTTCCAACTCGATACCCTGTTCCACAAGAAAGTGTCTAAACAAATTCTACCTCCATCTATGTAGCTCCCAAAGCACAAGCCAACGTGCGTGGTTGCTCAGGAACCTGTTTGTTTGCAACCCATTGGGGTCAATGGGCACAAAGATTTATTCTGCTACTTTTTCTCTGTGGGCTTCAAGGAGTGAAGGAGCTTCTTTCCTTTGGTTTTGTCTTTCTGCGCGGTCACCATAGCTATGAAACGGTCGAAAATATACTCGTTGTCCCTCGGCCCGGGGGAAGCCTCCGAATGATATTGTATGGTCATAATGGGCATCTCCGAATGTACCAGACCCTCAATAGTGCCGTCGTTGAGATTCACGTGGCTGACTGCCAGTCCTTGAGGCAGAGTAGCTGCATCAACGGCGTAGCCGTGGTTCTGGGCCGTAATGTAAATCCTACCCGTGGCCAGGTCTTTTACCGGATGATTGGCACCCCGGTGCCCGAATCTGAGCTTGAACGTCCCAGCCCCAAGGGCTCGAGCCACAACCTGGTGCCCAAGGCAAATCCCCAATATCGGCACCTCGTCCAGCAGCCTAGACGCGGTGTCCACAGCGTAATCAAGCAGCGCCGGGTCTCCCGGCCCCGGGGAGAGAAGAATACCGTCCGGCTGCTGCTCCAACACCTCTTCCGCCGTGGCCGTGGCTGGGACGGTAATCACCTCACAGCCCCGGGCCCACAGGCACCTCAGAACGTTGTTCTTCACCCCGTAGTCGCTCACCAATATACGATGTCCTGGACCCTTCCCAGTAGTCTTCCCCCCCTTCCACGAATAACGTTCCTTTGTAGTCACCCTTTGCACGTAGTCAACGTCGTCGTAGCGGGGAATGGAACCCCACCACCCGGCGGCTCTTGCTGGTGAGTCAAGGACAACGACGCCCATCATTACACCCCGGCTCCGAAGCCTCCTGGTAATGGCACGGGTATCCACACCGTATATGCCGGGGATACCCTGCGAAGCCAAGAACTGGTGAAGCGTGGTGCTGTTTGACCCGTTGCTAGGCGTGAGACAGTGCTCCCGCACGACAAGTCCCGCAACCTGCACCTTTACGGACTCGTTATCCTCGTCGTGAATTCCGTAATTGCCCACCAGGGGATACGTGAGGACAACCAACTGGCCGGCAAAAGAAGGGTCTGTCAACGCTTCCTGGTAGCCGGTCATACTGGTGCTGAACACCAACTCTCCGTATGCCTCCCGCTCTGCGCCAAAAGAATACCCCGGATATACGGACCCGTCTTCCAGCAGTAGGTAGGCTTTCCGGTCCATCTAGATACCCACCTCATAGACCGGCGCCGGAGCGCCCCCGTCCGGAGGCGCCGCCGAATAGCCCTGCCCCAAAGCCTCTTCCTCGTTGGAAAAGAACCGAAACTGGTGCAGCTGATGCTGGGAAATGAAACTAAGCTTACTGATGGGCTTGTAAAACTTTCTGAGGCTCTGCTGAAGCCCATAAAAACCGGGGGTATTTAGCCATTCACAGTATCTGCACGCGAACGTTGGATGCGGCCCGGCGATAACAGAGAACCGAGGTTCGCAGCTCTGCGGTTCACGGTTTGTCACACAGTCGGGATTCTTGCATACTACGCCTTGGGCCGTAACTGTAGCGGATTTCCCCCCTTGCCACTGCCCCGCGGCTTGGGCGGCCTTTTTCCAGGGCTTCAACCCAAGTATGAGACTCAGCAAGGCCATCCGTACCGGCACCCCGTATCCTGCCTGCGCAAAATACTTGCTGCGTTGATCCTCATCCATATCTAAGGAGATCTCATCCACCCTGGGAAGGGGATGAAGCACGATAGCTTGGGAGAACCTGCTCTTCATGGTTTGCTTGCTGATGCGCGGATACTTGCGGTCGTCCACACCCTGGTCGCCCTTCCTTACACTCAAAGAGGCGTCTCTCTCAACCTGCCTCCGGGTTACGTAGAAAACCAGTTCCGACCCCGGGTCTACTTGCGCCCTAACGTTTGGCTCATCTCCAAAAAGGGTCTGTTGATGAGACTTGCTTGGCGTCATGTATATAGCATCCAGGGTTGAATCGTCCTTCAACCCACCCGTTGTCCCGCCGTAGAGGGCACGGAAATCGCCAGCTTGGACTTTTTCAATTCGTCTATCGTACTGGGCTTCAATCCTCGTCTTTACGTGATCGGGCAAACCCAGTCCTTCCCCCGGCACGAAAACCAGGTCCGCCCCGAACCTCAGAAGGCCAAAGATTAGCGAGTGCACCGTTCTCCCATGCTTCAAGTCGCCGCAGAGGGCCACCCGTAACCCCTTAAGGGTGTCCTTTTCAGCCAACAGAGTAAATAGGTCGCACAGGGTCTGGGTGGGGTGCTCGTGGCCGCCGTCACCGGCGTTTATCACGGGTACGGAAGCGTAGTCCATCGCCAACCTGGCGGAACCTTCCCACGGGTGCCTCAGCACTATAAGGTCGGAGTACCCACTCCACACGCGTATGGTGTCTACAAGGGTCTCGCCCTTCTCCATGGAAGAGGAACCCGGGCCTACGGTGGTGATCGCCCTGCCACCCAACCGATTCATTGCCGACTCAAAGGAGCCGCGGGTACGGGTGCTGGGCTCAAAGAACAGCGTGGACATTATGCAGCCGTCGGCCAGCGAAGGGAAAGACCGGATGTCCTTGGACATTTCCTGCGCCAAGTCCAAGATGTCCTCTATCTCTTCGTTGCACAGGTCTTCTATGGAAACCAGACTATTCTTGTACATATTTACCCGTCTTGCGGCCTCACCAGGACCACCTCATCCCGGCCGTCTATCTCCCTCAACCTCACCTGCACCCTCTCGGCCCTTGAGGTGGGCAAATTCTTGCCAACGTAGTCGGCGCGGATGGGGAGCTCTCTGTGGCCCCTATCCACCAGAATGGCCAGCTGCACCAACCGGGGCCGCCCCGCCTGTACCAGGGCGTCAAGGGCGCAGCGAGCGCTCCGCCCCGTGTACAAGACATCGTCAACCACCACTATCTTTCTATCGTCTACTTCCACGGAGACACATGGCTGCAACGGCAACGCCTCAACACTTAAAGCGCCGTCGTCACGGTAGGGCCGAATGTCCAATCCGGTCACCGGGACATCCACCCCCTCCAGGTCACGGATCTTTCCGGCTAGTCTTCTTGCCAGTGGGAGACCCCTGGTGAGAATTCCGGCCAGCACCAGCCCTTGCACGCTCTTGTGACGCTCTAGGATCTGATGGGTAATCCGCGACAGAACACGCCTGATGTCACCCTCTGTCAGGATGGTCCTTTCCACGGCTGCTTTCTGCCTAATCCCGGACAAAAACTCAACCAAAAAAATCCCCCTGCCGGGGCTGGCAAGGGAAACTCATTTATCAGCAGTCATACGGGCTTTCCTTACCAACCTCACTGGGCTGTTCTTAAAGGTTAGTCCCTTGTGAAGAAATCTGCCGAGAAGTGTACCAACAGCTCCTTAAAAAGGCAAGGTTGTGTACTCGTTCAGTACATATGAGACAGAGGGGACATGACCAAGCTCGGGTGGCATTGCTCAAGATACTGTGCCGGAGTGCGCCCGTCCAGTGAGTGGTGGGGTCGGAAGGTGTCGTAGACACGCTCCCAGTCCAGCAGGGCACGATTGAGCGTTGCAATGTCCAGTTCGCCGTCGTACAGTTCGTAGAACTCCTCTGTATGTGTGCGCTGTGCTCGCTCCACATGGCCGTTGAGCTTCGGAGAGCGCGGCGGCAATACGAAGAGTCTGATGCCCAACTGCTGGCACGCGGTCTCGAAAGCAGCCTGGAACTCACTGCCTCCATCGACCTGGACCGCCCTGATGGGAAAGGGGAACCGCCGCCGCATAGAGCCCAGGAACTGTGCCGCCAGGCTGGACGTGGCCCGGGTGTGTACCTCTATCACGTCCCACCGAGAGACCATGTCCCTGGCGGTGAAGTGCTTGAGCACCACACCTGGCAGGGGGCGGATATCCAGTGTGTCCTCCTGCACTATGTCACCTGGGTTCATGGCCCGGTACTCCCTGGGCTTGCGCACCGCATAGGGGCGCCGACGGGATCGCTTGCGTGCCGATACCCCGTGTCGCGGGGGCTCTTTCAGTACACCACGGGCTTTCAGACTGGTCAGGATCCGACCCGTCATAGAGGTTGAGACCTGCCAGCCCTGACGCCTCAGCAGTACCACTAGCTTGTCCTTGCCCCATCTCGGATACCGCTCCCTCAGTTTCAGCACCGCCTGAGACAACTTGGCGCTCCATGTCGGACCCCGTACCCTGAGAGGGCGCCGGCTCTTGGTGCCCAGGCCAGCCGGGCCTTCTTCTCTGAGTGCCTTGTGCCACCTGTACAGCGTGGACTGCGGCAGTCCCAGGGCCTCCGCTGCTGCCGAACTCGTTAGCCCCTGCTGCCTCAGTGTCTGCCAACAACTTACCCACCCCATTCTCTCCTGCGCTTCGGGCGTCAACTCCTGAGGTGTCGTCTTGGAAAGCTGGTAGAATGACCTGGGTAGACCTACTACCCGCATGAAAGGGACCTCCTTGGTTTATCTCACCCAAAGGATGGTCCCTTTCTCATTTCCCTACAACACCCACCCTCTCACATCTTTCTGAACGAGATCATACAGGATAGTCTTGGCCGATCACCGGATTTTGCGCCGATGTTGATGGGCGAACCCTTGGGTGTTCTGCCCCGATCCCTAGAGGGGAACTACCTTTGCGCTTCCGACGTAAGAGTAGCGTCCCGGGGTGCAGGTGAGTACGACTACCTGACACTGTTTCCCCGCTGCGGAAATGGCGGCGCCCATGCTCTGGAGGCGTTGCGGATCGCTCCAACCCAGGGCGTCGTCGATCATCACGGGTGCGCCGCCGTCATCCGGGCTCACTATCGCCGCGCACGCGAGTCGGCTCAGGACGCCGAGCTGCTCCTTAGCCCCCGTGCTTAGCTGCTCTATGTCGAGGGCCGTGCCCTCCAGCGTACGACGCACCACCCGCAGCTCTTTGTCGAGCTCCACCGAGAACGACGGGCCGAACACAATGCGCCCAAACTGGTCGATGCGCTCCTTGAAGGGTTCCGCGTAGCGTTGGTGGGCCTGGTCGCGGTGCTTGTCAAAGGTCTCGTACAACAGCCGCGCCGCCGTCGCGCGCGCCGCCGTGCGCTCGTGCTCCCGCCTCACTTGCTGCAGTTGGCTCAGAGCCTCGTCGTACGAGCCCTGCGGCCCCCTCTCGCTCTGGTAATCCAAGCTGGCCTGAAGTTCGCTCTGGCGTTGTCGTTTGGACTCAAAGTCCTGAATGGCCCGTCTCTTGGCGGCGCGAGCGTTCTCCAGCCGGGCCTCTATGGAACCCGGATCCGCGTCCTTCAGCTGCGCTTGCATCTCTTTCAGAGACTTGAGAGAGCCTTTGAGCTCCTGTTGGGCCAGGGCAAGCGCGCCCGCCAGGTCTTCGTCGGATTGGGTCTTCCTGGCTGCGTCGAGACGGCTCCCCGCTTCCTCCCGGCTGTTGACCGCCGCCTTCCTCCGCGCCTCAAGTTCAGCCTCATTGACCCGAGCCTTGTTGAGTTCGTTCTTTGCCTTCTCCGCCGCCTCTTCGCGCGAACGCAATTCGCTTCGACAGTCCCCGACCAGACCTTCTGATTTCGAAGCAATGCTCTCGGCTTCATCGTAGCCGGCAGGGAGAGGCGGGTACTCAGGTCGCTCCACGGGATAGGACGTTACTCTCTCCGTTAGCTGCTCGATCTTCGCCAGCAGAATATCGGGGGTGAGATCCCGAAGGTCCTGCTTAATGGACCGTCGGGCATCCTTGCGGTTGCGCACGGCATCCCGTCGTTCCTGCGCCACTCTCCTCGCCTCGTCCAAGTCGGCCACGCCGAATTCGTCGCACAGGCGCCGGTAGGCCTCATGCGTGCGGCGACGGCGCTCGGCCAGCCCCTTCGCATTGGGCCCCGCGCTCACACGCATCCGCGCAACGCCAGGAATGACAAACTCAACCTCGTCTTCCACCTGCTCTCTGATGACGTCGTTGGCAACCAAATGGACGCCCTTACCCGCAATCTGCAACGTGATGTCTGCCAACGCCGTCGTCTCGACGGAAGCGGCGGCGCTATCGGTGGCCGCTTTAGCGCCAAGGTCTTCAAGAAAGGCCTGTTCGATCCCTTTGAGCGCTTCGTCGTTAACCTTGGAGAATACCAGGTAGTCTTCAGCTTCCTTGAGGGTTTGCTCAGCCTTGACATAACGGTCATAGCGTTCGCTGATCTGTGCCACTTCAATTTGATGACGCAAATAGTCGCGGTCCTTAATGGCGCGGTCGCGCTTGCTCTCGGCGGCCTGAAGGGCGGCGACGCTCTTGCTGAGGGCAGCGACGGTTTCCTCACTGCGGCGAATGGCCGTCGCGCGGGCCGGCGCCGCCTTATCCGCTTCGGCTTCTAGGGCGGTCAGATCCGTGGCGCGGGCGTTCAGGTCGGCTATCATCTCTTGGCGGCGGTTCCACTCGCCGGCAACCTGGTCCCGCCTGGATTCCGCGGCCCGGTGGTCAGCGTCCAGGCTCTCAACGTCTCTACGCATGCGCTCGATAGAAGTCCAACGCTCCGAGAGGTCGCTCTCGCTTTTCTCCAACTCGTCTTTGGTGGCGCCGATGCGAGCCGCTTCGTCCGACAGCCGGGCCATCTCCGCCACGTCTCTCTCGATATCCTCCATTTGTTTCTTCAGGACGCCTACGCTGCTCTCAACCTCCTTAACCCGTTCTTCAGACGACTTCCGATCCCCCTTCGGCCGGCCCGTGGGTGTCCAGTACCTCCCGTACTCCTCCTTGACGCGGTCCCAAAGGGTGTCTTCATCGTCGGGAGCGGCATCCCCGCCCGCAGCATGGTCCAAGGCCCTGCGCATCGCCGGCATGGAAAAAACCGGAAGCTTTAGCTGGATGCCCTGTTCGATTCGCAGCGCGTGCCAGAGATCATAGTCCATGGTCTCATCTAGGATCTCCCTTAGCCGGTCGTGCGCCTCGTGGCCAGTGTGATTCTCGCTCCGTGGAGACGTGACCTTGAGAACTGTCTTTGGGCTGCGAAGCCATCGCTTCTGGTAGACCAGCGTGTATTTTCCGGAGGACATTTCTATCTCGACCTCAGGCCCCACGTCACTGTCCACCGGCTTGACTGCCCTGACCTGGGCCTTCTGGGACGAGTCTAGCACTTCAATAGCCATCTGAAGCGCTTCGGCTATGGAACTCTTGCCTATCTCGTTAGGCCCCTCAACAATCGTAACGCCACTCTCGGCGAAGCTCACGGCGCTCTCGGTCACTCCGCGGAAGTTGCTGCAGCCGTATACGATGCAGCTTCATTGCGCGGGGGCCTGCCAGGCGATACAACAGCGCCAGCGCATCGCGGGCGATTGGGGCTATCTTCCCCGGACTCGGCAATCTTGCTCAGTTCGACTAGGGCCTCACGTGAGCGAAGCCCGACAATCCAAGCCGCTCAAGATCCACCTCATCGGGGATTATCGATAAGCTCGCTGCGTCGCTCCCACGTTTCCAACGCTGCCAGCAGGTCGGCGTTGTGTTCCAGGATGCTGTCAAGCCGCGCCTTCTGGGCCAGGGATACCTGGCCGACCAGCGCAACTTTGACGATGGCACGGTCCTTGTTGCTCAGCGCCGAAAACCATTCCCCGAGGGCGTCTATATCATCGTCGCTGCTGAGCTGACAATCGTGGCTTACAAACCGCCAAGTAGCCAGCTGTCTGTCCTCCACTCTCACGTTCTTGGCGTCAACGTCAACGAGGAGCACCTTCCCCGGATCCGTTTCGTTGTAGTCGGTTGGCTCGGGGGCTCCCGCATACCAGACTTTGCCGGTGGCGCCCACGTCGGTTGCGGAGTGGCGGTCGCCAAGGGCGACGTAATGGATCAGGCCCGCCCTGATCTTTTCCTCCAGCCTCTCCAGGCCGATGAGTTTCGGGTCGTTCGGGCTTGGCGACATGGCGTCTATGGTCCCATGCCCCACTACGATGCGGACGGCGTAGGTCGGCCCAAGTCCCTGGTAAGCGGCGGCCACCAAGTCGGATGTCGGGTGTTTATTTGGCCAGGGTGCGGGAATTAGCTCGACTCCGGGAACGGCTTGCACCGGCTCCGATGCATCGAGCACTTTCACGTTGTCGGGTTGGTTTTGAGTGAAGGTTGAAGAGCGATATATGGACGAAGCGTCAAGCGGGTCGTGGTTCCCAGGCAGCAGATAGAACGTGACCCCAGGGACCGCGGCCATCTTTTCGAAAGCCCGCGTGATCACCCGTCGCACAACCTGGTTCGACTCGAATACGTCGCCGCATACGACCACAAACTGGCAACCTTCATTGATGGCCAGGTTACCCATCTCCTCAATGACGTTAAGCCGCGCGTCACTGAAGAGTGCCTGGGCTTCTTCGCTTAGATAATGCCTGGTCATCCCAAGCTGCCAGTCAGCGGTATGCAGAAACCTCACCATGTTATGAGAACAACCTCCTTCCACGCTCGCAGAACACAAGCCATGGGATTCAAAGACTTGGGTTCGCTCCCATTATAGACGGCGATTCCCATCATTGTTACCATGCTGTACTCGTTCAGTACATATGAGACAGAGGGGACTTGACCAAGCTCGGATGGCACTGCTCAAGATACTGTGCCGGAGTGCGCCCGTCCAGTGAGTGATGGGGTCGGAAGGTGTCGTAGATGCGCTCCCAGTTCAGCAGGGCACGGTTGAGCGTTGCTATGTCCAACTCGCCGTCATACAGTTCGTAGAACTCCTCTGTATGCGTGCGCTGTGTCCTCTCGACGTGACCGTTGAGCTCGGCAGAGCGAGGGGGCAACAGGCCACCTGATCTGGTGCATAACGCCACAGGATGACTGGATTGAGGCTTATGACGACCTCTTCGCAGAAAATGGACCCTATCCGCAGGCTCTGGGACATACCCGTTCTCTTCCACATGATCCACCTCTCTCCTCATTCTAGTGACCCCGACCCTACCGGCGAGGCGCTACAGGTCAAAAGACTGGAAGTCATTATGCAAGCCATAGATAAACGCGCTTGGATAGCAGGTATGCTTTCCTGGTCGTACGTATGGTAGATGCCCCCTTGAACAGCGGGGATGGTCTAGGTACCAGACTCGCAGAAGCTGTCTTAGCCAGGTATTATGGCGCTTATACTGACTCCAATTAATTTAATAAGATATCTGCATGCTGCGATTACTTAGCGTCACCAACTTCGCCACTATTGACCATCTGGAGCTAGAACCGGCACCGGGTCTCAACGTGCTTACAGGCGAGACCGGGGCGGGCAAGTCCATAATCGTGGACGCGGTAAACCTGCTGGTTGGTGACCGTGCCGACAGCACTATGGTGCGAGCCGGAGCAGACTCGGCGCTGGTGGAGGGCGTATTCCACTTAACAGATGCTGTAAGAGACCATCTAAACGAGACTTTAACCGAATACGGACTTACTCTGGATGCTGCTGAAGAAGAGCTCATCCTGGCCCGGGAAGTTAGTCTGGAAGGCCGTAACGTTTGCCGTGTCAACGGTCGAATAGTGCCTCTACGGTTGCTCCGTGAGACCGGTGAACGGCTGATAGACATTCATGGTCAGGGACAGCATCTCTCTCTGCTGCGCGTACGGGAACATTTGGATATCCTGGACAGGTACGCAGGTTTGATGCGGCAAAGGGAACGTGTCGCGGAACAGGTAAACCGGCTAAACGAGGTGCGGCGAGATCTCACCCAGATCCAAGAAAATGAACGGGAGCAAGCGCGCCGCATCGATATCCTCAAGTATGAAGTCCAGGATATAGAGGCGGCAACCCTCCACCCCGGCGAAGAGGAGGAGCTAGACAGAGAACGCACCATAGCTGCCAATGCCGAGCGCCTCATCAACACCATATCCGATGCGTACCAATCTCTTTATGAAGGCGGGCTTCAAGAAGCATCAGCCATAGACCTCCTGGGACGAGTCGCGGCCGGCCTTAGACGTCTGGAATCTCTGGATGAATCCCTTCAGGGTTTCAGAGAGACAGCGGAAAGTCTCATATTCCAGGCGGAAGACCTGTCGCGGTCCCTACGCGGTTACCGCGACAGCATTCAACACAGCCCGGAAAGATTCCAGGAGATTGGGGAACGTCTTGATTTACTCATGCTTCTACGACGTAAATACGGTGATACTGTCCAACAGATACTGGAGTACGGCCACAACGCCTCAGCCGAACTGGAAGCCCTCTCCCACAGCGAGGAGCGCATCACTGAACTGGCAGCGCAACAGGCGGCACTGGAAGCCGAGCTTGCCGTTTCGGCGGGCGAGCTTTCGGAGGCGCGCCGGGGCATGACGAAAACTCTGGCCGAGTCTATGGAAAAAGAGCTGTCAGAGCTGGCTATGGAGCATACCCAGCTTGAAGTCAGCGTCCAGCAGGCACAGTCGCAGGATGGGATCGAAGTAAACGGCAAGCGGTACGCCTTCGACAGCAGGGGCATTGACCGCGTCGAGTTTATGATATCGCCCAACCCCGGCGAGCCGTTGCGGCCTCTAGCGAGGATTGCCTCCGGTGGTGAGACTTCACGCATTTTGCTGGCTCTCAAAGTTATTCTTTCCAATACTGATCAGATACCCGTCCTGGTTTTCGATGAAGTGGACGCAGGCATCGGTGGGCGTGTGGGCGCGGTGGTGGGGCAAAAGCTCAGCGAGTTGTCACGGCGACATCAAGTGCTCTGCGTGACACATCTGCCTCAGGTCGCCAGCTTCGCTGACCGGCACATCTGTGTGTCGAAGGCGGTAGAGAATGGACGTACGGTTACCCTAGCCCAAGCCGTCGCCGGTACAGAGCGTATTGCTGAGCTTACCGAGATGCTTGGCTCGGTCAGTGACGCAAGTCGCAGCAACGCTCAGGAGCTTCTGGAAGCGGCGTCCCGCATCAAGAAAGAATATAAGCCTGGGGTGACAACCGCGGAATCGTATCCTTGTGCTCAATGAAAGAGTGGATGTCAAATGGGTGTACTCGTTCAGTACATATGAGACAGAGTAACGCCCCAATGTCGCGCGGCGGTGAGCGAGTGATAGCCTCTAGCGGTGTCGCAGCTCCGGCAAGGCGCCCGGTGACTGCTTCATGGAGAAGCGCGGCGATATCCTGCCTCAGCGCCCAATCAATGGTTTCCGGGATCCGCCTCAACTCGCTCGGATATGATCGGCCCATTGGTGAGCCTCGGTAAGAAATCTGACTATATAGTGTCGGATGGACGTTCTCAGCGAAATGGATCGATCGGTTCCGTTTGCTATCAGGGTATTCCAATGTAGGGAACTGATGGAGCATGAGCGGGTAAGTGGCCTGTCAAGAAAGATCTAGGTCCAATTCGTCCCACTTCCCTAGCCAATCGTGCAACTGCTGCTCCTTAATCATGCAATGGAAAGACTGATGTACGCGCCCTAGCCTGTGACCATCATGGTGCCTCAATTGGCTCATAGTAGACCCACGGATTAGGCACTCTCGGAATACTCTGTCAGGGACTATCCAGTACCTTAGTCCTTCCAGTAACACGAACACCCAAAAGTGCTCTCCACGCCCTTCGACTTTGGGCACGGTCAACAAGTCCACGGCATCGGCATGAGGAAACCCCTCCGCGTGTTTGTGCTTAAGTTCCTTACATTCAGGTACTACCTTACATCCGCCCAAGGACACACAGCTAGCGCCAGCAGGCAAGACCCATCTTTGGGCCAACCCATTACCTAACTGCCAGTTCGTTCTAAGCCGCTGCTTAGTTTTGACCTGTACGTAGGCCACGCGCGTCTCTTAGCATCCGTAGCCACAATGTCTATCCCAGGTACGTTGCCGGAGAAGGGCGAGGCGTAAGCTCCACGACGGTTAAGCTCGGCAGCAACATAGTGCTCACCGGCGCGGCCTATTCTGTTGCTAGGTTGCCTGTTAGCCATTGACTCCCTCCGCCTCTGCTACTTAGTCGGCTCCATGCCCCACACAAGAAGTGCGCCCCTCGTTGCGGGGGCCTAGGACTAGAGTTCACTATATTGCCCGCCTCGGCGTCGCCAAATGCGCTGCCCCTCCTCATCTCCTGCCCCCCAACCAACCTTTTGCAAAGAAAACCACTGTCTTGAGCCTCAAGCCCTCATAGAGCCGTTATAGCGGCCTCTTCTTCGGCATCCCGGGACGCCGGGGAAACTTGGCCGGGGTATCGGCAACCTTCCTTACGACCACCAGCACGCGACGGTCCCGCAGCCCCTCCACGTCCACCGCCTGCTGCTCTACTATTCGCCCACCCAGGAGGGATAAAGCGTTCTGCGCCTGCCCCAGCTCCTCGGCGAGGTCGCCCTTCTTGTGCGCTACCACCACCCCTCCCTGACGGCAGAAGGGCAGAGCCAGCTCTGCCAGAACTCGCAGGGGCGCAAGCCCTCGGGCCAACACGGTATCGAAGGCAGCCCTATGGCTTGGTTCATGGGCAAGGGCTTCGGCGCGACCGTAGAGCACCTCCACGTCGGGCAATTCAAGGGCCCGGAGCAGGTGTTGGAGGAAGAAGACCTTCTTTCCGACGGATTCCACCAAGGTAAGACGCATCTCAGGAAAGGCAATTTTCAAGGGAAGGCCGGGGAAGCCGGCGCCGGCGCCCAAGTCCATTACGCGCCCGCCCTTATTCGCCTGTTGGGACAGGACTAGCCAGGCGGTAAGAGAATCCAGGAAGTGGAGAGTCTGAACCTGATGGTACTCGACTATGCGAGTGAGGTTGAATCGCAGGTTCCAGGACGTCAACTCCCGGTAGTACCGCTGGAAGGTGTCAAGCTGTCGACTATTGAGGTTGAGACCCAGTTGCTCCAGCCCCTTCTCAAAGGGGAGAACGCGCGTCCCTTCCAGTTTGAGCAAAGGGCTGGATTGGCGCCGAGGTTCCCGTGAAGATAGGCCCAACTTGGCTGTGTTCATAGAGGTAGTGTAGGGATTGAGGTGATTCTGGGCAACGGGGGATGAATGCCCGTTGTTGCGGGAATGTGTAGGGTGGTTGCCATGCGTTGTTGCGGGGCAGGTATGTGCCATTTCTCCTTTGGGAAGTGGGTCAGCGTGAGAATCGGCTCCTTGGCCCTCTATTTGACACCCCTTACGGCTAACCCTAGAATTGAAATTACTATAAGATACGCGGGGAAGCAGTTCGTGAAAGTCCAAAATATCGTTTGGGGGGTCCATAGTGGGAACAAAAGCATATATCCTCATAGAGACGGCGGTGGGCAGGACTCGTGAGGTGGCCCAAGCGCTGCGAAAGGTTGAGGGGATGATGTCGGTGGACGTGGTTACGGGTCCCTACGATATCATTGCCCTGATAGAGGCTCGTGACATTGCCGCGGTGGGAGACTTGGTCACTGACCACGTCCACTTTACCGGTGTAGTCAGGACGGTTACGTGCATATCGGTGGGTATCAGCTAGGCGCCGGGGCGCTGGCGTGGTCCTCGTCCAAGAACGGAACACTTCCCTTTGACCCATAGGATGCGCAGTTAATGGACTTCCGCTTCTCTCAGGCGGAAGAGCAGTTTCGCCAAGAACTCCTGGACTTCCTCGACAAGGAGTTGCCGCCTGGATGGAAGAGTGGCGGCCAGATCCCGGCGGAGGAGGAATGGGACCTTAACCTGCGCATAAGACGGAAGCTGGCCCAGAGAGGTTGGCTGACTATGCACTGGCCCAAGGAGTACGGCGGCCAGGGCGCTTCTCCCATACTGAGCTTAATTTTCAACGAAGAGATGTCTTATCATGGCGCGCCGGGGCGTGACTCCTTTGGCGCCAGGATGCTGGGCCCCACCCTAATGATCTACGGTACCGAGGAACAGAAACGCAGCTTTCTCCCACCCGTGGCCAGGGGGGAAGTCCAGTGGTGCCAGGGCTATAGCGAGCCACAGGCCGGGTCGGACCTGGCGTCCCTGAGCACCCGCGCCGATGACAAGGGGGACTATTTCCTGGTCAACGGCAGCAAGGTTTGGACCTCTCTTGCCCACCGTGCGGACTGGATGATGCTGCTGGCCCGTACGGACGTAGAGGCCCCAAAGCACCGTGGCATCAGCTTTCTCCTGGTGGACATGAAGTCGCCGGGCGTGGAGGTACGACCCATCATGAACATGGCCGGCACCCACGAGTTTAATGAGGTGTTTTTCGACGACGTTCAGGTGCCCAAGGGCAACCTCGTCGGCGAAAAGGACAGAGGCTGGTACGTGGCTGTAACACTGCTGGACTTTGAGCGTTCAGGCATCGAATACGCCGCCTCCAGCCGTCGTATGCTGGACGACCTGTGGGCCTTTATGAAGGACTCCAAGGGCGGCGCGGCGAAGCGCGGCGGCCAGGGATGGGTGACTGAACTCTTGGCCGAGCGATACGTAGAAACGGAAGTAGCGCGCCTTATGGCCTATCGTGTGGCGTGGATGCAGAGCCAAGGCCTCGTCCCCAACAGGGAGGCGTCCATGAGCAAGGTCTTTGGCAGCGAGAACTTCCAGCGGGTGGCGGACACAGGCATGAAGGTCTTGGGCCAGTACGGGCTGCTAGTGCGGGAAGACAGGTGGGCGCCCCTCTACGGACGGTTTCAAGATGCGTGGCGGCACAGCTTCGCTAACACCATCGCCGCCGGGACTTCGGAAATCCAACGCAACATCATCGCCAGCCGCGGCCTGGGCCTGCCCCGGGGCTAAAGAGCGGTGGCGGGTGTGCCTTCAATCTAAACTCCACTTTCCCACCCTTGTCAAAAGCGCCGCCGCGCCTAAACTAAACCTTGTCCGCGTATGCTTCAGCGGCCTCCATTAGCATTCCCTGCTCTCCCACGGAGCGCTGCACCCGCTCCGCCGGCTGGTACATGGACGGGTGGTAGGGCAGGTCAAAGCCTACGTCTGACAAGAGTTCTCCGACGGTACGGATCTGTATCTTGGGGTAGTCCCGCTGCCACACCTCCGAGCGGTAGTATCCGGCGCTCACAGCCTCGGTGCGCATGGCATTGGTGGGCTCGTCCAGGGTGATAAACAACCCCATTGCCGCCTTCTCTCTATCCACCGTCCCCTTCAAGTCTCGAATGTGCGGTGATGACACCTTGCCACTCTTCACCTGGACAATAGCCTTGCGAGTCGAGCGGCGTGGCCCATCTATGAAGTACACCACCCCGTCAATACCCCTGTCTGCGCCCTTCTTGCCACTCTCACGGGGCAGGGCCTCCAGCAAGGACATGGCCCAGAACTGGAACTGGTACCTGTCCTGCTCCGCCAAGGCGCGGGCGCTCCCCACGTCTGCCGGCTCCCCCACCACCACGTAGTCCTTACCGTGGGATAGATCAAAAGCAGTCTTGATGCGGTTCTTCATCAGGGCCACTGCCAGGTGAGTCACGTCGATGCCAATCCACCGTCGCTTAAGCTTCTCGGCGGCGGCCACCGCCGTGCCACAGCCGCAGAATGGATCCAGCACCACGTCGCCGGGGTTGGAAGACGCCCTGATAATGCGCTCCAGCAAAGCCTGGGGCTTCTGGGTGGGGTAGCCCAAGCGCTCCTTGGCTGATGCTTGGAGGTTTCCTATATCATCCCAAAGAGACTGGATGGGCACACCCCGCCCCTCATCCAAATAGTATTTTCTGTGTGGGACGGCCAGGGGCTTCGCTTGCACCACCAATCCCTGGTCAATCAATTCCTCCATCCGTTCTTTCGAATATCGCCAATATCTGGTCACACCCATGACTTCATATTGAGGATTACCCTTAGCGGCTCCACCCGGACCGATCATGCTCACAAGGCGATATCTTCTCCCTGTTTCCGGTTCAACATAACGATAAGACTTCTCAATATATTCTTGAGAGTAAGAGCCGAATGGCTGATTAAACACGTACTCACTGGTCTTGAAATAGAAGAGCAGAGAATCTGTATTTCGTCCCCAGAGCTTACTGCCCTGACCAAAGTTGCCCTTGACAGTCGGTGTCCTTTTCCAGGTAATCTCATTCCTGAAACACTGCTGTCCAAACACCGAGTCCATCAAAATCTTCAGGTAATGGCTTGCCGTAGGGTCGCAGTGAAGGTAGATGGAACCCGTGGGCTTCAGCACCCGGTGCAACTCCACCAGCCGCGGCGCCATCATCACCAGGTACGCCATCATGGCGTTGCTTCCAACAAATCGTCTGAAGGAGGACATCATCTCTTTGACGTTTGACGAAGTCCTTGGGTTTAGTATTATTTCCTGCTCATAGGTGCGCTCCGACTCTTGTGTCCATTGCCAAGTGTCCGTGAATGCACGTATCTGCGCAGGCGACTCCTCACCGGTCTTTTCCCTGAACAACACGTTGTAGCTGGCGTTGGAATTGAAGGGCGGGTCCAGGTACACCAGATCCACCGATTCATCGGCAATGTACTCACGAAGTACACTCAGGTTGTCGCCATAGTAAAGGGTGTTGGGAGTCGTAATATGCTGAGGTTGTGTCGAGATTGGTTTTCTCCCCCTTCAATGCATATTGCAGTTTCCCTATTGCCATGGCCTCCAGAACCGTGGCCCTTGGCTCCGGCTCTGCCTAGACTTCCCCCTCTGGGCTTAACGGTGCTTAACAGCAATAGGCGCCCGTTCAAGCATACCATCTCACTTCCCTTAGTGCCTTTCTACGCCGAACCCCTATACAACTTTGGTCCTCATAATGTGCCCTTCCGATGAAGACAATCCATTGCCCCAAGTGCCGCAAAAGCCGCTATTGCGACAATAATAGCCATTGTCTCAGTTCTGCCTGTCGGTATTGGCTGCTCCCAGCCCGCATCCACCGGGACGCCCATGCCTACTCCGACAGCCGCCACCACCATCCCCACTCCAACAGCCACGCCGACGCCTGCAACGCCTCCCATACCTCAAACGCGCCTTCAACGAGCCCTGTCTTGGGTGCCCGTGGGCTATGCGGACAAGCTTCTGGAATTCTCCGATCATGCCTCAGCCGCTCTCGCGACCGGAGTGCCAATCCCTCATAGCATTGAGGAGTACGGAAAGATATACGACATCCAAAGAAGCCGCCTTTTCGAAGGAACGGCGGGATATCATCCGCGCTTGGGCAGCGCCCTAACTTACATGGAGGAATCGTTCAATTACTCAGTATGGGAGTACGACTTGGCCGTGTGGAGCGAATTCCACGGCGGTCGAGAACCACAATTCATGATTTTCGAAGGCATTTCGGACGTGGATGGGATGATGAGAGGGTTGGCTGAACAGGGATTTGAGGAAACCGATTATAACGGAACGCCCTATTGTCGTATCTATGAGGACTATAGATACGACATCAAACGCCATCCCATTCGTATCCTAACGTCAAAATGGAACCGAGTCGCCCTGATGGACAACCGGATCCTTGCGGCCCCCGCCACGCCCGTTATCGAGAACCTGATTGACGTCCAAAAGGGGGAATTCGCCAGTCTGCTCGAAAGCCCACCTCATCTGGCCCTGTCCCGCGTTGTGGGCGAGGGCATGATAGGTGGAATCTTTGTAACCCCAAACTGGATAGCGGAGCATGCTGCAGGAAGCTATAGGATTCAAGTACGGGTTGGCAATGCCTCCGGCAGCGAAATAAGACCTGACGCCCTCGACGCGCATCTCACGGGACCCGATGCGTGGGGCAAGTTATCGCCTTACAGCGTGGCCCTGTTTGGCTATAGAGTGCAAGATGACGCAGAAGAGACGGTCATAGCTTTGCATTATCCAGACCTAGATGCGGCCAAGCGGGACGCCGGAGAGTTAGAGAAACGGTGGAACAGCTTCCGTCTGTATGTTGAGCATGATGTTCCCGTAACCGATTCCTGCGCTCCCCTATCGACAAGAGTAGAGGAGGCTGAAGAATACTCCGTGTTGCTCGCCACGTGCCCCGTTATCAGGGGTACGAAGGAAAATGAGACCTTCGTACTAGGCCCAGACCTTTGGATTCACCTGCTATATTTGGGCGGCAAGCTGGAGTTTCTTGGCATAGACTTGGAAGAACAGAAGCAACTCGCGAAAGAACGCGCAAAATAGTAACTGAGGACACGTTGGCGATGTTGGTCTTGGGAGCGCTGATTCTCCCCCTTCAATGCATATTGCAGTTTCCCTATTGCCATGGCCTCCAGAACCGGGGCCCTTGGCTCCGGCTCTGCCTAGGCTTTCCCCTCTGGGCTTAACAGTGCGTAACCGTAATAGGCGCCCGTGCAAGCATACCATCTCACTTCCCTTAATTCCCCTCTACGCCGACCCCCATACAACCTTGGTCCTATAATGTGCCCTTCCGATAAAGACAATCCATTGCCCCAAGCCCTATCTACCCGTAAACTAGCCTCCATGACAGCAACGATACGCCCGAAACAAGAACAGGCACACGTGCCCCCCTCGCCCGGTACCCTTTAGGACGGTGACCACATGGACCTAGCCTTAAACGAGATCCAGCAAATGATTAAGACCAACGCCCGGGAGATGCTGTCCCGTGAGTGCCCATTCGACGTGGTGCGGGCCATGGAGCAGGACCCCGACGGCTATCCTCGTCCACTGTGGCGCCGCATGGCGGACATGGGCTGGCAAGGACTGGCGATACCGGAGCAGTACAGCGGCGCCGGTGGCAGCTTTTTGGACCTGGCCCTGCTGCTGGAGGAGATGGGTCGCGCCCAGGCGCCCGGACCTTTCTTCTCGACAGTGGTCCTTGGCGGCTTGACTATCCTGGACGCCGGGGACGACGCTATGCGGGCGGAGGTGCTGCCAGGGGTGTCCAGCGGCGAGATGCTGATGACCCTCGCCGTCACCGAGGAGGGTGGCGGCTATGGGCCGGATGAAATTCAGCTTCAGGCCCGGCGTGAGGGCCAAGAGTATATTCTTGACGGCAGGAAACTCTTTGTCCCCGATGCCCATGTTTCGGACTATGTTATCGTGGCGGCCCGAACGTCGTCAGCCCCCGACCCCAAGCAGGGAATAACCCTATTTCTTACGCCCAGAGAAACCGATGGCGTCGGCGTTACGCCCCATAAGACTATGGCCATGGAAAGGCAGTCCGAGGTGACTTTTGACGGTGTTAGACTGCCTGCTACGTCGGCGCTGGGTGAGGTGGACGGTGGCTGGCCTGCCTTGGATAGGGCTTTGCAGAGGGCTGCCGCAGCCAAGTGCGTCGAGATGGTGGGGGGCGCCGAGGCCGTGCTGGATATGACGGTGGGCTACCTGAAGGACCGAGTCCAGTTTGGCAGGCCGGTAGGAACTTTCCAGGGGTTGCAGCACCACTGTGCCAACATGGCCATAGACGTGGAGGGGAGCCGTTACGCGGCGTATCAGGCCGCGTGGAGGGTGTCCGAAGGGCTGCCCGCCAGTCGCGAGGTTTCCGTCGCCAAGGCATGGGTCAGCGACGCTTACCTTCGGGTGTGCGCGCTGGCGCACCAGTGCCACGGGGCCGTTGGATTTACCGAGGAGCACAACCTACAGCTTTACACTCGCAGGGCCAGGGCCCAGGAGCAGGCCTACGGCGACGCGGGGCACCATCACAGGCTCCTAGCTCGCCGTTTAAGAGAAGGTGAGACACCGTAACGTAGGACCATGCATAAGCGCCGTACTTCCTTGGCAACCTCCTTGGCCCCAATGCCAATCTTGGCCCTAAATTAACCTTTGCCAAATTCTGCCGTCGCGCTGTGACCTCACGTGCCCCCGTTGTCCAATAGCCCCGTATTTTGTCATTAAGGGGTATTATAGAGGGGACATTAGAAAAGGGAGGGTACCATGAGCGCCAAGGAGTGTGTATTTTGCGGGATGTCCGCGGGCACAGTAGACGTGGATTTCCTGTATCTAGACCAGCAAATTATGGTGGTGAGGGACATCAACCCCAGGGCGCCCACGCACCTTCTAATTATCCCACGAAGGCACGTTAAGGGCCTTGCCTACGCCGCCGGCAGGACCTCCGCCACCCTGGGGCAGATGTTTGTGGTGGCAGAGGAGATGGCTCGACGACAGGGGGTCACCCTCAGCGGGTATAGATTGGTGGTTAACCAGGGGCCGGATTCGGGTCAGGAGTTGGAGCACCTTCACATGCACCTTCTGGGCGGGACGTCCATGACCTCTTTGATTTAGCCACAGTCCGGGGTTGGGGTTGGGGCCCATCGGCAGCGTGGATTCCCCTTTTCAGGCCACCTCATATTTTAGGGAATCTCGGGCAGTCGTGGAGTTTAACATTTGTGGACATCAGTAGGAGGCAAGCCATGACCGGAAGTATCCATGATACTGTGCAGGAGTGGTTGTCAGGCTTGCAACAGGGCTTGGTGAGGCATATCGGAAGGGTCGAGAAGCTCGCCGCGGAGTTCGCCGCCGCCCACGGACTCGAGCCGGACCGGGTACGTCTGTGCGCCCAAGCCCATGACCTGTGCCGAGGCATGAAAGGCAAGGACTTGCTGGCCAAGGCACGGGAGTTAAACATTCCCATACACGCCGTTGAGGAGAGCAACCCCATCCTGCTGCACGGTCAAGTCGCCGCGGAACTGCTGCGTTTGAAGGGCCTGGACGACGATGTCGTTTACCAGGGCATATACCACCATAGTGTCGCCTACCCCGGATTGCATCCGATAGCCAAGGCGGTGTTCCTGGCCGACAAGCTGGAGCCAAATAAGGCGGGACGCTACGCCTTCTCTTCGACGGAGCTTAAGACCAAGGCTCTGCAGAGCCTTGACGATGCCCTGCTGGAGTTTCTGCGCCATGAGATTGGAGCAACCTTATCCAGAGGCCAAACAGTACACCCCTCTTCTATAGAAGCCCTCAACGACCTGCTACTCAAGGGTTCTACGTTCCGCCCATAACCTCTCAACCCAAATGCCAACCTTGGCCCCATTCCAGCCCTTGGCCGGATACGGCCGTAATGCAACGATACAGGCTGCGGCCCCTCAACTCATTGGGGCCGTTTACTCTATCCAGGCTTTGTGTTAAAAAGTCCTCAGGAACCATTTCTTACCGGAGGTTTTCCTATGGCTGACACAACCCCAAGCATCGAGACTCTACTGAGTGAGGAGCGGCGCTTTCCACCAACCGCAGAGTTTATCGCCCAGGCCAACGCCAGCGACCCCGCAATCTACGAAAAGGCGGACTCAGACTTTGAAGGCTTCTGGGAAGACTGGGCCAAGGAGCTTCACTGGTTCAAAAAATGGGATAAGGTCCTGGAGTGGGACCCGCCCTTTGCTCAGTGGTTCACCGGCGGCAAGACTAACCTCTCCTACAACTGCCTTGACCGGCACCTCGACGGGCCACGCCGCAACAAGGCCGCCCTGGTTTGGGAAGGAGAACCCGGTGACTGGAAAGTCTACACCTACGGGGACCTGCACAGGGAGGTTTGCCGATTTGCCAACGGCCTCAAGAGTCTTGGCGTGAAAAAGGGAGACCGTGTCACCATATACATGCCCATGATTCCAGAGCTGCCCATAGCTATGCTTGCCTGCGCCCGCATCGGCGCGCCCCACAGCATCGTGTTCGGCGGCTTCAGCCCGGAGGCCCTTCGCGACCGCATCAATGACTGCGAATCCAGCGTCGTCATCACCGCCGACGGCGGCTATCGCCGCGGCCGCATTGTCCCTCTCAAACAAAACACCGACGCTGCCTTGGAGGGTACGGCCATCGTCGAAAAGGTGGTCGTCGTCAAGCGCGTGGGTGACCGTTTCGAAGGATCTATGAAGGAAGGTCGGGACATCTGGTGGGATGACCTAGTAGAGGGCCAGTCCAGGGAGTGTCCCGCCGAGCCCATGGACAGCGAGGACATGCTTTTTATCCTCTACACTAGCGGGACCACCGGCAAGCCCAAAGGCGTTGTCCACACTACGGGGGGATACATGGTGGGCATCTACTCCACCGCCAAGTGGGTCTTTGACCTTAAGGAGGAGGACGTCTACTGGTGTACCGCCGACATTGGCTGGGTCACCGGCCATAGCTATATCGTCTATGGCCCCTTGGCCAACGGCGCTACCTCGGTGATGTACGAGGGCGCGCCGGACTTTCCCGACAGAGACCGGTTCTGGGACATCGTGGAGAAGTACAAGGCAACTATCGTATACACCGCCCCCACCGCCATCCGCGCCTGTATGCGCTGGGGAGAGGAACACCCCAAGAAGCACAACCTCACCTCCATACGGCTCCTGGGCACCGTGGGCGAGCCCATTAACCCCGAAGCGTGGATGTGGTATCGGCACAACATCGGCGGGGACAGGTGTCCCGTGGTGGACACCTGGTGGCAGACGGAAACGGGCATGATACTCATTACCCCCCTGCCCGGCATCACCAACTTGACCCCCGGCTCGGCCACCAAACCCTTCCCGGGTATCCAGGCCGAGGTTGTGGACGAGAAGGGCGACCCGGTGGGGCCAGGCCAAGGCGGCTACCTGGTCCTGAAGCGTCCCTGGCCAGCCATGCTTCGCACTATCTACGGAGACCCGGACCGGTACGTGGAGCAGTACTGGAGCCGTTACCCCAATATGTACTTCACCGGCGACGGCGCCAAGATGGACGAGAACGGCTTCTTTTGGATTCTGGGACGGGTGGACGACGTCATAAACGTGGCGGGGCATCGCATCAGCACCATGGAGGTAGAGAGCGCCTTGGTGGACCATAAGTCGGTAGCTGAGGCCGCATCAATAGGCAAGAGCCACGAGGTCAAAGGCCAAAGCGTGGTGGCCTTTGTTACCCTGAAAGAAGGTGTGGAAACTTCCGCGGCCATGGAGCGCGAGCTGAAGAGCCACGTGACCACCAAGATAGGCGCCATCGCCCGGCCCGATGAGATTTACTTCGCCGCCGACCTTCCAAAGACTCGTAGCGGCAAGATCATGCGCCGCCTCCTGCGGGACATCGCCGAGGGACGGGTGCTTGGAGATACAACCACCCTGGCAGACCCCTCCGTGGTGGAAATGCTAAAAGACCAGTACGACGAGGAGGAGTAGAGGCCCTAGGACTTATAGAGGCGCCTTTCTACCTCTTATGAGTGCAAACAAGGGCATGGGTGGAGAGGTGGCCCATTGGACCCACCGGCTGTTTGTGGACAACGCCAACCTCTACCTCCCCTTCCTCGAGGCTGCCCGGCAGCTAGCGCCCGGTGAGGTCCGAGTGCTTGTTGACCAGTTTCAGCAGTTTGACGTGGCTCCTAAAGCCAGGGGTACTTGACGTAGGCTGCGGCATTGGCCGTCACAGTGTTCCGCTTGCTCTGGAGGGGTACGACGTGGTGGGCTTCGACCTTTCGCCCCCTCTATCTTGAGAAGGCGGGTCAAGCGGCGAAGGCCGCGGGAGTGACTCTTCGCCTCGTCCAAGGTGACACGAGAGATTTGGCAGGCTTGCTCGAAGGTGAAGCTCCCTTTGACGCCGTTGTCAATATGTTCACCTCTCACGGTTACTACGGAGCCGACAACGATTTCCAGTTCTTCCAAGCTTTGCACGGTCTTCCCGCTCCGAACGCCATCCTGGTGGTCGAGACGTTAAATCGCGACTTCATACTGCGTAATTTTACTCCAATCGGTATTGAGGAGGCCGCCGGGATTGAAAAGCGGGACCAGCGGCGCCTAAATCTTGAGACCTCCTCAGTTGAGAGCATCTGGACTTTCTATGAACGTAGGGGCGATAACCTGACTCACCGTTTGCGGATTGAACTTGAACTTAGGATGTATAGCCTCCACGAGTTGAGTCAGCTTCTTGATAAGGCGGGCTGGCGGACGGTTCGCAGCTTTACCAAAAGTCCAGGCGGACATGGTACGTTTCCGGTCACACCTGACTCCTTCCGGATGTGGATCGTTGCCCGCCGGGATGACAAGAACTGACGCTGTGCGGCATCGTTGGTGGCATAGCAGAATGTCACCTGTGGAGCAGAACTACGCCCGAATGTCCCTCTCCGCCGGGGCGCTAGACCATGAACACCGGGTTTTCGTCAGTGACTACGCGCGTCTCCTGGGCGATGCCCTCCCTCAAGTAGGTGGGCAGGGAAAACATGTGCCGGTGCGTGACGCCGTCGTAGAAGCGAGGAGATGAGGAAAGCCTCTCTTGGACAAGTCGGTCCACAGTGTCAGGCGGCCAATCCCCCGGATCGGAGGCATTGGAAGCTATGGTAAAAGTCCAGGGCGTCACAAAGGCCGGCACATAAACGGAGTATGGAAACACCCCGGGGAAAAGACCTGACAGGGTATGAACAATGGCAGTGAAGCATTCCGTATGATTCAGGAGACTGCCGGGCCCAGACTGGGTTACCAGAACTCCACCAGCGTTCAGCCTGAGCAGAGCCGTCTCGTAGAACTCCCTCGTATATAGGGTATATGCGGTGCCCTCCTCCAGAGGGTCCACCAAGTCCATCAACATGACGTCGTAGGTGTCATGGCTCTGGGCCAGGAACCCCCGAGCGTCCTGGTACACCAACCGAGCCTTGGGGTTGTCAAAAGCCCCGTTGCTATGCTGAGGAATGTAACGGCGGGCCAGCGCCACCACCTCGTCATCCAAGTCCACCATAGTCACGCGCTCCACACTTTTGTGAGCCAACACCTCGCGGAGGGTGGCTCCCTCACCGCCGCCGCCGATGAATACCGTTCGGGGGTTGGGGTGAAGCAGCATGGCCGGGTGTACCAGCGCTTCGTGATAGATATGCTCGTCTACGGTTGTCGACTGGGTCTTGCCGTCCAGAATCAGAGACCTGCCCAGGGTCTCCGTCTCGAGAATTTCTACTTCTTGATAGGCTGTCTTGCCTGAATAGAGGGAGCGTTTTACCCGGTAAAGCAACACCAGGTCCGAGGCGATAAGCTCAAAAAACCACTTCCCCTCAAGGGCCATTGGCGGGCCTCCGGGTTTAAGAGCGGGTGGCGGGAGTTGGGGCCTCAATGCCACGCCTTATGATCTGCATGGACGGGTCCTTGGACTTCAACCTGTCGATGATAAGCTGGGCCGCGCCTTGGGGTTGAAAGGAGGGGCCGCAGGTGAAGATATCCGCCGCTGCATAGTCAAGT
Source organism: Dehalococcoidia bacterium (assembly GCA_965226535.1). Lineage (GTDB taxonomy): Bacteria > Chloroflexota > Dehalococcoidia > Lucifugimonadales > JAPULR01. Next base: position 270,032 of record CBDDDE010000010.1, on the reverse strand, counting down.
TCCGGCCAAGTGTGAATGCTCAAGTGTGACTCGGCAATGGCCAAAACCCCCGTGATTCCTTGCGGGTTAAACCGGTGGAAGGACTCTCCAATTATCTGGGCGTCCATGACTTGGGCCGCAGCGATCATTGTCTCTCTTACGTAATCTAAGTCGTCTAGATAACGTCGATCACACTGTCTAAGCTCAATCAACAAATGAGTCCCTAATGCATTCAATCACCCGCCCCCTTGGAAAACTCTAAGCAGAATCCGGATTCTAAACCCTCTCGCTTTTGCAGACAAGACCCCTGACAGGAACTTGCATCCGATTTTCAACGGAATCAAATCTTAACGCCGGACTAGACCAGCGTCTCCATAATCTCTTTGAGGTCACAGTGACTCGACAGAAGCTCCCGAAACCTGGTGACTTTTCTGGGATGGTAAGGGTTTGTCCTGTCCAGGGCGCTACCCAGCGCCTCCACTGTTGCCGCAGTTTTGCCCGGCGCTACAATCAACGGGACGTCCAACTGCTCCACCTCATGGTATAGATACTCCACGGGTTGGTGGCCTCCCGTGAGGATTAGCCCCTCAACGGGAGAATTGAGAGCGGCCAACTGAATGTCCGGCCGGTCTCCCCGTACGATAACGGCCTTGGCCTGACCTCGGTTGAAATAGGTATCCCCGGAGTCCATCAGGTTGCCGCCAATGAGAAATCGCTCCACCAAGTTGTTGCCCTTATCCTGGCCCCATACCCACCTGCCTTCAAGGTGCTCAGCAATCTGGCTGAGGCTGATGGACAGCATGAGCCTATCCTCCGGCACAATACCAAGGGGCTTGGCTGTCGTTGCGTCCTGTCGATATAACATCTGCTCCATCTCGTGGACCCGGTGACGAGTGGCCAAGTTGAGCACCGTACCTAGAAGCTCGTCTTCAAATGTGCCGGCGATGCCGCATAGCTCTTCCGCACCGAGCCCGGGCGTGCAACCCACTACTAACAGCGCCTTGGCGCCAAGGCCTCTAGCCAAATGGAAGGAAAAGGCCGAAAGGTCGGCGTCCCCAACAGAAAGGCTTGGCCCCTCAATTATGAGAGTGTCGCAGTTGGCGGCGGCCACGGCGGCCTGTGTCTGCTCCAGCACCGCCGCCGGTGTGGCCTTTGCCAAGGCCTCCAATCTCAACGCCAGTGGGTTTAACACGGAGCCGCCATCTCCCTGGGCGGCTACCTCGCGCGCAAAGGCTACGTCCTCATCGGACCTCGGGTCGCGGCAGACAGGCTTAAAATATCCAACCCTTCGCCCCTTCTCCAGTAGGGCCGACAGGAGGGCCATGGCTGTAACGGTCTTGCCAACGCCGGGTCTATCGGAAGTTATGTATAAAAGCTTCATGGTCCTGTGGATGAGACGTGCTAATCATTCGGTATTTTATCATTCCCGACCCAACTTCGCCTATACCTTAAGACCCAACCCCACCATGCTAACCTTAGCCCTATACCTACCTCCGCCAAATACAGCAGGCACACAATAACCCCCTTAAACTTGACACCCCAAAGGCGCCTAATTACTATTAATGGGTTAGCCGAGGTAGCTCAGCGGTAGAGCAGCGGACTGAAAATCCGCGTGTCGTTGGTTCGATCCCGACCCTCGGCACCAGCGGACCAGCCATCCACCGGCGGAAGTGGCTCAGTGGTAGAGCATCTCCTTGCCAAGGAGAGGGTCGTGGGTTCGAATCCCATCTTCCGCTCCAGCTTCATTAAATGCCCTATAAGTGAATCCATTTCTACGGATATTGTTGACATCCCGGTATCCAAATGGGTAGTCTTCACCCCCAGATGGTATACTCGCGCCAGTGTTGGTTAAAGACGGTAGGAGGGTTTTGATGCCATTGCTTCTAACAGACAGCGAGGTCAACCAGGTAATGACCATGCAGGACTGCGTGGGCGTCATGGAAGACATGCTTGACCAGGCGCACCGCGGCATGGCCTGGTTTCAGCCTCGATCCCACATCCGCACCCCCGTGGGTTACCACCACATAATGCCAGGGGCACTGCTGGACAGCGGCGTGGTGGGACTTAAGGTCTACACCGCCAGATTCCCGGCGGGGTCCCGCTTCCTGACTGTTCTGCACGACAGCCAGACAGGAGACCTATTGGCCCTGCTGCAAGGAGGCCGATGCTCCCAGCTGCGCACCGGGGCCCTTAGCGGAGTCGCCAGCAAGTACATGGCTCGGCAGGACGCGGCCACTATAGGCATTATTGGCACCGGCGCCCAGGCCAAGGCCCAGCTTGAGGGCAACTGCGCCGTCCGAAACATCCGCTCAATAAAGACCTTTGACCTAGTGCCAGAAAAGTCCCAACAGTTCTCCGCCGAGATGTCCGAGCTTCTCAACCTGGATGTATCCCCGGCGGAGAGCGCCCAGGCCTGCGTTGAGGGCGCCGACATTGTCATCACCATGACCACCTCGCCCAATCCCGTCCTCCTTGGCCAATGGCTGGAGCCCGGTATGCACCTGAGCATAATGGGATCCAACCATTGGACCCGCCGTGAAGTGGACTACGACGTAATCAGCCGGGCCGACTCCATAGTCGTGGACAATGTTGAAGAGGCAAAAAGGTACTCCGGCGACCTGCTTTTTGGCATTGACCAGGGCTTGGTCCGCTGGGAACAGGTCCATGAACTAGTTTCGGTGGTGGCGGGACAGGTGACTTCACGGGCCTCAGAGGACAGCGTTACCATGTTCAAGTCCCACGGCATTGGGGTGAGCGACGTGGCCGCCGCCGCCTACGTGTATCGCAAAGCCAAAGAACGGGGCCTGGGCACGGAGATTCCCCTGAAACCATAGGCTCGCGGCTTGTACTTATGGCGCAACAGCGTAGAAAATAGAGATATATCGGCCGTCGGACTTATGAGTCCGACGCTGTTATTAACGATTTTGGGAGAAGATTAGTGAGCAGCGACCGGAACCATCAGGACAGGAAGTCGTCCATTGCCCTTCCCGGTCCTGCCGTAAACCCCGCCTTTGAGAAATCCCTTGACCACCTTGTATCCCTGGCCAAAAAAGGCCAGCGTACCGATAGCCCACTGTTCAATCCCTCGGAAAAGTGGCTTATCGAACATGTAAAGGTATTCCAGGACCTGCCCCCAAAGGAACGGGAAAGCGTGCTGAAAGAGGTATCTGAAGTTACCAAGGAGGCTGGGGCAGCCAACGCCCAGGGCAAGGCCGCCGCCAAGGTATGGCCTGAGACCGTGGTCAGGTTGGATAACGGAGGGCTGGCCTTCTTCAGCCAACTAGGCGTGGCCCGGCGTCCTGACCTCACTCAGTATTTCATCGACGGTTTTTCGCAGAACCGAGACGCCCTGGCCTTCAGCGAAGACAGCCAGGCCCTGTTCGCGGAGGTGCTCTCCGTCCTTACTCAGAAAATGGAGCAGCTTTTCCAGTCAGGCGAAGGCATTCTTCAAACCGACAGGCGCATCTGCGACGCGCCCGGGCGCTCTTTCCACGCTCGGCAGATCCTCTTCGGCGCTCGATACCTCCAGCTCCCCCTAATGTGGCGTCAACTCACCTTTGACCTGCCCGAAGAGGAGTACACCGACGAACCCGACATCCTGGAAGTATCAATACCCAACTGGCTCGAAGACCTGGGCTTGCCCCAGAACCTAAAAGACCGCATCAAAGCGGCCGGGCTAACCCAGCTGGTCTTCAAGGCCCCTACCAAAGGCCTCTCCCTTCACCTGGGCTTCGACTACGTCGGCGAGCACAAGATGGGACCCCTCTCCATTGCCATGTTCAAGGTCAAAGAGGCCAAGGGCCTAGCCATCCAGGCAGCCCTGAGCATGGTCCGCATACGGACTTTGGATGGAAACCTGACCAACTCGGCCATAGTAACCCTTGGACCCTCCCTCCACGGCAAAAGCACGCTGACTATTATGATTGAGCTAGCGGGAAGCGAAATGTCCAGACTATTGGGACTGAAGACAGACCCGGCCGAGGGCGTCTATCCCATGAACGACGACATTGTTCTCCTACAACATCTGCCGAAGGCCGTAGAGACTGTTCGCGACGGCAAACCCATCGAGATACCCTACGGCATAGACGGCACTGAGAATAACCTGTACGCCGTGCCATTTGGCCTCACGCGCGAGGATGACCCCATTACCTACGACGTCCTGCGCGGGACACCGGACTCTCCCAATCCCCTGGAGCTGCTGGAGAACGTCCCCGTAGACATTGAGAGCTCAAAGCCCAGATATGATGAGAACCCGGTTAGAAATATGCGAATGATCCTCTCGCGCCAGCGTCTCCTGGACTATAAGGGCGCCCGGCACGTCTTGACGGATATTACCGGCGGCCGGACAGACAACTCCGTCCACGTCCCCATGGAGCATACGGACCGTATCTTCTGGCAGGCGGTCATGCGCCAGAACACAGTCATAGCGCCCCTGCGCAAGCTCACCTTGGAGCAGTACATCAGGGTGCTTATGTACGGTGAGGCCGTGCAGATGGGCGCGGCCACCGGCACCATTGGCAGGCCCTACGTGGAATACTTCTCGGACCCGTTCATCATCGGCTTGGAAGACGCCAACGCCAACATGATGTACACGGTGCTGAAGGAGATGGCTAAGGGCGGGCTGCCCCAGTACTATTATGTTTTCAATACCGGGGGAGTGGGAGCCGCCAGCAATGAAGAGGCCAGCGGGCCACACTACAAGAAGATACCCAGGTCACTGACCCTTACCCTTCAGGAGGCCTTGCTGCGGGAAGCCGTCATATTCGAATATGACCCCATCATTGGCTCCGACACGGCCGTCGCCGTCGTAAATGCCCAGGGTGAGGAGGTCCTAGACCTCCGGGAAGAATGGCTGCCTCGCAACATTTACGGCGAAGAAGAGTACAGCCGGCGCATCGAAGAGCTGCGACGGAGACGTTTCTACGGCCGCGATGAAAATGACAAGGCCGGCATACTACGGTACACAAAGGTTGTCAACGCTCTCTTAGATCTACGGGAAATTCCGGCTCCCGTGAACGAACGTGAACTTGCTTGGCTTATGTCATATTGCTGGCACGTTGACCACGCTCATAGCTCCCTATCGGACCTGGCCGCCCATCTAGACCAGGGCGAGCCTCCGGAGAGCGAAACCAGGAAAGACTTGGCCGCCAAGTACCGTGACGGGCTGGAACGGGGCCTTCGGTTATCCGACGAGGCACGGAAAGCCTTGGCTGAACTGGCAATCTCTTGAGCATTGAGGTGAATGCGTGACTGATCCTGCTCCCATTTCCGACGAGACCCTAGAGCTTCTTCGCCAGATTCCCACTCAAACCCTCATCGACGGCCTGTGGGTTGAGGGTTGGCCCATGTCTTTCATCCACGGTGCCAAGCCACTGCAGCTTGGACAGAAAATGGCGGGCCGCGCCGTTACCCTGCGCTTTGTTCCCCACCGGCCGGACCTGGCCGCCGATAAGCCCAAGGCAGACCAATCTGCCGAGTACGTGGCCTTTGAACTCTGCGGCCCAGGCGAGGTCTTGGTCATCGACGCCATGGGCTGGGAATACAGCTCCGTGGGCGGGGACATCAAGTTTCTGCGGCTGAAGCAAAGGGAAATCGGCGGGCTGGTGACCGACGGGGCTGTGAGAGACACCATCGCCCTCAAGGAGTACGGGTTCCCCGTCTACTCGGCCAACAGCACCGCCAAGCAGGGACCCGCTGAGTTCTGGCCCTGGCAGGTCAACGACGCTATTCAGTGCGGCCGCGCGCTGGTGCGCCCCGGCGACGCCGTGGTTGGCGACGACGACGGCGTGGTGGTGGTGCCCCAGCGCATGGTTGACAAGGTTATCTCCATTGCCCATCAGCGGGAGGAAGTGGAAGCAGTCATTAAAGCCCAGCTGCAGATTGAGCGCTGCTCGCCGGGAAAATACTACCCCTTCAACGACCGTACTTGGAAGCTGTACGAGGAGAAAACCGGCAAGAAACCGCCCATGTAACCCCGAGCCACTCTACGCCTTTGGCCGCGAATCCCCGTCCCCCTCCAGAAGCCAGCCATAACCCTTCACTCTACGTTGCATGCTCAACTTTCGCAGTACACAATAAACACTAAAACTCCAGTATACATGGGCAGCGGACTTGGAAGCGTCTGGAGTTGACGATGCCGAGCCTTACCGGCCAGTAAAGGATGCAAGTCCTAATCCATAGTTGACTTCGCTGTCCCGCATTTGCATCATCCCAAAGACGTTCAGCGCCATGACCCGGGGCTTTCTAGCGTCAACTGCGGCAAGCGGTGAGAGTCCGGGAACCAATCTACGCCGGGTTGCGTATATATGGATATAGCCCAATTTTGCCCTCATTACCGAGGTTGTCCGATTAAGACCAAAGTCAAGACCGCCCTGCTTTCGGTTATGGGCATCTGGATCGCCCTGCTGGCTGCTGTGGCCTGCCAGAGCGGGCCCGGGACACCCAACGCGACGTTGGAAGTGACGTCAGGCCGGAACCCCAACGCATCGGTAAGCGGCACCGTCACCTACCGGGAGCGGTTGGCCCTCACTCCGGACGCAACCCTAGTAGTAGAGCTACGGGACGTGTCCTATGCCGACGGCCCCGCTCCGCTTATCGCTCGCCAGACCATCTCCGGCCCCGGTCAAGTTCCCATCAAGTTCAAAGTCGAGTACAACCGTGAAGACATTAGCTCCCGGAGTAGATACTCAATAAGTGCCAAAATCGTGGAATCCGACGGCCGCCTTGCCTTCACTAACGATACGGCATATGAGGTAATCACCCACGGCAATCCCGACAAGGTGGATATGCTCCTGGTGTTGGTGCAGCCTCCGCCCGACTTGGTCGGGAGCAGTGCCTCCGGCTCGGACTGGCGGTCCTGGGTAGAGACCCCTGTCCCAGTAGTTTGGGCCAACCTGATACCGAACGAGCCGGAACACTTTCTGCGTATCGCCTACTATCAGTCCACGGTAGAAGGCTGTGCCCGACCCGGTAATCAGGAATTGGAACTGGACGGCAACGACATTATTGTCTGGGTAACGCTGATGCAGCCGCCACCCACCCCCTGGGCAATTCCTTGCCACGAGCAGGTGGTGGAACTCGACACCGTAGAGCCCATCGGAACGTCTCTTGAACCCGGTCAAACATACCGGGTGATAGTTAACGGTCTGGAAACCACCACCTTCACCGTGCCGGAGACCGGCCTTCAGTACACCTTTATCGCTGAGTCATCCATTGAGAGCGTGGAGGTGATGACATTGGAAAGCGATCCGCCCCAGTACCAACTTCGCGTCGTCTCAGGTATGCCCAAGGGCAGTAGCTGCTCTCAGATCAACGGCTACGAAATCCGGCGAAGAGAGTCGAACAATATAGACGTGGCTATCACACACCATCAGGTAGCAGACCCGTCCGTCATCTGCACCGTGGACTATCCTGTAGTAGAAACCATCGTTCCCCTGGGTTCGGATTTTGAGCAGGGCATGGAATACACTGTCAGCGTAAACTCGGAAACCACCAGGTCATTTGAAGCACGTTAGCCTCGACCGCGAAGCCCGACAGGGGCCCCTTACGGTAAGGCTCTAACCCGAATATGGTAGGTTGCGAGCTATTCTTGTGCGGACGACGAACCCTGGCTTCTGGCATGATTTACGCAAGGCCGCAACTCACGAGGCGACCGCCCAGCGAAACTTACTCGATTCCCAATAGACACCATTAGCTCCGATACTCGTGGGTGGCGCGGTTGAACTGCAGTGGTAACTACCTGCCAGATTGCCTGGCCCCAGGCGTCTAAAGGAGAGAAGGAAGCGTTGCCCAACTTCGAAGTGATCTTGGGAGAATCCTTGTGTTCGAACGAATCCTCCAATGACTCCAGGATCATACGGGTCCTGGCTAGGCCGCCTAGATGGCCTGTCGCCGGACTCGGAGTCACGGAGACTCGATCAAGCCCTTCCGCGCACTGCCGGATGGTATCGCGCGCACGGAGACTCGCCCGAGTAGGGTCGATGACGCTCCAGCAAGCGTACACCTCTCCAACCTCGTGGATGCTCATCCCGCCGGGTCCGGCAGGCCCAGTGCCCGCAGACAACGCTCTTGCATCCAGGTCCCGCTCTTCGGCGATCCGGTTGAATATCGTTTCAGCCATCTGGCTCCTACCCGTATTCTGGACACATACGAACAACGCGCCGCTCATGGTGGAGTCCTTTCTTCGTCCCGCTTAGCGGCGCCCAATCTAGGCGAGGCCGCATTGAGCCGTTGAAAGGCCAGCGCTCCTATTGCAGCGCCTAGCAGCGGTCCTACCCAATACACCCAGTGGTCAGCCCATGTCCATCCAACCAGAGCTGGTCCGAACGAACGAGCGGGGTTCATCGAACCACCTGAAATCGGTCCGCCCACCAGGATACAGAGCGCCACCGTTCCTCCAATGGCCAGCCCCGAGGCACTTCCTATCTTGCCTTGGTCCGCCACAACCGCCGCGATTACAAACATCAGAAGGAAGGTGAGAACGATCTCTAGCCCGACTGACTGGATGGCGCCTCCTGATGGCATATGACCGCCCAGGCCGGCCGCCGTTCCGAGCAGACCCCTTAGCGCTCCCGCGGCCAGGGCGGCCCCGACTAGCTGAGCACACCAGTAAACCACAGCATCCCTCCAGGGGATACGCTTAGTCAGGGTGAACCCCAGCGTTACGGCTGGGTTGATGTGTGCTCCAGAAATGTGGCCGATGGCATAGACCATAGCCATAACCACCAACCCAGAGGCCAGGGCGGACCCTATAGGAGTGACGAGTCCGCCCGAAAGTTCGTCAGCCATAACCGCGCCGGCGGCGGCAAAAGTGAGAGCGAAGGTACCGAGGGTCTCGGCTAGTGAGCGAATCAGCAAATCAGTGGAGCATTTCAGTCTTGCTTGTATGGTAGTCATCTCGACGCAGCGATTGGTTATCGTTTAGTTAACAGTTTATTAACGTTCGATTAAAAGGCTCTTATGCGGAATTCTACGCCTTCCTTGACCTGTCCGCAGACTTTTTACATGATGATGAGGACAAGCGGCTGCGGGCAATGACGGAATGCACTGACGAAGAGGGGTTCCGGCAAGAGCCCGCAGGGGATATCGGATAATTGGTGACCGACGGGGCTGTACGAGGATAAAACCGGCATGAAACCACCCATGTAACCCCGGCCCTTCTACGCCTTTGGCCCCGAATCCCCGTCCCCCTCACCCTCCAGAAGCCTGCCATAACCCTTCACTTTACGTTGCACCCCCAACTTTCGCAGTACGGCCCAAATGGTTGCCTGGTTGACGGTGATGACCGTGCGTCCCAACCTGCCCTCCATCTCTTGGACCACCTCCAAGGCTCGCCAAGCCGTGCCGGGAAGAAAGACAGTATCCGCATCGGGGTGGACAACCTGGCATACAAAGTCGGCAATGTAGTCCGGCTCCTGGTCCCCAATGGTGGCGTCCCGTGTCCGTTGCTGCATCGTGGTCTCCCCGTGGGCGGAGACCACCTTGAACCCCTGACTTTCCAACAAGCGGGTAAGGCGCTCCCTCAAAAGGAAATTACCGTAGGGGCCGGCTACGCTGATTTTACGGGCGCCGGCGTGCTGCAGCGCTTCCAAAGATGCGCTCACCGCCGTTATGGCGGGAAGCCCGCTTACTCCGTGAATTCGATGCGCCAGCTTACCGTCGTACTCTAGCGTACCGGCGTGGTAGGTTCCGCTGGTGCAGCAGTAGGCGATGACGTCCAGGTTGGCGCTGGCCAAGTATCGAACGCCACGTTCAAGATCGTCGTTCATTCTCAGCAGATACGTCCCATCGCCGCCGCCCTTGGGCGTGACGTCCCCGTTCCACAAGCGCTCCGTATGAAAAGTCACGCCCCGTGGCATCAGCCTTGCAAAGTCGGGCTCCACCACCTGGTTGGTGGAGGGTACCAGCACTCCGACCCGAACCGGTCTAACCATAACTAACTCCTCTACGAAGTTGAAAAGGATTATACCCCACGCCATCTGATGGGGGTCTCTGTAGTGCGCACGTGCCCCCTGACACATTCACCGGCCCCTGCATTGACAAGCCGTTTGCTTGGTGCTTAACTAATGCCGCCGTAAGGAATTTTGGACTACCCACGGCATAAGAGTTCCACGGTAAGATTAACCTCCGCAACGGAATCGGTTATGATAATTAAAGATACCAAATAGATGGAGTAGACTCATTGAAATACTCAGAGACGGACACCATTGAGGCCGGCATACGGTTCAAGACCTATGGCGGGGCTATTGTCGAGACCACCGGCGTAACCGAGAAGATTGAGTCCAACGATTTGTACGTTCACGAAGTGGCTATAGCCGAGGGAACCGGCCAGGGGTATACGTATCTGCATAACCTGGACAACGCCGAGCAGCTTTAACCCAGGTCGAAAACACCACGGCGGACTACTAAAAGCGGGCGTTATATACCGAGTGGGGCTGTAACTCTTGGCCCAGCGTTCCGGTGTAATACTGCTTCAGGTGGGGTCTTATCTGCCGGGCCAGGTCTCCCCTCTCCCGTTCCTGCTGCGTTAGAGGCCGGTCCAAGTCACGCCGGATTTCCCTAAAAAGGGCCTCCTTGTCCACCCTGGTAACTCGTCCACCCTGCATGACCACCTCCCCATCCACAATGGTGACATCCACGTCCACTCCCCTGGCCCTGTGAACCAGGGCATCCAGTATGGACACATCCGGACTCAGGTATGGTTCATCCAGACGGGCCAGCTTGACAAGGGCTGCGTCGGCGCGCTTCCCCACCTCCAGCGTGCCGACGTGGTCGCCAAAGCCGCTGGCGTGCGCGCCGTTTACCGTGGCCATTGCAAACACCTGGGCGGGCGTAATGGGGTCGAATTCAACGGTGGGCAGTCGGTGTATCTTCAGGACTAGGCGCATCTCCTGCAACATGTCCTTATCATCGTTCATACCCATGTCGTCTGTGCCAATAGCAACGCTTATACCCTCCTCCACAAACCGGTGCACCGGAGCAATGCCGGACAGGAGCCGGAAGTTGGAACTGGCGTTGTGGCACACGGAGGTACCAGTCTCCTTTAGTACCCGTATATCGTCGTCGGTGACCCACACGCTATGGCCACACACCACGTCGGGCCCCAGAAAGCCGATGTCCTTAAGGTGCTGAAGGGGCGTCACTCCGTAGATACGCTGGCCAAAAAGCTTCTGGTAAACCGTCTCCGCCAGGTGCACGTGAGTAGTGGTGTTGTACTTTATCGAGAGACCCTTCAGCCCCATCAGAAGTTCGTCAGAGCAGCGCTGAACGTTGGTGGGCGCAGTGTTGACGATGGTACGGGCCCCGGGACCGCCGTGGTACTTCTTGAACAGGTCTTCCGACCGGCTGAGCATTTCATCCACCGGGACGTAGCTCTTACCCATAAAGTCTGAAAAGCGCCGCCCCAGGTCAGGCGGAAGCCAGGCAGCAAACTCCCTCTCTCCACCCTGGGGACTAGCCACCATAGAGTTCTGGTCTTGCAGATTTGGGGCGTAGGACAGCCTCACCCCAGCGTCTTGATATGCCTTGATGACTTTGCCCGTGGACTCCGAGTCTATGGGGGCTGCCCCGCGGCCTGGCGTGTACATTATCTGCACCGTGGTTGTCCCCGTCTCCAGCATCTGTATAGCCCCGTTCAGGTGCTCTAAGTAGGGGTCAAGCTGCCTAGCACCGATGCGCCCCAGCCCCGAAAGCTCCAGCGGCGCGTGGGGCACTCCCAGTTGGATGGACGAGAAGCCCACGTGGTCATGGTCGTTGACCAGTCCTGGTATGACGACGTGCTCCGATGAACCTATGACCTGCGCCGAAGGGTGTTTGGCCTTCAACTCCTCATAGGCCCCAACGTCGACTATCTCCCCGTTTTCCTGATATATGGCTCCATCCACGAGTATCCGTGCGGAATCGGTGCCGGTGACCTTAATAACAACGTACTTGCCGCGAATCAGCGATGAATCCATGCTCTATACTGACCTTCCCTTAAGGTGTTTTTCCGATTAAAAATCTTCTATCGACCAACCCACCACCGGCCCCACGCCTCCTGGATAGACCCGGCGTCGAAGCTATCGTCCAGGATAACGTCCACCACCCGAGGCGCGCCGGAGTCCATGGCCTCACGTAGGGCAGGGGCCAGATCTTCCGGCCGTTCCACCCGAACTCCCTGGATATCGAATGCACGAGCCAGACCTACAAAGTCCAACGGCTGCTGATAAAAATCCATGCCAATGTACCGGCTCTCCCGCTCGGCGCCGGTGAGATAACGGGCCATGTTTTCCCGCAGCACCTTGTAGCTCCCGTTGTTGCACATAACGTAGGTCACGGGGATGTTGTAGTTGGCTGCGGTCCACAGGGCCTGAATAGTAAACATGGCCGTGCCGTCTCCAATTACGCCCACCACCGGGCTCCGGGGCGACGCAAGCTTCATACCCAAAGTTGCCCCCATGCCGAACCCCAGGCTCCCGCCCCGGCCACCCACCAGTGTTCCGGGACGGTCGAAATCCATGGCATCCAGCAACGCGCCTCTCACCGTGATAGAGTCATCGCATACCAGCACGTCGGGGGGCAAGGCATCTCGCAACTCCACGGCAAACCGTTCCGGGGACATGGGCACGTTATCCCAACGCTCTCTGACCAGAGCCTCAAACCCCTCCTGCTTTTCCCTCTTCTGCTGGGCAACGGCGTCGCCTCGATAACGGGCAGCTTCCACGTCGGCCCCGGTCATAGCGTCGCTCAAGGCCAAAGATAGCTGCTCAAGGCTTGCCTTGATATCGCCAAGAACCCCTGCCGCCACGGGATAGGAGCGCTGTATGTCCCAATCACTGCAGTCCAGATGAATCAGCTTCGGTGGGCCGCTGAAGGGCGGCTCCGGGGTGGGTATGGACTGGACCAACACCTCGGTTCCAATGGCCAAGATGACGTCGGCTCGGTCGAAGCGCTCCTTCATGCTCCGATGCAGCCAACTAGTGTCAAAGGTGCCCATGTAGTGCGGGTGGGAACTGGGGATATGGACCTCGGAAAAGCTGGTTGCGTACACCGGGGCGCCAATCTGCTCAGCAATTCGGGACACCTCCAGGGGAGCGCCCTGGGACTGGGACACCCGGTCGCCAATGAGCATCAGGGGTCTTTGAGCGTGAGCCAAGAGGTTGGCGGCCTTGTCCACGGCTGCAGGGTCCGGCCGTACCCGGTAATAGTCGTCTATTGAAGGAACAATATCCAAGTCCGCCTCGCGGTCCATAGCGTCCCAGGCCAGCGCAACAAAGACCGGGCCGGTGGGAGGAGTACTCGCCACCTTGAACGCCCGCCGGATGATGGCGGGAACGTCCTCCGGTGCGGTGATTTCACCGGCCCACTTGGTGTACTCGCGCATAACGTTGACCATGTTCGAGTAGAGTGTGGGATTGTGAAGCTGAAGCCCCTTGGCGGTCTGGCCCGCCGTTATCACCATCGGAGTGCCGCCGCGCCAGGAGTTGTACATCACGGCGATGCTGTTGGTCACGCCAACTGAGATGTGGAAGTTCATAAAGGTTGGCTTCTGGGTAATGCGAGCATAGCCGTCAGCCATACCTGCGGCCACGCCTTCAAAGAGGGTGTTAACATACTGCACGTCCGGTGCGTCTTGTAGGGCATCAAGAAAGGGAAGCTCCGTAGTGCCGGGGTTGCCAAATACGTACTTGACCCCCTCGGCGCGGAGCATCTCAACCAAAGCCCGCTGGCCCGTCATTCTCACCATGGCCGGCTCACGCCATCTCCTTCCTGAGCGCCTTGGTGCCGGCGTCGTCCACTTGGCCCGCGGCCTCGTCTATTACCACGCCGTAGGCATCTCTGGCGTGCTGGGCGGTGACCTTGTCGTTACGCCAGTCCCACCAAACGGCCTGAGGGTCCCGCTCCAAGGGGTCGCCGTAGCCGCCACCGCCCGGCGACGAATGACGGAATACGTCGCCCTTTCTGAGCCGAGAGTTGATCTTGGTCGGCAGAATCTCTTCGCCGGGGCCGGGGTTCAGGAGATTGAGCGACCCCCTACCTGGCTTTCCTCCCTCCAGACCGTAGGGAGGAAAAGCCCTGCGGTCTGAGCGCCATGTGATAGTAGCTTCAGCCGAAAGGACCTCCCACTCTCGGGCCAAGGCCAAGCCGCCGCGATGTCTGCCAGGCCCGCCTGAGTCAGGGACGTAACCGTAGCTCCGCAGCCGCAGTGGCACCTGGGACTCAATGATCTCCACCGACACGTTGGAAATGTTCGCGCCGACGCTGGACACCCCACCCCTACCATCCCCTTTGTTCCAAGCTCCTCTCACGCCAAAGACGTTGTCGTAGAAGACCCGGATGGTGCCGTCAGGCTGGAGAAACCCGAAACGCCCGGTGGAGGTGCCCCCCTCGGAGGCGGCGGCCACCCGGTCCGGCACCACCTTGGCCAGAGCGCCAAGTACGGCGTCGATGAGCCGGAAAGACGTAACGCCACGGGCCGCGCAAGAGGCCGGGTGTCGCATGTTGGTGATGGTGCCCTCCGGCGCCACCACCTCCACGGGGCGGAAGCAGCCGGAGTTGTTGGGCATATCTTCCCCAATGGCACAACGGATGGCACAGTAGGCCATGGCCTTGCTCTGGCTCAGTACACAGTTGATGGCCCCCCTGGTCTGGGGCGCCGTGCCGGTAAAGTCTACCGTCACGGAGTCACCGTTAACGTGGAGAGCCACCTGTATGGGGATGGGGTCGGGACTTAGACCGTCTTCGTCCAGGTAGTCGGTAAACCGGTACGTTCCGTCGGGCCAACACGAGATACCCTGTCGAGTAATTCGTTCGCTGTAGTCCATAAGCTCCCGCAGGTAACGCTTAAGCGTCTCGACGCCGTACCGCTCTACAAGGTCAAGAATCCCACGACTACCAGCGTTGCAGGCGGAAATCTGGCTTGCAAAGTCTCCCATAACCACTTCCGGGGTGCGCACGTTTAGCTGCACCATTTCCGCCAGCGTTCCGTTCAGCTCCCCACGCTCGTACAGCTTCAGGGGCGGTATGCGAATACCCTCCTGGTATATCTCCGTAGAGTCATGGGCCATACTGCCGGGGGCGCGCCCCCCCACGTCCATGTGATGCACCACCGTCACCGAATATCCGAACAAGTCGTCGTCCACAAAAATGGGCGTCACACAAAAAATATCTGGTAGGTGAAGGCCACCCGAGTAGGGGTCGTTGAGGATAATCGCGTCCCCTGGGTAAATACAACCGGGGAATCTGGATAATACCGCCTTCACAGCCTCGGGTATGCCGCCCATGTGAATGGGGATGGCTAATCCCTGGTCCAACACGTCACCATTGGTGTCGCAAAGGGCCGCCGAGAAGTCGAAGGCCTGGGTAGTCGTTGGAGACCGCCCGGTCCGCTGCACCGTGACCATCATCTCATCGGTAATAGACTGGAGGGCGTTGCGTATCACCTCAAAGGTGATGGGGTCAAAATTGGTGCCTTTCAATGTTACTGCTCCCAACGGAGAATGACGTTCCACGAGGCCTCTCGGCGCACCGTGCAGCCGGGGGGCACGACTATGGTCGTGTCGTATTCTTCAACGATAACGGGTCCCGGATTGGCCTCAAGGGCCAGGTCCCCACGGGAGACAACGTCCGTCTCCATGAGTCCGTTCTCCCGCCCAAAGTAGGCTTTGCGGCTGCTGCTGCTCCGCCCCCCGGCGCCGTACAGCGTGGCTCCAATGGAAGAAATGTCCGCCGGAGCGAAGTGGGCAGGCGACGGGCGTCCGATTACGCGGATGTTGGTGACCTCCACGGGTTCCCGGTCTGACCGATACCCGTAGGTAAGTCTATGCTCTTGTCCAAAGGCTTCTTTCAGGTCCGCGGTCCGCCCCGACGCCGGCATAGGCACGGTAAGTTCGTGCACCTGGGCTGCGTAGTGGAGGTCTGCGTAGCGGTCAAAGGACAGGTGCTCCGGGCCATAGCCTTCCCGTCGGAGGACCCCCCATGCCTCGGACTCCAAGTCCTTGAAGTTCTCCTCCAAGCTGCGCTCCGTGATGTCACCGGTTCTTACCATCAAGCTTCGGATAAACTCGTATTCTTGGGGAGCGGCCAGTAGACCCAGGCTGCTAAACAACCCGGGAGCAGAAGGAATAATAACGTCGCGTATACCCATTTGCCGGGCCAGGGCCGCAGCATGGCACGGGCCGCTGCCTCCAAAGGCCACTATGGTGAAGTTCCGAGCGTCCCTGCCCCGCTCCGTGGTGACAGAACGCATGGCCCTGGCCATGGTGGCAGTGGCTACAACGTGCACCCCGTAGGCCGCTTCCAACAGCGGTAGACCTAGGGGCTTGGCAACCTCGGACTGGAACAGGTTGCTTGTCTTCTGAAGATTGACCTTCAGGGCGCCGCCCAAGAGGTACTCCGGGTTAAGGTACCCAAGAAGAACGTTGGCGTCGCTGGTGGTGGGCTGGGTGCCGCCGCGGTCGTAGCAGATAGGCCCCGGCTCCGCCCCGGCGCTTCGAGGCCCTACTTGGAAGGAGCCTCCCCTATCCAGGGACACCAAGCTGCCGCCGCCGGCGCCCACCTCCGCCACGTCCACCGCCCGCACCATCAACAGGTACCCTCCGCCCTTCAGCAGACGGCTACCCCGCGAAATTGGCGAGCCGATTTCATACTCCCCCGACTTGTGGGGCTGCCCCTTTTCTATAACCGCGGCCTTGGTTGTGGTCCCGCCCATGTCAAAGGTCAATAGATTGGGCTCGGTTATCTTTTTGGATAGGTACACCGCTCCGGAGACCCCGGCTACCGGACCCGACTCCAAGGCAAAAACGGGCCGCTCCCCCGCCCTGTGGGCAGTCATCATGCCGCCGCTGGACTGCATTACCAGGATAGGAGCTTCAATGCCCATACCCGTAATCCTATCCCGCAGGGAACTCAGGTAGGTATTCATTACCGGCATCAGGTAGGCGTTGGCCACCGTGGTACTGGTCCGTTCGTACTCCCGTATGGCGGACACTATCTCATGGGACAGGCTGACAAAGAGGCCCTTGTATTCGCTTTGGACCAGGTCCCCGATGGCCCGTTCATGGACAGCGTTTCTGTAGGCGTTGATGAGGCAGACGGCCAAGGACTCCACGCCTTCTCCCAGCAATTGATCCACGGCACGGCGTACTTCGTCCAGGTCCAGGGGCTTCAGCACCAGCCCCCCGGCGTCCAAACGCTCGTCTACCTCCAACCTCAGGTAGCGGGGAACCAGGGGGTCAGGGGGAGTGTAAAAGAGGTCGTAGAGAGTGGGAGTGCGAAGGCGTCGAACCTCCAACACGTCTCGAAAGCCCTTGGTTGTAATCAGACCCACCTTGGCGCCGCGGCGTTCCAAGACAGCGTTTGTGGCCGCAGTTGTACTGTGACACACCTCGTAAATGTCTTGGGGTGAAACACCCGTCTCCTCCAACGCCTGCCGGATGCCGGTGACGATACCCTCGTCATAGCTTCCCGGTGTGGAGGAGACCTTCTTGACGGCGAGCCGCCCGCCGGGTCCCATCAGTACGACGTCGGTGAAGGTGCCACCGACGTCTACCCCCAGCCGATATCCTCTATTGTTGACGGCTGATGTCATAAGCTCTTGATCCCCCGTCCATTATACAGTTAGGGGGCCGGGGTCTACAGTTGAGGGCCGAAGGGCAACCTGGGCCGAGGCAGCGTAATCAATAATGATCATGGGCAAGAGGCGCAGTAGAAGCTAAAAGGCCGCCCTAGTAGCCCGGTATCGGTTCCTTGACGCCAAAACCTGTCAGGGGCAGGAGCACGCTATCCTGTTCCCCAATTACTCCGCTTGCAATAAGCCTTTCCGCCGCCCCCAGAACGATGGCCGACGTAGGCTCAACGATGATTCCTTCCAGTTCTGCAAGAACACGCTGCCACTGGATAATTTTATCTTCAGGTACAGCCACAAAGCTTCCCTTGGAGTCCCTAGCTGCACGTACCAGGCTTTGGGGCCGGGGAGGGTTGGCCACGCCAATACCGTTGGCCTTGCTTTGAGCCTCGCCGGATTCGGGAGTCCAGTTTCGGCCCTCAAAGGCCGCCACCACCGGCTGCGTCTCCTCCGTCTGGGCACCGTGAAGCCTGGGCATCCTGGTCACGCGTCCATCTTCCAGCATCTCCTTGAAGCCTTTCCACATGCCCTGGTAAATGGAGCCGTTGCCGATGGGAACAATTATATGGTCGGGTAGGGGGTCCATCTGCTCGGCGATCTCGTAGGCCAGAGTCTTGAGACCCTCAATAAAGTAGATGTTCTGGCCATAGTTCATGTGCAGGATGCCTGCGTCCTCGGAGAATCTCCGAGCACCCTCGTTCCGCGCCGTTTTTCCGGAGTCGACCCAGTGCATCTGTGCACCGTGAAGGGCAATGGCGTGGACCTTGCGGCTGTCCGCATTGGTTTCGTTGGCAAAGCCATGGAACTTGATGCCGGCCCGGGCACAGTACGCCGCAAAAGAATGGCCCGCGTTGCCACCCGTGGCGTCAGCCACCTCTGTGATCCCCGTGTCCTTAAGAACGGACACCTGGACGGTGTTCCCACGGTCTTTGAAGGACCCGGTGGGGTTGAAATACTCCATCTTGGCGTTGAGGTTGGCCAATCCCAGAGCCTGGGCTACCCTGGGCAGGGGCACAACAGGGGTGTTTCCCTCGCCTATGGTTACCAGGTTGGCCGGGTTGTTAATGGGCAGCGTTGGCAGGTACCTTGCTGTGCCCTGCGCCCCCGCTACAACCCGCGCCGACACGGTGGCGGGGGTATCGTATCGAGCGTCCAAGAGTCCCTGACAGCTCTCGCAGTGGAGCCTGTACCGGCTGCCGTCATACTTTGCGTCACACTTGTCACAAACAAGATAGTAAGCCACAATTTCTCCTTAAGCCGTTAATGCGGGATTTTTGCCCATTTACGCGCTCTGGTACCAAGGCCCAACTCACCAAAACCAACCCTAGACCCTAAACCAACACCTCGCAAAACACAGCCACAACGCAGTTGTCCGTGGGGTTACAGACAGGCAATTCCCGCCCGAGCGCAGTCTTCGTCCTCTTGGGCGGTTCCCCCACCCACACCACAGGCCCCGATGGGCCTGCCATCTCGAAGGATAGGAAGGGCGCCCTGGCTGGGTATCATGTGCCCACCTTCGGCAGCTATGATGCCTCTTATTATGGGAGCGTCTGCCCTGGCCTGAGTCGCTGCGCTGGGCTGTCCAAAACCCACGGCGGCCACGGCTTTGCCCTGACAACCGTAGGCGCTGGCCCAAGTGGCGTCTTCCATCCTCTGGAAGGCCAAAAGACGGCCTCCCGCGTCCACCACGGCAGCGCTAATTTTAATATCGAGTTCCTTGGCCTTGCTCATGGCTCCTTCTATCATTCGGTTAGCGTCTGAGAGGGTAAGAGACATTAACAACGTCCTCCTTGATATTTCACCCGCCCCCGGGCGACGGTGTGGACTGACAGCAGTCTAAAGGCAGGGACAGTGTGCGTCAAGGTGGAGGGGTATTTCGCGGCGGCGGGAATGCCCTAGGTTGGGTGGGTAAGTATTATTAAGGTTGGAACTTTTGCGTGCTTGCCATAGGAGCGGGGGGGTTACTCAAGGCAAGGGGTGGTCCGGCGGGGGATGGGATTCTCAGGCCGTATGGCTAGGGAGATTAGCAAAATTGTATGCCACTTGTGCTAGTATTAGGTTGCTATGAGAGACCATTACTCACAAACTGACCAGACATTTGGCAAGCAGGAAATGCAACTGTTTTACATTGTAGGCAGTTCGGAGGGGGGGCAGCCGTCCGGGGACCCGCAAGAGGGCCAAGGATCCGCCAAGCACCAGCCGGTGTTGGCTTGTGAGGATAATCTGGCCTTCATGGAGGGACTCCCCGACGAACAAATGAAGTTGGTGGTAACTTCGCCGCCCTACAACCTCGGCAAGGACTACGAGGTCAAAACTTCACTTGAAAACTATGTGAAGACACAGGAAAGGGTAATCAGGGAGTGCGTACGGTTGCTCCATCCCTAGGGATCAATCTGATGGCAGGTGGGGAATTACGTCGAAAAGGGGGAGGTCATCCCCTTGGACGCGGTACTTTATCCTGTGTTTCGGAACCAAGGTCTAAAGCTTCGCAACCGCATTGTCTGGCACTTTGGGCACGGTTTGCACTGCAAGAGAAGGCTTTCCGGGCGGTATGAGACCATTAACTGGTGGACTAAGGGTGACGACTACACATGGAACTTAGACCCAATTAGGGTGCCGTCGAAGTATCCGGGGAAACGCCATTTCAAGGGTCCGAATATAGGCAAGCTGTCGGGTAACCCTAATGGAAAGAACCCGAGCAACGTGTGGGCATTTCCGAACGTAAAGTACAACCATCCGGAAAAGACTGTACATCCCTACCAGTTCCCCGTTGAGCTGGTGGAGCGTCTTGTTCTCTCCATGACCAATGCGAAGGATACGGTTTTTGACCCCTATCTGGGAGTCGGGTCGTCGGTTATCGCCGCACTCATGCACGACCGGGCGGCCTATGGATGCGACGTTGTTCCGGAGTACGTGGAGATTGCCCGTCTTCGGGTGGGGCAACTGTACGCAGGCAAACTGCGCACGCGCCCAATGGGGAAGCCAATTTATAACCCTGGGAAGCCCAACGGGGGGCAGTAATGCGCGTAAAGGCTCGCTATTCACACCTTAATGGGGAAGAGTATCTTCTGGTCCATAGAAAATATCTATGGGAGGAAGTGCAAGACGTTATAGCAGGCGTGGATGCCTTGGCCTGCTGCACCAAGGTTTCGAGGGAAAAGACGATGCGCGGAAAGATGCTGTTCTCTCCCGTTGACATGAACCGGGCATACAAGGACGGTCTTCAGGCACGTGGGTGGAAGGAGCGCCGGAATACCTTTTGGGTGACATGGGAAGAGAAGCTCCTGCGCGGTATCTATGGTCTGCCAGAGGGGGATCAGAAGCGGGCAAAAAAGAAAGCCGGACAGACGCCAATCATGTCATATAACCAGACCGACTTCGTGAAAGACCGCGTTGCGGTGGAGGTACAGTTCGGCAAGTACGCCTTTGTCGCCCATGATTTGTTCGTGAAGCATCTCAGCTTTTATGTCTCAGCCATTATTGATGTGGGGATTGAAATACTGCCGATGAAGGAACTCGAACGAGAGATATCCTCCGGTGTTCCCTACTATGAAAGGGACCTGCTGAATGTGATCCGGCAAGGGCGCGGGGTACCGGCGGTACCTTTGGTGCTTCTAGGGGTCATTGCCTGAACGCCTCGGCTCCCCACCGGCCTAGATGCCCTTTTCCGCCAGGAAGACGCTGAGGTCCACGGTGCGGCAGGCGTAACCCCACTCGTTGTCGTACCATCCCAGCACTTTGACCATCTCCCCTGCCATGACGATGGTGGAGAGTGAGTCGAGGATACAACTGTGAGGATTTCCCTTGAAGTCACTGCTGACCAGAGGATCGTCACAGTAGTCTAAGACTTCGGAAAGGGGGCCAGACTCAGCGGCCTCTTTGAAGGCGTTATTGACCTCTTCCACGCTAGCCTTTCGCTCCAACACCGCGGTGAAGTCGGTGGCGGAGACAGTGCTGGTGGGAACTCGGAAGGCTACGCCGTGGAGCTTGCCCTGAAGTTCAGGAATAACCAGCCCGACGGCGCGTGCGGCCCCGGTGCTGGTGGGTATGATATTGGCCGCGGCGGCCCTGGCCCGTCGAAGGTCCCCGTGGACCTGATCTAGGATTTTCTGGTCGTTGGTGTAGGCGTGAATGGTGGACATCAGACCGTGCCGGATGCCAAAAGTCTGATGAAGGACTTTTACCATGGGTGCAAAACAGTTGGTAGTGCAGGAAGCGTTGGAGATGATATTGTGCTTAGCAGGGTCGTAAGCACTGTCGTTTACGCCCAGAACCAGGGTAATGTCCTCATCTTTGGCGGGGGCGGAAATGATGACCTTCTTGGCCCCGCCCTTCATGTGCGCCGCGGCCTTGGCGGCATCGGTAAAAATCCCGGTGGACTCAATCACCAAGTCCACTCCCACCTCGCTCCAGGGGATTTCAGCGGGGTCCCGGTGGGAAAAAACCCGGATGGGAGCGCTATTTATTACCAGGGAGCCGTTGCTGACCTCCACGGTACCGGGGAAAGTCCCGTAGTTAGTATCGTACTTAAAGAGGTGAGCGTTGGTCTCCGCATCGGCCAAGTCGTTAATAGCCACCACTTCCAACTCTTCGGGGTGGCGCTCCATGGCTGCTCTCAGCACCTGTCGTCCTATCCTACCGAAGCCGTTAACACCAACTCTTGTTGCCAAAAAAGTCACCTCATGCCCGTTAAATAGTAAGATTATCCAGGTACTATTATAGAAGGTTGTCAGAATTTTTCTAGCCGGACGAGTGGCCAACTTAGACCCTTGGACCATGCGTCCGGTCTCTTCAAAAAGTCGTCATACCTCGCTCCAGAAAGGGCAGAGGCGCATCGGCAATTACCATTTGGCAAGGCCACGTAGGCGTCGGCGCTGCCCCGGGGTCAGGCTCCAAGACAGACCACCTTCTTGGCGCGGCTTTTTCTAGGAGACCGGTGCCCTCGACGGTACTTTTCAGAGGCGTCAGGCCAGGTTCAGGTAGCTGTACGCGTTCATTCCGGCATAGATGGCGCTGGGGCCCAGTTCTTCTTCGATGCGAAGCAGCCGGTTGTACTTGGCCAACCGCTCGGACCGGCAGGGCGCCCCAGCCTTAATCTGGCCTACACCGAGGGCGACGGTTAGGTCTGCGATGGTAGTGTCTTCCGTCTCCCCCGAACGGTGGCTAACCACGGCGCCCCATCCAGCATTACGGCTCAGGGCAAAGGCCTCAATAGTCTCAGTGAGGGTGCCCACTTGGTTGAGCTTGAGGAGAACGGCATTGCTCGTCTTCATCCGAATGCCCTTTTGGATGCGCTCCTTGTTTGTGGTGTAGAGGTCGTCCCCCACCAACTGAACGCTGCTCCCCATGGCGTCGAATAGCTTTTGCCAACTCACCCAGTCGTCCTCACCCAAGCCGTCCTCAATGCTGAGTAAGTGGAACTCTCTGGTCCAGCCCCGGTAGAAGTCAATAAGACCCTCCGCATCAAGGGTAATCCGGTCTCGCGAGAGGTGATATCCATCCTTGACCATGAACTCGGAAGCGGCGGCGTCTACGCCAATGAAGCAGTCCTCTCCAAGAGTATAGCCGGCGGATTCCACGGCCGATGACACCAGGTCGAAGGCCATTCTGTTGGAGGGAAGCCGGGGCGCAAAACCACCCTCGTCACCCACATTGACGCTGAAGCCCTTCTTGAGAAGGATAGTCTTGAGAGCCTGGTATATCTCAGCGCCTGCTCTAACAGCTTCACTGAAGGTGGGTACTCCGGCGGGAATGACCATCAGCTCCTGGAGGTCTATGGAATCGTCGGCGTGGGCGCCACCGTTGAGGATGTTAAACATCGGGACGGGAAGGGTTGGACGATCCTCAATGGCCAGGTACCGGTAGAGGGAAACACCCTTGGAGGCAGCCCCTGCGTGGGCAACGGCAAGAGACACGGCCAGCACGGCGTTGGCGCCCAAGTTGGATTTGTTTGGGCAAGGGTCCATGTCAATGAGCACCTGATCAATGGATGCCTGGTCGAAGGGCGAGCGGCCCTTGAGGGCCGGGGCCACTTGACGGTGTATGTTGGACACTGCCTTGAGTACGCCGCGACCACCGAAGCGTTGCGGGTCTCCGTCCCGCAACTCCACCGCCTCGTGGGTACCTACGCTGGACCCCGACGGTACGGCGGCAGTGCCCGTTGAACCATCGGAGAGGTACACCTGAGCTTCAACGGTGGGGCTGCCTCGGGAGTCCAGTATCTCCCGCGCGCGGATGCCGCGGATGGAGGTCACGACGGCTGTTCGGCGTTACCGGGGACTTGGTCACGGGCTTTGGCTGCCCGGATGGCTTTTTCCACGGCGTCCACGGGGTCTTTGGCTCGAATAATAGGGTCGGCACTGCCGCCGTCCATGGAGAATGTCCAGGTATCCAGGCCTATGACTGGAATACCTTCCCCAAGGGCATGCCCTATCTCTGACATGGTACCGTAGGAGCCATCTATGGCGATGGCGGCCCGGCCCGTTTTCACCACTACAACGTTCCGGGCAAAACTAATACCGGTGCAGATTGGTATGTCCACGTAGGGATTGGCGGCGGCAGGGTCGTCCCGGGAAGGATACCAATGGTGAGGCCCCCCTCCGCCTTGGCCCCTTTGCAAACGCCTTCCATCACTCCAATGAGTCCGCCGCACGCCACTACAACGCCGCGCTTGGCAAGTTCCCTGCCGACGTCCTCGGCATGCTGACGGGCTCGTGCTGAGGGGAATCTACCCCCAATAACGGAGATGATGAGGGGTCTATCGGCCGTTTTCATGGTGCTTACCCCGGTGAGATCAAGGTCAGGACATTATATCAGATTGGCCCAAAGGCCCCCAGGCCCGGGGGCTTGGGTTCAAGACAAAAGTGCGCCGGTGGCCGCCTTAATGGCTTCCAACAACGGGAAGGGATATACGCCGACCACAATGACTCCCAGCACCAGCGCGCCCAGAAGGGCGGTAATGAGTATAGAGGGAGATGCCTTCCCTTGTTTCTCGGTACTTCCGTCTTGCTCCTCCCGCGCCCAGTCGGGCAGGGGCTCAATGTACATCTGTCGCACTATTGTCAGGTAGTAGTAGAGGGATATCAGGCTGCTCAGCATTGCCAACCCAGACAACCAAAGAAGTCCCTGTGTGGCGGCGGCAGTAAAGAGGTAGAACTTTATGGTGAAACCGGCGAAGAATGGCAACCCCGACAGGGAGAAAAACCCAATGGCTAGGGAAGCTGCGATAAAGGGATGGCTGTCCGCCAGGCCCCCAAGGTCAGATATATCGTCTCTACCGGTGACGTTGAAGAAGGCGATTAGTGCCACGAAAACCGCCATGCCGGTGACGGCGTAGCCCACCATGTAGAGGATGAGCGCCTCGGCGCCAATTCCGGATAGGGCCGCGATTCCCAGGAGCATGAACCCCACGTGTCCTATGCTGGAATACGCCAGGAGCCGCTTGAGGTTTCGCTGGGCTATGGCAACCACGTTGCCCAGCGTCATACTGACGGCCGCCATAACGGCAACCAGTATCTGCCATTGGTCGATGGAAGGAAGGAACGCCTCGCCGAAGAGCCGGAGCAGGAGGGCAAAGGCGGCAATCTTTGATCCCACTGAAAGGAAGGCCGTCACCGGCAAAGGTGCGCCTTCGTAGGTGTCCGGGGCCCACATGTGGAAGGGCACCGCGGCAATCTTGAAGCCCAAGCCCACCAGAATCAGGGCCAAACCCACCCACAAGGTGGGAGACACGGAGCCCGCGTTGCCAGTGGCGGCGACGATGGCGGCCTCAATTTCAACGTACCGGGTGACTCCTACGGCCCCGTAGAGGAGGCTCACGCCGTATAGCAAAATGGCCGACGAGAAGGCGCCTATGAGAATGTACTTGACCCCGGCCTCGTTGGACTTGGGGTTGTTCCGTCCGTAGGCCACCATAATGTAGAAGCTGAAACTCATGAGCTCCAGGGCAATGTAGGCAGTAAGGAGCTCCACTGCGGAGGCCATGACGGACATTGCCAAGACGGCAAAGAGGACTATGGCGTAGAACTCGCCAGGACTATTAAGGTATTTCTTTACAAAGTCGGCGGACCCCAGGATGACCACCCCACCCAGGACAAAGAAGAAAGATTTGAACAGCAGCGAGTAGGCGTCGGCCTGTACCAAACCACCATAGAGGGAGATGTCTTTGCCCCACAGCAGGCTCAATGACAGGGCTAGAAGGCCGGCCAATCCGGCCACGCTGAGCCAAGCCAGCATGTTTTTTCGCTCCTCCGGCAGGAACAGGTCAACACTCAAGACCAGGATGGCCAGGGCCGCCAACAGAAACTCGGGCAGTAATAAGTGTAGGTTCTCTGTCATATAGTCGGGAACCTGCTCAAGAGTTCAGCGACACCCGTGTTGATTACATCCATCAAGGGCAGGGGCCAAATTCCTACAAATATCAGGATGAAAACCAGCATGGCGGCGGCCGCCATCTCCACGGGACGGCCATCGCTGAGGTGGTCCCACCTAGAGTCGATGGGTCCAAAGAAGGCTTTGGCCAGCAGGCGAAGTATATATACGGCGGTAATGGCGGCACCCACTACGCCCAGGACCCCCAGAGGCCAATACTCTTGGAATACGCCCATGAAAATAAGCACCTCAGCCACAAAGCCGCTCAGTCCGGGCAACCCCAGGGAGGTCAGCCCGGCGACTGCAAAGAAGGCCACGGTGATGCCCATGCGCTTGGACAGACCGCCCATCACCGTGATGTCGCGAGTGTGGGTCTTATCGTAGATAATTCCAACCACGGCGAAGAAGAGGGCAGTCATAATACCATGTGAAAACATCTGCAGCACCGCGCCGCCAAGGCCCAAGGGGTGCAAGGTCGCGATACCCATTAGCACCAGACCCATGTGGCTTACGCTGGAGTAGCCGACAACGTACTTCAAGTCCTTCTGAGACATGGCTGAGATGGCGCCGTAAAGGACGTTCACCGTTCCCAAGCCAATGAGCACGGGCATCCAGTCGGAGGCTCCTTCGGGGAGAAGGGTCATGCCCACTCGTATGATGCCATAAGCGCCCAGCTTCATCAGTACCCCGGCGTGGACCATGCTAACTGCCGTTGGCGCGGCAACGTGGCCGTCGGGTGACCAGGTGTGGAAGGGCCAGAGGCCCGCCAGCACGCCGAATCCCACCATGAAGAAGGGGAAGAAGAAGCGCTGGAAGTTCTCGCTAAAGGCGCCGTCTTCAGACAAGGCAGCCAGGGTTTCCAGAGAGAAGCCCGCCTGCCCAACTCCTTTGTCGGCGACAAATTCGCCCGCGGCCACGTAGAGCGCAATTATGGCGATCCACACCAGTACGCTTCCCGCCACCAGGTATAGGGTGAGCTTCATCGCCCCGTATTCCTTGGTGCGCAGGAAGTTGCCGAAATCTGTGCTGCTGCCCCAAATGCCAATGAGCGGGAACATAGGGAGCACGGCTAGCTCGTAGAAGAAAAAGAGGAAGAAGAGGTCACGCACCACAAAGACACCAAAGACGCCCGACACAAGGAACATGAACAGGACGAAAAAGTCTTTGGGTCGATGTTCAACGTTCCAGGAGACCAACACCCCCGCGAACATTACGATTCCCGTTAGGAGCACCATCGGCGCAGATATACCGTCTATGCCCAGGCTGAAGTCTATGTTGAGGGGTTGTTCCAACCACCGGAAGGAGTTGACAAACTGGTAGCCCCCGTCCTGGTAGTTGTACAGCGAGAATATGAGGATGGTTAGGGCAAGGGTCACAGCCGCAACGATGGCCGATAGGAACTTTATCGCGGTCCCCTGGCTCCGCGGAAAGAATACCAGCACCACCCCGGCTCCTGCCGGTAGCAGGATGGTCAGTAGAAGAGCAATAGCCTTGAAGTCATCCATGGCTATCAGTTACCAACCGCCATGGCCCACCAAGCCACGGCCAACCCCACGGCGCCTACAACCATGACTAAGGCATAGTTGTACACTCGCCCGGTTACGTGCCGGCGCAGGCTGAAGGAAGACCGTTTTACAGAGTTGGCTGGTTCGTTTACTGCCATGTCGTTGACCACTACACGGTCAAAGAAGCCAATGAAGGCGGAGAATACCAGTACCACCCGGTCCACCGTCCACTGGTACACGTCGTCAAAGAAGTAGCCACGCTCCGCCAACTTAACAATGGGATAGAACGTCTGCTTTAGAGGAACCATGTAGGGCTTCCCCTTTACGTAGACCATCCACGCCAGGGCCACGGCGCCAAGGGCAAGAATCAGAGAGCCTGCGGCCAGCAAAATGTTGAATTCGAAACCATGGGCCTTGTCGAAGAAAAGGAAGGACCCGATGCCACGGAAGTCACTGGTCCACTCCAGCGCAACTAACCCAAAGACGGCCGCCAGGACGGCCAACAGAACCATGGGCAGTATCATAGTAATGGGGGCCTCGTGAGCGCCGCGATTCTGCTCCTTGAGCTTGCCCATAAAAGCTACAAAGTAGGCTCGGGCCATGTACAAGGCGCTCAGGAACACCGCCAGCATGGTGAAGGCAATGAAGATCCAGTGCCGGTGTTCCAAGACCGATAGCAGGATTTCGTCCTTGCTCCAGAACCCGGCAAAGAGAGGTATGCCAGCCAGAGAGAGCGCGCCAACGGCAAAGGTTAGGGCAGTGAGAGGCATCACCTTGGCCAGTCCACCCATGTTCCTAATGTCCGTCTGATCGGCCCCGTGCATCACGTTTCCGGCGCCCAGGAAGAGGAGGGCCTTGGAGAACCCATGGGCCAAAAGGTGGAAAATAGCGGCCGTATAGCCAAAGGCGCCCAGAGACAGCATCATCAGCCCCAGATGACTAATGGTGGAGTAGGCCAGGATTCGCTTCAGATCCGTGGCCACCAAGGCCATGGTAGCCGTCATAAGTGTGGTCACCAGGCCAACTATGGCTACGACCAGAAGTGCGTCGGGCGCGGCCTCAAAGAGGGCGAAGGTGCGAGCTACCAAGAACACTCCGGCAACCACCATGGTAGCAGCGTGTATAAGAGCGCTGACCGGCGTGGGGCCCTCCATAGCGTCGGGGAGCCAAACGTGGAAGGGCACCTGGGCAGACTTGCCCATGGCCCCCACAAAGAGCAGCAGCGCCGCGGCGGTGGCCGTTCCGGTGCTCAGCAGACTCTCCCCGCCTGCCATAAGAAGCTCCGCCTGGTGGAAGGTCTCCGACATGCTGAAGGTGCCCAGTTCTTTGAACAATAGCAATATGCCCACCAGCAGGGCCACGTCGGCTATCCGTGTGGTAATGAAGGCTTTCTTGGCAGCCTCGGCAGCGGAGCGCCGCTCGTACCAGAAGCCTATGAGTAGATATGAGCAAAGGCCAACCAGCTCCCAGGCCACGTAGAGAAGAAGGAAATTGTCGGCCAAGACAAGGGTTAGCATAGAGGCGGCGAAGAAGGCGTGGACGGCGAAGTACCATCCAAAACGGGGATCGCCCTTCATGTAGCCCAGAGAGTACACCTGTACCATTAGGGCCACAAAGGTCACCAAGCCCAGCATGACCACGGTCAGCGGGTCTACTATTATCCCCCAGGTCAGGGTGACGCTGCCGGCGTCGAACCACTTGTGGCTAAAAATGTCTACGCCAGTGGCCCCTTGGTCTATGCGGTCCATGGCAACGAACCAGAAAAGGACAAAACCCGCCGCAATGGCCAGGATAGCTAGAAAAGAACCCTTACCGGGGAGAAACCTACCGAATATCGCGATTATGGGAAAGGCGATAAAGCTCAAGGCGGGGATAAGCCATGCCCACTCCATGGTTGGCATCGTCTAGCTAAGGACCGCGATATTGAAGAGAATAAACGTATTGAATGATATTCTTGTCGAGATTACCACTTCATCAACTCCATCTCGTCAAGGTTCACCGTGGCCCGGTTACGGAAAATGCGCAGCACTATGGCCAGGGCCAGGCCCAGTTCAGCCGCCGCTACGGTGATGACGAAAATGGCAATTATCAACCCCGTGAAACGCGCGGGGTCCAGAAAAGCGGCTGCGGCTATCAGGTTCAGGTTGACGGCGTTGAGCATTAGCTCAATAGACATGAGAACCAGCACGGCGCTGCGGCGCGCCAGCACTCCGTACAACCCCACGGCGAATAGGCCCCCGCTTACTATCTGGAAATAGGCCAGGTCTATCAACGGCGTCTCCTATCGTCCCTGGCAATAACGATGGCCCCCACCAGAGCGATGAGCAGGATTAGGGAGGCCACCTCAAAGGGAAGCGCCCAGTCGGTAAACAGGGAGCGGCCCAGGTCCGTGAAGGCGACGCGGCTGCGCTCGTCTGCCCCGGGCCGGTTAATGACAAACGAGGCCGTCAAGACGCCAAAGAAGGCCAGGGCCGCCACGGCTGCCAGTGGCCACTGGGCGTTGTCGGAAATTTTGGGGTACTCACTGGACCGCGTCAGCATAATGGCAAACAGTAGAACAATGATAATGGCCCCACCGTAGATGAATATCTGCACCAGGGCTAGGAATTCCGTCAGTAGCAGGACATAGAGCCCCGCGACGGCCAGAAGGGACAGAAGCAGGAAGAGGGCTGCGTGTACTATGTTACGCGTTGCCACCACACCTAGCCCCCCGCCCAAGGCCATGGCGGACAGCAGGAAGAAGAAAAACCAGATCATGCTAGGCTGAAGCCTTTCTTGGGGCCTTGCCTTCCTGTTTAGCTTTTCGGGCCCGCTCTTTCTGGAGCTGCTCCTTCTTGAGTTGAGACGGCGGTATCCAGTTCATGTCCTCTTGATACCGCTTGCCCATCTCCAGAAGCTCTATCAAGTCCACCCTATCGCCGTTGCGCTGGTAGACGCTCATTTCGTGCTCGTGGCTCATGACAATAGCGTCAAAGTTGCACACTTCAACACAAATGCCGCACAGAATGCAGCGATTCAAGTTTATCTCAAATGTATCTACAATTTTGCGCCGCTTGCTCTTACCCTCTTTTTGGAGGGGGTTGTCCTTCATTGTCGCGCTCATGCACTGGGTCGGACACTGGCGAATACACACCATGCAGGAGGTACAAAAAGGCTCTTCCACGTCATGGTCCCAGGTGAGGGCAGGGAACCCCATGTACCTGTCTTGCAGCTGCCGAGGCTTGTTAGGGTACTGGTCTGTAACCGGCTTTTTGAAGACAGAGGCGATGGTAAGTACCATCCCCTTAAAACTAGCTAACATTGCCAATCCTTCCAGGACGCCGCCCATAGATCTTGGCCAGCTTAATAACGGGCTTGGTGAAGCGGTTATACATCCAATATCCTATCACACCAAGGATAGCTAGCGACATTAGGGTCAGGCTCCACGGAGGCCAGTCGTAGAACCGGTACACCGCGGTGATAACTACACCGGCAAAAGAAAGGGGAATCATCGCCTTCCATCCGAAGGTCATCAACTGGTCCACGCGAAGGCGCGGGAAGGTCCCCCGGATCCAGAAAATAACCAGCACCACCAGGTAAGTCTTGAGCAGGAACCACATCCACTCCGGCAGGAACGGCCCATACCATCCCCCTAGGAAAAAGAGGGCTGCCAAGGCACCCACCAAGAAGGTGTTGATGTATTCCGCCAGGAAAAAGACGGACCAGTGGGCGCCGCTGTACTCCACAAAGGGCCCGCCAACTATCTCAGATTCGGCGAAGTAGATGTCGAAGGGTATCCGTCCCACCTCGGCCAGCCCCGCTATCAGAAAGAGCACAAACCCCAAGGGAAAAATCAGAAGGAAGGGCACCCCGATATGGTTGAAAGTGCCCCCGGCCTCTTTCACCTCGTTTAGCACCGGTTCCGCGGCGGACATGGGCACCTGGCTGGCCGCGATCACCCGCAAATCAAGGGACTCCGCCAGGATGGCTATGGACACTACCACCATGACCAAGGGGACCTCATAGCTCACCAACTGGGCCGCAGATCTCAAGCCTCCCAAGGCCCCGTACTTGTTGGCCGAACCCCAGCCCGCCAGAAGAAGGCCAAGTATGGAGACAACCAGCAGGGCCACTATGACAAATAGCCCCAAGTCTAGGTTTCGCAATACCAGGTTCTGGGCGGCGGGGATGGTGACCCATATCATAAAGGACGGAACCAGTACCAGAAGGGGGGCTACCCAGAAGATGGCTTTGTCCGCCCGGGAGGGTATCAGGTCTTCCTTGAGCACCAGCTTTACAGCGTCGGCGATGGGCTGGATAAGTCCAAATGGTCCGGTGCGAGTTGGCCCAAGGCGCCGTTGCAGCCTGCCCAAGAACTTTCTTTCAATCCAAACCAGGGAAAGAACTACTATAGATAGGGCGGTGAACAGGAGGAGAAGGGCCAGAATTAGTAGAAGGGCGTCCAACAGGTTCACCGGTCCACCTCTCCCAGCACAATGTCAAGGGAACCCAGGATGACGACGGCGTCGGCGATGTAGGTGTCTTTGACCAGGTGTCGGAGAGCGCTGAGGTTGCAAAATGACGGTGGACGGACCTTCACCCGATAGGGCTTGTCCGTACCGTCGCTCACCAGGTAAACGCCAATCTCCCCACGGGGGTTTTCCGCCCTCACGTAGACATCCCCCTTTGGTGGCCTGATAAGCCTGCGACCCAGGGACATGACGGAGCCTTCAGGCATCTCTTTCAGGGCCTGCTCCACAATTCTGAGGGACTGGTACATCTCCAGCACCCGGACAAAGTACCGGTCCCAGGAGTCGCCGTCTCTGCCCACGGGAACATCAAACTCAAGCCGTTCATAAACAGAGTAAGGCTCGGCCCGGCGGACGTCGTACTCCATTCCACAGGCCCGGAGGCATGGACCAGTCCAGCCGTAGTCCACCGCGGTTTCCAGGTCTATGGCGCCGACGTCCTTGGTTCGGGCCACAAACACCTCGTTAAAGCTCAGGAGCTTATCGCACTCCTCAATATCCGCCCTTATGTCGGAGAGAAGCGTTGTCATCATTTGGTTAAAGTTTTCGGGCACGTCCTCTTTAACTCCGCCCACGTGGATATAGTTGTGCATCATCCGAGCGCCGCTGACGGCTTCAAAAAGCTCCTGTATCTTTTCCCGTCCCCTGAAAGAGAACATGACCGGGGTCATTGCCCCCGCGTCCAGCCCAAAGGTGCCCAGGAAGAGAAGGTGGCTGGCGATGCGGTTCAGTTCCCCAAGGATTACGCGAATATACTCCGCCCGTTCCGGCACCTCCACGCCCATGAGCTTTTCCACGGCGCGGCAGAAAACCCACTCGTTGTTAAAGTTGCTGATGTAGTCCATGCGGTCGAAGAGGGTGACAACCTGGCTGTACTGCTCCCCCTCCGCCAGCTTCTCGGAACCCCGATGCAGGTAGCCAATGTGGGGTTCGGCGTCAATAATCACCTCGCCATCCACCCGGAGAAGCATCCGAAAGACGCCGTGGGTGGAGGGGTGCTGCGGCCCCATATTTAGCATCATGTCCAGGTGCTGGCCGTCTCCGACGGTGGTCATTGCGCTCTACTCTTCCTCGTCCTCGTCGGTGAAAATGAGGTAAATCTCCGTCTGCTCGTCCACCTCCCGGTACCCGGCTTCCACCAACGTCTTCTCCAGCATGCCCTTCTCCTCACACACCTCGGCCCAGTTCCTGAACTCCCGCACCAGCCTGTTTTCGGCCTCCTCGGCGGTATCGCCGTAGGAAACAAGCGGGCAAGTTATCCACCGTGGCCAAGAAAGACGCACCCTGGCTTATCACCGTACCTCTGAGCACAAGGGACTTCGAGCTAGTATTCATCATATTCATGGAAGGGAAACTCCTTGAGGCCGGGGTGGCCCTCAAAACCTTCGTACAGAAGGAAGGGGGAAAGGTCCGGGTGCCCTTCAAAGTTGACGCCAAAGAGGTCGTGGGCCTCCCGTTCGTACCAGTCGGCGGCCTTCCACACCGGAGACACCGAGGGAATGCTGGGGCTGTCGTAGGGCAGGTCAGTCTTAATCGCCAAGGTCTGCTCTCCCTGTATGGAGTGAAGCATGTAGACCATCTGGATATACTCCTTGTAGTCCACGGCGGCAACACAGAGAAGGGTCTTGAAGGAGGTCTTGGGGTGAGACTTCAGGGTGCGGCAAATCTCAAGTATCTCCTGGGCGGCCACGGATATCTGAGGCCTGTCCCTAAGGACACCTACCTCCAACTGCCGGCCCTGCAGCAACTTGGCGACGGTGTTAAGTAGGTCCCGCCCCCCCTGGGACAGGGCCTTCAGCTCCCCGCCGTCCTGCTCCTTACCCCTTGCCTGTTCCACCCTTTGCGTCCTGCATTATCTTTTCCTGGAGCTTCAGGATCCCCTGCATGAGGGCCTCCGGGCGGGGCGGACAGCCCGGGACGTACACGTCCACCGGGACAACGTGGTCCACCCCCATAACCACCGAGTATGAGCGATAGTAGGGCCCCCCGTTGGTGGCGCAGCTACCCATGGCAATCACCCACTTGGGCTCCGGCATCTGCTCGTACAGAAGCCGGATGGGGTCCGCCATCTTCTTAACCACCGTGCCGGCCACAATCATAACGTCCGACTGCCTGGGCGAAGGCCAAGTCACTACGCCAAAACGGTCGAAGTCGTGATGCGCCATGTACGTGGACATCATTTCAATGGCGCAGCAGGCCAGCCCAAAGGTCATGGCCCACAGGGAGGACTTCCTCGCCATGGCGAAAAGCTGCTCCGACTTGGCCGTTATGACGCCGGGCATCCCACGGCCAATGAGATTGGGAGCCGGTTGGTTTCCGGTGTTCAGGTTTATTTCCGCCATTCCAACACTCCTTTTTTCCAGCCATAAACTATGGCAAAGAACAGTACCGACAGGAAGATCATCATTGCGTAGAAGGCTATGTTGTTCCCCATGAACACCACCGCCCAGGGGAAGAGAAAGACCGCCTCTACGTCGAAGATGAGGAAAAGGATAGCAAAGATGTAGTATCGAATGTTTATCTGGGAGAAGGCGTAGGGAGTCGCCGGGATGCCACATTCGTAAGGAGTGCTCTTAATCTCCGATGACCGCCTGGACGATATAAGGAAGGAGGCGGCAAACATGAGGCCGATAGCCCCAAAAGCTACTATGCCCGCCAGTAGCAGGGCAATCCAGTTTTCTGCCAAGGTTTCCGGCATGTACCTTCCTTCAGCGCACCGGCTACTGAGAATACCACGGTAACTATAGCATTGGCCTTTCAACAGCGTCAACGAAGGTGTACGTGGGTGCCCTTTGCACCCACACCCATTTTGCCACGCCGGGGCGGGGGACCTCACAAATAACCCAAGGTCCGATACAATGTGGGACCACACCAAACAGAGGTTAATGAATGGGTCTGGACATAGGCGCGGTAAATATTAAGTACATGGACCGCCCCGGGGGCGTGGCGGTTCTCACTTACCTCGTTGAGGCTCTCGTATGACAATGCCTTGCTGATAGAAAGTATAATGACTCTACGAGCTGGCTAGTTCGATGCAACGGACGCGAAGCCGTGGCCTTGATTGAACGCTCAAGGAGACGGATACTAGACTTATGGCTTCACCCTGGATAAGGCAGCAATACTAGACAATGGTAGAACTCCTCGACCTGGAAAGACTGGCGCGAAAAGGACTTGCCTGGAGACAAGGTTAGGTAAAAAACACGCCACTTGGGCAATTCAGCTTCATCCTCTACCGGCATTCGAGCCACCAACTCGTCAAACACAATGGATTGTGTATTGTTTCCGATGCCAGCAAGTCTAATAGTACAGTCGCATCTCATATTTGAGAACACGCCCATTCAAGTTGGGTTCGGGATAAACTGCGTACGAGGCTTCGACAGGGAATCCATCGGGACATTGGTATGCGAGTTTTGAATTCTCTCCATGACATCAACGATCTTGACTAACCTGTTGAGTGACTGCCTTGAGAAAGCGGGGAAGGATTAGTCAGACGGATGGTTCAGTCCCGAAAGTATCCGAGACCATCCTCAGTTCAGTACTGGTTTGCAATTCTCAAAGCTCGAGAATCTTTTTCCGTGGCAGTAAACGGTCATCAAAATGTCACTTAACAACGAACGGTTGGATTCCACGCGCGTATTGAGACTTTAGGAACTTTGATTCAGGTTTTCAAGGACGTATATCTATGGGCCTTCACCGGCTATTAGCCACGGTTCAAGTGAGTGCAGACCAACGCTTGAAACGCAGATTCGGAAGTCTTTGACAGCGGCGGACAGCTTACGGATAGAGTTTCAGGAGATACGTTCGTAATCGAGTTGTCCTTCGCAACGGTTATCCGGTATCATTTGCCAATAACTCAGATGAACTTACGCATAGCGGTTGATACCACAGCAGAAAATCCAAATTTGGTTAGGGATGTTCCAAGCCATGGCGCTTCTGGGCTTACATCGTCGATTTACCAAGCATTCCGTGAGTTTTTCAAGCTGCACCGTTACGTTTCCTACGGACTACTTGGATCCCGCAAAGCACCCAAACTCAGAGAGGGATATCCTCAAGCGCGAGGTCCCAGTTTGCTTGACAAAGGCCGGAACCGAGAATTGGGATGGTGCGGGTGCTCTAGAAACGTTAAACGGAGCACGATAGACATAGCACGGAGTTGTTGATCAACTCCCGCCCCATGCTGTTAGGCTCAGATGATTGCTGCAACAGCAACGAAGTGGGTATCGATTGAAACGGTTGTTAGAACGGAACGTGATGCTGACAGTCAGCGCACCCCGGCAACTAGAGGAGATTTTTTTGACCTCAAGCGTTCGTTTGGACAATGCAGTTAACTGGTCGAAAAGCTACGCGAGGTAAACTGCTCTATGACTTTGCGAACTAGCCAGGTTTGAAAGTTCAACTGGACGCTCAAGACATAAAACTAGATGATTCCATCCTGGTTTCGAAATGCCCAGAGTTACTGGTCGCACGGGTTGAACGGAAAAGCGCCGCCTCACACCGAATCGGTAGTGAAACCCCATATTTGAACCTAAGGGATCTGAAGCTTTCAAGGTTTTTCGAGTTAGGGCCTTGGTCGCATCAGTTAATTGCCCTCGGCAAGACCGTGGTAAATCGACACCCTCAAGCGCAACGACTCTATGGCTTGTGACCGAAAGTCAGTGACGGCAAACTCAAACGCCAGCTTCACAAGATTACGACGATGTTCCGCTGAGCTGTTCACGAGACTATCATTGGCTGGCGGCCAAGACCCTGCTCGCGAAAGTTACGGCAACAACTTTATACGCCTCTTACAGTGCGGTACGCTGTTCCGAAAAGGCTCAGTTACCCAAAACTTCTGAGGTAGCACTCAAAGAAAGCAGACTATCAGTAGCCGATTAATGGGAACAGTCAGTGACACTATGCACTGGTTGCCCTGAGCGTTTAATAAAGCTGCGTTTAACTCACATTCGGCAATAAACGTGCAAATTGGAAAGTTTCACTAGAGACTTCTTCAGAGGAACCAGAAACTATGGAGGGCTTTCGCAAACGACTCGTTTTGGAGGCAGTGCGATCAATTGTTGCGGATTAATGCCTCGAAAATTGAGGATATTCCGCCTTAGCCCCCTACTCAAAGCCGCCTTGAACGCCCGCGCTGGCCACTTGTATAATCCCACTCGCAACCACGCTAGGAGGAACGCGCCCCCATTGACCCACCCCCCCAGAGTACGACGTCGCCATCATTGGCGCCGGGCCCGGCGGCTACGTCGCCGCCATCAGGGCCGGTCAGCTTGGACTCAAAACCGCCCTGGTGGAGCGAGAAGAGATGGGCGGTGTATGCCTTAACTGGGGCTGCATCCCCAGCAAGGCCATCCTCCGCAACGCCGAGGTCGTCAACCTAGTCAAACGCGCAGGGGACTTCGGCATAACCTTCGACAACCTCCACGTGGACTACTCCAAGGCAATCCAGCGCAGCCGCAGAGTAGTCGCAAGGATGGTGCGAGGAATCGCCTACCTGCTTCGCAAGAACAACGTGGACTACATCGCGGGAGCGGCCCAATTCGTGGACGCCCATACCCTGCGGCTCTCCCCCGACGACACTATCGTGCGAGCCAAGAATATCATCATCGCCACCGGCGCCCGGCCTCGCTCCTTACCCATGCTTCCCGTGGACCAAGACGTGGTCATCACCAGCCGGCAAGCCCTGGAGCAGACGGACCTTCCCTCCTCAGCCGTGGTGCTGGGAGGCGGAGCCATCGGCGTCGAGTTCGCCTCCGTTTACAACGCCTACGGGGTGGACGTTACCATTGTTGAGCTGATGCCACGTATCCTGCCCAACGAGGATGAGGAAATTAGCCGGCTGCTGGAGCGCTCCCTCACCCGGCAAGGCATCACCGTAATGACCGGCGCCCGCGCCGTCGGGTTCAGCCACAACGGTGCCAGGGCCAACCTAATGGTGGAGCGGGACTCCGGCCAGGTAAACATAGATTGCGACAAAGTGCTGGTGGCCGTCGGAGTTCAGGGCAACGTTGAGGGCCTTGGCCTTGAAACCACCGGCATAGCCACCGAAGGTGGTTTCATCACCATAGACGACGCCATGGCAACGGGCGTCCCCGGCGTCTATGCCATCGGCGACGTGACCGGCAAGCTTCTGCTGGCCCACGCCGCCTCGGCCCAGGGCGTTCACGTCGTAGAAAGCATCGCCGGCAAACAGCCGCCGCCCCTCAGCTACCTAGACATGCCCAAGGCAACCTATTGCAGCCCACAGGTGGCCAGCATGGGCCTCACGGAGAAGCAGGCCAACGAGCAGGGTTACGAAGTGAAAGTAGGCCGGTTTCCCTACCAGGCCAGCGGCAAGGCCGCGGCCATGGGCGAGTCCGAGGGTATGGTTAAGCTGGTTACGGACGCCGCCTACGGCGAGATACTAGGCGCTCACATGATTGGCGCCGACGTTACCGAGCTTCTGGCCGAGGTATCCATGACCCGGATGCTGGAAGGCGGCGTTACCGAGTTGGGCTGGATGGTTCACGCCCACCCAACCCTGTCCGAAACCCTTAAGGAGGCATCCCTAGACGCCGCGGGCGCGGCCATCCACGTCTAATTTTTCGTAACCCACGGGACGCGGCGGTCAGAATCCCCTCTCTCGCTTCCCCACTAGGAGGAGACCTTGGCCACTACCATTCACATGCCTCAGATGGACGTAGAGATGCTGGAAGGCACCGTGGTCCGGTGGCTAAAGGCCGAGGGCGACCCGGTGGCCCAGGGCGAGGTCATCGCCGAGATAGAAACGGATAAGGCTATTGTTGAAGTGGCGGCCCCCACCAGCGGAGTTCTCAGACAAATAGCGGTGGAAGAAGGCAGAACGACGCCCGTGGGCTCGGCGCTTGGAATAATAGCCGGGCCAGGTGAGGAGATGCCAACTCTCGACAGCCTCCAGCCAACATCAACCCAGAGTCGGCCCGACGATCTTCCCGACGACCAGGAGTCCATCCCCCTCAGCAGGATGCGTCGCGTCATTGCCGCTCGCACGTCCCGGAGTATGCGCGAGGCCCCCCACTTCTACGTCACCACCGAGATAGACATGACCAGGGCCACCGAGTTCAGGCGTGAATTCAACGACACCCTGCCACAAGGCGTTCGAGTCAGCACCAATGACCTCATCATCAAGGCATGCGCCATGGCCATCAAGAAATATCCCAACGTCAACTCCCACTTCCAGGACAACCACCTCATCACCAGCCCCCACGTCAACATCGGCATCGCCGTGGCTCTGGACCAGGGCCTCATCATACCCGCCATACCCAACTGCCAAGACCGCGACCTAGTAAACATCTCCCAGGCAAGCAAAGATCTCATCCACCGTGCCCAAGGCGGGACTCTCAAGCCCGATGAATACGCCGGCGGCACCTTCGCCATCAGCAACTTGGGCATGTATGACGTGGACAGCTTCACCGCCATCATATACCCGCCCAACGCCGCCGTGTTGGCCATAGGTTCGGTGAAAGAGAAGCCAGTGGTAAAGGGTGGCCAGATAACCGTGGCGCGAATGATGAAAGGCACCCTATCTGTCGACCACCGCGTCGTGGACGGTGTCGGCGGCGCCAAGTTTCTCCACGAAGTCAAGATGCTCCTGGAACGCCCCCAATCCCTCCTCGCCTAACCCCAACACACTCGCTTCTCTACCAAGACTGCGGTCCCAATACAGCCTCCCGCCAAGCCAAAATGGGGAAGCATATCCTCTTTGGCGATTAGCCCAGTGGGCGTCTATAATGTCCGCAACTGGCAGGGTGGAGACGAACGGTTGGAAGCAGCTGGCGAGGAAGTCATACGGTGCGACTTGTGCGGCCAGCCCATGCAGGGGATACAGTGCAAGCTTCGCTGCGCCAACTGCGGCTATACCCGAGACTGCTCCGACCCCTAGAGCGCGGGTTCTTCGTCAAAGGGCCACCAGTCGGGACGCTTTCTTAGGGGCAGGTGGCGAAATAACCAGGGATGGGTTTCCACGGCCAACTTTAGGGCCTTGTCCATGGCCTGTCGGATGGAGAAGTGGGCCTGCCCCTGCGTTCTGAGCTTGAATAGGTGGAAGCACTCGCGAGCGTTGACCTTGGTTAGAATGCGACGTTTGTGGGCGTGGGTGACCAGATAGGGAGCCACGGACGGATGCGACTCGCGAACCCTCCAAAACCCTTCTTCAGCTTCCTGAACGGCCCGGTCGAAGCGGTCTTGAAGACCGGCTCTGGTAATCAAGGCCGGCACCAGAGTTCCATGTGCCACGGTTAGAGGCTGGGGTACGTAGCTTTGCATCCGGTGCCGCTTGAATTCCCGGTACGCCCCGTAGTCCATGACCATCTCAAAGGTGTAGTCCACCATCTCGAACTCCCTGGGGATGGGGTCGTGGGGGCCGAGGTTTTCCAGACAGTCGCTAACAAGGGCCCAACGGCGTTCTGGCGCCATGTTACTGGCACTGTCCCAGGCATCCTCGTAGGGCACGTCGGAGTAGCGGTACAACAGAGCCGCGGCGAGCTTAACGTCCGCCTCGGGGTCCCGGTTAACCAACCGGGCGCCTATCTCTTCTTCCCATGGGCCGCCGGTAGCCGGGATGGCGTGTTCTTCCTGGACTCTTCTAGTGGCAGCGAGGTAGGGGTTGAAGTCTGCGTACTTTATCAGAGTGGGTGTTATCTCCCGACCCCGATCCTTGAGGTCTTGGCCCAGGTCTCGCTCCTCTTCCAAGTCCGAGGAGAGGAGCTTGGATATGGCGTGCTCCATACTCCTGGCATTCATGGTTACGCCAACGTTGGTTAGGGTGCTTGCCGGCAGGATGAAGCGACAGCTATCTATGGACTCCCTACGGAGGCGCAGCTTGTATGACGAGTCGCGTTCCTTGTCTCGTTGGGGTCTGACGGTGCGCAAGTAGATGCCAAGGCCGTCGACAAGCTCTTTATAGGCGGTGAAGAGACCGTCGCAAGTGCGGTAAAAGAGTTCCTTCAGGTCTGGGACGTCCTCCAACTCCCGGGGCACGTGAAAGTAACCCTGCGGCAGCACCTGGTATCGGGAGGACTTTTCGGTGTAGGAAGCCAGGCGGTTGTCCTCCAGGGTGTCGCAGGCCAGCCTCGAAACGTTCTCCACGGCAACGTGAAGAACGGCGTGTTCTGCCACGGAGGCGTGGCCATAACCCAGGACCCATCGCTCGTGGAAATTGGCTGCCTTCTCCTTGGTCACTTGGAGGGCAATCTGGTCGAAGGGTTCGGGCCGCCGGGAGGTCATGGCGAAGACGACGGCCAGTTGCTCCTCCGTCAGGTCGCGGGGACTCAGGGGGTAGATTCTCCGGGGATAGGGGCCATGCGCGGATTGGGTTATCCGGTCATTGCTTGGCGGCTGTGTTTGGGGCTTGGGCATTGCTGTCATGGGGATAGTTTACGTGTCGGGGTGATTCGGGGCAACGTGTATCCCGATGCGGGGCGGGTTGGGAAGTTGGCGCCTTGGCAAAAGGTCCGGGGCGCCTACTCCGGCGCGGTGTAAAGCTCCTCCTTGGCCAGGTTTCGCATGAGTTTCAGGTACTGGTCTTTGGTCATGCCGCCTTGGTAGTTGGATACTATTTTTCCGGCTTCCGCGGCGCCGTCGGCCAGCAGGTCAACCACTGTGTTGGCCAAGGCTTTGGCCGCCGTGACCACCGCAAGGTTGTAGTCCTGAACAACGTAGTTGTTTCCGTGCCCCAGACCCGTGGCCCCGCCTACGTATGGATGTATGGCAGGCATAATCTGGCTTACGTCTCCCATGTCGGTGGAGCCGGTGCCGTGCCCTCTGTATCCAATGGAATTCTCCCCCACCAGGGATATCGCGTTTTTCTTATACACCGCCATCATGGTTGAGTCCTGCTTCAGTGGAAGATAGCCCGGTATGGTGGTTATCTCCACCTGCCCGCCGACGGCCATTGCTCCCGCCCTCAGCGCACGGTCCAC
This sequence comes from Dehalococcoidia bacterium, assembly GCA_965226535.1. Taxonomy (GTDB): domain Bacteria; phylum Chloroflexota; class Dehalococcoidia; order Lucifugimonadales; genus JAPULR01. Next base: position 228,136 of record CBDDDE010000010.1, on the reverse strand, counting down.
CTTGCGATTGGCGTCCATAATGGCCTCAACGCCGGCCCCTCTAACAAAGGTCTCCATCCGAACGTCGGCGGGCACCGCGCTAACCGCCTCGCCGCCCTTGGTTATGATGGGATGGACTCGAATGGTGTCATTATCCTTCCAGGTTTCGCGACTGGCGTGGATCGCCATAAGCGCCAGTGAAGCGGCGTTAAGGGCGTTGACGCCAAGGTGAGGAGCGCCGCCGGCATGGGACGCCTTCCCCAAGAACCGGATCTTCTTGGCCAAAGTGCCGTTGTTGGTGCCGCTTATGCAGAGCTTCTTCTCTTCAGGAATGCTGGATGTATGACACATAAGGGCAAGGTCCACGTCGTCCAATTCCCCCAAACGTATCAACTCCGGCTTACCTCCAAGAAACTCCAGCTTCCCCGCTCTCCGGAGGTCATCCCTGTATTCAATCTCGATATATTCCTCGGCAGGGACGGCAAAGAACACCACCCGGCCGCCAAGTTGTTCCATAATTTGCGAATTCAACAGGCCGTAGGCCACCCCCATAAGCATACCTATTTGTGCGTGATGTCCGCAGGCGTGGGCCGCCGCCGTATTGGGGTCGGCGTGAGGGTGCTCCGACACAATGAGAGAGTCGAGCTCCCCCATCACCGCCACGGTGGGCCCCGGGGATCCACCCCCAATTTCCCCCTTGACACCGGTGAGGGCCAAGCCACTCCGGTGCCGTATACCAGCCTGGGCAAAAAGGTCTTCCACCAGCTTTGCGGTCTTCACCTCTCTGAAACCGGTCTCCGGTCTTTCCAGTATAGTTTTAGAAACCCGTACTATATCGTCGGCCCGCCGGTCTATGGCGCTTTGTACTTTTGCCTTCAAATCTTCTTTGGATACCACTTTCAGGACCTCCCCACGTGCTGACGGTGATTGTATCAAAGGGATGGACAGCAGGAAACCGAGAGTATAATTTAGGGCCCATGAAGGTAGTCATTGCGCCCCAATCATTTAAGGGAAGCGTTTCAGGGCCTATGGCGGCAAAGGCCATTGATGAAGGGCTTCGAAAGGTCTTTCCACAGGCCGAAACGGTACTTGTCCCAGTGGCGGACGGCGGTGACGGGACATTGGAGGCCTTGGTGAAGACCACGTCGGGGCAGACCTTCAGCAGCCGCGTGTTGGGTCCCTTACGGAACTCGGTAAATGCCCGATGGGGCGTGATGGGAGACGGCAAGACGGCGGTCATCGAGATGGCCCAAGCGTCGGGGTTGGTGCTGGTACCCTTTGCCAGCCGCAACCCAAAACATACAACCACTCATGGGACAGGGCAACTGATAAAGCTGGCCCTGAACAGGGGTTACCGGCGCATTATCGTCGGCATGGGCGGCAGCGCAACCAACGACGGCGGGGCCGGCATGGCTTGGGCCCTGGGGGCTCGATTTCGTGACAAGGAAGGCCAGCCTCTACCACCGGGCGGGGCCGCCCTGGCCTCCCTGGCGTCCATTGACTTGACAAGGCTTCATCCGGCGTTGAAAGACACTGAGGTTATCGCCGCCTCGGACGTTGACAATCCACTTTGTGGTCCCACAGGCGCCTCGGCGGTATATGGGCCACAGAAGGGCGCCACTGTGAAAACTGTCGAGGAACTGGACAAGGCGTTGGAGCGGTACGCCTCAGTAATAAAAGCAACCCTTGGTCAGGATGTTGCCAACCGGCCGGGCGCCGGGGCCGCCGGGGGGATGGGGGCGGGGCTTATGGCCTTTGCCAACGGAGAGGTCCGTTCCGGCATCGACATTGTTTGCGAGGTTCTGGACTTTGACAAACACCTCAAAGGCGCTGACTTAGTCATCACTGGCGAGGGTAGACTCGACGCTTCAACCGCCTACAACAAGGCTCCCGTTGGTGTGGCGCGCCGGGCCGCCGCCCGCGGTATCCCCGTTATTGCTTTGGCAGGAAGCCTGGGCCGTGGTTTCGAGTCGGTCTACGATCATGGCATAAGCGCCGCTGTTTGCATTGTGGACCGGCCTATGTCCATGCGCGAAAGCGTGGCAAAGACTTATGAACTGCTGGCCTCAGCAACGGAGCGCAGCCTGAGGCTCCTGAACCTCCCCTCAATACGCCCATAGGGTAATTGCATTACGGCTCTATGTTTTGCGAAGGCCGGGCTAGGTCCTAGGCCCGTCACCGGCCCTCCGCCTGCGCGCGGACTGAAGGGGCTCTGAAGCGGGTAACGACGAGTCGACGGGTTACGGGGCTTAGAAGGTCAGGTCCAGCGTGCCGAATAGTTGTTCGATGGGTTTCATGCTGAACTTTGTGGTTTCAGACGCCTGGACCTCTCTATCATCCACAACGGCATGGAAAGTAATGTCCAATCCAACATATCTGACGCTAGGCGGACCTATGTTCAGCGATGAATACCGGCCATCGATAACGTCAACTGTCCCTGAGGAATATAAACCGCCGTAATAAGCCTCTCCGGCTATCCTAGCAAAGACCTTAGTACCATCAGGAGCTGCCTCCCCTCCTATTGTAACCGAACCACTATAGAAGAGCGGGAAGGGCGGCGGCCCTAGGCGGTCCGTAGCAGCCACCCTGGTAGGTTCAGGCGTCGGTTCCGGGGTGGGTCCAGGCGTCGGCGCCATGGTGGGCGTAGGCGTCGGCGCCGGGGGCGTAGGGCGCAGGAGTCGGCGCCGGGGTGGGTGCAGGCGTCGGCTCCATGGTGGGTGCAGGCGTCGGCGCCGGGGTGGGTTCAGGAGTCGGCGCCGGGGTGGGTGCGGGCGTTGGCGCCATGGTTGGCACAGGAGTCGGCACCGGGGTAGGTGCGGGCGTTGGCGCCATGGTTGGCGCGGGAGTCGGCGCCGGGGTAGGAGTGGGTGCGGGCGTTGGCGCCATGGTTGGCGCAGGTGTCGGCGCCGGTGTGGGGGCGGCGGTAGCCGTGGGCGCCGCGGTAGGCGTGGCGGTGGTATCTCCACCACACGCAACCAGGATCAGCGCCAGCGCCGATATGGCCAAGACTATCGCTACTTTCACTATTTTGGACTCCTTCAGATGCAGCGTCCGGCTATCATACCCGGCCGCCAAAACAGATTATGTCCAAGTATACTCAGGCCTGTTGAGGACTTTCCACATCTCGACGCCTATTTTTGGTCAAGTTCTCGCGTCCATTCAGTTCTTGATTAGCAATCCGGGCTGACAGTATCGACAGTAGCTGGTGATGCGCCGGTTGCTCCCGATTTGGGTGATGGCGTTTCCACAATTGGGACAGGCTTCACCACCCTTGTTATGCACCTTCAGAAAGTCCCTGACCTTCTTATGGATGTTTTTCCCCACACGCTGCCGCAGCACCTGTATGGCTTCCCTTACCACCTCCCCGGACATCTCAAACAGTCTACGCTTTTCCTCTTGCGTCAGATCCTTCTTCTTGCGAAAGGGATATATGCCGGCGGCAAAGAGAATCTCGTCGGCGTAGGCGTTTCCAATGCCTGCCAACACCCGTCCTCTAGTCAGAATACCTTTAATCTCGCCGTAGAAGGGCCTCATGCGCTCCTCAAACTCCGCAAAAGAGCCGGGGTTCAGCACGTCAGGCCCCTGCTCAGCCAGGCTTGGCACCTGAGCCAGAGAGTTGTTATCCACGTAGTAAACCCTGCCCATCTGCCGTTGGTCCAGATAACGTAGGTCGTGACTGTTGGAGAGAGAAAGAGTAAAGCAGGCCCGCTTGTACAGCGCCGCCGATGAGGGGCAATACTGGAAGGCCCCGGTAAGCATGGGGTTCACGGCCAGCAGTCTGTTTCCCGAGAACCGGGCCAGAAGGAATTTGCCCCTTCGTTCAAACCCCTCCAGGGTTCGGCCGCAGATGTCCAGAGGGAATTCCCCTACCAGGGATCTGACAACCGTGGGGCGGAGCACCTTGGCGGAAGAGACCGTAAGTCCCACCGCACGATGGTTCAGGTAGTCTCCGATGACCTCCAAGTCGGGAGCTTCAGGCATGTCAAATCCATATCATCCGGGTTCTTGGCACCCCCCATTGAAAGGGGCGGGCAGTCTCTGACTAGCGGGGAGTGTCCAGGGGCACTTTTAGCCAGGAGATAATCTGTTTAAGGGCATGAAAAGCCTCAAGGCGCGCCTCGTCAGCGCCAAGGGCATCCGCTTTGTCCACCAGGTCTTGCATCTGGCGAACCACCATGGGGCCTATCTCCATTAACCCCTCGCTTCCTGAGGCCGCCCACTTGACGAGTATATACCGGGCCAAGGCACCCACAGGAATATCAAGGTTTCGGCTCATATTGTCCAGAGTGGTCATGGGGTCAACCCGGCTGTAGTTGGCCACTTCATCTTTGAAGTTGGCGTCCTTGTCGCCGGAGGGCCAGGATCCCCGAAAAGGATGGAGAATGACCTGTCTCGACTCCGCGTCACTCACGGGGACTTGTCCAAGGCCGCGGGGGCCAAGCCCTCAATGCTGGAGCGGTATGAGTTCAGCGCGCCCCCCGTGGCAAAGGGCGCGATGACGGGCATCTTTATGCCCATACTGCGGCGCTTGTTAATCTCCTTGCGGCAGAAGTCCAGGCCGCCAAAGACGGCCAGCTGCCGCATCATGTCGTCGCTAACGGCCAAGGCCGCCTTAACCCTGTCACCCTCGACCAGATACCGTTCGATGGCCTCGGTTTCTTCATCGAAACCCGTGTTGGCAAAGAACGTTTTATAATAGCCCATGCCGGAGTAGCGCAGAATCTGCTGTCTTAGAGGGGCACGGACCAGGTCGTCGTCGATGGTCACCGCCACTCGGATGTAGCAGGCCACGTCGATCTCCTCAGGGTCGCGTCCAGCCCGATGGGCGCCGCGGCGAAGGTGCTCCAAGGCCTTCTCCAGGTATGAGGGCGCGGCCCAATTCAGGAGAACACCGTCGGCCACCTCGCCGGCAAGCTCCACCATCCGCGGCCCCAGGGCCGCGATGTAGATTGGAACATGGAACTCGCGGTTAAAGCCCAGGTCGGCTTTCTTTACGTTGAACACCTTGCCCGGGTAGGACACCTCATCCCCGCTAAGAAGCCTCTTTACTATGTCTATGGTTTCCTTGATACGGGTCACGGGTCTTTGGAAGGGAATGCCGTGGACACCCTCCACGGAGCCTTGATGCCCCACCCCCAGTCCCAGGGTGAACCGGTGGTTGGAAATGAGGTCCATGCCAAGGGCGGACATGGCAGTCAAAGCGGGAGTGCGGGAGAAGACAGGGAGAATTCCGGTACCCAACCTTACGTGATTGGTGGCAGTGGCAAAGGCGGCGAGACGGGTCAGGGAGTCGGTGCCGCCGCCCTCGGGCACCCATATCATGTCATACCCCAGACTTTCGGCCAGCCGAGCGAGAGCGATGGAATCTTGGGCGGAAAGTTGGGGGATGGGGTCTAGCCGAACACCCAATGCTGTCATGGTAGTCTCCCTATTTGTACTGCAACAGGTTGCTGAGCATACCAGACGAACCCTTCAGACCCGCCGGGGTCTGGTCCGTGTTGGCGGACACTTGCCGCGACTATATTCGATACCCTACTGCAATTGTTGCATGGTGACAAGGGTAGGATATTACATAACGGGGCGGATATGACCGTCTTGTTTGGATGAAGACGGCGGGCGGTGGTATGGTGTCCGCATGTAATGGGGAATGATTTGGGACAGCCGAGGGGACTAAACCGGGGACCGTAAAACCCGTGACGCCGTAGGCAAGGGGCTGAATGGTGAGGAAGGCCATAAAGAAAATAGACGTAGTTAGCGAGCCAAACGTTCGGAGTCGCTCACTTTTCATTGAGCGGGACAATCTTGACGTATTACGTGGGATAAACTCCGGCTGCGTTGACCTAATCTACCTGGACCCGCCCTTCAACTCTAAGCGCGAGTACGCCGCCCCCATCGGAGACGGCAAGGGCGGTCAGGTGATGGCATCCTTCAAGGACACCTGGACAATGAACGACGTAAAGGCGGAGTGGACAGGGTTGATAGCGGACAGGTTTCCAGCCCTTGCCCAGGTGGTTTTTGCCGCCGGTGGGAGCGCAGGAAAGGGGATGCAGGCCTACATCACCATGATGGCGGTGAGACTTTTGGAGATGCGTCGGGTTCTCAAGCCCACGGGAAGCATTTACCTTCACTGCGACTCAACGGCAGGCCACTATCTCAAGATCGTCATGGATAGCATATTCGGCGCGGCAAATTTCAGAAATGAAATTAATTGGCGGCGCACCACGGCCCACAGTGACTCGAAACGGTACGGGGCTAACACTGATGTCTTGCTGTTCTATACCAAAGGCGGTAAATGGACGTGGAATCGTCAATATCAACCTTACGACGATGCGTACAAAGCACGGTTTAGGTTTACGGACGCCGACGGACGTGCCTGGTCCGACGACAACCTTACAGCCAAAGGGTTGTCCGGTGGCGGGTATGAATATGACTACAAAGGTGCAAGCTCTTTGTGGCGGGTTCCATTGGAGACAATGCAACGCCTGGACAGTGAAGGGAGATTGCACTTCACCAACCGGGGTGGCATTAGGCTTAAGCGGTATCTGGATGAAATGAAGGGAAGGCCCGTTCAAGCCTTGTGGGATGATATCGACTCCATAAATTCGCAGGCCAAGGAGCGCCTTGGCTACCCTACCCAGAAACCCCTGGCCCTCTTGGAGCGAATTATCAAGGCGTCGTCTAATCCCGGGGACCTGGTGCTGGATCCTTTCTGCGGATGTGCCACGGCGTGCGTGGCTGCTGAGAAGCTGAACCGACACTGGATAGGGATTGACCTATCGCCGCTGGCTGAGAGCCTCATTCACCAGCGGTTCTTTGCCTACGGAGTTTTCGGCAAGGCGTACCGGCCAAGCCAGCCCCGGTTCCCAGGATTGACCAGGGGGGACATAATCACTCGTCGGGATATCCCAATCAGGACGGCGGACCTGACGCCGCTTAGCCAGGACATTAAGCATGATCTCTACGGTCGGCAAGAAGGGATTTGCCTGGGCTGCGACTTCCATTTTCCATTTCACGCCCTCACCCTGTACCACATTGTGCCTCGGAGCAGGGGTGGACCGGACGCCCCGGAGAACCTTCAACTCCTATGCGCCTCCTGTAACAGCAAAAAGGGGAACCGGCTCACGCTGCCGGAACTCAGGGCCAGAAATCGCAGAGAGGGTATCTTGAGGGGCTGATAACCTTTGCCATCGGTGTGGACGTTGACGCACTGACATTTTTTCTCAGATAGGCTGACTATCTTTGATTGCAGTTCCAAGGAAAAACCGCTGCGGGGATGCCTACTCGTTCCCGCGAGAGTTGCAAAAGTGCGAGTTATACGGCCCAGCGGGGGCGGTACTGGAGTGCTTCGGCCAGGTGGGCAATTGTGATGTCGTCCGAGCCCGCCAGGTCTGCGATAGTTCTGGAAAGCTTGAGCACCCGGTGGAAGGCACGTGCGCTGAGGTTTAGCCGATTCATGGCCGCCTGAAGCAAGCTCTGGGCGTCCTTCCCCACCTGGCAGAATTTCCACACCTCGGCGGGACCCATCTCAGAGTTGGCTACCATTGAGCTTTCTTGGAAGCGCAGCTCTTGCACCTGCCTTGCCGCCTCTACGCGCTTTTGCACCGAGGCCGAGTCTTCCCTTTGAGATTCGTCTATTAGCTCCTCGTACTCTACCGCCGGGACCTCTACGAACATATCCATGCGGTCCATGAGGGGCCCACTGATGCGCCGCTGGTACTTGGACACCATGGAATGCGAGCACCTGCACTCTTTTTTCGGGTCGCCGTAAAAGCCGCAAGGGCATGGGTTCATGGCGCACACAAGCATGAAGTTGCAAGGAAAGGTAACGTTCCATTGGGCCCTGCTGATGGTTACAACGTGGTCTTCCAAGGGTTGTCGCAGGGATTCCAAGGCGCTGTGTCCAAACTCCGGCAGCTCGTCCAAGAAGAGAACGCCCCGATGGGCTAGGGTTATTTCGCCTGGGCGGGGCGTCCTACCCCCACCCACCAGCCCCACGTGGGACGTTGTGTAGTGGGGCGAGCGGAAGGGTCGCTGCCGTATCAGAGGCTGGTCCGCGGGCAGAAGCCCGGAGATGCTGTAGACCTTGGTTGCTTCCAGAGCTTCGCTGGGAGACATGATGGGAAGGACCGATGGCATGGTCTTGGCCAAGAGGGTTTTTCCGCTGCCGGGAGGCCCCGTCATTATGAGATTATGTCTGCCCGCGGCGGCCACCTCCAAGGCCCTCTTGGCGTGCTCTTGCCCCTTAACGTGAGAAATGTCCGGGCCCCATGAGGAGAACGCTTCCTTAGAAAGAAGGCTCCGGTCTTGCGGACTTGGCTGGATAGAAGCATCTCCTCGTAGATGCGCTACAAGCTCCGACAGAGCCGACACCGGCATAACTGTGATGCCCTCCACCAGAGTACCTTCCTGAGCATTCTCGGCGGGCATGAACACCTGGGAAAATCCCTCTTCCTTGGCAAAAGCTACCATGGGAAGAATACCCTTGGTGTGCCGTGTGCCGCCGTCAAGAGACAACTCGCCAAAGTACATAGACGCATCCAACTCCGTGTCTATCTGCCCTGAGCTTCTGAGAATTCCTACCGCTATGGGCATATCGTAGGAGGGGCCCTCCTTCCTCATATCGGCGGGGGCCAGGTTCACAGTGATGCGGCGCATGGGAAACTCACAACCCGAGTTCCTAATGGCGGCGCGCACTCGCTCCCGGGCCTCCTGTACTGCGGCGTCGGGGAGACCGACTATGTTAAAGGCGGGGAGGCCGGGGGATATGTCAACCTCAACCTCAATGACGGCGCCTTCCAGTCCCAGGATGGCACAACTCTTTACCTTGGTCAGCATTTAAGACACCTTATGACGTGCACGGTCGTCACCGCTGCTCTATAGACGTACGGAGTTCAACTTTTAACGATAAAGCGGACGTGGCGTTTTTATATTATCCAAAGGAGACGGATGGTTCGAGGCCATGGCAGTAAGACAGGGCGTCTAAGTGCGGTCGGCATACACATGACCACCTTTGATAACCATCTTGATACGCTCCTTGTCCAAAAGCACCTTTATATCCTGCAACGGGTCTCCGTCTACTACTACCAAGTCGGCCAGTTTGCCCTTTTCAACGGTGCCCAGCTCCTTTTCCTGGCCCAGACACTGGGCCGCCGTGCCGGTGGCGGCCACCAACGCCTGCATGGGAGTCATGCCGGCCTCTTCCACCATGCATTGCAGCTCTCCGGCGTTGACAGGATGGCCCCACCCTCCGGCGTCGGTGCCGGCTACCACTTTCACCCCGGCGTCCAGGGCCTTCCTGATGCTGTCCAGGTGATGGGAGTAGAGGTTTTGAGCCCTGGACTTCACGTGGTCAAGTACATTCTCCCGATGATAGACGTAAACTAGGAGAGTCGGGACGTAAAAGATACCCTTCTCCACCATCATAGGAATGAGGTCGGGGTCCTCGTTCAGGTAGGTACCGTGCTCTATGCTGTCCACGCCGGCTTCCAGGGCCAGCCGCAGTCCCGGGCCACCCAAAGCGTGGCACATGACGCGGCGCCCCAGGTTGTGGGACTCTTCCACCAAGGCTTGAATCTCCTGGCGAGTAAACTCTCTGTCGTAGGGTCCGTGGCCCGGTCTTGAGCTGGCGCCGCCGGTGGTGGCGCACTTGATGACGCCGGCACCCATGCGGACCATGTCCCGAACCTTGGCGCGGACGGCGTCCGGGCCGTCGGCCATGCCCGAGGGAAGATTAAGGTTCGCCGGGGCCGGACAGCAGTGGCCTGAGGGACTTCTCGTGTCAGACAAGCCGCCCGTAGGGGAGATCAGGGAGATGCTCAGGGTCAACCTGGGCCCCGGTATCAACCCTTCCTCCACACCTAGTTGAAAGCCCTGGTCCAATCCACCGGCATCTCTAACCGAAGTATAGCCCATGTCCAGGGTGTCTTTTAGCACCTGGGCCGTGCGCAAGTGCCGCAGGCTGGCGGGAGCGTCCAACTCCCACCGGTCCATTAACCCGTAACCCGAATGGCCCAGGTGGTCGTGGCAGTCAATAAGCCCAGGGAGCAGAGTCATGCCTGAGAGGTCAATTACCTGAGCGTCGGGACTGTATTGCACTGCAGCGCCGGGGCCCACGTCGATAATATGGTCGCCGTCCACGACAACGGTTGCGTCGGGTAGAGCGGGAGCGCCCGTGCCGTTGATTAGAGTCACACCCTTAAGGACTTTCAAGCACCACCTACAGCTTAGGGGTTAGGCTCAAGGTATTCCCCAAGTCGAGTACTGTCAAGGAAACCGGCAGAATGTTGTTGCGCCCGTAAGAACCAACCCGTTGCAGCGCCGGTTCCATTTAGAGCATATGCTCGGGGCTGGTACGCGGTCTTTATAGTAGCCAAGGCATAGAGTATAATGGCCTCCTATATCGCACCCAAAGGGAGAGCTATCGTGCGTGTACTTTTTCTGGAAGACGTAACAAACGTGGCAAACGCCGGCGAGGTAAAAGAGGTGGCCAACGGCTTTGCTCGCAACTATCTACTGCCCAAGAACCTGGCCACCGTGGCAACGCCGGAGCAGTTGAAGCGCATAGCCAAGCTCCAGCGCACGGCGGAAGAGCGTCGCGTAAGGGAAACGGGAGACTGGCGCGCCTTGGCCCGAATTCTGGAGGGCACAATCCTTCACATTCCGGGGAAGGTTGGTCCTACGGGCAAGTTCTACGGAGCAATATCAGTCACCCGCATTATTGAAGACCTTGAAGCTGCCACCAATCAGAAGGTGTTGCGGAGGGCCGTAGAACTTAGCGAACCCATTCGGGAGCCAGGCACCTACTCCATTAACTTGCGCCTGCACCAGAAAGTTTCCGCGGAAATTACCGTGGTGGCGCAGACGGAAGGACAAGAGGACTATGCCGCCGAGGAGGAGTCCCCGGAGTCCGAACCCACCGTTGACGAAGTGACGGTGGAGGCTGAGCCGGAAACAGCGGCTACGTAGAAATCCGGCCTCCGTCCCGGCGCTTTTTGGCTTTCCCTTGGCCCTAAAATTCACTCATTGACATTTTTTGTCACCCGCTGGTAGAGTCTTTTTAGAGAGGTGACATGATGACAAGGGTAGAAAAGGCGTCCAACCGGACTACCTGGTCCCAAGTCTCATATTAGGCCGTGCCTATAGTAGGCAAGACCCGGGAAGGTCGCTTTCTCTTAACTATTCGTTATCCAATTCCTATTATTCGCTGGCTTTCTTACCTACTATGAGATCGTATCTAATACCACGGATGCACTAACTACACTAATTGAAATACTTTACGGGCTCGCGCCTATAGTCATAGTGGCAACGGCGAACACAATCGTTGTCGTAGAGGGGGCAGAAATACTGTCAGAGAAGTACCTAAAGGAACGATACGAGGCGGGGCAGGCTGAAGAACGGAAGAAGTGGCTAGAATGGAACAAGCGGCGTTTGGAAGCCCAGGCTGCCAATAAATCCTTCGATGAACCACCTCCCGCAGACCCTAAGTAACGGCGAATACAGCGGAGCGGATAGGAACAAAAGAGAGCAGGCCAGCCTCGAAACCCTTATTATTGCCCCATTGACTTCGGTTGGGTTGAGTGGAGATAGCGTGTAAAGGGGCAAGGGGGGATAAATTCCCGTTTTCGCGGCAAAACCTTTTGAAGTAAATTCATTGAGGAGCGGTCAAAAGCCGTGTATGAGGAACGGTTACAACCCCACGATATTGAGGCGGAAGAGGCGGTAATTGGCTCGTTGCTCATCGACGGGGAGTCCATATTAAAGGTTGCTTCCCGCATTCAGCCCAAAGACTTCTACCGGGACCGTAACGCCTATTGCTTTGAGGCCTGCCTGGCCCTCTTTGAGCGGAGGGAGGCCATCAACCAGGTCACCGTAACCAACCAGCTAAATTTGCAAGAACGACTGGAGCCCGTCGGCGGCGCGGCCTATCTGAGCCACCTGGTTTCCAGCGTACCCACCTCGGTGCACATTGAGCACTACGCCAATATAGTGGGCCGGTGCGCCACCATGCGACGCCTCATTGGCGCTGCGTCCGAAATAGCGGTAATCGGGTACCAAGGCACCGCCGATGAGGAGGCAGCCCTAAGCCAGGCGGAAAACCTACTTTTCAACATCCGCGGCGGCCAATCTTCCAGGGAATTCGTTCCCATACGGGAGGTGCTGGACCAGTTCCTTGAAGACCGGACCAACATAGCCGAACCCCTATCCGACGCCAATTCCGTAATAATGAGCGGCTTCGCGACTCTGGACGACCTGTTGGGCGGCCTCCAAGCGTCGGACTTGATCATCCTGGCAGCGAGGCCCAGCGTTGGAAAAAGCACCTTGGCGGTGAACCTGGCTATCAACGCGGCCAGGTCCGGTTCCTCAGTGGGCATATTCAGCCTGGAGATGAGCCGAGAGCAGTTGGCTATGCGCATCCTGGCCAGCGAGGCGCGGGTGGACTCCCATAGGCTCCGATTATGGCTGCATCCGGGCTTGGACCTCTCAGCGTCCGAAGAGCAGCGAATTATTGAAACAGTAGGTTCATTGTCGGAGCTGTCCTTGTTCATCGACGACACACCTATACAAAATATTGTGGAGATGCGCAGCAAGTCCCGCCGACTCCACCTGGAACGCAAACTGGACATGCTGGTGGTGGACTACATGCAGCTTATCGAAGGCAGCCGGCGGAGCGGAAATCGGGTGCAGGAGATTAGCGAGATATCGCGGTCCCTCAAGGGCATCGCACGGGACTTGAACATTCCCGTTTTGACGGTGTCCCAGCTGAGCCGGGCCGTAGAGATGCGGCCTTCCCATCGCCCCCAGCTATCGGACCTTCGGGAAAGCGGCAGCATTGAGCAGGACGCCGACGTGGTAATGTTCATTTACCGTGAGGACCTGTACACCACTGAAGAGGAGTGGCTTAATGCACACCCCACCGGCCCGGATTATCCCCGAAACATTGCCGAGGTTATAGTAGCCAAGCACCGTCACGGACCCATCGGCAACGTAAAGCTCATGTTTCACAACAGGTTGGTCCGATTTGAACCGGCACCCATGGACAGGGAGTTTGCCCAGCCGTGAACCCAAGAATAATGCCAAGAACAACCACCTTCACGCCGGTGCCGGACCCTCTATTGGGGCCCCTCCTTGAGTCAATTGACGACCTGTCTGAGCTCAAGTGTATCCTGAGAGCCCTCTGGCACATTCACCAAAAGAAGGGGTCCTTGCGCTACGTCACGCTGAAGGAGCTTGCCGCCGATCCGGTGCTTCTGGGGCTGATGGGTAAAGAGGCCCTTGAGCGGGCTATGACCCAAGCCACGGGGCGGGGGGTCTTCGCCAAAGGCATGGTCGGCAGCTCCACGGAGAGAACCACCCTGTTTGTACTGAACGGTGAGGCAGAGCGTGCTTCCTTGCAGAGAGCCATTGCAGGGAATCTCAGCATCCCGGAAGGCCCGGTAGAGCCTTCGCCGGAGGAGGGGACAGTGGGGCGGCAGTCCAATATCTTTGCACTGTATGAGCAGGAGATTGGGATGCTGACGCCCTTCATATCCGATGAGCTAAAGATGGCCGAGGAGGACTATCCCCTAAAGTTGATTGAGGAGGCCATGCGGGAGGCGGCCAGGAGTGGGAAGAGAAACTGGCGATATGTTTCGGCAATCCTAAAGAGGTGGAAGCGTGAAGGGAAGGTAGATGGAGAGTCTGGGAGATATATTAAAGCGGCTGACCCCAAGAGATACATTGAGGACTACGTACAGCGGCGCGGAGAGCTACCCGGAGGTTGAAGATCCCGGGGACCTTTGTTCTGTCTGTCGGGGGTTTGGATGGGTGCAACGACGAGTACCCGTTGGACATCGCGACTTTGGCGATGTCTTTCAATGTCGCTGCAGGGAGCAGGTGGCGGACAAGGACCGGCTGCAGCGTCTGCAGCGATACAGCGGGCTGCCTGCTGCAATGCTTAAGCGCATGACTTTCGACAACTTCGACCAGGCCGGGCACGGAGTGGACGCCCAGGGGCACGCATCTCTGAAGGCAGCCTTCACTGCGGCGTGGACCTTTGCCGACAATCCTGATGGCTGGCTCCTGATTACCGGCACCCACGGATGCGGTAAAACACATTTAGCAGTATCCATTGTGGAGCGGTGCATACAGGCCGGCGGGGCTACTCTCTTCACCTTTGTCCCAGACCTGCTTGACCACCTTCGCGCCACCTTCAACCCCAACAGCGACGTGCAATACGACCAGCTTTTCGAGCAGGTGAAGTCGGTGCCGCTTCTCATCCTTGACGACCTGGGGGCGGAAAGCAGTACCCCTTGGGCCAAGGAAAAGATGTATCAGATTGTGGTGCATAGACACAACGGACACCTGCCCACAGTAATCACCACTTATCTGGAGATGAAGGAGATTGAAGAGTCGCACCCCCGCTTGGCGTCGCGGCTCAAGGACTCCACCTTGGTCAACTGGGTCCCCGTTGGGGCGCCAGACTACCGGGATACGCGAAAGCGCCACCCTACACGAACCGGGCGCAGCCGCTCATAGATGGAGTGCATATTCTGTGAGATTGTGGCGGGAAGGTCACCGGCGACGTTCCATCACCAGGATGACGATTTTGTGGTCATCACCAACAAGCTCACGTGGGTGCCTGTGATGCTGTTGGCAATTCCAAAGGTGCACATGTTCCAGGAAGATCTGTGGCAGTCTCCTTTTTTGCCCAGGATTGGCAGCATTCTGACAAGCCTAGGCGTACGGTTGGCGCCGGGGGGATTCAGGCTGCTTTCTAACTTTGGCCCCAACGCCATGCAGAGCCAGGAGCACGGGCATGTTCATCTGATTGGCGGGATACACCTGGGCCCTTACGCCTGAGGCATCTCAACCTGCCAAAAGCGGCGGCCCTCCAACTCGACGATTCGTCCAAAGTGGGCACCGGTCTTGAAGTGCCCCGCCGCCATCACCATATCCTCCCCCTGGATGCGCTTCATCATGGCGACGCGGGACTCCCAGGCCCCTCGCGAATCCAGGTCTGCCCTGGACCCCCATCCCGGCTCCATAACCTGGACAACGCTTTGTATCAGGTCTCCCACAACAACGCCCTTGCGGCCTTGGGAGGTTATTAAAACGTTGAGGTGGCCGGGAGTGTGGCCAGGGGTCGGTACGGTGCTGACCTCCGCCGTGATGGGGTGTTCCCCCTTCACCAGGTCCATAACTCCCAAGACCTCCAGGGGCAGGACGCTTTGGCCCATGTAGGGCGCTGTATCCACAACTTGGGGTTGGTTGAAGTACTCCCAATCGGCCTTGGGGACCAGATATCGCGCCTTGGAGAAGGTGGCTTTCCCCCGGGGCCCAATGTTCCAGCCTACGTGGTCGGGGTGAAGGTGGGTATGCACAACGTAGTCTACCTGGTCAGCGTCCAGGCCCTCGTCACGCATACGGTTTACCAGGTCGCCGCGGCGGTTGCCTCGCTCAGGGTGAGGTCCGGGCCCCATACCGGTGTCCACTAGTATGAGCTTCCCCTCAGAGCGGATGGCAAAACAGCCGTAGTAGAGCTGCAGGTTCCCGTCCTTGTCAAGGACGTCCTGCCGATAGGTCTCCCACGCCTCAAGGGGTATAGTTGGGAAAAAGTCGTCCGGCGTGTAGGGAGGCGGAATCATGTCCAGAAGCGCCCATACATCCACTCCCCCAATGCTAATTTTTTCAGTCACCGGATACCCCCTAGTACTTTATCAAGCTAAAAATGTGGTGGCCCTCAAGGAGCTTCCTGCCGTCCAGGAAGGCAAGCTCGACTACAAGAGCCAGGCTGTCTACTTTTGCCCCTGCCTTTTCCACAAGGCGGCACGCGGCGGCCAAGGTTCCCCCGGTTGCGAGCACGTCGTCTACGATAACCACCCTTTGGTCAGCTACGACTGCGTCGGTGTGCATTTCCATGGTGTCTTGTCCGTACTCCAGGGAGTAGGTAACGGAGTAAGTGTGATAGGGGAGTTTCCCCCCTTTGCGCACCAGCACCAGGGGTTTGCCCAGGCGGTAGGCCAGCGCGGAGCCGAAGAGGAAGCCCCGGGCCTCGACAGCCGCCACGGCGTCCAGGTCCCGTCCGGCCAAAGCCTCCGCCATGAGGCGCACCACCTCTTTGAAGGCCTCGGAGTTCTGAAGCAACGGTGTAATGTCTTTGAACATTATACCGGGCTTGGGGAAGTCCGGTATGTCTCTAATGTAAGACTCAAGGTCCATAGACACCTCCACGCCAGACATTATACTCCATGTCCGGTTATGCGATGACTCACCCAGCGGCCTTTAGTTTTCACCGGTCTGGTACAATACGGCTTGAACCGCATCTTGGACGACATATTCTAATGGGGGAGTGGAGCAAGCTATGGAGAGAATAGCCATATTCGGAGCCGGCGCCGTCGGCAGCTACTTGGGAGCTTTTATGGCCAGGGCGGGTGAGGACGTGACCTTAATCGACCAGTGGCCGGAGCACGTAGAGGCCGTCAGGGCCACGGGCATGAGGGTTACGGGCAGCCAGGGTCCCTTTGGCGTACCCGTAAAGGCCCTCCACCTCCACGAGGTACAGTCTAGCAAGGAACTCTTCGATATAGCTTTCATCGCCGTAAAGTCCTACGACACACTCTGGGCGGCTACCTTCATGAATGGATACCTGAAGCCCGAAGGTTTCGCCGTCTCATCACAAAACGGCATAAACGACAAGACAATAGCCTCCGTGGTAGGGGAAGACCGTATCGTGGGCTGCGTCATGTCGGGCATCCAGGTCGCCTTATGGGAGCCGGGGCACGTGACTCGCGGCGGCGACCCCGGCAGGGACCGCGGGCACGACGTCTTTCGAGTGGGGGAGATGAATGCTGTCATTACGCCAAGATTATCGCGGGTGGTGGAACTGGTTAGCAACGTGGACGGCGCCAAAGCCACCACCAACCTATGGGGGGAACGCTGGGCCAAGTTGGCGGCTAACTGTATGGGCAACCCCGTGGGGGCAATGTCGGGCTTGGGGTCTAACGGACAGGCCGACATGGCAGAGGCTCGACTACTGAAGATGCACATAACCCGCGAGGTTGTTCAGGTGGCCACCGCCCTTGGCCACCGCGTAGAGGCAATAGGCGGTGTGGATGCCTGTACTTGGCTTGAAATCGAACGTGGGGACGTGTATGAGGATTTGGACTCTCGGCTCCAGGCCAAGGCGCGCATCGACTGGCACTCGTCAATGGGTCAGGACGTTATCAAGGGGCGCCGGACCGAAATTGACCACCTGAACGGGCTTGTAGCGCGAAAAGGCGCTGAGGCGGGTGTCCCCACGCCCGTTAACGACGCCACCATCGCGATGGTGCGCAAGATAGACGCTGGGCAGGTGGAACCGTCCCCTTCCAACATAGCCGAGGTGCTGGAACAAGCCGGTGTCACTAGGTAACGGTTGGACCGGGCGGGAGACTGCCATGGGGCCGATGTTGGAGTGGTACGAGCCTGAGTGGTAGGGGCAGCGGCGTTGGCGTGTAAAACTCACATATCAACGATTAAAAAATGCGGGCGTCCGTGCCTGTAGAGTGCTATACTAACAATATGTAAATCAGGGACACACTGTCCCCCGCTGGGACCCCATCAATCCAGAATAGAGGACCACCTTTATGGCAACCGAGACCGAAACCAGATATACCGCCAAGGACATCGTCGTCCTTGAGGGGCTGGAGGCTGTACGCCGGCGTCCCAGTATGTATATAGGCAGCACCGACCAACGCGGCCTGCACCACCTCGTCTATGAGATAGTGGACAACGCTGTGGACGAGGCCATGGCGGGATTCTGCACTCGCGTCGATATTGTAATGAACGAAGACGGATCGATAATGGTGAGCGACGACGGCCGCGGTATCCCCGTGGATATGCACCCCACCACCCACAAGTCGGCCTTAGAGACGGTCATGACCACACTCCACGCCGGGGGAAAGTTTGGCAGTGGGGCATACAAAGTATCCGGAGGCCTTCACGGAGTGGGCGCCTCAGTGGTAAACGCCCTAGCCAGCCATATGGAAGTGGAAGTGCGCCGCGACAACCTCGTCTACCGGCAGGAATTCAGCCGCGGCAAGGTTATAAGCCCCATGACCCAGGAGATGGGGTTCAGTGAGAGCGGGACCAGCATCGCCTACACTCCCGATAGCCAGATTTTCCCGACGCTAAACTACGACTTTAACGCCATCACAGAGCACTTCAAACAGGTAGCCTATCTGAACAAGAGTCTGGGTATCAAGTTTGTGAGCCATCGCCACGCCGAGGAGCGTAAGGGAGATATAGAGCGCTCATACTATTTTGACGGCGGTCTCAGCGACTTCGTCAGGAACCTAAATCGTGGCCGGAAGACCTTCCAAGAGGAGCCCTTCTACTTTACGAAAACCGTGGACAGTTCGGTCGTAGAGGTGGCCCTCCAGTACAACGACAGCTTCCACGAGTCCATCTTTTCCTTCGCAAACTGCATCAACACCGAGGAAGGCGGCACCCACTTGACCGGCTTTAGGGCGGGGCTGACTCGGGCCATCAACGACTATGGACGCAAGCAGAAGCTGCTGAAGGACGACCAGACCAACCTGTCGGGCGAGGACGTTCGGGAGGGACTTACGGCGATTGTCAGCGTTAAGATCACAGAGCCGCAGTTTGAGGGCCAGACCAAGACCAAGCTCGGCAACGCCGAAGTGAAAAGTATCGTTGAGTCGTCGGTGGTCATGGCGCTGGGCCAGTACCTTGAGGAGCACCCCAATGAGGGGCGCTTGATAGTCGGCAAGTCCACCACGGCGCAAAAGGCGCGAGAGGCAGCCCGTAAGGCCAGGGAGCTGGTGCAACGCAAGAACGCGCTGGATGGCAGCTCCCTGCCCGGCAAATTGGCCGACTGCTCGGAGCGCAACCCCGCACTTTCTGAGCTATTCATCGTAGAGGGGGAGTCGGCCGGAGGCTCGGCCAAGATGGGCCGGGACCGGCGCTTCCAAGCCATTCTGCCCATCAAAGGTAAGATTCTCAACGTGGAGAAGGCGCCCAGGGACAAGGTCATTGCTCACGAGGAGATTCGCGCGCTCATAGCGGCCTTGGGGGCCAACGAGGGTGATGAGTTCAACACTGAAAAGCTGCGGTACCACAAGATAATAATCATGACCGACGCGGACGTGGACGGCTCTCATATCCGCACACTGCTGCTCACCTTCTTCTTCCGCGGTATGCTGGAATTGATAAAGGGTGCCTATCTCTACATCGCGCAGCCCCCGTTGTACCGAATCCAAGCGGGTAAGAAGGCTACCTACGTCTACTCCGACGAGGAGAAGGACAGTGTGCTGCAGAGTATGAATATGAACGGGAAGCGCAACGTCCACCTACAGCGGTATAAGGGCCTGGGAGAGATGAACCCGGACCAGCTGTGGGAGACAACCATGGACCCGGAGAAGCGTAACTTGCTGAGCGTGGTTATCGAAGAGGGCATTGGGGGGGCGGAAGCGGAGAAGATGTTCTCTGAGCTAATGGGCGAAGAGGTGGCGCCGCGCAAACGGTTCATACAGGCTCACGCTCGCAGCGTGAAAGATCTGGATATCTAACGGTCATTGACGGACGGCTGTTCTGGGGTGGGGCCTTGGAATATGGACAAGGTCCGTTTGGGGACCACCCACCGTCGATTTGGCTAACCTCTGCGACGTTGCCCATCTGGGTAACCTCATACTAATGTCCCCGAAAGCAGGAAAGATAATCTTAGGAGGTCTCCCATGGGCACGGACTCTCTGCCAGACAATACCCCAGGCACCAAGGTGTTCCCCCAGTTTGACAACCTGTACTCCCTGGTAGCCCCGGAGGTTAAGGGACTAACGGAGTCGCAGCTCAGTTGGGACTCGGAGCAGTGGGAGTGGGCCAAGTGGAACATTCGACGGCAGGTCAGCCACATGGCATCCTTCATCCCCAGCTGGCTGCTGAGGCAATGGGGCAAAACTCTTTTCCCCAACGGCTTCGACGAGTTGGGCGACTTGGCCGACCTCGTCCCTGCGCCCAGCAACGAAATTGTCCGCTGGCTGGACGAATCTAAATTCCGGGACATGCCCTCTATTCTGGAGAGGCTGGACAGGGCCTTGGCGCTGGCTCGATGGGTCCTGGCGCGGGAGACCTTGGGGTCCATGCGAGAGAAGGAAGTGCCGCGGCCCAACACTCCGCCCCACTGGCCCCAGTTTGTAAAGGCGCATCCCAGGGGGTTCCGGTGGCATCCCACGGAGCCCCTGTTCACCTACGTCACCTTGGAGGCCACCTTCCGGCACCTGTACTTTGAGGTGCTTACACACCTGTACAATGTCCAGCGTCTCAAGCGGGCCCAGGGGCTTCCTACCAAGGTTACGATACCCCATGAGGGGTATTGGGCCCTCCCCGACTGGGACAACAGCGAGGCTTAAGGGGCAAGGTCCCCCGAGACCCTCACCACTCCCTCAGGGCTTGCTTCCATCAGGCACAGGAACTCGCAGCCGCGCCTACGCAGCTCGTCACTTCCCCCCTGCTTGCGGTCCAGAATGGCCAGTACCTTCACCACCGTACATTCCATGGCTAGGGCTGCGTCCACGGCCTGGATAAGGGAAGCCCCGGTGCTGCAGGAGTCGTCAACAATCGCCACACGGCTGCCCCTGGCCAAGGGACCTTCCACCAGCTGCCCGGTGCCGTGGGCCTTGGCTTCTTTCCTTACGATGAAGGCGTCAATGGGTTTGCCCTGCAGGTGGCCTGTCAAAGCCACTGCGGTGACTATAGGGTCGGCGCCAAGGGTTGGCCCACCAATGGCGTCTACGCCGGAGCCTTGCAGCAGGAGCCAGAAGGCCATGCCCACCAGGTACGCGCCCTTGGCATCCAGGGTCAAGCGGCGCCCGTCGAAGTAGTAGCTGCTTCTGCGCCCCGACGAGAGGACGAAGTCACCGTAAGTAAGGGCGCGCCGCTCCTCGGCTAGCTGCAACAGCTCCTCAGCAATGGCGGTTAGGTTCATGATGTATATAACCCCGTGGAGGAGATGTACCTGGCAATTTCGTCCATGACGAGGTATCTGATGGAGCCGCCCTCCGCGACCCGGCGTCGAATGTCGGTGGCGCTAATTTCTATATTAGTGCCTTGGACCCGCACAAGTCTGTCGGGGGATACCGGCGGCTCCGGGTCGATGGCACCGAGGCCCGGCCGGTTCACCACAGCCAGCTTTGCCAGGTGGAGAATGCCTTGGGGGTCTTTCCAACGGTGGAATCCGGCGAAGGCGTCAGCGCCCAAGATGAAGAACAACTCCACCTCAGGCCCGTATTCGTCCACCAGTGCCCGGAGGGTGTCAACGGTGTAAGTGGGGCCGGGACGGTCTATCTCAACGGGAGAGGCCCTAAAAAAGGGGTTGGATGACGTTGCGAGTCTAACCATGTTGAACCGGTGATGGGCAGGTGAAAGGGGTTGGCCCTCCTTCATCCAGGGGTCTCCGGTGGGGACAAAGACAACTTCCTCCAGTTGGAGACACGACCTGGCCTCTTCCGAGATGATGAGATGCCCTAGGTGAATTGGGTCGAAGGTGCCTCCCAGTACGCCTATTCTCAAGCTACTCCCACTCCATTTCCACCTTGCCCATGCGCACCGTGTCTCCCGTTTGTACGCCGGCCTTCTCCAGCTCCGCGGCCAGGCCCATACGTTTTAACTCCCGCCAGAGTTGGACTTGTACCCTCCTGTCCTTGAGATTAGCCAGTACCAGGAGGCGGTTCGCCCGTGGCGAATCTACCACGTAGGCGTCCTCGTCCCGCCACACTCTGGGTCTATGGCGCGCCGGTTCGGGTCTGATGGTGGGGGTGGTAGCGCTTGCTGTGGCGGACATCGGCTGGGGCAACGCGTCGACCATCCTCAGGGTTTCCTCAACAAGGTGTTCCACACCCTCGCCAGTTATGGCTGATATGAAGAAGAAGGGTACGCCTAGGAGCTTCAGTATGTCCTCCACCTCTCTTCTTCTATCTGCACTCATCATATCGACCTTGTTTACTACCAATACCTGAGGCTTATCGGCAAGCTCGTGGTTGAACAGCCCTAATTCCCTGTTGACCATATCGAGGCGGTCTACTACGTTGTCAGACATTCCGTCCACCAGATGCCATAGGAGTCTAGTCCTGGATACGTGCCTGAGGAACTCGTGGCCCAGACCCACGCCCTGGTGCGCGCCCTCAATTAACCCGGGTATCTCCACTAGGAGAAATCCCTCCTGTCGCTGTTCCACCATACCGAGGACGGGGGTGAGGGTTGTAAAAGGGTAATTAGCTACCCGCGGTTTCGCCGCGGAGCAGGTGGATAATAGGGTGGACTTGCCAGCGTTGGGTATGCCGATGATACCCACGTCAGCCAGTACCTTGAGTTCAAAGAAGAGTTCGGATAATTCCCCGTCCTCACCTCCCTCGGCCAATAGGGGAATCTGGTTAATGGAGGAAACGAACCTGCTATTTCCCCTACCTGCGCTTCCACCTCGGGCGAGGAGCACCGGGGTATCGTCCAAAACATCTGCTACCGGGGTCATGGCACCGTCGCGGTTCGGCTTCCAAATAAGGGTGCCCAAGGGCACGTTGACTATTAGGTCTTTGCCACGCGCTCCGGTCTTCCCCTTGCCGCCGCCGTGCCTTCCCATACCCGCCTTAAAAAGTTGCTGGTAGCGGAGGTGCAAGAGCGTGTTCAGCGAATCATCTCCAACAGCGTACACGCTGCCGCCATTTCCACCGTCTCCACCGTCAGGGCCACCTTTAGGCTGCGCTCGAGTATGCTTAAAGCTTATACAACCGTTTCCACCCCTTCCGCCAAAGACTTTTATTCTTGCAGTATCTATCATATGCGGGTCTCTAATCTAATAATGAAAGGAATAATAAGAGCGTTGATAACTCTGCCTATAAGGCTTGAAGCAAGGCTAGATTCTGGGGATATTAAGTTAATAGTAGTGGGATAGTCCTGCAGATATTGTTGTGAACTTGTGGATTGCCATGTGGATAACGTTGACATAACAAATGTTAACAGGATATTAACAGTAATGGCCAATGAAAGTAACGGTGATGGTCTGGTTTTAGCGAAAGTGTCGATAGATATCCACAAAGATGGCGGTGGATATCCGAGGTCATGGATCCCGTTTTGAAAGGTTCTCTTTTGTCGCCTCTATTTTCGCTCTGAAGCCGTCGTCAGTGTTCAGGTACTTGGTTACCCGCTTGATGCCGTGGATGACGGTGGCGTGGTTCTTACCGCCTAGGGTGCGACCAATCTGAGTGACCGTCAAGTTCAGGTATTTTCTCATGATGTACATGGCAGCGTGTCTTGCTATGACAAAATCGCGCTGGCGCTTGGACCCGGTGAGGATTGAATGCTCAACGTTAAATACCTGCTCTATAGCCAGTAGGACCCGGTCTGGTGATTGGGAAGAGATGTCCGCATGCTCTTCCGTCCCCTGGAGGACCTGTTTGGCTAATTCTAATGTTATAGGAATGTTGCTGAGCTGCGCCGTGGCGACGATGCGGTTAAGGACACCCTCCAGGTTTCTGACGCTGCCGTGAGTTCGCTCAGCCACGTAGGTTAGGACCTGGTTGTTAACGCGGACCTGCATCTCCTGCGCCTTTGTCTGGAGGATAGCTACCTTTGTTTCCAGAGGTGGGGCTTGGATGTCTGTGGTGAGGCCCCAGGAGAGGCGGGAGCGTATGCGGTCTTCCAGGTATGGCATGGTTTTGGGCGATTTGTCCGAAGTAATGACGATCTGTCGGTTGGTGTTATGAAGGTCGTTAAAGGTGTGGAAGAAGCCCTCCAGGGTTTGTTCCTTCCCACTCATGAACTGGATATCGTCCATCAAAAGGACGTCCACGCTGCGATACCTGGACCGGAACTCCTCGGTGCTTCGCTGCCGGATGGCAGTAATGAATTCGTTGGTGAACTGCTCCGAAGTTACGTAAACGTAGTTTACGCTTCGCTCCCCGCATCTTTGGGCTATGGCGTGTAGAAGGTGAGTCTTCCCAAGCCCCACTCCGGAGTAGATGAACAGTGGGTTATAGTATTGGCCCAAGGAGGAAGCCACGGCCAGGGCCGCATTGTAAGAAAGGCTATTGGACGGCCCTACGACGAAGGAATCGAAGCTGTAACGATGGTTGGGAACGCGGGAGAAGGGCAACGGGGCATCGCTCGATGGGTGCGCCGGAACGTCGGAGCTTGGGACACGTTGTTGAGAGTTGTCTATGCGAAAAGAGACGTCTAGGGGAGAGCCGGTGATTTTTGCGGTGGTTTTCTGTACAAGTTGGTAGGCGCGTTGCTCGAGCCACTCGGCGGTGAAAACGTTTGGCACACCTACTACCAGGCTTCCATCGGTGATGGAGAGGCCAACGGTACCCTTCAGCCAAGTGGCATAGGCAGAACTAGGTAATAGTATTTCAAGTTCGCCGAGGACCGCTGACCAGGTGTTTCTTGCTGCTGTCTCTCCCCTGTTACTGGACCCCATACCCCTCTTTTGACGACGATGATGATGGTTTCTCTAGTTGGAAAATTAGGCGGTTAATGGCTTAGTAAACTTTAGCAGTGGGACATGGGAGATTCAAGGGATAAATTAAGGAATTTGTAACCAGACTTTAATTTCACTACGATTTGATATAAAGTATGATATAAATATAAACTTTACTCTAGCACATATGTTAATATTGTATGTGATTCGTTATGCGCCACCTATAGAGAGGATACACTTCGGTTATGTTTATCTATAATGATTGTCGTATTGGCTCATAATATGGGAACCTGTGCTCCGTGGCGTAATACGGGGCGTTGTAAGCGTTAATGACGATTTCTATAATGGTTAGCTATGCGGGTTGTATTTATGGGAACACCGGCTTACGCATTGCCGGTACTTAATTCGTTGTGTCCTTCGTGGGATGATTTGGTTGGTGTATATACGGCGCCGGACCGGCCCAGGGGCCGGGGTTTATCCAAGGGGTTCTCCCCGGTGAAGGAGTTCGCCCTACAGCGAAAACTGCCCCTATTTCAGCCGGCATCTTTGAGGACAGCCAAAGCGCAGCGAGAGTTCTTGGGGTTGGCGCCGGACCTCGTGGTGGTAGCCGCTTTCGGTCGAATAGTACCGGCGGAATTATTGAAGGCGCCAAAACACGGCTTTATCAACATTCATCCCTCCCTGCTGCCCAAATACCGTGGCCCCTCTCCCGTAGTGACCGCCATCCTGGACGGCGTTGAGGAGACGGGCGCTAGCCTGATGATGCTGGATGAGGGGATGGACAGCGGGCCGGTGTTGGCTCAGGAGCAGACGCCTATTGGGCCCGATGAAACGGCCGATAGTCTTACCACTCGTCTCTTTGTGATGGGGGGCGGGCTGCTGGCCAAGACCCTGCCTTTGTGGATAGGAGACCGAATTGTCCCAACGTCCCAGGACCATACGGCTGCCACCTATACAAACAAGGTTGTAAAGGGGGACGGTGAGGTGGATTGGGGGGAAGACGCGGAGTCGCTTGTCAGGAGATTCAGGGCCTTTGCGCCGTGGCCCGGCCTTTACACCCGATGGCGGGGCCGAACGCTAAAGCTTCTGGGCCTGGAGACCTTGCCGGGAAGGATGGAGTGCAAGCGAGGCGCGGTGATAGCTTTAGCAGATCCAAGTCGAGGGCCCATCGCCGTCGTTGCCGGCGGGGGGAGCATTGTGAAAATAGGGAGCCTTCAACTGGAAGGGCGTCGCGTCCAGAAGGCGGCGGAGTTCTTACGGGGATATCCTGATTTTCCGGGTTCCCATTTGCCAAGCTAGCCCCTGGGACTAGGCGCTCTAAGTAGAGGAGGCATTCTCTTGGCCTTCGTCGGAACCCTCCCCCAGTTCCAGCTGGTCAGCCGGCGCCTCAACCTCTTCCTCACGGGCAATCTCCAACCTGGCTATCAACTCTTCCGGGTCTGTGATGGTGGTGACGTTGTCCGGGATGTGGGCATCGGAAACGCGGATAACGTCCCCGGGTCCCTGTATGAGTTCCAGGTTCACGGCGATTTCGCCGGGAATGTCTAGGGGAAGCGCCCGTACCTCCAATTCGCGCAAGAGCTGGACGACGGTCGCGCCGAAGACAACGCGGACCGCGGGGGACTCGCCGGTGAGGACGATGGGAATGGAGGCCGTAATCTCGTTGGCAACATCCACGTGGAGGAAGTCAACGTGCAGCATATCGCCGCGAAGGGGGTCCCACTGGATCTCCCGGACAAAGGTGAGTTTCTGGCCCTTCTGTCCTGGAATGGTTAAGGATATTGGTGTGTTCATACCGGATTGCGCCAGAATGCGATAGAGGGTCTTACCCTCGCACTGGAGAGCCTGGGAATCGATTCCCTGTCCGTAAAGGTGCACGGGGATAATTCCGGCTTTGCGGAGTGACTTTACCTTTTTACCCAGGAGTGTTCTGGGTTCAAGGGTTAGGGTCAAAGTGTCTGCCATGGCTCTCCTTGCTTGTATATGAGTAAGAATAATGCTACCACTGCTTGATGGAAAATGGAATGCCGTGGAGCGTAATACTATTCTCCATTCTCTCCAGCCATCAAGCATACAGGGGTATCCGTGGCGCTCCCGGCGAAAAGTGAAGTCCTTCAATAGACAATGTATAGGCGCGATGCTATAATTCAGCATGTAAAACCGTGAGGCTACGGTAATGAGAATACCCATGAGAGTCGACTATGGTGTGCGGGCCTTGGTAGAGTTGGCTCAATGCGATAGCGACGTACCAGTGCAGACGGCCCAGATTGCCAAACGGCAGGGCATACCCGAGGCTTACCTGGACCAGGTCCTTACCACCCTTCATAAGGCAGGGTTTATCCGAAGTCGCCGCGGTCCCCACGGCGGACATACCCTGTCGAGGGCGGCTGAAAATATGGACTTGGATCAGGTGATGGGCGCCTTAGAGGGAAGGAGTCCGCTGCTGGACTGTCTGGTGGAGCCCGACGGCTGCCAACTCTCGGACAGTTGCGCTCAACGGGAGGTATGGTCCTTCTTTGAGGAGGCGGTACGGGACCTTTTGAGCGACACTACCATAGCCAGTATGGCGCACCGGCAGCGGGAGTTGAATGCCGGAAACCGTGTACCGAATTCCACGCTGACGGTATGAGTTGCTACACTGATCTGCCTGAGCATCCCCGGACTCCCGAAGCGGGGAACCTTTGCGCTCGTTATTTGAAGGTATGGAGGAATATGAAATGACACAAGCAAGAGTGCTGACGCCGCAGCAGGTGAAGCGGTACAGCAGGCACATAATCATGAACCAGGTGGGGAGCTTGGGGCAGCGCAAGCTGTTGGGCGCAAAGGTGCTAATAATAGGCGCCGGGGGGCTGGGGTCTCCGTCAGCGGTTTACCTGGCCTTGGCGGGAGTCGGCACCATTGGGATTGTTGACTTTGACGTGGTGGAGGTGTCCAACCTCCAGCGGCAGATACTGCACCATAACGACGACGTAGGCTTGTCAAAGGGGGCTTCTGCCAAGGCGACAATCCACGCCTACAACCCCGACGTCAACGTGGTAATTCACGAAACGCGCATCACCTCGGAGAACGCCATGGAGATAATTGGCCAGTACGACATGGTTATCAACGGAGCGGATAATTTCCCCTCTCGTTACCTGGTGAATGACGCGTGTTATCTCTTGGGCAAGCCTCTGGTGGATGGCAGCATACTAATCTTTGACGGTCAAGCCACGGTCTTCATCCCCGGCCACGGATGCTATCGCTGCCTGTTCCCCACGCCGCCGCCGCCTGGCATGGTACCAAACTGCGCAGAGGCGGGAGTGCTGGGTGCTCTGACGGGGCTGGTGGGCAGCATTCAGGCCACTGAAGCGCTGAAGCTAATTTTGGGCGTTGGGGAAAGTTTGAAGTCCAGGCTGCTCCTCATTGACGCGTTGTCCATGGACTTTCGCGAGGTTCGGATGAAACGGGACCCCGCGTGTCCTCTTTGCGGGGAGGAGCCGACGGTCACGGAGTTAATTGACTACGAGATGTTCTGCGGACTTCCCTCGGTTGCGGAGCAGCCGGCGGTCGCCTAGGCACAGGCCGCGGCGGTATGGGGGAGTAGGGGAACCGCCAACTTGCTAATGGTACAACGGGGTGATATACTCTGAATCGTACTGTTACCAGGTACTTGCGTGGAAAGCGGGCCATTGACCCGCTTTCTTAATTTAGAAAGCTTTTGGGAGAGGTGAGTGCTTTGAAGAGCGACTTTCTCATAGCGTTGACACAGTTGGCAGCTGAAAGGCATCTTCCCAAAGAGGAGGTGCTTAAGGCTATTGAAGCCGCTTTGGTTTCTGCCTTTAAGAAGGATAGTTGGGGCGACGGCGTAAACTTTTCAGTTAAGCTCAACCCCAATACCGGGGATATTAAGGCCTGCACCTTGAAGACGGTTGTTGAGGAGGTGGAGGACGATAAGACAGAGATCTCCTTGAAGAAGGCCTTGGCCATGAGCAAGACCGCCGTGGTTGGCCAGGAGATGGAGATGGAGTCCCTCTCCCATCAGGCCAGCCGCATTGCCGCGCAGACGGCTAAACAGGTGGTGCTGCAGCGGCTGCGAGAAGCGGAACGGGAGATGGTGTATGAAGAGTTTGCCAAGAGGGTGGACGACATTATCTCCGGCGTGGTGGGCCAGGTTGAGGTAGGCAGGGGTATAGTTGTTGAGCTTGACCGCGCCGAGGCAATCCTGCCACCGGAAGAGCAGGTGATGACGGAGCGGTACCGTAGAGGCCAACGCCTCAAGGTCTACGCCACGGAGGTCACCCGGAGCGCCCGAGGGCCGGAGATTGTAGTCTCCCGCACCCACAAGCAGCTGCTGAAGCGCCTCTTTGAGCTTGAAGTTCCTGAGGTTTATAACGGCATAGTTGAGATTAGGTCCATCGCCCGGGAGGCAGGGTCGCGAAGCAAGGTGGCCGTTGTTGCCCTGCAGGACGGGGTGGACCCCATTGGCTCCTGCATAGGTATGAGGGGCAATCGCATCCAGAATATCGTTAACGAGCTGCAGGGCGAAAAGATTGACGTCGTGCGCTGGGACCGTGATCTAAAAAGGTTCATCTCCAACGCCCTCAGCCCCGCTGAAGTTGTCCAAGTGGTGGCTGACGAGGAAGACCATTCGGCGGTGGTAGTGGTGCCGGAGCGGCAGCTGTCCTTGGCCATAGGCAAGGAAGGTCAGAACGCCAGGTTGGCGGCCAAGCTCACAGGATGGCACCTGGACATTAAGAGTATGTCGGAATGGGAGGCTGAAAAGGCCCAGATTAAGCTGGAAGCGGCCGTTATTGCCCTTGAGGCTGAGGCTGAACAGGAGACGGCGCAGGCCGCTGCTCTGGAAGATGTCGTCGCTGAGGTCCCCCAGGTGGAGGAAGAGGTTGAGGAGGTTAGGGAAGACGAGGAGGTGGCGGTTCCGGTCCTTGAGGAGGTCTTGGCGGACATCCTAGCCCAGGAACAGGTCTCGGTGGAGGAAGAAGAGGCTCCCCAGGAGACCCTCAGTCTTGAGGAGGAGCTGGAGATCCTGACCATTGAGGAACATGAGGAAGATGAAGAAGAGGAGGAGGCGCCCCTTGAGGAGATGGGGGACGAGATTTGGGAGATACCACAGCTTACTCCGGACGCGGGTAAGATTCGTTTTGCTGAAGACATACTAGAATATGAACGCGGAGGAGGAGGCAAACGCGCGGGGCGCGGGGGTGGTCGACGTAAGAAGAAGGCAAAAGCCCGGAGGCGATAAGCCAAACACTGGGAGTCGGACGGTTAGGTGAGGACTAGACGAGTTCCTGTTCGGACTTGCTTGTCCTGCGCTGAGAAGCGACCACAGCGTGACTTGGCGCGGCTTGTTCGCACGCCCCAGGGGCGGGTGGAGATAGATTTCAAGGGGCGTATGTCCGGCAGGGGGGCCTACCTCTGTCGGAAAGAAGAGTGCTGGAAGCGGGGAATGGAGAAGGGGATCCTGGACCGGGTTCTTCGAACAGCAATTTCTTCGGACGCAAAAGAAGGACTGCGGACTCAATATATGAAGTGGCAAGGGATTGCCGCGGGAAATGAGGCGCCATGACTACAAAGTTAAGAAGAACGGGACCTCGGGAGGTTGCTCTCCCCCCAACTCTCACGGTGAAGCACCTTGCGGATCTGATGAGGGTTAGCCCCATTGACGTTATTAAGCAGCTTATGCGTAACGGGGTCATGGCCGCTATTAACCAGGTGATAGATTTTGACCTAGCCGCCATGGTGACGCCGGCCTTTGGGTTCAAAGCAACGCCGGAAGAGCGTGCATCCGGCGCCGTTGCCGCCGCCGTAAAGGACGTGGGCGACGTTGATGCCGACGCCTTAACCCCGCGGAGTCCGGTGGTTACAATTTTTGGCCACGTGGACCATGGCAAGACTACCTTGCTGGACACTATTAGAGATAGTCGCATTACTGAACGGGAAGTGGGTGGCATTACCCAGCACATTGGTGCGTACCAGGTGGATTACAAGGGGCAGAAAATCACTTTCTTGGATACACCGGGACACGAGGCTTTTACCGCCATTAGGGCCAGGGGCGCTTCGGTAACGGACATAGCGGTGCTGGTTGTGGCAGCGGACGACGGCGTTATGCCGCAAACCGTGGAGGCTATAGACCACGCCAGGGCGGCGGATCTGCCCATTGTGGTGGCCATAAACAAGGTTGATAAACCTGATGCCGTGGCCGATAGGGTAAAGAGGCAACTGGTTGACCACGGTCTCTTGCTGGAGGAGTGGGGCGGCGACGTTATTGGCGTCCCCGTCTCGGCTAAGAACAAGACCGGCATAGACGACCTGTTGGAGAATATCCTGGTTGTGGCTGAAGTGGCCGAGTTTAAGGCGGACGCTCAGCGTCCGGCTTCCGGGGTTGTCATTGAGTCCCAGTTGGACAGGAACAAGGGGCCACTGGCCACGGTGCTGGTGCAAAACGGCACCTTGAAGGTGGGCGACAGCTTGGTGGCTGGGACGGCTTGGGGTCGGGTGAAGGCAATGGTCAATGACCTACGGCGAAGGGTCAAGGAGGCGGGACCTTCGGTACCCGTGGAGATTATGGGATTTGGCTCTCTGCCGCAGGCGGGCGACAGGTTCTACGTCACCGCTAATAGTAAGACCGCTCGTGCCCTGGTTGAGGAGAATATCGTCAAGAGTGAGGAGGAGCAGAACCTGGCTCGGGCGTTAACTCTTGAAGACGTTATGAGCAGGATTACCGCCGGGGATGTCAAGGAGCTAAGCCTGATTCTGAAGGCCGATGCTCAAGGCAGTGTAGAGGCGGTTAGCGGTGCGCTGGAGCGCCTGGACAGCCCTTCTGCAAGGCTCAACCTTCTCCACGCCGGCGCCGGCAGCGTCAATGAGAGCGACGTTCTGCTGGCCAGCGCATCCAATGCCATTATCCTGGCCTTTAACGTTGGTATTGAACCCAGCGCGGAGCCCGCTTCGGAGCGGGAGGGGGTGGAGATTCGCTCCTACGATATTATTTATCAGATTATTGAAGACGTGGAGAAAGCCCTGAAGGGGATTCTGGAACCCAGCTACAGAGAAGTGGTGCAGGGCAAGGCGACTATTAGAACCGTGTTTAGCGCCGGTAAGGCTGGCAAGGTCGCCGGGGTGGTCGTTAACGAGGGTAGACTTACACGGAATGTGGCCCTCAGGGTTTTGCGAGACGGTGTGGTTGTCTTGGAGGGTTCCATCTCCAGTTTGAGACGATTCAAAGAAGACGTAAACGAAGTTGGTGCAGGCTTTGAATGTGGCGTCGGGATATCGGGCTTTGCGGATTTCCGAGAGGGCGACGTCTTACAGGCCCATAAGCGAGAGAAAAGTCGAGCATAAGCACCTTTCCACCGCTGGAATAGTGGCGACGTGTCCCCTATAAGTTGTGACCTCCCATGAATAGGCGCATCCAAAAGGTTAACGAGCTTTTGCGCCAGGAGATGAGCCGGGTTATCCAACTGGAGCTGCGGGACCCAAGACTCCGTTGCCTGATTAGCATCACTCGCGTGGATACCTCTGATGACCTGCGTAACTCAAAGGTTTACTTTAGCGTCCTTGATTCCCCCTCGCGAAAAGACGAGGTGCTCCGGGGGTTGGCCTCCGCCGCAGGGTACATAAGAAAGGAGATGGGGATTAAGCTTCCATTGAGGAATATTCCCAGTCTTGCCTTTGTGTTCGACGACTCTCTTGAGAGAAGCGAGGCTATCCGCAGAGCCGTCAAAGATATCCCTGAAGAAGAAGGTGTCTGCTGATGAGTCGACAGTCTTCCGGGAGAGGTAGTGTGGGCAGGGCGAGCCCCTCGGCCATCAACGGTTTTCTTGTGTTGGATAAACCGGTGGGGGTTACATCCATGGATGTGGTGCGGAGGGTGAAACTACTGACGGGGATGCGGAAAAGGGTGGGGCACGGAGGCACCCTGGACCCCTTAGCGTCGGGGATTCTACCCATCTGTTTTGGACAGGCGACTAGGCTCATGGAGCACCTCATAAATGAGACCAAGGGGTATCGGATGGAGGTTCGCCTCGGCATTTCTACGAATACCTACGACGCCGAGGGAGAGGTTGTTGAGGAGAATGACCCGTCTCTTGTCACCCGGGAGCAGGTAGAGGAAGCCCTGGGCTCCTTTAGAGGCACTATTCAGCAGAAGCCACCTATGCACAGCGCCTTGAAGAGGGGGGGTAAGCGTTTGTATGAGCTGGCGCGCCAGGGGGTGACGATGGAACTGGAGCCGCGGCAAGTCGAGGTGTATAGTCTGGATTTGCTGGATTTCAAGCCGCCCTTCGTTACCATTGAGAGTCAATGCGGTCGTGGCGTTTATATGCGTTCGTTGGCCCATGACTTGGGGCAGTTTTTGGGCTGCGGCGCCCATACGTCCAGCCTTGTACGCTTGAGGACGGGGTCCTTCAACATAGATGACGCGGTGACTTTGGATGAGTTTATTCAAGCGGTGGAAGAGGGCAGGTGGCGGGAGTTGATTCGCCCTCTGGACTCGCTGCTGCTGAACATGAAGGGCGCAGTGGTGGGAGAAAGCGCCGAGCGGTTCCTTCGCAATGGACACCCCGTTTCGCTTGGGTATCACGGTCTCTACGCCGGTCACCTGGAGAACTACCGGATATATTCTACCGACGGAAGGTTTTTAGGGGTGGTGCGGTTCGATAGGTCTAACAACCGCTGGGAACCGTACAAAGTGTTTAAGTTAGAGGAGCCGTCCCCCCACGCGCCGTCGCAGGAGTGATCCCCTGCCCCGTAGGTTGTGTGTTTTGGGAGCTTACGCCGGGGCGGTATAAGTGGCAAAGCCGAGTTTTGCCAGGAGCCGGTTGGGGTTGGTATGTAGAAGGGCGTGGGACTGGGCTTTGTCTAGTCCGGCGCCCCGCGCTATTTTCTTGACCAGTTCGGGATTCAGCAGGTCTGCGGGCGCGTGGGCATCGGAATCCAGGACCATTGCGGCATTTTGCGATAGGGCGGTTTTCGCCACGTGCCCGTTGGTTAAGCTGTGCCCTCTCCGAGCCGAAATTTCAAGGAAGGTGTCGTTTTTGCTGGCCATCCGCGCCTCGTCGTCCGTTAGCAGCCCAGGATGTGCAAGAATGTCCACCGATGATGAACTAATGGCGGCCAAGTTGGTGCCCGGCTCCACGGGCTCAACAATGGTTTCCCCGTGAACGTTTACCAGCTTGGCGCCCATGGATTTAGCCTCCCGGGCCACCATGTCGATGTCGTCCTTGGGCACGTGGGTGATTTCCACGCCGGGGATGGCCAAAATGTCCCACCTTTGCGAGGCTTTATGGCAGTCGGTGGCCAGGACCTTTACGACGTATTCGATGTTTCCGAACCCAACGTGGTCGGTAATGGCGATGACCTTATAGCCTTGGAAGTAGGCGCGGCGGATGAGCTCGATGGGGGAAAGGACACCGTCGCTGAGAAATGTGTGGGTATGAAAGTCGTACATAAAGCGGGGCCTTTCTAGGGTTGCAGGATAGCACCGGGCCGCTGAAATGACAACGAGAGGATGGGTTAGCGGAAATCGTTGAAAAGGTGTTGCGGCGTTACGTACAATAAAGGGCCTGTTCTGAGGGCCGTTAGCTCAGTTTGGTCAGAGCACCGGACTTTTAATCCGGGTGTCCAGGGTTCGAATCCCTGACGGCCCACCAAACTTGACAAAATCAAGAACCTTCACCTTGAGGTTCAAGCTGGAATGTTGAAAGATGTCTCTACAGGAGGGCTACCCCTCACATGCCTCGCACTCTTGGTTCGCGCGAGAGAATCCATCAGGTAGTATGGGCGGGCCTGCTTACGGCCCTGGCAGCCGCGTCGCTACTTTCGTGTGACCTTGGGACTACGTCGAGTCCTGCTCAGACCCCAGCGCCAGTATCTGTAGCGTCCCCAACTCCATCTCCGACACCAACCAAGACTCCCACCCGACCGTCTTCACCTAACTCAACCGTAACGCCTTCGCCTACCCCGACCGACACGCCGACCCAAACGCAGACGCCCACTCCTAGGCTGACTAACACCACTACAGCTACACACTCGGCTACCCCAACGGTTGCTTCGTTCTCTCTCCGAGGCTTCACGAACGGCCGCTGGCTGGAACAACAAGACCCACAGTTGGCTTCGTCAATCAGGAACCTAGGTTGGGTGCGAGACGGCATCGACGAAAGGGAGTCCGAGGTGATTCAGGACCTGCTCTACATCGCGGTGACAAGCCGCTCCGTCGTTGCCTCAATCGTCTCGCTCGGTTGGGTGCAGGACGGCATCGAAGATGTGGAGGTCGAAGCAATTGAGAACGTGGCCTATATAGCGAATGAGGACGCCGAGGTTGCTTCCTCCGTCGGTCTCTATGGGCTGGGTGCGAGACGGCATCGACGAAAGGGAGTCCGAGGTGATTCAGGACCTGCTCTACATCGCGGTGACAAGCCGCTCCGTCGTTGCCTCAATCGTCTCGCTCGGTTGGGTGCAGGACGGCATTCACGACGTAGAGGCCGGAGCGTTCCGCTGGCTGGATAATATGGGGAGTGCTGAAGTCGCTTCCTCAGTCGTATCCCTAGGTTGGGTAGAGGATCGAGGTCAAGGCAATTGAGGAGATTTCCTACATCGACTTGGGGACGCCGAGGTTGCTTGGTCGTCTCCTTGGGCTGGGTACAGGACGGCATCGAAGATGGAGGTCGAAGCAATTGAGAACGTGGCCTATATAGCGAACGAGGACGCCGAGGTTGCTTCGTCCGTCGTCTCCTTGGGCTGGGTACAGGACGGCATCGAAGATGTGGAGGTCGAAGCCGCAACGTGGCCTATATAGCGAACGAGGACGCCGAGGTTGCTTCGTCCGTCGTCTCCTTGGGCTGGGTACAGGACGGCATCGAAGATGTGGAGGTCGAAGCAATTGAGAACGTGGCCTATATAGCGAACGAGGACGCCGAGGTTGCTTCGTCCGTCGTCTCCTTGGGCTGGGTACAGGACGGCATCGAAGATGCCGAAGTTGACCTGATTGAAGCCCTCGCTTCGATAGCGGACAAGGATGCGGAAGAGGCATTGCGGATTGTGGGGATGCCGTTCCTAGAAACCATTGAGCCGCCCGACATATCGGCCATGGAATCACTGCGACAGCTTGCGGCCTTCAAGCCGTCGGCGTTCGTCAGTGTGATGTCACACAAGGCGCTGAGAGATGGCATCTCCAACGATCTGGCTCCGATTGTCGCCACACTGAAAGGCGTCGCAGAAAAGAATCCAAGTCTCATCGACATCCTGGTTGACCCATCCAGAGTCCTCTTGGAACGGCGTATCATCACGTTGCCGCTTGCGGGTGACGTCGTCCTTGACATCATCCGCACGGCTCCCGGTGCGGCGAGATCAATGGACCTGCTGGAGTACTCTGTCCGCGGCATCGAAGAGTATATGGGCTCACCCCTCCCAACCAAGTATGTCGGCCTGCTCTACGAGAACGCGGTCTCCGGCTCCTTCGCAGGGACAAATTTTGGTACTCACATCGCCATCCTTCCCGAATATGACATCGACGACGACAGCCATGAAGCGCACTCTTCCGGCTCTACCATTGCTCACGAGGTGGCACACTACTACTGGAGCGGCAACGAAGACTGGGTGGACGAGGGAGCCGCCGACTTCATGGCTCCGTCGTCGAAGGTGCGCGGACTGGACAGCCGATAGGCGTCACCAACCTTCCCTGCGGATATGCCGGCAGCATCGCCGAGCTGGAGAGCCTGGGCATTTCCAGAGGCGGTATTGAATTCCGCTGCAACTACTCGCTTGGGGAACGACTCTTTGTCGATTTGTACCTTACGCTTCGCGATGAGAGATTCCGACAGGGGTTACGCGATCTCTATCTGGCGTCGGAGATCGAAGACGACGCCGATGACCGTCGCGGTACGTCCGTAGGCATCGAACATGTCAGAGAGACGTTTCGCTCGGACGACGAGGCGAAGAGCACCGTCGTCGCCCGCTGGTACAACGGGACGGAACCCTACGACCTCTCTCGCCTCGACCCTAGCCCTGTTGATCCTGGCCTGACCGGCATCAACGGGCGCATCGACGAGACCTACATCGTCACCCGCACGGACGGCCCTGCAGTATCTGTCTTTTCCGCGCAGGATGTCACTGATTGGGTATATCTCACGTTGAAGTACTCGTATAAAGTGTCGGGAGCTACGCGTGAGGTGCCTTTGGAGATTGTGGAGTACTACGAAGACGGGTTCGAGTTCAGGCGCAGAAGCCGCACCCTGACTGCGGAGGCCAGACACATCGGCGGTACGTCGTGGTTTACTATGGGTCAATCACCATCGCGGAAGTGGGCACCCGGACACTATGTTGTGTATGTATACGTGGGCGACCGCAAAGTTGCGGAGGCGGAGTACGAGGTGACTCCCTGACCCTGATTCAGCAGCGACCGAAGATCGCACTTCCCACAGCTGAGCAACTTGAGGAGGAAACGCTGAGGCTCGTTCTGGACCTGTAATCAGGCCCTCATCACATGTTGTTCGAGAGCCTGCCACGAGTGGTTGAAGGACCGGCGCTCACCCCTCCCTGGGTTAAAGACCGCCGGCGCCTGAGACCGTGCTGCCTGCTGGTCCCTTCCCAGTACTTGTCGGACTAGCATAGCAGGTGGTACAAATATCGGGGCAAGTCATAAGCCGACGTAGGCTTAGTCAGGTGACAGGTGAAAGAAAAACTCCGCGACAAGACAAGAGACAATCTAGCCCGCGCCCTCAACTCCTTGGGCGTTAGGGCGGAAATGGCAGAGCGCGGACGAATCGAAGAAAAAGTAAACAACGCCTGGTTCAATCGTTCCTTGGGCGTCATCGATCTGCCAGAGGGGCCCATCAAATGGATAAATATCCTCAAGAAGGATAGGGGGAAGGACAGCCCACCTAAATGGTGGATCAACCTTTGCATCCCAGATGAAAGACCAGACCTCTTTCACAAAGAGGTCAAGGTTAGGACCGTGCGGAAAAAGTCCTTCCCACTCTTCGGCAAGGTGGTTGATGTAACCTGGAAAGGCGAGGACTACGGTACTGGCTTAGTCTATACTCTTTCCAACGATGAGTCCTCGAAGGCCCTGGCAACAGCCATAGGCAACCTGGAAGTCCGTAGTTACTCCAAGGAATTCCAGGGGTGGACACTACAAGTGGATAGGCCATTCAGCCTCACAAGCCAGGACTGGGAAGCCATAAAAAAGATTGCCGCCCATTTGCTATCTTCCCCCCGAACCCTGTAGCCACATCACCGCTTGAACAACCCGCCCGCCCGCTCCTAAGTCCACCGCCCGATTTCACTATCTGGACGCCCTCCGCGCCGCCGTGGCAAATACCGGCTGGGTTGGCTGACTTGCCCAACCTGGAGCGGAAATGCTCAGCAAGAACCAGTTAACGGGGTGCATACCGATTGCTCTGCCCTTGTGGGATGAGGTCGATTTGCCCTTCTGCCGTCCGTAGGAGGCTCTCCGCTAGTCTTGGTACCTACCATTTCCGGTGCTGGGAGCGACTACTGCATCTAAATTTGAGTACCAAGAGTACCGTGGTTTTGGGTATGGAGGTTGCTGCTATACACTCCCGTCCTCCCATTGGGACTGTGTTGCTGAGTCTGAGCAGCTCGCAGGACCACCCACATTTCAAAGATGGTACTGACTACCGTCAAATCAGGCCCACCAAACTGGACAAAATCGAGAACCTTCAAGTGTTAGCGCTTCGTCTTGGACCTGTTGCAGTATGTAAAGCGAGCTCATACCCTTGATATTGGTGACTGAAATTGACCTCTGAACCAGATGCGGCTAAAGCACAACCCAAGCCACGGCCAAAATGCGTAATCAAACCGCACGTTAAGGGAGTACTTCATGCAAAACCCTCCACCATCACCAGCAGGTAGGCCTTGTTCGGGTCCAGGTCCGGCTGCTCCTCAAGAACCGGGTACTCCCACGAGTACTCCCAGCCCTCCCTGAGCTTCTTCTCTCCGCCGATGACCCGGTACATGGGGGTGTGCCAGTGGCCGGTATCGGCGTCCCTTATGGCGTAGTAGAGGGTGTCTATCTGCCAGTCGAAGACTGGGCGGGCTATGAATTCGCCCTCCTTCTTCCGCTCGACGAACTCCCGGTCCGAGTTGACCAGGGTTATCTCGTCGCCGGGCGGGGTCTGCACCAGGGTGAGACCCGCTAGGGGGATGGCCGATAGGATGGCCAATAGCAGGGCAATTGTCCGGGGTATCAACCCCCTCACCCTGATGGACCACAGCCTCAAAAACACTCTCATGGACGCCTCCTCAACAGCCGGAACTCATGTCTTGCCTCAGAGTGTGGGGAGTCCGGAGGCGGCATCCAATGCCTCATAGCGGGGGGCAAGGATGCCCCCTGGGGGACGAGCTCACCCCCCCTTTTGAGGCATTGGATTCAGAGGGGTGTTGGTGGTGTCATAGCCGTGTACAGCAAATGACCAGAGTTCCAAAAACGGAAGTTGGGGTCATCGCAAAGCTGAATCTGGGGGAATAGCCTCCTATAGGCCCACTGCGGGAAGCAATAGGGTTCCACAGTAGGTTCCGGCCCCGATTTCGACTCTCAGCTACGGAAGTTCCGTTTTCAGAAGTGGTCCCGAGGGGGCTGGACTTCCAGTGGACAGGCGTAGAAGTTCCGTTTTCGGAAGTGGAAGGAGGGACGGATGAAAGAAGAGTTGTTGGTGGGTGACAGGACCCCCGGGTTGGAGAGCCTGCACCAACTGCGGCTGACGCCGCTGCTGCGGGACGTGGTGAAGCGGAAGGGCCGGATGGAGGCTGCGGTGGTCCTGAGAGTCAACTACAAGACCCTGGCGGCTGCCATTGACTCCGGGAAGCTGACCCCACGGCTGTGCGATGCCCTGGAGCGTCAGTTGCTCATCAGGGAGTTGGCGGCTCTGGAGGAGGTCAGGGGGTTGGTGGGGGAGTTGGAGGGCCGCGTGGAGGCGGTGGAGGATATGGCTCAAACAGCCTCTGGCAAGGTGGAGGAGATGGTCGGTCGAGAGCTGGGCCGGCCTACGGTGGAGCCGGGGTCGGCAGCGGCCAACGAGGAGCGGCACGTCAGAGTAAAGCAGCCCAGGAGAGAAGAGGGAGCTACGAATGCTCCGGTTGGGGACCAACCACGGCCGCGCAGCTCACCGCCTCGTCATCTGTTCAGGAGCACGAGTCCCTCGGTGGTCACCACGGAGCCTCAACCCGGTGACGAGGAGGTCTACGGATCTGCGTGGTCCCTGGTGGAGAAATGGCGCAGGTTGCGACAGAGCCATCCTGCCCAGGGACGGGGCCTGCACTGGCTGGTGAACGAGGAGCGGTTGCGGGCCCTGGAGATAGCCCTCATTGGACAGCATGAGCTCACCATGCCCCCCGACACGGATCCCTGGGACAGCCTAGGCCGGAGGACCCAGGTCCGCTGGCGGACTCGGACGCAGGAGAGGGTGCGGAGAGAACGAGTCAGGGATCAGGTGAGGCGGTGGTTCCGCCGGGTCCTCACACTGGAGCTGTGGCGGAAGTAGCGGCGGTGCCAGCCTGGTCTTAGTCGAAGCTGGGTGAAAGCCGTGGCCGGCGCGGCTAGGGTCTTACGCCAGTCTCTAGTCCGTTCTAGGCGGTTGCCGCATCAGGGCGAGGGGAAGCGCGTAGACGACGCCCATGGCTGGGATTACGGCGAGTATCACCGGAAGCCACCAGTCCCCTTTCACCGCACCCCGGGCTATCAGCATCGCCATTGACAGGTCGGCTGACACCGTGGCCAGCAGCAGCGCCGCAATGCCAAGGACCCTTGCCGTGGTCGGACGGGGCGTCAGCACCAGAAGAAGCAGGCCCCCGGCGCAGAGGGGGTGCAGCACTACCAACAGCAACCTCGACCAGAGGTCTTCCCCGTCGGCGAAGGCCCCCGCCGTGGCGGTGAGTCCCACGAAACTCGCGTGCACTATCGCCAGGCCAGCATGGGAATGCGGAGAAAGGGCATGCTGGAAGACTAGTCTTTATCTCCCAGGACGG
Source organism: Dehalococcoidia bacterium (assembly GCA_965226535.1). Taxonomy (GTDB): domain Bacteria; phylum Chloroflexota; class Dehalococcoidia; order Lucifugimonadales; genus JAPULR01. The sequence goes on along the minus strand of CBDDDE010000010.1, from coordinate 187,731 downwards.
TGTCAATGACCGGCGGTGCCTGACATTTACCCGTTGGTGAGACATTGAGGGTTCTTCTGGCCGGTTGCTGCGAGTAATGTCCATCTTTCATGCAAGGGCGCCAACTCCGGGTTCCGCCGTGTCCACATTCTGGGGTTGTGGCGGAAGTAGGCCTTCGGGTTCGTTCCTGGCCCAACCCTGGCCCTTCTCGGGCACATGGCGGGAAGTGATTTTCGCGCTATGGCCCAAAACCGTTGCCACCGGTGGGGATAGCTGGTAATACTAAATTCAGTTTCAGGCTTTTCCAGCGTTTCCTGCCGAGAAATCTGGAGGATTCCCGTCCCTCGAATCCGGGACAGGCTGCAAAGGATTGAGCTTCGCTCTCCCAACAGCCACCCAGGGGATCTGACCGGAAGGGATTGAGCGCTGCTCTCCCGGCGGTCTACCCATGAGGGACAAGCGCCCTCCCGTTGCGTGAAGTAGGTCAAGGGGTCGAGTACTGCTCCTCCCAGACTGAATTCAGAAGTCGGGACATCTTGGCCGGTGCGCCTTTCGCACGTCGGCCCACGAAACCCTGGTCGGAGTGCGTCCTGTGCCCCGACCAGTTCTTCACGTCTGCGGCACCGCTGAACAATACTTGAGCCGCAGCTTCCACGTGCACCGGTCTGGTGTGGAATCTCAGCAGGCCGGCCGCTTAGACTCTTCGCAGATTTCCCCTGTGGCCTCTCACCCCTGGGCGAGTTGCGTCATCCAACCCGTGCCGTCAGATGGTTCCTCTCCGGCAGCTCTCAGGCGACTTCTTTCCCCGTTATGTAACCCTGGGCCGACTTGCGTCTTCTTCAACCCCACTCCGTTTCCCGCATCAGGCATCCAACCGTGGACGGAGTGCGTCTTTCGTCATCCCCATCACACATGACCTGCGCCGTGGATGCCGGCGCGGGCAGACAACAGAAAGGAGATGTCCATGAACATTAGGAACACCCCGACTACGACACGTAAACCCAGAGAAGTCATAGCCGGCATCGGAGGTTCCCTTCGGCGGGGCAGGCGGCTGACGGTTGCCACCGCGGTGGCAGGGCTGTTGTTCGGCCCGCTGCTGCTGACGGGAAACGGCGAGATATTCGTGCTGAACGCAGTGGGCCTCGGAATCGGTGAGCTGTTCATAAGACGGTTCACAGTGCGCCGCCCCGTGCGGAGGTCCAGACGCTGAAGGGCAGGTTCACTGCCCACCGGCAACTCATCCCAACTCAGAGGGTCGTCTCCCCGCCGGAGGCGGCCCTTTTTCATTGCTCGCAACGGGCGTAGATCAATGGCAACAACACAACAACTTGAGGAGGTATCAGATGACGACGGTAAGTTTGGCAACTGGCAATCAGACCATGGAGACGGTGCGGCCCCGACGCAGCCTGGAAGAGCTGGTGGACCGGCTCATGGCGGCGCTGTTCAGGGAGGATCCGGAGACGGTAGCTCCCGCGTCAACCGCGACGCAAAGCTTGGCTCGGACCATCCACGAGGGGCGGTGGCTCAGGCAGGCAGGGGAGGTGGAGGCGCGCTGGAGGTTCTAGCCCGCGTGGACATGGCCAAAGCAGAGCCGAATCAGGCCCGTTGGGCCTACGCCGAGTGGAAGCAGTTGGTGAAGCGGCGGTTCGCCGACCGGGACGCGCTTGTCTACAGCCAAGGCACGGGCAGGGCCGCCGCGCTAGTGCCCAGGGGCGACGACGCGCTGGAGGTGACGGCGGTGCTGGGGATGCGCTGGCGACCCGGAAAGCTGGTCTCTCGGCGCAGCCTGCGGGGCCTTCGGCCCCTGAACGGGGGTGCGTGATGGTCACGGCCAACGTGGACATCCCGACGCTGAAGGCGCGTCACCCGTTGGGCGACACAGTGGAGGCTATCGGCGTGCACCTCAGGGGAAAGGGCCGGGTCCGCCAGGGCGTCTGCCCCTTCCACGACGAGGCGGAAGGCAGCTTCACGGTGTACGGCGACTCGGAACGCTTCTACTGCTTCGGCTGCGGTCTGCAGGCGGCGACGTGCTAGACTTCATCCAGCGGGTCGGATTGAACCTGACCCTGCCTGAGGCCATACGGCGGCTGGACGGCAGTCCAGGGCTTGCGCCCAGGGCCGCCACTCGTCCAGCCCGAACGCGGCGGACTTGGGACGCCGCGTTGCCTCCGAGAGACCCCGCCCTGCTGACGGCAGCGGCTCGGTTCTACGCCGGTCAGCTTCGGCACAGCCCCGAAGCTCATGTGTACCTGGCTTCCAGGGGCATCGGCCTTGACGCCGCCCTGCGGCTCGGCCTCGGCTACGCGCCGGGACGCGGACTGCGGGAAGCTCTTGAGTCTGCGGGCTTCAACGCCGACATGCTCAGGGCCTGCGGACTGTTCATGGAACGGGGCGGGGAGCGGTTCGCCGGAATGGTCGTCGTTCCCGACGCCTCCGGCTCTCTCGTCCGCTGGCTCGTCGGCCGGGCAGTCGATCCCGACCGGACTCCCCGGTTCCAGGCGCTCCCAGGCCCCAAGCCGGTGCTTGGGCTTGAGCGTCTCGGCCCCGCCCCGCCCTGGGCAGTCGTCGCTGAAGGGGTTTTTGACTGGCTCGCCCTTGCCCAGTGGGGCATACCTGCAGTCGCAGCCCTCGGCACCCAGGGGGTGGAGCGGATCGCCTCGGCCCTCCGGGGCTGCCCCCGCGTCTTCCTCGCCTTTGACGCCGCCGACGCGGGCCTTGAGGCCACGGAGCGGATTGCTGGCTTGCTCGGACGCAGGGTCGCCTCCGAATCACAGTCGGGAACGCCTCCGAGCTCAAAAGACATACCTCTTTGCGGGACTTGCTCCTTGCTTCACTCACGCACATCCACTACCCGGGAGGACCTATGCCCAGTTCACGACGGGGCTTGCACCGCACACGGCTTCCCATAGGGGAATCCGCACCGGCCATTCGCTACAGGAACAACACCACACAAGGAGCCTTGAAATGTTCAACAGGAACCGAAGCAACAACGAAAACGGCTACGGAGTCCACAAGGACACCGCTCTAGTCGTCCAGAACGACCCCGCGTCCAGCGTGGGGCAGGAGCTATTGCTCTGGGACGGGCTCTCGCCCGCCGTCGCCAACTCCCTGGGGCAGCCCCTAGACCCCGCCCTGGTCTCCCACCGCAAGGGCCGCGCCGGACGTACCTACGACTACCTCGAAGTCCACGCCGTCATCGACCAAGCCAACCGCATATTCGGCTATGGGGGATGGGGCTTTGAGTTGGTCGAAAACGTGACCCTGCGCCAGTTTGAGACGGTCAATCCCCAGACGGGCGAGATCAAGACCGCCTGTGCCTACAGCGCCCCGGTTCGGGTCACCGTCCCCGGCGCGCCGCCACGCACGGACGTCGGCTTCCACTCGGTGACAGAGGAGAACGCCGAGGGCCACGACACCGCCATGAAGGGCGCGGTTACCGACGGCATGAAGCGGGCGCTGCGCAGCTTTGGCATCCAGTTCGGAAACGGCTTCTACGGAGACCAGCCGACCGTGAGCAGGCCGCCCCCCTCGGAGCGCGTCCCCGCTCAAACCGGGGGCAGGTCCGGCCAGGCGCAGGCCAACCGTGGCAGAGCCGCCCGCACGGAGACGCTGCGCAAGCGGCTCATGGAGCTGGCCGTCGCGCAGGGCTTCGACGAGGACGGGGTGCGGGCCGCCGTGGTGGACAGGATGGGCAAGAGCCTCGACGACCTGACGGTAGCCGAGCTAGGTCCTCTGGTTGAGGCCGCAGCCAAGAAGCTCCAGGAGACGCGACAGGCGCAGTCGGCCTAGTCTGCCCTGCCCATCGGGACACGGAATAGATCGGGGTCGTCTCTTTCTGGGGCTGCCCCGCTCTTTCATTTACAGGAGACAAGGAGGTCACTGAACATGACAACAAGCCAACTTACACACCCTGGGATTGGACCCATGACGTTGAGGAGCTGCAGCCGAGGGCGTTCTGAGGGTCTCGACGCCCAGCACGACCACCAAGCTCAGCACCGAGTATGGGCAACCTCTACGTCACCGTCTCGACGGTCGAGGACGGCGAGCCCTTCGAGGTCTTCGGCTGGCTGGGGAAGGGGGTAGCTTCCAGCACGGGGTCACCGAGCTGGCCTGCCGCCTCATCTCGTTGCACTTGCGGCGGGGGACTCCGCTAGAAGAGAGTGCGCCGCGTGACGCGGCATAGGATACCCGACTCAGGCGGGAGGAACTCGGAGAACGTTCCTGGGTCAACCGACCTACCTTGAAGCGAAAGCCTAGGGGGAAAACAGTATGTCGGTAAAGCGGCTACGGTCTGAAAGCGTTGTAAGACCGGTTCCGCAAGACCCGCGCGATAAGGTGAAAGCTACACTGCCTGAACCCCAGTCTCCAGATGGTGGAACGAGCGCACCCGCCGGTAGAACGCTTGTAACCCGGCGCCGCCCATTGCAATGGCCCGATCTCTTGGCCAAGGCATCTCCGATGGGTGGGCAATGACCGATGAGGTCTATTCAAGGGGGCGAACGGGGCACCTAAGTCGCGCTAGAACGTCCTATGTCACCGGAACGCGGGATGGCCTAAGGGGGGAGACCCCTATGGTCACGGAGCCCTCGTAGTAGTCCGAGCCGGGGAAAGCCCGGTACATGGCGAAGGAGGGCAGGTGGTTTAGACGGAATACGACAGGGAGGTACTCGTGATGAGAACCGCCGAAACTGTACTGAACGTCATACGCGAACGCGGAGAACGAGGATTGCCGCTGGAAGACATCTATCGGCAACTGTACAACCGGGAACTCTACCTGCGGGCCTACGGTCGTCTCTACTCAAACCAGGGAGCGATGACCAAGGGAACCACCGCAGAGACCGTGGACGGAATGTCACTGGCGAAAATCGACCGCATCATCGACGCCCTGCGTTACGAGCGGTTCCGATGGACGCCGGTCAGACGGGTCAATCTTCCCAAGCCTAATGGGGGAACCCGTCCCTTGGGCATACCGACGTGGACGGACAAGCTGCTGCAAGAGGTCATCCGGATGATTCTGGAAGCCTACTACGAGCCGCAGTTCTCCGACCATTCCCACGGCTTTCGGCCCCGCCGGGGATGCCACACAGCATTGAGCGAAGTGGCTCGCACCTGGACGGGAGTCCGCTGGTTTGTCGAGGGAGACATCAAAGGGTGCTTCGACAACATCGACCACGAGGTCTTGTTGGCGGTACTCGGCGAAAATCTCCACGACAACCGATTCCTACGCCTGCTCAAGTACCTACTAAAAGCAGGCTACATGGAGGATTGGACGTATGGCCGCACCCTGAGCGGCACACCGCAAGGCGGCGTGGTCAGCCCCATCCTCGCCAACATCTACCTGGACCGGTTGGACCAGTTCGTCGAGACAGTGCTCATACCAGCCCACACCCAAGGCACAGCACGACGCCGCAACCCTGCGTACTACACGTTGGGTCACCAAGTCGCCAACCACCGGAAGAGAGGGCGTCACGAGCTGGCAGCGCAACTGCGCAAGCAGATGCAACAGTTGCCATCAAACTGACCTCTACGACCCCGGATACCGGCGGCTGCGATACGTCCGCTACGCGGACGACTTCGTGCTGGGCTTCATCGGGCCAAAAGCCGAAGCCGAGCAGATAAAGGAGTCCCTGGAGACGTTCCTGTGCGAGTCACTCAAGCTAGAGCTATCCGGGGAGAAAACTCTCATAACCCATGCCACCAGCCAGGCGGCCAAGTTCCTCGGCTATGAACTCGTGAAGCCAGCAGGCCAACGACAAGCACGACCGCAACGGGCGGCGCAAAGTCAACGGCATCATCGGATTGCGAGTTCCCGCCAAAGTCATCGAACAACACTGCCACGTCTACATGGGCAAAGGCAAACCAACCCACCGCTCCGCACTGCTAAACGAAGACGACTTCACCATCATAAGCAGATATCAAGCGGAGTACCGGGGTGTCATCCAGTACTACCTGCTGGCCCAGAACGTCTCCCATTTCGGGAGGCTGCAATGGGTCATGGAGTGGTCGCTGGCCAAGACCCTTGCGGCCAAGCACAAGACCTCGTGCGCCAAGGTGTTCGGGCGCTACAAGAGCACCGTACAAACCGAGCACGGGGAACGCAAGTGCCTCATGGTTGTCAAGGAGCAGGGTGTGGCACAGTTCGGTGGCATACCCCTGAAGCGGAACAAGCAGGCTGTCCTCGCAGACCAGAAGCCTCAACAGGACTGAACGCAACGAGCTGATCCAAAGGCTCCTAGCTGACGAATGCGAGATGTGCGGATCAATGGACAACATTGAAGTCCACCACGTCCGCGCGCTTCGCGACCTGAACGGCAACGGCCAAGGCAAGAAGCCCAAATGGGTACAGGTTATGGCGGCGCGGCGGCGCAAGACTCTCGTGGTCTGCCGTTCGTGTCACCTTGCCGCCCACGAGGGTAGTTGGAAACCGCGAAAGCAGACTTAACCACTGGAGAGCCGGATGCGGTGAAAGCCGCACGTCCGGTTCGGAGGGGGCCGACGGAAAAGTGCTCCGGTAACACGGGGTAACTCGCCGGCGGCCTACCCTACTCATCGACCAGTGCCAGGGCATAGCGGAGATGCAGCCGTTCTTCAACCGGATGCCCGACGGCAAGAGCGTCGCGGTTCTTGGGCTTGGCGACGGCATCGCCCACATCCTCAAGGCCCATCTGAAGGCCAGGGAGCAAGGAGAGGCGGCGCAAGCGGTGGAGGCGAAGGCGGCCGCATAAGCGGCTTGGACAACGGAACCATCAATCAGGGCGGGGCTGTCTCCACGGGGGCAGCCCCGCTTTCCACTTACGGGAAACAAGGAGGAAGCGACATGACGACTATGACTATCGACAGGGCGGAGGTCTTCTCCCGTCCTGCGGCGCGGTTCGACGCCAACGGGCAGCTTGAGATATGGGCCTCGGCGGCCCTGGGCTGCCGCCGTTCCCTCTGGTACGCCGCGACGGGGTACGACGCCACGAATCCCCCCAGCGAGGATTCGCTGGTGGCGATGGAGGCGGGCAACGCCTTGAGCCAGTGGTCCGGGCCATGTCGGGGCCGCCCCAGTCCCCCGCTACGGCAGCTTTGAGGAGGTCTGGATAGCGGTGGAGCATGACCAGAGTAAAGACCCCCCGGTGGAGCCACCGTGCATGACGATGAGGTCCCGGTCGGCCAGGCCCTGCTCCACCAAGTGGTAGGCTCCGTAGGCGAAGTCGTCGATTAGTCGTGGAGTCTGATCTTCTGCCCTATTGCGGATTAAATCCGCAGTAGACAGTAGGTCCCTGTGGTGTTGGCGGAGGGCGTCTAGCAAAATGCTCTGTGTAGCCGTCAGCAGATCGCGGTTCCGGCGGGCCCTGCGTATACTGGGGTTTACCTGAACCCTTGCCGAGGAAGCAGATGGCGAGGACCAAGCCGACACTGCGCCCGTTTCTGTGGCGCGTATTATTGTTGGCACCTCGACGGTGGTACAGCTGGATCTCCTGTTGTGTTTTGTAGACTCTGCCACAGTGGGCCGCGCCTGAGACCGTCATGGGGCCGTCTATCCCTCACAGGGTCGGTCTCCTGGATAGCCCGATATTCATCACCTCCGCTCAAACCTGGCAGATGGACTTCTACGAAGTCGTCACCACCTTGGACTTTAGTATCAACTGGCTGGGCGTTGCAGAAAAAAGCGGCACCAGTCTTTCTTGCCTAGTCCGCTCCGTGACCAACCCAAATAGGTTCTTCTTTGCTGGGTACTCTGGGAAAGGTTTTTCGATAGATCATGAAACTCCTCAATTAGATTTGCGCAACACCTATAGAACTCTTGAAGCGTCTGCGACGATCTGCATTGGCAATCCTAGATAGATGGCTGGTACACTAAGATTGTTTACACTGTGGGGAGACACGCTCAACGCTGGCTAGGAGTGACCATAGAAATTTTGATTCCATTTAGGGGTGCCCAAGGACCTCTATCACTAGGGGTTATAGCAATCTTGACTGGTCAAATTGCTGACTAATTTCCCATACTTTGAAAAGCCAATTTGGGGTTCTGTATCGAGTCCAATATTACGAAGGAGGTTGATTGGCAATGGTAATGACAAATGAGAAGTACGTTGACGTGAACGGTATCAGGACCCGGTATTTCGAAAAAGGAGAGGGCGAACCTTTGGTACTGTTCCACGGTGGGAATTTCGGTTACCTTGGTGCCGCAGTCTGCGCCGCCAACTGGGATTTAAACTTCGATGGTCTCACCCAGTGGTTTCATGTCTACGCCGTCGACAAGTTGGGTCAGGGCCATACAGACAATCCGAAGAGCGATGACGACTACACCATGTCGGCTGTGGTACGCCACGCCTACGAATTTCTAGAGACAAAAGGACTGCAAAACGTCCATTTAGTAGGATCCTCTCGAGGTGGCTACCTTGTGGCCAGATTAACCTTAGAGCACCCTGGTTTGGTCAAGTCCTGCATCATTACGGACTCTGAATCTCTGTCTCCTCCAGTCGGTGAACCGTACGTGCGGGCGACTCCACCAGAGCCTCATGGGAGCAAGGAAAGCCAGCGATGGAGTGTGCAGCGGGCCTCGTTCAAATTTGATCACATTAGCGATGAGCTGCTAGATGCCATGACGCAGGTCGCCATGCTTCCAAAATATCGAGAGACAGTAGCAAAGATGGAGACTGAGGGGTTGAAGGACAAGCTCTTCCTTCCCCTATTGAAGAAAGACAAGGATGAGACGCTGAGTTGGATTAGAGATGGGCGTTTAAAGACACCCACTTTGCTGATTTGGGGCTATAACGACAAGAGCGCGCCGCTGCAAATGGGTTTGGCGCTCTTCGATCTAATTGCTGCCAGCGAACCGCGCTCCCAGATGCATATTTTTAACCAGTGCGGTCATTGGCCCTATCGGGAACATCCACTGGAGTTTAACCAAGTCGTTCGGAGCTTTATTCACAGATTCTAATCTCGGCTGAATCAGATATCCGTTACCATCCAGTGAGGCCTACGATTTGAGATCTCAAATGTTCAAATCCGAGCTCCTTTAGGTTTGCTCTGGCCACCACGTTAATACTGTCCCTCTTTGTTCAGGGTCGCGTCGGATGGCCTTTCTGCATGGGCACGGACGAGGCCTTGGAAACACTAATTCTAAATGTTGAACTGTGGGGCTACGTATCCTTCTAGCTTCTGGTAAATTTGGAGGCGATGTCGCAAAGTGTCAGTTATGATTATCTCGCCGTCGTCGCTAACCATAGCTGACGTAGGCCGGCTAAGTCGCCGTTCAGACTCAAGGTGTTTAGCCTGCTTGCGCCCCCTAACCACGTCTGGACTTGCGTCGACCAACTGCTGCGCCCACTGTGAAAGTTGTTGCGCGTCCCCAACGAATGTGGTCAGGAAGGACCCATCGGGGGCGAAGACATGAATACGGTCGTTACCCCAATCCACCACATATACGTCCCCATCCTTGTCAACTGTGACACCGCTTGGGCCGTCCAGCTTTCCAGGGCCCGCCTTGTCCAAACTCCTGGGGCGACCGAGAGTCGTATCGAAAAGTGCATCGTATTGGGGATTTTCTGGCTGATTTAGAGAACTACCAAAAGTGGCTAAAAACTTGCCTTGGGATGAGAATTTTTGAACTCGATCGTTGCCCCAATCGGCCACAAAAACGTTCCCTTGATGGTCGACTGCAAGGCCCCACGGCTTATCCAGCTGGCCATCTGCATTTCCTTGGGTACCCCAGCTCAGAATGAATTTTCCTTCCCTGGTAAACTTCTGGACTCGGTTGTTCTGAGAGTCACTGACGTAGAGGTATCCTTTATTATCGAAGGCCAGACCTGAGGGCCCATGCAATTCACCGTCTTCCGGTCCTAGGCTGCCCCACTTGGCAAGGAAATTTCCCTTCCTGTCGAAAATGGTGATCCGGTGAAGCCACTCGTCTGATACGTAAACATTTCCGTCGGGGTCAAGAGCAATTCCAGTGGGCCATACGAATTCTCCGTCACCCTCTCCGACCGAACCGACATCGCGCAGGATCTTCTCGTCCATAGTAACAACGGTGAACCGGGGCTTGCGATGTAGCTCATTACTCCGACTTAGGACGTAAATGTTTTGTTCTCTGTCCAGGGCCAAATCAACGGGCTGGTCAAATCCTGAACCGCCGGGACCACTTATCAGCCCGATGGTGTGACTGTAGTCGTAAACGCGGCCAGCCACAATTCTAGTTTGCATCTCTGCCTCCCAATTTCCACCAAGAACCGTCTTGAATAGCTACGTCATTCGAGTTAACTGCCATTAGGCAAACTGGTATTCTCGGGTGGAAGCTATGAGTTGTAGCATGATAGAAACCTGTTGGGCAAATGCAGCGTGCTCGTCTTCTGTGCCGCCACTTTGCACTTCGACAGAGGGGCCGCCTATTTGAGCAATTAGCTCTTTGCGGGTTTCATCGAAGACTCTCACTGGGCCCATCAGGTCCAGACAACCATCCACAAACTCGGCAGCGGTCATCGATTCCATGGTGCTCAGCCGATCGACAATTGCCTTAACCCCGAGCAGTGTGGTGTCGTTTACGCGGTCGGCGACGAAGTTGACTCGCTGTAACAGAGCGCCACTGTCTATCCACTCTTGGCCTGTATGCCACCCCTCCACGCTGGGCGGGTCCAAAATGTCCTGCCCCATGTATCCTGGGGTCTGACCAAGGGCGCATATACCCGGCTTGGGACCCTGGTAATCGCCTACCAGCCGCATCGTGCCCACCACTACCTCTGCGGGGCTCTTTACTTTGGAATACCACGTCCCCTCATCCTTGAAAAAGTCTGAGGTGAACAGCACCTTCAAGGTAGAACGGATGTCGTATCCCGAAGAGACAAAGGCATCAGCCAGAATGCCGACGGCCTCAGGATCTTTGGGCGGGACATCCCTCCAACTAGGCACCTGAACCTCGTCGGCGACAAAGAAGTTGTACAGGTGCCTGGCTATGAATTGGGCTGTGGCGGGCTGCTGGACAATGATGTTGATGATGTCCTCCCCATTGAAGCGACCACGGTGACTTAGAAATTCCTTCTCACCGTCGTCGTGGTCCTCGGGCCTGTACTCAAAATACCACGGGGTTGAGCCATACCCTGCACGGGGGATGGGATACGCTATGGACCAGCCGGTAAAAGCGCGGGAGCATTCAAAGACGTCCTTCTCTGTGTAGTTGCCCTGGCCCATAGAGAAGAGCTCCAGAAGTTCCCGGCCCCAGTTCTCATTGGGCGCGTGTTTGTGATTTTCGTTGTTGTCCAGCCAGAAGAGCATTGTTGGATCCTTAGCTACTTCCAACAGCAGATCACGGTAGTTATCCATACCGCAGCGACGAAACATGGATATCTGTAGTGTCATACAGCGGGAGTTATCCACCTTGGATGCGCCCGTGGCGAAGACTTGGTGCCAAAATAGGACCATCTTCTCTTCTAAGGGGCGAGGGGTGTTAAGCATCCGATACATCCAGTTGCCTTGCGCGAATATCGGCGGACCAAGCCCTCTGACTAATGACGGCATGTACCGAAGCATTTCGGCCTCGCTAATTGAGGGAATGCCGTGGGCATTAGGATCTAAAAGCTCCTCCACAGTTTTTTCGTAACCCTTCGAAATCCGGGTCTCAAGCTCCTCTCGTGGGGCGCCAAAGCCAGCACGCCTCATAAGGTGCGCTATTAAAGCAATATCCTTGTTCGCCATTCCTTCCTCCTTTGACATTCCCTATCCACGACTTCAAACAGTGCGCCCATTGAAGCACGCTGTGTACGTATTGACGAGATGGGGTCCAATCGTCACAGTGAGCAAACAGTCTGGCTCCGTCAAACCTTCCGCCTCAGCACCTTAGACTACCCTGAGAGATAGGGTATGACACGGTCTATCCCTGCCGCACCCAGTACAGCCGACCCCTCTCTATCAATCGAAACGGTATATTCTGGAGGCGTTCCCACCGACGATCTTAGCCCTTTCCTCTTGCGTACAGTCTGCCAAGATTTCCTCCAATATCTGCTGACTTCTAGGAAACGTTGACTCAGCGTGAGGATAGTCGGAGCCCCATAGAAGATTATCCACGCCAATGACATCTCTGAGCCTTAGGCCCACGGCATCTTCCTGGAAAGTGATGAACACGTTCCGATAGAAAAAGTCGCTGGGAAGCGTGTGCTCTTTGAATCGGTACCAGGTCCTTGGCCACTCCCTTTGCGTGTAAAAGTAGTCTATCCTAGTGAGAAAGTGAGGGGCCCAGGCCAGCTCACCTACCTCCACTAATCCTACCTGTAGCTTTGGAAACCGCTCGAACACGCCGCCGAATATCATGTCGCTAATGGACATCCTTGGCCAGTAATCATCATTTACTCGGAAGGAGGGAGATTCAGTAGATGTGTGCTCAAAGTTCTGGCCAGGCCCCGCTCGATATCTATAGCACCCGCCGTGAAAACTAAGGGGCATCCCCAGATCTTGGGCCGCGGCCCAGAGGGGCTCGTACTCCGGCAAATGGTACTCCCTCCCTTGAGGAGGATAGACGGGTATCCAAGCTCCCGCGAGCCCCATCTTCGCGCAACGCTCCAGCTCCCTCACCCCGTCCGATACTTTGTCCAGGTTAAGCATTGCAACGCCCTTCATCCGGTCCGGGAATGATTCACAAAACTCGCCTATCCAGTCGTTGTATGTGCCGCATATGGCGGTCACGAGTTCGCTATCTGGCACGCGGTACAAACGAAGGCCAACTGTGGGAAAGATCACTTCCGCCTCCACGCCATCGGCGTCCATGTCCTTGACGCGTTCGTTAGGTATGTAGGCGCCGGGAAGGACACTTTCTTGCCTTAGTTCACGGGTCAGTTTTTCCGGCTCCGTAAACCTAACGCCAGCCTGCGACCCTCCACCGTAGAAATCGGCGATCATTAAGCCATCGCAGTACCATCTGTCCATCGTTTCCTCGACAACCACTCGAGGGACTCTGTCCCCGAACCTCGCACCGAGTCTGCTCGTCCATAGGTCAGATGGCTCAACAATGTGAGTATCCGCCGATATAATCCGATACTTAGGCATGTTCACCTCATCATTCTTTACAGGGATTTCCCGCGAAGTTAACGGCAAATGCAGATCCAATAAGCCCGAACGTTCACAGTGGTACCATCCTTAAAGGCGGTATAGGCGGATCTAAAGGTTGAACTAGGCTCTGCGTAGGTCTCCTCCTTTTGATAAACCTGGAGCCGTCAGCGTATGGTGTCAGTGACGATTATCTCGCCGCGGTCACCAACGATTACTGACGTGGGGCGTGCAGAGGCCCACTGTAACTCTGGCCTCTTTGCCCGGCTCCACGATCTAAGCAAATTAGGGTGAGCTTGCATCTTCTCTCAAGGAAGAACCTTTGCACTCTGTCGCTGCCCCAGTCGGCTGCCCATACATCACCGGTGCTGTCGACGTTAATTCCCCAAGGCAGGTTGAATTGTCCTGGATTGGTGCCCGGACTCCCCCAGCTCAACTAGGAACTTCCCATCGTTAGTAAATTTGTGGATACGATTGTTTTGAGTGTAGCTTACATATAGATTGCCGTCAACATCGAAAGCGAGGCCCGATGGGCCTTCCATTTGACCATCTTTGGAACCCCGCCTGTCCCATTTACCAAGAAAGGTACCCCTCTTGTCAAAGATAGAAATGCGGTGAAGCCACTCGTCGGATACGTAGACATCGCCCTCACCATCGATCGCAAGGCCGGAGGACCAGACGAACTGGCCGTCACCTTTGCCTGAGGAATCGATATCATGAAGCCATTCTTCGTCCTGGGTAAAAACAGCGACCCGAGGATCCAGTGAGGTATCGTGACCCCGGCTTAAAACGTAGATATTCTTTTCCTGGTCCAGGGTCACACCAACGGGCAAAGTGAAGCATGGTCCCGGTGCACCACTCCATTGCCCGATGTTACGGTTGTAATTGTAGACTCGACCGTCCGCTAATCTGGTTTGCATGCCCTTTCCTAAATCCCACCAGCGGGGGAGTCTTCACTGACTGTGCGGCCCAAATCTTGTCGCTAGGAAAACTGATACTCACGGGTGCAGCCAATAAGCTGAAGGGTAGCGCCCACCTGATGGGCGAAGGCTTCTCTTTCTTCCTCGGTTTCGCCCCGCCGCACCTTAGTGCCTGACCCTCCCAGGTGAGCGATTAGCTCCTCTCGAGTTCCCTCCGAGACTTTTATCGGCCCGATAAGGTCCAGGCATGCGTCTACCAACTCTGGTGCAGACATGGATCCCCTAGCACCCAGCCGGTCCGCAATGGCTTTAACCCCAGGTAAGCTGGTATCGCCCACTCTGTCGGCCACAAAGTTGACCCGTTCTAACAGGGCACCGCTGTCAATCCACTCCTGGCCCGTGTGCCACCCTTCCACGCTGGGGGGGTCCAGGAGATCCTGCCCCATGTATCCAGGCGCTCTGCCCAGGTCTGCTAAACCCGGTCTGGGACTCCGGAAATCCCCCACCAGCCTCATGGTGCCCACTACCAACTCAGCCGGGCTCTTTACCTTGGCGTACCATACACTCTCGTCTTTGAAAAAGTCCGAGTGGAACAGCGTCCTCAGGGTGGAACGAATGTCATACCCCGAAGAGATGAAAGCTTCAGCAAGGGCATTGATGGCCAGGGGATCGAGGGGCGGCACATCCTTCCAACTGGGCACTTGGACCTCGTCGGCGACAAAGAAGTTGTACAGGTGCCTGGCGATGAACTGGGCCGTGGCAGGCTGACGCACGATGATGTCTATAATGTCCTCGCCGTTGAATGGGCCGTGGTGACCTAGAAATTCTTTCTCACCGTCGTCGTGGTCCTCGGGCCTGTATTCGAAGAACCAGGGATAACGGCTGTAAGGGGCTCGAGGGAGGGGGTACTCGATTGTCCAGCCTGTGAAGGCGCGGGAGCACTCGAACACATCCTTCTCGGTATAGTTACCCTGGCCCATGGAGAAGAGTTCCAGGAGCTCCCGGCCCCAGTTTTCGTTGGGGGCCCCTTTGTGGTTCTCGTTGTTGTCCAGCCAGAAGATCATGGCGGGGTCCTTGGCCAACTCAACTAGCAGATCGCGGTAATTTCCCATACCATTGCGGCGAAACATAGCTATCTGAGCGCGCGATAGCTGAGAGTTATCTAATTTGGAGTTAGCGGTGGCGAACACCTGGTGCCAGAAGAGGACAACTTTTTCCTCCAGGGGGCGAGGTGTATTGATCATCCGGTACATCCAGTTGGCTCTGGCCATATTGGTGTGACCATTACCAAAGATGAATCCCGGTATAAATCGGACCATGAGGGACTCGTTTACTGGAGGGATTCCGTGGGCGACCGGGTCCAGCAACTCTTCCACCGCGGCCTCATAGCCTTTGTCCACACGATTCTCCAACTCCTCACGAGGGGCGCCGAAGCCAGCCCTCCGCATGAGATGGGCCATCAGTTCAATCTCTCTGTCTGCCATTTTACCTCTTTAACCTTAGGAGGTATCATACCTCCTAATACGTCGACAATACGCTCTCTGATTAGGCTATCTAGGAGTATAGCGATATGTCCTTACGAGATCAACACGGAATTGACGGCGAGATGAACGGAAAGAATCTTCCCCCAAGTCGGCTAGTGATTTGCAAATGGATTGGCTAGCCTGAATACGATCATCCTTGCCTTCAACCTGAGAGTTAACTGCTGGATACCGTAAACCACAATATATGAGCCCAGCAGTTCCTGATAAGTTTAAGACCACAATCTGAGGTGGAGGGGGCGTGTTGCCTCAAAAGTAAATGTTACCGAAGGACATACGTTGCCTCAAATATTAGTGTTACCCAGAGGGTTGGTCAAAGTGGAGTTTCCGCCAGCTCCCAAAGGTGTTCTTGTTCCTTCTTGATTTGCCGTAAGAGTTTGGCAGGGTTGAGCCTGGAATACACCGCCGTCAACTTCTCCTGTTGTTTCTCGCTCAAGACGCCGTGGTCCAGAAGCCTCCTGTATGGAGTCTTAGCAGTGTCATATACCTTGTGGACCCGGGCCACGTGACGCCTCTTCTCTTGGAGCTGCATGGTGGGCTGGAAGAAATTCACGTAGCGTCCCACCAGAGTATATATGCGGTTCAGCTGCTCCAGGGTCTCTTTGCTGTTGTACCGGTCGTACCCGATGAGCCTTCGCACCACCGACCAGTTCTTCTGCTCGACGTGGGCGCTGTCGTTCTCCTTGTAGGGTCTGGAGCGGGTGAAGGTGATGCCCTTCCTCCGGCAGTAGGCGTACAACCGATGGTTTACGAACTCGCTGCCGTTGTCCGAGTCCAGGCCCAGGAGGGGAAAGGGCAGACTGCGGTTTATGTGGTGTATGGCGCCGCCCACCCTTTCATGGCACTTCCCAAAGACCCCACGGCATTCCACCCACCCGGTGGCCACATCCACGGCGCTCAGGGTGTTGAGGTAGAACCCCTCGGTTGAATCCCCGCAGTGGGCCACCAGGTCTATCTCTAAGAAGCCGGGCCGGTTCTCGTTCCATTCGGTGAAAGTCCTTATGGGGATGGCCGCTTTCAGCAGGCTGCCGGGCTTGGTGGTGCTGAAGGGCCGCCTCAACCCCAATCGGCGATAGGGTTTGAGCAACCGGTCGATGGTTGATGCGCTCATCCCCTGGAGGCACTCTCTGAGTCCCTCCGCCAAGGTCATCTCACCGTGCCGTTCCAGCGCCTCCGTCAACTCCCCCAAGAAGGGTTGCAGGCCCTTGCCGCACACCCGGTCGCTGGCCTCCCGTGCCGCCTTCAGGACTGCGGCTGTCTCATGGCCGTATTGCCTCGGCCGCCCCCGGCGTTGATCCCTGCCGCCGTCAAGCCGAGGCCCTAAAGCGCGGACCAGCGCTTTGCGGTGATGCCCGGTAACCTGCATCGCTTCGTCCAAGATCCTCCCTTTTTCCTTGCGACCGGCCTTAAGTTACAGGCCTCTTATCGCTTCCAAATACTCCTTCACACTGCCTCGATTCATGCCACACTCCGGTAACATTATTTCTGAGGCAACGTTACCCCTTTCGGTAACACTATTTATGAGTCAATTCGGGGCGTTGACACCTAAAAACAATTCCTATAATATGGCGGTCTAGTGCCTGTAGACGTAACAGAGCCTGATGAAAGTGTATTGAGGAAACGCATGAAAATTACAAAGATCCGCTCAAAATGGCCGATATTCGGAATGTTAGCGCTTATGGGAACCCTCTTGCTGCTAATAATTGCATGCGGCGGAGACGACGATACGCCTGCGCCCGCTGCAACTTCGGCCCCGACGACCGCACCGAGGGCCACGACTGCGCCGATTACCGCGCCTGCAGCAACACCTGCGCCCACCACCGCTGCAAGGGCTACGACCGCGCCAAGGGCTACGACCGCGCCAAGGGCCACGGCGGCGCCAAGAGCCACGGCCATGCCCACGGCGGCGCCAAGAGCCACGGCCATGCCCACCGAGGCGCCGACGGCAACCGCAACGCCAACGCCAACAACCCCCCTCCCCACTCGTGATCTTGTTGAGGCACGCCTTATAGTAGTGATGGTGCCTCCTCAAAGCCAGACAACTTTACCCTTCAACGCCGGCGTCAGCGCCGCGGCGCCGCTCAATACTATCTACGATCATCTTTTGTTAAACAGCCACTTTACCGATCAACTAGAACCCCACCTTGCTACCGAATGGAGTATGGCACCTAACGGGAAAGACTGGACCTTCAAGCTAAGAGAAGGAGTGACCTTCCACAACGGCGATACCTTTGACGCTCAAGATGTCAAGGGGTCCTACATAATCAGGATGGACAACACCACTCCAAAGGGTGGGAGGTCAGGAACCGACAGCGAAATCTTTGACCTCATGGGCGGCACACGTGATCCCTTCAGAGATGGAAGCGAGAATATAGAGATAGTGAACGACCACGAGGTCACATATCACCTTCAATCTGCCTTCTTGGGTTTGGGGCCAAGCTTGTCGGAAGGAAATGGTGTGCTGCAGAATTTTAGTTGGGACCATTGGCAGGATGTAGGAATCGAAGGTTACGAGACTGACCCAGTCGGCACCGGGCCTTTCAAGTTTGTAGATTTAGTGATAGACCAATACCTGCTCGTCGAGCGGTTCAAACAACCTGGAGATGACTGGTGGTGGCAGGCCCCCGATTTCGACGAAATCCAGATTTTCTATGTAGCTGAAGGGCAAACGAGAGTAGCGATGCTGCTGACAGAAGAAGCCCACATAGCTGACATTCCTTCATTGTTGATACCTGAGGCTGTATCCAGGGGTATGAAAAAAGCTCCAAGTACGCTCCCGGGAGCCGAATTTTTCATTCACTTTGGCGGAGCTTACCATGAAGGAGATCCAGGATACCACTCAGGAAATCCTGTGCTGATCAAGGAAGTGAGAGGTGCCCTGAATCATGCTATTGATCGGGATGTGCTCTTGAACACGTTCTTTGAGGGTAGGGCCCAACCCGGAAGGGTTGCATTCTTCAATCCTAACGAGCTTAAGCATAGGGCTGAGTGGGTGCCTTACTCGTTTGATCAGTCTTTGGCGCGACAACTTTTGACTGATGCAGGGTTTCCAAATGGTTTGGATGTAGAGGTGTTGGTAGGGACAAACATGAGCGGGGTGTCTGAAGCGCCAGACGTTCTTGAGGCTATCGTAGCCATGTGGGAAGAGGTAGGCTTCAACGTGGATTTCAGGCCCGTTGAATTCTCGACGGTGCTCGCAGAATTAAGAAATCCTGAGACTTCTAATTTTGGTGGCGAGCTCAAAGCCAAGCTTTTTGCATACCGATTTGGAACAAGATCTGATCTAGGCCTCCTCCCTCTTGCCACAAACCGAGCGCTTCCTAAAGGCGGCGGACTTCAAATGTTTAACGACCCCGTCATCTCGGATTTCCGAGACGCATACATTAGTGAAATTGACCTGGATGAGCGTACCCGACTTGAACTGGCTTACGGCGACCACCATTACGACAACTATGGCCAGATCCCACTGTTTTGGATTAGTGCCGAAGTTATGATAAATCCCACCATAGTAGTGGACTACCAGGTAAACTTGAAAAACTTTGGACCCGTACGAAGCCTTGAGTTTGTTAAAGGGGTGCGTAAGTAAACGAGGCTTAATTCCCTCAGGATAAAACTCACGTAAATCGAAAGACCTGCGGCGCGTTATAACGCGCCGCAGGTCTTTTTTAAGGGTGTTATTCCTGTCACCCGGAACCAGCTTTGAGAGTGTCAGGGATGTTGCACTTCTTTTAGGTTCGCCAGTCTGGATTATCTAGTATCCGCCTTTCCCTTTATACGAACAATGGACCCTCATCAAAGAGTTCTTAGTTCGATTGCCGGTCATATAAAGTGAATCGCGGCAAGGGGGAAATTAACTCCGCTCCTCCAGACGACTACACAACATATCTGCAATAAGCAGATCTATGCTGTGGCTTAAGGTATAAGAAGCAACTTGCCGGTTGTCTGGCGATCCTCTAGCAGGCGGTGGGCCTCGGCAGCATCTTTTAGCGGGAACTTGCCGTGTATCCGGACCTTAAGCTTTCTGGTCCGCACCAACTCAAAGACATTATCCGCAAGTTGGGCCAGAGCCTCCCTTGTTGGTGCGTAGTCTGACATAGATGGTCGGGTCAAGAAGATTGACTTGGTGAGGGTTGAAAGCGGGACCGGGGGAACTGGGCCACTTGTCTGACCGTACAAGCCCATGTACCCCAGCCGCGAAAGGCAGGCTAGGCTCTTTTCAAAAGTGGTCTTACCAACGGCGTCGTACACCACCTGGACACCGGCACCGTTAGTGATCCGTTTGACCTCCTCCTCAAAGTCCCCTTCTGTATAGTTTATAGTATGGTCAGCCCCAGCTTCTCTTGCAAGCTGTGCCCTAGCCGCTGACGAGACCGTTCCGATCACCTTGGCACCTGATAACTTCGCCATTTGGGTCAGTAAAAAGCCTACGCCGCCGGCAGCCGCATGAACTAAGGCCGTATCTCCCGGCCTCAAGGAAAAGAAGGAATGGCTGAGGAAATAGGCGGTCATTCCGTGTACCGTACACGCAACGCCGATCTCGAAATCTATGTCAGGTGGCAGCTTGACCAGGCGCCATGAAGGAACAACTGCTTTCTCAGCATAAGACTCGCTGCCACGCGCGAAATAGGTCACAAGGTCTCCGACCGCTACTTCATGGACATCTTCGCCAATCTCAGAAACAATGCCCGCGGCCTCACCTCCGGGTATTGCGGGTAGGGCAACAGGGTTCAATCCTTTACGAGCGGCGACCTCTCCAAAATTTACACCTATAGCCTTAATATTGATTAACGCTTGGCCGGGCTTAGGCTTCGGGTCCGGGACGTCCACGTACTTCAGGACCTCTAGACCACCGGTCTGGGAAAACTGGATTGCCTTCATTTTTCTCCCTGGGCTACGGTGCTGGCAGAGACGTTCTAGCAGCTATTCGTGACATTAGTCGGAAACAGCCGGGTTTAGAACATCAATCCAAACGCCGACCTCCCTCAATTGTCTGCACTGGCTATTAGTTGGTCTTAATCTCTGGAGGTGCATTGGCTTAGAGCATTTTTATAATACCAAGTTGCTTCATCATTTCTGTTTTGTCCGCAACACCCCAGTGCTCCTTAAACTTGCCGTCGACAATCCGGAAAATATCTACCGCATGGTATTTTATCTGCGCACCAGTAGGGGCAACTCCCAGACATGTGCCTTTGTGAGTACCTTGAAATTTTTTATATGCCATTATCTTTTCACCTTCCGAGGCCATATCAAGGATGGTAACCTCCAGATCAGGGAAGGTCGTGAAAAGCATCCTGTAGGCTTGTTTTGTTCCCTCAAGCCTGCTGGGCAGTCCGCTAAAGGTTTGGCGGGATTTGTCAACTCCGTGGTCAGCGGCGAATAGCTGGTCGATCACATCAATGTTTTGTTGGTTGTAAACTTCATCTACTAGCCGACGTAGTAATATCTTATTTTCCTCTGACATGTGTGTTCCGTCCTCTGTTACCCTTCATCTCGCGTCCGAACTCTAACGTTTTACTTAGGTCTGCTTGTAAAATCTAATAGCGTTGTCCCACATTAGTTTTTGCATTGTTTCTTTACTCAGGCTGGACCACCTTAACACGCGGTCAGGGGATTCAGGGAATCTGCATTTGGCGTGCGGGAAGTCCGACGCATACATTAACACTTCGTCACCAAGGAGCTCGGCGGTGACGTTGAACATCTCTTCGCCCTCGTACATTTTAATATTGTAAAAGAATCGGCCACCTTTTACATACTCATCACACTTGTGTTTCATCTCCGCAGTGCTTCCCACGTAGTCAGCCTGCTCATTCATTCGGATAGTCCAAAAGGGAAGCCAACCAAATCCCCCCTACAAAACTCCCATACGAATGGACGGATATCGATCCAGTATTATTCCTCCGATAAAGGCGGCCATGGACCTCATTGCTCCCCACGGATGCGAGGCGAGGCGGCCTAGGAAAGCATTACTCCACATGTCTTGATACCCCGGGCGAAGTACGGCGGATTCCAGGTGGAACTGTGATGTATTACGCCGAGATTATGTTCCACCGCCGCCGCCTAAATTGGTTCTAGATCTGGATGATCCACCGGCTGATTTTCGCCTAATAGCGGCATCACTCCCGCCGTCCAATTCGAGGTGCCCCAACGCTGGATTTCGCTCACAGCATCTTTAACTCTCCTGGCAGGTGCAACTATCATACCCTTAAACTTACCGGGAGAATGTCCGCAAAAAGCGGATAAATATCGGTGGTAGGCCCTGGTCATTCCCAGTTCCAGTTCGGGGTCTTCTAGTCCCACAAAGCTGGTAGATGACGTGGGAATCAGAAAATGAACGTCCGCCCCTTCCTCGTCCTGTCCTTGATGCGGTTCTCTGCGTTATCGTCTTGGGTCCCCGGCCTGGGTAGCTTCGACCCCATCCACTTGGAACGCCTGCCTGTCGGCTGAGGATTCGGCTCAGCCACGCCAAGGACCCGCCTGTAGGATACGGTACCTACACTGTATGTGTGAGGTTCCGCGTCGCCTTTTATGCCCCGGGTCACCGCTATTGGAGTTCGGTAGGAAGCACGCTCTTACAATCGGGACTTGAAGCTTGAGTCCACATGGTCTTGAAGGAGTTCTGCCATTGGTTTGACGTGAGTATCGGAGTCATAAACTTCAAATCCGCTCTTCACTATATTCGCCCTTTCTTACCGGACTAAACAAATTCGATTCAAATGGTGTGAGAAATAGGCTTAGGACACGGCCATGTCAGGATTGAGATCAAAGTTAGTTAGGCATCCAGGCTAAGCCCTGAATCTCGCTAAATTCCCGCTTTAGTTTCTGCCAGGAATCACCGGTGTCAAAGCTGGTAAAAATTTCACCATAGTGGCTGCTGGCCAAAATTAAGTCGGGGTCCGCCGGATTGGTAGCAAAGCTCCACATGGGTGAGTTAGGCTCTGTCGGGAGGGGCAGGGTTTCCCAGATACTGCCGCCGTCTGTGCTACGCTGTAGGCCACCGGTGGATCCCAAGGAGGAGTCCCCAATTCCCAGGAACAGAACTCGAGGGTCTCCCTCCTTCACTGCCAGTGGGCGAGTGAAGGGCAGGGGAAAGGTGCTACCTTTGACCAAAGTCTGCCAGCTCTCGCCCATATCAGCGCTGGTAAATACGCGCCTATTGGCGCCCACCAGGACGGCTCCAGGTTTTCCGGGCCACATGATAACATCGTGAATGTCGGTGGGGAGATCACCCGGTAGATCAGGATCTGGGGTATCGAGATCCAGATTGGCCCAGGTGTCACCGCCATCCAGGCTTCGGAACAGCCCTCCAACCTCTACGCCTAGCCACACTACCCGGTGGTCCTGTGGGTCTACAGCTATGCCAACGACTCGAGCTGTCCCAATGATGCAATCTTGCGGCAGGTTAACCTCTAGTCGCTCCCAGTGACGGCCACCGTCCCTGCTGCGGAAGAGGGCTGAGGGGGTGGTGCCAACGAAAATTGTCTCAGGGTCCACTGGATCAACGGCCATGGAAAAGCCCTCAAAATTCTCCCTTTCAATGGCGTACATTCCGGCGGGAATGGGAGTTCCAGGGCTTGGAGAGTCCAGCTTTTCCCATCCACCTGGTCTTTCCCAGGTCTGACCACAATCATCGCTGCGGTAAATGCCGGTGTCGGCGCCGGCGAAGACCACGTGGGGCTCTTGGGGATGGAGTGCAACTCCCGCTCTGACGCGGCTATCTAGTGGAAACGGGGCTCTGATGCGGCTCCAAGTTTCACCAGAGTCAGGACTTTGAAACATTCCCTGCCCTACAGTGGCTACACAGATAGAATAGTCCTTCACCATGGTGGCCTCCTTTATCTGTTATTCCTTAAGTTTCACATGGGGACATTGTAAGCTCAATCCGAATTCGATGCAATCGATTCGGGAAAATTCCGGATTATCGGCGGCAGTTTACGCTGCAATATAAGGCGTTTTTGCCTGCTGAGACTCCTTCCGAGGTTCTGGGAGCCATTAGCAATGACACTTGCGTTCCTAATTTAGCCCTGGGTCAGAGCATGAGTCTCTGGAGCAAATAATTCTTTAACTGTTGGCAAATTTGAGATTAGTCCTTGTTCTAGTGTGTACTGTAGCAGCGTACCAAGAACCTTCTTATTTTGCTTGTCTAATCCGTAGAAGAAGGGGGCTTTGCCCGTCAGCTGTCTTTGATCCTCAAGGCAAGAGCCAACCCACGGAATCATCGAAAAAGAGTTCCGGTGTGGTGGTGCCTTTGTAGAGCGTCGGCTTTGGCTTTAACAAAGGCATCGTACATACTTACTGCTACCCAGGGTGCCATTTCATAAATGCTGCGTTTGATGACCACACTGTGCATGATGGGGAAGATGTTGGTATTGCGATAGTATTCAGTCTCTACCGGTCCCAGATAGAGACAAAGCTGCAACAAATGGGCCTTTCCCTTCCACCTCCGAGCGCGCCCGTCGCCAACTACGTTCCCTCGGTGCGAACGGGGAACCTAATATTCCTGTCTGGTGTTCCTCCACAACGCCCGGACGGGACCTACTTCACGGGAAAGTTGGGTAATGACCTGACTGTGGAGCAGGGCTACGAGGCGGCGCGTAGCTGTGGCCTCAATCTCCTGACGAACCTCAAAGGGGAGATGGAAGACCTGGACAGGTTTACTCGGATAGTGAAGTTCCTAGGTGTAGTATGCTCCGACCCCCAATTCACCCAACAGCCCGCAGTGATCAACGGCTGCTCGGATCTACTAGTGGAGATCTTCGGTGCCAGGGGTAAGAACACTCAACAAGTGACCTGTCATTTCTCAGATAAGTACGTCTAACCATTCACTATGAACCAAGGGGCATCTGGTACAGACAGCACAGACCTACAGATGATCAAAGAAAAAATGACCGGCCCAACTGAACAAATCGCGGACTACGTCTTTACCACCTCTTTCGAGGACATTCCCCCGGAAGCGATGGAGCGATCCAAAGATACGATGCTCGACACGGTTGGCCTAATGATCGCCGGTGTTGGTGAACCCTGCGACCAGATCGCCATTGAGTTTGCTCAGGCCGAAGGTGGCATCCAAGCAGCAACCGTTCTTGGAACAAGCATTAAGACCTCCACCACCCTTGCCGCCTTCGCCATCGGTCTATAATAGCTTTAACCCCAGGTAAGCTGGTATCGCCTACTTTGTCGGCCACGAAGTTGACCCGCTCCAGCAAGGCACCGCTTCAATCCACTCCTGGCCCGTATGCCACCCTTCCACGCTGTGGGGCTCCAACAGATCCTGGCCCATATGTCCAGGCGCTTTTCCGATGGCCATTATGCCTGGCTTGGGACTCTGAAAGTCTCCCACCAGCCTCATGGTGCCTACTACCAACTCAGCCGGGCTCTTTACCTTGGCGTACCATACACTCTCATCTTTGAAGAAGTCCGAGTTGAACAGCACCCTCAGGGTGGAGCGAACGTCGTACCCCGAAGAGACGAAGGCGTCAGCCAGGATGCCGATGGCCTCGGGATCCTTGGGCGGGATATCTTTCCAGCTAGGTACCTGGACCTCGTCGGCGACAAAGAAGTTGTACAGATGCCTGGCTATAAACTGGGCTGTGGCGGGCTCCCTTACTATAATGTCGATGATATCTTCTCCATTGAAGGGGCCCTGATGACCTAGAAACTCCTTCTCACCGTCGTCGTGGTCCTCGGGTCTGTATTCGAAGAACCATGGGTAGCGGCCGTAAGGAACTCGGGGCAAGGGGTATTCGATAGTCCAGCCGGTAAAGGCGCGGGAGCACTCGAACACATCCTTCTCTGTGTAGTTGCCCTGGCCCATGGAGAAGAGTTCCAGGAGCTCCCGGCCCCAGTTTTCGTTGGGGCCCCTTTGTGGTTCTCGTTGTTGTCCAGCCAGAAGATCATGGCAGGATCCTTGGCCAGGTGTACCAAAAGGTCACGGTAGCTCCCCATACCAAAGCGTCGGAATAGCGCTATCTGAAGTGTCATTATATGAGAGTGATCCAGCTTGGAGGCGCCGGTGGCGAAGATTTGGTGCCAAAGAAGGGCCACTTTCTCTTCCAGGGGTCGTTGGGTGTTGATCATCCGGTACATCCAGTTTCCCTGCGCCGGCATGGGATCCGCTGCTCCCTGTAACAATGCGGGCCAGTAGCGAACCATGAGGGACTCGTTGATCGGTGGGATACTACGAGTTTCAGGATCCAGCAACTCCTGCACAGTGGTTTCGTAACCTTTCGCAATCAGGGTCTCCAACTCCCTCCTCGGCGCGCCAAAGCCAGCACACCTCATAAGGTACGCTGTTAGTTCGATATCTTTGTCAGCCATTAGATAGCCCCTTCCATTGGACAGGATTGACAGGATAAGCTTTTGCTACGCTCAGAACGAACCGCAAGTTCCTCACGGCTACTGTAGGGTTGTGAACACCTTCTCGATCTCCTCCAGAGTAACTGATTTAATCATACTACCTAAATCTTCATACGGTCATTGAACTCGTCCTCATCCGGCGAAATTATATAAGGCGGCTAATTATTTATCCGGATTTGATTGAGGTGACCCCCATCAGTCGGACAGGATAGAGGCTAAATTACGATCGGGGCTGGCCGTCCTAGTCTCCTCCACTGATATTGGTTGTGCCCCTGATTGTACCAGGTTTCCTTGGGGGACTTCCTTAATGCCAGACAGGTACACCTCGGCAGGGGTTCGATAGTCCGAGGCTTGGTGAGGTCTCTGAGTGTTGTAGAAACGGAGGTACTCGCCTATTCCGACCCTGGCATCTCTTCCATCCTGGTACGCCTTCAGATACACTTCCTCGTTTTTAACGCTCCTCCATAGCCTCTCGACAAAGAGGTTCTCCCTATAGCTCCCCTTTCCATCCATGCTGATCTGGATACCTTGCTGTTTCAGAAGCCCGGTGAAAGCTTCACTCGTGAATTAGCTCCCCTGGTCTGTGTTGAATATCTCCGGTCTGCCTTTCCTGAGAGTCTTCTCCAAGGCCTGCATGCAGAAGTCCACGTCCAGAGCGTTGGAAAGACGTCAAGAGAGCACGTACCGACTGTACCAGTCCATGATGGCCACCAGGTACAGGAACCCCCGTGCCATGGGTATGTAGGTTATGTCTGCCGCCCAGACCTGGTTGCGCGTGGTGATCTTCATGCCTCGCAGCAGGTATGGGTAAACCTTGTGCCACATCCCCGGCTTGCTGGTCCTGGGACGCCGGTAGATGGCCCTGAGCCCCATTACTCCCATCAGACGGCGTATTCGCTTCCTGTTCACCCAGTAGCCTTGCTTCCTCAGCCAAGCACCCATTCGCCTTGACCCGAAGAAGGGTCTCTCCAAATATACTTTTCTATCACCTTCATAAGTTCGAGGTCCTCCAGGGACTCTCCTACAGCCCTGCAATAAACGCTTGAGCGGCTGACTTCCAGCAGCACACACTGGCGGACTACCGAGAGCGACGGGTGCTAGCAGTCCACCATCGCACGCCGCCGCTCCTGGCTCAGCGACCTAACCTGCTCTCTAAGAAATCTTTTTCTACCTTGAGCTGGCCAATCTGCTGATAGAGCCGCTTAACAAGCGCCTCGTCGTTCTTCTTGTGCTCAGCGTTGTCACCCCCCCGAGATACCTTTAGCATCTTCCAGAAGCTCCCTCTTCCAGGTCCGCACCTAGCTCGGATGCAACTCGAATCGCCCGGCTAGCTCGGCTGCCGTCTCCTCTTCCTTCAACGCCTCCAGGGCCACCTTGACCTTGCACGACGGGCTGTGTTTTCTCCGACTCTGTTTGATGTCCTGGTCTCCTTTCTCATCTCCGTCATTCTAGGAGCAGGACCCATCTTAACTACCTGTCCAGTTTTTGGGGATCACCACACACAATGGTTTCATGTGATTGCCGTTGACAAGTTGGGACAAGGGTATACAGATAATCCTGAGGCCGACGACGAACATACAATGTCGGCCGTTGTCCGGCACTCCCTAAGATTTCTTCAGAAACTAAAGATGGGGAATCTCAACGTCGTCGGACATTCTAGAGGCCGCTATTTGGTTGCTCGGTTAGCGTTAGAGCACCCTGAAATTATCAGATCATGCACGCTTATCGACTCTAATACTCTTGCACCAGGCCAAGGGAAAAACGCCGAGGTAATGAAGAATCCCCTAAGGCCTCGCTTTACTAAGGAAAGACAAAGGTGGAGTCTTGAACGATACTCGTTTGGTTACTCTCACATCAGTTAAGATTGGCTCGACACCTTAGTCTAATCCGCTCTCTTACCCAAGTATCTAAAGTCTGTCAACAAGATGGTGACAGATGGCTGTTGTTTTAGCCTGTTCCTGCCGAAATTGTCCGTGGAGAAGGAAGAAACCCTCAATTGGATGGGCAACGGAAACTTAAAGCCGCCAAGCCTGATAGTTTGGGGCTACAATGATCCGACGACAACACTCGATCAGGGGCTTACTCTCGTTGCCTCCAGTTGACCACGCTCCCAAATGCACATACTAAATGAGGCCGACCACTTTTCCTACCGAGAACGCCCCAAGGAATTCAATGCGGTATTTCGGAGTTTTCTACAACATTGCTAACAGAGCGAGATTCCCCAACGTTGTTCAGAATAATTGGAACCAATCGATGTTGGCGAAAACAGATGGTGGATAGACATTATGTTTCGTCTCGCCAAGTCGACCAAAGTTTATTCTGTTTACCGTAAGATCCACTTCCGGCCCAACCTTCATTCGGTGCCGCTGAGGTTGTATCACCTACTATCGTTAAAAAAACTAACGCGTGCTAGGACATCGGCCGGATTGATACGTCCAATCGGACCGGTGCTGTAGGTCGCGTCTAAAACCTTTCCATTCGAATCCAGTACGAAGTTAGTCGCCTGGAAAAACTTCCGATTCCCGTCAGAAAAGTTAGCACCAATCTTCTGGGCGTCTTCAGGAATCCTAAGCCCATAGGCAACTGGGAATTTCAGCCCCAATCTCTCTACTATCCCTTGAGATTGGTCCAAGGGGGAGGACGATAAGGCGATCACACTTACACCGGCCGCTTCAAGGCTGTTTATGTTGAACTGGTAGTCGGCTAACTGCCGACGGCAGTGACTTCACCAAGTGCCGCGGTAAAAGAGCGCGACCAAATAGTTCCTTGTTATATCCCCCGGCATTTTTAGCGTATTCCCTTCAACAGTTTGGACGACAAGTGCTGGAAATTGGTCACCTACTTTGAATTGACTAACCATTAAATTCTCCTCCATAAGGGAACGTTTAAGCCCCGAGGCTATCCTAGTTAGACCGAAATTACAATTAATAGAATGGTAATTATCTACTTGCCGCAGATATGGTGGTGGATTAGCATGGATGAATACGGAAAATCGCGTTGGCTATATCCTTGGAATTGGGCCTTATTCTTGCTGCGGTCGTGGTTGGTGTTGTGACTCCGCTGTTGCCCATTTGGGCTTGGATAGCAGGGTCCGCGGTCTTTTTCGTTCTTATTCCCCTAGGCTTGTATAGCCGAGAATGCGTGGAATGGTTTAAGCAACGCACCTCTCAACCCGCGGGTGAAGACCCTGGCGCAACGCAAGCACAAGACGACTTAGCAGCTTTTAAGGCTTGCCTACCACACGTTGAGCGATGCTGTGAGTTAATAGAGCCATTCGCAGGCCCTAAGAGCACCGTAGAGGACAATATAAGGGAGCTGCAAGCGCTAGATGCAGCTGGCAATGACCTGCTTGAGCTAAATATGCGACTTGGATACCTAAACGGCCAGTTAGAAGCGTTGGGGATACAGTGTCCCATTCTGCCTCTTTCCGATGAACGACCAGACCTTAGTGTTCATGTTAGATTGAAGCTCTGGAGTATTTGGTTGATGCAACTAAAAGTGATGATTGATCAAGGCGACCTCAAAAGTGCTCGCCTGGTCCCGCCAGCCGGTACATCTACGCAACTAGCCCTTGATAAGTAAGGTGCTCTGTGCTGACTATCCTCGTGAGTGTGTCGCTGAAGATATGGCCATTGTCGCGGTTGGAGGACCGCCATTCGAGTTCCTCGAGGTATCGCTCCAGGTGCTTGTGTCAAGTAGATAATTGCGAATAGAATTGTTTGGGCATAACCCCAGGCGTCTTCCCCTCGTCATGTTCATCCGCAGTAAAGGGGATACTTGCTCGCGGCATTAATAAAGCTTACGGCAATCGGCTTTTGTATCGGAACCTGATTCTCGAATAGGGTGATCCTTCAGCGCCCTATAGACCTTCTCCGCCGTGATTGGAAGTTCTGTGATACGAACCCCAACTGCGTCATGAACTGCATTCGCTATCGCCGCTGCTACCGGCACGATAGTGCTCTCTCCAATGGACTTCACCCTGTATGGTCCTGTTCCGACTCCTGACCTTAGGAACGCAACTGTCATCTCGGGGATGTCCTCTATAGAGGGAATCTTATAGTCGCCAAAGGACGGGTTAATGACGTGCCCTTCCTCCATTTGCAGTTCCTCCATCAGAGCGTAGCCAATCCCCTGCATTGCCCCCCCATATATCTGGCCTATGTGACCTGTAGGATTAATAATCGTACCGACGTCCTGGGCGTTGGTGAGCTTTAGGAGTTTGACCTGACCAGTCTCGATATCGACGGAGACCTCCGCTACCTGAGCCGTGAATGAGGTGGTCGGGGCGTGTTCCTGGTCTGTATGAGACCCTAGTGCGCAGATGGGTTGGCCGGCACGAAGGAGCAGGTCACTCCACTGAATTCTTTCTTGTCTAGCCTTGTCCATGATGTGACGCCCTTCGAGGACAAGATGCTCCTTTGGCCATCCCAGGGTCTCCTCCGCCAATCGGAAAAGTTCCTGGCGTGCTTTTCGGACACCTTCGTGGACGGCCACAGTGGACATTCGAACGGCACGACTGCCTCCAATGCCAGCGTCGAAGGGTATAGCGTCTGTGTCCCAGATTAGGATTTGGACAAGCTCGGGGGAAAGGCCCATCTCCTCGGCAACAACTTGCCGTAGGACGGTATAGGTACCCGAACCTTGTTCAAACACCGGCGTGTGAACTGTAACAGAGCCATCCAAATTTAGAGTGACCTTAGCATGAGACTCACCTCCATGAATCCCCCGTTCACTAATAGCCATGCCCCTTCCAATATTGGAAGGTTTTGGCGCCTGGTATTGGGCGTAGTCCGCCGCCAACATCAATGTTTCCTTTGCCTTTACGGTCTTATATCGAATGTCCGTAGATGTTTTTTCACCCTGTCGAATAAGGTTTCTTAATCGAAACTCAAGGGGATCTATCTCCATTTGGCGGGAGATCATGTCCAGATGAGACTCCCAGGCGAAGGCGACTTGAGGCGCGCCAGGAGCTCTCATGAAACCACACGGGACCGTGTTCGTGTAGACTCGCATGGTTTCGACAGACAGGTGAGGGACACGGTATGAGTTTATCGCGTGTTCGGGGCCGGTCAAATTCACCTTAGAACCGGGCTTAAAACCACCATAAGCCCCGCTGTTGAAAATAACCTTTACTTGGCTGGCTACCAGGGTGCCGTCTCTTTTGACACCGCTCTTGAGCTGGACTACGGAACCGTGCCGCGGGTTGCCAGCCGTAAACTCCTCCACATAGTCCATAATCATCTTTACCGGCCGGCCACTGTACAATGAAAGGTAATAACACAGCAGTACACTAGTTGGAGATCCCTTACCGCCAAAGTCGCCGCCGATATGGGCATGATTGACCAGTATTTGTTCCTCAGATATTCCCAGTACTCGACTCGTCTGCTGGCGCAGAATATAGGGTACTTTGTTGGGCGCCCATATCCGGACCCGGCCCTCAGCATCGATCCAAAGAAGGCAGGAGCTTGGTTCTAGGTACGCGTGATGCACCGGCGGGGTGGTAAAGGTGTTCTCAACGATGATGTCCGCCTGCCGGAACCCCTCTTTCAGCTTACCCTTACCCCAAGTGTCCCGGACGAAGGCATTGGACGGCTTGTTTAAGGGATTGGGTAAACCCTCGTAACCGTTCACCTCTGGGTGGAGAATAGGAGCATTTTCGTTGATAGCCTGGAGGGGAGAAAAAACAGCGGGCAACTCTTCATAATCCACGTCGATAAGATCTATGGCGCGTTGGGCCAAGTCCTTATCATCTGCAGCCACGACCGCAACAGGCTCCCCGACAAAGCGGACCCGCTCCTGAGCGAGTACCGGTACGTCCATCAAACGGCGGCCGTAGAGGACGCCGGATACGTCGGCTCCTGTGAGCACCACGTGTACCCCAGGAATCCCTTTAGCTCGAGCGCTGTCAATCTTCGTGATTCGAGCATGTGGGAAAGGGCTACGGAGAATTCTGGCCCAGAGGGTACCCGGAATGTGGAAATCAGCTGTATAGAGAGCCTTGCCTGTAACCTTATCCAGTCCATCCACGCGTGGTATAGATCGTCCAATTACTTTACGGGAAGGCACAAACCTACCTCCGACATAGAACCTACTGTACTAGACGTTCAGGATTCAGCTAGAATATCAGATAATTCCGCTCAACGCTCGCCCAAGCATGTGAATGCGGAGCCTATAGATATCTGTCCCAACCGTGGAGATGAAAGGATAACGAAATGCGCACCAATAAGACGAAGGCGAAGCTTCGAGACGGGCAATTAACCCTAGGGGCTATGATGCAGTTCCATTCCCCGGAGATAGTAGAGATCTTGGGAGCCGTAGGATTCGACTATGTGGTCTTTGATTTGGAACATGAGCCGTATAGCGAGATATCGGTGGTGGATAGCATACGAGCGGCGGAGGCGTTCGATATTACACCTATTGTGAGAGTCCACAACGATCCTGAAAAGATTCTGAGGTTCCTTGACGCAGGTGCTCAAGGAATACATGTGCCGCGTATAAATTCGGCTGAAGATGCGGCTGTAGTGGTGAGGAGCGCCCGCTTTCACCCGCAGGGAAGGCGAACATTTTACGCCACTGGACGCTCCGGTAACTACGGAGTTGGAATGACTGAAGAGCAGTTCGCAGAAACGTGCAATCAGGAAACCCTAGTCATTCTTCAGGTGGAGGAGATGGAGGGAATCGATAATCTTGAACGGATTTTAGCTGTACCCCATATAGATGCGATTCAAATTGGGCCCAAAGACTTATGGCAATCCATGGGTATGCCCGACCGCAGTGTGGTTTGGAAGATTGTTGAGGAAGCCCTATCCCAGACGGTTCAGTCGGGCCATTGGACTAGTATGGTGGCATGGATGTCCTCAGATGTTAAAAGTGGCCTGACTCATTACCGGGATCTGGGAGTTCGAATGTTCACTATTTTGCCGCGGGAGATTCTCACTCAGGGCCTGCAGACATTCATTGAAGAAACTGTAGGCGCCATTGGGCCCCTCATCCGGAAAACCTAAATGATCCTTGTTCTAATCGATTCGGGCTGTTAGACATGTTTGTCTAGTCAGCGCACGCCGCCTGAGGCGCTAAATCCCTCGACACATTCTAAGATTGTCATGAATTTTTTGATCAGAAAAGGAGAGGCGATGGTTGAAATTAGAAACAGCGGTACAAAGACTCGGCTGGCGACAGGGAAAACCGCAACGGCAGTTAGCGGATTCAATACACCAGAGATCATCGATTTCCTAGGCCAATTCGGCTTTGATGCTGTATGGATTGATATGGAGCACACATCTGTAACTTGGGACCAACTTGGAAATATGACTCGAGCATGTGATCTATGGGGAATGACCTCACTCGTGAGGGTCACCAGCAACGAGCCCTCTCTGATCACCCGCGCACTCGACGTGGGAGCTACGGGGGTAGTGGTTCCGCACGTAAATACGAAAACGGCTGCCGAACGAGCAGTGCGCGGCGCTAAATATGGACCCCTTGGGAAGCGAGGTATGTTCTCAGGACGACAGTCCTATGGAGTGGAAAACTATCATGGTAAGGCAAATACGGAAACCATGGTCGTGGCTTTAATCGAGGAACAGGAAGCTGTGGGGAACTTAAAGGAGATACTCACAGTGGAAGGCATCGATGTTTTTCTCATTGGTCCTGGGGACCTGTCTCAAAGCATGGGTTACCTGGGCGAACCTCACCATCCTAAAGTGAAGGCAGAAATCAATCGTGTAGTAACCGATATTGTAGCTGCTGGAAAGGTGGCTGGGGCCCTTGCCACAGCAGATACGGTGGAATGCCTATATAATAAAGGTTTCCGCTTCTACCTGACCATTTGGAAAGACTGGTTAGCCCAAGGCGCCATTCAGTACATGGGAAAGATTCGTTCCCTTGATGGCTAAGGCAGTATCCGCTAAACTTCCATCAGACTCTCGATGTCGTGTTACTGCCGACAGGAGGAAATAATGAACCTTGCTAGGAACGTTGATGTAGATGGGTTGCACATAAAGGCTGTAGAAGGGCTCCCCACCAAAGGTGCGGTAAGAATGAAACCTATGATGATCGGTAATCAGATGACTCTTCTTGAGATTCAATACCCCCCCGGCGCGGGTGCTCCACTACATACCCATCAACATGAGACCCTCTGCTACGTCGTAGAAGGTAGTGTTAAGGTGGTAGTGGGGGATGAGGAGTTCGTACTGGGCGTAGGCGATGTCTGTAAACATCCTCAGGGCGTTCCCCACAGCATAGAGGGTCTGAAACAGGCCAAGGTTTTAGAAATTAAGTCACCGGCTCAGCCAATAGAGCAGTTCTTAGGAACGTCTAATTAACGCGGTAGGGTCGTGACCGAAGCGGGTTGCGCTACTCTATAATCACCTGTTGCCACACCCTTCAATTGCGACAATCTTACAAACGAGACGAATAATAAGAGGCCCCCAAAGTGCCAAAATCGTTGACAGTGCTCGTCACGGGTGCCACAGGACACCAAGGTGGCGCTTTGTCTCGTTTGCTACTGAACAAAGGGCATCGAGTCCGGGCCTTCACTCGTAATTCCGAGACCCCATCAATACGCGCGTTAGAAGAGCTTGGCGCGGAAGTTTCCGTGGGTAGCTTTGACGAACCAGAATCTATGGAGCGGGCCATGGACGGCGTAGACGCTGTCTTTGGCATGAGCGCACCCTACGAAGATGGAACTGAAGCGGAAACGCGTCGAGGAATCGCGGTAGCCAACGCTGCGCAGTCCTCGGGTGTTAGGCATCTGGTTTTTACTTCAGCTGGTACCAACCTCAAGTACACAGGGGTTCCCAATATAGACAGCAGGCTAAATATCGAGAAGCACATTGCGTCACTAAGCATCCCTTCAACCATTGTTGGCCTGGTGTTTTTTATGGACAATCTCCTAGGTCCATTTTTCTTACCACGGTTGAGGGAAGGAAAACTAAAACTGCCACTCCCACCAGAGCGAACGCTGGCGCAAACATCCCTTGATGACATCGCGAGTTTCCTAGCACTAGTTATTGAAAATTCCGAGAGGTTCACCAACGCGCGTATAAACATCGGATCAGACGAGCTTTCTGGTAAAAAAATGGCAGAAATTTTGTCTCATGTATTAGATCGACCCGTTGAATTTTCAATGGACCCAGTCGAGCAACTGACAAGCAAAAATAGAAGCGCGATGTTTCGATGGCTGGACCGCGTCGGCTTTCACGCTAACCTATCGGAGCTACACCATAATTACCCGGAGGTCGGTTGGCGAAACTTCGAGGAGTGGGCCCAGGCCCAGAACTGGAATGTCCTACAGGACCCGTAAACCTACAGGTTGAATTGCAGCTCTACATAGTCATGGATTTTCTGGTAAATCTGGATTCTAAAACGCATTGTATCGGTTATGATAATTTTGGGAATTATATACGTAAATAAACGAGGGGAGCTTAACACTCCCCCTGCTTACGGGAATTCTTGAGATAAGCCCAATCCTCTTTGCGCTTGGGCTTCGTGTTCATCAGTATCTTGGCCACGTTCTCCGGGGTGTCCGGTATCCGGTCCGGCATCGGCTTTGGCGGTCGCCCTCTCTTGGCCTTGTCACTCTCCATCAGTGCCCCCTGCTGTTAACTATATTTCCAAGGTCAGGTGGGAAAGGTTGATACGGTTCGCGGGGCTGTTGCTCATTTATTCCTCCTCCTCAATATCCAAGCGGGGTTACTGAGGAGAATCAGGCGGCGGTTTGACACTATCTTATGAATCCTCTCTAAAGGATTTCAAACAGCCTTCAGCATGCGCAACATTCTCATGATGTTCTCGCATGTCTTCTTGGGAGAGTTCCTTGGCCGCTGACCCCTTTCCGCCACTCAAAACGATTACTTGAATGGGGTCAGCGACTCCTCCCGGATTGACCCTAATTGCATGAGTCAATGTCCATACTGTTGCAAAGACGCCATCGCTGACTGTGGGCAGATGATGGGGCCAAAATATATGCCGTAGAAATGCTAGAAAGGGATCGGCCAATGGTTGACCGCTCCCAATCGAGACATAGGGCAAATCATCGGTAGCAGCCTCAGGCACTCCTGCATGGTTACACTGTATGAGTTCTGGACGACCGACATTGCCTTCAACGGGTACGGCAATTAGCGAACTGGTAAGAACCGACTCGCTAGCGGGCCCATTACCTATCAAGGGAACCCAGGCCCTCGCCTGTGCAACGGCTACTTCGGCGTCTTTTTGGATGGCCTCTTGCAACAATCTTTGAACAGCGGGGAGTTTAACCTTGAGGCCTAGTTTATTCCCTTTCCAAAGACTTTCTACCCGGTCACGATATAATTGGCCTAGACTCACCGGCCCCGAAACGCCCATTACTATGTTGCCTTGAAGGATATGCAGTTTTGTCGTGGGCTGTACGACGGTATGAAGGCCCACTGCGTTTCCAAGAGTAGCCTCCCCGTCCGCCCCCATCACTATTCCATCGGAACATTTGATGCCGACGATGAGCGTCATCTAACCCTGGAAAACACTATTTTCTCGGTATTCAGGATAGATGTTGTAGATTGATTTCACCAAATCGCTGAATGATAGGGATTGAGCCCATTGCACAAGTTCTCGGACATACTTGGCAGCGGGTTCCGATAACTCTTTCTCCAATACTTCCGCCTTCTTCAAACCATTGGGGTTGATGGCCGTCTCCGTCCACCTACCATTATTTGACTGTATGGAGACTAGCAAACCCTCGTTCTCCAACGAATCGGCGTCAGTATAAATCTCGATATCAAATGGTCCGTAGTGGTACGGCTCGAATGTGTAAAACGGGTCCGGAATTTCTTTGACATTCTTGCTAACCATGAAGAGAGACTTTTGCAGTTGAACGGGAGTCAATGGTGTACCTCCGCCCGATGCAACCACCAACAACAGAATATCTTTTCTGTCCATACGGCGTCCCTCCTATTCCCAATATAGTATAACAAGATGCTAGCTGCTCACCGGTGTCAACAAAGGTGTGTCAAGTGCACTATTGCCAACTGTTCCAGCAAATTGGAGATGCTGAACGCCGTGTACAGCGGCTATTAGGAGTACAGAAAAGACCCTGGTCGGGCATGGGCGACCAGGGCCTCTAAGCTGGTGGATGGACTACGGCCGGCTGAAGACAATAAGCCACTCGGCTTCAGGTATAGCATCAACTGTAATGAGCTGCTGGCCATCTTGGAGGTCATCCAGGAGACCATCTCCGACACGAACAGTCGTTGCTCCTACCCAATGCTCCGCAATCTCATTGGCGATGAGTGCCCAGCCTGAACCATCGACGGACTCTGCTTCTACAATAAAGTTACTATCGATGCATACGCTCAAGCTACAATCTTGGTTGTTGTCCACTTCCATTTCTACTTTCCATAAACCAGAAGAAAGGCCAACAGTCTCTACCGATTGGCCCATGCCTTCAATCACGATGGGTTGAGCCTTTGTCGGTTCTGGTGTTGTCCAGCCAGAAGATCATGGCAGGATCCTTCGCCAGGTGTACCAAAAGGTCACGGTAGCTCCCCATACCAAAGCGTCGGAATAGCGCTATCTGAAGTGTCATTATATGAGAGTGATCCAGCTTGGAGGTGCCGGTGGCGAAGACCTGATGCCAAAAGAGGGTGATCTTCTCCTCCAATGGGCGAGGAGTATTGATCATACGGTACATCCAATTTCCCATTGCCGGGTGGGTATAGTTATATCCGAGGACTAAGTCCGGCATATATCGCAGCGGGGAAAGTGAGTCAAAGGGCAGTACGCCGTTGTCCTCGGGATCAATGAGATCCTGGACTGTCTTTGAATATCCCTTAGCATCCCTGTCCTCCAACTCCTCGCGCGGAGCCCCAAACCCAGCGCGCCGCATCAAGTGGGACATCAACTCGATTTTGCTACTTGCCGTATTCTGCCCCGTAGTGCCAGTTTACTCCATGATTCGGATGCAGCTGGCGTTGGTATCAGAGGTACAGATGCTATATTTACTTGAGTGAAAGGTCAACCTTGAGCTTGTTGATTGGATCGAATAGCGCCGGTAACCGTCAAGGACACTCAATCCGTACATCCAGCACTGCCATCCTACCACCATTAACCTGTTCCAAAGCTCGCTCCAAGGCAGGTTTTACTTGGCCTGGATCTTCAACTACCTCACCGTAGGCTCGACATGATTGAGCTACCATAGAGAAGTCAACGGAGGGTGCCATGTCCATACCTACCCAATTATCTGTCCTGGCAGAGTAGCTATCGGGATAAGCATCTTTCAAGTGCAGCTTGGTTGCATGGTGGAGTTGGTTGTTATATATCACACACAGAAAAGGCGCACCGTAGGCATCTGCAGCCCACAGTGTTAAGGTCGGGCATCCGTAGATAAAGGATCCGTCTCCCAACGTGGCAATCACGGTCTTTTCCGAGAGGCAAGTTGGCTCCAAGTGAGGCGCCCAGACCCCATCCAAGGCTTGCTCCATCGCTCTTGAAAAAGCTTCCGGGCTGGCTTCTGTGTACGTACGAAGCCACGTGGGCCGCATTGGTTACACATTTTTCGACGAGGGCGGACTCTTCATCAATGATCTCGTTTATGCAGAAGCTGAGCCACTGGGGAGTGATCGGGAATCGCGTCGAATGGCTCAACGCCATCTGTATAGCATCTTCTCTTTTTTCTGGTGACGCTCGATTATGATTTGCCTACGCTCTCGAATACGATTCTGGTCCTTGTTTGACAGTAACCCCTTTACTGAGTCCACAAGGACAGGAATCGCCTTGCCAGAATCGGCGCGAAGAAGTAGGTCCGCCGGGAAGACCCAAAGTGGAATGTCCGACTTGTTGGGGTCAATGTCTATGTAAATGATCTGGGCATCCGGACGAGGTTCGCTATGAACCGGAACTTAGGGCACCTCTTTATCCACGGAGAGGATGACGCCGGCCTCCCTAAGGTAGGGATGAAAATCAAGGCCTCCAAACAGGGGATGGGTGGTAGGGGAATTCATTTGAGTTTGTTCTGACACTACTGGTGCTCCCAGTAGCTCGGCCAAAGCGACTAAAGCCGCAATGCTTCTGGGATTCCTACCGGACTGCCCCGTAATGACCAGGGGACTTTTGTACCTTCACCAACATTTCTGCTGCCTTGGCTATCGCGTCAAGGTCCGCCTGAGGCGTGATGACTGAGCCATATCGATCCTCGGGCAGCATCACTAATTCGACCATATCCTCCGTGAGAACCTCTTTAGGAAGAACAAGATACACGGGCCCACAAGGTTCCGAAGACGCTATTTGAAAGGCGCGCTGAACCACACGATGGATGTCTCCTTGCGGCGAAGCTCATATTCCCACTTGGTGAAGTTGCGGATCACGCCTTCTTGGTCAAACTGTTCCTGGATCCAATGGATGCGTGATGTTCGACTCCCAACGACCTCTCCCTTCGAAGGTAATGGCAACCCTGCCTGCGCATAGAATCACTCCAGCGCAACCTCGCTGAGCGTTATGTACTCCACCGCCCAGTTGGAGGGTACGAGCGTCTACGTGAACCAAAACTACTTGTGGTTTTTGGACACCATGAAATAGCCGTGGGCAGCAGAAATGGCCGTGGCTTCATCGGGACAGAGGATCAGTCTGGATACGGGTTTTCGGTTAGCTGAGAACTTGGACACCGCCTCCTGGATGAGGAAGACATCCGAGCCAGAGTTTATAAAGATATAGTCGACGCCGTTTGAGACGAGCATCTCCACAAAAGCCTCGGCCCCTGACATTACTGAAATCCGCGATTCAGTCTCAGCTAGAATATCTGCTGCTATTTAGCTTCTCCATTTGCCCATACTGAGTTACTCTATCGGGACTCTAATTCCTCCTGTTTATTCCTCTAGCCCTGTAGGTTGAGCCAAGGTGACAAAGCCACCTTGGTGCACGGAATTAGTTGGAGAATTATAGGAGGGTGGGAGCTCCCTAAGCCTATTTTAAGGCCTATAACGGTTGCCAATACCTACGGCCATCGCCACGGATGACCTTTCCGATATTGTTGGGAAACAGGAAATGGCCTGCTGCTAGGGTAATATCCTCCTTCTCCAGGCGGTCCATGATCTGGGCACGGGTCTGCCGGGCCAGGTCGGCTTGGCCATCAAATCCACAGTTCCAGTTCACCTCTTCCACTTGGGCTGGTGAGTGAGCAACATCTCCTAGCACCATCCCGCGGCGTCCCTGGGAGGTAATGAGGAGGCTGGTATGTCCGGGAGTATGCCCGGGGGTGTTGAGGATGCTAAGCTCCGAGGTAATGGCGTGGTCGCCGTCCACCAGATCCATAACTCCCAAATCGAGGAGAGGAAGCACTGAGGTCTTTATACAAGGATTCTGCTCTTGCATATCAGTCTGGCGAAAGAAATCCCAGTCGCCTCTAGGAATAAGGTATCGTGCCCTGGGAAAGGTGGGACGAGGACTGTTACCATTTAGTGTGATGTTCCATCCCACGTGGTCAGGGTGGATATGAGTGATATACACCTTGTCCACATCTTCTGGCTTAACGCCGGCGCCCTGAAGGTGGTCCATCAGGCTACCACGCGCGCCACCAAAATCAGCCACTGGCCCCGCTCCAAGGCCGGTGTCGGCCAGGATGGTCTGGCCCTGGGACCGTAGTAGGAAGAAACAGAAGTTGGTCTGGAACCTTCCATCAGCATTTAAATGCTCTTTGTGAGGACCCCACGCCTCAAGGGGCACCTCTGGAAAGAAATGATTAGGCTCAAAAGGTGGTGGAGAAAAGTCCACAAAAGCCTGAATCTCTACGTTACCGACGGTAGCTCTATCTGCCATTCTTGTCTCCTCGTAGTATCTGCATGGTTTGCTCGGCAAGCAGCTTAGAAACCTCCGCTACAAGCAAGCGTAATATAATCCCTAACCAAGTTGATGGCAACTCGCACGTGAACCCCTTTAAACCGGTAGTTCGACGCTGAGGTCCTACCGTCTATCGGTATTCTGTAGTGCCTGATATATTTTCTCCGCTTTGATAGGCAGATCCCGAATTCGCACCCCCACCGCGTCCTCCACTGCGTTTGCTATGGCTGCCGCCACCGGTACAATGCTAATCTCGCCAATGGACTTTACTCCGTAGGGGCCGGAGCCCACCTTCGACTCCACCAGAGCGACACCCATCTCGGGTATGTCAGTGATTGAGGGTATCTTGTAGTCGCCGAAGGAAGGATTGGTGACCCGTCCTTCCTCCATCCGAAGTTCTTCCATTAGAGCGTAGCCAATGCCTTGTATTATCCCTCCATATATCTGTCCTCGGTGCCCCGTGGGGTTGATGACCTTACCGACGTCATGCGCTGTTGTGAAGCGTAGAAGTTCGACCTTGCCGGTCTCAGTATCCACGGAGACCTCTGCCACCTGAGCGGCGAATGCTGTGGCTGGGGCATGCCCAGCCACAGCATAGGACCCTTTACCGATAATAGAGCGTCCAGCTTGGAGGAGCAGGTCCTTCCAGGGATGGCTTTCGCTGCTCTCACGATGTTTAACCTCAGAACCCGTAAAGACGATGCGATCTTCGGGCCAGCCCAGTAGCTCCATAGTTAGGAGGATCAACTCCCGGCGAGCATTCTGAGTTGCTTCATAGGCCGCAGCACTCGCAATTCGAGTCACACGACTTCCCCCGACGCCGGTATCGAAGGGTACCCTGTCGGTGTCCCAGACCTGGACATGAATATGCTCTGCTGGAAGACCCAACTCTTCGGCCACGATTTGCTGCAAGGTAGTGTAGGTGCCAGACCCTTGCTCAAAGAGGGAAGTGCTCAGGACCACGGAGCCATCTGGGTTCAGTGTAACCGCAACATGAGTCTCGCCTCCCCCCGTACCGCGCTCGCCGATGGCAATTCCACGACCAATATTGGGCAGCTTAGGTGCCTGGTAATGGGCTTTTTCTGCGGCCGCCATCAGCGTTTCTTTAACCTTCACTTCCTGGTACCGGATACCTGTTGACGTTTCATCGCCCTCCTGAATAAGGTTTTTCAGGCGGAACTCCAGGGGGTTCATATTCAACTGGCGGGCAATGATGTCCATTTGGGACTCCCAAGCGAAGAGGACCTGGGGCTCTCCCGGCGCCCGCATATGACCACACGGTACAGTGTTTGTATAAACCTGAGTCGCCTCGATATGTACGTGAGGAATCCTGTAAGGGCTACCCGTTCGGGATGGGCCCATCAAATTCGCTAAAGGCTTAAAGCCACCGTAGGCACCGCTGTTGAAAATAGCCTTTACTTGGCTGGCTACCAGGGTGCCGTCTCTTTTGACACCGCTCTTGAGCTGGACTACGGAACCGTGCCGAGGGTTGCCAGCCGTAAACTCCTCCACGTAGTCCATGACCATCTTCACCGGCCTGCCGCTGTGCAGGGCCAGAAAATAGCATAGCGGGATACTCATCGGAGAGCCCTTACCGCCGAAGTCGCCGCCTATGTGAGCGTGGTTCACCAGTATGCGTCCTTCAGGAATGTTCAGGGCTTGTGCAATTTGACGTCGCAACATGTAAGGAACTTTGTTAGGTGCCCAAATCTGTATACGGCTGTTTTTGTCTATCCAGACGAGACAGCAGTGAGGCTCTAGGTAGGCATGGTGCACGGGTGGGGTGTGAAAGGTGTTCTCAACAATGACCTCCGCTTGCTGAAAGCCCTCTTCCAGATCTCCTTTACCCCAAGTGTCACGGACAAAAGCATTCGATGGATTCTCCTGGGGCTTCGGTAACCCTTCGTAGCTATTCACCTCCGGGTGGAGGATTGGAGCGTCCTCTTTCAGAGCTTCTAGGGGGAGAAAGACAGCAGGCAACTCCTGGTACTCTACCTCTATAAGATCCAGGGCCTCCTGAGCGGTGTCCTGGTCAACGGCGGCCACGGCGGCCACCGGCTCACCGACGAAGCGCACCCTACCCTGGGCAAGGACGGGCACGTCTATGAGGCGACGACCGTAGAGGACGCCGTGCACGTCATCACCTGTGAGAATGGCATGAACTCCTGGAATATCCTTGGCACTGGTAGTGTCTAGGCGCGTGATGAGAGCATGGGGGAATGGGCTTCGGATTACCTTCCCCCAAAGCGTGCCAGGTAGGTGGACGTCGGCAGTATAGAGGGCTTTGCCTGTAACCTTGTCGGGGCCGTCAACTCTGGGTGTAGGGTGCCCTATCACGCGGTACATGCCAATAAAGCCCTTTCTCTTGCCAACCAGGGTATGCTGGGATTACGATACGCTCAGCTTTGACCAAGGATAGTATATGACACCGCCTAACAAAATGTATCCCCTACGGCTTAAGGTCAACCAAAGAGAGTACAAAGTGGAGGTGCCCGCAAGGCGTACTTTGGTGGACATGCTACGCTACGACCTTGGTTTAACAGGTACGAAGGAGGCGTGCAGCATAGGTGTCTGTGGCGTATGTACTGTACTCCTGGATGGGCGCATGGTGGCTTCCTGTATTACGTTGGCATTACAAGCCTTAGGCGCAGACGTGACGACTATCGAGGGGATAGCCGACGAAGAGCAGCTTCATCCCCTCCAGGAAAGTTTTACCGCCCATGGTGGAATTCAATGCGGCATTTGCACTCCCGGCCAGATCATCGCTGCCAAAGCTCTGCTAGATGTTAACCCTTCACCAAGCGAGGAGGAGATCCGCCAATGGATGGCTGGAAACCTCTGCCGTTGTACGGGCTACTACCAGATCATTGACTCCATAATCAAGGCATCAGCGGCGCATCAAAACTGACCTATGCAAGACTTCTTTTTTCACGCACCCGAAACATTGGAGGAGGTCTTTTCTCTCTTTCAAGAGTACGGAGAAAACGCTCGTCCTATCGCCGGTGGTACCGCTCTAGTAGTTATGATGAAGCAGTCCCTGGTCCAGGCTGATCACCTGGTGAGCCTCCAGAGGGTCAATGACCTTCGAAGTATTGTAGCAGGAGACGGGGACCTCCATATTGGGGCCCTTGTGACGCACCGGGAGGTAGAGATATCTGAGCTTGTACGAGAGCGAGTTCCCCTTGTTGCTGACGTTTACAGTCGCGTAGCAACTGTTCGAATTAGAAATGTAGCTACCGTAGGAGGAGGCCTCGCCCACGCGGATCCGTCCCAGGATCCTCCACCGGGGTTGATTGCTTCGGATGCAAGGGTCCGCCTTCTATCCTCGCAGGGAGAGAGGGTGATTCCTGTTGAGGAGTTGTTCCGAGACTACTACGAAAGCTCAATCCAGGTTGGTGAAGTGCTGACCGAGCTTATTATTCCGCTGCCTTCTTCTAGAAGGCGAACCGTTTATCTGAAATACTTGCCCCGGACGGCTGACGACTATCCCACGGTGGGAGTGGCTGCCACGGCTCAAGTAGAGGACGGGCTATGCAAGGAGATTCGGGTGGCCCTAGGAGCAGTGGCGCCGACGCCTATACGTGCCAAAGTCGTCGAAGAGGTCCTGGAAGGCCGAGAGGCAACTCCGCAGATGATACGCCTGGCGGCTGAGGCGGTAGCGGATCAAGTTGATCCGCTAACAGACATCCGTGGCTCAGCAGAGTACAAGCGAGATATGGCCGTCGTATTCACTAGACGTGCTCTTGAAGCAATACTGAAGGTTACTCCATGAAGTTCGAGCATGAAATAGCCACGGAGGTCTCCCGGGATTTCCTGTGGTCCGTCCTGATTGATGTCCCGCGTGTGGCCCGCTGTATACCCGGGGTCGAAGAAGTGAAGGCTATCGGCGACGGAACCTACTGCGGGACTATGCGAATTCGGTTGGGGCCTGTGGGCGTTAACCTGGAGGGTACCCTCCAGGTACAGCAAGATGAGAAACAAGGCCGATTCAGAATACTCGCCCAAGCTCAAGACAGACGGGTGGGAGGAGGCGTCCAGTCAACAATCGAAACCGCAATAACGGAACCAACCCTGGGCCTCGCCGGACTCCGAGTCTCAGCAGACGTCCAGTTCATGGGACGCCTTGCTCACCTAGGCCAGGCCATCATCAAGCGTAAAGCTGACTCAGTTGTGAAAGAGTTCGCTGAAAATTTGAAGGAATCTGTGGCTCAGGGCAATTAGGGTCTCTACCGTTTTCGCCTACCGATGGCACCTTTGAATGGCGAACGCCAGCTTCAGGCCAGATCCCAAGCAATTAACAAGGCCACTCTCGGTTACTTTCTGA
Organism: Dehalococcoidia bacterium; assembly: GCA_965226535.1. Taxonomy (GTDB): domain Bacteria; phylum Chloroflexota; class Dehalococcoidia; order Lucifugimonadales; genus JAPULR01. The sequence continues at coordinate 142,792 of CBDDDE010000010.1, read as the reverse complement.
GTGGCCTTGTTAATTGCTTGGGAATTACTGGGGCGGGGACGTTAGTTGAAGTTGTACATCTTACTGGCATTCCCACCCAATATTTTTGCCTTTTCTGCTTCGGGCACGTCTTTAAAAAGCTCTCCGAGGATTTCCTGGGACCTAGGGAAGGTGGATTCCGCGTGGGGGTAGTCGGAGCCCCACATCAGCTGGCCCACGCCGATCAAGTCTCGCAGCCTAACAACTAAAGGATCATCCATAAAGGTGTAGTAGACGTTGCGGCGGAGGAAGTCGCTGGGAACCATGTCTCCCTTGAAACGATAGGGAGCAAAGGTAGATTCGTTGTAGGTGCTATCGCACCGGTACATGAAAAAGGGCACCCATCCGACATCGTTCTCCACGCTGACTATCTTTAGGTCTGGGTACCGTTCAAGGACACCGGCGAGGGTGATATGACCTAGGGACATCCGTACAAAGTGGTCCATATTGATTCGCTGCACGGCCTGGGCGGTATTCCTATGGGCCTTATTGTGGGCCATGAGTCCAGGACCCTCAACGTTAATGGATGACTTTGCGGCATATGCCGGGTCGGGGCGAGTGGTGCCCGCGTGTAAGCTTATGGGGATTCCCATCTCCTCGGCCGCCGCCCAAAAAGGATCATACCTGGGGTCGTCATAGAACTGTCCGGGAGCTGGGTATGCCGGGATTAGCGCACCGGTCAGGCCTAAATCCCTGGCTCGGCGTAGCTCGGTAATACCTGCCTCTATATCGTCATCCAAGAGAATCATGGCGACACCCTTCAGACGGTCAGGGTAGGGTTTGCAAAAGTCAGCCAGCCAGTCATTCATCGTACTTACGATGACACGGAGCACATTCTGGTCGGCTATTCTGCTCATCAACCCTCTGCCTGTAGTTGGGTAAACCATGGTAGCGTGGACTCCGTCCATCTCGTTATCTTTAACATGGGCATGGGGATCATAGCCACCAGGACGAACGTCTTCAAACCTGCCCTCCCGGGACATCTGCTGAGCCGTCTCCTTATCAAATCGCATCCCTGTATTGGCACCCTGGGCCGCGATCACGCCCAGCACATGGTGGCCACAATACCACTTGTCGAAGGAGTTTTCTCTCACAATGTGGGGTATCCAGTCGCCGTACTTGGGGTCCATACGGTCTGTCCACAGGTTCGGCGGCTCCACCACGTGAGCATCTGCTGATACGACTCGGTAGTCGGCCATGAAACACCCCTCTACACTTTTCATGCTAGATTGGGGGACTTGTTGGTCTTTTGATTATACTTAAGCCCGCCCAGACTTGTATACCTGAACATCCCTCTCTACGCTCCCGTTATCTCGTAGGGCCCGGGCAGCTCCAGACTTTCGCCTAATGTGCGGGGGAAAATCTCAAAGAGCTGGTCTAGATCCCAAGGACCATCGCTGTAGATGTGCTTCTCTACCTGGGGCTCCGAATAGAGTCCAATATGGTATCCGCTGGCAGCAAAAGTCCTTCCTGAAATGTTACCTGCTCCCTCGCTGGCCAAAAATACTACTGCTGGAGCCACATTCATCGGGTCTAGCTCCGTGCCGGCGGACCTTTCAGAGGGTGGTGCCCCCTCTGTCCCCGTTGCCGCTACCCGGTCGTCCATACGGGTAGAAGCCACCGGGGCAATACAGTTCGCAGTGACGTTATACCGCACCAAGGCATTAGCACAACTACGGGTAAAGCCAATGATCCCGGCCTTGGCGGCAGCATAGTTGGGCTGGCCGGGGGTTCCCTTGATGCCGGCGCTAGAAGTGAAGTTAATTAGTCGACCGTATTCCCTGCGCTCACGCCAGTGTATGGATGCAAAGTGGGTGGTGGCAAAAGTTCCTCTCAGGTGTACCCGGATTACATCATCCCACTCGGCCTCCGTCATATTGAACACCATACGCTCGCGCACAATTCCAGCCACATTTACCAAGATGTCAAGCTTCCCCCATTGCTCAATAGCTGAGCCAATCATGTTTTGTGCGTCACCCCAGTCAGCCACGTTACCGAAATCAGCTAGGGCCTCCCCTCCAGCGGCATGGATTTGGTCCACCACTTGCTGGGCAGGTTCTTGGCCGGTGCCGGTGCCCTCCACCGAACCACCTAGGTCGTTAACCACGACCCGGGCACTCTCTCGTGACATCATGAGGGCAATTCCTCTTCCGATGCCGCGTCCTGCACCCGTCACCACGGCCACTTTGCCCGCTAGCTTGTTACACATTTCAATTGGCTCCTTATTTAGGTTTAGATAGCAGTGCCCTAGGGGTTTGAATGCCTAGCCACGCTCCAAGCTTAGCATGAGGGATTGTAATGATGGGCTCGAATGTCGTCAAGCTCGCCACAATGACCCAAAGGCTGGGCTATGGACGACCTTCTAGGGTTGGGCTATACTTCCTCAGATGGTTCTGCCCATGGAAGATATGGCTCTCAGCGATGCAAAGGTGCTGGACTTGACTCACCATATGACAGGTCCTTTCTGCACAAAGCTTCTGGCCGACTACGGAGCTGACGTTATCAAGATTGAGCGACCGGGCACGGGGGATCCCGCCCGGGGAATGGGGCCCTTCCTTAACGACGACCCGAACCTGGAGAAGAGCGCTCTTTTCTTCTATCTCAACGTGAACAAAAGGGGCGTCACGCTGAACCTAAAGTCTCAGACCGGCAAGGAGATCTTCAAAGAACTGGTAAAGAGCGCCGACATAGTGGTAGAAAGCTTCAGACCCCATGTGATGCCCGGGTTGAATCTCTCCTACCAGACTCTGGAAAGAATTAACCCTTCTCTAGTCATGACCTCTATATCCAGCTTTGGCCAGTCTGGTCCCTATGCGGAGTATAAGACTACGGAGATGGTCATCTATGGCATGGGTGGGGCTATGTACAACACGGGAATAGAGGGCAGGGAACCTCTAAGTTATGGTGTCCCTACTGCTGTCTATCATGCGGGAGCCGTGGCTGCTGTGGGCACTATGGGAACGTTCTACGGAGCCCGATACAAAGGCATGGGGCAACATGTGGATGTGTCAATCATGGAATGCCTTTTGGGAAGTGTCGACCGTCGCATAACAGATCTGCTCTCCTACCAGTACTCCGGCGAAAAGGGTGGTCGGGAATCGATGGCCGGCGGCTATGCTAATTCATACTTTCCCTGCCAGGACGGCTACTTCGTCATAGCTGCAACCGGAGCCTTTATGTTCCCCCGGCTGGTGAAAATGATGGGGGAGCCTGAAGAGCTAATGGATCCTCGTTTCACTACGCCTGATGGTCTTGCGAATCCTGAGTTGCGGGATCAATTTGAGGTGGCATTGATTAGCTGGTCAATGCAACATACCAAGCAGGAAATTGTAGCCTTAGCCGAGCAACACAACCTTATATGCGCTGCTGTTAATACCATGGAAGAGGTCGACGGTGACCGCCACTATAACGATCGGGGTGTTTTTACAGAGGTTGACCACCCGATTGTAGGCAAGGTCCGATCTGTAGGACGTCCTTTCGTGATGACGGAAACGCCTTGGAAACTAAGGAGTCCAGCGCCTCTGATAGGTCAGCACAACGCGGAGATATATGGTGAACTGGGTTATGATGAAAAGGCGCTGCACAAGCTACTGGAGACAGGAGTGATTTAGGGATTGGTGAAAGAGGCTTCAAAGGCGTCGAATCTACCGCTGGCTGGAGTACGGGTTTTGGAGTTCACCGTAGTCGTATCCGGCCCTATCGCAACTGCGAAACTAGCTGACATGGGCGCCGAAGTGATTCGTGTAGAGTCCATTCAACAGATGGGCCACGGCGAACGCGTCCGAGAGGCTAGGTTAAAGAAGGAACATATCCAGAACCATCCGGTCCAACGCCGTTCTTTTCCTGATGGCGATCCCGGACCCCGACCGTGGAACCGCTATGCCCTTTTCAATTCTCACAGCCGTAACAAGCTGTCAATGACGGTAGACATACGGAATTCCGAGGGAATGGAGGTACTAGAGCGACTTATCGCAATGACCGACGTGTTCATAGAGAACCACGCGACGGACTATATGGAGCGGCGCGGCATAACCTATGAATGGCTCAAGGAACGGAAGCCGGACATCATAATGGTTCGCATGCCCGGCTTTGGCACCACCGGTCCAAGCGCCTACTTGCGTACACTAGGTACCACAGCCGAAAGCCATGCTGGCCGGTCCAATCTATCCGGATACCCAGATATGGATGCATCAGGTATTCCCTGGGTGTACCCGGGGGATGCCATCGCGGGCGCCGTGGCGGCCTTTGCTACTTTATCAGCGCTCCATTACCGAAATCGAACTGGCAAAGGGCAGATGATAGACCTTGGCCTTGCAGAGAGTACTCTCTGTGTCCTTGGCGCGCCCTTCTTGGATTATACAGTCAACGGGCGTATTGCCCAGAACCTGGGTAACCGCCATCCCTATGCGGCCCCCCACGGTTGCTATCCTGCCAGGGGCGACGACCGCTGGGTCAACATCACTGTTGCTACCGACCAGGAGTGGAAAGGGTTCTGTGAGGCGCTGGATAACCTGGACTGGACTAAAGAAAGAATATTTGCCGACCCAAGCTCAAGGTGGGAAAACCAGGACGACCTGGATGCGCTAGTGGTGAAATGGACACAGTCCAGAGGTCCCGACGAGATTGTTCGGGAACTTCAAGACCACGGTGTACCTGCTGGCCGTGTAATGGACGTAGAAGATTGCTTCTGCGACCCTCACCTTAAATCCCGCAACTATTTTGAGGAAGTCACCCATCCAGAGGCAGGGACCCATCTACATCCAGGAATGTTCTATAAACTTTCAAAGACGCCGTTGAGTATTCGGCGTCATGCCCCTCGATTGGGCGAGGATAACGAATACATTTACAAGGATCTGCTAAACTATTCCGACGAAGAATATGTTGATCTAGAGCGTCAAGGTCACATAGGGATGGACTACGCTCCCCATATACCTTGAATATTACAACCGGCAGTGCATTTTATCTCAGGCGACCGGAATAACGGTCCGTCTGGAAGTCTGCATCACGTGACGTAGGAAGTGATTCGTGGATGTTCGAGAGATCCAGGTAGAAGTGGTGGCAGAAACCGTGGCCAGACTTTGTCGTGAAGCCAACAACTATCTGCCCGATGATGTGGTCCAAGCTTTCGAGGGAGCCCTCGCTAAGGAAGAATCGCCCTCCGGCAAACGCATTCTGGGTTTGCTGCTGGAGAATGCAAAAGCCGCCTCCGAAGAGGAGTCGCCTCTGTGCCAGGATACCGGTACCACAGTGGTTTTCTTGGAGCTTGGGCAAGATGCTCGAGTGGTTGGCGGTTCCCTAGTAAAAGCCATCAACGAGGGTGTGCGGCATGGTTATGAGGAGGGCTATCTTCGCAAGTCCATTGTCAGCCACCCATTTTCCCAACGACAGAACACAAATGACAACACGCCCGCCATCGTACACTCGGAGATTGTGGAGGGTAACAGGCTTAAAATTGGGGTCCTCACCAAGGGGGCCGGTGCCGAAAACATGAGCCGTATGGCTATGTTGACCCCTTCCGATGGGCGAGAAGGGATCGTAAAGTTTGTTCTGGAGACCATCGATTCCTCCGGCGGAAATGCCTGTCCGCCTAACATCGTGGGGGTGGGAATAGGCGGCACCTACGACATGGTCACTTACCTGGCCAAAAAGGCTGTCACACGCTCGTTGTGTCGGCCTAGCCAGGACCCTGATAACCGACTATTAGAAGAGGAGCTTTTAGAGAAGATCAACAACCTGGGGATAGGTCCTTTGGGATTCGGGGGCCGCGTTACCGCTCTTGCGGTCCACGTGGAGAGCTATCCCTGCCACATCGCCAGCTTGCCGGTGGCCGTCAACTTACAGTGCCACAGCGCCCGTTACAAGGAAGCTATACTATAGCTACTTCAAGGGGAGCGGATCCAGGATGCCCGTCTCTATAGACCCTGAGACTCGATTCAAAGTCGTAACGTTACCTCTCAGCAAAGGCGACGTGTCAGCACTCCATGCTGGAGATGAGGTGTTCATCACAGGAGACATCTATACCGCACGGGATGCTGCCCATAAACGACTCACCGAGACTCTAGAACGGGGTGATCCTTTACCCGTGGACCTTGAGGGCCAAATCCTGTACTACGTTGGACCCTCGCCTGCCAAGCCTGGTCAGGTAATCGGATCGGCGGGGCCCACTACCAGCGGGCGCGTCGACAAATACACACCTCGACTTCTCAAAGCAGGGGTAAGGGCCACTATTGGCAAGGGGCACCGCAACGTGGCGGTGCGGCAAGCGCTCCAGAAATATAAGGCGGTTTACCTTGCGGCCTATGCGGGCACTGGGGTCATCATCTCACGCCACATAAAGCGAGTGGAAATAGTGGCCTATGAGGACCTAGGCCCTGAGTCCATCCGCAGGCTGACAGTTGAGCGGTTTCCCTGTACTGTTATGAACGATGTCTATGGAGTGGACTTGTTTGAGCAGGCCAAGCTAAAGTATCGGCGGACGCCCGCGGGGTAGACTAAGGGCTTCTTACAACACACATTGGATACCCTTCTTACATCCGTCTTTGTGCCCTTGGCCTGACTCAAAATACCCATTTCTATCAGAGCCATGGATTGGAATTTAATACGTAGTAGAGCGTTATGACAACTCAAGAGAACAACTTCGGTCCACTGACTGGCCTTACGGTCTTGGACCTGAGCAACCTAGTTGCTGGGGGAACATCAACATCCCACTTGGCGGACTTCGGAGCTCAGGTTATCAAGGTAGAGCGTCCTCAGGGTGGAGACTTGCTTCGGGCGTGGGGGCCCTTTAAAGAAGGAGTCTCCATCTGGTGGACGGTGTTATCTCGCAACAAGAAGTCCATCAGCCTGAATCTGGCCGAGCCCCAGGGACAGGAGATCCTAAAAAAGCTGGTGGTACACGCTGATGTTCTGATAGAAGCCTTTCGTACCGGAACCTTGCAGAAATGGGGGCTGGAATACGACACCCTCTCATTAATAAACTCCCGCATCATCATGGCGCACATCTCCGGCTTTGGGCAAACTGGGCCCTATAGCGATCGTCCTGGTTTTGGCTCCATCGCGGAAGCGATGAGTGGGCTGGTGAACGCCACCGGCTTTCCCGACCAACCGCCCATTCTCCCACCCATACCCATGGCTGATGAGATAGCTGGGACCTTTGCTGCAATGGCCGTGTTGATGGCGGTGTACGAGCGGGACTTGGGTGGCTCAGGGAAGGGGCAGGAGATTGACGTTAGTTTATATGAGCCCCTATTTCGGCTGCTCATCCCAAATGTCAGCCAATACGATCAGCTTGGCCTCCTTGTGAGGCGTCATGGCAACCGGTTTTCAGATGGTGCTCCGCGCAATCTGTACCAGGCCGCCGACGGCCAATGGTTATCGCTCTCCGCAACCTCACAGGGTATTTGGGAGCCGTTGGCGCGTGCCATCGGTAGGGAAGATCTGATAGAGGACCCGCGCTTCACGACCAATGAGCTACGTGTGAGGAACGTTGAGGAGCTAGATGAGATCATCCAGAGATGGATAGGAGCCAGACCGTTGCAGGAGGGGGTCAAACATCTGCAGAACGCTGGAGTGGTGGTGTTCCCCATCTACAATACAGACCAGATCTTTACAGACCCTCACTACAAGGCGAGAGAAGACATAGTAGAGGTGCCTCACAAGGATCTAGGCTCCGTCAAAATGCCCGCCGCAATACCAAAGTTTAGCCGAACGCCGGGCCAGATCCACACTCCAGGTCCTAGCCTAGGAGAGCACAACAAAGAAGTGTACCAAAACCTCTTAGGCGCGTCCCCAGAGGAGATCAGTCGCTGGAAGGAACAAGGGATCATCTAGAGGCGGGAGGCGTCCCTCTACTGTCGGATACTCTCTTAGCAGGGTAGACGTATTGGCCAATGGGTTCACCAATTGGCGCGCCTTTTTCAGCCACTACCACACCTCGGACGAATGTCTTTACTGCCCTCCCTGTTACATGTTGTCCCTCGTAGATCGAGAAATCGGAGGCTGACCGCAGGGACTCCGCGCCGAGCACCCACTCCAATTGCGGGTCTACTAATATGAAGTCTGCGTCCGAGCCGACCGAGAGAGTCCCTTTCCTTGGATAAATGCCAAAAATCTGAGCAGTTTTTTGGGCCGTTATCTCCACTAGCTTTTCCCACGATATCCTACCTTTATTGATACCGTGGGTAATCAGCAGGGGTAGGATAGAACCTACCCCGCCGAAACCCGGCATGCAGTCCCAGAGGCTGCCAACCTTATGACGCTGTTGGTACGTTGCGTGGTCCGAGCCAATGGAGTCGACCAATCCGGATTGAATAGCCATCCACAAGGCTTCCACGTCATTTGATTCTCTGAGGGGAGGATTGACTTTCCCATAGTTGCCAACAGGTGAGTTCTTAGTCAAAGTCAGGTAATGGGGACAGGTCTCCACAAATATGGAAGCGCCTTGTTGCTTGGAGGATTCTACGGCCTTTAGCGCCTTGCTTGAGCTTATATGGGGAAAGTAGAGTGGCACGCCCGTTTCCAGAGCTAGAAGTCCTGCAATGGCCACATCTATGGCTTCTGCCACTGCGGGCCGAGATTCCGTCCAGGCGGACAGGTCCTCCCTGCCTTCAGCAACCATCTTAGCTTTAAGCATGTCGATGATCTCAGCAGCCTCAGCATGGACCATAGCCAGACCGGGAGGTGATACCTGGGCAATGGCCTGAAACCCTCTGAAAGCGAACCCCCAGTCAACACCTTGAACTCCTACCTGTCGCCCTTCATCCCCTTTATAGGCCATTAAAAATTTGAATGACGTTACTCCAGAGTCCACCAGAGCAGAGATTTCCTTGATGTGGGTCTGGTTCATAATGAAAGCAGTAAGCTTGAAGTCAACCAGGCTATTTTCTCGCCCAAGTTCCTTGGCTCGTGCTATACAGGGTAGGATCGATCCTCTACCCGCCCCAGAGAAAAGCGCCGTAGATATGATGGTGGTAACGCCGCCTACGGCGGCGCTTATGGATTCAGAGCGCATGTCCGATGCGAACTTCTCTTCGGACTTACCCCGCTCGGCCCCAAGGCCCAGGTGCAGATGTGGGTCTATGAGGCCGGGAAGGATCAAAAAGCCGGCGGCGTCTAATTCTCTAGCGGCGGGCGACAATGTACTTTCCTGTCCCATCGCAGAGATAAGACCATCTTTCACGCTTAACCCACCCTTGATGATACCGTCGGGAGTGATCACTTTGCTGTTTTTGACCTTGAGATCGTCCATCATTCTAACCTTCTTGCTCATCCTTAGATCGCAACACGGCTAGCCTGGCCCATAAGCCGTAAATACACGAACGCTTGCGTTGTCGCTTCGCTCTCGGTTATATCCGCGAATAGGAGGCGCGCATCACTCGCTCTATGTCTGGAGAATAGAGACCTTTCTCTATCCACTGGGGTCGCTCTCTGGCCATGGAGGCGGCGAGTTTTCCTGGGTCTGCGTTGTCCGTCTCGTAAATCGCAATGTACTTGCCGTGGGTTGGTCTCGGGTCAATGCTCTCGTACCGATACGCCGTGTGGTAACGTCCGCTCTCTATCACATGGGGGATGTGGACCGTGTCATACCAGTGGTTGAACTCCCTCTCATTCGATTCGTCCTTGCAATTACTCAGGAGGAGCATCGAGCCTGTACTATTCCTTGCCTCTGGGCCAGCCCGAAACTCTGGGCCGGTAGCCCTGAAGACAGCGGCAACAACCTCCTCCAATGCCACGTGCATCCCATGTTTATTAGCCAACTTTTTGGCCCTTTCCTTGAAGTCCCCCATTGCGCCGTACAAATCTTCGGAATCAGTCTCGAGGATGGCCATGTACTCAGCATCGCTGGTCTTAGAACGATGCTCAGTATTGCGGTACCTGGTAGCTTGCTGGAAGGTGCCCGAAGCCATTAAGTGCGGCAGATAAACGTTGCTGTACCAATAATTGAAGTCCAAATCCAAAGATGGATCCTTGCAATTGCTCAGGAGGAACAGAATACCTTTGGGGTATCTCCCCTCCATCAGACTCCAGCCCCTGCACGTAAATCGCATAGGGCATGAACGACACTTAGAATCATGATGCTTTAGACGAATATGCAGTTAGGTCCACTGATAAAATCCTTCTCCGCTTTTTCGCCCAAGCAGTCCCTTTCCAACCATTTCTCTCAACATACGTGGCGGCTCGTATTTGGTGTCATCCAACAATCGGCGCAGCGAAGCCGCCAGGTCATAGAACTCGTCCAGTCCAACTAGGTCTAGCAGGGTCAACGGGCCCACAGGGTAGCCGCAGCCCACCTTCATACACGTATCAATGTCCTCCTTAGACGCCACCCCCTGCTCCAGTAGGCGTACCGCTTCCAGGAGGTACGGAGCCAGCAGCCTGTTGATGATGAAACCCGGCGAGTCCTTTACTACAACCGCCGATTTTCCCAGGGACTCACAAAAGGCTATCGCTTTTTCAATAGTCTGGTCGCTACACAGTTCGCTACGAACTACCTCGACGATCTTGCTGCCGGGGGCTGGGCTCAAAATATGCAGCCCTAGCACTCTATCGGGCCGCTCTGTGGCTTTGGCTAGATCTGCAATGGGCAAGGTAGCTGTGTCGGAGGCTATAGTGGTGCATGGCGGGCACAAGCTATCTATTTGGCGGAACAGGTCAATCTTCACAGACAGATCTTCTATCACTGCCTCGATGACCAGGTCGCACTCCTTCACACTGCTAATGTCTGTTGTGGTACCTATACGACCGAGAGCGGCGCGTTTTGCCTCCTCGCTAATTCGGTCGCGCTTCGCAAGCCTATCAAGGCCCGCCTTAATCGAGGCTATCCCTCTGCTAATAGACTCATCGCGCCTTCCAAGCATCACGGTGGGATATCCGGCTTGAGCGCATGTCTGGGCGATGCCGGACCCCATGATGCCTGTGCCTATTACGCAAATGCGCCGAAATTTATCCAAGAGCCCCCCTTAACGGCTGGAACCAGGTCCTGAAATCGGACTACTACTCTTTTTTAGTGCGATCTGAGAGAAACTCCTGGGCTCCCTCCTTCGCGTCACCCAAGGCGGCCCAGCAGATATAAGAGTAACGCAGGGCATTTCGCTCGTCCATATCTAAGGAGACATTGATGGAAGCCTTGGTCAGCCTTAACGCGGACGAGCTCAAAGGGACCATCTTGGCTCCCCATTCGGTGGCCTCGAGCATTAGCTTTTCGGGTGGGACGGATTTGTTGGCCAGCCCAATACGATAAGCTTCTTCGCCATTAATAACCTCTCCCAAGAATGTCATCTCTTTAGCCCTGGCTGGGCCCACAAGCCGCGTCAGTCGTACAGTGGCGCCGCCTCCGCCGATCAACCCCAGATTTTTCACATGCAGGTCGCTAAACTGGGCGCTGCCTGAAGCTATACGAAAGTCGCAGCATAAAGCCAGTTCCAGTCCCCCCGCAGTACATACGCCGTCTACAGCGGCAATAGTGGGACATGGAAAGCTCTCCAGCCGATCGCAGAGCCTCATAAACCCGTTTTCTATGGGATCCAGTACGGACATACCCTCTATTGCTCCCGTTAAGCCTGGGCGGGATAGGGGGGGCACACCCTTCTCGGCTATCTCTGTGAGGTCGAGACCCGCGCAAAAGCAAGGGCGACCGTCGGGCCGGGGCGCACCGGTAATGACAAGTACCCTAAGTTCGTCGTTGGTCTCCACAGCGTCCAGGGCTCTGTTGAGCTCGTCCAACCCCCGATTTAGTAGAGCGTTGAGCCGCTGTGGCCGATTTAAGGTGATTATAGCTAGGCCGTTATGCTGCTCGAAGCGGATATCCTCAAAATCCATTTTTGCCTCTGCGAGTAAGTTGGCGAAACCAAATCCGGTTGTTTATCTGAGTGCACGGATTTTTATACGAGAAGCGCTCTGGCTCTAGCGGACGGCCTTCGGTATCAAAACCCGTAATTTCGCTTCGCCTCATCCTTTAACTTGGGACGAAAGTCTGGATGCGCTACCCCAATCAGCTCTCTTATGCGCTCCTTTATCGTTTTACCTGTCAGGGTGGCAATCCCGTATTCCGTCACTATATAGTCAACCCAGCCACGCTGAACCGTGACTACGGTCCCGGGCAACAAGTCGCAAACGATATTTGATACCTGCTCGCCGTTAACAAGGTGGGTAGATCTGAGAACAATAATGGAGCGCCCACCTTTGGAAAGCTTAGCCGCTATAGGAAAGACGCTCAGGCCTCCCGCACCGGTCCAGATCCGGTGTCCAATGGTTTCCGCCGTTACTTGACCGGTCAGGTCGGAGATCAGACCATTGTTGACGGCCACAAAGTTGTCATTCTGCATCGTGACTCGGATGTCATCAATGTAGCCAAAGTCATAAGCTTCAAAGATAGGGTTCCCATCGATGAAACTTAGCTCCTCGGGGGGGAGGTGAACTATGGCCGCAAAGGTGACTTTACCAGGATGAACCTGCTTATATTTGCCAGTGATGATCCCTTGCTTCACCAGCTCCGCCACTCCCCCGGGCAGCATTTCGCTATGAAGTCCCAGGTCCTGTTTACCCTCCAAGAAGGCCAGGACAGCCGCGGAGTAGGTACCTATACCTACCTGCAAACAATCCCGGTCTTTTATGAGCTCGGCGGCGGTGAGGCTACAAATGACGTCGGCTATCTCTATCTCTTCCTGCGTTCGGGGAGGAACAGGGGCTGGGGGAGGAGAGTCGGTAGACCGTACGAAGTAGTCTACCTCCGAAGCGTGGATGAAATTGTCTCCTCCGGTTCTTATGGTGTCCTCGCGGATCTCGCCAATTACGGTCTTTGCACCCTTGACCAGTGGCTTGCTCCACCACACACTGTTGTAAAAGGCGCAAAGACCCTTAGCGTTTGGAGGGCCAATACTTACTATGAATACGTCCGGGGCCGCAGTCATGCCTACTGTTGGCTCACCGCTGTACCAGGGACCAACCGGTAGATACTCCGCCAAGCCTTTGTTGACTGCGTCCCGATTCTCAGGGCTTAAATAGATGTCGTAGAGGGTGAAGGCCTCCTCGGCTCCGTCTTCTGCCCACGGGAACCGAGACATGGGGTGCTCAACCCGGACACTTTGGAGTTCGTCCTTCCGCCGGAACAAGGCGTTGCACAAGGTTACTGGGGTAGCTGTCTGAGGGCTAACGGCCACAACATCGCCAGATTTCACCACCTTCATAGCTTCATCTGCCGTGATCACCTTATCGCTCCAGGGTCCTTCACTCCAGTCCATTACCACTTCGGTTGACATCTCCCTGAGATTGATTGGGCTTGACCGCGCCCACGCTGGCGTCAGTGGCAATCTTAGTGCTGCTCTCCCTCGACGTCAATGTTTTCGTTTGCGTTAGAGGTACCGAATTGCAAAGACGATTGCCACAGATCCCTGTATAAGAGAAGAGTATTTACAAACGACGACAAGCCTTGCCAAAACTCTCAGATATTACGAGTCTAGTCCACTAGTTCAACTACCACTTGATATGTCCCTTCCTCGACCTTGCGCTGCACCCGCTCATATTCACCCTGCCCAATGGGTACAAATCTTATGTAGTCGCCGGGCTCTACCAGGGTGGGTGGTACTTCATCTTGGTGGAAGAACTTCAGGGGCGTTCTTCCGATGAGGCGCCAGCCTCCGGGTGTTTCCGTGGGATAGACGCCCGTCTGCTTTTCAGCGAGGCCCACAGATCCAGCGGGAATGACCGTTCTAGGGCTCTCTAGCCTAGGAGTGCTGATACGCTCGGACATGCCGCCCAAGAGAGGAAAGCCCGGCGAGAACCCCAGCATATACACCAGATAGTCTATTCCCGAGTGAATAGCTACCACCTCCTGTGGAGTTAGGCTGTTATGCTGGGCGACAAAGTCCAGGTCGGGTCCCATATCTCCGCCATAGAAGCTTGGGATGTGTACTAACTTGGGCTCAGAAGCAGTCATGTCCAGGGAAGACGATTGCAAAGACTTCAGATACTCCGTAAGCTGATCGATGCTGATTACTGAGGGGTCATAGTAAACCAAAAGGGACCTGTAGGAGGGCATCAAGTCTCTTATACCGTTGAAATTCTGGCCCTCGATGGCCAGCAGAAGGTTGCGCACCTTGCGATTTATGGCTGGATCAATCGAGTCCCCTAGCTCTACCACTAGAGCCTGGTCACCTGCTGGTAAGTATCTCGGCTGCGCATACATGATTCGGGCTACTCGACGACCGGTTAATGTGTAGTCTAGATATCACCATCCTCATCACTTTTTGTCAAATCATTGTGAATCGATGCAAAATTCCTTATTGTATAGACTACGGTGGAACCCTCTCTTGTTTCACTTTTCCGAACCTTAGGACAGATTGGCATCCAAAAAAGATACGAATCTACCCTCGCTTTGTGTTCAAGGATCTGGTTCACGGTCGGTCTACAACTAGGTGAAGGCCAGATAAGTAGATCATACTACAACCGATTTGAAAAAGGAGGGCTCTCATGCCCATTCTATCAGCAGGTGAGGCTGTGGTGCAGGCGCTATTGGTGGAGGATGTACGGTATATTTTCGGAGTAGTGGGCTCCTCGTATCTGGAAATCCTGGACGCTATGTATGAACGAGAGGATATAAAATTTGTAGGCTGTCGCCATGAACAGGGCGCTGGCTTCATGTCGTTGGGTTATGCAAGGGCCAGCGGAAAAACGGGCGTATGCCTAGTGCAAAATGGTCCTGGGGTGACCAACCTTGTGACAACCACTGCGGCCGCCCTGACCTGTCATACCCCTATGGTCATTCTGGGTGGCGCTCCCATGATGGGACAAATGTATAAGGACTCGTTCCAAGAGCTGGACCACATGAGCATTTTCCGTCCAATTTGTAAAGAGGTCCTTCAGGTAAATCAGCCTGAAAGATCGCCTGAGATATTGCGACATGCCTTTCGAGTGGCAACATCAGGCAAGATGGGCCCGGTGTACGTGGACCTGCCGAGGAACCTGCTTAACGCCAAAGAGTTGGACGTGCAAATCTTCAAGCCAACAGTGTACCGACCGCTTCAGAGATTCAGCGGGGATGCTGAGAGGCTGAAGGAAGCAGTGGAGCTCCTTGGGAGTGCAAAAAGACCTGTAATTGTAGCGGGGGGTGGAGTAGTGTGGAGCGGTGCTCATGCGAATGTGTGTAGGCTTGCGGAGTTGTTAGGGGCAGCCATAGTTACTTCCTACGAACACAACGACGCCGTGCCAAATAGCCATCCTTTGTATCTGGGCGCTCTGGGCCGTGCTGGGTCAGCGGAGGCACTGGAAGCTTCGATGGAGGCGGATGTGCTGCTAGCACTGGGCACTCGCTTGAGCCACTTCACTACTTTTTACGAGTACCGTTATATCTCGCAAAGCGCACGTATAATTCAGGTCGAGATCGATCAGCGGGAGATTGGCCGACACTACCCCGTTACAGTTGGCATCTTGGGAGATGTGGGGATGGTGACGAGCGCCATAACCCAAAGCCAAAGAAACACCGTTCAATCTTCCAATAGAAAGCGGTGGACCAAGCGGGTTGAGGAGCTGCGGGAGCGGCGCCTCCAACGCTTGCGTGCAGAAGCCGGGCTCAACGGGGTGCCCATGAAACCTCAGCGTGTGTATGCAGAGCTACGCCGTGTGCTGACCGCTGATACCGCGCTGGTGTTTGACGCGGGAGGCGCCCCAGCATTGGGCTACGATCGCATCGAGTTTTCAGGGCCAAGGACCATGTTTGGAACCCTAGACTTGGGTTGCATCGGTGCAGCCTTGCCCCAGGCTATAGGCGTTAAGATGGCGAATCCGGACCGGCCTGTGATAAGCATTAACGGTGACGGTGGCTTCTTTATGAACGTCCAGGAACTGGAGACGGCGGTCCGTTGGGGAGTTCCGGTAGTGAGCATTGTGATGAACAACGGGGCTTGGGGTTCCGAAAAGGCTTACCAAAAGTATTTGTATGGCGAGAGATACGTGGAGGCGGATATTACCAATCCCAGGTACGATCGACTCGCTGAGTTGTGCGGCGCCAGAGGGTTTTACGTAGAAAGGCCTGAGGACTTAGCTCCCACCGTGCTCGAAGCTCTAGCGGCGGATGTGCCCAGTGTCATTGAGATTCCGGTGGACCCCGACGAATTGCCCTATCCCGCCCGGGCGGCGGATGTGTTAAAGGACAAATTATCCTCAATTCAAGAATAAATTCATTAAACGACTGAGGACGAATATAGATGCCTAGATTTACTCTTGAAGCTTTATCTTTCAGTCACTTAGACGGAGTGAAAAGTTATGAGCCGCCTTCATTTGACCATGGCCTGCTGGGACTACGACCGTACCAGACCCCTTCTGGATGGTTCTATTCAGCCAGAAGGAATCGAACTCACCAGTATAGTTCTACCACCCGACGAAGCGTTTCCTCGCATGCTCCGCTCTCAGGAGTTTGACATATCTGAGATGTCCTTGGCAGCATACGTTATGCTCAAGGCCCGAGGCGATTGCCCCTTTGTAGCGATCCCTGCCTTCCCCTCGCGGATATTTCGCCATTCTTGCATCTTTATCAACACTAACGCTGGTATCAAGCGCCCACAAGATCTAAATGGAAAACGAATAGGCGTCCCTGAATATCAGATGACGGCAGCGGTGTTTGGGCGTGGGATGTTGCACCATGAGTATGGTGTTGCCCCGGAGTCCGTCGAGTGGTTGTGGGGTGGACAGGAGGAGCCGAGGGATACCAGGCCCATATCTTACGAAGTCCCAGAGCGCATCCGATTGAACCCTATTCCTTCGGGAAAGACACTTTCCGAGATGCTGGTGGAAGGGGAGCTTGATGCGCTGATCTCCGTCAAATTCCCCGCGCCGTTCCTGTTGGAGTCGCCAAAGGTTAAGCGACTATTTCCAAATTTTAAAGAGGTGGAGCTAGATTATTTTCGCAGAACTGGCATCTTCCCAATCATGCATACTGTAATAATTCGGGAAGATATCTATGCGGAGCACCCCCTTGTAGCCGTGAGCATTTACAAGGCTTTAGAGCAGGCCAAAGAAAAAGCATATCAGGAACTTCATGAGATGATCGCGTTGAAGACTACCCTACCCTGGCTCCTACACGAGGTGGAGGAGACGGAGCGGGTGATGGGAAAGGACTTCTGGGCCTATGGAGTTGAGCCCAACCGGATAACGTTAGAGGCGCTGGCTCAGTATCTTGTGGAACAGGGATTGGCCAGAAGGGCCCCCTCGCCTGAGGAGTTGTTTATCTTAAGCTAGCCTCTTCTGGAAGGACCAGGAGTGATTCCAGGTACTACTGAGTACTAAGGCGCACTACTGTCATGGGCTAGATAACGAACGTTGACCGCAACTAGAGTCCTATCTATACTTAGGGCGCATCTGAATTGGCGACCCGAGTAGACTAGCCAAGATCCAATAGAGATCTATCCAAAAAATAGGGAGGGTGGACAGCTATGCCAAGTGCCAAAATCAACGGAATTGACCTTTATTACGAAGTTCACGGTGAAGGGCCAGCACTGGCATTTGCTCACGGTGGTGGTGGAAATCATGCCATCTGGTGGCAACAGGTGTCTTATTTTTCCCAATGGTACAAGGTCATAACCATTGATCAGCGAGGGTTTGGGCTCTCTCGAGATGTTCCCGAGGGGCCGGGTCGTGATGCTTTTGTGGAAGACTTGCGCGGACTCCTGGACCATCTGGAGATAGAACAGACTGCGTTGGTAGCCCAGTCTTTGGGCGGCTGGACGTGCCTGGGCTTCGCTGCTAGGTATCCAGAGCGTGTGCGGGCCCTAGTCTTGGCTAACACCGTTGGGGCAATAAACGATCCTGCGCTTCAGCAGAGACTGAAAGACATACATGCGGCGAAAGGGGGCCGACGGACCGTTGCCAATGCGTATTCCAAAGGGTACCTCAAGAATAAACCTGAGCTCGCGAATCTCTTTCACATGATCAGCAGTTTCAATTATTCTATTGAAGCCCCTGCAGGCCCGATAGCCTCATTGGTGGGCACCGATGCCCCGACGCCGGAAGACCTTAAGGGCCTGAAAGTTCCAGTCCTATTCATTGCAGGCGGGGAGGAGGATAGATCTACCCCCCTCGACGTTATGCAAATGGCCCATAAGATTATTCCAGGTTCCTCCCTTGTACAGGTACCAGAAGCAGGCCATTCCGTGTACTATGAGCAGCCGGAAATTTTCAATTACCTGGTCCACGATTTTCTGAAAAAGTCGGCCACCAACAATCGGAGCTAAAAGGCTGGCGTCTTTTGTCAGCTTGGGTGAAGCCACGAGAGTTCTATACGGGCCTGCCCTTCCCCTAAGACTTGGACGCGCTAGTCCCGAGGGGTGGACCCAAGTACCTTTTCCTATCCCCGCGGCAGGCCCAGGCCGCGAGTGGCAATAATGTTCCGCTGTATTTCCGAGGTGCCACCGGCGATCTTACCGGAGAAGCTGTGCATCCAGGCATCTTGAACGCGGCCTTCCAAAGGCACCCGTTTATCCTCCTGGGTAAGCTGCCCAAAGAGGCCAAGTATCCTTAAACCAGTTTCTGCTACTCGCTGGTAGGTCTCGGTGCCGAAGACCTTGCTAATGGAAGCTTCTTTGTTGGGCACCAAACCTTGGCTCTGCATCCAAGCGACCTTATACGCGAAGAGCCGCGCCACCTCAACCTCCACATACATTTTAGCAAGCAGGTCTCTAACCCACTCTTGGCTGGCCCGATGGGCTCCTTTCTCTTCGATCTCCTCGACGTAGTCCGTCAAGTCATCAAGCAGCCTGCGGGAATATGCCACGTAGTCGATACCCGACCTCTCAAAGTCCAGCAGCTTTACTCCCACATACCAGCCCCCATCTTTCTCACCCACCAGATTTTCCCTAGGCACATGGACGTTATCAAAGAA
Source organism: Dehalococcoidia bacterium (assembly GCA_965226535.1). Lineage (GTDB taxonomy): Bacteria > Chloroflexota > Dehalococcoidia > Lucifugimonadales > JAPULR01. The sequence continues at coordinate 123,906 of CBDDDE010000010.1, read as the reverse complement.
AACCTGGTTAAACTCATGGCTGCCAGCCATGTTCACGATGGGGCTAACCTCCACCCCCGGGGACTTCATGTCCATGAGGAAAAAGCTAATTCCACGGTGCTTGGGTGCCTCAGGGTTTGTACGAGCCAAAAGCATCATCCAGTCGGCCCGGTGAGCCAGCGAAGTCCATATCTTGCTTCCGTTGAGAAGGAAATAGTCACCCTGGTCCTCCGCTCGGGTGGTGAGGGAGGCCAGGTCCGACCCAGCGTGAGGCTCGCTGTAACCCTCACACCATTGCACCTCTCCGCGGGAGATGGGCGGCAAGAACCTATGCTTCTGTTCCTCGGTGCCGTAGATCATAAGAGTAGGGCCAAGCATCCTTGCTCCGAATATGTCCCTACCCGGTGCTCGATGGTAACACATCTCCTCATTGAGGATGAGGCTCCTCAGCGGAGAAGTTCCCTGGCCGCCGTACTCTTGGGGCCAGTGCATAGTTATCCACCCCTTTTCGGCTAGCTTCCGACGCATCTGAAGGGCAAATTCCCAATCTCGGTCCTCGGCTGCCCTGCCGGACCCCTGCCAATCGTTGGGCATTTCTTTCATGAGAAATTCCACTAACTCACGTCGAAACCCTTCTTCTGATTTAGAGAAGTGAAAATCCATTACCGACGTCTCCTGGGCGAAGTAACTTCTGATACGTGGATCTGGAGTGTGGATTGATAACGTGCCACCGACCAAGCTTAATCTACGCAATAGGATACTTCTAAATAGGCCTCTAAAGCTAATTGCATTCTTCATCATTGCGAACGACAGGTGATCGACTTTTCAGTGCACTTAGGGATTTGGATCGATGACCTAGCCAAATGGAGAATGGACTTCTGTCAGCGACGAAACCGGGTGGGTGGGGCATATTATTACTATCAAAGGCCATTTAAATCTGGACAGTTCAGGAACATTGCATACAGTTTGGATAAAGATTATGATGTTTGTAATTGGAAGGAAGGATCCTTCAAATTTCTTAGGACCGGAGGTTACCATGGGTAAGGATTTTTCGATTTGTGTAGGCGTTGTAGGGCAAGGAATGGTCCAGAGCCCCGACGGTGGCGAGACCTGGAATCGTATACGGAGTCCCTTTCCGCTGGAAAGCCTTGTAAGAGGGATTACGGTTCACCCCCAAAAATCACATGTGGTCTATGCTAGTGCAGATACTAGTGTCTATCGTAGTGAGGACCGGGGTCTTAACTGGGAGAGGCTTGGTGGTTGGGAGAGCCTGGGCCCAGATATGGAGCGCTTCCGGGCCTTTCATATAACCGTGGACCCGGTAGATCCAGAGATCCTCTTCGTCGGCACCACCCCGGCAGCCCTCTTCCGAAGCAGGGACGGAGGTCGAAGCTGGGAACGACTGGACGTAGACATGGCTCAGGAGTGCCTCATAGGTCCAACCAGGGTCACTACCATGGCTATCGACCCGTTGGACAACCGGGGGGTGTGGGCTGGTGTTGAGTTGGATGGTGTATTCCGGAGCCTGGATGGCGGTGATTCCTGGACACAAGTTGAAACTGGGACTACGGACCCCAACATAAACCGCGACTATCCTAACGATATCCACAGGATCAGCATATGGCCTAAAGAAGACAGGACGGTCCTGGTCTGTACGCCAGCACGGACTTTTGCCAGCAGAGATATGGGAGAGAGTTGGGAGACTTTCGTCAAGGGGGCCCAGTTCCTTCCCGTGGCGTTTTGCCAGTTTATAGTGCCAAAAGAGGGCAATCCCGACGTGATGTATATCGGGACAGGCAACGGCGCTATGGGTGACGCGGGGGCAATCTACCGTACAGAGGATAGTGGCCAAACGTGGGAATCCCTGCGTCTACCTGTTGAACCGAACTCCCCGATTTGGAACCTGTCCACTCATCCTTCGAACCCTGACCGTCTCGTGGCTAACAGCCATTACGGCGAGATTTTTACCAGCGAAGACAGCGGCGATTCCTGGGAGAAGCTCGATAAGGAATTTAGCGAGGTTAGAGACCTGGCCTGGTTGCCAAATTAGCAGTCTCCGCTACCGCAGTGCTAATTAGAAATTGAATGGTATTCTGTGGCGAGACCGACGACACTAGTCCGTTGCGCCCTTTGTTTGCCGCGCCCACAATTTGGGGTACATGTTCCGCAAAAACCAAACATTATGGGCTGGTGCTTACGGTTAGAAGTCATCCATTGTTAGATGTTATCCAGGAGGTACCCGGTGTCAGAGATAGAGATAAAGCTGCAACAAATGGGCCTTTCCCTTCCACCTCCGAGCGCGCCCGTCGCCAACTACGTTCCCTCGGTGCGAACGGGGAACCTAATATTCCTGTCTGGTGTTCCTCCACAGCGTCCCGATGGGACCTACTTCACGGGAAAGTTGGGTAATGACCTGACTGTGGAGCAGGGCTACGAGGCGGCGCGTAGCTGTGGCCTCAATCTCCTGACGAACCTCAAAGGGGAGATGGAGGACCTGGACAGGGTTGTGCGGATAGTGAAGCTCCTAGGCATGGTGAACTCAGATCCCCAATTCACCCAACAGCCCGCAGTGATCAACGGCTGCTCGGACTTGCTAGTGGAGCTCTTTGGCGACAGAGGTAAGCACGCTCGGTCCGCTGTGGGTATGGCCACATTGCCCTTCGGGATTGCCGTCGAAATAGAGATGATAGTAGAGGTATCACCATAAGCGGATCCTGATACGTTACCAGTCTTACTCAAATACGTACCGCTTAGACCAGGTAGTCTGAAATACTCAACACTGAACCTGCAACAATTGGAGGAATGATGATGGGCCCAACTGAGCAAATCGCGCACTACGTCTCTACCACGTCTTTCGAGGACATTCCCCCCGAGGCGGTCGAGCGATCAAAGGATACGATGCTCGACACGATCGGCCTAATGATTGCCGGTGTCAGCGAACCCTGCGGCCAGATCGCCATTAAATTTGCTCAAGCTGAAGGTGGTACCCAAGCGGCTGCAGTTTTTGGAACAAGTGTTAAAACTTCTACCACCCTTGCCGCCTTCGCCAATGGAGTTACAGGTCATGCACATGAGTGCGATGACGCTGACTTACCTGTGGTAATTCATCCTAGCGTAGTCACCCTGCCAGCGATCTTCGCCCTGGGTGAGCAAAGGGGGGCTACAGGGAAAGACATTTTTGAAGCATATATCATTGGATGGGAAGTTATTGGAGCCATCGGGCGAATGTTGCAGCCCGCACATATAGGGCGCGGCTGGCATCCCACTGCAACCATCGGTACTTTTGGTGCCGCTGCAGCCGCGGCCAAGATTTTGGGTCTTACCAAGGAACAGGTCCTTATGGCCCTGGGGATAGCGAGCTCCGGGGCAGCGGGGATTAAGTTGCAGGATGGGACTATGAGCAAGCCCCTCCACGCTGGCAACGCCGCACGCAACGGTGCCCACGCGGCCCTCCTAGCTCGGGATGGATTCACTGCCGCACCTAATATTCTTGAAGCTAAAGCCGGTGTTGCCGAGGTGTACAACGGATCTGGAACATACGACCTATCACAGGTATCTAAGCTGGGAAATCCTTATACCTTGGTGGACCCGGGGCCTCTGATCAAGAAATATGCCTGTACGGCCACTTTCCAGGTGACGCACGAAACCGTTCAGGAACTAGCGAAACGTGAATCTGTTGGTCCCGATGACATAGAGTCCGTTGAGGTTGGAATTTCCACACTTCAAAACAATATCACCCGGTACCCCAAAGATCGCTTGGACTGTAAATTCAGCGAGGAATTTGCCGTTGCCTCAGGCGTAGTGTTTCCCGACCTATTTGGTATTGAGCCCTACACCCAGGAGCGGGTGGAAGACCATCGAATTCAAGCGCTGATGAAGAGGGTTAAGGTCTATCTTCATCCCGACCTTATGGAGCCCACCATCACGAATATGCCCGTCCACTACCTGGACGTTAAGCTGAAGGATGGTAGGGAATTCAAAATCCGAGGAGAGAAGGCGAGAGGATACCCAGGCAACGCAATGTCTCAGGAGCAACTGCTGACCAAATACGACCGCTGCGTACAGACAAATTTGACCAGGCGGGCCGCAGAGGATTCTCGGGACATCATCTATCAGCTTGACAAAGAGGCGTCTCTGGATCGTCTAGTTGGGGCACTAACGCCCCAGTCTTCTACACCCTGAAGATCAAAAAATCTAACGCTAGGACAGCAACCAGCGACCGACAAGAAAATCACAGCTTAGTCAAGCTCGAAGCCGTATACGATAGCAGCATTACCTCCGACAATCTTAATCCTCTCGTCCTCAGAAACGCCCTCCAAGAGTCGGTTTAAGATCTCCTGGGATCTGGGGAAGGTGGACTCGGCGTGAGGGTAGTCTGAGCCCCACACCAGTTGGTCAACTCCGATCATATTTCTCAGTGGAATGGCCAGGGGATCATCCATAAACCCATAGTAAATATTGTGACTAAGAAAGTCACTTGGGAGAGTGTCCCCTTTAAATCTGAAGGCAGCAAAGGTCGACTCGCTATAGGTGCTGTCGCACCTGTTTTTCAAGAAAGGGACCCAACCTACATCATTTTCAACACTAATAAATTTGAGTTCCGGATGACGTTCGAAGACACCCGATAGTACAAGGTGTGCCAGGCTCATTCGTACCCAGTGATCCAGGTTGATCCGGACAGCGGCTGACTTTGTATCTCTATCACCCTCTACGTAAGAGATGAAAGAGGCGTCGGGTTCTGTGGGATCAGGACGGGTGGTACCCGAATGTAAGCTCAGGGACACATCCATCTCTTCAGCGGCCGCCCAAAAAGGCTCGTACATAGGATCGTCATAGGTCTGGTGAGGCGCTGGAGTGGTGGTGATCAATGCTCCAGAGAGCCCCATTTCGGCAGTTCGCTGCAGCTCGGCGATGCCAGCCTCAACATCGTCGTCCAGAAGAATTAAAGGACGGCCCTTCAGGCGGTTGGGATAGGGTTTGCAGAACTCAGCAACCCAGTCATTGTAGGCAGCGAAGATGGACCGAGTCAGCTCCTGGTCACGAATGCTAACCAAATTCAGGGCTATTGAAGGGTAAACGATGCTGGCGTAAACGCCATCTGACTCTATATCCTTAATGTGGGCGTGAGGATCGTAGCCACCTGGGCGCACGTCGGCGAACCTGCCGTCCCGGACCATTTCCTGGGCCCTCTCGAACCGCATCCCTGAGTTGGCTCCCAACGCAGCCATGACGCCCATACGCTGGTTGCCACAGTACCACTTATCGAAGGACTCGCCCCTTACTAAATGGGGGATCCGATCACCGTATTTAGGATCCATTCTTTCAGTCCATAGATCTGGAGGCTCTACTACATGTGCGTCCCCCGATATGACCTTACAGCTGACCATAACCCACCTCCTTGGACAGATTTACAACTCCTAATCCTCATCCATCGAGTTCAACGGATCTCATAACGTTAAAGTTTAATTGCTGTGATTTTTGGCATTAGAATTTGGCGATGGAGGTACGGAAAACCCTTGGTGCTTTGCTCCAGATCTGGAGTTGATATTCGGTGAGATGTTAACTTATCCCGGTATCTTCTGCAACTAGGTGAGAGATTTATGGAACCTCCACCCGGATGAGAGGTCGGCAAGTAGTAATTGACTGCAAGGAGAGGAGTGGATATCATATTCCTTAGCCGCGGCTACCCGCCCGGACCAGTTCAGTACGGACAATTTTTCTAGATGGAGACTTAAGATGCGATTTGGGCCCTTTGTCTTTCAGATCAGCGCTGAGCCAGCTTTGGATAGCCAGATCTTAGATAATACCCTAAAAGAGGCGGAATTAGCCGACGCGCTGGGTTACGACGTGGTGTGGCTCAGCGAGCACTACTTCAGCGGAGATACCGTATACGCCGACCCGGTGGTCTTCGGTGCTGCCATCGCGGTCCGCACGAAGCAGATCAAGATAGGCTTTGCTATAGTCCAGATGGCATTCCATCATCCAGTGAAGCTAGCCGCACAGACGGCACTTCTAGACAACCTTAGTCATGGGCGTCTCATTGTAGGTACCGGCAGAGGTACTTCTTTCAATGCATTCGAATATGACGGATTTGGCGTCACAATGGAAGAAGCCAAAGAGCGTTTGGCTGAGTCAGAAGATCTATTACTTAGGGCATGGACGGAGAAGGATTTAGACTACAAAGGACAACACTGGCAGGTAAAGCTTCCAATAATGCGACCCATACCGTACCAGAAGCCCCACCCACCTTTAATGAGGGCCTGTATCAGCGACGAATCCATAATGGACATGGCCAGATTAGGACGACCAGTGATGTTGCGTGTAGAAACCATCGAAAGTCTAAACCGAAGGTTGAAGCTTTATCGAGATACCATGGAGCAGGCCGGATTTGAAGAGGCGCAGATAGAAAAGGTGTTAGAGGAGACCTGGGTCCAGAACATGGTGTACGTAGCCGAGAACCATGAGCAGGCCCAAGAAGAAGGGCGAGCAGCGTTCCAGGCAGATTTTAAGCACTCCCGTACGGAGCGGAGCAAATTTAACCCTCCGGGGTTCCCGGAACGTGCTATCCCAGCATCTTCTCAATCGACTCTAATGGCGGAACATTACACGATGGTAGGCTCACCCAAATACATAACGGAGCGAGTTGCCGAGTTGCGGGACGTTGGGGCCCGGAACATCATGATGAGGATGAGCCCTTCTAACTCGCCCAGAGAGAAGATAGCCAAATCCATTCAATTATTTGCAGAGCAGGTTATTCCCAAGTTCCGGAAAAATTAAAGTAGCGGCTCTTGAGATAGACCAAGTGCTCCTTCGCCTCTGCCAGAATATTAGAGGATTGATCAATGAGGAGTACTCTAATGGCTGACAAAGATATCGAACTAATAGCGCACCTTATGAGGCGTGCTGGCTTTGGCGCGCCGAGGAGGGAGTTGGAGACCCTGATTGCGAAAGGTTACGAAACCACTGTGCAGGAGTTGCTGGATCCTGAAACTCATAGTATCCCGCCGGTCAACGAGTCCCTCATGGTTCGCTACTGGCCCGCATTGTTACAGGGAGCAGCGGATCCCATGCCGGCGCAGGGAAACTGGATGTACCGGATGATCAACACCCAACGACCCCTGGAAGAGAAAGTGGCCCTTCTTTGGCACCAAATCTTCGCCACCGGCACCTCCAAGCTGGATCACTCTCATATAATGACACTTCAGATAGCGCTATTCCGACGCTTTGGTATGGGGAGCTACCGTGACCTTTTGGTGCACTTGGCCAAGGATCCTGCCATGATCTTCTGGCTGGACAACAACGAGAACCACAAAGGGGCCCCCAACGAAAACTGGGGCCGGGAGCTCCTGGAACTCTTCTCCATGGGCCAGGGCAACTACACAGAGAAGGATGTGTTCGAGTGCTCCCGCGCCTTTACCGGCTGGACTATCGAATACCCCTTGCCCCGAGTTCCTTACGGCCGCTACCCATGGTTCTTCGAATACAGACCCGAGGACCACGACGACGGTGAGAAGGAGTTTCTAGGTCACCACGGGCCCGTTCAACGGCGAGGACATTATAGACATCATCGTGCGTCAGCCTGCCACGGCCCAGTTCATCGCCAGGCACCTGTACAACTTCTTTGTCGCCGACGAGGTCCAGGTACCTAGCTGGAAAGATATCCCGCCCAAGGATCCCGAGGCCATCGGCATCCTGGCTGACGCCTTCGTCTCTTCGGGGTACGACGTTCGCTCCACCCTGAGGGTGCTGTTCAACTCAGACTTCTTCAAAGACGAGAGTGTATGGTACGCCAAGGTAAAGAGCCCGGCTGAGTTGGTAGTAGGCACCATGAGGCTGGTGGGAGACTTTCAGAGTCCCAAGCCAGGCATAATGGCCATCGGAAAAGCGCCTGGACATATGGGCCAGGATCTGTTGGAGCCCCCCAGCGTGGAAGGGTGGCATACGGGCCAGGAGTGGATTGACAGCGGTGCCTTGCTGGAGCGGGTCAACTTCGTGGCCGACAAAGTAGGCGATACCAGCTTACCTGGGGTTAAAGCTATTATAGACCGGCTGGGTGACAAAGAATCCATGTCCTCATCAGAGTTGGTAGACGCATGTCTGGAACTCGTTGGGCCGGTGAAGGTCTCCGAAGGAACCCGCAAAGAGCTAATCGCCCACCTGGGAGGATCAGGCGTTGACGTGCGGAGGGGCAAGACCGAGGAAGAAAGAGAAACCTTCGACCATCAGGTGGGCACTGTTCTTCAGCTTATCGGTTCCACCCGTGAGTATCAGTTTTCCTGATTCACGTATCTAGTCAACCAGCAGGTGGATCAATAACTGGATGCGGATAGGAGATGCAGGATGCAGACAAGAATCGCTGCGGGCCGCGTTTACAACTATAGCCACACCATCGGAAGCTGGAGGTCAGAGGGCACTGATGGGTTTCACTTGCCTATAGATTTAGCCCTAGACAAACACCAAAACCTTTATGTGTTGAGCCGTGGAAGCGAATACATGGGTATCCCAAGGGTGACGGTGTGCACTACCGGTAATGGCGCTCAACAAGACGAAAAGTTTCTATTGGAATTTGGATCCGCAGGCGAAGGCGATGGCCAGTTCGCTTGGCCCAGTGGGATTGCCCTGGATGATGAGGAGAACGTATACGTGTCCGATGAATGGCTCCATAGAGTTTCCATTTTCGACAAGAAGGGCAAATTTCTCGCCAAATGGGGAGACCCAGGAAGCGCTGCTGGTCAGCTAAACGCACCATCCGGCCTGGCATTCGATACGTACGGAAATGTCTATGTCAGCGATGCTCAAAATAGCAGGATTCAAAAATTTACTCCTGATGGGAAATTCCTCCTGAAGTGGGGGCGACCAGGCAACGGTCAGGACGGATTGAATCAGCCGTGGGGCCTTACGGTTGACCACGATGGGCATGTCATGGTTGCCGATTGGGGTAACAATAGGGTACGAAAATTTTCGCCAGAGGGTGATCTAATTCGAACGTACGGCTTATGCTCGCACCTATCTGAAAAAGATAGTAAGCCCAGGAAGTCATTTGACCACGTCCTCGGATTGGCCAGTCATCCGACCAGGCAAAGGCTTGGCCAGCTATACCGTCCGAGTAGTGTAGCTCTTGACAAAGATGGAGATGTCTATGTGGCTGATTGGGGAAACGACCGAGTCCATGTATTTGACCCTGACGGCTCCTTGGTCACCACGTTTATTGGGGACGCAGAAGCTCTGTCCAAGTGGGGACGGGATAGACTATACACGAATGAGAGTTATCTAAAAGCCTGGAAACGCGCTAAATCTCCCGAACTTCAATGGCGATTTGCCCGTCCTACTTCTATTGTTATAGACAACGAAGCAAGAATAATAATAACGGACACACTTCGTTTTCGCCTTCAGATATATCAGAAGGAGCGCGACTACGTAGCACCCCAGTTCAACCTTTAGACATGCCTGCCCAAATTGCTAGAAACAGGTAGAGGAATAGTTGGACTGCTTGTTCAATCTTCCAACCGGACAGTTGTGTCCCGTGATGCAAACCAAGGCGATAGTCGGCTCGGACCGCTTGAGTCAGGTTTCAACCCCTTTCGGCGAGCATTCCTCGTCTCAGGAATATTCGGGTACTGAGATACCCAAAAGGAGTGACTTATGGGAAGCTTCAAGACCCTAGTTGGGAATGTGGAAGTTATCTCTCTGTCCGATGGCACCGTTGAATTGCCCGCGTCCAACGTCTTTCCAAATGTGTCCTCATCGGAGTGGGACCAACATCCGGAGAGGGGCGCATCTTCAGAGGGCGTCCTCACGATAAATTTCGGCTCTTTTGTCCTTCGCTCACAAGACCAAATCATCCTGGTGGATACAGGCAAAGGCCCAGACTTCTCGGGCCGTCTGTTGCAGGAACTAAAGGCTAAAGGGATAGGTCAAGACGAGATAGATGTCGTGGCTTTTACACACCTTCATCCCGACCACATCGGCTGGAATATTACGTGGGAAGGAGACCAACCAATTCGCACCTTTCCCAAGGCCAACTACTGGGTCCCCAAGGGAGACTGGGATCATTACCTTCAACCCCATGAATTAAGTCGAGCGCCTCTATTCAAAACCATGGTGCTGCCCTTGGAGCAACTGGGTGCTCTAGAGCTAGTGGTAGAAGAGACTTCTATTACTAGCGAAGTCACTATGGTACCCACGCCCGGTCACACTCCGGGGCATATGAGCGTCTCAATCCTGTCCAAAGGCCACCGTGGATTTATCCTCGGAGATGTGGTTCTTTTTCCGGTTCAGGCCCAGGAAACAGGCTGGGAAACCGTCTTCGACTATGATCACGATCAGTCTCGTCGGACTCGCGAGGCTGTACTGGAGCGGCTAGAGATAGGAGGAGATCTGGTTGGGGCGGGTCATTTTATGCCCCCAAGCTTTGGACGATTCATTCGCAGTGAGGGCCGCCGTTACTGGGAAGGTGTATAGAATTCGATCCCACCAATTCTTTCCTCAACCTCTCGAACTTCAAGCTGGGTCACTGGGAAAAACTGCATAAGAGCGAATCTGATGGAAAGTGATTCTGTACTGCAGGTGCAATGACAATCTCAAAGTGAGGTTCCAAATTGACGTTTGTTAAAATTTATACGGGACCCGAAGGTGAGTCCCACTTTGGGGAACTTGAGCTCACCTTCGAGCCGGTAGATCCATCTTTACGAGGCGCTTTTAGTCTTGAGTCATCAACGGCCACTTTCCATCGCTTCCCGATGGGGCCCGCTTCCGACTGGCACACAGCCTCTCGGCGGCAATACGTAGTAGTCCTGGCCGGCGAAATGGAGATTGAGGTGGGAGGAGGTGACTTACGGCGATTCGGTCCGGGCGATATGTTTTTAGATGGTGACGTGGCCGGCAGGGGCCATCTCACAAGGGTTTTGGGAAACAGCCCCTTAATCGTGCTTGCCATACCTGAGCCCTAGGGAGCAACTTAGTTCACTGCCAATCTACCTTCAATTCATTTCGCAGGAAAGGACAGGTATACCCGGCGATGCCTCTTTAAGAACCACCGTTAACCTCCAGGCGCCCAATTGCGAATCACTTAACCCGACTAAATAGGTAAAAAGAGACATTAAGGTTGCTTGATGCGTTGTGGTTTTACCGCCGACTACACGACAGATGTCGTTGTCCAGTGAAAATGTCAGGGTAATTGTTCAATGATTATGTCAGTAGAGGTCTCCTCCAGGGGTGGTTGGGGGCAGGTCTCCTTGGAGAGCGGGTCTTGATCTTTGTTGGGGCACGTGGGTACGTGGAAGCTCCGTTGGATGTAAGGTGGCCGTTGGCACGCCGTCCGGTGCGGGCCCTGATATCGACAGGCCCGTGTGGAGCTGGCTCTGCAGCCAGAGCCCTGCCCCGGTGTACGACAACGATGCTGCCATCGAGCCGCTCCTGCACTTCGACCTTAGCGCGGGCGTAGCTGTCCCTGTAGCCATCAGACAGTATCTGGATAGTGGCGCCGTTGAACCGCACCGTGTTGTCGTTGGCCACAGTGCGGATGTACTTGAAGCACAAGACAGAATCGAGACAGACGCCTGGTGTGAGTTGTCGATAAGCCGAGCCTGGCTGGGCTGGGGTGATACCGAAACGCTGGTTGTAGCACGGGATGAAGTTCCAGAGCACCTTGTTGGCCTGCTCGATGGTTGATGCGCCAGCGAGCCGCATCTCAGAGACCAGGCGGTCCTGGAAGGTGCCCCATACGCGCTCTATGTGCCCCTTCGCCTGAGGTGTGTGGGCCATGATGAGGCGGATGTTCAACTCCTCCAGGGCCCTGCCGAACTGGGTGGGATCGCGTCTGCCTCGCAGCTGCTCGGCAAGGCTCCCGGGCTCTTTGGGGGAGCGCAGGAAGATGCCATGCCTATCGCTGTAGAGGGCCAGGGGGACACCGTGGTGGTCGATGATGTCCTTGAGCATCAGCATGTAGCCGTGGGCATCTTCCTGCTTCCTGAAGAGGGCAAATGGGACCGTCCCCGTGGCGTCGTCCACGGCGCCGATGAGGGTCAGGTAGGGTCCTCGGCCTTGCAGCCAGTGGTGGCGGCTCCCATCGATCTGCAGCAGCATCCCCTCCTGTGGATAGCGTTCCCTCCGGCTGTAGCGCTTGGAGGATCTGCGGCGACGGGGACTCCGCAGTCCTCCGGCCAGCAGGACCCGCCTCACGGTAGAGCGGGACAGATGGACATCCTCTCGCTCTGCCAGCATCTCGGTCAGATGGGTATGGTTGAGTCCTGCATAGGGCCCCTTGGCCAGCTCCATCACCTTCTGTTGTGTCCTCGGGCACGTGGTGGTTGCCGGCTTCCTCCCCCTGTTCCCGTGATCCACAGCAGCTGCTCCTTCCTCTCTATATGCTGCCAGTAGTCGCCACCCATGGCGCTCACTCACTCCCATCAGCCCAGACGCCTCAGCCACCCTCAACTTGCCCTCCATCACTCCGTTCAACACGTGTATCCTTGATTGCTCCTTCGTAGTCAACGTCAGTCCTTTCATAGACTGACATTTTCATTGAATACTTACACCCTGACATAATCATTGAACAACAACACCGACTACACGACAGATTGACATACTGAGACTATATCGTTTAAAATCCGCATAACTTTTTGATATCTACATAATCATGCGTTTCCCAAGCCAAAGCTCCACAAAACCAGAGGGGGAAGTACGATGAGTATTCCTAACCGATTGTCACGATGGCATATCTATGTCCCATTGGCCATTGTGGCTGTCCTGACTCTGATCATCTTGGGATGCGGTGAGGACGCCACACCTACACCCACGCCTACCACAGTTGTGCCTCAAGCTACAGCCATCCCCACTAACCCACCACGGCCTACAGCTACCTCAACACCAACCCCGACACTAGCACCTGACGAGACTCGACAGCCTACTCCTATGGCAACGGCAACGGCAACGGCAGGGCCGCAACCTACTCCTATGGCAACGGCAACGGCAGGGCCGCAACCTACGCCTATGGCAACGGCGACGGCAGGGCCGCAACCCACGCGTACTCCTACAACCCCGGCTCCAAGGGAGTTGGTTTCGCCAAGACTTAAGATTTCGATGATACCTCCAGCCGTCCAGACTACTTTACCCTATGAAACCATAATTAGCGCTGGGGCACCCCTAAACCTTATGTACAACCATCTACTTTTCGACAACCAGCTGGACAGCAGCAAGGAACCCATGCTTGCAACCGACTGGAATATGAGCCCGGACGGAAAGAACTGGACCTTCAAGCTGCGGCAGGGTGTTCCATTTCATAATGGGGACGAATTTACCGCGGAGGATGTCATAGGGTCCTATAAGATCAACATGATTCTTGTAACCTCGAGGGCGGGTTCGACCCAGGAGTTCTACGAAAAGCTGGGAGGTACCCCGGAGGGGACCCTAGATGCTAACAACGGTAGCGAAAACATCGAGACCGTAAACGACCACGAAATTATCTTCCACGCCCAGTCACCCTTTATCAACTTAGCTCTGAATGTGACCGAAGGTAACTCGTTTATGCATATCTATAACGCAGGCCACTTCAACGAGGTCGGTGAGGAGGGATTTAGAGTAGACCCGGTGAGCACCGGACCTTTCAAATTCGTCGATCTCAAGATAAATCAGTTCATGCTCTATGAGAGGTTCAAAAACCCCGGTGATGATCATTGGTGGCAGATTCCCGACTTTGAAGAGGTCCAGATTTTCTACGTTCCAGAGGGCGCGACACGAGCTGCCATGATTCTTACTGAAGAGACCCACATTGCTGACATACCTCCCCTCTTGGTTGAAGAAGCAACATCTAGAGGAATGAAGGTCTCCGTTAGCACGTTGCCTGGGTTAGAACTGTTCACATCCTTCGGTGGAGTCTATTTCCCCGGAGACCCGGGCTACAATCCCGAGAACCCGTTCCTTATCAAGGAAGTGCGAGCGGCGGTCAATCACGGTATAGATCGGGACCTTCTACAAGAGACATTCTTTGGCACTAGAGCATTGCAAGGCACTGCTGGTTTAGTTAACCCCCGTTTTACATTCCACAAGGATGAATGGACACCCTACGAATACAACCCGGCTCTCGCGCGTCAACTCCTTGCTGATGCTGGTTATCCAAATGGATTGGGCCTTGAGTGGTGGGTCGGAAACAACATGGGTGGAGTTCCCGAGGGTCCGGACTTGGTCGAAGCCATGGCGGCGATGCTGGAGGAAGTGGGGTTCGATGTCGACATAAAGGCCACTGAGTTTAGCGCTTCCCTTGGACAGATGACGAATCCGGAAACATCGAGTTTCCAGGGTGCTAATCCCAAAGGGAAATTGTTCACTTGGCGCCAAGGAGCGCACGCAGACAAGGTACATACCTATCCTACCAGACGGTATCTCCCTAGAGGCGGTGGATATGTAATCTATCAGGATGAGTTCACCAACGGATGGTTGGATGAGTACAGTGTAGCTGTACCTGATGATGAGGTTACAAGACTGTTGCGGGAATGGGGCGATCACGCCTATGACAATTTCACCAGCGTCCCCATGTTCTGGATCAGCCCTCTGATTGTCTTCAATCCCAATGTGTTGGTAGATTACCAGGCGAACTACAAGAACTTTGGCCCTGTCCGCGCCTTGGAATTCGTCCAGGCAGTATTCAAATAGATTTGGAAAACCCATGCAACCGAGGATAGAGGAGGTCTAACATGGCTGAACATAGAGTTCTCTCAGCGGACGCTCATATTTTAGAGCCACCCGATCTTTGGACTTCTAGGATGGACCCTAAATACGGTGACCTGATTCCCCACTTGGTGCACAAAGAGTCCTTCGACCATTTTCACAGCGGCGAACAACACTGGGGCCTACTCGCAGCAATGGGAGGCGCCAATGCAGGTATGAGACGCAACCCGGGTACTGCTCAGGAAGAGGTTCGAGAAGGCAGGTTTTCTGTCGTTCGCCCAGGTGCCTACGATCCTCACGCTCGTATCAAGGACGCGGAAGGCGACGGGATATATGGTGAAGTAATTTATCCTGGCATTGGCCTTGGATTGAGCCTCATCAATGACCAGAAGCTAGCACGGGCCATTATGAATGCCTACACCGACTGGCTTAGTGAGTTCTGTAAGCCCTATCCTGACCGCCTGAAAGGGATTCCCTTAATCCTGCTAGATGACGTCAATGCAGGAGTCGAGGACCTACGTCGTGCCGCCGAGTTGGGGCTTGCAGGAGCCCTGATCTGCACATTCCCTGGTGATGGCGAGTACTACGATAATCCCAAGTACGAGCCTTTCTGGGCGGCCGCTGAGGAACTAGAAATGCCTTTGACTATCCACGGTGGTAGCTTCAGTATCGGGAACATAAGAAGCCAGGTGCTCAATATGCAGGACAGAGATGTCGGCCGGTCTGCTGTGCGGGCAACCCTACCTCACTGGGTACACCTTACCTTCTGCCACATTATCCTATCAGGAGTCTTAGATCGGCATCCAAACCTGAAATTTGTTAGTGTAGAAAACGGAATCGATTGGGTGCCATATTTCTTGGGTAGAATAGATGGTGTCTACACCCAATCAACCTTTGTTCCCTATCGGTTTAAAGGGGACACCATCCCAAGTGACTACATGCGCCAAAACGTCTTTTACAGTTTTATGGATGACGACCTGGGTATTGCGCTACGTCACATGATCGGAGTGGACCAGTTGGTGTGGGGCTCCGACTACCCACACCCCGAAGGCACCTACCCTAATTCCCAAGAGATTTTGGACCGGATGCTAGCGGATGTCCCTGAAGACGAGAGGGCCAAGATAACCGGTGGAAACTGCGCCCGCCTTTATAACTTTAAGTGAGCTTGGAAATTAGGCAAAGCCGATAACCTTGCGAGCGATGGCCTTGCGGAGCAGGCAAAGGTTAGGGTCTCCAAAGGAAGTACCGCGATCCCTACAGGTTGAACTGCGGTTCTACGTAACTCTCCTCTTTCTGATAAATCTGGACGCGGCAACGTATAGTGTCGGTAACGATAATCTCACCGTGATCGCTAACGATTACTGAAGTGGGTAGTGCGAACGCCCACTGAAGCTCCGGCCTCTTGGCTCGGCTCCATGCTTTAAGGTAGTCCGGATTACCATAGACTTTTGGCTCTGCCCACTTGGAGAGTTGTCTTGCGTCCCCTGCAAAGGTAGTAATAAGGGAACCCTCGGGATCAAATACATGGACCTGGTCGTTACCTCGGTCAACCACGTAAACGTCCCCATCTCTGTCCACCGCCACGTCGCTTGGCCCGCTCAAATAGCCGTGGCCGGTGCCTGATGCGCCCAAGGAGGCCAAAAAATTCCCCTCAGGCGAGAACTTCTGCACCCTGTTGTTGCCCCAATCGGCCACCCAGACGTCGCCCGCGCTGTCGACGGTAATTCCCCAGGGCAGGTTGAGTTGTCCTGGATCGGCACCTTGGCTCCCCCACTTAAGCAGAAAATTACCGTCCCTGGTGAATTTCTGGATCCGGTGGTTGTGAGTGTCGCTCACGAAGAGATTCCCCTCGACGTCAAAGGCCAAGCCTGAGGGGCCTTCCAACTCCCCGTCTCCAGACCCTCGCTTGCCCCATTTAGTAAGGAACCTGCCACTCCGGTCAAAGACGGTAATCCGATGTAGCCAATCGTCGGACACATATACGTTCTCGTCATCGTCCAGGGTGATCCCACTCGGCCAAATGAACTGGCCGTCACCTTCACCTTGGGAACCGATGTCATAGAGCCACTCCTCGTCGTAGGTAAAGACCGTGATCCGGGGATCATCCAGTCCGCCCTCGTGACCTCTGTTCAAAACATGGAAGCTCTGGTCTCTGCTCAGAGCCATAGCAACGGGCAGAGAAAAGCAGGCTCCTCGTGGACCGCTCCAAGTCCCGATGCTGCGCTTATAGTTGTAAACGCGGCCCGCAGCGATTCTTGTCTGCATCCTGCATCTCCTATCCGCATCCAGTTATTGATCCACCTGCTGGTTGACTAGATACGTGAATCAGGTGAACTGATATTCTCGGGTGGAGCCGATGAGTTGAAGAACAGCGCCCACCTGATGGCCGAAGGTTACTCCCTCTTTCTCTGTCTCGCCTTTCCCCAACTTAGCGTTTGTGTGCCGTCTGGGGATAATGATAACTGCGCCTTTTGCTTCGGTCAACATAGAGAGGAGCTAGCTAGGTTTTCTAGTGGAACTCAACCCTTTTAAAGTAGATGTAGCTGTGGCCGACTACCCAGCCGATGTCCGACGTGCACCAGAAGACGTCGTCGTCTTTGACGTCCCAGAACGACTTGAAGTGGCAGTGGGTGCCGACCATGTAGCCGCCGTGAACGGGAATCATCCCCTTGGGCTTGCGGGCGGTACCGCTGGTGTAGAGGATGCACAGTGGGTCTTCCGAGTCCACCACCTCCACCGAGCAGTAGATGCTGATCTGGGTGAGCAACTCATGGAAGTCCACATCTTCTGGCCCTAAGGATGGCTTATTCTCTTTTCGACGCCAGACCACGATGTGCTCCAGGAAGTCCAACCCTTGGACTGCCTCATCGCTGATGCCCTTCAGGTACCCCCGGTTGCCCCGGCGGTAGCCCACGTCGCTTGTCATCAGCACCTTGGCCTGGGCGTCCAGCAGGCGGCCCCCGAGATGTGCTGATCTACGCCGAGGGCGGTGATCTGGCAGACCCGCCCGCTCTTTGGGCGGCGGCCGCAGCAGCAGAGTCAGTTGGCCGATAAGGCGTCAATTTGTTCGTGCAGAACCCGGACAGCAGTTTCGCGGCGCCGGACAGTGCGCTGGATCTGGCCCGAGCCGCCATAAGCGTCGAAAACGCGCCGATAACAATGAGTGACGACTCCCGCGTTTCTATCACATACGCGGATGGTGATGGTTTCCCGGACACACCCGACCAGCTCGACCCTAACGGGACGCGCAAGGTCAACGGCCGCATCGGACTACGGGTTCCCGCCAAAGTCATCGAACAACATTGCCAAGCCTACATGGTCAACGGCGAACCGGCACGTCGCAGCCTACTGCTACACGATGAGGATTACACCATCATCGACCAGTACCAAGCGGAGTTCCGGGGCATCCTCCAGTACTACCTCCTGGCCGTCAACGTCGCCCATCTGGGCAAGTTGCAATGGGTCATGGAGTGGTCACTGGCCAAGACCCTTGCGGCCAAACACAAGACCACGTGCCGGAAAGTGTTTCGGAGCTACAAAAGCACCGTCCAGACCGCGCACGGACCACGTAAGTGCCTCAAGGTCGTCAAGGAGCAAGGCGGGGGGGAACGCCCTCTAAGTGGCATGGTTCGGTGGCATACCCCTGAAGCGGAAACGGCAGGCAGTTCTCATAGACCAGAAGCCTCATCGGTACAGGACTGAACGCAACGAGCTTATCAAACGGCTCCTAGCGGACACATGCGAGATGTGCGGCTCCACGGTGGATGTTCAAGTCCACCACGTCCGCGCACTTCGCGACCTGAACGTGAAAGGCCAAGGTCACAAGCCTACGTGGATACAGTTCATGGCGGCGCGGCGGCGTAAGACCCTCGTGGTTTACCAAACGTGTCACTCGGACATCCACCACGGGCGCAGTAATCCGCAAACGCAGACATAAACCACTGGAGAGCCGAATGCGGTGAAAGCCGCACGCCGGTTCGGAAGGGGGCCGATGGGAAAGTGCTTCGGGCAACCGGAGTAACTCGCCGGCGTCCTACCTTACTGACGGACGGAATGAAGCGGGCGTTTGTTTGAAAGCGGTAGTCTCGAGTTGCGAACTCCCTGATTGGGGATGGCCTCGTACCGGGACGAGCATTGTGAGAGGGTTCGCATCAAGGGCATCATGCTGTCGCATGAGGAAGGCCCGTGGCTATCGCAACGCGAGGCGCTACCGGGTGGGGGCATCCACGGGCAGATCGGTGGTGATGATGACGAAAATGCCCTCGGCATCGCGCACCGGGACAGAGCGGGTGATCATCCAGATATCACCGCCGCCCTCGTCAAAGTAGGGGTCCGTCCAGACGCCCGCGTTCGCGGCGAGTGGCGCCTTGAGCCAGTCCTGGGTCTCGATGTTGTAGGAGGGCACGGCTAGGTCTATGGTGGCGTAGCCGTCAGCCGTGCGATAGACGTAGGGGCTGGTGATGACGGTGCCAGAACGATCCAGCATCGCGGCGGCACTGCCAAAGAATGCCGGATGGACCTCCAGGTAGGCCTGCAAGCTCTCCGCATACGCGGCCGCATGGGCTGGTCGGTCCGCCGCCAACTCCGCCACTAGGGTATCGAGAGCGGCGACCACCGCGGTCCGCGAAGCCTCCTGGTTGGAAGCGCTGTCGCTACAGGCCTGCGTTGTCACGAGGGCAAGAATCGTGAGAAACAGGGCGATCAGAGCGCGCATTGTCATTTTCCTTATGCTCACACAACCTGGGGAACTAAGGCGACGGCCCGACCGTTGGCTCGCCATCGCCAGGCGACCGTTCTCGGCACCGCTGATTTCCACTCTCGGACACCATCTTTCCGGAAGAACTTATCGACCAAAGCCTCTTCCATGTCGATGTCGAACTGGGTCGCCAAAGCCGCGAGCAGCACGAATGCGTCCGCAATCTCTTCTTGGAGATGGTCGCGGTTGAAGGCACCGTAGTTGACAGACCAGAGTCTCTTAAGCGCTGAGGCAATCTCGCCGATCTCCTCTCCTCTGAAAGCAACAGGTGGATTTTGACAGGATCAGTCACGAAGCCTCGCTCTGCCCTCGTCTCTGATAGGGCTTTCTGTAGATCAGCAAGTTCAGACATGGGCCTAAACCTCAGGTTAGCGCAGTGGCGGATTTGATCGGAATGCAGCTTAACACCGGAGACCGTAACTCGTCACATTCCAGTTGCGGCAAGGGGTCACTGTCTTTGGAATTGACCACCGTTCACAACCAGTTGATCGACCCGTCGATCGCTATCGCGGTGAAAATCAGCGCAAGGTAGGCGAGCGAATAGACGTAAGTACTGACGGCCCCTTCGATGCCGGGCCGCCTCGCAAGACGTATCGCGTAGTATACGAACACCAGCCCGAGTGCCAGTGAAGCGCCAAAGTAGAGCCATCCCACCGCCTGAGTGGTGAAGAACAAGGACGTCAGCGCCAGGAGCAACAGGGTGTATAGGATGATATTCTTCTTGGTCTCAGCGACGCCGGCTACCACCGGGAGCATGGGCACGCCGGCCCTCGCGTAGTCGTCTTTCAGCAGCAGCGCCAGCGCCCAGAAGTGTGGAGGAGTCCAGAAGAATACGATGGCAAACATATAGATCGCCGGAAGCGCCAGGCTCCCAGTTACCGCGGTCCATCCAATTACGGGCGGCAGCGCGCCGGCCGCGCCTCCTATCACTATGTTCTGCGGGGAGGTCCTCTTCAGGCCCATCGTATAGACGAAGACGTAGAAGAGGGTGGCGGAGAGAGTCAGGACCGCACTCAGCGGGTTGACCAGTGTTGCGAGCAGGATGAAGGCGACGGCGTTCGTGACCAGCCCGAATATCAGCGCCTCGCGCGGGCGGACGCGAAGTGCGGCCACCGGGCGGTGCCTCGTCCTGTGCATCCGGGCGTCAATATCCCTGTCCAGGAGGTGATTCAGGGCGTTAGCGCCCCCGGACGCCATCGCCCCGGCGCCTAGCACGACGATGGCCAGCTTTAAGTCGGGAGGTCCGCCGGATGCAAGGAACATGCCAGCCAGTGCCGTGAATACGAGAAGCAGGATGATGCGCGGCTTGCTGAGACTCAGGTAGTCTCTGAGGATGTTCCTATGAGTGGCAGCCTGAGCGATCACGACACTGCGACCAATACAGCCATCAGCACGTTGAGCCGGTGCCGGAACGTCTGACCAGAGGTGCAGCGCCATCGCCGGGCCGCCAGGTGACGATGACCATGCACTCGACCAGCCCGAGATGGACGAGTCTGACCCATCACGAGAGCGCGGCCGCCGTCAGATATGCAAGAACTCTTCCAGGATGGATGCTCTTGCTCAAATACTTCTCATCATGTCGTCCGATTGTGCAATTTTGCACAATCGGACTCTAGCACGCACCCTCCTACCTGTCAACGAGCTATAAGCTGGCGGTCATACACGATGAGTACAGCGAGCTCCTGACTTATCTGCGGCCGATACCTCTCGTGTTGCGGGCCTGCACAGTTGTCTTTCATACCACGTGACTCCCTAACTTGAACCCTTAGGGCCCAGCCAAGGCAGCAGCGCTGGTCACCGGCTTCTCCAAATGGCTGAACGCCCCACCATCCGCGATCTCCCGGGCTGCATCGTCGGCTGAAGTAGCGTCAAACTCGCTCCAGTTTGTGTCCTGAACATCGTTGGCCTCGTAGGTGGCCAGATAGGTGGCCCTGCCTGCTAGTAGTGACACCCCCTTCACTACTAGCGCCTCGCGCTGAACAACACCGAGCCAACCGAGGTCCCCAAGAAGTGGCACTGCCGCCGCAATCCGTGGGGTATCGTAGTCGTCCTTTTCATAGTCCATGACCAGCAGCGATAGTGCCAAGGCGTCTCGCACCGGCGTACCGGCGCTTATCTTTTCGGTGATGGTGTCGGTGTGGCTTCCGTTAGCAGCCACGGCCCAACTACCCGCCAACCTTAGTGCGTTGTACATGATGTAGGGGCTTCGCGATAGGTCTCCCTCATGCCCCTCGCGTGGTACTACAACCAGGGCTCTATTCCTCTCGACCACCTTTGCGGTTTGGAAACGACCGGCTCGACACCCGGTAGAGCACAGCATTGTTCCCAGCCTTGGTCTGGGCAATTGCCACGATACGCCCTACATACATGACTTGACCAACGCCTTCCTTTGCATCGATCCCTTCGCTAAGTCCCCAAGTGTGGAGGGGTCCAGGTGGCTATCCGGGAATCCATGTGTCGCCACCTCTTGGGACACTCAACCCTACGTCCCATTAGTACAGAATCTCTTGGAGCCTACTTGAAGACAAGTATGTTCTTTCAATCTATAGAGCTTCGGCTGCGGGTCCATAGTGACGGAATCGGATACGTGATTGCAGAGCGGCCTCTCAGTCTTCCTCTAGGCGCTTGCCCATGCTTACGACGTCATCCACCGAATATCCAATGGCCCTGTAGAACTCAATCACATCAGCGTTCGAACTTCTGACCTGCAGGTTAATCTTGGGGCAACCCATCTCCCTCAGACGTGCTTCCGCCGCGTCCATCATACGGCGCCCGAATCCTCTATTTTGACTGCCGGTAGCTACCGCCAGGTAGTTGATCCAACCACGATGACCATCGAACCCGGCCATCACAGTCGCTACCAACTTAGAGCCCATTGATCCGACTAGAAACAGCTCTCGTTGGATACTAAGCTTACGGCAGATATCCTTTTTGGGATCGTTCTGGGGCACCACCAGTCCACACTCTCGCGATAGTCCAACTACGGCGTCCTGGTCAGATTCCCGGTAGGCCCGAATCTCTAGCTCTGTCATGTCCACCTCACCCAAACGGCACACTCAGACTATCGGATTGACCGAACGACTCAAGCTCCATGACGCTGCTACCCGAACCCAAACTAATCGCCCGTAACCCACACCATCAATCTCGAATGCGACCCGCTGCGATGGAGATAATTGTGTCCAGCTTATCGGACCTAACTCACCCGCTCCGTTTCGTCGCGTTCTGCGTTGGGCGTGTCGTGAGCGATGTCCGGCCCATGCGCCACCCGCTAGCCGAGGTCGCGCAGCCAGTCAAGGGCGGCGGCTTCAACCTCGGCTTCGGTGATGGTGGTCATGGGATGGCCCTAGGTACCTTCAGTACTCGTCAGGCTCGTCGGAGGCAAGAATGACCTCTGCGATTCGTGGGTTCAACAAACGCCAACGCTGACCAAACCTATCCAAGTCGCCCTCAACGATGACCGGATCTCTATCCTTATGTGCCTCGATAGCCCGATTGTAATCCGACTGAGTTAATATAGCCGTAACCGAATGAGTTTTTCCCTCTATGGACGCCCGCAACGTGATTGTCCCATCCGTCTCGCTCTCATCGCGCTTCAGCCTTTGCACCGAACCGAACAGGCGCACATCCAGTTTCGGTTCTCGGCTTCGGAACGAACGCGCCGCTTCCTTCAAAATCGGAGCGTCATCATTGGAGAAACAGACTAACTGACGGGCGGTTTCCATTGGACGGGTCCGCGCCCATGTTGTACTGACATCCAGGTTCCGAAAGGGCTCGACAAGATTGACCAGTGCCTCACATAAGTTTGCGCTGACGCCGGAGACCACCGCTTCAGAAAAGGCCTGGGCATCTCCGCCGATCGTTCCCTCGGTTGCTCGTCGAGTAGCTTCCAACGCTGTCATTAGTCGCTTCGTCACCCGCCGGTCGACAGGAGCATCGTCGCTCTCAATGTTTGGCAAGAGAGGCATTTGTACCAACGGAGGGATGACGGGACTCAACAGCGTTACAACAAAACTGCCTTGTTCCGTTTGCCCAAAGCGAGTGCGTTGTAGAATCTCGTTGGCTTCCTTGTTGGCCCCAGGGCGGTAAAGTGGCTGTGGATTTTGCAATGCACAGGCAGCAGCCAAGAGCATATCCCTTGCGCTGGATGCAAGATTAGCTCCTTCGTTTATGGAGATTGTACCGTCAGGACTATCTACAGGAATACTTACACGGGTAATGTCGCGGTCGGATGTAACGAGATCCCGGTAGAGCGCCAGTTCGTCCAATTCGGTGGCAGCTGCAAAAATCTTAATCAGATGGGACACAACATTTGGGTAATCACCCAAGCGCGGAGTGCGCGGCAGAATAATCTCAGGTAGCCCAGTGCCGGCATATACGTCAGAATGGTCACCGAAGGGCTCAACTCTGGCCCATCCTGAGGTGCGAGCGTAGGCCGACAAGGCCGATGGCGAAACCGTGCTCAGAGCTTCCCGGTCTTCTAGGCTGGCCTTCATAAGATCCTCCCGTTTCGTGACTGCTCCATCAAGTCTCGCAGGCGATCAACATCAAATACGTTCGTTGCCGGGATTCGGACGGTAACAAGCGATGTATTGGTGGTCATCCTCACATCCTCGAAGGTTCAAGCCAATATGACCTTGGATGTCGCAGACCAACTCGTCCTAGGTCAAGGTCATCCACTGCTCTCGCTTTAACTTTACTGCATCCAGCACAACCAGAAGCCGAGGAGTCTGTGTCGGATCGCGTAAGAGTTATAGTTTCTGCTTTTCAGCCGAAAGCGAAAGCAACCATCAGTCCTCCAAGTTCGCCCAGGTTGATTCCGGTCGCCTTCAACTGCATTTCCAAGGCTGGGCGCATATCCGACCAGCCTGGATACGTAGGTCGATCCCGTCGCGGTCCAGTTCATAGAAGGCCGTCACATAACCGGCACGCGCCGCTACTGCATGGGCATACACCTTGGACAACAACTCTGGCTCGTCTGGAACTGTCAATAGTCATATCTACCATTACGGTGCCCTTTCATCTGTTGCCGAGATCCCCCACCTGCATCTCCCCGTTAACCAGCCGCGGCAGCAGCGCATCCCGCTGGGCGGCTAGGGTGCGGGCCGCAGCTATGTTGGACCGGATGCGTTCATCCCCTGATAACGCTAGTATTTCGAATGTACCACCTGCCCGTAGTATTTATGCTCAGCGTTGGGCGCGGCAGGAGCGATGTCCGGCCCATGCGCGACCCCCAACCGAGGCTACTGAGCCAGTCAAGGCGGACCTTCAACGTCGGCTTCGGTGATGGTGGTCATGGGAAGGTTCCAGGTACCAATAATTCCTATTCGTGCCTATAAATCATCTGTGTACATCTAACACAGTTGTGCATCATGTTTGGGCTGTTATGAGCTACAAAATCAATTGATGTCAACAGGTGAGACTCAAAATACCGCCTGCCCTTCTGCGATGTTCAACAAATCTGCGAACGCTAAAATCGCAGGCCGTCGGCCTCTGGAGGGCCTTAGCGCCCTCAACATACCATTATCTCTGAGGATCCGGAGAATACGGCTTGCAGTTGGTTTCGGAATGCCAGCGTTGCCGGAAAAGTCCGATGTCTGGAATATCGGTTTGCTGAATATCCAGTCAAGGGCCCGACCGCTGTACTGTGAGTGGGTTTTCTCTACAATCCACTCTCTACGTTTATTATAGAGATCAAGAATAGCTTGGACTTTTGAACGGTTCATACGGGCTTGTTCGGTAAGGGCACGAAGGAAAAAAGCACACCAACCAGTCCAGTCATCGTCGCGGGACACTGCCAACAGGCGTTCATAGTATTCATCGCGATGAAACGCGAGGTATTCGCTGATATAGAAGTGAGGATGTGAGAGAAGTTTCTTTGAAACCATAAAAAGCGGAACGATCAAACGCCCTATTCGTCCGTTTCCATCCAAGAATGGATGTATTGCCTCGAATTCCGCGTGGACGATTGCAAGCTGCACCAAGAGATCCGGGGCGTCTTCATGGATGTAACGTTCCCATGCATTCATGGCACCGGGCAATTCCTGGACTGCGCAAGGGATGAAGTCGGCATTTTCAATGGTAGAGCCGGGCGGTCCAATCCAGCAGGTGTTGGGAATGTGACGATACTCACCAGGAGCCTTGTTGTGTCCACGTACACCTTGCATCAATTCCTTGTGTGTTGACCGAATAAGACGTTGAGACAATGGTATCTTGTCCATCATATCGATAGCGCTATAAAGCGCTATCCGATAATTTAGAACTTCCTTCATGTTTATTCTATCTGGCGTACTCTCATCGAACAGGTTGCCTTGAGCCTCAAATGTTAATACCTCGGTTAGCGTAGTCTGTATACCTTCTATTCGGTTGGATAGAACGGCTTCCTGTGAAGCCAGAGGTGACAGAAGCACACTTTGACTAGGCATGCGGTATAACATGCCTTCGTAGGCTGCTACAGCGGCATGAGCTGGGCCTATTATCGGCAATAGTTTTTCCCAATCCAACGTTTTGGGTGGAAAATCTCCAATATGATAGGGTGCTGGATTCATTTTTGTTGTTCCCTAAGCTTCATTGTAGAAACGTCAACCCGTACCTCCCCCACTCCCACCTCCCCCGAAAGCAACTTCGGCAACAGCGCATCCCGCTGGGCTACTAGGGCGCGAGATTGTTCTTCCAGCCGGTGGCGCCGCTCTAAGGTGGCCCTGCCCCAATTGCCGTCTCTGCGCCGCACCCGCAGTCGCCAGTCGGGAGCAGGCGTTTGGTTGAAGCCATATTTTGGTAGCCTCCTTGAAGCTCTACCCTTGTTCGGGCAGACTCCTAGCTCCCCTCTCTCGGGTCGAGGGCTTCGCTCTATCGCGTTCCGGGCGGGCCGACCCGGACCGTGATGATGTCGATATCGTGGAACTGCTGGTGCTGCACCGACGAGGCGTAAGCCCGTAGCAGCCGCAGTGAAAGTTCCTGTTCGACCGGGGTCTCGGAATCGTATTGTTGGAGCTGGCGTAGGCGGTCTTCCATGTTCTCCTCGTCTCCGCTCCCGATAAACTCTAGGTCCGCCACCGGGCCGTCGCTGGAGGCGACAACCACCAGCTGGCGAGCGGGCTTGGCATCTTCCGTCTCTTCTTCATCCAGGGTCAGATACTCCAGGTCCAGCGGGGCCAGGGTCAAGAGAGTTTCCTCTGCAACGGCGCTCAGCCGTTCCTTCATCGCGGCGTCCCAACCCCGGCGGTCTGCAAACTTGGCGATAAACTCGTTGAGGTCCGGCAGGGCGTCTATGTGCAGTTTCGACCGGAAGCGCATCCGCCGCGGATTGGTGAACTCCAGATACAAAATCATCGCTATGGCGGCCGACCCCCCGGTGGTTATGCCGCTCTGTATCAGAGCTCCCCATACCGGCCCGATGTCTGACAGCGAGAACAATCCGAACTGGAAAGACGCCCCAATCCAGAAGCAGATCCCCGCGACCACGATTTTCTGCCGGTTCTGCTCAGTCTGGATAACCGTCTGCGCCCCGTCGACGAACAGGTATCCGCTCAGCACGATAAGGTATCCTGCCATTACCGGGCCTGGAATGGCGCTGAGCAGCCCTGACAACTTGGGCAGAAAGGCCACCGCAATGAAAATAGCGCCGATGAGGTATCCAACCCTGAGGGAGGCGACGCCGGTGGTACGGATATACGAAACGGTACCCGGATTAATTATGTGAGGCACCGTTCCGGCAACGCCGGCCATAAGATTGGCCACGCCGGTCCCGGCCAACGCCCCCTGTACTTGCCTAAAGTCGACAGCCCGGTTGTCGCGCTGGGCGGCCCGTTGCTGGGCAATGGATTCTCCGTTGGCCTGTATGGAGATTATTACGCTAAGGAACAGAAACGCGGGGAGCAGAGTCCAGAACGGTATGCCGAAGTCGAGCCCCAACCCGGGGAATTGGCTGGGCACCCCGACCCAGGGGGCCTCGATGATCCTCCCGGTATCGTAGAGGCCGAAGACCGCAGCAACCGCGCAGCCCACGATGATACCGATTACCGGCCCCCAAAGTCGCAATACCGCCGAGCCGCGTAGAATGAGCGCGGCGATGACTCCCAGTGTGGCCAGCGCGGTCAAGTGGGCCCCCACCGTCCCGGTCTCCGATGCTTCCGGCAGCAGGCGAGGCACCACCGAAGCAAGGGTGATGGACAGTATCATCAGCACCGTTCCGCCCACGGTAGGCGTGACGATTCGCCGCAGGACGAACAGCCACTTGGAGATGGCAATCTGGCCAATCGCGCAAACGATGACTAGGGTGGTCAACGTCGCCGGCCCTCCGTCCACCACCGCCGAGATGCAAAAGGGAATTGAGAAGGCCGCCGTGAACATGGGGAGTAAGGCGCCGGCCCCCACCGGCCCCAACCGCCGCACCTGCACCAGCGTGGACACGCCAGCGACCAGCAAAGAGGCGAAGACCATCCAGACCAGGTAGGAGTCGTCCCGCCCCGACGCCTTGGCTACGACGACCGGCGTTACCAGCAGGGTGACGGATGCGATCACGCTGAACTGCGCGGCGAAACCCAGAGAAGCCGACAGGGGCGGGTTCTCGTGCGCCTCGTAACGGGGGGTTAGAGAAGCTGCTGACAGGATCGCCTCCCAGCCCGGATATAGGGGTAAGCCCAAAGCAGAATACCACGATTGGGCACTTGGAAGGCAACCCCGCGCCGAACCCTGGCCACAACCCAACCGGTAGGGGCTAACGCCCGCCGCAGCGGAGGCCGGATGCGATGTCGTACCCGTGTACAGGGATTTGCGATAGTTCCCAATAGGGAAGTCGGAGGTCGTGGGCAAGCTGAAATGGGCCGAAAGAAGGGGAAGTGGGGGCGGGTATGCTTTTCAAAGTGGGGAAGTGTCGGAATTGGTAGACGAGCATGACTTAGGAATCATGTGCCGCGCGTTTTTAGCCTCCCGCATTTCCATGTCCGCTAGCTTGCTTGTGTTGGGGTGGAGTCGTACAAAGGGCGCTTGTCGGCTCCGGTGGCCCGTGACACCTTTCGGCTGCTGTATTATCATGGTTGGTGTGGTTTGAGGGAGAGCCGATGTAGGCGAAGGTCGCTTGGATCGCTAGGGCGTTTGCGCGAAACGACTGTGAACCCATCCCACCACATGGGCCTTAGATAGGGCGGTTAGATCAGTTGGTTAGAGCACCTGCTTTACACGCAGGGGGTCACAGGTTCGAGTCCTGTATCGCCCACCATGTGGCTGGATGGGCGTTGGTACGATCATGTGCGGGTTCGCCTGACCTATCAAGTCTTTCGTCGCCAGTAAGACTCGGATGATAGGTATGGGCCAAATGCCCCTGGTATTTAAGTAACTCGACTGATGATGTTGGACTATCAAAGATAGACGTTATTGGCGTGACAATGAGGACCGTTACCAAAGATTGAGCCAGCGCTTGAGAAGCTTACAAAAGAACGTAGGATACTCTGGTCCAGGATTTTCGACCCTACCCTTGGGCGATTTGATTTCTGGTGTAAACGTAGCTCTTCGAATTAGACTCTTGGCGCGAGCCTGATGAATGTAGTTCAACGATTTTCTAGCTCTAGACCAATCTTTCGGATTCAGGAACCAATCAGACGGTCCAAATGACCCTCAACTCCTAATCGGCCAGTCAATTCGCCCAGCAGTTGAGGGTTCAGATTAAGGAAACTATTATGGAGTCCAATGCCTCTCCGTTTAGAAAGTATCCAGGGAGAGATTCCGACCTGACAGTTTCTTAAGTTCTCAACAAACCGAGGCAGTTGATACCTGACGTGAATCTGTTCCTAACATTTGCGAACGCTGATAGCTTGTCCTGTCATTCGCTCATTTTCAAAGCGAATCCGTTCAGGCAGGTGTTCATATTGAGACTATACTTGGTAAATTGTCTGAAAATGCAACTATTGTATCAGTTACGAATTGCTCGAGTGCAGCCAGCAGCAAAACGGAGCCGTTCAAAACCGGTTTTCGCAGTCCGCCTGCCTGATTTTAGCCAACGTGCATGATGAAGCTTTGCGACCCTACGGGTGGCACACTCTCTGGTAATGATCCTGTCCAAACTCCAAGAGGGCTCCTAGGAGACCATGCGTTCGTTCGATTTCTGATACAACCCTACCCTGAAACTCGACTTAGCGCCTGCTGCATGGGGAATTCTGCCATCGCCGCCTAGTCGACGATTTTGGCCTTGATTAGCTTCATTCAATATATTTCAGAGCGGCTCTATCGTGGAGGCTCGCGTATTGGCCCTACCGACGATCATTCATAGAATTTCGAATTGTCAAACTCTGCTGGAATCGCCCCATTTATCTGCTGGGCTCTGGCTTTAATTTTTCCCGCGCGATCTAGGTGTCGGATCAACGCTACCATTATCCCGTCAAAAAGCGGCTTGAAGGACGCCTACGTTTTGAATTGGCACTAGGAAGCCGACAAACGTCCGCACCGCCAATCGCATCAGCCAATTCGAGGGATGTTAAGAACTTTTCTTTTAGCCCTTTGAGCTCCATTTCGCTAGACTTGGAATATTTTTCCATTGGCACAGTCAAGGGTACTTCTCATTCCGCCGCGAATGTTACTTGGGTTAAGTAAGGCAAGAACCCGAAGAACTAACTGGACGTTGCCATTCGCTTAAACAATGAATTTCAAACGAAGTCTAGCGATGGGGTTGGTCCTCTCACTGGGCTCAAATGGAGGGATACCCCCGTATCCTGAACCGCGCATTCCTAGACAGATCGAGTAGCATGTAATTGAATGGTCCTGAATTTACGGAATTTCTGATCTCCTGTGCATTAAGGCGAATACCCCCAGTGTTTAGTCGCTCAAAAACGTGCCGCCGGAGTACCCCAGCAGATTCAGGGGACGAAGTACTTTCCCTCAATAGAATGTAAGCAGAAAGGGATCGATGCAGGAGTCCTGCCTTGATTTCATTTGGCAATTCATGATATCGCTTCCCATCCAAACTCTTCAGTATTTCGAGACCACGAGTGCAAACTTATTGTCATAATATTCCGATCGCCGAAACGCGTTGTTGCCCATCCATTATTTCTTTAGCTAATTCGACCTCGTAGAGGAAGACCCGATTGCATTTTCCGGAATATTGACCAAAAAGGACTCAATAAGCTTGGATTGTCGCGTGGTGTCCCACCGAGCCCGGCGTTGATAGTAAGGGGACACCTCTAGTGTCTTGTGAGTTCGAAACATCGGATCTATTAGGTTCTGCAATAGGAAGTCATTCCTCCGTAATACAACCCGCAGTGCCGCTTCGCGATACTCTTTCTCAGATGTAGCAACTTCGGGTTCCTTACCCGTATCCTCGAAGTGTTCAGCCTTCATTCCTCTTCGAGTTCCACCTTCGAAATGCTGTAGTCGGTAAGAATTCAACCATTTCGCAGCCTCAATTTCTACTCAGCAATGGCTTATTAACATAGCCTTGGAAACACTCAAAACTTGCCGATGATACATTCGACTTTTGGAGGATATGGACCAATGCGTCAATCAATGCGCAAAGGGGAGTCAGGTCGACTGATAACAATTTCTTCGAAATCGGTACGTTGCTAACCTTCTCCCAACGCGGCGAGGCGGTGGGCGATCTGGTCGGGGGTTAGGTCTTCGATGTGGGTGGAGATGGACCACTGGTTGCCGTGGGGGTCGGTGATGCGGGCGAGGCGATCGCCGTAGAACTGGTCGGCGGGCTGATGGAGGTGGCTCCTAGGGCCATCGCCCAGCCCATTTTTCATATCAAAACTTCCCAGCGAAAAGTTCGCAATTCAGTCCCATTAGGCCCACCATTTTACGCCTAAAGCCATAAGGACTCGAACTCTGCTCACCAGGCAAATCCCAGCAGCGTCGGCTCCCTCTATCAGGGCCCTATTCCGCGCGGATTCTGACGGGGGGCCCTATAGGGTCATCACGCTCCTGGACACTTCGGGACGAATACAGGACTTCTTGTCCTCCATGTTGGCCTCCGAATAGGCCGGACGGCTCTGGGGGTTGCCGGAGGGCATGGGTGACCTGCCCCCAAGAATTTGTCCTAGTCCGATGTAGGCTTGAGCCCGGTTGGACTTGCCCCCAGCATTGTATTGAACTAGCACCGATGGTCACTAGCTCCTAAAGCCCGCTCAGCCAGAAGAACATCGTCTCAAACAGCTCTCCCTCGCGTCCCATGTAGCCATGGTTGGCTCCGTCAATCTCGCTAACCTGGACGTGCGAGTAGCCGGCCGCTTCCAGGCCGCGCCGGGCTTCGCCACACACTGGGAGCTCCTGTGGGCCACCAACGGCGCACTCCTCCGCGCCGAATATGAAGAGCGTGGGGCAGCCCGTGCTCGCCGCGTGTATGGTCACGCTGTAGCGATTGTCCCGATTGAAGCTGTCTACGTAGGCCCGTGCGCTCCACGTTGACCCCCATGGAACTCCCGGACGAAGCAACACGTCCGGGCGGCCCTCCGCGACGTTTCGCTCAGACTCCCGGAACGGCTCTGAGAAGCCCTCTCCATGCAGCGCGATGACCCCCTCGTGGTCGTACTCTCCTGGCGACATCGCGATGACCGCCACCACGTTGTCGAACCTCTCTACTGCCTGCGCATAGGCGGCCCGTACGGCCCCACCGCTGTGTCCGCCGATGGCTATGCGGCGGTGTCCTCTCTCGCGCAGCAGGTCCAGCCAAGCCCCGAAGTCGGCTCGCGAGTCATAGACGGACTCGAAGGCGTAGCCGGCGAGCGGCCCTCCCCTGACACCATTGGCGACATGGTCGTGGCCCCGGCGGTTGGCTGTCAGAAAGGCAATACCCTTCTCCGCCATGCGCCGGCCCAGCCCAAGATACAGGCTGCTGTAGAAGTGGCCGCAGTCGCCGTGAAAGAACAGTATGGCATCCACCGACTGGGGCCGGCCCGCGTTGGCCGGGGCGAAATACGCGCCTGACAGCGCAATACCCTCAGGTGTCGTCACGTCGACGAGGTCCGCAAGCATACTCGCCTCCTTCTCTGTCTGATTCCATTCGGAATTTGGTGCAGAATGCGTTTGAATTGTAACGATTGGTGCTGGTTCTTAGCAAAGCCGAAAAGGCCATGAGGTCCCCCCCCACTGTGAGTTGACACGCTCGCAAATGAGGCAAATTCATGGCCATTGCATGACCGCCCCTCTTCTACATCAGGGCGTAGGCTATGTGCTCCGGCGTGTACCAGTATCTCTTCATGGGTCGGTCTCCTCTACTCTCTTTAGCTTCGGCCTGCTCCCCAAATTCTGGTCCAGCTGGGACATTAGTCTTCGGCGAAATTGGACCTGCCCAAGTGA
Source organism: Dehalococcoidia bacterium (assembly GCA_965226535.1). Lineage (GTDB taxonomy): Bacteria > Chloroflexota > Dehalococcoidia > Lucifugimonadales > JAPULR01. Next base: position 91,223 of record CBDDDE010000010.1, on the reverse strand, counting down.
TTCGCTAAGGATGGCTATAAGCGGTCGCTAGGCTCGTAGATCTCCCAACCACATTTCAAAGATAGTACCGTCTACCATACAGAATCGCCCACGTTCTACGTCTAAAGCCATTAGGTCTCGAACTCCGCTCTGCGGGCCAATCCCAGCCATGTTGCCTCCCCCAATGGAGTTTTGGCCCTGGGGCTGGCATACCGGACATCAGCAAGGTGTTCGACCAAGACCCGCCTAGAGAGCATTGGCATTCTCAGCCATTACCCTGTCCAACTTGCCGGATCCACCTCACTTGACGAGGCGGCGGTGCAATAGTATAGAGGCGACGGGTATCAGCACTGCTGTCAGGGCGATTATGTAAACGATGGATAGCACGTGGGACATGCCCAGGTCTCCGGTTACGAATCCTCGCGCTACGTGTACGCAAGGTGTGAGCGGCGCGGCCCAGACTATCGGTTGCACCCAGCCCGGCAGTACGGAGATAGGGAAGAATGCGCCGCTGAAGAAATAGAGGGGCGACGCCACCACCGTAAATGTTAGGGACAGGATGTGCACGTTCGGAGCTAGCGAGGCGAATATGAGACCAAGAGCGCCGAACTGCATGCCCGTCAGTGCGGCTGCCAGCAGGACTCCTACACTGGAAACGGTATCTATCCATCCCAGAATGGCGGCCACTGTGCCTATGCAGATAGCCGTGATGATCGCCCTGCTCATGGCCCAGGATATGTCTCCCAGTGCAAGTTCCAGCGTGGTGACCGGTGCGGTGAGAGTCGTTTCGTAGACCCCCTTCTGGATGCGGAAGAAAGAACCCCACGAACACTCGAATATGGCATGGAACATGCCGGACCCGACAATGATACCGGGTACAACGAACCGTACATAGGGAAGGTCGTCGATATCGCTTACCAGGGTTCCTATCCCGACGCCAATGGCGAGGAGGACCATAAATGGCTCAAGGAAATACCAGGTAATTGAGGGAAGCCAAGTGTGTCTCAACACAAGGGCGTGACGGAACCATATACCGCCAATGCTACGCAGCCTGACGCCGGCGACGTACCTGCTGCTGGCTGCAACCATCAATCGTCCGTCAGATTCTTGCCTACCATGGCAAGGAAGACGTCTTCCAGATTGGACGGCCGGTAGGAGACCCGCACACCCTCAAGGCCTGACAAGTCCGGCCGGACGCCGCTTGGGGACGTTACCGTTAGAACTGTACCAACCTCCCGGTAGTCGAGACCAGCGTTTAGGATCCAGTCCACCACGTCTCCACGTAGTCCGTTTGACACTCGCACCTGTGCCACTTCCGGTCCAGCGTGCCGGTTTACCAGTTCGTCCGGCTCACCCTCAGAGAGAATCTTTCCGTGGTCCATTATGGCGATCCGGTCGCATAGGGCCGAAGCCTCATCCATGTAGTGAGTGGACATGAGGACCGTGACGCCCGCTTGCTTCATCGTCTCCAACTCTTGCCAGACGCGGTTGCGACCTTGAGGATCAAGGCCTGTCGTAGGCTCGTCCAGAACTATTACTCTGGGGTGGGTCATGAAGGCCCGGGCTATGGCGAGGCGTCTCTTCATACCACCGGAAAGGTTGTCGATCTCCTCGTTGGACTTGTTGGTGAGGTCGAAGAACATCAGGGCAGCATCCGCTCTTATCTTCGCCTGAGCGCGAGAAAGTCCACTGATAAACCCGTACACGACCAGGTTGTCCCTGACGTTGAGGTCGGTGTCTAGGCCGTCCTGCTGAGTTACGACACCCAGCACGTTCCGCACTTTTCTAGACTGGCGGGTCACGTCAACACCCGCTACGGTCAGTTCCCCAGCGGTCAATGGGGATAGCCCGCTAACCAGACGCATGGTGGTGGTCTTCCCCGCGCCGTTCGGGCCCAACAAACCGTAGGTCTCCCCGCGGCGCACCTCAAAAGAAACGTCGTCCACTGCGACGACGTTTCTAAATCTCTTGGTTATGCCCGACGCACGAATGACGATTCCGTCACTCGGGCCATTCCCATCTGTTTCTCTGATAGGGGACTTCCTATGCTCGGTGAGGTGGACCCGGTTATTTGGACAGAATAAAGGTGGGGTCAAGTGAGGGTTCCATCGCCCCAGGACTGCGGATGGAGGGAATCAAGACTCGAGCAGGGTCTCGAAAAGCTCTCGCCAACTCTCCGCGGTTTGACTTCCATAGCTGATGCCGGATACAACGATACCGTTGGCATCTAGGGTCATATGACCAGCCTGACGAGTGACGTTGTAGCTCTTCAGCATATCCGTATCAGCAGAGGTCATGGGCCAGGAGAAACCTTGGGCCTCTTTGTATGACAGGATCTCCTGGGCACTCTCCGAGGGGTCCACGTCCACCACAAGGATGCCTACACGGTCCGCGTATTCAGGGTGGATGTTCTTCAGTTGCCCCAACGAGGCACGGCATACGGGTCACCATGTGGCGAAGAAATAGAGGAGTACCGGGCGGCCTTGGAAGCTATCCCGTGTAAGCTGCTCACCGTCCACGGTGGTCATCATAAAGTTTGGGGCTTTCTGTCCCTCCTCGTAGCCTATCTCTAACGGCGGTTGGGAAGGCGGTGTAGTGGTTTGAAGCACCGCCGTGGGCTGTTGAGCCGTCGGCGCGCTTGTGGCTGGTCCTTCACCGGCACAGGCGGCGATCAGTACGACGGCCAGGGACAGGATTAGAGCCAGGGTCAGCCATCCAAATCTACTGGTGAGGGTATTCATTACGACTGGTATACGCTTCCTTGATCATGCTGCGATTTAGAGATTGAGAATAACAGGTGACATTCATACTGTCCAACCCCTTGAGAATTGAGTAGCGTCTCAGTTTGAATCTATCTCTCTGAGGAATCCAGTCAGAATCGCACTGTCCGCCGTCGGTTGTAGCTCCTCGACGGGTCCAAGTTCGCCAAACTCGCCGTGAACTACTCCGCCGTCCACTGCTCCATTGTGGCTACCACGTATTTTAGGAAGAACTCCGTCCCGGCTCCCGGATGCACAGCATCAACTGGTGCTCATAATCTCAGGGACGAGTTGCCATTGGCCACGAAAGTGCTCTTGACGCGCCGTTTCCTCGGGCGTAACCATGCTGCCATCCCACGACTGGCGTTGACGCGCACTGGGGTGGATGGGGATTGCGCGGCGGCGTCTAAGGGTGTGTCCAGGGTGGTGCCCTGGAACGATCGTAAGAAGGATATCTGCCGTAAGCTAAGTATCCAACGAGAGATGTTTCTAGTCGGATCAATCGGCTCTAAGTTGGTAGCGACTGTGATGGCTGGATATGATGGGCATCGTGGTTGGATCAACTACCTTGCGGTCGCCACTAGCAGTCAAAAAAGAGGATTCGGGCGCCGTATGATGGACGCGACGGAAGCACGTCTGAGAGAGATGGGTTGTCCCGAGATCAGTCTACAGATCAGGGGCTCGAACGCTGATATTATTGAGTTCTATAGGGTCATTGGATATGTCGGCGGACGCAGTTGTAAGCATGGGCAAGCGCCTTGAGAGCTAGGTCCAGAATCACTGCTGTTGACATCCTTGGGTCAGTAGCCTTAGTGGTTGTTGAGGCCACCTGCATGGATGAGACCTCGCCTGTCGCCCCCATTTCTATAGAGCAGCGTGCTGTCGGAGACTACGACCAAGACGACACCGACGGAGGCTATCTCGAGAAAATCGCTTAGAAGGTTAGCATGTGCCTCCTCCGTCCTTTTGTCATCTCCTACTCCTTCCAGACAGCAACCGCTGCCCTTAGTTTAGGAGTAGGACTCCCACTTAGCCGGTTGTTCAATTTTTCGGGTTTACCTCAGACCACTACACATATGCTTCTCGGGTATCAATCTGTTCCACTGTAGCTGATTGACAACAAAGCAAGAGCGTGTATACCCTGACCTGCCAATTTTGTTTATACCAATCTAATGAGAGTTGATTGACTAACTTGGACATCATCATAAGAAACAGAGCCTGGATCGCATCCATATTCTTGACGTTGGTATTGGCCTTAGTGATGGCCGCATGTTCAAACTCGGAGTCCGGGGAGGATAGCACTGTCGAACCGACAATCTACTCCGGAGCCTATCCCGGAGCTTTACCCGCTCGAAGTATTGGATATGCTGGGTCGGACTGTAGAGATTCAGGCCAAGCCGACACGGATCGTAAGCATTAGCCCAACAGCGACAGAGATGTTATACGTCGCCGGCGGAACGGCAGTTGCTCGTGACTCAAGCTCCACCTTCCCTGCTGAGGTCGTCAACCTTCCGGAATTGGGAGGAGCCTACTCACCCAGCTTCGAATCAATTGCCGTCCAAGGGGCCGACCTGATTTTGATCGAGGCCCTGACCCAGGCCCGCTTCTGGGGCCATTGTCACAATTGGGTGTGCCAGTGGTGGCGGTTCGCGCAACGTCCCTTGACGATGTAACCAAGGGCATCCGGCTCATCGGACAGATCATCGAAAGTAATGAGATAGCTGAAGAGGCAGCACAGGATATTTCAGCACGAGTCTCGTTATACGTTGACGGTCTGAGACATAGTAAGAGTGCTTTGATTCTGATCTCCGACGCCGACAGAAACCTGTACGCCGCCAAATCGCAGTCGTATCCCGGCGCCATAGCATCCATTCTTCAGCTGTCCAATCCGGCTATCGCTTTGCCGACAGCGGGACCTTCCCAGGCTTCGCCCGTATCTCCGCAGAGCAAATACTCACCATGGATCCAGATTTCGTGTTTACAATTACACCCGCACCGGAACCCGTGCCGCGGCTCTCTACAACATTGCCTCGCATACCCGGATTCTCCAATCTGCGGGCCATCACAAGTGGTCAGATGCATGAAATAGACCATGTAATCTTCCTACGCAATCCGGGGCCGCGCATTGCCGAGGCAGTGGAAGCTATGGCCGAATTCGTCGGAGTCTCCCCATAGTTGGGTCGCCCGCCTTTGTACTGATAGGTCTCGCTGTCGCCCTACTGGCAGGCTGCATTGTAGGAGTCATTTTCGGCACTGCCAACCTGGAAGTTTCTACACTTGTTAAGGTCCTTTTCACCGACAGCGGAGATCCTACGGCGGAGGTGATTGTACGCTCTCTCCGCATACCCAGGGTCGTGGCGGCTCTGGTAGTAGGTGCGTGCCTCGGGGTTGCGGGATCACTGCTCCAAAGTGCCACTCGTAATCCCCTGGGAGATCCTCAGCTATTCGGACTAGGCGGTGGGGCAGCCATAGTCCAGGCTCTAGCATTAGCCGGAGTCCTCAAAACTGGGGCTTGGGGACTAACCTCACTATCGGTAATGGCCGCCCTCATTGGCGCCCTCCTCATATTTCTGTTGGCTTCACGGGAGAGCCTGACCCCGGCGCGTCTGGCCCTAATTGGTATATCCATAGGGGCGCTGACTCTGGCAGTTGCCGCCGCCGTCTTGACTCACTCACAGGTGTTCAGTCTGCAAGCGCTGGCTCTGTTCAGCGGGAGCCTGGCCAACCGAAGCTGGGCTGACGTCATGCCGGTCATTCCATACTTTGTTCTCGGACTTGTACTGGCAATCTTGGCGGCAGGTCGGCTAAACATTCTAGTGTTAGGTGACCGGCTAGCAGGGCAATTGGGGGCCAGTCCCAGAAATACTCGGTTGCTGGCTATGACCTCCGCAGGGATACTAGCCGGTGCCGGGGTAACCTTAGCCGGAGTGGTCGGTTTCGTTGGCCTGCTCACCCCTCACGTCGTAAGGCTAATGATGGGCAACGATTCTCGAACTGTTATGGCTGTTTCTGTCCCCGTCGGAGCTTTAGTAGTGCTTTATTCAGACCAGATGTCGAGGCTGGCCTTCATGCCCGCCGAAATACCAGTTGGACTGGTAACCACAGCACTGGGGGCGCCGCTAATGATATGGGTGGCGAGGCGGCTACAGTGAGCCGACAACAGGGTGCTATGAGATGAAGCTCAGCATAGAATTGGACGGTGTATCCTTCTCATACGGAGAGAAGACTATCTTAAAGAAGGTCTCGGCCTCCGTAGCCGTGGGGGAATTCGTATGTCTATTGGGGCTTAATGGTGCAGGGAAGACGACTCTAGCACAGCTAATTGCAGGTGAACTGTCGCCAACGGAGGGCCGGGTCTTCTTGGGCGCAGGAGATGCGCCCGGCGAACTAGCCAAGGTACAACAACACGTCGCCTATCTGCCCCAGGACCTTCAAGACCCCCCCTTTGTGACCGTGAGAGAACTGGTTTCTTTAGGGCGGTTCAGCCCAAAACGCAGCCTTGGATGGAGGGTTAGCGTGAAAGACAAAGAGACTGTCCAGCAGTGCATCGATAGATGTCTTACTGAGTCCTTTGCCGACCGCCCTTTTGCCCAGCTCTCAGGAGGCGAAAAGCAGCTGGTATGGCTCGCTTTTTGCCTGGCCCAGCAACGACAATTTCTTCTGCTGGATGAATCCCTGCATAAAATAGACTACTCAAAAAGAGAGCTCTTCTTCAGAATGCTTTTCAATTTGGCCGAGGACGGCAAGGGCGTTATCCTCATAACCCACGACTTGCAGATGGCGGTGCGGCATGGTAGTAGGATGCTGCTGCTAAGGGACGGCGAACTAGCCTACGATGGACCACCGGACCAGGTGATCTACTCACTTATGGAGCGATAGCCGTCTTTGCATTATGTGACGCGCTATACCAAGAGGGATCTCCCGTAACGACCATCAAGGGCCGCGGGATGGGCCTGTTGAAGAAGCTGGGATTCCGGTAGTTTGCTCCCCTCACAGATACTAACCCGACTATTCAAACCATTGCTAGACGCACGGTGTTATCATGCTCTATTTCTCTATCTTTGTATGGAACCTCCCACCGGAAGGTTCGCAGTACACAATAGACACGAAATGCTCCGGTACTCGTGGGCGGTGGATTTGAAGCCGACGCGTAGTCGGACGACACCATTCGTGCGGGGTGCTTTCGTCCTTGATGAGGACCCGTAGTCTCCTCCTTTGGCATCCTACCCCAAAGGGCGGGAGTTTCGAAGCGTCCTGGCGATCAAACGCGCCCACGTGGCATAGTATAGTGGGATATGGGCTTGCATAGAATCCCATGGTAGGGACGGATATAGGAGTTTGTAGGTTGGAAGAATCAGAACTAGTGGCAGGGGCGCCTCCTATTGTCCGTGCGATGGCTTCGGGTATTACCGCTGCTTTGGGTACGTTGCTGAGGGGTGGACAGGACCGGAAGAACTTGGAAGCTGACCGTGCATTTGTCGACGGAATGTTACAAACTGGGCTAACTAATTTTCGTTACCGCGGCGTTGCGATGGAGTTTGAGGCATTCGCCGATGCACACCAAGAGGAGATTAAGCGGCTAGTTACCAATACCGTGAATACAATGTTGAAAGCAGATTCCGCAGTGGATTGGTCAAAAGTGAATCTGGGCCAATTTAACCCCGAGTTCCGACGCAGGTGGATATTGGAGGCGAGCAACGTATCCGATGAGACTTTACAGGACCTCTGGGCACGGCTTTTGGCTGGTGAATTGGAGTCTCCGGGCAGCGTTTCGAACGATACTATGTCGATAGCCAGAGATTTGAACAAGGAACGCGCCGGCGAATTTCAAACACTATGTTCGGCGGCGCTTTGCCACTGGGACGGAACACCGATGATTGTAGTGGGTTGTGGGAGTCCAGGAACCAATTCGTTGCAGCCTTATGGATTGTCGTACGAAGTTCTAATGCGATTGGCTCACCATAGGCTCATCGTCAACGACATGAATTCGTACCTCAATATGGCCTTGGGTTCGAGTCAACCAGGAATCCCGGTCAGACAATAGGAGTCAGCTTGGTTACTGCGTTGGTCCGACGATAACAAGCGGACCGATGCAGACCATCGAATTGAAGGGATTTTGTTCACTCCGGCCGGTAAAGAACTATTTGCGGTCGTGCAGAAAATTCCCAATCCAGCGTATACAGAGGCTATGTTGAAGGCCTTGAGGCAAGAGGGGTGGACAGCGATTCCGCTCTCCAACGAGTCCTAAGTGTCAACTGGTGGAGAACGCATTCTTGAACCCCAAACAAAGGAGGGGGAGTGTCAACTCGGTATGCCAAAAGCGCCGCTCCTGACAATTTGCCAAATCCGAGCACGAGTCCTTTGGACCAAGTTGTTTTGACGACACCACATAGGAACGAGAGTGGCGGTTATGGCCAACGCCTACGGCAGAAGCTCGCGAACGTAGAGCGGCTGCACCGGCTGATGGACGAAGAAGGCATTTCGGCAATAGTCGCCCGCTCGGGCAAGAACTTCACCTACCTGGCCGGGTTCGCCTATCCCGGCACACTGGCTCGGCACCTGGAGTTTCCGGATTCGCCGCGGGAGGTGATGCTGGTGTGGCCACGGACGGGCGAGCCGGTGATGGTGCTGAACTCCTACGCCGCTCCGCTGGCCCGCCGCGACTCGTGGTTGGAACGCATCGAGGTTGTCGACGACTACGCGGAGTCCCCCTACGAGAGGGCCGCCGATGTGCTGCGGCAACTGGGGTTGGCCGAGGAGACCATCGGGTTCGAAAAGAGCTACGTCAGCGCGAACCGGTGGGAGGAAATTGGACGGCTGCTGCCAAAGGCGCGTATCGTCGACAGCACTGAGTTGATGGACCGGGTGCGCTGGATCAAAACTCCCGAAGAGGTGGCAGCCCTCGAGGCCGGAGCCCGGCTGCTGGACGAAGCGTACCTGGAGGTGCTGCCCACTGTTCGGCCCGGAGACACAGAACGTCTGGTGCACAGCCGCATAATCGAGAGCTGTCTGCGCCGGGGCGCCAACTGGGCCCACGGCATCCTGAATTCCAGCCGCAACACCGTGGCCTACGGCGGCGAGAGCGACCTGGCCTTCGAGACAGGCGACATCATCCGCAACGATTATGTCTCATACCTCAACGGATATCCCGGCCACCAGTCGCGGAGCGTCTGCGTGGGTGCGCCCTCTGACGAACAGAAACGGATTTACCAAGTTACGAGAGACATCTACCGCGCCACTATCGAGCGGTGCCGCCCCGGGACGCGGACGAAGGACATCTATCACTTTGCCAACGACAGCTTCCACGAAGCCGGATTCCAGGGCAACGTGTCCCTGGCCGGGCATGGCGTCGGACCCTGGTGGCACCAGCAGGAGCCGTACATGGTGCCGTCCAGCACGCGTGTCCTGGAGGAGGGAATGGTAGTGGCCCTTGAGCCGCACATCGGCTACTGGCATCTGCAGGACATGGTGCTGATCACCAACGACTCCCCCAGGCTGCTGTCGCCTCTCTTCAGCACCGACGAGATGCTGGTAGCCGGATAGGGCCGAGGTGCGGGAGGCGCGCCAGTGGCGAGGTCACGGTGCGCCGGGAGTCGAGGCTTGGCCGTACTCATCAGAGCCCCAGCAGGCGACGTGAACGGCCTCTACGGAGACCAGCCTACGACAAGCGGCTCGTCGAAGCCGGTCAACGACGGCACCGGTGAGATAATCACGCTTGGTTCAATAGGGTTCTGACAAGTAATTCACTCACAAATCGACTCACACGTGCCTACCCTTCGCTAATGATCACGGACCAGAATCTGTTAACATATAAGTTAGGCACATTGCATCCGGTGGGCAATGTCCAGTTGGGGCTTAATTGAGACGCCGTATTCCAAAATCTGAGACGCGTTATGAGCTATCAGCCCATTGAGAATTACGGAATCATTGGCAACATGCACACGGTTGCCTTGGTGGGAATGAACGGCTCCATTGACTGGTTCTGTATCCCAAGTTTCGACGCCCCCAGCATATTCGGCGCAATCCTAGACCAAGCAAAAGGGGGACATTTCAAGATTGCACCCACCGCCAGTGGGGTAACCTACAAGCAGCTCTACTGGCCCCAAACCAACGTGCTGGTTACCCGTTTCTTATCCCCCGATGGCGTTGGCGAGGCTACGGACTTTATGCCCATGGAGGCTGATGAGACACAATACAACCACGAGCACAATGAGTTGGTGCGCCGGGTGAGCGTGGTACGGGGTACCATGCGCTTTCGGATGGAGTGTTTCCCCTCCTTCAACTATGGCCGGGACTCCCATAAGATAGTGGTAATCCCCGATTCAGGGGCGTATTTCGTTTCCCCGACGATCACGTTGCAGCTTTCCACCGACGTGCCGTTACAACGCTACACCCACGGCGACCCCGGCCCGATGGGGGAAGGCATGGTGGCCGAGTTTACGCTGCACGAAGGGCAGACCGTGGCTTTTGCCATTGGCGAAGTCTGCAAAGAGTGCGGTGATTATCTGCCACCCTTTTCCGATGCGGAAAGCCAGCAGATTTTTGAAGATACGGTCAAATACTGGAGAGGTTGGCTTTCCAAATCCACTTACAAGGGCCGCTGGCGGGAGATAGTGGAACGCTCCGCCCTGGTGTTGAAGCTGCTCACCTACAAACCCACTGGCGCCATTGTCGCCGCCCCTACGTGCAGCCTGCCTGAGGAACTGGGGGGTGAACGCAACTGGGACTATCGCTATACCTGGATAAGAGACGCTGCCTTCACCCTGTACGCTTTGCTGCGCATTGGCTTCACTGAAGAGGCAGCCCAGTTTATGAATTGGATTGAGGCTCGGGCCGCTGAGGTAAATCCAGACGGCTCGCTGCAAATTATGTACGGCATAGACGGACGGCATCTCCTGACAGAGGAGACTTTGGATCACCTGGAGGGCCACCGGGGTTCCCGCCCAGTGCGTATTGGCAATGGGGCCTATGATCAGCTTCAGCTGGACATCTACGGCGAGTTGATGGACGCCGTTTACCTGTACAACCGGTACGCCCATCCCATCTCCAGAGATTTCTGGGTGCACCTGCGGCGGTTGATTAACTGGGTCTGCGACAATTGGCAGCGGCCTGATGAGGGTATCTGGGAGATGCGCAGCGGCCAGGAGCACTACGTCTACTCCAAGCTCATGTGCTGGGTTGCCATAGACCGCGCCTTGCGCGTCGCCGCTGACCGCGCCTTCCCGGCGGACCGGGAGAGATGGTACGAGACCCGGGACCTTATCTATGAGGAGATCATGCAGCGGGGATGGAGCAGCCGGCGCCGCGCCTTCGTCCAGGCTTACGGAAGCGAGCACCTGGACGCCTCTACCCTGTTAATGCCCCTGGTGTTTTTCATGGCCCCCAACGATCCTCGGATGCTCCAGACCCTGGACGCCATCAACCACTCCCCGGAGGAGGGAGGGTTGGTCTCAAATAGCCTCGTATATCGCTACGACGTGCAGGCATCACCCGACGGCATCAGCGGCCAGGAGGGCACCTTCAACATCTGCACCTTCTGGCTGGTGGAAGCCCTTACTCGAGCCGGCCGCTCCGATAAGAAACGCTTGGAACAGGCTCAGCTCATGTTTGAGAAGATGCTTGGCTACGCCAACCATTTGGGACTCTACGCCGAAGAGACCGGCCACAGCGGTGAGAGCCTGGGCAATTTCCCCCAAGCCTTTACTCACTTGGCGCTGATAAGTTCAGCCTTCAATTTGGACCGAGCCCTGGACGGTCTGTACTGAGCAATCAGCCGGCAGCCAGTAATCACCAGTTTCCATAGGTATTCCCCCGGTTTCGTGTCTGCTTGAGTTTTCTACGCTTCACCGCCTCGGATTTGATTACCTACAGAGCATATTGTATTGGAAACAACTGGGCGCCTAGGACCCGGAGGGTCTAGCGTTGGTTTGCGGCCGGGTGTGTTCGTGCGGGTGATGACCTCGATAAGAGGCATGACGACGGCTGTGGCCTTTCGAGTCTCTAAGGTTCGACAGCGCCCGTGTATCAGGCAGGCTCGTCGGTTCACCAGTGTAGAACGCGGTGGTGCGCCTTGCCGCCGCCCGCGCGGCGTCGGGTTCCGTTCCAGCCGCGACCGCCGCTTGCGCCCACCTCTCGCTGCTGCCTGCGATGAACGCTTTGCCTTCCGGTGAAGTGGCAAAGGCGGCTTCGTCCAGCTTTGGCTCGGTCGACTGCGTGAGATGGACCGCGAGTCCCATGAAACCCAACTCCCAGCCGACGCCTACCGCGCCAGGCCCGTACTCGCTCCAGTGTTCCGAAAGGTGCGCGGCCTCGCCGTGGATCGACTACAATCGTTTGGTGCTTTTCCGATACTTCCTGGGCACCTGCATTTCGGTTCGCGTGCCCTCCTCTCTTACTGCACCGGTAGTCAGATTGACTATGGTTCTCAGAGAAGAATTCTCTTGTTTGTCGTCGATCCATGCTGAGACCAGGGCGTATGTCGATGCAATGTAAGCCAAGTTGAACCAGTCCAATATCTCCCGGATACCCTCGTCGCTGTCCGGATCAGCGACTACCCCATAGAGCATCTGATACATACGCCCGATCGAATGCTCAAATTCTTGGATGAACTCCCGCATGGCAGTCTCTAAGCCCTGCTGGCGAAGTCCCGCCGTTGGCCTAAGTTGTTGAGAAATGACCATATGTCAGTGCAATAGCGTTGCCAATTTTTGAATTGTTGGGAATCCTCATCCCAATATCTGGCACCTTCGTCTTTCAAGCGACCAACGATGCCAAGTGCATTGTGAAGGTGATGTGAGTATGGGTAGGTTTCAAAACGTCCTACGATATCCCTCCACTGAAGTTGGCGTTCACTAAATCGCGGCATCTGTGCCCTCCGATGGATTGCTAGGCCTTGATTCTTCTGGAGTGTCTCCACAGGAAGCCTGTGGGCTCTTGGCGAAGCCATGACCGTTATGTTGTGAGAGCGGGGTGCGCCAGTTCACCTTCCATCCCAATCTTCGTAGAACTTCAGAGACTGGCCAAAGTTCATTGCGGGGACGAAACCCGTCACATCCCTAGCATTCGGCGAACTCATGAGCATCTCCGATTACACAGTCTCAGAGTAGTCAAAAACAGACTCTATGCGGCCTAGGTTGGCAATTACAAACGGGGCTCTGTTCTGAGCGACCCGGTATTAACTCCGACCCATTCTCATGCGGACCTGTCGGCGATGATGTTGCGTATAACACGTTCGGCTCTTGCGGCGTCTTCCGGATTACCGGGTCGATGCTCCCTCATCTCCAACAAAGCCTTCCAAAGGCCCCATCCTCGCCCACGCACCCAGGTCGCCTCATCGACGTTCAGCTCGGTGCGGAAGGCTTCCCGACTGCGCCCGGAGAAGAGCGTCCAGGCAATGGTTACGTCGCACGATGGGTCGCCCACGGCCAACTGCCCAAAATCGATTACGGCACAAAGTTGCCCGCCTTCCACTAGGAGGTTCTCTGCCGCGATGTCTCCGTGGACCCAAACGGATGGCTGCTTGGGTCTCGCTTCCAGCGCTTCTTCCCAAGTCGAAACCGCCTCGCTTGCGTCGATCACACCTTGTAGTACGTCTACGCACTCCCGAACCTGGGAGTCGTAAACCACCAGTTCCCCTCCTCGAAAGAAGTTGTGCTGTCCCGGTGCGGGCCCATTGGTCGTATCAATAGATTGCAACGCATTCAAGAAGTTAGCCAAGTCCTTTGCGAATTCACCGAGGTCAGCGATGCTATCGATCGAAGCATTCTCACCCCGAATCCACTTGTTCACTGACCACGGCCATGGATACCTTTGCCCAGGCATGCCTTTACCCAGGGGTACAGGGATCGGTAGTGGGAGACGAGGCCCGAGTTTCGGGAGCCACAGGTGCTCGATCGCGACGTGCGCGGCATACGCTTTCCGGCTGGGCATGCGAACGCTCATCACATCCCCAAGTTGAAAAGTCCTGTTGTCGTGTCCATCGGTCTCGACCGGCTTGATGGCGAGGTCTGCCCATTGTGGGAATTGGGAGGCTACCAGCCGTTGAACAAGCGACACGTCGATTCTCACCGGACCGTACGGAGTCGTTCGAGTCATCATTGGGGCATTTCTAATTGCTGACATAGACGGGACAGACAGCGACGTCCGCTGAGAGGGTGGACAAGCAACCGTGTCCCGGTGCAGTCCGAACTTGGCGAGGGTGTGCGCCAGGTCAGGGCCCCGTGTACAGCTCCGTGTCGGGATGGAATTGGAACCATCCGAACCAGAACGACATGTGTGTCGGTATCCGCGCGAGCCTCTCCGACTCGTCTGTCGCGTTGACCAGAAACTCCTCCGTCACCTGCCATGTTCCCCCGTCGGCGTCCGCTATCATGGACGGGATACCGAGGTGACCGCTTCCGTCGTTCGGCGCCAGTTCGAACAGCCTCCCGTCGCGATAGTAGGCCCTCGCACCCTGGCTTGCACCCGACCCCAATACCAATATCTGCTCGCCTCCCACCACGTCGTTCACTATGCGGTGCTCCCGCAGCGCTGCGGAGGAGTAGGCCTTGTAGCTGTCGTTCAGCTGGACCCCCAGCACAACGTCCTTTGTCTTAAGCCGGTCATCCCGGTAAGGAACCGGGAACATCGTCTCAGGCGCGTTGAAGTAGTCGTAATAGATCGCTTGCGGGCTCTCCTCCCGCTCGTAGAATGAGGCTGGATACGAGCCCGTCTCTTGGGCCAGTACCGTCGTGTCGGGATGAAGCTCCAGCCACTCCTCCCACGTCGCCACAAGGACCGAGTAGAAGTCGAGCTTGATCCCCGAGTCCCACAGTGGCCCTATGACGGGCTCACCCGTGAACTGGTTCCAGAGGGAGTTGGTTAGCCGGTCGTACATGACCTTGTTACTGCGGTACAGCATCCCCGAGGTGCCAAAGGTGGTTGGCTCTCCGTTTATCTTGGCGGAATACACGATTCCGGTGCCGCAGAGAGTTCAATAGGCAAGGGCGATGGGTTCGCCCCCCAGCACGTCGTTGGCCATCTCGTGGGCGTTCACGATGCGGAGCGGGTACGCCCGGTGCTCTCCGTTGATGGACACCCCGAAGACCCGGTCGCTGGGATGCAGGTAGTCCTGCTCGCCCGCCGAAACTACCGGGGCGTTCTGAAGGTCAGGGATTCCGTCTGGCCGGACTCCTCCCCACGCGATCTCGAACACGTTTATCCGCGAGCCCTGCGCCGCCGGAGCCAGGAACTCTCCTAACCTGGGGTCGATGAGGCTCATGAGCATGCTCTTCCACTGTACGTACTCGTCGGGGGGACGATACTCGTCGGCGTTCTTGCCCAGCCACTCCATCCAGTTGTTCCAGGCGCCCGAGGCGTGGATTTGCTCCCGGCCCGTTATCACCGAGAGAGCACTCCTCGTCTCTATTAGCACATCCAGGTCGTCAAAGAAGCGGAGCATCTCGATCATCAGCGGGACCATCGACTTGTCATTGTTGGCAATGGCTAGAGAGACGGCCTCCAGCGAGTCGCCGGGGTTGTGGTCCCAACCCGAGAATAACCGGAACATGTTCTCGGAAGAGTCGTAGGCCGCCGTGGGAGTTGGCGCATGGGTTGGCGTCGGCTCCGGCGTTTTGGTCAGAGTCGGCGCAAACCGTCGGCTCCTGCGTCGCGGTGGGGGCCGGCGCAACCGTCGCGGCCTGTATGGGTGAAACCGTAGGCTCAGGCGTTCCGGTGGGGATCGGCGCAACCGTCGCGGTTTGTGTGGGCGAAGCCGTCGGCGCGCGCTCGGCGGGTACGGTGGGATCTTCCGCAGCCGAGCAGGCCACGGCAACAGTCGCTATAAGCCCGACCACCAGATATCCGAAATAACTCAAAAGTCTACTCATAGGAGTCCTTCCCTGGACATTCTGACCTGTGCCCGATAGTTTTACCACCTATTATGTTACACCGACAAGGGTTTGATCCTGCCCCAATCTTGGTAACAGATGCAATGTTAGTCTTGCGGTTCATCGGACCCCCGCTGTGGCATCAGGGCAAAGGCCTCCGGGGCGAGGTCCCCCAAGGCCCCATGGTGGGGACGTTCCCCATTATAGTACCTGCGCCAGGCTTCTACCTTCTCTCGGGCATCCGCCAGGGATAGAAACCGTCTCTCGTTCAGGCATTCAGCCCGAAGCCTGACGTTGAAGGCCTCTATGATAGCGTTGTCCGTGGGATTGCCTAGCCGACTGAAGTCCAACTCCACGCCGTTCAGGTAAGCCCACTGGTCCAGGGCCTTGGAGGGGTGAATTCAGGGCCGTTCTCCCCACCCTGGACAGAACGGTCTATACTGAGCCGTCAGCGGACCAAGCGGGGGCGGGCCTGCCGCATTACCTCGATGAGGGGAAGGATGGCGAGGACGACGGCCGCCGCCGCCAGGAAGGGAAGGCCGGCGACATTGTCCTGCAGTTCGGCCAATCTGCCGCTGCCCGACGCGCCGACTACCACCCCCAGGGAATAGATAGCGTAGAAGAGGCCGAAGGCCATTCCACGCCGGTCAGCTCCGGTAGCTCTGATGACCAGGGTGGTGGCCGCCGGAAAGACCAGACCGTAACCGAGGCCGAAGACGGCCATGCCCGCGAGCACGCTCCCGTAGCCAGTGAAGAAGCCAATGATGGCCAACCCGCCGGCGGCTACCAAAAGCCCGGCGGTCAGCGAGCCGAAGCGCCCGAACTGGTCACCGTTGCGCCATACGGGGCTGACCATCACCAGCATCGCCACCAGCGCGTATATGGCAAAGCTGTAGCCTGCCCGCTCTGCCGTCTCCCCTTGGTCTTGCAGCACCAATGGGAGACGGGTCACCAGAGCCCCGATGCCCACGCTGACTGCGAAGGCGGCGGTATACGCCGACCAGAGGGCGGGGTTCCTCCACGTGCCTTGCCGCGGTGTGGCCCGCGGGCCTGACTTCTCCAGGTGAGAGTTAAGGGAGGCGTCACGGGTGATGAGCAGGAACGCGGCCAGTGTCATCACCAGGAAGGCGGAGTCCACCAAGAAAACGGCATCGGCGCCCCACGCATCCCGCAGTATGCCAGCGACGGGAGGGCCTATGAAGGCAGCCATGGCTATGAGGGCACCGGTGAGACCCATGACGCGGCGGTGCTGGCCCGGAGCCACCCGGTCGCCAATGATGGAGAATGCCCCCGGCGCCAGCACGGCCGCACCTATGCCGTGAACCGCCCGGGCGGCCATTAGTTGCCCCGGCGTCTCCACCAGCGAGTAGCTGAAGACGGCTAGAGCGGTGACGGCCATGCCGATAATCATGGGGGAGCGGCGGCCCCATCTGTCTAGGACGAACCCGGCGCCCAGGTTTCCGAACAGGTTGGTCACGGAGTAGGCGGCCACTATGACGCCCACCAGGACCGTCGACGCCCCCAGCTGCCGGGCGTGGGGGGCCATGGTGGAGAACTGCATAAATAGGTCCAAGAATGCCGCCAGCACAACGAGCCGCGCGGCCCATATCGTGTAGCTGGGGATGCTTGTTGTGTGAAGTGCCTTTAACGCCATACTTTTCGGCACGTTTGCCCGAAACCAGTATATAGCATGTACGAGTGAGAGAATAGAAATTCGGGCGTATCATTGGGTAATGCCGCCGGCCTACCTGTTTTCTACAGTCCCCCTGCGGCCACTTTTACTCGCCGGATTTCGCATGTTGCAGCCCTGTCAAAGCGCGTTCTTCATGTAGTTAGACCCCAATCTCTATGCAGCGTCTTCCGTTACTCAGCCCTGTCGCGCCACAATACTCAAACCAGACGATAGGATTGACATTTTATACGGATACTTGACGGGACGTGACCGAGAATGGAAAATGAGTTTTGAGACTGGATTCCAGGCATCCTTGAAGTGACCCCCCACAGGAAAGTTCGCAGTGCAGTGCACGTTAGCCCCCATACTGGCACGAGTGAAGCAATCCCGCGGCAAATGCAGGGGACTTAAGGGACCACTAACAGTTCAAACGTGGTGGTGCGTACAGTTCCACCATTTGGCAAAGAGTCAAGGAAAAACATTAACCATCAGGTGAGTTGGTTACATTTTCACTGTCTGGTCAAAAGTAATACTAGATAGGAGTCAAAATGTCTAAGTTCATGGTACGAGCTTCATACTCCACGGAGGGCCTGAAAGGGCTAGTGCGGGAGGGCGGCACCTCTCGGCGCGATGCTTTCAAAGCTGCCGTAGAGTCGGCGGGCGGGACGCTTGAAACCTTCCTGTACGGCTTCGGCGAGAACGACTTGTACATAATCGTAGATGTACCGGACCCAGAGACGATGATAGCCATCTCCCTCGCCATTGGTGTCTCCGGAGGAGCCCTCTCTCTTAACACCATAGCACTCTTAACCCCTGAACAGGTGGACGCGGCGGTGAAGAAAAACGTCAACTACCGACCCCCCGGCGCATAAGCTCCTTCACAGCATTCAACCAGAGCTCACGGCGCGTATGCGAAAGCTGCTTACCGTCCTGAACAGCATGATGAGAAATGGTGAGCGACGAAATCCGACCATAGCCATCTCTTGACACCCAAGACGGTTGCTTTCCCCTGGGCGACAACGCGGAGGATGCGCGAGGCCGCCGCCAGGATGCTCCTGGGTCGCCAGCGATGCGCGTGCCCTACGGCTAACGCAAGCCTAAGAGGAAGAATACTCGATGTCTCTGAGCCTGCTCAGGGCATCCTTCCAGAAGGCGCGCTGCGATTCGACTGCGGCCCGGTCCGGGAGCTTGATTTGCTGGACCACCACCTGGCATCTGTCCCTTCCCTTCGGGTAGAAGTCGACGGACAGGTCGCTGCCGGCGCCGCCCGTCTCCAGACGCATGGACTTGTTGGGGTTGGCCTTTCTGACCTTCAGCTCTACACTGAGCCATCGGTATCGCTGCCGCTCGTCCTCCCACACGGCGAACAGCGCTTCCGCAGACGCCGGGACCGTTCTGCTTACGCTCACTCCATAGCCGAGCGCGGTCTGGTTCACGTCACGAAGGCCGCGCTCTCGTTCGTACTCCACGGTTATCGTCTGCGCCCACCAGTCGGAAGCGCCGTGGCGTTCCCGCACCAGCCGGGCGATGTTCGCGTGCTTCATCCGTACGGCACCCTCCTCGTCGAGGACGGCAAACCACTCGCTCCAGTGCTTGCCGGTGGCGGCGGAAACCGCTTCGTCGCTAATTCTTGCGGGCCGTGTGCTCATGGTTTCTTCTCTATTGCGGAGATTTTGGTCATCGCTTTCAGGCACTCCTTACCCCCTGTACCATATACAGAGCTATGCTCCGCCGTTCACAGACTGGGCCGATGATACTCCAGCACAGTGTGCAAGGGCCTTAAGGCGTTCATTCAGGAGGCTGAAGCCGGTGGAGCCCAGGACTGGTGCGCCACTGGCTAGAGGCTTTTCCGTCATGGGCGTTAGTGGTGTGACCGATGCAACGGCGATACGGTCTACTCGTTTGCGATTTTGATTAGCAGGCGGCAGTGGTCGCTTGCACCCCACTCTTCAGCGGCGTTCATGGCCTGCACAGTGATGCTCTTGTGGAAGCCGCGCGAGGCGAAGACGTAGTCGAGCTGATTATTGCTCGCCGTCTCTGGGTTCTTACCGGGGAGATAGAACGTGACGACGTTGCGGGAGTCCGCGGGTTCGCCAATTGCCGGCGTCTCCGCCTGCCGACCATTCGGCGCCTGTGGCCCCATGAACTCCAGCCCAACCGCTGCCGCCCTCTCGAACACGGACCGGTAACGTGCCTCCCAGTACGGACTGCCGCCGTCACCGTAGCCATGCGATATTGAGATCACCGGCGGCCACGATACGATGCGTCTGCGGGTTCTCGTAGCCGATGAAGGCCGAGAGGTCATGAGATGATGCGGTGGACGGAAGCGTCCGAGTAGCCAAAGCTCCATGCTGTCTTGACGCTCGGATGCGACCCGATCCATCGACCATACATGGAGACCACGATGAACGGCGGCGCGTCTCTTGGGATGACGCGGGCGGCGGCGATTGTACCACTGCCGCTGACGGCGATCTCATCCTGCTCTGTCCAACCTATCGGACTGACCTGCTTGAACCACTCGACCTCGACCCGGTCCGACAGTTTCACTACCATCGGCCAGCGGTCGTACAGCTTCTCGACCCGACCTTCGTACCAGCGCGAGTTCCATACGTGTGAGTCCCAGTGCTCCACGGGGCCGGTGTCTACTTTATCAGCCACGTCGGGTGGCACCTGGCCGGCCTCCTGCAGGAGAGCTATGTCGGCGTCCATCTGCAATAGCTGACGCCACGGCTCGGAGCGCTTGGCGATATTCCAACTGAGTACTGTTGTCGGCACTGCGTTCTCCTTAGGTTGTTCCGTCATCATGTGTAGGCAGCTAATATGATACCAACTTTAGCCCGGCGGAAGGCGATATACTCCTGTTTGAGCGAGTGTCTTGGGAGGAAATGCTGAAGGTACAGCATAGTCGAAGTCCCATAGGTGGTCTTCTGTATCCCTTATGAGATCGAGACTACAGGCGTTTCACTCCCCCACACCTCTTACGATGCCGACTGAATCTTACCCTCGAACCGCTGAATTAACTCGCGGTTGGCTTCGATGATGGCTTGCTCGGCTTGGATCTCAGCGACGATACTTTGCTGAGAATCGGCAAGGGGTGGGAGTGGGATTTTCATACTCCTCAACGCCCTTTGATTGAGTTTGGGTTGTGCCAACCCGTCACATACATCCTGTAATTGCGCTGACCGAATTGAGATCTCTGCACTCGAATACTTCAGAAAATGCTTGTATCCAGGGTCTTGAAGAAGAAGCTCAGAACGTCGTGATGCAGCTGTTCGTTGCCAGCTGTAGGGTCTGCCAGAACTGATTGAAGGCGATAGGAATCGACCGTCGGGCCGCAGGTCTTGCACCATCCTGCTGCCTTAAGCAGTATATCCTTCGTCAAATATGTAATCATTGACGTAATTCGCGATCGCCAATGATGACCCAGTAATAAGGAAATGGGCCCGATTTGCTATGCCCTTGGACACTGGCACACGTTCCACAAGCAAGATTATCCGCTAGGTCGCCGACCATATTTGGCCACTCAGGGTCAACCACGATATGCGGCCGGTAGTTCTCCACCACGGTCCGCGCCCCGTCGATTACCTTCTGATAGCCCTCTATCTCCGCCACTATCTCCTGCTGCACTTCAAGCGGCGGGAGAGGGATTTGGTAACTACTGTAAGATCCTCGCACTGATTTATTGATGTTTGCACCGACCCATGCGTTCCGCAAAAGTCCATTGAATCGCTGATCACGCAGTAACCAATATAGGTATCCCGGCTGCAATCTAGTTTGATCGCGCGTATGGCCCCCATGAAGCCGCCGAAGTAATAGTCGGTATCGATTGTATCAAGAACTTTGCCAATATGTTCTTTGCTTCAACACTCGCCAAGCAACTAGAATTGTCGCTGCTCTGTGAGTTTCGCACCGTCGTCACCAGAAAGTCCTCCAGGCGGGGACACATAGCCTTCGATGTCCGATAAATCCAGAAATGTGTCAACGTTAATGTTGTTCGCCGCAATATGGGATACCGTTCCTCTCAACTCGTCGCTTTTTGTATATTACGCCTCTTACCAAGTTTATTACATCGCCCAAGCGCACCGTAGGCCATCGTTCTAGGTTGGCGCTCTTCCTCCCGATACCGCTCCGCGCTCAGGTTGTAGTCCCCGTCGGTGGCAGACGCTGCTCCTTCGATCGCCAGTAGTCCCAGGGTCCGGTGTGAAGTCATCCAACGATTCGCCGGAGCGCAGGCGGCTCAAGTATTCGGCAATCTCAGCCTGCGCCTTGCGGCAGGTCATCCCGGTCTATCGGCCTGCGCTGGGCACCGAGGTCGAAGCCGTCGTTTTCCACCTTGAAGAATGCGATGTGGTCGGTGCGCTTGGCCAACCCCCGGTCCAGAATGAGGATAGAAGTCTTGACTCCTGAGTAGGGATTGAACACCCCGGCGGGCAGGGAGACCACGGCTACCATATAGTCCTCCACCAGCATCTTCCGCAGCTGCCGGTGGGCGTTCTGGCTCTGGAATATGATGCCTTCGGGCACGATGATGCCGGCCCGGCCGTTGGCGGTCATGTGCTCCGCCATGTAGTCCACGAACAGGACCTCGCTGCGCTTTGACTGGATGGAGAAGCGGTTGTGGGGCCGGATGCCACCCTTCGGAGACATGAAAGGCGGGTTGGCCAGGACAACGTCGGCGTACTCATTCCAGCGTTCGTCGCTTGTTAGGGTGTCGTACTCGTGGATATGAGGCTCCCTGAACCCGTGCAGGTACATGTTCACCAAGGAGAGGCGCACCATATCCGGCGAGATGTCGTAGCCTTTGAAATTGTTGACGAGTTTGCCACGGTCATCAGGCGTCAGAGTGCTCTGGCCATTGCTGTTACTGTTGGCTGCAAGGATGTGCTTGTAGGCAGATATGAGGAAACCAGCGGTGCCGCAGGCAGGGTCCAGGACCACCTCGTCTTTCTTCGGGTTTAGGACCGCAACCATGAAGTCGATAATGTGGCGTGGGGTGCGGAACTGCCCGGCGTCTCCCTGGGCGCCGAGGACCGAGAGCAGGTACTCGAAGGCATCTCCCAACCGCTCCGAGTGGTCGTAGGTGAACTCGTCGATGATCTTGAGGAACGCACGCAGCGTCTCCGGGTCCCGATAGGGGAGATAGGCATTGTTGAATATGTCCCGGAAGAGCGGAGGGATACCGGGGTTCTCCGGCATCCTGGTTATGGCCTCGGCATACAAGTTCAGCATCTCGTATCCGCCAATGCCCGGCCCCATCAGCTTGGCCCAGCCGTACCTGGCGAACTCCCCGGCGAAGAACTCACGATCCCCTCCCCACTCCTCGCTCTCGGCGTCAATGTCGTCCATAAACTTGTAGATGAGGGCAATGGTGATCTGCTCCACCTGGCTTTTGGGGTCCGGCACCTTGCCCACGAGTATATCGCGGGCGGTGTCTATACGGCGTTTGGTGTCAGCGTCCAGCATCGGTTCTCCTACGCAGCGAACTGGTTCAGCGAAACATAGTCCTTGATGTACTCCGGCACCAGATTGCGGTACTGGAGCGGTACCGCTCGGAAGTCGTCTCGATTGAACACGGGATTGGTGGCAAGCCGGGCGAAGCGACGCTTGTCTATTATGTCCCGGAAGTATCCGTCGGTGGCGTAGGCCTTGAAGTAGGTCTTGATGGCCTGTATGGAATCGGAGTCCTGGGGCTTGTGGTCGGCGACAAACTTGTTGAACTCTTCCTCCAGCAGCTCATCCCTGGATTTGAAGGCAGGGATGAGATCGAAGACCTTTTCGAGGATTTCCCGCAAGGTCAGGCGGCGGTCTGCTGCCGCGGCTTTCCGCAACTTGTCCAAGGTGTAGTAGTCCTCCGGCTTGTCGAACACTTCGCGGTTAACGTAGTCTAGGACCAGCTCCCAGTTTCCGGCCTCGACAGCCTTCTTGACGACGCCGTCAGTCCGAACGGTGTCAGCAAAGCGGTCGAACAGCATCCGGTCGATTTTCATGCCCTCGTAGCCGATGGTCTCTTCTCTGATAGTCGCGATGATATCTCTGCCAAGGTGCTCATAGCCGGTGACTACCGTTGGGCCGTTGCCGTTTCCTTCACCGTCATGCTTATCTGACTGGGGCCAAGGCAACTCGATTACCTGGTCGTAGTTGAACTCCGTCTCGAAGTATTCACAGTTGGCAAAGAAGTCAAACAGCTTGAAGGCCGCCTTGTCCGGCTCGGCTACATTCTCCGCTATGCCAGGGTCATGCAGCTGTTCAAGGAAGCTATGCCTACGCGTGCCCCGGCCCTTGATCTGTACGAAGTCCGTGGGCGAGAAGATGGGGCGGAAAAGACCAAGGTTCAGGATGTCTGTGCAATCGTAGCCGGTGGTCATCATGCCGACAGTCACGCAGACCCGCGCCTTGCTGGTCCGATAAGAGGGGAGGAGGTTGCCCGAACCTATCAGTTTGTTGTTGGCAAAATTTATGGTGAACTGCTGAGCGTCCGGCACCTGAGAGGTGACCTGTATCGCGAAGTCGGACTGGTACTTCCTCGGAAACATGACATCTGCCATTTCGTTGAGGGTCTGCGTCAGCCTGGCGGCGTGGTTCTGGCTCACGGCGAAGATGATTGACTTGCCGATTTCCCCGCTGACGGGATCCCGAAGGGCGTTTTCAAGGAACGTCTTGCAGAAGACCTGGTTGGTCGCGTTTGAGAAGAAGCGCTTCTCGAATTCACGCCGCTTGTAGGTCTCTTCATGCTCATCGCCGGTGTCGTTGGTGAAGGACACTATGAAGCCATCGTCGGCCAGCAATTGGGTGGTGACCTCAGTACGAGCGTCCACCACGATGGGATTGATGAGGTATTTGTCCTTCACTCCATCAAGCAGCGAGTATCTGAACGTGGGTTGTCCGCTCTCGCAGCCGAAGGTGCGGTAGGTGTCCAGTAGCAGCCTCCGCTCAGCCTCGCGGGGGTCGCGCACCTTGGGGCCGGTCTTGTCAAAGCCCCGCAGGTAGTCTCGTGGAGTGGCGGTAAGTCCGAGCTTGTAACCGACAAAATAGTCGAACACCGCGCGGGCGTTGCCGCTGATGGAGCGATGGGCTTCATCAGAGATCACAAGATCAAAGTCGGTCGGAGAGAAGAGGGACTGGTACTTGTTGTTAAACATCAGGGACTGAACGGTGGTGACCACGATCTCCGCTGAACGCCAGTCTTTGCGCTTCTCTTTGTAAATAACAGTCGAATAGTCAGCCGAGAGTATAGCGGCAAACACCTCCCTGGCTTGCTCTTCAAGCTCAAGGCGGTCAACGAGGAACAGCACACGGGAGGCGTTGCTGGAGCGGAGGAACAGCTTGATGACAGCAGCGGCGGTGAGTGTCTTGCCGGTACCCGTGGCCATCTCGAACAGAAAGCGGTCGTTGCCGTCCTTCACAGCCTGCTGTAAGGCGTGAACCGCCTGGAGCTGGTACGTGCGCAGAAAACGGAGGTTGTTGGCCTTTATAAAACCTGGCCGCTCAGCTTCATTCTTCCACGCTGCCTCCGAAGCATAGTTGGGCCGCTGGGTGAGGATGATGTAGTCATCCCTAACCTGCTCTTCTATCAAGCGCTGAGGGTTGGGCTTCACCCTGCTATAGTCGGTTACCGAGTCCGGTGTTGGGAAGGACGTGATGATGCTGGGATTGCCTCGCTCCAGGTCCCAGAAGTAGTGCAGGTTTCCATTGGAGAGGATAACGAAGCGGCAGTTCTGGGAGCGGGCGTATCTCCGGGCCTGCTCCTTTCCGACCAGCGGCTGCTTCTCTTCTGACTTGGCCTCCAGCACGATGAGCGGGAATCCCCGCTCGTCCAAAAGAAGGTAGTCGATGAACCCCCTGCCGGTCTTCTCAAAGTCATTCCCAAGTCCATCCAGGTCAGACAGCTTGAGCGCAACACCAGGCTCAACCTGAACGTTGGCTGGTCTGTTCCCTTCCGAGAAGAAGCGCCAGTCCGCGCCCTCCAGCAGTCGGTTGATCTTTAGCCGTGCTGTAGCTTCGTTCATGCCTCACTCATTGGGTTAGGCAATTCTCTATTTGCTGCTGTGGTTGGAGACGAGGCCGTTCTGACGTACACCAACCCCATGCCAAACGACGGAGTGACCCGCGATATCGGCCCAGGTTCTCGATTTTGTCCAGAGTAGGAGCGTTTAGATCGCGCTGTCATTGCAGCGAGCTGAGAGGGTTAGGGGATGGGAGCGGGTCCCAGCACCCGGTAGCCCAGATTCTCCTCGGTCCGCTCGGCGGTGGGCAGAACCTCGATAACGACGTTGGACAGTCCAACCACGTCGCCGTTCTCGTCGAAGCTGTAGTTGTCACCGATGGCTCCGCTCCAGGTAAGGCTGTACAGACAGTCCCGGAAGCCGTCGGCGTCCTGGTCGTCGTTGGTCTGCCTCAGGCACTCTGCGGCGATGTAAACGTCGTCGTAAGCGGAACCCTGGAACCATGGCAAGGAGGCAACGACTCCGTAGCGGACCTTGAAGCTCTCCAGGAACCCCCTGCCTGCGTCGTTGGCCAGGTTCGGGTTGGGTACGATGGCCTTCAGGCCGTTGGCGGCGTCACCGGCGATGTTGAGGGCATCGGTGGACGAGGACACGGTCTCGCCATAGATAGGGACATCGTAGCCCAGCTCGCGGGCCTGCTTGATGATGGTGCCACCGGAGGCCTCGCCCTGGGCGGCAAGGAGCAGTGCGTCGGGGTTCTCGTTGAACAGTTTGGCCAACTGGCTGCGGAAGTCGATAACGTCGGAAGAGTAGCTTTCGGCCGCTACCACGGAGCCGCCCAGCTTCTCGAATTGCGCGACGGCAGTGCGGCGGGCTCCCTCGGCATATTCGGTGGACTCGGTGATGGTGGCGATGCTGCGGACTCCGTCGGCCCAAAGAGTGTTGCCGGTGTCGACGCCCAGCTGGAGGTCGTTGATGGCAGTGCGGAAAATGTAGTCGCCGGCGGAGGCGATGTCAGGGCTGGTGGCGGTTGCGGAAAAGAGGATGACGCCTTCTTTTTCGGCCAGAGGCGCGGCGCCGAGCGTTGAGCCGCTGCAGGTGGCGCCCAGGATAATCTTGACGCCGTCTACATCGGTCAGCTTGTTGTAGGCGGTGATGGCATCCTGAGCGGAGCATTTGGAGTCTTCTACGATGAGCTTCAGCATCCGGCCGTTTATGCCGCCGGCAGCGTTGATCTCTTCAACAGCCAACAGCTTGGCCTGGAGCAAGGGGTTGCCGTAGGACTCAGCCACCCCGGTGAGAGCGTCCATTGCCCCAATGACGAAAGGCTCCGCGGGCGGGGGTGGCGCGCTCGTCGGAGCGGGTGCAGCAGGTGTGGGGACGGGGGTTGACGTTGGATCTGAACCGCACGCAAGAACCAGAAGCACCGGTAGACAAAGCAAGATAATCGTTTTCCAAGACATGAGGCTCAATTTACCCCCTCTAGCTGGTGTGTAGCATGGGAACTTGCCGCGTTATGATACTACATCGCAATAACTTCCCTCAACCACCGTAAGTATGAATCTTGAATGCTGGTAATGTAGCAACCGCCCTTAGACGTGTCAATGGCCTAGCCGACGTCTATCACCCTGTTCCCAGCAAAGAGACCGCGAATCCCACGAGACCCAACTTCCAGCCGACGCCTACCGCGCCCGGCCCGTACTCGCCCCAGTGTTCCGAGAGGTGCGGGTGTGCGTGAGTGTAAGCCGCACACGGCCGGCTCCATCGTCCGAGATACGTACTTCCAGCCAACTGACGGTCCTCGCCAAACTCCCATGTGAGCGCGAAATATGATAGTCGTGCGTCACGGCGTCCCACAAGTCCTCAACCGTCGTCGCGTAACTTCGAGAAAGAGTGACCGCGCGCGGGTTGTCCATCCCGCTCCAGAGACAACACGGAGTGCTCTACCGCGCCGAGAGTTCGTACAGCGTCTGCTCTTTGCGTTCGGAAAGCTCACCCAATATTAACCTTCGCGTTGGATGGGCGAGTACCTTGAAAATCACATCTTTGCACATACACACTTACAGTATATGCAACCCCAAAAGTTGCGTGTACAGAGAATCTCACCAGTCATGTTGTCCCCCCCCCCCCCGAGACCGACATTAAGGCTTCCACGGCGGATGGCCGTCGGCGAGATGACCCAACGGTACAGCCTGGATAGACCTATCACGTGTTATAGCAAGCACTTCTCGTTAATAGGGGGCTGTCGTGGGGGAGTGGGGCAGTCCACAATGACCGTGAGAGAGGGCACCCGCGCCGCCCAATCGTGGAAGCAAGAGCCCCGTCTATGGTAACCTGCCAACCTCTACCGCCCTTTTTGCCCCACGTAAAAAGGGAAACACACGCCTCCCGTAGGTCCCTTCATGGTCAGCGTAAACCCGGCACACTTCCAAGCCATGAAATGGCGATGTATCGGCCCCTTCCGCGGCGCCAGGGTAGTCACCGTAGCCGCTGACCCTTTCAATCCTCTCGTCTTCTACTTCGGGGCCACCGGAGGAGGCGTCTGGAAGACCATCGACGCTGGGACCCACTGGGAAAATGTCTCAGACCCTTTCTTCAACACCGCCGCCGTCGGCGCCCTCGCCGTCGCGCCCTCCGACCCCAACGTCATCTACGCCGGCACCGGCGAGTCATGCTTCCAGAGCAACGAGTCCCACGGCGACGGCGTGTACAAGTCCACCGACGGCGGCCACACCTGGACCAACGTCGGCCTAAGAGACACCCGGCACATAGCCAAAATCCGAATCCATCCAGCAGACCCCAACCTGGTCTACGTAGCCGCCCTCGGCCATACCTGGGGCCCCAATCCCCAGCGTGGCATCTACCGCTCCAAAGACGGGGGCCAAACCTGGGAGCAGGTACTCTTCAACACCCCGGAAGCAGGCGGCCATAGACCTCACCATGGACCCCGCCAACCCCCGGCACCTCTTCGCCTCCCTCTATCAGCTCCGCGGTATGCCGTGGACCCATCGCAGCGGCGGACCCCACAGCGGCCTCTTCCGCTCCACCGACGCCGGGGACACCTGGACCAACATCAGTCGGCACCCCGGACTCCCCCAGGGCGTGATGGGAAAGATCGGAATCGCTCTATCTCCTCCCATGCCCAACCGGCTGTGGGCCCTCATCGAAGCTGAGGACGGGGGCCTCTTTCGCTCCGCCGCCGCCGGGGATACTTGGCAGAAGCTCGCCGGCCAGTCCAACCTCTGGTGGCGTGCCCCCTACTACATCCACGTCTTCGCCCACCCCCAAAACCCGGACGTCTGCTACGTCCTCTCCGTAGAATTATGGAAGTCCACCAACGGCGGTCGCACCTTCGAGAGCCAACCCATGCCCCACGGTGACCACCACGACCTCCGGATAGATCCCAATAACCCGGACCGTATGATTGAAGGCAGCGATGGCGGGGCCGTCGTCACCCTCAACGGTGGACTTCTCCTGGTCCACCCCTTACAATCAGCCCACCGCAAGCTTCTTCCACCTCACCACCGATACCTTAGAGCAGTTGAAGGCAATCTACATCCTTCATACGAGCCACTAAGGAGAACCACGATGCGAATGATCCTCATCGCTCTCTTGACGGGGATGCTGATGGCGTGCCACATTGCCAGGGCACGCGAGCCAACACGCCCGGCGATCGGTTCCTGCCCAACCTCTGGCAAGAGACACGAGCGTTCACTCTGCCGCAGTTCCTGGGGGCGGCGGCAACCTTACCAGGTACGACCACTCCACCGTCCAGACCCGAATGATTACCGTCTGGCCAGAGAACTTGGGCATGGGGCCCGGCAAAGATAACAAGTACAGGTTCCAGTTTCACTTCCCCACCTTCCTGTCTCCCCACGACCCCGAAATCCTCTACGTGGCGGCCAACGTCGTCTTTCGCTCCACCGACGAGGGGACCAGCTGGACGTCATAAGCCCCGACCTCACGCCCAACGATACCTCTAAAATGTCCCAGGTGCCCGGCGGCCCTTCACCAGCCAGGTTGTCGTACCTTTTAACATGGGCAGACAACCTCGCCCTTGCCGAACCCCTCTTCAGCGGGACAATTACAGCCTGCTCCAGCAAATACAGTAAGTTGTGGCATGCCGTCGACCGAGATCGCTTCGGGCGCTACCGGCCAGAGCGGGACGTGAGGGACGGAAGACCTCCCACCCTGGGCCCTCATCAGCACCATAGACCCCAGTCGGCGCTACAGGCGCAAGCGGTGCACAGCGCTACCTGTCGGGTCCACACGATACACGCTGGGTGACCTGAAGCAGCTGACCGCAGCCGTCATACGCCGAGCTGGACGCCGGCGACGGCTACGGCAGAGTACAAAGATTGCGTTAGGCTTAAGCATCGATATGCGCGCGAGGATAGATACCTAATCAGCCGAGGGTAAGGGGCGAGAGAGTCTTCCGCATGTATCCCACACATGACTTCGACTCCGCCGGTACGGAGCCCGCCGGTCACGTCACGATCTATCGAAGACGGCAAGTCGCAGGCAGCCCCTCCGTCTGAAAAGATGCCCCGGGTCCCCGTCCACGACCTTGTCGTTCAAGAGATCAAAGACGACGACCTCATCCAGAGCGCTCCGCATTCACATTCACCCAAGACCGTGGTCTCTGCGCGTCCGATTCCCGCAGGAGAATACCGGGCCAATAACAACTTCCTCCGGTTCCCCTTCATCCCCTGCAATCACGTCTTCACCTACGAAATGACGATGACCGTGACGGCACCCGAGGGCACTGTTCACGAGGCGTTCTTCGATCCGGTGGTGATTGGCGCGGCGGTAGGCGCCGACGGCTCACGTGGTGTTTTGAAGCCGGCGTCGTTTGCCATCGAGGGGATGGGCACAACAGACATCAAGCGGATCCGGTGGGAGTCAGCAAGGGTCGAGATGCAGATTGATCCGCCCGGGAGGCCCACAGGCCATCACATCGACTTCATCGCCCTAGACGGGACGGTCGTGCTGCGGCTGGATTTCGACGACGCTGTCGAACAGTTCTCAGGAGGGCCGTGCGCGCGCTGACCTGGGGGATATGCGTGCGGCCTTGGAACCGGGCATGAACCGTTTCTGATGCTGCGCATCAGTGAAAGTCCTCCCGATGCCTGACTGGCGCGACCAACCGATGTGCTAGGTCCCCCGCCACCGCCTCAGAACCGGCGGCTTCCAGGTCCACGCTCGCCTCGGTGACACCTTCTACGGTCAGCCCTGTGGCCGAATTCTTAAAGACCCGACGGTAACGGGCTACCTGAACTGAGGAGGATCGCGAGGCAGAACACCTTCAGCAAGTTTGAGGTCACCAACGGCACTGCCACAACGTATGTCGACACGACCGACATCGAACCCGGCACCAAGTACATCTACCGTGTCCACGCGGTCAACGCAGCCGCCGGCAGACCACCGTCGAGTTTTCCACCGCCGCTTCCCGAATTAAGCACAACCTCTCATCCATCGAAGAAGAGCTTGTCCCCATTCTCGGCCAAAATCCTCAAAAGCCCCCTCCAACAAGACTGGGCCCCAAGCTCGCCTCCCTCTCAGAAGTCATAGCCAGCGCCGACTACCTGCCCACCCACCAGTCCTACCAGGTCTTCGACCACCTCTTGGCCGGCGTCCGGCAGCAGCTAGAGCGCCTGGACCTGATAATAAGGGAGGACATCCCAGCTCTGGAAAATCTCAACAAAGACATTTAATTCCTATAGCTCCCTACATACGATTACAGCGTAATCGGCCTGTGGCTATGAGAGAGGACGGCACCAAGCGTGGACCGCGGTAGAGGAACCCGCCTTGGCCAGCGCTAGAATTTGACTGAACTACCACCTATATCTTACGCTGCCCACTAGGAATATGAGCCAGATTGAGCTTGTTAGCGCGGAATCACACTTGGTCGAAGTCGTCGATCGCATATCGAGGGCGCCGCGAGTCGCAGTCGACATGGAGTCGAACGGGTTCTTCAGGTATCACGAGCGCGTCTGCCTCGTGCAACTCGCAACAGCCGAAACCGCCTTCATCGTAGATCCGCTGGCGATTGATAACGTCCGACCCCTGGGTGACCTTCTCGGTAACCAATCGGTGGAGAAGGTCTTCCATGCCGCGGACTACGACATTCGTAGTCTCGACAGGGACTGGGGATTCCGGATAAACAATTTGTTCGACACCGGTATTGCCGCCGCCTTCCTTGGCTCCGAGCAGTTGGGCTTGCAGTCTGTGGTGAAGGAGCACGTGGGGGTGGAGTTGGCCAAGCACCGGAAACTCCAGCGGTCGGACTGGACGATGCGGCCCCTAAGCCCTGAAGCGCTGAAATACGCAGCAGACGACGTTCTATACCTTCTGCAGGTCCGCGAAGCACTATCGGCGCGGCTAAAGAAGCTATCGCGGCTCTCATGGGCGGAGGAGGAATTCGCACGTCTGGCGAAGGTGCGGCATACTCCTCCCGACCGCGAGTTTGCCTTCCTTTCTATCAAGGGTAGCCGCGATCTGGACGGGAGGGGGTTGGCCGTACTACGTTCTCTGTTCCAATTTCGCGAACAACATGCCAGCCGTCTTGACCGACCCTTCTTCAAGGTGATACCTGATTTCGCTCTGGTCAATATGTCGTTCGAGCCCGCGGCCGACCTTTCGACCATCAAGGGGCTAGGCCGGTTTGGTCGTCCGCCTGCCAGCAAAGGGCTGAAAGCCGCAATAGACGAGGGGCTCAGGTCTCATCCCGTGACTCGGCCAAAGCGGACGCGGAGTGAAGAGACATGGAGTCCAGCGGACCAAAAGAGGATCAGGACTCGCTTTCAAAGTCTCAAGACGTGGCGCAGCGAGTTAGGCAGGGAACTTCGATTGAACCCAGGTCTGCTGTGGCCGGCTGTGAGTCTGGAACGCCTGGCTCGGCACCCACGTGACCTGCACTCCGAGCTCGTTAGCCCAGAAGTCCGGTGTTGGCAGAAGCGCGAGTTCGGCGCGGCGCTGGGGAGAGTTCTCGCAAATCTGAGTTGAGCCGCTCCGGGCAGCCAGTCATTGGGGGACCCGCCACCCTGGCTTCAATCGCGCCACGCTCAACGCCACACCAACTCACTGTCGCGAATAGGGCGGGTTGCGGTTCTGCTAGTTATTCTTTTGCTCGGTACCTGAAGGTCTACCGCACCGCCTGCGAGTACCAGCCCTTCCAGACTGCCTTCCACCGGCGGAACAGCGCTATGAAGAGAGGGTTAGTCCAGATCAGGACCCTCCACACCGGCCACTTGTCGAAGCGACGACAGGAAGGTTGCACTGGGGGATTTCGTATAAACCGTACAGTGCGATGATCTGCCTTGGCGAACCTCTTGAGGCGCCAGTAGAAGTCAACGTCCTCCCCGATCCAGGCCTTCTCGTCGTAGCCTCCGACTTCCTCGAAGACGCACTTCCGGCAGAATTGCGTGGCGCCTTGGACCATCCCTGTGAGGCGGCCAAAGACCTTCCAGGCGCGTAGGTAGAGCCTTATGAAAAGGCGTTGCGGCCGGTAATCTACGTCTACACCACCTCCCTCCGACGCAACTCAAGTCACTCATGGGCGCGTGGATCGCTTGGAGGAGCGTGTGAGGCACGATGGCATCCGCGTCGATGAAGAACAAGTATGTCACCCTCTGCATGTCGCGCTCCGGTGTTTCGGGCTCGCGCAATGGACTGCACCGGCTCATGGACCACCGTAGCACCCTTGCTCTGCGCGACGGCAGTGGTCTTATCCTTGCTATTGTTGTCGACGACGATCATGTCGATGTCGACTTTGGAGCGAGTGCCCAGGTGCGCCGCAGCGGTCTGGATCGAATCCAGAGTCGACGGGAGGTAGGCCTCTTTATTGTAGGCGGGGACGATGATCGTGAGTTTCATGAAGGTCAATGTGCCAAGGCGAGACAATTGAGGAAAGTGTGCGGTGTGCTTGCTATGATGCCGGCTGTTTAGAGCATAACGAGATGAAGATACCGAGCGACCAACTCGCCTTGCTCTTGGTCTGACCCGGTTACAACTTG
The DNA here is from genome assembly GCA_965226535.1 of Dehalococcoidia bacterium. Lineage (GTDB taxonomy): Bacteria > Chloroflexota > Dehalococcoidia > Lucifugimonadales > JAPULR01. Next base: position 57,989 of record CBDDDE010000010.1, on the reverse strand, counting down.
GTTAGAGCGGAAATGAGGTGTGCCGATGGTTCAAACGATTGTGCGCTCGGAGGCATCTGGTTGGTGAGCTTTTCACCACCCAGCGACTCCGCCATTATCGAACACCAAACCCCGAATTCTTCCATTCGCAAATAGCCACTCCGAACCTTATGGTGCCCTACTGGGGTCAATCGATTTGACGGCAAGCACCACCTCCGTTTGATACCGGACGGGCTTGAGATGCCAGATTAACGATCGAGTCGAGAACTGTCACGACTTCTGGGTCAATGTCTACGGATTCCATTTGATCAACGAGAAAGTGGTAGTCAGATTTTGAAACTTGACCGGACGTTCCCGTCTTCTCATAAAAAGAACGGAATAATGGAGCCAAAAAATCATCCGAGACTTTCGTATCTCCATCCCAGGGCGACGTCTGGCCTAATATCCGACGGGCATTCTCGACTTCGGATATTGCATCCTCCATACTTTGAAGAAAGAGCGGGAACTGCACTTCCACCCAACGTAGTAACAAATCCCGGTTGCACAAGTAGTTTTCAATTTCCCGCTTCTGCCAACTGTACTCTCTTAATACTTCGCTGCCTTCCCCTGGTAAGTTCAGACGGTCGAACAAGGCAAATCCACGTAGGCCAGGACAAGCCTCTCGCAACCCATAAAAGTGTTGACGGGCCTGCATAGGCTGATTAGTGGGTTTGGAGGCCTACGTAATGGACAAAGGGACGATCCAAAAGAGCTTCTGCCTCATGCTTCAACTGGCGGGCGAAAGCACGCAACACTGCCAAATCGGTGGAGCCTTCCAGGTACAACACCCAGCCCTGTTGTGCAGCCTGTAGATAATTCTCAAACCCAATCTCAGCCAACGCCTTGAAAACCTGACTGCTCCGACCATCCATCCTATGGGGAGTGCCAACGAAAGCGGTTACTGTATGCCGGTCACCTGCCTCATTTAACACGACCTCGGAATGGGTGGCAATCAATAGTTGGCTACTCTGTTGTACAGCGGTTTCGGTAATTGCCTGGTAGATTTGCCTCTGCCGTAGGATTTCCAGGTGGGCATCCGGTTCGTCGAGCATGATTACCGATTTGGGATGTAGCAGCAGATAAGCAGTCAGGAGTAACGTCTGTTGAAACCCCCGGCCCGACGACGCCAAGTCCAGTTCTAGATTCGGCATACGGGTGTCCTTGTAGCGCAATGTGATCTCGCCTCGTTCCGAATTGTACTGAGGCTCGAGGATCGTAGCGCCGAACAACTGTTGCATCCGCGGCACCAACACATTCCCCCAACCCTCAGGTTGGTCAAGGAATACTTGAAAACAGAGGTTGCGAAGGACTTCAGCGGTCCTTCCCTGTCCCAGCAGAACGTTCACGGTTCCGGGCTGGAGCATCGCTTCCGATGATGACAGACCGGACATCGGGGGCAAAAAGGCAACTTGCTCTTCGAATGCCCCGGGCGGTACCGGCATTCTGGACTGCCCGTCGAGACTAGTTCGCAATGCCCGGCAATAGAACGACTCTGAGTTGGCGTAGTCAAACTCGAAACCACATGACCATGCATTGCCTGTTGTCGACCGCCCGTGAACTTTAATTTCTATGCGGACATTGCTGGTGCCAGGTTTTTGACGGTTGGCTTCGCGTGTTCGCAGACCTCGCCACAGTTGGTTGGCATGATTAACCGGCACCGAGAACAGGTCCAGCCGGTTGATGGATACACCAGGACGCTGCATATCGCCAGTAGGAACTATGCCCCAACGGTCACGCCATCGGCGCAATCCCAGTTCCCACAACGACAGTGCCTGCAAAGCCGTGGTTTTCCCTGAGTCGTTGGGGCCAACGAATACGACCACGTCGTCCAAGTCAACAGTGATGTCTTCGAATTGCTTGAAATTGCGCACCGTTATGCTGGTTAACATTCCGTTATACCTGCCTGGAGATTGGATGTCGGAATTGTACCACTCTGGTGAGGTACCTTCAAAAGGTGTCTAAAGGGGCAGGCGGAGGGCGGCCGATCACTACGACCGCCCTCCAACGGGGCAAACAGCATAAACAGACTGACCACCCCATTGCGCCCGTACTCGTAGTCGTATGCCGACACCGCGCCTGGTGCCGCCGAGCGCGAAACTCCCGTCTCTTTGACCTGCTGCTTGCTTGTGTCATCCATGCACCCTAGCACTTCATTCTCAGCGTACGGGCAATGGTAGACTTCCAGCACATCTTCCATCGCACACAAAGTCCGCGCTCTGACTGGGTGGGATGCACCAACGCTGCTTCAACCAATGCTTGAGTTCGTTTTTCAACACCTTCCGAACGGTCTTTGTGCTGGTGGTCTCAACGACCTCACATTCCACCAACCGGTCAGCCAACAGCTTGAGGATCCATTTGGCACGACCATCAGCCTGGCTTCACCCTCGCCGTCCAGTCTTTTCTGGCGACGACGCAACTGCTTCTTGCGGTTCGGGGCCGACTCTATGCCCTCTTCCACACACCGTGGACGCACCCGCTCGACCGTTGAGAGTTCCACTCCGAGTGCACCGGATATTTTTGCTTTATTCAGGCGTGACTCGTCACTCATCAGCAGGATGCGCGCATGGGTCTGCCTGTACGCCGCGGGTCCGACCGCGGGAAACCACTCCTTCCAATTGTTGTTGTTCGTCTCTCGTCAGTCGGATAGGGTACTTCTTGGTAGACATCATGCTTCCTACTCAGTTCAACCATACGATTGAACCTCCCAAAGAAACACGACCATCAAGGTCTTCATTTCAATGAAGTTGAATCACTAGGAGTTTGCCAGGTTTAGTTGCACTCTCCGGTGTTTACCCAAGAGACCGAATGAATTAAGCTACATAAAGTAGCACTTGAATCTTACTCCGGGGGTAGGGAGACGACCTGATGATTACTAGTCAGCAGAATGGTAAACGTCCTCTACTGGATGTCCGAAATTTGCGAACCCATCTCTTCACTCGTAGAGGTGTCGTCAAAGCGGTGAACGGAGTCAGTTTCCAGCTTATGCCGGGAGAGACCTTGGGGCTGGTGGGGGAATCAGGTTCGGGTAAGACAATGACCTGTCTGTCGATTCTTAAACTATTACCACGAGGAGCTCAGATTACTGGCGGGGAAATCATCTTTGACGGTCAGGACATCCTAAACAGCAGTGAGAGGGAGATGGGGAAACTGCGAGGAAAGAGGATTGGAATGATCCTCCAGAACTCCATGGCAGCTCTGGACCCTGTGTTCACCATTGGAACCCAGGTCGGGGAGCCTTTGGTAGTCCACCAGAAGCTGAAATGGAAGGATGCCTTGAAGGGGGCAGTAGAATTGCTTCGCAACGTAAAAATTACCGATCCTCATTTGAGGATTCGAAATTACCCACACGAGCTAAGCGGTGGTATGCGGCAGCGGGCCTCCAGCGCCGCCTCTTTAGGACCGCGGCCGGTGCTGTTAATAGCAGATGAACCCACAACAGCTCTGGATGTGACGACACAACGCCAATATCTGGACCTGCTCAAGGATCTGCAAAAGGCCACGGGAATGGCCTTGATTTTCATCACCCACGACATCAGCATAGTGGGAAATTTATGCGACAAGTTGGCAGTTTTTTACGGTGGATTGGTGGTCGAAATCGGTCCGAAAGACCAGGTCCTGAACAGTCCCTCCCACCCATATACCCAGGCCCTACTTCAGGCGCTTCCCATTTTAGGAGAGAAACGAGATCGCTTACGCACTATACAAGGAGAGCCCCCTCATGCGGGGAATCTACCCCTTGGATGTCCTTTCCACCCACGTTGCGATTACGCTATAGACATTTGCAAGGAGGTTGAGCCACCTCCAGCTTTCCAGGTTAGCAGACTGCAGCAAGCTAGGTGCTGGCTTTTAGACAGGGACCATGAAAAATAGCTTGATAGAGGTTCGGGACCTAGTTAAGCATTATCCCGTCAAGGGTGGCCTGTTCAGGGGAAAGACAATTGGTTTTGTAAAGGCTGTGGATGGGGTATCTTTTAGCATTACCCAGGGAGAAACCTTTGCCCTAGTGGGAGAGTCTGGTTGCGGGAAGACTACCCTAGCTAACTTGATACTAAAGCTGATAGAGCCCACTTCCGGGCAGATCTTGTTTCAAGGCAATTCCGTGAGCAGTATGGCGTCGGCGGATACCAAAGCCTATCGGCGAACCGTTCAGGCGGTATTTCAGGACCCCTACGGAGCCCTTAACCCACGAATGCGCGTTGGTCACATTATCGACGAGCCACTAGAGGTCCACGGATACCCAAAGGCTGAACGAACATCTCGGGTGAAGGAGGCCCTTCGGTCCGTTGGGCTACCTGTATACAGCGAGGCCCAGTTCCCTCACGAGTTCAGCGGAGGACAGCGTCAGCGCATTGGCATTGCTAGAGCTCTGACGCTGGACCCCTCTCTCATCGTTTTGGACGAGCCAGTGTCATCCCTGGACGTTTCCATTCGCTCGCAGGTGTTAAATCTTCTGAAAGACATCCAGGACCAGCGAGGAATATCTTACCTTCTAATCAGCCATGACCTAGCGTCCGTTGAGCACATGAGTCACACCGTTGGGGTTATGTACCTGGGGAAGCTGGTAGAGTTAGGAGACGTGGAGGAGGTATGCGCGAACCCTGGCCATCCTTACACGGCCAGTCTGGTAGCTGCCGCCACTCCGCCGGGTCGCACCCCCCCATGGCATATGTCTATCGTGGGGGAGGTCCCCAGCGCACTAGAGGCTCCTCCGGGTTGCGCCTTTCACCCCCGCTGTCCCTACGCGATGCCGGCGTGCAGCCAGGAGACACCACTCTTAACAGAAGTGGAAAAGGGCCGATGGGTGGCTTGCCATCTATACCCTGATCACATCGACGGCGTAGAAAAAGGGAAGCGGGCCTTTGTGAAAGACGCGGAGAGCCCTGTAGCTGGCGAGGCGGGGAATTCCGACACCTAGAGGCGACGCTCCTCCAGGAGTAGAGCTCCCGGTCCAATCTTAGGCGCGGTAAGGACTACCAGCCCCTTGATGGGCGCATTAGGTTTCTCAAAGCTGGCGTCGAGTAGGGTCTGTTCTCTCTCGAAGCCAGTCACCAGTAAGGTTGGACGACATCACCAGTATGGATATGGCGATACCAGAGAACATGGGTAGCCACCACGCGTTATATATGTAATTCTGGGACTCGGCCAGCATGGTTCCCCAGGAAGGGAGGGGCCGAGGAACTCCGAGACCCAAGAAGCTAAGACCCGCTTCGAAAATTACCACAACCCCAAGCTCCAATGTGCTCAGGACGAGCAAGGTGTTTATCAGATTGGGGAAAACGTGTCTCACTATGATTCGGGCCTTGCTGGCGCCGGCGACCCTTGCCAGTAGTACATAGTCCAACTCGGTAACCGCAAGTACCTCACTCCTCAAGATGCGGGCATAGCTCATCCAACGCAAGAGGCCCAGCACTAGGATGACGTTGGTCATGCTGGGACCCAGTATGGACACGACCACTACAGCAACCATTAGGGCAGGCAACGCCAGGAAGCCATCGGTGATCTGCATGAGGAGAGCGTCAACCCACCCTTTAAGGACGCCGCTTACCACGGCGATAACAGTCCCCACAGCCCCTGATACCAGCACAGCAATAACGCCCACCGATACCGAAATACGGGCGCCATAGATGAGCCGACTGAGCATATCGCGACCGAGATGGTCGGTACCAAGGGGGTGGGAACCCCAGCTGGGTGCCGCAAAGGTATTATCCAGGTCCGCTTCTATGGGGTCGTGTAGGGAAATCACTGGGGCGAAGATGGCGCAAAAGATGAAGACGGCTAAGAAGAACAAGGGTATTCTGGGAGCACCACGGAAGAATTCCTGAAACTTTCTGATCCAGGCGAACCCTTGAACCACGAGCTTAAAGGCTCCCCCTATGACAAGTTCTCTATCGTTGTTCCTTAGTCTGGCCATAAAGAACTCGACCTACGAAAGTCTTACCCGGGGGTCCAGCCAGCCGTACAACAAATCTACTAATATGTTGATCAACACGATGGCCACTGCTGAGAAGAAGACCACCGTCTGGACCACGGCATAGTCCCGGGTTGAGATCGCGGTTACCATTAATCTACCAACACCTGGCCAGGAGAAAATGGCTTCAGTGATAAGAGCGCCTCCAATAAGGTTAGCAAAGCTTAGTGCAAAGAGGGTGATTACAGGTAATGATGCGTTCCTTAGGGCGTGCTTCAAGATGATTATCCGTCTCGGCATCCCCTTGGCCCGCAACATGGTTATGTAGTCCGAGTCTAGAACCTGAAGCATTGAGGACCTTATGAGCCTCGTTCCTGCAGCCACCAAGAACCACCCTAGAGACACGGCGGGCATGATAAGCCCCTTGAGGCCCACTCTGTCCAATCCACCAGCACTGGGTAGCCAACCTAGATAAACGGAGAAGAGAAGGATGAACAGGAGCCCTAGCCAGAAGGCAGGCATTGATTGTCCAGTAATGGCCAGCACCCGAATGAATTGATCAGTCAGGGAGTTCGGCCTTGTGGCTGCGATCACTCCTAAGATTATGGCCATGACCATGGCAAAGATGAGGGCGGCCCCCACCAGTTGTAGTGTGGCCGGGACCCTCTCCTTGAACATCTCAAAGGCACTATCACCAGTGCGCTGTATTGAAACGCCAAAGTTTCCCTGGAATATCTCTTTGTTAAACTTGCCGTACTGCACGTACCAGGGGGCATCCAGCCCAAAGTCCTTCTTCATTTGGGCTCTGTCTTCAGCTCCCATCTGTGGATTTGTTAGGAAATCTACGGGATCCCCGGTAATACGCAGGAGCATAAACACTACCAGGGTCACCAACCATACGGTAACTAGGCCCCGAAGGAGTCGTTTTGCGGTGTAAATACCCACTAAGAAATTCTGAAATCTCAACAATGCGGTTGATGCCGGTGTGCGTGACACCGGCATCAACCGCGGTTGCTAGATTAAAGAAAAGTACCCCTTTTTTGACCTTATATCTAAGCTCAGTTTCGCATTACTACTCGCCATAGGTGGTCCATTCTGTCCTTATGGCGAGGCATGGGGTGGGCCAGTACTCGGTCCGTATAGCCGTGAACCTTGGAGAGTTCCAGCAAGCGAATTATCCAACGCTTTTCAAAAATGTAGTCCTCTAACTCTGCCAAGAGTCGCTCTTGCTCGGGCACGCCAGTGGTGGTTTTAAGAGTATCTTGGATTCGGTTGGTATTCTCGTCGTAACAGCAGATATAGGCGCCGCCTTCTCGATATCCGAAGTTGGCCAGTAGTCCGGAGTGGTCCTGTCGAAGCCACGTCTGAAGGGCCAGAGGCCTATGGTGGAGCTCCAGTGCACCAACGCTCCAACGGGCGAAGAGCTCCCCTCCCTCGATTTCGAAAATCTCCAAGTCCACACCAATCTGCTTCCACATGGAGGCTACTGCCTCAAGGACCTCTTTAGAGCCGGGATTACCGGAAGCTAGGTAAATCCTAGTTTTGAACCCGTCGGGATAACCCGCATCGGCTAAGAGTTGTTTTGCCCGTTCTGGTTCGTAGCCAGGAGACTCAAGCTCGTCCCGAAAGCCCAGGGCACCGCTGAACCATATGCTTTTCTGAGGTTCACTGAAGCCAAAGTGAACCTTTTGTGCAATGGCTTGCCTATCGATGGCTATGTCCAAGGCTTCTCGTACTAGTATGTTTTCAAACTCTATGAATTCATCAGCCTCCGGGGGATTGGGCAAGTCATCAGCGTACATCCTGGCCATCAAGCCCACGAAGGGTATCTGCCAGCTGTTAGCTCCCGTCAGGGTCTGAGTCCATAACTCGTCCTTACCGGGGTTAATACCGATACCTGTGCCGTCTTCAGACCTTGCCAAGTCCTTTGCCACGGGAAACGGGATGGACTCCACCAGATCAGCCTGTTCGCTCTTTAGCAGAGCGAAGCGGGCGGCATCATCGGTGGCGTTGATCAACTCGAGTTCTTCATGCTGCGGCTTGTGGTACCAGTCAGAATCGCCCCAGAAGTCGTCCCAACGCTCAAAGACGGCCCGCTCCCCTTCACGGTGTAGCTTCAGTTTATAGGGGCCACCGCCAATAGGGTTTTCGTTAGCTTCTTTAGGTCCGATGGTGCTCAGATACTTGGAGTTGCCAATGAAAACCAGCTTGAGACTGGTGCCCCCGTAGTAGTCTATGAAGTCTGGGGCAGGCCCCTTCGTTGAGATGAATCCATTCTTTTCGTCTATAACCTGTACCTGGTCCACCTGGTCTGTGAATCGATCGATGGCGTTAAAGTGCTTCGGATAAGGCGGAGAGTAGTCTCCCCGGTTGGCCTCAAAGGTCCACTTGATGTCTTCAGCGGTGATTGGGTTTCCATCCTGCCATATAGCGTCAGGATGGATGGTAAACGAGAAGCCTTCTTCGTCTAGGGTCCATTCAACCGCCAGCTGCGGAACGATGTTGAAGTCCTCGTCTCGCATTAGAAGTGACGGACTAATCTGCTCTTGCAGCATATTGATTCCATGAGTCAGCACGGGATGGAATATCACGGCTCCGGGGAAGCTGCTTACAGCCACAGTCAGCTTACTGACAGAAGCTGGTATATTTCCAACGCCTGCCTGAGGAACCCCCCCGGGTACCGGCGTGGGCGTCGCTGTTGGCTGAGCAGCAAGGGTTGGTCTTGGGGTTGCCGTAGCTCCTGCGGTAGGAGCCGGCCTGGCAGGAGTAGCTGTGGCTGCGGGTGCCTGCGTTGGGGTTGCCATAGCTCCTGCGGTAGGAGCCGGGCTGGTAGGAGAAGCTGTGGCCACGGGTGCCTGCGTTGGCGTGGCATCGTCGCCGCAGGCTAGGATAGATATTGTTATGACCAGTGTAAGAAACAGTGTCCAATGAGTCTTCCACCATCTTAATTCTCTCAGTGTACCCATAATTAAGCAATCTCCGGAATTCGTAGTTAGTTTCCAGATAGAAACCGATTTACCTAGGTTCTTCAGTTCTACAAGATTTACCTAGGTTCTTCAATTCTACAAGATTGTGTTAAACTATCACCTGCGCTCTATACTGTCAATACTCGTGGTATGAGATACTGGCTGTGGAATGGTGCTGAGACCATCCTTTAGATTTGACGAAAATGAAGGGGTGATATGAGTTGTTAAGGAGGCTGCACATCGTAGTTCTAAGTAAGGTAGATAAGGTTGACAGTCATAAAAGGGCGGCAGTATACTGTTGATGTACCCTATAAGTCCCGAAAAATGTACGGTTAACGTTAACGGGAAGTCCCGGCTTAATTCGCAGCCAAACCATTCCCAAAAGCGCATTATTATTGAGGCCGGGTTATTGCCCAAATAAGGAGGGAGCACTATGCGAAACGGATTCAAAGTGATAGACGCTGATGCACACTTTTATGAGCCGGGTGACATCTGGGACAAGTATGTAGAACCTGAGTATTATGACTCCAGGCCCCGAGTGGCCAAGGTGCACGCCAAGTCGATTTTGGAGTACGAGGGTGAAGAGCCCATGAACGCCCTCAGATCTAAGAGCCTTTTCTCCATGATGGAAAGCAAGTTTGGTCACGCCTTTCGGGACAATTGGAGTTTAGATAGCCGTATTAAAGACATGGAAACAGAGGGCTGGGATATCCAGGTGTGCCTACCCACGGTGGGCGCAGCGGCGTCGGCCCACAAGAATCCTAACGTGGCTGCGGCTCTCTGCCGAGCTTACAATAACTGGGCCCATGACTTCTGCAGTGGTGCTCCGAAGCGGATAAAGTTCACTGCTGTGGTCCCAAGTCAGAATACAGCAGATATGAGATTAGAAACCGAGCGGGCTGTGGAAAAACTAGGGGCCATTTCTATTTTCCTTCCCTCCGCTATTCCCGAAAAGATGTGGCACCATCCCGACTATATTCCCGTGTGGCAAACGATCCAAGACCTAGATATGCCACTATCCATCCATGGGGCTAGTAGCGCCAGCGGGAACCCCTTAACCAACGCCCGCTACGAAGGCATCGAAGGGGCATTCATCGCCTTGAGTGAAACCATTGGCTTCCCCTTTGAGAATATGATCAACCTGGGCCACTTCATGTACAGCGGTATCCTCGACCGCTTCCCCGACCTCCGCCTCCTTATCCTGGAGGCCAACTCCGGCTGGGTCCCCTTCTGGCTCAACCGCCTCGAAAAGTACTGCGAGGGCCGTCAGTCCGTCTTCTTCGACGATCATCCCCTAAAGCTGACGCCCCAGGAGTACTTCCTGCGCCAGTGCGCCGTGGCCGCTGACGCCGACGAGCCCTCCATCAAGTACGTGGTGGACTATATTGGGAACGACAACATCGTTTTCAACACCGACTACCCCCACCCCGACGCGCCTGCTACCAAAGAGCCTCTGGCCAACATGATGGAGCAGCCCCTTTCCGATGAGTCCAAGCGCAAGATCCTGTGGGACAACTCGGTGAAGATCTACGGGGAAAGGCTGATTCAAGGTCACCCGTTGGCGAAGGCCTAACAGGGGCTACACCACCTGCTAAGTCCCTCTAAAATCTAGAACGACCTACTCAACCTAACTAAGACGTAGGTGGGAGAAGCGAGTTATCTAGCCCGGGACCACTGCGTTCAGTATAACCGGCTGGTCATTCACCGGGATGCCGCGGTGGCCTCCAAGTTGACCATAGCGTCTTAGGTGTTGGCTCAGATACGCATGTTACGGACGCATGGCATGGGCAGCTACCGTCACCTCTTGGTGGCGTTGTGCAAGAACCCGGGAACCCGGACATGATCTTCCGACTGGGTAGTAGCCGCAACCACAAGAACACCCTTAAGTAAGAGCTGAGGACGGGAACTTCAAGTGCTCTTCTCCATAGGGCAGGAGTTCCGTAGTCTGGAACAAATGGACGCTCATTCAGGCTTCTATTTTCGTAATTCTTATTTTACTTAACGACGTATTTCGGCTTAATTTACATATTAGGATACTAGGGATTGACAACTGTTGCTACTAACACCTACGATAGACGATGATTCCCTATAATGATCCCAAACCATCGGGCTAGGGCTTAATTAACATCGAAGCTTGAGAGGTGGCGCGATGAAGATGAACTTGAAATGGTCCAAGTACCGGACGGTATTCGGCCCCTTGGGTGCATTGATAGTCCTAACCCTGTTTATCCTGGCCTGTGGCGCAGATGTCACCTCTACTCCGACCACACCACCTTTAGCGACGGCAACACCAACGGCAACTCAGCCCGCAGCGCCCACGGCGACCTCGACGCCTACGGTACGTCCAGAGAGAACTCCCAGACCGACTCCTACTCCCACCGCCACGGCCAGACCTAGCCCAACGGCAACGCCCACGCCAACGGTCGAGACGATGATGGAGCCTGTTTCGCCCCGGCTGAAGGTTAGCATCCCGTCCCCTGGAAACCAGGTGACAATGTATCACAAAACCTTCTTCAGCTCTGGCGGTGTACTGAGACCCATGTATGATTTCCTCATCTGGAACGACCTAAAAACGGATGAAGAAAAACCGATGCTGGCCACAGATTGGACCGTTTCTTCCGACGCCAAGATATGGACTTTTGACCTCCGCGCGGGCATACCCTTTCATGACGGGACCGAGTTTACCTCCAAAGATGTGAGACGCTCCTGGGAGATAATCACATCTGAAAACAGCACAGCGTCAGGCGCCAGCGATTTTCGAAATCTGGTAGGGCAAGCAGAAAACATCGATATCTCTGACCCCTACAAAGTTGTATTTAATCTTACTCAGCCTTGGATTGAGTTTGGCTTTAACATGTCAGAGGCTTGGACCTTCGCGGTGTACAGTGCCGATCATTGGGATATGGTTGGAGAGGATGGATATCTGAACAATCCCGTCGGCACCGGCCCCTTCAGGTTTGCGGAACTCAAGGTAAACGAACACCTCCTATACGAGAGGTTCAAAGACCGAGGGGAAGACCACTGGTGGAAGATTCCCGAATTTGACGAACTCCAGTTTTTGATCGTGCCCGAAGCAGTCGTACGATTAGCAACGCTGCTGGCCGGGGAAGCCCACATAGCCGACATCCCTAGGCCGCTACTCCCTCAGGCTAACGAGTCGGGATTTAAAGTGGTTACATCCAGCCTGCCGGGTCTTGAGTTTCGTGGGGTTATAGGAGGCCAGTATTTTGACGAAGATAAGGAGATCAAAGTAGGGCCTAAGAAGGGCGAGATTCATCCAGTGTCGCCCACTTATGATCCCGACGAGCCTTTTAGGGACGTCCGAGTACGAAAGGCGTTAAACCTGGCCATAGACCGGAAGGAGATTCAGCGAGTTTACTTTGGGGATGGTGGCATAATCGCAACTGTTGAAGGCATACCACCCTATCGTTTCGACCACAAGGACTCTTGGACTCCCTACCCCTACGATCCGGAGGAAGCTAAGAACCTTCTGACCGCAGCAGGATATCCTAACGGATTCGACTTCGATTTCCGTGTTGGTCAATGGACGGGTTTGAGCGAAGCACCTGAGATAGCGGAAGTCGTTGCGGGATATTGGCAGGCCGTCGGATTGACGCCCAACTTAATAGAGGAAGAGATAATACAGCATATCAACATGGCAAGGACAAGAGAGCTGGCACGAACGGTTATATTCTGGCAAGGGTCAATCAATCTTTATAGGCAAAAGATGCAGTGGATGGTGAGCAAAGTTACAGGTGCTCCCGGATATGCGTGGGAATATGAACGACTTGATGATCTTTACATTGATCTCGCTCAGAACGTCGACCCTAACGAACGGCTAAACATCATTCATGAAATGGGAGACTTCGTATACAACAACTACTTTAGCCTGCCTCTGTTCCTCGTCGTACCCCAAGCGGCTATTGACCCAGAAGTAGTTTTGGACTACAGCGTCAATATGCGGAATTTTGGACCTGTGAACTACCATGAGTTCACTGAACCAGTGTATAAATAGACGGGAACTCAAAAAGGGTTTGGGCTGACACACCCCGCTGAGCGTACTGGCGACGCTCACAATTTTGTGGACGAGATGCTAGGTTTGGCCTCGGCACTACGGTGCGATGCAAATGGGTGTTTTTTGGATTGAGACCGCGGTGGAGGGCTAATTAGGTCCCTCAGCACCTTCTTACCGATTCGCAGACGAAAGAGTTGCCTATTTTTGCGTCAATGACCAGGGTCACTAGCCTCCCAGGCGGCGCTGGTCATCTCCAATGCCCGCAGGTAACGCGAGGAGCAGCGGGCCAGGACGGACCTGGAGACACTGATAGACACCTCACTGGTGGGCGAGGTGGTCTTCGACGCGCGGACGGGTGCCCTGAAGTCGGTCAACCGGGAGACCAGAAGGCTCTTTAGCGGGCTGCACGAGCCGGACCGCCCGGTGGAGGAACTCCTGGGCATCGTGACCGTCCGGCGCGCCGACGACAGGGAGGTCTCCCTGGAAGAGTTCTCCATGGCCCAGGCGCTGAGCGCCGGTGAGACGGGGTGGCAATCCCTAAGAGGGTGTCTAAAAAGCGTTGGAGTGAGCTAATCGTCGTAGCATCAGGCCAGTCATGGCGGCGTAGACCCACGCTTCCGTAGTCTGAGGCAATTCCTCATAGTCCTTGCTCAGCCGACGATACCGGCCCAACCAGGCAAACGTGCGCTCTACAACCCAACGGCGTGGAAGTATCTGGAAGGTGCGTTGACGGGTTGGACGCCGCACTAGTTCCAAGTCCCATCCACACATGTTTCGCGCCCATTCCACCAGCTTGCCTGCGTAGGCCCCATCAGCCCAGATCCGCTTCAACCGGGGAAACCGGCCTACCAAACGCATCAGCGCCAACCTAGCCCCGTCTCGATCCTGAATATTGGCCGGATGCACCACCACTGTCAACAGCAATCCTGTGGTGTCTACTACTATGTGCCGCTTTCTTCCACAGACCTTCTTACCAGCATCATAGCCGCGAGGCCCCCTTTTTCCGTGGTCTTGACCGATTGGCTGTCTATGATGGCCCCGCTGGGACTGGCAGCTCGTCCCTCAGCCAAGCGTAACTGGTCACGCAGCGCTTCATGTATCCGCTCCATGGTCCCATCTCCACGCCAAGTGCGGAAGTAGTGGAACGTGATGCGCCACGGAGGCAGGTCGTGAGGGAGCATTCGCCATGCGCATCCGGTGCGCAACACATAACGAATACCGTTCACCACCTCCCTGCGCGGGTATTTGATCGGCCGGCCTGCTGGTTTGGGAGCAGGCAGCAACGGTTCCAAGAGTTGCCATTCTTTGTCGCTCAGGTCGCTTGGATATCTCTCTCTGCTCATGGAACACCAATTTAGGCGCTCCCATATCTACATTACTACCACTACCAAGGACACTTTTTAGACACTTTCTAAGAGATCATGGGACCGACTGGAGTTAAGGAATGGTTCTGACCACCATCAGGTCTGAAGCTGAAGGATGCGGGCCGCCCACAATGCTGGACAAGTTCAGCTGGCTTCACCTTTCTGATTTTCATTTCCGGGCTGATGGTGACCTCTTCAGCCAAGAAGTCTCCACAGGCGCCATATTGGGCGACCTTCCTTCGAGGCTATCCAGCGAACACCCTCTGCAATTCGTTGTTGTTACAGGCGACATCGCATTCTCCGGAAAGCCCAGCCAGTACGACCTGGCCGCAGAGTTCTTCAAATCGCTCGCTAGCACGCTGGGCCTGGGTATGGATCGCATCTTCGTTGTCCCTGGCAACCACGATGTGGATAGGAGTTTGCAGGAGTACCTATACGAGGGGGTCCTGCAGAAGCTCACGAACCAGCAGGCGGTCGATGAGTTCCTTGGACGCGAGTCCGACCGAACCGCACTGCTAGAGAGGCAGTCCGCATTCCGTGCCTTCCAAGATCAACTGTTCGTCGACGGAGCAACGACGTCGACGGATGACAAACTAGCTCGCGTCCGGGCTCTCGACCTGGACGGACTCAGAATCTGTGTCTTGGAATTGAACTCTGCCTGGCTCTCCGGGAGTAAAGATCGGGCTGGCCGACTTCTAATCGGCGAGAGGCAAATGATCAACGCCTTGGCCGTGGCAGAGAAGTATCAACCACATCTCACGATTTCCTTGATGCACCATCCTATAGATTGGCTCTCGGAATTCGATCAACTGTCTTGCACCGGTCGGCTCCTACCACGCCTACACATTTCTCACTGTGGTCACCTCCACCATCATGAAGTGTCCGTAAGGCTATTGCCTGGTGCCGAATGCCTTCTAGTGACTGCCGGCTCAAGTCACGCGTCGCGCTACTACGGGAATTCGTACAATCTAGTCGAATTCGAGGTTGGGTCCGCTGAGTGCCAAGTGCGTAAGTTCGAGTACATGACCGAGACGGGTGTTTTCAGAGAGTTACCAGCTTCGAAGTACGGCATTAGTCTAGGAGACTCTTCTATCACAAGATCTGCACAGGTCGCGGCAGCTCTTCGCGAAATCGATCCGTCTGTCCAGCCCTATGCAGACTACTTGGCCGCTCTTATAACAGGTGAGATGAATGAGGTGCCGATTAAACTAGGCGATGGAAACTGGATTTTAGCTTCCCGCGATTTCCCTATGGAATTCCAGTTCGCAGAGGTTCGGGAGTTCCTACGAATACCGAATATGCTGCGAACTTATTATGACATTCCGCTATTGGAGTCGATGGTACTTCACAAGGCTGCGATATTGGAACTAACGAGCCTCATCGCTCGAATCGAAGCAGAGAGCCGGGAGTTCGCTGATATGCTAGGCAGCCATGTGGTGCAAGCGAAGAAACTGACCGGAATCGAAATAGGGGAGACATCCCCGTACCAAGTCCAGCATCTTGATGATCTCGCCTTCAGCGGTGAGTGGCAAGACCTCGCTGAGGCGTCGAGACGATACCTCAATTCGATGTCCGAGGAAGTACAGATCGCAGCTCGACGCAGCCTCTCTTGGGCCCTCTTGAGATCCGAAGAACAGACGGACCGGATCGAGGGACTCACACGCGCATGCGATATCCTCAAGGAGCCATGGACGGGATTCCAAGACTATATAGTAGCATCAGCTGGAGCAACATCACTTGGTGACAACGAGCGTGCCGTGAGTACTGCGGCGATTGCTCTGGGAAATTGGCCGGGCGAGCCTGAACTCCTCGCGTATTGCCGAACACTTGCTGTGCAAACAGGGAGCCAACAACTCGCACAGTTGTTGAGCTGAAGTGGAGTGAGTTACTTATGACAAACGGAGTGGATCGGTTCGAGGTGGAGATTGAATTCGAAAGCGTTCTTAGGGCGTTGTCAACCGAAATCTACGCCACGCCCCACGCTTTTCTCCGTGAGAACCTACAGAATGCTATTGACGCTTGCAGGATGCAAGCACTACGCCAAAAGACTTCCACAGATGACCCATCACTAAGAATTGATATTACCGTCAGTGGCAATTCCGTTCAGGTCCGCGACCGCGGTATCGGTATGTCCCCTGAGGATTTGCGAAATCTGTTCTGGAGAATTGGAGCGAGCGGCAAACGCACAGAGGAGGCACGCGAGGCAGGATGTGTCGGTCGGTTCGGGATTGGAGGGTTCGCAAATTTTGGTGTTTGCGAGACCCTCATAGTCACTTCGCAGGCTGAGAACGAACCCGGCGAGCGCACAGAGCTCAGCCGGTCCGACATAGAGGGTGTCGTCGGCAGACCGAAAGTTACGCAACAGCCATCCGACCAGGCTTCACCCCGTGGGACCATTGTTGAAGGGATCTTACCCACGCCTGCACAATTGGACGAGCTTAGGCAGTACGCACAAGAGATAGTGCGTTTCTGCCGTGAACCCATATACTTCAATGACGCGTTGATATCAGGAAATGAAATCAGCGTGGGTCCAGATCCGAAGGTTTCGGGCAGTTCTCTGACATCGTCCCACAACGGTATCAATGTCACAGGCACTATGTACGAGGCTAGCGGCGGGACGCTTGCTGCCAACCTTGAAGGATTATCGACTGGAATAGATCAAAGCTATGTCACTGGTCTGCTTCGCTTTGAAGGTAACGGTATCGACATCCTCAGGCGAGGCTTCAAGCTCTGTTCAACAACTGTCGCTACCGGGATCGGTGTTTCAGGGTTCATTGACTGCGACCTACTGTCGCCGACCGCGGGCAGAGACTCCCTGGACGCTAAATCGAGCGCGCTCGTGGCTAACATTATAGCGGCATTGGAACATGCAGCAGTGTTGGCTGTCTTGGAATCGAGTGAGTTGATTGACCAGCACACCCGGATCTTCCGTTACGTCAGGTCGAGGGGACTCGTTGACCGCCTAGGGAATGTGATTGTCCAGTCGGCATATGGCCAGTCGCTTACGCTAAATGAAATAAAGGCACAGGCGAATCAGGGATCGCAGATCTACTTCACGACTTCTTACAACCCGACACTCACGAATATCTTGCACGCTCGCGGCCACATTGTAGTGCAACTTCCCAGCGATCGTCACAAGGCCGCGGCAATTCGAGATTACCTTTCGTCCATAGGTGCGACTCACCTTGCAGGACATGTGGAGTGCAAAGAAGAGTACACGGACCTCAGTAGATTTGAAAAGGCGTTCTTGGGCGAGTTGTCCGAGACGATTGCAGACGGATATCATGTCCGAGATGTAAAGCTAACGCCGGGTTGCTTGACCGAAGACATCCCTGCACTTGTGACCAACGCCGCATCAGGGGTGGGTACGCCGATTCATGTCTACATCGACACTCGGCACCCGGAAGTTCTGAAGCTTGGTCGGCTCGGGATGACATCGCTGTTCCGTTCGATGGTATCGGCATTTTGCCGTGAGTACCTCGGACCTACCCTACGGTCTAGGAGTCCGAAGTTCTTCGGCAATGGTGCAGTCAATCTCGATTGGCTCGTTGAGCATCAGTCAGAAGCTTGGATTCTCCTGACGGGTGACATCGCCGTTGTGAACAGAACTGCCCGGCCACAAGTTGTCACCGCATCTGACATTCATGTTATAACGATCTCGCCGGAGGAGGGAGCCCAATCACCCGATGCGAGAGATGTCCGTGCCGAACCTAAGCTCGTGAAAATTGAGGGTGGCGTGGATTTTGGGGAACATGATGGCTACTATTTGAGAATTCCCAATGGGGCAACATCGGCATTCGGTGACCTGATCGTCGACTGCGATGATCGCGGAGCAATATGGATGGGCAATAGAATCTCACTTGTGGCATCCGATGCAATCAGCACGGTGTTTCACTTCGATATCCAACTCGGTCGCCTGCTAGTGACTACTGGCACTGGATTGCTATCCCACGGGGCAGTCGAGTTGGATAGACGTATCCAGCAACTCTTTGAAGGACTCTACTTTCCAGTCCCAAGTGAGTTGGAAGAGTATCTCATTCCTGTTGGTGATCAGGAGGTCCACATCAAGGTTCAATGTGATTTGGTCGACTTCGCTGGCTTAAGAGGCTGGGAAGCCCGCGAGGAGTGAGGATAACAAGTTTCGCTCTATCCATCGTACTTTACCGCAGGGGTTCAGCGAAGCCTGAGCTACTCAGACAGGGCGTAGTCACACTCACCAACAACCCCCATGCACCACGGGTCCCTAGGAGTCTGTCCGAGAAACAATGTTGATTCTCTCGTAAAAAGTCTGTGCAGGCCGAATTAGAACAACCGTACCCACACCTGGGTACCATATACAGTCTCTGTTCCGTATACTAGCCCAACATACTGTAGCGCTCAAGTGTGCTAAATCGCTGGAACTTCCTCAAAACGGGTTTTTACGAGGGAATCAATGTTCTAAACGATATGCGTCTCCAGTGGAGTGACCATATATGAATAACTCCACAAGAACGTCTGAGGTGCCGTAATCAGGTTACTATGTGGCGGGTTTCGTCTCCCTGAACGAATCCTCGGACAGGCTCCTAGGAGTCTGTCCGAGAAACAATGTTCTAAACGATATGCGTCATTAGTGGAGTGTAAAGATGCTAATTACTCCACGACAAGGTCCAGATTGCTGTGGCCGCTGGAATCGCCGGAGAGCGAGCGCCCCAGCCCGTCCGTGCCCCCGTCAGCGGGGCCAGCCTCTCCCCCGATTCCCCTGCCGGCGTCTGCGGTCTGTTTGCGACGTGCGCGACGTCGGCGCTGACCCTCGCGTCCGATGACGCGATTCAGACGGACCTGATGCTCGATGGAACAGTCGGTTGAGCCCAGCTCCCGCCAGACTGCATCGGCCTGCCGCGCTTTGCCGCCGTAGTATGGGAATGGCGCGCTCAGTTGTCCCATCGCACGTGCCTAGTACAACCCCCTGCGTTTCGTCGCCAGGTACTTTTCCACTGGAACGCCAGCCTCCGCCGCCGCCTCCCCGACCGTGCGGTTCGCCGCGCCGTCGCGTCGAAGCGGCGGCGGCAGGTCGTGAGCCAGAGGCCGCACGGTGACGTTCTTGCCCTCGCCTATCCACCTTTTGACAATGGCGACCGCGTACGCTCGCTGAGACCGAGGTCTGCGTTCATGCTGCGGTGACTGCCGGCGCCGGATCAGGTCTTCCTCGACCGCCATGGCCCACTCGTACTGGAGGTCGATGCCTGACTCCCTCTTGATTTCGTCCTGGATTGCCTCAATGGTCAGCGGCTCCACTCCGTCTTCCTCGTCGGCGGGGGGAGCGGTGGCTTGGGGTTTCTCGGCCCGTTGGGTCGCATCCGCAATCTCGGCCTCGACATCGAGGCTGAGCTGGGTTCCGGCGCGGCTGCGGCGCGGCCCAGGGGTGAGCATCCACTTGGGGATCGAGAGGCCGCGGTGCCCGATGAGACCGGCCAACACGTCGTATTCGATGGTGAAGACGTGCCCATATTGGACCCGTTTGCTGGTGAGCACCTTCAGATCGCGGCCCATCCGGAAGTGTCGCTGTATCGTCTTGGTCGAGCAGCAGAGCGCCTTAGCCAACTCCCCATACGTCGTCTGGGCGGACCGGCCGTCGTCGCGCTGGGTGTCTGACTTGTGGTTGAGGTGGTTGATGTGGCGCAGCATGGCGGCTAGGCCCGTGCTCCCTACGGCGGCGACCGTCGCGTGGCATGTCCAGGCCCCGGTCGTCGCGACCGCCGACCCTTGCGGGTGAACCAAGCCGCGTGGCATGTCCAGAAGCCCCGGTCGTCGCGCCGGCTTCAGGGCGGCCAGGCCAACTGATCCCCCGTCCGGCAGCCGACCCTTGCGGGTGAACCAAGCCGCGACGTGGGGGGCATCGTTGTGGTATGCAGCCATAGGGAAATGCGGCCCCGGGGAGTGCGCCCCGCTTGCTTGTTACGTCTGCGCCTCGGCGTCTTCGAGAGCGTGCGCAAAGGCGTTCAGGGCGGCCAGGGCAATCAGCCGCCGCCGCCCTACTCTGAAGGTACTCAGCTTCCCTGACCTGATCTGCTCCTTCAGCGTCTTGGGTGCGACGCCCAGGAGCGCGGCCCCTTGCTCGATGTTGACGGCTATGGGTTGTGGTGTGGCGACGAGCGCCGGCATCGAGTCAATGAGATCGAGGCCCTTCAGCACCTTAGCGATCTGACTCAGCCCTGCCTTCAGGCGCCGCTCATCCAAGTTGATGATGGGACTGCGCGAAATCATTGCCGCCCCCTCCAACATGGAGGAGCGGCGCTTGGAGAACCATGGCGCGCGCGGCTCTGCCCGCTCGTTCGGCGGCCTCCATCCGGTCCAAGACTCGCAACAGCCGAGCCTCGAAACCCTCTGGCATCTTCCGCCGGCCATGGAGAATCGCACTGAATTTGGTGGGATCTATCCCCATCAGGTCGCCAACTTCACAGTGCATCGCTCCCACCTCCGCAATACGCCCCCGTAGTCGGAGCAAGACACCCCCGATCTCCGTATCAGTTATCATGGCTTTGACCTCCAGTCCTTCCCAATATACCTGACTGAACGTCAAACCGTCAAGGAAAATTACTGTTACGATTCCGCCGTGTTAGGCAGCCGACTGAAAAAAGCTCGTTTGAGTCGAGGCATGACCCAGACGGACCTGGGGTTGGCCGTTGGGAAAACCTATTCGCTGATTGCGCACGTCGAAGCTGGGAGGAAGCAGTTGTCGTGGGAGGGTTGGGTGCTTGCAGCCAAGGAGCTCAACGTCTCGCTGGACTACCTGGCTGGCCTGACCAACAACCCCCTGTCGGCCAGGGGCAGGGAAGAACGGGCCGCGCGTGGAGATTTCCGTACAGAGACATGAGGGGCGGTCGTCTCGTGAATGGGCATTTGGGGGGACGTGAGCAAGCCATGAATGCCGGAGAGATGGGCCAGAGGCTGAGGGACGCGAGGAACCGGCTGGGCAAGACGCAAGAGGAAGTCGCGGACGAGTTGGGTGTCCCCGCCAACCCCGTCTGGCATTGGGAGGCCGGACGGACGATGCCGGCGACAGATCGGTTGGTTGCCGTAGCCAAGTTGTACGGGACATCAGTTGACTGGATTCTCGGGGTCACCCACGGGGACTTGGCAACCCTCGACCCTGAGATACGGCTGTTCCTCGAGGCCGAGGACTGGGGCAGCTACACACCGCTGGAGCAGGAGTTTGTGCGGGACGCCATCCGCTACGTTCGCAAGCACAGGTTCCTGCGGTCCCAGTTGGGGCATCTCCGGGAGTCGATCAAGGCGGCCGACGGCATAGCGTTGTCTGACCTATCGGCGTCTAGCGTGCTCCGATGAGGGGGCACCTTCGCAAGCGTGGCAAGCACAGTTGGGGAATCGTCGTCGACGTCGGCTACGACCCCGAGACCGGCAAGCGCCTCCAGAAATGGATCAGCGTCAAGGGGACGAAGCGCGACGCGGAGCGCCGACTCGCCGAGGTAATCACGGGCCTCGACACCGGGACCTTCGTGGAGCCGTCGACCATCACGGTGGCTGACTACCTCGACCTTTGGCTACGTGACTATGTGGCCGTTTCCGTGCGGCCGAGCACCGCACAGGGCTACGGAGGTATTGTCCGGAAGCTACAGGACAGGCTGGGCCGCGTGAGGCTCGCAGACCTGAAGCCTTTGCACGTCCAACGGTACTACGCCGGCCTTCTGGACGGCGGCTTGTCTGCTCAGACGATCCTCCACCATCACGGTGTGCTCCGACAGGCTATCGGGCAGGCTGCCCGGTGGGAGATGCTCGTCCACAACATCATGCTGCGGGTCACGCCGCCGCGTGTAGTGAAGCCGAGGTTTCGCTCGCTTGACTCATCGGAGGTCAGACGGCTACTCGACGCGGTCGACGGCACGGACTACTACCTGCCCATTCACCTCGCCGTCTACACCGGCCTGCGGAGGTCAGAGATTCTGGGCCTCCGGTGGGTGGACGTGGACCTCGCCGCTCGAACCCTCACTGTGAACCAGACGATGGTGGCGGTTGCAGGCGACCCGACCCATATCAACGAGCCGAAGACGCGCAGATCGCGCCGTGCCGTGGCCTTTGGTGCCTCGACGGAGTCTGTGCTCAGGCCCCGACGTAACCTCCCGCACGCCCAGGTCTGTGCCCGCGCTGATGGGTCGGCGATGCGGCCCAACATCCTGGGGCACGGCTTCATGAAGATCGCCAAGGCGACTGGAATCGGCATCAGGTTCCACGACCTTCGGCACACACACGCGAGTCATCTGTTGAAGTCCGGCGTGCCCATCCATGTGGTTCAGGCCCGCTTGGGGCATTCGTCCATCCAGACGACGGTCGACACGTATGGACATGTCCTCCCTGCATCCGACGTTGAGGCTGGCGCCGTCGCGGACCGAGAGTTTGCGCAAGAGGGACAGGGTGTCCGAGCGCCCGTCGGGTGTTAGCATAATGTTTGCAAACCAGCCGCAGGTTGGTATGGGAGAAAGTTGATTAGCCAGTCTGTAGACTGCTTTAGCCGCATCCGGTTGCGAACGAGCGAGGGTATAGAATACCGCCGCCACACACTTGCCTACCGATGGAGGAGACCATGAAGCTGGTAAGGTTCGAAGCCCATGGAGAAACGGCCTACGGCGCAGTAGAAGGCGGCCTTGTCAAGCAGCTAGCCGCCTCGCCATTCGAGAGTTGCGAGGTTACCGACCACGCTCACAGCCTCTCAGAGGTGAAGATCCTGGCGCCCGTTGTCCCCCGGAAGATCGTGGCCATCGGACTCAATTACAAGAGCCACCTTGGGGATACACCCGCCCCCGAGGTTCCCGAACCCTTCTTGAAGTCCTCTTCCGCGGTCATTGCCCACGAGGAGGACATCGTGATACCCAGGGAGGCGATTGAGGGCTCGCTAAACGTTCAGGAGGAGGCCGAGCTCTCCGTAGTTATCGGGAAGGAATGCAGGCGGGCCACCCGTGACGATGCTCTCAGCTACGTCCTCGGATACACCTGTGGAAACGACGTGAGCGCGCGGCCCTGGCAGTACAACGACCTCTCGTGGTGGAGGGGCAAGTCGTCTGACACGTTCGCTCCGCTCGGGCCATTCATCGTGACCGGCCTCGACCCGAGCAACCTGGCGCTGGCCGCGCGCGTCAACGGAGAGACCGTTCAGGACGCCACCACGGCCGATCTGATCCACGACGTCCCCTCGATCATCGAGTTCGTGAGCAGGACGGTAACCCTCGAGCCGGGCGACGTTATCATGACGGGGACCCCAGGGCAGCCCGTTGACATCCACCCGGGCGACACCGTGGAGATAGAGATAGAAGGCGTAGGCCTGCTGCGTAACCGCGTGAAGGCGGAGGACGCGGGTTAGATCAACTTGCCGATCAGGTCGGCGCCCAACGTGAGCCAGTAGAAGACGATGTACGCGCCCGCGGCTATCATCAGCACCGCGCTGACCGGCTGGATGTACGGGAGCGCCGCCCTCAGTAGTCCGACCATGGCGCCTTTGAAGGCCGATATCGTCAGGGTCAACAGGACGATTATCAACCCCATGCCCAGCGCGTAGACGAGGAACTGGCCCGCGGACTCGAAGAACCCCTTAGAGGCCCCGCTGAGGCCCACGATCCCCAGGAATAAGGGTAGGGTACAGCTCAGTGAGGCCAGCCCGTAGCTGAGTCCGAAGAGGAAGTAGCCCCGCACGCTTATCCTGGTCGGATCTCCAATCCCGGATGCCGCCTGTCCGGCGAGCGCGCTGTATATCTTGCCGCCGCTCAGCATCCACGCCCCCGCGAACGTCAGCACTACGCCGATGATGAGCCCGATCCAGGGGAAGACGTCTATGACAACTCGCGCCCCTAGGCTTATGATCAGACCCACGGCCCCGAAGAGCGCGATGATGCCGGATGCGACTACACTTCCGACGACCAGGCCGCGCCCGGCGGATCTGGCCAGCGCCGACCGGCCCTGCTGGCCACCGGTCGTCTCCTCCGAGCTCAGGTAGAGGCCCAGGTATGCGGGTAGCATTGGAAACCCGCAGGGGTTTACCGTCGCTACCATTCCGGCGACTAACGCGAAGCCGAGCTGCAATCTGGTCCCGTAATCGTCGAGGAACGTGCTGGAGGCCGACTGGACGCTCTCAACACCGCCGACGACTCCGCCGCCCGACTCGCTCGCGAGGGCGCCCAGGAACGCGGCGGCAAGCGGCACGAGCCCGATCCCCGCAGGCAGCAGGTAGCCGCGCCAACTCCTAGGCTGTTCGTCCTGTAATGCGGAGCCTTCCATATATTAGATCATACAGCAGGTTTGACGGCCGCTTCCAAGCAACGGGGATTGCCCTATAGTTGAGCCACCTATAGAATCCGCGCGAAGCGCCAATCGCGCAATTCCAACAGGAGAAGAGCAGTGCAGGAGAGACGCCCAAGGTTGGAAGGCAAGGTAGCCATCGTGGCTGGGGCAGGCTCCAGCGGCCCGGGCATCGGCAACGGCAAGGCGACCTCTGTCCTGTTTGCCCGCGAAGGTGCCAGCGTGCTGCTGGTCGACTCGATGGCCGAGCGGGCCGAGGAAACTCTGGCCATGATCGTCGAGGAGGGAGGCACGGCAAGTGTCTTCGAGGCCGACGTGACCAGTGCCGACGATTGCGAGCGCATGGTCGAGGCGGCGATGGAACGATACGGTCGGCTGGATGTGCTCGTCAACGTCGTAGGAATACTGGCGCTCGAGTCCGTTGTAGATGTCTCGGAAGAGACCTGGGACAGAATGATGGAGGTCAACGTCAAGAGCATCGTGCTCGCTTGCAAGTTTGCGATTCCCAGGATGATCGGAGGGGGAGGCGGGTCGATAGTAAACGTCTCCTCGATAGCCGGGCTGCGAGCCTACAACGCGACGCCTTACACCACCTCGAAGGCCGCGATCAACGGGCTCACAATGTCTATGGCCGGCGACCACGGGCGCGACAACGTCCGTGTGAACGCCATCGCTCCGGGGGCCGTATATACACCCATGGTGGCCGACCTCCTCAGCGACGAGCAGCGGAAGAAGCGCCGGGAAGCCTCGATGCTGGGCACGGAGGGCACCGGGTGGGACGTCGGATGGGCGGCAGTCTATCTTGCCAGCGACGAGTCCCGGTGGGTCACCGGTACGATACTGATCGTAGACGCCGGCATAACTGGGATGGTGCCTAAGCTGCTCTAAGCGCCGCGAGTCGGCGTCACCCTAGGAGGCCCCATGCACTATCAGAACGAACGGAACTATGGCTGCCGCGTCTCGGACGCTTGGTCCTTCAGAGGGCTGAAGACGGCTGTCCTTGAAAACGAGCTGCTTCGCATAGTCATCCTCGTGGACAAGGGCGCGGACATCTACCAGTTCGTGCACAAGCCGACCGACGTGGACTTCCTATGGCGCTCTCCGACGGGGGTTCGGGATCCCCGTCGGTTCCTGCCGACGACGGGCGACCCCGTAGGTGTCTGGATGGACGCCTACGAGGGAGGGTGGCAGACTGTGTTCCCGGCCGGGGGCTTTCCCGCCCAGTACAGGGACGCCGATCTCGGACTCCACGCCGAGGCCAATCTCATGCCCTGGGACTGTGCCGTGATGGAGGACACGCCTGAGCGGGCCTCGATCAGGTTCTGGGTAAGGACTGCCAGGGCTCCATTCTTCTTCCAGAAGACGCTCAGCCTGACTAGCGGCTCCAGTGTACTGGAGGTCGACCAGACCCTGACTAACGAAGGCGGCGAGGCGGTCCACTGTGTGTGGGGCGAGCACATCGCGCTCGGCCCTCCGTTCCTCAGCGAAGACTGCCTGCTCGACCTGCCGGGCGGGACGATCATCAACCATCCGACGGCGTTCCATCCGAACACGCGGCTCGCCCCCGACCTCAGGACCCCGTGGCCGTTGACCAGGGCCGCCGACGGCTCTGAGGTCGACATGAGCAGGCTTCCTCCAAAGAGCATCGGCGCCTACGACATGTCCTACTTTACCGACCTGCCGGAGGGCTGGTACGCGATCACCAACCAACGGCTCGGCGTCGGTTTTGGAGTCCGCTTTCCGACCGAAGTGTACCGTTACCTGTGGTACTGGCAGTCCTTCGGCGGCGGCTCGGGGTATCCCTTCTGGAGCCGTACGTACAACGTCGGGCTGGAGCCCTTCACCAGCTACGACAACAGCGGACTGGCTACCGCGGTCGAAAACGGCTCAGCCCTGGAGCTGGGGCCCGGCGAGCAGGTGAAGACCTCGCTCAAGGTCGTCGCTTACACTGGGTCCGAGCGGGTCTCCAGAATCGCCCCGGACGGCTCAGTGGAAAGAGTGTAGGCTCCGGTCCATCACCATTGTTCTAGCCCTGTCTCTCGTGGGGACTTGTCCCGCGTCTGGTTCCGGTGGCGGCGCCGAACAGGAACCACCCTACAAGTGCTGTCCACGCTCCCGACATGATGTGCCCATTGAACACCCCGACGAGGCCGACGGCAGTGATCAGAAGCCCGATGATCTGTCCGGCCCTTGCGGCGAATCGAGTCGCCTGGCGCAAGCTTCCGGTAAGGGCCCATACGGCCGAGCGGAGCATCCGGCCGCCGTCCATCGGGAAGGCCGGAAGCGAGTTGAAGATGGCCAGCGCCAGGTTGGAGAACCACAGATACCACAGGACCGCCGCGAACGGCGTCGTCTTGTCGTTCACGCCCTGGGAGACGAGCCACAGGGCCGCGAACAGCCCCAGGCTGGCCAGAGGACCCGCCGCGGAGACGATCAGCTCGCCCTTGGGTCCGCTCGACTCCGCTCTCAAGTTGCTTACCCCGCCGAACAGGAACAGCGTTATCCCCTCGACTGGCAGGCCGAGCGCACGGGCTGTCAATGCGTGGGCCAGCTCGTGTACCAGAACAGACGCAAACAGGAGAAGCGCACCCAGCACGCCTATCGACCAGTATGTTGCGCCGCTCCACCCCTCGTACCTTGACGGTAGAATGCTGTCTGCGAGGAGCCACGAGAAGAGGGCGAAGACGACGAGCCAGCTGTAGTGGATGCTGAAGTCTATCCCGGCTATCTTCCCGACGCGGAGAGTGCCGTTCAACCGCTGCCTCCCGTCCCGCTATCCCGCGTCCCCCAGAGTCGCGACGCTGAACACGACGTGGAAAGGCATGCAGTAGATGACGACGCTCCCCACTGTCTCCGGGTCCACGTTAACATCCTCAATCGGATAGTTCTGGTTCCCCTTGTTGCCTTTCAGCTTGCCCAAGTGGACGTATCCCCTCTCCTCCAGGTCACTCTTCCTGTCTGGGTCGGGATGAGTACTGAGCAGGACCCGCAGGTCGGGACCGTTCGTCACGTCCAGGTTCTCCAGCCGGAGCAGCAGTGAGCCATCCCCGGTTCGATAGATGGTCGCCGTGCCGCTGCCCTTGTGTAAGGCGTCCTGGTCCATGAACTCGCCGACCCTGAGCTTCACGGGCCCGGACTGCGCCTCCATCATGTCGGCCATCACCTCCTCCGCCACCTCTGCCTCCATCATGTCGGCCATCACCTCCTCCGCCATCTCCGTACCCATCGTGTCGGCCATCGCCTCCACCACCTTCTCCATCACCCTTTCCGTCACCTCCTCCGCCATCTCCACTTCCATCATGGGCATCATCCCCTCGTCCATCGGCTCGGGTTCCATCATGGCCATGGCGGCCATCACCTTTTCAACGTCCTCCTGCTCCATCTCCTTAGGCACCTCGGCCGCGTAGGAGAACGGGAACTCCTCCTCTACTGTCTCATCGATGAATAAGGGGGAGCCCAGGTCCCAGGCCACGAAGGCGAGTATCGCGAGGGCAGGTATGCCGATGACAGCAGTCGCGACTCGGTGTTTGATCAGGACAAGGTGCCAGCCGCGCCTGTATGCGAAGGTGAGTGCGCCTGCCACTATGGCCAGGAAGCCTGCCGCGATCGGCCATCGGTAGGGGTAGAGGTCCGCCGCGAGCCGTTCCAGGTTGCCAAAGAACTCTTCCATCCGGTCCTCCTTGTTATCGCAGGTGGCCGGGAGCGTGGCCTTATAGGACCATTTTACTACACCGGGTGCGCCCCATCAGGGCAATCGCATTTGATTTTCGGACTGGCAGGCGGCGAGAGTCTAAGAGGACTTTCCCCTAATATGCGGTCATACGTGGACATTCTGTGACATTTGGGGACTTTTAGCTTTGGGACAGGCTTGCCGATTGTGACATGACCGCGACATTTAGCGCCATTACTGTGACAAGGTGCGACATGGCTCAGGCTCTGCCGTGGGTCGGTGTGGAGGTTTCATAGGTTGGCATGGAGATACGATAGCACAGATGTGCGCCTCCATCAAGTGGGCGGGCGAGATTCGAGCTAATATGCGATTGCCCTATGCGCCCCATGGCTCCGCTCGCTTTGGGAGGACGGGTGGTTAAGGTAACACGATGGCGTTACGGCGTAGTCCACCCCGACCCGCCCCGGGTCTCGCAGCATTCGCAAGGATGGTCTTGCGAGAATGCTGTAGTCCGCTACCTCGTCCGGAGGCGCGGGTCGAAGGTGTCTCTCATCCAGTCTCCGACCAGGTTTAGCGAGATGATCAGGGTCGAGATGCCGATCCCTGGAAATATGGAGATCCACCAGGCCTGAAAGATCCAGGCCCGGCCGTCGGCGATCATCACGCCCCAGGCCGCCGTCGGCTTTGGAATGCCCAGTCCCAGGAAGCTCAATGACGCCACCAGCAGGATGATGCCGCCGGTCTGAAGCGTGGCAATGACGAGCACCGTCGCCGCGGTGTTCGGTAGCAGATGCCGGACAAGTATCCGCAGCGGCCGGCAGCCTATCGCCACGGCCCCTACGAGGAACTCTCGCTCCTTGAGACTCAGGACCTCGGCCCTGACGTACCTGGCGTACGGCACCCAGGCTGACAGGATCACTACGACAATTATGATTCGGAGGCTTGGACCGAAGGCGGCCACGAACACCATGGCGAGCAGGAGGCCCGGAAGCGCCAGCATGAAGTCGACAGCCCGCATCAACAGGGCGTCGAGCCAGCCGCCCCAGTAGCCACTGACCAGTCCCACGCTCACGCCCACGAAGCAGGCGCCCAACAGTCCGATGACAGCGCTCAGCATTGTGATCCGGGCGCCGGTCAGAATTCTGCTGAGGATGTCCCTCCCTTGAAAGTCGGTCCCCAGCAGAAAGCCGTCGACGCTGTCCTCGAGCCAGAATGGTGGCGCGAGCGAATTCTCCAGGGAGCCGAACGTGGGGTCATGTGGAGAAATCCAGGGGCCGAAGGCGCCCATCAAGCCCATCAGCACCAGGACAACCAGCGGTATCCAGGGAGCCCTGCGCACGCGCAGTGCCCTGAGCCCTCTCCCGATGCCCGCGGTTGACGATCGTATTCCCGCGGTTGTCACGAGTACCTCACCCGTGGATCGACAACGCCATAAAGGATGTCCGCGCAGAAGTTGGCCAGCAGGTACATGGACCCAATCAGCAGTACCAGTGCTTGGACGAGAAAGAGGTCTCTAGCCGTGACAGCCTCGACAATCAGCCGGCCCAGGCCAGGCCAACCGAAGACGGTTTCGACCAGAACTATACCGTTCATCATGCCGACCAGAAGCAGCGCTACCGCGGTGACCACCGGAATCAAGCTGTTCCTGAACGTATGCCTCCACAGGACCGTCCGTTCCATCAATCCCTTTGCCCGGGCGGTCCTGACGTAGTCCGAGCCCAGTACCTCCAGGACCGACGACCGCGTAATCCTCAACAGCCCGGCCATTGAGAACCATCCGGCCGTGATCGCCGGAAGCACCCAGTGCTGCCAGCCGCCCTCTCGGCCGGCCACGGGCAGCAGACCGAGCTGGACGCCAACTAGGAATATGAGGACGATAGCCAGCCAGAACTCAGGCACCGATTGTCCGGCAAAGGCCAGAGTTCGGGCAAGGGAATCGACTATCGACCCTCTGTTATATGCCGCGAATACACCCAGAGGTATCGCCAGCACCAGCACCATTGCGGAGGCCATTGCCCCAAGGTGCAGCGTGGGAATCACCCTCGACTCTATAACGTCGACCACCGGCCTGTTGCCCAGGTGGATCGCGTTCCCGAAGTCACCCCGAACGGCCCGGCTGACGTATATCAGGTATTGCACGCCGAGAGGCCTGTCCAATCCTAGCTGCTTCTTGTAGGCGGCGAGCTGCTCAGGTGTGGTCTCTTCCAGCGGCACGATGTAGTTGATCGGATCCCCGGTGGCCCAGGTGAAGAAGAACGTAACCACGGAGAGGACGAATAGCGCCAGTAGGGATTGGAGAAACCGCTTCAGGATGAATGCCCACATGTTGACCGCCGTCGCCCTGGTAGAGGATAGCCAGATCGAGAATCACACGGTCCGCCCGCGACGGACCGGATTCCCGCGCAACCGTACGTCAGTGGCTGCCCCTAGTCTAGGGGCAGCCACTGATCATCAGGTCTGGGTCGGCTTTCTGCCTACCTCTTTGCCCTGATGTACTCGAAGTAATGCGGCCACGGGGCGCCGATGGTCAGCGGCCAACCCGCTATTCCGTCCCTCTGCGCTGCGAAGAATAGTGGATTGGCGGCTATGGGAATGTGAGACCAGTTGTCTCGAAGGTGCTTGGAAAGCTGGGCGCTCAGCTCCTCGTGTCTGACCGGGTCGGTCAGTGTCAACATCTCGTCCACCATGGCCTTGATCGGGTCGCTGATGGGCAGGTTCCAGTTGTGACCCGGGTCCGAGTAGAAGTAGGTGGACCGCGTCGTGATTACCGGCTCTGTGCTCATCCGTTCCCCAGCGTAAATGTGGTACTCGATGGCCTCACGCTCGTTCCGATGGGGGGCCAGTATCTGACTGAGGTCCCCCTTCTCCAGCACGATGTCCAGGCCGAGGTTCTGGCGGAGCTGCGTGAGCAGTGCCTCGTTGAGGTCCTCCAGCTCCGGCGCGCCGCTGATGATGAACGTCCCCATGATCATCTTCACGGTCAGGTCCATGGGGAAGTTGGCCTCCTCCAGAAGCTGCCGTGCCTTAACCGGATTGTATTCGATGGGGTTGCGGCGCATCTCCTGGACTATCGGATGCTCCCAGCCGATCATGCCGGGCGCCAGCAGTGGGGCGTCCTGCCTGATCGAGCGGCCCGCGTATATCCTCTCGACGATCAGGTCGCGGTCGATGGCGATGTTGAACGCCTCTCGGACCCGCGGGTCTAGGAACGGATAATCGGGGTCGTAGCCCGGGTCTCCCGGCCGGAACAGGTTTGTGAAGAATAGCTGCGTGTGTACCGTCGATGGCTGCTCGATGATGTACAGGTTGTCGAACTTGAGCGCCTGAGGCAGCGTTACGGCCGAGAGAGCCGCTACGTCGGCCTGACCGGACGCCATCAGCGCGATCCTCGTGGCGCCCTCAGGCACGGTCATCAGGATCATCCGCTCCCAGTCGGGAGGGGGGTCCTTGAACCAGTCCTTATGGACCTCCAGCTCCTTGCGCTCTCCGGGGATGGACTTTATCGTCATGTAAGCGCCCGACAATATCGGGTCTTTCAACCACTCCTCCCACCCAACCTCCTTGATCTCCTTCTCGGAATAGAGGCCGCGAGGGTCGAGGTTGGTCGTCAGCGTCATCAGAGCGAGTCCGACGGTCGGGTTCTCGAACTGTATCGTCATCGTCGTATCGTCGATGACCTCGTGAGTAGAGAAGTAGTACGGGTCGTTGTACAGCGCGTAGCCCTGTCTCGGGTCAAGGGTTTCCGAGCAGTAGGGGCCCGGGATCTGGCATGGTCTCGTCGCGTACCCCTCGTAGATGCTGAACTCGAAGTCCTTGATAGTGGCTTCGCGTCCGTTGAAGAACTTGATGCCCGTCTGCATCTCGAGCGTCCAGCTCTTCGTATCGGCGCCGAAGTCCCAATTCGCGACCACGTGGGGCATCAGATTGCCTACGGGGTCTATGAGGAAGAAATCGTCCTTCATCGCCAGGCAGCCTGGCCTGCACCCGTACATGGGGAGGCCGGACCTGGGTTCGGTCGTCTCTCCACCGGCCGACTCTAGAGCGACGGTCAGAGTTGAGCCGGGAATCGTGCCCGTCTTGGACATCACGGGCGCGGCAGTTGGCGTGGCGACGACCGTCCTGACCACCTCCACCTCTTTGACAACCTCCTGGGTGACCGGAACCTCCTTCACAACCTCCTTGATCACCTCCTGCGTGACAATCCTGTCGACCGGCACCTCTTTGACTACTACCTCTTGAGTGCCGCCGCAGGCCACCGCGATCAGTGCTGCCAGTGCAACCACTGACAGGACCGCCGTGCGAGCTGATACTTTTGGACACCTCATTTGGAACCTCCTCATGATTGGCAATGGCTCGGAACCCAATAACTCGGTCGAGAATCGAACTCGGTCGAGAATCGCGCCGAAGGGGGCCTCTGTCCGTGGGCGCTCCTAAAGTCGCACACACGGTGACGCAGC
Organism: Dehalococcoidia bacterium; assembly: GCA_965226535.1. Lineage (GTDB taxonomy): Bacteria > Chloroflexota > Dehalococcoidia > Lucifugimonadales > JAPULR01. The sequence continues at coordinate 25,307 of CBDDDE010000010.1, read as the reverse complement.
AGTGTAGACTGAAACACACGAAGGCACTCTGGCTTCGGACCATCGTGCCTCAGACCATACGCAGTGGGCGAGGTATACACCTGGGTGGTCTAACTGTCAAGAGGCGTACACGCCTCGAACCTGTATACTAGTGGTCCAACATCTTAGTATTGAAGGGTGCCGACGGCTTGGTAGGGGCGGGTTTGAAACCCGCCCTGTCGTCGTAGGACGCCGATCCAATCACTGGTGAGGGGGCTGCTCTATCACGCTAATCCCGTTGCCCCTCACTTCAAAGATTTTGGACCACTAGGTTCGTGTGGACACTCAGGGTTGACAACCATTGGGGGCCTATGCTTCAATCCCGCATGCCCCACAAGGGGAGAAACGTAGTGCAGGAACTGTCCCTATCGATTGTTGAAGCTGAACATGGCGGACGTTCCAGGTTAACAAACCAATTCTAGCCGCCGTGTAAGCGTTTCCAGATATCGTCGACGCGAATAATCACACCAGGGGGAACCGATGGCCAGGAGGCTACTAGAAGTCAACAACCTGACGACGCACTTCTTCACCTCGGACGGTGTGGTCAAGGCTGTTGACGGTATCAATTATCACGTCGATGAGGGGGAGATCCTCGGCATCGTGGGCGAGAGCGGTTGCGGCAAGAGCGTAAGCGCTCTTTCGCTGATGAGGCTGGTGGCCGACCCACCGGGCAAAATCGTCGATGGTGAGGTGACGTTCGAGGATAAGGACCTGCTCCAGTTGGGCGACGCTGAAATGCGGTCGATCCGGGGCAACCGGATGGCGATGGTCTTCCAGGAGCCCATGACGTCGTTGAACCCGGTCCTGACCATCGGGCGTCAGATCACCGAGACCCTCGAGCTGCATCAGAATATGACGAAGTCCCAGGCCCGGGAGCGTGCCGTGGAGCTCATCAGGATGGTGGGCATCTCGGACGCTGGGAGCAGGCTTACGGACTACCCTCACCAGTTCAGCGGCGGTATGCGGCAGAGGGTCATGATCGCAATGGCCCTGAGCTGCAACCCGAAGCTGATCATTGCCGACGAGCCGACGACGGCTCTCGACGTAACGATTCAGGCACAGATACTGGAGCTCATGAGAGAGTTGGCGCAGCAGTTCGGTACTGCGCTGATCATCATCACTCACAACCTCGGAGTCGTGGCCCGATACGCACACCGCGTTGTGGTCATGTACGCCGGGAAGATTATCGAGACGGGGACCGCGGCGGAGATATACAAGAATCCTCGACACCCGTACACGTTGGGCCTGCTGAAATCGGTCCCGAGACTGGACGAGACTGTCAGGACCTCGCTGGACCCCATCGAAGGCCTCCCTCCCGATCTGATAGACCTGCCGGTTGGCTGTAGCTTCCAGCCGCGTTGCCCATACGCCTTTGAACGGTGTACGCAGGAAACGCCCTATCTCATGGAACACTCGGAAGCCCATACTACCGCCTGCTGGCGGCATGACGAACTCACGGAGCTCAAGGCGGCTGGCTAGCGCGAGGTAAGGTGAGGATGGTAGCAACACAGGAACAACGGATGTCCTCTACAAACGGTAGAGGAGAGGTCCTGCTCGAAGTCAAAGACCTGAAGATGTACTTCCCGGTCACCGCCGGGATCATCTTCCAGCGCAAGGTCGCCGACGTGAAGGCGGTCGACGGGGTGACCTTCAGCATAATGAAGGGAGAGACCCTGGGCCTGGTCGGCGAGAGTGGTTGCGGCAAGACGACGACCGGCCGCGCCATCCTGCAGCTCTATAAGCCCACCGAGGGCAACATCATCTTCGAGGGCCGGGACCTGACCCAGTTGAGCGGCTCGGAAATGCGCGCCATGCGGCGGAAGATACAGGTCATCTTCCAGGACCCGTATGGCTCGCTGAACCCCAGGATGACCTGCGGCGACATCGTTGGAGAGCCGCTTACGGTTCACAAGCTCACCACCAATAAGGGCGAGTATCGCGACAGAGTCGCTGAGTTGCTGGAGGTGGTCGGCCTCAACCCGTACATGGGAGACCGCTACCCGCACGAGTTCAGCGGCGGCCAGAGGCAGCGGATCGGAATCGCCCGCGCCCTCGCCGTCAATCCCAGCTTCATCGTCTGCGACGAGCCCGTGTCCGCCCTGGACGTGTCCATTCAGGCTCAGGTGATCAACCTCCTGGAAGACCTCCAGGAGAGGTTCGGTCTGACCTACCTGTTCATCGCTCACGACCTCTCGGTTGTTAGGCACATCAGTAACCGCGTGGCCGTGATGTACCTCGGGCACATAGTCGAGCTCGCCGATAGGAACGAACTCTACGAGAACCCGCTGCACCCGTACACGAAGGCTCTCCTCTCCGCCGTGCCGATCCCCGACCCGGCGATAGAGGCTACGAGGGAGCGGATCATTCTCACAGGGGATGTTCCAAGTCCCATGAACCCGCCCCCCGGATGCGTATTCCACACGCGCTGTCCGGTAATGATCGATGACTGCCAGCTCGAAATGCCCGAGTTGCGTGAGGTCGAACCGGATCACTGGGTCGCATGCATCAGGGCTGAAGGTTGGAACGAAGCCAGAGCCATCAGTTGACGTTTGCCGTCTGACCACCGGACGAATCGATTCGACGCAGTGAGGGCGGGTCAGCGACCCGCCCTCACTGCGTCAGTTGCATCGAAGAGACAGCGACCGTCTCCAATCTAGGGCGAGGCCTCTCCGCGCCTGCCTATGCTATAATTTTGCGTTGGGAGAGGTGGCCGAGCGGCTTAAGGCGCTGGTCTCGAAAACCAGTATGGGATACGTCTCATCGTGGGTTCGAATCCCACCCTCTCCGCCACAAACCACTGTCCCACATTATCCAGCACGGTCTAATTGGGCCTGAAGCTCCCCTCTTCCAGCTTCAAAGCCGCTCCTGACCATGTTATATTGAGGTCTGGAGAGGTCCCCTCAAATCCTGTGTCATCCACGACAGTGGCGTGGGATGAATCGTGGGAGAGAAGAATGCCTAAGCCCTTGAAAACTGCTGTAGCGGTCCGCAATGAGAAGACCCCAGGTAGGCATTCCGTTGGAGAGACCCTATACCTGATGGTCTGGCCCAATGGGGGAAAGTCCTGGGTGCAGAGGCTCAGCATCGAAGGAAAGCGCACCGATCTGGGCCTGGGTCCCCATCCCCCGGTGTCGCTGGCGCAGGCCCGTCAAAAGGCTAGGGAGAATCGCTCCCTGGTGAAGTCCGGTGGCAACCCTCTGGCGGTGAAGCGAGAAGAGGCGATGCTTGCGGGGACCCCCACCTTCGAGGCCTTGGCCCGGCAGCACATTGCCGAGAACCGTCACTCATGGAAGAACGCGAAGCACAGGGCGCAGTGGGAATCGACCCTTGAGACCTACGCCTTTCCGACTCTTGGCGCCATGAAGGTGAACGAGATCACCCGCAGGCACGTGGCAGACGCGCTCTCCCCCATCTGGACCACCAAGGCGGAGACCGCGAGGCGTGTCCGACAGCGCATTCGCTCAGTGATGGACCGGGCCGTTTCCCTGGAGTACGTCGACTACAACCCCGCGGGGGACGCCATCAACGGCGCCCTTGCCAGGCAGCGTCGTTTCAAGGTTCACCACCGGGCCCTCCCCTACGGGAACCTGCCAGCAGCACTCCAGGCTGTTCGGGAGTCCACCGCCAGCCCGTCGGTGAAGATGGGATTCGAGATGCTGGCGTTGACGGCCTGTCGCTCCGGTGAGGTCCGGGGTATGACCTGGGATGAGGTGAACCTTGGGGAGGCGACCTGGACGATTCCCGCGGAGAGGATGAAAGCCGGAAAATCCCATCGCGTGCCTCTTTCCCGCAGGGCTCTGGCTATCCTGGAAGAGGCTTGCAGCTTGAGCGACGAAAATGGCCTGGTCTTTCCCGCTCCACGCTCCGGAGGAGTCCTTTCCGACATGGTCTTCACCCAGCTGCTCCGGCGACTGGAGCTCGACTTCGTACCTCATGGACTCCGCTCCAGCTTCCGGGACTGGGCGGCGGAGAAGACCAACGCTCCCCACGCCGTAGTGGAGAAGGCCCTGGCGCATACGGTGGGCAACGCGACCGAGGCGGCCTACTTCCGCTCCGAACTCTTCGAGCTGCGCCGCGATCTGATGGACGAATGGAGCAGATTCCTGGAGGGAGGTACCAGCTGATGAGCTGGATAAGGCGAGAATTCGCCAATGAGAGGTACTGGAGTGAACCTGACTGGCAGGTGGACGTTGAGTCCAGTGAGATGCGGGAGGAAATTGGCCTGAGGTACTACCTGGACCCTGGGGACGAGAAGCTGGCCCCAGAAGAGCTGGGGAGGCGCATCGACGATTGTTTGGTTGAGTACATTAATACCTCCCTCCAGCGCCTCAAGGGACGGGTCATCAGTCGGGCAGGGGAAGAGGACATCATTATTAAACGGGACATCACTATTGAAGAGTTCGAATCGAGAAGGCGCAAGATTGACGAAGGAATGAAAGAGGACCCGGCCCTCCAGGCCTTCGAAGGGACCGAGAAGAGAGGCGAGAAGCTCCCACTAGCCAGCAGGACATATCTCAAGCTGGCCAGACGGCACGCCCTGTTCGGTGGAAAACGACCCCCCTCCTCCGAAGAAGCTCGTGATTTTGCTCTTGTTCTGTTGGATCACATCAGGGAAGCAGGCAGTTGGGAGATTGACTGGGACAGACAGAGCGTTATCGAATGTCTGGCAGACGCGTGGCTGGATAGTCGCGACCCTGGCGAACTCGAGGAACTCATCCAGAACTCCTTTGAGAGCTCGCTCGCTTGGGATATTCTCTATTCGAACAGCCAGCAAGTGGTCTTCACAGGCGAGGAACTGCCTAAAGAGCACCTACTCTGGTACGTAGAAGCCACCAATGGGCACCCCAAGCGTCCTGACGAGAGGCCAGCCCCTCGCCATCGCCCCAAGAAATTGGGTTACATGATTAGGAACAATGAGATTCGGCACACAGTCGACTTGCTGGTCCTGGTGGGTATGAAGGAGACTGCCAGCCGCTCGGCTGTGGTGGCAGCGTTCGGCAAATACCCGAGCGATATCGGCCAAATCTGCCGTCAGCCCTCTTGGGGCATTCGCGATCTTGCGGAGCACGTGATTGAGCGCCTCGACCCATCCTTCTACTTATCCCCGTATGAGACCTGGCTCCGACTCCGGCCCTGCTTCTTCCGCCTGATCAGTAAGTATCCGCTCCCCGCAGCCCCCGAAGAGTAGTTCAGATTTTGCCTCCACTGCTTCCACTCCCTCCACACCAGGCACGAATCTGCTCGGAAATGGTGGAAGGAAGTGCGGTCTTCGGTGGAGGCAACAACCTCGCCGGTGGAAGCAAGAGAGGTCCAATGGTCGCGCTGGCCCGCCACTCATCGGGCCATCAGCATTGAATAAGCAAAAGGAACGTTAACCCACCTACCTTTTTCGGCGGCCGCATTCGTGTCTGCCAGAAGGGCCGAACCCGACCTCCATTTGGTCGGAGCTGACGAAGGTCCGTACCAGGTCGGCCCGGCGACCTCCACCAGGAGGATCGCTGGAGCTGCAGAGGGCGCGTTTCCCGGGAAGGACGCGGCGGTTGGCGTACCCACAGCACCGAGAACATCAAGGCAGGCGGGCGTCCTCGAGCTGGTGGCCCACGCAGTGACCTGGGCAAGACGGGCCGGAAGAGGCCCGTAGCACGAGTCCGCGGGCCCTGGCCGAGATACCCGGATTCCCTCGCCCCGGTGGCCACCAGGGCTCTCAGGCCACAGTGCCGGCAGTGAGCCACACCCCGCCACTCATCGGCGCGACGCGTTGAGCCGCCGGGCGGCCTCGGTGATCTTCGCGGCCCTCCGAGCCTCCTCTTCCGGCGTGAGCCGCACGGGTAGGGGTGGGAGATCCTCAGCGGGGGGCACCCTGTGGTGTGTCCGGCCGTGGCAGATGTTGCTCGCCACGCTTTCGTGGACACCGAAATGCTCGGCCAGCTCCGCAATGCGGTGGCCCTTCGAGTAGTAGTAGCGCATCGCCGCAATCTGCTGTACGGGCAACAATTTTCGTCTTCTCGCCATGTCAAGACCTCCCATTCACCGGTGAGCTGTCTGCGATCCTGGTACCGGGATACAGAGACAGGCAAAAACACGCTTTAGTCCAGCGTGCTGCACGCGGAACCCTCCGCAAAACCTCCCTTTACACCAGCGCCCCAAACGTGAGTGGTGTGGAGAGAGACCAAAACACGGCGATATAATATATAAGGGAAACAAAAGTGGCGTCACAAATTGGCGGAGTTGCAGGGGCCGCCGCCGTCCTTGACGGATGTTGACCCCGCAATGCATGGAACGGCAGTATGGCGCGGGACTTTCGATGAAGGTGGCGGTATGCCGCGAGGCGTGAATCACCGGCACCACCATGTCGAGGCGGCCGTCCGCCTGGGCGGAAAGCGTTATCAGTATCGGCGAAAGGCCTGGGAGGCGGCCGCCAGCCGGTCCAAGGCCACACCGGACAGCCGTTGGCGCGTCGTCGCCTGCGACATGCCGGAGTGCTTCTTGTATCGACTGTGAGGAAAGCGCGACCTGGAACTGAGGGGTCCGCGAGCTGCCGGGGAGTGCCGGCGGCGATGGTCCCATCGTGCACGCTGCCGTGTCCTTGGCCAGCTTCTCCGGGAGCGTCCGCAGATCCTTCAGGCAGCGGACATCGGTCACCTTCTGCTCCGATGAGAGCGCCGGGCCAATGCCCCGACCGTCTCCCGTTCCTCCGGATTGCAGCGCGCCTGAGCGCCTTCTCGGCCGTAGCGGTAGGCTTGACCCCCGGACATCACCGATGGCAGACCCCATACCGCCTCGCACCGGAAGCCCTGGTACTGGCTGGCCCGGTCCCGAGCGTGGGAGCGCCATGTGGACTTCACCATCTGGCGCACCTCCGAGTAGATCGTGAGCGGCTGGTACGAGGCGTAGGGGGCCGGGGCTCATTGCTCTCCCGGCAGTGACTCCTTCGTTCTGGTGACCCGTCCCCTCCGGGCTCCGTCCGTGGTGGAATGCAGGCCGGGCAGTCTCGTTCGCTTCGGCTGACTCCTCCATGGTTGCTCACGCTGATCGAGACGCTTGTCGGGGTGACTCCAGTCGCCAGAGGTTTCCCCGCTTCGTTCTCCTGAGCTCGGCGATGTATCCCAGCTTCCGAAGCGACGGTGCAAGCCTCGTGAGCTGCTTTCCCATTACGGAGCCGTTGGCGGGCCAGCCTCTTGGACTCTTCTCATCTTGTGTGTGCCCGTTAAGGCGGTCCAGTAGCTCCGTCGCAGTTCCATCGAAAGCTGGGGACCCCTCCAGCCACTGGCGCAGCCCCGGGCCGATGGGGGAGGCCTCGAGCACATCCTCCGTCGCAGACACGACCCGGAAATGGCCAGGCAACTCTTGGCCGAGGCCGGCTATCCCGACGGGTTCTTCACCTCAATTCAAGTTCCACCCAACCCTCCGCAGACCTGGAGCGATCTGGCCGCTTCAATTAGCGATATGCTGTGGGACGTGGGCATATACGCGGAAGTTGTGGAGAGTGATTTCAACGCCCCCACCGAATGGGGCATCAAGCTGGCGCCCGTCATACGCTTCGGGCAGGACATCGACCGCTTTTTCATAGAGCACTTCGGCGCAGGTGGGGAGTACAACTACAGCCGGACCCGCCTGGACCCGCCCCTGCCGGGCCCGAACGATCTGAACAGTATCATCGGTCTCCATCAGGAACTGGTGGAGCAGGTATACTACATACCGTTGCCGGCGCCACTCTACGCCAGAAGCGAAAGTGTGCGCGGCCCGCTGTGGGCCGAATTATATGACCTTGGCACGACCCTGAGGCACGTGTGGCTCGAACGTTGACATTGCCGTGGACGATGGTCTCGGCGCCAGCCGAAGCGCCCCTACCCCGAGGAGGTTCGCATGGACCAACAGGACATTCCCTTTCTGGCCCACGGCGGAACTCGCGGAGCTCATTCGCGCCCGGGAGGTTTCACCAGTCGAGGCCGCCTCGGCGTACCTCGACCGCATTGACTCCCTGAACTTCAAGTCCAACTCGTACCTGACCGTCTCCCGAAAGGAGGCCATGGCGGCTACACCGGCGCGACCGGTCGCAGGTCACCTGCCCTCCAGCAGTGGCGGGTGGCTGGAAACAGCCCTTTCCCCAGCCATGCCAGCTGGAGGGGCCCGCCTGACCAGCGCTCAGAACTCTGCGATCGTGCGGCAGGGCCGAATGACCTTGCCGGCAAAAGCGGATGCGGTTGACCACCCGGCGCGCATGTCTGAACCCCTCTCCTTGAGCGTTGGTTGTAATATTAGGGAAATGCCCAGAAAAGTCCCGGTCAAATGCGCCATTGCCGGCTGCCACCGCCGGCTGAAGATGACCCTCGGCGAACGCGAGGAACTGAGGCGGATGGGACGCGAGAACAACGCGACAGCGGGCGTCGTATGCCCCGCACACGTGAGGGCCGCCTTCAACTTCGAATTCGACGATATTGACATCGATGTCCCGCTGGAGGAATTCCTGGTCGAGGCGTCCAAGGCAACTCCCCGTTGGCGCGTGATCTTGACCCCTCTGCCCGAGGCGGCGGGTAAACCGGACTGCCAGTCCACGCCGGGGCGGGGAGACAGGGTTATCTAGTTCACCCGCGCCGGCCCGTAGCTCCAGGGGGAATTCCGGTGTGTTCCGGAGAGGCTCGAGGGATGTCCGCGTCCCACTGCCGAGTCCGTGTTCATGCTCCTCAGGTTGGCGATGGCCACCGCTACGGGAGGACTCTGCGCTTGGCCAAGAGGAGCTGCGATCGTTGCGGCCAGCCCTCCGCGGCGATGCTGCCTTGGGCTAGACAGCAAATGCCGGTTCGCACAACCGGTCTTCTGACCGCCGGACGTAACTCCCAGGGACAGAATGGACCCCGTGTGGCAACTGCTAACGACCGAAAGCAACAATGGTACTTTCCGAAGGGCAATTAACAGACGGCCGCTGAACTGTGGCTTAGGCCCTCCCCCTGGGCGGGTGCTTTTTGCCATTGACGCCAAACCGGCAATTATGGTTGACGCGGGACAACAGCCAGCCATTGGCCCCGGTGGAGTCGAACCGGACGCCAGGCGGGTAAATCGGCCGGGTCATTGACCCCACCGTGCCGTGTGCGGAGGCAGGAAACCCCCAGGCCCGTGCTATTATCCGGTCGCGCCTAGTCGTCGCACTCGGGCCCAGCAAACTCAGTGATGAAATTTAAATGAGAACACCACCCCTTTTCTGGGGAGTCTTCGCCCTTGCGCTGATTCTACCCTTGCTGCTGCTGGCTTGCGGCGGTTCTGATGAGCCCACGGATGGGCCATCCTCGGAACGGACCACCGCCGGGCCGACAAGGCAAAGGGTGTCTCCCATGAGGACCCCGCAGTCCACCACAGAGCCCTCGATGGCGCCGACCTCACCCGAAACGGACCGGGAAGCGTTGGTCGCCCTTTATAGCGCCACCGGAGGCCCGAATTGGTTCAGAAATGATAACTGGCTGAGCGTTAAGCCGACTGGCGAATGGGAGGGCGTCACCACCAACGACGACAGACGCGTTACAAAGCTGGCCCTTGGCAGCAAAAACTTGCGCGGGGAGATACCGCCGGAGTTGGGCAGCCTCTCCAACCTGTATGACCTGAAGCTCAACAGCAACGAGTTGAGCGGGGAAATACCGCCGGAGTTGGGCAACCTCGCCAGACTGACATATTGCTGGATCCTCCACGAGAACCAATTGAGCGGGGAGATACCGCCGGAGTTGGGCAACCTAGGCAGACTGAATTTGCTGGTCCTCCACGAGAACCAATTGAGCGGGGAGATACCGCCGGAGTTGGGCAACCTCGCCAGACTGACATTTGCTGGTCCTCAGACGAGAACCAATTGAGCGGGGAGATACCGCCGGAGTTGGGCAACCTCGCCAACCTGGAATCGCTGAACCTCATCGTAAACCTGTTAAGTGGTGAGATACCGCCGGAGTTGGGCAACCTCGCCAGACTGGAATCGCTGTTACTCAACGAGAACCAGTTGAGCGGGCAGATACCGCCGGAGTTGGGCAACATCATCAGACTGGGTTGGCTGTTCCTCAACGAGAACCAGTTAAGCGGGGAGATACCGCCGGAGTTGGGCAACCTCGCCAGACTGAATGTGCTGGCCCTCTCCCATAATCAGTTGAGCGGGGGGATACCGCCGGAGTTGGGCAACCTCGCCAACCTGGAACGTCTGTACCTCTCCGATAACCAGCTGAGTGGATGCGTGCCTAGCAGTTTTTGGGGCCGGCGGAATATGGGTTTTTCGGACTTGGGTGATCTCCCGTTCTGCCGGTGAGGCCCCGGCTAACACGGCCTATCGCCTAGATACATTCTCCGCGGAGGGCACGGGAGGCGAAGCCCCGTGTCATCTCTTCGCTCCGCAACCAACTGGGTGCCGAGCCCAAAGCTCGAGGGCTGCTGGAGCACTCTTCAATGTCGGCCGCGGCAACCCCGGGCAGTCAGCAATACCACCGCCCCAAAGGATCGTTGTCTCATACCCCTCATTCCAGCGCACCGGGCGGACTCGCCCGCGGACTCGCGCCGGGTACACTTCGCCATCTTGGTGTTACTGTGCCTTCGGCCCTGCCGCATGATCGCCAGATCCGGAACGCCGGCCCAGGTCAGACTCACTCGGCCGACATGGCTGGAAACAGCCCTGTTTACAGCCATGGCTGGGAATGCCAAGTCCCCGTAGCTGAGGAGGTGGCTGGAAAACCAGTTTGCAGGACCTCTGGCAGAATCCTATACTTCAGGTATTCCCAGCACTCCCGACATCCCCTGTAAAGCAAGCGACCACCTGTATAGCAACTCGGCATCCCCTCTGTTAGCATCCTGCTATACACCCCCTAGGGAGTGTCGTCAATTTAAGAATATCGGTCTCCAAGCCTCTTTTTCCGTCATTCCGGAGAAAGCGGGAAACCAGAATCCGGTAGAATCCGGTAGCTGGCAAATACGCATTTGCTGCCAATGGCCTTTGGATTCCCGCTTTCGCGGGAATGACGGTGAATATGACGACACTCCCTAGCTGGCCACCACGAATTTCCGCCTCTCCTGAACCTCACTCCCGACCCAACGGGCTTATACTCGCCACACACATAGCCTGAGCGCTGCAACTATCCCAGGAGACCAAGACGTGGGCAAACTCATCATCACCATCGGCGCCGGCGACCCCCAGGGCACACGGTTCCATGACGTCGAAGTCATCGTGGACACCGGCTCCACGACCGGGGCGTCATGGTGGAACATACCACCGAGGCCCGCCTGGCCGACGGCCGCACCACACCGGTCCAGCTTGGTCACACCACCATCCGCCTCAAAGGCCGCACCTTCCCCACCCCTGTCATATTCGCCCAGGACAACGAGCCCAGCCTCCTCGGTGTCGTCACCCTGGAAACCGCCCTCCTCGCCGTCGACCCCGTCGGCCAGCGCCTCATCCCCGTCATAGCAGACCGCCTCTAGTGCCAGGTCAATTCAGAAGTGTCACGATGAAGTCGGCGGAGTTTGGTATTGGCATCCATGGTGGTGAAACGCACCAGTTCATCACAACAGTATGAGGATTCAGGTGGAAACATGACTCAGAACCCGGATTTGTTTAACGGATACATAGCGGTCGATTGGTCGGCAAACTCGAGGCCCAAGAGGGGCGCAAACAGCATTTGGATCGCCATCCTTGCCCCTGGTGAAGAGGTGCTGCTCGAGAACTCCAGGACGCGCGAGGACGCGATCAATTACATCGACAGGCTGCTGACCAAAGCGACAGAGGACGGTTGCCGGTTACTGTGCGGGTTCGACTTTCCGTTCGGTTACCCCGCCGGTACTGCTCAGATGCTGGCCGACCACTTCAACCGGGATGGCGACCCGAACTGGACGGTCGTTTGGGATCTGATTGCCGACAACATCGACGACCGTCCCAATAACTGTAACAACCGCTTCGAAGCGGCAGCAGCGTTGAATGCGGCCTTCGATGGTGAAGGACCGTTTTGGGGTTTACCCGCAGGAATGCATATTGAGGGTCTCCTGCCTACTGTGGCCCAAAACGGCTGGGAACAGCGTCTGCCCCCCAGACGCCGACACGCCGATATGGAAGTTCCTAGGGCCCAAGAGGTGTGGAAGCTCTTTTACGCGGGAAGTGTCGGCGGTCAAGCGTTGACCGGGATCGCGTCCCTGGAGAGAAGGTTAAGACGCCGCGACGACGTGGAGATATGGCCGTTCGAGACGCTGGGCAAAGGTAAGTGCCACGTGTTGGCCGAGATATACCCCTCCCTTATCGAACCTGTGCCAGGGCAAGAAGTGTTGGATCAGAGGCAGGTGCACGCGGTGGCCGTCCGGCTCAGGGAGCTGGACCAGGCAGGACTCTTAGATGGTCGCTTGCAAGCGCCGGCAGATATGCCTGCGGCAGTACGGAATGAAGAGGGGCTCTTTTTGGATATTACTTACCAAATCTAGAATGGCAGGGGTAAGGGAGATGGAGTTTGGTTAGAGCTCGCTTTGTGGTAAAGCGCCAACCCGAACGACGCCCACCGTTTACCGATTTACGGTCAACCGGTAGTTTGAGGCCGGCTAGAAGTCTGGCCGGAAACCCCGATTCTCCCCAAGCCGGCGTTTTCTTAACGTCGATTATCGATGAAATAGTGGGTGTTGCAACGTATTACATGCACTACCATGCCATAGAAGACTTGAATGCGTCTGCTTCGCGTAGCGCAAAACCCGGCCAATAGCTTTCCGGCCAGACTTCTAGGTGCAGCCCTGCTATGCCAAGGCGGAGCCTGCCCTCCTGAGATGATCAGGGTTATCGGCAAAATCTACGTATGCCACTTGACCGTAAATACCCCGTTGTCGGTCCACGTCAACAATCCACCACTCGTTTCTCAGCATCAGACAGTGGAATTCGGGTACAACAACCTGATCCTCGGCCTTGGATGTCAAGGGCGTCGACAAAACATACCAGTGGGGCGGAGCAAAAGTGTACCACCAGAGAGGTCATTGGCCAGCGTAAATGTCCGCGCCAGTTGTTCGGGAGAAGTGTCACAGAGGCAGGCTGGCAGCAGGCTGGGCGGGTGAGTGAGTGAGTGAGGACGGCTTCTGGCCCGACTTATGGGTTGTCTGATTCGTCCGGGGCTTGTGCTGCAGCGTTCTCCCTGCTGCGCTTGAGGCGGTAGCTCTCGCCGTTCATCTCCAGGATGTGGACGTGGTGGGTGAGCCGGTCCAGCAGCGCGCCGGTGAGGCGCTCCGAGCCGAAGACCTCGGTCCATTCGTCGAAGGGCAGATTGGTGGTCACCATGATGGAGCCCCGCTCGTAGCTCTGGCTGAAGACCTCGAAGAGCAGTTCCGCCCCGGTCCGGGACAGTGGGACGAAGCCCAGTTCGTCGATGATCAGCAGATTCAGCCGCGACAGTTGCCGCTGCAGATTGAGCAGCCTTCTCTCGTCTCTGGCCTCCATCAACTCGTGCACCAGGGAGGCTGCCGTGGTGAAGCCCACGGACATCCCGCGTTGGCAGGCGGCCAAACCCAGTCCCAGGGCCACGTGGGTCTTGCCGGTGCCGCTGTTGCCGACGGCGATGATGTTTTCACGGCGCTGGATGTATTCGCAGCGGGCCAACTCCATCACCAGGGACTTGTTCAGCGACGGGATGGCTGGGAAGTTGAAGGATTCCAGGCTCTTGACTGCGGGGAAGCGGGCTGCGCGGATCCGCCGTTGCATCTCGCGCTGAGGGTGGGTCAACCCGCCGCCAATCAGGTTTGCCGCTGGTGTTGAACTGCCTTGGAGGGTGGACCCCTTGGCTTATCTTTTTGGCGGAGGCGAAGTCAGTACACCCTAGACCCTGGTAACTTTGGTGGCAGTCGCGCCCCGGAAACTGAATTCGATCTGGAATGTGACAGTGTCACCCATCGCCGGTGTGAATTCAGCGGCAATGGGTCTAAAATGGATCAACGATCGCATGCTTCGAAGTGATTCGCAACGCAAGAACCCCTCGTAAGTTGATTCTATTCTCACAACCGCCCCCTGGAATTCTTTTGCTCTTCCCCTGTCGTCTACCACGGGATTAAGAGGCCGCGTCCGCCGTTGGTTTCCCATGCCAATCCCTGCTTGGAGTTCTTGGAAATGAGTTCGAGACGCATCATAGTAACCAAGAATAAATGCGGTTCTTCCTAGTTCATAGAGACGGCTAGCGTTGGGCTGTGGTGAGATCGCGCTCCAAGTTTGTAGAGCAGCATAATATTGCGCCGGATTAGAATCTCCTTCCAGTTGCTTCAACAATAGGACACGCATGCGAGCACAGTGATCATCCGCGGGGAAGGATTCCAATCCTTCCCCGATCAGCTTTAGGGCCATGTTTAGGAGTCTTCGACCTTGCCTTGAAGGCTCTGTTTCGCCAGCTTCCCTGCGCATCATTTCCGCGACAACATAGTAGCCACGGGCCGTACCGTACCTGTCTTTGAGCACCCTGATCATATCCTGCACTCGAGCCCGATTGCCCAGCAAGGACCAAATCCGAGTTTCCAATTCAAGCAGCAGCTGCATATCCCCAGGGTTTAGGTTGTCCTTAGCTAGGGAAAGGATCTGCAACGCGATTCCGCACTGGTCGATTCTATCAAGTTCGTATTCCGAGTTCTGGGCCCTTTGTAACCACATGTTTGCTTGGCCGTGATAAGCGTAGGCATTTGGAAATTCTCCAGATTTCGCCTCTTCAAAGCACCGTTCAGCCTCTTGAAAATGATCATCGGCATCAAGTTTGACGCTGGGCGCCTCCCGCAGTGATTCCAAACCCATCCGAGAGTGCATAGTCCCTAAAGATGTCAGGATGTTTTGATCCGACTCTCCTCGGAACGAATCTGCATCTTCACGAGGGAGGTTTAACGCCCAAGTAAATAGACGTTTTGCTTCTTCATAGTTCCGCTCGCTGCTTTCTAGAATGCCCCAGTGGTGCACGATTGTACGGATAGGGTATCGATCGCACACGGTCTGGAGAATTTGCCTTTGTTGGTCCGCCACGAGACGCCGGGGATACGCGTTTGGCCCCAAAAATCCAATTAGTAGTTTAACTATGAGGTTGCGTTCGATCCGATTCATGAGGCGGCAGTTGCTCAAGATTTGTAACAAAACTTCTTTTTGTTGTTCAGGATCACCGAAAAAAAACTCGACGGTCCGCTGGGCGATAATGCGGTGGTGCGACCTATACATGATATTGCCCATCTGATCTTCTTCGGCGAACAAAACTCCCGAAGTGTCCGTTCCCATTACGTCGCCATAAAAGTCGTCGTACGAGCAACCCAACGACCTGACGAGAAGTTCTACATTCATAGGAAGGTTGAATTGGTGGAGGGCGCATACGAACCGGAACGCGTCTTGGCTCAGGGGAGCAAGGCCCATGTATTGATTCTGAATTATTGTGTTAAGGGGGCGCTTCGCGGGGTCAATCAACTCATAAATGGCCGCGAAAAATGAATCCTCCAAATTTGTCCTAATGTAGTCTTCCCAAGAAGTTGATGCGGATTGAACGAACCCGAGTTGATGTAAGTGCGCGACAAGTTTGGTCCGTTCAGGGCCCGTCAGCTTTTCAGGTACGTCAAAGATGTCCTCAGCGGGAAGATTGAACGGGTTCTGACTATACATGGAATCCCATTCATTCGTTCTCGCGCCGGCCACAATTAGCACGCTTCGGCCTCTGGATGTCAGGAAATCCCTAAGCCGGGTTAGGTGCCTAATTCCAACGGAAGCGTCATCTACAATAATGGTCAGTTTCAATGGAGATGGCTTTGATTCGGCACCAACTTGTTGGACAAGTTGGTCATTCAGGTGTTCGACAAATGCCGATATAGCCCTGTAGTCGACATTTAATTTAAGGGACCGAATCAAGATTACTGGAGCTTCCCCTGAGGAATATATATCATATGCTATCCTACGTAACAGAACGGTTTTGCCGCAGCCTGCTATTCCTTTCAACAAGATAATTTTGTTGTCTTCCGGATTAGTCCGCCTGATTTCGCGGAATATGCGGTCCTTCAATGTCCTAGCTCGTTCACTCCCAGCTTCACTTCGGGGCGATGGTGTGGTCCCATATATCTCCCTTTCAAAATCCCATTTCTCGCCAAATGCAGCCCAACTTTGATTCACTCCGCGGAAGAAATCGTCTTTATCACCTGAGTCTACCCGAAGCTTAGCCTCGCTCAAAAATTCGAAATCCGTAGCAAATAATCTGGCTTGGTCGAAAGATATGGGGAGTCTTCGGCCCTTTAGGAACAGCATCTCCGAAGGCGGCTGGGGGACTACACTATTGCCAGAACCTTTACCAAGAGACTCCATGAGCTCTTCAAAACTGCATTCCAGAGGAATAATCCTGTGCCGGCTGAAAATGGAAGTGGTTTTTTCGTCGCGTTCCACATGTTCAAAAAAAGCATAACTCCAAGGAATTCTATCTACTCCATTGATATCGATTAACTCCTCCATGACGTCAAATACTAGGCGATCTCGAAAACTGTAACCAACGAAGAGAATTGTGCCATTTTTTACAAAGTCAGCGAGGTATCCAGAATACTTACGCCGACGTGTCAGAGCCTTGTTGTAGTCGCCCCTAGACAGAACCATCTTCCCTGATTCGCCATCCGACACATTCATGGAACCCATTAGCTTGAATAAGTAGACCCTCGACTTATCTCCGACATTAACCTGGAAATCGTCCGAGGATATTTGTTGACACCGTCTGGTCGTCTGAGCGGTCCGATACGCCAGTTCCACCAGATCATCAAAATTCGTAGTAAATATGGCGGCCCAAGGGTGTTCGGTTATGGATTTATGGGCGTCGACCGGTTGCAGACCACTGAGCCTATCCCAAACGGCTTCTTCGAGTTGAACCCGATCGTACGGAGGGGTATCCAATATATCCTGGCACACGTCTAAGAAGTCTGTCAGGGTTTGGTCTGCCTTGGAAAACCGCGCTTTTAAATCATCAGCCAGTTCACCCGCTGATGGGCCACCAGCAGCGAGAGATGCGCCGGCACCCAAGAAGAGCACGACGTTCCCTCCTTGGATACTTGCCTCCAGTTCATCACGATATTTGTCTAACTCAGTATTCAATGAAACCTCTAAGTCTGACCAACAAATTCAGAATTGGCTAGAAACCTGCTAGACCATCATTTTCCAGGACGGGTGAACCTGCTATTGCAGCAAAGGAAATCGAACGCTGCCGGAGGGTTTCAGGCCCCAACCAGAATTGTTTAACTAAGGGTCATGGTCGTGGTGGTGACCATTACGACAACAACTCCTATTCGACCAACCAAACAGTAGAATAACGGTCACGCGCTCTGGAAATTGGGAGGATCCCAATGGGGACACGGAGGTATATTTTCCCGAAAAATAACAAACCGGCTTGGGGTTGTCAATTTAATTGCCCAGATGAGCAGGACGATTGCAAGGTCAGGAAGCTTGCCCGGATAGTTGGGTGATGGTCAGCGTTGGGGGGAAGGCGCAAGTCTTGGCTCGCAGGGGCATAGACATCCAGGCAGGAGAACATCCTTCCAGGCGCAGGGAGTTCTACCCGGTGTTTATCAAGGCAGCGTATACCTCGCCCTGCCCGGGACGGCGCAGCGTGTGGACGCCCTCATCCCACTGAGGTCCTTTACATGACGCAGGCTCTTCTCAACACTCCAGTGGCTGCGGAACACTTGAAGCTTCCTTCGGCCTGCACTGCCGGGATCCCAGGCTGGTCAGCAGATACCAGCGCTCCCCGCTCACCTCCCCGGTGGCTAAGCCCGAATCCACCGGACGGGCGCGTGTGAGAGGCCTCCTGATGAAACAAAAGGATGCTCCTCTGAATCTGGGATAATGGTTTTGTAACAGCAAAACAGTCCCAGAAAAGGAGCACCCAACTGATGCTACCACGCAACCACCTCGACCGCATCCAAGTCTCCTTCGACGATCACCGCCTGGTGGACAATGCCGGCCTGCTCCTCCCAGCCACCTTGGCCCTGCACCTCGGTCTTTCCCAACTGGTAGACCATCACCTGGACCTGGGTGATGCGCCGGGCCGGGCCAACACCGGCGACAAGATAATGACGCTGGTCGCCTCCGCGCTGGCTGGCGGCGACTGCATCGACGACGCCGATGCGCTGCGTGCCGGTGGGACGGCCGGTGTTCTCGACTGCATGGTCAAGGCGCCATCCACCCTGGGCACCTTCCTGCGCAGCTTCCGCTGGGGCCACGTCCGCCAACTCGACCGGGTGAGCCGCGAGTTGCTGGCACGGGCATGGGCCGCTGGGGCGGGACCCGGCGACGCGCCCTTGACCATCGACCTCGATTCCACCATCTGCGAGACCTACGGGCTGGCCAAGGAGGGCGCGCGACACCATGGCTACACCGGCAGCGCGGATTGGTCTGGGAGAGCGGACCACGACCACCAAGACCCTCAGGCAACGGATCTTCGCCCTGGCCCGGACGGATCACCCGATCGGCACGCCGCCTCACCCTGCATCTGCCACAGCGCTGGCCTTGGGAAAGCCAGTTCAATCGCGCCTTGGCCCGGTTGCGAGCCATTCCACTCCCGGCCTGATGGCCTGCCTGCAACTGACCCAACGTCCCCGAAAACTCGCTCCACCCCGGTCCGTGGGAGTTCCCTGCTGCGTTTTCTCTCGCCATCCCGCGCATCGCAACTCCCGCAGACGGCCATAGGAACCCTGTCCAGCGACTGAAGACCGTCCGCCGACCTCCAATCTATCCCAATGGAGCCCAAGCCATCTGCCCTGTGGCTCCCGCACCTCCCTTCCGCTGTCCTCACGCCGTCCTTCGGTGTCCTTCGGTGGATTCGGGTTAAGGCACCACAGCCGGATAAATATCGGCTTGTGTAATCAGATCTACCAATGCGGCAGCCACCATCACCGCGTCGGCGTAATCGTCGGGTAAGCCAAACACCGAAGAATGTGAGGGGTAAGACGGCCTTGGGGTGTAGATGACGCTGATCTCGCAGCCTTCCTCCAACGCGAAGGCTTTGGCAGCAGCCACACCCAAGACCACAAATCTTCCGTCTGGCTTGAGCCTAAAACCCGCGTCTCCGGCTTCGCGCCGAATGCAACCTACCGCACCCTTCCTATCTTGGCCGAGAAAGAACTGTAGACGTTTGACTGAAAGATCACTTTCGTTGGGACTTCGTATGAACGCCCCGACTTTCGGGGCGGCGGCCTCTAGGTCATAACGGTCGGGCGAACAATATCTCGCGATTTCATCTTCGTCTGGTAGCGGGTCGCCCTCAACCAGGTCAGTTGCGACGAGGCACAAGATGTCCGTATTCCCTCAAAATATCCTGTGCCCGAACCCGCTTGCTGATACGCAATCTTTCTTGGCCGGGACTCTCGTTGGCGCGAGCGGTCAAAAGGACTACGCCGTAGCCCAGAAAGCTCATCACGAGGAGTCCGTGGCCCGGTAGCCGCCACTGGGCGTGCATCACTCCATAACCGTCGGGACCAATTGAAGGATCAGCGACCCCCCCCTGTTCTACCAAAAATCGGGCCATATCCTTCAGAGAGACCATGCTGATCGTGATCTCGTCGGGGTCCTCCTCTGCCTCCTGCAACATCGTGACCAGTTTGTCTGCAAGAATCGGCCGTCCGTTTGCACGCAAGAACCCGACCGTTTCCCAGTTGGTATTAGGGAATTCAACCTCGGCCTCCCCAAAATCCACGAGGATTAGGGCGTCCTTGTCCTCGCCATATTGGCGCATCTTGACAGTGCAAGCGGTCGGCACGGTGGGTACACGCACCACATAACGCCGGTTCCTCGGCGTGACCAGCTGCGGGTCATCGAGTTGGGTACCGCTTACCGATTGACTTGTGATCGCCGAAGTTCTTTGGTCAGTCGTACTGTAGAACACCGGAATGCGCAAACATCCAAAGCCGGGGTCCTCGCCTCTGAATAATGTTGGCGTGGTGGTCGCTGTCGTCATGGGGTGTCTCCTTGGGTTGCGATCTCCCGGGCGAGGACCACGAATTCGTTGTACAAATCTGGCACACTTGCGACGGCAAATGCGCTACTACTAGGGGTTGTATTGATGTCAAGAGTAAGTTTGCTGACCAAGACCCGTTGCGTCTCGAGGATAGGTGACCGCGTAGGCCCCACTGTGAAAGTAGTACCTTGGATTTCATCTAGTTGCCATTTCGCTAGGCGGTTGATTTGTACGTGAGGGGCGGTAATGGATGTTCGACGCCTGTTAATTTGAAATGCGAAGTCGGGTCCTCCTTGGTTTTCTAGGTCCAAGCGTGGGAGATATTTCGAAAGCTGCTTCAATCCGTTTGATAGGTCCGGGGCGTGCCGCGTCAATACTCCTCCCAGAGCCAATCTACCCACCGCGCCACACGCGTCAATAGTGGGATATAACGCCCTCCCCAATAGAGGTATAGCCTGACCCACTGCCATCAGGGCAGGTAAACCTCTCCGATCACCACTATGGTCTGGGCCAGGGAGAAGATTCCAATCCAGTCGCCCGCGTTGGATGACCAAGAGGAGCGCATCACCGTCCACAACACCCTGCTCTTGAATGATGCCTTCGCGCGCCCGCGTGTCCGAGCTTTCGGGAGGGATCCCCATAACCTGTTCCCACAACCCCGGACGGACGTGTTCCCCCGAATGAAAGACACTCACTCGAAGACTTTCAATATGCCATTCGCCGAAGCCAGCAGAAGACACGGCATCGCTCATTTGGTGCATGGAACGGACGCCGGTGTGAAATTGGGCGCTACCCCGTCATCTCCGCTATCCAGCTGGTTCTGTCGCGTCACCGTTATTATCTCCCCGTATGCAACAGCGTTATAGCAGAAAGCTTGTTGCGAGGATCGGATCTTGTAGAGCGAGGTCCATCCTCCAATCATTCTACCAGCAAAAGGATACCATCCCTAGATCTATTTGGAGACTGCGAGTTCAACAAGATGATAGTCGGACATCCTATGCCCCAAACGGACATTTATAATCCGCAACCTCGTTCCGGAATCACTTGCCGATCATCCCGGGTATCGTGGTGGCCAAGGGATTTTGAGTACCCAACTTTCGTCCGGTCAGACCCCTCGGGGTCTCGTAGGTCCGGAATCCGCCGCGAACCAAGCCCGAATCCACCGAAGGAGGGTGTCGGGTTAGCGTCCTGAAGCGGCAGAAGGTGCTCCTGTGCTTCTGGGATAATGGTTTTGGAACAGAAACTCGCCCAGAAACAAGGAGCACCCAGTAGATGCTGCCACAGAACAATCCCGACCGTATCCGTGTCGTCAATGACGACCACCGCCTGGTGGCCAATGCCGACCTGCTCCTGTCGGCCACCCTCGCCCAGCACCTGGGCCTGCAGGAACTCGTCGACCATCACCTCGACCTCGGCGGCGGGACGGCCTGCGCTCTCGGCTGCGTGGTCAAGGCGCCATCCATCCTGAGGGCTTTCCTGCGCAGCTTCCGGTGGGGGGCCACGTCAGCCAACTCGACCGCGTGAGCCGCCAGTTGCTGGCCCGGAGCTGACCGCAACCCTCAACTAGAACAACTAGAACGGCTCGATCACCCTCACTTGGTCCGCTCCCGATGACGGCTCAGGGGCCGGCTACCATGTTCTGTTGCGCAGGCCCAAGGAGGGCGAGGAAACTTTCATCGTTTACGTCTCCAACATGGGCAACACCGCGACCAACTACACGGACACCGGGACCGCCCTGCATACCAGGTACGAGTACCACGTCAAGGCCAAGAACGCTCACGGCCTGAGTGATGTGTCCAACTTCGCCCGGATCGACACCTTACTCCTCTCCGGGAACACTGCCAGCGCCACCATGCGCCACGTACACGGTCCACACCGGTCGACACAACAGCACCTGAAAAACCCTGTGCATCACCATGGCGGGTGCATGATGCCCAGGCGCTACTCAAGCTTTACGGCGCGCCTGACTGCCGCAGGTGATACGCCGAAGGACCTGGCGACGCGCCGCTGGCTGACTCCGTTGGCTACCATCTCGATGACCGCGGCCTCCTGCTCTCCGGACAACCGGCGAGGAGCGCCGAATTTCTTGCCGTCCGCCTTCGCCTGCTCCAAACCCGCCTTGGTGCGGCGACGGATGGACACCAGTTCCTGGTCAGACACCCAGGCGGCGAAGCCAGCCAGGGTATAGCCCAAGAATGACTCCGGCGAATCGGGGGCGGCATCCAGGTACTGGGCCCAGGATTGCTCGTTATCGGCCAGGCTGCGAATCCTCACCCCGCGCCGTTGCAGGTCGTGGATGTTCCCCATGGTGTCCAACCAGCGCCGCCCGATGCGGTCGATGGACACCACACCTAAGGTGTCGCCTTGAGCCAGCCGGGAGTCCATAGAGTGCCAGCCACGCCGGCTGTTGGTACCGGAGGTCCTGGAAGCGTTGGGTTTCCGGGTCGCTGTCCGACAGTTCGGAGACCCTGGGGCGGCTGGTACGGACGTAGCCGTAGGTCTCGGGCATCGCGCTCCCTCCAACTGCTGCGGATTGCACTATACTTTTGTGACCCACACCCAAACAGGCTGAAGGGAGTGAATTGTGGCCCAGTGTCACAAACGCGCGTTTGTGACACCACCCAACCAGGGCGATTCATCCACATGGACCGCTCCGGAGCTGACCTGAATCTAGTCCGAAGACCGCAATGTTCAGGTGCCACCTCTGGGGCAGGCTGACAGGATTCATCCGCCAGATGTCAGGGGTATTCCGCCCACACGGTCCACTTTAGCGCCGCCGTTTACGGGGCTGACCTACGGGCTTGCAGGTGATCGAGGGCCTGCACCGGGCAGAGGTGGAGTTCCGGTCCCTGTCGGAGGACTATCGACACGCCCACGGCCACCGACCGGCTCCATCTCTCGTGGGTGGAAATCGCATCCTGTGCGCGGAGCATGGCCGGTTGGCAGCTTGACCAATTACCAGCGAGGGCAGCGCCGCGACAAAGTCCTTCGGGAGAATTCGACCAGCCAACGAATCGAACTGGGGCAGAACCGTGCCCGCACTGGCGGGCAGCACATCGGCCGGCCACCGACGCTGATCCTAGAGCAGGGCAAGCAGTGCCGGGGTGACCCAGGGGAGGGAGAGATCACGGCACCTGGCCTAGTGTGGTGTAACTGAAGTTAGTAGTAAAAGTGTTCGCAATGAGGTATCCTTTCGATCACCGACTCAGGAGAGGGATGATCATGGCGATCGGAAGGCCAATGCCGCCGTTGATATTGGACGACACCGAAAGGGAAACGCTGGAACGGTGGGTTCGTCGCCCCAAGACGGCCCAGGGCCTGGCGCTGCGGGCCAGAATCATTCTGGGCTGTACCAATGGCCGCAGCAACATCGCAGTGGCTGCCGCCTTGGAGGTGTCCGACGAAACGGTGGGGAAGTGGCGTTCCCGGTTCTTGGAACGGCGATTGGACGGCCTGTCGGACGAGCCCCGCAGCGGCCGACCGCTAGCGGTTACTGATGAAGACGTGGAACGGGTGATTACGCTGACGCTGGAGTCCAGACCCAAGGACGCCACGCACTGGAGCACCCGGTCCATGGCCCGGAGTTCCGGTCTGAGCCACACCACGGTCAGCCGCATCTGGCGCGCCTTCGCACTGCAACCGCACCGCACCGAAACCTTCAAGCTGTCGGCGGACCCCTGCTTCATCGAAAAGGTGCGGGACATTGTGGGCCTCTACCTTGATCCGCCGGACCGGGCGTTGGTCTTGTGCGTGGACGAGAAGTCCCAGATTCAGGCCCTGGACCGCACCAGACCGCTGTTGCCCCTGCGCCCGGGCCAGGTGGAGCGGCGCACCCATGATTACGTGCGCCACGGCACCACGTCCCTCTTCGCCGCTTTGGACGCCAGAACCGGCAAGGTGATTGGCCAGTGCCACCGCCGCCACCGGGCCGTGGAGTTCCGCAAGTTCCTCGATGCCATCGAGTCCGAGGTGCCCGCCGGGTTGGACGTGCACCTGATTGCGGACAACTACGCCACCCACAAGACGGCGCTGATCCGGAACTGGTTCGCCAAACGGCCCCGCTTCCAGATCCACTTCACGCCCACCAGCGCCTCCTGGCTGAACCTGGTGGAACGCTGGTTTGGGCTGCTCACCGAAAAGCAGTTGCGCCGTGGAGTGCACCAGAGCAGCGGCGAACTGGAGGCTGCCATCTACCGTTACCTGGACGTCACCAACGAAGACCCCAAGCCCTTTGTCTGGACCAAGACCGCTGACCAAATCCTGGCCAGCGTGGCCCGCTTTTGCCGACGTACTTTAGATACAGGACACTAGAAGTCTGGCCGGAAACCTCGATTCCCCCCAGGCCGGCGTTTTCTTAACGTCGATTATCGATGGCATAGTGGGTGTTGCAACGTATTACATGCACCACCATGCCATATAAGTCTTGAATACGTCTGCCTCGCGTAGCGCAAAACCCGGCCAATGGCTTTCCGGCCAGACTTCTAGGTGATGATCTGCTCGCCGGCGACGGGGCGGAAGACGTTGGACGGTGAGCCGGAAGGCATGTCCCCAAGGGGTAGTGAAAGCCGCGCCGAACGCCCATCCTTACCCTGATGCCTTATAATTACCGCTCATCTCATTCGCGCCACCAGCCGAACGAGGACAGCCATGACCAGAAAGCATATCCCACAGACGCCGTCCCTCTGAATGGCGAAAAGTTCCCGGAATTTCCGCCCAAGTAGGAAACGGAACCGGAAAGACGCCGTTGGAGGCTCGCCCCAAATAGTCGACGGCTTCAACCGGCCAGGAATAGCCTGGGCTATGCCAGACAATCTGACCAGAGAGGAGATGTACGACCGCAATCAGGAGGCTCCCACCCTCGACATGGAATGATGGCAGCTACCGCCCTTACCGCCTGAACCGGCGGCCACGCCTCCGGGCTCCACACCGGCAGGGAAAATCATGCGGTCAGAGCAAACCCACGGCGTCAGGATATGGAACATCCTGATGAAGAACTCCCTCCCCATTCACGACCGAGGTGTCGCAATGGCAGACATACTCACCACCGACGACGTTACCACCGAGCGCATTTCAAACATCATCCACCAGCATTTAGCGGAACGCTTCACCAGCGAGATCTCCTTCGGCCCCGTTCTGCCCGTGATCAGGACCGACTACCAAGAGGGCCTCGATTACCTTCAAATCTACATCGTGTTCGACGGCGACCAGGACGGCTTGGACCCCCGCTGGACGGTCAGACTCCCAGCACGCATCCGCCCGCAGCTCGCCGAGCTCGGTTACGCCAGTATGCCCATCACGTCGTGGGTCCACAGTTCCGAATGGGAGGACCTCTTCAAAGACGAAGAAGCATGAACTGGAACGACCTCATCGCAA
>CBDDDE010000009.1:0-476531 GCA_965226535.1 Dehalococcoidia bacterium | reverse complement strand
CCACCTCTGGGAGTTTGAGTACCTCCCCCACGACCACGATGACGGAGAGAAGGTTTTCCTGGGACGCCGGGGCAGGTTCAACGGTGAAGACATCATCGATATCGTGGTGCGCCAGCCGGCTACGGCACGCTTCATGGCTCGCCACTTGTACAACTTTTTCGTCGCCGACGAGGTGCAAGTGCCCAGTTGGTTGCAACAGGCTCCCAGGGACCCCGCCGCCGTCAATCGAATTGCAGAAACTTTCGTTAGCTCCGATTACGATATGCGTGCTACTTTGCACATGATTTTCAACTCCGACTTCTTCAAACACCGCTCCGTGTGGTACGCCAAGGTGAAAAGCCCTGCCGAGGTGATAGCCGGGACTATGCGCCTGGTCCAGGACCATACATCCCCCAAACCCGGCATTGGACTTATTGGAATGGAAACGGCGTACCAGGGACAAAGTCTCTTGGACCCGCCCAGTGTCGAGGGATGGCACACCGGCCAGGAGTGGCTGGACACGGGTGCTCTGGTGCGCCGCATCAATTTTGTTGCCGACAGGGTAGGGGATGTCTCCTTACCGGGAGTAAAAGCCATTGTCCAGCGGCTGAGCGCCAAAGACAATCTCAGCGTCCAGGATTTCGTTGATGGCTGTGTAGACCTCATGGGCCCTGCCCAAATTGATGACGACACTCGCAGAGAGTTGATTGTTCACGTAGAGGCCGGCGGACCTGTGGTAAGGGGTGATTCCGAGGATGAGCGCTCGGCCTTCGCCCGGCGGGTGGGAGAAATGCTCCGGCTCATAGCTTCCACTCCCGAGTATCAGTTTGGATAAATCCACATCCCATTGGAGGATACTCCCATGCAGACGGTGATGGTACGCGGCAGGGTTTACAACTACAGCCATACCATAGGCATAAACACCCTGGCTGGCCGCGGCTTTAGATACCCCGTAGACTTAGCCCTGAGCAGCGACGGCACCATCTACGTGGTGAATCAGGTAGACGAGTTTCAGAAGTGCCAGCGAATCACTATTGCCACTATGGACGAGGAATTCCTCGGCGAGTTCGGCGGCTACGGCATGGACGACGACCAATTCGTTTGGCCCGTCGCCATTGCCCTGGACAGGGATGACAGGGTGTACGTTCTCGACGAGTGGCTCAATCGAATATCTGTATTCGACAGAGATGGAAACTTCATCAAAAAGTGGGGAACGCCTGGGAAAGACACAGGCGAGCTAAACAGCCCCGGCGGACTGGCTTTCGACAAGGATGACAACCTCTACGTAACCGAGGAACTGAACCACCGGGTCCAGAAGTTCACCAAGGACGGCGAATATATCCTGGGCTGGGGTAAAAAGGGCGACGGCCAAGGGGAGTTTAACCGCCCATGGGGCATCGCCATCGACAGTAGCGGCGACGTTTACGTGGCCGATTGGCACAACGACCGTGTGCAGAAGTTCAGTCCGGAGGGAGAATACATAACTAGCTTCGGCACGTCGGGCAGCGGCCCAGGGCAGGTACAACATCCCAGCGACGTTGCGGTAGACAGAGACGGTGACGTGTATATTACAGACTGGTGGAACCACAAGCTGGAGGTTTACGACTCCGCCGGACTTCACATCACCAGCTTCCGAGGTGATGCGGAGCGTCTGTCCAAGTGGGCACAGGAGTTTGTTGACGCCAATCCTGACTATGTGAAGGCCAGGCAGCGCGTGAAGAGTCGGGAGCCGGAGTGGCGCTTCAACCGCCCCAGCGCCGTCGAGATATCAGGCGACGGTAAGGTGCTTATTACCGACAACCAGCGAGCGCGTATCCAGATTTACCAGAAGGAGTACGACTGGGTGGACCCTCAGTTTAACCTCTGACTATTCATGCCGGCCCGGCATGGAAAGAGCTCGCCACAACGGGTTCGTCGGCTCGTAAGCGGTACCCGCGCTCGCCGTACCCCCACAGCCCATGGCCGAACGGTAACATCTAGGATGACCAGGCGGCCGGCCGGTGGCAATTTGATGCCTACAAAGCGACGAGTTACTGTCATATCGTACCCACTGTCATCTTGCGCTCAATCCCCACAGCGGCCTTCACACCAGGTCGTATTCCCCATTGGCTTTCGCTGTTGAGTATGGTTAGCAACGTCCCGAATAATGGACCGGACCGTCAACCCGTCAATAGATAGACCTACTCTCTCGTGGAAAAGTTTCCATCTAGGAGCCCGGCTACTAGCTGCCGATGTTGGTAGCTCTTGTTCTGGCAGAGCTACATCGCTAATCTGAACCTGAGGGTAAAGGTTCTTAATTTTGTCCAGTTTGGTGGGCCTATGGGGACTGTACGCAGTACAGTCTTCGAGTTGGTGGTGGCGTTCTAGCGATGCACCACTCTCATTGAACTTCTGGACGCGATTCACCGTCTCCGGGGACGATTGCCCTTATTTCTGTTGTCCTCCACCCCCGTCAGACAAGAATTTGCCACATTGACGCGCGTCTGTCTATGCCGTGACGTTTTGCGCTTGCGATGCGTAATGAGGCATACGATTCTCGACAAATCGACCCTCAAGATGTTAAAATGATGCTAAAATACTGGATTCCAGCGCTGTTCACGTCGGAGCGATCGAAATGAACGTCATCTGGGTTGTTGCTGATACCTTTCGTCGGGACCACATCGGGGCTTACGGCAATTCGACCATCAGGACTCCTTCACTGGATGCGTTGGCTGCCAAATCGGTTAGGTTCGACGCACACTACGCCGCCGGATTTCCGACCATGCCCACCCGGGCAGACCATCTCACAGGACGCTGGACCATGTCCTTCATGGGATGGGAGCCTCTGCCCCCTGGGGTAACCACCCTAACGGAGATACTGGCCGACCACGGCTTCCACACGGCGGCGTCGGTTGACACCCCGTACTATCTGCGGAACGGGATGAACTACGATCGAGGGTTTCAATCCTTCTTCATGAACCGAGGCCAGGACACCATGTGGTCCCTCGTCCCTCAGCCCGGCTACCACAACGAGGCTCTGGACGTACGGGAGGCGTGGCGGTTCGAATCGGACCGGAGCGCTCCTCGGACCTTTATGACGGCAATGCAGTGGCTGGAGCGGCACTACAAGGAGGACTTTTTTCTTTACGTCGACACTTGGGACCCCCACGAGCCTTGGGACGCCCCAGCTTACTACACGGAGTTGTATTGGCCGGGATACGATGGAGAGGTGGTGCTGCCCGTCTATGGGAACTGGCGGGACGTACCGGGATACGGTGAAGAGAAGCTGCGCAAAGGTCACGCCACCTATTGTGGCGAGATCACTATGGTCGACACGTGGCTGGGGTTCCTGCTGAGGGCTGTGGAAAACATGGGCTTGATGGAGAAGACAACAATCATCTTCACCACGGACCATGGCTTCTACTTTGGGGAGCACGGCGGGCTCTTCGGCAAGATGACCTCGGACAAACGCCCGGACGGGAGTCTACGCGCCTATGGCGAGTCTGGGTCCAAGTGGACCTACTCTCCCCTCTTCGAGGAACTCATCCACCTGCCGCTACTGATTCACACACCGGGAATAGGGCAGGGAGTATACAAGGGCCTGACCTCGGCCATCGACGTTATGCCCACGGTGCTCGAGTTGATGGGGATGGAGGTTCCGGCCTACGTCCAGGGCAAGTCTCTGGCGCCCGGAATGCGAGATCCTTCTATTCCGGGTCGGGAGTACGTGGTAAGCAGTATCCCCTTCGCCAACCCCGGTGACCCGGTCCATTCCGTCGACAGCCTCCTCCGGACTCTTTCGGACCACCCTGTCACTACCGTAACTTCGGGCGAGTGGTGCCTGCTCTACAGCCCACAGGAACGGTTCTCGGAGTTGTACAACCTCGCCTCAGACCCGCGTCAGTTGGAAAACGTCATAGAAACCCACACCGACGACGCCCGAGAGGTCCATCGCCTACTTGTGCAGTTCATGCGCGAGACCAAAGTCCCTGAGCGTTTGCTGAGCCCTCGACTGGAATTGCGCCTCTAGTGCGCTGCTCTACTGCAACAAGGGAAGTCCAAACCAATGAATGCAACACCAGACTTTTCCGAGGCTTTCTATTCGCGCAATGCGCAGCGTTACGCCGAAGTTAGCCACAGTTTCCTCCAGTCTGTGTACATTAAAGCCTCGCATCCGGGGCTCAAGGGTGACCGGGACCTTATCGACCGGCTGCAAGAGCTAGTCCCTCCCGGATCACGGGGACTGGATGCCGGCTGCGGTGCAGGCGCGAGGGACGTCTTCATGTACTGGGGAAAGGGGTACGATATCTATGGGGTGGACGCGGTAGAAGAAAACATAGCCGAGGCGTGCAGGCTTCATCCGGAGATCGCGGGCAGGGTTCGCGTCGCAGACCTCCGCAAGCCACTGCCGTATCAGGACGCGTCCTTCGACTTCATCCTGTGCAACGCGGTTATCCAGCATATAGAGCCCGAGCTGGTATTGGGGGTCATCTTGCCGGACTTCACCAGACTCCTCGACAGCCTGGGTGTTCTCCAGTTGATGTTCAAAGTGGGAACGGGAATCGCAACGGTCTACGACAAGGATTACGGCGTCGACAGGACCTTCCAGCTTTACAGTGAGAATGAGTTAATTGACGTCCTTGAACACCAGGGATTGAGCATAGTGCAGGCCGAGGGCGAGAAACTGGGAGGAGTTATGTACTTCACCGACCCCAAGCCCATGGACCACAGCGTCCTTTTCGCGCGGAAAACAAGATAGAAGTCCGAAGAGCGCTGCGTCCGCGACCGAGCTTGGGCCAGCCTATGGGATTAACGTGACCAGTTTGCGCGTCCCCGGAAACCTCGAAGAGATTACCCCACGTTGGTTGACCGACGCGCTGCATAGTAGAGATGCCACACGGAGCGCCCGCGTGATACGCATCTCGGCAGAGACCATTACAGGGGAAAAGGGGTTTATGAACCAGGTGGCCCGACTCGAGCCCCAATACGAGGGCGCCCCTACGGCTCTGCCTAGCAGCATCATAGCCAAGCTTCCCTCCGCAGACCCCTTGTTGAAGAACCTCTCAGAAAGGTTGGGACATCAACGGCGCGAAGTCAGCTTCTACCAACACCTTGCAGGACGCGGCCCGTTGCGGACTCCTAAGAGCTACTATTCATATACAGACCCAACGACCGGGAATACGGTTGTGCTGTTGGAGGATATGACCTGGGCCCGGCAAGGCGATAGCGTGGCGGGTTGCTCGTTGGCCGAGGCCCGCCTGTGCTTGAGCGAGTTGGCTAAATTCCATGCCTCTTGGTGGGGCAACCCCTGCTTGGACCGGCTGGAGTGGGTCCCACTGAAGGACGGTGAAACCGACGATTACCAGGAAGTTTACGCCGATGCGTGGAAATCTCTTGTGGAAAAGAGCGGGGAGGGCATGCAGCGTGGTTTGAGACTAGTTGGTGAACGCTTAGCCGTTGATATCCCGAAGATAAAGGCCACACTCACAAGACATCCTCGCACGATGGTTCATGGCGACTATCGCCTCGACAATTGCTTCTTTCCCCATTCGCCGGGTCGCGGACCGCTTACTGTCATCGATTGGGAGTTCTGTACGCGCAGC
Source organism: Dehalococcoidia bacterium (assembly GCA_965226535.1). GTDB lineage: Bacteria > Chloroflexota > Dehalococcoidia > Lucifugimonadales > JAPULR01. Next base: position 470,970 of record CBDDDE010000009.1, on the reverse strand, counting down.
AGGGGTGTCTACGACGTGGCTACCTTCGTCAGCGAGGCGTTCTCCCCGGGCCAGCGACGATACCACGAGATCGGTCTCCTACGGGGCTACCACAACACACTGATCCGCTGCGGCGTGAGCGGTTACTCGTTCGAAGAGTGCTTACATGATTACCGGCTATCCATGATGGAAGTTCTCGTCTTCTGGGTGGTCACAGGGGGACACTGTAACTTCGATGGTCTGCGGGCCAAAAGGTACCTGTACAACACATTGCAGCGCCTCGACGCCGCGATATCAGACCTCGACTGCACAGAACTGCTTTCCGCCTAAGACCTAAAGAGGGCCTGCCAAAGGTAGAAGGGGCTTAGTTACACCGCGAGAACGAACCTCAACACGAAGGTTCTTAATTTTGTCCAGTTTGGTGGGCCCGGATAGACTCGAACTATCGACCTCGGCCTTATCAGGACCGCGCTCTAACCACCTGAGCTACGGGCCCCCTGGCAGCAGATTATACCTTTGTCCCAACGGTGAGACAAGATGTTGTACGCCTTCACTGCTTCCGTCCGCCAGCAAGCCGGCCATGCGCCTTCTCCATGTCACCTCACCCATCGTCTCAATGTGAAGGACCCCTCATTCCCGGTTACATACCCCATTGTGATTGACTTGGAAGGGGGCTGAGCCTTAAGATAGCGTGTGAGTACGGGGTAGTTATTATTGTCCATCAGGGAGAAGAAATGGTATCTGCAACGCAGCACAAGTCCATAGGCATACAGGTAACAGACAAGGCTTCCAAGGCCGTGCATCGCATCGCCGTTAAAGAGGGCCGAGACCAAGAAGACTTCGGCCTTCGTGTCGGAGTCAAGGGCGGAGGCTGCTCCGGCCTACTTTACGTTCTATCCATTCAAGAAAACCTGCCCCTGGATTCGGACCGTGTGGTAGACGACAACGGCTTGCGAATCTTTATCGACAAAAAGAGCTATATCTATCTGGCCGGTACCGAGTTGGACTTTTCCGACGGTCTCAACGGGAAAGGATTCGTGTTCCAGAACCCCAACGCCAAGAAGGCCTGCGGCTGCGGCAACTCCTTCTCCGTCTAGAAGGCTATCCTATGCCCCTTAGCCCCGCCTTTCATGCAAACTAGGCGTCGTTGTTGTGGCTTTATCAGTCCGGGAGGTCCAGGATGACAACTCCCCTTGAATCTATGAGCAAAATCCCTGGGGCTGCCGGTACGGTCTTGGCCCCCTGGCGTCACGGCGAGACTCCCCCTTCCTACGGCGACCCCGTTGCGGAATATCGTTCATTAACCAACGGAGTCGCTATACATGACGCCTCGCACCTAGGCAGGATAAAGGCCTCCGGCGCCGATTTCCTAGACCTCCTCAATCGCCTCTCCACCAATAAAGTGGACAACCTGGCTCCGGGCCAAGGAGCGCCAACGGTTCTCACCAGCGACAAGGGTCGCATTATCGACTTGGTGTACACCTTTAACCTGGGCCCCTACGTGCTCCTGCTCACCGGCGCGGGAGCGGAATCCAAGGTAATGCAGTGGATGGACAAGTACACCATTATGGAGGACTCCGTACTGGAGGACGTGACCCGTTCCACAGCCCTAATTACCGTAGCTGGACCGGAGGCCCGGCCTTTCCTTGAAACCCTTACGGGAGTCAATCTTGAAAGCCTAAGAAATTATGGCTCGCTGGAAGCAACGGTGGGGAGCGCCAAGGTAATGCTGATACGAATGGACGTTGGCCCTACCCAAAGCTTTCAACTTGTGACGCCGGTGTCGGGATCCGAAGCGACGTGGGAGATGCTCACCGGTTTGGGATCTGTGCCTATGGGTACGATGGCTTGGGAAGCGCTTAGGATAAAGACGGGCGTCCCAGTCTACGGCAGGGAGATGGACGAGGGTTATAACCCATTGGAAGCCGGCCTCATAGGGGCCATCGACTTTGACAAAGGCTGCTACATCGGTCAAGAAGTAATCGCCCGGCTTGATACCTACGACAAGGTGCAAAAGGTGATGGTCTCTCTAAAACCATTGTACGACGCCCCAATTAAGGAAGGGGATAGCCTTACTTACGATGGCAAGTCGGTAGGTGTAATCACCTCTTTGGCGCGCACCCCCGGGAACGAAGAACTTGTGAGCCTCGGTTATGTGCGGATGAAAGCTGCGGCAATTGGGAATCGTTTAGGTGTAGACGGGAGCAGTGAAGCCTCGATAGAGGTGACGGGAATCCCCAAGCTATTTGACCCTAAATAGCCAGACCGCCGTCGACTCTGATTACCTGCCCCGTAATATAACCGGCCTCATCGCTGCAAAGAAAAGCAACCAAACCGGCAATGTCCTCGGGCGTACCCAAGCGGCCCATGGGGACGCGAGCTAGGACCTGCGCTTGCAGCTCCTCTGAAAGTTCTTCCACCATTGCTGTGATGATATACCCCGGCGCCAGGGCGTTGGCGGTTATATTTCGTCTGGCCATCTCCTTGGCGACGGTTTTGGTGAGGCCAATTAGCCCCGCCTTTGAGGCAGAATAGTTGGCTTGGCCCGGGTTTCCCGCCACCCCCACAACCGAGGACATGTTGATAATACGGCCTCGGCGCTGCCGCGCCATGTGAGGCAGCACCGCCTTAGTGCAGAAAAAAGCGCCCTTCAGATTTACGTTGATGGCAGAGTCCCACTCTTCAGTGGTCATGCGCATTAGAAGGCGGTCCTTTCGGATACCCGCGTTGTTGACCAGAATGTCGATGCGCTCCCACTTTTCCAGGAGACTCCCAACCATGTCCGTCACCTGGCTCTGATCAGAAACGTCCGCTTGAAGGGCAATGGCCTCGCCGTCTGCTGAGGTTATCTCTTCAACCACCTCCCGCGCCTGGACCGCCCCGGTGTTGTAGTTGACACCCACTTTTACGCCTTCACGGGCCAGTCTTAGGGCGATACCCCGGCCTATGCCCCTTGACCCACCCGATACAAGGGCAACGTGCCCCTCAAGATTGAACGACATTGTGGCTGGCCTCTATAACGTCCTCAAAGAAGGCCAACTCTTGCTTTATGCTATTGGCCAGGTCAAGCTGCACACACTGCTTGGCGGTCTCAATGGCCCCGGCAACCTCAACGCTCCCGGATGCACCATGTCCAACAATAACATTGCCGTTTACGCCAAAGAGAGGACCGCTAATCTTACGAGACCGGTTGGTCAGGGCCCAAATACCATCGGCTAGATCCTGCACTTCTTGGTGAGGGAGCCTGCCCCTGAGCTTCTCTTTCAAAAAGCTGGCGTTGGAGTCTCCCAGCGCCTCGGCAAATTTCAGCAATACATTGCCCACAAACCCGTCGCACACCACCACGTTGGCCCTGTCGGTGAGGATGTCCATCCCCTCAATGTTGCCGACGAAGTTGAGACCGCTCATCTTGAACAAAGGATAGGCCTCTCTAACAAGGCGGTTTCCCTTCCCCTCCTCCCTTCCCACGCTGAGGAGCCCTACCTTGGGGTTGTTGATTCCGAAGAACTTTCGCGCAAAGACACACCCCATGATGGCAAAGCTCATTAGCTGGTGGGGACGGCAATCTATGTTGCTGCCCAGGTCCAGAATGGCCGTATGTGGAGACAAGCCTACAAAGGGACCTCCCACGCATGGCCTCTCCAACCCCTTGAACAAACCCAGCCCCAGGGACGCGCTGGCCATAGCGCCGCCCGTGGACCCCATGGACACCATGGCGTCCGCCTTGCCGGCTTTCACAAGCCCCGTGGCAACTGCCACCGAGGCCTTTGGATTTTTACGTAGGGCCATGGCCGGATGCTCGCCTTCTGTAATCCTTCCCTCTGAGGGCACAACTACCACGGCGCCTTCTTCGGCACCCAGCCGCTCCAGCTCAGCCTCGACAGCCGGTTCATCCCCCACCAGGAGCACCTGCACACCGGACTGCTTAGCGCCCAGCAAGGCCCCCTCAACCAGCTCCGCCGGTGCAAAATCGCCCCCCATAGCGTCTACAGCTATGCGGTACGTGTTATCCCTCTCTCCACCATTTGAAACGGTCATTTCGTCTCCTGGTCTTTGGGTAAGCGCACCGTTGCGGCTCCCGTGATTACCTCTTCATTGTCCTTGGCGTTCAGTAGAGCCACGGAGCAGCGTACAACAGTATGACCGGCCTCTTCCCTCCGCTCCGTAACCTGGCCCCACGTGCGCAATTTGTCTCCGGGGTACGCGGGTCGTTTGAATCTAACCTTAAGGCCGCCGGTCTCAAGCCAGGCAGCCCCGAAGCCTCGGGTTAGCATTTCCGATAAGAAGGCCAGCGTCATCATTCCGTGAGCTACTACCCTGCCAAAAGAGCTTTGGGCGGCGAACTCTTCGTCCAGGTGGACCGGGTTGAAGTCCCCCGAAACCTGGCTGTATTGCCGGATTTGTTCTCGGGTGATTATCTTCTCAATGACGGGAAGGGTTTCAGTGGTCAGAGAAGGCGGCACTTGGCTACTCTTTCACCGGAGTCATGACCGTGGTCTTGCCCTTCAGCACTTCTTCCTGTCCGCAGTGGAGGGCAAACTCAACGGAAAGAAACCGCCATTTGCCCCTGAGGAAGGGCCTCGACGCTTTTGCCACGCCCCGCACCTCTTGCCCAACGGCCACGGCTTTTTGCGAAATTATCTCCTGGGAAATGTGCACCGTGCCCGGCGGCAAGTCCAGCTTTTCTATCAGTATGGCCAGGGTTCGGGCCGCCAGGGCAATGGGCGGCGCCAGCTTCTCCTCTTGGTAGACGGGACACTTGTCTTCCAAAGTTGACAGGTACTCGTCTACAAATTCAGGCGTAGCCGTCCATCTTCCCAGATCCAGATCTTCAGTTGCCGACGCCGGTGCCATTTTGTCGCTCTCGTAGCCAGATATGTTGCATTATAGGAATTGGTGGGTCTAGAAATCAATAATGTGAGGCATTACTGTTAAATGTACACCGCGAGGCAAGGTCAAGGAGTCTATGCCCATTGGCGACCTGCCACCGGCGATCGTAGGTGCGCTATTGCGCTATCCATCCGCCGTCGATGACCAGCTCCGCGCCCGTGACAAATGAAGACTCGTCCGAGGCAAGGTACAGAGCGCCCGCGGCCACCTCCTCCGGCCGGCCTCTCCTGCCCATGGGAATCATGGAGTGGACCCATTCAAGCTTTTTTGGGTCGTCAAAGATAGCGTCGGCCATGGGAGTGTCGATAGGTCCTGGGTGTACCGAGTTGCACCTGATGTTTTCCTTGGCGTACTGGACGGCAATGGACTTCGTAAAGATCCTGACCGCTCCCTTGGAAGCGTTGTAGGCGGGATGCGTTGAGCCGGAACCCACTATCCCCATCTGCGACGATATATTAATGATGGACCCTCCGCCGGCGCCCCTCATCTCCGGCAAAACCGCCCGAGTGCCCAGGAATACCCCCGTGGCGTTCACTTCCATAATGGCGTGCCAAGCTTCCGGCATCAGGTCTTTGTCCCATTGCGAGCCGCTTATGCCAGCGTTGTTGACTAGCACGTTGATCTTCCCAAAGCTGCCCGCCACCTCGACGGCGTGGCTCCAGTCCTCCTGCCTTGTAACGTCCAGCTTGACGAATAACGCCTTGCCGCCCCTTCGGTTAATCTCCTGCGCCACGCTGCTCCCCTCCTCCTCCAGGATATCGCCCACCACCACCTTGGCGCCTTCCCTGGCAAACAGCCTGGCTTGCGCGGCCCCTATCCCCCTAGCGCCGCCGCTAACTAACGCAACCTTGCCTTCCAGCCTCATAGAACGCTCACCGTCCATCACTCTGATCGGTTATTGGGCAACCCAGCCACCGTCGATGACCAGCTCCGCGCCCGTGACGTAAGAAGACTCGTCCGACGCCAGGTACAGCACCCCGGTGGCTACCTCCTCCGGCCGGCCGATGCGCCCCATAGGAATCTTGGAAATCAGTTTCTTGTTGAACTCCACGTCGTAACGCGTCCGATCCGTCATTGGCGTGTCAATGGGTCCGGGATGCACAGAGTTACATCGTATGTTGTCCTTGGCATACTGTATGGCGATGGACTTGGTGAAAATTCGTACCGAGCCTTTGGACGCCTGGTATGCCGGATGCCCCGTGTCTGCGCCCACTATGCCCAGCTGCGATGAAATGTTGACGATGGAACCGCCGCCCGCCTCTTTCATGGCGGGTATGGCCGCCACGGTGCCCAGGTACACCCCTGTGGAGTTTACCTCCATGATGGAGTCCCATGCGTTTCTGGACAGGTCCCCCAGCCACGCGGAGCCGCCTATCCCGGCGTTGTTAACCAGGACGTCGAGTTTGCCAAAGGAGCTCAAGGCCGTTCCCACGGCGCGGCTCCAGTCATCCTCTTTGGTTACATCCAGCTTCAGGAACCGGGCTTCGCCACCCAAGGCCGCTATTTCCGCTTCAACCTGCCTCCCCTCTTCTTCCAGTATGTCCCCAATGACCACCTTGGCCCCTTCTTTGACGAAGAGCTTGGCCTCCACGGCGCCCATGCCACGAGCCCCGCCACTAATTAACGCAATCTTGCCTTTTAGTCTCATGGTCCCCTCCTGGCTCGCATCTGTACCCGCGGTAAAACATGGGCATGATACAGTATCGTCACCGCGCCGTCCACGGCATAAGCCGCCTTAAGCCCCCCCCCCCAATGCCAGCCCCGGTCTCACGCCAACCCAAAGGGGCACACGTGCGTCTGGTCATGAAATGACCGCCAAAAATAGGCCCGTTTTTGCCAACTAGATATTGAGATACTAAAGATTTTGTGTATAATGTAGGCTCATGTGTCAAGGGACACAAAGTTATATATTGGCCTTGCGGCCTAAATTGAGGATGCACCCTGTGGAACTAGCGGACAAGACCTTAACCTGTGTGGACTGTGGTACCGAATTTACCTTCACTGCCGGCGAGCAGGAGTTCTTTTCGACAAGGGGCTTTACCAATGAGCCCAAGCGATGTGGCAGCTGCCGATCAGCTCGTCGTTCACAGCGCGGCGATGGCGGTGGCGGTGGCGGTGGCGGCGGCGGCGGTGGCGGTGGCGGCGGCGGTGGCGGCGGCTTCCAGCGAGAGCGCTACGACGCTATCTGCGCTGAGTGCGGAGTGGAGACGACGGTTCCATTTCAGCCACGGGGTATTCGTCCCGTTTACTGCCAGGATTGCTTCAGCCGGCAGCGCTCCTCCGGCTTCTAGCGACCCGCTTCTTTTAACCTTTAGCAGCTAACTACTACTGCTTTAGGTACCTGTGCGCCCTTCGCAGCCTTGACGATGCCATTCGTCTTTTGTGACTGCGTTGGGGTATACTGGATATTACCTTTTTGAGGTGTGCGTCCAGGGCATGAAATATAAGAACCTTCGCGACTTCATATCCTTTCTCGAGAGCAAGGGGGAGTTGCGCCGTATCATTGAGCCCGTTACCTGGGACTTGGAGATAACCGAAATCTGTGACCGAGTGGTCAAGAGCGGCGGTCCGGCCCTGCTGTTCGAGAACGTTGAAGGGTCGGACATTCCACTTTTCATAAACATGTACGGCTCTGAACAGCGGATGGCGTGGGCCTTGGGCGTCGATAAGCTGGATGATCTGGTTGACAGGATTAAGGAGCTTCTGGGCCTTATGCAGGGGCCGCCCCAGGGCGTAATGGAAAAGGTCCGCACCCTGGGACAGCTTATGAAAATGGCCTCTGTCCGCCCCAAGATAGTCAAGAACGCACCCTGCCAGGATGTTGTCCTCCAGGGGGACGACGTTGACCTTAATCGCTTCCCCATTCTCAAGTGCTGGCCTGAAGATGGTGGCCGTTACATTACCCTGCCACTGGTAATAACCAAGGACCCGGAAACAGGCATCAGAAACGTTGGGACATATCGCATTCAGGTTTTCGACGGCCGCACCTGTGGTATGCACTGGCAGACTCAAAAGGTGGGGACGCGCCACTACCGCATTAGCGGGGAGCAAGGCCGGAAACGCTTAGACGTAGCCGTAGCCCTGGGCGGTGACCCAGCTTCCATTTGGAGCGGTTCCGCTCCTCTTCCTCCCAACATGGACGAAATGATGGCCGCTGGATTTATCAGGGGTGAGGGCGTTGAAATGGTCAAGGCGAAGACCGTGGACTTGGAGGTCCCCGCCCAGGCGGAGATTGTCCTGGAGGGCTACGTGACTCCCGGAGACGAGAGAATTGAGGGCCCCTTTGGTGACCACACCGGCTACTATTCCATGGCCGATACTTATCCCGTCTTTCACGTTACCTGCATCACCCACCGCCAGAACCCCATCTACCCCACAACCATCGTCGGAAGGCCACCCATGGAGGACTACTACATGGGCAAGGTCACCGAGCGTATTTTCCTGCCCATTATTCAAATGGTGCTTCCTGAAGTTGTGGACATGAACATGCCCGCTGAAGGGGTGTTCCACAACCTGGTCATCGTTTCGGTAAAGAAGGAATATCCCGGCCAGGCGCGCAAAGTCATCCATGGATTGTGGGGGCTGGGTCTCATGAGCCTGGCCAAGGCCATTGTCGCCGTGGACCACTCGGTGAACGTCCAGGACCTGTCGGAAGTTGCGTGGCGCGTTACCAATAACCTGGATGCTGAGCGGGACATCTTTTTTGCCTCCGGCCCGGTGGATGACCTGGACCATGCTTCATCGACCCCCAAATTTGGTAGTAAGATTGGCATCGACGCCACCACCAAGGGGCCGGGGGAGGGGTACCACCGCGGCTGGCCTCCGGACATTGTAATGAGTGACGAGGTTAAGGCTCTGGTGGATGGCAAGTGGAGCAGATACGGAATTTAGCCCCGGTGAACGCACTTAAGCAAATAACGCACCGGGTCGCGGTGCATTACCGCCCCGCTTGGGACTCCTTCCATCGACGACGGGACAGAGGCTTGGTTAACATTCGCCCGGACTCGGACTACGCCATTGGTCACGGAGCCAAGGACTGTCCCAGAGGATTCACCCTGGTTGCCGCCAAGAGGGAAACAAGATGAGCTCCTTAACCGCCGTGACCGGTAAAGTGCGTCTGGTTATGGACTCCATACGCTTCGAACACACCCTTTTCGCCCTTCCCTTTGCATATATTGGTATGTTCCTGGCCGCTGATGGGCTCCCTACCCTGTCCCAGTTCATTTGGATAACCGTTGCCATGGTGGGCGCCCGTACCGTTGCCATGACCGCCAACCGATTGGTACACGCCAAAGAAGACGCCCAAAATCCCCGCACCGGCGCCCGCCACCTGCCACAGGGCCTTATCCGGCGCAGAGACATGTTAGCCGTAATGCTGGTGTCCATGGGAGTCTTCGCATTTGCCGCCTCACAGCTGAACACCCTGGCCCTTGTCCTGTCACCCCTCGTGATAGCTGTACTCTTTCTCTACACCTACGCCAAGTATTTCACTTGGGGCAGCCACTTCATCCTTGGCTGGGCGGACGCCATTGCTCCCGCCGGGGCATGGGTGGGAGTAACGGGAACTCTGGATCCCCAGGCAGTCTTGCTGGCCCTAGCCGTCGCCTCCTGGGTGGGTGGATTTGACATAATCTACGCTTGCATGGACTACGACTTCGACAAAAAGTACGGTATCCACTCCATACCAAGGAAATTCGGCATTGCCGGCGCCCTGCTGTGGGCAAAAGCTATGCACGTTGTCACCTCTGCGTCCCTCTTGGGGCTGGGGATCTGGATGGACTTGGGGTTCTTCTACTACCTGGGGTGGGGCCTTGCATCAGCCGTCCTGGTGTACCAGAATTCGCTGGTCACCCCCAATGACCTTTCCAAGGTTCAGACGGCGTCCTTGAAACTCAATAGCTACGTTGGTTTGCTGCTTCTCCTCACCACCTCCTTGGCGGTGTTCACGTGAATACCGTCATTGTAGGCATATCGGGGGCCAGCGGGTCCATTCTGGCTCAGCAAACGGTGGAAGCCCTTCTTCAGCGAGAGGTCCCCACCGCCCTGGTCTGCTCCAACGCAGCCAAGCTGGTGTGGCAGGAGGAGATGGACGACTCCTTTGCCAGCTATCTGTCCGACTGGCGGGAAAGCCCGCACTTTACCGGATACGGCATCCACGAGATGGCGGCTCCCATTGCCAGCGGCACCTTTCCCACCTCCGGCATGGTTATCGTACCCTGCAGCATGGCCAGCGCGGCCTCCCTGGCCCATGGCATCGCCAACAATCTGCTGCTGCGAGCCGCCGACGTGTGTCTCAAGGAGCGAAGGAACCTGGTCCTTGTGCCTCGTGAGACCCCCTTACACTCCATACACCTGGAAAACCTGGCTCGCTTGGCCCGCATGGGCGCCGTAATCATGCCTCCGGAGCCCCCCTTCTACCTACGGCCTACGGCAATCAGCGACGTTGTTAGCTACTTTGTGGAGCGAATCCTGGTGGCCCTGGGTATAGAATCGACCCTCCCCGAAAGATACAGGTATCGGGGCGGATCGGAGGGAGATTTGACTTACTGACCGTGGTTGAGCTCAAGAGCCAGGAAAAACGACGCTACGTAGCCAACCTATTTTCGCGTATCTCTCCACGCTACGATCTCATGAACGCCCTTATGACCTTCGGCATGCACAGCCGCTGGCGCAAAAGGGCAGCTCGTCAAGCTATGGAGGGGTTGGAAGGGCCGGTCTTGGACGTTGCCACGGGCACCGGAGACCTGGCCCTGGAGTTGGAACGGGTCCCGGGAGCTACGGAGGTAGTCGGCATGGATCTCCTACACCCCATGGTATCCAGGGCCGTCGCCAAAGCGGCCCGCAGCCCCAGACCCCGAAGCCCTACCTTTATCATGGGCGACGCCCTCTCTCTCCCCTTTCAGGACCACAGCTTCGCCTGCGTTACCTCAGCCTTTAGCCTTCGAAACATACCGGACCTTGAGCAGTCACTCCGGGAAATGGTAAGAGTAGTTATACCCGGCGGCCGAGTCCTATCCCTGGAAACCATGCCGGTAGACAAGGGCCTTTTGCGACCGTTTGTACGGCTCTACTTCCGACGTATGGTGCCCCTTGTCGGCGCCCTCATTGCCTTCGACCGCGCCGCATATACCTACTTACCCCAGTCCGTCGACCAGTTCCTGTCCCCCACTGAGCTAAGCTGCCTCTTTCGACGGGTGGGACTAGAGGACGTTCACCATGAGCCATTGGCCCTAGGCGCGGTGCACCTCCACTGGGGCGTCAAGGCGTCCTAATCTCGGTTCGGTCTTTCGCATCCCGGCGTCACCCCAGCTGTTTCCGCAGCCAATCCTCGGTACTCCCACCCACATTTCTTGACATCACTCTCTTTGGTTAATAGAATCTACTAACAAGAATCCCATAAATAGACCTCTCTTATCCAGAAAGGCAGAGGGAACGGCCCAACGAAGCCTGGCAACCGACTGGGTTTACTGCGTAACTCGGTATGGTGCCAATTCCGGCGCCCCAACTGGGGTGGAAGATGAGAGAGGCTCAAAGGTAAAGTTTTGAGCTTCTCCATGTGGGAAGTTTTTTTGTGATAAGCGGATTGTCCTCATGAAGGTAAATCGGATTGGATGAAATACAACCCATATCCTGGGAGTCCGACAAGCTAAGGCTCTTGGACCAAACACGGCTCCCTCAGCAGGAAATTGTCCTGGAGTCATCGGATTATAGGCAGGTAGTCGAGTCCATACAGGAGATGCGTGTAAGAGGGGCGCCAGCCATCGGTGTCACCGGCGCCTATGCTATGGCCATGGCCGCTCGACAAATAGCCGAAGAGGACGCCTGCCACTTTCTGCCGCGCCTTAGAGAGGCGGCCAAGGAGATTAAGGCAGCCAGGCCCACTGCCGTTAACCTCTCTTGGGCGGTACACCGACTCCTCGCCATTGCTGAAGCCGATCCCGACCCCGTCGTCGCTGGTAAGCGCCTCCTTGCCGAAGCTAAATGCATCCAAAAAAACGACGTTGAGGCCAACAGGAGCATTGGGCGTCACGGCGCACCGCTGCTCCGCGACCACGCCGCAGTGCTAACCCACTGCAACACTGGAGCCTTGGCTACCGCTGGCTACGGCACTGCCTTGGGAGTCATTCGCACCGCCTGGGAGGAAGGCGGACGCTTCCGTGTCTTCCATACCGAAACCAGGCCCTTCCTTCAGGGCGCGCGCCTCACCGCCTGGGAGCTTGTAAAAATGGGAATTCCCGCCACCATGGTGGTAGACTCCGCCGCCGGCCTCCTTCTCAATGAGCAAGCTGTTCAGTCCGTTATAGTGGGTGCCGACCGTATAGCGTCCAATGGCGATACCGCCAACAAGATAGGCACCTACGCCATCGCTGTGCTGGCCAAGGAGAACGGTATACCCTTCTACGTAGCCGCTCCCACCAGCACCGTTGACCTCAGCTTGCCGTCAGGCAGCCGGATTCCGATAGAGGAGCGAGGTCCCCTGGAGGTGTCCCAATTCGGCGGAGTCAAGACCGCTGCCGACGGTATTGAAATCCGCAACCCCGCCTTCGATGTCACTCCCCACCGGTACATCGACGCTATCATTACTGAGGTGGGGGTCGTCCGAGCCCCCTATGCATCCAACCTTCCCGCCGCCGTCGCCCGCGCCGGCACGTCAAATGGCGGAGCCGTAAAATGAACAACCCTCGTTTAGCCATAATTGGCGGCAGCGGCTTGTACAGTATGGAAGGCCTCGCCGACGTTCAGGAGGTGGAGGTTCCCACGCCCTTTGGCAGCCCTAGCGACGCCATAATCCTTGGCTCCTTGGGCGAAACCAGAGTCGCTTTCCTACCCAGGCATGGCCGCGGCCATCGTATCTCGCCAACCAAACTGCCCGTCAAGGCCAACATCTACGCTCTCAAGACCCTGGGTGTTGAGCGAATAATCTCCGTCAGCGCGGTGGGCAGTCTCAGAGAAGATATGAAACCCCTGGACATGGTGGTACCCCACCAGATAATCGACCGGACCTTTCAGCGTGACCACACCTTCTTTGACGGGGACTTGGTAGTTCACGTTGCCTTTTCGGACCCCTTCTGCCCATCCCTCAGCCAGCTTCTCTATGACACCGCCTGCGGTACCGGCGTCCAGGTGCATGAAGGCGGTATTTACGTTGTCATGGAAGGTCCGGCCTTTTCCACCCGCGCCGAGTCTGTCATGTACCGACAGTGGGGCGCAGACATCATTGGCATGACCGCATTGCCGGAGGCCAAGCTGGCCCGGGAAGCTGAGATATGCTACTCCACTCTGGCCTGCGTTACCGATTACGATTGCTGGCGAGAGTCCACAGAGGTTGTAACAGTAGAGATGGTGGTGGCAAATCTACAGAAAAACGTTTCCACTTCCACCAAGATTCTCCGAAACTTGATATCCAATGTTCCCATGGGTCGAAATTGCTCCTGTGGATCCGCCCTTGAAAGCGCTATCCTCACCTCCCCGGATGTGGTGTCCCAGGAATATAAGACAAAATTTGCGCCGATCATCGGCAGATATTTCTAACCTATCAGACCAATCAGGAGGTCTCCTCATGCCTAGACAGGAACCCGGAGAGCCCTACTACAGGGTCGACTCTCCCGAAGCTAAAGCTATCTTGGACAAAGAAGGCGACGCCGCGGCGATTGTAGACGTACGTCGTCCCGACGAATGGGTTACCGGCCACGCCAGCAGCGCAATTCACATCCCCATCGATGACCTAATGGACCGCGTCGACGAGCTTCCCCAGGACAAGAAGCTCCTCTTTATCTGTGCCGCCGGGGTTCGCAGCGGCCTGGCCTGCGAGGTGGCCGCTTCCATGGGTTTCGACCCAGAGACCCTCTACAACATTGAGGACGGCACTCCCGCTTGGATTGAGCACAACCTACCCACAGACTACGGCGAGTAGAGCGGGGTATACCGTGAGTGTGTTAGTAGTTGGCTCCGTGGGCTACGACACCGTGTCCACCCCCGCAGCTTCGGGAACGGACCTCCTTGGCGGGTCAGCCACCTTCTTCTCTATTTCCGCTAGCTGTTACACCCCTGTATCTATGATTGGTGTGGTGGGTGACGACTTCAGGCAAGAAGACCTTGACCTCCTCAAATGCCATCGTATCGATGTCTCCGGGCTGAAGAGAGTCGCTGGAAAGACCTTCCGCTGGTCCGGCAAGTACAGTGACGAGGACGTCAATCTCAGGGATACTCTGGACGTGCAGCTAAATGTCTTTACTGGGTTCAAGCCTAGCCTTACCCCGGAGCAGAGGAGGTCCAAATACCTGTTCCTTGCTAATATTGACCCGGATCTTCAGCTCCATACCCTAAATCAAATGTCCCTTCGCCCCAAGCTGGTTGCGGCTGACACCATAAATCTTTGGATTCAAAGTAAAAAGGATAGCCTCACTGAGGTGATTAGGTCCGTGGATGTCGTGTTCATGGACGAGACGGAAATTCGTTCTTTCGCCGGGGAGTCTAACCTGGTTAAGGCTGCCAGGGCCATCCTGGACCTGGGACCCTTGGTCGTCATCGCCAAGCGTGGGGAGCATGGGGTCCTTATGTTGCATCGGGACTCCGTCTTTGCCGCCGCTGCCTTCCCCTTGGATCGCGTAGTCGATCCCACCGGCGCGGGTGACTCCTTTGCCGGCGGGTTCATGGGATACCTTGCTGAGATGGGTGACCTGAGCCTCCAGGCATTTCGACGAGCCTCGGTTCTCGGTTCCGTAATGGGTTCCTTCGCCGTCCAGGACCTGAGCGTTCGGAAGCTGTCATCTGTCACCTACGCCGAGGTACTTGACCGCCTTAACTCCTTCGTGGACCTGACAAGCTTCGACGGTCTCAAGGCCCCCGAAGATCTGCCTTGGCGCAAGGGAAACGAAGCGTAAGAGGCCAGCCTCACTTTTTAAATTAGGAGAATATGTTGAAAAATAACTCACCGGGAGATGTAAAAGACCGCTCCCTTGTAAAGGAAGGTTTGGAGCATATCCACTGGGCCGGACAGGATATGTCGGTGCTGAGTCTCATCCGAGACAGATTTGCCCGCGAGAAGCCCTTGGAAGGCTTGCGAGTGTCGGGGTGCCTTCACGTAACCTCCGAAACGGCCAACCTTGCCATAACGCTGAAGGCAGGAGGCGCTTCTGTGGCTCTCTGCGCCAGCAATCCCCTGAGCACCCAGGACGACGTCGCCGCTGCCCTGGTTGGCCATTACGGAATCCCAACTTACGCCATCAAGGGCGAGGACGACGACACCTACTATAGCCATATCCGCTCCGCCTTGGACACCGCCCCCCACGTGACCATGGACGACGGCGCTGATCTGGTGGCCACCATCCATAGAGAGCGTAAGGAGTTGATTGCCGATGTCATAGGTGGGACGGAGGAGACCACCACCGGGGTTGTTCGCCTGCGCGCCATGGCAAAAGAGGGTATGCTGCGGTACCCCATTATCGCCGTCAATGAAGCTGATACCAAACACCTCTTCGACAACCGCTACGGCACTGGTCAGAGTACTCTGGATGGCATCACGCGGGCGACCAACCTTCTATGGGCCGGCAAGCGAGTGGTGGTCATGGGCTACGGATGGTGTGGCCGCGGTGTGGCTCTCAGGGCCCGCGGCATGGGATCAAATGTCATTGTCACTGAAATAGACCCCGTCAGGGCGCTTGAGGCCGTCATGGACGGCTTTACCGTCCTCCATAGTCACGAGGCAGCCAAGGTGGGGGACATTTTTATCACCGCCACCGGTGGACTCCGTACCATCGGCGCGGAGCAGTTGGCGCTAATGCATGACGGCGCCATCCTGGCCAATAGCGGCCACTTCAACGTGGAAATAGACATTCCTGCCCTGGAGAAAATGTCTGATGCCAGCATGGAAGTACGGCCTTTTGTCCGTGAGTACATCCTGGAAGGCGGGCGGAAACTCTATCTCCTGGCCGATGGGCGGCTGATAAACCTGGCCGCCGCTGAGGGCCACCCCTCCAGCGTCATGGACATGAGCTTTGCCAACCAGGCCCTCAGCGTTGAATACTTAGCAAGCAAGAAAGAAGTAATGGAGCCACAGGTATACTCGGTGCCGCGGGACATGGACATGGAGGTGGGTCGTCTCAAGCTCGAGTCCATGGGAACAACCATAGATACCCTTTCTCAAGAACAGCTAAAATACTTGAATAGCTGGGAAGAAGGCACCTAATTTGAATAAGGAGCTTAAGTAATTGTCTACCGCCTTTATGAATTCATCTCAGTACTTCCTCACCTCTGAATCGGTGACTGAAGGGCATCCGGACAAGCTGTGTGACCAGATATCCGACGCTGTGGTCGACAAAATCTTGTCCCAGGACCCTGATGCTAGGATAGCCTGCGAGACTTGTACCACTAATGGACTCGTTATCGTTATGGGTGAGATTACAACCAATGCCTACGTAGATGTGCCGTCCATAGCGAGGGAAATCCTCAAAAGGGCTGGATATACCAGCTCGGAGCGAGGCATCGACTACAAGAGTTGTGGCGTTATGGTCTCAATTCAGGAACAGTCTAGGGATATCGACCGAGCCGTAAGTAATGCCATGGAAGTCCGAAACGACGGCTCTTCCGAAGTGGACGGGCCTAACCTGGACCTCATCGGCGCCGGCGATCAGGGCATGATGGTCGGCTTTGCTTGCAACGAAACTCCTGAGATGCTGCCCCTGCCCCATTCCCTCTCCCATCGCCTGTGCAAGCGATTAGCTATGGTGCGTAAGGAGGGGATGCTCCCTTATCTCTGGCCCGACGGTAAGTCCCAGGTCACCGTGGAGTATTCCTATGGTGTCCCCAAGAGAATAGACACCATCGTGGTCAGCGCCCAGCACTCTCCCGAGGTCCAGCAGGATTCCTTGAAGAGAGACCTAAAGGATCTGGTGGTCAAAGAGGTGGTGCCCGCCAGTTTGATGGATGAAGACACCAAGATTTTTATCAACCCCAGCGGCAGGTTTGTCGTCGGTGGTCCCGCCGCCGATACCGGTCTTACGGGAAGAAAAATTCTGGTAGACACCTACGGAGGCTTGGCGCGCCACGGCGGAGGGGCTTTCTCCGGCAAGGACCCCACCAAGGTGGATCGTTCCGGTGCTTACGCCGCCCGATACGTCGCCAAGAACATTGTTGCCGCCGGCCTTGCCGACAGGGTCGAGGTTCAAGTGTCCTACGCCATCGGGATAGCCAGGCCTATTTCTGTAAGCATAGAGACCTTCGGTACCGCTAAGGTGTCCGACGACCTTATACATGACCTCGTCATAAAGCACTTCGACCTACGCCCCGCTGCCATAATCCGGGATCTGCGTCTTCGAAGGCCCATCTACGGCAACCTTGCAGCCTACGGCCACTTCGGACGAGAAGAGCTGAATGTACCCTGGGAAGAAACCGACAAGGCGGAAATCCTTCGGGCAGAAGCCTCCAACCAACACTAGCCCGCCCCAAAGCCCCCCAGCAGCCCTGTTAGGGGCACCCACTGGGGGTGCCCTCTTCCCTTTCCATGTTATAGTGTGTCCCATACCAGGCGGCTAACCGGAGCCCAGTTTGGCCAACGGAGGCAATGCAATGCCCGGAGTCCATGACCGTGGCGGATGGCCCACAGACGAGCCCATTGACATGAGCGACCACGATGTAATGGACTGGGAAGTCCGCGTCAACGCCATCAGGCAGGTGCTGGGCGAGAAGGGTCTTTTGAGAAGCGACGAGTTGCGCCGTGGCATTGAAAGCATCGATCCCGGCCGGTATGAGACCCTGGGCTATTTCGAGCGGTGGACCGAGTCCGTTGAGTCCCTGATGGTCGAAAAAGGCATATTTACACGTGAGGAGCTAGACCGAAAAATGTCTGACTTCCCGTCTGAGAGCCTATAATGAACGCCTCCGCGAAAAGCCCGGCATTCCAACCCGGAGATCGTGTCCGCGTGCGTGACCTTAAAGTGTCGGGGCACAACCGCACACCCTGGTACATCCGGGGCAAAACCGGCACCATAGAGCGGTGCCACGGGCCCTATCTCAACCCGGAATCGCTGGCTTACGGCGCTTCCGGCCTCCCCGCCCTGCCTCTATACCTGGTAAAATTTGACCAGTCCCTCCTCTGGGAGCGATACAATGGCGCCGGCGCCGACAAGCTCATGGCAGACATTTTTGAGCATTGGCTTGAACCGGCCCGGCAAGACGAGAGGAGCAGCCCATGAATACCCCGCATGACCACACCGACGACGGAGGATCCCCACATCCGGGCATGTCCGAGGACCAAGAGATGGGCTACTACCCAAGAAGGGTTCAGGCCATAGAGGCCATTCTCACAGAAAAGGGAGTTTGCACGCGCGCTGAGATACAGAGAGTTGTCGACAAGCGCGAGTCCCGCTCGCCTGCAGACGGCGCAAGGATAGTAGCCCGCGCTTGGATGGACCCGGAGTTCAAAGCCAGGTTGCTGGTCAATGCGAAAGCCGCCGTGGCTGAGCTTGGGTATGAGGGCGCTGATGACTTGCCCGACGTGGTAGTTGCCGAAAACACCGGCACGCTGCACCATCTAGTTGTCTGTACCCTTTGCTCCTGCTATCCCACCTGGCTCTTGGGCCGCCCACCCGACTGGTACAAGAGTCTTACTTACCGGTCACGCGCTGTGTCGGACCCTCGTGGCGTAATGCGCGAGTTTGGACTGGAAATGGAGCCGGACGTGGAGGTTAGAGTGCTGGACAGTACCGCCGAGGTGCGGTACCTTGTCTTGCCTCAACGGCCGGCGGGCACCGAGGGCTTCAGCGAAGAGGCGCTCAGCAGGTTGGTTACGCGGGACTCCATGGTGGGAGTCTCCAGACCCCTCTTCCCGGAACCGGCCCCCGTCGGCTGAGCCCGGCGTGCGCTGGGTGGCTACGGCGCCAAGCTTACGGGAAAGGGCACGTTGGGGTATCTACTAACCAGCCTGTGCCAAACCCTCCTGCCAATAGCGTCGGCCTCCTCAATTATCGCGTCCTCGTCAACATTGAGTACCTTACCGTCCCGCATCACGTATTCCCCGTCGACCATGACCGACTCTATGTCGCTGGGCTGGCCGTTGTGGACGAAGGCCGAGACTATTCGCATGGTGGGCACCAGATTCGAGCGTCGGGTGTTCAAGATGAACAGGTCTGCTTTCTTTCCTACCTCCAAGGACCCGATACTGTCGGACATTCCGATGGCCTTTGCGCTTCCCATGGTAGTCATTAGGAGCACGTCCTCCGGCTGGGGATTGGTGCCGTCCTGACGAAGAATCCGCTCGGTAAACAGTCCGGTGCGCATGACCTCAACCATGTCTTGAGTATTGTTATCCGTCCCCATGCCGATGGTGCATCCCGCGTCCCTCAGCGCTGGAATTGGGGGTATCACCGCCCGCCGCGCCGCCATGGCCGGCTGATGCGCTATGTTAGAACGCGTAGTGCCCAGTAATGATATCTCCGAGGGGTCAAGGAAGCGGCAGTGGGCCGCCAGCAGGCGGGGGCCTAAGTATTCGTTGTAGAAGAGGCTCTGAGTCGGTCTAACGCCTCGCATTAACATCAGCGACTCCACCTCAAGCTGGCTCTGGTTCAGGTGAATGGTATAACCACTGTCGTGCTTCTCCGCCAGCGAGTGCACGGCTTTGAGGAGGGCCGGGGAGCTTGTCTCCACCAGCCCCGTGGCGCCCATGCAGGTTATCCGGCCCATCTCCTTTCCATTCCACTGCTCGAAGAGGCGAGTGGTCTGCTCCATGCCCTTGTCTCGAAGGCTATCCGAGTATGAATGGACAGGCTCGCCGGCGCGAAAGGTCGGCGGCACCACACCGTCGCCGGTGCTTTCCGCCAGCACCCATCGCAGACCCGTATCCGCCAGGGCGCGAGCGTACCTGTCGATGCCGCCGGATATTTCCACGGTGGTAGTGCACCCTGTGCGGGCACATTCTATGGCCCCCAGGAGAGCCATGATTGTCGTTTCTTCATCGGAGACCATTTCCCGTACGTCCTCAGGGAAGCTGAAACTGGATGGAAAGCCAAAGTCTTCCGCTATGCCCCTGAACAGGTTGGCCGTAAGGTGGGCATGACAGTTGATGAGTCCAGGAAACACCGCCTTGCCCCGGCCGTTCACAACATAGGCGTCCGGGTACCGGGCTCGCACGTCGTCGGTGGGTCCGATAGCCACGATATGACGTCCGGTTGTGGCCAGGGCGCTGTCGTACAGCACCGCACGGGCGGGGTTGCAGGTTACTATGGTGGCGTTGGAGATGATGGTGGTGGTCATTGAAACCCTTTCCCAGTCTATAGCTGCTTTACGGGTCAGCGGTCTTTGTGCGAGAAAGTGCGCTCTTCCCTGGTGATTATTTCAAGCAAGGCGGGCTGTCCCGAGGCAATGACCTGCTGGGCCCTCCGGATAGCGGGAATGATTTCTTCAGGGGCCTCCACCCTCTCGTTGTATCCACCCAGCGCCTCAGCAACTTGGGCGTAGTTCCCCGTGAGATACTTGGTTCCGTACCGGTCATTGGCCACCGGGAACCTGTCGGTGTCATAAATGCCCATGGCAGAGTTGTTTAGAACAATGGTTAGCACCGGGATGCGTTCCCGTACCGCCGTTTCGATATCCATGCCCACCATGCCGAAGGCATAATCCCCCATCACGTTTACGGCCAGCTTCTCCGGCGCTGCCATCTTGGCGCCCATGGCAAGCCCCAAACCGTATCCAAGCTGAGTAGACTTTCCCCATCCAATGAACCCCCTGGGGGAGATTGCCTCAAAGAATGGTATCATCTGGTCCCTTGGACTCCCGGAGTCGTGAGTAACCACCGCTTGTTTCCTGTCGATGGTGTGCATTAGGTCCCAGATGACGCGATAGGGATTGATGGGTGTCTCGTCGGAGGTTAGCTTGGGCATCCATTGACCCAACCACTCGCCCCTGACCGCCTCGACTTCTTTGGCCGGCTCCGTATTTTCCTTATAACCCGACGGCCCTGCTTTATCCTTTATCTCTTCAATGAGCTGGGTTAGCACCAGTTTAGAGTCACCCCAGATGGCGCAGTCTATGGAGTAGTCCTTGTTGATGTCCTCCGCGTCGTTGGTGGAGTGAATCAACGTCTTTCCCTGAGGAATGTCCACTCCAAAATGAGTCCTGGTGAGGCTGCATCCAATGCCAAAAATCAGGTCGGCGCGTTTCAGAAAGTGAACCACCGGGCCCGTTGTGGTAGCCGACCCCGTACCCAGGGACAAGGGATGGTCTTCAGGGAATGCGCTCTTTCCGGACAATGTGGTCATCACCGGAGCCTGGAGAAGCTCAGCCAGCTGCTTTAACTCCACCCATGCCTCGGCGTACAGTACCCCCTGGCCAGCATGGATTACGGGCCTCTTGGCGGCCAGAAGCGCTTTGGCCGCGTTTCTTATATCCGTTGGGTCGCCCGCTGCGCGGAAGGGCTTGACAGGTTTATAGTCCAACATAGACTCATCAAAGTTCCCTCGGAGGATGTCCGATGGCGCCTCAAGGAGCACGGGGCTGGGGCGCCCTGACCGGAGTTGACTGAAGGCTCGGCGCATCATTTCCGGGATCCGGTCAACGAAGTTGATGCTGTCCGACCACTTGGTAACCTCTCGATAACTTCGAGAGGGGCTGAAGGTAGGGCGAACCCCGGCGCGGTCCTGGTTTGCCGAGGCGGGAATGAGAAGTATGGGCACCGAGTCTGCGTAGGCTTGGGCCACACCGGCAAAGGCGTTTTCTGCTCCTGGGCCCGCCTGCATTGTAAAGACTCCCGTGCCTCGACCGTTTGTAACCCGGCTGTACCCGTCCGCTAGGTTGACTCCTACCCGCTCTTGGCGAAATATGATGGGCCTAATCCCTGCTATGGCGGCGGCCTCCTCAAGGGTGTTGTAGGGTATACAACCCATGAAATCAACGCCCTCCTGCTTCAGAATCCTGGCAATGGCGTCGGCGCCTTTCATAAACTCTCCTTACCTCTTTTTGTCTAAGTTAATCCACGTCTTTCTGTGGACTTACATCCTAGTACGCCGTCGCCCCGGTGTCTAGCAGGCTGCAGGCCCTGCACTGCGCTGACCAAATGTTATGAGCTGGCGTCGAGTGGTAAAATGCTTCCGTAAGATGTCCTAATCGGCGGTTAAAAAAAGTTTGGAGGATAGTCCTTGACCATCAAATTCGGTACCGATGGCTGGCGGGCCATTATAGCCGATGAATTCACCTTTGAGAACGTTGCCATCTGCGTTCAAGGAGTCGCCGGCTATATCAAGGAGATTGGCCTTGTAGATCGAGGGGTGGTTATTGGATACGACACGCGGTTCTTATCCAAGGAATTTGCCATGTGCGCGGCCGAGGTGTTCGCTGGCAACGGTATTCCCACGTTGCTGTGCCACGGGGCTTCTCCCACGCCAGTGGTGAGCTACAATGTTCTGGTGCACAATGCCGCGGGAGCTGTCGTAATAACGGCCAGCCACAACCCACCTCAGTGGAATGGTTTGAAGTTTAAGCCCGATTATGGCGGCAGCGCCTCTTCAGAAATTGCGGATCGATTGGTAGAACATATCGCCAGGGTGAGCATAAGTCCCTCCAACAGACTCTCCTTTGCTCAGGCCGCGGCCCAAGGTCTTATAAGTGAAATAGACCCAAAGCCTCCTTACGTGGAGCAGATAGCCCGCATGGTGGACCTTGACGCCATTAAGGAGTCGGGAATAAAGGTTGTGGTGGATGCCATGCACGGGGCCGGAGCAGCGTATCTGCCTATGCTTCTCCAGGGTGCGCGAGGCTCGGTTGCAGAGATTCGAGGAGAGGTTAACCCGGCCTTTCCCGGCATGAAACAGCCTGAACCCATTGCCGAAAACTTGGCTTTGGCATCAGAGTTGGTGGTGAAGCGTCAGGCGGACGTGGGTATCGCATACGACTGTGACGCCGATAGGCTGGGCGTTATAGACGAGCATGGCCGGTACCTTAACACGCTGCAAGTGTTTGCGTTGTTGGCCCTCTACTTGCTGGAGGTTAAGGGGCACAGGGGCCCCATTGTCAAGTCCCTCACCTCCTCCGACATGTTGTTCAGGTTGGGAGAACTTTACGGAGTACCCATTGTTGAAACAGGGGTGGGTTTCAAGTACGCAGGCCCGCTGATGATCAAGGAGAATGCCCTGATGGCCGGTGAAGAGAGTGGCGGATATGGCTTTCGCGGGCATATACCTGAAAGAGACGGGATTCTGAGTAGTCTGTTCCTACTGGAGTTCATGGCTCGTACTCAGATGAAGCCCTCAGAGTTGCTTCAGCATCTGTACGACAAGGTGGGTGAATGGCACTTCAGCCGCCGAGATATCCCCTTCAACGCTGCTAAGAAGGCGGACATTCAAGGGAAGCTGGACAAGAACGACGGGGTGACGGAGATTGCCGGGATGAAAATCACCTCCACCGATGCAAGGGAAGGCCGTCGTTTCCGTATCGATAACGGCTGGTTGATAGTCCGGTTTTCAGGCACTGAGCCCCTGGTGCGTATCTATGCCGAAGCGGATACTCCTGACAAGGTTGACGCACTGATAAACGGCGCAGCGGCGCTGTTGGGGATTTGAGGACAGGTCACACTGCTCAACGTACAGGGAGGCGTACGAAAAATGCCTGGGTTAGTGACCGGACTATCGTTTAGTGTACTGTGGAGCGCGGCGGGCCCGCTTTAGGCCATACTTTTTCCGCTCTTTAATCCTGGAGTCACGGGTCAGCAGGGAATGCTTTCGCAGCGTCGCCCTCAGGCTCTCGTCAAAGGCCAGAAGCGCTCTGGCGATTCCATGTCGAAGGGCTTGGGACTGGGAGGAGGTCCCGCCTCCCTTCACCTGTGCCGTCACGTGGAAACGCCCCAAACTGTTGGTAACCTCCAAGGGCTCTTTAACAGTTATTTGCCAAATAAACCAGGGGAAAGCCTCCTCCAGAGGCTTGTCGTTAATCCTTATGAGATTGCTATTGCCAAGGTAAAGCCGCACCTTCGCGATAGAGGTCTTGCGCTTGCCTGTTCCGTAATAATATTCCTGGTTAGAGCCTTGTTGGACCAATGGAATCATCTACCTCTCGTTAGTTGTATCAGGCACCTGGGCCATGTGGGGATGTGACTCGTTGGGGTACACCTTTAGCCGTCGCAGCATCTCCCTGCCTCTCTTAGTGGCCGGAAGCATACCCTTTACGGCTAACTTGATTACACGATCCGGATGGTTTTCCAGGAGGTCCCGCAGGATTGTAGACTTCAGGTTGCCGGTGTAACCGCTGTGCCGGTAGTAGACCTTTTGCGTTAACTTCCGCCCAGTAACCCGAATTTTGGAGGCATTGATAACTACCACGTAGTCGCCCGTAAGAACGTGGGGCGTGTACGTTGCCTTGTCTTTACCCTGCAGAGTCTTTGTTATCTGGCTGGATAGCCTACCGAGAATCTGCCCAGTGGCGTCAACAACTTGCCACGAAGGCTCAATCTCCTGAGGTTTGGCTGAGTAAGTTTTTAAGCGCTTCATATTCCTAGTTCTTTCTTATCGGTGGGAAGTCCTGATAGTCTACCCGTATAAGGCACAGTCCCTTTGCAGGAAGACCCATAAAAGACTTACCTTTTATTATACTATTATTCATCATCTTGTGAACTGCTGACACCGGCGCCTTTCCTCTGCCAACCTCAAGCAACACCCCGTTGGTCCTGAGAATTTGATGCATCATGAAGGCGTTGGCCTGCGCCTCTATTAGGATACGGTCCTCTTCCCGCCATACCTCCCAGCGACATACTTCTCTTACGGCAGACTTTCCGGGGGGCAGTGACACAGTAAAGGCGGAAAAATCATGTGTCCCTACTAGAAACTTAGCGCTCCGTGCCATGGCTTCAGTATCCAGTGGGAACCTAATCCAGGCGCAGTGGCGATGCAGTAAAGGGGATGGCGTGTCTCGGTTTAGGATGGTGTATCTGTAGGTGCGGGCTATGGCGTCGTGGCGGGAATGAAAGTGTGGCGGTGGTTTATGCGTCTCTCTGACTTTTACATCCCAGGGCAGGTGGAAATTTAGCGCCCTGGTCCACGTTTCTTCAGGCAATTTGGTTGCAGTCAGGAACTCCACCACCTGTCCCAGGGCGTGAACCCCGGTGTCGGTGCGACTAGCCCCCCTTACACGCACCTCCTCTCCGGTGACTTTGCCAATGGCCTTCTCCAGCTCACTCTGTATGGTGGGCAATTTAGGCTGGTATTGAAATCCCTTATAGTTAGTTCCGTCATACTCAACGATAAGGGCCAGCTTTACGGCTGGCCTTTCTTCCCATTCCAAGACATAACACCTGTGTCTAGCTAAACCAGCTCAAGTTGAGCCAGTGGAGCCGCGTCCCCCTTCCGCTGTCCCAGCTTTATGATACGAGTGTACCCCCCGGGCCTGGCGGAGTATCTGGGGGCAAGGTCGTCAAAGACCTTTTTCACAACGATCTTGTTGGGGATCTTGGCTGCGGCCAAGCGACGGTGGTGTAGAGTACCCTTTTTGCCGTATGTGATCATCTTCTCAGCCAAGCTGCGAGTTTCTTTGGCTTTGGCCTCGGTGGTAACTATCTTTTCATGGATAATGAGCGAAGCCGCCAAACTCCGCAACAGGGCCACTCGCTGGCCCGTGGGGCGCCCTAACTTTCTACCCGCTACTCTATGTCTAACCATGCGACCCTACTCCTGGTTAGAGGAGTCTTCGGCCGTCTCCGAAGTATCGTCACTCCCCTGCTCAGAAGATTCCTCCTCCAGACTGAAGCCCATGGCTTCCAGCCTTTCATTTAGCTCTGTGAGGGACTTGACTCCGAAATTTCGGATGCTGAAGAGTTCCTCATTAGTCATCTCTAGGATCTGCCCCACCCTTTGCAGCCCGTGCCGCTTTAGGGAGTTCTGGGTCCTGGGCGAGAGGTCCAGCTTTTCAATGGTTGTCTGGTAGACCTCCGCGGGAATCATCCTGGTTCGCCGGGTATCGTCAGATCGTACATTTACACTCTTGTTCAAACTTTTAAACATAAAGAAGTGGTCGACCAGCACCGTAGACGCCTTTGTCAGGGCTTCAGATGGTGTTATGGTGGCGTTGGTCCATACTTCCAAGATCAACCTTTCGTAGTCGGTAACCTGACCCACACGGGTTTTCTCGACTGTGTAGTTGACCTTTCGCACCGGGTTAAAAATAGCATCCAAAGGCAACACTCCCCTAGGCATACTGTCACCGGAAGAGGCAGGTTGGTATCCTTTCCCCGGCTCCACGTTTAATTCCAGTTCTAGGTTGCCTTCTGAGGAATCTATGGTGGCTAGGTGCTGTTCAGGGTTGACTATTTCAAAATCTGAAGACGTGGCTATGTCTCCTGCCGAAATCATGCCTTCCCCGGATACTTCCAGACGCATCTTGCCCGGACGTCCTGTCACGGATCGGATACGCACCTGGGCAATGTTGTACAGCAGCTCCATTACCTCTTCTTTGACGTGAGGGATAATGCTGTATTCGTGGAGAACATCTTCCACCTTTACCCAAGTGACGGCGGCTCCTGGAATAGAACTCAGCAGGATGCGCCTCATGGGATTTCCAAGGGTCACGCCGTAGCCTCGTTCCAGAGGTTCTATGTGAAACTTGGCGTAGGTGTCCGTGGTCTCAACCATGTGTATGCTCGGTACAATGGGCTTTTCTTCCGCTACCGGTGGTTCTCCCACAAGTGTGTTAATATCCAGCATTGTTTCTGCTACCTCGAGTAAAACTCTACAATCAGTCGTGTGTCGATTGTAGTTTCCAATTCTTCATCGCTGGGAAGCCGGCGCACCGTGGCCTTCAGGTTGGCTGCATCTAACTCAAGCCACTCGGGCACCGGCCTCTTGGGCAAGTCTGCGGTCATAATCTTTACGTATTCGTTATCTTTGTGGGACTCTTTCCATGATATTACATCTCCGGGGCGCACTGAGTAAGAGGGAATGTCGGTTTTTCGCTCTCCGACTAGTAAGTGCCCGTGAAGCACTAACTGCCGAGCCTGCTTTCGGGAATCCGCGAACCCCAGTCTGTACGTCACGTTGTCCAAGCGAGTTTCCAGCTGCTTGATAAGGTTCTGGCCGGTGGAGTCGCGTTGTTTGAAAGCCTTTTTCATGTATTTGCTGAACTGGGCTTCCATAATTCCGTACATGTACCGCGCCTTTTGCTTCTCACGAAGCTGTATCCCGTGGTCCGATATCCTGCGTCGACGCATGGAACGGTCTCCCGGGAGAGTGCGGCGGCGGTCCACGGCGCACTTGGGGGTATAGCATCGTTCCCCTTTTAGGAAAAGTTTTTCGCCCACTCTGCGACAGAGTCTACAAGCTGGGCCGGTGTATCTTGCCAACTAAGTCTCCTCTTATACTCTTCTTCGTTTTGGAGGTCTACATCCGTTGTGGGGGATGGGAGTTACGTCTCTTATGCTAGTTATGCCGAGGCCGGCGGCTTGAAGCGAACGAATGGCTGCCTCCCTGCCGGCGCCGGGGCCCTTGACAAACACGTCCACCTGTTGCAATCCCTGTTCCATTGCCTTCCGGGCGGCCTGCTCCGCGGCCCTCTGAGCCGCAAAGGCGGTGCCTTTACGAGACCCCTTAAAGCCACTGGTACCCGCACTGGACCAACCGATGGCATTGCCTTGGGTATCCGTGAGGGTTACCTGCGTATTGTTAAAGGTGGCGCGAATATAGGCCCGCCCATTGGGGGCTACCCTTCGTTCTCGCCTTCGGCTCCGCTGTCTTGCCATGAATTATGACCTCTGCTTATTTCTTCATTCCGGTGCGTCGCCCGCGGCCGGCTACGGTCTTACGTGGACCCTTGCGGGTTCGAGCGTTGGTCCGAGTACGCTGGCCGCGTACCGGCAAACCGCGGCGGTGTCGCAGCCCTCGGTAGGAGCCAATGTCTATCAATCTGCGGATATTCATCACGTTCCCTCGCCGCAGGTCGCCTTCAACCCTGTACTCCTTGTCGATAATCTCCCTGAGGCGGTCAATCTGGGCCTCGGACAACTCAGACATCTTTGGCCGGGGGTCGCCCTCTATGCCGGCCTTTTCCACCACCTGCTGAGCGGTGTACAGACCGACGCCAAAAATCCGCGTGAGGGCAATGTCAACACGCTTGCCATCGGGTACGTCTACTCCAACTATTCTAACCATGTGAACTCCTTAACCCTGCCTCTGGGCATGCCTGGGATTACTGCAAATTACTCGAATGATGCCCTTCCGCTTTATTATACGGCATTTATCGCATCGTACTTTTACGGACGCTTTTACCTTCATTGTTTGAACTACTTAAACCTGTAAGTTATGCGGCCCTGGCTCAGATCGTAGGGCGAAAGCTCCACCAGTACCCTGTCTCCATTCAAGACTCGGATGAAATGAAGCCTAATTTTACCTGATACGTGGGCGAGCACCTTGTGTTTGTTAGGCAACTCTACCCTAAACATCCCGTTGGGGAGCGCTTCAGTAATTATGCCCTCTACCTCTATTCCCTGCTTTTTGGCCATGCTATTCCTGCTTCTATATCTTGGTAAGAACCTCTGCTTTGCCCTTTCTAATGGCAACAGTGTGTTCAAAGTGTGCTGAAAGACTACCATCCGCCGTAACCACTGTCCATTGGTCCTTTAGCAGCTTTGTCTTCCACCCCCCAACGTTGACCATTGGTTCAATGGCCAACGCCATTCCTTCTCTGAGCTGAGCGCCTCTTCCGGGCGGGCCGTAATTGGGCACTTGTGGGTCCTCGTGAAGAAACCGTCCTACGCCGTGCCCGACGTATTCTCGGACAACGCTAAAGTCGTTGGCTGTGGCGCACCTCTCCACGGCGTCTCCAATATCTCCGGTCCTGGCCCCGTCCACGGCGGATTTAATTCCTTCCTCAAGGCACTGGCTGGTTATCTGGATCAGCTTCTTAGCCTTCTCTGATATTTTGCCGACTCCTACCGTCACGGCGGAATCGCCAATAAACCCGTCTATCGTGGCGCCTACGTCTATCTTTATCAGGTCTCCTTCATTAAGGACGCGGTTACCCGGAATGCCATGCACTATCTCCTCGTTGACCGAGGTGCAGATGGATGAAGGGAAGCCCCTGTATCCCTTGAAAGTGGGCTGCCCACCACGCTTTCGTATCTCCTGATAAGCTATCCGGTCCAATTGACCGGTGGTTATTCCGGGCTGGATAGCTTCCTTAAGAGCGGCGATAGTTTCAGCCACTATGGCGCCGGCGCGACGCATTGCATCCAACTCTTCACGGGATTTTACGGTGATGCCCCCTTTGTAGGCAGGCGGGGAGTTGGATGCAGTTTGAGGTTTTGATATTTGTTTCATACTTGTTAATTCTACGTCAAATCGCTTCTTTTTAGAAGCCTGGCTTGCTTTCCTTCCCCGACCATAGACTAATTTACGAGGCTCTGATTAAAATTTGTGCGCTTTAGGCCATCCAAAAGCCGCTGGAGTATTTCATCTACGGAACCCACGCCGTTAACCTCTGTCAGCTTGTTCTGGTCACGGTAAAAGTCCGCAACCGCTTTGGTCTGTGCGTGGAACTCCTCAATCCGAGTGTCTATGGCTTCGGGCCTGTCGTCTTCCCGTTGACAAAGCAGGTCGCCGCACACGTCGCATTCGCCTTGCACCAGTGGTGGTGCCGAGGTCGTGTGATATACCATCTCGCACTTTTGACACACTCGTCTATTGGCCAGCCGCTCAAGAATCTCTCCCCTTGGAGTGTTTATAAGAATAGTTTGGTCAACATGAAGGCCCACTTCACTTAAAGTCTGGTCGAGGTGCTTGGCCTGATTAACGTTTCTTGGGAATCCGTCCAGAATAAGACCTTCGGACGAGGCCAAGACATACGGCAAGACCATCTTGATGGTTATCTCGTCCGGGACCAGAAGGCCCTTAGAATAGTAGGCCCTTGATTTTAGGCCTAGATTTGTCTCATTAGCTTGATGCTGGCGCACCAGGTCACCCGATGCAATGTGCCTTAGCCCCAAGGTTTCAGACAGCAGCTTACCCTGAGTGCCCTTTCCGGCGCCTGGAGGCCCTAGGATTACAAGCCGTTTGTAAGAGTCGTTTGTCACCTGAGGAACCCCTCGTAGTTACGCATCTGTAATTGGGCTTCAAGCTGGCGCAAGGTATCCAGGGCCACCGAAACCAGGATCAAGAGGCTGGTACTGCTTAGCTGAAGGGCTTGAATGTCCGTGACTGCTGAAGCCAAGAACGGAACAATGGCTATGAAGCCCAAAAAGAGAGCGCCTCCAAAGGTCAGCCTGAAGATAACTCGGTTCAAGTAATCCTGGGTGGGTCTGCCGGGCCTGATGCCGGTGACAAACCCGCCACTTTTCTGGAGATTTTCAGCCAAGTTTTGTTGCTGGAAGGTGACCAGCGTATAGAAAAAGGTAAAAACGACCACCAAGACAAAGGTCAACAACCAGTATAGTCCATTACTGGGGCTGAAAGCTGCCGAAAACCAGCCGGCGGCACTGCCTACGAAGCCCTGATTGTCCGCGAGAAAGGTCGCGACGGTGCCCGGAAGGATAACCACGGAGAAAGCGAATATCAGAGGGATCACCCCCGCCATATTGACTCTTATCGGCAGGTAGGAGCTGCCCGATTGCCTATACATCCTCCCTGATCGGAAGATGCTGCGGCCGTACTGCACCGGTATCCTGCGATGCGCCTCATTGAACACTACTACCAACGCAATGATAAGTACTCCAATGATGGCGAATATAAAGAGGCCTCCCTGGTTATCGTTAGACAGGAATCCGTTCTGTATCAAGCTAGGGAACCCGGCCACAATGCCGGCGAAGATAATCAAAGAGATACCGTTGCCGATGCCTCTCTCCGTGATGAGTTCACCCAGCCAGACAAGAAACATAACACCGGCGGTCATGGATAGTACGGCGGCCACCGTGGGTAGGAAAGCCTCGCCGGAGAGACCAATGTTGTCCAGCACTCCGGCATTGCGAAGCAGCAGCAATTGGCCGTAGCCCTGAGCCATGGCTATAGGCACAGTGGCCCAGTGAACTATACGGTTGATCTGTTGTCGTCCCTGCTCACCTTCCTTGGAGAGCTGTTGGAGTCGAGGAATTATTGGCACCAACAGTTGCATCACAATGGATGAGGTAATGTAGGGGAAAACCCCCAGGGCGGCGATGCTCATGTTCCGAAGGGCACCGCCACTGAACAGGTCAAGGAATCCCAAAAGCTGAATCCTGTTGAAAAGGTTGTCCAGGGACTCCTGGTCGACGCCGGGCAAAGGCACCTGGGCAATCAGGCGATAAATGGCAAGCATGGCAAAAGTAAAGATAATCTTGTTGCGCAGGTCCGGGACCCGGAGGGAATCCAAGGCCGCTTGCAATAAAGCCGGGCGGCCCTTTACCTCCTGGGCCATCATGACCCAATTACCTCCGCGGTGCCACCCGCATCTTCAAGTTTCTTTTTGGCAGTGTCGCTAAACTTGTGGGCCGATACGTTAAAGTTCTTGCTAACCTCACCGTCTCCAAGGACCTTTATGGGAAACTTGAGGTTTCTCACCAGTCCGAGTTCCGCCAATATCTCAGGTGTAACCGGACCTTCGACGGCCATAGCCTCAATGGCGCCCACGTTGACCAAGGCATACTCTTTCTTGAAGATATTGGTGAACCCGCGTTTCTTGGGCAGCCTTTTAATCAAAGGCAACTGGCCACCTTCAAATCCCGGCCTTGTCCCCTTGCCGGAGCGTGACTTTTGACCCTTCGAACCCTTCCCGGAGTAGGTGCCGCGACCACTGCCGTCGCCGCGACCTACCCTGCGCCTGGACCGCCGGGCCTTCCTGTTGGGCCGTACTAGATGCTCCATCATGATGCTTTTTCAGACTCCCCTATCCGGGACTGAGCTTGGGCGTCGCTGATCTCCTCAACCTCCAGCATGTGAATAGTCTTTCGAACCATACCTTTAATAGTTGGGCTGTTCCGGTGTACTACTGAGTGGTTGAGTCTATGCAGGCCCAGCGACCGGATAATCCGGCGCTGCTTCTGGTTTCTCCCAATGAAGCTCTTTCTCCAAGTTATCTTAAGATATGACATGACTGTTGTGCTTGGTTATTCCCCCGTTCCTAGTTATTTGGTGGACTGTTTTTGGGTCGGATGGAACCCTTACGCTTGGCGAGCTCAACGGCTGGGTCCTTCAGCTCACCCAACGCCTTTAACGTGGCATATATGACGTTTATGGGATTGCGAGACCTTAGAGACTTGCCGACGGCGTCCTTAACCCCTGCCGCACCTAGAACGGCTCTCATTGGCCCCGATGCAATAAGTCCGGTACCCGCCGGAGCCGGCTTAATCAGCACTAGCGAGGCCCCATAAACGGAGGAAGTTTCTTGGGGAATGGTGCTGCCGTTCAGAGGAATCTGCATAGATTGCTTTCTAGCAGTAGCGCTGCCTTTTCTCACCGCGTCGGGAATGGCGTTGGCCTTTCCCAGTCCGGCGCCAACCATCCCTTCACCGTCGCCAATTACAACCAAGGCGTTGAAGCGAAGATGCCTTCCTCCCTTGACCACTTTGGAGATGCGGCGGGTATATACTACCTTTTCAGTTATTACGGGCCCACCTTCAGATACGGGCCCCCGGTTCGAACGGGAAATCATCTAAATAATCAAGCCCTCCTTCCGTGCTGCTTCGGCCAAGCTTTTCACCCTGCCGTGGTATTTGTATCCACCTCTGTCGAAAACCACTTGCGATATGCCCTTCTCAGAGGCTTTTTTTGCAATGGAGGCGCCAACCAACTTGGACCACTCTATCTTGGTTCTCTTCAAGCCGTCTTTCCGCAGGTCATGGTCCAGGCTGGAAGCTGATACAAGAGTATGGTGTTGAGTATCATCAATAATTTGGACAGATATATATTTGAGACTCCGGAACACGGAGAGGCGGGGCCTTTCACTAGTTCCCGTCAACCGTCGTCTTAGCCTCTTGTGACGTGCTATTCGAAGCGCGCGAGTATTATTCTCTTTAGGCATTCAGTACTATCTCCGTCATATTTGCAGTAACTAAGCCTTCCGGCCGGCAGCCTTTCCGGGCTTCAGGTGCAAGACCTCGTCTGAGTATCGGATACCCTTCTCCTTGTAGGCGTTGGGCGGTCTTGCCTTGCGAATCTTTGCGGCCACTTCCCCCACCTTCTGCTTGTCGTGCCCCTGAACGTGAACTCGGTTATTTCCTTCAACTGTGATAACGACTCCGTCGGGCGGGTGAACCTCAATGGGGTGACTGTGACCCACGTTTAGCACTATGCCCTTACCGGATTGCTGGACGCGGTAGCCTACACCCATGAGCTGTAGGGTTTTCTGATAGCCCTCAGATACGCCGATAATGGCGTTGGCTATGATGCTCCTAGTTAGGCCGTGAAGAGAGCGATGAAACTTCCGTGACGACGCCCGCTCAACCAGGATAGTGCCGTCTACTACCGTGACTTTAGCTTCAGGATGCAATGGTTGCACCAGAGCGCCCTTTGGTCCCTTGACGGTTATCTGAGAGTACTCCAGATTAACTTCTACGTTGGCCGGTATAGAAATGGGCCTACGGCCGACTCTTGAAAGGGTTCGTTCACTAGTCTTGACGACTTCTTTACCAGACATAACAGAGCAATTCTCCCCCCGTGCCGCCGTACCAGGCTTCTCGGTCTGTCAGAAGGCCTTTGGAGGTAGAGATAATAGCGGTGCCTATTCCACCGAACACACGGGGTATTTCCCCCTTGCCCACGTACACCCTCAGGCCGGGCTTGCTGACGCGCTTCAGCCCGCGTATGGCAGACTCTCTACCATCGCGGTACAACAGGTGAATCCTGAGGGTTCTCTGGGGCCTGCCGCCCACAACCTCGAAGTCCCTGATGTAACCTTCGCGCTTCAAAATCTGGCATACGGCAACCTTAACCTTAGAGGTGGGCATAGGCACGGAACTGTGCCGCACCGCCAAGGCGTTGCGTATGCGCGTAAGCATGTCTGCAATTGGATCGCTTATATTAGACAACTTTGGCCTCTTCTACACATTACCAGCTTGCTTTCCGAACCCCGGGCAGCTCACCTCTGAGCGCCATTTCTCTGAAGCATATTCGACAGAGTCCAAAATACCTCATATAGGCTCTGGGCCTGCCGCACCGGTTGCACCGGTTGCTAAACTGGACCCGGTACTTGGGCTTCCTTTTCCACTTCTCTATCTTAGACTTTTTTGCCATTTCCTACTTCACTGTTGTCGTGCAAAGGGCACCCCTAGCAGTTCTAGCAAGCGGGCCGCTTCGCCGTCGGTTTTTGCCGTTGTGGAGATGGTGACCTGAAAACCCCGTATCTTATCGATCTGGTTATAGTCGATCTCGGGGAAGATTACCTGCTCCCGTATTCCCATAGAATAATTCCCCCGGCCATCAAAGCTGGACCTAGAAACCCCTCGAAAGTCGCGGATGCGAGGCAGCGCGGCGTTCAGCAGACGTTCAAGAAAGTAAGACATCATTCTGCCCCTCAGCGTTACAGAAACGCCAACAGGCATGCCCTCTCTGATCTTAAATCCGGCAATGGCTTTCCTGGCTCGGGTAATTACGGGTTTTTGTCCCGATATAGTGGTCATGTCCCTTACGGCGCTTTCCAGAGACTTGGCGTTGTCCTTGGCTTCCCCCAACCCTATATTCAACACTATCTTGTTCAGCCGCGGCACCTGCATAACGTTCTTATAGCTAAACTCTTGCATCATGTTAGGGGTAACGTGCTCACGATAGATTTTTACAAGCGCCGGCTCCACCTTCCCGTTGACGGTGGGAGAGTCCTGTACTTCAGCCTTTTTCGCGATCTTAGAGACAGCAGCCTTTGTGCTTTTCCTCTGTCTTTTCGGCTTCTTCTCTTTTTCTGTAGTCATCCTAACTGATGGTCTCCTTACACTTGTGACAGACGCGGACCTTGGACCCGTTGTCCAGTTTTCTATAGCCAACCCGTACAGGCTGGCCGCACCTATTGCAGACGAGCATAACGTCTGAGACGTGAATGGGCGCCTCCTGCTGGATTCGCCCTCCTTGTCGAACACCTTGCGCAGCCTTGACGTGTCGAGTTATCAGGTTGATACCTTCAATAACAACCCTGTTTTGCTTTTGCAACACCCTCTCCACCCGACCCTGCTTGGTCTGGTCTTTGCCGATCATGACCATCACCGTGTCACCCTTGCGAATCTTCATCACACAACCTCCGGCGCCAGGGATATTATCTTCATATACCCCTTTTCGCGCAGTTCCCTGGCCACTGGACCAAAGATCCGCGTGCCCCTGGGGTTATTCTGCTTATCTGCGACGATTACGGCGGCGTTGTCGTCAAAGCGGATATGACTGCCATCGGGCCTGATGTAGGGCTTGGCCGTCCGTACAATAACAGCGCGGACCACTTCCCCCTTCTTTACGCCGGCGGCGGGCATCGCCTCTTTCACCGAAGCCACAATAATATCCCCCACCCGGGCATAGCGTCGGCGACTGCTGCCGGGGATATTGATGCACATAATTTTCTTGGCCCCACTGTTGTCGGCCACCGTTAGGCGAGTGTACGGTTGGATCACTTCCCGCTCTCCTTTTTTAGTTCGGGTTCGTCCTCTGCGAGTTCTGCTACAACCGGCTCGGCCTCTACGGGTTCGTCCTCTGCGAGTTTTGCTACAACCGGCTGGGCCTCTACGGGCTCGTCCTCTGCGAGTTTTGCTACAACCGGCTGGGCCTCTACGGGCTCGTCCTCTGCGAGTTCTGCTACAACCGGCTGGGCCTCTACGGGCTCGTCCTCTGCGAGTTCTGCTACAACCGGCTCGACCTCTACAGCTTCGTCCTCTGCCGTAGTAGATTCGATTTCCTCAACGGCCTGGTCTGCAACAATCTCGTCCGGCGCTTTGGCTTCGGAATCTTGGCCTCGCATTTGCGATTCCATGAAGGCCTGGTCCAGGTCCACTGGCTTGACCTCAGCCACTTCTCGGCGCTCAATTATATCGACAAGGCGCCAACTCTTCAGACGAGAGATGGGTCTAGTCTCCTCAATCCTTACTAAATCACCCAGGGAGCAGGAGTTGTTGCTATCCTCAGCATAGAACTTAGTGATGCGCCGCTGGGGCTTTTTATATAATCGGTCTCTTTGACGCCATTGAACGGCGACAATAATCGTCTTGTCCATTTTGTCGGAGACCACTCGTCCCGTCCGTAACTTTCGACGTTCCCTGCTCATATTTCCAGTCCCTGGATCTCCCTTTCACGCGTAACCGTCTTCAGCCTCGCAATGGTCCTCTTTGCGAGGCCTAGCTGGGCATTATTGGCCAACTGCCTGCTGGCATTCCTAAATCTTAAATTCATAAGTTCACGGAGAGTATTGTCCAACTGGCGCTTCAAGTCCAGGCCAGAAAGCTCTCGCATCTCGTCTATTCGCATGTTGTCCTTACTCCGACCCCATCAAGGCTGCTAGATTGTTCCTCGATACCATCTTGGTGGGAATTGGAAGCTTGTGAGATGCGAGCCTCATGGCTTCGGCAATCTGGCTTCGTTCCGCTCCCATAACCTCGAAGAGAATCTTACCCGGCCTCACCACGGCCACCCAGTGGTCCACGTTTGCCTTACCGCCACCCATTCGCGTCTCCGCGGGTTTCTTGGTCACGGAGTGGTCCGGAAAAACCCGCACCCACACCTTGCCGCCGCGCCTCAAATGACGCGTAATGGTAACACGACCAGATTCAATTTGCCTGGCCGTTAGCCAACAAGCCGCCAGGGCCTTCAGGCCATAGTCACCAAAGCTCACCGAATTGCCGCCTGTGGCCTTTCCCTTTCTCCGGCCCCTATGGAGCTTGCGAAATTTTACTCTCTTAGGCTGTAACATCCTCTAGCTCCCTATTTGCCTCTTCCTCTTCCGGCGCTTCATCGGCGTGCACTGTCACCTCAATGGTCTCCATCTCCTCAATCTGCTCGATGATGGGTTCAGGCTCAATGTTCCCCTTGTATATCCAGACCTTGACGCCTATCTGTCCCATAACCGTGGACGCTTCAGCGTAGTTGTAATCAATGTCGGCTACCAGGGTATGAAGGGGCACTCGACCCTCCAAGACCCTTTCCGTCCGGGCAATTTCAGACCCCATAATTCGCCCTTTGATGACAATTTTTATGCCAAGGGCGCCACCCTGCATGGTTCGCTGTAGGGCTTGTCGCAGCGCTCTTCGGTAGGCGACTCGGCGCGCCAGCTGGTCCGCGATATTCTTTGCCACCAGATAGGCATTTAGCTCAGGCTGCTGTATCTCAAGGATATTAAGTTGAATGCGCTTCCTGGTTAACCTTTCCAGATTACTGCGGAGTTTCTTTACTCGCTCACCGTCCCTGCCAATGAGAATACCGGGCCTTGCCGAATGAATGTTAATAACCAAATTCTGGCTGTGCCGGTCTATCTCCACCCTGGCGATACCTGCGTCCGAAAAACCATCATATTCCTTCTTGATGGCCTTTCTGATGGTCAGGTCTCCCAGTACCAACTCCCGGTACTGCCTTGCCTTAGGTACAAACCAGTTGGCCAGCCAGCTTTTGTTGATACCCAGCCTGAAGCCTATAGGGTGTGTCTTATGTCCCATCGGGCGCCTCCTCGTCTACTACAACGGTGATGTGGCATGCCCTTCGATGCATCCGACCTACCCTACCCCGGGCATGGGGCTTGAATCGCCGCATTGACTGGGCCACGTCAGCAGTAATCTTCACTATACGTAGGTTGTCTCTGTCCAGCAACAGATTATTTTCTGCGTTGGCCGCCGCCGACTTTACTGTTTTGGCTATTATCTTGGCCCAGGGTGAGGACGAAAGCTCCAAAATGTTTATGGCGGCATCTACCCGTTTGCCCCTAACTAGGGCAAGCATGGGCATCAGGCGTTTTTGAGATGCTCCAACCTGTTTGGCTATGGCCTGCACTGCTACCATACGTTAGCCTCGATTACCCCTTCCGGAACCCCTGAGCGTCCGGGTAGGGGCAAACTCTCCCAGCTTGTGGCCTACCATGTTCTCACTGATGAATATTGGGACGTGACGTCTACCGTCGTGGACGGCAATGGTCAGATTTATCATTTCCGGCATTATGGTTGATGCCCTAGACCAAGTCCGAATTAGCGTCTTGGATCCCACACGCTGGGCGATCATCACCTTCTTCTGCAACTTGGGATGTATGTAAGGTCCCTTTTTAGTAGACCGGGACATAGGCTTATCTTCTCCTTCCCCGGACAATGAGGGTAGTTGGCTTTTTCTTCTTCCTGGTCCGGTACCCCAGGGCTGGCTTGCCCCACGGCGTCTTGGGCCCCGGCATACCGATGCCTGCTTTTCCTTCTCCGCCGCCGTGAGGATGGTCGCTAGGGTTCATTGCAGAGCCACGCACACGGGGTCTTCGGCCCCGGTGACGGGTCTTGCCGGCCTTTCCCCAAATGATATTTTTGTGGTCAACGTTGCTTAGTTGGCCAATGGTGGCCCTGCAGTTAGCCGGCACTCGCCTAATCTCACCGGAGGGCAATCTTATTAGCACATATACATCTTCCCGCGAGAGGATCTGAGCGGCTGTCCCGGCGCTGCGCACCATCTTGGCGCCTTTTCCTACTTCCAACTCCAAATTGTGGACCATTGTCCCCGTGGGGATTAGCCTAATGGGCAGGCAGTTGCCGGGGCTGATGCCTGCCTTGGGGCCCGACTCCACCTTCACGCCGGGTGTGAGCCCCAGGGGAGACAGGATGTACCGCTTTTCACCGTCGGCGTAGTTTACCAGGGCTATGCGCGCTGACCGGTTAGGATCGTATTCAATGGACGCCACGGTGCCGGGAATCCCATCCTTGTCACGCTTGAAGTCGATAATGCGAAAGTGGCGTTTGCTGCCTCCCCCTCTGTACCGCATGGTTATCTTGTTGGAGGAGTTCCTGCCTGCATGTTTGTGAAGGGGCCGAAGGAGAGACTTCTCAGGCTTCTTCCTGGTAATCTCGTCAAAGGAAGGTAACGCGGCGTTCCGCGTACCCGGCGTTCGTGGATTTGGAATCTTAAGAGGCATATCTATAGACCCTCTATGAGCTGGATCCTATCCCCATCTTGCAACGTTACAATTGCTTTCTTTATGTCCGGAGTTCGATGCAGTCTTACGCCGTAGCGCCTCATCTTTCCCCGAATTTTGCATATGTTGACATCTAGCACCACCACTCCAAAGGTCTTTTCTACCGCCTCTCCAATCTGAATCTTGTTGGCCCTTGGGGCCACGTGAAAGGTGTATTTGCCCGCCTCTTGAAGAAGAGTGCTCTTTTCTGTGATAAGCGGTTTAACCAAGACTTGTTGAAGCTCCATTGCTGTACCCTTAAGCCTTCCCTTCTGACTTTTCTTGAGGGTCTGCCTGGTCCCTGTCGATGGTGTCTTCAACCTCAGCGCCGGTGTCATCGGGGACACTCATCTCGGGTTCCGCGGCCGGTTCGACGGCTTCATCGAGTTCCACCTCCACCGGAGCCGCTCCACCTATTGGCAAAATCCTCACGCCGTCGGCGCCAAAGCCCCAAATATCCTCGGCCCGGCGGAGAGCGCCCAACGTCAAAATCAGGTTGCTGCGTTTCAGCAGATCCTCGGCGTTTATCAGATTGACGGGAAGGGTCCATGTCTTGGGGATATTACGCGCCGACCTGACCACGTTCTTCTCCGGGTTCCCGGTGACAATGAGCGTGGACCCTGTAACGTTCAAGCTTTTTAAGACCTGTACCATCTCCTTGGTTCTTCCACCCACTTCGTCGAACCCTTCTATGAGAACCAGCCTCGAGGCCTTCAGTTTCTGAGACAGCACGCAGCGGAGGGCCAAGCGGCGCATTCTCTTGGGCATAGCTCTACGGTAGCTCCTGGGCCTGGGGCCAAAGGTAACGCCGCCGTGCCGCCATATGGGTGAGCGGTTGCTGCCATGCCTGGCCCGGCCAGTGTGCTTCTGGCGCCAGGGTTTGGCCCCTCCTCCAGATACCTCGCTCCTCACTTTAACCTTGTGAGTCCCCTGTCTGCGGTTGAGCTGGTACATCACCATGGCTTGATGAACTACCGAGGGGTTGAAGGGAGTTCCAAACAGCGTATCGCTTACTTGGACCTCTCCAACTACTTGGCCTTTTATATCTTTGAGTTCGATTTCCATTGGTCTTGCCTGCTATCGAGGTTGGCTCTTCCCCCCTATTTTCCGTACCATGACCAAGCCCTGTGGAGCCCCGGGAACTCCCCCCTTAACCAGCAGCAAGTCCCGTTCCTGGTCGATATCCACCACTTCCAAATTTTTTACGGTAACCCGCACGTTGCCCATGTGCCCAGACATCTTCTTGCCCTTAAACACTCGACCTGGGGTGGTGCCCATGCCAATGGACCCGGGTGCGCGCAGTCTGTCCGACTGCCCATGGGTGCGGGATCCGCCCCCAAAGCCGTGACGCTTTACCGTTCCTTGAAATCCGCGACCCCTTGAGGTTCCAACCAGGGCAACGTGTTCCCCCGCTTTAAATATATCGGTCCCAATTTTTTGTCCAACTTCCAGGCCTTCCAAAGTTTCCGCCGGAACCTCTCTCAGATAGCGGAACAAATTGGTGGCCTTTAGGTGGCCCCTCTTTGCCTTGTTGGCCTTTTTAGCGGCTTGAAATCCCAGCTGGACCCCCTCGTATCCATCCTTTTCCGTTGTCTTTAGCTGAGTGATAGTACAAGGTCCAGCTTTGATGATCGTGACGGGAACCATCCGACCATCGTCATATATGTATTGGGTCATTCCAAGCTTCTTACCTAGGATTGCCTTAATCATTTGTTGCAATCCTCATGCTATAGCTTGATGGAAATATCGACGCCCGCCGGCAGATTAAGCCTGGTAAGCGCGTCGATGGTTTTCGGAGTCGGTTCGAGGATGTCTATCAATCTCTTATGGGTTCGTATCTCAAAATGCTCCTGTGAATCCTTGTCGATGTGAGGGGAGCGGATGACACAGAACCGGCGTATGTGAGTTGGCAAGGGCACCGGTCCCGCCACAACCGCCCCCGTCTGCTCGGCTGTCTCCACAATCTGGGTCGCTGATAGGTCCAGCGTCTTGTGGTCAAAAGCCTTGAGGACGATTCTAATCTTTTGTGAGGTTGTTCCCTGTGTTGCTTGTCTAACCATTTGTTAACTCTATCTGCCCAGCACTAAATCTTTTACATAATTTTTGGGTACGGCTTCGTAATACTTAAATTCCATTGTATGACTTGCTCGACCCTGGGTCATGGACCTGAGTGTTGTGGCGTAGCTAAAAGACTCCGAAAGGGGTACCGACACTCGTATCTGCTGAATGTCTTCCCCTCCCTCAATTGTCTGAATCTGGGCACGCCGTGAATTCAAGTCCCCCAAAACAGCGCCTAGAAACTGGGCGGGTGTCACAACCTCCATCTCCATGATTGGCTCTAGCAAAATAGGTCGGCCCTTTCTAAAGGCTTCACGAAAGGCTAGAGACCCTGCTGCTCGAAAAGCCAACTCCGAGGAGTCTACAGGATGATAGCTGCCATCCACAAGGGTCACTTTCAAATCTACAACCTGATATCCGCCAACGGACCCGTTCTCAGAGGCCTGTCTCACCCCTTGCTCTACGGGCTTAATAAACTGTTGGGGAATCACTCCGCCTCTTATCTTATTCTCAAATACCAGCCCTTCGCCCCGTTCCAGCGGCTCAATCTCAAGCCAGACGTCGCCAAACTGCCCGTGGCCGCCCGTCTGCCGGACAAACCGTCCCTCAGCCCTGGTGGCCTTTGTAATGGTTTCTCTGTAGGAAACCTTGGGCGTCCCAACGTTGGCTCCCACACTAAACTCCCGGCGCAGCCGGTCAATGAATACTTCCAGGTGAAGCTCCCCCATACCGGAAACTATGGTTTGGCCCGTGTCTTCGTTGTGGCGAACAAGAAACGTTGGGTCTTCCTCCGCCAACTTGTGAATGGAATCCATCAACTTGTCCCGGTCCGCTTGGGTGATTGGCTCGATGGCCACCGAGATCACGGGGGACGGGAATGTGGGGGGCTCCAAAATGACTGGGAAGTCCGGGTCGCAGATAGTATCCCCAGTGAAGGTGTTTTTCAGGCCAATGGCGGCGGCAATGTTGCCGGCGCTAATCTCCGGCACCTCCCGCCTGTGGTTGGCGTGCATCTGCAACACCCGACCCAGCCGCTCTCTACGCCCCTTGGTGGAGTTGTATAACATAGTTCCGGCTTTCACCACACCGGAATACACCCTCAGGTAGACCAGCCTTCCAACGTAAGGATCAGTGATCACCTTCATGGCCAGGGCTGCCAGAGGCCCATCCACCTCGGCCTTGCGAATAGTTGTATCCTCGGAGTCGGGTACCATCCCCTCCACGGCTGGAACGTCTGAAGGCGAGGGAAGATAGTCCACAACGGCGTCAAGAAGCGGTTGTATCCCGTAGGACTTCAGGGCGCTGCCGCACACAACAGGGACCAGATGCCTGGCTATAGTAGCCTTTCGCAGGGCGTTTTTCAGGTCTTTTACGGGGATGTCTTCGCCTTCAAGATACCTGATCATCAGGTGGTCCTGAGTCTCCACAATCCGCTCTATCATAGCGTCCCGGTACATTCGGAAATTCTCCATGTACTCTGTGGGAATAGGCCCTTCCTCAAAGGTTGGCCCGCCGTTCTGATAGAAATACGCTTTTTCACCCATGAGGTCCATGACACCTTGGAATTCCGTTTCTTGGCCCATAGGCATCTGAATAGCCAAGGGATTGACCTTTAGCCTATGCCGCACAGATTGAAGGGTGCGCTCAAAGTTGGCTCCCACTCGGTCCATTTTGTTTACGAAGCAAATGCGCGGCACGCGATACTTGTTCGCCTGCCTCCACACAGTTTCCGATTGAGGTTGAACGCCGGCCACGGCGTCCAGCACCACAACGCCACCGTCCAGCACCCTTAAACTGCGCTCCACCTCCGCGGTGAAGTCCACGTGACCGGGGGTGTCGATAACGTTTACTTGATGGCCCTTCCACTCAGTGGTAGTAGCGGCGGCGGTAATGGTAATGCCTCGTTCCCTTTCCTGTGGCATCCAATCCATGACGGCAGTGCCC
This sequence comes from Dehalococcoidia bacterium, assembly GCA_965226535.1. Classification (GTDB taxonomy): domain Bacteria; phylum Chloroflexota; class Dehalococcoidia; order Lucifugimonadales; genus JAPULR01. The sequence continues at coordinate 428,067 of CBDDDE010000009.1, read as the reverse complement.
AAGTCCACCTGACCAATCTTGTAAGTGCGTCCTGTGACGTACAACGCACGTTCCGTGACGGTGGTCTTGCCGGCGTCAATGTGGGCAATGAATCCGATGTTACGGATTCGCTCTATAGGCAAGCGTTCAGACATGATGACAGACTCCGTAGCCGGGTTGGCGGAGAGTTCCCTCTACCACCTGTAGTGCACAAAAGCCCGGTTGGCGTCCGCCATCCTGTGCAGGTCTTCCTTGCGTTTTACCGCCGTACCCTCAGCGCGGGCGGCGTCCATTAGTTCCAGGGCCAAGCGCCTTGTCATTGGCATGTTGCGGCGAGCTCTTGCCGCGTTAATGAGCCATCGCATGGCCAGCGCTTCGCTTCTATTGGGGTTTACTTCAATGGGTACCTGGTAAGTCGCCCCACCGACTCTCCTTGGCTTAACCTCCAGCAGCGGCCTGGAGTTTTCTAAAGCCTTGTTAAATATCCCCATGGGTTCGTGCTTCGTTTCCTGGCTCACAGTGTCCAGTGCACTATATACAACCCTTTGGGCCAAGGTTTTCTTGCCCCGGGTCATAACTCTGTTAATAAAGCGCGAAAGCTCAACGCTGTTATACCGCGGATCCGGCGGACAGGGCCTCTTCTCGGCTCGCCTTCTTCTTGACACTGGGCTGCTCTACCTTCCCTTTGGCCGCGCGGACCCGTACTTGCTCCGGCCCCTCTTGCGGCCCTCCACGCCCTCGCAGTCCAAAGTGCCCCTAATCACGTGATAACGCACTCCCGGTAAGTCCTTTACCCTTCCACCCCGAATCATCACCACCGAATGCTCTTGCAGATTGTGCCCTTCTCCCGGAATGTAGGCCGTAACTTCAAATCCGTTCGTCAGCCGGACGCGAGCTATCTTACGAAGCGCAGAGTTGGGCTTTTTCGGTGTCATGGTCCTAACCTGAACGCAAACGCCCCTTCTCTGAGGTGCGCCCTTGCTCCATATCACCTTGTTTTTTAAGGCGTTATGAATCCAGTGCATGGCCGGCGACTTGGATTTCTTTCTGGCCTTTGCACGGCCTTTTCTTACGAGCTGATTAATAGTGGGCATAAATATATCTCCACGTCCTAAAAGGGAACGTTGGAAAGTGTACAAGTATTGTAGGTGAGTGTCAACGTGAGATGGGTGATAATTTCATAATCCTACGGAATATCGTGCAACGTGTCCGCCGGAACCCGCCCTTTGGCTAGCCTGGTTGTTTCCAACCGTCGGGTCAAATAACCCTGGGTATACGTCGTTGACAATGCCACGGTATTCCTGATACGGTAAATCACGTCATAATCTTAGAGTATTTGCAGGAGAATTAATAATGCTGGAAATTACTGAGATAGCGGTGGAGAAGATCAAGGAGGTTCTAGAGGAAGAAGGCAAAGAGGATAAGCCTCTTAGGATCATTGCGTTGCCCAACGAGCAAGGCGGCGTTCAGTACATGCTCACTCTAGAGGATGATAACCAGCCCGATGACACTTCTTTGAACAGAAGCGGCATTAGGTTTTTGGTGGACTCGGACAGCGCACCCTTTTTGGAGAAGGCCACGATAGATTTTGTTGAAGACTTCACGCGAGTGGGGTTCCTCATCACCAACCCGGATTATCCGGCTGGTGGCGGCTGTGGCTCCGGCAGCTGTGGTTGCGGTGGTGGTGGCGGTGGCGGTGGATGCGGCTGTGGTGGCGGTGGATGCGGCGGTCATTAGACTAGGTACACGCACTATGTAGAATGGGACGGCATGTGCCGTCCCATTTTTTTGCCTATTCCTAGTGGCCGGGGGGGTTACTCTGCTTCGGTTATGTACTTGTAAGCCGATAGAGCGGCTGTGATTCCGTCCCCCACGGCATTACCCAACTGTTTATCCGAGTTCACCCTTATGTCTCCGCAGGCGTACACCCCCGGTATTTCCGTTTCCATTCCGATGTTGGTATTTATGTGACCAAACTCGTCCATGGGCACCTGACCCTTGAGGAAGCCGCTGTTGGACTCAAACCCTATATAGATAAAGGCTCCCGACGCAGGGTATTTGTAGGCCTCACCGGTCTTCAGGTTTCGCACCATGGCGCTCTTCAGCTCTTTGTCTCCTTTGAACTCCTCAACCACGTGGCTCCAAAGGAAGTCCATTTTTGGATTGTTAAAGGAGCGCTCCTGCAGAATCCTGCTGGCCCGCAGCTGGTCCCTGCGATGAATTACCGTCACCTTGTTAACAATACCTGACAAGTATCCGCCTTCGTCCAGCGCCGCGTCGCCGCCGCCCACTACCACCACGTCCTCGCCTCTGAAGAAATTTCCATCGCAAACGGCGCAATATGAGACGCCTTTCCCGGAAAATTCGTCCTCTCCGGGTACGCCAAGCTTCTTATGGGAACCACCCGATGCTATGATGATGGTTTTTCCGGCATAGGTTCCTTCAGAGGTGTGGATCAGCTTCAGGGGTTCGTCCAGCTTCTCCACGCCTTCCACATCCTCATATCGCATGTCAGCGCCAAACCTACGGGTTTGCTGCTCCATCATGGTGGACAGTTCCGGGCCTCTTATACCCTCAGGAAATCCGGGGTAGTTCTCAATCATGTCCGTTACCAGAATTTGGCCACCGTAGCCAAGGCGCTCCAAGATTAGCGTCTTTTGCATGGCTCGTGTCGAGTAAAGCCCCGCGCTAAGCCCCGCAGCGCCGCCTCCAAGAATAATAACGTCGAATTTTTCCATACTTTAAGTCCTCTGTATATTTTCTATAGTTAGACTACGGACCTTCCAAAAATCTGCCTGAAGTGGGCTACCGTCAACTCCAGCCCTTTATCGAGGCTGGTCTGAGGCTGCCAACCCATCTCGCGATTAGATTTGTTGGGGTCCAGGCTAATCTTCTGCACCTCGCCCAACCTGGCGGGAGAATGCAGCGGCGCTTTTCTGAACCTCAAGATCTTGCTGAGCATCTCAAAAATCCGGTTAACGGAGGTGCCCGTTCCTGTCCCGATGTTGTAAGGGCCCACAATGGTCTCATTCAGGGCCAAGAGATTCGCCTCCACCACGTCCTTCACGTAGACAAAGTCCCGTTCCTGCTCCCCATTACCAAAAATTACGGGCTGCCTGCCTTCCAGCATGGCCCGAGAAAAAATGGCGACTACCCCGGCCTCTCCCGTCGTGTCTTGACGAGGGCCGTACACGTTTCCGTATCGCAAGGCCGCGTAGTTCAGCCGGTACATGTGATGATACAGGTCCAGATACTTCTCGCTCACCGACTTGCCCAGTCCATAGGGAGACACGGGGCGGATGGGATGGTCCTCTCGGCATGGAATGTATTCGGGGTTGCCGTAGAGGGCACCCCCGGTGGAGGAATAGACAAATTTCTCTACCCCGTGACGCCGTGAGGCTTCCATAAGTCTCAAAGTGCCCAGGATATTGGCTTCAGCGTCTTCCAGCGGATTTCTCATGGAGTGACTAACGCTGACTTGGGCCGCCAGATGGAAGAGCAGGTTCGGTTTCTCTCTTCTGAAGGTATTCTCAATAGCTGCGTTGGTAACTCCGGTGTGGTGAAAGTTAACTCCCGAGGGCAGGTTGCCCAGTTTGCCGGAGCTGAGATCGTCAAGCACAACCACCCGATAGTCCAACTCAAGGAGTCTATCGACGAGATGGGAGCCGATGAAACCGGCCCCGCCGGTGACAAGGACCGTCTTGCGGCTTACCAACCCTCATTCATGCTCCTCAGACGTTTCACCCTCTCCTCAATGGGAGGATGAGTAGAAAAAAGGCGCATCATACCGGCTCCGTTCAGGAAGCTCATGGTCTGTCCGTGCATCGGCTCCACAATGTACAGGTGAGCCACCGCTTGGTTGGCTTCCATGGGGATGCGTTTTGACCAGCTGTCCAACTTCTCTAGGCCGCTGGCCAAGGCCCAGGGATTTCCCGACGTCTTCGCCCCCGTAGCGTCGGCTTGGTACTCCCGTGTCCGCGAGATAGCCAGACGGACCAGGGTTGTAAGCATTGGTATTACGATGGCCAGGAGGAGAAGGCCGCCAATGCCGATGGCCATTCCGTAGCCGCCACCACCACCGCCTCGGTCCCTGCCCCCGAATCCCCCAAAGCCGCCGAAAATAAGTGAAAACTTAGCCATCCAGGCAATCATCCCAATGGCCGAGGCTACCGTGGCGACCATGGTCATGATAAGCGTGTCCCGGTTGCCCACGTGGGCCAGTTCGTGGGCAATAACTCCACCCAACTCCTCCCGGTTCAGCAGGCTAATTATTCCAGTAGTGGCCGCTATGGTGGCCTTTTTCGGGCTCCGCCCCGTAGCGAAGGCGTTTGGCGAGTCGTTCTGGATAATGTACACCTTGGGCTTTGGTATTCCCGCCCTCGTAACCTGCTCGTCCACAATGGAGTGAAGCTCCGGGGCGTCCTCAGGCGATACCTGGTGAGCGCCGGCCATCCGAAGGGCCATCTTGTCGCTGAACCAGAAGGCAAAGAAATTCAGAGCAACGGCAAAGACCAGGGCGAAGATGAGCCCTTGAAATCCGCCGATGAGCTGCCCTACTACCAGGAGCAGTCCTCCCATGAGCATCATCAGAAGTCCGGTCTTCACGGTATTCATGTTAAGTGGACCTCATAAAGGGCGTAAGCCCTTTTATTGGGGCAATACATTATACATTTTACTTGGTGGTACAAGGCAAGTGGGCAATGGACAGCCCGGAAATCCGTTGATAAACGTCGTCCGTATCCTTGTAACAGACAAATACAAAATAAGAGAATAGCTCTACTACATTCTCACATATTCGGATTGGGAGGAGGAGTTGTGGAAGATAACGTATTGCCTCATTGCCTAAAATGCAACGTGGGCCAGTTGGTGCCTCTGTCTGACTACGGCAGCCACGGAGCGGCGGTTCACTACAAGGCTTGGGTCTGTACTAACCCAAATTGTGGATTTAATTTGAAGATCCGCAACGGAGACATCTACTTCAACGAGCCTGTTACCAGCGGCGCTTCACACATACCCAAAATACGTTAGTCAGCGCCAAGTAAGTCGTCGTATTGATCCCTTTGGCGACGGTGCACAAGCATCCAAGAGTCGCTGTAGTTCTGACGAAGTGGAACAGGCCCTAGGTTTGCGCTCCCTTGCGCCCGTTATCTGCTACCATGAGGAACTAGGATATGGAAGCAGGAGAGTTGGAGCACGGTAACAAGCCACGAAAAAGGCAAAGCCGCTTTTTGTCCTTTTTTGGCCTTGGCCTCATCGTTTTGGGTTTGGCATTTCTGGCCGGCGGCGGGGCCTTTTTCGTTTACTCCTGGTGGGCCCAGTCCAACTTAGACTCCCTTAATGCAACCGCCTCCGACGGTGGTGATGCTACCGACGCTCTCGGGTCCGTTAGAGAGACGCCGGATCCCCGGGACTTGGACGCAAACCAGGCAGACCTAAAGCTATCGCCGCAGGCCATTGCCGCTCAATCCCTGTTCCCTGGAGAGGCTCTGAGCCCCGTTTTTTGGAACAACCCCTCAGCGGCTGAGTCCACCTACGCCTTGCCAAACCCGCTATTAGACAAATTTGATCCCATCTCCCTTGCCTCCGTGCCTGCTAAAGATTCACTACCGCCCCCCGTCAGAATCTCCATCCCTGCCATAGATCTAGATTCTGAAGTGCAGGGTCTTGAGGTTCTGGACGTGGGCAATAGCAAGGCCTACGAAACGCCCAAGAACGTTGTGGGGCACATCCCAGAGACGGCCAACGCCGGAGAAAATGGCACCGCCTGGTTCTTTGGACATCTTGAAAGCCCTATTGCGGGGGAAGGTAACGTCTTTGCCAAGCTGCCTGAAATCCCCAACCTCCTCCGCAGCGGCCCTGTTTACGCCACCGTGGACAACGGAGAGACTACCTTCCTTTATAGACTAACTGCGTCCAAGGTGATTCCTGAAGACGATTTGGCGATTCACGAGCTCGGTGGCCCCGCCATAAGCCTCATCACCTGCGTCCCAAGGTTCGAGTACGACCACCGGCTGGTGGTCACCGGGACACTGGAAGGGGTTAAAGGATAGCCCTAGGCCCCCGTCCATCCGCAGGCATCCTTCCCCATTCCCGTCCAACTTGGCGACACCCTGTAAACCCGCTATTCTTTGTCTTCATATTTTAAGTGAGGAACTAGCAATGTCTAATACTGAACCAAAGGTACGAATAGAACGAGACTCCATGGGCCCCATGGAGGTCCCCTCAGAAGCCTACTACGGGGCATCCACAATGCGCGCCGTATTGAACTTTCCCATCAGTCGTCTTCGGTTCTCCCGGAGCTTTATCCAGGCGTTAGCCCTCATCAAAGGGACGTCTGCCCAGGTGAACGTTGAGTTAGGACTACTGGATGGGTCCATAGGGAATTCGCTGGTGCGCGCGGCTCAAGAGGTGGCCGAGGGTAAGTTTGACCAACATTTTGTCATAGATATCTTCCAAACCGGTTCCGGTACCTCCACCAACATGAACGCCAACGAGGTCATCGCCAATCGCGCTTCAGAGCTCATGGGTGGGGACCCCGGTTCTCGGAAAGTTCATCCCAACGACCACGTCAACATCTGCCAATCTTCCAACGACGTTATCCCCACGGCCATTCATCTGGCCGGCCTCGTGCAGATCAAGGACAACCTGATTCCTGCCCTTGAGAATCTGAATGACGCTCTGAGCGAAAAAAGCCGAGAATTCTGGCCCTTGGTCAAGACGGGCCGCACTCATCTCCAGGACGCCACGCCGATCCGCTTGGGCCAGGAGTTCAGAGGCTACGCCGGCCAAGTAGAGCGGGGCATCCGCAGGCTAAAGCACGCTCAAGAAGAGCTGGCGGAGGTTGCGCTGGGAGGTACGGCTGTAGGGACCGGGGTTAACGCCCACCCGGAGTTTGCCGGTAGGGTATGCCAGGCGTTGTCCGCGGCCACCGGGGTGGATATTAGGGAGACGGAGAACCATTTCCAAGCTCAGAACACCCTGGACGCCGTGGTAGAGGCCAGCGCCGTATTGCGCACCATTTCTCTCAGCCTCACCAAGATAGCCAATGATATCAGATGGCTTGGGTCCGGCCCCCGGGCGGGTTTGGGCGAGCTGGCGTTGCCGGAGGTGCAACCCGGCAGCTCTATCATGCCGGGAAAGGTCAATCCCGTCATAGCAGAGTCGGTAATCCAGGCTGCGGCCCAGGTCATGGGCAATGACTTGGCAATCTTACAGTCTGGCCAGGGAAGCTACTTTGAACTCAATATGATGATGCCCGTGGCAGCCCACAATCTGCTGGAGTCCATAGACCTTCTGGCTTCGTCGGCGGACAACTTCTCCAATCAATGCATCAAAGGATTGAAGGCTACGGAAACAGGCCCACAGATGGTGGAAAGAGGCCTAATGCTGGGAACCGCCCTGGCTCCTGCTATTGGGTACGACAAGGCGGCGCAAATCGCAAAGGAAGCCGCCGTGTCGGGGTCTACTATTAGAGAAACGGCCCTTGAGAGAACTGACCTTTCAGCCGAGGACCTGGATGCCTTACTGGACCCGGTTAAGATGACAAAACCCGGACTCGGCGGCGGACCCTCCGGCGGGTAGGGATACCTGTCTGCCAACTCAATGCTTGACAGTAAGTTAAGCTGAACGTAGACTTAAATTTAACTAAATATCAAAGGTTGGAAAGGGAATAGTAGGCCTCCCGCCGGGCCCAGAGAGCCGGGGAAGGTGGAAGCCGGTCCCAGGGCAGAGGCGCGAATGGACCCTGAATGAACCCAGCAATTTGACTGACTGTCAATGGGGGGTTCGCCAACCAGCGGGCGGTCCCGTTATAGACCAGCAGTCCCGGCACGTCGGGTCTGAGAAAGAGTCCCGGACTACCGGGAAACTAGGGTGGCACCGCGGAGATGACCCCGTCCCTTGAGGCGGGGTTTTGTTATTAGTTGACATGGCGAGGTTTGTTGGTTATGGAGACAAGAGCAGAGGCGAGCACGGGCCTTTCGGTGAAGGGGGCAAAGAGGCGAGTCTTCAGCGGCATTCAGCCCTCTGGCGATGTTCAGCTTGGCAACTACCTGGGAGCCATAAAAGGCTGGGTGGAGCGCCAAGCTGAGAAGGAGAACTTCTTCTGCATAGTGGACCTGCACGCCATCACCGTGCCTCAGAAGCCGGAAGTTCTGCGCCACCAGACCCGCTCCTTGGCCGCAATGCTATTTGCCGCGGGGTTGGACCCCAAGAAGTGCACCGTATTCATCCAGAGCCACGTGACCGCCCACGCTGAGGGCTGTTGGATGCTCAACTGCGTAACTCCCTTGGGTTGGCTGGAAAGGATGACCCAGTACAAAGACAAGCTGCTCAGGCAGGAGAGCGTCGCCACCGGGCTCTTGGACTACCCGGTTCTGATGGCGGCGGACATTCTCCTGTACGATGCCCATGAGGTCCCCGTGGGTGATGATCAGCGTCAGCACGTGGAATTGACGCGAGACATTGCCCAGCGGTTTAACCACCTGTACGGCGACACCTTTGTAGTCCCAAAGGCGGTCATACCGGAAGTTGGAGCCCGAGTCATGGGTCTGGACGCTCCAACGGTCAAGATGTCCAAGAGCTTTGCCCATATTAGGGGCCACGCCGTTAACCTCATCGATGAACCTAAAGAAATTGAACGGTCTATCAGGCGCGCGGTGACGGACTCAGGCAATGAGATCCGGTTCTCCGAAGACCCGGACAAGGCAGGAGTTAACAACCTTCTAGGGATTTACAAAGTGATTACCGGTAGAAGCAAAGAACAGTCCGAGGCGGACTTTGCCACGGCGCGCGGCTATGGTGATCTTAAAGCCAGGGTCGCCGAGGTTGTCATCGAGGAGCTCAAGCCTATTAGGAAGCGTTACCAAACTTTGATGGACGACGTGACCGAGCTGGATCAGATGTTGGCCCGGGGCGCTGAGCAGGCAGCCCTGGTGTCGCGGCCAAAGCTGGAGGAGGTTAAGCGTAGAATGGGGTTGGTTATCCCGGGAGAATGATGAAGGACTATTTGCCAAAATGTACTATCCGTCTTTAGAAGAGATCAAAGGGCTCGCGGAACAGGGGAACCTGGTACCGGTGTATCGTCAAATTCAAGCGGACCTGGAGACCCCTGTATCGGCATACCTCAAGGTTGCCCGGTCGCCCTACTCTTTTTTGCTGGAGAGTGTGGGAGGTGGGGAGCGCCTGGGCCGCTACAGCTTTATCGGCACCGATCCTTATAAGGTTATCAAGACGGGACCGGGCCAGCCCGAGGGCGAGGTGGACCCCTTGACCCTGGTGGAAGCTGAAATGGACCGGTATAAGCTTATTCCCACACCTGACCTGCCCGGCTTCCACGGCGGCGGAGTAGGATATCTGGCCTATGACACAATTAGCTATTTTGAGCCGCGGGTGCCCCCAATGCCTGCGGACCCCCAGGGTTTGCCCCAATCCGTTTTCATGTTTGCCGATACCCTTCTGATATTCGACCACCTGCGCCATGACATCAAGGTGGTTAGCCACGCCCGGCTGGATGGCGATACTGAAGCAGCCTATGCCGCGGCCATCGCTAAAATCGACAAAATGGTCCAACGCCTTTCCCAGCCCCTGGAGAGACCCACGGGTCCGGTTGACTCATCGCCCCCGTCCGGTGAGCCGTCCGCCGTGTCCTCCAACTTCACCATGCCCGAATACGAGGACGCGGTCAGGAAGTGCATCGATTACATCTACGCCGGGGACGCCATACAGGTGGTCAATTCCCAGAGGTTTAGCCGAAGCACCAAGGCGCCGCCATTTCAAATTTACCGGGCCTTGAGGAGCGTCAACCCATCGCCCTACATGTACTATCTGCACATGGACGACTTTCACATTGTGGGAGCGGCCATTGAGACCGTAGCCCAGGTGCAGGATGGCGTGGTGGCAACTCACCCCATCGCCGGCACCAGACCCCGGGGCCGCACGCCGGAGGAGGACGCGCGGTTAGAAGAAGATCTCAAGAGCAGTGAAAAACAACGGGCCGAGCACATCATGCTGGTGGATCTGGGCCGCAACGACATCGGACGAGTTAGCATCCCCGGCACCGTGTCGGTAACTGAGCTTATGCAGGTGGAGCATTTCTCTCACGTAATGCATCTGGTATCTCACGTGGAAGGACGGCTGAAGCCGGACCTCACTCCCTATGATGCCCTGCGTTCGTGTTTCCCTGCTGGCACCGTGTCGGGGGCGCCCAAGATACGCGCCATGGAAATCATCGCGGAGATAGAGGGGGAGAAGCGAGGCCCTTATGGGGGCGCCGTGGGCTACTTTAGTTACTCCGGAAACATGGATACAGCCCTGGTGCTGCGCACGGGCATATACAAAGATGGGACTATGTATATTCAGGCCGGCGGAGGCGTTGTGGCAGACAGCGTTCCCAGGGATGAGTTTGAAGAAACTTTACATAAAGCCAACGCCCTCTTCAGGGCCATCGATATCGCTGAAGGACACTCGGGGTAATGTATGATTCTCCTAATTGACAACTATGACAGCTTTACCTACAACCTTTACCAGTATCTTTCAGAGCTGGGCGCCGACGTAGAGGTGGTGCGCAACGACAAGATTACCCTGGATGGCGTTGAAGCCATGGCTCCCAAGGGCATAGTCATATCTCCGGGTCCCTGTACTCCCAAAGAAGCGGGCATCTCCGGCGACGTTGTTCTTCACTATGGCGAAAGACTTCCTATTTTGGGAGTTTGTCTGGGACATCAGACCATTGGTTTTGCCTACGGTGGCACCGTGGACGCCGCCAAGGTGATAATGCACGGCAAGACCTCAATGATCTACCACGATGGCAAAGAGATTTACCAGGGTCTCCCCAATCCCTTTGAAGCCATCAGGTATCATTCCCTGATTGTGGAGCGTGAAGACCTCCCCGCATCTCTGGAGATAACCGCCTGGACTGAAGAGGGCGTCATTATGGGCGTTCGTCACAAGCAACTTCCGGTGGAGGGAGTCCAGTTTCACCCCGAATCTATTTTGACCAAAGTGGGCCACGACCTGTTACGCAACTATTTGCAAAATGTGGACAGGTGGGGTCGGAGGGGAGAAGCTCCCAAGTGATTAAGCAAGCCATAGAAACACTGATAGCAGGCCGGTCTCTGGAAATGGACCAGGCATCGCTGTTGATGACGGAAATTATGGACGGCCGGGTCACCCCGGCGCAGCTGGCGTCGTTTCTAACTGCGCTCCGGCTGAAGGGGGAAACGCCCGAAGAGATTGCCGGCATGGCTAAAGTCATGCGTGAAAAGGCCCTGAGGGTGGAGGTGGATGGTGTGGTTGTGGATACCTGTGGCACCGGCGGCTCTGGCAGCGGCACCTTTAACATTTCTACCGCTGCCGCCTTTGTCGCCGCGGGTGCGGGCCTAAAGGTGGCCAAGCATGGAAACCGGGCAGCCTCCGGCACCTGTGGAAGCGCCGATGTTCTGGAAGCCCTGGGAGTTGAGTTGGAGCTTGGCCCGTCGGCCGTCAAGCAGTGCATAGACCGGGTGGGCATTGGGTTCATGTTCGCACCCATCTTCCACCCGGCCATGAAGTACGCCGCCCCGGTGCGGCGTGAAATGGGCATTCGCACGGTGTTCAACGTCCTTGGCCCACTGACCAACCCGGCGATGGTCAAACGTCAACTGCTGGGAGTAGCCCATCCGTCCTTTGGCGAAAAGATGGCGCGAGTGCTCCAACTCATGGGGTCTGAACATTGCCTGGTAGTATACGGTGGTGATGGGCAAGACGAGCTTACTTTGGGAGACGATACCTACGTTTGGGAGTTGAAGGACGGCAGTATAAGCTCCTACACGGTTAACCCCCAACAATTGGGCCTTCCAAGGGTCGGGTTGCAGGCCTTGCGGGGTGGAACGCCCCAGGACAACGCCTTTCTGCTGCGCCGAATCCTGACTGGTCAACAGGGTGTTCATCGAGACGTTGTCCTCCTCAACAGCGCCGCGGTTCTGGTGGTGGGCGGGAAGGCTCAAGACCTGAAGGAGGGCCTTGAGTTGGCCAAACAAATCGTTGACGACGGCCACGCTATTGTGAAGTTGGAGGCTCTGGCGGAGATGAGCCAGAGCCTGGCAGAGGATTCTCAGGGATAATCAATTCCGGGAGCAATAGAGCTTGGCAACCATTCTTGAACAGATAGTCCAGGCCAAGAAGGCCGAGCTAAGAGAGCAAAAGAGTAAAATTCTCTTAAGCTCCTTAGAAGATAGGGTTAAAGACCTTTCGTTGCCTTTGAACCTGTCCGGGGCGCTCCTGGGAGACCGGGTCCGCTTGATAGCCGAGGTGAAGAAGGCGTCACCCTCCAAGGGCCTCCTAGTGAAGAACTTTGACCCCACAGCCCTTGCAGGGACCTACGTAGACAACGGAGCCGCGGCAGTATCCGTCCTCACCGATCCCAGGTTCCAGGGTACCCTTGAGCACCTTGCAGCGGTGACAAGCGCCGTTGCTCCCCACCGAGTTCCCGTAATCCGTAAGGACTTTATCTTTGACCCCTACCAGATATATGAAGCCAGGGCCCACGGGGCCGATGCTCTTTTGCTCATTGTTGCCATCCTTTCAAAGCAGCAGTTGGGCGAGCTATTCGCCCTCTGCCGAGAGCTTTGGATTCAGGCCCTTGTTGAGGTGCACGACGAAAATGAGCTGGGGACAGCCCTCAGCGTCGGCGCAGAAATCATCGGCATAAATAACCGTAACCTGCATACCTTTGATACCGACCTATCGGTGACCAAGCGGCTGGCCGTCCATGTGCCCAGAGGCAAAGTAATCGTCAGCGAAAGCGGCATTTTTACCGCCGCAGACGTGGCCCAACTGCGGGGCTTCAAGGTCAACGCCGTACTGGTGGGCGAAGCCCTGGTCACCGCTTCGGACGTTGCCGCCAAGGTTAGGGAGATAGCCTTGGGCCAGGTCGTAGAGTCTGGACACAATGGTTAAAGTCAAGATATGTGGTGTCCGACGTGTCGAAGACGCACTGGTGGCCGCGGAGGCGGGAGGCGATTTCATTGGCCTGAATTTTGTCCCTAACCGTCGCCGCAGAATCACCCTCGCCCAAGCCCGGCAAATTGTTGATGCTGTAGGAGAGCAGCCCAACCCGCCCAAGACCGTCGGTCTTTTCGCAGACCAGTCCATAGAAGAGATAAGAGAGGCTGTCGATGTCTGCCGTGTTGATATGATTCAACTCTGCGGCTCCGAGTCGCTAGAATTTTGCGATCAGGTACCCGCGCCAATCTTTAAGGTGGTCCATATTCCGGCGGGTCCACCCAAACCTGAGACATCTAATGCCCTTTTGGAGCACGTTAGCGCCCTCTCGCACAGGGGGTACATAGTTACCCTCGATCGGCAAGTGGAAGGGCTTCAGGGAGGGACCGGAATGTCCTTTGATTGGAATGTGGCTGCCCAAATATCCCGATCCGGATTCAATTTTATGCTAGCTGGCGGCCTCACTCCAGAAAACGTAGGTGAGGCCATTCGGAAGACACACACATGGGGTGTGGATGTTTCCAGCGGGGTAGAAACGGGCGGGACAAAGGACCCTGACATGATTAGGCGATTCATTTCTGAAGCTAACAAGTCTAGACGGTTATCTACTAGGAGAACTAGATGAAATTAGATCCCATTACCAGTACCCCTGATGACCGGGGCCGCTTTGGCAACTACGGCGGGAAGTTTGTGCCTGAGACTCTTATGGTGGCCCTGGAGGAGCTGGAGGAAGCCTACCTCAAGCTCAAGGTCGATGAGGACTTTCAGCGCCAGATGGTCTTCCTTCTATCCAGTTATGTCGGAAGGCCCACGCCTCTTTACTACGCAGCCAACCTGACAAGGCGCTTGGGCGGCGCGAAGATTTACCTCAAGAGAGAAGACTTGGCCCACACCGGCGCACACAAGATTAACAACGCCTTGGGCCAGGCATTGCTGGCAAAACGGCTGGGTAAGGAACGTGTCATAGCGGAAACCGGAGCGGGTCAACACGGCGTCGCTGCAGCCACAGCCTGCGCCATGCTGGAGCTCCAGTGCGTTGTGTACATGGGCGTTGAAGACATGCGGCGCCAGTCCCTCAATGTATTCCGAATGAGGCTCCTGGGCGCCGAGGTGAGGCCCGTGGACACCGGAAGCCAAACCCTCAAGGATGCCATCAACGAGGCCATTCGTGACTGGGTTACCAACGTAAAGACCACCCATTACCTTCTGGGCAGCGCCGTTGGCCCCCATCCCTACCCGCTAATGGTAAGGGACTACCAGTCCATTATCGGTAGGGAGGCCCGTCAACAGATATTAGAGGCAGAAGGAAAACTTCCTCGGTACGTAGTGGCCTGCGTCGGTGGAGGGAGCAACGCCATTGGCGCCTTCTATCCCTTCATTGAGGACCAAGAGACCCGGTTGGTAGGTGTAGAAGCGGGCGGGGACGGCCTAGGCGCAGACAGGCACGCTGCGACCCTGGTGGCCGGGCGTCCCGGCGTCCTACACGGCTCCATGTCCTACCTGCTTCAGGACGGTGATGGTCAGGTGATGGAAACCCACAGTATCTCCCCCGGCCTGGACTACCCGGGCGTTGGCCCGGAGCACAGTTTTCTCAAGGATTCGGGACGAGCCAAGTATACTTCCGTCAACGACTCTCAAGCCTTGGAAGGCTTTCACCTACTGTGCAAGACCGAGGGCATCATCCCTGCCTTGGAGCCTTCCCACGCCCTCTACTACGTTACCACTTTGGCCCCAACCCTCTCCCCTGAAGACATTGTGATGGTTTGCCTCAGTGGCAGAGGCGACAAGGACATGCAAATTGTATTAGAGGCTATGGAAAAGTAGGATACATTCCCTGCCCACCGGTAACTATAGCATCTTGACATCAACTATACTTTATGCCATGATGCTTTCATGAGAACTACTCTGACACTTGACCAAGACATAGCGGATTCCCTGAAAGAGCAGGCGCGTCTCCTCAACAAGCCCTTCAAGCAGGTGGTGAATGACGCGCTGCGCCGCGGTATGTCCCCCGGCATTGGGGAAGGTCCTCGGCCTGCATATAGGGTTACTCCCAATGACAGCGGGCTCGCTCCCGGCGTTGACCCCCTAAAGCTAAACCAGCTCAACGACCAGCTGCAGGCCGAGGAGTTCGCTGGCCCGGGTGCAATGTGACAGTCCCGGCAAGGTGATAATCCCGGACCTCAACCTGCTGGTCTATGCCTACAATACCGGGGCGCCACATCATGATTCCGCCAGACAATGGTGGGAAGATCTGGTCAACGGTACGGAGAGAGTTGGCGTCCCATGGGCGGTATCCACCGGCTTCGTAAGGCTAATGACACATCCCAGGGTGTTGGTGCACCCGGCCGACCCCGCGGAAGCTGTTGACTACGTGCGCCGGTGGTTCCGTTTCCCCCACGTCACGTCGGTCAACCCCGGCGTGGACCATCTCACCTATTTGCGCCGTAACGTCGTCTCTGCCGGAGTGGGCGCCAATCTGGTGACCGACTGCCACATCGCCGCCTTGGCCATGGAGTACCAGGCGGAGGTCCACTCCAACGACACCGACTTCAGCCGCTTCCCCGGCCTTCGTTGGCGCAATCCCCTTTAACAGGGAATAGACTCACGCTGCCCTCTTTCTCATACCCGGCTGCCAAAGCACTGCCGTACCTGCTCAACCAACGCCATCCCTTGAAAGCAACCCCCTCTATGGATACAATTCTCTGGTCACAGTTCGCCCCTTGAGTGTAGAAGCAATGCTGCAAAAAATAGCAATAGTAGGAATCGGATACACCCTTTTTCGGCCCACGTCTCCCGATGTATCCTTTCGGGAGATGATATTCGAAGCCGCCGTCAAAGCCTACGATGACGCCGGCGTGGAACCATCTCAAGTCGATACCTTTGTCTCTGTTAGTGAGGACTACCTTGAGGGCACGGCCATCGCGGACGAGTATGTCCCGGACCAGCTGGGAGCTGTTCTAAAGCCCGTCCATACCATCTCCGCCGACGGTATTACGGCTCTGGCTTCCATCTTTCTTCAGCTTCAGACAGGCCAGTTCAACATAGCCGTGGTGGAAGGCCGCTCAAAAGCCTCCAACATCCTCTTCCCGGCCCATATCGACGCCTTCGCCCTGGACCCCATATACGTCCGTCCTCTGGAATTCCATCCCCGTTTTGTTGCGGGGCTGGAGATGAGGGCATTTTTGGAGGGTACGGGCAATACCCAGGAGCAGGCGGCCAGGGTGGTGGAGAAGAACCGGGGCAACGCTCAACGGAATCCCATGGCTGCCTACGGCGCCGATATTTCGACCGAGGAAGTGCTCCGGTCCATGCCCCTTGCCGAACCTCTGAAAGTTGAGGAAGCGGCGTGCACCGCCGACGGCTCCATTGTCATGGTCCTGGCAACTGAAGAGGCGGCGTCACGAATGAAAGGCCGGCCGGTTTACATAAGCGGCATAGGTTGGGCACAAGACACCCCAAACCTTGAAGAGAGGGACTGGACTCGCGCTTCTTACACCATAGCGGCGGCTCGCCAGGCCTACCGTATGGCAGGCATCCACAACCCATCCCGCGAGATCGGTTTCGCCGAGGTGGATGATACCTTTGCCTATAAGGAGCTCCAGCACCTGGAAGCCCTGTCTCTGGCCCCGGAAGGGATGGCGGGGCGCCTCCTGGATGAAGGAGCTTTCGCACCCGACGGAAGGCTGCCGGTCAATGTCTCCGGCGGGAGCCTGGGCTGCGGTTATACTCACGACTTAACAGGCCTTCGCAGCGTCTTGGGGGTAGTGCTGCAGCTCCGCGGCCAAGCAGAGGATATGCAGTTGGACGACGCTAACACGGGCTTGGCCCAGTCCTGGCGTGGCGTTCCCACGGCCAGCGGCGGCGTCGTGATTCTAGAGAGCGATGGCCTTTGAGGTAGTATTTTGCCGTACAAAAACAGGGTAGCCATTCTGGGTGCCGGGCTCACGCGTTTTATGCGCCGGGCCCTTGAGACGCCCAAGGAGTTGGCCTTTGAGGCTGCCAAGGCGGCCCTGGACGACGCGGCCCTGACCATTAGCGACATAGACTCCGTTGTATCAGTGACGGCTCCCGACGCCTTTGACGGCGTTCACATGAACGGCGAGTACTTGGCTGACGGCTCCGGGGCTAAAGGCAAGCCCTACATGCGAAGCTACGTCGGTGGCGGCTCAGGCGTTTTTGGCGTCATCAACGGTTGGTATCACGTAGCAAGTGGGCACTTTGACACCTGCCTGGTAGTTGCCGAGGAGAAGATGTCCTCCGCCCTTCCCCACCCTCAAGGCGCATTTAACGCCATCTATGACCAGTTCCTTGAGCGTCCGCTTGGAGTAAACCTCCTTTGGATTTTCGCCCTGGAAATGAACCGGTATATGCATACTCATAAGGTGCCCATGGAGACCTTCGCCCGGGTGGCCCAGAAAAATAAGCGTAACGGTATGGACCACCCTTCATCCCAATCAGGCATTAGTGGGGATTTTACCATCCAACAGATTATGGACTCCGAGGTCATGGCTTGGCCGGTACAGCGCCTCATGGTTTCCCCTATCAGCGATGGTGCCGGAGCCATGGTTCTGGCCTCGGAGGAATTTGTGAAAAAGCGAGGCCTTTCCCCCGTCTGGATCGAGGGCGTCGGCTGGAACCTGGACACTTCCTACTGGACTAATCGGGACCTCTACTACCCCCGATACGTAGAAGAGGCGGCCCGTATGGCTTACCGCATGGCCGGCATAACCAACCCACGCAAAGACATCCACGTCGTGGAGCCCTACGACCCCTTCGCTTACAAGGAGCTTCACCATCTGGAAGGGTTGCTGCTGGCTGACAAGGGCCAGGCGCCCAAGCTGGTGGAAGAAGGCTTCTGGGACAGGGATACGGAAAAGGGAATTCCCGCAACTCCCTCCGGTGGACTTATCGGAGTGGGCAACCCCATCTCTGCTGCCGGCATGATGAAGGTGGCTGAAATCTACTGGCAGCTTCAAGGACGGGCGGGAAAGCGCCAAGTTAAGCGTGAGGTGCGCCGCGGCCTTGCCCAGGCTTGGGGTGACCTGATGCAGGTGGGTACTGTTGTCATCCTGGGAA
This sequence comes from Dehalococcoidia bacterium, assembly GCA_965226535.1. Classification (GTDB taxonomy): domain Bacteria; phylum Chloroflexota; class Dehalococcoidia; order Lucifugimonadales; genus JAPULR01. Next base: position 410,028 of record CBDDDE010000009.1, on the reverse strand, counting down.
AGTAGCCAAATATCATGAAGCCTTTAGCCGGAACTTCTCTGACGGATCAGGCACTGAGTCAAGGAGAAATCTTGGCCACTCACTGGAGGGTCAAAGCAGAGTACGCCTGGGACACCGGGGCAGCCGTGGGCAGGTTCATGGCAGGCCTGAAACAGGGTCAAATCCTGGGAATAAAGTGCCCGGAGTGTAACCGAACCCTCGTCCCACCCAGGGCCTTCTGTGAGATGTGTTATCGACCCATTGACCACTGGATCACTTTGTCCGATACGGGCGTTATCAATACCTTTTCCGTGTCCTTCGTCAACTGGGACGCAACCAGGCGAGAAACCCCGGAGGTCCCCGCTGTCATCGAGATAGACGGCGCCGGGCCCGGCATGGGAATTCTTCACGTCCTCGGTGAAGTGGGTGATGACCTCCCCTCCGTGTTGAACAAAGTAAGAATAGGCAAAAGGGTGCAAGCTGTGTGGAAGCCCCCGCAGGAAAGAGAAGGCTCCATTACGGACATCCGGTATTTTAGGCTGATAGAGTGAGGTAGCCTGTGTTCAGTGAAACTGATAAGCCTGCCCTAATTACTCAACTGCGCGGAAACATCCCCATTCATCACCGTTACACCATGGGCGTAGCAGGCGAACGGTTCTTCAAGGCCATGCGGGACCAAAAGCTGATTCTGGCGTCGGGATGTTCGAGCTGCAATCAAAGGTTCCTCCCTCCCAAGATATACTGCGAACAATGCTTTGTGGAAACCCACGAGTGGAGCCCTGTAGAGGGCCCGGGTTACATAAAAACCTTCACCCTCTTGCACCGTTCCCTGGAAGAAGAACCCCTGGCACAGCCCACAGCCGCGGCCCTAATCGGCTGGCATGGCGTACGCGGCGGGCTTCTGCACCGTATCGAAGGCGTAGACCATTCGCACCTAAGAATAGGTCTAGCAGTGGAACCCCGATGGGCGGAAGTCCGGGCTGGCAGCATCAATGACATCCAGTCCTTCCGGCCCATTTAGAACAACATTTCAAACAAGGAGGCCCTCATGGCAATACGGCACATCAACCCCCCGGACATTGCACCGCCCCGGGGATTCACTCACGTGGTCAAGGCGGGAAACACCATATACGTTGCCGGACAGGTTGGTCGAAGAGTTGACGGTACTTTGGCAGGGATGGACGTTGAATCTCAGACCGACCAGGTATTCCAGAACTTGAAATCCGCCCTCGCTTCAGTGGGCGCGGGATTTCAGAACATGGTCAAAATCACCGTCTTTTTGACCCACAGAGAAGACATTCCCGGATTCAGAGCCGCACGGGATAAACACCTCACGGGCACCCCACCTGCCAGCACCCTCGTCCTCATAAGCGGGCTTGCGGAACCGGAATTTCGGGTCGAAGTGGAAGCCACGGCTGTCATTTAACGTGCAACCGTCAGTTATACTGTACAATACCAAGGTGTACTGAACCCATCTCAGAAGGCATTCCCTCACCTCAATTCACATGGACTTCACTTTTGATATCGGCGACCCTGAAAGGCCCAAAGGCCACGCGCTGGTCTATTTCCGGGATAACTTTGATTCGGAAAAGCTATACGCCACTTACATAGTGGTCTTTCCCGTGCCCGTCAACGTTGCCAAGTATGTACCGCCATTCCTGGCCTCCTCCCTGGGCGGCGCCTCCCTTGGTGAAATGTCCTCCTTCTCTATGCCCCCCATACCTGAGGAAGTTGAAAGCTACACCCGTTTGACCGATCTGGCCCAGGCAAGGGGTGACGACCTCATCTATGGAGGGAGCCACTCGGCAAAGGACGTCCCCACCGCTATGCAAACCGTTGGTGAGATAGTCCAGAGGTATGAGAAGATGTGGGCCGAGTTTGACTGCGCTCATACAACTTCGGCTATAGAAGAGACGTCGGAAGAGGGCTTGGGAGTTAGCGAAGTAATGTACAGCCTCCTGGGGGAAAGGGACCGCCTTGGTGAGCTATCCAAGCTTGTGGTGAAGTTCAGATACGCCGTAGAAGGTCAGGACAGGGAGCTGAAAGAGGAAGCGGACAATGAGCTTCGCACTTTGGCTCGGTTTATACCGGAAAAGTACCGCATAGAAAAACTGATTGATGCAGCCATGGATTCTTCCACCAAAGGCACCCGCCTGGCCCAGCTGTACCTGGAGCGGTGCTACGGAATCTCCGATGAGGACGGTGACAAGGTGGAGCACTTGGAACAGGAAATCCGCGCCATCGAGACCCCTGAATAGCCCTCCGGCTCCCCGGCTCGGAGCGCCTTCTCACCCAAGTAAAGGCGCTGATTAATGCACCTTTCTCATCTGAAGCTGGTTAACTTTAGGGGCTTCCAAACCCTGGAATTCGATCTACCCTTGGGACCCACCATCCTCATGGGCTCCAACGCCCAGGGGAAAACTACTGTCCTTGAGGCCATCTACCTCCTTGCCATCGCCAAGTCCTTCAGGGCCGAGAACGAGCGCGAGGTAGTTAGCTGGCAGGCAGCATCAGACCTGCAGCAAGCCGCGGTAGACGGTGTCATCCTCGACCATCAGGACCGCACCAGAATCATTGTCGGCTATCAGCCCTTCCAAACCACCCGTGCTCGGCAAGACCCCGCGGTGCCGTCGTACTCCGTTCGCAAAGAGATAAGGGTTGGCGGCGTCCGGCGAACCGCTGCAGACCTCGTCGGGCTGTTGAACGTTGTCCTCTTCTCCGCAGACGACATTCACCTGGTTCAGGGCTCGCCATCCCTGAGACGACGATACCTTGACATCCTAATCTCCCAAGCCGAATCCACCTATCTTAGGTCGCTGCAGCGGTACCAGCGTGTGCTCCACCAACGTAACCAACTGCTGAAGCTAATCCGCGACGGTCGGTCTCAAATGAATGAATTGGGGTTCTGGGACCAGCAGTTAGCGCAAGACGGCTCCCTAATAATCCAGCAGAGGTCCCAAGCCATGGCCGCCCTAGCCAACACGACCCGCGTAACCTTGCAGGAGCTTACCGATGGTCGGGAGGACCTGCACCTCGGCTACCGGCCCAGCGTACCGCCCAGGGGCGACGTACCTTCCACCCGCGACGCCTTCTTGAAAACCATAGAGGAGTTCAAGCAGCGAGAGATTAGGTTGGGCTCTACCGCGCGGGGGCCACATCGAGACGACTTTAGGCTCCTTGTAAACGGCGCCGATATGGGACTCTACTCCTCACGCGGCCAGGCCCGCACCCTCGCCTTGGCCTTGAGACTATCCGAGGCCGAATACCTCTCGGCCTATAAGGGCGAGCCTTTGGTGCTCCTGGACGACATCCTTTCCGAGCTTGACGCTCGGAGGAGGTTCCAGGTGCTGGAACGGGTTCTCCAGTATAAACAGGCCCTCATTACCACCACTGACTTGGACCCCTTCCACCCAGACTTTCTTTCCCGCGTGACGGTGTTTCGAATTAACAACGGAGGCATTGAGGAAGTCTCTCTCCCCAGCCGGAAAGCCGCCCCACCCACTCCTACTCCATAACCGTCCTTAACTTGGTACCCGTGCGGCTTTCGTACAGCGTGGCCACCGCGTCCGCATCCATAGACCCCATTCCACGATGCAAAGCCTCAACGTACTGCTGATCAAACAGGTTGGAAGCCTCCATGGGCAAGCCAAGTTCCCGGCCAAGGTCCGTAGCCAAACGAACGTCCTTGGCAGCCAATTTCAAGTTGAAACCGGGCTTGAAATTCCCGCGGAAGAGCGTTGTGGGAAACTTCCTTTCAAGTACCCAAGAGCCACCGGAGCCGCTGCTAATGGCCTTGGCCAGCACGCTAAGGTCCACCCCGGCCTGAACACCCAGGGTTAGCACCTCAGGTAAGAAAACGGCCAGGCTCATGGAAACCAAGTTGTTGCATATCTTGCACACCATCCCACTACCGCTGGGTCCGCAATATAATACCTTTTCTCCGATGCATCCCAGCACCGGGGCCACTTCGTCGTACACCTCCCTATCGCCCCCCACCATTATCGTCAAGCTGGCGTTTTCGGCTCCCGCCACCCCTCCGCTCACGGGAGCATCCAGCATACGGACCCCCCTGGCCTTGTACTCCTGGTAAATCCTGCGAGTGGAGCTTGGGGAGCTGGTGGATAGGTCTACGTAAACCGTGCCCGCCGACGCTCCTTCCAGGATGGACTCCTCACCCAGGGCCACGGCCTCCACCTCCTTGGGTCCGGGAAGCGATGTAAAGACCACCGCACAGCCCGCGGCGGCCTCTTTGGGACTTGGCGCCCAAGTGGCCCCCATCTCCTCAAGGTTAGTTGAAGACTCCCGCACCAGGTCATGGACCAAAAGCTCATGGCCTCCTTCCAGCACGTGCCTGGCCATTGGATTGCCTATATTTCCGGTACCAATAAAACCGATCTTCATAATTTCATTCCTGATTTCTTTTTTCTTTCTTTCCTGCCGAGGAAAGGGCCGGGGGTATGGTCGCAAATAGGCTTCGGCTGAAGCCTCATCTAAGTGGATATTGACCCTTCCCAATCCTGTTTCCGGAGAGCGGGGAGAGGCCTAGTTTCTTTGGCCGAAGACCGAGGATGTCCCTCAGAGATTTTCGTGTTGTTACCCTCTTCAGCCAGGTAGAGAGGCCTCGGGGAAGGTTGAAAACTTGATTTGGCTGCCGAGCCTGGATTCGAACCAGGGTTACGTGATCCAGAGTCACGTGTGCTACCACTACACCACTCGGCAACTGCAATAAGACCGGTGAACTATACTACAGCCAATTGGGGCACAAGGCAAAATATGGTAAAATGCCCACACGTCACGGCGCATTCGTCTAGTGGACTAGGACACCGCCCTCTCAAGGCGGAGATCACGGGTTCGACCCCCGTATGCGCCACCAAGACGTACCGTACTGCGAACTCGCCCGTTTAGGCCAAGTATCTCTGCGGCGTCCGTTCCCCCAATGGGACTGTCCTCCGGCGTGGGTACCCAAGTAGAGCAGGCGCTTGATCAATCGCTGGCTCGGGAAGAGATAATCAAGGGCATCATGGTAAATGATCACGGCGCGCTACACGACCGCCCTCCTGGTGGCACGGGCGTCATCAACCGTCTCAAGCAGTTCCGAAGGATCGCCACCCGGTTCGAGAAGAAGGCTGAGAACTACCTGGCGATGCTGAGACATCGGGTCGATTCTACTCTGGTTATAGTTTGCAAACACGCCCTAGTCTAGATAGGCTAACATCTGACGGCAAACCAGTTGTTCCGAGTGGCGCAGGTAAACGTGGCGCAGGTAAACGAGAACATCCTCTATCAACCGGATGCAGCGGCCAAACCATCCGGCGCTCTGGCTCACAGGATTCCAGAATGTCATGGCCCGCATGGCGGCAGCTGCCACGGCGTCGATCATCGCTGTTGCGGGCGGACAATCGCAGGGTTATCTGTCCTGGATATTCTTTTCGACCCTCGTTGTTTGCGGAATAGGTTCGATCCTGCAAACCTTTCGATTCTGGAGATTCGGGTCGGGATATTCCCTTAGCGTGGCTTCTGGATCCGCCTTCATTGCCATCGTGTATTTCAGCGCTGTTGGCGGGAGGCCCGGCTTGCTGTCGAGCCTGATCGTCGACCATCTTTGATACAGTTTGTGTTCATCTCCCGGCTCTCCTGGCTGCGGCGTGTCATTACCCCATTGGTCGCCGGAACGGTCCTGATGTTGCTGGCCTCGACGATCATAACCATCGTACTCAGCAGGCTTTCTGATTTGCCAGAAGGTCGTTCCCTCGAGTGGCGGCGCCCATCCTTGGACAGGAACGAATCTGACCACCTGATGGTGATGAGGCTGTTCGCGTCGACCAAGTTGCAGCAATGGGCCCGGTCGTCGCGATAGTGGTAGGTTGCGTGATAGCGGTCCCGTTCGGCGCATACGACTGGCAGCACGATGGACTTCCTAAAGATTGGATTTCCCAGCTACACCTGGCGCGGGATTCGACCTGAGCTTTGGCGCGACCTTCTGGGGACTCGACCGGGACATCGTGATAGTGAACATGGCGACCACGATCAATTCGAAATCAGCGACACCGTAGAATTCAGCAGGTGGCCTGGCGCCATACCCGGGCCACCAGACTTCCGCGTAGTTCAAGGGGCGCACAACCTGCTGGTAATGACCAATCTTCTGGCCGCCGGCCTGGGCACGCTTCCCAATAGGATTGGATGCGAGCCAACTCCGCGCGGGTGATGCTCACTGGTGTCGCAGCGCGCCGCATGGGGGTGTATGGAGGCCTGATTCTGATAGCGGTAGCGTTCTCTCCAAAGCTGATAGCGCTGGTTGTCGCCATTCCACGCCCTGTGTTGGTGGCCTGCATGTTCTTTATGCTGTCGCTCCTCTTTATGCAGGGTATGCGGACCGTCTTCAGCACGGATAGACTGCTCGAAAGGCCTCGGTGATAGGAGTGTCTCTCTGGATAGGCATAGGCTTTCAAAACCAGGTGATTCTGCCCGACCTGTTGACTGGGCTTTGGGGACTCTGCTCAGCAGCGGCATGACAACCGGCTCGGTCTGCGTGATTTTGCTCACTCTGTTGATGGAGTCCACTTCCAGGCGTCGGAGGCGCTCTGAATGTGGCGATGAACCTTTCGTCGCTACCCAGAATTGACTCCTTCCTCCAGGGATTCGCTGGGCAACGCGCTGGCTGGAATGAGGCATCAATAAACCGGCTCAGGTCAGCCGGGGAGGAAACTTTGTCGAGCTTGCTATCGCAGGATGAGGAGCCGGAAGAAAATGCCGGGAAGCGTCTCATTGTCAGCTGCCCGTCGTACAGACGCCGCCATTGTCGATGGAATTTGTAGTGACCACTAGAGGGCGGGAATCTGGAGGACAAGCTGTACATTTGAACGCCAACAGCTGCTGAGATACAGGACGAGCGCGAAATTTCCTTCGCGCCTCTTGCGTCATTACGCATCTTCAAGTCCAGCACCATAAGGTACCAGGATATAGATATTATTAGGTTCAGGTTGCCCCTTCGTCGCTAACATACCGCAAGGGTGTCCAGTCGTCCTGTCCGGTTTATTTCGCCGATTCACTGAGGCTGGGCACACCCCCCGGTTCCGACAGAAAGATGCGAGACCACGCACCCCGTTGAAGACTGAGTCGGTTAATCCACCCATTGTGTCTGTTTAGCAATCCGTCGTTGTAATACCCAGGAGCCGACCACAAAATCCGCCGATGCTCTAACCCCGATTCTGATAGCACTCAGCTACCTTGATGCCCGCCCAAATCTCAAGCAACTTGTCCCACTTGGATGGAAATCATCGTCACTGCGGACCCTGGCCCGCAAGATGAGTCCTCGGGGAGGAGTGAAGACGCCGAGACGGTTGAAGAAGCCGTCTTCGCCAGGCGCGGGACGCCGAGTAGCGGCCTCTGAGGAGTACCTGGTGAACGCGGATGGAAGCTGGTGGAGGTCATCGGAGGCCGCCCTAGTCAATGGGCAACGACGAGCACGATAACGGTGCCCTCGAAGCGGCCGTTACCGTTCTTCTTATCTGGACATTCAATCTGCGTAGGGGCGTAGCAGCGATAATAGGGGCTGTCCTAGCTCCCCTGGCGGGACGCGGTGGCCATGAACGGGGATCAAGGGAGCCCCTTCAAATGCTGGCGTTCAGCCCAAGGGGCCTAAGCTGGTGTTTCCATCCGGCTCCTTATATAAAGGAACCTCCCAGCGAAAGTTCGCAGTACAGGACACTTTGGCCCAGCACTCCCCTACCCGCCGGCGCTCTAACAGAACGCGGCATCCCTTCCGTCATTCAGCCTAACATGCATTATTGCCGCGAAGGCGAGAATACACCCCCCACGCTTTAATACTCTGGTGCACCTTTCATATATTGCGCCACTCGGGCGGATACGCAAAGATGCGGTTCCCTGTGGGGTGAGGGGTGCTAAAAAGGAAACACCTTAACATTTGGATAGTGGAAGGAAGCATTAAAGTTCTGAGTAAAACAATGGGCTTTCACAGGGACTTGCTCACTACTTCGGGAGCCTGGCTCAACCGACGGTAGTTTACAAGCCACCCATCGTACGACCTAGGAGATGGTCTCGAAATTATCGGGACGGTTCTCCCTAGAAAGGAGGTGATCCAGCCGCACCTTCCGGTACAGCTACCTTGTTACGACTTAGTCCTAGTCACCAGCCCCACTCTCGGCGCCTGCCTCCTTGCGGTTAGCCCAGCGACTTCAAGTGTTGCCGACTTCCATGACTTGACGGGCGGTGTGTACAAGGCCCGGGAACGTATTCACCGCAGTGTGCTGACCTACGGTTACTAGCGATTCCACGTTCACGCAGGCGAGTTTCAGCCTACGATTCCAACTGAGACCGGCTTTGATGGGATTGGCTCCAGCTCGCGCTTTAGCTACCCTTTGTACCGGCCATTGTAGCGTGTGTGTAGCCCAGGGTATAAGGGCCATGCTGACTTGACGTCATCCCCACCTTCCTTCCCCTTGTGGGGGACCGTCTCGCTAGAGAAAACAACTAACGACAAGGGTTGCGCTCGTTGCGGGACTTAACCCAACACCTCACGGCACGAGCTGACGACAGCCATGCAGCACCTGTGATGGCTCCCCGGGTTACCCCAAGGTCGTTCCCCTTTCGGGGTCCTACTACCAACATGTCAAACCCTGGTAAGGTTCTTCGCTTAGCATCGAATTAAACCACACGCTCCACCGCTTGTGCGGGCCCCCGTCAATTCCTTTGAGTTTTAGCCTTGCGGCCGTACTCCCCAGGCGGGACGCTTAATGCGTTTGCTTCAGCACGGAGGGGGTCGATACCCCCCATACTTAGCGTCCATCGTTTAGGGCGTGGACTACCCGGGTATCTAATCCGGTTTGCTACCCACGCTTTCGCGCCTCAGCGTCAGGCACAGCCCAGAAGACCGCCTTCGCCTCTGGTGTTCCTCCCGATATCTACGCATTTCACCGCTACACCGGGAATTCCGTCTTCCTCTGCTGCCCTCAAGCCGAACAGTATCCCCTGACCTCTTCCAGTTAAGCCGGAAGATTTCACAGAAGACTTATTCAGCCGCCTACGCGCTCTTTACGCCCAATAAATCCGGGTAACGCTTGCCCCCTACGTGTTACCGCGGCTGCTGGCACGTAGTTAGCCGGGGCTTATTCTCAGGGTACCGTCCTTACTCTTCCCCTGAAAAAGGAGTTTACGACCCAAGGGCCTTCATCCTCCACGCGGTGTCGCTGGGTCAGGCTTTCGCCCATTGCCCAAAATTCTTTGCTGCTGCCTCCCGTAGGAGTGGGAACCGTGTCTCAGTCTCCCTCTGGCTGACCATCCTCTCAGACCAGCTACCCGTCTTCGGCTTGGTGAGCCATTACCCCACCAACTACCTGATAGGACGCGAGCCCCTCAATGAGCCCCGGCAAGCCGGGTTTCCTCCCTATACCAAGGTCTAGGGAACGTATGCGGGATTAGCCTGAATCTCTTCAGGTTATACCCCACTCGAGGATAGGTTACTCACGCGTTACTCAGCCGTTTGCCGCTTTCCCCTCCGGCGAACCGAAGGTTCTCGCTCGACTTGCATGCATTAGACGCACCGCCAGCGTTCACCCTGAGCCAGGATCAAACTCTCTGGCGAATTCCTTACTTCCTTCCACTATCCAATTGTTAAGGTGCTAAAGACAATGTGGGCCTCAACTGAGGCTCGGCCTTATTATATATAGGTGCTTTTCACTATGTCAAGCAACTCTTCACGCCTCACCCGACCTATACCCTATCTCTTTTGGACGAATAATTCAGCTTGGAGCCATGGTTTCTTTTAGGGTTCGGCCCCTTGGCCAACGCGCTGAGAGCGGCTATTTATTCGGTTTACATAAGGCTGTTTCCTATCCTTTTCCCTGCAGACTACACCCCAGATTTCAAGTTGACAAGGCATGGGGCGGGTGCTACAGTCCTCTTGATTTACGCTCCACGATTGGGGTTGTCCTGTTTGCACCTTGTTCTGAAGGTTAACCCAGTGCAGGCCCAATCTTGGGAAGCCAACTAGGATGCCGTACGCGATGGATAATGGATGAAGAAATAGAGTATGGGCGGTGGGGGCGCCTCAAAGATCTCTGCGACTCTGTACTCTCCAAACGCCCCCTAATACTCGCCAGTAACCGTGGACCCATTGAACACTACGTTAGGTACGACGACCGTACAGAGGCCCGAAGGGGTAGCGGCGGCGTAGTAACAGCCCTAAGTTCCCTTACTCGAATGTTGGATTTTACCTGGGTGGCCAGCGCCATGGGTGAAGGGGACCGGAGGGTGGCGGAGCAGAGCCGGGGCGCCAAGGTCAGATCTACCCTGCCGGGTCAAAGAGCGCAGGTTCGCTATGTCTCAACCCCACGCCGCGTCTACCACAAGTACTACAACGTCTTTTGCAATCCCCTTCTCTGGTTCCTTCAGCACTATATGTGGAACTCCCCCTACAGCCCCAACGTGGACTCAAGCGTGCACGACGCCTGGAATAACGGCTACGTTACCGTAAACGAGAGTGTGGCCAGGATGGTCATAGATGAAGGGCAGCAGAGCAGCGCCCCTCCCATTGTCATGACTCACGATTACCATCTCTACCTGGCTCCCGGTTTCATTAGAGAGCAAATTCCCAACGCCGTAATTCAACACTTCACCCACATCCCTTGGCCGGCTGCCCGCTACTGGCAGCTTCTGCCCAATTACATACGCAACGACATCTGCCGAAGTCTGGTTTTCGCTGATGTGGTCGGCTTTCAGTCTATGACTGACGTTAGGAATTTTTTGGACTGCTGCGAAGAGTTCCTACCTGATTACAAAGTAGACCACAACAATAGAGTTATCTATTATGGTGACAGGTCCTGCAGGGTTCGGGCGTATCCCATCTCTGTAAACGCCGAAGAAATTATCGACATAGCCAATTCGCCCCGTGCCGTCGAGTACGAAAAAAGGCTAAGCTCCGAGATACAGGGCAAGGCCATTGTTCGAGTTGATCGAGCAGAACCCAGCAAGAACGTCATCAGAGGCTTCCGGGCCTTTCAGCTGCTCCTGTCCCGCTATCCGGAACTGCATGGTAAGGTCTCCTTCATGGCCTTCCTGGTGCCTTCACGAACCCATATCCGCCAGTATCAGCGATACATGGACGACATCCAACGCATTATCGGAGAGATAAACTCTTCCTACGGCACCGCTGAATGGCAGCCCATAAGGCCCTACATTGAAAATAACTACCTCCAAGCTATTGCCGGAATGAAGGTATACGACGTTCTCTTGATAAACGCAGTCATAGATGGTATGAACCTAGTGGCGAAAGAAGGCCCCTTGGTCAATACCAAAGACGGTGTCCTCATACTGTCTGAGACCACCGGGGCCCATGACCAACTCAAGGACGGCGCCCTCTCAGTGTCTCCTGCCGATATAGAAGGTACTATGCAGGCGATGTACCAGGCTCTCACCATGAGTGATAGCGAGAGGAAGCGTCGCTCCACCACCATGTCAGATGGCATACGACGGGAAGACATTAGCCACTGGCTTGTCTCCCAAATTGAGGACCTTTCCCATCTGATCTAGTCCTTTGGCCAACGTAGCTCAGTGGTAGAGCAGCGGTTTCGTAAACCGCAGGTCGTGGGTTCGAGTCCCACCGTTGGCTCCACCTTTTCTCCCCCTTAACCGGCGCACTACCGCCCGTTGGTATACGACGCTACGCTCAACCCCCCGGCCCCCAACCACCCTTGTCTATACGCCTGTCTATATGCCGGCATCTCTCACAACCGAGGGCGATGTCCACTATTCCCGGAATGCTGCTGATAAGCATACGCCGTGTTGAGAAGGCCACCTTCGTCAAATGGCCTGCCCGCTAGCTGCAGGCCCAGGGGAAGTCCGCCCTCGCTGAATCCACAGGGCACCGTAATGGCGGGCATTCCCGTCATGTTAAAACACGCCCTAAAGTTGTGAGGCTCCAGTGGCGCCACCCGGTCCCCTTGAGAAATAGGCCAGGCGGGCTTTGGCGTCGATGGCATTGCTATGAAATCCACCCCTTGAAGAACCCGATGAAAATCCCTGGTCAGGCTGCTCCTGATTCGCTGGGCTTGCACATAATCGGCTGCGGTGAAGAAAGACCCGGCGGCCAGGTGGTTCCAGGTAACGTCGGAATAGTCCATGGCATGAGCGCCAAGATTATTCCGGTGATAGGCAAAGGCCTCAGATAACATAATAGTGCTGTGGGCCATCCGGTAATAATCCAGGGCGGGTACCCTCACCTCCTCCACCTTGGCGCCCAGCCCCTCCAACACCCTCAAGGCAATCTCTACGGCAGACAGCGACTCCTGGTCAATTCCGGTCTCGGGCCTGGTAAAAAAGTGGCGGGGCATCCCAATGGTCAAACCCCTCACCTCTCCCGTGAGTGCGTCGGCGTAGTCGGCCACCGTGGCGCTGCTGCTGGTGGCGTCCCGAGGGTCAGAACCGGCAATGGCGCTGAGCACGTAGGCGGCGTCCTCCACTCGTCGAGTAATGGGGCCACAGTGGTCAAGGGACCAACTCAGCGGAACAACACCGTGGCGGCTGACGCGGCCGTAGGTGGGCTTCAGCCCTACAACGCCGCAATAAGAAGCCGGCCCGCGAATGGAACCGCCCGTGTCCGTGCCCAAGGCTGCCATACACAGTCCCGCCGCGACCCCCGCCGCCGAGCCGCTGCTGGAACCCCCAGTGTCGTAGTCCAGGCGCCACGGATTCCGTGGTCTGTCGTATAGCCCCGTCTTCAAGCTGCCGACGGCAAACTCACCCATGGCCTGTTTTCCCAGCAGCACCGCCCCGGCTTGGTGCATCCGAGCCACAACCGTCGCATCTTCGTCGGGAACGTAGCCCTCCATCACCTTCGAGTGGGCCTCAGTCGTGACGTCTTTGGTATGAAAGAGGTCCTTCAGTGCGAATGGGATTCCATGCAGCGGTCCCCTGAACTTCCCTTTGCTCATCTCCTCTTCGGCAATGCGTGCACAGGCCATGGCTTGGTCAGGTAGCAGTGTGACATAGCACTTCAACCGCCCGTTCAACTCCTCAATCCCGTCCAGGTGGGCTTGAGTAAGCTCAGGAGGGGAAAGTTGCCGGGACCTGTACTGTCCGTTTACCTCCTTGATGCTCAAGAAGCATAATTCCCGCCAAGAAGCGCTCATCGGTTACTCTCCTCCATTCCAAAAGCAAGAAGCCCCTCCACACCGTGGAGGGGCTTCTTGGAATATCCCTAATGATGGAACATCCGAGTTTACTTGTAGACTGGTACTGTGTACTCCAACCCCTCGGTGGGACCTTGGTCAACCATATACTGGGAAAAGACCGGATCGGCGATCACGCTGGGGTCGTATGCCGCCTGTGGATACAGGAAGGCTATGGGAATAATGACGTAGTTGTTGTACAAAAAGTCTCCCATTTCGTGGGTATACTTGGTGATGTTTTCGGGCGTTACCGAGTTTCTCAGATTGAGGAAAATCTGGTCCAACTCGTCGTACTCCCACTGTGGAGAGCCGCACCCTCCCGCAACGTTGCTCATGGGGTAGCAGGTGTTGGTCCCGAACCGGTTGATACTGTACCGGACGGGGTATGCGTAGCGTCCAATGTCGCGGGCGCGGTACAGGGAACGTATCTGGCTGAAAGAACCCAGCTCCAGCAGCTTGGGCTCGAGGCCTACGGAAGACCAGTATTGGGTGATGACCTCGGCCACCTCCGGCACCTCGGGGACACCGGCGACCACGGCCGTCTGGAAGTCGAACTCAAAGCCGTCGGCATATCCTGCATCGGCCAGAAGCCGCTTTGCCTCATCTGGGTCGTATGGATAGGGCACCCATTCAGCCTTATGGTCCGGGTGGTTTGGCGTAAGGCTGAACATTGCTTGGGGAATGGCAGCCCCGGCCCAGAATGTTTCGATGATTTCAGTCTTGTTTATGGCAAGGTTCAGGGCCTTGCGGACCCGTACGTCTCGGAAGGGGTCATTTGCCTCATACCCAGGAGCAGTTGGCTCCGTTTCTCCCTTCTTTGGACCCGCCAGGTACTCCCTTGGGCCATCATAGTACTGTCCACCTATGAAGACGAAGACCGTCATTCCGGGCAGAGACCCCGAAACAACCACGAAGCCTCGCTCCGCCGCCTTTGGCAGCAAAGACCTGGGAACGTCGGCAATGTGTACTTCTTGAGTCAGCAGCATGGCCAGCCTCGTGGCGTCTTCCGGGCCAAATAGGTACTCAAGCTCCGGGAACTCTGAGGTCTTTCTCCAGTGGTTATCCACTCGTTCATATCTAAGGTACTGGCCAAAGGCAACTTCCTTAAACTGGAAGGGCCCTGTTCCCACGGGGTGAGTCAAGTACCCCTCTTCACCCTTCAGGTCGAAATAGTCCTTGCTAATCACGCCTGAGGGCGTTTGGGGGCTCAGCCAGGAAGAAATGTCAGAAGCCGGGCCATTCAGGTGCCAGTTCAACTCGTACTGGTTCACAATTTCAAAGTTCTCGTCCGCCACTCCGAAGTTGGTCCATATAGTGGGACGGTTGGAAAGGTCGGACCCCAGAACTTGCAGGGTTTTTATCACGTCTACTGCGCCCAACTCCGCGCCGGAGAAGTCGGGAGCCGTGTGGAAGGGTATGCCATGTCTAAGCTTGAAGTTCCAAGTCATCCCATCAGGAGACATGCTCCACTCTTCGGCTAGCCTGCTGGCGTCCTCCAGCCCCGTTTCCCGGTTCGCCCCCACCACGTGCTCCATGTTGGGGAGTATTCCCTCCACGCTGTCAAACATGGCAAGAGACTGGTATTGGGGAGGCGGGATCGACACCTTCAGGCGTGACTCCACCGGCACCTTTGGAGCCATGGCCGTGGCGGCTGGCGTCGGTTGCGGCGCTGCAGTGGCAGTGGGCCTAGGCGAAGGAGTGGACGGCGCAGCGGTGGCCGCAGCTGTTGGCGCCGACGTTGGCCTCGGCGCTGCCGTTGGCCTTGGCGCCGTCGTTGGCCTTGGCGCAGCGGTGGGCGCCTGTGTCATCGCCGGTGTGGGCGTTGCCGCCATGGTGGTAGCCGCCGGCCTGGGGGCCGTGGTGGCCGCTGGCGTAGACGTGGCTTCGTCACCGCCACACGCCAAGATGAATACCGTTGTAATGGCAACCAGGGCAAGAACAATGTTGCCCCGGAACCGCCGTAACATATTCATAAGGTGGGATCCTCCTCGTTAAATCGTTTACCCAGGTGCTGTGGAGACTAGTTTAAGAGGGTCAGCAAACCTGAGATTGCCCGGTAGTGGAGACTTGTCCCGTTTCAAAAAGCAAACGTCTCCGCCTCTTTAGATCTTTCGGTTGCCATAATGTTAGCGTTCAACTCTGTTAAATTCGTAATAAGCTATGCTGTATACTCTTAACTTTTATGGGCCCGCAGAACATGAAAGTAGGCATCTGTTGTGAAATACTACTACGTTACCCTAATGATAGAGGCCCCTCCGGTCACCATCTGGGACATTCTGACCGATGCGCCCCTGTACGGCATTTGGAATCCCGCGGTGGAAAGCATAGAGGGGAAAATTAGACTGGGAGAAACTATCAAGGTAACCCCGGCTATCAACCCGAGCCGCCCCAATTCAATCAAGGTCACCGAGTTTATCCCCGGCCGTAAGATGACCTGGACCGGAGGCATGTCCCTGGGACTGTTCAAGGGAGTGCGCACCTTCGTTTTGCTCCCTCAGAAGGACGGCAGTACAAAATTCACCATGCGTGAGGAGTTTAAGGGGCCCCTTGCGCCCATTATTTGGCGAACTATGCCGGACTTTGGGCCCTCATTTAGGGAATTTGCCGCCGGGTTGAAGCGCTACGCCGAGACCGCCGCCTGATAACCGCCACTTCCATCCGTGGATGCTCCCCCATCCTTGTCAATCTTATTGTGACCTGATGGGCCCCTTTTTACTATCGCTCCGCTCCTTAACACCTAAGCCAACACTAGCCCCAATCCAAGATTCACTTCCAAGATATTGCCCCACGTGAGTCATTATGCAAAAATCTCTCTGAATGAAAAACACACTTGGACCTAGGACAGGAAAAGAGCAAGTGGCGGTCTCTTCAACAAGGTACACATCACACGCACGGCGGAGAAAAATAAGGAGGCGACTCTCATGGAAAAGCGCGATTTTATAGGTTACGGTCCAACTCCCCCCGCAATACGATGGCCCAACGAGGGCCGTATCGCCGTGTCCATAGTCGTCAACTATGAAGAGGGATCTGAGTACTCCCTCTTGGACGGCGACTCTCACGGCGAATCCATGGGCGAAGTCCCATCCCCCGTCCCCATGGGACAGCGTGACCTGGCCAACGAGTCCTTCTTCGAATACGGCAGCAGAGTCGGCGTTTGGAGAATTCTGGACATCCTTAGTGAGTACAACGTAAAGGCAACCTTCTACTGCTGCGCCTTGGCCCTGGAGCGCAACCCACGCGTGGCGCAAGAGATAGTTAACAGGGGCCATGAGGTATTTGGCCACGGTAACCGTTGGGAGGAGTATTTCAAGATGGACCGCAATGAGGAGCGAGAGGCCATCCGCAGCGCCGTGGAGTCCATCACCCGTACCACCGGCCAGCGGCCCCTGGGCTGGTACTGCCGCTATGGTCCCAGCGTTAACACACGTGAACTGGTGGTGGAGGAGGGTGGGTTTATCTACGACTGTAATGCCTATAACGATGACCTGCCCTATTACACCAACGTCAATGGCAAGAAGTGGTTGGTCATACCCTATTCCTTGGAGGTCAACGACACCAAATTCTGGCGGGGCGGAATGACCATGCCGGAACATTTTTACGAGGTTGCTCGCGGTACCTTCGATCTCCTATACAGAGAAGGGGCGAGCCATCCTAAGATGATGTCTGTCGGCCTCCACTGCCGAATAATCGGCAAACCCTCCAGGGCGGCGGGCCTGCGGCGCTTCCTAGACTACGCCACGTCGCAGCCCAACGTGTGGTTCGCCCGAAGAATAGACATCGCCCGCTGGTGGTTGGAAAACTATCCTTAGTAGATAGCCCTGACGCCTTGGCGCGAACGCTGAATAGTTAAATTACAACCGTAGGCGACGGATGGCGGGAAGGTATAGTGGCAACGAGGCCACTCCCACCGTTATCTACCCTGATTGGGCGCGGCGCACCTTGCTGTAGGGCAACTCCGCAGTACCGGCAACCAACCTCATCGACAGCCTGATATCGGACCAAGGACGGTATGTGTACGACACAACTCATACTTAGGCAGGGCGTTCGTTGGATTGAATTGCGAAAGAACTTATGGTCCGGCATTCCCTCAAGGTGGAAATTTTGCGGTGAAGGATTGCCTATGCCGGTCTTCATATTGAATGGTCGGGGCGAGTGGATTTGAACCACCGACCCCCTGCACCCCATGCAGGTGCGCTGCCGGGCTGCGCTACGCCCCGTCCACCGTGAGTATAGCATAGCCCCTTAGTCCCCTTCAACGAATTCACTCCATCCCTGACCCCCAACGTTGAGGCGCACCAATGGCCCTGTAGGGGCGGGTTGAAATCCGCCCTCTTACTTTCCTCACCGGCCCTCAACCCTCATCTCAACCTTGGCAATATTCCAACCTCTCGCCAGGCGCAGCCGTCACTCAATAACCCCACTGGTATAAATGGTCAACCTGCTCTGTTATAGTAGTAGGTGCCTTTTACACACTCTACACCTCGCCCAAAAGGACGCCTTTGGACAATAGGCTGGAGCCCCAATCCGTACAACTTGATACATCTGTCATAACCGTCCAATGGAAGGACGGACACCGCAGCGTATATTCCTGCCGAGAGCTTCGCTTACGCTGCCCCTGCGCCCAATGCGTTGACGAGTGGTCCGGGGCGGCACGACTTGACCCCGCGTCGGTACCCGCCGGCATTCACGCAGTCGACCATATGCCTATTGGCAGATACGCGGTTCAATTCCTCTGGAGCGACGCTCACTACACCGGTCTCTACACCCACGAGTTCCTGAGAGCCGCCTGCCCCTGCGAAGTTTGTGTTGCCGAACTGGATATGCAGCCCCAATAACGGGGCGTTGACCATGGCCAAAGGGTTTTCAGAACAGCTTAAAGAGCAAGCCTGGGGCATCTGGCGGCGCATCTTCCAACACCCCTTCCTCAGAGAAGCCCAAGAGGGTACGCTGCCCCTGGAAAAGTTCCGCTACTACATCATTCAGGATTACAAATACCTTGAAGCCTTTGCTCGATGTGTTGCTCTGGCACTGGCCAAAGCTCCCAACACAGCGGCACTTGAGTCCATTTCCAAGCGGCTCGTCACGCCCATCGAACGCCCACTGCACATGAAGCTCATGCCCCTGCTGGAGATTACAGAGGACGACCTAAAAGCGGCCCCCGTAGCCCCCACCAACCTGGCCTACTGCAACCACATGATAAGCGCCGCGGCCCTTGGGAGCTCAGCCGTCGCCGCCGCGGCCCTTCTGCCCTGCCCCTGGACCTACCACGAGTTGGGACGGTTCGTTGGCAAGATAGACCATCCCATATTTGGCCCTTGGTCATCCGTATACGCCGAGGGTCTTCTGGGCGATAGTGTTGCCCTCTGGACGCGTCTCTTGGACGAAGCAGGCAGCGATGCTTCTAAGCAAGAGCAAATGGCCATGACTAGAGCCTTCATAACCAGCAGCCGCTACGAGTTCCTCTTTTGGGATATGGCATACAAGCAGGAATCTTGGACTATATAGGTAGCAGCAGCGGCATTTATTGACAGTGTCGGCCCTGCCTCCATAGAATATCTTCAGGGGTTTCGGTCCCCATGGAGTCCCAGTAGCTCAGATGGA
Source organism: Dehalococcoidia bacterium (assembly GCA_965226535.1). GTDB lineage: Bacteria > Chloroflexota > Dehalococcoidia > Lucifugimonadales > JAPULR01. Next base: position 391,264 of record CBDDDE010000009.1, on the reverse strand, counting down.
CAGAGCGGCTGCCTTCTAAGCAGCGGGTCGCGGGTTCGAATCCTGCCTGGGACGCCACAAGCCACAAACATAAACCCTCTCCAGCCATTTGTCTGCCCATCTAACGCTGCACCGACAACCATCCTGTAGAGGCGCCAAGAAGCGCATAGGTTGAATGTTCCAGACGTGGAACCCGGCCAGGAGTGGGCCGGTGGCTAGTGAAGCAGGCACGGGGGCCAGAGGCAGAACCGTGTTTGAAGCCATTCCGACAATGTGGAGGCGACCCTACTGACCCGCGCGCTGCTAGCCAGAGTGTCGTTACGGTTACACAAGAAACTGCTGATTGAAGCGTCGTACGTACGACCACCCGCTCACGGTAGGGCGAGGGTGGAGTCATCGGAATCCCTGCCTTGCTAGGTCAGGTACATTCTCTGATGGGCAGGAGCGCCGCACTCCCGAACAACCGGTATTCCCCGATGACGAGCGCGGCGACGAGCCGTGCCAGGCGTACAGGCAGAACCTACGACGGCACGCAGACGCAACCTACGTGAACTTGGGAACCACGTTCGGCTCCCCGGTAACGGAGCTACTCCGAGAACAACCTGCAAGTACCGGTGCGGTATGTACTACGCCACCCATTAAGGCTTTTCGGCTATGCGGTTGTACAGGTAATGGGCCGCCCAGCCACTGAGTACCCCAGGCACAATCGCGATGGCAAACGCGACGAGCCACGCCAAGTGGTCGTCCAGGATTCCGAGCACTAGGGACATGACGAAGGCGGTAGGTACGGCAAAGACCAAACTAGATACAAAATTACCTTTGCGGTTCATGGGTTCTTCCCTTCGCTGGTTGTCAAACCACATGGTGGCAACCCGGAGCTTGCATGTCAACGCGGAGCCCGAGCCGGAGTAGGCCAGCTTGCGGCCAATGCCGGACGTGGGGCAGAGCCCTCGTAGTAGTCCGAGGTCGGGAAAGCCGACCACATGGCGAAGGAGGGCAGTTAGATGAGTGCAGAACACAAGCGCGAACTAAGCCGGAGGAGGGATGTATGGACCCGACGAATATAGCAGAAAAGCCGATGTTCCCGACCTTTGGTCTAACCCATTTGATGGAGAGCTGGATGCCCTGAAAGGGGCACGGTTGGTTCGTCGGGGGGGATGGCGCAAACCAGCTGGAGCAGTCCGGCCATTGGTGGCGCCGTCCCTACCCAATCCACCTTCGGCTCCCCGGTGATGGAGGCACTCCAAGAGCAACTTGCAAGAACAAGTGTCACGTGACCTACTAGGGCTTCCCAACGTAGCGGCGGAACAGGTATTTCACCAACACGGAGAACACTAAAATAACGAGCCCGGCAATCAACAGTCCAAGCCAGCCTTCCTTGGTGTCGAGCCATCCCCCGCGCCAAGGCGAGAAGTCGGGAGGTCTTCCGCTTAGGAACGCGGTGATGACCTCGCCAAGGTACCGAATCCCGAGGAAAAAGAGTATTGCCGAGATGACCGAACCAAGCCGCGGATGTTCGCTGAACCACTGGTCGATAGCGTTAGCCTTGTCTTTCATGGGTCGTTACCTCTCTACACCATCCTCTCCAAAGTCTACCGGCCTATGCTGTATCCGCCCACCGCGTCACTCCCCCTTTGCGCCGGCGACGTCCCTGCGCTGGATGACGCCATGGCACTACGTTGCGGCCAGATGGAACAGGGGCGCAGTCCCGGCGGCTAGGCCTGTTATCCAGTATGAGTCGACCGCATCGCGGCTTGCCCGGAGCGCCTGCTCTTGAGTGTAGACGGGCCGGTGCAGAAGGTCTAGCTTTGGGTGCCGGGCAACCTTCGCTGCCGAAAGTGAGGTCAGTGCCGTTAAGCTCAAACTGTCCTTTGCCGCTCTTGCGGTGCCGGGCACATTCATGCTAAAGAAACGTTGAGAGGGGGTTGCCATGACAAGCGAAAGGTCATTCAGACCGATGGGCTTACCAAGCGCTTCGGCAAGATCACGGCGGTGGACGACCTCTCAATGGAGGTGCGCGGGGGCCACGTCTACTGGCTACTGAAGAAGCACAAGGGCAGCCGCAAGCAACAGCTCATCCGTGAAAAGACCAGGTTGCTTCGCGGCAGGACCCGTTGGCACGCTGAGGTGCGCGAAGGCGGCCACTCGCTGGGAACGTACCAATGCCCCCCACTCCACAGGAGCTTGACCCCACAACGCTACCGGCAGAAGGGTAAGGCGAGGTTCCCGCATCCCTACTTGTCCGGCCCGGCAACGGCCACTGGCGACCATTGGGGCTAGTAGCGGTCATCGCAGCGAACCCCTCGAACTCGCCGTACGGAAACCCCAGGCCAAGTTGCACGATGGAATGAAATGCCGCAAGTTTGACGCTCGGAGCAATCCGGTCATCGGCGCCGCCGTCCCCACTCAATGGGCGCCCCTAGTGGACGCCCACCCTCCTCCTTAGCGCCCCTCTTTCCCCCTGAGCCGACCTCGGAAATACCTCTCTACCCTGTCCGCATACTCCGCGGGCGCTGAAACAAAAGCATCGGCGTGGTCAGTGCCTGGCACCAGCCAAAAATCGCTGCCCGCAGCGGCGGCCTCGTGTATCCTGACCCCCTGGCCGACAGGAATTCGCATGTCGTCGGCCACGTGAATTACCAGGATGGGATAGTCTAGAGACGTCACTGCATTCTCCGGCACTATCTTGCCAACCTTAATCCCGTGCAGAATTCTGGACATAACCTTCATGCCTGGAATGAATACGGGGACCATCCACTCCGGGAAAATGGTGCTTCGAGCGGTCTCCCGGGCTATCAGGTCGTGCACGTCAGCGAACGAGCTGTCCGCCACCGCAGCCCTCATACCCGGCTCCTCCGCTGCGGCAAGCAGCGCTACGGCCCCTCCCAAGGACCATCCCAACACTCCTATGCTCTCCGGAGCCGCACCCCTCCCCACCAGGAAATCGTAAGCTCCCAGCACGTCCCACTTTTCGAAGAACCCGGCGGACATCAGATCCCCTTCCGATTCGCCGTGGGCGCGTAGGTCGAAGGCCAAGATGTTGAAGCCTCGATAGAACAGCGCCCGAGTTAGTCCCAGTATCTCCTCAGTTGCCCTGTTCGAACTCAGGCCGTGCACTAGTATGATGCTTGGCCCATCAGCCTTGCCGTTGAAATACCACCCGCGCAGAACAATTTCTCCCCCTCGTGGGAAGAATTCCACCTCCTCGAAAGCCAGACCAAACTCCGAAGGGTGTCTCTCCAACGCCATCCTCTCGACTGTTGTCACGCTCGACGCCATGGCGTAGGAGATTACCCCGTAGGCAATGGTGAGCAGCAGGAATATGGCCGCCAGGCCCCAGCGCAGTACTCTGGGAATGTTCAACTGATAGGCCTATTCTTTGTCGTAGTTGAACTGCCAGTTGATGCCGAACTTGTCGGTACAGGAGCCGAAGTAACTTCCCCAAAACATGTCGGCCGGAGGCATAGTCGCGCTCCCACCCTCGCAAAGCTTGGCAAATAGCTCGTCCGTCTCCTCCCTGCTTTTGGACGCGTAGGAGATGGCAAAGTTGTTGCCAATCTCTGTTGGAGGGCCAAACATCGAAAGGGTGTCGCTGCCCATCAGTACGCTGGACCCAATTGGGTACGACACGTGCATAATGTTGTTGCCCTCCTCCGTCGGGACATTCATCTCCGGAGGCCCCTCGGCAAAGGTCTCAAATATCTCAAACTCTCCCCCAAAGATTGACTTGTAGAGCTCAAAGGCCTCCCGGCAGTTGCCGTTGAAATGTAGATAGATATTGATTGACATCCATTCCTCCTATTATGGTCATCTAGCTTCCCGCCATGCTTCTAACAATAGGCAATGATGGCCCGCACCGCCGCAGCGATCCGTCCCCACGCCCCTCCAAGTCCAGTGCCGAGGCGCCTCTCCATAGTGCCAACCTGCCCGTGCCTCAATACAGGCAGAGATTGACAAAGGCGAATTGTGCCTATTACTATGTAGCGGATTATAAGACATAGTGGCAGGTCAAGCGCCCAAGGTTGAACCCTCCATCAAGTACGTCGACGACAACATCGTCTTCAACACAGGCTACCCCCGACTCTGCCGCCTCGGAGCCGCTGACAAACATGATGGAGCAGCCCCTTTCCGATGAGTCCAAGCGCAAGATTCTCTGGGACAACTCCGTCAAAGTCTATGGAGAAAGGCTGATCTCAGGACATTCATTGGCTAAGGTGTAGAGTTGCACTATTCTCAAGTTCGTCGGCATAAAGTAGGGACGATAATATGATTCAGATGCACCCCAAGCTCAGGGACCCCTTGGTACACATTGCGGTGCTGGTACTTTCTATTCTGGTAGTGATGGCATGTGGAGGGGGAGATGACTCCAATGGGTCCACACCTGCCTCTACTGTGGCAACAACGGTTGCCCCAGCTACCACGGCTGCCCCGACGGCCGCCGGTACTGATGCTGCCCCTCCCCCTCCAACGGACGCGCCCGCAGAGTCCGTGTCTTCCTCCGGCTCTGAGTCGCTGTTTATATCGGCCAGTGAGCACGATGAAATCACTATAGAGTTAATGGCCGGTGACAGGTTGCAAGTCTCTTTTGACGTGGAGTCCAATATCACGGGCGGTCAAAACTTCATGTCCGGAGAAGGCAAGGCTTCGGGGGGTGTTCAGGTGGTCATATCAGATCCTTTGGAAACCTCTCTGCTGACCATAGATGAAATCACGGACTCTGGAACTGTGTCTGTGGAGGCCGAGGTGAACGGTGAGCACGTGATAATTTTCTTCAACCCCTTCCCACTGCAAGCTCAGAGTGTTGAGGTGTCTTATACCGTAAATCCCTAAATTTAACGGATGAGGATCTCCAAGAGAGTCATTTGTACAGGAATGACAGGCTGCCGCCGGATCCAACAATTGGCATGGTCCAGTAATAGCGGAAGGTACTTTGAGTAAAACTAATCAATATTGCAATAACTTGCTGTATTATGCCATTTACGAGCTTAGATTGAACTAGGGATTGACAAAGGTGAATTGTCGCTATTAGTATGTAGCGGATTATTTAGATTAATAGTCGAGTCACCACATGCTCTTGACCTACTGCCAAGCATAAAATTTGGAGGTATCTACCTTGACGTATTCACATAGATTATTGAGTTGGAAAGTGCCCCTGTTACTGGCAAGCCTAATAGGGTTGACGCTTTTCATTCTGGCCTGTGGCGGGGATGATGAAGTTGCAGCCACGCAGGCCCCAGCTACTGCCGCGCCTGCCCCGGCGACACAGGCTCCTGCGCCGGCCACGGCTATGCCGGCCACGGCTATGCCGGCCACGCAGGCCCCAAGAGCTACAGCGGCTCCAACGGCCACGGCAACACAAGCAATGGTCGAAAAAATTCCTGTGTCCCCGCGGCTTATAGTATCCGTAGTTCCTCCTTCGGACCAGTTCACTATGGCCCACGCCCAGGCCCAGACATCAGAAAAGATAATGCCAATCTACGAACACCTTGTGGGGAGACATTATCAAACAGACGTCGAAGAGCCGGAGCTAGCTAGCGACTGGTCGGTGTCCCCCGACGGGAGGGTCTGGACCTTTAATCTTCGGGATGACGTTCCCTTTTATAGGAATGGCAAACCCACGGATATGATGTTCAGCGCCCAAGACGCTGTTCTTGCATTCAACCTCTTGACAGGGATTCTGACTGATAGATCGCGAAGTCCCGGCCTCTGGCTCGGAAGGCTGGGGAGGGATGAAAGCGCTTGGATTGTAGAAAACGATCACCGTCTTAGAATTGAGTTGCCTAAGATTGTCTTAGATCTCCCATTCTTTGTCTCTGAAAAGTGGAACACGGGCATGCCGAGCAAGGCTTGGTGGGACACCGTTGGCGGTGAGGACGAGTATATGGCCGATCCTATAGGCAACGGACCCTGGAGCTATATTGATTTGAACCTCAACGTGAATGTGCTCCATGAGCGGGTAGACAATCATTGGAGGAAGACACCGGAGTTCCACGAGTTTGAGATCCTCTTCGTCAAAGAGGGCGCCACCCGCCTAGCTCAGTTGATTAACGGAGAAGTCGCCATTGTGCAGATCTCGCGAAGTTTGCGGGGTGTGGCGGAAGCAGCTGGGATGGTGACGGCAAAGAGCACCTTGCCGGGATATCATCCCCATTTGCGCATCCCCTTCTACCAGCCTGAAAACTACTGCCCAGGTGGCGAAAAGATACCAGGTGGTCGTGAGTGTGGCCCAACTCCTGGATACGATGTCAACGACCCAATGCGGAACACCAAGGTGCGATTGGCACTGAACTACGCGATAAATCGAGAAGAAATTAACGACGCTTTCTTCTTCGGAGAAGGATTCCCGTTGGTGGACTACTTCCCACCTTGGCGGGAAGACTTCCTGGATGAATGGGCACCCTATCCCAATGAAAAAGGACAGACCGGACGCGAAGGTGGATGGCCTTATCCTTACGACCCTGAGAGAGCAAAGGAGCTCCTGGTTGAAGCAGGCTGGCCCGATGGGTTCAAGACTCAGCTCTGGTTTTCAAGCTCCAGCGGGACAGTACCGGAGCAGGGAGATATTGTAGAGACTCTTAAGAACTACTGGGAAGTCATTGGAATCGAGACTGAGCTCGTACCCTTTGAAGGTAGTTTGACGAGGCGAGCTAGGGGCGCCGACATATCCAACTGGTCCTTCTTTGCCGCCCCCTCGCTAGACCCAATCTGTGTGGCGCCTTCCTTCTGGTGGCGGGACCTTGGTGTTGGATACCGTGAGCACCCTGAGATATCCGAGTATAAACATGCCTGCGACGCCACTGCCGACCCGGCAGAGCGCATAAGGCTAGCTCAGGAGTTTGGTACGTGGTGGATTGACAACGCCATTAGCGTGCCGCTGCTATGGATATTCGGCGAAGGCACCTATGATCCCAGCATCGTGTCCGAGTACAAGGTCAACCAGCTCCACGTGGGGCCCATCCGATACCACGAGTGGACTGTACCGGTGTATCAGCAATAGACCTCTAAAATCCAAGGTATCAAAAGAAAGGCCTGGGACTGAAATCCCAGGCCTTTCTTCATTTCAAGTAGGAGCCCCTAGTCTTGGTGATAATTGGTTACTGCATGGCTTTAGAACGACGTAGACGGGGAGATTCCAAACTCCAGGCATTGAATACCACCCTTGGGCCTTAACCGCAGCGTGGTACACGCTGCTTCTACACGTCACCGGGCCGTTGAACGTCCTGGCCAAGGCGTGACTATTGGCTAGGTAATCGGCTGAATCACTGCCGGGCCATCGTTGGCGGCGGAGTTTACCAGAGTGGAAACCTCGTAGGTGTCCAACTCGTTATCCGGGTAGGGCACCAGTACCTGGGACAGAAAAGAGGGCTCCTGAACATCGGTGTCTAGCCAGAATTCTTCCAGGTCTCTGGGAAGGATGACAGGCATCCGGTGGTGTATAGGACTCAGCTGGGCATTCGCTGAAGTCGTAATTATGGTGCATGACCTGACCGCAGCGCCGCTGCGAGCCACCCCCACGCCCCCCCCCCTCCCCCCCCTCTCCAAGTCCAGTGCCGAGGCGCCTCTCCATAGCGCCAACCTGCCCTAGACCTCAATACAAACAGAGATTGACAAAGCCGAATTGCGCCTATTACCATGTAGCGGATTATAAGAGTATAGTGGCAGGTCAAGCGCCCAAGGTTGAACCCTCCACCAAGTACGTCGATGACAACATCGTCTTCAACACTGGCTACCCGCGACTCTGCCGCCTCGGAGCCGCTGACAAACATGATGGAGCAGCCACTCTCCGACGAGTCCAAGCGCAAGATACTCGGGACAACTCCGTCAAAATCTATGGAGAAAGGCTGATCTCAGGACATTCATTGGCTAAGGTGTAGAGTTGCACTATTCTCAAGTTCGTCGGCATAAGGTAGAGAAAGAGATATGATTCAGATTCACCCCAAGCTCAGGGACCCCTTGGTATACATTACGGCGCTGGTACTTTTTATTCTGCTAGTGGCGGCCTGTGGCGATGAGAACGACTCGGATAAGTCCACACCAGCCCCTACCGCTGCAGCCACGGTTGCCCCAGTGGCCGCAGCCACCCCTGCGGCAACGGCTGCCCCGACGGGCGGCGCCACAGCCGGTACGCAGATTCCTGAAACGGACGCGCCCGCAGAGTCCGTGTCTTCCTCCGGCTCTGAGTCGCTGTTTTTGTCGGCCAGTGAGCACGGTGAAATCACTATAGAGCTAATGGCCGGTGACAGGCTGCAAGTCACTTTTGACGTGGAGTCCAATATCACTGGCGGTCAAAACGTCATAGTAGGAAAGGGCAAGGCTATAGAAGGTATTCAACTGGTGATAACGGACCCTCTGGGGGACTCCTTGCTTACTATTCAAGAGACCACGGCTTCTGAAACTGTTGAAGTGGACGCCGAGGTGAACGGTGAGCACTCGATAATTTTCTTAAATCCCTTCCTGCTGCAAGCTCAGACCGTGGAAGTGACCTATATCGTAAACCCCTAAATAACCCCTAAATTTAACGGATTAAGTGCTCCAAAAGAGTCATTTAGGCGGGAATGTCAGCCAGCTGCCGAATTCTACCATGGTCAAAGGTCGGCAAGGGATGAAAGTTACTTTGCAGTAAACGAAACAAATCTCGCAATAACTTGCTAAACACCACAATGTAAAGGCTTAGATTGAATTGGAGATTGACAAGGGCGAACTGTTGATATTAATATATAGCGGATTGTTAGACTCAAAGTCGGGTCAGCGCTTGTCGTTGACCTGTTGCGAAGTATAAAATTTGGAGGTGTCTACCTTGAATTACCCCCGTAGTTTATTGAGTTGGAAAGTGCCCCTGTTACTGGCAAGCCTAATAGGGTTGACCCTTTTCATTCTGGCCTGTGGCGGGGATGATGAAGTTGCAGCCACGCAGGCCCCAGCTACTGCCGCGCCGGCCACGGCTATGCCGGCCACGGCCATGCCGGCCACGGCTATGCCGGCCACGGCCATGCCGGCCACGGCCATGCCGGCCACGGCTATGCCGGCCACGGCTATGCCGGCCACGGCTATGCCGGCCACGCAGGCCCCAAGAGCTACAGCCGCTCCAACGGCCACGGCAACACAAGCAATGGTCGAAAAAATTCCTGTGTCCCCGCGGCTTTTGGTAGCGGAAACTCCCCCTACAACCCAGGTCAGCACGCCCCATCCAATGGTTCAGACAACGGGCAAAATGAACGCCTTCTACGACCACCTGGTGGGCCGGGATATCAAGACCAACGTTGAAGTACCGGAGTTGGCATCAAGCTGGACGGTTCAACCGGACGGCAAGACTTGGAACTTTCAACTGAGGGAGAACGTTCCCTTTTATAGAGACGCCAAGCCCACGGAATACATATTCAGCTCAAAGGACGTAGTCCTAGCTTTCAAGAACCTTACCAACGTCGGCACTGACCAGTCGCGAAGACCGGGGACCTGGTTTAACAGGCTGGGACCGCCGGAAAACTGGGATTCCAGTAAACCCAACGAGATCACCCTAAATCTTGACCAAATCAACCTGGACATCGCCTTCCTTCTCTCGGAAGAGTGGGAAACCGAAATGGTCAGCCAGGAGCACTGGGACGCAGTGGGTGAGGACGGATACGAGGAAGACCCCATTGGCAACGGCCCCTGGAGCTACGTTGACCTCTCCATCAACGAGTACATGCTCCTCGAGAGGGTACCAGACCATTGGCGGGTGACCCCGAAGTTCCACGAGCTTCAGCTACTGTTTGTCAGAGAGGCCGCCACCCGCTTGGCCATGCTGATTACGGGAGCAGCCCACATTGCTGCCATTCCACGGGACTTGCACATACAGGCGGAAGCAGCCGGCATGGTAGTGTCCAAGAGCACACTGCCCGGTCAGCACACACACCTAAGATTAGCTTACTACCAGCCCGAATGTTACGTTATCCCGGAGAGCGGCAAACCTCCGCCTGGAGGCTGTGAAGGCCCTACCCCGGGTGGCTACGACCCCAATGACCCCTTGAGGAACCCCACGGTGCGCCTTGCCCTCAACTACGCCATAGACCGAGAGGAAATCAATGACGCCTTCTTTGGAGGCGAAGGATTCCCAGAGGTGGACTACTTCCCGCCTTGGCGTAACGACTGGAAAGACGAGTGGGCGCCCTACCCCGGCCCAGACGGAAAGACGGGCGGGGAAGGTGGATGGCCGTACCCATACGACCCGGAGCGGGCCAAAGAGCTCCTGGTAGAGGCAGGTTATCCCGACGGTTTTGAAACCGAAATCTGGGCTTTCGCTTCCAGTTCCTCGGTGCCGGAAGGGCCCGATATAGCTCTGCAAATTAAGCAGTACTGGGATGCTATAGGCGTCAGGACCAAGTACGTGGAAACGGATGAGAGTATCGGTAATAGGGCCAGGTCAAGAGAGTTCTCCAACTGGAGCTTCTTCAGCGCCCCCTCTTTGGACCCCATTTGCGTCGCGCCATCCTTCTGGTGGTGGGAAGGTGGGGACGGCTATAGAGAGCACACGGAGATATCCGAGTTCAAGCACGCGTGCGACCTAATAACTGATCCTCAGGAGCGCATCGAGTTGGCTCAAGCCTTTGGCGACTGGTGGTTGGAAAACGCGGTTAGCGTGCCCCTAGTCTGGATTTTCGGCACCGCAGTCTATAATCCCGACATAGTGGCAGAGTACAAGGTCAACCTCCTCCACATCGGTCCCAAGCGTTACCACGAGTGGACGGAGCCCGTGTACCAGTAATAGGCCCCTGAATCCACGGTATCAAAAGGAAGGCCTGGGATTTCAGTCCCAGGCCTTCCTTCATGCCAAGGGGCAGCCCTTAATCTAGGAGATAAACGGCTGTTCTTTCGCTTTAGACCGCTTTAGACCGGGGAAATTCCAAATTTCAGGCCATCAACCCACAGGACGGCCCCCCCAACGCGGCGTAAGCTACATCCCCCAACGTCCGGGCGGTGAACGTCAAGCGGTCAAACGTCTCCCTCCTCCCGCCTACCCCGCCATCTACACCAACTCCAGCGCACCGAAGTAAGGCCCCCGGCCCCCTTGATCAGCTCATCACCTTTTGTTGTGTCCTAGGGCACGTGGTGGTTGACGGCTTCTTTCCTCTGTGCCCGTGAGCCACGGCAGCAACCCCTCCTCTCTGCATGCTGCCAGTAGACGCCACCAATGGCCCTCCCTCACTCCCATCAGCCCAGCTGCCTCAGCCACCGTCACCTTGCCCTCCATCACTCCGTTCAACATCTGTATCCTTGACTGTTCCTTGGTCGTCAACGCCAGTCCTTTCATAGACTGATATTGTCATTGAACATCTACATAGATTCAATTGGAGATTAACAAAGGCGAATTGTCGCCATTAGTATGTAGCGGATTCTTAAACTCAAAGCCGGGTCAACACAAGCCGTTGACCTGTTGCCAAATATAAAATTTGGAGGTGTCTACCTTGAACTATCCCCATAGATTATTCAGTTGGAAAATACCCCTGTTACTGGCAAGCCTAGTAGGGTTGACCCTTTTCATTCTGGCCTGCGGAGATGATGCTACCCCCGAACCCACGGCGGCCCCACCACCAGCGGCTGCGACCGTTGATATTTCTGCGATCACTTCTGATATTAAACAGACCATCCAAGAGGAAGTAGGAAAAATACAGCCGCCTTTGTCGGAAGCTGAGATACGTAATCTCATAGAAAGCGCGGTTAGCACAGGCGTACCAGAAGGTGTTTCCGCAGAAGAAATCCAGTCGATGGTTGACAGTGCAGTGGCGGCGGCCGCTGCTGAGGGGGTGACGCAGACGGATGTTACGGTGGCCATAGGGGCGGCCGTGGCGGCCCGCGGCGGCTGCGGCGCCGGAGCCTCTGTCTGCCATGGACATCGAAAGGATAGTGAAGGCTTCCATACCGACGCCTGCACCTGTGGCTATGGCCACGGCGGCGCCAACGGCAATGGCTGAAAAAATCCCGGTAGAGGCGCGGCTTATAATAGCCATAGCCCCTCCTGCTGACCAATTCACCATGGCGCATCCACACAGCCAGACATCAGAAAAGATGATGCCAATCTATGAACATCTGGTAGGGAGGCATTATCAAACCAATGTCGAACAGCCGGAGCTTGCCACCGACTGGTCAGTAACTCCAGACGGAAAGGTATGGACATTTAACCTCCGTGACGATGTTCCTTTCTATAGGAACGCCCAACCCACCGATATGATGTTCAGTGCGCAAGACGTGGTTCTTGCATTCAACCTTTTGACGGGGAATCTAAGCGACCGAACGCGAAGCCCCGGCACTTGGGCCGGGAGACTAGGCACTGATGAAAGTGCTTGGATTGTAGAAAATTCCCACCGTATTAGGATTGAGTTGCCCAAGATTAGCCTAGATGTCCCGTTCCTGGTCTCTGAGGAGTGGGAAACGGGCATACCCAGTAAAGCCTGGTGGGACACCGTAGGTGGTGAGGATGAATATGAGGCCGATCCCATCGGCAACGGACCCTGGAGCTTCATTGATTTGGAACTCAATGTTAACGTACTCCATGAGCGGGTAGAAGACCATTGGAGAAAGACACCGGAGTTCCACGAGTTGGAGATGCTATTCGTCAAAGAGGCGTCCATCCGCCTAGCCCAGCTGATTACCGGAGAGGCCTCCATTGTCAATATCCCACGGACCTTGAGGGGACAGGCGGAAGCAGCCGGCATGGTGACGGCCAAGAGCACTTTGCCGGGATCACATACCCATCTCCGTATCCCCTACTACCAACCACAAAACTTCTGTCCCGACGGCGTGCCACCGCCAAGCGGGCGTGAGTGTGGGCCAACCCCGGGCTACGACCCGGATGACCCAATGAGAAATCCTAAGGTGCGCTTGGCCCTCAACTACGCCATAGACCGGGAAGCAATCAACGACGCCTTCTTCTTGGGTGAAGGGTTCCCCGAAGTGGACTACTTCCCACCATGGCGAGAGGACTTCCTGGATGAATGGGCACCCTATCCCAACAAAGAAGGGAAGACCGGACGCGAAGGCGGATGGCCTTACCCGTATGACCCCGAGGCCGCAAAACAGCTCCTGGTTGAAGCAGGCTTCCCCAATGGTTTCGAAACTCAGCTTTGGTTTGCAACAACCAGCCGCACGGTACCGGAGCAGGGAGAAATCGTAGAGACTCTTAAGGCCCAATGGGAAGCCATTGGCATTGAGACTAGACTCGTTCCCTTTGAGGGCAGTTTGACAAGGCGAGCTAGAGGCGCCGACGTATCCAACTGGTCATTCTTCGCCGCACCCTCTCTAGACCCCATCTGTGTGGCGCCTTCCTTCTGGTGGAGGGAGGGCGGCGTCGGATACCGTGAATGGCCGGAGATATCCGCGTTCAAACATGCTTGCGACGCCACTGCAGACCCGGCAGAGCGTCTCAGGTTGGCCCAGGAGTTTGGTACTTGGTGGCTGAAAGACGCCATCAGCGTACCTTTGCTCTGGATCTTCAACGAAGGTACCATCAACCCCAACATCGTGGCCGAATACAAGGTCAACATGCTGCACATGGGTCCTATCCGTTACCACGAGTACACTGTACCGGTGTACCAGTAATAGGCCCCTGAATCCACGGTATCAAAAGGAAGGCCTGGGACTGAAATCCCAGGCCTTCCTTCATGCTAAGGGGGCAACCCTTAATCTAGGAGATAAACGGCTGTTCCTTGGCTGCCAACCGCTAGCGATGGAGTGATTCCTAGTTTTAGGTCATTAACCCAAGAGATGGGTCCCTGCGTGATGGGTGCCATGCCTACGACACATGGGCAGTGAACGCCCACGCAAGTTTGTTGGGGGTTGTACAACAGCAACAGTCGCAAGCTTTGCGTACGCCATGCAGAAGTCCCTTGCGCCTTCAGAGCTTCATACCGGTCATCGGCATTCTCAATGGCCGCACCCGACGAGCCGGTGCAGTGAAACAAAGGCCAGCAGCCGAGGGGTTACTTCTCAGGAAAGAATGACATAACGAAGGTGACCCTGGTGTAGGTGTCGCCACTGGTGGCGCTCATTGCCATGGCGCTGAAACCTTCAGACAATATCTCGTATTCGTCGTAAATGTCCAAGTCATCGGCATCCAGCCTGCTCGTTATGCTATTCAGGTTGACGTACGCCATAAACTGCCGGTCCTTGGGCAAGGACGCCACGGTCTTCTGGTACTCCTCGGAGGCAGAAAGCAGACTGCCCTCGCCCTTCTGGCTTGCTACGATTGCTTCCAGCGAATCCGTGGTAGTTCCAATGGTCAAGTATCCATCATGGAAAACGTACCCGGGTTGGGGTAGCTCTCCGTCTACGACAAACACGTGGGCATCATTCTCGGCGCCTACGTCAACCCGCTCCGGGGCCTTGCCCGTGAGGGACTGAAGCTTGCCAGCAATGTCATCCACCGTCCCCATCAACTCCTCCTCGCCGTCGGGCAGGTAAGACAGCATAAATACTCCATCAACCAGGCTCTCTGTTGGCTCGCTGGCCATGGCTGCTTCGAAATCTACGTCTAGCGCCGCCACAATGAAATCGCCCCCCAGGTAGTCAAGGAAATCGTCTTCCAAATTTATGCCCATTAGCCGGTCTACAATCCACAATCCCAGTTCCAAGGCGTCCGCTAGAGTAGAATCGTCGCTGAGATCCGGACCGTCGTCTGCTGAGGGCCCAGCGAGCAAGGTGGTTGGCACAATGAAAAGAGGAATCGCGTTATTGACCTCCTGAAAAACCTCTTCCCAGTCGGGAATCAACTTGGCTAGCGTGCATTGGCTCAGAGCCTTTCGCAAGTTGTCCAGGTCCGGGTCGAAGGACAGGGAAAGAAAGCCCAAAGAATCTTCCGGAAGCATATCGGCGGCATTCACAACCTCGGATGGAGCTGGCCACAAACTAGTCATCGCCGGTGACACCATGTCAAATACTATTCCGCGGTCTACCCAAGAGGCCGAAGTCATGGTCCAATCAGGCGCCCCGAACAGTGCCTGCTTACATTTGTCTTCCAACCCACCCCCCATGGAAGATACAAGGTCAGTCAAATCACCGTCTAAGCCCGCCAGCTGTAACGCTTCACCCAACGCATCGGGTAGCTGCCGATAGTCCAGATAAACGGATGCGAATCGGCGCTCGTTCAGTGCGGCGCGCGCTTCCATGAAGTTTTCATTAGAGGCCAAGGTCTCGCTCTCTTCGCCCGCAACTCGGTCTAGGATTTCCTCCAGGACGTCCTTGGTAGTTGCGAACACCATCAAGTCCTCGGTCAGAGCTAAGGCTTGAGAATTATCTTCATCCACCCAGACGTCATAGCCGTTGATGGAACCCCGATCAAAGTCTGTGGCGTTTTCATCCTCCAAAAAATCCAGCCAGTTCGCCAGGAAGTCGGCGGCAGCATCTCGATCTCGGACGGCAATGGTGGCGGCAATTTCAACATCTTCATTGTCGATGTCGATGTCCATAATGGCCGTGGATAGCTCGTCTCCAATCCAAGTCATGACATCGTCCGTGTCAAACCCGATCTCATCCTTTAGTCTATCCTCGAACTCGTCCATCCAGTCGCGAAAGGCGCGCATGTTGTTGAAACGTTCCCAGATCTCCCGCATCTCTTCGCGTTGGCCCATTGATGGATTTAGTGTCAGCCAAGCGAAAGCCTTGACGTCGGCAGGATAGTATCGAGCCGAATGTTCCGCCTGCGTGGCGCCCCAGGGCAGGGAAGTAGCCCCGAAGAGTATCGCCGCGGCAACCACGGCCACAGCCAGAGCGACCAAAGCAATGGCAGCCCCAATGACCTTTATTGACATAAATATCCTCGCCTTGAGCCCACGCTGTTTGGATGGGTTTATACTACATGCAATGTAGATGGACAAATAATTGCATATTTCGTTGTACAGTCTCCCTTAAACGCCCGCAATCTGGCCTAATCTCTGTCGCGTCAGCCCCGCAGTACGTTGGTACTTGACCACACGTTGTAGGGAGGGATGAATTACCTTGTTGTAAGCCCTTATCGCGTATTCTGCCATCTGCTACGTCTCTAAATAGAAGGGACAACCACAGCAAAGAATTTAAAAGCTTACAATTGTCGTGGATGCCGGGTCGATCGCGATGCCGAAGCACACAGCGGCGCGTGTAAAGCAACTCCATACCGTGCGCTTATGGACACTATTCGTAGAGGCTAACCCTACCCCCGCCGCGGGTTCACTCTCACCCGTACTAAAATCAATCCCTCGCCCGCCTCCCCAGACCGTCGCCTGAACAAACATTCCCTAACGAACGGACGACCATGTACCTTTGGCCTTCTCATCACTATTGAGGAGCGTCGCCATGAAGTCCACCGTATCGCTCGACCGTCCAGGTCTTCTCAGTCCGCTAGGTGTATGTTCTATTGCTTTTGCTACGTCAGAAGAAGAGGGCTCTGTGCGAAGTGAGTGACAGCGTCCAGATGAGCATTGTGTAAACGGCGTGATATCCCTAGGCTGAGGGTTCTCGATGTCTCCAGACGGTGCCTTCAGCGGCGTCCTCAAGACTTATGCCCACGGCGGCAAGTCTTGAGCGGATGGAGTCGGCCAAGCCGTACTCTCGGGCCTGTCGCAATTCCCTTCGGATGGCCAAAAGTGTCTCAACGATGGTTGCCCCGTCCCGCTCACCGTCGTGGGAGTTCACCCAGCCCGCTAGCTTGTGCTGCCCCGATGCGTTCAGGTTGCTTCCAACGTCCTTGAACAGGTCAATTAGCGAATCCAGCGGTAGGTCATCCTGCCCCGTCGCCTCTTCCAAGACAAGACCCAAGACGCCGCCCAGAGTGCGCAAGCGCGCCTGGGCGTGGGCCACCCCTTGTTGTCTCTCCCTTGCCCGATTGATTTCGTGCGCCAGGTCAAAGAGCGCGGCCATGGCTTGCGGCGTGTTCAGGTCTGCATCCATAGCCGCGATAAAATTCTTCTCGTAAGGGGTGGGGTCCAGGTCTCCCTCTCCCGCGTCGGGCCCTTCACGGAACGCGTTGCGGAGCCTGGTAACCGCGCGCTCCATTGCCGCCAGTCCCTCCTCACTGTAGTTGAGTGGGCTGCGATAATGGGAGCTCAAGAAATAGAGCCGCAGCGCGTCAACGCTGTGACGCTCCAGCGCCTCGGAAACGCGAACCAGGTTGCCCAGGGACTTGCTCATCTTGTCCTCACCCATGTTTACCAAGCCGTTATGCACCCAAAACCTGGCGAAGGGGACCGTGCCGGTGTAGGCCTCACTCTGGGCTATCTCGTTTTCATGGTGAGGGAAGACCAAGTCCTGACCGCCGCCGTGGATGTCCAAAGACTTGCCAAGGTGGTCCAGGGCTATGGCGCTGCACTCGATGTGCCACCCCGGCCTCCCCGCGCCCCAAGGGCTTTTCCAGGAAGGTTCCTCGGGCTTTGCCGCCTTCCAGAGAGTGAAGTCCATGGGATGTTCCTTGCCCTTGAGCGCCTCCACCCGCGCCCCGGCGATCATGCTTTCAATAGAGCGCCGGCTCAGCTTGCCGTAGCCGTCGTAGCCACCAACCCTAAAATATACGTCCCCACCGGATTCGTATGCATAACCCTTGTCCACCAGTTGGCCGATTATCTCCAGCATGGTGGGAATGGACTCCGTGGCCAGGGGGTAGGCGTGGGCCGGCATTACGCGAAGGCGGGCCAAGTCTGCGGTGTACTCCTCAATGTATCGGTCGGCCAACTCGCGATAGCTGACTTTCTCTTGGGCGGACCGGGCAATAATCTTATCGTCAACGTCGGTAAAATTCTGGACATGATGCACCGCGTGGCCCTGGAACTCCAGGTAACGACGCAGCACGTCAAAGACAACGGAGCTAAGGGCGTGGCCAACGTGACTAGGGGCGTAAGGCGTTATACCGCACACATACATCTTCACCCGGTCACAGGCGGGAACAAACTCCTCTTCGGCGCGGGATAGGGTGCTGTACAATCTCATCGTTCGGCCTCTAATAGTGCGACGGCGTAGGCCGCCATACCCTCTCCCCTGCCTGTAAACCCCAGATAGTCTGTGGTTGTGGCTTTGAGGCTTACATTCACTTTTTCAATACCCAACGCTCCGGCCACCTTGTCTCGCATTTCATCAATGAAGGGCCCTAGCCGAGGCTGCTGAGCCAGTATTGTAACATCCACGTTGACTACCCGCCACCGCTTCACGGTCAGCATTGAGGACACCCGCTCTAGTAGAAGAATGCTGGATACATTCTTAAGCGACGGGTCGTCGGAGGGGAAGTGGGTACCCTTGTCCCCCAGCGCCGCCGCGCCCAGGAGCCCGTCCAGTATAGCGTGGACCACCGCGTCGCCGTCGCTATGACCCGACAGTCCCTTGTCGAATGGCACGTCAACCCCTCCCAAGACAAGGGGTCTCCCTTCCACCAATGGATGAACGTCAAAGCCCAGGCCTACCCGTATATTCATAGACAGACGCCTTCTGTCTTTCGGCACTTCATTAGGGCCTTTGCCAATAGCAGGTCCTCCGGGGTGGTGACCTTGATATTCCGATATGAACCCATGAACACCTTTACCGAGGCTCCCAGCTTTTCCACCATGGCGGCGTCGTCTGTAAAGGTCCCTTCGCACTTGCCATGGGCCTCCATAATTAACGAGTATCGGAACACCTGTGGCGTTTGAACCTGCCAAAGGTGCTCCCGCGGCGGGGTTTCCCGCACCAGGCCGTCGTTGGATACAACCTTTATCGTGTCTTTGGCGGGTACGGCGCAAACGGCGGCCCCCGTGTCCCTTGCTGCCTCCAAACCTCTAACTATGGTTGGGCCGTCCACCAGAGGCCGTGCGCCGTCGTGCACCATCACCCAGTCACAGGGGCCCAATCCGTCCAGACCGGCCCGCACCGAGTCCTGCCTCCTGGCTCCCCCCTTGCTAACTCGCATAACCTTTGCTCCCCCGTAGCGGTCTGCCAGCGTCACGCCCTCCATGAGGCGGTCTTCAGTCAGGACCAAGACAATCTTGTGTACGTTGGGCAGAGAGGCAAAAGTGCGGAGGGAGTGAGCAATAATAGGTATACCCTCAAGGGGGGTGAAAATTTTATCCATGCCACACATGCGCCGACCCTGTCCGGCGCCCAGGACCACCACGCCCACTGGGCCGCCTGGAGGGGCCAGCCCCGGGGTCATTTATAGAGGCCCTTGGGCTGGGCAAATATTATCCGGCCCGCCGCCGTTTGAAGGACCCGCGTCACCATAACTTCCTGGACAGAGTTTATGAAACGCCTGCCGCCCTCCACAACCACCATGGTGCCGTCATCCAGGTAGGCGACGCCCTGGCCAACCTCTTTGCCTTCCTGAATGATGTTGACTGCCAACTCTTCACCCGGCAGGACCATGGGTTTCAGCGCATTGGCCAACTGGTTTACGTTCAGCACAGTGACCCCGTTCAACTCCGCCACACGGTTCAGATTATAGTCCGTAGTGAGTATGTAGGCCTTCATGTCTTTTGCCAGACGAACCAACTCAGTGTCAACGTCGCTGCCGGCGGACACCGAGGCGTCCGGGAACTGAATGGGCACGTCCCCGTTCCGACGCAGCTTGGAGAGAACTTCCAGGCCGCGGCGGCCGCGGGTTCGCCTCACCGGGTCGCTGGAGTCGGCAATGTGACGAAGCTCATCCAGCACAAACTGGGGCACAATTAGCGTCCCCTGCACAAATCCCGTTTCGCTCAAGTCGCCAATTCGCCCGTCTATAATGGCGCTCGTATCCACCAGTATGCGGCCCTTGATCTGGCCCGAAGATCGGGAATCGCTGTCGCCGCCCGGCAGTAGTAGGTGTATGTCCCGCTCTCTGTGCAACCCAATTGACAGGCCAACAAAGGCCAGCGTTCCGCTGATTATCAATGGGATTATCCATCCGAGACCCCCCTTTAGCTGGAAGAACGGTATGGATGCCAGGGCCCCCACGACCAGTCCTATTATCAGCCCCAAGGTTCCCGACACTATGGCGGTTAGGGCAACCCGGTTAGCCTCGTCGATGAGCTTCTTGATGGTGTTTACCAGGTTGGGACCCACCGTGCCGCCCAAAATGGCACCCGTAACGGTGAAAGCCAGACCCCACGGGATATAGTCAGAAAATTCGTCAGTGGTCAAAGACATGGCAATGCTTACACGCCAGCCAATGACGGCGAATACGACGAAAGTTACCAGTCGAACAAGCAACTAGATAGACACCCAACCACATCTCTCGTCCACCCCTGAGCCATTGGGGGAAACCCTAGAAAGAAAAGAAAATTGCTTTGATTACCCTGGTTTTCTCCCAGACCCGAATGTGGTGAGAGACATGAAACAGTTGTACCTCAAAGAATATCATAAGTTGTCTAAATTATGAATAGGAGCCTTGCCCCACGGCCCTCCGCGCCGTGGATATCAATGCACAACCGGCAGTCCGGCTTTCGAGTTAATCCGTCCCCTGCTCCCTCAGGCGGCTGCGCAAACTCCCCCGGTGGTCTTGTGGCGGCAGACTTGAATCACTTCCAAGACGTGCCCTTCCGGTGGCGATATCCCGAGGTCTCTGCGGCGCGAGGGTGACTGTGGATTGTCCTACCTTCGCTGCCAGCTTCCTCAGTCTTCCTGGGAAACAGCGCTTGCCACCGGCGCCGTGGTGCTGAAGGTCAGGCCCTCGTCATCCTGGTCCACCGTCACCGCGTCGCCCTCCTTCAACTCCCCGGCAAGGATCTTCTTGGCCAACGGATTCTCAACGTATCGTTGGAGGGCCCGTCTAAGCGGCCTGGCCCCGTACACCGGGTCGTAGCCCTCCCGCACCAGCCATCCCAGGGCTCCCTCCGTCAGCTTCAGGCTTATACGCTGCTCTGACAACCGTTCCTGTATCTCCCTGGTCATCAGCTTGACAATCTCTCGAATCTGGTCCTGAGTGAGGGCGTTAAAGACGATTGTCTGGTCTATACGGTTCAGGAACTCCGGGCGGAAGGCCCGCTTCAAGGCGTCCTTCACCGACGCCTTTAGACGCTCTTCGTCCAGGACGCCCTTGCCGCCGGAGCGGAATCCCACTGGGGTCCGCCCCATCTCCTTGGTGCCCAGGTTGCTGGTCATGATAATAACCGTGTTGCGGAAATCCACCGTCCGTCCGTGCCCGTCCGTCAACCGGCCATCCTCCAGTATCTGGAGGAGGACGTTGAACACATCCGAATGGGCCTTCTCAATCTCGTCGAAGAGCACCACCCGGAAGGGCCGGGACCGCACCGCCTCGGAAAGCTGACCCCCTTCCTCGTAGCCTACGTACCCTGGCGGCGCGCCAATAAGACGGGACGCGGTGTGCCTATCCATGTATTCTGACATGTCCATTCGCACCAGGGCGTCCTCATCGTCAAAGAGGTACTGGGCAAGGGCGCGGGCCAATTCCGTCTTACCTACTCCCGTGGGACCCAGGAAGATGAAACTGCCTATGGGCCTTCGAGGGTCCTTCAGGTGGGAGCGCGAGCGCCGTATAGCCTCGGAAATAGCGTTCACGGCCTCGTCCTGGCCAATAATACGCTGGTGAAGTCGCTCCTCCATGTTCAGAAGGCGTTCCGCCTCCCCCTCCAGCAGCTGAGCTACGGGAATCCCCGTCCAGCTGTTGATGAGTTGGGCGATGTCCTCGGCGTGAACTATCTTGCCGTCATGCTCTTCCTTGGATTCACCCACAATGCGAAGCTTCTCCATCCTAATCTGGGCCGCCTTCTCGTAGTCGCCCTGTTGGGCCGCGTCCTCCGCCATGCTGTCCAGCTCTTCAATTCGACGCCCGTACTCTTTAACGTGATCAGGGAGGATCTCCGAGTCCAGCCGTAGCTTGCTGGCAGCCTCGTCCAACAGGTCCACGGCCTTGTCCGGCAGATGACGCTCGGTAAGGTAGCGGTGACTCAAACTGGCCGCCGACTCCAGGGCCAAATCGTCTATCTTCACGTTGTGATGCTCTTCATATCGTGGCCTAAGCGACTTCAGTATCTCCACCGTCTCCTCCACCGAAGGCTCCTCCAGGTAGATGGGCTGAAAGCGGCGCTCCAGGGCCTGGTCCTTTTCGATATACTTTCGGTACTCGCTCATGGTGGTTGCTCCAATGGTCTGGAACTCTCCACGCGCCAAGGCGGGCTTCAATAGATTGCTGGCGTCAATGGCCCCCTCCGCGCCCCCTGCGCCCACCATGGTGTGAATCTCGTCGATGAACAAGTACACCGTTCCCTTGGCGGCCTTAACCTCGTCTATCACTGCCTTGAGGCGCTCCTCAAACTCGCCACGGAACTTGCTGCCTGCCACCAACGCTCCCATATCCAGCGCCATAATTCGGCGGTCCTTCAAACTGTTGGGAACGTCTCCGGCCGCTATTAGCTGGGCCAACCCTTCGGCAATAGCGGTCTTTCCCACCCCCGCCTCGCCAATGATGACGGGATTGTTCTTCTTGCGCCGTATGAGGGTCTGCATAACTCGCCGAATCTCCTGCTCTCGCCCCACCACCGGGTCCAGTTTTCCTTCCGACGCAAGGGCCGTAAGGTCAACGCTGTAACGCTCCAGCGACCGGTATTTACTCTCAGCCCTGGGGTCCGTAACCCGGTGGCCCCCTCTTATTTGGGCTAAAGCTTGGTACACTTTCTCCGTGGTAACCCCCGCGTTCTTCAGAATGGACGCTCCGGGGTCGTCTCCCTCCTCCTTCGTAACGGCGATGAACAGGTGCTCCACCCCAATAAACTCGTCGTTCATCCGGGCGGACTCGTCGGCGGCGTGTTCTAACAGCCTGGAAGACCGAGGCGTAACGTAAACCTGGTTGGACGGATAGGTGGTCTTTGGGGCCCTGCCCAGGGCCTCTTCCAACTGTCCTTTCAGTGCAGGCACGGAGACCTGGAGTTTTTCGAGTATCTGCACCGTCAGGCCTTTCTCCTGCTGCAGAAGGGCCAATAGTATGTGCTCCACGTCCCATTGACTTTGTTTGTAATGGCGAAGTATCTCTTGGGATTTGGATAGCGCTTGCTGCGCCTGCTCTGTAAATCGCTCAGGACTCAATACCATCTACCCAGTCCTCCTCTCAGAGACTTGTTCATTCTGTGCAACGTTGGACTCCAGACGCTTAACCTCTTTCTTCAAGTTGTCAATCTCACTCTGCATCCGATTCATCTGCTCCAAGAGGCGGAGGGCCACCTCGGCCCCCGCAAGGTTTAACCCCATGTCCTCCGTCAGGTTCTTTATGCGCCGTAGCTTCTGTACGTCAACGGGCGAATAGAGACGCTGCCGACCCAGGGACCGCGACGGGGATAGCAGCCCCACCCGCTCGTAATACCGCAGCGTCTGGGCGTGCAGCCCCACCATTCGAGCCGCTATGCTGATGACGTAACAGGGTTCCGTGTTATGGTCTTCTTGAAAAGCCATCCCTTATCTCCTTGCAGACCGCAGCTCTTTTAGCTGCTGGAAGAGCCTCCGCTCCTCTTCGCTTAGACCCTTGGGCACTTTTACCCAAACCTTAACGTAAAGGTCACCGTACTTCTTGGGCTGCTTCAGGTGTGGCATACCTTGGCCCACCAACCGGAAGGTCTGGCCATTCTGTGTCTCCGGAGGAATCTTCAGGTCCACCTTGCCCTTAATGGTACTCACCGTCCCTTCGCCGCCCAACACGGCTACCAGCAGCGGCACCTCCGCCTCCGTCCGAAGGTCGTTACCCTCCCGCACAAAGCGGCGGTGTGGCCTGACCACAATGTGCAGGCTAATGCCGTGATTATGACCGTTTTCATAAGCAACGCGCACACGGGAGCCGTTGTCCACGCCCGCCGGAATCTTTACGTCCAGCCGTTGTTCCCCCCAGGGTCGCGTCGCCGCGGGGACCACAATCTGCTGCGTTGTCCCGGAGTAAGCTTCCTCCAGGGTAACGGATACCTGCTGCTCCATGACGGACTTGGAAAATCCGCCGTGCCCCCTGCTAAATACCCCATCGAAGATCTCACCAGTGGCCCCGCCAAAAATTGAATGCTCCCCATCCCATCCGGAAACCCGGGTGAAGGGACTATGGGCGGCCTGGGCCTCTTCCATGCGGTCGGCATACTTCGAATTGTCCCCGTGCCGGTCGTACTTCTTGCGGCTCTCAGGGTCCGATAATACCTGATAGGCTTCGTTGACTTCCTTGAATTTAGCCTCGGCTTTCTTGTCGTTTGGATTCACGTCGGGGTGATACTTTCGCGCAAGACGGCGATAGGCCTTTCTGATCTTGGCCTCCGCGTCTCCTTTTGAAACGCCTAAAATGTCGTAGTGGCTTGCCATAGTATCACTCTCAAATTCACAACATATATTGTAAGTGAAATATAGCCAGACGTCAATTAAACTAAATGTATAGAAGTATGTACTATAATGTCTCTTACATAAGTATACTTGATAGGTAAAACTAAACTATGTAAGATATCTAACAGTTATTGTACGTGAGGAATAGCCAAACGTTGATAAGATAAATGTATAGTAGCATATACTATGATGCTTCTTGCATAAGTATACTTGACAATATCAACTCAACTAGATATAATCGTCCATGTTGGAGAACGGAGGCCCGTCAGTGGAGCCTCCACCAAGAAAAGTAATGATACAGGAGGTAATTCTAATGGCAATCCAACGTTGGACCCCCCTCGCGAATCTGCGGAAAGTCGAAGACGACATGTTCAGGATGTGGCCTCACTACTTTCGGTCCTTTGCGCCCATTCCCAGTTTCCGGCACCGCAACGGTGGCCTACCCATCGACGCCTTCTTTACCGAGGATGCATTGGTTTTGAGAGCCGCCGCTCCCGGATTCAAGGCCGAGGACGTAGACCTAACGGTCACCGGCAACAACCTGGTCCTTAAGGGCGCTAAGGAATCCATCGAGAAGGAATACCTGGTGCGAGAAGGTTTTTCCGATTCCTTCCACCGTGCCATGACCTTGCCCAAGGGTTTGCAGGCGGACAAGGCCGAGGCTTCCTTTAAGGATGGTATGCTTACCATTACCATCCCCAAGAGCGAGGAAGTTAAGGCCCAGATGCACAAGATTGAAGTAAAGTCTTAGACCCCTACGGTAAGAGGGGGTAAGCCCCCCTCTTACCGGCACACCCGTCCTCAAAACTCCCGCGCAAGCGGGAGTTTTTTATTCACCCGCCATGGCTGCACTCGTGTGTACCTTTCGCTGCCGCAAGGGCGGTTTTTATACCGGCCTTCTCTGCCCACCGGTTCCTCGGCGCCCACTGTCCAGCTCCTCAACGAACCTTAGCTTAGAGTCAACACCGTGTCCCGTCACGCATAACCGGACGTGCCCTGAAGCTGTCGTTGACATTGGTCGGAGTGCCTGATACCATCCTGAACCGGTAGTTGCCCCTTCAAGTATTGGATTCCTCCCAGTCCATAAAGAGAACAAGCAGTGTCCTTTATCACATGCCTTCGATGTAAAGAGTGCGCCCGGGAGTACCCTGTCGAACCCCTGAACGTCTGTGACTTCTGCTTCGGTCCTTTAGAGGTGGGCTACGACTATGAGGCCATTGCCGAAGCTACCAGCCGCCGCCGCATTGACAATGGCCCCCTCACCATTTGGCGCTACCAGGACCTCCTGCCGGTGGACGCAGAGAATGCCGTGGACATCCATGCCGGCTATACGCCCCTCATAAAGGCCAAAAACCTCGGCCGGGTCTTGGGTCTCGATAACCTCTATCTGAAAAACGACAGCGTAAATCCCTCATATTCCTTCAAAGACAGGGTGGTATCCGTCGCCGCCACCAAGGCGCTAGAATTTGGCTTCGACACCCTAAGTTGCGCCTCCACCGGCAACTTGGCCTGCGCCGTTGCGGCCCACGCCGCTCGCGCCGGTATGCGCTCCGTGGTCTTCATCCCTTACAACCTTGAAGCCGGCAAGGTCATCGGCGCCGCCATCTACGGTCCCACCATAATGGCCGTACAGGGCGGTTACGACGAAGTCAACCGCCTTTGCAGCGAAATTGCCGACAGCTATCACTGGGCCTTTGTAAATATCAACATGCGACCCTTCTACGCCGAAGGTAGCAAGACCCTTGGCTTGGAGGTGGCCGAACAGCTTGGCTGGCGGTTCCCCGCTCACGCCATCGTCCCTGTGGCCTCAGGCGCCCTTCTCTCCAAGATCTGGAAGGGATTCGACGAAATGGTCACCGTTGGACTAATGGAAGGTCCTGTCCCCACTCGAATGTACGCCGCCCAAGCCCGTGGATGCTCCCCCGTTGTGGACGCCTTTAACGCCGGGGAGGAGATGGTCATGCCAGTGCGCCCCAACTCCATTGCCAAGTCCCTCGCCATCGGTAATCCCGCCGACGGTATATATGCTATTCGTACCATGACCCGGTCCGGCGGCGCTGCCCACAGCGTCCTGGAAGAGGAAGTGGCCGAGGGTATGAAACTCCTCGCGGAGACCGAAGGCATCTTTACGGAAACGGCAGGTGGTGTGGTAATATCGGCTCTGAGGGCGTTGGTCAAAAGGGGTCTAATCGCCAGAGACGAGTTGACCGTGGCTTTTATCACCGGTAACGGGTTGAAAACTCAGGAAGTGGTGGCGGACGTGGCTAAACCCATTTTGATAAATCCTAATATGAAAGAATTTGAGGAGGCCTTGAACGGCCTCACAAAGGTGGGGAGGTAGACGGTTTTGGGTAAGCAAAGAGTCAAATTCACTTTTCCTACCGCATTGGTTACCCAGCCCATCATCTACAACCTGGGCCATGAATTTAACGTTGTTACCAACATCCGCCGCGCCGACGTGCGTGAGGAGATGGGTTGGGTTATCCTGGAACTGGAAGGCGCCGAGGACGAAATCCAGCAAGGTGTGGACTGGGTCAGCTCCTTGGGTGTAAGGGTAGACCCCATAGCGGGAGACGTGGTAGAGGGCTAATATATATGCGTAGTGGACTGCTTTACTTCAAGGAGGTTACCAACTGATGGGAGTTATGGTTCGAGTGCCCACGCCCCTGCGGCGTCTTACCAATAATCAGGACAAGGTGGAGGTGGACGCTTCTTCCATTGCAGAGTTTATCGAACGCATGGAAGGCGATTACCCGGGATTCAAGGAGCGTCTGGTAGATGAAAACGGAGAGCTCCGATACTTTGTCAACATTTATCTCAACGGAGAAGACATCCGTTTCCTCCAGGGCGTGGACACGTCCACCCAGGCAGGAGACGAGATCAGCATTGTCCCCGCAGTGGCAGGCGGTTAATCCCCCAAACGCCTCTGCAGCCAACGCTCCATCTGCGCCAGCCTTACAGCCTCCTTTGCAGGCCTGTATCGCGCCAGGAACTCCCGCGCGAAGGACTCAAAGTTGCCTTCCCGTATCCTGCAACCCATCTCCTCCATCAACCGTTGCACGAATCTCAAATTGTGAATGGAGGCCAGCCGTAGGCCCAGCAACTCCTTGGCCCTGAACAGGTGGTTCAGGTAGGCCCTTGAGAAGCTACCGCAGGTGTAGCAGTCGCAGCCCTCCACCACCGGCCCCGTACCGCTCCTGAACCTGGACGCCGTGATATTCACCCTCCCCTCCGGGGTAAAAAGCGCCCCGTTGCGCGCAACCCGTGTGGGCAGGGCGCAATCAAAGACATCCATTCCTCGCCACACACACTCCACCAAGTCCTCCGGCGACCCAACTCCCATAAGATACCTTGGCTTGTCCACAGGGAGTAACAGGCCGGTGAAAGACACCATCTCATACATCTGCGCCTTGGTCTCCCCCACCGCCAGCCCCCCGACGGCGTATCCAGGGAAGTCCAGCCCCGTGATAAATTCCGCCGATTCCTCTCGCATCTCCTTAGAAATCCCGCCCTGCACAATCCCAAAGAGCGCCTGGTCGTGGTTATTCCACGCCTCCCTGCACCGTTTCGCCCAGCCATGAGTCCTCTCCATAGCCTCCCTCTGAACGTTCTCTTCCACGTTGGCGGCTACGCACTGGTCCAGGCACATCATGACATCCACTCCCAGCCTCTCCTGGTAACTCACGGAGGCCTCCGGACTGAACCGGTGCAGGCTTCCGTCAATGTGAGACCGGAAGACAAGCTCGTCGTCTTTGATATGGGCCAAAGCGGCCATACTGAAGACCTGAAAGCCGCCGCTGTCCGTTAGAATGGGCCCATCCCAACCCATAAAGGCGTGAAGTCCCCCGGCCTCCTCTATGCGCCGTATTCCGGGCCGTAGATACAGATGATAAGTGTTGCTCAAAATAATGCCGGCTCCCAGGTCCAGCAGTTCGTGGGGCGACAACCCCTTAACGCTGCCCTGGGTGGCCACGGGCATGAAGGCGGGTGTTGACACAGTGCCGTGGGCGGTTTTCATCATCCCAGCTCGGGCCTGGCCGCTGGTGGCCGTCACCCGAAACTCGAATCCCGTGGACGTCATGCCAGTTACAAGCCCTTGAGTATTAATTGAAGTCCAATGCCCAGAAGCGCCAGGGAGAGCAGCTTTAATATCCACACGCTTCGGAGAAATCGAGATGCGTAAACGCCGACTTGCGCCCCAGAGACCACCCCCACCCCAATGAGCAGCGCCTTAACTATGTCAACGTTCCCGTCCACCAAGTGCCCCACAGTACCAATGCTGGTATATATGGCTTGGGTAAATACGGAGGTCGCCGTGGCGATGATGATGGGAAAGCGAAATAGGTAGACTAGCATAGGCGTGCGAATTGGCCCTCCACCCATGCCAAAGAAACTCGACAGAAAACCGAATAGCCCGTTGGTGGCCACCGCGCCGGGCTCGTTGTACAGATACCGGTAGGTATGCTTGTCGGACGTCTCAATCCGTCGAATAGTAGAGCCGAAGGCCCTGGCCCGCGCCGGCACCCGGATACCCTGCTCTGCCCTTCTCTGCCTGGATCTTCCCCTATCTTGCGGCCTCAGCAGCACGTAGAGTCCCAGCATCGTTAGGAAAGACCCAAAGATTATTTCGAACGGCCCCTCGGTCACCGCTTTCAGCCCTAAAATGCCCAGCAGAGCCCCTGGGATGGCTGCCAGGCTGAACAGGAGCGCCGACCGCAGGTCCACCCTCTTTAGGTATAGGTACGACACTGAGCCGGATATGGAGGCCAAGGCCACGGTGAACAGGCTGGTACCTACGGCAATGTTGTGGTCCATGCCAAAGAAAATGATGAGCAGAGGGGCGACAATGAATCCCCCGCCTGAGCCAATGAGCACTCCGTAGCTGCTGGCCCCCAAGCCTAGGGCCACAAGCGCCAAGGCCATCAGTAGGGTCATGTCTTCCACTAGTTGTCAGGCCTTGCTCCGGGATTCGTGATAGGAGGCTACTATACATGAAGAGGCCCCCCCAAGCTACGACGACCCGGCAAACCCAATTCTCTGTAGCCTCGACTGCCGGTAGGCCAAGACTGCCCGTCAGACAAGTCTGGTGGTATAATCCAAATATGAAGCTTAAAGAATTACACCCTTGGGACGTCCCACCCCAGGAGGCAAGGAGCATTCAGCAGCAGTTGGCCGCCGAAGTCTCTCTGGAAAACCTCGTGCCCCTGGGCGCGCGCTTGGTCGCCGGAGTAGACATTTCAGGCGTCAATAGACAAGGTCTTGCCACGGGAGCCGTGGTGGTTCTGGATGTTCCCACCTTTACCGTTCGGGAGATTCGGACCGTGCAGACCGAGCCATCTATGCCCTACATTCCCGGCCTTCTTTCCTTCCGGGAAGTGCCCGTCCTGGTCAATGCATTGGAGTCTTTGAGCCTTGTCCCGGACATAATAATGGTGGACGGTCAGGGAATGGCCCACCCCCGCCGCTTTGGCATTGCCTGCCACCTGGGCCTCCTTATGGACTTGCCCACCATAGGTTGCGGCAAGTCCATCCTCACGGGCAAGCACGATCCCCTGGATGCCGAACGGGGTTCACAGGTTCCCCTCCTAGACCGCGGGGACCATATCGGTACGGTTCTCCGTACTCGTACGGACGTTGCGCCCATCTACGTCTCCGTGGGACATAAAGTAGACTTGGAATCCGCCGTGCGCTGGGTGCTCTCCTGCTGTCGCAGCAAGCGCATACCGGAGCCCACCCGCTTAGCTCATCAAGCAGCCGCCGGACGGCTGCGCCCCCTCGTCCCAGAGCCGCAGTGATAAAACAACCTTGATCATACAAGCCCCCGCCGTCCGTCTACTCGTGGATCACCGGCGGACCATCGACTGAAAATACAATCCCCGGTTTAACATCGACCCTCTCAGGAGACATAAAATTGCAAGAGTTGAGACACAAGCTGCAGGAGATGACACAAAAGGTCGGCCGAATTCTCGTACGTCTTTGACGTCTCAACTAAGGAACGGGAGATAGAGCGCATCGAAAAGGAGTCCTACGATGCCGCCTTCTGGCAAGACCCCCAAAAAGCCCAACTCCTAATGCGCCGCCTCGCCCGTTTGAAGGACACTGTCAGCACCTGGCAGGGCCTTAAAGAGCAGGGGAATTCCCTCCTTGAACTGGTGGAAATGTCCCTTGAGGAGGAATCCGATGACTCCTTTGGCCAACAGCTAACCCAGGAAGCCCAGATCTTCTTTTCCGCCCTTGAGGAAAAGGAGATGGACCTCACCCTCTCCGGCCCCTATGACCACCGGGCCGCCATTCTTTCCATACAGTCGGGCGCCGGGGGGGCCGACTCCCAGGACTGGAGCCAGATGCTCCTGCGCATGTATCTTCGCTGGGCCGAGCGCCGCGGCTATCGCACCCAGGTGCTTGACCTGTCTGAGGGCGAAGGCGCCGGTATCAAGAGCGCGGCTGTGGAGATATCCGGCCAGCTGTCCTTTGGCTACCTGAAAGCCGAGAAGGGTGTCCATAGACTGGTCCGTCTCTCACCCTTCAACAGCGACCACCTTCGCCATACTTCCTTTGCTCAGGTGGAGGTGCTTCCTGTCGCCGACGAGGACGACTCCGAGGTGGAGATACGTCCTGAAGACCTGAAGATAGATTTCTTCCGCTCCAGCGGCCCCGGGGGACAGAACGTTCAGAAGGTGGCCTCGGCGGTGCGGCTAACCCACCTGCCTACCGGTGTTGTGGTTAGTTGCCAAACCGAGCGTTCCCAGCATCAAAACCGGGAATACGCAACCACCCTTCTAAAGGCTCATCTTCTCCAGCTAAGGTTGGAGGAGAAGGCCCAAGAGTTGGCCGACCTCAGGGGTCAGCGGATATCTACCGAGTGGGGTAATCAGATAAGGAGCTACGTTCTGCATCCCTACAAGATGGTGAAAGACCACCGCAGCCGCTTTCAGGCTTCCAACGCCGAGGCGGTCCTTGACGGCGACATCGACGGTTTTCTCAAGGCTTACCTTTTAGCAACGGTGGGAGACCCGACCTGAGACGCCTGCACGGGCGCCGTTCTACTCTAGGTTGATAATGTGGCCAAGCTTCTCATGCTTGGCCTCCAAATACTTCCTGTTTTCCTTCGTCAGCTTCACGTGAACGGGTACGCGTTCCACAACCTCCAGGCCAAACCCGCCCAGTCCCATAATCTTCTGTGGATTGTTGG
This sequence comes from Dehalococcoidia bacterium, assembly GCA_965226535.1. Lineage (GTDB taxonomy): Bacteria > Chloroflexota > Dehalococcoidia > Lucifugimonadales > JAPULR01. Next base: position 359,847 of record CBDDDE010000009.1, on the reverse strand, counting down.
TCAAAAGTCTTATCTTTCGCACTCCGAGGTCAACCAGAATCTGCGCCCCAACGGTGTAGTTTCGGGGGTCAGCCTCAAAGCCCAGCTTCTCGTTGGCCTCAACTGTGTCCAACCCGTCGTCCTGCAGATGGTAGGAGAGTATCTTGTTGTGAAGCCCAATCCCCCTGCCTTCCTGCCGCATATATATTAAAATTCCCTTGCCCTCAGATGAAATGGCCTTTAATGCCTGCTCCACCTGCTGGCCGCAGTCACAGCGCAGACTCCCAAAAATATCCCCCGTGGAGCATTGGCTATGTATCCGAACCAAGATAGGCTCGTCGGCCTTCCATTCACCCTGCACCAAGGCCATGTGCTGCTCCTGCTCGTAGCTGCTCTTGTAGCCAAAGATCTTAAACTCACCGTACTTGGTGGGAAGCCTGGCCTCTCCAACCTTTTGCGCCAGCTTCTCCGTTCTCCTTCTATAGGCTATCAGCTGAGCAATGGATATCACGCCTATGCCGTGCTCCCGCGAAAAGTCCTCCAGGTCCGGCATCCGCGCCATTGTGCCGTCTTCCTTCATAATCTCGCAAAGGACGGCGGCGTGCTTGAGTCCGGCCATTCTGGTCAGGTCGACGGTGGCCTCCGTGTGTCCGGGGCGGGCTAGCACACCGCCGTCGGTGTACCGCAGCGGGAAGGTGTGGCCGGGCTGGGCGAAGTCTTTGGGGTTGCTGTCGGGGTCTAGGACGGCCAGCACAGTAGCCGCTCGGTCGTAGGCCGATATGCCGGTGGTGGTGCCTACAACGTAGTCGATGGACATGGCGAAAGGGGTGCCGTGAAGACTGGTGTTGCTGCCATGGGCCATCATGGGAAGTTGCAGCCGGTCCAGATATTTCCCGGCGGCGGGCATACACAGAAGCCCCCGGGCGTGCTTAGTCATGAAGTTGATCGATTCCGGGGTCACCGCCTCGGCGGCAATGGTAAGGTCTCCCTCGTTCTCTCGCTTGGCGTCGTCAACAATGATGAGGAAATTCCCTTGTCGAAACTCCTCAATCGCTTCTCCTATACTTACCAGAGCCATATCGTATACACAGGCCCTTGGGCTAACTCTGCCTGTGGGAGGGCAACAGGCTTTCAACGTACTTGGCCAGTATGTCAACTTCCAAATTTACCAAGTCGCCAACCTTCCGCCCCCTCAGATTGGTATTTTTGAGGGTATATGGTATCACAGAGGTGGTGAAAGAGGAACTAAAGGCCTTTACTACCGTTAAACTAATTCCGTCCACCGCAATGAACCCCTTCTCGACTATGTAGCGTATCAGCCCCTCTGGCGCTTCTATCCGCACATTAACCGCGTCCACCTCCGCCTCCATTGAGCTTATCTTGGCTGCGGCGTCCACGTGCCCCTGGACAATATGCCCACCCAGCCGCGCGTTGGCTGCCAGGGACCGCTCCAAGTTGACCGTGCTGCCCTGCTTCAGGTCCCCTAGGTTGGTGCGGCGCAGCGTCTCCGGGACCAGGTCCACCTCGAACCCCTTGGAATTCACAGACACGGCGGTGAGACAGGCGCCGTTCACTGCAACGCTGTCACCCTGGGCCAAGTCTTCCAAGACCCTCTCTGCCCTTATACGGAGCCTCCCCTCATTGAGAAACTCCACCCTTCCAGCTTCTTCCACTATACCGGTAAACAAATCAACTCCTCGGCTCCGGGTATCCCTTCACCATCAGGTCCCCTTCCACCCGGTCCACTTCAACCCTTATCAGAGCTATGGCCTCCGCTACGACACCGGCCCCCCGTCCTTCTACCGGTGAAGGAGCGGCCCTGCCCCCTATGATGACAGGCGCGATGAATGCCAAAGTCTTGTCCACTAGGCCCTGGTCAAAGAGGGACCCCAATAGGGTGCCGCCGCCCTCCACCAGGAGATTCACCACACCCCTGCGACCCAGTTCCTCCAGTAGCCGCTCCAAGTCTACGTACCCGTCCCGTTCAGGGAGAGTCAGCACCTCCGCGCCTGCGGCCTCCAACCTAGCAGCGGAGTCCCCCGTCGTCTTGAGAGTGGCAATCAAAACCCTTCCCAACTCGGAAAGTAGCCTGGAATCGGGGGGAGTGCGCGCCTCACCGTCCACAACCACCCTCAGGGGCTGGCAACCCAAGTTGGCCCCGTCGTCATCGCGGGCGGTCAGGCGAGGGTTATCCCTCAGCACCGTGTTGACCCCCACCATGATGGCGTCCGAAGCCCTTCGACGTTGGTGCACCAACCGCCGGGCCGCGGGGCCCGTAATCCACTGGGAGTCACCCTGACCGGTGGCAATCTTACCGTCCAGACTCATGGCGTACTTTGCCGTGACAAAAGGCAGCCCAACCCTTATAAACTTCCTAAACCCCTCGTACAGTTCATCGGCCTCCTTGGCGCCCTCGCCCAGGTGCACCTCAATACCCGCTTCCCGCAGCTCCGCAATACCCCGGCCATCCACCTTGGGGTTGGGGTCTAGGGTAGCGGCGTGCACCACCTTGATGCCCGACTCCACGATGGCTCCGGTACACGGAGGCGTTAGGCCGTGGATGCAGCAGGGCTCCAGCGTCACGTAGAGAGACGCGTCCTTGGCCTCCGCACCGGCCTTCCTAAGAGCCACTCTTTCGGCGTGGTCTTGTCCGGGCCGAAGCGTTGCCCCCTCGGCAATCAGGCGCCCGTCCTTGACCACAACTGCGCCTACGGCAGGATTTGGGCTTGTGGTTCCCGCAGCCTCATGGGCTAGGGCCAAGGCGCGTCTCATGTATTCCATGACAGACTATTGATTCTGTGAAAAATTCTTGTAGTAGCGGCTGGCCGTCGGGCCCGTCTGTCCCTGGTACTTACTTCCCAGGTCTTCGGAGCCGTAGAGCCGTTCCGCTGGGGTGGTCAACCTCAGAAAAGAGATCTGACCGATCTTCATCCCGCGATACAGGCGAATTGGCAGTCGGGAGATATTGGTTAGCTCAAGGGTCAGGCGGCCTTTCCATCCCGGGTCCACGTAGCCCGCCGTAGAATGTATCACCAGCCCCACGCGACCCAAAGAACTCTTACCCTCCAGCCGGGCCACCAAGTCGTCCGGCACCTCAATGTGCTCCGTGGTGCTGGCCAAAACAAACTCGCCGGGGTGGAGAATGAATCCGTTATCCGTCTCAACCTCTACCAAGTCCGTCAGGTCATCCATCTTCTCTCTCAAGTCGATGTATGGCCTGCGAGCGTTGCGAAACACCAACAGACGGTAATCCAAGTGCACGTCTACACTGGCAGGCTGAATATCCTCTGCGACCAGGGGTTCAATGACAATACGCCCCTTGGACAACTCATCCTTAATCGTCCGATCGCTTAGAACCACTTCTTCCCTCTACGCTGGATTGGCTACGGATCTGGATTCCGAAAGCCACAAGGATTGTATCAGCAGCCCCTAAGGTCTACAACACACGCCAAGCCTCCTCAACCCTGCAGCACCCTCGCCAATACCTACCAATGGTCCCCATATAGGTGCGGGTTGAAACTCGCCCTCTCCTCCCGCCTCAGGAGTACAGAAGGCCAAGCCCCATTGCCCGGGACCTTGAGGGACACCCAAGGACAGACTCTCGCACTCTTCTCCCTTTCTCGAATGCAGGGAGCCGGAGGTTGGTGATAGGCAGGGTTAGCCCGTCGCCAGGTTGCAAAGGCCCCGAGATGAACCGGAGACCCTATTCTATGGCAAAAAGCGCTTGGACGTTAACCGTTACATCCAAGCTTCCGCTTCTCACCGGCGCCGCGGCCGCGGGAAGGCTCACGGCTATGGCCTGCTCGAAAGCCCTGCTGGCGACAGGTCCCGCATTTCCAACCTCCACTACGCGGACCAACTTGCCGACCTCCACCCCCGACAATTCGGCCAGACGCTCCGCCTGGGCCATGGCCGACTCCACCGCCCCCATCAACGCCTCGTCCCGTAGAGCCGCGTCGTCCTCGATAGTGAAGTTAATGCCATTTACCTGCACCGCATTGCCTCCCGCCGTGACTACGTCTTCTATCAGGGGGCCGATGTTCGACAGGTCCCGCATCTTCACCCCCAGCTCGTTGGTAACCTGGTATCCGATGACAACCGGTCCATCGTCCTGCCGGTAGTCATACTGGGTGGAGATGTTGAAGCGCCGTGTCTGAGTGTCGCGCTCTTCTATCTCGTACCTGCTCAACACGGTTAGCATCGCCTCAAGTGAGCGGTTGGCTTCTTCCAAAGCCGCCCCAACGCTTTCCGACAGCACCTGGACTCCCAGGTTAATGATAGCCAAATCCGGCTCCGCTGTAGCCGTGCCGGTGCCCGTTACAAGAATCCCCTGTTGAGAGCTCCCAGAATCTCGGTTCACCGCCTGCGCCGCCAGCCTGGCGGCCGTAGTAACGTCCTCTGCGGACACCCCATCCTGTCTGCTCGGCACCTCCCGTCCGCACGCCGCTGTCAATACCAGAATGGCGGCAACGCTCCATAGAATGACCAGAATCCTGGATGAAACCATCTCCACTCTCCGTTGTCTTATTTTTGTCTCTTACAAATCCTGCAAACTTTGACTAAGCGTACCTGCTTTGACTAAGCGTACCTGCAATGATAGCATCGGCTCCAAGAGCAGTACACATTTAGGCAGCGCCTACACGGGAGAAGAAGCCATGACAAAGACTGTTGGCAGTGGAGTTTTTACCTACGAAGTTGAGGAGGATTGGGCCAAACTCCCCGACGGTTGGGAGATGACCACCGCCGCCGTCGCGGGAGACTCCCATGACCGCATCTACGCCTTTGACCGGGGAGACCACCCCGTCATGGTCTTTGATAGGGAGGGAAACTACCTCCATTCCTGGGCGCATAACCTAATAAAGATGGCTCATGCCATCTACATAGACCCTCAGGACAATGTCTGGCTCGTGGACAGTCACGGCGGCCAGATAATGAAGTTTACCCCGGAAGGCAAGAGCCTCATGACCATCGGCACAAGGGGTTACCGCTCCGATACGGGCGTGGACGCCAAGGACTTTAGGTCCGATACTCACCTCAGAGTTACACACGCGGGCGGCCCCTTCAACATCCCGGCGGGTGTGGCCGTGGCCCCCTCCGGCGACGTCTTTGTCGCGGACGGGTACGCCAACTGCCGTGTCCACCGATTCTCTGCCGAGGGTGACCTTATAACGTCATGGGGAGAGCCTGGCAGTGCTCCGGGTCAGTTCAACCTGCCCCACGGTGTCTGTATCGACCGCCACGGCAGGGTTATCGTCGCAGACCGGGAAAACGATCGCGTCCAGGTCTTTACCCAAGATGGCGAGAGCCTCGGCGCCTGGCCAACGAAACTAATCGGCCCAGCGGCAATCTACGTCGATAACGAGGACATCGCCTACGTGCCCGAGCACAACGGCGGCCTCTTCAGCATCCTTACGCTGGAAGGAGAGCGGCTGTCCCAATGGGGCTCGGAAGTGAACCGCTCCTGCCACGGTGTCTGGGTGGACTCCCACCGCGACATCTACTTTGTTCAGCCCGGCGAGTTCGGGCGGAAGCGACGGGTGGTGAAATACCACCGAAGGGCGTAGAGTACCGCTCTCCGCATCCCTGCGAAAACCGGGACGCCTCTCTTGCAGTGACCCTTACCGCGACAATTGATTTTTACCTAGAAGCAGGGACTATCTAGTAGATGGGGTGATGTACCCACGTAGTGTTAATTACAATAACGTTAATCACAGCGTTGAAGTTAGGGGAGGAACGTATCATGCCAAGACAATACTATGGGGGAGAGCTGCCGGACTACTATATCGTGGACTCGGACTCCCATATCGACGAGACCAAGTGCCAGCTCTGGCGCCGTTTTCCGCCTGAGCTTCAACCTTTCGCCCCCCGCAAGTTCACGGACAATAACTGGAAGGATAGCGGCGCCGTGGCCAGAGGTAGCGGCAGGTCTTCCACTCGCCAGTACGACGATATCTGGGTGCTGGAGCACTCCAAGGTCTTCCCCAATTCCGATTTCCGCACCGGTCCTTACGGCAAACTCGCCAATTTTGCCCCCCACTCCGACGACCAGTGGTACGACCGTGAGGGGGAGCGGGACCCCAGGCTACGTATCAAAGATTTGGACGAAGAGGGTTTCGACGTTACCTTCATCTTCTGTGTCCTCCACCAAAACCTCCTCAATACCGTGGACAATCCGGAGGTTGCTTACCACTTTGCCAAGGGTTGGAACGACTGGGTGGCCGAGTGGACCGACGGCTACACGGACCGCATCCGCGGCACGGCCATTCTGCCACTTCATGACGTTGACATGGCCGTCAAGGAGCTTCGCCGGGCCGCAGACTTGGGCCTAGGCGGCGCTTACATCCCCTGCCAGTTCAAGGGCGAGTGGACCTACAAGGAAAAGTTCTGGCCTGTCCTCCAGGAGTGCCAGCGTCTCGGCATGCCCGTATCCATCCATCAGCAGCTCCACGAATCCGTCGGTATGAGGCGCTTGGACAACGAGTTCCTAAAGCACCTGTTCATGGGTATAGACGCCCCCTTCTCCGTGGTAGGCTTCATCGCCAGCGGTGTCTTGGACCGGTTCCCGGAGCTCAAAATCGCATGGATTGAACAGGGCTGCGGCTGGCTCCCCTTCTACTTGGACCGCTTGGAAGAGCACTACGAAATTATGCCTGGCTCCGTGCCGGCACCCCGCAAAGAGGCCCCGCGTGACTACTTTGGAGACCAGCTCTTCATCTGCTTTGAGCCTGAAGAATCCGACTACCTGCCCTTCCTGGAGAAGAAGGTTGGCCCGGACGGTATTATCATAGGCTCCGATTATTCCCACTTCGACTGCCTCTCCCCCTTCTCGGTGCAGAAGGTGCTGGAACACGCCGAGCTCAGTGACGAGAGTAAGAAAAAATTCCTTTCCGACAACCCCATCCGCTTCTGGAACCTGGACCCCGTAACCCACAGGCGGAAATCCCCGGCCCAGGCCGGGCTGGCCGGCTAGCCACGGGGCCGCCTGCCCGTTGTTTTTGAGGAGAAACAATGACATTAAGCGCTGATGAAGCCTATGAACGGCTGAAGAAGTCGTTCACCCCGGATAAACTCCGGCCCGCTGTTGTTCTTAACTTAGACGACCCAAGTGACCTAGCCCTGCTAGACGGCGTCCTCAAGTGGGCCCCCGGTCTTATCCCCGGCGCCGAGAACGAGGGCTTGGTCGCGGGCAAGTTTATTGAGGCGCCCCCGCGCCTGGCAGATTTCGATGACTCCTCTTGGGAATCCCCAGAAAACATTAGAGACGTGGTGGGGACCGGTTTCACCTTTGCCTGGTATCGTTTCACCATTACCCTGCCCCAAAAAGTGAAAGGCCTAGAGATAGCCGACGCCCAGATATGGTTTGAGACCTGCGCCGACGACTATGGCGAAGTGTGGGTAGACTGCCCCCCTCTAGGTATGGAGTACAGGCCCGCCCAGGCCGTAGCCGACAACAAGCTCTCCCCGGTCACCGGGTACAACGGTCGGAACAACATCCTTATCACGCCCAGCGCCGAACCCGGCCGTAGGCACGTTATCGCTTGCCTGGCCATCAATGCTCCCATTGCCCAACCCATGGGAGGGACCTTCATCCGGTACGCCCGTCTTGAGATCTGCCAAGGCGTGGCCAAAATCCCCATCTAGCCTTGGTAGCCCAGACGTGAAACCGTCGTTGCCTGTCAAAGTACGGGGAGCGCAGGGGGTTGCCCTGCCCGTCGCCAAAGTCATCCCTCCTCGTTGACAGGGCTTTGTCGCCACCCTAGAATACGGCCACCGGACACCTTTCCTAACGTCAACCAGAAAAACACCGCCAGGGAGGAACCATGGCCAGGACACTTCCCGCAGCATCAGACGTTCGTCAATATCATAAGTCCCTGAGCAACTGGGGACGCTGGGGCAGTGATGACCAGCTGGGGGCCATGAACCTAATCACTCCTGAAAAACGCCTCAAGGCCGTGAGCCTTGTCCAAAAAGGTATCACCGTCACCATGGGCCGTCCCATAGTCGCCGAGACCACGGCCGACGGACCCGTCCCCCCAACCCTCCACATGATCGAAAGTGGTGAGGGTTGGAACACCACCCCAGGCAAAATGGACCAGGCCTCCCATAGCGCCAGCGAGTATATAGGATTCATTTTCCACGGGTACGTTATGACCCACGTTGACGCCTTGTCCCACTGGTTCGACGGCGACAAGATGTACAACGGCCATCCCGCTGACGCCGTGCGCACCCGCGGCGGCGCCACCATGGAAAGCATAGATCTCCTTAAGAACGGCGTCGTTACCAGGGGCATCCTATTTGACTTCCCAACCCTCAAGGGTGTCGACTACATGGAAGGCGGAGAAGCCATCTTCCCCGAAGACCTGGACGCCGCGGAAAAAGAGCTAAACGTCAAAGTGGAACCGGGAGACCTGCTCCTCATCAGGACGGGAAACTGGGAGCGCCGCAACGCCATTGGGCCCAGAAACCCCAACGAAGGCGGCGCCTCAGGGCTCCATGCCGCTTGTCTACCCTGGCTCAAATCACGGGACATCGCCATGCTGGGCGGCGACCTTGCCCAAGATGTTATTCCCAGCGGCTACCCGGAATTTCCCCTCCCCGTCCACCAGGTCATTCTTACCTCCATGGGTTGTTGGATACTAGACAACTGCAACTTTGAGGACCTGGCTCGTCTATGCAAGCAGGAGGGCCGCTACGAGTTCCTGTCCGTGGTAACGCCCCTTCGAATGGCCAACGGCACCGGTGCGCCCGTAAACCCCATAGCCATATTTTAGGGAGTCCCTGCCCAATGGGGGCAAGTGCCCCCATCCTACTGGCCTGAAAAATTGGCACGTGTTCACCCGTGGGGTAATCCCTGTGCGACCCCGGTCTGGCCAATACACGCACCTGAATTCAATGCAGGAACAGAGGCCCCGGCTCACTATAATTCCTGGTGATATTCACATATAGGGTTGCTTTCAGCCCTATACATTCACCTTTGCACCGGTTGGCCCCCACCGTGCAAACGGGTAACCATGAGGGTTATGTATCATGAGCCCCCACCGTTTCCCCTATCCCGACACCTTTGTCATCATCAACGGCTACCGTATGCACTACTTCCACTCTGGAACTGAGGAAGATCGCGCCGTGGTGATGGTTCACGGCAACTATTCCTCCGCCTACGCGTACAGGAATTTTTTTCCATACTTCATGGCGTCGGGATGGCGATGCTTGGCCCCGGACTGCATCGGCTTTGGCGGTTCGGATAAACCCCGAAGCGTCGATATCCACACCTTTGACTTCCATAGCGATAACTTGGGAGATCTTTGTAAGGGAGCTGGGCCTTCGGAATATTGTCCTAGTGGGGCATGAATGGGGCGGCCTTATGGCCCTTGACTACGCCATTAACCGCTCCGACAACACCATGGGCCTTGTTATGATGAACTTCGATATTTTCCTTTCCAACCGTAACCTCGGCCTTCGCGGGCTCCTGCATCGCTTCTTCCTTGAAGACCTGCTCGTGCGCCGGCTTAACCTGCCCCTGAGAGACTCCTCCCTCCAAGAAAAGGTCTACTGTAAGGGGAGCATGGACACACAGGTGAAGGCCCAATACCAAGACCCATACCCCAGCTATCAGTCTCGCGCTGGCCTGCTTGCCTTTCTCCGAATGGCTCCCCGTGCTGACAATGAATACATCGCCCTGCGAATGAAGGCCATGCGCAGCAGCCTGTCCCGCCTCAGCGCACACCAACCCTACTTATTCGCTCCGGAGGGCCTCAGGCGGCTAACAGCGCTGAGACCCGGTTCCTTCAAAGCCGCATACCCAAGGTGGAGCTTCAAGTTCTGGATGACGCGGGGTACCTCTTACAGGAGGACCGCCCGGACCTCGTTTCCAGTTGGATTGTCGACTTCCTGAGGCGTCTGGGCACAAATTGAATGGGCGCCTTCGGCACCCGGACTTAGCGACCTTTGTACCCCGTCATTCACGCGCCCTGGTCATCCCCGCGAAAACCGGGACCCGCAGAGCTGGGCTTTGGAGGAGGAACAGCAAAATTTGAAACCCGCCGTTGGGCTGATTCTCTAGCCATTATGGTATCATTAACCCATGACAGACACCCGCACGGGATTGGTTCCCAAAGGGCTTCAATAAATCCATACCCATCTGTCAATACATGCCGTGAGCACGCCCGTTGATTAGGCAACTCAAAGATTTCACCGAGGCCCTCATTCTGGCGATGTTCATCTTCTTCCTCCTTCAAGGCAGCATCCAGAATTTTAAGGTCGAGGGCTCCAGTATGGCCCCCTCTATTAGCCCCGATGAATACGTCACTGTGAATAAGCTCAAGTACATTAAGATAGACATGGACCGTTTCTCACGGCTCATACCCTTCTGGGATGCCTCCCACGTGGGAGAGGTGTTCCCCTTTCAGCCCGGAGGCCCTCAGAGAGGCGAAATTGTAGTGTTTCGCTATCCCCAAGACCCCAGCAGGAATTTTGTGAAGCGAATCATAGGGCTCCCCGGTGAACAGGTTTCCATCATTAACGGCGTTACCCATATCGATGGAGAGCGTCTCAGCGAACCCTACCTCAGGGTTAGACCCCGCAACGAGACCGCGGATTACATCCGCTTGGGCAAGGACGAGTATTTTGTCATGGGAGATAACCGGCCTTACAGCAACGACTCTCGCCACTGGGACGAGCACTTCGCCGTACCCTTGGATAACATTACCGGCGGCAAGTGGTTGAACTATAATCTTCCCATCGACTTGGGATTTGCCAAGCCGGCGGACTAGCCGGCCCGGGCGCTTCAAACTGCCTAACTTTGGCCGCCGCCCGTTGGTAAAACATGCGTTATTGCAACCTTCAACCAACTTTTGCTTGAGACAACAGGCCACAGTTGCTAAAATGGCTGTCTTGGGACTTCAACAGAATTTAGTTAAACATGGAACATAGTAAGGAGTAATTGAGTGGGGAAAATAAACGTAGCCATAATAGGTGTGGGGAACTGCGCCTCATCTCTGGTCCAGGGCATCCACAAGTATCGTGAAATTCCTGAAGATGAGACTATCCCTGGCCTCATGCACCCGCGTTTAGGAGGCTACGAAATTGGCGATATCAACATCGTGGCCGCCTTTGATATCGACGCAAGAAAAGTTGGTAAAGACCTTTCCGAAGCCGTCTTCGCCAAGCCTAACAACACCATTAAATTTGCTGAGGTGCCCCAAACCGGTGTCACGGTGGAGAGGGGCATGACCCACGACAGCATAGGAAAGTACGTGGCCGACATCGTCGAAAAGGCCCCTGGATCTACCGTAGACGTGGCTGCCGTCCTTAAGGAGCGGGAGTGCGACGTGGTGATTAGCTATTTGCCCGTTGGCAGCGAAAATGCTACCAAGTGGTACGTGGAGCAGATACTGAACGCCGGCTGCGGCTTTGTAAACTGTATCCCCGTATTCATCGCGCGGGAAGATTATTGGCAAAACCGCTTCAAATCCAAGAATCTTCCCATAATTGGCGACGACATTAAGTCCCAATTGGGTGCAACCATCACCCATCGAGTCCTCACCCGCCTCTTCCAAGACCGGGGCGTCACGGTGGATAGGACCTACCAGCTCAATTTTGGCGGCAACACCGACTTCCTTAATATGCTGGAACGGGAGAGGCTCGTTTCAAAGAAGATATCCAAAACCAATTCCGTTACATCTCAGTTGGACCAGGATATCGGCGCCAACAGCATTCATATTGGCCCCAGCGACCACGTCCCTTGGCTAAACGACAGGAAGTGGTGCTATATCCGAATGGAGGGGCATACCTTTGGCGGAGCGCCAATTAACCTGGAATTGAAGCTTGAGGTTTGGGATAGCCCCAACTCCGCGGGCGTAGTGGTGGACGCTATACGCTGCTGCAAGCTGGCCCTGGACAGGGGTGAGTCCGGCGCCGTGGAAGGCCCAAGCGCCTACTTCATGAAGTCGCCGCCCATTCAGCACAGCGACGACGTAGCCCGGCAAATGGTAGAAGACTTCATCTCTGACGTCTAGGCCAGGAGAGACTCAAACACAGTTGCTGTGTAAGATCACCGGATGAAAATTGCTCTGGTGTCTCCCTACGACTTTACCTGGCCGGGTGGAGTCACGGCGCACATTTCCCAGTTGAGCCATCAACTGATGAAAATGGGGCACCAGGTGAAGATACTTGCCCCTTTTTCTCCCTCCAGAATCGACGGCCTTGAACAGAACTTCATTCCCTTGGGCCGCAGCGTACCCATCCCAAGCGGCGGGTCCATTGCCCGCATCTCCCTCTCAGCTTGGCTCTACCGCAAGGTGCGAGGGATACTCCGGCAAGAAAACTTTGACGTTATACATCTCCACGAACCCCTAGCCCCGTACCTGCCCTTGGCCGTGCTCCAGTGCTCCAAATCCGTCAACATAGGCACCTTCCACGCTTTCCACGGAAGCACCCGCATGTACCGGTTCAGCAGCCCCGTACTAAAGCACTGGTTCGCACGGCTCAATGGTCGCATCGCCGTGTCTCCCGCCGCTTTGAGCCACGTCAAGCGATTCTTTCCCCAGGAGTACACAATCATCCCCAACGGCATAGACCTTGGCTTCTTCGGCGCCGAGGCGGAACCTGTCCACCACTTGAGGGACGGCAAAGTCAACATCCTCTTCGTCGGGCGGTTGGAGAAGCGAAAGGGCCTCCGCTATCTCCTAGACGCTTACGGACGTCTCAAGTGGGACTTCCCCAATACCCGCCTCATTGTTGTGGGTCCAGGCAACCCGGACAAATACTGCTACCGAATCCTTGCCGAGCGCAGCCTCCAGGACGTCGTCTTTGTGGGCGGCGTAGACCACAAAATGCTGCCCAGATACTACCGCACCGCCGATATCTTTTGCTCCCCCGCCATAGGCAAAGAGAGCTTTGGCATTGTCCTTCTTGAAGCCATGGCCGCCGCCAAACCCATTGTCGCCACTCGCATCGAGGGATATGCCAACGTGGTTAGTCATGGCGTCCAGGGCCTCTTGGCGCCTCCTAAAGACGGCGAGGGTCTGGCCGCCGCCTTGGCTCCCCTGGTACGGGACCCGGAGCTCCGTGCAAAAATGGGCGCTCGAGGCCGGACCGACGTCAACCGCTATGCCTGGGAGACCGTAGCTCAGCAGGTCGTAGACTATTATCAAGCTACCATCGAGAAATCCAATGGTTGAAGAGACGCGAGAACGGGCTAGAAACGTCATATCCAGATACCTGGAACAACCCGTAGCCCGTGCGCTCCATCGGCTGGGCCTAACCCCCAACGTCATAACCGTCACAGGCTTCCTGATTGTCGTGCCCAGCGCCGTCCTGGCAGGCATGGGCCACCTCAGAATTGCAGGCGTTATCTTTCTAATAGGTGGTGCCCTCGACCTCTTTGACGGCGCCTTGGCCCGACTTACCAAAAACGCCACCCCCTTTGGGGCAATGCTCGACTCCCTCATGGACCGCCTCGGCGAGGCGGCTCTCTACCTTGGCCTGGCTATCTACGCCGTACACGTCGACCCCGGCTCCCGAAACCTCACCGTATTCATGACCATCCTGATCCTGGCCCTTGCCGGCTCTCAAGCCGTCAGCTACCTTAGGGCTAAGGGAGAATCCCTGGGGATAGACACCCGCGGCGGCATCATGACTCGGCCCGAAAGAGTAATTATTCTATCCGCGGGGTTGATTTTGGGAGAGGCTACCCTACTCCTTGCCATGGGCTTCATTGCCTTCTTTTCCCTCTGGACTATGCTCACTAGACTCATACACATCTGGCGGCGCCTTAGGATTGGCTAAGAACCATCTGTTGATGTAAACTATCGATACTAAAAACCCGTTGGAGGTCGGATGACTCTGATCTCGGAGCAGAACAAGGCTGATCTGAAACGGAAGTTCCGCAAGGAGTTGAAGCGGGACGTCACTATTAAATTCTTCACCACCACCTCTTCAACCCTCACTCTCCCCGGTAGAGAATGTCCCACCTGTCCCCAAACCCAGGAGCTTCTGCAAGACCTTGCTTCTCTTTCTCCAAAGCTTCACCTGGAAACCTATGACTTCTTTTCCCACATTCGTGAAAAAGAAGAATACGGTGTGGAGCGGATACCGGCCATTGTCATGGAGTCTGACAAGGAGTCCAGGCTAAAATACTACGGAGTTCCCACGGGCTACGAGTTCGCAGCCCTCGTCCAAAACCTGGTCACCCTGTCAAGAAAAGTCAGCCCCCTCATGCTTCCCACCCGCAAGGAGCTTCGCAGGGTCAACCGGCCCGTTCACATCCAAGTCTTTGTCACACCTTCGTGACAGTACTGCCCTGTTGTGGCCAGGTTGGCCCACGGAATGGCCCTGGAGAACAAGCTCATAACTGCGGATGTGGTGGAGATACAGGAGTTCCCCAATCTGGCCCGCCACTATAACGTGTCCGGGGTGCCCAAAACGGTGATAAATGATGTCATTCAGTTTACGGGCTCCATACCTGAACACGAGTTCCTGGAAAAGGTGATGCAGGTGGGGTACAGAGATCCGCAAACCTCCGACAATGGGGCATAGCTGCACCTTGCCACGAGAGTTGAAGGGAGAACCCCAGGGCCGAGGCCTCAGAATTGCAATTGTGGTCTCAAGGTTCAACGAAGAGGTCACGTCCAAACTTCTTCAGGGTGCCCTTGATGGCCTGACCCTCTGTAATACCAGAGACGACGATGTTACCGTTGCATCGGTGCCCGGTGCCCTGGAGCTTGGCTTAACTGCCAAAGCCCTCGCCGAGTCCGGCAAATTCGACGCAATTGTCTGCCTCGGCGCCGTGATCAAGGGTGAAACGGGCCACTACGACGTTGTTGCCACACACGGGACCGCAGCCCTCTCCAGGGTCGCCTTGGACACCGGCGTCCCCATCGGCATGGGCGTCATTACCACCGATAACATGGAGCAGGCCATGGACAGGGCGGGAGGCAAGACGGGTAACAAAGGCAGTGACGCGGCCCTGGTGGCCGTGGAAATGGCCAATCTCATTAGACTCATTAAGAAACTCTGAAGAGGTTCTTTATAATGTCGCTGAAAGAAACATTGCAGACCGACTTGCACCAGGCTATGCGCAGCAGGGACAAACTTAGGGTTTCCGTGCTTCGAATGCTCAGGAGCGGCATTGGTTACGAAGAGATAGATAAGAAACGCGAGCTGGACGACTCCGCCGTCATTGACCTCATTACCCGCCAGGTGCGCCAGCGGCGCGAGAGCATCCAAATGTACGGTGACGCCAACCGCCAAGACCTGGTGCAAAAGGAAACCGAAGAGTTGGCTATTTTGCAAACGTACCTGCCGGCGCAGTTAAGCCTCCAAGAGTTGACGTCCCTTGCCAAGGAGGTGATCGACCAAGTGGGTGCGGTCACCCTTCAGGACAAGGGAGCAGTGATGAAGAGTCTCATGCCCCAAGTGCGAGGAAAGGCCCAAGGCTCCGACGTAAACCGGGTTGTTACCTCCCTCCTGGGCCAAGACGACAACTAGCCGTCCCATGCTCCCTTACGACCAAAAAGACACCGCCGTCGCGTGGATAGCTCCAAGAAGGTATGTCATAGCCTTCTACCCACGGGGAGCAAGATGCGCTTTGGCATAGTGGTTTTTCCCGGCACCTGGAGCGACACCGACTGCCATCACGCCCTGAAAAACGTCTTGGGCCAGGAAGCGGAATACCTGTGGCACAAGGGTCAGGACTTTTCGTCCCTTGACTGTATCGTCCTCCCCGGCGGCTTCTCCTACGGCGACTACTTGCGCGCCGGCGCCATTGCCCGCTTTTCCCCCATCATGCCCGCCGTGGAACGGTTCGCCCAGGCCGGCGGCCTGGTCTTGGGTATCTGCAACGGTTTTCAAATGCTCTGCGAGGCCGGCCTTTTGCCGGGCGTCCTAATGCGAAACGCCCACCTCCAGTTTCGCTGCCAATGGACCCACCTCAGGGTGGAATGCTCCGGCACTCCCTTTACTCAAGGCTGCCAAGTTGGACAGGTCTTGCGCATACCCATTTCCCATGGCGAGGGGAACTACTACGCCGACGCCGCTACCATGGATCGGTTGGAGACCAACGGCCAGGTGGCCTTTCGCTACTGTACTGCAGCGGGGGAAGTTACCCCTGAATCCAATCCCAACGGCTCCTTGCGCAACATTGCCGGCATAACCAATCGCCGCGGTAACGTCATGGGCATGATGCCCCATCCCGAGCGTTGCTGTGAGGAAATTATGGGCGGACTAGACGGTCGTTCCGTCTTTGGATCAATCATCCAAACCCTGGCTGGTAAATAGGTGGCTCTGGCTCTCCTCTTCGGTTTCATGGCGGCTTTGGGATTTGGCTCCAGCACCGTGTTGGCCAGGTTGGGATTGCAACGCCTCTCCCCCGCCGCAGGCGTCTTCATATCTCTCTGCGCCGGCTGGGTCTTCACCTTTGCCCTGGTGCTGGGCTTACACGCTTCAGACGTCCTCTCACTACCGCCAATGGCCTTTCTCTGGTTCTTTATCTTTGCCTTAATTACCTTCCCCTTGGCCAGGCTTCTAAGCTATACCGCCATAAACCTTGCCGGTGCCTCTCGCTCCTCCCCGGTGCTGACCGCTAGTCCCATCTTTGCCACCCTCTTGGCAATGATAGCCCTTGGTGAAAAGCCAAATCTTCTAATCGGACTCGGCATCCTGGTCACCGTCTTGGGAATGGTTTTAATCCTCAGCGATAGGCGGCCCAATGCCAGCTAAGATAACCGGCCAAAAAAGAGTTATTACCGGCTACGGCATGGCCCTAATGGCCGCTGCCCTTTATGGGGGCAGCAGCGTAGTCGCCAAGAAAGCCATGGCGGAAAATGATATCACCCCCGTGGTGTTCACCTCATTCTCCCTGCTCTTTGGCGTTGTCATCGTCTTTCTTCTTCTCCACCGCAACTTCAATTTCAAAGCAGGTGTTCCGCGTCGTTACTTTGGCTTTATGATAGCCGCGGGCCTCGCTTCCGGCTCCGCCATTACCTTTCTTGTCCTGGCCGTCAACCGCGCTCCCGTGGCTGTAGTCACCCCTCTAGCCTCCCTCAATCCCCTAGTCACCTTGGCCCTGGTCCACCTGTTCCTCCAGCGGTTGGAGCGCGTTACCGCCAGGGTGGTGGCGGGCACCGGCTTGGCCGTTCTAGGCGTTATCCTGGTTATACTTGGAAGCGTGCAGACATGAGCGGGGTATCTAAAGAGCTCCTTGCTGAACTGGCCCTCAACGAGGACGAGTACCGGCGCATCGTAGACCTCCTGGACAGGGAGCCCAACGACTTGGAGTTGGGGATGTTTGGCGCCTTATGGAGTGAGCATTGCGGCTACAAACACTCCAAGCTCCTCCTTCGGCTTCTCCCCTCGAGCGGCCCAAGGGTCCTTCTGGAGTTGGGGCAGGAAAACGCCGGCGCAGTTGACATTGGCGACGGCCTTGCCGTGGTCTTCAAAATAGAATCCCACAACCACCCCTCGGCCATCGAACCCTTTCAGGGCGCCGCCACCGGCGTTGGCGGCATCGTGCGGGACATTCTGGCCATGGGAGCAAGGCCCATCGCCCTACTCAACTCCCTCCGGTTTGGCCCCTTGGAGGATCCAAGGAATCAACACCTCTTCAAGGGTGTGGTGGGTGGAATCTCCTGGTACGGTAACTGTATCGGCGTCCCCGACGTGGGAGGGGAGATTTCCTTCTCCAAAACCTATTCCGGCAACCCATTGGTCAACGCCCTGTGCGTTGGCCTTGTGGAGAAGGATAAACTGGTTAGGTCTACCGTGGGGTCTGAAAGCAACCTTCTGATTCTAACGGGATCCGCCACGGGGCGCGACGGCATTCACGGCGCTTCTACTCTGGCCTCTCGCACCTTTGAAGTGGACCGAGAAATGCGCCCCACGGTGCAGGTGGGCAACCCTTTCATGGAAAAAGTCTTAATTGAAGCCTGCCTGGAGGCCGCTGCCTCCGGGGCATTGGTCGGTATTCAGGACCTTGGAGCCGCCGGTCTAACAGGCTCCACCGTAGAGGTCGCTGACAAGGATAACCGTGGGTTCCGCGTAGACGTTTCCAATGTGCACCGGCGCGAGGACGGCATGTCCCCCTACGATGTCATGTTGTCCGAGTCCCAGGAGCGTATGCTGCTGGTCACGCGTCCCCAAGAAAAGGACCGGATTATCAGCATCTTGGAGAAATGGGACATTCCTTGGGTCGAGTTTGGGCGCGTAGACATGGGCGGTCGTGCTCGTATCTTCGATGGAGATAAGCCCGTCGCAGATCTGCCTATAAAGGCCCTCACTGGACCCATCCTCTACCGAATTAATGGGTCCGCATCCCAGGAGGCTAAGGAAGCTCGCAGTTTCCCCATGTCCCACGTGCCTCTCCCTCCCAACAGCCCGGAAGACGTGTTGCTAAAGCTGCTAAAGTCCCCCAACATTGCCTCCAAGGAGTCCGTTTACCGCCAATACGATACCCAGGTACAGACTAATACAGTCCTCATTCCGGGGGTGGCCGACGCTGCACTGCTGCGCATTAAGGGCTCCAACAAGGGTATAGCCCTATCCACCGATGGCAACGGACGGTACTGTTTCCTTGACCCATTCGTGGGCGGAGCCATCGCCGTTGCTGAGGCCTGCCGCAACGTTTCTTGCGTTGGCGCGGTTCCCATTGCCCTTACAGACTGCCTAAACTTCGGAGACCCTGAGCGCCCCGAAATCTACTATCAGATGGAATCCTGTATCAAGGGCATAGCCGCCGCCTGCCGCGCCCTTGGCGTGCCGGTAGTCAGCGGAAACGTCAGCCTCTATAACGAGACCCGGGGCGAGTCTGTGCTTCCCACTCCAGTCATCGGCGCTCTCGGCCTCATGGACGATGTGCGTAAACACGTTGCCTCAGGATTCAAGAACCAGGGAGACTCAGTGGTCCTCCTGGGAGTCTCCGGCCTAGAGGGCAAAGAGCAAGACCTGGCCGGCAGTGAGTACCTGGATGTATGCCACGACCTCCTGGTTGGTACACCTACCATAGACCTTACGCTGGAGAGCAAGGTCCAAGAGCTGTGCCGCCGCGCCGTGGCGGAGGATATCCTATCCTCGGCCCACGACTGCTCCGACGGTGGCTTGGCCGTGGCGCTTGCCGAGGCCTGTATCCTTGGGGGACTGGGATTCAGTGGCAGCTTTGGCCTTCAAGGCAGGTGGGACGCCGCCCTCTTTGGTGAGGCCCAATCCCGTATACTCGTCTCCCTGCCACCCGCATGGCTGCCCCGTCTTCAAGATATGGCTGGCGAATCGGGAGTCCCCATAGCGACGTTGGGAGAGGTAGAAGGTGAAAAATTCCGGGCAGGCAGTCTGCTAAACCTTTCTCTCTCTGACATTGATCGAGCCTGGCGCGGGGGCTTGGAAGAAGCCATGGCCCCGCACGCCAAATAGCCGGACCCTTAGCCTGTCGGATACTCCGTCGGGTGGCCCCCCGTCCCCATTCCCCTGTGTCGTGTAAGGGCGCTCTCCAAACTCTCGTGGAACTCCCGTGGGTGCCAGGGCTGCAGGATAAGAGTCCTGCCCACGTGCAGCCGAACTCCAATATCCGTACCAAGAGGATGTTTCTTAACCTCAAGTTCCGCTATATTGTTGAAGGGAACAACTTTCTCCCTGGGCCTGCCATAACTGATTGTAAGCTCCCTCTCAAAGACGTTGTAACGCCGGGGCGCTATGAACCAGTGACTGCCGCCCAAAATAGACCCCAGGCCCAGCAAGGCCATGGTATCTACCCATGTCCCGGAGCCCAAAAAACCCACGGGTATGGCCACGATGACCATTATCCATCCTATATAGCCCAGAAAGCTGGATATGAAGGTGGTGCGATGCCGTTCGCTGTGCAACGGTGCCGTATCTTCCATGTCGATATTTTAGCATAGGTATATCGCCTTCAAACATGGTTAAGCCCCCGCTGCCCCAATCCCCAACCCCGGCAGCAATACAATAGCCTGTCCGCCAGCCACCCGAGACAACCGTCCGTTGTCCCAAACCGGCCCTAGCCCCTACACTATCTCCATGCCAATCCATGCCCCAAACCGCCCCCGGACTCAACAAAATGGACAGACCTGCCCCCACATAGCGAACCAACCAACATGGGCTATAAACAATCAACCAAACCCCCATTTGCCCTGCCTGGAACAATCAGGGCTGAAAAAAACAATCCTTTCAGCTATACAATCAAAGCCCCCAAAATCCAGCCATACCATGGAGAAAAGACGAACTGCCCACTTCCCCTCACCTACCAAATTGGGCACACGTCCCCCCAAGAGCGTTACCTAATGCTTCATAGGCCTTTTTAGGATACAATTCTAGCCAACCGAATTCAGGAGCACAGCCACAGATGAGCAGTACTAGGAAGTATATCTACCGGTTCAGCGAGGGGAACGCGGAAATGCGCAACCTTTTGGGTGGTAAGGGCGCTAACCTTTCTGAAATGGTTAACATGGGGCTGCCGGTGCCTCCCGGCTTCATAATCACCACGGACGTCTCCTTGGAGTACTACGAGATTGGAAAGAAGATGCCCGATGGTCTATGGGATGACATCCAGGCTCACATGCACGAGCTTGAGGAGGACGTGGGCCGAAAGTTGGGCGACGCCCATAACCCGCTGTTGGTATCCGTACGCTCCGGCGCAAGGTTCTCCATGCCCGGCATGATGGACACCATTCTCAACCTTGGCATTAACGACCAGGTGGTGGAGGGCCTTGCTAGGCAAATGAACGACCGCCGGCCCGCCTTTGACGCCTATCGTCGCTTCATACAAATTTTTGCCGACGTGGCTATGGGCGTCCCCTCCTCCATCTTTGAAGAGATTTTGGAGGAACGTAAGAAAGAGGCTGGCGTTACCTTGGACCACCAGTTGAGCGTCGACCAACTGATTCCCCTAGTTGCCGATTTCAAAAAGGCCGTGCTTCAACACGCCGGACGAGACGTGCCCAGCGACCCTTGGGAGCAGCTCCGGCAAGCCGTGTTGGCCGTGTTCGAAAGCTGGTACAACCCCAGAGCCACCGAGTACCGGAACTATCGGGGTATCCCCCATGACCTCGGCACTGCTGTAAACATTATGACCATGGTTTTTGGCAATACCGGTTCGGACAGCGGCACCGGCGTCCTCTTTACGCGAGACCCCTCCACGGGGGAGCGGATTATATACGGCGAGTACCTTGCCAACGCCCAGGGAGAAGATGTGGTGTCCGGTGTTCGCACCCCGGAGCGTGTGGCCCGGATGGAGTCCACCCATCCGCAAGCTTACAAGCAGCTTTTGGGCTTGGCTCACCGGTTGGAGACCCACTACAGAGACATCCAGGACGTTGAGTTTACCATCGAGCAGGGCCGCCTGTTTCTTCTTCAGACCAGGAGCGCGCAGCGGACCGCCGCCGCCGCCGTTCGGTCTGCGGTGGACATGGCGGAAGAGGGCCTCATTACTAAGGCCGAGGCCATTCAAAGAGTGGACCCGGAGGAGCTCAGCCGCCTCCTGGTTCCCCTCTTTGACAATCAGGCGCGGGCTGACGCCGTGTCCAATGGTTCACTCATCGCAAAGGGTACTCCCGCCTCGCCGGGCGCCGCGTCCGGCATCGTGTACTTCAACGCCAACGAGGCTGCTGAGGCGGGAAAGGCTGGAGAAAGCGTAATCCTTGTACGACCCGAAACCAACCCCGACGACATCAACGGCATACTTCAATCTATGGGCATTCTTACCAGCCGCGGCGGTACTACCAGCCACGCCGCCGTGGTGACCCGAGGTCTGGGTAAGGCTTGCATTGTAGGCACTGAGGAAATTAGCTTCAGTCGCGACGGGACCTACTTCGAGTCCCGGGGTCGGGAAGTCCGTCAGGGAGAGAAAATTAGCATAGACGGAGCCAGTGGCGAGGTGTTTCTCGGAGAAATCTCCACCGTGAGTCCAGACTTGAACGAGTTGGAGGAGGTTCAGCGGCTCCTCTCCTGGGCCGACAAGCAGCGGCGCTTGGGAATAATGGCCAACGCCGATACCGAGGCCGACGCACAGCGTGCCCTTTCCCTAGGGGCTGAAGGTATCGGCCTTTGCCGTACAGAGCACATGTTCCTGGGATCGGAGCGGGTTTCAGTAGTCCAGCAAGTTCTTCTCAACGCCGCCGAAGCGGAGCGGTGGGAGAGGGAACACCCGGATGTGGACGTGCCTGCCATGGGCAGTGCGTTGTTGGAAGATCTGCCCCCGGTCGTTAACTCCTATTATCGGGCATTGAACCTACTGGAAGATCTTCAGGTGGAAGACTTCAGGAAAATCCTAAGCGTCATGGGTGACCGGCCAGTCATCATTCGCCTCCTGGACGCACCCCTTCACGAGTTCCTGCCCCGCTATGAAGAGTTGGTGCGTAGCATATCGGAACTTCGCGCTACCGGGAAATCTTCAGAGACCTTGGCGAAGCAAGAGCTGGTTCTCGATCTCCTGGAAAAGTCCCGTGAAGCAAACCCAATGCTAGGGCACCGAGGCTGTCGTTTGGGAATAACTTTCCCCTCCATCTATCGAATGCAGATAAAGGCAATCATGTCGGCCTGTTGTGACCTCATTGAGCAGGGGCTGGCGGTGCAGCCGGAAGTGATGATTCCCCTTACCTCCCACGTCAACGAGATGAGTTTGCTAAGGCGTCGGCTTGTCAAAATTGCCGATGAGGTTCAGGAGAATCGCGGCGTAGACGTTCCATACAAGTTTGGCACCATGATTGAGGTGCCACGAGCCGCGTTGACCGCCGGCGACATTGCCGCTGAATCCGACTTCTTCAGCTTCGGTACCAACGACCTGACCCAAACTACTTACGGCTACAGCCGTGACGATGCCGAAGGGAAATTCCTGAGGTCCTACATTGAAGATGGTATCTTACCGGTGGATCCTTTCGTCACCATTGATGCTGACGGCGTAGGGGAGTTAATACGCATGGGCGCTGAGAAGGGACGCAAGGCTAAGCCCGGTTTGGAGGTGGGGATCTGCGGCGAACACGGCGGAGACCCGGCCAGCATTGACTTTTGCCACCGGGTTGGGCTGGACTACGTTAGCTCTTCACCCTTCAGAGTTCCCATAGCGCGTTTGGCCGCCGCACAAGCGGCCCTCCGTGAAGAGTCCTGGCATCCTGAATCAGGTTCATCATAGGACCTTTGCATAGCCGTCAATACCGTGTAGACGGGGATCCAGCATCGGATGGTCCAAATTTTAAGAGTGTAGTTCACCTACAATGTATTGCCCCTCTTGGGGCCTTATTCAAGGACGTTCTTACCAGCGGATGTTAGTGAGGCGCGCGCCGTCCTCGCTAGCCGCTTGTTCAAGTTTGCAGTAAGAGTGAACGCTGGGCGTCTTGTACTTGAACGAATCGCTGCGGTGCCCGCGCTTCTGCTTCCGCATCTCCTCCTCCACCATCGCAAAGTCAAACTTGGAGATGAGGTGGAGGCTGCCTTGAAAGGCCAGGTACCATAGCTCCGGTGTCCACCGTCGAGTGAAGTCCATTCTTGGAGCAATCTGGTAGGCGTCAATATACTGGGAACTGTCTAATACAAGGTCCGGTTTGATACCTACCCTGTAGGGAAAGTCGTTGCCGCCCTCAACCTTCCAGATGGGCGAATGGTCCACAACCATGGGAGATGCCACCGTTGCCGTGGTGGCAAAGCATCGTTCCTTGGAGATGTACAGAAGCACGCGGTCTCCCGGGGACATGCGCTGTACCTTTCGACGGTGTTGGGCTACCAGTCCCACCATGTCGAACATCCTCTGCCGGGCGATGTTGTAGTTGTCCGGACTCTTGAGTACTAACCAAAAACTCTTTGCCATAATGCACCAAAATCCGTTGAATGATATCCCATACTTTCCGCATTATCCCATAAACTTGGTCATAGTGTTAATGGCTGCAGTGATTGCCTTGCATGAAGGTATGAAATCGGGGGATGCTGGCGGCCCGTGTTACAATTGATTGTGAGAAACCGCCGCCTTTCGCGGCACTGTCGCAGCAGGATCGGGAGATAGGAAATAGTGGTCAAGGAATGGTGATCCAGGGTTCCGTAGGGCAACATGTATCGAATCGACCATAGAAAACGACTAACCAAACATTTGGGACAGCGAATCCTGGTAGCGGGCAACGCCAACGGCACCAGAATACAGGCTCTGGATTTGTCCGCTTCAGACTTCGGCGGTCTGGAATATGAGGGCTGTAACGAGTACCTAAATATTATCCAACCGGAGGTCGTGCAAGAGATTCATCGCTCCTACCTCGAAATTGGTGTGGATATTGTAATAACGAACTCCTTTGGCAGCACTCCCTTGGTTCTGGACGAGTACGGGCTGGGGCACCGGGCCAAGGAAATTAGCGCGGCTGCGGCCCGCAACGCTCGTAAGGTGGCTGACGAATTTTCTACGGAGCAGCGCCCTCGCTTCGTTGCCGGTTCCATGGGCCCGACGACTCGCTCCATTTCCGTTACCGGCGGGATTACTTGGGACCAGCTGAAGGAGCACTACTATGTTCAGGCTGCGGGGCTATGGGAGGGCAGCGCTGACCTCCTTCTTGTGGAGACTTCCCAGGACGTTTTGAACGTGAAAGCCGCCCTTGCTGCCATCGACAAATTGGCTCAAGACCTAGACGTGGATATTCCCGTCGCCGTCCAGTGCACCATTGAGACCATGGGCACAACCCTTGGCGGGCAAGATGTTGAGGCGTTCTATACCTCCCTGGCCCACCGAAACCTCTTATGGGTTGGGATGAACTGCTCCACCGGCCCGGAGTTTATGCGGGACCATCTCCGAACCTTATCCGGAATTTCCAAATTTCCGGTGTCGGTGGTTCCCAACGCCGGCCTCCCGGACGAGGATGGCAACTATAACGAGACGCCTGAAATGATCTGCCAAACGCTGCGCTCTTTCATTCAAGAGGGCTGGGTCAACGTTATGGGGGGTTGCTGCGGCACTACGCCCGCCCACCTGCGTCTCCTGGTAGAGGCGGCAAAGAGCGGCGCACCCAGGAAGGTATCCCACCGGAGCGTGGTGGTGCTGTCAGGCCTGGAAACCCTGGCCATAGATGAAGACACTCGCCCCGTGTTGGTGGGAGAGCGCACTAACGTCCTTGGGAGCAGGAAGTTTAAGCGCCTCATCGCCGAAGGCAAGTTTGAAGAGGCCTCGGAGATTGGCCGACACCAGGTTCGTAGAGGTGCGCACGTTGTAGATGTTTGCCTTCAGGACCCGGACCGGGACGAACTGACAGATATGGTCACTTTTCTTGGAGGCTTGGTCCGCAAGATTAAGGTTCCCATAATGTTGGATTCCACAGATACCACGGTGCTCCATGAAGCCCTTAAACACACACCGGGCAAGAGCATCATTAACTCCATTAATCTGGAAGACGGCGAGGAACGCCTTGAGGCGGTGGTGCCCTTGGCCCAAAGCTTCGGCGCCGCGCTGGTGGTGGGATGCATCGACGACGACAAAGATCAAGCACAGGCTATTTCTAGGGAGCGTAAGCTGGCTATTGCCCAACGTTCGTATGGTCTGCTAACGGAAAAGTACGGCGTAAGCCCGGAAAATATTATTTTTGATCCGCTGGTCTTTCCCATAGGCACCGGTGACCGGAACTATATCGGCGCGGGAGTGGAAACCGTTGAGGGAGTCCGTCTCATCAAGAAAAACCTACCTCGAGCCCGGACCATTCTGGGCATATCCAACGTCTCTTTCGGCCTTCCTCCCGCGGGGCGTGAAGTGCTGAACTCGGTAATGCTCTACCACTGTGTCAAGGCGGGCCTGGACATGGCCATAGTAAACACTCAAGGGCTGGTCCGTTACGCCTCCATATCTGATGAAGAGCGGCTCCTAGCCGAGGACCTCATCTGGTGGCGCGGCGACGATCCCATCGCTGCCTTTGCGAATCACTTTAGACAGCGCAAGGTTCAGAAATTAGAATCGGAACGCAGGAAAATGCCCCTCGACCAGCGTCTGGCTTCTTGCATTATCGAGGGTACCAGAGAGGGCCTCATTGACGATTTGAACGAGGCCCTGGCCACCCGTCCGCCTATGGAGATAATAAACGGCCCCTTGATGGATGGTATGAATGAAGTTGGCAGGCTCTTTGGCCTGAACCAACTCATTGTGGCCGAGGTTCTCAGCTCAGCGGAGGTGATGAAAGCCGCCGTGTCGTACCTTGAGCCTCTTATGAGCAATAAAGAGGATATAACGCGGGGCTCCATTCTTCTGGCTACCGTCAAGGGAGACGTTCACGACATTGGAAAAAACTTGGTGGATATTATCCTGTCTAATAACGGGTACAAGGTCATAAACCTGGGTATCAAAGTCCCGCCTCAAGACCTAATCCGCGCTTATGGTGAACACTCGCCCGATATGATAGGTCTTTCTGGCCTTCTGGTTAAGTCGGCTCAAATGATGATAGAGACTGTTAAGGACCTTAGCGATTCAGGGGTGGACTGCCCCGTTCTTGTGGGTGGAGCCGCCCTTACAAACCGGTTCACCCGCCTTCGCATTGCTCCGGGGCACAGGGGCTTGGTGGGCTACGCCAAAGATGCCATGACCGGCTTGCAATTGGCCAATCGCCTATGTAATGACGCTGAGCGTGACAAGTTAAGGGCTGAAATTCAGCATGAGACCCTTCTCCTTGAACAGGATGAGGCGTCCAAGCGAGCGACGCCCAGGGCCCCCAGGTTAGCGAGGGCTGCAGGGGCATCGGTTGCTCCCGTGGTGGCGGCGCCCGTTCCACCGGACCTCAGGCTGCACCTTGTCAGGAATTACGACATGGCGGAGATTTTCAAGTACATCAACCCGGTAATGCTGTACGTTCGACACCTGGGCTACCGTGGCCGGTTCACCGAAGCGTTGAAGGCCGGTGATAAAAAGGCCCTAGAGTTGCGTGAAAGGGTCCGGCAAGTTGAGGACGTGATTCTAGAACGGCCGGACATTTCCGCCAACGCGGTTTTCAAATTCTTCCGCGCCGCCGCGGAAGGGAACAACCTTCTTATCCTCTCTGCCCATGGCAAAACTGTTCTAGAGAAGTTTCGGTTCGGACGCCAGTCGTCCGGCGACGGTCTCTGCCTTACGGACTATCTGCTGCCCAATACCTCCGGCCTTCCGGACTACATCGCTGCCTTCACTACTACCATTGGTCCAGGTGTGCGCCGGCTGGCAGCCCGGTGGCAGGAGGAAGGCGACTACCTTGCGTCCCATATTTTGCAGATTCTGGCCCTGGAGGGCGCCGAGGCATTTGCGGAACTGTTGCACAGCAAGATACGGACGATGTGGGGATTTCCGGACGCTGAAGACGCTACCCCCGGGGACCTGTTCAGGGCAAACTACCAAGGCAAACGTTACTCTTTTGGCTACCCCGCTTGTCCAAGGTTGGAAGACCAAGCCCAGCTGTGGCGGCTGTTGGAGCCGGAGGAGAACATCGGCGTTTCTCTCACCGATGGTTATATGATGGATCCTGAAGGGTCAGTCAGCGCCATAGTGTTTCATCATCCCCAGGCCAAGTACTTTAACCTGAGCAGCCAGGATGTTGAGAGCTTTGAGGCGGAATTTGTGGTGTAAGCAGTTGTCTTGGATTTGTCTGCCGGTGAGTACGCGCTGAAGTGTCTATACAACCCTGCCACGGTGGTAACAGACAAGGTCGCCATTGGGTTCCAATGTCAAACGCACTCGCGTTCCCATTGGGTAGGTTTTGAGGTTTGGCTTCAGAGAATGGACCGTCTCTCCCGAGTCCATGAGTATTCGATACAAGGAGAAGGTACCCTGGTATCTACGAGAGATGAGTCTTCCCTGGCCGCTCTCCATGGGTTCAAAGGTCACGTCCTCCGGGCGCACCAGCACCTCCAAGTCTCCTAGGAGCGTTGGTGCCTTGGACTGTGGAACTGACCCTGCTTCTGTATGAAGGGCGCCGTCTGCAAAAGTGGCCGATAGGAAATCGGCAACACCCACAAAACCGGCCACAAAGGTAGTGGCAGGGAACTGGTATACGCACTGAGGGGTATCCACCTGCTCCAGATGGCCGTGGTTGAGCACGGCCACCCGGTCCCCAATGTACAGGGCTTCTTCCTGGTCATGCGTGACGAAGATAGCGGTGACTTCGCTCAAAGTCAGTATCTCCTTGACCTCCTCCCTCACCTGCTGGCGCAACTTGGCGTCCAAGTTGGAAAAAGGCTCGTCCAGGAGGAGTATCTGCGGTTCAGGCGCCAAAGCCCTTGCCAGGGCTACTCGCTGCTGCTCTCCGCCGGAAAGCTCGTGGGGCATACGTGACCGAAGGTGTGAAAGGCCAACCATAGAAAGGACCGTGGTTACCCTGGCGGCCTGCCGCTGCAGGTGGTGACGCCGTCGAGACCGCTTTAGAAGCTGACGCCCACTGTAGCTTGGAAGTACGCCGTAGGCCACGTTCTCCTCCACCGAAAGGTGGGGAAATAGGGCGTAGTCCTGAAAAACCATGCCGATGTGTCGCTTTTCCGGGGGCACCAGCGTCCCGGGACCGGCTACCGTTCGGCCGCTGACCTCTATGGTTCCCGAGTCGGGCGCCTCGAAACCGGCGACCAGGCGCAGCGTGGTCGTCTTGCCGCACCCGCTGGGGCCCAGCAAGACCAGCACCTCACCTTGCCCTACCTCCAAGTTCAAGTCGGAGACCGCTGAGCTTCCGTTGAAGACCTTGGTCAGATCGACGCATCTAAGGACCGGTTTATTCATTGTTCCAGCCAACGTTCTCGCATCATTAGAAAAGCCATTGGTATAGATGATACTAGAATGAGCACGAGAGCGTGAGAGGCGGCCTGGGTAAAAAACGCCTCCGATGAGGCCGACCAGACGGAGGTGGCCAGACTCTTGAAACCGATGGGTCCAAGAATGAGGGTGGCCGGCAGCTCCTTCATGGTTAGGAGGAAGGCCAGGGCGCCGCCAGCCAACAGTCCCGACCTCAGCAAGGGGAGATTGATGGTGTAGAGGACTCCTAGGGTGCCTCTTCCAAGGCTTCTGGCGGCCTCTTCCAGCCTGGGACTAATCTGGAGGAGTGAGGCGCGCAGTGTGCCCACTCCCGCGGGAAGGAAAAGGACCACGTAGGCAAAAATCAGTAGGCCGGTGGTCTGATATATACCACTGGCGAACTGGGATCCGAAAAACACCAACGCCAGGGCCACCGCAATGGCCGGAAGGGCAAAGCCGGTGTAAGAAGCGCGCTCAAGGAGAGCGGTGACTCTGCCCGGGAACCGGACCGACAACACTGCTACGGGCAGGGCCGCGAGGAGTACTGCGCCGGCGGCAAGCCCAGACACGTACAGGGAGTTGACCGTGGCGCTCCACAGGTTGGGAATGGACTCGCCGACTGAGACTCCTCGCGCTACCCAGTAGCCAAGTATGGACATGGGCAGCGCCAGCGCTAGGAGCACTACGGCTCCGCAGAACGCCACGGCGGGCCATCGCCACCGTCTCAGCCGGATAGGCGCCAGGGGACGGGTGGTCCCTGAAGAGGTCCGATGGTATCGGGCCTTGCCGCGTGTTTGATATTCGGTGAGCAGGATGACCATGGCAAAGAGCGCCAGGACCAGGCAAAGGCCCGCCGCAAGGGTCCGGTCCAAGGTCGAGTCGTACTGTATGTAGATGGCCCAGGTAAAGGTCTCGTAGCGGAGCAGGGAAACGGCGCCGAAATCGCTGAGGGTGTAGAGGGCCACAAGGAGGGCGCCGGAGGCTACGGCGGGCCTCAGCATGGGGAGGGTGATTCGACGGAAGGTGTTCCAGGCGTTGTAACCCAGGCTGTTGGACGCTTCCTCCAGGGACGGGTCCATCCGGCTCAAGGCAGCCCGAGCAGGAAGCAGTACGTAGGGGTAGCTCAGCAGGGTCAGCGTTATCATTGCGCCTGGGAAACCATATATTTCGGGCAAACGTTCTACGCCGAAGAGCCTCTCAAGGCCCTGCTGCAGCATTCCACGGGGTCCCAGGGCCACCACCACCAGAAACGCGCCGATGTAGCTGGGAATCACCAGGGGCAGGGAGGTGAGGACCGCCCAGACCCGTCGCATGGGCAGGTCAGTGCGGACGGTGAGCCATGCCAGGGGCACCGCAATGGCAACGGAGGCCCCGGTTACCGCTGCCACCAGCAGGGCCGACCGGAGCAGTATCTGGAGAGTTCTTATGCGAAACAGGAGGTCCCAAAACTCAACGCCGGCGCCCAGCCCACGGATGAAGAGGTATACCAAGGGCAGAGCCATGGCCGCCGCGACCACCAGCGCCGACACCCACAGGACTGCGGGCGGTCTGGCCCTGCGGCTCCGTGTCGCGCCTGAAGCAGCCGAGGTTATTGCGCCAGCGCCTTGGCTGTTAACCGGTGCCATGGCAAAGGTTTATTTCCCCACCCTCGCATTAGTCTAAATTCCGCCAATTATAGCATGGAGCCTATGCTATGGCAGGATTCCCGTATCTCGTAGTAGGTCCTGGGTGCCCTTGAGGTCTGCCAGGTCCTTCATGGAGATGTTGGGACGGTTTATTTCCGATAGGGGAGTCAGAATCCGGTTTACCTTCACACCTTCAACCATGGGATATTCGTAGGTCTGACCGGCAAAGTATTGCTGCGCCACCGGAGACAGCATGAACTCCAGAAACCTTTCCGCGTTGCCTCGGTTCTTTGACGTGGAAAGTATCCCCGCCCCGGCTACCATAATCAATGATCCCGGCCCGCCTGCCGTCAGGTGGTAGTTGCGAGCACCAAAGTCCTCGCCTTCCTCTGCCAGGAAGCGGTAGAGGTAATAGTGGTTGACAAAGCCCACGTCGATTTCCCCCGAAGCTGCCGCTGCCACAGTTGAAGTGTTATTGGGGTATGTCCTGGGTTCATTGGCTTGAATCCCCTCCAGCCATTGCCGTGTCTTCTCTTCCCCCCAGAGTTTACGCATGCCGGTAATCATGGTCTGAAAGGAGGCATTTGTGGGCGGCCATCCGATGTGGCCTTTCCACTTAGGGTCCGTAAAGTCCCAAATGTTGCTGGGGAGGTCGCTTTCCTGCAGATTATCGGTACTGTAAACAATGACCCGCGCTCTCCCGGATATGCCCACCCATCTACCCTCTGACGATCGTGCCCAGTCGGGAACCCGGTCCAAAATATCTTGAGGCAGAGCTAGAAGCATCTCTTCAACGCTGCCGAGTCCACCCGGGTCTTGGGCAAAGAACACGTCTACCTGGGTATTGCCACCTTCTTCTTGAATGGTTGCCGCCAGCTGGGACGTGCTGGCGTATTTGACCACAACGTCAATGCCGGTAACGTTGCCAAATTGCTCGATAATGGGGCTCATCAAGCTTTCGCTCCGCCCTGAGTAGATGGTCAGGGACTCCGGCGACGGGCTTCCACAAGATGAGGTCAGTATTACCAGCACAATAGGCAAACACAGTCCAATGACAAGGGCGCGGAATATTTTTTTGGCGAAAGGATACTTTGGTCCCACGGCCTGATCATGGTTTTTGGAAAACTTACGGCGTAACATCTTGTTTCTCCTCATCCATTTCAGGATTAGCCGTGAAAGAGAATCATATCTTCCATGTAGTATGTATAGACTTATATAATAGTTAGTCTAGAATAGTTAGGAGATGGATATACACTAAACTCCTAGTCTTGTCAATGATATGTTTCGTCCTGCTATTCTGTGTAATGCGGCGTAATCCCATCTGGTCCAGAGGCCCAAACCGTCTGTATAATCCGAGCGCCGGCGTTTTCTTGACGCTGTTTTAAGGCAGTGTTACATTCTTGTTCACCTGCAAGGGTACTAATCTCTATGCTCCAACTTTCCAAGCAAATTCTCAAGGGAGATAAACGGTCCCTTTCCAGGGCTATCTCCATGTTGGAGGAAGATGTTTCCCAGGCTTTAGAGGTTATGCGAGACGTTCATCCCCATACGGGGAAGGCTTACACCATTGGGGTTACAGGCCCGCCGGGAGCCGGCAAAAGTACGATAATAGCCCGGTTGACGGAGGAATTTCGGAGCAATGGTGCTTCCGTTGGTATCATTGCTGTTGACCCCTCCAGTCCCTTTTCCGGTGGCGCTCTCCTGGGTGACCGGATACGGATGGAACCTCACTATCTGGATCCCGGCGTTTTCATTCGAAGTATGGCAACGCGTGGAACCCATGGAGGGGTGCCCAGGATTATCAAGGGGGTGGTACGTTTGCTGGACGCGTCGGGTAAAGACATTGTTTTGGTGGAGACGGTGGGTGTGGGGCAGACAGAACTTGACATAATGGGTGTGGCCGATGCCGTGGTGGTTACCCTGGTGCCTGAGGCCGGAGATGCCATCCAAACTTTGAAAGCCGGACTCATGGAAATTGCCGACGTTTACGTGGTGAACAAGTCAGACCGCCCGGGGGCGCAACGAATGGTGTCCAACATAAAGGCGTTCCTTACCATCGGCGTTTCCGGCACCGACTGGACCCCCGAAGTCATAGCTGCCGAGGCTGTGAACGGTGTGGGTATTGGAGAGCTGTCAGAGAGTATCCGGCGGCATCGCGACTTCCTCACCCGGTCATCCAAGTTGGAAGAGCAGCGTAGGGAGCGGAGGTCCTTGGAGCTGCTTGAGGTGTTGCAGGATAAGCTGGAGCAGCGGCTCAGGCAGTATATTGCCGACACACCTGCGCTGGACCGGATGTTGGAGCAGGTTAGGTACGGGGAATTAGAGCCTTACTCTGCCGCAATGGAGCTATTGGAGCAGTTGTCTTTGCCCGTGGACCGCCTCCCCTACTCCTCTTCCTGACCCACCATTCGGCGCATCCTTGCTTTGCATCTCTCTTGCTCTTGAGCAGCAACGCCGGTATATCGCGTTACGATATACCGGCGTTGCCTTAGTTATTATCCATCCATTGGGTCAGAACCCCTGACGGTCGGGTCTGATTGATACATTGAATACGCATCTTCTTGGGAACCGCCTTCCTAATCTTATTCCTGATTGGGACTGTCTCCGCCAATGTTTAGGAAGGGTTTAAGCATGGAGGTAAACTCCATGGGAAAGATGAACTTGGTGGCCGGGCTTGAGCCCATTTGCTTAAGCACGTCAAAGTATTGAAGGCTCATTGTCTTGCTGTCCACGGTGCTGGCTACCTGATAAATGCGGTCCAGGGCGGTGCTGAAACCTTCGGCGCGAAGAATGGCAGCCTGCCGGTCACCCTCGGCTTCTAGAATCTCGGACTGTCGGTGGCCCTCGGATTCCAGGATGGCCGCCTGTTTTTCGCCCTCAGCCCGGTTGATCGCCGCTTGCCGTTGTCCCTCCGACTCTGTGATTTCCGCCGTCTTGATGGCGGCGGCGGATTTCTCTCGCTCCATGGCGCTTTTCACACCGGGTGGCGGGTCTATTTCATTTATCTCCACCTGGCTAACTTTAACGCCCCATCTCCCCGTAACCTCATCCAACCTGATCTGCAGGGCGTCGCGTACCCTTTCCCGCTCCGCTAGGGCAGAGGCCAAAGAGGTGGAGCCAATAACTGCCCTCAAAGTAGACAGAGACAGGTTTACCACTGCAGATTCAAAATTTTGAACGTTCAGCACGGCCTCCTGGACGTTTTCCTCCATAACCCGGTAGTAGATGACAAAGTCCATGTCGACTACCACGTTGTCGCTGGTAATATACTTTTGAGTGGGAACTCGCCGTACTCGTTCCCTCAAGTCCATTTTTCGCCCATTCTCCATGAAGGGGACGACAAAACGGAACCCCGGTGGTGAAACGCGGTTAAGCTTCCCCCATCGCAACACCACCATTTTCTCAAATTGCTTTACTATCGTTATTCCGAATGGCATAACTACCTCCTTACTATTCTTGTTTCAGTCTTGTTTTAATGGTGCCGAAGTTTCCGGTTCTTCAGTTGGGACCACTCTCACAGTTGCTCCTTTTAACGCAACAACCCTAACCGTGGCTCCGGTACGGACAATGGTGCCATAGTTATTGTAGGCTGTCCATATCTCCGTTCCTATTTGCACCGTACCCCTGGGGTCCAAGTCAGTGGTTACGGTGGCCACGGACCCCAGCAGTGGAGAAAGGTCAAGCGCGCGCTCCATCTTGTGCTGCCGCACTATAGTGAGAAGTATCCAGGTTCCTATCACGGTGACGATGGTGGCAAAGGGCACCAGTATCCAAAGGCTTACTCCTAGGGATGGCTCGGTTGGCGATGGAGACCCGAAATGAGCAAACAGAAGCAGTGTCCCCAAAACAAGAGTGATGATGCCCCCGATGCCCAATATGCCGAATCCCGACACGTAAAACTCGGCTACAATCAAGCCTGCAGCCAGCAGAATCAACGCAGCGGCGGCCCAGTTAACGGGGAGATTCCCCAAACTGATGAAGGCCAACACCAGAAATATGACTCCCGTAAGACCGGGGAAAATAAGACCCGGGTTGAAAATCTCTACGACGATGGCTAATCCACCAACGGACAAGAGGATGAAGGAGATGTTGGGGTCCGCAATGATGAACAGGAACCGGTCTATAAGACTCATGTCTAGTCTTTTGACCTGAATATCTTGGGTTGCTAACACGTGCTCCCGCCCGTCAATGGTCACAGACATTCCGTCCAGTTTGACGAGTAGGTCTTCCAGGTCTTGGGCGATAAAGTCAACGACTCGCAGGTCCACAGCCTCTTGGGCAGAGAAGGACTGTGCCTGAAGAACGGTATTCTCCAAGGCATCGACGTTTCGCCCTCGCTCTGCGGCTATGGCACGCATGTCGGCGGCGGCGGCGTTTGTGACTTTGTCTTCCAGGGTTTCCGGCAGGTCTTCTCCGCCGCTGCCGACGGGTGTTGCCGCACCGATGCTGGTGCCCGGGGCCATGACGGCCAGATGTGCCGCGGCGGTAATAAATGTCCCTGCAGAGGCGGCCTGCGCGCCGCGAGGTGAAACGAAGACCACCGTTGGCACCTGTGCGTTGAGCAGCGACTCAAAGGTCTTTCGGGTGGAAGACAGCAGGCCGCCGGGCGTATCAAGGAGGATAATTACAACTTGCGCTTGTTCCTTTTCGCCCGTTTCTATGAACCGGGTCATATGACGCTGGGAAACGGGGTTGATGATGCCGTCGATCTCTGTTACGAGGGCGGTATTTTCCTTGGCAAGGACCTGCCCGGCTAGACCTAGGAAGAAGGCGGTGACAAAGCACAAGAGGAGTAGCCCCCGTACTAGGTTCCATGGACGAGCTTTCATGATTTTGGGGCCTTCCTCTTGCCTAAGGGCAAAACCTTGGGCGTGTCTTAATCATGCTATCGGCCAATACCGGTGTCAACTTGGGGTGGGGGGTTGATTGTATCGGCAAAAAGGGATTGTTTTTTTCGCGCTTGATTGTCCCAGTCAGGGCAAATGGGGTTTTGGTTGATTGTTTCTTGTGATATTGACTGCTTATTGGTTGTTGGTTGTTTCCGGATTTGGGAATTTGTGAGGACTCCGAGTTGGTTTAGGTTGGCGCCAGAAGGTTAGTGTCACGAGGGTAGTTTAGGGGTTGAGGTTGTCTGAGGCAACGAAGATTTGTCAAGCGTGTGTGCGGGATGGATTCTTGCGTATACGGGGATGGATAAGGGGTGAAGAAGTGGGAGCGGCGGGTTGTTTCGTTGACATTGAAAGTGGCCCACACTTAGACTTAACTTGAGGATATGCGGTCAATGGAGCCTTGCGCCGGTGAGGGGGAGGCGGGACGTGTGTTGTTGGCGCACCGGACAGAGGAGCTATGAGGGAAGTCAGAAAAATCGATGCTAAGGTGGCCGAGGCCATCGAGGGGGAGACGCGGCGTCAAAGGACCAACATAGTCCTGATTGCATCGGAAAACTACGCAAGTAAGGCGGTACTGGAGTCGCAGGCTACTGTGATGAGCAATAAGTACGCCGAGGGGTATCCGCATAGGCGGTACTACGCCGGATGCGAATTTGTGGACCAGGTGGAGGTCCTTGCCATAGAGCGGGCAAAGCGGCTCTTTGGCGCTGATCACGTCAACGTGCAACCTCACAGTGGCGCCCAGGCCAACATGGCGGCCTATTTTGCGCTTCTAAAGCCAGGGGACAAGGTTATGGGCTTGCGACTGGACCAAGGTGGCCACCTTACGCACGGAAGCCCGGTAAACTTTTCCGGCAATCTGTACAATTTCATTGGTTACGAAGTTGGGCGGGAGACTGAAACCATTGATTACGATGTCGTCGAGAGTCTGGCCAAGGAGCACCGGCCTAAGCTGATAGTTGCGGGCTATACAGCCTACCCGCGGCAAATAGACTTTCAGCAGTTTCGTGCAATCGCCGACGGGGTGGGGGCTATACTAATGGTAGACATGGCCCACGTTGCCGGCCTGGTAGCCGGCGGGGCCTACCAATCACCCTTTCCTCATGCCCAGATAGTCACTTCCACGACCCAAAAGACCTTACGAGGTCCAAGGGGTGGGCTTATCCTTTGTCACTCAAGCTTGGCAAGAAAGGTGGACCGGGCAGTTTTCCCCTTTACCCAAGGTGGGCCGTTTATGCAGGTAATCGCCGCCAAGGCGGTGTGCTTTGCAGAGGCTTTGGAGCCTTCTTTTAGCGACTATGCCAAGGCAGTTGTGAAAAATGCCAGGACTTTGGCCTCGGCGTTGGCTGAGGGTGGGCTGCGTATTGTATCAGGCGGCACCGACAACCATCTGGTTTTGGTGGACCTCAGGCCGCTGAGAGTGAAGGGGAACCGCGCGGAGCGGATTCTGGAGAGCGCCTCCATAGTGACAAATAAGAATGAGATCCCCTATGACCCTGAGCCGCCAAGGGTGACCAGCGGGCTCAGACTGGGTTCCGCAGCGGTAACCAGCCGTGGTTTCGGAGCCGATGAGATGGAGCAGATCGCTGAGATGATTGTGAGAGCTTTGAGTTCAAATGGTGACGGCGCGGCAATTGCGTCCATCAAAGAGGAGGCTGAGGCCCTGGCCCAACGGTTCCCGGTCCCTGGTATTGACAGTTAGCCATGTTGAGTACACAGGTGTGGGAATGCTATAATCGGCCTTGATTTTAGAGGAGAGCATATTGAAACAGGACTACGAGCTAATGTTGGTGTTGAATCCCGCCCTGAGCCGAGAAGAGGATACAGAAGCAAGGGAGCGGGTTAGAGAGATAATCAGTAGCAGTGGTGGAGCCATTTCCACTGAAGATGTGTGGGGCACCAGGAGACTGGCCTATTCGATTAAGAAAGCGGGTCAGACCTATATGGAGGGAGTCTACTATCTGTTCAAATTTGACTTGGAGCCGGATATGGTGACTGACGTTCAGAGGCCTTTGCTGCTATCTGAACAGGTGCTCCGGCACATGGTGGTCAGAAGCACCCAGCCAAGGAAAGAAGCCGTGGAAGTGGAAGTGGAAGTGGAAGTGGAAGGAAGTGGAAGTGGAAAAGGAAGTCGAAGAGAATTGAGCTTGTATGATGTCCGGAACCCCGGGTTTGCCAAGGTCAGTAAAGCTGTTGAGAGCCAAGAGTAGTGGGAGGCAGCCATGGCAGCCAGCCTTAACAAAATAATGGTAATTGGAAACCTGGGCAGCGACCCGGACATGCGTTACACCAGCAACGGGAATCCGGTAGCGACTTTCAGTTTGGCCACCAATCGATCATATCGCACCAGCGACGGCGAGAATCGTGAGGAGACGGAGTGGTTTACAATAGTGGCCTGGAGCAAGCTGGCGGAGCAGGTGAACCAGTATTTGACCAAAGGCCGGCTGGCGTACGTCGAAGGGCGGTTCAGGAGTAGGCGCTGGGAGGGCCGGGACGGTCAACAGCGTACAACAAACGAGATAATTGCCAACTCTGTAGTATTTTTGCCCCAAGGGAGTTCGCCCGGCGCCGGTTATATGGAAGACGGTGACGTAGAGGGGGCTCTGGAGCCGGATGATCTGCCCTTTTAATCTTGCACGAGGACCTATATCAAGGAGATTGTGACAAATGACCAGTAGACCCCCATACGGTAGGGATAGGCCAAGGCGACGCTACATCCCCAGGCGAAAGGTCTGTGCTTTTTGCGTGGAGAAGATAAAAGATATTGACTACAAGGACGTAGGCCGGTTGAGGAGATACTTGTCCGACAGGTTCAAAATTGACCCTAGGCGTAAAACCGGGACTTGCGCCCGACATCAACGAGCTCTATCCAGGGCTATCAAAAGGGCCCGCATTGTGGCCCTTCTACCCCTCAGCCCCGACCACGGGCGCCTCGTGGCTTAGAAATCCTTTTTTGTTTTAGAATCGTAACGTCTACATCACTTCTCCATTAGCACCTTGCAGGTTGCAGTAAGGGGTTCTGCGAATGGCTTTCTCCCAACAAGGACGCCGTCCCACCGGTGGCGGAAGGCGCGGTGGCAGTTATGAGCCTACGGATAGGCGGATAAAACGTGCGCTCGAGGAAAGTCAGCTTAATCGAAAGCGGTTGGTTTTTGTTTTTAGCGGCTTGGTATTGCTGATCATTGCCGGTGTTACCGTTGGCCTATGGTACACCCAATTCTACAGTCCCCCCCGGGTCAAGGCGGCCGTTATCAATGACACCCGTTTTAGTCAGGGCGACTTGGTGAAGCGAGTGCGCATGATTCAGGCTACACAAGGGTACACCGGCGCACTTGTCGGTCTAACGGAGATACTTCGCGTTCTCTACAATCCTGACCTGGACGTTAGCGCCGGGCCATTTACGCTTGGCATGGTCCAAATGGAGCTTCTAAAACAGGGCGCCCCTGAGTACGGCATTGAAATTACGGACGACGACCTGGACGACACTGTTCAGGGGATTTTTACTCCCACTTTGCCACCGGACCAGATTGCTACGGAAGATCAGCAAGAGAGGGAGTTCAAGGAGCGGTACCAGGCATATCTAAACTTCAACCGTATATCGGATAGTGATTTTCGTCGCCTCACTGAGGAGCAGTTGTATTTTTTTGATATGAGGAATGCCCTGGGAGAGAACGTCCCCACGGAGGAAGAACACCTGGAGGTGTATTGGCTACGCACTCCAATTAGGCCTGATCCTGCTTTGGGAGAGCCCGCAAAGTGGCAGGACCTTGGAGCCATTAGTGAGCGGTTGGAGAATGAAGATTTTGAAGTGGTGGCCCAGGACTATAGCGCTGCCTTCAGATTTGCCGATAGCAACGGCTACGTAGGCTGGGTACCCAGAGGGGCGTTTCCGAGACTGGACGGCCATCTTTTCGGTGATGAGGAGAACGAACCCCTTCCTATTGGAGAAATAAGTATGCCCTGGGAGAGCAGCGGCTACCTACACTTTATGAAGGTGGTCGACGGGGCAGAGATGCGAGAGGTGACGGACCGGTGGTCCGAAAGGTTGAAGGACATGGCCTTGCAGGGTTGGTTGGAAGAAAGGTTTGAGCAGGGGACAAGTGGGGGTTGGGTGGAGGTGAAGTACGATAGCAAGATATACGCTTGGGCGGCGGAGCAGCTGCGCCAAACGGCTCAGCAAAAAAGAGGGGAAGCCCAGGGGAATTGAAGATTTCCCAACCCATTGGAGTGGGCCTCCTTGGCATGGGGGTTGTGGGAAGTGGGGTGGCTCAAGCCTTAGAGAGTTGTGGAGAGTCTCTTGCCGGCAGCATAGGGGCCTCATTGGAAGTGCGCAAGGCGTTGGTTCGAGATGTGCATAAGACGCGTGCCGTTGATTTTCCATCCCATAAGCTGACCTCAGACGTCGAGCAGGTACTGGATGACCCGGAGATACGGGTTGTGGTGGAGCTAATGGGAGGTGAGATTCCCGCGGGGGAGTACGTTAAGAAGGCTCTTGAGCGTGGCAAACACGTGGTCACCGCCAACAAAGAGGTGATGGCGAAAGACGGCCCCAACCTGTTGGAGTTGGCTGACGCCAAGAGGCTTTGCCTTCGATTTGAAGGAGCCGTTGGCGGTGCCATCCCCATTATTGGGGCCCTTACCAGGGACCTGTTGGGGAACTATATTCACTCTATCTACGCGATAATAAACGGGACAACCAATTTTATTCTTACCAGCATGGCAGAGGATGGGATGAGGAGCGAAGAGGCCTTGAGGTTGGCCCAGAGATTGGGTTACGCTGAGGCGGATCCCTCTAATGACGTGGAAGGCCTGGACGCGGCCTACAAGCTGGCAATAATGGCAACTCTGGCGTTTCGCTGTAGGGTTGGGCCTCAAGAGGTCTTTAGAGAGGGAATCTCCGGGTTGTCGGCAAAGGATTTTAGATACGCCAGGGAGTTGGGTTACGCGGTAAAGCTTCTGGCTATTGCCAAGCAGGAAAAGGGCAGCATTGAAGTGAGGGTACATCCGGCGTTGATCCCTGAGGGGCATTTGCTGGCCAAGGTTGGCGGGGTGTTCAACGCCGTGGAGGTGGCGGGAGAGCCGGTGGGAAGGGCAGTATTCCACGGCCTCGGCGCCGGCGCGGACCCAACAACCAGCGCCGTTTTAGGAGACTTGGTGGAAATTGGACGCATGTTGGTTATTGATGGCCAACCCCCCAGAGCCGTTCCTATGCAAAGGATGCTTTCCATAAAGGCAATGTCGGACGTGGAGACTCGCTACTATATTCGGCTCAGCGTTGCTGACCGCGCCGGTGTGCTGTCTCAGATCACCCGGGTATTGGGTGATTTGGACATAAGCATCGCCTCCATCATCCAGAAAGACGCGGACCTGGCTACGCAATCGGCGGAGATAGTCATAACAACACACCCCTCCAGGGAGGCCGCGGTACAGCGTTCGTTGGGTTTGCTTGGGGAGCTGGATGTGGTAAAAGAGGTAAGTAACATGGTTAGGCTGGAGGAGCTGCCGTTTTAGGGCGGTTGATAGAATGAATTTGGGAGTTCTCAAGAGATACAAGCAGTATTTGCCTGTATCTGAAGGAACGCCAATGATAACGCTGGGAGAGGGGAGTACGCCCCTGGTCCGGTCTGAAAAGCTGGCCCGTGAGTTGGGCTGCGCCGAGCTTTATTTCAAACTGGAGGGGTGTAACCCCACTGGGTCTTTCAAGGATAGGGGTATGGTGGTGGCGGTGGCCAAGGCGTTGGAGGAGGGCAGCGAGGGAATTATCTGCGCCTCTACGGGGAATACCAGCGCTTCCGCGGCGGCATACGGCGCCCGAGTTGGAATTCCCGCTACGGTGCTGGTTCCACAGGGCGACGTGGCCTTTGGGAAACTGGCTCAAGCCCAGGCGCACGGCGCCAGGATTGTTGCCATTGACGGCAATTTTGATCAGGCCCTTTCCCTGGTCCGCACCTTAGCTCGAAAGCATCCCATTACACTGGTCAACTCGGTGAATCGCAACCGGCTGGAAGGTCAGAAGACGGCTGCTTTTGAGATAGTTGACGACTTGGGTGACGTCCCCGATCTTCTTTGTATCCCTGTGGGGAACGCTGGCAACATTACATCGTATTGGAAGGGGTTTCTGGAATATAAACAAGCGAAAATGGTACAATCCCTGCCTAGGATGATGGGTTTTCAAGCTGAGGGCGCGGCGCCCATAGTTCTTGGGAAGCCTGTCCTCAGTCCGGACACCGTGGCTTCGGCCATACGCATAGGGAGTCCCGCCAGTTGGGAAGGCGCTATCAATGCAAGGGACGAGTCTGGCGGGGTGATTGATTCTGTCAGCGATGATGAGATTCTGGATGCGTATCGGGTCTTGGCCGCGGGGGAGGGGGTATTTTGCGAGCCTGCCTCGGCGGCCAGCGTGGCGGGGTTGATTAAGCTTCATAGGAATGGTTTGAACCTTGAGGGTTTGCGTGTGGTCTGTGTTATTACCGGGTCGGGCTTGAAGGACCCTGAGCTTGCCGTACGGTTCATTAAGCCGAAGGTGCGGGAGGTCTCGTCGGAACTGGAGGAGGTGGAGGCCGCTCTTCTAACGTTCGGGGCTTAGGGCGGGAGGAATTTATGAATCAGGATGACCGGGTTAGCCAGAGTGTGGCCACAATAATTGAGGCTTTGGGGGAAGACCTGAATCGCGAGGGAATGAGGGATACTCCCCGCCGCGTGGCCAGCCTCTACCGTGAGTTTTTTTCCGGTATTGGGGTGGACCCGGCGGAGGCTTTTACTGCCATGTTTGAGGAGGAGAAGGG
The DNA here is from genome assembly GCA_965226535.1 of Dehalococcoidia bacterium. Taxonomy (GTDB): domain Bacteria; phylum Chloroflexota; class Dehalococcoidia; order Lucifugimonadales; genus JAPULR01. Next base: position 317,873 of record CBDDDE010000009.1, on the reverse strand, counting down.
GGATCATAGCGGGTTTGTCATTTTGAAGGACGTTCCCTTTTTTTCTATGTGTGAGCACCACCTGCTGCCATTTTTCGGGGTGGCGCAGATGGGCTATATACCCGCCGGGAAGATTTCCGGGGCCAGCAAGTTTGTGCGGGCCTTGGAGCTGGTTGCTCGGCGACCCCAGCTGCAGGAGCGCATGACTTCTCAGCTTGCCGACGCTATCTATAGGGTTCTGCAGCCGGACGGCGTTGGTGTGATTATTGAGGCGGAGCATTTTTGCATGACTATGAGGGGCGTTCAGAAGCCGGGGAGCAAGGTTCTTACTTCCGCTGTTCGAGGGCCTTTCTTGGAAACCGATATGCGTCCCAGAGATTTCTTATCGCTGTTGCAGAGGAGATAGGATGTCCTCTGTGCTCTTCTCCACTTCCTTTGACGATGTTGCCGCCGAGTGGAGCGATCTTCTTTCCCAGAGTGTTGTTAATACACCCTTCCAAACGCTGCAATGGCAGCGGGTTTGGGTAAGGGAGCTGGGCAATGGTGAGCCCCTGTGCATTCTGAGTTTCGTTGACAATGGCAAGGTGCTGGGGATGGCTTCTCTTAGGGCCGCCAATGGCAACGTCACTTTTGTTGGGGATGAAGATGTTTGCGACTATAATGACTTTTTGGTGGTCGCTGAGAAGGAAGGCCCCTTCTTCAATGCACTGCTCGACTACTTGGATGGGCAGCAGTGGAATACTCTCAAACTGTATTCTTTGACTGAGGGATCGCCTACTTTGGCCCACCTGCCGGACTTGGCAAAATCGCGTGGTCACAAGGTGGACGTTCACCAGCAAGAGGTCTGCCCGGGTAAGTTGCTGCCGTGCACGTGGGACGACTATTTGGCCGGTTTGACCAAGAAATATAGGCATGAGCTTAGGCGCAAGCTGCGGAGGTTGGGTTCTGCGGAGGGGGTTAAGTGGTACGCCCTGACCAGTCCAGAGGACGTAGAGAAGGGAATGGACGACTTTCTTAGCCTGTTGGCTATGAGCAGGGAGGATAAGCGCCAGTTTCTTACTCCAGAGCGGGAGGGATTCTTTCGCTCAGTTGGCGCGGAGTTGAGCGAAATGGGGCTACTGAGTTTGTTTTTCCTAGAGGTACAGGGCGTCAGGGTAGCCTCGGCGCTGACCTTCGATTACGGCTCAAGCCGCATGTTGTATAACAGCGGCTACAATCCTGAGTACGGCTACTACAGTGTCGGCCTGCTTCTTAAGGCTTTGAGCCTTAGGAGCGCCATAGAAGAGGGAAAATTGTATTACGATTTCTTGCGGGGAGACGAGCCTTACAAGTACCAACTTGGAGGGGTGGATAAGCCGGTATATTCAATGGTGATTACGAAAAGTTGACAATTTCCAGGGTGGCGATGATTAGCTTTCATACCTGCCCGGCCTTGGCTCCCGGGGCCGGCAAGGTCGGGGGCATGAATGTTTACGTGAGGGAGTTGTCCAAGCACTTGGGCGCCATGGGTATAGAGGTGGATATATTTACCAGGCGTCACTCCGGCCACGACGCGGATGAGTGGATAGCAGGTGGGAACGTGCGGGTTATACACCTGGATGGTGGGCCCATAGACACCAAGCTGGAGAAACTCTATCCCCACGTACACCCCTTTGCAGGCAACGTATGGCGTTTTCAGGTGGCTGAGGGGACGGAATATAGCCTGGTGCACTCTCATTACTGGCTATCGGCCATGGCGGGTAGGTACCTGGCAAGAAAGAATGGTGTGCGGCACGTAGTTACTTTTCACACCTTGGCAGAGCTGAAGCGCCGCGCGAGGGCCGGGGAGGGGGAACCCCTCTTTCGGAGCCGCATTGAAGGCGACATTATGAAGTCGGCGGACCGGGTTACCGCTTCCAGCCCCCATGAAATTGACGCTATGGTGCAGCTGTATGGGGCTTCCAGGGAGCGGTTGAAAACAGTGCACTGCGGCGTTGACCTCTCCCTTTTCAAACCCTTGGACATGACTCAGGCGCGCCGGCGCTTGGGTCTCAACGGGGAGAAGGTAATGCTATACGTGGGGCGCATTGAGCCGCTAAAGGGGGTGGAATTTCTCCTGCGCATTGCTGCGACCATGGATAGGGACGACCCGATAAAGGTCCTCATTGTGGGCGGCGATCCCACTCAGGAGCGGGAGTCCCAACGGTTGGCCATCCTGTCCAACGAGTTGGGTCTGAAAGACGTGGTTGTCTTTGTTGGTAGGGTGAACCAGCGCCAGTTGTATACCTATTTCTCTGCCGCCGACGTTTGCGTTGTACCTTCTTACTATGAGAGCTTTGGCCTGGTTGCTCTGGAGGCCATGGCTTGTGGTACGCCCGTGGTTGCCTCAAGGGTTGGGGGACTCCAAGAGGTTGTAAAGCATGGCCGCAACGGTTACCTGCTCCCGTGGCGCTGCCCCGAGCGCTTCGCCGATACGCTAACCATGGTCTTTCTTAACAAAGGCCTTCGAAACAGCATGAGCCAAGCCGCCCTAGAGATGGCCGGTGAGATGAGTTGGGACAAGGTGGCCAACAGGGTTGCGGACATTTACGGACTGCCGGTCCCAAGTTAGGTATGGCGTGGCGTAGAAAGTAGGAAACTTGAGATGTCCCGACCTGGTGCGTTCTTAGTACTATTGGGCCAACACCTGAGACGCCGTATATTCTCAGGTTTGCTTATTGTGCTGCCCCTGGCAGCCACCTATCTTGTAATCAAGTTTGTCTTCGACATTATAGACCCCCCGATATCGGACCTGGTAAGAGACATATCTGGCAAAAATATCCCCGGGGTCGGCCTTATCATCTTTTTGATTATCCTGTACCTGGTTGGTCTTGTGGGGAGCTACGTAATAGGCCGAAGGATTATTGCCCTTGGTCACAGATTTGCAGGTCTTATACCCATAGTTAGACCCATATACAGAACGGCGAAGCAGACTGTGGACGCTTTGGGGGCTACCAACTGGAGGGAGAAGTACAACCGGGTTGTGCTCTTGGACTTTCCCAGAGATGGGGTGAAGTCCATTGGGTTTGTTACGGCCACGTACAAAGACTCCAAAGGCAAGCCCATGGTGGCAATATACATCCCAACTTCGCCGATTCCCACCTCAGGGTTCTTGGCGCTTGTTGCCACAGATAAGGTAGTAACCACCAACCTAACCGTTGACGATGCAATGAAGATAGTGATATCCGGGGGAGTGTTGACGCCGGAGACTATTTCAGAGGGCTTTGTTTCGGATGAGGACTATGGGGGCGAAGAAGGGGCGGCCTCGAACCAGTGATACTCCGCCACTTTCCTGAACCCGATGGAAAGGTAGAGCCGGGTTGCGGGGCTGTTTGCGCCGTCTACCTCCAACTCCACGTAGTCAACGTTCTGAGAGGTGAGGTGCTGTAATCCCACGCTAAGGAGTGGGTTGCCCAGGCGCTGACGTCGATACGCGGGATGAATTCCTATCATGGAGATTATTCCCACTTTTGTTTTGGCATCACCCGTAATGTAGGTCCAGCAGTAGCCACAAACGGTCTCCCCGCGGCTTAAGAAGATTATTCCTTCATGGCTGGTGATGCTCATGTCGGCGCGGTAGGAGACCTCCTGAGAGGTGTTGGGAGCAAACCCCCAACTTCCGCCAAAGGCGGCGTTCTGAATGATAGTAAGGGTCTCCGCATCCCCGTCTCTGCCATAGGTCCTAAAGGAACATCCCTCCGGCGCGTGGGCGGCAAGGAGTTTCTGAATGTCCCACCGCATAGTCCAATATGCCCTCACGTGGTTGAATCCTTTTTCTTGAAGCAGCCCACTAAGAGGAGAGTCCTGGAGCGCTTGAACATGGAGCACGGTGGTCTTTAGCTCAGCGGCTCGTTGGAGGGCCCTTTGTATCAAGGCGCTCTCCACCTCGACACTCTCGTTTCCGGGAGGAGTCTTTAGAATGAGCACGCTTCGCTTGATTGAAGGTTCCGGAGAGACAAGACCATAGCCCTTCAAAGCCCCGCCGGCCTCGTATAAGAAAAGGTTCTCTTCCGGGTTGAGGTTGGGCTGCCCCAGAAAATCCTTAAGGAACTCGTGCTTAGGCGATGGTGAGAAGTGGGGCGTCTCCAGAAGCCGGTTTTCCAGATCAGCGACGGCGGGCACGTCGCCCCACCGGAAGTTACGTATAGTCAAGCGTTTACTTTCACAGTAGGTTGCGTTAGTTTGCTTTGTTGGTGGATGCAAAGGCGAATAAGTGGGATGAGTTTAATGGCTTATCTCACCGCGACAAGAAGGGGGCAAGTCTGCCCCCTGTCAGTTGGCCCATTTCAGCTTGACACCCGAATGAGATTGTAGCAGAGTAAAATTCTGTGAACAACCCAACATACTGGAGGCAGCCTGTGATAGAAGTCCCCGAGAGAGCATTGGTGGTTACTCCGCATCCTGATGATGCTGAGATATCTTGCGGAGGGACTGTGGGGAACTGGGTTCGGCAGGGCACCGACGTGTATTACGTTCTTTGCAGCGACGGCAGCAAAGGCACGGACGACCCGAATATGTCGCCCGAAAGGCTGGCAAAGATACGGCATCAAGAGCAGATGGACGCCGCGGCCACGTTGGGTGTAAAGGAGCTGGTGGCCCTGGGTTACCCGGATGGGGAGTTGGAAGACACGCGAGAGTTTCGCAGGCACGTGGTGCGGGCCGTGCGCCGCTTTCGCCCGCAGGTAGTTATTTGCCCTGACCCGTATCGCCGTTCCTTTTACTTTCATAGGGACCACCGGATAACGGGTCAAGTTACCCAAGACGCCGTTTTCCCTTATGCGAGGGACCGGCTGCACTTTCCCGAACTTGAAGCGGAGGGGTTGGTTCCCCATAAGGTGGGGACCCTGTTGCTTTGGGGCGCTGAGGAGTCGGATACTTACCTAGACATCACGAACAGCATTGACCTTAAGATTGAAGCCCTTCAGCGCCATAAGAGCCAGTTGTCCGGGTTGTCGGGTGAGGAAACCACCGGTTGGCTTCGGAACTGGAACCGTGAAGCCGGCAAAATAGCCGGTTTTGAGTATGCCGAGGGGTATCGCAAGATACAGTTCCGAACGTAGACTTCAATGTCGCAAGACCTACTAGGCAAGCTGCGGAGCATTACCCTTGATTTTCTTCTTCCCCTGTACTGCGTAGGCTGTCGCAAGGAGGGACGAGGCCTTTGTGAGGTGTGCCATGGGGCGCAGGCCAGGCTTGAAACGCCCTATTGTGACATTTGCGCCCAGCCTGGCCAAGGTTCCAGGTGCGCCAGGTGTGTCGAATTGCCCCTGGCAATGGATGGCATAAGAGCGCCCTATCTCATGGAAGGGGCAATTCGCGATGCCGTCCATGCGCTCAAGTACCGGAACTACCGTGCCTTGGCGCCGGAGCTGGGAAGGATTTTGGCAGAATACCTGGAATCTACATCGATTCCGGTTACAGTACTGGTTCCCGTACCAATGCACCGGCGTCGTATAAGGCAGCGTGGTTACAACCAAGCACTCCTTTTGGCTCTTGAGATTGGTAAGCTAATGGGCATTGAAGTAGCGGACGACATGCTCATTAGGAGGGTGGACTCACCGCCGCAGGTGCTGATGAAGACCCAGGCAAGAAGGTCTCAAATTGCGGACGGCAGCTTTCTTGGCGTTAAAGAGGCCGCCGGCGAAGCGGTCCTGCTCATTGACGACGTGGTTACGACGGGCAGCACCATGGCAGCCTGCGCCAAGGCGGTGATGGAAAGGAATGCGGCTTCAGTGTGGGGATTGGCCTTGGCGAGGGAGAGTTAAAGTGGTCCTCGTGAGAGAATCCGACGCCGTATCTACCATTGGGCCCAAGGCAGTAGGCCCTTTGTATCTAGGCCGTTGAACGACGTGATAAGAGCCGTCTTCTTTGATTTTTACAACACCCTGGCCCATTTCTGGCCGCCGGTGCAGGAAATACAGGTGTCAGCGTGCAAGGAGTTGGGAGTTGCCGTTACCAGAAGCGGGATACTGAAGGGTTACGGTGCAGCGGATGACTACTTTAGTAGGGAGAACGGTAGGCTCCCCCTTTTCCGGCGCTCTGAAAGGGACCGGAAGGAGTTCTTCGCTCGATACGAGCAGCTAATTCTACAGGGCGCCGGTTTGGACGTGAGCTTGGATTTGGCCGATAGCATCTGGCAGTTGACCACCCGGGTGCCGAAGAGCTTTGTGCCCTTTAGTGACGTTATACCTGCCCTGCGCCTCCTCAAGGAAGAGGGGTTCATAATGGGCGTCCTGTCCAACCTGAATAGCGACATGGGTTCACTGATTAAGGAGTTGGGGCTTAGCCCCTATCTGGACCTTTACGTAACGTCCAAGGACGTAGGTGTGGAGAAACCCCATGCGCGGATTTTTCTTGAAGCCCTCAAAAGGGCCGGGGTCAGTCCCAGCCAAGCGGTTCACGTGGGAGACCAGTACCATTCAGATATCCAAGGGGCGCGGGCCGTGGGGATTAATCCTGTGTTCGTAGACAGGGACAACCGGTATCCGGAAGTTGCCGATTGCCCAAGGGTTCGGAGCCTCTTGGAAGTGAAGCCGCTGCTGGGCAGGATGGGAGCGGACTAGTTTTTGCCTAAACGCAGCCCTGGTCCGGTTGGCCCTTAATCCCTACTTTATTTAACCGGTGGACGCCCCAACGGGCAGCCTGCTGATTTTTTCCTGAAACTCCTTGATTCCTTGTAGGGTGGAGTTCAAACCCTCCCGCCAGCTGGGGCCCATGAGGCTGCGGTTCAAGCGTATCTGCCGGTTGCCTACAGCGGCCCATTGGCCGAGGGACCTTTCCAACACCATTCTTGCCCCGCCAACGGAGTCCTTGAGGGTGAGAGTGACCTCGGTGTCCGAGGAGGTAATGGACTCAATTCGTATTTCCCGGGCGAGTACTTTCAGAGAGACTAGATAGAGTAGATTGTCCACGGGGCTTGGGAGGTGCCCGAACCGGTCTCTTAGCTCATCCCTCATGTCGTCAATCTGCTTCTGGTTGTTGGGGTTCATGAGCCGCTGGTAGATGGCCAGACGAACGGGTAGATGCGAGATGTAGTCTTGAGGAATATGAGCGGACAGGGGCAGGTCCACCCGAACGTCCCCTTCGTCTTTCTTTACTGCCGCGGCAGCTTTTCCGTCCTCCGGTCGCAGTTCCTCGACGGCTTGGTTGAGGAGCTTGGTGTAAAGTTCAAATCCGATGGAGTGGATGTTGCCACTTTGCTCGGCGCCCAGGATGTTTCCTGCACCACGAATTTCCAGGTCTCGCATGGCGACGCGGAAACCGGAGCCCAGCTCTGAAGCCTCCAGTATGGCTTGGAGCCGTTTCTCCGCTTCCGGGGTTATGCGTTTACCTTTGGGCACGAGTAGGTAGGAGTACGCCCTGTTGCTGCTTCTTCCTATACGGCCTCGCAGCTGATAAAGCTGGGACAGACCAAAGCGGTCGGCGCGATCTATAATGAGGGTGTTGGCGTTGGGTATGTCCAGACCGGACTCGATGATAGTGGTGCATACCAGGATGTTGGTTTCGCCGTCGTTGAAAGAGAGCATTACGTCTTCGAGCCGGGACTCTGCCATGCGGCCATGAGCTACGGCGATACGGGCCTTGGGCACCAGGCGGGCCAGGTTGGTTGCGACACGATGAATGGACTTGATGCGGTTGTGAAGGAAAAACACTTGCCCGCCTCTGTCCAACTCCCGCTGCAGCGCTTCCTGGATTATCTGCTCGCTGTACTCCCCCACGTAGGTTTTGACCGGGTATCGTTCCTCCGGGGGTGTCTCCATGGTGCTCATGTCGCGTACACCGGAGAGGGCCATGTACAGGGTACGGGGTATGGGGGTGGCGCTGAGAGTTAGGAAGTCCACTTCCTTTCGGAGCCGCTTTAGACGTTCCTTGTGGGACACGCCAAAGCGCTGTTCTTCGTCCACAATCACCAGTCCTAGGTTCTTGAACTTGACGTCCTTCTGTATGAGCCGGTGGGTGCCGATAACGATGTCTACGGTGCCCAGCCGAAGCTCTTCAATGACCTGTTTTTGCTCTTTGGCGGTGCGGAATCGGCTCAGCACCTCGACTCTAATGGGATAGGGGCTTAGGCGGCTGACGAAGGTGGCGTAGTGCTGTTGAGCCAAGATTGTGGTAGGGACCAGCAGGGCCACCTGCATACCGTCGTTTACGGACTTGAAGGCGGCCCTCAGAGCCACCTCGGTCTTGCCGTAGCCCACGTCTCCACACACAAGCCTGTCCATGGGCTTCAGGACTTCCATATCGGCCTTTACCTCGTCGATGACGCGAGCCTGGTCGGGGGTCTCTTCGTAGGGGAATGCGCCTTCCATCTCTTGCTGCCAGACTACGTCGGGAGAAAAGGCGTGGCCCTGGGTCACCTGCCTGTCGGCGTACAGGTCCAGCAACTCCTTGGCCAACTCTCGTGTGGAGTGCTTAACGCGCTCTTTTGCACGTGACCACTCGGCGCTGCTGAGCCGGGTGAGGGTTGGGGGGCGGTCGCCGGTGGCCACGTAGGGGTAGATGCGGTCCAGGTGGTCGGTGGGCAGATAGAGTTTGTCTGACTCGGCATATTCGAGGACCAGGTACTCGCGCTTCTCGCCGCCGGTGGCAATGCTGGTGGTGCCGGCAAAGCGCGCGATGCCGTGGTCTTCGTGTACGACAAATGTCCCGGGGTCAAGTTGTGATAGAAAGAGGGATTTTTTCACGGGCCTTTTTGCCCGAGTGCGACGTTCTTTGGCCGTTCCGAAAATCTCCAGGTCCGTGAGAAGGACCAATTCTTCCTGCTCCAAGGGTAGGCTCCAGCCTTGATCCAGGGAGCCTGGGACGATGGTCACCGTTCCCGGTTGGGGACATTGTACGGCTTCATCGGTTACCAAGGCGCCGATATCGGCCTCAGAGAGGATTTCGGCCAGGCGTCTAGGGTGTCGAGTTATTGAGACCACGATCTTCCTTTTTTGCAGCGCCTGCCGCACGCCGGAGGCGAACTGGTCCATCCGGCCGTAGTAGGAGGGAGAAGGTCGGAATTGAAAACCTCGGTCGCTCCGGTCCCACTGGCTGATGTCCAAGAGGGTGTTGTCTTTGAGGCCGGCTGCGAAATCTTCCCATGGAAGGGACGGCGCTGGGAAGTTGGCAGGGAGATCTCCTCGGGCCACTCGGTCCTCTCGCATGTTTTGGACGTGGCGTTCCAGGGTTGAGGCATCGTTCTCAACTTCGCTGCGGCGCAGGAAGACCACAAGGGCGTGGGGGCCAAGGTACTCCAGGATAGAGGCCTGGTTAATGATCCCGTTGTAAAAGGCTAGGTCATCGGAATTCCCGCCGGTGAACAGAGAGGCCAAGTCATCCTGTATTCTTTCGTGGACCCCGGGCGCAGAGTTGCCGAAGCTCATCTGCGATATGAGATCTGTGACCTGCTGCCGATTGGAGTGGAGGGGCAGAATCTCCTGGGCAGGAACGATTCTTGCGGTGTCAACGGACTGCACAGAACGCTGGCTAGAGGGGTCAAAGTGGTAAATACTCTCTATTTCGTTGCCGTCCAAGTCTAGGCGAATAGGAAAGTGTGAACCGGGTGAGAAAACGTCTACTATGCCCCCTCTGACGCTGAAGGTACCCGGTATCTCCACCGATTCCTCCCGCCGGTAACCCATTTTCACCCATTGGGTAGCAAGGTCGCCCAGGCGGATAGTTTGCCCCGCGTTTAGGGTGATGCTGCATCCTGTAAAGGTCTCCCTTGACAGCGTCTTTCGAATGGCGGCAGACAGAGAGGAAATTACCACGGGAGGATTATGCCGAGGGTAGTTCAGCAAAGCGTCCAGGGCGATGAGTCTCCGGTTGCTGGTGGAGACGTCCACCGTCATTCGCTCAAAGGGTAGAACGTCGGGCTCGGGGAGAGGAAACACCGGGGCGTCCTTTCCCAAATAGACCTGCATCTGGTCGTGGAGACGCCGGGCATCGTCCAGGCGCGGGGTTATCACCAAAACTGGGCACCGGAGGTCTTGGCGGAGGGTGGCAATTAGTAGAGCGGTAACGCTCGCTACAGTGGAAGTCGAATCCCCTCCATGGGTAGTTAGCTTCTCAATCAGCCGTTTGTAGACAGGATGGGACCTAAGTAGGGGAAATAAACCTTTTAGGGACACCGGTGGTGTTAGCGCCTCTCATTCAATGGAAAGTGGGCCTGGTTCATTGAAACCAGACCTCAAGGTATTGTATTACTTGGCCCCTTGTTGTTCAACGGCCTTGAATGGCTCCGGAGAATGCTCGTGAGGTAGGCCAGTATCGACTTTATTCTTGTTGCCCGTGTAAGGCCGCTGATATAATGAAAATCTGCGCAATCACTCAGGGGGAAAGCGGACGGAATGGCAAGAAATACCGAGCCTCAAACATCGATGTCAAAAGATGCAAACTTTCCCCATGGGTATAAACGCATTGTCGTGAAGGCAGGTACCGGCGTTCTAACGGCTGGCAGCGATGAGCTTGACGCCCCGACTATGCAGAGCCTGGTGGAGCAGATAGCTTCGTTGTACCGTCAGGGCAAGGAGATGCTTCTAGTCACTTCCGGGGCAATTGCCGCTGGGATGAAGTCCCTGGGCGTGTCGGAAGATCGTTCGCACGTGCCCTTTCGCCAGGTACTGGCCGCGGTGGGACAGAACCACTTGATGCACGCCTACAGCTCCTACTTCGAGCGTTGGAGTATACCCGTGGCCCAGGTGCTTCTTACCAGGCGTGACCTAGAAAACCGGCAAGGGTACCTGAACGTTCGTAATACCATCCTCTCTTTACTCAACCGCCGTGTTGTGCCAATTATCAACGAAAACGACGTGGTTGCGGTGGATGAGATTGGGCCGGTTTTTGGTGACAACGATACCCTATCCGCCCTGGTGTCTAACCTGGTGGACGCTGACCTCCTGATAGTCCTCACCGACACCGACGGCCTGTTCACCGCAGACCCCCGCGTACACCCTGAAGCCAAGTTATTGCCCAGGGTAGAACGTATTGACTCTTACATTGAGTCACTGGCTGGAAAGCACCGTAACTCTTTGTCGAGGGGTGGAATGCCGTCCAAGCTGGAAGCGGCAAAGGTGGCGACGCGTTCAGGGGTCCCGGTTGTCATTTGTAACGGCCGCCTGCCTGATGTAGTGTCAAGGTTAGTGAGGGGAGAGTCGCTGGGCACATTATTTACTTCAACCGTGAGCAAGGTGGAAAGCCGCAAGCGATGGATGCTCAGTGGTCTTTCCCTCCACGGCGACATTGTAATTGATAGGGGAGCGGAAGCATCCCTGCGGGAGCGGCATGGCAGCCTTCTGCCTGTGGGAGTAAAGGACGTCTCCGGCTATTTTCAGCGGGGCGACGTGGTCTACATAGCCAACTTGGAAAAGGAACGTTTTGCCTGCGGTTTGGCCAACTACAGCTCCCAGCAGGTAGATAGAATCAAGGGGCATCCTTCCGACAGCATTCAGGAGATTATAGGATGTAACTACGGTCAAGAGGTGGTGCATCGAAATAATCTGGTGCTCATATAGAGGTGGGACGTGGCTAACCTGGAGACCAATGTCCTCTACTACGGTGACAACCTGGACATTCTCCACGGGCATATCCCTGACGAATCGGTGGACCTTATTTACCTTGACCCTCCCTTTAATAGTCGCCGACAGTATAACGTGTTGTTTAGGGAGAGGTCGGGCACACCGTCAACGGCCCAAATACGGGCTTTTTCGGACACCTGGCATTGGGATAGGAAGGCGGAAGCTACCTATCAGGACTTAATTGTCAAGGCGCCTTTGCAGGTCTCCAAGGCAATAGAGGCTCTTCGGGAGTTCATTGGCTCCAACGACGTAATGGCCTACCTGGTAATGATGACGGTGCGTCTGGTGGAGTTGCACCGGGCACTGAAGCCCACCGGCTCTCTTTACCTTCACTGCGATCCGACGGCAAGCCACTACCTCAAGGTAATGCTGGACACTATCTTTGGAACCGGGAATTTTAGGAACGAGATTCTTTGGAAAAGGACAAGCGCTCACGGAGATTCAAGACAAGGTTCCAAGCACTTTGGCAGAGTGCACGACACGATCTTGCGCTATAGCAAAGGTGAAGCGTACGTGTGGAACCAGCAATACGTTGAGTATGATGGAGAGTACATTGAGGCGTTTTATCGTTACACAGAGCCTGAAACCGGCCGTAGGTACAGCCTGGATAATTTGACCGCAAGTAGGCCGGGCGGTGATACCCTTTACGAATGGAAGGGAGTTCGTCCCTATAGAGGCCGGTACTGGGCATATTCCCGTGAAAATATGGAAAAGTTTGAACGAGAGGGCCGGTTGGTCTACAGTCAACGTGGCTTTCCGCGATACAAGCGTTACCTTGATGAGATGCCCGGGATGCCTGTTCAAGACGTATGGGTAGATATCCCTCCTGCTTTGGGCAAAGAGCGGCTGGGTTATCAGACACAAAAACCCATGGCCCTTCTGGAACGCATTGTCAAAGCTTCGTCTAACGATGGGGACGTTGTTTTAGACCCCTTCTGTGGCTGCGGCACAGCGGTGGTTGCCGCCCAGAAGCTGAATCGTCGCTGGATTGGAATTGACATAACGCATCTGTCCATTACCGTCATGCGTAAGCGCCTGGAAGACAGCTTCCCGGCTCTGAGGTATGATGTTGTTGGAGAGCCCAAGGATATGGGGGGTGCTCAGGCATTGGCCCGGCAAGACAGATACCAGTTCCAGTGGTGGGCCCTTAGCCTGGTGAACGCCCTGCCCCAAAGCGGCCAGCGCAAGAAGGGTGCGGACGAGGGTATAGACGGGGTCATAACGTTTTTGGACGACAATAAGGGCAAAGCCAGGCGGGTAGTGGTACAGGTCAAGAGTGGTCGTGTAGGGGTCAAGGACATTCGGGAAATGAAAACGGTCATGGGCGATGATAACTTGGGACTGTTTATAACTCTACGTCCGCCAACAGAACCTATGCGGGTACAGGCTGTCACTGCGGGACTTCACCACTCGCCACTTTGGAACCGGGACTTTCCCAGGATTCAGATATTCACCATTGAGGAACTTCTAGCGGGAAGGAGACCGGACTTGCCGAGGGAGAGTGCTCGTGTCAGAGACTTCAACCGGGCGCCACGGGTGCAGGACAATGGGTCACAGATGTCCATAGCTGAGTTAGAGGAATCATATAGAGCATGACTACTACAACAGAAAGCATATTATCACAGGGTAAAGCGGCGCGCCGAGGAGCCAAAGCCCTGGCTCACTGCTCCACGGAACAAAAAAATCACGCCCTTCAGAACATCGCCACGGCCCTTTTGGAAAGCCGACAGGACGTCCTTCAGGCCAATGAAAGAGACCTGGAGGCCAGCCGGCGGATGGGACTCTCTGAGTCCATCCTGGACCGCATTCTGCTGACTTCTCAACGGTTAGAGGGTATGGCAAGGGATATTGTGGCTATTGCCGCCTTGCCTGATCCGGTGGGCCAGGTCTTTGACATGCATACTCGGCCCAATGGTCTACAGGTGGGGAAGAAGCGTGTCCCCTTAGGGGTTGTGGGTTCCATATATGAGAACAGACCCAACGTAACCGTTGATATCTCAGCCCTGTGCCTCAAGTCAGGCAACGCGTGTATCCTGCGGGGCGGCAAAGAGGCTATTAACTCCAATAGGGTTTTGGCCGGTCTTGTTCAAGAGTCCATTGAAAAGGCGGGGCTGCCCGGGGACGCGGTACAGTTTGTGGACGACCCGAACCGCAAGCTGGTTGAGACAATGCTTGGGATGGACGAGTATATAGACCTAATGATTCCCAGGGGAGGCGCGGAGTTTATTCGCTACGTGTCTGAAAATGCGACAATGCCCGTGGTGGCGGGCGGTGTGGGGGTGTGTCATACCTACTTGGACCGTACCGCAGCCAAGGACAAGGCAGTAGCTATTGCGTACAACGCCAAGGTGCAGCGGCCCACGGTCTGCAACGCGTTGGACACCCTGTTGGTCCATGCCGAGGTTGCAGCCAATCACCTTCCCGCCGTAGCCCGCCGGTGGTCACAGGCGGGGGTAGAGATGCGGTGCGATCGTCGAGCCCTCAGCATTCTTGTACCTTTGGAAGGTCTCAATGTGAAACCCGCGGAACCCCAGGACTGGGGCACCGAGTTTTTGTCTCTGGTGGCGAGTGTGAAGGTGGTAGATTCCCTGGACCAGGCCCTTGAGCATATAGAAACTTACGGTTCAGGCCACTCGGAAGCCATCATAACGGAGGACTACTCCGCTGCCACTCGTTTCCTGGAAGAGGTGGACGCCGCCGCCGTCTTTGTCAACGCCAGCACCTATTTCACAGACGGCGGCCAGTTCGGTCTGGGAGCCGAGGTGGGGATCAGTACCCAGAAGTTTCACGCCAGGGGGCCTATGGGCTTGCAGGAGCTGACTTCCTACAAGTGGATTATTCTTGGCTCCGGCCAGGTACGGACCTAAAGGATAGATATTCGTGGGAGATTTTACCTTCGAAAGAGACTGCCGTACTCCCAACTCTGAGTCCTACGTGATAATTGACGACGAGAGGCCGCTGGGTCGAATTGATCTTCATTACACCTCCACCATCGTTCACGGGACCCTTTGCGTGGTGGAAGATGTTACCCAGGAGAGCATCGGCGAGTTGATAGCAGCCATCGATCAGGAGCTGGTAGACGTGGCCGGGGTCAATCGTGAAGAGCTCATTATTCACGTGTACCAGGGACGTGAAGTTGGTGTTTATGGCGACCACGGCTTTCAGCAGAACGGCAATGGTTTAGAGAGGCGATGAACCAGAATACTCCGGCCCCGGCGCCCGTTGCTCGGCTTATTCAGGAGCTGAACCGTCTACCCGGCGTTGGTCCAAAGAGCGCTCAACGGTTGGCCTACTACATCATTCGCTTGCCAATGGAGGAGGCGCAGAGCCTTGCCGAAGCGGTGCTGGCTGTCAAGGAGCGGATAATCTTCTGCTCGGTTTGCCAGAACCTAACCGAAATCGACCCGTGTGACTTGTGCAGCGGCCCACGTCGTGATAGAAGCCTGGTGTGTATAGTTGAGGAGCCGCTGGATGTTTTGGTCATGGAGCGGGCCAGCTTTTACCGTGGCCTCTACCACATATTGCATGGCGTCATTTCCCCTATGAACGGAGTGGGGCCGGAGGACTTGAAAATCAAGGAGCTCTTGCCCCGTCTGGAGGACGGTACGGTGAAAGAGGTGATCATTGGCATCAACCCTACGTTGGAGGGCGATGCCACGGCCATGTATATTCATCGCCTCATCAGTTCTTTGGGGGTAAAGGTGTCCAACCTGGCTAGAGGACTGCCGGTAGGCGGGCATTTGGAATATGCTGATGAGGTTACCTTGAGCCGGGCTTATCAGGGACGTCAGGAGCTTTAGCTTGCCGTCAGGTCGCCTGTATAGGACAGAGGGAATTGTCCTCAAGACTGCTCCACTGGGAGAAGGCGACCTTCTGGTGACCCTTGTGGCAGAAGACGGCTCTAAGCTGCGAGCCATGGCCTGGGGTGCAAGGAAGCTCACCAGCAGGAAAATGGGACATCTGGAAACCCTCACCAGGGTGGACTTAGCCCTATCCAGGGGCCGCAATATGGACACCATCAACCAGGTGAATAACCTGGAAACCTTCGCTGCTATCAGGGGCAACCTGGAGTTTACGGCCATGGCGTTCTACGTGGCGGAGTTGGTGGACGGATTTGCCATAGAGGGCAGCGCAAACCCATTGCTGTACAACCTGTTTCTGGATACGCTGCGCGCTGTGCAGGACTCGGGAGAGGACAATGTGCTGCTTCTTCATTTCCAGCTGAACCTGCTGAGTGTCAATGGGTTTATGCCTGAACTGTACAGGTGTGTGGAGTGCAGCGTCCGAATTTCACCCGGCGACCACCGGTTCACCGTGAACCTGGGGGGAGTGCTTTGCTCAGGTTGCGCGCCCGTTGGGGGGGTTATAGCGCCGCTTTCCCTTCAGGCCCTTAAGGTTCTCCGCCACTTCCACCGTAGCGTGGAGCTTGACGCCTCAAAGCTTCGGATATCCTCATCCCTTTATGAGGAGATCAGGTCTATTTTGGACGGCGCCATTAGATTTTGGTTGGATAGGGATCTGCGGTCCAGAAAATTTGTGGACCAGGTACAACGCCAGAGAGACAGGGCGTCGCCCCTTAAGCCTTAAAGGTAAAAGTGTATAATTATGGGTACAGTTCATGTTCAATAAAATTCTTGTAGCCAACCGGGGCGAGATAGCCTGTCGAATCATTCGTAGCTGTGAGCGGCTGGGGGTGCAGACAGTGGCCGTCTATTCTGAGGCGGATAAAGACGCCCTTCACGTCCGCATGGCCGACGAGGCCTATCTCCTGGGACTTGCCCCGCCGTCGGAGAGCTATTTGAACATTGTGAAGATAATAGAAGCGGCCAAGACTTCCGGCGCCGAGGCAATCCATCCGGGCTATGGTTTCCTGTCGGAGAACGCCGCCTTTGCCGTTGCCTGTCGCAAAGCCGGGATAAAATTTATCGGGCCACCGCCGGAAGTAATGGAGAGCATGGGAGACAAGGTCATGGCTCGAAAGCTGGCCAAGAAGGCCGGCATTCCGGTAATTACCGGCACCAACACGGCCGTGGGTGACCGCAACGCCTTGAAACAGGCAAAGAAGCTGGGCTTCCCGTTGATGATAAAGGCCGCTGCCGGCGGCGGCGGCATAGGTATGCAGATTGTCTACTCCGCCGAGGAGCTGGAGCCTATCATTCGCCGGGCTCGTCATCAAGCAAAGAATTCCTTCGGAAGCGGGCGTCTATATTTTGAACGCTATCTTGAACACGCATCCCACATTGAGGTGCAGATTCTTGCCGACGAAAAGAAAAAGACGATACATCTGTTTGAGCGGGACTGCTCGGTCCAGAGACGAAATCAGAAAATTCTGGAAATTACGCCGTCTATCAAGCTGACGGGCAAGCTTCGGAAGCTCCTGACCAAGTATGCCCTGAAAATGTCTAAACACGTTGGGTATACCAACGCCGGCACTGTTGAGTTTTTGGTCTCGCCCAAGGGGGACATCTACTTCCTAGAAATGAACATGAGGCTGCAGGTGGAGCACGGCATTACGGAGATGATCACCGGCATAGACCTGGTGGAGCTACAGCTGCGCATCGCAGCCGGGGAGAAGATGCCCTATAAGCAGAAGGATATCAAGAGCCACGGATATGCCATGGAAGCTCGCATCTACGCAGAGGACCCGGAGACCTTTCTCCCTTCCTCCGGCACCATTTCCACGCTGAGTGAACCGGTGACTGACGAACACGTTCGAATAGACGGCTGTATAGGCCCGGGCTACAACGTGGATATTTACTACGACCCGCTTTTGGCCAAGCTGATGTGTTGGGGAGAGACGCGTGAGGAGGCCAGGGCACGCCTGGCGTCGTCGCTGGAGAATTACCGAATTGAGGGCGTGAGTACCAACATTCCGTTTCTGCGTCGAGTGGTGGAGAGCGAAGAGTTTGTGTCCGGTGTTTACGACACCTGGCTGGTCTCCAAGTTAAAGAGCGATGCCGATGAGTTAGAGAATGCCGCGGAATTGGAAATGCAGGACGAGACGAGAAGAAGAGAGTTGGCGGCGGCGGCGGGATTTGCCCTGGTGGCCGCAGGCAATGGCGCTCTTTACCCGGCCTCCAATGGGAATGGACATCAGGTCAGTCCATGGAAAATCTATGGGCGCTCTGTGCAGATGGCTTATAGACAAGCGGGGAGATCGGGTTGGCGGTGAGACAGGTCCGCGTAAAGATCGGGGAACGCTGGTACACAGTTGAAGTAGAGGAACCTATTGGATCGCCGGCCAAGGTAACCGTTGAAGGCGAGACCTTTCTTGTAGAGGTTGAAAGAGGGACAACTAGCACGGCGCCGGGCAGGCATTCCGGGGCGGCTCGGCATGCTGTACCAACGCCGTCAAAACCTTTGGGACCCGGGGCCACGGCCCAGACTGACAGCGGTATAATAAGTTCTCCAATGTCCGGCAAGGTGTTGGCTATTAAGGTGAAGCCGGGCAGCAAAGTCGCAGCGGGTGATGAGGTTTGTGTTGTTGAGGCTATGAAGATGGAGCAAAGCATTCAAGCGCCCAGGAACGGGACGGTCAAGAAGGTACACGTAAAACCCCTTCAGCAAGTTAACATTCACGCGCCCCTTGTGGAGTTGGAATAACGGCAACCCTTTTGGGAGTTCCTATCCGCTAGAGTTGGCCTACCCTGTTGGACCCCTCGGTGCCGCCTTGGTAGATGCTGTCACCGACATCTACTGTATAACCGTCTGTACTGACGACGTGCAGGTTGGTTACCAGGACCATAGCGTCGCCGGAGTTGCGCCTTGCCACCCCCGACAGCGTTCCGCGGTGTGCTTCTCCCTCGGACGGCATTACAGCAATTCCTGCACGAAGAGGTCTGTGCCTATTTGTAACTTCTGTCATCTGATGTCTCCTTATTTCTTAATTTTCTTTGTGGTCAGTTGTCAATGGTGGCATATGGCTGATTTGTTAGGAAATGCACCGGGACTCCCTCAAGGCAGTGAGGTATCCGCTCTTCCGGAGGCGCCTTGCTCTGGTCAGCATCATCGGTGGCGAACCAGACCTCGATAAATATCTTGTATTTCAATGGCGCGTACGCACCACGGAGTTTTAACAAGTCGTACTCATATTGTGCGTAGCTTACACCGGATCCACTGGTATCTAGATAGGACATCCCCAAGTTCACTTTAATAAACTTGTGCCATATCGTCTCGGCGCGCTCTATTTTCAGGTCGCGTCTCTGCAATGGGGACAGGGTAGGATCCCCTGGGGCCTCATTGATGTCATTGGGACAAGGTTCCAACGGCATAATCCGTTTCATGACAGGGGGCTCGTCAGGGAGGGAATCCCCGCAGGCCGCCGTCAGGCACAAGCCACTCCCAGGGCCAGCAAGAGCATGAGTATCTTTATCTGCCAGTTCCCTTTATACACCAATGCTTCTCCCTTCTGCTGGCTCCGTCACTGAGTGCCATTGGCGGTTCGTAGAGGATAAGAGAATATATATTCTCTTGCCTCAACCCCCTATGTCACCTTCTATTGGCATTGTTGGCGTCCTATTGGTAGATGCTCTCAGTCCCACGGAATTCATAATCTTCTGTGCTTACGACGTGCAGGCAAGTCACCAAGGCCTTAGCGCCGTCCAAGGTGCGCCTTGCCACTGCGGTCAACGTTCCGTAGCCGCGTTCTCCGATGGATGTGAGATAGCATTGGGTATTTGACAGCTTATGAAAGCACCTGTAGCATCACCTTGGTTAGCAACGGTGCCTTGTATGGTTGCGTGTAGCTTGGCATAGGAAAGTTTGGCTTAATTGGAACAATTCCTATAAATTAGGTTACAACGGATTTAATCTTAGAAAGGAACTTCAAATGTACAGAGAACGGATAATTCTTAATACCCAATATAGCAGTGGAGGCCAGACCGCTGAGCTTCTAAAAAATGTAAACGAGATTTCAGTCCGTCAAGGGGCTCCTAAAGCACGTATTCTTCAAGGAGTTTCCGGACGCCAGATGACCTATGTATTTGAGCGTGATTTTGAAAGTTTTGATGACTTCTTTGCTGCCCATGACAAGTTGGTCAGCTCCGAGGAGTTCAGGCAGTGGTTTCCCGACTTCCAGGCGACTATGGACCATGGGTCCCAGGAGTACTACACCATAATTGATTGAATGATAGTTGATAGTTAAGGGAATTCGTCCTTCTGACGGCTGCCGAGAACACTCAGCTCATGCAAGGGAACTTATCTCCGGAAACGGCTATGGAACAGAGATAGCTATACCAAGACAGAGAGATACTCTGTGCTTGGATTAAGGAGCCTGGCAGATGCGTAACGGATTCAAAGTAATCGACGCCGACGCTCACTTCTATGAGCCTGCGGACCTCTGGGACAAATACGTGGAGCCTCAATACCACCATCTACGCCCCAGGGTTGCCAAGGTGCTTGGCAATGCGTTATTCGAGTACGAAGATGCCCCCTTCTCCGGGTCCGTGCGAGCCAAGACCCTCCTTTCCCAGATGGAGAGTAAGTTTGGTCACGCCTATCGAGCCAAATGGAGCATGGAGAGTCGTCTTCAAGATATGGAGCAGGAAGGCTGGGATATTCAGGTGTGCCTGCCTACCAACGGCACCAAGGCTCTCAACTACCCGGACCCCGAGGTGGCTGCCGCCCTGTGCCGCGGATACAACAACTGGGCGCACGAGTTCTGCAGCGCGGCTCCTGATCGTATCAAGTTTACGGGGGTGCTCCCCGGGCAGAATATCGAGGGAATGATCACCGAGGCCCGCCGCTCCGTAGAGATGCTTGGAGCCATATCTATGATGCTGCCAAGCGCCGTTGCCGACAAGATGTGGCATCATCCCGACTACAATTCCCTATGGGAAGTGTGCCAGGAATTCGACCTGCCCATATCCCTCCATGGCGCCAATAGTGGTCATCCCGCAGCCAACGCTCGTTACGACCCTTTGGTGGGTGCTTTCATTGCCCTACACCAGACTATAGGTTTTCCCTTTGAGAACATGATAAGCCTGGGTCATTTCATGTACAGCGGCATTCTGGACCGCTACCCCAACCTGAAGCTCCTCGTCCTTGAGGCTAACTCCGGTTGGGTCCCCTTCTGGCTCAACCGTCTGGAGAAGTACTGCGAGGGCCGCCAGTCTGTCTTCTTCGACGAACATCCCTTGAAGCTGATGCCCCAGGAGTATTTCACCCGCCAGTGCGCCGTGGCCGCCGACGCCGATGAGCCCTCCATCAAGTACGTGGTGGACTATATTGGCGACGACAACATCGTCTTTAACACCGACTACCCTCACCCCGATGCTCCAGCCACCTCGGAGCCCCTGGCCAACATGATGGAGCAGCCTCTTTCAGACGAGTCCAAGCGTAAGATACTGTGGGACAACTCGGTAAAGATTTACGGGGAGCGGCTTATTCAAGGCCACCCCCTGGCGAAGACTTAAATCAGCCAGGTTCCCCTTCTTCGCTTCCAAATACTTCTTCATACTGCCTCAATTCATGCCACACTCCGGCAACATTATTTCTGAGGCGACGTTACCCCTTTCGGTAACACTATGCATGAGCCAATTCGCTGAATTGACAGATAAATCAAGTTTCTATAATATGCGGCCAGTAACGCCCCTCAGGGCGTGACGTATTTCGTCGTTAACCAGGGCCTATAGATAAATATAGTGGGGAGTCAAGGCATGAGAGTTCTGAGAGAACATTCAAACTGGCGGCTGTATGGAGTAATTGCCTTAGTGGTAGGAGTACCTTGTTCATCTTGGGATGTGGGGCAGACCCCACGGCGACGCCTACGAGGGCGCCTGCCGCAACGATAGACATTTCCGGCATTACTTCTGACATACAGATGACCATCCAAGAAGAGATAGGCAAAATCCAGCCGCCTTTGTCCGAGGCCGAGATACGTGACCTCATCGAAATGGCAGTTAGCACAAGCGTACCGGAAAGTGTTTCCGCAGAAGAAATCCAGTCGATGGTTGACAGCGCAGTAGCGGCGGCCGCTGCTGCGGGGGGGTGACGGAGGCGGATGTAACGGCGGCCATAGGAGAAGCCGTGGCCGCAGCGGCGGCATCGGCGCCGGAGCCCCCACGGCTGTCTGCCATGGACATCGAAAGGATAGTGAAGGCTTCCATACCGACGCCTGCACCTGTGGCTATGGCCACGGCTACGGCAACCCCGAGACCAACGGCCACGGCAACATCGGCGCCTCAGCCGGTGGTCTCTCGGTTAAAGGTCGCACAGGTAGCACCAAGCACCCAGAGTACCATGACCCACATAAGCAGCTATGCCGGCAGCGGCCCTCTTCGTGGACTGTACGAACCCCTTATCGGCGTCGATGTGGACACCGGGGGCTACGCGTCGGACCGGCTGGCCACGGAGTGGACCTTGTCTTCCGATGGCAGGGACTGGACCTTCAAGCTGCGGGAGGGAGTCCCCTTCCACAACGGAGTGGAGTTCACCGCTAAAGACGTTGTTCGCACCTGGGAGGTATACAGCGCGGCGAGCTCTGCCACCACGGGAGCCTCCTTTTTTAGAAACTGGTTGGGCGATGACAAAGAGAACTTTGAGATAGTGAATGACCATGAGATTATCTGGCACCTGGTGAAACCGGAGGGAGGCCTACGCCCCTGGCTGTCGGACCTTCTCATGTTCCTCATTATCAGCGACGACTATTGGGAGGAAGTAGGAGAGGAGGGATACCTGGAAGACCCCGTAGGAACCGGACCCTTCAGGTTTCTAGAGTTAGTTTTTAACAGCCATATCCTGCACGAGAGGGTGGATAACCATTGGAGGAAGACCCCAGAGGTTGAGGAGCTCCAGTTCTTCTACGTGCCTGAGCCCGCTAACCGCCAGGCAATGCTGCTTACCGAAGAGGCCCACATTGCAGACCTGCCCCGGGTCCTATTCCCAACGGTCCGGGAGCAGGGAATGGAGATAGTCCACAGTACCCAGGCAGGCTCCTACATCCTTATCACCTACGGAGGCCAGTACTACGATACGCCGGAAGGCCTGGAGGACATATTCGACCCCACCGAGCCTCAGGTGAAACTGGACGTTCGAAGAGCCATGAGTCTGGCCATTAACCGCCAAGAAATCAACGATGTTTTCTTCGAGGGTGTCCTTGATCCCCAGACAATTCATGCACTACATCCCAGGGAAGACCCGTGGATCCCGGGGCGATGGCCGCCAGACCCTTATGACCCCGTAGAGGCCAAACGTCTCCTTGGAGTAGCAGGCTATCCCAACGGGTTTGACATAACTCTGGTGGTATCTCCCACCTCCAGCGTACCCGAGTTAACGGACATAGCGGAGATTATTACCAACTATTGGCAGGACGTTGGAATCAATGCAAAGCTGGAAGTGGTGGAATCCAGCTATGCCGTGGCCCGAGAGCGGCAGCTGGCTGGCAAGGCGGCCCTGGGGAACACCGGTCTGGTTTCCTACGAGCTTCAAATGCCCCTAAACCTGAAGCTCCAGAAGGGGCAGTCCCATTATCACGACAAGATAGAACTTGATGCCTTGGCCCGCAAATTAGAAACCACCATTGACCCGGACGCGCGAATACGGGCAGCCCAAGAGATAGCTGACTACCTCTACGCAAACTACGTAACGCTGCCTCTCTTTTTCGTCACAACCGCGGTTGTGATTAATCCCGAAGTAGTGGAGGAGTACCGCGCCATCATCCTCAACATTGGCCCCGGGTTCCGGCACGAATACACAAAAATCGTGAAGAGATAGGTAACTCGAAAAGGAGCGTTGCAATGCCCAAGTGGTATGCCCTTCACCTAAAGACCAGAGATGTCGAGGCTACAGCCGCATGGTACATGAAATTCGGCCTGAAGAACCGCCAGGTGGACAAGGCCGATGGGTCCCATACCATTGTTTTGGACATAGAGGGACTTCCTTTAGTTATTACCCAACATCCCAACGCCGAAACCATGCCCGGCATACCCACAAGTCAATTCCTGGGCATAGAGCACGTAGGCATTGGGCTGGAGGACTTTGACTCTCAGATTGAGCGGCTGAGGCAAGAGGGAACTGAGTTCTTCCATGAGTCGAGGCTGGATGAATCTCCCGGGGAGAAAGTAGCCTTCGTGCGGGCCCCGGACGGCGTACGTCTGGAGCTCACTGACTCTCCCTGGAAGTGGCGCGAATAAGGATTTGGTCCCATGAAGAGAATATCCCCGGCTTTTTTGTCCTGGGTGAAAGCCCCACCATAGGTCTTGGTGTCTCCACATAGACGGAAGTCCGCCTTCAGTAGCAGGCCTCTTAAGTGACTTCCGACCGCGTTCTAGGACAGTAAGCGTGATTGCTAGGTAGGGTGCAAAGGGAGGATAAACTGAATACTAACTCCTTGGTCCAAAGCCACAGACCTGTCGTCATGGGGTCCAACGGCATGGTAACCGCAGCCCACCCTCTTGCATCCACAGCCGGCCTCCGCACCTTAATGGAGGGTGGCAACGCCTTTGACGCCGCGGTAGCCACTGCTGTCACATTGAATGTGGTTGAGCCCTACATGTCAGGCATGGGCGGTGTGGGGTGTCTACTCGCCTATGTTGCAGCGGAAAACCGTACCAGGGTACTGAACTTCACCGGAAGAGCTCCCGGAGCGGCAGAATCGCACCTTTTTTCTGACGAAAACAAAGAGCGCGGCATCTTATCGATTCTGGTACCCGGCACCGTTGCCGGCTGGCTTACCTTGCATGAGACCTATGGCAGGTTAGACCTAGAAGATCTGTTCAAATACGCCATCGAATACGCTGAAAATGGGTTCCCCCTCACCTATTTGAACCATTTCTTGATTTCAGACGGCAGGACGCGCTGGTCTCCATACTCCAGCTCCCGGGCCATACTGGAGCACCATGGGGAATTGCCTGGGCCAGGAGAGAAGTTAAAGCAACCGCAACTGGCCCAGAGCTTGAGGAAGGTTGCCAAGGAAGGCAAAGATGTTTTTTATAGGGGTGAACTGGCACACCGGATGGTCGAAGAGTGCCAGCGAATGGGAGGCCTTCTCAGAGAGGAGGACTTGGCAGATTATGAGGCGTGGTGGGAGGACCCCATTGGGATAGACTACCGTGGATACCAGGTGTTAGCGCCTCCGCCAAACTCTGATGGATTCCAAATGCTTGAGACTCTAAAGATTCTTGAGGGTTATCTCCCCGATGAGCTAAGCCACGGTGCGGCCGATACCCTGCACCGGATGATGGAAGCCACCAAGCTAGCAATCACAGACCGCATAAAGTACGCAGGCGACCCTAACCACGCAAGCATTCCCCTAAGGGGGCTCCTCTCCAGCCAGTATGCGGCTGGCCAAAGAGCACGCATAAACATGGAGAAAGCAGCAGCAGTACAGGGAGAGCACTATAATCCCCAGGCTGCCGAACGTGCTTTGCTTCCCGGAAAGATGGACCCTGCCCTCATGGGCTCTACCACCCACCTGGCGGTGGCTGATAGAGAGGGAAATGTAGTGACCCTTACCCAGAGTCTGGGGTCCGGCTTCGGGTCCGGCATCGCTATTGGTGATACCGGCATATTTCTCAACAACGTGGCCAACTGGTTTGACCTGGCGCCGGCCGGGGAGAGCCCAAACATCATTGGGTCGAGGCGTCTTGTGGAATGGTGCCCTACTCCGGCCCACGTTTTAAAGAACGGTAAGCTTTTTCTAAGCATCGGGACCCCAGGCGGATACGGCATTGCTCAGACCACCGCCCAAATGCTAATGCACGTGCTGGACTATGATATGACTGTTCAGCAAGCTATAGAGGCGCCGCGTTTCAAGATCACAATCGGTAGGTCCGTGGAAATGGAGGAGCGGTTCTCGCCAGAGGTTCGCGCCAAGCTTACCCACCGCGGGCACCAGATAGACGTAGTGGAGCCTTGGTCCAGAGGAGTGGGAGGCGCCCAGGGCATAATGGTAGACCAGAAAGCCGGCTCCTTCTCTGGTGGGGCCGACCCCCGTCGAGACGGTTATGCCATGGGTTGGTAGCCTTCGCGTCTGACTGGAGGGCGAAGCACAGGGTTATCAAGCCTGCGAAGCCTTAGACGGCGCGGTGCAACCTACCCCGACAATTCTTTTGGAGACCCCTGTCCTTGACACTGCGGATGGGGGTGGTTAGGATTCGCCTGTGGAGAGGTAAGACTTGGTCTTTTGTCCAGCAGTACAGCCTGCATAGCTGAAGGGAGGCAGAGGTTGTGATAGACGTTGAATTGAGGTTAAATCTTTCAAAATCGAGAGCCTACCATGAGGAGGCGCGCCGGTACTCGCCGGGTGGTGCTCCCGACGCCAAGGGCTGGGACAGGGACATGTTCTACATAGAGCGGGCACGGGGCAACCGCTTGTGGGACCTGGATGGCAACGAGTTCATTGACTACCATGCCGCGGCCGGGCCCATCATCCTAGGCCACTCGGAGCCGGAGTTGGACGATGCGGTTATCGACACCATCCGAAACCAGGGAGTACAGTTCGCCCAGCCCCACACTTTGGAAGTAGATCTGACCAAAAAGCTGAGGGAAATCATCCCATGCGCCGACCAGACCGCCTTCTGCAACGCCGGCACCGATACCCTGCAATTTGCCGTACGCATGGCCCGCACCTATACCGACCGTCCTAAAGTAGTCAAGTTCGAGGGAGGCTACCACGGTTGGGCAGACGGATTGGCCATCAGCACTAACTCCAGTCGCGAGCTTGCGGGACCGGACTCCAAGCCCAACGCCGTGGCCGACACGTCGGGGACCCTGCCCGCTATATTGGAGAATACCATTGTCTTGCCCTACAACGACCTGGACGCAGCCAGCGAACGCCTGGAACAGGAGAAGAGCCAAATCGCCTGTGTTATCGTAGAGCCCATCATCCATGGCCACGGTATTCTGCCAAAGCCCGGGTTTCTTCAAGGATTGCAGGACCTATGTCACTCCTGCGACATTCCCTTGGTCCTGGATGAGATCATTACTGGCTTTCGACACGACCTCGGGGGCTTGCAGAAAAAGTGGGACATAGACGCCGATATCGCCGCCTATGGCAAGTCTATGGCCAACGGTTATGTGATATCGGCGATCTGTGGCAAGGATAAGTTTATGGATACGCTGACACCCAGTGGCCCCGCCTTCTTATCGGGCACCTACAACGGCAACCCGGTATCCACCGCAGCATCTCTCAAGACTATAGAAATCCTGGGGCGGCCCGGTTTCTACGAGCGTCTATACCGGATGGGGGATAATCTACGCGACGGTATCAACACCGTCATCCAACGGCTGGGGCTAAGTGCCACGTGCTACGGGTATGGGTCCACCTGGGGTCTCTATTTCGAAAAGACTCCCCCCTCCAACTACCGCGATATGCTACGGTACGAGGAGACTGGCGGCATGGAGAAGTACCTAGCCTACGCAAGGCACATGCTGAACAACGGTATCTTCCTTCAGCCCGGAAGGCCCACCCGGGCCTACATCTACGGCGCCCACAGCAACGAGGATATTCAGCATACTATTGATGCTACGGCCAGTTTCCTGGAAGAGCACCAAACGGCCCTGAAGTAGTTTCTTTGACCTCTCCCCAAACTGCACAGGGTCACATTAAAGAAGGGAGCCTTGAAGATATGCAGATGATCAGAATGTACACCGGTTCCGACGGGGTTACTCACCTGGAGGACATGGACCCCACAGATATGAAGTTTCCTGCCACGGAGATGGTAATCCGCTCCAACGTAACGGACCTCCCTTCACCCTGGCACAATTCGCCGGTCCGCCAAATCCTTATCGTTCGTGCAGGCAACGTAAAGGTTGAAGTAGAAGACGGCACGGTGCGACAGTTGGGCCCGGGTGACCTGGTCCTGGAAGAGGACATGACCGGTAAGGGCCACCGCGGCATCCCGGTGGATAACGAGCCGGTTATACTGAACGCAGTGGTCTTGGGTTAGACAACCCTTTTATCCCACCATCACGGTTAAGGAAGGATTGGACATGGAATACACGTTTGTTTCCGGCGATTCCCACATGGACTTTACCTGGCTTCCAGGAGACATTTTCATGGAAAACGCTCCGGGTCACCTGAAAGATTTGATGCCCAGAGTGGTAGAGGTACCCTCAAAAGAAGCCTCCCATGGCATCTATAACGCTATTTGGGTATCTGAGGGAAAGGAACTAGGGGTTTACGGTGGCTTGGGATTTGGCTTTCGACCTCCCCAACGAGGTGGAAACCACCGCATCGACAGAATGTGGGAATCTGGGTATTACGATGGTGGACAGCATCCTGCAAATTCAGAGCTGCGGATTAAGGACCAGGACCTCGATGGAGTGGAGGCTGAGGTCCTTTACGGGATGACAGGGGCAGGACTACACATTGAGAGCCCGGAGGTGCTGACCGCCACTTACCGCATTTATAACGAATGGATTGCTGATTTCTGTATGACCCAGCCGGGCCGCTTTTACGCCTTGGCCTGTATTCCCATCCATAACGCCGAGGCGGCAGCGGAGGAGCTGCGCCGCATAGCAAAGCTTGGTGGTCCCATACGAGGGTGTGAGCTTATGGCCAGCGGGGTTACGCATCCAATCTACACCCGTGACGGGTTCTGGGACCCCCTGTGGGAGGCCGTAGGCGAGACCGAGATGCCCATCTCATTTCACCAGGGAGGTGCAGTCATGCCTGTGCCTCCTCCTCCGGGTACAACCATAGCTCAAGGCCGACTAGGAAGAGAGCTTGGCCAACTTGCCCCCACTGGAGAGGAGGGTCCCAGCCAAAATGAGCTGGCCTATAGAGGCGTTACGAACCCCTTGATCATGTTAACCGGGGCTCAGTGGCTATGTAGCATTATCATGAGTGGGGCTTGCGAGAAGTTCCCTCAGTTCAAATTCGTGTTGGGTGAGCAGGGGGCAGGTTGGATACCCTTTATACTGAACCGGCTAGACCATTCCTACAAAGAAGGCCGCTATGACACCAAGCTAGACCCGCCGCTAAGCATGCTTCCCAGCCAGTACTGGTTCCGCCAGGGGTACACTACCTTTCAGGAAGAGTCGTGCGTGGGTCAGATGGCCCACATCATTGGTGAGGATAACCTGATATGGGGATCCGACTATCCCCATCCCGACGGTACATGGCCCGATTCGAGGGAGGTGACCCAAGAGAGTATGGGTCAACTGGAGCCTAGTGTGCTCAAAAAGATTGTCTGCGATAACGCGGTAAAATTGTATCGAATAGGAGGGTAGAGATGGAGGGTTACAAACTGATATCGGCCGATTCCCACGTTTTCGAGCCCCAAACTATGTGGGTGGACTACGTAGAACCCGAATTCAGAGATAAGGCCCCCAGGATAGTTACCGACCCCCAGGGTAAGAAAGGTGATTTCCTCGTCATGCCTGGAAGAGAGCCGGAAAAGTTTGGCGGAAGCATCGCCGCCGGGGCTTCTCCAGAAGAACTAGCAAAATTGTTAGAACAGGCTTATTTCAGTCAGTGTCCTCCGGGAGCCTATCTGCCCCAGGAGCGATTGAAGGACATGGAAAGAGACGGGGGCGAGGCTGAGGTATTTTACACAACTCAGGGTTTCAGCATCTTTCGGTTGATGGACGCACCCTTGCAGCAGGCTCTCTTTAGGGCCTACAACACCTGGCTTGGAGAGTTCTGTAGCTATGATCCCAAGCGCATGATTGGCCTTGCCCTTATCTCCTTATTAGACGTGGAGGAGGGCGTGAAGGAACTGCGCCGGTGTGCCAATCTAGGTCTCAGGGGTGCTGTTATTATGGCCTCCCCGCCCAACGACCTAAGTTACGCTAACCCCATGTACGAGCCCTTCTGGGCTGCCGCTGCAGAACTGGAAATGCCCGTCAGCCTACACATCCTCACTGGTCATGGTCCCGAGGCTAACTCCGTGGGGAAATTCAAAGAGGACCGCTATCTCAGGGCCGTGAGTCTTATCCATGAGATCCAGCGCTCCCTGGCGGAAATTATTTTCTCCGGCATCTTGGAAAGACATCCCGGCCTCAAGATCGTCTCAGCAGAGAACGACATTGGTTGGGTACCTCACTTCCTGTATCGGGCGGACCACTTCCACCACAAATACAAGTATGCCTACGGCACCAAGATTGATGCCCCGCCGTCGGAATTGGCCAAAAGGCAGTTCTTCGTCACCTTCATGGATGACCCGGCAGGCTTGGCCCTTACCCACATCTACGGTGAGGACAACTTCGCCTGGGCTAGCGACTATCCTCACGCTCAGTCCACCTTCCCCAACTCCCACAAAATCATTGAGATGAATTTTGCCGGCATATCAGAAGAGGTCAAAAAGAAAGTAACCCGCACCAACGCCATTACTCTCTATAACATAGGCTTGAGCTAGTGAACTGTAATAGGTAAAAGCAGACAAGGATAAACTTGGAAAAGGGGGAAATTACATGAGAGACGGGTTCAAGGTCATTGATGCGGATGCCCATTTTTATGAGCCGGTAGATATCTGGGACAAGTACTTGGAGCCACCGTACTATGAGCGGATGCCCAAAATTGCTAAGGTCCATGGCAAGGCCATCTTCGAGTACGAGGGTGGCAAGATGCACACGTCCATGCATTCCAAGACCCTCTTCTCACAGATGGAAGCCAAATTTGGCCATGCCTACCATGACAACTGGAGCCTGGAAAGCCGCCTTAAGGATATGGACGAAGAGGGATGGGACATTCAGGTGTGCCTGCCAACCAACGGTGGTCGTGGTTCCTTTGAGTCGGACCCCGGAATGGCCGCGGCATTGTGCCGGGCCTACAACAACTGGGCCTATGACTTTCGCAGCAATGCCTCCCGACGCCTGAAGTTTACTGCCGTGGTACCCGGGCAGCAAATTGAAGAAATGGTCAAAGAAGCGCGGCGCGCCGTGCTAGAGCTTGGGGCAGTGTCCATTTTCTTACCGAGAGCCATCCCGGACAAGATGTGGCATCATCCCATGTATGACCCCCTGTGGCAAACTATAGAGGGCCTCGACTTTCCTCTGTCCGTTCACGGCGAGGCTTGTGCCAGCGGCCAGCCTCAGGCCAACACCCGCTATCTGGGGGGCTACGGCTTCTTCGTTGCCATGGAAGAGGTCATCGGTTTTCCCTTTGAGAACATGATCAGCCTGGCTCACTTCATTTACAGTGGTATTCTTGATCGCTTCCCCAGCCTGCGACTGCTGATTCTGGAGTCCAACGCAGGCTGGGTGCCCTTCTGGCTGAACAGGCTGGAGAAGTATTCCCAGGATCGACAGTCGGTATTCTTCGATGAGGACCCACCCAAGCTGACGCCCCAGGAGTATTTTAAGCGCCAGTGTGCAGTGGCAGCCGACGCCGACGAGCCGTCCATAAAATATGTGGTGGACTACATCGGCGATGAGAACATTGTATTCAACACCGACTACCCACACCCGGATGCTCCGGCCACCTCGGAGCCCCTAAAGAACATGATGGTTCAGCCCATCTCCGATGAGAGCAGATCCAAGATCTTGTGGGACAACTCTGTTAAGATCTATGGAAAGCGCCTTGTTGAGGGGCACCCCCTCGCTGAGGGGTGAAGGAGCAAAGGGTAAGGAGGATGCCTTTGGTCTTCAACACCGACTTTAGGGTTATAGTCTGGCCCATTCCCCATTTGGCTGACTCACCTACGACTCGATAGCCCAGCCGTTGACAACACAAGACATTGCGGTTAACTTACTAACCTAAGGTCGAAAATCCTCTCCCAAATTACAATCTTGATAAGGATTATACGGGATTATCACCTTTAAGACTTCATAAACGGAGGAAAGCTGATGATAAAGGGACGGATAACGAAATGGAATTTACCAGTTGTACTGATGGGAGCCATCATACTAACGTTGTTCATCCTCGCCTGCGGGGATGATGATGCCCCCACACCCACGGCGGCCCCAGCGGCAGCGACCGTTGATATTTCTGCCATCACTTCTGATATTAAACAGACCATCCAAGAGGAAGTAGGAAAAATCCAGCCGCCTTTGTCGGAAGCCGAGATACGCAATCTCATAGAAAGCGCGGTTAGCACAGGCGTACCGGAAGGTGTTTCCGCAGAAGAGATCCAGTCGATGGTTGACAGTGCAGTGGCGGCGGCCGCTGCTGAGGGGGTGACGCAGACGGATGTTACGGCGGCCATAGGGGCGGCCGTGGCGGCCGCGGCGGCTGCGGCGCCGGAGCCTCTGTCTGCCATGGACATTGAAAGGATAGTGAAGGCTTCCATACCGACGCCTGCACCTGTGGCTATGGCCACGGCTACACCAAGACCAACTCCCGCCGCCACGCAAGCGCCAGGAATTCCCGTTTCGCCGCGGTTGATAGTCGCAATGATTCCAGTACGGGACCAAGAGAGGATGCCGCACCTTGGAGGCCGTCCAATTATGCAGGGTCTAAACCCTATGCTCGACTGGTTGATTCTGCAAGATCACACCGGAAACTACACCAAGAACGGTTTGGCCAACGACTGGACCATGGCGCCCGATGCCAAGTCCTGGAACTTTAAGTTAAGGACAGACGTGACTTTTCATAAGGGGGTGGGAGGGTTTACCGCCCAAGACGTGCATGCCACCGCTACGCTGCACATGTCAGATACCTCCTCGCATCGCATCGGCCCCTTCAGAAATGGCGTCGCAGACCGTGATGTTCAGATCGTTGGAGACTATGAAATAAACTGGAGCACGGAAACGCCCTTCCCCAATCTGCTGGAGTTCATCAGTGACAGTCGGCAGATGGGAATGATGAGCGCCAAGTACCTCGCGGACAAAGGAGAGGACGGATACAATGAAGACCCCGTCTCCACGGGCCCTTTCCAGTTTGTCAAGTACCCCATCAACGAGTACGTCTTATATGAGCGCATTGAAAACCATTGGAGACAGACACCGGACTTCCACGAGCTCCAGTTGCTTTTTGTGCCCGAGAGCGCTACTCGGTTGGCCATGATCCTTACTAGAGAGGTGGGAATGGCCGACATGCCAAGGTCCCTTCACCAGCAGGCCATTGACCGCGGTTTCTCCGTCGCCACCAGTACCAGGCCCTTCGTACAGATGTGGGGAATCATCGGAGGCCAGTACTACGACGACGCTCCCAGCTACGACCCCGATGACCCATTACGTAACGTGAAGGTGCGGGAGGCCCTAAACTTGGCCATAGACCGCCAGGCGCTAAAGGATAATTTCCTCAACGAAAAAGCTGAGATACAAGTGATGATCAGCATGGCCATGGCCCACAAAGACTATAACCCCAGGTGGGAGCCCTATCCATACGATCCGGACCGAGCCAAGCAGCTATTGACCGAGGCTGGCTATCCTAATGGCTTCGAGCTTGAGCTCCAGACGGCGGTTTTCCAGTCTTCGCCAGAGTTGCCCGATATGACAGAGGCAATGATCACATACTTCGAAGCTATCGGCGTGAAGCCCAACTTTTCGGTGCTAGACCGCAGCGAGTTTGGCAGACTGCAACGGGAAAGGCTTCTCGGCCGGACGGTCCAAATCTGGGGAGTCCCGTCTACCCCTCTTGAGGTCGGGTGGCTGCCTTTCGGCCTGAGCAGCAGGTTGGGGCATAGTGTTGCCAGGTGGGAATATGAGGAACTGGAGCAGATGTGGGTCGACTTTCTGCAATTGGTGGACGAGGAAGAACGAACCGCACAGCTGCGGAGGATTACGGACTTCTTCTACGATGACTTCCTGATCCTTCCTCTGTTCCATCTGCCGGAACAGGTGATCTACGACCCAGAGGTAGTTGCCGAGTATAGCGTAAGCATGCTGGGGTATGGCCCGACCAAGGGTCACGAGTTTACCAAGGCAGTTTTTAAATAGGCATTAGAAGGCCCTCCAGGTATTTCCTGGAGGGCCTTCTAATGTGGTGAGCAGACCAAGGGCCTTCGGCGGACTGGGAGTTCGAAACAGTCTCCTTCGTCAACAAACGCCCTTTGCTGCGAAGACAGGCCAGATTGGCGTTCTGACCCAATCTGGCCTGTCTTCGCCATATCAGCGATGACCCTCCCTTACTCATCACAGGAAATGCCCCGAATGATGCCTCTGAAACCTGTAGTACCGGTCACGCCTCCCGGAACTTGGCCCGGTTAATAAAAAGAGTATCTCCATCAGTAACCGCCACGTCCTCAATGGCGCTGAGGAGAAGAGTGGTTGCGTCGTAGGTGTGCACCAGGTACTTGGATGTGGGCGCCTCGCCATCCTAAAGCCGATAGGCGGCGACCACCTCATCCTCATTCTTGCCCGTTGCCTCATTGGTATAGCTGCTGAAGCTCGATTCCGGGACCGAGAGGTATACGCCCGCCTGCTCCTGAACGGCGAGGAACTCGGGTACCAGCAAGGCTGCACCCCCCATTCGTGTCACTCTCTCAACTCCGGCTACCTGCCCCGTCTGCCGGATTGTGGGAATGCCCTCCTTTACCAACTGGCTAGGCCCCATCAATCGAGCTCTTTATGACTTGGTCATTGCCTCTACTGCTTCATCTCGAGTATGGTCCATAGCCACAAGACGGACCACGCCTCAGAGCCGGGCTAGATAGCAAATACAACCTTGAGACCCCGGTGGTATTATTGCCCAGGCCACATCTGCCAATTCCAACCTCAGACTCCATTCACCCCCAAGCCCATTGACATAAATCCCACCATCAACTTGCCATCAAAAGGGGGACAGAGGGTATTCGAAGGTTTTTAGGGAACACAGACGTCCCCGGAAACTCGCGGGTCCCTCCCCAGCATCCTCAGCACCATTTTCCGCGCTAATCTCATACCTGGGTAGAAAACTCTGAGGAATCCCGGGACAAGGGTGAGCCTCCTGACGACCCGGTCCCAGAACCCGGTGGGCTTAGTCATAGCCGCTAAAGCAGCCACCGCTTCCCGCCCTTGCAATACGCGCGCCCCGTCCATCAGCACAATCCCATCATTCACATCGTATCCCTGGTCCCTCAGGTCCGCTGCTGCTGCCGGGCACTGCCGTACGTCCACCATGCAAAGCTTCACCTTGAGCCTGGAACCGACGTAGCTGATATACCTGGAGCAGAACGGGCACTGGCCGTCATACAGGAGGACCATTTGAATTCAACCTTTTAGTTAGCTTGAAGCCGCTTCTCTAACACTCCTCGATTCATGGCCAAGGGGCAGGTCGCTGATGAGCCTCTCTCCGTAGATTTTCACTGAGTTGTCCCACAGGATCTTGCGCTTTGTATCATTGGAAAGAGGCTGGGCCATCATGTTGCGCAAAGGCTCCGAGGTACCCGGCGCGTCGGGATGGGGATAGTCCGTGTTGAACACCACGTTATCGTCGCCAATGTAGTCCACGACGTACTTGATGGTGGGCTCGTCAGCGTCCGACGCCACGGCGCACTGGGCCTTGAAGTATTCCAGGGGTGTCATTCTGAGGGGCTGCTCGTCGAAGAATACCGACTGCCTTCCTTCCGAATACTTTTCCAGCCGGTTCAGCCAAAATGGCACCCAACCCGAGGTACTCTCTAGAATCAGCAGCCGCAGGCGGGGGAATCTATCGAGGATTCCACTGTACATGAAGTGGGCCATGGCAATCATATTCTCAAAGGGGAACCTTATCGCCTCACTCAGCGAAATAAAGGCGCCGCGCTTACCGTCGTATCGAGCATTGGCCGTAGGTGAGCCGCTGTTGGTCCCGTGGATAGATAGGGAAATTCCAAGTCCTGGGCAAGCTGCCACAGCGGTTCGTAGTCGCGGTGATGCCACATCTTGTCCGGGATAGCGGGGGGCAGCACAATGGACACTGCCCCCAGAGACTGCACCGCTCGTGTTGTCTCAGCCACCGTCTCCTCAACGTTCTTGCCGGGAACTATGGCCGAGAACTTCACCCTCTCTGAAGCGCCTCCGCAAAAATCGTAAGCCCAGTTGTTATAAGCACGGCACATCGCGGTGGCTATCTCCGGGTCACTGTGGGCCGGGGCCATAAATCCGTTGGTGGGCAGGCATACCTGTATATCCCATCCCTCGTCATCCATGTCCTTAAGGCGGCTCTCCAGAGTCCAGCCGTCCCTGAAGGCGTGACCGAACTTGCTATCCATCTGCGAGAAGAGGGGCTTGGCGTCCAACACGTCGTCAAAGATCCCCAGGCTCAGGTCACCCTCATACTCAAATAGAGTTTTGCCATGGACTTTGGCCACAAGGGGCCGGCGATGATAGTACTTTTTCTCTATGTACTTATCCCAGATATCAGCAGGCTCATAGAAGTGGGCATCCGCGTCTATTACCCTGAACCCGTTTCTCATTTCCTTACCTCCTGCTTCCCCTATAATGAAGATTGGGCAAATACTTGAACCATCTCACCGCACCTATCTCAGTACGTCAATTCACTTTACCCGGCGACCTCCGCCGTAAGACGCCGAGATAGACCCATTCCTGGGTCCTTACCATCCGATGCCCTCCCTAGGAGGGAGCCTTAGCCATCCACCGTCGGACCGTTCTTGCCCACTCCCCATCTACGTCCCCTCCTTGGAGGTGGACCTGGTAGTGGTCACACCCCTCTACGTCCATCACGCAGACCGGCCCCGGCTCCGACCTCAAGGCTGGGGTTAATAGCTCACAATGGTGCCTCACAAAGGGATGGTCATTCTCTCCTACGGTGATAAGGAACGGGGTCCGGTTCCCTGCCACGTAATGGGTGGGACTGGCAATCACCGCCTCATCGGGAGTTCGCAGGAAGTCGGCAACACTTACCGGGTTTCCGGTTGGCAGATCAAAGACTCCGCTTATAGGAAAGCACCCCTTAATCACGTCTTCAGGAAGACCGTGGCTCTTGGCGGCGTCTCGTTGGAGAGTGAGCAGTGCGGCCAGATGCCCCCCTGGAGTAAAGCCCAATAGAGGGAGCCGATACCACTGAAGTTGCCCTCAAGAGCAGAGTTCGAGTTCTGTAAGGTCTTAAGCGTAAAGTGGTGGGCGATACAGGACTCGAACCTGTGACCCCCTGCGTGTAAAGCAGGTGCTCTAACCAACTGAGCTAACCGCCCTATCTAAGGCCCATGTGGTGGGCTGGGGTTCACAGTCGCTTCGCGCAAACGCACTTCCGACCCAAGTGCCTTCGCGTACATCGGATCTCCCTCAAACCACACACCAACCATGATAATACAGTAGCCGAAGAGTGTCACGGGCCACCGAAGCCCGCAAGCGCCCTTTGTACGCCTCCACCCCAACACAAGCAAGGTAGCGGACATGGATGTACGGGGTAGCGCCAGCACCGCAAAAAAACGTAAAATTGACTGGTTATCTAGAAAAATTGGTGGAGGCAATAAGGTGGACAAGTACAAGGTTATATCGTCGGACTCTCACGTGGTGGAACCGCCGGACATCTGGGTCGAGAGGATGGACCGCTCGAAATTCGGCGACAGAATCCCGCACCTCGTCAAAGATGGTCCCCACGACGCCTGGTTCGTAGACAATAAAGAGACGGGCGGCGTTGGCGCCATCACCCAGGCGGGACTGCGATTCGACCGGCCCGAAGAAATCGTTCAAGCGGGCAGCTTTTCCGACGTCCGTCCTGGTGGCTACATCCCCAGCGAACACGTGAAGGACATGGACATCGACGGCGTCTACGGCGGTCTTGTCTACCCCTCCATCGGCCTGGCCCTCTATCGGGACGTTGAAGACCCGGAGCTAACCAGGGCCATCTTCGCCGCCTACAACGACTGGTTGGTCGACTTCTGTTCGGCCTACCCCCAGCGGTTGAAGGGCGCCGCCATGATTCATATCGACGAAAATGTCCAGCTGGCGATTGACGAAGTGATGCGCGTGTCGGCCCTTGGCCTCAACAGCGCCATGATTAGCAGCTACCCCAGAGCCGACTTGACCTACGACAACCCCATGTACGAGCCATTCTGGGCCATGGCTGAGGAAAATGACATTACTCTGAATCTCCACGTTACCACCAACCGCCCCGGCGCGGACCCTGTCTCCCGCGGCGTGCATACGGCCCGGACCGCCTCCTACGTGCAGCACGACTACTGGGTAAGAATGTCGCTGTGCCACATCATCTTCTCAGGCGTTCTGGAAAGGTATCCGCGCCTCAGGTTCGCCAACGTTGAGCATGAGCTTGGCTGGTTGCCCTACTTCATTGGCCGCATCGACATTGCCTACCGTGAAAAGCAGGAATCCCTTGGGTACCGGTTCAAGAACGACGCCATGCCCAGTGACTTCATGCGCAGCAACGTCTACCATAGCTTCCAGGAAGACGCATTAGGCATACAGTTGAGGCACCTCATCGGCGTGGAAAACCTCATGTGGGGCTCGGATTACCCCCACTCAGAATCCACCTTCCCCAAATCCTTGGAAATCCTGGACAGTATCCTAGAAGGAGTTCCCGAGGAAGAGAAGGCGATGATTGTGGGCGAAAACGCGGCGCGGGTCTACGACTTTAACTAGCCCCGGTATGTGGGTAACCGGTTGTAGTCACACGTAGGCACCCGCGAAGAGCGGCCCCGCGTCCTAGCTGTCATCCTCAGACCGGGCACCCCTCTTCGGCATGAAGACGAGGCCCGCAGCGGCCGTCTTGCGGATTCTGACGTGCAGTTCATCCGGGTCGTTTCCACGAGAGGCCGCGTCAGCGCGCGCCTCCTGAATGGAGTTTACCGCCTCTGGCGTGCCTCTCCGCGCAACCCCTTATGCTGTCCGTGCTGGAACCCGGCGGACTTTCCGCAATACTCGCAGTTACCTAAGGGCTACGGAGCTTAACATAAGCAACCGGGTGCCTGGTATCTTATGCGTTCTGCTGCACCATAGACATCGCGGTGGACTCAATCTTGGGCAGCGTGGCGTCGATGAGGCCCATGTCCAACTCCGCGACTATGCCCGGATAGCCTGCCTTGTTCAGCATGTCCGGCAGCTTCCTCTGCTTGAACTGATCAAGAGTCCAGCGCAAGGTATCCGGGACAGTGGTCTGGTCCCAGTACAGGCGTATATTCTTGTTCCTGGGGCCGTAGTGATAGTGCGGACCCTCGTCAAAGCAGTCGAAAGCCAAAAGCTCCACTTCCTGGCCGGCCACGTCCCCCAGGACGTGAATGGCAAGGCCGCTGCCTACCGACAGCTGGCGGTACTCGAGCCCAAAGCGGATGTTGCCCGTCTCGAAAACTTCCGTTCCACGGTTGTGAGTTACGGTGCTGCGCTCGCTGATAGCCATCTCCCTGGCGGTCGTCTCAACCTCGTCCAGCTTCTCCTGCATCTCGTCGGAATCGGCCTGACCGGCCAGGTCCTCGGCTCCTGCCTTCATCAGCATAGCGGCAAAATTGGTGCGCATCTGGCCTAGCGCCCAGCCAACGGGGTTACCCGCGGTGGTCTTATCCAGGTCATGCCTCTCGTTTATGCCGCTGGGTGCGTAATGATAGTGGGGGGTCTGGTCAAAACAGTCGAAGCGAAGAATCTCCGTTTCTTTGCCCTCAATGGGACCCAGAACCCTTATGCACACCCCCTGGTCGTGAAGCAAGTCTCTATGCCGTAGATGAAACCTGATGGGACCCGCCTCTACAGTCACACTTCCACCCCTCTTGTTCCCTCCGGCGTCCATTACATTGGCCTGTTGCATATCATCAGCTTGTGCCATTTGTCTCCTCCCCCTTTAGCTTTTTCTTCGCTGTGGTGTCATTGCAAGTGGATCATGCGACCACACTCCGAAAACTCCCTTAAATCGCATGGCCTTGCTGCCCTTTCCACCCGCTCATTATACCTTAGCAACTAATGCGGGTAAACATTACGCAACACATGGACGGTACTCGCCGTCGACAGCCTCAAATCAAATATGATGGCGCGCTTGGCGGGATTCGAACCCACGACCTCAGCCTCCGCAGGGCTGCGCTCTATCCAGCTGAGCTACAAGCGCTTGTGCAACTTCATGTGGTGCCGAGGGTGGGATTTGAACCCACACGCCCGTAAGGACACTACGCCCTGAACGTAGCGCGTCTGCCGTTCCGCCACCTCGGCCCAATCCTGTGCCTCAAGTGGTGGGCGGTGATGGATTTGAACCAACGACCTCCTCGGTGTGAACGAGGCGCTCTAACCACTGAGCCAACCGCCCCCATTTCCAACGTTTCCTCACAGCACGGGCAACGCCAATTATATCAGTCAACCCGCTTAACGCAAGGACAGTCCTAGGGCTCGCTGCGGTCCCAGGTAGGAAGGGTCCAGTAGCCGATGGCCGGCAGCGTCACCTTGGCCGCAAGACCCTGGGCCCTCTTTAATCGCTGCACGTTGTACAGGTGAGTAACCAACTCGCCCTCACTATGGTGGAAACAACCCTCCAGGGTAAATATGCATACGGAGGGGTCCTCGGGATCTTGCATCAGATTGCCCGGGTACCTATCGGCTATCTGGTCGAAGAAAGATGGGCTTTCCAGTTTAATGGTCTTGTTGTTTAAAGAGGCCACCGTTTCCTTCGAAAGTATCTCATGTACCATCTCCAGGGCCTCCTTCAGCTTCCCCAAGACCATGTCAATTTTCCACCACTGTTCCTTGTCCAACTGCCTGTGTGGCAGGGCAGCTAGATAGTCTACTTCGTCTCTAAAGGGAATGCCTTCAGGGAATATCTGGTCTCCCCACCGAAGGATGTACCACCTGAAAAGGTGCGAGGCTACGTGGCTCACGTTGTTTCGTATGCTCCACTCAGACCAGCCCCAACTATCACTGGTCCAGTCCAACTGAGCGTCGGTAAGACCCTCAAGCTCAGTACATACCATCTCTTCGTATTCCTTGAAA
Organism: Dehalococcoidia bacterium; assembly: GCA_965226535.1. GTDB lineage: Bacteria > Chloroflexota > Dehalococcoidia > Lucifugimonadales > JAPULR01. The sequence goes on along the minus strand of CBDDDE010000009.1, from coordinate 277,650 downwards.
AGAGGGAATAGCGACAGGGCAGGACCGCTGGGATTTGCGTTCTGTTCAACCATGGCTGCGCCTCTCTATTAAGGCCAATTTTGCAAAGAGTAACATCAGCCTACTATCTTGTCGATATGAACTGACATGCGTACTCCGCTCCGGCGCTCCGGGTCCACTTTAAACCTATGGCCCGCCAAACGTCTCCCCTCTTGGCGGGCCCCGCCATTGCAACAGGAAAGCTGAGAGCACTATCATTACCGCGCCGATGACCATGACCGGAATGGCTGGGACTATGAACCCCTTTGCAACCTTCGTCACCATCACGTCCAAAACGTCCGCCACCGTATCGCAAGCGTAGACAGGAAGGTCACCACAATCGATCACCGCTGAGTCCGGCGAAAGCGCCATGATAGCTAGTCCCAATAAAAGAGTGATGCCCCCTGTTACAAGGAGCGCCAAGCCGGGCCAGAATAGGGAAAGCCTCCACCTTGGCAGATGTATCAACCCCAAGAGCACCGCTGCCAGGACCACAATTAGCAGAGATACAACCGGTCCTATGGTCTGAATGGCGCTTACGGTGTCCCTAAAAGAGTCTGCCTCCTCAAGAAACTCCGCTCTGGTCACGTCGGTGTCCTTAGTCAGCGCCTCAACCAGGTCCAGACGGTCTTGAGAATCCAGATTTAGTCTAATATCACTAACTGTGTCATCTACATAGGGAGCGACCACAGCCTGAGCGGCAAGCTTGAAGGCGTCCCGTGCCCCGTCGTCCTCCAAAAACGCCACCTTGATTTCTGCCCAATTTCCCTCCAGATATGATATGGCCCCTGGCGACAGCGTGGAAGAAGTTTTCAATACAACCAAGGCCTCGTCCAGAATTTGAACGCGGTACTGTGCCGGGATTTCAATAAGCGAGGGCATCCGACGCGGTATCTCACCGTTTTCGATGGAGGCAAGAAAGGTGCTAATCTCACGGTTGAACTCATCCTCGGTGACGGGATAGACTACTTCGACGCTGTCCACTCGCTTACCGATGTAGTCCAACGTCACGGGTTTTATGGCTTCCACCGGTTGGCTCAGGTCTATCAAAACTTTAAGCTCTTCAACGTCGCCGTCCAGGTACGCTATTGCCTGTTCTATGACGGACTCCGACTGCTCCTGCACGTACTCCAGGGGTACCAGAACTAGCAGTATCTCCTTCATGTCGCCATGCGGGATATCCAGCTCTTTCGTCAAATTGCGGATTTCGTCAATGTCCTCCGCTTCCTCAAGCGTCCCTTCGTAAATCCGGCTGTATGCATTCTTCTCCGCCAGCGCATCCGTATAGAAGGAGGCCTCAAGAAAGTTGTTCCTGACCTGCATACTTGCTAGGAAAGCAAGGAAGCTCAGTAAAATAACGATTCCCAGGAAAAGCGAACCGAGGGTCTTCACCGCGACGGCTAGGAATGACACCTAATCGAACCTCCTTCCCTGGGACAAAGACGTACAGGGTAAAGCAGTATTTCCACTTACTATGCCCGTTGCGGTGCCTGCGTTCAAGATAAGGCCCTCTCTTTCTGGTATTCGGCCCTGCCGCAGAGTAGAATCGACCCATGCGTAAGGACTCGTTTTCTTCTTGCTAAGCCCCGCTTTTACCTCTCGAATCTTCTCGTCTCTTCAGCACCCGGACTTTCGTAGGCTCTGGACCGCCACCGCCTTTTCACAATCGTCAGCTTGGGCCCTCATCGTCGCCAGGGCGGCCCTGGCGCTCAACGAAACAGGCAGCTCCGGGGCCGCCGGCATCGTCACATTCGCCGCAATGATTCCCTCCGTCCTCATGTCGCCCATCGCGGGTTATCTTGCCGACCGCTTTGACCGGCGAAAGGTCCTGGCCGCCGCCTACAGCGTGAACGTGGTGCAGAACCTTATTCTGGCCATTCTCGTTGTAACCGGGAACATCGAAATGTGGCACCTTATCCTGCTCTCTCTCCTGAGCGGCTCCGCCCGGGCGACTCAAATGCCGGCGGCCCAAGCCCTGCTTCCCAACCTGGTACCCAGAACTCGTCTCCTCAACGCCGTGGCCCTTCACCAGGCCACCCAGCAAGGCGGCAAGCTAACCGGCCCCTTGCTGATTCTTCCTGTCATTATTTTAGGCTACAGCGATTGGGCCTTTGTGGTGTCCCTGGCCCTCTACTTCATTGGACTGCTCCTGGTGCTGAGAATCCGTACCGTCTCCCGCGGTGTGGTAGACAGGCAAAGAAGCGCCTTCAACAACCTGGGACAGGGTCTTTCCTTTGTGTACCATCACAAAGTTCTGCTGCCCGTTTTCCTAGTAGTAATAGCGCATTGCGCCCTTGCAATGTCCTATGAGACCCTTTTCCCCGTCCTATCTCGGGACAGGTTGGGTTTAGAGGAAGGGGCAGAGCTCTACAAAGGCGGCAACCTCCTTATGATAGGCATCGGCGCCGGGTCACTGCTGTCCTCCTTTGGGCTGGCTGGCATAAACAGCAACCAGGTCCGGGGCCGTACCTTTTTTGTACTGGGAGTTCTCAGCGGCATTTCACCCATGATGATGGGCCTCTCCACAAGTCTGAGCCTCGCCATGGCGGCAGCATTCTTTGTTGGCTTTGCCCAGGCCGGGTTTATGACGCTGAGCAGCGCCATGGTGCAGCAGATGGTCCCGGACCACATTCGTGGCCGAGTTATGGCCGTCTATAGCTGGCATATCCAGGGCTTCATGGCAAGCTTTAACCTGATAAACGGTATTCTTGCCGATACTGCCTGGCTCAACGCCACCAGAATCCTTGGCGGCTTTGGGAGTATCTTCGCCGGCCTCATGACCTTAAGCATATTTCACCGGCCCCTGCGCAAAGTATACAATCATGGCGTTGAAACCGAAGTAGCTACCACCCCAAACTCATAAACCCCAACCAAGAAGGAGGCAGCCCATGGACGATGCTATTATTGTGGCAGATAGGCTCATTGACGGCTTGGGCGGCCCGGCACGAAAGGGTGTAGCTCTGAGCGTAAAAAGCGGCCTCATCTCTCGCATAGACGCCCTAGATCGGACGCCGCTGCCCGAATCCGGCCCTGCCGAAGTGCTGCGCTTCCCCACCGCCACCCTTCTGCCCGGCCTCATCGACTGCCACACCCATACCAACATGCCCGCCAACGGTCGCTCCGGGGAGGACGTTATCCCCGATGGTGACGACCTTAGGCTCTTGCGCTCAGCGCGCAACGCCCGTACCGCCCTCCGCAGCGGCGTAACCACCATGTGCGACAACGGCGCTTGGAACCGGACCGGCTTCGCCCTGAAAGAAGGTATTCTCCACGGCGAAGTGGACGGCCCCAACCTGCTGGCCTGTGGCCGCCCCGTCACTGTCACCGGTGGCCATCTTTGGTACATGGGTTCCGAGGCAGATGGTGTGGACGGCGTCCGGCAGGCCACCCGCCAGTTATTAAAGGAGGGCGCTGACTTCATCAAAGTCATGGCCACCGGGGGCAGCACACTCACCAGCTATCCCTTTCGCCCCGCCTTCGCCGTGGAGGAGCTCAAGGCCATTGGCGCCGAAGCTCAGAACCAAGGCCGCGTTGTAGCAGCCCATTGCCGCAGCAATAAGGGTATGCAAAACGTCCTGGAGGCGGGATACAACGGCATCTTTCACGCCTTCTTTGTAGATGAAGAAGGCCTGCCCAGCTTTGACCCAGAGATTGTAGAGCGCATCGCCCATCAAGGAGTATGGGTCAACCCAACTATGCACATCGGGAGAAGCGGCATCTGGGCCCTGGAGCGTAAAAAAGAAGAAGGTGTTCTAACCGAGGAAGAAGAAATCAAGCTTCTCAAGGGTTACGAGAACTCCAAAGTCCGCCTGGAGCAGTGTAGCCGAATGGTGGACATGGGCGTTCGGTTCATAGCCGGCTCAGACTGTGGATGGGGCAACTACCCCTTTGGCCAGCTTGCCTACGAGATTGAGTGTATGGTAATGGCTGGGCTGTCGCCCATGCAGGCCATAGCCGCCGCCACCCACCAAGCCTCCGTCGCCCTTGGTATCCAAGACACCGTGGGCGCCCTGGAGCCGGGGAAAAAGGCGGACCTCCTGGTAGTAGAGGGAGACCCATCTGCCAATATCTTAGACCTCGCAAATGTACTGGCCGTCTTCAAGGCCGGCGCAAGAGTATAGGCGCCTGTCAATACCGAAACCCTCGCCCCACTGCCTAAAGGAAACAGGCGCCCGTGCCCCTTCGTGACAGCCGGTACCAATTAGGCTATCATTGAAGGAAGCCTGGGAGAACGGAAGAAGCCTGAAAGAACGCCATGACACGCCCAGTTGCATACACCATACTCCACTGCCCCGCCTGCGATAAGCTGCGCGAAGTTTGGGGAAGCCAGGGCGTCGACTATGAAGAAAAGAGGGTGGACGCGAGCCAGGAGGCCTTGGACGAAGCTCTGGAGTACGGCAGCATAGTTCCCATCATCGTCTACCCCGACGGCCGCGTGGAGGAGGGGCAGTTTCAGGGCGTATCCGGTTGACACATAGGCTGAGGGGCCGTGAGCCCGGCTAGGAGGTAATCGATGACCGGCAAGACTACGGTGGTCACACCCAAGAGATATTCAGAAGGCTATACCTATCCCGAATACCTTGACCAAATCAAGGTGAACAAGCCTCTGTTCCAACGGTACTACCAAGACTTTGACTTGGACCCCGCCGCGGTGGAGCAGCTCCGTACCCTATCCCAAGCGCCCGGTGGCCCGGCCAAGGTGCTGGCCCTGGGAGAAGACTGGTGCCCCGACGTCTATCGCGGCCTACCCACCGTGGCCAAGCTGGCCGACGCCTCGAACGTGGAGATTCGGGTCTTCCCTCGCGACAGCAACGTGGACGTCATGGATGAGTTTCTCAAGGACGGCAAATTTCAGTCCATTCCCACCTTCGTCTTCTACACCAAGGACATGGACTATATCTGCCACTGGATAGAGAAGCCCGCCGTCGCCGAACGCGAATCCCAGGAAATCGAGGCGGCCATCCGCGCTGAAAATCCAGGTATCGACGACAGGCAGTTCGGCGTGGAGCGACGCAAAAGGGTGAATCCACGCTTCCCCGCCTGGCAGCACGCTACCATTGTCGAGATCAATGAGATGCTTGAAAAGGCGCTGGCGGGCAAATAGCCCCGGCGCCCTGACAAACCCAACTACACTTAACAGGGAGCAATAAAGATGAAATTTGGTATGAACCATATCCATATCAAGGCTGAAGACCCGAGGCAGACGGCCCAGTGGTATGTCGAAAACCTTGGCGCCGTTGTAGCTGGGGAAGCCGACATCAACGGCTCCTTGACCATGCGCACCGACCTGGGGGGCGTGAGAGTTAACATAACCCAGGCCTCCGCCGACAGCCTCCCACCCGGAACATCGGAGCCCCACATGGGACTGGAGCACTTCGGCATTGAGACTGACGATCTGGACGGTGCCATGGCCACCCTGGAAAACAAAGGCGTCAAGGTGCTTGAGCACATCCGGTCCCTACCCAACGGGATGCGTATAGCCTTTATCGAGGCCCCTGACGATGTCCGGTTGGAGTTGATGCAGCTGCCTTAGGGGAAACAATTTCTAACCACGAGCTAGGAGGCAACGCGTATGACTACGGTTCTTGACCATACCATAGTTCCCGCCCTTGATCAGGACGAAGCGGCCCAGTGGTACAGCCGAATTATGGGCTTTGAGCACCTGGGCAGAGTTGGCCACTTCTCCGCTGCCCGCGTCAACGATTCCCTGGTCTTCGACTTCAGTAACTCGGAGGACTTCCACCCCATGCACTACGCCTTTGCCATGGCGCCGGAAGAGTTTGAAGCGGCTTTCCAGCGTGTCAAGGAAGAGGGTATAACCTACGGTGACAGCCCCTCACGGATGGATAATATGGAAGGGCCCGGCATGACCATGGGCGCAAGGGGCCAGGGCAAAGCCGTCTACTTCAAAGACCCCAACGGCCACGTCCTGGAGATAAAGACCTATTAGGAGCGCTGGCGCCTTGGCTGTAGTATCACCATATCCCGGAGAGCTTATCGGCGGCATCGCCAAGCCAAAATCCTTGGCTAGTCAGCGCCTGCGCCACTGGTGATCTCAGAAGACATATTAGCCAGAGCTCCACACCGCGGCTCGCAGGTACGAGAGACCCTCCAATACTGCGAGCGGCTTAGGCTTTCCAATCTCCCCGCCGAGGCGCCTACCCTCACCCACCGGTCAGTCTCGCCTTGCTAGTAACCTGGGCCATATCCCGCCTCCGCGGCGTCTTCTACGGGTGGTGGGTTGTACTGGGGGGTATGGCCAGCGCGGCCATCAGTAGCGGACTGTTCATGCACGGTTTCCAGTTCTACTTCGAGCCCATGCGGCAGCAGTTCGGTTGGAGCCGCACTATCCTCTCCGGCGCCTACTCCCTCTCCAGGGCGGAAAGCGGGTTTCTTGGCCCCTTAGGGGGATATCTGGTCCAGCGGTACGGCTCCAGAATCGTCATGGCCATAGGATTTCTAATCCTGGCCCTCGGACTCGTTCTCCTGAGCCAGACCAGGGCCATAGCAACCTTTTACGTCGCATTTCTAGTCCTTTCGGTGGGGTCCGGCCTTGCCGCATGGACCCCCGTGGTCCCCGCCATCACCAACTGGTTCCGTCGCAAACGCTCACGTGCCCTGGGAATGACCATGATGGGTATGGGACTGGGTGGCGTTGTTGTCGCCCCCATCGTAGGCATCCTTATTCACACCTACAACTGGGAAAAAACGGCCCTGGCCTGCGGAATCTTTTCGGCCGTCATCGCGATACCCCTTGCCAGCATTATGCGATACAGCCCGGAACCCTACGGCTATCTTCCCGACGGCGCCCCGGCCGAAACGGAACAGTCCAAGAAAACTAACCCCACTTCTAAAACCCCTCCCGGTCCCTCAATAGGTCCGGAGGTGGACTTCACTGTCAAAGAAGCCCTCAAAACCCCCGCCTTCTGGCTCATCTCCATTGGCCACTCCGTCTCGCTGCTGGTAATCTCCACTCTTGGGCTTCACCTCGTGCCTTTCCTTGAGACGGACCTAAACCTCTCCACTGTATCGGCGGCGCAGGCAGTCATGGTAGTCAGTGCCTTCACAATGGTGGCCCAGCCCGTTGGCGGATTTCTCGGCGATCGATTGCCCAAGCACTACGTCGTTGCCAGCACCCTGATTGGCCACGCCACCGCACTCTTCCTACTGGCCACCGCCACCGACTTCGGTCAGGTACTTCTTGCCTCCGCCCTCCAGGGAATGTCCTGGGGCGTACGTGGCCCCGTTATTACGGCCATGAGAAGCGATTACTTTGGGCGAAAACACTTCCCCGTCATTCAGGGATTCTCCCATATTGTGCTTATGGGCGGCCAGATTGTGGGACCTCTGTTGGCGGGCTACATGGCGGACAATTACAGCTACAGCGCCGGCTTCAAGATAATTGCCGTCCTAACGGGGGCCGGTGTCTTCCTATTTCTATTCGTCAGAAAACCGCAGCCACCACAGCGGTAGGACCCTTAGTTCCTAAACCCAAGTCTCATCACAAAAAAACAAAAAGAGGAGATTTCACAATATGTCCAATCGTGAGTCCTACAAGCGAGGAATGGTGGTCGTCGCTCATGCCGACGACGCCGAGTTCGGCTGCGCCGGCACCGTAGCCACTTGGTGCCGTCAGGGTATGGATGTTGTCTACGTAATCTGCACCGACGGCAGCAAGGGCAGCAGCGACCCCCAGATAACCTCTGCCCAGCTGGTTGAAATAAGAAAGGCGGAGCAGGAAGCTGCGGCGCAAGTCCTGGGTGTCAAGAAGGTCGCGTTCCTGGGTTACGAGGACTCCATGCTTCAGCCCACACTGGAGCTTCGTAGAGACATCGTTAGGCAGATACGCCGCCACAAGCCGGATATTATAATCTGTCCCTCGCCGTCTAGGAGCCTTTCCAGCCACGGCTACATTGGCCATCCGGACCACATGGCGGCGGGCGAAGCCGCCCTCTCCGCCATTTTCCCCGCCGCTCGCGACAGGTTGACCTTCCCTGAACTCCTGGAAGAAGGACTGGAGCCCCACAAGGTCAGGGAGGTCTTTGTTACGGACCGCGAAAACGCCGACACCTGGATAGACATTTCCGAGGTTATAGACACTGCCATTACTGCCCTGAAGCAGCACGTAAGCCAGATAGGAGAGTTCGACGTAGGCAAGGGGATGAGAGAATGGAAAGCCAAGACTGGAGAGCCCAAGAACATGCCCTATGCCGAGACCTTCAAGTCATTTACATTTCGAGTAGACTAGCAAAAAGAGCGATACATCTATCCAAATTAACGCATATCCTGCTTTGTTGGGCGCAATCAAGAATAGAGCCGCCTCTACATGGCCTTTATCCATTTTTTCTCCCTTGACACCTCTATCGGCCCTGGATATCATGAGTCCAATCACTATCACCTTCGTTCAAAACGCTTTTCTACAGAACTTCCAAGTCCGGAACACCCGGTGGCGGAAGGCTCCGTAGCTAAATGCAAGTCTCGCTCCGGATTCCATTCTGTTGCAAGGGGGGAAAGCCATGGCAGACAAAGACATCGCATTGATGGCCCACCTAATGAGGAGGGCCGGTTTCAGCGCCACCAGGGAAGAGTTGGAAGCTAGGGTAGCCAAGGGGTACGAAGCTACTGTCGATGAGTTGGTGTACCCCGAAGACCACGGGATTCCCCCACTAGACGAAGGCATCATGTTCCGCCACAGTCCCGGATTCGAGATTCCCGGCGGCAATCCCACCAACGGCCAAGCCCAAATGATGTACCGTCTTATCAACACGCCAAGGCCTCTGGAAGAAAAGATGGTCCTCTTTTGGCATCACCTCTTCGCCACCGGCAACGCCAAGGTGGATAACTGTGACCAGGTACTGGCCCAAATGGCCATGTTCCGCCAGCATGGAATGGGCAACTATCGTGACCTCCTCATCAATTTGGCAAAAGACCCTGCCATGATCTTTTGGCTGGACAACAACGAGAACCACAAGGATGCTCCCAACGAAAACTGGGGCCGTGAACTGCTGGAACTCTTCTCCATGGGTCAGGGCAACTACACTGAGATGGACGTTAAAGAGTGCTCCCGTGCCTTCACTGGCTGGACCATAGCTGCCAAAATCCCGCGTTTGCCCTACGGCCGTTATCCCTGGCAATTTGAATACCTCCCCCACGACCACGACGACAGCGAGAAGGTCTTCCTTGGGCACAAGGGCAGGTTCAATGGCGAGGACGTCATAGACATTGTGGTGCGTCAACCCGCCACCTCCCGTTTTATCTCCAGACACCTCTACAACTTCTTTGTAGCAGACGAGGTCCAGGTGCCCAGTTGGCTGGACGTACCGCCCCGTGACCCCGTTGCCATCAACATCCTTGGCGATACATTCATTAGTTCCGGCTACGACATGCGCTCAACCCTGCGAATGCTCTTCAACTCGGACTTCTTCAAAGACGAAAGCGTCTGGTACGCCAAGGTTAAAAGCCCCGCCGAGGTTGTTGCTGGCACCATGCGCCTGGTCCAAGACCACATCTCGCCCAAGCCTGGCATGGCCCCCATTGGTCTGGAAGCCCTCTACCAGGGGCAGGCCCTGCTTGACCCCCCAAGCGTCGAAGGTTGGCACACCGGCCAGGAATGGATAGACAGTGGCTCCCTACTCCGGCGCATCAATTTCGTCGCCAATCGAGTAGGTGACACGAGCCTGCCGGGAGTCAAGTCCATAGTCCAACGGCTGGCCACGCAGGACATCCTAACGGCCCAGGACTTTGTTGACGGTTGCTTGGACCTCATGGGCCCCGCCAGGATAGATGACCATTCCCGCCAGGAACTCATTGAGCACGTGGTATCCGGCGGCCCCGTGAACCGCGGCAGCACTGAAGAGGAACAGGGAACCTTTGCCCGTAGGGTCGGAGGCATGCTCCAACTCATCGCCTCAACTCGCGAATACCAGTTTGGATAAGTCCACCTCACATCTGGAGGCAATACCATGCAAACCGTGATGGTCCGGGGGAGAGTCTACAACTATAGCCACACCATTGGCCGCAACGCCATCGGAGGTCCCGGATTCCGGCACCCCGCAGACTTGGCCTTAGGCAGCGACAAGACCATCTACGTCATAAACCAAGGTGATGAGTTTCAACCGTGTCAGCGCGTCAGCGTCATTACCATGGATGAAGAGTTCATCAGGGACTTTGGCGCCTCAGGCCAGGGTGACGGACAGTTTACTTGGCCCGTTGCCATTGCCCTAGATAAACAGGAAAACGTCTACGTAGTGGACGAATGGCTCAACCGCATATCCATCTTTGACAAGGACGGCGCCTTCATTGGAAAGTGGGGGACCCCGGGCAAGGGCGAAGGAGAGCTTAGCAGTCCCGGTGGGCTGGTCTTCGACAGAGATGACAACGTTTATATAACTGAGGAGCTCAACCATCGAGTCCAGAAGTTCACCAAAGACGGAGAATTTATTCTGGGCTGGGGCAAGGAAGGCGTCGGCCCGGGCGAATTCAATCGTCCATGGGGTATTGCCATCGACAGCGCCGGGGACGTCTACGTGGCAGATTGGCACAACGACAGGGTGCAGAAGTTCACCCCCAACGGTGAATATCTTGCCACCTTCGGTACTTCAGGTAGCAATGCGGGCCAGGTCCACCTACCCAGTGACGTTGCCGTGGACAGCGACGGGGACGTCTATATTGTCGATTGGTGGAACAACAAGGTGGAGGTATACGACCCCGACGGTCTGCATCTCACCTCCTTCCGGGGCGATGCCGAGCAGCTTTCCAAGTGGGCCCAGAAAGCCGTTGACGCAAACCCGGACTACATTAAGGCTAGACTAAGGGTGAAAAGTCTTGAGCCACAGTGGCGCTTCACCCGACCAACTTCCATTGAAATATCCGACGACGGCAAGGTGCTGATAATCGATAACCAGCGGGCGCGCATCCAGGTATACCAGAAGGAGTCCGGCTGGGTGGACCCTCAATTTAACCTCTGACCCCTCGGCCTCTCCCAGGCCTTGGCGTCGCCGCAAAATACCTATCCCCAAGGCTGGAAGACCGTCCGTACAACCTCCCCAACCAGCCTTAGCCCCTCTTCAGCCGTTCTAGGGCCCACTCAGACTCACTCCCCTCCCACCTTGCTTAACAGCAAGGCGTCTGGGGTAATGTGAAAACGGATTTTCGGTAGTCGACCAGACTTTCCAAAAAACTAAACCAATTTATTAAAGATGATGTTGACACTGTTCACAACCGAGGGTATTCTTGGGAATCATAGACATATTCGATATTAAGGGGGATAAATGACGACCAAGAAAGTTAGCCACCGTGTGAAACGTCCTGGACTGCGAATCGATGACCCGACCTACGAGTTCCCCGTCGCAGAAGACCTCGCAACTGAACCTGGCATCCCTCAAAACCCCACGGACGTTGACTTCTACTCTCTTAAATATCCTCTTGAAAGCCAAAACATAACCTATACGGCGGACCGCGCCTGGGTTTGGACCATCTACAGCCCGGAGGAGGAAGAAGCCCACCTGGAGCATGAACGCCTCCAGCTCCCCGTGGTCAACGCCGCCAGCGTGTCCGGGGAAATTGCCCCCACCGCCCAACCGGAGCACGGCAAAGACGTAACCGAACAGGTTAAGACTATGGCCCGCAAGTTGGGGTTCGGCGAGGTGGGAATCACTCGGTACGATAGGCGCTATACCTTCAAGTACAAGAAGAAGTGGACCAAGTACGAGCACGCCATCTGCCTCGCCTTTGAGCAGGACTACGAAAGGACTCAAGCCATTCCCAGCAGTTTTGCCGAATACACCCACTTCGGCACCTACCGGACCATGAGTCAGTTGGGCCTAATTATGGCGGACTATGTTCGCAGCTTGGGCTACCACGCCCAGGTGCACAGCCCCAACGACAACAGCGCACCCTACATACCCATGTTCGTCGCTGCTGGATTGGGCCAGTTGGGGGCCAACGGCCAGCTTCTGTCGCCCCACTTCGGCTCAAGGGCGCGGTTGATGGTAATCACCACCGACGCTCTGGTGACCTACGACGACGCGGTGGACTACGGCATACACAAGTTCTGCGAGGAATGCCAAGTATGCGTAAACCGGTGCCCCGGCAGGGCACTGATGAAAGACAAGGTGTGGTGGAGGGGAGTGCAGAAGCACAAACTGGTGTACGAGAGGTGCCGGCCGGTGATGGCGAAGTACTCAGGGTGTGGGGTGTGCATGAAGGTGTGTCCGGTACAGAAGTACGGAATGAAACCTGTAATGGAGCACTACGTAGATACGGGTGAGGTACTGGGCAAGGGGACCCATGAGTTAGAGGGGTTCAACATTGAGGGGAAGGGGTACTACGGCCCCGGCGAGCTGCCGCACTTTGACCATGATTTCTTTGAGATACCCCACGGCCGGTCTGAGGACGTACTGTTTGAGGAGTTCAAGGAGAAGCTGAACAAGCGCGAGATACCCGATGGACCGGCGGGAGACCAGGCGCTCAGGGACTTCAAGCAAAAGGTGGAGACCATACTAGCCCAGCCTGACAGCGACTCCATGTTCGCCGTCATGCCGGAAGAAGCCTAGCTACTAGCTCCCTCACAAAACCGGGACAACCAAAGGCCTCGGCGTCAAAGCGCCGAGGCCTTTTTTAGCTACCCGTGCCGCTCTACTGCTCTGGTCAAGTTGCACAAAAGACTAGTAAGTGGCAAGGGAAAGACGGCCCTCGGCACCTATTTTGCTCCTGGGCCTAGGAACGGCTCCTTGTGGCTGCCCTCCCGGCTACTCATTCTCATCCCCACTCTAGCGTCTTTCCTCTTAAGTATTCGCCGTATATTGGCATCGTCGCGTTGACCAATACTCGCTGCACCCCCAGAATGGGCCATATATTCCGCTCTTTAACCGCAGCACTCCCACCCCACACAAGGGACAGATAGCATTGGGTTTGCCAATCTGCCTCAGAGAACTGCCAAACTTCTGAACCAACTCCTTTACAAACGGCGACGGCTGCTCTTGGTCCGTAACAAGGTACAACCCTGCACGCGCACGCGTCATTGCCACGTAAAAGAGACGCCGCTCCTCAGCGAACTGATATGAGTTTCCTGTGATGGGCGGTAGTACGAGGTCCAGCAACGGATCATCACCGATACGACAAGGAAATCCGCGCCGGGGATCATCCTTCAGGTCAAGCACTGCGACATAGTCCGCTTCACGGCCTTTCGCGGTATGGACGGTACTGAAATCGACGGTGCTGAAATGTTTCCGTAGGCGTGGTTCGAGCGAGTTATTGAGCGTGCTTTTGCTGCTACTGTATCGGCCTAGAACCATCAGGGAAGGATTCTTAATCTTTGCCTTCTTCTCAATATCTTGAAGAGATTGCTTCAGTCCTTCGGTAGGATTGTCGTTGTAAACAATGGTTACACCATCATCTTCGGCCCTCTTGTTCGGTTGGAGCGTTCGTTGTGTTTGCTCCGGGTTCTCTCGTATGAACGCGGTCGATGGACCGAGAATCCCCTGCCCAAAACGGAAGGTTTGAGCCAGCTGACGTTCCTGTACATGCCCCAAGTATGCACCACAGTTCCGTACCAGCCCAACGTCGCTCCCGGCAAAGCGGTAGATCGATTGCCAGTCGTCTCCCACCAAAAAGTACGCTACGTCCTTTCCCTTGATAGCCTGAAGTAACGCCATACGCCCCTTAGATATATCCTGAAACTCGTCAACCAGTACATATTTATAGGGAGACTTCCATCTACCTTCCCTAGCCTGGCTTGAAGCAAAGTTGATCAGGTCATGGAAATCTACTGCATTGTCTTGCGCCAGCAACTCTTCGTACCGCTCTCGTACCTGTTCAAAGAGTTTTAGGAAGCTTTTATTGCGCATCAAATCGCCTCGCCCACTCGCGCGGCGCCGCAGCTCCTCAGACGTTATGCCGCTGTTCTTGACGTGGTTTAGAAAAGCCACTATCAGGTTCGCTAGCCATGAAATAAGCCATTTAGCCAAAGATCGTATCAGTGTCAGGTGAGATACCCTTTTGAATCCAACCCCATTTTCTTTCAGACTTTCATGCAAGCTCTTAATCAGGCTGTCCTGCCGGTACTGCCAAGTGTACGTCTCAATGAGCTTTGAACCATATTTTCTATGTATGGACCTCTTCCACGCTACACCTTCAGCGTATCCCTTCCAATCCGGTGGTGGCTGGCCATTCTGGTCCAGTGCAAAGTGCTCAATGTAGATATCGTAATCAGGGAGGTAGAAGTCAGGCCGATACTGGCCGTATTGTTGCGTTGCGGTCGGCATTTTGTACGGCTCTTCGTATTGATAGGCAATGCTGTTTTCAGAGAGATAATTAGCGATTATCAACTCTTCAAAACTCTTGACTACAACTCCATTCAGCGTGCGCAGCTCCACACCATGTATATGTTCCATGTACTTAGCCTTTGTGTCGAAGTCAAAGGCCGAGTGGTATGAAGAGCGTTGGTCAGTAATAAATTTGGTCACGACTGGGGACCGCTTAGGGTCTCTTAGAAGCTCACCTATAATGTCGTCAATCACCCTCTTGAATTTTACGGCATCCTCTACCAGCGACGATATCATAGGGGCTACGTCAGAATCCGCGATAACACGCCTACCGAAACTGTGGAAAGTGTATACGTCTACCTCTGACAGACTGCCTGGAAGTCGCTCCCGTATTTCCTGGGCTGCCTTCCGGTTGTATGCTACGATGAGGATGTCCTTTGGCGGAACGCACAGGTTATTAACTAGGTGAGCAACCTTGCCCAGGATAACCGCAGTCTTGCCCGTTCCAGCCCCCGCAAGGACAAGCGTCACATCCTCATCGGTAGCGATAGCCTCGGCTTGTTGGTCCGTGAGGCGAACGGGAAGAGTTTTGCGCATTGCGGACTTCACATCAGACACACAGCCCTTTATGAAGCGGTTATTCGCCCTCTCTCGAGCCGGCTCAAATCCCGCGAAGGACTTGCCGGGCGCAAATCGATCAAGTGTTGCCTTTGTTTCATCAGGCAGGTAGTCACGGGCTATCCCGCGACATTGGCTCACCACGGATTTCACTGCTGCGGCCAGTTCCGGGCGAATGCCGGAATGCCGTACGTAACGTCCTACCGAGAAGAGCTGGTCAACCTGCGCGTCTAGCCTTATTAGCTCACGGCTTAGTCTTAGGGCAAACTTGGCGGCCGTTTTTGCTGCTGTATCACGTACCCGTTCGGCTTTACCCTTGCTTAACCTTCTATATATCAGCCTTGTCCCGTTAACCAAGCTAATTGTCAAATCGCTCCAAAACCAGGACCGGCTGACCGTAATCGTGTCTATAGAGCCAAAATGAATCTCCGTGTGCTTGGCTCCCGGCTGTTTTTCAATACGAATTACATTGTCAGATAGTAAAAAGCGAGCCTTGTTCGATGCAAGAAACTCAAACATTCCCCCTCTATCCCCTCCCTACTCCTTGCAACCGTCGTTCCCGTGCATATTGGGAATCCGAAGGAGGTAATGCGTAGGTCTACCAGCCCGCGGGCGTCTCCCACAAGTCCCGGAGCCAAGCCCAGGCGCTGTCATTTTTGATGGAGGAAAGGTCCTCCTCGTCCAAGTCCCAATGGGCCAGCACCTCCGCCGGGTTGGCTATCAATTCTGCCCTAAAAACCTCATCATTAGCAGTCTTCTCTATAAACGCAAACATCGTCTCCTTGGCCACTTCGGCACCTCCTTACAAAGCAATCGTGCTTGATACCGGATTACCCGCGCCTCATCGAAACGATACGCCGTTCTCCTCCATCGCCGCCGCGAACGCCTTCAAGTTCGACGCCGTTACAGCCGCCACGGTGCGCACGTCGCTGGTAATCTGACACAGCATGAAACCCATTTTCATAAGCATGGCCGACACCTCGGGCCCGGCGCCGTGATGGCAGGGCACTACCCCGGCCTTGCGAGCCGCCTCGACTATCCTGCGGCAGGCCGCCAGGTGCTCCTCGTCCGTAGCCCACCCTGATAAACTCACTCCCATGTCCAGCGACAGATCACTGGGCCCAACGTAAAGCCCGTCGATGCCGGGCGCCTTGGCAATCTCCTCAACGCTATCCAAAGCACTGATTGTCTCTATCATTGCCAGGCATAGTATCTCATCATTGGCATGCTTAACATAATCATCCATCCCCGTGGCCAAAGCCGCACGGCTGCCGCCTATACTCCGGTTTCCCTGGGGCGCGTACCTGCAGGCCAATCCCGCCGCCGCGGCCTCCTCCGGCGAGTTGACCATAGGCACAATGACGCCGTAGGCCCCGGCGTCCAGCACGTAAGATATATAGTCCGGCTCATTCTTGGGCACCCTGACCAGCGGGACGGTGGAGGTGTTTCCTATAGCCTGGATGCAGCTAACGATGGAGCTCTGCGACACCCCCACGCCGTGTTGCCAATCTATGGTCAACGCGTCGTAGCCAGCGTGGGCCATCACCTCGGCAATATACGGATTCCCCGAAGAACACCACCCCATAACCGCTGGCTTCCCCTCTCGCCAGAGCTCCTTTACCCTATTTTTCTTCACCCGTACCTCCCCGACCGATAATTATCTCCGGCGAGGGGACAGGTCATTCCAAGATCCCCCGCGACCGCTGTCCCGGACCACCCTGACCTCGCCGCTACGCCGTCCTGGCCAGTTTGACTATTGTCCTCACCGCCTTGGACTGTCCCGGTTTGCGATTGCCCAACGCCGCCTCCATCCACTCCTGGCCCATGTTGAACCGTGGCATCTCGCATACGTACAGGTCTCCATGGGCGTCCACGGCGATACCATGAGGCGCCGTGAATTCCCCCGCCTCCTCACCCGGCGATGGATCTCCAAACCGTGTCTGCAAGTTGCCTTGTTTGTCGTAAATGCTAACTGCGTGCCCAAGGGCAGGCGCATCCAGGATGTACACGTGGGGAGGCATCTCGGCCACGTAGATGTTACCGCTTGCGTCCATGTCCAGCCCCGCCGCCCTCCAAATGCCGGGCCACGTGGCCAGGTATTCCCCTTTAGCGGTAAATACCTGGACCCGGTGGTTCTCGCGGTCGGCAACAAATACCTTCTCATCATCGTCCACCACCACGTTGTGTGGCACCACAAACTGGCCCGGTCCCGTACCTGCCTCGCCCCATGAATAAATCAGGTTCCCCTCCGGGCTGAACCTGTGTATCCGTGCGTTGCCGTAGCCGTCGGCCACAAACAGGTCTCCCGATACCGGAGAAACGGCCAGGTGCGCGGGCCGGTTGAATGGCTGTCCGCTGAATCGCCCTGAAGGCCCGCCAATGGTCTGAAGTAGCTCCCCCTCAGGAGTAAACTTCCTGATTACGTGGTGTTGCGTATCCGTACAATAGATAGAATCGTCGGGTGCAATGGCTATCCCGTGAGTGCCCCCAAAAACCCCGTGGCCCCATGATGTCTGATAATTCCCGTCACGGTCGAACACCACCACCGGATGCTCGCCGCGAGTGAACACGTAAATCAGCCCCTTGGAGTCCACCACCGCACCGGCGCAGTCGTCCAAAAGAAATCCCTCTGGCAGCTTGGCCCATCCCTCAACCACCTGGTAGGTCAAAGCTCCGCTTCCCAATGTTGTACTCATTCTCACCTTACCTCGCTCTCTATATACGGGCCAGCATATCCTACGACCCTGGAAAAGTCACGTCAATTTCGGCAGGCTCCTCCCATGGTTCCACCGGTCCCCCAATAGTGCTAAAATCCTGCCATGTCCACCTCTCCTACTCCCTCTACCTCCCGAATAAGCCTGGTTGTAAACGGACGGAAACGCACCCTCTCCGTCCACCACCACTGGACCCTCCTTCACCTGCTCAGAGAATCCCTGGACCTCACGGGCGCCAAGGTCGGGTGCGACCGGGGCGAGTGTGGCGCATGTACCGTTATCCTGGACGGCCTACCCGTCTACTCGTGCCAGTTGTTGGCCATGCAGGCCCGGGATAAGGAGGTGCTCACCGTTGAGGGTCTCGCCCTGTCAGACACTCTCCACCCCATACAAGAGTCCTTCCTGAATGAAGACTCGGGCCAGTGCGGCTACTGCACGCCGGGGTTTATCATGTCAACCTACGCCCTGCTGCGGCAAAACCCCGCGCCCACCGAAGACGATGTCCGCTCCGCCCTCCTGGGAAACCTCTGCCGATGCAACGCCTACGGCCGGATTATCCAGGGGGTCATGGTGGCAGCCAAGACCATGCGAGAAACCTCCCAATGACAAAAATCCTCAACGTCATAGGCCATGCGGTGCCCCGGCGCGGTCTCGCGGAGAAGCTCACCGGTGAGTGCCGGTACACTGCGGACCTCAAGCTGCCGGGGATGCTCCACGCCAAGGTGCTGTCTTCACCCCATCCCCACGCCGACGTCGTGTCCATAGACGCTTCCGCGGCCCAGGCGCTCCCCGGCATACACGCCATATTGACCCCCTTTGACCCTGAGACTTCCCGCCCCATCGCCACTGACATGACCATCCTGGACACAAGAGTAAGATTTGTTGGCGACGAAGTGGCCGCCGTCGCCGCCGAGAGCGATAGCCTGGCCCAGCGCGCCCTGGAACTTCTGGAGGTTGAGTATTCCCTCCTGTCCTTTGAGACCGACGCTGAAAAAGCATTGAAGCCGGAAGCGTCCCATATTCACCCCGGCGGAAACCTCTGGGGCGGTGAGCCACTTGTGCTGGAGCGCGGCAGCGCGCGACAGGGTTTCAACGAGGCAGACCTGGTCTTGGAAGAAACCTATACCGTGGCCTCCCACTCTGCGGCTCCCCTGGAACCCCGCGCCGCATTGGCACGCTGGGACGAAGGCGGACTCACCGTCTGGAAGACCAGCCGCGGTGTCCACCAGGACCGAAATCTCCTCTCCCAGGCCCTGGGACTTCCGCTGGAAAAAGTTAGAGTCATCGGACCGGCCCTGGGCGCCGGGTACGGTAACAAAGACGAGAGCCGATGCAGCGTTATCGCAGCCCTCCTTTCTCGCAAAGCAGGGAGGCCAGTACGCTTGGAGTACTCCCGCTACCAGGAGTTTGTCTCCGGGCGAGTGCGACACAGCGCCGTCATAAGACTCGCCATCGGCATAAAGAAAAACGGGACTATAACGGCTATATCAAACAAAACCGTCATGAACACCGGTGCCTATCTGTCCTCCGGTGAGGGTGTGCTTCGTAGAACAGCCCAAGGTTCCCTGTACCTCTACCGCTGTCCCAACGTCCGGTTCGAGGGTCGCCTCACCTACACCAACACCCCGGTGGCCGGTTCCTACAGAGGGTTGGGGGCGCCCCAGGGCCACTTCGCCCTGGAAGCCCTAATGGACCGGGCCGCCCAGACCCTGGGCATGGACCCCGTGGAGTTTCGCTTGAAAAACCACGTTGGCCCGGAAGGGCAGCCGGGACGTCGAGTCACCCCCGTAGACCGCATCATAGATACCCAGCCCGTGGAGGGCGGTATCGCCTTCTCAAGCCACGGGCTGAGAGAATGCCTCCAACAAGGCGCCGAAGCCATCAACTGGGGCACAAAGCCACCTTCCGACTCAACCTGGCTGAAGCGCGGCTCCGGGGTGGCCATGGCCATCTACCGTGGCGGCCCGGGTAGAGAATCCACCGCAAAGGTGGTCCTGCACCGCAGCGGCCGCGTTGACCTGGTAACCGGCATTATGGATGTTGGCCAAGGCGCTTATACTGTTCTGGCTCAAATGACTGCCGAGACCTTGGGTTGCACCTACGATAACGTACACGTCGTCAGCGGTGACACCTCCACCACTCTGGAGGCGCCCATTACCGCCGGATCAACCGCCACTTTCTCTTCGGGCCTGGCCGTTCAGAAGGCCTCCAAGAAGCTGCAAGGCTATCTGCTGGACCTTGCCTCCACTTTTTTGGAGGTCCCCAGAGACAGCATCTATGCCAGCCAGGGATTCATCCTTTCCAAGGGGAATTCCAATCGGTTGACCTCCATCAGCCGGATAGCCGCTCAAATGCCCCAACCCTTCATGGAAGCCGTGGCCACCGTCACCCCGGGCAGTCCTGACTACATCATCAACTCCTTTGCGGCCCACTTCGCCCAGGTGGAGGTGGACCTGCAGACCGGCAACATCAGGGTGTTACGGTACGTGGCAGCTCACGACTCCGGCAGAATCATCAACCCAGTTACCGCGCTGAACCAGGTGGAAGGCGGAGTTTCTCAGATGCTGGGCCTCACACTCACCGAAGAGCTGGTCACCGACCCAGCCTCCGGTGTGACCCTCAATGGCAGCTTCCTAGAGCACAAATGCCCCAACATAGCCCAATACCCAGATATCGAGACCATCTTCATCCAAACCCAAGACCCCACTGCGCCTTTTGGCGCCAAGGCATTGGGCGAACCCCCAAGCGTCCCCGTCGCCGCGGCTGTCATCAACGCCGTCCACGACGCCATTGGCATTCGGTTCACCGAGATACCGCTCACCACTGATAAGGTCCTGGCAGCCCTCGCCAACAGACCCGAAAATAAGACACCATGACTCCCTTTGAATTTCTAGAGCCCAACTGCATAGAGACCGCCGTATCACTCCTGCTGGAAGACCCCGGCGGCACGGTACTCATTGCCGGTGGAACGGACCTCCTGGCAGAGACAAAAGACGGCCTCAAAAGCCCCCGCCGCCTGGTCTCCCTGGCGGCATTGAAAGAGCTTCAGGGCGTGGGCCGGAGAAACGGCTCCACGCGATTGGGAGCAGCCACTACCCTCACCCGTTTAGCCGACGACTCATCCCTTCAAAAAGACTACCCAATCTTGTCCCAAGCCGCCCGCACCATTGCCACGCCCCAGGTGCGCAACCTGGGTACCTTGGGTGGCAACCTCTGCCAGCGGCCCCGGTGCTGGTACTATCGCCACCCCCTCTTTCCCTGCTACAAAAAGGGCGGCTCTATCTGCTACGGCGTCAACGGGTACAACCGTAACCTCGCCATCCTGGGCGGCGGCGCATCTTTTATGGTACACCCCTCGGACATGGCTCCCGCCCTCATCGCTATGGACGCCCGGCTGGAGGCCTTCGGTCCTCATGGCTTCAGGACTATGCCGCTGCATGATTTCTTTGCGGGTCCCAACCAACGGCAGCTTCAGGAGCACGTACTGGAACATGGCGAGATAGTGACCTCCGTGCTCCTGCCTTCCCCTCCTGAAAATACCCGAAGCCTCTATCTCAAGGCCCAAGACCGCCCCGGCGAGGACTTTGCCTTGGCCAGTGTGGCCGCTTCCATTACCCTGCAAGACAACACCGTAACCAGGGCCAACGTTATCCTGGGAGGCGTCGCCCCTACGCCCTATCGTGCGCGGCTGGTAGAGGACTTTGTCCTAGGGAAAAAGAGTAGCGACCTGGACCTGCGGCAAGCCGCCCAACTGGCCGTTCAACATGCTCGTCCCCTCAAATTCAACGAATTCAAGGTGCCCCTGACGGCAAATCTAACCCAACGGGCATTGGAGAGCCTCTTGAATCCCTAATTCACCCCAACTTGAAAGGAGAAACACCCCTATGCCAGAAAAATCCAAGTACCTTTTTATCGCCAGTATGGACGTGGAACCCGACAAGGAGAGCCTGTTTAACGAGGTTTACGACCAAGAGCACGTCCCCAACCTTTTGACGGTGCCGGGCGTTGTGTCCGTGGCCCGCTTCAAGATGAGGGACCTGACCATGCTAATCGGCGGCGAGGCAAAACGAATGCGCTTTGACGACCAGCCCCAGTACCATGCCCTCTACGAAATAGAATCTCCCGACGTTCTCCTCTCCGACCAGTGGGGCGATGCCGTGGAGCGAGGACGCTGGCCGGACCAAGTCAGACCCCATACGCGAAACCGCCGCCACATCCTAAGCCAACGCATCGGCTAGCATCCCAACTTGGCCGTTACCAAATGCCCCCGGCCCCCAACCTCGGCGGATTCCCCTTTCCCTGGGAACGCCGAAGAAGGATACGCATTGGGTATGGGGTTTACGCACTGACCCCTCGTTGCCCGTTTCATGCGAGGCTCCGGTATAATCCGGTAACCTTGCCGGAGCGTCCGGTGCATCCAAAAACAAGCTAAAATGCGATTCCAATTTAGCCAAGAACAGCAAGAACTCCGGGAGCAGATCTCGGACTTCCTACGCCAAGAAATATCTCCCCAATACGAGACCGTCTTCGGCACCTACTCCGAGGAAAAGTACAGGTTTGGTCGCGACTTGGCCCGTAAGCTTGCCATAAAAGGATGGCTGACTATCGGGTGGCCCAAAGAGTACGGTGGTGGCGGCAAAACCTTCCTTGAGCAGTCCATCCTGGACGAGCAGATCGGCTACCATCGCATCCAGCGCGTCGGCATCACCGGCCTCAACTTCGCGGGCCCCGCCATCATCAAATTTGGCACCCCTGAGCAGAAGGCTCGGTACCTGCCACCCATCGCCAGGGGGGACGTGGACTACTGCCAGGGTTTCACGGAACCCAACGCCGGCTCCGACCTCGCATCCCTGCAAATGCGAGCCGTGCCCGACGGCGACTACTACATCCTCAACGGCTCCAAGATGTTCACCAGCTACTACACCCACGCCGATTTCATCTACCTCCTCGCCAGAACGGACCCCCAGGCGCCCAAGCACCGTGGCATCAGCCTTTTCATCGTCGAAATGGACACACCGGGCATCAGTACCCGCTCCCTGCCCTACATTAACGGTGAGATAGCCGCCCAGACCTTCTTCGACGACGTGCGAGTGGCCCGGTCCTGTCTTGTGGGAGAGGAAAACCAGGGCTGGTACCATGCCATGACCACCCTGGACTACGAGCGCGCCGGTCTGGAACGCTGTGCCCGCGTCCGCCGTACCTTCAACGACTTCGTAGACTATTGCCGCAGCGCCCCCTACAACGGCGGTACCCTTGGACAGGACCCCGTCGTAAGGCATAAGTTAGCCAAGCTCAAGGTAGGTATGGAAGGTTGGTCTCTCCTCTGCTGGAAAGTTGCCTGGATGCAGAGTCAAGGCCAAGTGCCCAACGCTGAGGCGTCCATAGCCTTCCTCTACGGCACCCAACAGAGGCTAAAATTCGCTCAAGAGGCCATGGAAATCCTTGGCCCCCTCGGCGCCTTGACCCCTCAATCCGACCTTGCCCCCATTCGGGGCGCCATCGAGGGACTGAGTAGGGAGAGCTTGCATCTCCACGGCGCCGGCACCATGGAGATACACCGGAACATCATCGCCCAAAGGGGCCTGGGCCTGCCCAGGTAGCTGCCTAATGGACTTTGCATTCACCCAGGGCCAAGAAATGCTGCGGCGCTCCGCCCGTGACTTCCTGGAAGCCAACTGCCCAACAAGCGTGATTAGAGACCTGGAAAGCTCAAACCTGCCCTACTCCCCCCAACTGTGGGACCGCATGGCCAGCCTTGGTTGGCTGGGTCTGGCCCTGCCCGAACAGCACGGCGGCGAGGGTGGAGACATTGTCGACCAACTGGTGCTAGCCGAGGAGATAGGAAGGGCAATCTTGCCTTCCCCACTGCTCGCCTCCTCGGTAACGTGCGGCCAGCTCATTCTTCAGGCTGGCAGCCCCTCCCAGCGAGCCGCACTCCTCCCAGGACTGGTCCGGGGCCAAACCATCATGACCCTGGCCCTTGACGAGCCACAGAGGCACAAAGGCCTTGACTGCCTTTCCACCTTGGCTTCACCCCACCGGAGCGGGTACCGGATTAGCGGCGTCAAGACCTTTGTACCCTATGCGGCATCAGCGGACCTCATGATATGCGCCGTAAAAACTGAAAAACCCCAGGGCTTGACCCTGGCCCTAATTGAAGCCAACGACCCCGGTGTAACAATCACCCCGCTAGCCGGCATCGGCGGCGGCTCCCAGGCCATCGTTGAGTTCAACAACGTGACGGTTTCGCAAAACAGCATCCTTGGCCAACCCGCCGCCGGACGAGGTCCTTTGCTCAAGGCCTTAGAATGGACCACCCTGGTTCGGTGCGGCGAAATGGTAGGCCGGGCTCAGAAGATTCTGGAAATGGTCATCGACTACTCCAAGTCCCGCGTCCAGTTTGGACGTCCCATAGGCGCTTTTCAGGCCGTTCAACACCAGTGCGCCGACCTACGAGTGGCCGTGGACGTAGCCCGAATGTTGGTATATAGAGCCGCGTGCAGCCTGCGGGACGGCCTTCCCTCCTCCGAAGAAATAGCCATGGCCGAGACCGCTGCCCATGAGGTTAGCCGTCTCTCCACCGTCACTGGCCACGGCATTTTCGCCGGTATTTCCTTTACCGTGGAGCATGACATGCAGCTCTACAGCGCCCGAAATAGGCTGGCGGAAGCCAACTCCGGCAATGCTCTGCACCACGTGGACGGCATCGCCGAGATGATGGGTCTCTAGCTCGGTAGGCTCTCTATAAAATCCTTATGCCTGATATAGCGCTCTCCGACGTTAGAGTCCTGGACCTAAGCGACAACATCGCCGGGGCCTATTGCGCACAGTCCCTGGCTCGCTGCGGTGCCGACGTTATTAAGATCGAGCCGCCTCTCCTCGGCGACCCCACCCGTAGGGCAGGCCCTTTTCCCGGAGACCTCCCCCACCAGGAGAAGAGCGGCCTTTTCATGCATCTCAACGGCAACAAGAAAGGCATCACCCTAGACATTTCCACTGAAGCCGGCCAAGGTATCCTGAAGAAGCTGGTTGCCAAAGCCGACGTGCTCATTGAAACCTTTGCTCCCACGTACTTGCCCTCCCTTGGCCTGAGCTTTCAAGACTTGGAGCACGTCAACCCCGCCCTGGTAATGACCTCCATCACACCCTTTGGACGGACCGGCCCTTATAAGAGCTTCAAGGCCACAGATATTGGCGTCTTTGCCATGAGCGGCAGAATGTATGTCCACGGCCTCCCCGACTTGGCGCCGCTGCCCTACGCCCCAGACGTCATCTGGTACCAGGTGGGCGCTACCGCGGCGGCGGCCACCATGGGCGGACTCTTCACAGCTCGGTTCCAGGGCGTGGGCCAGCAGGTGGACGTTTCCGCGCTGGAGTCCCTGATCGGCAACGTGGACAGCCGGTGCCTCTTCTACGCATACACGGGTGTGAAAACGACACGCGAGCGATGGCCTGGCGGCATACCCCAGGGCGCCTATCCCTGCCGCGATGGTTACGTCGTTATCGGCGTGGGCTACGATGTGTATTTTCGCCGCCTCTGCGACGCCATGGGCCGCCCCGATATTTGCCAAGACCCCCGGTGGGCCTCCAGCGAAGCCCGCGCTGAAAATGCCGAGGAGTTCGAGGCCGTTTTCATAGAGTGGTTGATGCAGCACTCCAAGCTGGAGATTTTTGAGCTGTGTCAAGCCCATCGCGTAATGTGCGCACCGGTGCTGTCTTTTGAAGAGATGATGCTGGATCCTCAACTGGCGGCCAGGTCCTTTTTCACCGAGGTTATCCATCCCACCGTCGGACGTCTGCCCGCCATGGGAGCCCCCTTCAAGATGACCGAAACCCCTTTGCAGAGTCCCGGGCCGGCCCCGTCGCTTGGGCAGCACAACGTTGAAGTCCTCTCCGTTGAGCTGGGCTATAGCTTGGGAGAGATAGCCCAGCTAAAAACCCGTGGTGTGATATGAATACCAACGGAGCCAATGCTCCTCTGGAGGGCGTTTGGGTAGTTGACATGACGGAGGTCTGGGCGGGCCCAATGGCTGGTTCCCTCCTTGGCGACCTGGGAGCCTCGGTAATTAAGCTGGAATCCTTTCCCAGACCTTCCCTAACTCGGCTGAAAGGACTGTCCATAGGCTACAGCGACAACAACCCCAACAGTCCAAGGCCGTGGGACCGTGCGGCCCTCCACAACATGGCCAACCGCAATAAGTACGGCATTACCCTCAACATTAAGCATCAGCAGGGCATGGAGGTCTTCAAGAGGCTCATTGGCAAAGTAGACGTGTTGATTACCTCCTTTACCGCTGGCACCGCTGCCCGCTTGGGTGTGGACTATCCCTCAGTCAGCAAAGTGAAGCCCAACGTCGTTATGCTGTCCATGTCCGGCTGGGGTGAGGAAGGGCCCTACAAGGGGTACGCCGCCCTTGGCAGCGCTTTGGACGGCTTTACCGGGCATCACGCCTTGAGAGGCTATCGTGATACCGATGACTCAACTACTCCCATCGTTCAGCACACCGACGCGACGGCCTCCGTCAGCGCCGTTTTCGCCATCCTTGTCGCCCTCTACCACCGGAAGCGAACGGGAACGGGCCAGTGGATTGACATGTCGCAGGTGGAGAACTTCCTGCCCCACCTGGGCGGACCTTTCATGGACTACGTCATGAACCGCCGGGCTCCACGCCGCCTCGGCAGTCGCCATCCTTACCTGGCTCCCTACGGCTGCTACCGCTGCCGCGGAGTCGACAACTGGGTTGTCATAACCGTCACCTCCGAAGAGGAGTGGCTTAGCCTCTGCCAGGCAACCGGACACAACCAATGGTCTACAGACCCACGGTACGCCGGCGTGTCTAACCGCCATCGCAACCATGACAGCCTGGATGAAGCCATCCAACGCTGGACCATGCAACGCGACAAGTTGGAAGTGATGCAAGCCTTGCAAGAGGCTGGAGTCCCCGCCCAGGCTGTCTTGGACGACTCTGACCTATATGAAGACCCACAGCTGGAAGCCAGGGGTTTCTTCAAGACATTGCGGCATCCAGCGGCCGGGGTGCATCGGTACCCAGGCTTTCTATGGGATCTTACAAAAGTAAACCAGTCGCTGCCCCTGGCCTCCAATACTCTGGGAGAGCATAACGACTACGTCTACG
Source organism: Dehalococcoidia bacterium (assembly GCA_965226535.1). Lineage (GTDB taxonomy): Bacteria > Chloroflexota > Dehalococcoidia > Lucifugimonadales > JAPULR01. Next base: position 250,899 of record CBDDDE010000009.1, on the reverse strand, counting down.
GCAAGTTCCTAGGCATCAGCGCGGGCGAAATCAACAAGCTTCGATCCCAAGGCATTATCGGAGAAGAGTACCCCGCCGAGGTCTACGACAAAGCGTAGGCCTTTCAATAACTAGTCATTGGATGTTTACGCCAACGCCTTCCGTGCCTGAACCCCGTCCAAATCCTCATCAATTTGAGGTCGTACAGGGGTTATGCAAAGGTCTCCGAGAGCGAGAATCCATCCCCCAGCCCCAACCCCCCGCGCCAACCTTGGCCTCAAACAACCTATCGCCAGACTTAGCCGTCATGCAATGACTGTTAGCCAAAGGCGCTGTGCCCCGTAGCCTCCCGGCCCAGGGCCATGGTGTGAATGTCGTAAGTCCCCTCGTAGGTGTCCACCGTCTCCAGGTTAAGCATGTGCCGGATTGCGTGATACTCCAGTGTAATCCCGCTGGCCCCCAAAATCTCCCGAGCGGCTCGCGCTCCCTCAAGGGCGGCTCGTACGTTCTCGCGCTTGGCCAGGGACACCTGGGTATAGGTCATCTTGCCCTCGTCCTTTAGCTTGGCCAGCCTCCACGCCAACAGCAGTCCTTCAGTGTGCCGCGCAAGCATGTCAACCAACTTGGCCTGGACTAGCTGCCTGGAGGCTATGGGTGCCCCGAAAGTCATCCGGTTCTGAGCGAAGGCCAACGCCTCGGTGTACACTGCCTCCAGGCACCCCAGCGCCCCCCAAGCGATACCGTAGCGTGCCTGGGTTAGGCACGACAAGGGGCCTCGCAGCCCCTTCACGTTGGGTAGCATCTGTGACCGGTGCACCCGGACCTCGTCCAGCGCCAGCTCACTGGTCACCGATACGCGAAGGCTCATCTTGCGCTTTATGACGTTGGCTTGAAATCCGGGAGTGTCGGTGGGGACCAGAAAACCCCGCACCGCGTCTTCTTCGTCCTTGGCCCAGACCAAGGCCAAGTCGGCGATATTGCCGTTGGATATCCACATCTTGGCGCCCGTCAGCACGTAAAAATCCCCGTCCTTGCGTGCCCGCGTCGCCATTGCCCCCGGGTCGGAGCCACCCTCGTGCTCGGTGAGACCAAAGCACCCAATTACCTCACCCTTGGCCATGGCGGGAAGGTACCGCCTCTTCTGCTCCTCGGAGCCGTAGGCGTAAATCGGGTACATTACCAGGGCCCCCTGAACACTGGCAAAGCTGCGGAGCCCCGAATCCACCCGCTCCAACTCATACATAATGAGACCGTAGGCGGCGTTGGAAACACCGGCTGCCCCGTACTCTGTGGGGAGATTGGCCCCCAGATAACCAAGCCTTCCCAATTCAGTAGCCAGTTCCTTGGGAAAACCTTCCTCCTCCCACCACCGGGACACCTCGGGCATGGCCTCTCTTTCCAGAAACTCCCGGGCTGTGGTCTGCACAAGCCGCTCCTCAGGGGATAGAAGCTCCGATATACAATAGTAGTCCAGCATTTGCTTTACTCCAGGACGGCCCAGACCTCCATTCCAAGGCTGGCTTCCGCAGGAAGAATTTGGTTAGCCGTTACAGTGGTCACCGCGGGGAGAAGGTCCCCATAAGCGTCGCGTCTCGCTTTGTGGAGAAGACCCTGGCGGTATGCATTCTGAGGGTTGGTGTACTCCAAGGTCCTCACCACGTCGCCGAGTGAAGCCCCGGCGGCCTGGAGGACACGAAATAGGTTGTCATAAGTTTGGGACACTTGGGACTGAAAATCACCCTGACCCACCACCCTACCACTAGTGTGGTCAATTGGCCCTTGGCCGGAGCAAAAGAGGTACTTGCCGCAGCGCACCGCCGCCGGGGGCGTCGAAGCGTCCCGCCGCCAACCGGGTACGTCAATAACCTCCCTGTCTTTGCCCAGGTAGCAGAGAGCGTCGGTTTCCAGCAAGGCCTCCCTGTGAAGGAGACGTGATATAACCAGACCCGTAAGTGCCGCACCGGCTCCGGTGCCGAAACCCTTGCGGTCTCGTCTTGTGATAGCGTATTCTTCCACGCCCGCCGGATGAATGTAGTCGAACACCTTGGCTACGTGGGACGCGTCCACCGACGCATCGCTCATCACCTGGCCCAACGCATTGCTCCAAATGGCCTGAGCTTGGGGGCCAATGCCCTCGGGGTAGGCTTCCTTGCCGGAAACACGGTCGTAGTTGCGACCTGTTGAACCCGAAAGCCAAAACCAGTCGTCACCCACAAAGAACCCAGGCCAGAAGGTCCGCGAGCGGTAACGCTCCCACGTGGGCGTACCCTCCGGAAAAACGGCCCGCTTTTCTCTCCCTCCACGCATGGCCACGGCGTTGACCACCATAAGGGACGCCGAGTCCGGGATCCCGTTAACGAGTATGCCCACCGACGCCGGCATACTGCTGCCAAAGCTTTGGCGTCGCACCGTTCCGCTGGCGCGGTATTCGGGCATTGCGGCCTCAAGGGCATAGTCCACCGTGTATACCACGTCCTCGAAGCTGTACCCGGAGGCCTCAAGGATGGCGCCCATTTTCTTGAAGATTACACCGGTTTGCTCCACAAGGCTTGTGCTGTTTACGACATAGCTCTTTCTTTCGGGCGAGTAGGTTTCCGCCGTTAGACCGGAGATGCACAGGAGCCCGTGGCGCTCCACCCCCAGGGAGAAAGGTTGGTCTCGAAAATTGGGGTCCCAAGGATAGTGTTCTGGACCTATGACGCGTTTCTCCGTCATGGGGCGTCTGACCTGGAGGGCAGCTGCAACGTGGCGCTGGCGGGTCTGACCACCGCTTCACCTCGCTCATTCTCAATCCACAGGCGGCACTCCACCAGATTATGCCCTTCCTGTCTGTAGGTAGAGCTGACACAGCCATGGCAAGTTACCGAATCTCCGGCAAAGACCATGCCCCGGTTCTGGAAGCTCAGTTTGCGAAGGAACCCCCTTGGGCCCGCCCAGTCCTGGACCATCTGCGCCAGGAAAGCGCCCAGCATCTGTCCATCAACCAACGGAGCGGGAAGGTCATTCCTTAAAGCGTAGGTGGCATCGTAATGGAGCCTAACAAAGTCCCACGTGGCCGCGCCGTAGGCCATCATGCGGACAAGGCTAACCTTCTTCTCCAGGGAAGGCAGCAACTCCCCGGCCCGCACGTCTTCAAAGTATCGAAGAGTTGCTGTCGTACTGGTCATTTCGGCTTGTTTTAGCCGTCCCGGGTCTGCCGAGGCTCCCTGTAGCACAGCACCTCGTTGTTTATGGCCAGAAGCTCATTACGCTGGTTGTGATAGGTAACCTTAGCTTGCTGAAATACAAGGGTCCCGGAGCGGCCCTTCTTCTCCCAGACCTTCGTAACCTTCCGTCGAAGGGTGACGATGTCGCTGGGATGGACGGGTTGGAAAAACTCATATTCGTTGCCTGCGCGCAGGGGCGCACCGGCGCACTCCTGCTCAAGGGCCAAGGGGTGGCCTGCTTCATCTATGTCGTCGCCAAAGAAACGGAAAGTGTCGCAAATAAGCGTCGGTGGGGCCATGACGTCCCTCAGTCCAAGGCCGTGAACGAACTCATGGTTAGCATAGAGGGGATTGGCGTCCTGTATGGCCTCGGCGTACATACGAAAGGCGGCGCGCCCCATCTCTTGGGAATCGGTAAATGTCTGTTCCCGGCTAACGGAAGCTTCCAAACTTCGCAGCAGGTTACCTTTGGAGAGGCTCAAAGCTCTACGCCCCGTCTAGGAACTACCGGCGCCGGGGCCCCAGGTCTTACCGAAATTATCAATATGGACGTATTGCCCCGTCATAGTTTCGGGCGTCCGGAGGGCCAGGTATACGGCGCAAGGACCATTGTTGGACGGGTCAATACGAACATCCCAGTTGCTACGATTCCAAGGTATCGCCCAGGAACCCTCGCTTCTCATACTACCGGGACTCAGTACGTTGACGGCGATATTGTGCTCTGCCATCTCCTCCGCCAGAGCGTGACTAATCATGTGGAGGGCGGCTTTGCTGGCGCTGTAGGCAGTGCCGCCGCCGCGCAGTAGCTCAACCCCCATCCCCGAACCAATGTTGACGACGCTCCCACTCCGCTGCTCGATCATTACGGGAAGGACGTATCTGCAGCAGAGGTAAGGACCCCTAACGTTGACAGACATAAGGTTGTCCCACCTCTGAGAGTCGATGTCAAGAAACGGTTCACCGATAATCATAATTCCGGCGTTGTTGACCAACACGTCAATCCGGCCAAAGCGTTCCGTGACCAGGTCAACCATGGCTTTCACCTGTGACTCGTTGGTTACGTCGCAAGGTATGGCCAGGGCTTCACCGCCCATGGCCTCAATCTCACTGGCCGTGTCGGTGGCGGTACCTGGCTGCCCGGTAGGCGAACTGGGCCGCGAGCAGACCGCAACCTTAGCCCCTTCCGCGGCGTAGGCAAGGGCAATCGCCTTGCCCAACCCACGACTGGCCCCCGTGACTATGGCAACCATTCCCTTCATCTGCATATTCGGCCCTTCCTCAACCTGGTCTGTATCCGCCGCCGCGGCCACGGCGGCAGGGCCATTCTAACCCCTTGGCATTGGGCAAACAAGGTCTCAACGCCCCACGGCCCCGCCCGACGACAGCTTGGAATAGGGTCGGGGCTGGTTCGGGGATAGAGGTCTGCGTTGAAGGACGTTCGTGGAAGGTAAGGGTTAGGTGAGGGGACGGTGGGGAAAGGCGGCATCAAGGACACTGACGTCGTAGCCGCCGCGCTTGAGCGCCAAGTATCCAATGGCGGCCCTGGGGCCGGTGTTGGAGTGGGTAACAATCTTTTCCATGCGGTGAATACCCAGGGTCTTGAGCCTGCGTGAGAGGTCCGCGTCGGAGCGCAAAAGGTAATAATCGCTGCCGAGGAGCTCCGTCCATGGAAGATTGAAAGAGCCGGGCAAATGCCCGCCGGGGCCCCCGTGCTCCTGGGCGCTTCGTAAGTCCAGCAGCTTGACGCCCTTGCCGGAGCCCAACTCCTGAATGGTAACTCGCTTGTTAGGGTTTATACGTGTGTTAAAGTGTCGGCGTTGTGGGATTGCGGCCTTGTGGGAAACGGCATACCCCTGCTGCGCCCAGCCTTCATAAAGCAGGCTGGAAAGCGAAACTTCTCCTCGGCCCAGGTACTCAAGTACCCAAGCCATCATGGCGCCTTGCCTACCATCGCCGCCGTCATAGACCAATGCCCGCTTTGAGTCGTCCAAGCCCGCCTCCCCAAATGCCTGGGCCAATCGATGGTCTGGCAGCAAAACCCCGTCGGGCCCCAGAATCTTTTCCAATGGCAAGCTAACGGCGTCGGGCAGGTGCCCCTGCGCGTATTGAGATGCGGGACGCGGGTCAAGGATATGGACGTCTCCAAGCTCTATCCAGTATTCAACCCAAGAAGGGTCGGCAAGAGTCGCCAATTGTAGACCTCCTCCGCTAGGGATTTTCCGGTTCTTGAGTTTCAGGCTCGTCGGCTATCTTCAGGCTCCGCTTGGCAGTCAGCATAACAAAAATCGACGCCAAAATAACCACACCACCCATACTCACGGCAAATGACGCGCTAATGATTGTAGCTATGACCCCGCTTAAGAAGCCGCCCAAGGGGGTAAAGCCAAAGGTGAGGCCGTAGAGTCCCAGCACCCGGCCACGCATTCTGTCCGCCGACAGAAGCTGAAGCATGGTCCCCATGGTGGCATCGTAGGTGGCCAAGCAGGCGCCCACAAGACCGGATAGGAAAAGGGAAACGGCATACCAGGATGAAAACCCAAATACAAATAGCGATAGACCGGCGCCGGCGGCCGATATGGTGAGAAGCAAGGCCTTAAACCTCACGTCTGCAAGGCTGGCCAGCGCCAAGGTGGCAAGAAGGCTGCCTATGCTCCCCGCAGCGGAAAGAAACCCCAGCTCCGACGCTCCAACGTGAAGGACGTCTCTGGCAATGACGGGAAGCATAACAAAATAGGAGAATCCAAAGAGCTCCACCATTGTGCCAAAGAGAAGTAAAGACTTAATAGAACTGGTCCTGGACACGTAGCGCAGTCCGCCCGCAACGTTTTGCAGAATTGATTCGTAGGCCGGAGGCCTAACATAGCGCGTCTTGATGAGGAGTATGGGAAGCGGGCTGAAAATCAGCACTACCGCAATGACTATATAGCAGGGGCCCAGACCCGCTTGATCAATCAACGCTCCGGCAACAATGGAGCCAGGAATCCTTGCCAGGCCGAAGGCGCCGTGCTTGATAGCGATGGCGTTCAAAAGACGCTTGGGGCCAACGGTGTCGTAGATCAGGGCCTCACTGGCCGGGAGAACCGTGGCCATAAGCATACCCTGAATCAGCGCCGCTAGGAGTATGTGCCACAGTTGGATGCTGTCCGTAAACAGAAGCACCCCTAGCCATAGGAAGGTTGCCGCTTTGATGGTCTGGGCAATTGTTATGATGAGCCGTCGGTTGAACCTGTCCACAATGACCCCAGCCATTAGCCCGAAGGCCACCTGACCGGCGCCCCGCAGTCCCGCCACGCCCCCCACCCAAAAGGCCGAGTCCGTCACCAGCAGCACCAGCCACCCCTGGGCCAGCATCTCCATACTCATGGCAAGGAAATTTAGGACAAAGTAGGACCAGACAAATCGGTAGTCACGACTGGTAAAGGCTACGAAAAGCCTTCCAAACCGGGAACTAGGCTGAGGTAGCGCGGCGCTCATCTGCGGTGAGGACTATCCGAGTGGTGAAGGGTTATTGACGGCAAGAGCTTACCTTTGGGGCCGCGTCCGGTACAGATTTCGGTCCCTAAGGGGGTGTATTGGGACGCTGGACTAGTTCTTCAGGTCTATGGCGCAACGGCCGCTAGTCCCAGGTCTTGCACAAGGTTGTTGAAGGCCGCCACGTCGGTTGAGGTCACTTGATTGAGCCGGTCCAGCTGCAAGTCTATGCGGGCCGAAAGATCTTGGAAGACCTGGTAGGACTGGCGGGTAGGCACGGCGTCGGCGCTGGCTACAACACTGGTAAGTGAGGCTATCTTGAGGTTGAGGCGGGTTGGGAAGTTGACCCTATCCAGGGGTGCGGAGCCCCGAGGCTGAATAAGCTCTTCTTCAATGTCGCTCAGCTTCTCCCCCAGGCTTGCGGCGGCGTTTGACACGGTTTCCGAGGTGCCGGGACGCTGCTTCCACGCTTCCAACTGCCCCTTAACGTTGCGGATAGAGTTAATGGCGTCCTGGGTCTGGGACAACTTGTCCCTGATTTTAATTAGTAGGTCAAACTGCGTGTCCAAGTCCTCCTGCGTGGCTGGAACGCGAGGGTCTTTTCGTATTTCGAACTCTTGGGTAAAGGTCTCGTCGTTAACTGCCAGCCTCACCTTATAGATGCCGGGAGAGGCTACGGGGCCGTTGAGACTCTTTTCCGTGCTGGAGTCCCCCTTTACCTTGTGGGCTTCGGGATAACGCATGTCCCAGACAAAGCGGTTGGCCCCAGGCTCAGTGGCAACCTTGGGCTTATCCTCGTCCCCGCTGCTGGAGAAGGTCTTAATCTCCTGGTTCGAGGAGTCAAGGAAAGTAAGGGTTAAATCGTTTTCAGGCTTTTCCTTGAGGTAATAGTTGACCACCAGGCCTGCGGGAGGGTTCTTGCCGGCGTCCAAAAAGGTCTTGCCCGAGTCCTTTGTCTCGTAGAAAGTAACTATTACACCTGAGGCCAGCGTGTAGTTTTTTCCCGGGCCGCCGGGCCTCTCCGCGCCGGTGGAGGTCAGATACCGGTAGGCAGGCCGGGGCTTGAATAGATGGTCCTTTGCGCTGTCCAACCCGTCCATTAGCTGGTGTATGGGTGTGAGGTCGTCCAATATCCAGAAGGAGCGCCCGTGAGTGGCGGCCACCAGGTCCTTCTCTTTGACGGCCAGGTCATGGACGGGGACTATGGGCAGGTTGCTTTGAAGGGTCTGCCAAGAGTCACCGCCGTTGAAGGAAACGTACACGCCGGACTCCGTACCGGCGTAGAGTAGGCCACTCCTTGAAGGGTCTTCTCTAAGCACCCGGGTAAAAGCGCCTTCAGGTATTCCCCCGGTAATGTCCTGCCACGTTTCCCCGTAGTCCGTGGTCCTGTACATAAAGGGATGAAGGTCGGCCCACTTGTACCGTGTAGCCACCAGGTAGGCGGTGCCGGGACTGTGGGGGGAAGGTTCAATCATGCTAATAAGGGACCACTCGGGCAGTTCAGGAGGCGTCACGTTGGTCCAAGTGCCTCCTCCGTCCCTGGAAACGTGGACCAGACCGTCGTCGCTGCCGGCCCAAAAGAGACCTGGCGTGAGAGGTGACTCGGCGAAAGCGAAGATGGTCCCGTAGTACTCCGCGCCGGTGTCGTCAATAGTTAAAGGGCCTCCGGAGGGTTCCATCTTGGTCACGTCGTTTCGAGTCAAATCGGGGCTTATGGCTTCCCAACTCGTACCCTCGTCGGTGGACCGGAAAAGGTGGTTACCGGCGGTAAAGAGGATGTTTGGGTTATGGGGCGATATCAGTATGGGGTAGGTCCATTGGAATCGGTACTTCGCCGACTTGGCCCCCAGGCCGTTCACAACCTCAGGCCACACGGTGATGCTGCGCACCTGGCCGCTGCTGTGGTCGTAGCGAAGAAGCGATCCGCCCCCGCCGGGAGAGCTGCCTATGGCGCCGGAGTACACAATATCCGAGTTGTCCGGGCGTACGGCGATGTGACCGCTTTCCGAGGTGCCCACCTGGTAACAGTCGGCGTAGGGTATGGCTCCCTTGTGGGAACGGCTTGGGACGCTCATCGCGGTGTTGTCTTGCTGCGTACCGTAGACCCGGTAAGGGAACTGGGAGTCGGTGTCCACGTGATAGAACTGGGCCGTGGGCTGATTATAGATGGTTGACCACGTGTCGCCGCCATTAAAAGAGACACAGGCGCCCCCGTCGTTACCCTCAATCATCCTCTGCGGGTTGTTGGGGTCTATCCAGAGGTCGTGATTATCTCCGTGTGGCGTGGTGAGCTGGGTGAAAGTACGGCCGCCGTCCACGGACTTCCAGGCGTTCAGGTTCAGGATATATAGAGTTTCGGGGTCCTTTGGGTCGGCGAAAACATGGTTATAGTACCAGGGCCGGGTAAGGAGGTTACGGTCTTTGCTAATTCTCTCCCACGTCTCGCCCCCATCGTCGGAGCGATAAAGCCCGCTCTCTCCGGCCTCAATAACGGCCCACACGCGGCTAGGTTGGGCAGGCGACACCGCGACTCCGATTCGGCCTTTGATTCCCTCCGGCATGCCCTTCTTGCCGCTAAGGTCCGTCCAGTTGTCTCCGCCGTCGGTGGACTTAAACAGTCCGCTGCCAGGGCCGCCGCTTTCCAGGCTCCACGGTGTGCGACGGGTTTCCCAGAAGGCGGCATAGAGGTTTCTGGGGTTGGAAGTATCCATGGCCAGGTCCGCCGCGCCGGTTCTGTCGCCCCGGGACAGCACTTGCTCCCATGTGCTGCCTCCGTCTTTAGATCGATAGATGCCCCGTTCCGGGCTGGCGTCGAAGGGGTCTCCAAGGGCGGCCACGTAAACAAGGTTGGGTTTCTGGGGATGCACCCTCACACGGGAGATGTGGCGGGTGGCCTGGAGGCCCAGGTGCGCCCAACTCTTTCCCGCGTCGGTTGAGCCGTAGACACCGTCCCCGTGGCAGACGTTGCCCCTTATGCAGGACTCGCCCATGCCGGCATAAATCACGTTGGCGTCCGACTCCGCGACGGCGATGGCCCCCACGGAGGCGGTATTAAAGAACCCATCGGAAATGTTTTCCCAGTAGGTCCCGCCGTCCGTCGTCTTCCATACACCGCCCGCACAAGCCCCGAAGTAGAAAACCCCGGGGTTGGAGACGTCTCCTGTCACGGCGACGACGCGGCCGCCGCGATGTGGGCCGATGGATCGCCATTCCAACGAGTTGAGGAAGCTGGGGTGCACTGTGGGGTTACCCATTTAGAACCTCCGTCTGTGCTTGTCTCTAGTAGCCGGTGGGCACGTATCGTCTTTGCAGGGCACGCGACCGCTGCGTGACGGCTATGTGGGGGAAGCTAGTATTGTGACGGAGAGTAGCACCGCTGTAATTGGCTGTCAATCTCGCTTGGACGTGATGGCATCAGCCACCTATCGACGGGGACACGCTGTGCCAATTTCTGTCGTCTTCCAAGGCCTTTTCAGCCACGCCACCGCCGCGCAATCGGAAATCCCACGGAGTTGGGCCGAGTGCCCACCACACCCCTGAAAAATTCCAGCCCTATGTCGGGAATGCCCTTTGTTTAAGGAATTATCTACAACCGCGCAATATGGGTTGTAGTGTGAGCTGCCAAGGTTGTTCCTCAGTCCCCACAGAATCACCAAATGGCAAGTAAAGCGCTTGGGGTATAAGTTACCTTCCGTCAATGGCGTTAACAGGCTTTTGCTGTAAGGAATCTGTCAATGGTAAATTGGATACACCTGGCTGGCCTGGACTAGCATCGTGCTATATGTGGGCTTGGTCAGCTCCACTTGAGTCCTGACCAGCCAATCGCTTATTGCCAGTTACACATCGACTGCAATTCCGCATGAGTTAAGCATATCACTTTTGGGAGGGCATTGACCCTGCCATGACCGCAAAAGAGCCATAGATCTTGATTAAGGATAGGCAAGGTGGCACTTCCCCCTTTGAAGTACAGGGAATGGCATTGGACGAAGGTATGGCTTCCCTAACATTTACAGCTAAATACGGTGTATATGTAGGAATAACCCTTATTTGGTTAAAAGACCAGGATTGAGGGGCCTGATGATGAAGGAAAATCGCAAGCCCTAGGTGATACGGAACTCCTAATCTGTTGCTTTAGCCTATCACATTCGTTCTGAAGGACGGTGAACGTCTTACGATTGGATGTTAAGAAGATCAATGGCCTCGGTTGATTATGTCAGTCGTATGTCAAGGAATTTGACGGCTTGATGCTAACATGCGACCGTGACAGCGTAGCTGCTGGCATACCTCTCGTTGTTGTTGGGTTGAATGGCGAAGCTCAGGCAGTCTTAACGGCTGGTTGGCTATATGGGCCTTTTCCCTGCTTGCTCTAAAGGACTATCTCATTACCTGACCTGTTCCAAATGCGCTCAGCAAGAGCTTGGGTAGCAAAGACAAAATAGGAAGAACCGTGGTAGACCCTGATCTGCGTAATTTCGCGTGAAGAAATTGGATATCGCGACCAAAAGAGGAATTCCTTAAGTGCATCCTGTTCATAGCCCAACCTTATGCTAGGGAAGCAGGTACAACAAGAACGACAAACTAATTTAGTCTTGCAGAAATCAACGTTCGAACTGGTTGATGTAGCAGAACCACCCCTAACGCATCTTCCGGCTGTTGTAGAGGTCCTATACTATGGGCAATTTGGTTAACTCGCACATAGCGCAACGTGTACTGCAAAGTGCAGCGGTTCAAGGGGCGTCTACGCTAGTTCAGTCTGCCTGCGCCAGCTTTGGGATATGGCTAACATCTTGGATAGGAGGATAAACATGTCGTAGGATCGGACATAGACGCTCCTATCCCCTACCGTCAGAACAAGCTATTCTTTGGGAAACAAGAGTGGTGCATTGTAGGAGGCTTGGTGGGCGTTTTGGAGGTGGGTAGATCACGTAATATCTCGTCGAGGGATTCGTTGAGAACTTGCAGCTTCCTGTTGAATTAACCGCCTGAAAGAGTGGACGAGATTGGATTCCTAATGGCAAGGTTGATGCGGATTATGTTGAGGCGAAGACAAGAGAAAAAACTATAACTATTGCCCAGGATTTGTATTGACGATGCGCCGGAGCGTGTACAAAGTATATAACTCCCCTTTGTCTTAAGGCCCTCAAGCTCTTCCAGGTACCATGCGCCCCGCCGCCAATAATCCCCCCCTCGCAAGTTGGTGTATTGACAGGGCAGCCCGTGGGCAATAAGTTTGGGTAGTCCCAATCAACCGGAGGTTGTAAGCCGTTGAGCCCATTGGACCTGAGCACCGCCACCATCGCATCCCTAAGCCAAGATATAGCCGCCAGGCGTGTGTCGCCCGTGGAGGTTATTCAGGCAACGCTGGACCGTATCCAACGGTTGAATCCCACCCTCAAGGCCTTCCTCACGGTTGCCGGTGATTATGCCATGGACAGGGCCCGCGAGGCGGAAAGGGAGATTGCGGCGGGCCGGTACCGTGGCCCTCTCCACGGGATTCCCTTCAGCCTAAAGGACGTTATAGCCACCAAGGATATTCCCACTACCTACGGTCATCCCCGCCTCCAGGACTTCAAACCGGAGCAGGACGCCACGGTGCGGACCCTTTTGGAAGACGCTGGGGCCATCCTGGTAGGAAAGGTCTATTCCCAGATAGGGCGCGGCGACTCTATCGTGGATTGTCGCAGTCCATGGGACACCACACGTAGTCCGGGTACTTCCAGCAGCGGGTCCGGCTCCGCCGTGGCGGCGTCCCTGGGGCTGCTTTCCATAGGCACGGACACCGGCGGGTCGGTGCGCCACCCCGCCAGCAGCTGCAACCTTGTGGGTCTAAGAGCAACCTTTGGTCGTATCAGCCGCCACGGTGTGTTGGCCCCCTCGTGGACCTTCGACCAGGCGGGGCCTCTTACCAAGACCGTGGAGGATAACGCCCTGGCCTCCCAGGCCCTCGCGGTCTTCGACCCCTTGGACCCGGTGAGCGTTGACCGGCCCGTGGAGGACTATGTTTCGACCATGCGAGACGGGGTCAAGGGTATGCGGATCGGTGTGCCCGTGGACCGGTGGATATGGGAACGGGAGACCGAGGAAGTAGAAGACCTCGTAAGAGAAGCCATAGACGTGTTGCAGCGGTTGGGCGCCCAGGTGCGACAGGTTGCCATGCCCCTCGCCGCGGACACCCGAGCCACCCATTTCAAAATTAGCCTCCCTGAGTCTTTCGTCTATTGGACGGAGAATTTCAGCAGCGAGACACTGGAAGGCTGGCTTGAAATCAAACCCTCCATAGAAGCAGGGAGCAAACAACCCTTTTCGGAGTACATCGACGGCCTGCGTCAAGCGGCAGTCATACGCCAGGAGGTGGAAGCGGCGTTGAGGGACGTTGACGTCATTGCCACGCCCACGGGCAGCACCCTCAACGACAGATTCGATGCTGTCACGGCGGTTATTAGAGGGAAAGAGGTGCCGGCCCGGTCGAGAGCGGTTTACATAAACGGCATAGCCAGCCTCATGGGTATGCCGGCCCTTTCGGTACCGTGTGGGTTTGCCGTTAACAACCGGCTGCCCGTTGGCCTCCAGTTTATGGCCCAAAAGCTCGGGGAGGGCCAGCTCTTCAAGGCCGCCTACGCCTACCAACAGGCTACGGAGTGGCATCTCAGGCGCCCGCCCTTAGACGCATAAACCTGCAAACTCAAATCCGTCTGCATTCCTCTACCCGTAGCCCAAGGCCCAATCCCACCATCCAACCAGCGTCTTAATCCAACTCCCCGCCAAATTCCACCGTCACTCAGCGACCCCTCGACAACCCATATTGCCCCAAACCACCCCAAGCCCTAAACTAGCCCCATGACAACAGCCAACGGGCCCCAACCCCTAGCCAATTCCACCCGTCACGCAGCGACTTGGAAACAGTCAACCGACCATCTCCAAAACCAGCGATCAATCAGAAAAGACCCCATTTCCCCTGCCTAGAATAATCAAACACCAAAAAATAACGACAATCAAAACCTTCGCCCTGACAATACGTCCATGTCTCGGCGGCAATAATTAGAGGAGGAGCCATGCGACTAAAGGATAAGGTGGCAATTATCAGCGGCGGCGCTCGGGGAATGGGCGCTGCTGAGGGGCGTCTATTTGCTGCAGAGGGTGCCAAGGTTGTGCTCGGAGACATTCGGGAGGAGTTGGGCCGCGAGGTGGCAAGGCAAATAACCGACAATGGCGGCGAAGCTATCTTCCTAACCCTGGACGTCGCCAGCGAGGACTCGTGGCGGAGCGCCATCGCAGAGACCGTCAAGAGGTTCGGTAAGCTGGACATCCTGGTAAACAACGCCGGCATAACCGCCTCAGGCGGGGTCCTCGAGACGTCGGGAGAGACGTGGGACAAGGTAATGGAGGTGAACGCCAAGGGTGTTTTTCTGGGCACTAAAGCCGCCATACCTGAAATGCTCAAGATTGGCGGCGGCTCCATCGTCAACATATCATCCCAAATGGGGCTGGTGGGCAGCGACACCGGGAGTCCGGCTTACAACGCCTCCAAGGGAGCGGTGCACATTTTCACCATGTCAGCCGCCTTGAGACACGCCAAAGACGGTATTCGTGTGAACTCGGTGCATCCCGGGCCCATCGATACCCCCATGCTAAACGAAGGCTTCGTGGACCCGGAGCGGGGTAGGCAGGTTATCGAACGGACCCCCATGGGCCGCCGCGGCGAACCAATGGAGGTCGCCTACGGAGTCCTGTTCCTGGCCTCTGACGAGGCATCATTTATGACAGGGTCAGCCTTGGTCATAGACGGCGGCTACATCGCCCAATAGCGGGCAAATATCTGAACATAAGGAGACTCCCGTGCCATCATACATCGGAATGATTAGCTACAAGGGTCCCGGCAAAGAGGGCAGCGCGGAGTTGGAGGTCGCGAAATCAGCGCGCCAACTCTGCGAAACTCACGGCGGCCGCATCCTCAGCGCCTACTGGACAGAAGGTGAGCCGGAAATGGTGATAGCCTTCGAGGGTAGGGGCAAGGAGCAGGCGTCCAAGGTTTTCGAAGACCTTGCGTCCCAGCAGGACGTTGAAGTGCGGATGGTCCGCGCCTTGACGGAGGGTGAAAAGGAGCGGGCCATTCAGGGGCAGGATGTTTAAGAACATGGCATTTGGGGAGATAGGCAAATGACAATGACCATAGTTGGTTATGACCCTCGCACCGGCCAGTTCGGCGGCGCGGTGGCAACCAAAAACATCGGAGTAGGGTCCAGAGTCCTCCGTGGCAAAGGGGAAGTGGGGATGATTGGCTTCAGCGGTCACGAGGTGCAGAGGCTCCGTGGCATAGCCCTGCTGGAGTTGGGCTTTCCCGCCCCCGTGGCGCTGGAGGCCTTGATAAAGGTGAGCAACGGCACCGGGCAGTACAGCTTGATAGACCGCACGGGAACGCCGGCGGCATATACCTGCCCGGTGCAGCTGCCCTGGCGCGGCAGCCGAACAGGGGTTAACTACGCTTGCGGCGCCAACACCATGGTTGGCTCCGCTGTGGTGGAGGCCCTTGGCGATACCTTTGAAGCCACGGAGGAGAGCGGCTTGCCGCTGGAGGAACGTCTGCTCCGGTGCCTTGAGGCCGCGCAGGCCACCGGCGGGGACAATCGAGGTCGGCAGTCGGCGGCCATTCAGGTCCACTGGAAACGTATCGATGCCAACGCGCATCTGGACCTTCGCGTGGACGATCATCCTAACCCCATCCCGGAGCTGCGGGCCATCGTACACATATATCGTCAGACGTACCCGGTGTACGCGTCCAAGACCTGGCCGGAGCTGGAGGGCACCGGCGGCTACCCTATTTTGTACCCCTAGAAAGGCTTGGAGGAGATATGGCAAAGAGAAAAGTGCTTGTCACGGGGATGAGCGGGAAGATTGGGAGGGCGGTGCTGAAGCGGCTGGGCGACAAGTACGATTTCACAGCGCTAAACCGTGGGGCCATGGCAGGGGTTCGCTGCGTAACGGCGGACATTACGGACTTCCAGTCCATTCGTCCCCACTTTGAAAACCAGGATACTGTTGTGCATCTGGCAGCGGCCTTGGGCCCCGGCGAGGACGTGCGGGACATTGTAGAGCGAAACGTTTGGGGTAGTTACAGCGTTTTTGAAGCCGCCAGGCAAGCCGGAGTGAAGCGAGTTATATTTGCCAGCAGCGGCTCTGTGATTCTGAGCCACACCTTGGAGTCTCCTTTGAGGGAATTAGAGAGCGGCGAGTACGATAAGCTGCCCAACGCATGGCCCATGCTGACTCACGAGTCGCCGGTGCGTCCCAATAGCATCTACGGGTGCAGCAAGGTGTGGGGCGAGGCGCTTGGACGGTACTATTCGGACGTCTTTGGCATATCCATAATTTGCGTGCGTTTTGGCTGGATACCTGAGACGGACCGCCCCGCCGCCACGCGCACCTTTGCCGTATGGTGCAGCCACAATGACGCGGCTCAGATGGTGGACCGGTGCATAGAGGCTGACGATGGGCTGAGATTTGACGTCTTCTACGCCGTCTCGGACAACAAGTATGGCTACCGGGACCTGAGCCACGCCAAAGAAGTTATCGGGTACGTACCCGAGGACAGGGCCGAGGAATACCGGTAGGCACCGGCGTCCCGGCAGTGTTGGGATATCCCTAACCCCACGGCGGATATGAATAAAAGGGCGGGTTTCAAACCCGCCCTTTTATTCTGTGTATAGATATTCCGCCCAGGCTCACCACCTAAGCCGTCGGGTAGGCGGTACGGGATGGGAGGCGTCTCTACAGGTTGAACTGTGCCTCTCGGTAGTTGGGTTCCTTTTCGTAGACCTGCACCCGCATGTGCTGAGATTCGCCTATAAGGATCTTATAGTCCTCCCCAACGTGGATGGCCGCTGGCCTTCTTAGACGCCATTCGGGCTCTAGGTCAACGCGGTCTCGGGCCTTCTGCAGGTCCGGGTTGGCGTCCACGGCATCCTGGGCCCAGCGGGACAGATTGATGGCGTCGCCAATTATCGTAGCCAAATAGGTGCTGTCGGGCTCGTAGATCACCACTCGTTCGTTGCCCCAGTCGGCAACGTAAACGTCACCGTCTTTGTCCACGGCCACGGCGCTGGGATGGTCAACGTTGGCTTCCTGGTGAGTTGACTGTCCAAAGGTGTTTAGGTGCACGCCATCCGCAGAGAACTTTTGCACCCGGTTGTTGCCCCAGTCGGCGACGTATACATTGGACTGCGGGTCTACTGCAATGCCCCAGGGCCTGTTTAGCTGGCCGTCTTCAGAGCCGCCTTCCCCAAACTGGCCAAGGAATTGACCGTCGCGGGTGTAGCGCTGGATTCGGTTATTGCGGCTGTCCGTGATATAGAAGTTCTGGTCCGGGTCCAAGGCAATGCCGCAAGGCATTCGAAACTGGCCGTCCCCGGAGCCCGTGGAACCCCACTTGCCAACGAATTCGCCATCTTTGGTAAACACTACAACCTTGCTAATGGCTTGGTCCGTGACGTAAAGGTTCTCCTCGGAATCAACGGCAAGGCCGCCTGGCCAAAGAAACTCAGCGTCTCCGGAGCCGGGAGAGCCAATGTCGAGAAGGAATTCCTGGGTCGTCAATGTGCACTTGGTTATGCGTGTAGCGCCGTTAAACTCGTGGCCCCAATTGGCCACGTATAGAACGTCGCCCTCGCCGCGTCCAAGGCCGACAGGGTGCCAGAAGGTAGTGGAAGAGTTGCCAATTCTGCCCAGGTTATCCAGGTAGGTGAAGGCGCGTCCCATGGCTATTTGGGTTTGTGGCATCTTACGTTACTCCTGTTTTGGAAATTCTTTGGTTACGAGGCCTGCGTAAAATATCAAAGCTCTTGATCAATAATAGTATCGGCAACTGAGGCAGGAATCAACCGTCTGTGTAGAGGGCGCCCTCAATGGTGATGACTGAGCCTTGACCTTTACATAAACGGGAAACTATATTCTATAGCGAGGCATCAATGAGTGCCACACAAGAGTTGACGGCTATCCGGCGCCGCCTGAGCCATTGTATGACCGCCGTATTCGGCGCGAAGTTTTGGAATAGGGCCGGGATTGGGGCTTGCAGCCTGGTCTGGTAGCTCTGGGGCATGTCGGTTGTGTGGACATCCAAAGGTACCGTCGCGACCCGAGGTGGGGACGGCAATTACAGTGGGAACAAGGGCTCGGTTTTGGATACAGTCTCGTTGTATGGAGAGTAATAAATAATGAAGCATGTCTTCAAGTTTATCCTGATTTTGTGGACTCTGGCGTTGGCTGGGACGCTGGTGAGCTGTGGTGGAGATGACGAAGGGGCCTACGCCCCCGCTCCGATGTCTGATTCTATTGAAACTACCATGGGTTACGGGGATGGCGTGGCTAGCGCGGTAGCGATGAGTCCACAGTCCACGCCGACCCCAGCCCCACAGCCCACGCCGGCCTCAGCCCCACAGCCCACGCCGACCCCAGCCCCTCAAATGGCGCGAGTCCCGCGCTTGAAGGTGCAGCCCGCATCCCCGGCACAGAGCCGCATCATTGTACACACGGCACGGATGTCCCTGGTGGTGGACGAAGTGGCCGCCATGGTGGACCGGATAGGAGACATGGCTCATAGCTTGGGTGGATGGGTGGTGAGCTCAGACCGGACCTCCAGGAACAGCGGCAACATTGCCATTCGCGTACCCGCCCAGTCTCTGGAGGAAGTCTTTACGGAGCTGGAGGCCTTGGCCCTGAAGGTGGAGTCTCGCACGGTCACCAGCCAGGACGTTACGGACCAGTACGTGGACAATCAGTCCCGGCTGTCGAGTCTGATAGCCACTGAGGAGCGATTACTGTCTTTTCTGGATAGAGCTGACAAAGTTGAAGATGCATTGGCAGTCCAAAATGAGCTTTCCAATCTTCAACTGCGGATTGAGGAGATCCGGGGCCGTCTGAATCTTCTAGAGCAGACGGCAGCTTACTCGCTGGTTGAGGTAAGCCTCAGACTGACCCCGGAAGTGATGGACGTTGACGCTGGGGAGGACCTTTCAGTGAAGGTGGGTGAGCCGGCGCGGTTCCGGGCGTCCTTCGCGACGCCGGAGGACATCGAAGACTTCTTTTTTGTGTGGAACTTTGGTGACGGGACGTCGATAAGCGGCAGCGGCAGTGTGCCGAGGCCGGATGGAAATCGGGTGACGGCCACGGTAAATCACGTCTACGAGGACGACCTTGATTCACCTTACATCGTGACAGTCGACCTATCGGGCACAGGAGAGGGTGGGATAGCCGAGGGTTCAGACTCCCTAGAGGTGACTGTTAGCGAAGTGCCCACCATTGAGGTGTTTGCCGGAGGGGGCCAGACGGTGGAGGAGGGCAATAAGGTGGAATATAGCGCGTCCTTCCTCCGCCCGGCTGAGCTGTGGAACTTCGAGTACCAGTGGGACTTTGGCGACGGGTCGCCCACGGTGACGGGGAATCCCGAGGAGGGAGCTACGCGACTGGAGGCTGCTCATACTTATTCCGACCACCGGCCCGCTGCGTACATGGCGGTTCTGACAGTGAGCGCAATGAGTGACGCGGGGAAGGTGTCGGCGTCAGACTCCTTCCGGGTACGGGTTAAGGAGTCGCAGAGCTTGCTCATTGGGGGTTGGAACGTCGGTGAGACGGCCAAAACGGCTATACGAGCGTTGTCTATGGTGGCGCGCACTGCGACGATGGTAATCATCTGGCTGGCCATCTTCAGCCCAGCCATTGCAGCGGTGGCCGGAGTTGCCTACTTGGCCAACCGCGCAAAGGGGAGGTTCATGCCCTCAAGGGCGCGATCTCCAAAGAGGGGACCGGTGCCGAAGGAAGATGATGGAGCCTCGGAGTAAGGGTGTGTGGGGGCTGTTGTTAGAAACGACAGACCGTGAGGAGTTGCCGGCTTCTGACACTGGCGAGTCTTGAAAGGCCTTGACTCCAAATATACTGCCACTTGCCGCCATAGACAGATTGACTTCCTGACGTTGCATGGTGCTTCAAGGCCATAGTCAACGAGATGCAAGCTGACAAGACAATGGTTCTCTGGTACCGGGACGAGCTTATCAAACTCTTCGCCGGTGCAGTATTGGCTCGTAATCCCCGGAATCAAAAGGCTAGGTGTCGAAGCCCCTTCTATTCAAAACGCCATAATTCGACAAAGCCAATATACCCATTGATGATTTGGATCCCCCGCCTCCTTACTCGGCATTTTGCATTTTGCTATAATAAGGTTAGAGAACTGCCACGCCGTTGTGTCCTGGAGGAAAGACGGCGGCGTTAGAGGCCGCTCGATAGCTGAAATCATAAGGAAGAGGTCTGCAAATGCAAAAGCCGATGATGGGAATAATCACATTTGTCTTCGTTGCGGCTGCGTTGGTGGCCGCCGGATGCGCCGGCGGTCCTTCCCGATCTGAACCCGAAGAATACACCAAGGACTTTGTGGCTAAGTCCATCGAACGGTATAAAAACGAAGGACTAGACGCCACCGTCGCCTATTACAACTCAATGGAGAGCGTTGACGGCCCCTGGTATATGTTCATCCTAGATGAGAGGGACATTGTTATTGCCCACGCCACTGTGCCGGAGAACGTTGGCTTGGACCTCAAGGGTCCCGTTGGGACCGACGTTACGGGCTACGACTTCGGCGCTGAAATGGTCACAGCCACCGAGGAGGGGAAACTGGTTTCGTACCAATACCTCAACCCCAGCACCGGTAACGTTGAGAGCAAACATGCTTGGATAGTTAGGCATGATGGGCTGCTCTTTGGCTCCGGCTGGTACACGCAGTAAGCCTGTGGACCATCCTGCGGCCCCCCTTTTTAACCCTAGAAAGTGGGAGTAAGATTTAAGGACGTATCGTTGTAAGGAGGTGTTATGGAAGGGCTAAAGAGAGCGCTTGGGGCTTACCTGGTTGGCATCGCCATCGTGGTGGCGGTCTGGTTCATCATCAACACGTTCTTCGTCGATGTCGTCGAAGTCCTGGACGTATGGTACGTTCTGGACGCATTCATGTTCGCCGGGTTGGTCCTGGCATTGGGTTTCAATTACCGCCGCAAGCAGAGAGAGGACGGCCGGGACGCTGGTGAGCCGGTGACTCGCAGGTACCTGGAGGTAAACCTCCTCTTCTACTTCACCGCGGGAATCATGATTCTGTTTCTGCACAACTGGTTTTCCCTTCTGGCCAACGGGGCGGACAGCCTGGAAGGGAACGATCCCGCGTGGATCATCTGGGCTGTTGTGGACACTTCACTGCCGCTGGTCCTGGGAGTCACCGGCTGCCGCCTGTGGTGCAAAGGGTCATAGTCATGAAGCGTATGAGGCTATTTCCAGCAGGACTTTAAGCTAGTACCATTGTAAAGAGAGTAGTAGGGACGGCGCTATTTTTATCCGCCGTTCTCTACACCCTGCACGTCATCTTCAGCGGCTTTTACGCTGGCGCCGGTCTCCAGCGCCAGCCGCTCTTTCGTATGGCTTCCCGCTCTCTGATATACTCCCTCCATGAAATTGAATGGGAACTACCGTTTTGATGTACCCCAGGAACGCCTCTGGGAGGCCCTGATGGATCCCGTCATCGTGGGCCGATGCATCCCCGGCCTTCAAACTTTCACCGCCCGTTCACTCGATAGTTACGAGGTTGAGATCGCTCTACGCGTGGGTATCGTCCATGTCACATACAAGGGTACGCTCGAAATCGCGGATAAGACCGCTCCCTCCTCCTACCGCATGATTGTCCGGGGCGCTGGTGTTCAGACGAACCTGACAGGAGAGGTGGTGATCACCCTCGTGGCTGAGGACGGAGCGACAACCCTTACCTTCGACGGCGATGTTCAAGTGACCGGGGTCCTTGCGAGAGCCGGACAGCGCCTGATGACCAACGTAGCCAAAGGACAGATAACCCGCTTCCTCCAATGCCTAAGCTCCAAGATAGCGTAAGCGCAGCATTTTAGATGGGTGCTATGGCTGTCAAAGGCATGGTGTGATCATAAACGCCGCTGTCATTGGCCTGGGCAAACCTCGCGTGTTTGCTGAGGGCGGTTCGATGCGTATGGTGATGTTAGTGTGCCTCGTGTTTAGCGCCATCGCGGCAGCCGCGTGCTCAGGTACTAGGGCCTCCTCCTGTCCTGAGGGGACCGACCGATTTGTTGAATACCGGCTGTTCATGGGTCGCGCGGGTCAGGACGGTGAGGTCGTGGACGACACGGCTTGGGACTCCTTCCTTGGAGATACCGTGACCCCGCGGTTCCCGGACGGTCTAACCGTCGTCGACGCCCAGGGCCAGTGGCGGGGATCAGAGGGACTCATCCGGAAGGAACGCTCCAAGGTGCTCACAATCCTGGCGCCGCCAGGTGATGACGGGATGCGCCTGATCGATGAAATATCTCACGAGTACAAACGTCGATTCGGCCAGGAGTCCGTACTTCAAGTCATTGACGACGCCTGCGTTGCGTTCTCCTGATCCCCGGCGCCCGACACCGCTGTTGTCCGGCTCCCATAAGTCCCCCATACCATGGGTGTCAGGTCAGCGGCGCCGGGGCCGTGGGGCGAGGGCCCGATCATCACGTTCACCTTCCCGGTAGGGTGGAAACGAACAATAGCGCTCTCCCAAAGTCTATCCTGGAACCCAACCGCTCCCGCCACCTGTGAAGGGCCGAGGCCGCGAGCCGAAACCCTCCCCTGCTCATTCATGGGGGCCGTTTTGTTGCCTGAATTCACTCTGAATTCAACTGAACAAATATAGCTCGATTATTTCTAACACCTCGTCTCTGGTGATGAGCCCGTCGAAAAGGTAGTCGTCTATGGCCGTGATAACCTCATCCCTGCTGATCACCCGGTCCTTGTTCGCGTCATATCGGCTTTTCAAGCTCTGCTTCGAATCGGTAGCGACGACCGTGACGTCGATAGTGTAGGTCCGGGTAGTCTCTCCGTCCTCAGCGGTCACCTCGACAGTGATGACGTTGCTGCCCACGCTGAGCGCGACTGTTCCGTCCGCGTCCGTCACTCCGCCGAGCTTAATGACGTAGCTTGCCCCCGAGTGATTCACGGTCGGAGTCACCGTCGTCTGCGACACACTGTTGGCGACGCTGGCTGTGTAGGAGTTGGTGCCGGATGCGAATGTGCCGAAGTTCACTCCGCTCAGCGTCAGGCCGCTGAGCGTGGCGTCAGTCGAGGACGGTGCGGCGCGAACGGTAAAGGCCAGCCCACCAGAGCAGTTGTTGGTCGTGTCGGACTCATCGGACACCGAGTCTACGCACGCGCCGTAGTATTGGGTGCCCGGCGTGGACGGCGCTGTGAGGTCGATAGACTCCCTGCTGCTCCCGGACGCGGCAAGACCACCCACGGAGTCAGTGCCGACTTGGGTGTCGCCGGTTGTTATGATCGAGTCGGTGGAGCGATAGTAGCGCAGCGTGGTCGCGTCCGAAGGGCCACTGCCCTGGTTGCGCACTGTGGCTTCCAAGTGGAAGTCCAAGCCGCCGTACGGACTGCTGACCATGACTACGACATACATAACCAGATCGGGAGCGGTTTCAGTCTCGCCGCCCACGGTGACAGCCAGCCCGACAGAGCAATTGTTGGTCGTGTCGGACTCACCGGACACCGAGTCCACGCACGCGCCGTAGTAATAGGTGCCCGACGTGGACGGCGCTGTGAGGTCGATAGACTCCGCACTGCTCCCGGACGCGGCAAGACCACCCACGGAGTCAGTGCCGACTGACGTGTCGGTGGAGCTGATGATCGAGTCGGTGGAGCGATAGTAGCGCAGCGTGGTCGCGTCCGAGGGTAGGGTAGGCCGCCGGCGAGTTACTCCGTGTACCGGAGCACTTTTCCGTCGGCCCCCCTCCGAACCGGACGTGCGGCTTTCACCGCATCCGGCTCTCCAGTGTCGGTACAAGGCAGGAGTGTCTAGGTGGTGTAGGGATACCAGAAATCAGTCGACTTCTAGGTACGCGCTCCAATGGGTGAAGGGGTGACTGCTTGCCGGGACGGTGACGGTCACAACCTGACCGGGAGCTAGGTCGACCGGGGTGGTCGGGCCTAGCGTAATCCCGTTTGAGAGGTGGACTTGAACTCTGACCCGGCGCAGCGTGGCCGTTGTGGTGTTTTCCACCTTGCCCGTGAAGGCGTGGGTGATAAAGTCGTACGACACAGTCCCCTCTGCTCCGGCTAGAGAAAGGCCTTGGGTATCAAGGAGACCCACGTCGGGAGGAGGCTTTGGGCCTTCATCGAGTGCCGCATATCCGACCCACCCGGAGCCTTGGCTGTCACCAGACTCTGGGCCGCTGTTACAGCCGATGGAGGCGAGAACGAGGCAGAGGCCAAGTGCACCGATGAGGGTGCCAACTATGACCATGTGCTGGCGAAGTTTCTGCACAGTTGCCTCGCAACTCGTGAGGTATGGAGCGTTAGTAGTTTACCACCGTAGGGACACTACTTCCTATGCTATTGCGGGCGCGGTTGCCAATCGCCCCCGTGAGCGGTGAGGTGGCAGGGACGGCAGACCACAAGGGTCTTGCCCCGCCGCGCCGCCATGATTTGTATCCACAGGGGCTTTTCCCGTTGGCCCTTGGCGTTGAGGTCGCTTAGGGCGCGGACGTGATGGACTTGGACATCCACCGTTGATCCGCACATTTCGCATTCGTTCGCTAGGAGCCGTTGGATAAGCTCGTTGCGTTCAAACCTGTACGGCTTGGGCTTTCGGTCGGCAAGAACTGCCTGCCGGTTCCGCTTCAGGGGTATGCCACCGAACCGTGCCACGAGTGGGGGTTTCCCATCCCCTCGCTGGCCTCTACTTCTAGACAAGCTCTGCCCCCGTGCTCAGTCTGTACGGTGCTCTTGTAGCGCCGGAAGATTTTAGCAGCGGTGGTCTTGTGCTTGTTGGCGAGGGTCTTAGCCAGCGATTTGTTCATGACCCATTGTAGTTTCCCGAATCGGAAGACGTTTAGGGCCAGTAGGTAATACTGGACGACGCCCCGGAACTCCGCTTGGTACCGTGCCACGATGCTGTAGTCAGTGTCGTGGATGAGCACTGAGGCTTCCAAGTACAGACTGCCGACCATGACTACGGAATACACAACCAGATCTGGAGCGGTTTCAGTCTCCCCGGCCTTGGGAGACAGGTAGAATCCCCTCAAACTAGGGCGGACTCCATCCACCTCGTGGCCTGCCTGTGCAGACAAGGCGTCATGGGACAGGTCGGCATCGTTGTCCGCCGCATCCCTGATGGTGCCGCCGTTCAGTGTCAGACTGTTGGCGCCTATGGCAATGCCGTCGTCGTCCGAGTCGTTCTCTGCCACCGCGTAGCTGAATACCACCGTGCTCCCGCTGGTGTCGTTGTATTCAGCAGCCTTGCCTGAGCCGTCCATGTCCAGTCTCAGTCGTGGCGCGCCGGTGACAGTAACGTCTTCACTGAACGTCACCATCACTTCGATGGTGTCGTCAATGCCGTAAACGTCATCGTCGGGGTCGCTCGTAATGGCAATGGATGAGATTGTTGGTGATGTGCTGTCTTCCTGAGCGAGGACAGTCGGCGAGCCGCTGAACCAGACCAGCCCGGCTATTGCCACCAGGAGTCCTGCCGCCCATCTGCGGCTTGTTGGTTTCATGGTCACTGGTTCCTCCCGTATACAGTTATGTCACTGGGCGGAGCGGGCTTCATTTGTAGTACCTCTTGCGGTTCGGCCGGCTCATGGCGACCGTGCTTGGGATAACGGGACTAGGGCATAGAACGCATGTGAGGGGGTAACCTTAAAGGCAAGGGCGTCGCTGCGCTGCGCGCCTGCGTTATGTTTTCATCTATTGGTCATTTGTAGAACATCCTGCGATTCGGCTCCGGGAAGTCGCTCGCCGCCTGTCACTTTTCTACTCCATAAACTGTATTGCGCTCCCATGTCGTTAGTAAGTGCTCAATGCCCTATTTGCATAAGACATTTGCACCTAGATGGGATAGGGCATTTATACCTGTGAACGGACATATATGCCCTTGTCGAGAGCGCCGCAGATACGGGCACAGCCTCGGTGGGGGATCGGGGAGGACAGCCGAGAACGAGTATCTAGGCATACGGCCTGCGCAACGCGACCAAACATGCGCCCCGCCCGCACGTGTGGGACATATCCCCTAACCCTTATTCACCATCGTCTCATGTGGTACCATGTCCGGGACGTGGGAATACACGTTGAAGAACTGAGGAGGGTGAGTTGATCTAATGTTAGGCAGGATGTTGGGCGCCGCTCGTTTGAAGGTTAACACCTACGAGGACGTGGAGAACGACCGCAGTGCCACCATACAAGCGCTGCTCGTGGTGATTATCGTCGCTAT
The DNA here is from genome assembly GCA_965226535.1 of Dehalococcoidia bacterium. Lineage (GTDB taxonomy): Bacteria > Chloroflexota > Dehalococcoidia > Lucifugimonadales > JAPULR01. The sequence continues at coordinate 224,952 of CBDDDE010000009.1, read as the reverse complement.
CGCCGCCGTTGTTGGGGGTGTGCTGGATGGCGAAGCTGGCCTGGTCAGGGGATTGATCTTCGGTGTAATCCGAGGGTTGGTGACCTGGGCCGTGTGGGCGCTGATAGCTATGTTTGTCGGGACTACAATACTGAAAACTAAGGAGACAGAAGCTGACTGGGGGCAACTGGCACGGACTACAGGGTTCGCCCAAACCCCAGGGATTCTGAATGTGCTCGTCTTCATATCGGGAGTAGGGGCAGTCATCACAGCGTTGGTATTCTTCTGGCAATTGGCGGCCATGGTGATAGCTGTCCGGCAAAGCTTGGACTATACCTCAACTCTCCGTGCGTTCTTCGTGATCCTGATCGCTGCCATTCCGGTGCTCATCATAAACGTGATCATCTTTTCGATACTGGGTATCTAGGATCAACCCCCAGCCTAACCGGTTGACGGGGCCACCTCCTCCCATACCTCTTGCGAAGTCGGCCGGCCAAGCTATGCAAAATCAAGAGTAACTGTTCAGAGTTGAGGGGTGAGGTGTACCCCGTTAGTTTGACAGGTATTAGGCGGAAATAAGTCAGAGTCCCGCTGCTCCCGCCCCCTGAATTTGGTCATGTGGCAGGTCAATAGCGCAGTACCTTGTCATGGGAAAGGAGACTAATAGCCCCGCAGCCTCCCCTACAGCGGCCCGGCAAACGACTGAGCCCGGTAAGTTCCTAGCTCCCATAGAGAACGCGAGAGTATCAATTCACATGGAAGCTTCCAAGGGAGTAGTAGGCCAACTGCTTTCCCACATCTAGTCCGTCGGTGGGGAACGTGTAGTAAATGCTGACGGCTATGTTGTTATCGAACAAATAGACCATCCGGATTGCCCGATCCGTGAAAAACGACATTTGGAATATGATGGCTGGTGAACCTTGTGAGGTTTGCACTGTTTCCCTGGTGATGTCTTCCGCACCCGCAGGGATCAGCACCGAAGACTCAATCAAGTCGGCGTACTCGGTCAGAGATAGCTCGCCCGCTCCCAGGGCAAGAACGTCCTCCGCGATGATAAGGATATCGCTGTTCGTCTCTGGGTCTAAGGCATAAAATATTTCGCCTTGCGATTCATCCAACTGCCCTTCAAGCCAGGCTTCCGGCGCTTGTATTGAAAAGTAGCCCAAGGGGTCCTCGAAAACCAGCATGGTTCCAAAGCGGCTGTCCACTGTCTGGGGGCTAGGCGGAACACTTACCGTTTCCGTACCTTGCCTAGCTGGTTCTACCGACAAGTAGTAGCCCCCGAAGCCGCTGCCCTCCGCATCGGTGACAGCATGAAATAATCTCCGGTATGAGGCCCTATAGACCAGTTCGGAGTTTCCGCCAAGCCCGCCGCCGCTGTCATCGGTAGACGACCTGATTGTCACGGGAATTGGCGAAGTCGAATGGGTAAATGTCACGTTGAGAGAATCTGTGGAAACTCTTACTGTCTCCCCCTCATTTAGGCCGATTGAATACCAGTCCCAGTCAGAGAAGTGGTCAAGGCTTCCGGCGACAGTCTCACCTACCGCGACAGTTCAGACCATCGTCAGGATCGTTGAGCGGCATAAGCCTAACGTTGCTGGATAGGTCAAAGGCGGATGAATCCCCGATGCCATCTCGACTTGCAGGAAGTGGACTCCGCTAATCAACAGTTCTACAGCCCCGTACTCGACGCCAGTATAACCGTCATCCACCTCTAGCATTGGGCCAAATGGGTCGGACACATGGAACCATCCATCCCCTCACCCTCGATTCCGACTTCGAGCACTGGTTCCTTCCGTTGCCTCCAACACAAACGTGCGCGTGTCCCAGTAGTTGCGCAAATCGATGTCGAACTCGAAGTTGCCACGTCCGACTGGCAACCGACGGTCGCCCAGCCCGGATGTGAACTCGCCTTGGATGAGTTTCTCCACTATAGGCATGATGTCGGCCGAGGATGCCGCCAACCCGAACCCTGCTTCGCTGAAAGAAAATGTTGAGATGCCGACTACCTCACCCCGGGAGTTGACAAGCGCCCCACCGCTCTGGCCGCCTGCGATTGCGGCGTCTGTCTGTAGGTAAGTGATCCCGAGCCGCTCCCACTCTCGGAAGCGAGAAAGTATGCCGCGAGTGACAGTAGGTTGTGGAAACAGGTCTACCTCGGCACGGTAGCCGACTAGAAGCAACTCGCTACCGAAAACCGCGCTCTCCCCATCTTTCAACCTCAGCGGCTGGGCTGATACAGCAACTGGACCCAGACACCGCCAAGTCCGCCATTGGGTCCCATCCCACTACCGGCACATTCTCCAGCTCTGTTCCATCAGGGAAGACAACGCGGACCGATTCATAGGGCCATACAACGTGGTAGTTAGTGACAACGTATCCTCCTTCAATCAGGACGCCGCTGCCAGTGGCCGCTGCCGTTTCAACGAATGGCACTGAGAGGGAGATCAGCGCATACACTTCTGCGGGTGACATTTCCGCTACAGGCGTGGGAGTATCGGTGGGTGTGGGCGTAGGAGTGGGCGTTGCCGTCGCCGTGGGCGCAGGCGAATCAGTGGGCTTGGGCGTCGGAGGATAGAGATGTTGGCCTCATGTGGGAAGCGCAGAAGTCCCGTGGAGTAGATTGGCTGCACGCGGCCAGGGGGCAGGCGAATCGCCGCTAGGGAGGCCTCATACTGCCAACAGGTCCCAAGCGCGCAGTGAGGCCTTCTAGCTTGGTTTTGAAGCGGTGTCTATTAGTTTGCCGAATTTGCCACGGTAGCGTTGTTGCCTAGGCGCTGGTAGGGGCCGCCTGGGACGCTGCCGTCGGCGCTTCGGAGAAGAAGACGCTGCGGATTTGTTCGGCAATGCCCTCGGCGTCGAGTTGAAGCCGGCGACGTTGATCTTCCGCCGTTCCGTGCTCAATGAAAGAGTCTGGCATACCGATGCGGTGGACCGATACGTCCTCTAATCCGGCGGCGGAGATCGCTTCCAGAACGGCGGAGCCGAACCCCCCGGCAAGAACGTTTTCTTCCACGGTGACGATGCGGCGAGTACGACGCGCCGCATCCAATATCAAACCGACGTCCAAGGGTTTCACAAATCGCGGGTTCACAACCCCACAGGCAATGTCATGCTCGGCAAGCCGGTCCGCCGCCTCTAGGGCGGCATTTGCGGTCTTGCCAAGACCAAAGATAACCACGTCACGGCCCTCTTTGATTACGGAGCCCCTGCCAAGGGGCAGCTCCTTGAGATCATGGTCTAGGGGTGCGCCGGTGGCGGCGCCCCTGGCAATACGAATTGCGAAGGGGCCTTTATGACGATAAGCAGTGTAAATAAGGTGCTGCAAGTCGTTTTCGTCCATCGGCGCTGCGACGACGGCGTTGGGAAGACATCGTAGGTATGAGATGTCGAAGGCGCCGTGGTGCGTCTTGCCATCCTCACCGACAATGCCAGCTCGGTCTGCGATGAGGGTCACGGGAAGGTTCTGCAGACATACGTCGTGGACCACCTGATCAAATGCCCGCTGGAGGAAGGTGGAGTAGATGGATACGAAGGGATGCAAGTCGACGGAGGCCATTCCGGCCGCCATGCTGACGGCGTGCTGCTCGGCGATGCCGACGTCGAATACTTTATCCGGGAATTCGCGCCGCACTTCCTCCAAGCCTGTGCCCTCTAGCATGGCCGCGGAGATGCCCACAACCGAGTCGTCCTGGCGCATTATGCGCTTCATAGTTTTGGCAAACACCTGGGAATACGTGGGCGCTCCCTTGGAGTCACCCAGGGGCGAGCTTGGTTGATGAAACTTTACGGGGTCGTCCTCGGCGGGTTCGTAACCGTGGCCCTTGTGCGTCACAACGTGGATGAGGGGCACGAGTCCGGTAGGATTTCTAGCCTGAACAAGGGTTTCTTCCAGTTGCTTCAAGTCGTGACCGTCAACAGGGCCGAGGTACTGGAACCCCATCTCGGTCCAGAAGGTTGTGGGTACAATGAAGCTATCCAGGCCGTCTTTGAACCTCTTGACAAGGCGGTAAATGGCCTCGCCGGTGGGCACCTTCTTTGAAAGGGCCTTCATGCGCCCGATCATTGCTTGATATTCGGGATGGGTAATTACACGCTTGCGCCAATTGGTGAGAAAGCCGATGTTTTCAGATATGGACATCCCGTTGTCGTTTAGGACAACGATGAATTTCTCGGGGTTGAGATGGACGATGTTGTTGAGGGCTTCAAAGCTAGAGCCGGAGGTCAAGGCCCCGTCGCCTACTACGGCGATGGTCCATGAGTTCCCCCCACGGTTCGCCATGCCTTTGGCTATGCCCAAAGCGATGGAAAGGCCGGTGCCGGCGTGGCCCGCACAGAGTGTGTCGTGGGGGCTTTCGTTGGGTTCCCCGAAACCTGACAGGCCACCCTCCAAGCGGATGTCCTTGAACTGGCTGCGTCGCCCCGTAACCAGCTTGTGAGTGTAGCACTGGTTGGTCGTGTCCCAGACAATTCGGTCCGTTGGGCTATCGAAAACGCGGTGCAGTGCCAGCGTGATCTCAACAACGCCTAGGTTGGAAGCCAGGTGGCCGCCGCGCTCAGTTATCACGGAGATAATGGTGTCTCGTGCCTCTTGAGCAACTTGGACCATTTCTTTGCGGGACAGCAATTTGAGGTCGCTCGGTCCATCAATCTGGTCTAGGAGACGACTGGACACTGTAGACCTCCTTTTCAATTCCCGACTGCAACGCCTGAGTCATCGTAGCTGGGACGCCCGAACGGCTAGAAGTAATGTAGGATACACTTTACAGACTGTCAAGAGATTGGTTCTCACAGTTTGCCAACCTACACGAACCACGCCGTGGCTTTTGCCAGAATCTCCCGCTCACTCTCAATGGCCCTTAGAGACTCACCCTTTCTGGGAGAAGCTACACCGTTCGCTACGGAGCTATCAGCGGTACCTCTAGCTCCTTCACCAGGCTGAGAAATCCGGCCAAGTCCACGTCGACAACCTCCCGGAGGGCGGACAACGCCGCGTCCACGCGCGCCTTCAGGTCGTCGAAGACCTCGTAGGACTGGCGGGTTGGGGCGAAGTCTGCGGCGCCCACCACGCTGGTCAGGGCCGCCAGCTTCAGGTCCAAGCCCTTGGGGGGAAGGTTCAGCGAATTGGGCCCTATCACCCTGGTCAACCGGGACTCCACGCCGTAGAGCCTTTGGTCCAGCGACTGAGCGGCCCGGGCTACGGCATCTTCGCCGGGTCGGCCGGCGGCCTGCCGCACCCAACCCTCCACCTGCAGCCGAACGTTCCTGAGCAGGTCAACGGCGGCGTTGGTTTCCGAGAGCAGGTCTCGAATTTGGATATGCAGTTCAAACTGGGCCCGGAGGTCCTCAACCGTGGCTTCGATACGGGGGTCCTTCAGCACCTCAAAGGACTCGGTGAGCGTCTGGTCCCCCACGGTGAGCCTGACGCGATAGGTCCCCGGCGGGGCCAGGGGCGCCTTGGGGCCGGGGTTCTCCTGCGCCGTCAGCCCCGCGCCCACCTTGGCGTCCTGGGCGTTGGGATAGCGCAAGTCCCACACAAACCGGTTCAGTCCGGCCTCGCCGGTGCCGGAGAAGCTCTCTATCTCCTGGCCGTCGTCGTTCAGGAAGGTTAGGCAGACCCTCTCCGTAGTGGAACGGTTGAGGTGGTACGTCACCGTCACGCCAAAGGGCGGGTTCTTCCCGCTGTCCAGATACCTCCTGGCAGTCTTGCCAGTGGCGTCCGGAGCCGCATTGTAGGTCACCGTCGTGTCCGATGCCGAGTCGTAGTTCTTGCCGGGTTGGATGGGCATGTTCCAACGGCCGGGTCGGTTGATGCGGTACGTCTCTCTGGGCTTGAAAAGGTGTACCGGAGCCTCCAGCGCCTCTCCCGTTAGCTGGTGCAGTGTGGTCAGGTCGTCCAGTATCCAGAAGGCGCGTCCGTGGGTTGCCACAACCAGGTCCTTCTCCTTCACTTGCATGTCATGGACCGGTACTGCGGGGAGGTTGATCTGCAGCGGCTGCCACAAAGAGCCCCCGTCCATGGACACGTAGACACCTGTTTCCGTACCGGCGTAGAGAAGCCCACGCCTGGACGGGTCTTCCCTGATGACTCTCGCGAAATCGTTTGGGCGAATGCCATTGGTTATCATCTCCCAACTAGCCCCGTAGTCGGTGGTCTTGAGGAAGAATGGGCGATGGTCGTCCAGCTTATAGCGATGGGCTGCCAGGTAAACGGTGCCAGGGTCGTGAGGTGATGCTTCAATGGTGCTGATGCACGTCCATTCGGGCAGTCCCTGGGGACTTACGTCCTGCCACGTCGCTCCTCCGTCTTTAGACAGGTGTATCTGTCCATCGTCGGTACCCGCCCACAGGACCCCCGGCTCAAGGCGCGACTCGCTGAAGGCGTATATTACGCTGGAATACTGGGAAGAGAGACCTCCGGAGGTAATGGGCCCACCGGTTATCTCCTGCATTTTAGTAGTGTCCTGATTAGTCAGGTCAGGGCTGATGGGTTCCCAGCTCTCCCCTTGGTTCGTGGTCTTGAAAACGCGGTTGGCGGCCACGTAGAGGGTCTCTGGGTCGTGGGGAGATAGCGCCACGGGATAGGTGAAGGAGAAACGGTACTTCACGTCCTTCAGCGGCGAGCCGTACTGGTCCTCCGGCCAAACGGTGATGATGCGAGATTGGCCGGTGGCGTGGTCGTAACGGAGAAGGTTTCCGCCCCCGCCGGGAGAGCTTCCAATGGCCCCCGCTATGACAATGTTGGCGTTGTTCGGGTGTACCACTATGTGGCCGCTTTCCGAGTGTCCCGCGGGGTAGCAGTCCCTCCAGGGGATGGCTCCCTCAAAGGACCTGCTGGGAACGCTGACCGCGGCGTTGTCCATGGGGGTGCCGTATACCCTGTAGGGGAACAGGTTGTCGGTGGTCATGTGGAAGAAGCTGTGGGTTGGTTGGTTGTAGAGGGTGGACCAGGAGACACCGCCATTGAAGGTGACCGTGGCCCCGCCGTCGTTGCCCTGTATCATCCGCTGGGGGTTTCGAGGGTCGATCCAGAGGTCGTGGTGGTCTCCGTGAGGCATGGCCTGCTGCTCGAATGTTCTTCCACCGTCCGTTGACTTCCACATGGAGTAGGAAAGGGCATAAAGGGTGTTGGGGTCCTGGGTATGAGCGAATATGTGGTGATAGGAGGAGGCGCTTCGGCGCAAGTCGCGCTTGTCCGACACGGTTTCCCAGCTTTCCCCGCCGTTGTCGGAGCGAAAAAGCGCTCCTGCCTCGGCTTCCACCAATGCCCAAACCCTGCCTGCCTTGGCCGGCGAAATGGCCACGCCGATGCGCCCTTTGATTCCCGCGGGCAGCCCTGGATTGTTGCTAATATCCGTCCAGGTGTCACCGCCGTCCGTTGACTTGTAAAGACCGCTGTCGGGGCCGCCGCTCACCTCTTCCCAGGGTTGGCGCAGGAAGTGAAAGATGGACGCGTATAGGATCCGGGGGTTGTTCGGGTCCATAGAGAGGTCGATAGCCCCAGCCCTGTCGCTCTTGAACAGCACCAGTTCCCAGGTCGCGCCGCCATCTTTGGAGCGGTACACGCCCCGCTCCGGGTTATGGCCAAAGAGATGACCCTGAGCGGCAACGTAAACCAGGTCCGGATTTTGAGGGTGGATTCGAATTCTGGCGATGTGCCTGGTTGCTTCCAGGCCAAGGTGTTCCCACGTTTTCCCACCGTCGGCGGACTTGTACACGCCGTCTCCGTGGGAAACGTCGGGCCTGGAGCAGGCCTCACCGGTGCCGACATAGACTACGTTGCGGTCTGAATCGGCGACGGCAATGGCGCCAACTGGCCCGGTGTTGAGGAAGCCGTCGGACACGCAGTCCCAATAGGTGCCGCCGTCGTGGGTCTTCCAAACCCCACTGCCTGACCCGCCAAAGTAGAACACCAGAGGGTCCGCCGGGTCTCCGGCAACGGCAACGGTCCGCCCGCCGCGATGGGGGCCAATACTGCGCCACTCAAAGGCATTTAGCAGCCCGCTGTCTAATCTAGGATGTCCGGTGGAGTCCCTACGGGTAGTTGTCAACGCAGCACCTCTCTTACAACTGGACTAAATGCGTCTAACTCCTGCGTGGTGCAGGAGTTAGACCGGACAATCTTATCCGGCACGTCCCATGGGGGACAAATCCGGTATCCCCCGGGGCAGGCCCTGGAGAGATGCAACGCCGACTCTCCAGGGCCCCATACCGTATGGAGTCATCTTCTACGCTATTAGGGCATTACTGATACGTGGGTTTGGTGTACTCGTGGTTCACGCAAGGTCCAAAGTGGAGCATGTTTTGGCGGTACTCCTGGACGTAGTTGGGGTTGACCACTGCCCTGGGGAAGAGGAAGAACAGCGGCACGGTAATGTAGTTCTCGTAGAGGTAGTCGCCGATATCGTAGGTAGCTTGCAGGATATCGTCGGATTCAACAGCGTCCGCAAGATTGATCCACAGGTCGTCGAGCTCCGGTACCTCCCAGAGCCCCCTACCGGCTCCACCGGCAACGGGGCCAATACGGTACTGAATACCGCCGCGGGTATAAATTCCACCCTGACCGGCGCCTTGGCGGAAGGTGCCCACGGTACGTCCCACGTTCCTGGACCGCATTTCTGTTCTCATGGTGGCATATTCAATGGGCATAAGTTTTGGACTCAGCCCAATATCTTGCCACATGGCGGTGATGGCCTCGGCCACCTCCGGCGCCTCCGGCACGCCGGACACGATGGACGTCATGAAGTCGAACTCAAAGCCGTTGGGGTAGCCGGCCTCCGTCAGGAGCCTCTTGGCCTCGTCCGGGTCGTAGGGGTAGGGCGTCCAATCGTCGTGCTTGAAGTTGGGATTGGTTGGCGGGAAGGCGTGAATCAACTGAGGTATGGCTAGGCCTTCCCAAAAGGTCTCGTTCAGCAGGTTCCGGTCAACGGCCAAGTTCATGGCCTTTCTGACCAGCTTGTTGCGGAGGGGGTCGTCGGCGCTGTAACCGGGGGCGCTAGGCTGGATTTCTCCCTTCCTGCTCCCGACTTTTATCTCCACGTCCTCGCCGTAGTAGAGTCCTCCAAACCAGACGTAAAGGTAGAAACCGGGCAGGGTGCCCACGGAGACGACGTGACCTCTTGCGGTGGCTTCAGGAATAAGCACGGTGGGAATGTCCACAATGTGGGACTCGTCGGTCAGCTGCATTGCTAGTCGAGTGGAGTCCTCTTTCACGTACAAGAACTCCAACTCGTGAAACTCCGGGACCTTCCGCCAGTGGTCTTCAACCCGCTCATAAAGCGTGTGGAAGTCTATTTTAAGTTCAACGAACTGGAAGGGGCCGGTGCCGATGGGGTGGTCCGAGTACCCTTCGATGCCCCTATCGTTCATGTATTCGTGACTGAGCATTCCAGCCACCCAGCCCGATGAAGCGTAGCCTTCAAAAAGGGGTTCGGGCTTGTCCAGTTGCCACGTAAAGTTGTGGTCGTCCATAATTTGAATGTTTTCCAGCTTTTCCGCGCCAAGGTTTGTCCAGATGGCGGCAGTGCCGGGGGTGTCTTCCCTGACGTGAGTCGCGATGGTTCCATGTATGTCCTTGGTAGTAAACTCGGTGCCCGTCCAGCTATCGGTGCTGTGGAAGGGGATGCCTTCCCGAAGCTTAAAGGTCCATGCTGTTGCGCCGGGGGCCACGCTCCACTCGGAGGCCAGGCCTTGGTCGGTCCAGCCGCCGGTTTCGGGGTCCTCACCAATGAGCATCTCGTACATGGGCTTGAGGGGGCCGGTGCCGCTCTGGAGGGTTTGCCACATCATGGTAACCTGGTTGCCCGGTGGGACCATGGCCACCTTCAATCTTGCAGACGTTGGTATTTGGGGCGCTGCGGTGGTGGGCGCTGGGGTCGGCCTTGCCGTGGCCCTTGGTGTTGCGGCTTCCATAGCCCCTGTGGGAGTTGGTGCCGCGGTTGCCATTGCGGTTGCGGCTGGCGCCCGAGTTTGAGTGGCCTGCCGGGTAGCCGCGGCGGTAGCAGGCGCCGCTGTTGCGGGCGCGGCAGTAGCGGGCGCGGCGGTTGCGGCCGGGACTACCGGCCTGGCCGTGGGGGCGGCTGTGGCGGCGGGTGTCGTAGTAGCGTCGTCGCCGCAGGCCGCCAAGAAGAGAGTGAAAATAGCCGCCAGCAGCAATGGGGCGTAAAACACCCGTCTTACCTTACTTAGCTTATTAGTCATCCGTGGACCTCCCGTGTTGCTTTTGAGTGAATTTTGAGCGAGTCTGATTTTCAGGGTATACGCTGGGCATCTCTATAAAACAATCAGAGTATTCTTGACCCGTGAAGGCGCACCGGGTTATCCCAGAGGATCTTCCGCTTGGCCACGTCGGAGATGGGCTGGGCCAAAAGGCTATCCACCGCCTTACCGGGGTCCGGCGCATCGGGGTGGGGGTAGTCCGTGTTCCAAATGATATGGTCTTCCCATCCCGCGTCAATAGTTCCCTTCAAAGCGCCTTCGTCGCCGTCACAGGCAACATACCCTTGCCGGCGGAAGTACTCGCTGGGGGCCAAGGGAAGGAGGGCCGAGTCGAACCACATCCCCTGCCGCCGGTCCGCTATGGCGTGGTCGTCCAAGCGAGCCAGCCACCACGGAAGCCACCCGGCGTTATTTTCTAGGAAGGAAACCTTCAATCTCGGAAACCTCTCCAGGATTCCCATATAGATAATGTGACCAAGAGATATCATGCTCTCAAATGGGTGCGATATAGCGTGTGCTAGGGCTACCTGTTGGCCGGGCACCTGGTCCCGGGGCAGGTATCGGGCTGCGGCCATAGGTTCACCGCTTTCCGTGGTGTGCCAGGCAACGGGCACCTCCAACTCTTCGGCCAGACGCCAGAAGGGGTCGTAGTCCGGGTGCTCCCAGGGACGCTCCTTGGTGCCCTTGGGCATCATTACCGTAACGGCGCCCAACTCCTCCACGCTGCGGCGAGTTTCCGTGACCAGGCCCTCGATATCGTGCTGGTCGGGAAGAGTACATACAGGGAAGAGGCGCTTGGGGCCAGCGTCGCAGAAGTGGCGGCACCAGTTGTTGTAGGCCCGCGCCATGGCCCAGAGCAGGTCTTGGTCCCGTCCATGCAACCTATCCCAACCCAGGGTGCTGCCGCTAATTCCGATCTGCTTATCCCAACCAAATCGGTCCATGTCCTTGAGGCGGCTTTGGGCGCTCCACTCCTCGTCGAAGGCCTCATTATACTTTTTAGGCATGTATTCACGCAGGTCTAAACGCCCTTCGCGGCTGGAAGGACCAGACCCCTGTAGACTGGCCTTGCGAGGTTGTCCTTGAGGGAACAGTTCGCAGGGGAGGACATCTACCTGGCGCCGGCCTCCGAGGCCTCCAAAGGCGTCTTCTACGACTCTGACGCGTGGTTTTCTCTCCCGATACGCCGGCTCAACAAAGTCCAGCCAATGGGCAAGCTCGTCCTGCATATGTGCGTCGGCGTCAATGACCTTAAATCCGTTTCGCATGTTAGCTCCGCCTCCATCGTCACAATATTACCCACTCACCCATCAATCCAGGTGGATTCTTAACGATGAAGGCTAATTTGTCAATCTTGTGCATACGCTTGGGACAAGACTTGCGCATACGCTTGGGACAAGAAGGGTGTAAACTATTCACCGGGTAAAGGCGCGTTACTTGAAATTGCTCGTCGGTTCAAGAAAATAGCTGGTAAGCGGCTGTGGCCCTTGCCACGCATCGCTGTTTCAGGGAGTGCCGGGGCGTATCATCACTTAGGGGCGGCCTTCTTAGACTGAAGCTGCCCCTTATGGGGAATCTCGGATGAGATGTTGCACATCCGGAACGAAGCCATTTCGACTGTTCCAGGTTATAGTAGCTAATACCACGTTAATGATGTCAGAATAGGGCGAACTGATACTCAGTAAGGAGAGAGCATGATCAAGAAGCGTAATATGGGGATGCAGGTTTTACTGATGGTAGTTACCCTTGGTATCTACGGCATATACTGGTTCTATGTCACCTCCAAAGAGATGGTCGAGCACAAGGGCCTGGGTGGCAGCCCTGCTTTATGGACTTTACTTTATCTCATCCCTTTCGCCAATTTATATGCTGATTATAAGCAAGGCGAGGCAGTGGAGGCTCTCACGGAGGGAAGCACCAACAGGTGGATCATATTCATCCTGTGGCTGGTATTCTCTCCTGCTGTCTGGTTTATTACTCAGACAGAACTGAACAAACGGGCTTCTGAACCCACATAGATGCAGAAACCTGTACACCGGGAAGACAAACGATGATTCTACGAAGAGCGTCAATACTGACCCTGCCCCGTAGATTTTCCCGGAGTTGTCCCACGTGTCTCAAAGGGTAACCTCACCGTGTCGGCCAGGGAAATACAGGTGTCGTCCCTATCCTTAAATCAAGCGTCCGCCTTGGAGTGCCATCGGAGGCGACGCGAATAGATAGGGAATCTCAATGTTTTGGATAAGCTGCCACACGGCGTTGCCGCCCTGGCGATGCCGCGTCTTGTCCGACGCCGCGGGTTGAAGCGCTATGGATAACGGCTCCTAGAGACTGCACCACCGTTACCTTAGGTAGTAGCCTAGGACGCCGCCCAGTCTCTGATTAGGTGATGCGCGATAGCTATGGGACCGGGCAGCATTAGCTCCGGGTTTTCTCCTTCCAACGCCAGCCGCACTTCCTGCCGAGTAAACCAGCCCACGGCCTCCATCTCTTCATCGTCCTTCTTGATTTCAGTCGTCACCGCGTCGGCGCGGCATCCAATCATCAACGTGTGGGGGAAAGGCCACGGCTGAGAAAATAGGTAGCGAATGTTTTTAACTTCTATGCCCGCTTCCTCCATTATCTCCCGCGCCACGGCCTCTTCAATTGATTCCCCCTGGTCCACAAATCCCGCCAAAGCCGAGTATGTCTTCAAACGCGACATACGGCCTCGAGACTGACCCAGCAGGCAGTTATCCCCATGCGATACCACCGTGATGACCACCGGGTCGGTGCGCGGGAAGTGCTGCCTTTGGCAATTTGGGCACTGCCGCATCTGCCCGCCACGCCTTATCTCCGTCTTGTGCCCACACGTGGAACAGTATCCGTGGCTGCCGTGCCAGTTTATCTGCGCTGCTGCTTGACATAACACTCCAGCCTCTGCGGCGGACAGCAGCAACGCGGCGCTCCTTGCGTCTTCAAACGCCCAATCCCCGTTATGCCGCAGTGCGTGGGCCGCGTTTTCCAGCTGCGATATATCGACGGCAAAGTGGGCCGCCCCCTCCATCAAGCCCAACAAAATTGGGGCCGCCTCTATTTCCAATTTGCCAAGGTCCTCAAAGCTGAGCCATACCAAAGCAGTATCGGCGCCCGTTGACAAAGGGACCTTTAGATTCCAAAGGGGAAGAAACTTGCTGCCTGGGTCCCGTGAGGCTAGGTCTATCCAAGCCTCGTCTCGTCGCTCCCGCTCCCCACGATCCAGGGGATTGCTAGAGAAAATTTGTGGAACAACCATCTAAACTCAACCCTCTCTCCATGCCCGTTACTATATCGGCAATGCCTGAAAAACAATTGTAACGGATAACCGGGCTAAGCAAACGTTGAGGCTAGGGGATGCGGTAGAGATCTAAACTAGGCTCGCGCAGAAGAGTGTACCGAAATTTTCACCGGCGGCCGGCCACGCCCTCCTCATCTTCGACGAGCTGCTTCCCCCGGGACGGACTCGCTGCCTGACGATGGCGGAGAGGGGGAAGCCCGATGCCTTCTCCTCGAACCATCACTGTTCTCAGCGTTGGATGCGAGGGCGCGCTCGACGAAGGACTGATAGTTCTCAACTAAGCGATAATGGGGTGTTTGCTTAAGTATAGGCGGCCCAGACTGAGTATGTTGTATACTGCCTTTATGCAGTCTACCAAGGAATTGATCCCCATAGTGCGTGACACGTGCTATTAGCGATACATCATTAAAGAATATTGCAATCGTTAGGGGCAGACAGAAACCTAGATGACAATACCATTTGAGTTCGTCATCGGGGGCCCTCCTGTATCCCAACAGACTCGCAGGAGGACCCTAGTAAAGGAGTGGACGCAAGAGGTAAAGAATGTCGCCGAGAGTAGTTGGGACACTGCCCCACCCTTTGCCGGTGAGGTTATGGTGACCATCACTTACTTCTTCGAGGGTGGTTCACTGGATGTTGACAATATGCCGAAGCCAATTCTGGATGCACTGAAAGGGCTGGTCTACTCCGACGACTCACAAGTGACTGACTTACTTTGCCGCAAGAGGAACCTAAATGGCGACCTGCGAATTCAGAACCCATCATCGGTTCTGCTCGATACTCTCCGACACTCCGAACAGTTTCTTCACATCACAGTTGGTAATGCGTTGACCCAGGAGGTGGCAGCATGGTAAGGAACGCAACAGATTCCGAATACCTTCTCACCCAAAAGACGGCTGAAGAGTACCGCGGCAAGGGCTACGAGGTATTACTCGAGGCTTCACTGGACTTCTTTCCCGACCTTAGTGCCGACTTGCTTGTTCGAAAAGGCGATGAAGTGAAGGTGATTGAAGTGAAGTCCCGGCCGTCACTGGCTGCCAATCCTAAGATAATCGAGTTGGCGCGTATTGTTGATTCGAAGCCGGGTTGGAGCTTCGAGTTGCTCTTAGTGGGCGAACCGGAGAAGGTTGACACTCCCGAAGGCGCGCGTTCTTTTAGTGGTGAGAACATTGTCCAGAGGATAAAGGAAGCCGAGAAGTCTCTTGAAGCAGGCATGCCAGAGGCCGCATTTTTGCTGGCGTGGTCTGCTTTCGAAGCCGCCACGAGGGAATTGGTCTCGGAGCAAGGAGTATCAAATGCGGGTATCACGTCACCAAGTTATGTTCTCGACCAAGCGATTTTTCAAGGCGTGATCTCAAGGGACGAATATAATGCTCTGACCCGTATGAAGAAGTACCGAAACGCTATCGTGCACGGATTCAGTACGGATGACTTCAATTCCGACGTCGCTACTGAAATGATAGAGATTGTGCAACGCAACCTTACTTCTACGGCCCAGGGCAACGACGTCCTCGACAGCTAAACCCAGTTCTATCTTTTTTCCTGTGCAAAAACTTGGTCAGCGTTTGCCTGGGAATACGTTGACACCAAGAGTCCTCACATGTACCCCCCCACTGACACCCCTCCATTCCCCCAACACCTCCCCCTCTCGTATACTCTCCTAGAACATCCATTCACATATAGGAGGTATCCCCATGCCCAGAGGCGGCAAAAGACCCGGCGCTGGCGCACCAAGAGGTAACCACAACGCCCTCAAAACCGGCCGATACTCCAAACCCTTTCGAGAAGCCATGTCCAACCTGATCAATACCCCCGAATTCAGAGCCATACTCATAGCCTACAGAAAAAAGCAAATCAGCGAGCAGAAACTCGCCGACCACATCGTAAAGGAAGCCATCCGCCGTTACCTCCTCAAAGCCAATAATTACGCCAACCCACTCAACCCATATCCCATTGACCAGGAGAACAACGAAAGTCAAGGCCCAAAAATTAATCAGCTATAACCCCGCTCAATCAACAAAAAAACCCCCTTCCCCTGACCGGGTCAATCATTTGAAAAAATTCTCAATCAATAATGGAGTGTCAATCAAACCCGGCGCGAACCTCCCATTGCCCCAAACTCCGACACCCTCTAAACTACCCATGACAACCAACCAATGCCCCCTGTAGGAGGCGCTCCATGCCCAATCTATGGTCTGAGTCCGATGCCGGCGGTAAAGACGAGACCGGTCTCTTGGTATACCAGAGCCGGCTCATCGGCGCCGATACTTCCCTGGTCGTCTGGGGTGGCGGCAACACCTCCATCAAGACAACCCAGGAGGACTTTCGAGGCCGCGGCGTCAGTGCCATGACCGTCAAGGGTTCCGGCTCGGACCTCAAGACCATTGAGCCGAAGCACTTTCCGAGCCTATATCTGGACGACGTGCTGCTCCTCTTTGACCGCGACTCCATGTCCGACGACGATATGGTGGCTTATCTGGCCCAGTGTATGCTGGACCCCAAGTCCCCCAGGCCATCCATCGAAACCCTCCTCCATGCCTTTCTCCCTTACCACAGCGTAGTCCACTCCCACGCCGACGCCATCGTCGCTTTGACCAACACCAGGGAGTCGGACGCCCTTTTGCGAAGTGTCTACGGCGACAAAGCAGCCATCGTAGAGTACATACGTCCCGGCTTTGCCCTGTCCAAGCTGGTGGGGCAAAGGGTCCGCGAAAACCCGTCAGTCCACGGCGTTATTCTGGTGAACCACGGACTCTTTACCTGGGGCGATTCCGCCAAGGAGGCTTACGATAGGCACATAGAACTGGTGGACCAGGCATCGGAATACGCTGAGCACAAGGCCAGGGGCAAGACGGTCTTCACCCCGGCGCCGGGTCGGCGGATAGAAGAAACCGAACGTCGCCGCATAGCTGCGGCCTTGGCTCCGGTCCTCCGGGGGCTTGTCAGCCGCTCCCAGCCCATGGTTCTACGCTACGACGACGCCCCGGACATCATGGATTTCGTAAATTCCAGGGAAGCCGGCGCTCTTAGTCAGGTTGGACCTGCCACCCCGGACCATACCCTGCAAACCAAGATAAAGCCCCTGTGGGTGGACGCCGAATACCCCGGAAACCAGGACTCCCTGGCAGAGCGGCTTCAAGAGAGCGTAGACCGGTACGTTTCAGAATACAGCAGCTGGTACCGAGTCAATTCCGATGGTCAACACCCCATGCTTGACCCCCACCCTAGGGTGGTGCTGATGCCCGGCGTCGGCATGTGGTCCACCGGTAAAGACTCAAAAGCTGCCCTCATTGCCGGCGATGTCTACCACCACACCATTGGCGTGATAAAAGCCGCCCAGACCGTGGGTAGCTACGTCTCTCTCTCCGACAAGGACGCCTACGACGTAGAGTACTGGCCAATGGAGTTGTACAAGCTGACCCTCGCTCCGCCTGAGAGGGAGCTGTCGCGGCGAGTTGCCCTGGTTACCGGGGCGGCCCACGGCATCGGAGAGGCCATCTCACGGCGGCTGGCGGCAGAGGGAGCACACCTGGTTGTTACCGATATAGATTCCGAGGGCGCCAGGGCCCTCGCCATGGACATTAACGACAAGTACGGCTATGGCCGCGCAGGCGCCTTTGATATGGACGTTACCGATCCGGAACAGATAGCCGCCGCCTTCCATTACTTGCGCCTAACTTACGGCGGTTTGGATATTCTGATATCAAACGCAGGCATCGCCCCCGTGGGCGCTATCCACGAGCTGAGCTTAAAGGACTGGCAGCGCGCCTTGGATATCAACTCCACCGGCCATTTCCTTGTGGCGCGGGAGACGGTCAAGCTCATGCGAGACCAGGGCATGGGAGGCAGTCTGGTCTTTGTAGGCACCAAGAACGTCCCCGCCCCGGGGAAAGACTTTGGCGCTTACAGTGCCTCCAAGGCCGCTGAGGTGCAGATGGCTAGGGTGTTGGCCATTGAAAACGGCGAATGCGGCATTCGTGTTAACGTTGTGAACCCGGACGCGGTTTTTCAGGGGTCTAACCTGTGGTCAGCGGAACTCAAAGAGCAACGCGCCCGGGCCCACGGCATCGACGTGGACCGGTTGGAGGACTTCTATCGGCAGCGAAATCTCCTTAAGCAGCGGGTTACGGCGGAAGACGTCGCCGAAGCGGTACTGTTTCTTGCCGGCCCCAGGTCCTCCAAGACCACTGGCGCCATGCTGCCCGTGGACGCGGGGCTAAGGGACGCTTTCCCAAGGTAAGGCCGGTCTTTTCCTCCATTGCCCTAGCCTTTACCGGCGACTACCCGAGGCTCTATGAATAGCTGGATACTGGGAGCCTGGCTGAGTATAGTAAGTCACTGCCGCGCTGGTGGAGGCGAGATGGCGTTAACCCCGTGCATTACCTCAGACAAGGCTCATCCTTCTACCTAAGAATCTGGTCTTGAACCTCAACCGTTTAACCATTGCCTTTAGGGTGCCGGGATACCGGTGGTTGTGGGCCAATAGCCTTACCAGCTCCTCCGGAACCATGCCTTTCTTTCTGGGCCAGGGGTGGCTTCTACTGGAGTTAACCGACTCTCCCTTCATGGTGGGGTTGGGTCCTGGTCTGGGAGGCGTGTGCAACATGGTGGCCAGCCCCTTCGCCGGCGTCCTGGTCGATCGACTAAATCGCCGTACTATTCTCATGCTGACCCAGAGCATTATGGGATTATCAATTCTGGCTTTGGGGCTAATCATAGTTTTCGAGGTGTTGCAGATATGGCATATTCTGCTCGTTTCTATGGTCCAGGGGATGATGATGGGTTTCAACTCCTCTGCTCGCAACACCCTTATGTACGACGTCGCCGGACGTAAGGCTCTAATGAACGCCATGGCGGGACAGCAGATGGCAAACCAGTTCGCCTCCATCCTCGGTCCCCTTGCCGCCAGCTTCATTCTGGATGCCTTCGGCGCCGGACCCCTGTTCCTGGGCATTGGCGGCGTTATTCTCGCGGGAGCTTTTCTTCTCGTAGGGGTCCGAGGGGTGCAAAATACCGCTAGACGCGCTACCTCTTTCTGGCGCGATTTTAAGGACGGCGTCGGTTATGCATGGAACGACCGTCCCATTCGAGCCGTATTGTGGATGGTACTAATCACGGAGACCCTGGGATTCTCCAGCTGGACAATGTTCCCCGTGATAACCAAAAAGGTGCTTGACGCCGGTCCCATTGTGCTGGGCCTGCTAGCCACCTTTCGGGGATGTGGTGGAATAGTGGGGTCGCTTGCCATCTCAGGCCTCGGCGACATTAGGCCCAAAGGATGGGTGCTCATGGCGGGCGCTCTTGCCTTCGGCGTTTTTCTACTCCTCTTTGCCATGTCCGATAACCTGGTCCTCTCCCTGACCCTCGTGTTCATGGTCGGCATTGCGGGAGCGGTCTACGACGTTATGGTGTTTACGTTGCTGCAGACCCTGTCCCCTGAGGCTATGAGAGGCCGGGTTATGGGTCTGCAAGCCTTTCTGGTCAGCGGCGTCTTCCTAGGCTCCATGGTCATGGGCGCCGTGGCCAGTTGGCTGAGCGTCAAGTGGGCCGTGGGGTCCGGAGGCGGGGTGGTGGCCCTGAACGCCTTGAGCCTGGTGCCCAAGGCACGAAGCATTGGAGAGGGAAGCTCCGCTCAAAGGTGAGGCCGGCCCGGCTGGTTTACCTCTTTCGGACATACTTGTGCACCGTCATGTCGCTGGGTAGCGCCAGGTATATGTCCCCGTTAGCATCCACCCAAAGCCCATGAGCCAAGGCGGCGTCCCAGCGACTCAGCAGCGTACCCTCGCTATCCAGTACGCTGACTCGGTGAATTCCCTCAGGAAGCTCGTCCAGCCGCCCAAGTCTATCCTGCTCGACATAAACCTCGGCTACGTAAAAGACGCCGTCCTTGTCAACGGCAATGTCCATGGGTCGGCGAACGTTGGTCCACGAGGTTATGTACCCACCATAGGTATCGAAAATCTGGATTCGATGGTTCTCACGGTCGCAAACTCACACCCGTCTGTCTTTGGTCACCAAGACGCTATGGGGTAGATGGAATTTGCTGGGCTGGTCCTTTCCGGGTTCCCCCCAAGAGACGATAAGGCGCCCATCAGACGAAAATCGGTGTACCCTGCTGTTCTGATAACCATCAGAAACGTAAATGTCACCTGTGGGACCGGGCACCATCTTTGTGGGGTAGTTGAAGGGCCCCGCTGCCCTCGGCGGCAAGTCGTTCTCGTTGTCAAAGTCCGGCCCAATCCCCGTGTCTGACGGCGACCCCCGGTTACCGATAACCTGAAGCGGCTTGCCGTCCAGGGTATATCTCAGAACAACCGAGTCTTCCCTGTCGACAAGGTATGCCACGTCGTCAGATATATAGATATGATGAGGCCCGGCCATGGCTCCTGTTCCCCATCCGTTGAGGTAGTTGCCCTCCCGGTCAAACACAAGCACCGGCGGTTCCTTCTGTCGTTGGAAAACATATACCCTGTCCTCAGAGTCCGTGGCCACGGAGGCAGGCCAGCCAAAGGCCTCCCCGGCGGGAAATGTTGCCCAGTCAGATATCAGTGAATACGTGTATTTGCCTGCGCCAACTGTGTCCATGTCAAACCCCTCCTTCAACCATCGTTGCCTCGGAAAAACAAGTGCTCCGCATTTGAATACTACCCTATTGCACCCGTTCCCACCGCCGACACCGTTGAAGCACGGCCCCACCCTGTGATTTACACTTGCATCCTGGACGTTCCGTGAAATTTAGAAATCATCCCTGCGGCGTCACCCAGCGACCCACGGCTCCAATTGACAATTGGCGGGTCTCAAAATGCTATTTGCAGAAGCAGCAACATTTCTAACTGGAGGTAGTAATGCCAGATTATAAGCTGATATCCGCCGATTCCCACGTAGTGGAACCCCGGACATGTGGGTGGACTACATAGACCCCGCGTTCAAAGCGCGGGCCCCCAAAATTGTGGAAGATCCCCCGGGCATGAAGGGGCACTACTTTATTATCGAAGGAATGGAACCCAAAAAGGTCATTGGCCTCTTCAACGCCGGGCTTTCGCCCAAAGAGATGAAGGAGCAGCAGGACAGGGACCCAAACATGGCCGAGTGCCCTCCCGGTGCCTACGACCCCGTGGCGCGCATGAAAGACCTTGAACGCGACGGTGTCGAAGCCGAAGTTATCTACACTTCCCTTGCCTTTGACCTCTTCCGCCTTACCGACGCGCCTTTCCAGCAGGCAGTCTTCAGCGCTTACAACTCATGGCTAGCTGAGTTTTGCAACTCAGACTCCAAGCATCTCATTGGTTTGGGCCTAATACCATTGTTGGACGTCCAAGAGGGAATCAAAGAGCTGAGCCGATGCGCTGAGATAGGGCTAAGAGGTGGGGTCATCATGGCCTCCCCGCCCCAGGGCATAAGCTATTCCAACCCCATGTATGAACCGTTCTGGGCTGCGGCTGAAGATCTGAATATGCCTATAAGCCTCCATATCCTTACCGGTCATAGTGAGGAAAGCAAGGCCGAAGGTCCCTTCAAAGAGCATCACGTTAGGGTCATTGGGATCATCCACGAGATACAGCGTTCCTTTGCTCAGATAATGTTTTCCGGCGTCTTGGAGCGCCATCCGGGCCTAACTATTGTCTCCGCAGAAAACGATATCGGCTGGGTTCCCCACTTCCTCTACAGGGCTGATAGGTGGTATCACAAGCAGAGATATACCAACCCCACAGAACTCAAGATGACACCCAAAGAGTACGCCGAGCGTCAGCTATACGTTAGCTACCAAACCGACCCCATTGGCCTCCGCCTAGCCGACTACTTTGGCGAAGACAACTACGCTTGGGCCAGCGACTATCCCCACGGGGCCTCCACTTTCCCCAACTCGCAGCAGGTGGTAGAAGAGGACTTTGCCGGTCTATCCGAAACAGTAAAACGAAAAATAACCCGGGACAACGCTATCAAGCTGTACAACATGGACCTGAACTAGACCCGGGTCTACCCAGGTACATCTCAAAGCGGTCCTTACTTTAGGGGCTGACGTTTAGAAGAAGGCGCGGCTCGAAAGGGTGACGCAGTACGCACGTCTCACCTGGGCGACGTGCGTACTACCGCCTCCATAAGAAGTCGTCGGGCCGGCTTGGAGGCCCATCGCTGCGGACGTCATCGCCCCCGCTGCCGAGTTTCCCACAGGTGGGGCAGGTCAATTCGGACACGTTGGGATGACCAAAGATCTTGTGCCACATTCGTTTCAACATCATAATTGTCCACCCCAATCTCAGGTTTGTGTTCCAGTATACAAGACCCAATAGGGGGAAGTATCGGCTGGGTCCGGGAAGGGGCGCCGTCTTGACACCTCCTTCACGCGCTCCTAATATGGCCCCAGCCCTGAAATTCTAATCCAAGGAGCGCCCATGGTTGACCTTCGAAAGGCCGCCGCCATAGTCGGCATACACGAGCACCCTGCCAGATATGCTCCGGACAAGAGCGAGCTTCAGATCCAGGCGGAGAGCGTCATAAAGGCGTTGGAGGACGCGGGACTCGAAAAAAAGGACGTAGACGGTCTCTTCTCCTCCTCCATGTCCGTTCGAATGGCCAACCTGTCTCTGGCCGACTACATGGACATGTACCCCCGGCACCTGGACGACACCAGCGTGGGCGGTGCATCCTTTGAGTTTCACCTTGGACACGCTGTTAACGCCATCGCCGCGGGGCGCATCGACGTAGCGGTAATCACATACTCCACGCTGCCGCGCTCTGGCGGCATCTCCATCGGCACTGGCGGCGCCGCCCGCCTTGGCGCTCCCAGGCTCAATCCCGCTCCCGACAGCTTTGAGGAGCTTTACGGATTTACCACCGTGGGTCTCTATGCCATGTTGGCTCAGCGCCACATGCACCTCTACGGCACCACGTCTGAGCAGCTGGCCGAGATTGCCGTCGCCACCAGGCATCACGCCGCCCTTAATCCCCAAGCCCTGTACCGCGACCCCATAACGGTGCAGGACGTGGTGAACTCGCGTATGATTTCAGACCCCTTGCATCTCCTGGACTGCTGCGTTATCAGCGACGGAGGTGGTGCCGTGGTCCTAGCCTCGCCCCAGGTGGCCAGAAACTGCCGGCAGACGCCCGTATGGGTACTGAGCCAGGCTGAAGGCGTGGCTCACCAGGGCGGTGGACGCCGAGACCTCATGAACCTCGCCGCAGCGCAAACCGGCAAGCCCGCCATGGAAGCCGCGGGGGTGAGTCACGATGATTTTGACATGGCAATGATCTACGACTCTTTCACCATCACTGTTCTGATGACCCTGGAGGACCTGGGTTTCTGCAAGAAGGGCGAGGGAGGTGATTTTGTATCTGGTGGCCGAATCCGCTTGGGCGGACAGCTGCCCATCAACACGGACGGCGGCGGACTGTCCTCCAATCATCCGGGAATGAGAGGTCTTTTCCTTCTTTTGGAGTCAACCCGGCAACTCCGCCATCAGTTTGAGGGTACCCACCGCCAGGTGCCCAATTGCAACCTGGCCTTGGTGCATGGCACGGGGGGGAGCCTGGCCTCGCGGCACAGCGGCGGAACCGTAGTATTAGGGAGGGATTAGACATGCCAGAGTGGAAGAGACCCCTGCCAACCGTCACCGGTGAAAGTATGCCCTACTGGGAGGCTTGCCGCCGCGGCGAGCTTCTCATCCAGCGCTGCGATGATTGCAGCATGTACCAATTCTATCCCAGGGGCATCTGTTCCAACTGCTTCACAGGCAAAATAAAATGGGTCAAAGCCTGCGGCAAGGGCAAGGTTTGGACATATACCATAACCCGGCAGAATCGTACGGCGGGCTTTGACGAAGGCCCTTACGCCCTGGCCCTGGTGGAGCTGGAGGAGGGCGTCAAGATGTTTACTAACATAATAAACTGTGACCCCTTTGAGGTAAGGATAGGGATGCCCGTGGAGGTCACTTTTGTGAAAGCCAACAGCCAGTTGAGTGTGCCTTTCTTCAAACCGGCGGAGTAGGTGAGCCATGGATCCTCTTGAACTTTGTTACATGAGCGTAGAAGACCTCTCGCCCCTCATACGGGATAGAAAGGTATCCCCGGTGGAGGTGACCCAGGCGCACCTGAAGCGGATAGAGGCCACGGAGCCTGGCCTCAACGCCTTTATCACCCTGTTGGAGCAGGAATCCTTAGACGCTGCACAAAAAGCTGAAGAGGAGATCGGTTCAGGCCGGTACCGTGGGCCTCTGCATGGCATATCCCTTGGTCTCAAGGACCTCTACTATACAAAAGGGATTACCACCACCTCCGGAGTGAAGGTTTACGAGGGATTTATCCCCGGCTACGACAGCACGGTGACTCAGCGGCTTCTCCGTGCCGGCTCCATCCTGCTGGGTAAGCTTAACCTCGCCCCTCTGGCCATGAGCGGCCGGGGAGAGAACCCATATTTTGGCGACGCCCTCAACCCCTGGGACACCCGAGTGGTCCCCGGTGGCTCCAGCAGCGGCTCAGGCGTGGCTGCGGCTGCGGGCCAGTGCACCATTACCATGGGGTCGGACACTGGCGGCTCCATCCGAATACCCGCCTCCTTCTGCAATCTCGTCGGACACAAGCCCACGTACGGCGTGGTGAGCCGCTACGGTGTAAGCCCGCTTTCATGGGGTCTAGATCACTGCGGCCCAATGACCCGGACCGTCATGGACAGTGCCCTCACCATGAACGCCATCGCGGGACATGACCCCATGGACCCCACCTCGTCCAAGAAACCCGTGCCGGACTACGCTGCTTCCCTTAAGAAGGAGATAAAGGATCTTCGTATTGGGGTACCCAGGGAGTTCTTTGACATGCCTATGGACCCGGAAGTGAAAGTGGCTGTCATGAAAGCCATCGGCGTACTGGAGGAATTGGGCGGTCACGCCGTCGAGGTCTCGTGGCCCAACTTCTATCAAGCAGTCACCATGGGCCACCTTATATCCATAACCGAGGCGTCGTCCATACACGCTCACCTGGTTCGCACCAGAGGCTCTGAGGAGGTCGCCAAGGTGCTCCGCAAGTTCCCCAGAATTGAGGCGGGGCTAATGATTTCCGCCGCCGACTATTTGCAGGTGTTGAAGCTGCGTCGCAGCTACACCATGTCAAGCCATGACGTGATGAAGGACGTGGACATTCTTGTGGGACCCACTATGCCCATGACTCCCTTTCCGCTGGCCTCCGCCGAGATTGAACTGGAGGGCAAGACCTTCATGGCTGAAAAGGTTATACCCACCTTTACCAGACCCTACGACCTCAACGGTTTTCCCGCAGTGACGGTGCCATGCGGATTCTCCGCCCAAGGTCTTCCCATCGGACTTCAGATAGCAGCCCTACCCTACCGGGACAACATTGCTCTTCAGGCCGCCTACGCTTACCAGGAGGCCACCCATTGGCACAAGAGAAAGCCCCCCATTGAATAAGTTGAAGCAATTGACACTGCTTGGACGCAATGATTGAATAGAAGTGCAAGGGCACACAGCATAATCCAGCCAGGAGAGACCCGAAATGCGCAATGGATTTAAGGTTATTGACGCTGATGGCCATTTCTACGAGCCCGCAGACCTTTGGGACAAATACTTAAGCGCGGAGTTCAAAGAACGCCGGCCCCGAGTCGCGCGGGTGCTCGGGAACTCAATGATCCAGTTTGAAGGGGAAGAAGGTGGTGTGTCACGCTCCAAGAGCCTGTTCTCCCAGATGGATGCCAAGTTCGGCCACGCCTTCCGTGACGGCTGGAGCTTGGAGAGCAGGATAAAGGACATGGACACCGAGGGGTGGGACATTCAGGTATGCCTGCCCACCAAAGCCGTCTCACTGCCCGGCTTTGTGCCTGATGACGTACAGGGGGCCATGTGCTGTGCCTACAACAGTTGGGCGCATGACTTTTGCAGCGGAGCCCCGGAGCGCATCAAATTCACCGCCACCGTGCCCGGTCACAACATCCAGGACATGGTGGCCGAGATTAGTCGCTCCGTAACGGAGTTAGGAGCCGTGTCCATCTTCCTGCCCAAGGCCATCCCCGACAAGATGTGGCACCACCCGGACTATAACCCCGTGTGGCAAACCATTGTTGATCTGGACGTTCCCGTATCGGTGCACGGGAGCAGCAGCGCCAGCGGAAACCCCTGGACTAACGCCCGGTACAATCCCTTGGCGGGTCCCTTCATAGCCCTGGGACAGGCCATCGGCTTCCCCTTTGAAAACATGATCAATCTGGGCCACTTCATGTACAGTGGCATCCTGGACCGCTTCCCTCGCCTCAAGCTCCTCATCCTAGAGGCCAACTCAGGCTGGGTGCCCTTCTGGCTCAACCGTCTCGAAAAGTATTGCGAGGGCAGACAGTCCGTCTTCTTCGACGATCACCCCCTCAACTTCACACCCCAGGAATACTTCACCCGCCAGTGCGCCGTGGCCGCCGACGCCGACGAACCCTCCATCAAGTACGTCATTGATTACATCGGCGACGACAACATCGTCTTTAACACCGACTACCCTCACCCTGACGCCCCCGCCACCTCGGAGCCACTGACAAACATGATGGAGCAACCCCTCTCAGACGAGTCCAAGCGCAAAATACTCTGGGACAACTCCGTCAAAATCTACGGAGAAAGACTGGTCTCAGGACACCCCTTGGCCAAGGGGTAAGGGTGCACTATTCTCAAGTTTGTCGACATTAAGGTAGAGGGGTTAGTACCCTCTATTTTGCTAGTAGACGGCTTATGGCGGTGGGGACGACTCCGAAGCCGTCTACATCCGTCCCTACCGCAGCGATCAGGTGCAACGTGCCGCGCGTGACCCAAGCGGGCGCCATGGGTCAGTATTAACCGCGCGATAAACTAACGCTCAGGTGATCAGGCCCAGGCTTCGCACCCAAAGCGCCAAGCCCTCCGCCACCGGGTCCTGAGCCTGCACGAGACCGAGGCGACGCACCAACTGCGCTGCTTTGGCAGGCGCTCTCTCGCGGAGACGCTGGGCTACCAGACAGGCATAATGCGCGCTCAGTGGCCAACCGGAGCGTCACGACGCGGGGCCGAGAAACCTAATAAGCCAAACTCTAGCCGTCCGGGCAATAATTCCAGACAGGCGAAGCCCCACCCTTTGGGGGCTGACTATTATCCTAGTTTCTCAAGGGCCCGGCCGAGCTTTATTACCAGGTATCCGACACCTGCGGAGATGATCAGTGCCCCGACCCCAACCAACAGTCCTGAAACCGCAGTGATATTAGTCGCTATACTGCTTTCCATTAGAGATCACCCCTGCTATGAATAGGATTGTGGATACAAGCGGTAATATATTGTATGGTTCACGCAATGTCAAGCAGACCGGTTCTTGCAGTTGAACAGGCTCACGCGTTCAACTTCATCCTCTTCGAAACACGTCTCTCATGCCGTTGCGTTTGTCCCATTTCTTCGGCAGACTCGGGGCAGGCTTTAACCTTCCATCAGACGGAAGAAGGGGAAACTGCGGGACGGCTGCATTTGGCGATAGGTTGGATCGGGATTCTTGCTGCGAGGTTATGCAAGGGTCTCGCGTTAGATTAAAAACGGGAACAGAAACGGAAACCGGTGCTTGACAGGGCATACGCCCTCTAATACCATCGGCCCAATAGTCTAAGGACAGGTGAGAACAACAATGGGTTACAACATTATTTCAGGTGACAGCCATATAGACCTGCGGTTCATGCCGGAGGACCTCTTTGTATCCAATGCCGCCCCTAGGATGATAGACAAGATGCCAAGGGTGGTAGAAACTTCTTCAGGACGACGTTGGTTGGCAACCGGAACGGACCTTGGCGTCGTAGGCCAGGATGTGAACAAAAATACTTTCAGCACAGAAATGGGAACGCGTTGGAATGCAATGATAGCCGCCGGGTTCTACGACGAGCCGGACAAAGGGTACCATCCCACTAACCCGGACCTACGCATTAAAGACCAGGATAGAGACGGCGTAGATGCCGAGGTTATTTACGGCCTTCTCAGAATTTCAGCCCTTCTTGACGACAACGAGCAGATCGTCGAAATTTTCCGCATCTACAACGACTGGCTTGCCGGTTTCTGTAAGACTCATCCCCAAAGGTTCGCAGGCCTCGCCTGCCTCCCCAACCATGACCCTAAGGCGGCGGCCGATGAGCTTCGTCGTGTCGCGTCTATAGGCCTCCACGGTGGCGACTTTGGCGTTGCCGGCGCCGTGAAGCCCATTTACCACCGGGACTGGGATGTGCTGTGGGAGGCTTCCCACGATACCGGCCTCTCAATCTCGTTTCACACCACCGGCCTACTGCCCAGAGCCGTTGACCAGTCTGAGGCCGCACAGTACGACGAGGTTTACCACAACGTGCGCACCACCATGTTCCAGCTCCAGGGGGCGGAGTTTGTCACCAGCATTATCTTCTCCGGCGCTTGCGACCGTTACCCCAACTTCAAATTCGTGCTGGGCGAATGCGGCGTTAGTTGGATTCCCTACGTCATAGATAGAATGGACCACGAAGGCGAGGGGCAGTCTGGCATCTCTCTGAGGCCCAGCGAGTACTGGAACCGTCAGGGGTTCTCCACCTTCCAGAAAGAGAACGTGGCTGGTCAGCTTATCCACCTGGTGGGAGAGGATAGCGTAATCTGGGGCTCTGACTACCCTCATCAAGATGGCGTGTGGCCCGACTCTCTCCAGGTCATTGAGGACAACCTCAGGGACCTACAAAATCCCCAGGCCAGGCAGAAAGTCGTCCGGGATAACGCCGGAAAGCTCTACGGCTTTAAGCTCTAAGTCTCCCTGCGGAGACAGTTTCAACGTCTAGGTAGATTCCGTTATGGGCTGGGCAAGGATCCATAGGCTCATCATGGTGTAACCCACCATTAGCGCCAGCAGGGGGTATTGGCTCTTCAACGCCAAGCCACGCTCTCTCAGGATGCGAATGGCTATGGAATGGGCGAGGTACACAGATATGACGTGCCCCACCACTATGGCTCCAATCGCCAGGAACCACGTTGTCCTTGCGTTTATTATCGCAATGTTTACCCGATAGTCTACCGTCCCCAGCAGATCCCACCCAAAACCGAAAGGGTCTGAGGTCAGGGGTATAATGAGTTGCCCCTGTATCAGTAGAAAAGAGAGGAAGTGGGCTAGGTGGTAGGCCAGGGCTATGGGTATGAGTGAGTAGACAAAGCCCTTGGCCGCTGCTTCCACCGAAAGTCGGCTGCCACCAGTGAAGGCCATCAAAGCGGCAAACCCTAGGTATGTGCCGCCAAAGAGCAGAGGGAAGACTATCAGGCCCAGAGTACCGACGAAGGTGGGGCTGGAAATTCCCTGGAGCACTGAGTCGTGTATGTTGGCCCATAGGGGAGTGGCCGTAAGTCCGTCGTAGGTTACCGTGGAGAGGAGCAGTACGACCGTCGCCGCCGCCGACACCGAAACGCCCTCGTTCCTCAGCAAGCCCGCAGCAAAGGGCCGAAGGTTCAGTTCCCTGCTGCCATGGGTCGTCTTGCCAAAACAGTAGTCGCAGTCAATGCACTCACCGTCCCTGTCCTGGCAGTCTACGGGGCACCCCTTGCAGGTATCGGAGTCAAGAGTTCGAATCTCCAGAGGGGCAAATCGCGCCAGAAAGCCAAAGATCAGGGTGAAGGCTTCACCATGGCGGAGCCACTGTTCCCTTCCATAGATGACCATACCTGTCCAGGTGATGGCAGAATAGATGATGGTCATACGAGCAATGTGGCCGGGGACCGCCGAATCAACGAACACCAGCTCCGCCCAAGCAAAGGCCAGAAAAAGAAGGAAACCCGGCCAGACTCCAAACTCCTTGGGGTATTGTTTGCGAATGGAGAAGTCTGCCTTGAATCCCAGGGCCCCGCATGTCGACTCAACCCATCCGAATATAATCTTCCAGGGGTTAATAAGGGACCACACGTTCCAAGTCAGGGCCGATACGTAGGCCATTCCTACCCACCAGACTATCCAAACCAGTGTTGGCGCCAGGTTGTCAGTTGGCTCCTGGTCTCCGATGAGGCCCGCTGTCACCACCAGCAGGAAGAGAGCCACCGATGCCAGCCGCACCGGGAGGAGCGCCGCAGGATGCACCAGTGCCCTGGCGGGGAGCCATCGGAGCAGGTTGAATCGTGGGTAAGGCTTGGCGCCGGGGTTGCTCCGGATGAAGACTCCAACGACCACAAATGAGAAAGCAACGGCTGCCCCGGCTCCAATAATGTACAACCATAGGGGCACGGGAAGGTCATACCGGTCTCCGAAACCGTGGGCATAGGCCGGCGTTGTCCCCAAGACTCCCACAAAGAGGGCAAGACCCCCTCCCAGCAGGGCAAGACGCATGGGACGGGGCATGTCGTTACCCCCTCTCTTTCAAGCTATGGACCATAACGACTACCGGGGCCGCACTTCCAGGCGCCCCAGCTCAACCTCTATCTTCTCGTCGGGGCCTTCGCTGTTGTCATCGTTGCCGTGGCCATCATTGGCGTCGCCGTCGATGCCGGGACCAAGGTGGATGGTAAAGGGGAAGCTGCCCGTTGCGTTGGCAGTGAACTCCAAGGCCTCCGGAGTATTGGGCCCAACTTTCCTTTCGATGTCATAGCCGTGTAGGTGAAACCTGAGGTTCTCGTCGGAGGTAATCAAAATGGTCACCAAGTTGCCCTGTTCTACTCGCAGCACTGGTTCTCCCTGTTTAAGGGACCGGTCTTCAATATCCAGGTTGAGAGTGATGGCTTTCGTCTCTCCGCTGCCGCAAGCGGCCATCGCGAGGGACACGGCAAGGAATAGGAGCAGCAATGGCCACAAGGGACCTGCCATCCTCATTGAATTCTCCTTAATTATGATTGTGAACTCAGTTAACTTCGCGCCACTGCGGGCGGACCCCTCCTGCCTCTGCTCCTCTTGCGACCCCACGACAGCGCGGCCAAGCCTGCCACAACCGCCAGTACCAATACAATGCCTATCACGCCCAGGTTAACACCGCCTCTCCGTCCCACAGTTAGGGGGATGTCCACGGCCCCCTCTCCAAGAGAGCCGCCGACCTGTGCTGTGAAAACCCACTCCCCAACCTCTTCCACGGGCAGGTCCACCGTATATAGGTTTGGGCCGTCCAATGAGGCCACACCTGGCGTCGGGCCCACGTCAGGAAATTCTCCTGCGACGTGGCGCCCAGATATACGGATTTCGGCGTCGTGCACCGGTTCGGGGCCGCCTGCCCTTGAGACGTAAACGATGAAATGCATGGTTCCTACAAAAGGGGCCGTGGTCACCTTCATAAAGTAGGGTCCTACGTTGCCGGCGTACACCTCTCGGCTTCCCGTGTGGACGCCGTTGGCCATAGCCGATGAAGCTAGAAAAGAGGCCGTGGCAATGGTACTCAATACCATGACCGTCCCAAGCAAGTAGCCTAAATTGGTCATGATGCCGATAATTTTCCTCGTGACGTATGGTTAGCGGCTACCAGGCCGCAACGCTTGCTCGAAGCTTACAAGTGCAAGGAGGGCCTAAAGAGCTGGACGAGGTGGGGGTGGTTCCAAGGACAGTATCACACCGCGTAAGGGCTTTTGCCCCGGCAGCAAAACTTGCGTCAACATGGACGACATGACGATGGCAATGGCCGCGGTGAGCATCACCAAGGTGATGCCGAGCGTCGGTGTGCCAGCGGTCCCTTTGCCGTCAGATGGCAAAAATATTACGTTGTTCTTGAGTATAGCCCTAGCGCTCTCTGCTCCGGGCATTGCGACGTCGGCGGCTTCGTGAGAATGTAAGGCCTCGTGGTGATGCAGGTGGGTGGTTGGCGCCCCTGCTAGAAAGATATGCAAGTGCCCCGGTTGCCTCTCCGCAAAGTGATGGTCTACCGTGGCGCCCAGCAGGGGGAAGAAAAGAGCCATGAGCAGGGCCGCCGTCGCGCCGTAGAGCAGGACCCTCATGGGGCGACTATCTCGCTGTATCCAAGCGGGAGACTGCGGAGAGTTGAACATCTTTGTTTGA
Source organism: Dehalococcoidia bacterium (assembly GCA_965226535.1). Lineage (GTDB taxonomy): Bacteria > Chloroflexota > Dehalococcoidia > Lucifugimonadales > JAPULR01. The sequence goes on along the minus strand of CBDDDE010000009.1, from coordinate 193,478 downwards.
CATAAAACGTGTCGTGTCCACGGATAAGTGTACTCCGGTACCTTAATATACTACCGCTACCACCTCGACGTCATCCGCACCGGCGTTCCCTATCCGAAAGACCTTCCCGGGACATAAGAACGCCGATTCGCTGCCGTCCAGCACTTGCTCCGAAGATTCGGTGATAATCTTGGCCCTGCCCCTGGCCACCATCCACCTCTCCCCGCCCGTCGACGCGTGCCTTTCCAGATCGGCACCGGGATTGATGGTGAGGCGATCCACCCGGAACCCCGGCCCCTTGTCCACCTCCCGACAGCTTCCCCACGAGTATTTGACCTCCGTCGCGGCTCCCTCCCCGTCTCTCAGCCGTTCCACAACCCTCCGCACCTCCTGCGCCCGGCTTCTGTGCGCCACCAGCACCGCGTCCCTCGTCTCAACCACCACGGTGTCCTCCAGCCCTACGGCGGCTACTAGCCGATGATGGGCCAGCACCAGAGATCTCTCCACCGACTCCACGTACACGTTGCCTTGAGTTACATTCCCGGCATTGTCGCCGTCGCGCTCCTCCCACACCTGGCCCCAGGACCCCAGGTCCGACCACCCTCCCTCCAAGGGTACCACGGCACCCCGCGCTGCCCCGTCCTCCCCGGTTCTTTCCATCACCGCGTAGTCTATGGACTCGCTGGGGCAAGAAATGAACCGCTCCCTGTGGGGTCGAAATAAAGGACCGTCTCTTACGCCTTCCATGTAAGCTGCTACACACCCGCTAGCTATCTCCGGCCTGCAGCGCCCCAACTCCCTCAGCCATACCGACGAACGCACCAGAAAGATACCGCTGTTCCACAAATAGTCGCCCGACTCAAGATATGACTCTGCGGTGGACTGATCCGGCTTCTCAACAAAGGCACTTATCCCCAGAGCCACCGGCGCCGCCACGCCCCCGTGGGCCGCCAAGCCCTTTTCCAATGACGGCCCCTTGCGAATGTACCCGTAGCCCGTGTGCGTAAGACGTGGGACAACCCCAAAGGTGACCAAATAACCCTTTTCAGCCAGCCCGGCCCCAAGTTCAACGGCGGCTTGGAACTCCTTAACGTCCCTAAGCACGTTGTCCGCGGGCATGACCAGCATAACAGGGTCCGCTGGTTCCCCAGCAGCCAGTTCCTTCAAAGAAAGAGCCGCTAGGGTCAAGGCCGGGGCGGTATTGCGGCCTTCGGGCTCAAGTACAACGGACAAGACCTCTTTTTGGATCGCCGCCATCTGCTGCAACGTCAGAGATCCGTGGCTCTCATTGCACACAATTAGGGGATCCGCCGCCTCCAGCCCTCCCAACCTGCCCACCGTTTCTTGGAGCATGGTGTCCCCGCCCAGCAGAGATAGGAACTGCTTGGGCAGGTGGCGGCGGGAGAGGGGCCACAAGCGTGTCCCGGATCCCCCCGCAAGAATTACAGGATATAGCACTAGATTCGTCCTTCTCGGTTTTGGGCTAGAACCAGAGTTTGAAGATGAGCCTACGCCGGCGACCAGTGTCTTCCATTGGTACAGGGGCCGCCTCCAGCTCGATTATAGGAACGGCATCCACCACGGTCAATCACTGTCCCCCGTCACGTCTTTGCCAAGCCTCAATCTCAATGGAACCTTTGGCCCTACGCCAACCTCCCGCTAAACAACACGGGTGTACGTGGCCCAGTCATGCAGCGACCCATCTTGTAAAACCTTGAAAATTTCAATAAAGTGTCACCTGAAGAGAATCGCGGGCCTAGTGGGCCAAACTATTGCTGGAGGAACAGAAAAATGGGCGGCTATGGTAAGGTTATCTCATCAGACTCCCACATCGTGGAGCCACCTAACCTGTGGGAAGATAGAATGGATCCCAACTTCGGCTCCAGTATTCCCCACCTGCGCAAGGGGGGCGAAGATGACCCCTACGACTGGTGGTACTACGACAACACCAAGATGGGGCCAACCGGAGCCATAGCGGCCGCCGGCAAACGATTCACTAACCCCTCGGAAATTATCCAGGCCGGCGTCTTTGAAAACGTTAGACCCGGCGGCTTTATCCCCGAGGAGCACGTCAAGGATATGGACATGGACGGCGTCTACGGCGGTCTGGTGTACCCCTCCACCGGCCTGCCCCTCTACGGCATGGAAAATGAGGAACTCCTTCGTGCCGTCTTCACAGCTTATAACGACTGGTTGGCAGAGTTTTGCAGCGCTTATCCGGACCGACTCAAGGGCATCGCTGAAATCCTCTTGGACGATGACATTGAAGCAGGTATCTCCGAGCTCAGGCGCTCTGCGGACATTGGCTTGGCCGGGGCAATGATTAGCTCCTACCCAAGAGTAGGTGAATCCTACAACAACCCAATGTACGAGCCCTTCTGGGCCGCCGCCGAAGAGCTGGATATGCCTATCAGCCTTCACGTCACCACCAACCGCCCCGGAGCCATACAGGTGGTCAAGGATGGCAAGGTAACTCAAACTGGCGCCGACAGGTGCAACCACGACTACTTTGTCCGTCAATGCCTTGGGCACATCGTCTTCACCGGCGTTTTTGAACGCTACCCCAACCTCCGGATAGTCAGCGCGGAGCACGAGCTCGGCTGGATTCCCTTCTTCATCAACCGCATGGACCTCACCTATAAGGAGCGATATCAGTCCACCCCATACCGATTCAAAGGCGACGTCCTTCCCAGCGACTTCATGCGCTCAAACGTCTATCACAGCTTTCAGGAAGACGCCCTCGGCATCCAACTCCGTCACATAATTGGTGTGGATAACCTCATGTGGGGCTCCGACTACCCCCACGCTGAGTCCACCTTCCCGGAGTCACAGAGAATCCTAAAGGAAATCCTGGAGGGAGTCCCTGAGGACGAAAAGGACAAGATCGTCGGCGCCAACACCGCACGGGTCTACAAATTTAGCTAGCTTAACCACACTTTTTAGGGGCAGATTTAGTACACCGCGGGGCGACTCAGTTGGAGGGCAGCGCCTTCTCCGGCACCTGCTCTTTTACACAGACGCCTCTGCCACTCGGCAATACGGTGCTAGGTACCATGCGCAAACCCTCAGGGGGTTGTATCTAGGAATTAGACCCTTCACTAAACCTGAAAGGTTTCGCCGTTTAGTGTCACTGTATCGTTGAAGGTCACCGGCTTGGCTATCATCTGCCTTGCCCAACATCCCCTGCGAGCGTTACGCAAGATTGACTTGATCGTCTCCGGGTTTGCTCCCGACTCGATCGCAAAGTTGGTGTCCACACTGGATGCCCCGGCGTCTATGGTCTCCGCTAAGACCGACCCCGTCATCGTTAGGTTCAGCTTAACGTATCCCTTGACCCCCCTAATCTCCACCTTCTTGAACTGCGCGTACCGCGCAATTTGCGTCATCTCTCAGAAGAGAACCGCCATGGCAAAATACTGTAGGGGCGTCGGCGCGACGTCCATTCCCCCCAGGCTGGAACCTTCGTCGCAAATAATCTCCCACCGGCCCGACTTCCCTCGCTTCAACTGGTCCTGCACCACCTCCGCCGTAGCTTCTATGGAAGATAGACGTACTGGACCTTGTTGCCCCGCCATCGGGTCGTATTCTACCTCCTGCTTCGGGTCGCGTATCACCATGGTTCCCTCCTTGACATAATGCGATTGGACGAGTTCCCTAGGCCAAAGGCCCCTTTTTGTTGCGAAAACCAACCCCACGCTAGGGAGTCACGTCACCGAACGAGGTCTCTCCACTGTCCCACTGAGTAACCGGTGTGCTTTTGCTCCTGGTTAGACGTTATCTTCCAGACCAGAATAAATGCCAGGACGCTCGCTATAATTAACAAAATATCGGATGTCAAAATAAACCAGTTGCCCGCTATTAATTCTTCAACAGTCTCTCCGAAGTCATAGGCAATGCTTCCCAAAATGCCCATCCATTGACCCAAGAGCCATAGCCCCCACCACCAGCCCAGCAGCGGCTCAACGGGCGCTTCCCTCCATGAGGTCTCATCCCTAGTGCTTAACCCAGGAAAGCTTCCCTGCCATATCTCCTTCATCACCTGATACGGTCTAAAGAACCAGAAAATGGGCACAAACCACCACACAACCGCCCAAACGGAAGAAAACCGTTGCCCAACGGCTCCCAGGGGCGCCAGGTTCTTTGACGCTCTATAAATCCATATAAGGAACGCAATTATCGTGGCGACGTTCACAAGCAGAGCCAGGAAGGCAATGTTAGCCTGCCGGTCCGCAATGTCACTGCGCTCCGTTTCAGAAATCACATGTCCGGCTTCCATCCTATCCAGCAACTGAATCTCGGATAGGGTCGCGAAAAAGGAGACCATGATGGTGGTGCCCAGGACGGTCAGCAAGATGGTTGTCCAGATGGACCGGACCCTACATGTTCGATACTCTATCATTGCCTTCCCGGTCTTATTTCCATTAGACAGATCCCCGGCGGCACGTGCCCCTACTCAACGGGCTTTTGCTCAGCCCAACCCGAGTTCAACTCCACCAGGTTACCATCGAAGTCCTCCACGAAAATCTGGGGAAGACTGTCGTTGCTGCCCACGTAGGCCAGCCCCTCAGCGTCCAACAGCCTCTTGGTTTGCTCCAGATCCGGGACGGCAAAGGCCAGGTGCCGGCCCTCCACTCCCCGTTTGCGAGGGTTGATATCCCTCCCCCTATTCGGCACCCCCGCTCTGTCGCTTAACGTGATGTGAAGCTCGTGCTCCGGCCCAGCGCTGTACCAGACCCCCTGGCTCATCACCTTGGCGCGGGCTATCTCCTTCAATCCAAGAATTCGACCATAAAACTCCCTGGCCTTGTCTAGGTTCGTCGTGTGAAACGCTGCGTGTTGAAGCCTAACGCCCATATCCATAGATCCCCTCCTTAGACCAAAAAAACGTGTGTAAAGAGTGTGTTGGAGTATAGGTTCCATGCCCCACAGCGTCAATTATCCCCTCCATTCACCCAAACAAAAACGGTCTACGTGCCTATTTCCCGCAGCGACTTTGCAATGCGGCCTTCATTTCCGCTATCATCTACATCGTTGCAGGACAGCTAAGGAGGCATACGCAATGGTCCGTCTGAACAGAGTTATAGACCGGCTGGAGAACGGCAAGCCGGCTGTGGGTACCTGGGCCAACAACGGCAATCTGGACGACCTGGCCTTCGCCACTGATTCCGGGTACGACTATGTTTTCATCGACAACGAGCATACCGGCCTCGACTTCCCCACCCTGAGGCTCTCCCTTCAGTCCCTTCTAAACCGGAAGCGAATACTGGACACCGGAAGCCTGCAGGCCCATCCCACACCCTTTGTTCGCGTAACGCCCAACTCCCGCGAGCAAAACCAATGGGTCCTCAAGCACACCCTTGACCTCGGCGTCTACGGCTTGGTTATACCGGTCTTGGACTCTGTGGAGGCCGCCGAGGCCGCGGTGGTGGCCTCTCGCTACCCCCAGAGAAGGGGCGCTACCGATATGCATCCCAAGGGCGAGCGTGGATGGCACCCCCACGACGTCGCAGTGCGATACTGGGGAATCTCCGTTGAGGAATACACCGACAAGGCCGACCTCTGGCCCCTGGACCCCGACGGTGAGATGCTCCTCATTGGCATTATCGAGACCGCCAAGGGCGCCAAAAACCTCCCGGACATCCTGAAAAATGTTAAGGGCATCGGAGCCATCATGGCTGGAGCGGGGGATTTGTCTGTGGACATGGGTCTGGGCGGCAACGCCACCGAAAATCCGGAAGTACAAGAGATGGTCATGCAGACCCTCAAGGTGTGCAAGGAGTACGGCGTCCCTTGCGCCACAGGCATTAGGAACAAGGAGGACGTTGAGCGTCGCTTGGAGCAGGGGTTCCAAATTCTCACTGACATGCCATCTAAGTCCCCCGCCCTCTTGGAGCATTGCAGGGCAGTTACCGCCAATTAGATAACCCTGTCACCTAAACTAGGTGAGGAACGTTGGACTGAACCGGTGAGAAGAAGAGCGTAAAGGCGCCCGAAGCGCTCCGGGTAAAGCTACTTTGCCGAAATACTCAAGCAGTCGTTGCAGATTAGATAAATTTCCATCTGATGTCCCACAATCTCCCCAGGAATGTCCGCCCCAATGGCTCTGAGAATTCGTTCAACGGCACTATTCCTGAACTCCCTCACCGTTTCGCACTTCACACAAACCGTGTGATGATGATGCTCGCGGCGGGCCATGATATACTTGGGCGCTCCGTTGGCCAGGGACAGCTTGCACAGCATTCCGGCGTCTAGAAGTAGCTTGATGGTCCGGTACACCGTCGCCCGTCCCACCTCCGGCAGCTCTTCGCTGACTTCCTCGGCTGTGAACCCCTCATCCTTTGTTTCCAGTAAGCTAACAACGTCACGGCGCTGGCTTGTGGGGCGGTGACCCTGGTCCTCAAGGATGGCCAGCAAATCTGAAGAGGGAGTCCTTGGAGTGGTTTTGAATTTCGGAATAACCATTTGCGAAATAATAAAGTCCCCCTCACTCTACCTAGTTTCGATTATATATTAAAACGAAGCCTAGCTGTCAACGACAATTTTCTGAAAACATGTCAGTCAATCCTATCCTTTGATTGCCCGTACCTCCGTGCTATACTTCCCTCAATCCAACGGGAGGTGATGGGATGTACGATCTGCTGCTCAAGGGAGGCACGGTTATAGACCCGTCTTGCTGCCTCAATGAAGCGCTGGATGTCGCAATAACGGGGAATAAGATTAGCCATATTGGTCCCGCCATTCCTCAAAAGGAAGCACGTCAGCTTGTGGACGTCGCTGGAAAGATAGTGGCACCCGGCCTCGTTGACATCCACACCCATATTTACCACCCGGGCCGCAACTGGAACCACCCCGACGTTGCCGGCGTTCGCAGCGGTGTTACTACAATTGCCGACGCCGGGGGGCCGGGCTCTGCCGACTTTACTGACTTCTGTGACTATGTTTTACCTAAAGCCCAAACTAAAGTCTACTCCTTCCTCAGCATTTTCCGAGAGCGAAGCCCTGGCGCCCCGCCCAACGAGTCACAGATGGACGTTGAAGGCGTGGTCAGCATTGCCCGAAACAACCCGGAGGTCGTCAAGGGAGTCAAGGTCATCGTCGCACCGCGAACTGTCCAGAGTCTGGGCCTAAAACACGTGGAATCTTCCAAGGATGCCGCCCGGAAAGCTGGCATACGGCTTATGATGCACATCGGGGACATCGGCCCCCGTAGCCAGACCCCCACTCCTTCCCGCCTGACCACCGAGGCCCTCGCTATGCTGGACCCCGGTGACTGCGTGACTCACGTCTTCACCCCCCTAACCGGCGCCGCTCTTGACGAAGATGGCCGCCTCCTGTCTGGACTCATGGAAGCCCAGGAGCGCGGTGTATACATCGACACCTCCTTCGGTGACTTCAACTTCGGTTGGGACCGCGCCGATACCGTGCTGTCTCAGGGACTGAGGCCGGACACCATCGCCACGGATATCGAAATTCACGCCGGTGACGGTATGCGCAAACTGTCCGAGCGGGGCTTGCTGGAGTACGCCTCCTACTTTCTGGCCATGGGTTTTTCCCTGGAAGAGGTCATCCGGATGACTACAACCACCCCCGCGGCCTACCTCGGTATTGAGGACTGCGCCGGCAGCCTTGCCGTAGGACGGGAAGCCGATATATCGGTCCTTGACCTGGCGGAAGGGCAGTGGAAGCTAGCCGACGCTGCTGGAAAGTTTCGCGTGGGTGCCCAGGCGCTGGTACCCGTGGTCACCATCAAAAGCGGCCAACTCATCGAACCCGGCGCTCCGCCCCATAGCTGGGGCTGGACGCCTCCCTCGGCTGCTGCTGGCACCGGAAGCGACGACTTAGAGGCCTTCACCATCTCGCATCCTTCTAACAAGGCCCGAGCCTACCCTGGTCCATAGACAATAATGGGCGTGGTCCCGGTGGCGGTTGCCCCAAGGCGGGTCCTTATGGTAACCGCTATTGTTGCCGCCGTTGTCATGGGTGACTCCATGATCTATAACGTCCTGCCTTCCAACGTAAATACCTTCGGTGTTTCCGTAGCCATGGTGGGCGTACTTCTAAGCGCCAACCGCTGGGTCCGCTTGGCCTCCAACCCCCTGTCCGCCTGGTTAATTCACCGCTACGGCGCATCAAGACCCCTGTTGGTCAGCATTATTTTTGCCATTGGGACTACCGTTGTCCTTGGACTTGGTAAGGGATTGCCTCTGCTTCTTGCTGCGCGAATTCTCTGGGGCGTCTGTTTCTCCATACTGCGACTAACCGGCTTCCTGATTGTTCTGGAGGAAGACCACGATGGAAGCCGGGGCAGGCTAATGGGGACTTTTAGTGGTGGAATGCGCGTCGGCAGCCTGGTGGGTGTCCTCTTGGGTGGGGTGCTTTTTGACGTCTTGGGCCGAGCCTCCGCCTTCCTTATAATCGCTTCTCTGGGCCTCTTGGGAGTTCCAGCCTTCCTTGGTCTGATACGAAAAGCTGAGCACGGCGCCGCCACTGATGGCCTGATAACGAACGCCCAAGCCAAGACTACGCTGCTGCCAGCCGGTTTCCGCCAAGGCGCCTGGGACCTGCTTATATCACCCGTGCCTGAGCTAGAAGCCAAACATCGGTACAGCCTCCTGGTGGCAAACTTCACCCTCTTCTCCCTTTACCTGGTTATGAGCGGTATCCTAGTGGCCACACTGGGTTTTTACCTCAGAGACCGCCTGGGCGAAGAAGCCACCGTGGCGGGCCTGGTACTTGGCATAGCTACCGTCAACGGACTGCTCTTGGCCACCCGCTGGTTCGCTGACGTTGCCAGCCCCCTCTGGGGACACCTGGGCGACCGCCTTGGCCATGATAAGGTCCCTTTACTTGCCGGGCCCGCCTGCGTAGTCGCGCTGCTGGTTTTGGCCTTTAACATCCCCCTCTGGCTGGCCTTCCTTTGGCTTCCGCTGGCCTTTGTGGCCGTAGCAGCCACCTTTACCTCCCTGAGCACCCTGGTAGGTGGACTATCCCCGCCCCATCGCAGGCCCCAGGTCATGAGTCGCTTTGCCACGTGGCAAGATTTGGGTTACGCTTCGGGGCCCCTCATTGCTTACGCAGTCCTCAGCTTCGTTTCCCCCAGCCTCATCTATTTGGCCGGCGCCGCCCTCCTGCTGATTGCCTTGGCAATCTACAAGATTGGCTTCTCTCCCCTACCTTTGGACCGAAAAACTGGGAAGGCATGAAGGGGCAGGAGCATGCAACCCTTGTCCCGGCTCTGGGCCGGGTGCAGGTATTCCGACGGCAGCTAAGCCACAAGAAGCCGGTGATTTTCCTTGACTACGACGGCACACTGGCGCCCATAGTATCCAAGCCGTACTTGGCCGTGGTCTCCCCGGAGATGAAGGCCGCCGTTGACTGGCTGGCCCGCTTTTGTACTGTGGCCATCATCACGGGCAGGTCTCGCGAAACTGTAAAGCGGTTCCTTGGCCTGGACAACGTCATATACGCGGGAAGCCACGGCCTGGACATCGCCGGGCCCCGCGGCTCAGGACTTCGCTGCGACGTTGGAAGGGATTTTTATCAGACCATTCGAAGGCTAAGCGGGGATTTGGCCCAAGCCCTTCAGGGAATTCGGGGAGCTTTGGTGGAGCAGAATAGATATAACACCGCGGTGCATTACCGCCTTGTAGCTCCTGAAGAGGTGGGGCACCTGCGGAAGCTGGTGGACAATGTCCTCCTCAACCACTCCAATCTTCGTAAGACCGAAGGCAAAATGATCCTTGAGATACGCCCCGCAATAGATTGGGACAAGGGCAAAGCGGCCCTGTGGATTCTCGAAACTCTTGGCCTCGATTCCTCCCATGCTTTGCCCTTCTACATCGGGGATGACGTTACCGACGAAGACGCCTTCAGAGCCTTGAAGGAGCGAGGAATAGGTATTCTGGTGGCCGAAGCCCCAAGAAAAACCGCTGCCACCTATATCTTAAGAGACACAGAGGAGGTGTACCGGTTCTTACAGGCAATGATCCAACTCCTTAAAGCTCTTCCCGCTTCCTCCAGCGGTAGATAACGTTGACAGCTTCTCGCCACAACTCTATCCTCCTTCTATTGAACTCATAGGAGGTGCGCCTTGCCACCCAATGGAATGAACTCTTATCGACCACCGGCAATGGGCTTGAGCCACGTTGTCTCATCGGGCAACTATTTTGCCTCCCTGGCCGGGTATCAAATTCTTGAAGAAGGCGGCAACGCCATAGATGCAGGCGTCGCCGCCGGAATAGCTATCAACGTCACTCAGCCACACTTCACCAGCTTCGCCGGTGTGGCCCCCATTCTGGTTTACGTTGCAGAAACCAATGAAGTCGTCTCCATTAGCGGCTTGGGTAGATGGCCCAAGGCCGCCACACTGGAGCACTTTCAGAAAACCTATGGCGAAATTCCCTTGGGAATGCCTCGATGCGTCGTACCTTCTGCCTGCGATGCCTGGCTCACGGCTCTGGAAAACTACGGCACCATGACCTTCGAACAGGTTGTAAGCCCTTCAGTGAGATTGGCCGAGGAGGGTTTCCCAGTTTCCCCTAGGCTGAGCCATGCCGCTAACCGCGAAGGCGTCCTGGACCGCTGGCCCTACGACGCCCAGATTTTTGCGCCTAACGGCCAACCTTTGAGGATCGCCGAACCCTTCGTCCAAAAAGATCTGGCCGGCGTCTTCAAGCAGATGATTGAGGTGGAGCGGAGCAACGTCTCAGGTGGTCGTGAAGGGGGCATCCGGGCCGCCAGGGACTTCTTCTACAAGGGCAGCATTGCCGAAACTATGGTCTCCTTCTGTCAAGAGCAGGGAGGCCTCATGACTATGGAAGACTTTGCAGACTTCTCCGTGGCAGTTGAAAAGCCGGAAAGAGGTTCCTACGGCGACTACACCCTGTACACTTGCGGCCCATGGTGCCAGGGTCCCAGCCTCATTGGCGCCCTTAACATAATGGAAGGCTTTGACCTCCAAGCCATGGGCTTGAACTCCGCCGACTACGTTCACGTGCTTTTGGAAGCCATAAAGCTGGCCTTCTCCGACCGCCACTACTTTTATGGAGACCCGGACTTTGTGGACGTCCCAATGCGCGGCATTCTTTCCAAAGAGTATGCCGCCCAAAGGCGCAGCGGCATCGATATGGCCAGAGCCTGGCCTGAGATGCCCCCAATGGGAGACCCATGGTCCTACCAGGACGGGCCGGCTAGGGGCGCAGCGGTTACTATCCCCTCGGCCAACCCCGCTCCCACAGAGCCGGATACCAGTTATGCCTGCGTGGTAGACAGGTGGGGCAACGCCTTCTCCGCTACGCCAAGCGATAGCTTTGGTGCGACACCCATGGTACCGGGGCTGGGTATGATCATATCGTCTCGAGGTACTCAAACCTGGCTGGAACCGGACCACCCCTCCCGTTTGCAGCCTGGGAAACGCCCACGCCTAACCCCCAATCCATCTATGGCCTTTAAGAACGGGCGTCTGTTCATGCCCTTCGGCACCCCCGGCGGCGACATGCAGGTGCAGGGAATGGCCCAGATGTTCCTCAACATGGTGGAATTTGGCCTTGACCCTCAGCAGGCCGTGGAAGAACCCAGAGTCGCAAGCTGGAGTCACCCCGACTCCTTTTGGCCCCATAGCTATACTCCCGGACGCATTCAGATGGAGGGGCGTATTTCAACCAAGGTAGCCGCGGAACTACAGGTCCGCGGGCACAAGGTTGAGTGGCTTTCCGATTGGGGGTACCGGGCCGCTGGCCTTTGTGGCGTCATGGTGGACCAGGAGCTTGGCACCCTAATGGGTGCCGCAGACCCACGGGCCGACTCCCACGCCGTAGGGCGCTAGACTAAACAAAAGTGAGCACACGTGCCCCACGCAAGGACTCGCCGAGTCCTATTTGCGCAACAGCTTGCCGTTCTTCACCGTTACCACGTCACGGTTCCGAATAATCTCGGCGGTGTGCAGGATTAGGTCTTGGGCGCATTCGTCGCAATAGCCATAGTTGGCTATCAATCGTTTGCTGATGCTCTCACGATGATGTAGCTGCTTTCGATTGTCCCGCAGCATTACTGATATATCTCTGGTGTTGGGAAGCAGCATCTGCTCCAGTGCAGCGTTTAACAGGGGAAAGTCACTGTACGTGGGCCTCAAGCCGCTGCTGATCAGCCTCTCGTAGGTATCCAAGACCTCTCTTCGGAAAGATTCCCGCCTAGAGTCGGGGACATTGATGGCCCCTTCCAAACGTCTAAGCAGCTGGTCGTTCATTCGCGCCCTTGACCTGGCGTCTCTACTCTCCTCCGTGAAAAAATCCTTCACTCCCTCTACGTAGGACAAGAATTGGCCCAAAGCCAACTCTTCGAACCGTTCCGTAGAGGCCCGTTGTATTTGTCTAATAGCCAAATCGTTGTAGCTGCTGATAGCTTCTGGGAGCAGGACGGGAAGACGATCAAGGTCCTCCTTTGTAATCCCGGCCCGTTCCTCAAACCCCTCCATCAGAGTTTCCAGGGCCTCCAACGGACGGAGGCAGGTCGACTCCTTGTAGATAGCGTCAGCAAGCCGGTTGATTACAAACCGTGGAGAGATGCCAAACATCCCCTCGTTGGAATTATCATCCTGGAGAGAATCTTCTCTTCCTATGGCGAAATTGGGAAACGCCCTGCCGTCGTACATTTCCATGCGCTTTTTCCTGGAATTCTTCCTCTGGCTTTGTATGTCGTTGTCCAATCGCGAAAGAATGGCCATGGACGCCACCAATGGAAGGGACAGAGGGGACATATGAACACTGGAATAGTGCCCGTCGGACAGAAGCTTCCGATATATCTTTACTTCTTCAGACCGTTGAAGCGTGTACGGGACTCTCAGCATAATGAGGCGGTCCAAGAGTGCCTCCGACTCCTTGTTGGACACAAAATTATTGTATTCCGCCTCGTTGCTGTGGGCAATAATAGTCTCGTCTGCGTAAACGGACCCATAGGTCCCTAGCTTGATTATCTGCTCCTGGGTTACCCCCAATATGACAGTAAGAAACTTGTCGTCTGACCGGAAAATCTGAATGAACTCCATAATCCCTCGGTTGGCCGCTTCCAATTCCCCGTCCATTCGAAAAGCCTTGCTCGCGCCTTCCAACCTGCCCTCCGCCAGACCGTCCACATCTATACTGCCTATTAACCGGTCTATGTTTTGCCCTTGCGGACTGGTTGCCACAAAAGACCCCATGCCGATGCCTTCAGATTCGCCTAACACCACCCTTTTGACTTTAACTTGGGCTATATCCCCTTTGTACAGTTGCTTCAGATTATCCCGGCAGCGGGGGCAAAGGTCCCCCTCAATGTCCAGCCCGTAGGACTCCTTCAAGTCCGCCCGGCGATGCTGGGGAACCAAATGCAACGGTTCCTCCTGCATTGGACATCCCACAATGGCGTAAAGGGCGCCTTCATCGGTGCGAGAGTACTGCTCCAGCCCTCTTTTTATGAAATTTACAAGACTTGACTTGCCGCTGCCCGGTGGACCCATGAGAAGCAAAATGCGCCGCCGCTCCTCCGGTATCTGAGATGCGGCGTGAAAAATCTGGTGTAGTCGCTGAATGGTCCTTTGCGAACCAAACAGTTCATCAAATAGAGGATAGTTCTTGCTGTCGGCGCCCACCGCCCCCACACCGGCCCATTGAAGCATGTCGTATATACGCACGTGGGAAAGCCGGGCCAGCTTGGGGTTCTCAATGGACATGGCAATATAGTCTCGAAAGCTGCCTTCCCAGGCTAGAGACTCCGCCTCCCGGCGTGTTTCCTCAAAAAGCTTCTCAAGTTGCACTATAACCTACCCTGCCTTTGATTATTACAAACAACTTCATAATACCCTTAGAGAATGAATTACGCTAGGCGCAGCGCTCTCCCAATACGGAGAACCGTTGTAGGTAAGGGCTCCAGCCACCGTAGAAGAAACCTCATGCCCAAGGCTGTCGTCACGCCGATGGCTGCACCGGCTGCCACGTCCGACAGATAGAAAACCCCCGCGTAGACCCGCGAAACACCCCACACCGTTGCTAAGCCCAGAAGGACTGCCCCAAAAGCCCGCCGGCCCTGCAGTACACTGAAAGCCAAGGCAAAAGAAAGCGCCGCCGGGTTGGCGGGGAATGAGGAATCCGTTGGACGATAAAACAGCAGGTTCAGATGCACTTCAGTGAATGGGCGAGGGCGAAAGTAGATGTCGTTCAGCAGCAGCACTACGAGGTTAGCTACTGCCAAAGAGACAACGGCTGTGATAATGGCACGTTGAGTTGCAAAGCGCGCTTCCAACCCTTTGGTCGAAAACCATAGCCATAGGAGGCTTAAAGCCAAAATCACCGGAATAAAATAGTCGCTTACCAACAACTCAAAGATATTGTCCAAAGCCCCGTATCGGCCAAGCCATCCGTTGAGCCAAACCACAATATCGATGTCTAGTTCTCTCAGCGCGCCCATAGCCTACAAAAGGTGCTCTGCACCGCTGCGAAGTAGCTTGAGCTCCTGAGCGCCTCCAGCCCCGGCATATACGAAACCCTATCCTTCCTACTCACAATGGCGCGAAGGGATGTTACGGCCAGTGTGAAAAGCACAGCGCCGAGGCTGCCTATGACCGATAGCGCGGCCTGACGATTGCCGTCCAACCCACCGCTGGTGTCGGGCAGATTCCGCGGCTCCCACAGGAAGAACCACAAAAATGACCCGAGAACAAGAGCCAGGGCTATGGTCAGGTTTAGGATGGGAATACCAACGAGGTAGAGGCCTTTGAACCCATTATTCAAAGCGGCCAGCTGTACAACGCCTAGGGATGCAAAGAAAATGAGGGCTAGATAGTCAAGTGCAAAGGGCACTTATTGTCCTTCCGGCGCTTGTGCAACACGGTCTTGACCTACCTGGCTGGGTGCGTGGGATACTCGCCGCAGGCTGGCAAAGTGGCTAAGTCCCACCACCATTGGTAGAAAGATAACGTATAAGATAGCCGGAAGATCTGATCCCGTGACCCAGGTCACCAAAGGAATAGTCACAAAAGCAAAGCTCAAGGCCACCACTGCCCTTTTGGAAAGACACAAAATCGCCAGAGCTCCAATGCCTATGGAAACAGCCACTAGGGGAACAAAAGCCATTAACGCTCCTATGGCCGTAGCGGCCCCGCGGCCACCCCTGAACTGGAGGTAGAAGGGCCAATTATGCCCCGTCACCGCGGCCAGCCCTGCCGCCATCTCAACAGCTGGGCCTTCCATGAGCGCCCTTGCCAACAGCACCGCAAGAGCCCCTTTGCCTATGTCTATGGAGCCAACGGCCAGGCCCGCTTTTAGCCCCAGGTTCCGGTATACGTTGGCAGCCCCCGCGTTGCCGTCCCCTAGCTTTCGAATGTCGGTGTTCCTTAGCATTCGAGTAGCCAGGAATGCCGTAGGAAATGAGCCTACCAAATACGCCGCGGCAATCAGGCTAATCCAAGTAATGCTTTCCAAGGCCAAGGCTCTTTTACTTCCATACGGAGGATTAGGACCGTTACGAACTAAGCGATTTGAGTGTCACGGCGGTGCACCAGTGCAAATACTTTGGATTATTCCCCGCAGCTATCTTGAAATACATCTCGCGAAGCGCCTTTGAGATGGGGCCAATCTTCCCGTCAGCAATCTTCCGGTTATCCAACTCCACCATGGGAGTCAAGTGGGCGGCCGTACCCGTCAGAAAACACTCTTGAGAAGTATATAGCTCTGTTCGACTGATGTGGTCCTCCACCACCTCAAGTCCCATCTCCTCCTTGGCTAACTCCATCACAGTGTTCCTGGTTATGCCCGGAAGCACACTGTCGCCAAGGGGCGGCGTGTGAAGCTTGCCATCCATTACAGCAAACAGGTTCTCGCCCGCCCCCTCCGACACGTTGTCGTCTCGGTTCAACAAAATAGCCTCGTCAAAACCCGCAAGCACAGCCTCCGTCTTTGCCAGAATGCTATTGATGTACATCCCGGTAAGCTTGAATCGCGGAGGTATAGACCGGTCATCGGGCCGGCGCCACGTAGAAGTGCAGCACCGCAACGCGTCCGTATCCAGATAGTCGCCAAAAGGTATGGTCATAAGGCAAAAGTCACTGTCCAAATCGTGGAGCTTCAGGTTCGCAATCTCCCTGGCACTCTTATAAGCTAGAGGTCGTATATAGATGTCCTCCTTGAAACCACAGCGCTCGACCAGTTCCACGGTGATATCGCATAAATCATCCACTGAATAGGGAATATCCAGCATTAGCAGGCTGCACCCTTGGGCCAGCCGCTGATAGTGCTCTCTCATACGGAAGATATAGAGGGTTTCCTTTTCCGCGTTCCAATTCCCTCTAATTCCCTCAAAACTCCCCGTGCCATAGTGGAGAGCATGTGTGTCTATGCCGATTTTGGCTTCCTCAAACGGAACAAAATTACCTTGGAAGAAAGCGTATGGTGTTGTGCTCAACGTGGATTCCCCAATCCTTCAGAGTTTCGGTAGATTATAGTGATGCCACCAGCATATCACAACAATGATCAATGGTAGGGGCGTTCTTGGCTAGAAGACTCGGTCCAATACCCTGCTGGAATCCGGCTAATTGGAATTTGAACACGGTTCATGGAGTTAGAACAATACTCGCCGCATCGACGCCTGGCTGCTAAGGAAGACGTAATAAACGTGAGAATCGAGATCTCAAACACGAAGTCGAAAATCGCCCAATTGGAGAGTCGTTTAATCAAGTGGATGTTGGATATGGTAGTGAGGGGATGGCCACCGCTTCCACCCGAATCCTGGGGTTTCAGAGAATCCTTGAAAGCTAGACGATGGCCCGACTTGACGATTGCTCGTCTTCTCCTTGACACTCGTTACATTTAGGGATAAGTTGTGTCCTGCTATAAACTAGGGAATATTATGACAGTACAGATCACTTAAACTGTTCCAGAACGCCTCAAAAACCCTAGTAAACGCTTTTCTGGTTCTTGCGTCCATTGCAGCAATTTCCGGGGTTCTTGTCTTACTTCTACAGCGAGAATCTGAACCCGGCATCGAGATAGTCCTACCCTCTCCTACTCCCACGCCTGCGCAAAAAGTTTACATAAGCGGCGCAGTCAACTCCCCTGGCGTATACACCTTCCAGGAGGGTGACCGGGTCCTAGACGTGGTGGACGCTGCCGGGGGCCTCCTCCTTGATGCCGATCCTTCAGCCGTTAACATGGCCGCCCTCCTTAGTGACGAAGTGCACCTCCACGTACCCGTGTTCGTCGAAACCCCGGTCCCCAACGCCGCTACGGAGGCCAGCTCTGCAAGCAATCTAATTGACATAAATACCGCCCCCCAACCACTTCTGGAAACCCTGCCCGGCATTGGAGCCGTCAGGGCACGGGCCATTGTCGAGTACAGGGAAACCCTGGGGCCCTTCTCAACCACGCTGGACATCATGAACGTGCAGGGAATAGGGCCGGCCACTTTCAA
Organism: Dehalococcoidia bacterium; assembly: GCA_965226535.1. GTDB lineage: Bacteria > Chloroflexota > Dehalococcoidia > Lucifugimonadales > JAPULR01. The sequence continues at coordinate 176,063 of CBDDDE010000009.1, read as the reverse complement.
GGATATTAGCGACCTCATCCACGTCAGCCAAGGTCGTCAGTGAAGCTTCTTTACCTCATGGCCGCATGGGTGGGCGGCCTGCTTTTGGCCAGCCTTGTTGGGCTCCCCCTTTGGATTCTGCTTTCTCTTCTCCTGAGCCTCATAGCCCTTGGCGGGCTGATGCTATTTCTAAAAATGCCCGTGGCCCCGGTGCTGCTGGCCGCCCTCTTTCTTCTGGGCTTAATGCGCTCCGCACCTTTCGACACTTCCCCCGTTTTCGTCCCCGCTGAAGCAGGAGAGACGGTCAGATTGGAAGGGACCATCGTAAGCGACCCGGAGGTCAGGGGCCCGTCCATCCGTTTCGTCTTCCGCACCCGGTCAATTGACCGAGGTCAAGGTTGGCAAAGCCTCTCAGAAAAGGTACAGGTCTCGTCCAGACCCACCCTTGACTTGGTGATGTACAGGCAAGATCCCTTCTTCTTCTATGGCGACCGATTGCTGCTGGAGGGAAGGCTCGACAGGCCTCCCGTCTTTGAGACCTTTGACTATCGGGACTACCTTGCCCGCCAGGGAATTCATCTCAGTATGGTTTCCCCCAAGGTGGAGCTCCAAGCTCAGGACCAAGGCAACCCCTTGTTGGCTATAGTCTACGAATTCAGGTCAAAAATGGGCCGCGTTCTCTCCGACTCCCTCCCGGAGCCCCAAGCCTCCCTGGCGCAGGCTCTTCTCCTTGGCCAGCGTGGCAATTTCCCGGCGGACCTCCGTGACGACTTCAGGGGCACCGGTACCTCACACCTCCTCGCCATTTCTGGGCTGCACGTTGGAGTCCTTCTTGCACTGAGCATGGGCGTCGGGGCGTACTTGCTTGGTCGACGCGGCCAATTCTACCTGCTGGCGCCGCTGCTCACTATTTGGGGCTATGCCCTACTCAGCGGACTCTCCCCCTCGGTGCTCCGAGCCGCCATTATGGGCACAGTATTGCTGGCCGCTTTGGCAGTCGGGCGTTCCAGAAACGTCCTCCCCGTTTTGGCCCTCGCGGCAGGAGTCATGGCCGGAATAAATCCGTCCATACTCCAGAACGTCTCTTTCCAGCTTAGTTTCGCCGCCGTGGCCGGCATTGCCCTTCTAACGCCGCCCCTCATGGACTGGGTCCAAGACCGTTTTCACACCGTCGATGGCACTCGAAGTACGGTGCACTCTCTAGCCCGGGGAACCCTCCTTGCGGTTGCCGTATCCGTCACGGCAACCATAGCCACGTTGCCCCTTGTGGCCTTTAACTTTCAGCAGGTGCCCACTCTCGGCATACCCGCCACCCTCCTGGCGCTTCCATCCCTTCCCTTTATCCTTGGGGTTTCTATATTTACGGTCTTAGCCGCCTTTATTCACCCATCCCTGGGGCAGGCAATTGGGTGGATAGCTTGGGCGCCCATCTCCTACCTAGTGGCCCTGGTGCAGCTCTTTGCCTTGGTGCCCGTCAGCATTATTACAGTCCCCAAGTTCAGCGGATTCTTTGTGTGGTTTTATTATGGTGTCTTAGCGCTGATAATCCTGGCCCCGCAGTCTTTCATGTCGGTTGCCAAAGGGGCGATACTCGGCCGAGTTCGACGGTTTGGACAAGCTTTGAAAGCCGCCAACACCTTGAGGTTCGCGGCTGCTTTGACCCTTTCCCTCCTTGCAGCCGTTGCCTGGGGCCAAGCAGTTTCAAGCCACGATGGGCGGCTTCACGTTATCTTTCTGGACGTTGGGCAAGGGGATAGTGTATTCATCGTCACGCCCCGGGGTCAGCGGATTCTCGTCGATGGCGGGTCCGACCCCGCCAGGGCTGTCCATGCCCTCAATGCCCATCTACCCTTCTGGGACAGAGACTTGGATTTGGTGGTGGCTACTCATCCCGATGAAGACCACATGCGCGGACTCATTGGTGTTGTCCAACGACACGGCGTTGCCGCCGTTGTAGAGGGCGTTGCCGACTCCTCCCCCCTTTATCTCCAGTGGCGTCAAGCCATGAATGAAAAATCCCTGGGGCCTACGTCTGTCTACAGGGGCTACGCCATACGCCTTGATGAGGCCATGAGTCTCCAAGTGCTGAATCCCCCTATTGACCCGGTGGCGAGGTATTTTCTTGATGCGAATAACAATAGCGTGGTTCTGCGGCTGGCTTTCGGTGAGGTCAGCTTCCTCTTGACCGGGGATATCGAACAGCAGACTGAGATGGCCCTGCTGCAGGGGAAGGAACCCCTTGCCAGCACTGTACTAAAAGTTCCCCACCACGGGAGCAGAAACTCCACCTCTTCCCCCTTTCTTACAGCCGTTGACCCCAAGGTAGCCGTGGTGCAGGCCGGGTCCAACAACCCTTACGGACACCCGCACGTTGAGGTTGTACAGCGGCTGGAGAGCGCCATTGGAAAAGAACATCTTTACATAACGGCGAACCACGGAGCCGTGGAACTAATAACCAACGGTCGCTCCCTATGGGTAAAAACCCATCCCTAACCCCTTCCCCCCACTTGCCGAGCCCCCACCTCCTAAGCCAACACCGGCCCAATGCCAACCACCCGCCAAACAAAACTGTCACGTAGTGCAGACGTGCCCTCCTTGACACTCCCGCGTGGCCTGTTAGTATGGAACTTACGTGCTATGAAACGCATCTTCCACATAGACTTGGACGCCTTCTTTGTGGAAGTGGAGCGCGCCCATGACCCCAGCCTCGTTGGCAAGCCGGTAGTGGTGGGCGGAAAGGCCAACGGCAGCCGCGGGGTCGTTACCTGCGCCTCCTATGAGGCCCGTCCCTACGGGCTCCGTGCAGGTATGCCCCTGTCGCAGGCCTACCGACTATGCCCCGGAGCTGTCTACCTCTCGGGCCGATATGACCGTTATGCGGCGGTCTCCCAGGGCTTCCACCAACTCCTCGCCTCATACACTCCCTTCGTAGAGCCCTTGGGTTTGGACGAGGCCTTTATGGACATGACCGGCTTCGAATCCCTCTACGGCCCCTTGGGCCAAGTGGCTCAGGAGATAAAAAGGCGGGTACACCGGGACTTGAGGGTAATCGCCTCCGTGGGAATTGCCTCCTCCAAGGTAGTGGCCAAAGTAGCCTCGGAATACGGAAAACCCGACGGTTTGGTGGATGTTCCAGAAGGCACTGATGCCAGCTTTCTGGCCCCTTTGCCGGTTAGGGAACTGCCCGGGGTGGGCGAAAAGACCGCCCAAACTCTGCGCGAAGTGTTGGGAGTAAAGCTGGTGGGTGATTTGGCCAAGGTGCCGCCCACGGCCTTGCGGGGAGCCTTTGGCGCCCGTGGCGACCTGCTCCACCTCTGGGCCAACGGTCAGGACCACTCACCCGTCCATGGACCCGAGCCTCCTCTATCCATCGGGCGTGAGACCACCTTCCGCCACGACACTGGGGACCTCGCCCTCCTCACTTCCACCCTCAGGTACCTCACCGAGCGGGTCGGCGCCGATCTCCGTCGCGAAGCAAAGAGGACCCGCTGCGTGTCCGTCAGGGTCCGCTTCTCAGATTTCAAGACCGTCTCTCACCAAACCACGCTCAAGACCCCACTCTCCCACGACCAAGGCATCTACAATGCGGGGGAGGCCATTCTCCTACGAACCCTAAAGGAGCGTAAGAAATTGGTCAGACTCATTGGCATAAGCGTATCCGACCTTCTGCCACAGGTGACTCAGACAGCCCTTTTTGACCAAGAGGACCAGAAGTTTGTCAACCTTTCGGCGGCCATTGACAAGGTCAGGGACCGGTACGGCTTCACCTCCGTGCAAACGGGCGGGATCCTTCGGCTTTCGGGGGACCTCCCCACAGAGCGCCGGAGCCAAACCTTCAAGACGTCGCCCCCGTCCAGTTAGAATCCCCCTTGCCCTCCACGTACTCGGCCCAACGCCTTAGGACAAAGTTCATTGCCTCAAATCTGCTCCGTGCGGCCCTACTGACTAGAGGCCAAATATTCCCTTGTCCCCTCCCGTCAGCTCCATCTGTGCCCTTCAACCTCCTCCGAAATTGAAGGAATCAAGACATTCCATACATGAAAGTCTGAGAAGCTGGTCAAAGTCTTCCAGATACTCTCAGGAGGTGCGGTGATAAAGGTCTATGTATGGATCTGCGGCATCTTCCGCCTCAAGTTCAGGTTTGTCTGTCCCGCGGCGACTTGGCTAACCCTCCAAAATTCCCAGGGGGAGAAGGGCCGACACCACAAAATTTGGGACATCCACAACGTTGCTAATCTTCAGGTCCACTGCAACGCTGCAGATAACGTAAGCTTGCTCACGCGTGAAACCCCGCTCCTGGAGCAGGTCTATCATGTTTATGAGGGCGTTGCGACAGGCTAGGGTCAAGTTTTCGCCCTCGTTCACGCCCTCGTCCGTCACCGGCATACCCATGGTGGCAATGAAATTCCGTGGTGCTGCCCACTGTGGGTCGATGAAATAGTCGCTGCGACTGAACCGAGGCCACCTGATGCCGTGGCGCCGCGCCTCCCCTCTCAGGACCCGGAAGCGCACCGACACCGTGGCTCCCATCTCCACCGCGGTAACGCACACCTCTCCGTCCCCTTGGGCAAAATGGGCGTCACCCGTGGAAAAGAGGGCACCGTCCACCGCCACCGGCAACAGGAGCTTAGACCCCTTGGAGAGCTGTTTCACGTCAAAATTACCGCCGTTCTCCCGCGGCGGCAGGGTTCGCAGACCTTCCGACGCCGCGGCGCCCTGGCCCGGTACCGCCCCATCGGCGTCCGGGGGCAGAGCCATGCCTCCCTTGCCTATCAAAACATTTTCCCTCTCCGTCCACTCCTTCAACTGCTGGTGGGAAGGCGCGACCCCGGAGACCCCCATGAAAGAAGCCCCGGGCACTCGAACGCCTGGAATTTGCGGAGACGTTGCCCAGCCGTCCGCGATGTTCCAATGAACCATGTAGGGGTCCGTGTACAGGTCCCGTAGAAATCCAAGACCCGGAATAATGCTGCTGAAGGCCCAGGGTTGCGGTAGAATGTCCAGGAACTCAATCTCAAGCAAGTCTCCCGGCTCCGCCCCCTTCACCAGCACTGGGCCGGTAATGGGGTGCACGGCCCCCGTTCCAATGTTGCCAAAGTCTGCCTCGGTGCTGCTGGCATTCAACTGTCCGTCCAAGGCGTCTCTCGTCTCCAGCACGACCTCTTCACCCTCATCCACCTCTACCACCGGGGGAATATCCGGGTGCCACCGGTTGTGTCCCGTCCCTGGTTCCTGTGCCAAGCTCTTGCTGCGGTCTATACTTACGCTTTTCAATCCTTCCTCCCCTTAAGCCAATCTAATCGATATATACGGGATGTTACTCAGGACTGAAAGACCGTGTCAAGGCAAGGCTTACCGCCTGCATTCCTCAAACCACGCCCTTCACTGTACACAGCAGTATATCGCGCTGCCTACCACCCAAAGCCTGAGACTGGTAAACTGAACGCCGGTATGTATCTGATATGGAAGGGCGCCTTGGCACTTAAACCAGCGATATACCTGCGTCAAAAATGATCCTTCTCTTCTTTGCCGTGCCCATGGCCGCCGGCGCCCTGCTTCCCCTTCTTCCCCCACTCCTTAGACGCAACCTGGGCTACCTCTCTGCGGCCATCACTGCGTCCCTCTTTGGACTGGCCTTGTCCCACATACCCGGCCACTCCTTCGGGCAGCACTCCTCCTTTACCTTTCCATGGGTCCCGGCCATGGGAGTTAACCTATCCTTTATTCTAGACGGGTTCTCCCTGTTCTTTGTCCTCCTCATTACCGGTATGGGGACCCTCATATTCCTCTATTCCCAACGGTACATGGCTCTAAATTTCCATCTGCTCAAATTCTATAGCTGGATGCTGATCTTCGCCGGGGCCATGCTTGGCCTTGTCACCTCCTCCAACCTCATACTTCTATACGTATTCTGGGAGATGACCACGATCAGCTCCTTCTTCCTTATTGGGCTATCGGACCAGGACAATAGGGCGCGGCGGAACGCAGTCCAAGCCCTTATGATTACCACCTTTGGTGGTCTGGCCATGCTGGCCGGCTTTCTCCTTATTTACATAACCCTGGGCACCTTTGAGCTGACCGAAATCTGGTCTAGGGCCGCGGAACTCCGCGACTCATCCCTCCTGGCGCCTATAATCGTCCTTATTATCCTTGGGGCCGCCACCAAGTCGGCCCTATTCCCCTTCCATATCTGGCTGCCATCGGCCATGGTAGCACCCACCCCCGTTAGCGCCTACCTTCATTCCGCCACTATGGTTAAGGCTGGAGTCTTCCTGGTGGCGAGATTCGTCCCCGTCTTTGCCGCCGTGTCACTCTGGGAAATTACCCTCGTCACCTTGGGACTAGCCACACTGATAATTGGCGGCCTCTTGGCCCTGCGCCAGAGCGACCTCAAGTCCCTTCTAGCCTATTCCACCATAAGCCAGTTGGGAATGATGGTCGCCCTCTACGGCTTGAGCACCGAGTTAGCCGTCGCCGCTGCCACAATACATCTCCTAAGCCACGCCATATTTAAGGGCGGCCTGTTTATGGTGGCAGGCACCATAGAGTACGAAGTCGGGACCCGACAGCTGCGGTCCCTGGGCGGTCTTGCTGCCGCCATGCCCGTTTTGGCTACGGTCGCCGCCATCGCTGCCCTTTCCCTGGGCGGCATTCCGCCCCTCATGGGATTCCTCAGCAAAGAGACCCTCATTCAGGCCTCCCTGGACCTCTCAGGCCCTTCCGGCTGGACAGTCCCGCTGGTCCTCGTTCTTGGCAGCGCGGTCACACTGGCCTATTCGCTGAGATTCTGGTTCGGGGTCTTTGGAGGAAGGAACGTAGAGTCCGTAACGTCCCATCCCACCGTCCCCGGCCTCCTGGTTTTGGCCCCTGCAGTCCTCGCCGTGGCCACTCTAGCCATTGGAGTCTATCCCGGCCTTGTTGGAGGAAACCTCATCTCCCCCGCCGTAACATCCGTTATCCAACACCCCTACAAGGCCTCGCTGCACCTATGGGGAGGCTTCAACCCCGCCCTTTTCCTGAGCTTCGCCGCCATAGCCGGCGGAATCATTGCCTTCCTATTGGTCAACCGCATAAACCGGTTCCTGGCGCCCCTCACGGGCCTCAGACTTCTAGAGCAAGGCTACAAATCCGCCGTGAGATTTACCTATAGAACGGTGCCGCGGCTCTATCTCCACCTTCAGAACGGTGACCTTCGCGGGTATCTTGTCGTCATATTCCTTCTGACCATGGCCCTTGTCACCGCCGGCCTTGTTACCGCTGCTGCCCCTCCCTTCTCCCACCTTACCAGCAATGTTAACCTTGGTGTGTTGGACTACGGGCTGGCTCTCTTCCTGGCGCTGGGAGGCGTTGCCTTGCTACTCAGGCGGCGGCCCTTGGAAATTGTGCTGGCCTTGGGCTTCGTTGGCATTCTGGTAGCAGCGACCTATGCTCTTTATAGCGCCCCGGACTTGGCCATCACCCAAATAGTCGTGGAACTCCTCATGGTTGTAATTTTCATGCTGGGATTGAGCCGGATGCTAAAGATGTTCAACACCTCCACGTCCAGGCTGTCCCTGACCCTGCAATTGCTAATTTCGACGGCCTTTGGCGCTCTGGTTACAGTGCTCCTTCTAGCCGTCATAGTTACACCCCAACACCCCTCCATATCCCCCTTCTTCTTGGAAAACAGCCAGGCCCTAGTCAAAGCCAAGAACGTTGTCAACACCATCCTTGTGGACTTCCGCGGCTTCGACACCCTGGGAGAGATAACCGTATTAGCCATAGCCGCCTTGGCTGTATTCGCTATGGCTCGCACCGTCAGGGGGCAAGGCTGACATGGAGCAAGGCCCCATTCTTCGCACCGTAGCCTCTCTCATGTTTCCCTTCATGGTCGTCCTGACCCTTTACCTCCTGTTGAGTGGGCACAACAGGGCCGGTGGCGGATTCATCGCCGGAGTCCTCATGGGCGGGGCCCTCACCTTCCAGTACCTTGCCTACGGGTTCGAAGAAATACCCGCGTTTCTGCGACTTCCCTATCGATGGATCCTGGCTGTGGGATTGCTTATCTCCACCGTGGTGGGATTCAGCCCCCTCCTTGGAGGGTTCCCCTTCTTGACGGGCTTTCATGCCTCAATCTTCGTCCCCGTAGTTGGAGCCGAAATGGAGTTTGCCCTCGCTCAAGCTTTCGACTTCGGTATCTTCCTCCTTGTAGTTGGAGCCATTATGACCGTCGTGCTGGCCTTGAGAGCAGAGAAATAGTGGAAATACCCCTCTCTATTGCCGTTGGAGTTCTGGCTGGTGGAGGCCTTTTCCTCTTGCTTCAGCGAAGCGTCATCAAAATGGTTATTGGCCTTTTGCTCATGTCCCAAGCCGCCAACCTGACTATTTTTACCGTAGGGCGCCTGACAAAAGGTGGCGCTCCCATCATTGACGAAGGATCCGGATTCCAGGACTTCGCTGACCCCCTTGTACAGGCCCTGATCCTCACCGCCATCGTCATTGGCTTTGGTGTCGCCGCCTTCCTGATCACTCTGGCCTTCCGCACTCATAAAGAAATTGGCTCCGATGACGTCAACGATATGAGGAATTTGAAGGGATGACGGACTTCTTGTTGGTTGCGCCCGTCCTTGTCCCCCTAGCAGGGGCGGTTCTCCTCATTGCTGGCTGGGGCCGGGTGCTCTTGGCCAAGGTGGTTAGCCTGCTGGTGGTCGCAACGGTAGCCGGACTCGCCTTCTATACCCTTTTCCTGGTGCGAGACAGTGGAATAATGGCCTCAAATTTGGGAAACTGGCCGGCACCATTTGGCATAATACTAGTCGCCGACCTCTTTAGCTCCGCCACCGTTGCCGCCGCATCCCTTGTCGCCATGGCCTCCCTTGGCATCACCATTCTAGCCCAACGGCGGTGGCAGCATCGCTATATCTTCCCCTTCATGCTCCTGCTTCTTGCCGGGGTCAACGGCGCATTCATGACGGGGGACATTTTCAACCTCTTCGTTTTCTTTGAAGTCACCCTCCTCGCCTCCTATGCACTCATGGCCATCGGAGCCGGGAAACTCCAGATGGAAGCGGCCTTCAAGTACGTTGTAATCAATGTTGTCGCTTCCACCTTTTTGCTGGCGGGCATCGGGCTTCTCTATGGCGAATTGGGCACCCTAAACATGGCTCATCTCTCCATAAGAGTGGCCACCGCCCAGCAGGACGGCGTATTAACTGCCGTGGCCGCCTTGCTACTGGTAGCCTTTGGCATCAAGGCAGCCGTTGTTCCCCTTCATTTCTGGCTCCCTGGCGCCTATACGCATTTACCCTCGGGCGTAGCCGTCTTTTTCGGCGCCGTTCTCACCAAGGTGGGCATATACAGCATGGTCAGAATATTCACTCTGGTCCTGGGCCACGACCAGGATTTCTTCCAGCCCATTATCCTCACAATGGCCGGCCTCAGCATCGGCTTCGGTGTCTTTGGAGCTGTGGCCCAGCGAAACATTCGCTCCATCCTAACCTGGGATATCATTAGCCAGGTGGGATACATGCTTATGGGCTTGGCCCTCTTCACCGTGGCCTCCGTATCGGCGGGCATCTTTTTTATGCTCCAGTACATGCCCGTAAAAGCCGCCCTCTTCTCCGTTGCAGCCACGGTGGAACGGTTGCGAGGTACCGGAGACCTGCACCGGCTTGGGGGCTTGGCAAAGGCCTACCCAATTTTGGCTGGCCTCTTCCTAGTCTCGGCCCTCTCCCTGTCTGGCGTACCACCTTTCAGCGGGTTTTGGGGCAAGCTGGCCCTCCTTCAAGCGGCCCTTCAACTGGGCGAAGTGGGCGCCTACGCCATCGTTGCTGTGGCCCTGATGGGCAGCTTGGTTACCCTTTTCGTAATGTTCAAGATATGGCAATGGGCCTTTTGGGGTGAGCCAAGGGAAACCTACGACTCCTCCTCTCTGCCCTTAGACGCTCATACCTTCGCCATCCCCATAGCCTTGGTTGCCGTAGTTACACTGTTGCTGGCCTTCGCCGCGGGCGGCCTGCATGACATAACCACCGAGGCTGCGCGGCAGCTCTTGGACCCGACACAATATGTCGACGCAGTGAATCTGGCCCTGCTAGAATAAAGAAACCCTCATGCGCGCCCTTATTTTCATAGCCTTCGTCGTGGCCTTCTGGGTCTTTCTTGGCAACACCCTCCAGTGGGTGGCCGCATTGGCTGGGACCCTCATGGCCGTAGTTCTCTTCCTCTTTCTCAGGAAAAATCTCCTGGCAGGCGTGTTTATTTCCGGCGGAAAGGGATGGCGGCATCCCCTCGACGCCACCAGTGGTGTTGCCCGTTATGCCTGGGCAGTGGTGCGATCCAACATCAGAGTCGCATTCCTTCTCTTCGCCTTTCGACGGCCCTTGCAGTCTGCCCTCCTAAAGCTCCACATTGGAGAAATGGGCGACTTGGAGCAGACCGTTCTTGCCAACTCCATCACCCTTACTCCAGGAACCATCACCGTTGACTTCTCCCAGGACCGCCAATTTATCTATGTTCACGTCCTTGACGTAGCCGACGTCGAGTCGGCCCGCCGCGAGTTGCTTGATCACCTTGAAATTCACTTCGGAAAGGGTCTGCGATGGTGGATATATCCCTCAACGTAGCCATGGGCCTCCTGGCTGCCGGTCTTGCAGTGGCCTTCCTACGCTTTATCAAAGGGCCCTCTCAGATGGACCGGCTCCTGGCTGTTGAAACCACCGTGCTGCTGGTTCTGGGCCTCGTCGCCGTGTTCACAGTCAAATACTCGCAAGAGCTTCTCGTCGCCGTGCTGATTATCGCAGTGCTAGGCGTCATATCCTCTGTTGCCGTGTCGAAGTACCTTACCAACGGAAGGCCCTTCTAAAGTGGACATAACAGCGACTGTCGCCGGTCTGCTCATCCTGGGAGGCGCTGCCTGGACCCTCCTGGGCGTCCTGGGACTGCTGCGCTTTCCCGACATCTACACACGCCTTCACGCTTCGGGACTAGGCTCGACGGGGGGCATCACCCTAGTCCTCCTCGGAGTCGTGGTCCACTTCGCTCCTCGATCCGTGTCCCTGAGCCTCCTTGCCGCCCTGACCCTGGTATTCGTTCTGCTTTCCTACCCCCTGGCCACCACGGCCATAATCTCCGCCGCTCACCGAACCAAAGTCCCCAAGCACAAATCCACCTTAATAGACGAGCTGGAATACCCTCCCACGCCGCCGAGAGAAAAAGAAAAAGAAGATAATATCGTTTAGGACCTGCCTAAATTCCAACCTTTGCTTTATTTCAACCCGGCCAAATTTGCCGTCACGCACTGACTCCGCTATCATCAACACCGTTAAAGGGCTACAATAGAAGGGCCACAGTTTTCAGAACACAGCAGGAGGTGTCCGGTTGACAACCTATGCCGTCGAGGTGGTTTACAGAGGAATCTTTCAGAAGAGCCTTTCTCGAAACATTTGCCGTTCAATCGTCCTCGCCTCCCGTTTGGAAGGCAAGATAGGTACGGCTTTCGGGCGATACGGCGACTCTCCTGAGCGCAACGGTATCCCAGCCAAGTACTTTGCCCTGGTCGCCGACGACTCTGTGGAATTGGAGGAGTACCTGGCCCAGTACGAGCCAACCCAGGTGGACGTTTCCATAGTTGTGGACGATACCCTCTGCAAAGGTATCGAGTCTTGGGCTTGGTACGGTCTCCAGCCCATAAACGCCCTCACCAAGGCCAACGGTACCGTCATCGTCACCTCCTTCCAAGACCCCGAGCACCTGAAGGAAGACATTCACGTTAAGGACCTGCCCTATGACTTGGCCATCGTAAAGGGGTCCAAGAGCTTCTCCGGCCTCTGGGTCTATAAGGACGACCACACAGACGTACGTATCCTTGGCGCCTTGGCGCGGGTGTGCCCCGACATGGTAAGCCTGGACTCATATAAAGAAGCCATCGTCCAGCAATGGGGCGACCAAGGCAAGGTCGCTTCCTCGGAGCGCGCCCATGAGCGGGTACGCGTTACACCAGTCGAACCCGGCGAAGGTAACACCAGTGAGCCCTTCAGTTTCGACATGCCTGGCTGGCAGGAGATGGAGGAGGCCCTGGTTATTCCCGCCGTGGAGATGGGAGGCGGCTTCCGCGGCGGGGAAGGTGGCTTTGAGCCAGTCCGCAGTGCAGTCTTTAAGAAGTTCTCCACTCGCACTATGAGGCCGGTGGTCAACTTCGAGACCTGTACCAAGTGCACTCTCTGTTGGCTCCAGTGCCCCGATTCCTGCTTCGACGTTACCCCCGATGGCCTATACGACGCCAATATGGACGCCTGTTGTGGCTGCGGTGTTTGCGAAGACGTGTGCCCTGTCGCCGACTGTATTACCATGGTGAACGAGGAGGCTTTTGGCGACAACCAGAGCCAGTATGAGCACTGGCAGCAGGACCGGGACACTTATATGGAATGGCTGGAAGGCAAGATAGCTTTGGCTAAAACCGAAACTCGTTCCCACGGGTTCCATCACGTGGGCCAGTATGAGGAGGAATCCGTGGTGACAGAGGTGGGCAATGACGACTGAGACACGAACCGGGTCTTTGGAAACCGAGGAGCTTATAAGCGGCAGCGAAGCTATAGCCAGGGCCTGCGCCCTGGCTGACGTGGACGTCATTACCGCTTATCCTATTCGTCCCTACGATACGGTGATGCAGTTTGTATCCAAGCTCATTGCCGATGGAGAGCTGAAGTGCGAATACATTGTGGCAGAGAGCGAACATTCCCAGTTTGAGATGGTAAAACACGCCTCGGCCGTCGGAGCACGAGTCTTTACAGGTTCCAGCGGCGTGGGCTGGTTCTACGCTTTTGAGGCCCTAGCCGTTACCTGCGGCCTTAGGATTCCTATAGTAGCTATGGTGGGGAACCGCGCCCTGGATGACCCAGGCGCCTTCGGTTGTGAACATAATGACGCCCTCGCCGTTCGAGACTTGGGCTGGATGCTCAATTGGGCCGCCACAGCCCAGGACTGTATAGATACTGCCTTCTTGGCGTGGCGCGTGGCCGAAGACCCGCGGGTCTTCCTCCCCTGCGCCATCAGCACCGATGGCGCGTTCTTGACCCACTCTCAGCAAATTGTGAAAATCCCGGATAAGAGTCTGGTGGACAAGTTCCTGCCCCCCTATGACAGGGGGAAATTCCAGCTCCATCCCGACAACCCCATAACCATTGCCCCTCAGGTCAATGAGGACTGGCTTATGGAGATTCGCCGGCAAACCGATGCCGCTATGCGGCGCGCCCGGGACGTTATCGTTGAAGCCCATGAGGATTTCAAGAGCATCTTTGGCCGTGGCGGCGACCCTTTCCTAGAGGAGTACATGACCGACGATGCCGACGTGGTTTTGATGGGTATGGGCAGCCTGACCCTGCCTCTAAAGGTCACGGTGCGTCGGCTCCGGGAAAAGGGTCACAAGGTGGGGTTTATCCGTATTAAGTGGTTCCGGCCCTTCCCTGCCCCGGAGTTACTGGAGAGTTTGTCCCGCTTCAAGGCGGTGGGAGTAATAGACAGGGACTACTCCTTGGGATCCCCCCTTAACGGCGGAGTCCTGTTCAACGAGGTCCGGTCCACCATGTATTCGTCTGAAAAGCGGGTGCCCATAATCGGCTTTATAGCCGGTTTGGGAGGCCGGGAAATCACCATACGCTCCACAAGAGAGATGTTTGAGATAGCCCAACGGATCGCCGAAAAGGGTGAGGTGGATCAAGAAGTTCAATGGATTGGAGTAAGGGAGTAACAGCATGACAACTACACAACAACTCATACCCCTCAAAGGGGTGAAGCAGTCACCCCTGGAAGAGCTTTATACCTCGGGCCACCGCACTTGCCAGGGTTGCGAGTCGGCCCTAGTGATGAAGCTGATGATCAAAGCCGCGGGACCTCGGACCATAGTCCTGGGGAGCACCGGTTGTATGTACGTGGCCAACACTACCTACTACTCCACACCGTGGGTTGTCCCGTGGATGCACACTCAGCTGGGATCCTCGGGATCCGCAGCCCTTGGCACCGCCGCAGGCTTGAAAGCCCTTATGAGCAAGGCCAAGATGAAGGATGAGCCTATCAACGTTATCGCCTTCTGTGGCGATGGGGGCGGAGCTGACATGGGCCTGTCGGCCATATCGGCGGCCCTAACTCACAACGACTACAACCTTCTTATTCTTCTCTACGATAACGAGTCCTATGCTAACACCGATATCCAGGTGTCCGGCTCTTCGCCCTGGGGCGCCAACTCCACCTTTAGCCCTCCGGGACGCTTGCATCGGATTATGAACCGTCGCTGGAAGAAAAACACCGCTGGAATGCTTGCAGCGGGGCATCCCCAGGTGCGGTATATCGCTACTGGCTGCGCTTCTTACGCCACCGACATGATGAACAAAGTGCGTAAGGCCCTGAGTATTGGCGGGCCTACCTTTATGCATACACTGGATCCGTGCCCCAAGGGTTGGGATTATGATCCCATGTACTCCCATGAACTGGGTATGCTGGCGGTCAAGACGGGTATCTGGGTGCAGTACGAGGTGGAAGACGGTAAGATAACCCTCAACGGACCCTCCAAGATGCTGGCCAGAGGCAGAAAACGCCTCCCCGTGGAGGAATACCTAAAGCGTCAGGGTAGATTTGCCCACTTTACAAGGGAAGACATTGCCTACTTCCAGGAGCAGGTAGACGAGATGTGGGAGAGATGGTGGGTTCCGGGGGTTGTGCCCCCCGGCCCTGGAGACGACTAGTCCATCCTCTTTACCGTTACAGCCACGAAAGGGCCCCTTACATGGGGCCCTTTTTCTTCTATCGCCAAGGTGGGAACAGCAGCTCCGGAGCTACCCATCGGGGACATCCTACCCTGATACACCTGTCATCAGCAGCGTGGAAAGTCCGTCCCTGGTCCCGTCCGACTTCATTGTGGGTACTGGCTCAGTGGACCCCTCCAGAAGGCTAGGTTCAGAAGCTCTGGGGATAGGCAACGCGGCGTTCAACGGGGAAATGTGCCTGGTCAAAGGTGGCTCCTAATCCTCAAACCAGGTTAAGGTTGCCCCAAATATGACAGGCCGGTAAGGAAGATTGGACAGGTCGCGGGAGAATCAATAGAAACGGCCTACGTCCCTCTCTTCATTCATAATTCATAACCCGAACTCTTCAAAAGCTAACTCCACCAATAGGGCGTCGTTCAATTGCTCTACAGAGTTGTTAACCGAAGACCACTGGGGAATTTGTCCGCCGGGTCTACCCTAAAGGTCAGTTGGTTGGGACATCTTCCCAGCGTCACCCCAGCTTGAATTCGGCTATGGCGTTGTGTGGCAGTGACAGCTCATAGCTCCTGGTAAACTCGAACAAGACGTGCCCGCACGGTTACAACATCTCCCAGTAGGTAGTAACCGCGGAGGCAAACTCCTTTGTGTCTACACCGCAGCGGTTGGCAACGTAGGCTGTGTACGCAACTAGTTCCACTGCGTCTGGGAATGTCTTTCCTGCCCATAGCCCTAAACCGGACTTAGTGCCAAGTAAAGTACCTCTGGTGCCGGCGTTGGAGCCCTTGTTTGGTCTGGCTTTGGAATTGACTTAGGCGTAGGGATGTCTGTGGGGCTAGCTTGGTTGGAGTTACTGTAGAAGCTTCAGGTTTCGACTCGTCGTTACATCCAGCCAGCAAAGCAGCGGCTCCTAAGCCTAGAAGCTCACTTACTGCCATACACCGAACTGTTCTTCAATATCTAATCGAATCTTTATGTGTTGCGCCTCTGTGAATAAGGCCCTAACATTGTCATCGGACACCCATACGTGGAGAGAATACGTGAAGAATATGACTAGACCAGGCCTTGGGGATGTATTGGAGGCCCGAAAAACCATCGCCCCCTATGTTGGTCGAACTCCATTGACATCCTACGCAGCCTTAGACAGCCTGATTGGCGCCGAAGTGCGCCTAAAGCACGAGAACCACCATCCCCTGGGGTCATTCAAGGTCAGAGGAGGCATCAATTTCCTAGCGCACCTCAGCCAAGAGCAGCGGCGCCTTGGACTCATTACCGCTTCCACCGGCAATCATGGACAGTCGGTGGCCAACGCCTGCCGCGTCTTTGGGGCGAAGGCGGTCATTGTGGTGCCGGAAGGCGCTAACCCGTTGAAAGTTAGATCTATGAAGAATCTGGGCGCTGATGTTCTCTTCCACGGCAGCAACTTTGATGAAGCCCGCGAGTACAGTGAGCGTCTGGCAAAAGAGGAAGGGTATCGATACGTCCATGCCGCCAACGAGCCTTTGCTCGTTGCAGGAGTAGCCACCTATGCTTTGGAGATTGTGGAGGATTTTCCGGACGTCGAGTACATTTTTGTGCCTTTGGGTGGTGGTAGTGGGGCCGCGGGATCCTGCATCGTGGCTAAGGCGGTGAATCCCGAGATTCGAGTTGTTGCGGTGCAATCTGAGCAGGCCCCGGCGGCATATATTTCATGGAAAAATCAGTCCATCAGTCATGCCCCTATGCAGACTATAGCTGAGGGTCTTGCCACGCTGCAGGGTTATCAGCTGCCACAAGAGATAATCTGGGACATGCTGGACGATTTTCTGCTCGTAAGCGACAAAGAGATTACCCGCGCCGTTGGTGTTCTTATAGACAAGGCTCACACTTTGGCGGAGGAGGCCGGCGCTGCGGCCCTAGCCGGCGCTATAAAAATGAAGGATGAGCTAAAGGGCAAGAAAGTTGCCATCGTAGTCAGTGGAGCTAACATAACGTTGGACAGGCTAAAAGAGGCGTTGGACTTGTACACCGTTGATTGTTCCCAGACTTCTTCTACCCCGGGATGACCGTGAGTTTGCGTGGAAATATTGAAAATACGCGGCTTCTCAACTTGGTCCAGGGTGAGTTTCTTGAGTTTGGTGTGGTTAAGATGAAGCCGAGGCCTCACGGGAGTAAAGCCCCTTCGGTTTCTGTTGGGTATGCTTTTTAGCTGATGGATAGCCCCAGCCTTCTGACACGGCGTCAGATCTTTATTACCATGGTAGGCGTTATGCTGGCCATGTTCCTCTCCTCCTTAGACCAGACGGTGGTTAGCACGGCGATGCCACGCATTATCGCCGACC
The DNA here is from genome assembly GCA_965226535.1 of Dehalococcoidia bacterium. GTDB lineage: Bacteria > Chloroflexota > Dehalococcoidia > Lucifugimonadales > JAPULR01. Next base: position 159,028 of record CBDDDE010000009.1, on the reverse strand, counting down.
TGGGGGGATTCGACCGCTATACCTGGGTTACAACCTCCTATCTGGTAGCCTCCACGTCAGTGCTCCCCATTGTGGGCAGGCTGACGGACATTTACGGCCGGAAGTGGTTCTTTGTTGTGGCCATTGGTGTCTTTCTTATTGGGTCTGTCCTCGCGGGCCTGAGCCAGACAATGACTCAACTCATCTTCTTCAGGGCCATTCAGGGGCTTGGCGGTGGGTCCGTAATGGCAATCGCTTTTGTTTCCGTAGGTGACCTTTTCCCTCCCGCGGAACGGGGCAAGAGCCAGGGCTACCTGGCTGCTGTCTTTGCCCTCTCATCCATCTTGGGTCCAACCCTTGGAGGACTGATCACCGACCAGCTGTCGTGGCACTGGATATTTTATATAAACCTTCCCCTAGGCGTTCCTGTCATTTTCCTCTTCATATTCTTTTTCCCTCAGATAAGACGTACAGATGCAAAGCCCAAGCTGGACTATATAGGGGTAGTCACGTTGATGCTGGCGGTTGTACCGTTGATGCTGGCCCTCTCCTGGGGCGGTGTTCAATACCGTTGGTCCTCCGTTGAGGTTGTTGGTTTGCTCGCTTTTTCGGGTGCCATGGGGATCCTTTTCCTTATTGTAGAATCCAGGGCTGAGGAGCCCATTGTCCCCCTGTCTCTTTTTAGAAACCGCGTGGTTGCCTGCTCTTTGGTGACTATTTTTCTCACGGGATTCGCAATGTTTGGCGGTATTATATTTGTCCCACTCTACTCCCAAGGTGTGTTAGGCAACTCCGCAACCAGCAGCGGTAGCATCATGACCCCGATGATGCTGGGTATGGTGGTGGGAGCAATGCTCTCCGGGCAGGCCCTTTCTCGCTTCGGTGGCCATTACCGTATCCAAGGCTTGATAGGTCTGGGCGTGCTGGCTGTGGGTCTGTTCCTAGTCTCTCGTATGACCGCGGAGACCGGGTATACCATAACGGTACTCAACCTTGTTTTGATGGGCTTTGGATTGGGCACTACATTCCCCACATACACCATAGCGGTGCAAAACGCCGTACCATACCGATTTATGGGAGTGGCAACGTCTTCCGCTCAGTTTTTCCGCAGCATAGGAGGTCTGTTAGGACTGTCCATCCTTGGATCGGTGCTGACCAACCGTTTTGCCTCACGTCTGTCGGAGTCGGTGCCCCAAGAGGTCGGGCAAGTTCTGCCGCAAGAAAGACTCAGCGTATTGGCGCGTAATCCCCAAGAGTTGGTCAGCTTGGAGGCTCAGGTGAGGCTGCAGGAGATTTTCAATGAGGCGGGCCCGCAGGGCGCCGCTCTGTTGGAACAGCTGATGGAGGCGCTAAGGGCCTCACTATCCTTTGCCATCGGTGACGTTTTTAGCATAGCCATGGTGGCAATACTGATAGCGTGGGCGACCACGTTGTTTCTAAAAGAGGAGCCTTTGAGAGGAAGGAACCCGGGGCGGGTAGCAGTTAAGTCAGTCAGGCCGAGTTCAGGAGCAGATGGAGAAAGCTAGAGAGCTTGTGCTGATGCGTCTGGTAAAAATGCACTTCTCGTTACATATAATGTAAAAAAGGTAATAACAGTTATGCGACCCAGCCATTTGAACCAGAGTGGTGTGGGTGCGCAACTAGCATCATACTCCCTCGAAATAGCGAGCGAGTTCGTCCCGCTCAAAGGTTGGCATAGGGTATGACTTACCATCCTCTTTTAGTAAAACACCTGCCGACGCTGTGGTCACTTTTCCAATTTCCCACGCTCTAATCCCGCTCTTCTCCAGAGCCGCGAGAAGCTCGGGCGTCTCTTGAGGCGAGAGAGTAATTATCAGACACCCCGAGGCGAGAAGGCCCAGTGGGTCCAAATTGAGGGCCTCGCAGATAGCGCTGCACTGGGGCACAATGGGAACGAGCCCTTTTTCAATCAACATTCCCACCTCGGCGGCTTTGGCCACCTCCTGCAAGCCCGTTGCCAGCCCCCCTTCGGTGGGGTCATGCATGGAATGTATTGCGGCAGTGGAGCAGGCGATTTTGGCGTCTTTTACTACGCTTATGCCGGGACTGAAGAGGAGCTCCGACGCTTCCGCAATGCAGGTCTGCTCCACTCCGGCCCTCCTGAGGTCCTGGGGCCGGTCCCTGGCCAATAGGGCGGAGCCTTCCAGAGAGATTCCTTTGGTTAGTATAATGCTGTCGCCAACTTGAGCGCCTGAGGTATTTACTATTTTACCTTTTTCCGCTTCTCCCAGCATGCAGCCAACTACGATTGGCTGGTCCAGGCCCCGGGTCACTTCACTGTGGCCTCCCACTAGGGTTACTCCCAGGGCGTCGCAGGCATTGGTTATCTGCTTAAAGAGAGTGGTTATTTCTGTGGGAGTGTAGGTCTGGGGCAGAAGCAGCGTGGCCATAAACCAGCGTGGCTGCGCGCCGGTACAGGCAACGTCGTTGGCGTTGACTTGAACAACATACCAGCCTATCAGGTCGGTTGCGAAGGTGATGGGGTCCGTTTTAGCCACCAGCACCCGGTCTCCGTAGTCGATGAGGGCGGCGTCTTCACCCAGGCGTGGTCCAAGGAGCACCCGCGGATCTTGGATGTCCACCTGGTCTAGAAGGCCTGCCAAAATATCTGGGCTTACCTTTCCTAATTTCACAATGTATCTCCCCGCCGTCATGATAAGAGAATAATAGTGCCATGGAGCTGATGTGGTAGCAAGAGGTAAAAATGGGAACCATAGCGAGCCCTGCATGGCAGTTGGAGCGTATAATGGTATAAATGTAACCTGCCACTATTGGCTGTGTTCTAATTTATTTAGTTTGTTCTAAACAAAATTTATCTTTGTCTTAAAAAACTTTAGAATACTCTTGACACTCCGCCAGAACGGGTGATATTATCCCCTCTGTGACGTTCAAATAGGTAGTAAGGGGGTGTAGTTTTGGCTAGGAAGACCAAGTTAATGCAGCGGGTAGAATCTGCTCACCAGCGTCCCCTAGAGAGGCTCCTTCCTGAGATGGTCAACGAGTTAGGGCTTTCAGAGACCGCTTCTGAGCTGGGGGTTAGCAAGGCAACTTTAGGTTATTGGCTTCTCAAACTGGGAATCAACGTGAGAAGGGTTGCTCTGGCTCCCGGAGAGACCTTGGAGGTCAAAAGGCTTAGCTAAGTCTTTTAACGGATGAGCTGAAAGTGGCAAGGTGAATTACCTTGCCACTTTACTTTTCTGCTAAATTACCCCTCATTGTGGCGAACTGTCACTTCTAGTGTTTGGATATTGAGAAGTCTGTGCAACAGCTACATTTGTCTTGGTAGTAAATGTGTAGCCAATGTTCAAACTACTTGCAATACACCTCTTGTAATTCATCGATTATTGACCATCATGTAGTAACGCCTTATGATACTCCCACTTCCAAAGAGAGGATCGATTTATGAAGCTGTCATGCCTCCAGGAGAACCTGATCCGAGGTTTGGACGTTGTCGGCCGAGCGGTACCCACTCGCTCCACGTTGCCCATTACTCAGAACGTTCTTCTGGCCACTGATGGAGGCATGCTTAAGCTTTCGGCCACAAACCTAGAGGTTGGCATTACAACGTGGGTGGGTGCCATGATAGAAGAGGAAGGCGCGATTACCGTACCCGCCCGATTGCTTAGAGAGTTCATCGGCTCCCTTCCCTCTGGTACCGTAGAGATTGACGGTACTGAACGTTCCAAGGGCCTGAGCCTTAGAAGTGGCCGTTTTAATGCCCGTATAAGCGGCACCGACGCCGAGGATTTCCCGCCCATTCCCTCCCTCTCGGCTGACGAAGGAACGGATGTCCAGATAGACAGCCGGGACATTAAGCTGGCCATTAGCCAGACAGCCTTTGCCGCCGCCACGGAGGAGGCCCGCCCCGTTCTAACCGGTGTTAAGATGGAGATTGAGGGGGATCAGCTAACTATGGCTGCCGCCGACGGCTTCCGGCTGGCCGTCCATAGGGGGAAGGTCAAGGAGCCGGTTTCTGAGCCTGTCAGCGTGATTATCCCCGCGCGCACCCTCAATGAGCTTAGCCGTTTCCTTGGAGACCAGGAGGGAACTTTGCAGGTACTGGTCGCTTCTTCCAAGCCGCAGGTCCTATTCAAGCTGGACAACATACAGATGGTTTCTCAGGTTATTCAGGGGAACTTCCCACCTTACGGAGACCTTCTTGCAGACGCTATGAAGGATACCAAGGCGCGGGCTGTGGTCAGCCTATCGGATATGCTGATGGTTTCCCGGTCAGTCTCGATTTTCGCGAGAGAAAGCGGCGAGACAATAAAGCTTCAGATTACCCCCGGAGCCGATGAAGCTCCCGGCCAGTTGACTATATCTTCTCGCGCCGAGGAGGTTGGAGAGAACACAGGTGAGGTTGACGGTGAGGTTAAGGGAGAGGAGGCGAAGATTGCCTTCAACAGCAAGTTTCTGCTGGACGTTTTGTCGGCCATGGGCCCCGATAAGGTGTGCATTGAAACCAGCGGGCCTTCGAGGGCCGGTGTTTTCAAAGCCCCGGACTCGGACCGGTACCTCCATCTCATAATGCCTATGTTCATCAACTGGTAGGTTTTTACCTACCCAGGCGCTGTGGCGGGGTCCAAGAAAGACAATAACTTCCTCCCGGACTCTGGACCCTACCGTGCGGATTGGGCCGGCGTATTCCCGGACCTGTAAATCCTTCTGAGGGGTTCCGACGTAGAATTTTGAAGAGCGCGTTGAAGCAGCTCGTAAGACCTTGAGGGGGAATAGTCGCAGAGTGATTACATCGCGGATACTGGTATTCTTGGGAGCGGCGGCGCTATTGCTGGCCCTTTCCATTGCCCCGGTCAAGGCCGACCAAGGGGACATTGTCATGCTGTCCGATGACGTTGTCAGTCAGTTCCCTAACGGGATCTCCTTCAACCTTTCCCTTGAAAGCTCCAGCCCCATTGATGATATCAGGGTTTTCTACAGGTCTGAGGGCGCGGTAACCACCACTTACGGTCGTCTAGAGTTTGAGCCTGGAAGGAAGACCCAGGGCCACTTTTTCCTGGACACCAGCGTTGGCGGAGAGGGTGGAAACACCACTTTCATACCTCCCGGCGCCGTTTTTCGCTACTCTTATGAAGTGAGTAACCAAGCCGGTGATGTTATAAGGACAGAGGAAAAAGAGTTTGTTTACACAGACTCTCGGTTTGAATGGACGCCTATTTCTGAAGGCCCCATAACCGTATACTACTACGGTCCCACTGAAACCCGCGCTCATTCTATCCTTCAAGCCTCCTTAGAAGCCACCACCAACATGGCCCGGGTCCTTGGAGTGGACGACGTGAAACATATCAATATAATCGCCTATAACAACTACAGGCACATGGTCACCGCTCTGCCTCCCAGGGCCCAGTCGGTCCGTGAGGGATTGGTGACCCAGGGTCAGGCCTTCACCGAACTCAGAGTGTTATTAGTCCTTGCCACCGACCCGGATATCGAGGGCATAGCCTCCCACGAAGTGACCCACGTGCTGGTGGATGACGCCTCTGGTAGGGCGTACAGAATCGTTCCTTCTTGGCTTAACGAAGGGTTGGCCGAGTTTGGCAACGTGGCTCCCAGCGAGAGCTACGATAACGCCCTTCTCTACGGGATCTATACGCGGCGGTTAAAGCCACTTCCGTACCTCACAAACTTCTCCGGCGACCCCAACGACGTGGTTATATCTTACGGCCACTCTCGCTCTGTGGTGTCTTACCTCATTAACACCTACGGAGAGGAGAAGATGGCAGAGTTAATGGCTCAGCTGGACCTTACATTATCTCTTGATGTCGCCTTGACCCTGGTTTATGGCTTTGACCAGAGCGGCCTGGATGCTGAGTGGCGTACCCGCATTGGGTTAAGGCCCTTTTCTGAAGATGAAGCCGATGGTAGAGTGGCGCAACCTACGGCGGCGCCAACTCCTCTTCCAGCTGTGGACAGCACACCGGACGCACAGGACGCGGGTACCACCATGCCCCGGGAGGGTGACGAGGAGGCGACGCGGCGGAGCCCCGGCTGCATCCGCGGGTCCAGGGCCAACGCCTCGGTGCCTGTGGACCCCTTCTTCTTTCTGTTGATGGTCGGACCCTTGGGGCTTTTCCCCCTTCGGCGCCTCAGGAAGCCTAAGATATAAGCATTGCCGTCAAAACCTGTTAGCGTGTGCGCGGGTTCAGCGCGTCATTGAGAGCGTCCCCCAGCAAGTTGAAGGCGAATATCAGGACGGTAACCGTAAGAACGGGAAATAGGATGAGGTGGGGGTCTGAGCGGAGCACGCCAATGTTACCGTTCTGGAATATCATTACTCCTAGGCTGGGTGTGGGGGGTTGAATCCCAATTCCTAGCCAACTCAGGATTATTTCCGATCCTGCCGTTGCTCCCATCCCCATGGAGACCACTACAATTACCGGGCTGATGATGTTGGGGAGAATGTGGGACATGAGAATACGGCGATGGGAGGCGCCCATGGCAATGGCCGCCTCTACGTACTGACTTTGCTTTACATAAAGCACCTGGCCCCTTACCAGCCTGGCCATGCCTACCCAGGAAAAGGCCGCCAGCGCGCCAAAGATAACCACGTAGTCCACTATTCCAATCTGGATCAGGTCTATGCCTGTAAGGCTTTCAAAGCCACCGGCCCAACCCTCTACCCAGTCCTTCACCCTGGGTTTTATGGTGGCGGCAATGAGAATAACCAGCAGAAGTCCGGGATAGGCTAAAAAAACCTCTCCCACTCGCATGATAACCGAGTCCATCCACCGCCCGAAATATCCGGAGATCAGCCCCAATCCAATGCCAAGTATCAGGCTTCCCGTAAGTATGGAGGCAATGGTGATTATCACCGTGGTCCGGAGACCGTAGATTATCCTAGTCAGTAGGTCTCTGCCCAGCCTGTCGGTGCCAAAGGGATGGCTGATGCTGGGCCCCTGCTTTATGGACTCGAGACGAAGGTCTTGGTCGTTATAGCCGTATGGGGTGGGCGAGGTGAAGATGGTCAGTATGCCGATCAGGTTCATACCGACAATAAGCACAAGGCAAACTACGGCAATTTTCTTTCGCAGTAGACGCCGCAGCGCTTGGGCCCACAGGTTCCCTGACGGAACGGAGCCATGCTCTAACGTTAACTCTCTTTCGCCGGTTGTCACCGTCTGGTCTTTCTTTCCAAGAGGCTTAGTATTTTATGCGAGGGTCCAGGAATCGGTAGCCAATGTCTACTATAAGGTTTGCCGCCACAAATGCGGCGGCAATAATTAGCACAAGGGCTGTAATCACCGGGTAGTCTCTGGAGAAAAACGACTCAATGGCAAGACTGCCAATGCCTGGGATGCCAAAGTATCCTTCGGTAACAAAAGACCCCTCTACGAGGGTCGCCAGGGAAAGGCCAACCACCGTGAAAACCGGTATTAGAGAGTTGCGCAGGATGTGTCTACGGCGCACCAAAAACTCTCCCAGCCCCTTAGCCCTAGCCGTTCTAACGTAGTCCTGGGACAAGACCTCCAGGGTGCTGGCCCTGGTCAACCGTGTAATGACGGCAATCCCTGGGATACCCAGAACCATGGCCGGCATGACGATGCGCGGATCAAAAAAGCCTCCCCATCCTTGAATTGGAAGAATTCCCGTCCAGAGACCAAAGGTCAGCAAAAGTACCGGCGCGGTAATGAAAACTGGCAGGGACATGAAAAAGAGGGTGATGCTTACCGTCGTAACGTCAATCCAGGTACCCTGCTTCATGGCGGTATAAACGCCTAACGGAATGCCAAGACTCAGGGATATGATAGAAGCTGCCAGTCCCAGTTGTGCGGAGACCCAGATCCGCTTGCCAATGAGCTCCGCTACCGTCCTGTCGCGGTATTTGAAGCTCTCTCCAAGGTCTCCCTGAAGCACGTTCTTAACGTAAACCCCGTATTGAACAAATACATTCCTGTCCAGCCCCCTCCGTTCTCTAATACGCTCCACTACCTCAGGATTGCTGTACTGGCCCTGGAGCACTTCCACCGGGTCGCCCGGGCCGTAGGTCCCTAGAAGAAAGGTGATGAGGCCAACGATTAGAAGCAGGACCGGCGTCCATGCTAGCCGTCTTATAACGTAGGCCCCCAAAAGACCGCAGCAGCCTATTCAGTTATGCGTACGAATCTTAATCTGGGCACAATCAGCTGAGTGAGGTGGTAGTCCTTCACCCACGGCTTAATAAGAACGTACTGCTCGCCACTGTGCCATAGGGGGATCCACGGCGCCTCGTCTACAATAATCTCTTCCGCCTGTTTGTAAAGCTGGTACCGCGTTGCTTGGTCTCTTTCCGTGCGGGCCTGAACCAGCAGCCGATCAACTTCCGGATTGCTGTACTGGGTATGGTTGTTGCTGCTTTCACTGTGGAACAGAATGTCAAGGAAGTTTTCAGGGTCCGGGTAGTCGGCGATCCAGGCAATTTGAAACATGTCGAAACGGCGCTTGTGCAGGTCCTGCAAGTAGGTGGCAAACTCGGTCTGCTGGAACTCCACCTCCACCCCCAACACCTCCTGCCAGGAATATGTGATGCTCTCCAAGTCCAGGTCAACCGACGCGCCGAACCCCCCGGAGACGGTGAGTATTATGGGATAGTCACTCAGGTTGTCGGCGTATTTCGACTCGCTCAGGAGTTGTTGTGCCTTCTCCGGGTCATAGTTATAGCCCTCAAGTTCGGGGTTGAAGGCGGGAAACCCCGGAGGCAGGATGCCTTTGGCGGGCGTCACCATGTTGGCCAGTACTAGGTTAGCTATCTCTTCTCTATTAACGGCATAATTCAGGGCCTGCCTTACCTTGACGTCGTCAAAGGGCGGCACCGTGGTATTCATGCCAATGTAGCTGGTGCTGAATGATGGAAGGGCCTGCTGTAACTCTGCGTTCAGACTGTTATTGACGTCCAGCAGCCGGTCCAAGTCTGCGATCCCAACTCCGGTAACGTCGATTTCATCGTTCTCATACATGAGCATAGAGGTTCCACCGCTGAGGACAAGCTCTACCCTTTCCAAGTAAGCGGGACCCAGGTGATAGTTGGGGTTCTTTGCCAGCACTAGCAGCTCCCCCGGGACGTATTCCTCCAGTTTGAAGGGCCCGGAGCCGTTGGGCTCACGTACCCAGCGCCGCCCCGACTCCACGTTCTCTCTGTCCAGAACAAAGGCTGTGGGGTACGTGAGCTTGGAGAGAAAGTAAGACTTGGGCTCATTTATCGTTATCTCCAGGGTGTGGTCGTCAATAACCCTGATACCTTGCACTTCTCGCGCTTCGCCCCTGAGCTTCTCTTTTAGACCAACAATGTCTCCTAAGTACTGGTCCACAACCAGAGACTCGGTAATGGCGTCGGCGGCTCTCTCAAGGGACCACTTGAAGTCCTCAGCCGTAATGGGCTTGCCGTTGTGAAATACGGCTTCCTTTCTTAGAAAGAAGGTGTATACCAGCCCGTCGTCGCTTACAGACCAGTCCTCGGCCAAGTCAGGAACCACGTCTAGGCTCGGGCTGATGGTCACGAGCCCGCCAAAGACCTCCACAATTATGGACGCCGAGGTAGCGTCGGTGGTCAGGTGGGGGTCCAGGGTAGGCGGGTCCGAGAATAGGCGCCGCAGCACCCCTTTCTCCCTGGCTCGAAGGCTAACGTTTCCTTCCTCTGTCGGCTCTACTGTTGCACCGGGACTCTCTTCCTCTGCTGCCGGCGTTGGGGAAGTGGCCGGCTCCTCAGTACCGGTGCTGGGACGAGGGCCGCACGCCATGACCACCAAGGCTAAGGCCATGGTGAGAAAGAGCACAAGGGGCAGCCATATTGCCACAGGGCCCCGGCCTATGGAGGGGAAAATTTGTGTTTTGCTAGGATGTCTCATTAACTTAACTCCTGATTCTAAATGAACCCAACGAATGCTACAATACGTATGCTAATTAGGCAAAGCCTGAAGGTCTTTACATCTCAGTGGTCTGGCGGTTGTAGTAAATGATTGCCTCAAAAATGCTAACCCGGTCTAATCCCCTTATCATCCTTGTCTTGTCTAGCGCTGTGGCCCTGCTAATTCTGTCGGGTTGCAATGGACGGTTTGCCTCTTCTGCCCCTTCCAACCCGGAAGAGGTCATCTGGGAAGGTTGGGAGGTTGTCAAAGAGTCATACGTAGACAGTGGTTCTTTGGATTCTGAAGCCGTGGCAGGTAACATAATAGTGGGGATGCTGGACTTTGCCGATAAGGAACACTATCCCTTCCTGACCCGGATGGACCAAGTTAGAGGCCGGCCCCAGGCGTCTGTACCAAGGGAGTTTGGAGATGTCTGGCGAGCTTGGAATCTCTTTCGGGACACCTGGCCGGAAGTGGACCCCAATCTTCTTGCAGAAGCCGCTCTCAGTAGCATGATGGAATCCATTGACGCCAATTTGAGCGCCTACCTCAATCCTGAGGCTTACCAGCGTTCTCAGGAGGAGGGACAGGTGAGCTACCAGGGCGTGGGGGCAGTCATGGGGATGGAGAATGACCAGCTTACTATTGTCTCCCTCATGAGCGGCGGACCTGCCGAAAGGGCGGGTCTCCAGAGAAGTGACGTAATTCTCCAGGTGGACGATGAGGCCGTGTCCGGAAAGGACGTTGCTGAAGCCACCGGCAATATCAGAGGCCCCTCGGGTACAAGAGTCACCTTTCTCATTCAACGTCCATCGGAAACCGAACCTAGGGAGGTAACTGTTACCAGAGCGGTCGTTAACATCCCGACTGTGGATATGTCCCTGCTGCCCAGCTCCGTGGGCTATCTCTATATTCAGGCCTTTCAGGACCATACCTTGGACGAGGTCCTGGACGTTTTGGAAACCTTCAATGAATTAGAAACCCTGGGTATGGTTTTAGACCTCCGGAGCAACGAGCAAGGCTCTTTGGAGATTGCCAGAGACGTCGGCGCCCAGTTCCTCCCTGAAGGCCTGTTTTCCTATCAGGTGGACAACCGTCAAATTCGGACTGATATTTTCATAGAGGAGAGCGGAGCGCTTAATAAGGACGTGAAGTTGGTAGTGCTGGTTAATGAGGGTACAGCTGAAGCCGCAGAAGCCTTGGCCGGCGCTCTGCAGGACTCGGGTAGAGGGTTGGTAATGGGAGACCCCACCCGCGGCAGGGGGGCCACCAACAGCTACGCCAAGCTCAGCAACGGGGGAGCTCTGTACTTCCCCATCTCCTACTGGTATACCCCTTCCGGAAAGGCCATTAGGCAAGGAGGAATCTTGCCGGACGTCGCCGCCTCACTCAGCCAGGAGGATCTCATTATCAGCAGGGATAGCCAGCTAGCTCGAGCTTATGAATACCTGGATCAAAACCTTCCTGCTTTCAGGTAGGACATTTCTCTTGTTCTCACATGGATTACCGGCAGCGTAGAGGCTGGATTTTGAAAGGGAAGTGGCCCCGGTCTTCTTGAGTTTATTACTGGTGAATGCAGCAATTTTGATTGGCTTACAGAGTAGGTTTTTGCACCTGTATAGGGCCCCAATCCTTCTTCCGGCCTTGCTTGCGGCCTCTTTAGTGATTGCAGCGTGTGGCGGCTCCGCTCCCGCCTCTCAAGCACCCACGTCGACGCCCACTGCCGTCGCTCCTCCCCTTACCGCCGATGAGCACTTTGTAAGAGGCAACGACCTATTTGAACGCCAGCTACTTGGGGCTGCCATCAGAGAGTACGACCGCGCAACCGCCCTTGACTCCAAGCACGTTCAGGCCTACTTACAGAAGGGCATATCCCACAGGATGAGGGGTCAGTTTGATGAGGCTCTAACCAACTTCAGCCAGGTTGTCCGCCTTGACCCTCAGCTGGCAGTGGGGTACTTTGAGCGCGGCAAAGTCTATGGCACCACGCTGCGGTTTACGCTGGCTGTCAGGGACTTTAACGAAGCTCTACGCTTGGATTCGGATTACGCTGAAGCCTATAACACCAGAGGATTCGCGCTGACCGGCCTGGGCAAAATGGAGGAGGCCTTGCGGGACTTTGATAAAGCCATTTCTCTCAAGCCTGATTTCGATAGCGCCTACGCTAACAGGGCCTTTACCAACATGGCCTTGGGCAACGACTCAACTGCCATGGAGGACGCTGAAAAGGCTATACGTATGGGCCTTGACTCCGAAACCATCATGGAAGAGCTCGAGTCAATTAAACAAGCCCGCCAGCCCTAGTCGGGCAGTGTACAAGGTGAAGCCCCTCCACTTTGATAGCCCATGCCTCCACTCTTAGAAGTACAGAACCTGAACACCTACTTCTACACCGGTGCAGGTGTAGTCAAGGCTGTAAACAACGTTTCTTATCACGTTGAAGTTGGGGAGACCATAGGGCTGGTCGGGGAAAGTGGCAGCGGTAAGAGCGTAAGCGCCCTCTCCATTCTCAGGCTGGTGCCTTACCCGGGACAAATTGTAAGCGGGCGCGTCATGTTTCAGGGGATAGATCTTCTGTCGCTAAATGACCGGGAGATGCAGCGGGTAAGAGGTCGGCGCATTGGCATGGTCTTTCAGGAGCCCATGACGTCCCTAAATCCGGTGTTGACCATCGAGAGACAGCTGACAGAGGCCCTGGAAACCCACCTGGGACTGCAAAGAGACGGGGCTAGGCAGAGGGCCATTGACCTCCTAGACAGAGTTGGCATTCCCGATCCCAAGCAGCGCATCAAGGAGCATCCCCACAAGCTCAGCGGCGGAATGCGGCAGCGCGTAATGATTGCTATGGCCCTTAGTTGTGGCCCGGACCTGATTATTGCCGATGAGCCCACCACCGCGGTGGACGTGACAATCCAGGCGCAGCTTCTAGAGCTTATGAAGAATCTGACCCGGGAATTCAACGTTGCCCTCATAATCATTAGTCACAACATGGGTATAGTGGCCAGGTACGTGGATAGGGTTGCCATAATGTACGCCGGCAAGATTGTAGAGCAGGGTTCAGTTATGCAGATATTCAAGAGCCCGGAGCACCCTTACACCATTGGACTGCAGCGTTCTATTCCCAGGTTGGACTTGGAGCGAAAGGATAAGCTGGAGCCAATACCCGGCCAACCCCCTGACCTGTCTAGACTTCCTCCTGGCTGTTCCTTCAGGGAGAGATGCACTTATGCCGTGGACCGCTGCGCCAGTCAGGAGCCGCAATTTATGGAAGTTGACAAAGACCACTGGTCCGCCTGCTGGGAAGCTCCCATTTCCGCGCACCTGGACGAGTCGTAGAACCTGTGGATTCTGCTCAGGACACCTTTCTCCAGGTAAGGGATTTGAGGATGCACTTTCCCGTAACCTCGGGCGTCTTCATACAGCGCACTAGGGGATGGATCAAGGCCGTAGACGACGTCTCCTTGTCCATTCGCCGGGGTGAAACCCTTGGATTGGTGGGGGAGAGCGGCTGCGGGAAGACTACCCTGGGCAGATGCATACTCCGGCTCAACCAACCCACCTCTGGGAAGATAGTTTTCGACGGAACGGATATTACCAAAATGAGTGGGTCAAGTCTCAGACCCTTTCGACGTCGAATGCAGGTCATCTTCCAGGATCCCTATGCTTCCTTGAACCCGCGTATGACGGCAGGCAGGATCATTGGAGAGCCACTCATTATCCACAAGACGGTAAATGACAAGACGGAGTACTGGAGAAAGGTGACGGAGTTGGCCGACACCGTGGGGCTCCACTCCTCAATGTTAGACCGGTTTCCCCACGAATTCAGCAGCGGCCAGCGGCAGCGAATTGGCATTGCCAGGGCCCTTGCTCTCAATCCGGAGTTTATTGTCGCAGACGAGCCCGTGTCTGCCTTGGACGTTTCAATACAGGCCCAGATAATCAACCTTTTAATGGAACTCCAAGAGCAATTTGGCTTGACCTATCTTTTCATTGCCCACGACCTCTCGGTGGTGCGGCACATCAGCGACAGGGTGGCGGTGATGTATCTGGGACATATTGTAGAGATGGCTGATCGTGACCGCATATATTCAGACCCCCTCCATCCCTATACCAAGGCGCTCCTTTCCGCCGTGCCCATACCCGACCCGGTGGTCGAGGCCTCCAGAGAGCACATAATCCTGCCGGGGGAGGCCCCTAGTCCCCTGAACCCGCCCAGCGGATGCGTCTTTCACCCCAGGTGTCCCATAGCCATAGACAGGTGCTCCCGGGAAGTGCCGGTGCTTAAAAAGTTGGACGCGGGCCACTGGGCCGCCTGCATTAGAGCGCCCGGGTACGACGATGCTCCGTCGGACTAATGCAATGGGGAAGGTCATAGTGCTTAGGCCATGCGCCAAGGCCCCAACCCCCAAACCAACCTTGAGCCAAATCCAGCCGACTACCCAACTCAGCCGCCAGGCAATGCCCCCCAGCTGATGGCGCAAGACCTGCATTGTGCGATAATAGAAAAATATGTGTATATTGATAAGTATATTATCACTAGACTATCAAGTATCTACAGGGAGGCTCTTGAAAAGAATGGACAGCGGCGCAGTGTTGAGATTCGCAAAACTAGAATTACCTGCATTGTGAGATAATAGAAAATTATGAAATTAATGATAATTATATTATCATTATACTATCAAGTATCTATGAGGAGGTTCCTTGAAAAGAATTGACGGCCGGCGTAGCGATGAGATTCGCAATACTAGAATTACCCCTGGGTATCAGTCCTTTGCCGAGGGGTCGGCTCTCATCGAAATGGGACAGACCAAGGTCATCTGTGCCGCTACCATTGAGGAGAGAGTGCCCCCCTGGATGCGAGGACAGGGGAAGGGTTGGGTTACGGCGGAATACTCCATGCTTCCTCGCTCAACCCTCACTCGAATAGCCAGGGATTCATCCACTGGTAGGGTTAAAGGTAGACATCAGGAGATACAGCGGCTTATAGGCCGCGCTCTGCGGCCCATAACGGACCTGCATGGCCTGGGCGAGAGAATGGTTGTAGTTGACTGCGACGTACTCCAAGCCGATGGTGGGACTAGGACAGCCGCTATCACCGGCGCATACGTTGCGCTGTATCAGGCCTTCCACCGGCTGGTGCGTCACGGCGCTCTCAAGCGCATTCCCTTCAACAGCGCCGTGGCCGCCGTCAGTGTTGGTGCGATTGACGACATTCTGCTGCTCGATCTGTGCTATGAGGAGGACTTCAGGGCTCAGGTGGACTTCAACATTGCCATGACCAGTCACGGCGACCTTGTGGAGATTCAGGCTTCAGCGGAAGGCGCTCCCTTCAATACCTCCATGGTAGAAGACGCCGTGTCCCTTGCTCAGAGGGGCATTGAGTCCCTCTTGAAGACGCAGAGCGAGGCCATAGAGTCTATCAAGGCCTCTAAAATAGGTTCCATGGCCTAGAAGCAGTGTCAACCCATAATTAGGTGGCGATGTAATGCATAGATCTCTTGGGTGTGGGCTTGGATTCTCGTTGGAGTGATGGTTATCTTGCTGGCGGCCTGTCGTCCCCTCCAAACCGCTGGCCCCACTCCTTCAGTAGAAAATCCGGCAACTATGGTTACGGACGCTACGCCGCCCGGCCCCACGCCGGGGCCGACACCCTCCCAGCTCTTCGGACTACCGGACGTTTCTTCGGTAGTGGAGAACGTTAGGGACTCGGTGGTTTCCGTAGTCGCGGAAGTCGAAGCCCAGGGATTCTTTGGGACTCGTCCACGTGTCCAGAGCGGTTCAGGCGTAATTATTGATAATCAGGGACACATTTTGACCAACAACCACGTCATTGAGGGCTCAGCTAAGGTGACCATAACTCTTGACGACGGCCGGCAGCTTGACGCTACTATCAGAGGAGCGGACCCCTCGACGGACCTGGCTGTCTTGCGAGTCGAAGACGTATCCCACCCATACCTGCCCTTTGCCGACCCTTCAACCTTGAGGGTTGGGCAGTGGGTCATCGCTATCGGTAACGCCCTTGCTCTCCCCGGTGGGCCCTCCGTTACCATTGGAATTGTAAGCGCTGTGGAACGCAGCCTTGCGGTAGATCAGGAGACCACACTCTATGACCTTATTCAAACTGACACGGTAATCAATCCCGGCAACAGCGGAGGACCATTGCTGAATGTGGTTGGCATCAATACCGCCGTGCTCAGGAGTACCAACATATAAGGTATTGGTTTTGCCGTAAGTGGGGAAACAGCCATTCACGTCTCCAACGAGCTTATCGAGTGGGGAAGCATAAGGTGGCGATGGTTGGGAATTGTAATCTCGGACTTAAACGCGGAACAGGTCGCCGAGCGTCAAGTTCCAACAAGAGGCGGCATACTGGTACAAGGTGTGGTGGAAGGTGGTCCGGCTGAAAGAGGAGGGTTGAGAGCGGACGACGTTATCATGTCCCTGAACGGCCAAGCTACGCCGGAGGTTAGGGACCTAATCCAACTACTCCGTTTTGCATTCCAGGTACATCAGGTTGTGGATGTTGAGGTTTGGAGAGCCGGAGAGATAAGAAAGTTCCAGGTGCTCCTTGGTGAGCGGACATCGTCTTAGCAAGCCGCAAGCCTTTCCCCTTTACGGAGTTTACATAAAGTCTTTAGACGGCTTGCTGTTTAATCCGCCTAACCCCTAGTGTCAACTCCATCTCTTCCAATTTCTGAGTTTCAACGTGGGCGCCTTCCCCCGGTTGGCCCTTGTGAATCTTCTCCGCCAGAGTTTCTAGTCGAATGTAGTCGCCAAAGCCGGAAACAATCCGTACAAGCTCTTCGGGGCCCTCGTAATAGAAATCTATTCGGTCTGTTACTTGGAATCCTGCGGTCCGCCTCATGTTCTGTATACGATGGACAAGCTCTCGCGCCATTCCCTCCTGCGCTAGTTGTGGCGTTACCTTGGTATCAATGGCAACCATGTAGCCGCCTTCCAACACCACCTGGAAGTCCTCCATGCGGACCGACCGTTTCTTGCCCGCCGCATCCAGCGCCTTGGTGTAGAACTCATCCTTTGAATCAAGGAGTTGTATTTCCTTAATGTTCAGTTCATCCAACAGTTGCTCCTTGATATCTTCAATGTGGCCAATCTCCGATGGCTCACGGGTTCTTATCAACGCCCGTTGTAGGGGCAAACGCACCTTTTTCGCCGCCCTGGACCGGGCATCCCTACCCAAGCTCGAGAGCCGCATGGCAAGCCGAGTCGCGCTCATGAGCGACTCGTCGATGAGCTCCGGGGCTGCTGTGGGAAAGCTGGCCAGATGTACGCTTTCGGGAGCCTCACTGTCCACGGGGCGCACCAGATTTTGGTACATCTCCTCAGCCAAGAAGGGCGTGTAGGGCGCTATTAGCTTGGCCAGAGCTACCAGGCATGTATACAGAGAGTTGTAAGCCGAGAGCTTGTCTTGGTCGTTTTCACTCTTCCAGAAGCGCCGGCGGCTCCTGCGAACGTACCAGTTGGAAAGCAGGTCAACGAACTCCTGTATTCGTCTGCCGCCGTTGGTGGGCTCGTACCCATCCAGAGACTCGTCCACTTGCGAGATGAGCTGGTTGACCTCGGATAGAATCCACCGGTCTAGCTCCGAGGTAGGGGCTTCCGCAGCCCGGTCCCCATTGGGGCTATAGCCGTCTATCTCAGCGTAGGTGGTGAAGAAAGAGTACACGTTCCAGAGAGTCAGCATGAATCTCCGGACCACTTCATTGACCAAGCGTTGCGAGAAGCGGCGCGAGTCTCCCGGTTGAGCTGACGTGAAGAGGTACCAGCGAATGGCGTCGGCGCCCTGGGAATCCAGGACTTCCCACGGGTCTACAATATTGCCCAGAGACTTGCTCATCTTGCGTCCCTTTTCGTCCAAAATCAGCCCTAGGCAGATAACGTTTTCATAACTAGGCTGCCCCGTAACCAGTGTGGATATGGCCAGCAGGCTGTAGAACCAGCCTCGAGTTTGATCCACGGCCTCCGATATGTAGTTGGCTGGGAAGAGCCCTTCTTGCTGTAAGCGCTGTAGGTCTTCCTGAGAAGTAACGTTCCACTGAGCAACCGGCATGGCACCCGAGTCGAACCATGCGTCCATTACCTCGGGAATCCGCTTCATGGAGCCTGGGCAGTTAGGACACCGGAGCGTAACCTCGTCCACGTGGGGCCGATGCAAGTCCAAGTCGTCTATATTGTCTTGGTGCTCAGGTGTCGCCATCTCCTTCAATTCTGCGATAGTACCCACGCAGTGGTACTCCAGGCAAAGCTGGCACTGCCACAGCGGTATCGGGGTGCCCCAGTACCGCTCTCGAGAGATGGCCCAGTCCACACCGTTTCTCAACCACTCGCCAAAGCGGCCCTCTTTTATATACTCCGGGTACCAGTTGATCTTACGGTTATTCTCTATCAACTTGTCCTTCATGGCCGTGGTGCGAATGTACCAGGACTCCTTGGCATAGTAGAGAAGAGGAGTGCTGCACCGCCAGCAGAATGGATAGGTATGCTTGTACACCCCTCGATGGTGCAGAAGGCCACGTTTCTTGAGGTCCTCCATGATATCTTTGTCGGCGTCCTTCACAAACTTGCCGGCAAAGGGATAGGTGCCGGTGATGACCCCTTGCAGGTCTACCGGCTGTACAAAGGCGAGGCTGTTGCGGCGTCCCGCCGTCAGGTCTTCGTCTCCAAAGGCCGGGGCAACGTGTACAATTCCCGTGCCCTCCTCTAGGGAGACAAAGTCCTCCTCAATAACCCTAGGCAGAAAATCTTCAACGGTTCCCAGCACGGAGGCCTCCCCGGGTGAGCCTTTGGGTGCACGGAACTGCTGCACCTCCACGCCGTACTCAGCAGGGTCATACAATTTGTCATAGGTCAGACCTACCAGGTCGGCCCCCTTCAGGGTCTTCACCACTTCCAGGGGGTCTTTAACCACCTCACTCACCAGGGCAGAGGCCAGTATCAGACCTTCCTTTCCCTCGGGGCCATCCACCTCAATAAAGCTGTATTCAGCTTGTGGGTCAACTGCCAGAGCGGTATTGCCCGGAAGAGTCCACGGAGTTGTCGTCCATGCCAGAAGATAGATTGGCATACTGTCCTTGCCAACCTTGTCAAAGATGCCCTTTGGTCCAACCGTCCCTCCACGTCCTGACACTGGGAACTTTACATAAACCGAGGGGTCAGGTACGTTTTCTCTGTAGCCCAAGGCCACTTCGTGAGAACTCAAGGAGCTAACGCACCGGGGACAGTGGGGCGTACCCTTCATCCCCTTGTAGAGCAGGTTCTTTTCCCACATCTGTTTTAGAATCCACCATCCCGTCTCAATGTACGAGTTGTCCAGGGTTACGTAGGGCTTCTTCATGTCTACCCAGAACCCGATGCGGTCTGTTAGGTTTTCCCACTCTTTGACGTATTTGAAAACGCTTTCGCGGCACTTCTGATTGAACTTTTCAATTCCGTACTCCTCAATTTGCCGCTTGGACTTGAGACCCAGCTCTCGTTCAATCTCCAACTCCACCGGAAGGCCATGAGTGTCCCAGCCGCCCTTGCGCAGGGGCCGGTAGCCCTTCATGGTCTTATAGCGGCAGATAATGTCCTTGAAGGCTCGCGCCAGAACGTGATGGATGCCCGGACTTCCGTTGGCCGTGGGAGGGCCTTCGTAAAGCATAAACAGGGTCTTGTCCTCGCCCTTTTCGCTCTTCTGAAAAATCTCCCTGTCCTTCCAGTACTGGAGAATTTTCTTCTCTACTTTGGGAAAGCTTACCCGGCTGTTGACCTTCTTAAACATTGTTGCTGAAGACTCCTGGCGAATGGATCGTAGAATTTCTGATTACAAAGAACTGACGCCTGAACTGCAAGGGACCACCTCTAGGTCTGGAAACTGTTCCATCCGACGCGTTATTTGTTTTCTGGTGGGTATGCCTGCCGCACCCTTGGCTGCCACCTTTAAGCTTGCGGCGGAGCTGGCAAATAGGCCGGAGGTCATGGCATCGCCCGTTTCGCCGTATCGTATCAGATAGGCAGCGGCGAAAACATCCCCGGCTCCCGTTGGGTCCACCTCTTTGGTGGGAGAGGCCGGTATGCGGAACCACCTATTATGATAGTGCATAAGGGCGCCGCGGGAACCCTGGGTCAATACAACTACCCCTCCGTGTGTGAGCCACTTCGCGGGCATCCGTCCTTTCCATAATTCCATTTCCGACAGTATCAGCACCTCGGCTCGGTTCAGGACCTCCTCGCTGTTCCATTCCTTGGGCACAATACGACCCGTATCCGTGACGCGACGGAGCCAGCCCTGGGGAGCGACGCCTAGGAGCGCCTTGGGAAAGCACCCCGCCAGGTTGCTTTCCACCTCTTGAAACACAGGGGCCAAGAGCACCATGGGGGCATCCTGCCACCCGTCGGGCAGGTGTTTCGCCTCAATGGAAGGAGCAGCTGAGTGGAGCAGCTGGGTCCTAACTCCGTTGGCGTACCTGTTCTCAAAGATGGTGGTCACCGGTGAGGGGATATTTACCACCTGTTCGAGGGCAGCCAGGGGGTCCTTTGATTGAGGCGGAGCCCCGCGGGTCAAGAGGCCAACTCTCCTCCCTAGACGCGCCGCTGTTACAGCTGCGTAAAAGGCCGTCCCTCCTGGCACTTCCCCATCTTGCGTGATGTCCAGGGTTACGTGGCCTATGGCAAGGAAGTCCAGGTCAGCGACCATCTTGACCATACTCCAGCAGCAGAAAAAACTCACGATTCCCTGCTGCTCCCAGAATTGGCGATGGCGTCAGAGAGCGAAGCCGGATACCGGCTTCAGTGGCCCATAAAATCACCCTGCCCAAGACTCGGGCGTGAATCTGAGGGTCTCTGATTACACCCCCCTTCCCCACCTCACGGTACATAGCTTCAAACTGTGGCTTGACCAAAGCAACAATAACGCCGCCCTCCTTCAGATGGGGCAGCGCGTTGGGCAAGACCTTGGTTACGGATATGAATGAAACGTCTATGGTGGCAATTGCCACCTTTTCTGGTAGAGAAAAGGTGTAGTGAGCATTGACCTTTTCCATCACAACAACCCGTGGGTCTTGACGCAAGGCGTAGCTTAACTGCCCGCGTCCTACGTCCAAAGCGTAAACTCTCTTGGCCCCTCGTTGCAGGAGACAGTCTGTGAAGCCGCCGGTGGAAGCCCCCACGTCCAGGACAGTTAGTCCCACCGGGTCTACGCGAAACTCCCTCAGGGCATGATCCAGCTTTATTCCGCCGCGGCCAACGTAAGGAGGGCGCTCCTTCAGGGATAGGGTGGCATCAGTGGGAAGGGCAGTGCCGGGCTTGGTCACCTTATTCCCGTTCACCATCACCTCGCCCGCGATAATTAAAGACTGCGCCTTCACCCGGCTCTCAACCATCTCCCTGTCCACCAGAAGGAGGTCCAGCCGCTTTTTTTTGACTCTCTTGCTCATTGCTTCACCGGTACTAAATTGACACCGCAAATTTCAATAATTATAATCCTGTAATCTAGGAGACTGAAACAACATGCCCAAGCGTACATATCAACCAAAGGTTCGTCGCAGAAAACGCGTCCACGGCTTCTTCCGCCGCATGCGCAGCCGAGGGGGACAGGCCATTTTGAAGCGTCGCCGTTTCAAGGGGCGCCATCGGTTGACCGTTTAGAATATGACCTTATTATATGCGGAGAGACCTACGGTTAAGGAGCAGTCGCCGGTTTTCCCGGATTCGCAAGGAAAGCAAGGCTTGGGCCAACGGTCTTCTAGTGCTAAAATCCCTACCAAATAGCACTACAGAAACCCACTTTGGCCTGATAACTACTCGGCGTATTGGAAATGCCGTGGTTAGGAACAAAGTCAGGCGTCGATTGCGGGAGATACTTAGGGCCGTTCCGGTAAAGACCGGGTGGGACTTGGTGTTCATTGCTCGTAAGCGCAGCGTCAACTCTGACTATAATCAATTGAAGAAAGCCGCTCATAATCTGCTCCGGAGGAGCAAGCTCTTGGAAACCTCTCCCATCGGCATTACAACCCAATGCTAGGGCGCCTGGCCGTTCGTGCTATAGGGCTTTATCAGATGGCAATGTCTCCTTATCTTCCAAGCTGTTGCAGGTATCACCCCACCTGCTCCCACTATTCCCACCACGCCATTGAGCAATACGGTTTAATTAAAGGCGGTTGGCTGTCGCTGAAGCGACTGAGCAGATGTAGACCTTTGGGAGGGAAGGGATATGACCCGGTTCCGTAGTTGATTAAATCCTCACCCGTTAACAAATCCCCGGGTAAAGGGACCCTATCGCCGGGTGCCCTACCCTTCAATGCCGTGTTCCGCCAGATACGGAGGACGTCTTGGCTAGCCCTCAGCCGCTGGTCATTATTGGCAATTTTTGGCCTGCTGGCGGTTCTCCTTGCCGGTTGTACAGGAAGAGACATTATCGGCACCGCCGATGGTTGGACCCCCGTGGCCGAGAGCGACGGCATGGTATACGCTGCCACCCGCTCCGGGGACGTTCTTGCCCTGGATTCCCAGGCCCTGGATAGAGATGAAGATGCGGGCCATATCTGGAAATACAGCCCCAATGAGGACAATGAGCTCGGCTCCGTTTTTGGCACGCCCGCCCTTGGAGAAAACTTCTTATACGTAGGAAGCTCCTCCGGAGATGGCGACAGGGGGAAACTTGTAGCACTTAGAAGGGACCGAGAGTCCAGCAGTCGCATTGAACAAAACGAGTGGGAAGAGGTAATAACGGGTGCAATTGTCGGCGGCCCGGTTTTGGCTGACGACAAAGTCCTGGTGGGGTCCGAGGACGGAATGCTCTACTCCTTCGATGCCGAAACCGGCGACAGGCTCTGGACCTTTTCCACCCAAGGGTTGAAGATGGGCCTAGGTAAAGAGCGGAGAATATGGTCTACGCCCACGGTGGATAACGGAGTGGTATATTTTGGGGCCATGGACGGTTATCTCTACGCCATCTCTTTGAATGATGGCGCCGAGCTCTGGAAGTTCAAGACCAACGGCGCTGTTATTACCACACCTTTGGTGGTGGGAAGCGCCATAATCTTTGGCTCCTTTGATCGCATCCTCTATGCTCTAGACGCCTCTAACATGGGCGCAATTTTATGGACCTTCAAGTCGGATAGCTGGTTCTGGGCAGGTCCCGTCTCCGATGGTGAGACCGTATACGCCGCAAACATGAGCGGAGAGATTTTTGCCCTGCCCCTTAACCGGCAAGGCGCCGACGCCCCTATCTGGGTTCACGAGATAGGGGACACCGTTAACTCTACCCCTGTCCTAACTGGGGATAAGTTAGTTGTCGCCGCAAAAAATGGCATAGTATCTCTCTTGGACACAACCACTGGAACGGCGGAAGAGATTCCGCTACTGTTGGAAAAGGACATTAGGGCGCCCCTCGCCGCTGCGGGAAACGATGAATCCGCCAGGGTATATTTCGGCGACAAAGACGGTGTGGTAAGGTCCCTTGACGTAGACAGATGGAGAATTTCTTGGACACTCAGTACCCAAGAGTAGTGTTTTGATGGAACTCATACTAGCCAACCTCCTTACGGACATTTGGAACGAGGGCATCCTCAGGCCCATGATAAACAGCCTGGTGTTCCTCTACTCCGTTCTCTTCAGCAATATGGGACTTTCCATCATTGGATTTACCATCTTTGTGCGCTTAGTCACCACACCCCTTACCCTCAGGCAAGTCCGCCAGATGCGCTCTATGACCGGCCTTCAGCCTAAACTCCAGCAGCTGCGGGAAAAGCACAAGGGTGACTCCAAAAGGCTCTCCCAAGAAACCATGCGTATGTACCGGGAGGCTGGAGTCAATCCCATAGGTTGCCTGGGACCCATGGTAATCCAGTTCCCGATATGGATAGGGTTGTTTCAAGCTCTGGTACAGACCCTTCCTACCAACCCGGACAGGCTAGTGTCCCTTTCAGACAAGCTATATTCCTGGGTCCCATACGTCCACGAGGCTGTGCCCCTCAACAGCGAATTTCTTTGGCTAAACCTGGCCGAGCCCGACCCTACAAACGTTATTATGCCCTTGTTAGTTGGCGCCTCAACCTGGGTGCAGCAGAAAATGACCTCTACCCCCTCGGCAGATCCTCGCCAGCAATCAACCCAGTCTATGATGCTGTGGATGATGCCCGTCATGCTGGGACTATTGAGCATGACCTTCCCCAGTGGCCTCGCTCTTTACTGGGTTGTATCCAACCTTGTAGGTGTAGTAACCCAGTATCCCATTACCGGTTGGGAACCCCTCTTCAGGAAGTCCAATGCCCCAAGCTCTGCTCCTGACCCTGTTGCTGATTCACAACCGAAAGAGGAGACGTCAGAAAATGCAGAACCCACAGATACAGATGGTGACGGCGAAGACCGTCGACGAAGCTATCGAAGTCGCCATGCACGAACTCGACGCCGCTCGCGACGAGGTAGAAGTAGAGGTACTTAGCCGCGGCAAGACCGGCTTTCTGGGCATCGGATCAGAGCTGGCTAAAATTCGCGTCAGAAAGCTTTCCGCCCAAGAGGACGCCGGTCCCAGAACAATGGGCGTCGTGTCCAAAATCCTGGATCTCATCGGCGCTTCGGCCGTGTGTACCCTGCGTAACGCTCATGACCCCCAATCAGGCGGGCCTCAGGTGGATATCGAAGGTGAAGACGCCGGCCTCCTCATCGGACGCCGCGGTGAGACCCTCAGGTCTCTCCAGTTCATCGTCAACGTCATCGTCAACAGGAATAGGGAAGAGTCAGTCAGGGTACTCTTAGACGTGGAGGAATACCGCCTCCGAAGGCAGAAGGCTTTGGAAGAGCTGGCCGAAAGAGTAGCTCATAAAGTTGCTTCCACCGGAAGGTCCATAGCCCTTGAACCCATGCCTCCGGCAGAGCGGCGTGTGGTCCATCTTGCCTTGGCCGAAAATTCGGCCGTAACCACCGAAAGCTCCGGCTTTGGCACAAGCCGACGCGTGTCTATTAACCCAAATCGTAGTTGACATAAGTTGCTAACCCGTAGTAATAATGAAATGTCCACGGCGGCGTAATGGTGTCCAACGGAAATAACCCTCTTCCGTTGCGTTGACCCCCTCGGTAGCCCTGGTTATAATTCAGGAGCGTAGGGGTGTGCATGGCTGATAATTTGCAGTCGTTGTCGTCCTCAGACCGTCCCCGGGAGGAATGCGGGGTAGTAGGCGTATATTCGCCGAAAGACCGAGCCGCCCGTCTAGTATTCTTTGGTCTTTTCGCATTGCAGCATAGGGGCCAGGAAAGCGCAGGGATTGCATCCTCCGACGGCCGGGTAATAAAGGTCCACACCAACATGGGCCTCGTCACCCAGGCCTTCCGAGAAGAGTCCCTCACGCCCCTCAAGGGAGACATGGCCATAGGCCATACTCGCTATTCCACCACCGGCTCCAGCAAACTGGCCAACGCCCAGCCCTTTTTGGTTTCCGGAGTCCACGGCCGGCTTGCCCTTGGTCACAATGGCAACCTCATAAACGCCGTTAGCATTCGAAAGGAGCTGGAATCCAAGTGGGGGTACACCTTCAAGTCTAGTACAGACTCCGAGGTGTTGGCCTATCTCCTTGCCAGCGCTCCCGGCGAGACCTGGGAGGAACGTGTGGCCTACTGTATGAGGACCGCTAAAGGGGCATTTTCCGCAGTAGTGCAAACCACGGACTTCATCATGGGCATAAAAGACCCATTGGGAGTGCGGCCCCTCTGCCTGGGAAAGCTGAGCGGCGGCGGCTGGATCCTTGCCTCGGAAAGCTGCGCTTTGGACCACGTAGGTGCCGAGTACGTGCGCGAACTGGAACCCGCCGAAACGGTGATTATTGACCGGGAGGGCGTCCACTCCTTTATATGGTCGGGCCACGATAACCGCCGCGCCCTTTGCGTATTTGAGCTCATTTACTTTGCCCGACCCGATAGCAGGCTGGATGGCGTGCAGGTCTATGCTTCGCGAAGGGCCATGGGCGCTCGATTGGCCCAGGAGCAACCCGCTGAAGGGGACCTGGTCATCGGAATACCCGACTCGGCTACCGCGGCGGCCATGGGATACGCCAATGAGATCGGCATCCCTTACAGTGACGGGCTAATCAAGAACCGCTACGTCGGCAGAACCTTCATCGAGCCGGACCAGCGACTCAGAGACTTGGACGTTCAGCTTAAGTTCAATCCTCTGCCCGACGTTATAGCCGGCAAACGTTTGGTGGTGGTGGACGATAGCATTGTTCGAGGCACCACCACTCCAAGGGTTGTCAGACTGCTCCGCCAGGCGGGCGCCACGGAAATTCACATGAGGGTATGCGCACCGCCAATACGGTGGGATTGTCACTTCGGTGTGGATATGGCCAGTCGCCGGGAGCTCATCGCCGCTAACAAGAGTGTTAAGGAGATTGAGCAAATTATTGGCGTAGACTCTCTGGGCTACCTCAGCGAAGAGGGGCTTCTTGAGGTGGTCGGAGGGAAACAAAATGGCTTCTGTCACGCCTGCTTCAGCGGTAAATATCCCATCCCCGTCCAGTTGGAAATGGACAAGCTGGTGCTGGAGCGGTCCGGTGAACCCCAGGATTAGCGCGTTGCCTCCACTCAGATGGTCATAGCCTTGGCCGTCGGCGGTCTGCCTAACTACAATCTCTCCGGAGGCGGATATGTCATCTGATGCCTACCGCTCTGCGGGGGTTGACCTTCAGGGAATCGAGACCCTTAAAGAGCGTATTGGGGCCTTTGCCTCGTTGACCCACGGTTCAGAAGTTCTCAAAGGCGTTGGCGCTTTTGCCGGCCTGTATCGCCTCAGAAACTATAAGAACCCCGTTCTGGCTGCCAGCACCGATGGAGTGGGCACTAAGCTTAAAGTGGCTTCCCTCTTGGGACATTACGAGTCCCTGGGCATTGACCTAGTTAATTTGAACGTTAACGACATTGTTACTTGCGGCGCCCATCCCCTGTTGTTCCTAGACTATATCTCCCTTGGAAGATTGGACCCCCAGATAGTGGAGCCCCTTCTTAGAGGTATGGTATGGGCGTGCAGGGAGGTAAACTGTGCCCTGGTGGGCGGTGAGACCGCTCAGATGCCCGGACTCTACGCAGATGGCGATTTCGACCTTGCTGGGACAGTGGTAGGCGCCGTGGAGGAGGACTCCATCATAGACGGGGAAGACGTAAAAGAGGGAGACGTACTACTGGGTTTGCCCTCCAGCGGCCTTCACACCAACGGCTTCTCCCTGGTGAGAAAGGTTTTCGGCGTGGATTCAAACCCCTCCGTCCTGTACCAGAATCATCAGGAGTTGGGCCATACACTGGGCGAGGAGCTAATAAAGCCCCATAGGTCCTACTACCAAACCCTGGTGCCCCACTTCTCCAAGCTCAAGGCCGTCGTCCATGTCAGCGGCGGGGGCCTGCCAAATAACATACCCCGGTTGCTTCCCCAAGGCCTGATGGCTCGCATCAGATTGGACGCATGGGAGCCGCAGCCCATATTCAGCATCATCCAAAAGGCCGGAAACATAGACAATCAGGAGATGTATCGGGTATTCAACATGGGCATCGGCATGGTGCTGATATGCGACCATGACGCCTGGGCCTCTTTGCAGCGCTCCCTCCCCGACGCCATTGTCATGGGTGAGGTAGTCAAGCAACGCGGCGATTCACAGGTCTATATGCAGTCGTGACGGACAGACTCTGTAGGCGTTGAAGATATGTCCCCTGTAGCCCTCATAAGCGTTTACGACAAGACCGGTCTGGCCGAGTTTGCACGCGCCCTCCACCAGGCGGGAATAACCCTGGTAAGCACCGGCGGCACCTACACCCTGCTCTCCACTTTGGCCGGTCTGCCCGTGCAGAAGGTGTCCGACCTTACAGGCTTCCCCGAGATATTGGACGGACGTGTCAAGACCCTTCATCCTAAGATTCATGGGGGCCTATTGGCGAGGCGAGACAGCCCGGAGCACTTGGCTGAGTTGGCCCGCCACGGTATCGGCTCCATCGACGTGGTGGTTTCCAACCTGTACCCCTTCCAGGAGACGGTGCGGCAGACCCACGTCACCTTGAACGAGGCACTGGAGAACATAGATATCGGCGGTCCTACCCTTCTACGCGCAGCGGCCAAGAATTTCCCTTTCGTTACGGTTGTGTCTGAACCTGGTGATTACCCGTGGGTCGCTCAGAAGCTTGCCGGCGACGGCCTCTCCATGGATGACCGGCGGCGCCTGGCCCACAAGGCATTTCGTCACGTGTCTCGGTACGACGCTGCCGTTGCAACTTTTCTTTCCCATGACGCCGAAGCCGGTCTTCCTCCGGACCTTACCTTGGCTTACGATAAGGTTTACGACCTTCGTTACGGTGAGAATCCTCATCAGAAGGGTGCCCTTTACCGTCCCGCTCAAGCCTGCGGGGGGCTGCCCAACGCTGCCCTTTTGCACGGCAAGGCCCTCTCTTTTAATAACATAATGGATGCCGACGCCGTTTGGCGTGTTGTGACGGACTTCAACCGGCAGACCGTCGCTATTGTCAAGCATTCAAACCCTTGCGGTCTTGCCAGCCATACCAGGCTGGTCAACGCATACCGCCGGGCCTATCAGGGGGATACAGTTTCCGCCTATGGTGGAATTGTTGGCTTTAACGCCACGGTGGACAAGGAGACCGCTGAGGCGATGAGGGGAGTTTTTTACGAAGTAGTGGTGGCCCCGGATTATACCCCTGAAGCCTTGACTCTTCTAAGAAAGCGCCGCAACCTTCGGGTTCTCCGGATACAGAGAGACGATAACCCCGGGCAGTATGACCTGCGGCCCGTCAGCGGCGGACTCTTGGTCCAAACCCCCGATACCGTGGAGGATGGTCCCTCCAGCTGGCAATTGGTCACCTCCAGGGAGCCAAGCCAGGAAGAGATGGCAGACCTGGAATTTGCCTGGAAGGCCGCCAAACACGTCAAGTCCAACGCCATTCTTTTGGCCAAGCGGCAGGCCCTAGTTGGTATGGGAGCTGGACAGCCAAACCGGGTGACTAGTGTTCATCTAGCTCTCCGAAGCGGCGGCGATAGGTCTGTCGGCAGCGTTATGGCCTCCGATGCCTTTTTCCCCTTTTCCGACAACGTGGACACCGCCGCCACAGGCGGCGTTACTGCCATAGTCCAACCCGGTGGCTCCATTCGAGACCAGGAGTCCATCGACGCCGCCAACCGTCACAACATGGCTATGGTCTTTACCGGAACACGCCACTTCAGGCACTAGACAACGCCCTCCCTCTTCGATCCACCCCAAGTGGTTGCTGCTACGCCGCGCAGTGCTCCGCCCCCTACCTCCTATGGCTAGGCACTTTGCGTTGTGGTGCCAATGACCATTGGGAAGCGGGCTTTGACCCCTCTGCTTCGGCGTTGCTATAATCCTGACGTCGCCGGCATGGCAGCCTGTCAAGGTGATGACCCTGCAAAACCATCGTGTGTCAGTACCGGAAGGAGCATTTTCCCATAGTTAGCTTACCTCCTATAGATCCCGCGGATGGCCTCGTGCCAAGGCATGTAAGAGTAGGCTCCTGGAAATACCAGGCCCTTGAGGGAGCCGAGCTGAAACTAAAAAAGTCTTGGCGTGGTCGTGTGTCTTCAATGGAGGTCTTAGCCAAAGATCTGTCGGCGTTGCTGCGATCCTACGGATTCAGACCCTTCAGACCCCTTGAGCAAGGGCAGGATGTCAGGAATGCAATCAGGCTCACTGGAGTCCGGGAGGCCCGCGTAAAGTTTCGTTTTCCGTGGCAGCCAAAAATAGTTAGCGGTCTGATCTCCATGGAGCTTTCGGGTAGAATACTGGTACAAAAGACCCTTTTCAGTCTCTCACCCCACACCCAAGCAATGCTTTACGATGTAACGGCGACTCTATCCACGGGGGTAGCGGTGTTCAAGAATGGTCGCTGGGTACCGATGGGCAGGATCAACTTTGAGAACCTCATAGGTGGAGCCGTTGAAGGCATACTGTCGGGTCTCGGAAATTTGACGGCGTCCGCCGGTACTTCAGGTGTGCTCTTCAGCCGCCCCCGCCAGTACCATCCTAAGGCTGCGGCAAGTGCCGAGGTGTCCCCAACTATGGGAATGGGCCGCGGGAACGCTGAGAGAACCGTTTAGTGGCTTGGGTGCATTGTTAGAATCCGGGGGTGAGGTGGTGGAGCTCTGACAGGGCTGTGGCAAGGGCCAATGAATCCCCCAACTATGGGAATAGGCCGCGGGAACGCTGAGAGAACCGTTGAAATCGAACTATTTGAAAATAGGGAATGGTTCGCACAATAAATGTTATGTTATCTAACTATCGCTTTTCTAGCCTGGTTGACATAATAGTATCATATCCGCTGTTCTCCGTCACTGTATCATCAAACCCAATGTCGTCTCGCTTTTTCCCGGAAGGTTCGCAGTCCTACGCCGGGCTCCTGGGCCTCAGGCGGCGCGGGTGGTAAAGGAACGGACAAGTATACGGTGACAAAACATTTGAACCAGCTACTAGGCCTGAAGGCCCGTGGGGAGTCCAAAGTTACATTTCTTGTGTAATGGTACAATATCAGGAGGTACTAGCCGTTCTGAGGTTCAAAAGTGCGACGGGCAAAATTATCTCTTCTTTTTCTCATAATAGCCGGCTTTGTGGTCACCGCCGCCGTGGTCAGCTGCAACCTCACCTTGAGGGACCCACAGCCCCCGTCCGTACCTCCACCGGAGGAGGTCCCTTCGGAGTTTGGTGTCCTCTTTGAAGTCTATTCGGCTCTGCTGGAGGACCACTACAATCGAGATCAGCTTACTGCCACTGACCTAAGCCGCGGCGCCATTCGCGGAATGATTGCCGCATTGGACGATGACCATGCAGCTTACTTGGACCCTGAGCTATTCAACGCTGAGAAGGAGCGATTCAGAGGCACCTTTGAGGGGATTGGCGCCGAAGTGAGCATGAAAGACGGCCAAGTTGTGGTAGTTGCGCCCATTCCCGATACTCCCGCGGAGGAAGCAGGAATACGTTCCGGAGATGTCATTCTAGAGGTGGACGGCGAAAGCATTAAAGGGCTGGGGGTCTTTGACGTAGTAGCCAAGATTCGAGGTCCTAGAGGAACGCCGGTAGACCTGCTGGTACTCCATAAGAATGCCTCTTCCCCCACTCAAATCACTATCATTCGCGGCGTTGTAAAGGTCACCACTGTAGACCTTCGAATTCTGAGCGGCGGCATCGCTCACCTAAAGGTACAGTTTTTTGGAGAGAACACTAGCGAAGAGTTCTCCGATGCCTTGGACCGGCTGGTCCGCCTCAAGGCGACGGGCCTGATCCTGGACATTAGAAACAATCCCGGGGGGAGGGTGGATACCGTGGTGGCGATGACCAGCCAATTTCTGCACGGGGGCCTTGTTCTGTACCAGGTGGACGGACGGAATGCCCGGATTGATTACCCCGTAGAGGCGGAGGGTAAGGCGCAAAATATTCCCATGGTGGTTCTGGTCAACGACTTCAGCGCAAGCAGCAGCGAAATCATGGCCGGAGCGCTTAGGGACCATGGGAGAGCGCAGCTCATCGGCTCAAAGACCTTCGGCAAAGGCAGCGTTAACATTCAACGCCCACTCAGCGACGGGTCCGGTATCTATTACAGTATTGCCCGGTGGTTTACCCCCAACGGCACCTTAATTGAGGGGGAGGGCATTGAGCCCGACGTTGTGGTTCCCGCTGATCCGGAAGCGGTGGAGGACCCCCAGTTGGATAAGGCCATTGAAATGTTGCTGGATACCGTGGCCCTGGGGAGCTGAGACATGCCTCCCGCCAAATTCATGTCTGTCAATCGTCAGGCCTTTTTCAATTACGAGATCCTGGAACGGTACGAAGCGGGCCTTGAACTCACCGGCACCGAGATAAAGTCCATTCGGGCCGGTAGCATCGACCTCAGGGGTAGTCACGCCAGAGCCAGCGGCAACGAGCTATGGCTCCACAGTGTGCATATTGCCCCTTATAACCCGGCCGGCCAGCAGAATCACGACCCCAAGCGTCCGCGCAAACTCCTGCTCCATCGAAATCAGATAAACGAGATTGCGGGTAAGATATCTCAGAAGGGCCTCACTCTGGTGCCACTCCGGCTTTATGTTAAGAACCACTGGGCAAAAATAGAGCTTGGGCTTGCCAGAGGTAAGCGCAAGTACGACAAACGCAAAGCTATCATAGAGCGAGACAAAGACCGCGAGGCTAGGCGAGCCATTCGTCAACTCGCCTAGACTTAATGTTTTAGTTGCTGCCACGAAGCAAACATGGCGCCAAGTCGGCCTTCTGTACTAACAAAGCCGGCGTCAATGTCCCCTAGACATTCCCGGTACCTAGAGAGATAATTGATGCAGGACATGGGGACGCGCGGTTTCGACAGGGGAATGTCCTGGAAGAATTGCAGGCCGGGGCGCCATCTACCCCGTTAACAAGGTGGCAAAAAAAGTAACCGGCGAAAGAGAATTCGCACTAGCCGTCTAAGAAATTAGACGGTTCGTCTGCCCCCGTTAGCCCCGGATGCGGGGACCAGGCGCCATAAGACCGGGGCGCTGCCATCTACATGCCGGTTAAAGATGGCCTAAGAGCAACCGGCTGGCTCTTTGATACTTTGCCGGTAGTGCATCAAAGGAGCGACAAACAGTTATCGGCTAAGCCTGTAGTACATTCTTACTAGATTTCTCTTGGACGGGGAGTTCGACCCTCCCCCGTCTCCACCATCACACACCCACTTCTACTCTTATAGGCCCTGAAAGCACTACGTCCATTTGTCCGATGACTGACGGGCCGTTAATTTTTCCTTCTCTTGCCATCATAGGATAGGGGCACACGTTCAAGTTTGCCCATCCTTCACCTAGCAGCATCCCCCGTCTCGCTCCGTTGCGACGGTCCTGGCCCTTGTATTATCATAACCCACGAAGTCTCCTGAAATGCGGCCTTAGACTTTGACGCAGGGTTGCGGTGGGACACACTGAAACCTTCGACTACCCGGAGTTGCCCGGTCGCGAATGGCAACCAAGCCGGAACGAACACGGAGGAAATAACCATGAGCGATTTTAGAGGCATTGTGCCTGCAATCATTACCCCCTTTACGCCAACGGGAGGTTTCAACGAACAAGCCTACCGTAAGGTGATGGAGGCCAATATAGAGGCAGGAGTCCACGGTTTTTGGATTGCCGGCGGGACGGGCGAAAGTGTGCTCCTCAGCGCTGAAGAAATCGTGACCATTGCTGAGATTTCAGCGGACCAGGGCAGAGGACGCGTCAAGAATATTGTGCACGTGGGTTCCTTGACTACAAAGCAGTCGGTAGGTCTGGCTAGGGACGTTGCCAGGGCCGGTGCCGATGCTATTTGCTGCGTGCCACCCTTCTTCTACAGGCCCGATGCGGAGACTCTGGTTACCTATTACAAGACCGTGGCAGAGGCGACGGACTTGCCCTTTTTTATTTATAACTTACCCCAAAGCACCGGCACTGAGATTACCCTGGAGCTGATGGAGAAGCTGGTTGAATCCGTGCCTCAGCTTGCCGGCGTGAAACACTCGGCGGACAATTTTCACAACATACGCGGCTTTTCCGCCCTGGGCATCGATACCTTTTGCGGCAGCGGCGCACTCTTGCTGCCAGCCCTCACCGTCGGCGCCGTGGGCGGCATTGACGGACCTTTAAACATTGCTCCGGAGCTTTGGGTGAGGGTCTACCAAAGCTATCTGGCGGGCGATCTTGCACAGGCGCAGGAAGCTCAGGAACAGGCGACTAAGTTGGTGGACTTGGTGCGCAGGTACGGCCTTCACGCCACCGTCAAGCTTCTTATCAGCACCCGCTTGGGCATCGATTGCGGGGCGCCACGGCCCCCTCTTCCTTCGCTAACGCGTGAGGAAACCGACCAGGTTTTGGCCCAATGGGAAGAACTGGCTTCCGTCCACGCGAGAAGTTAGTACACTATAAGGCAGGCCCCTGCTCCCGGAAGTAGGGGCCTGCCTTGACTCAATAGCTAACCGGTATGGGATGGAGCGGCGGGGTCGTTAGTTCAGAATCCGCTGCCCGTAGAGTCTCACGGCGTTGTCCCAAAGAATTTTGCGCTTGCTTTCCTCTGCGATAGGCTGGTCCAAGAAGTCGGGCAAAGCCTTGTCCGGATCCGGGGCGTCGGGGTGCGAGTAGTCTGTATTCCAGACGATATTGTCATCGCCCAGAGCGTCCACGACTCCCTTGAGGTGGAATTCATCCGGGTCGCAGGCAACGAATCCTTGCCGGAGGAAATAGTCGCTGGGCTTGAGGGGCAAAGGCTCCAAGTCGTACCACATGCCCTGTCGGCGGTCTCGAATGCCATGGTCGTTTAGGCGCCCAAGCCAGAAGGGTAGCCAACCGGCGTTACCTTCCAGGAAAGAAACTCGGAGCTTGGGAAAGCGGTCCAGCACGCCCAGGAAGATGAGGTGCCCCAGCGAGATCATGTTTTCAAAGGGGAATCCAATGGCGTGTTCCAGGGCTACCTCGGGGCCAGACACCAAATATCGGGGTTGGTAGCGGGACCCCGTATGAGGTTCGCCGCTCATCACCCCGTGGAACGATACCGGAAAGTCCAGCTCCTCTGCCAAGGCCCAGAATGGGTCGTAAACGGGATCGTGCCAAGGTCTGCTTTTTGTCGGTTTGGGCATTGTCACCGTGACTGCGCCGAGCTCCTCTACGGCTCGCCGACTCTCTGAAACCAGTCCCTCAATGTCGTGCTGGTGGGGCAAGACGCCGACCATTTTGATCCTACTGGGGTCGGTGTCGCAGAAGGCCCTGGAAAAGTTGTTATACGCCCGGGCGCAGGCCCACATTAGGGCCTGGTCCCTATCGCCGGATACTCTGAGAGGCTGGGGCGCGTTGTCGATGCAGACTTGTTTGTCCCAGCCAAGCTCGTCCATGTGCGTAATGCGGCTCTCGGGAGTGAATCCCCCATCAAAGGCTTTGCCATATTTCTTTGGCATGAAGTCATCAAGGTTGATAGTCACTTTGCGATTGACTCCGGCGCCCTGGATGGTGGTTGTGGTCCTGTTGCCTTCAGGGAAAATCTCGCATTCCATGAAGCTACGACTGGCCCCGGGGCGGCTCTCTTCGGGAGGTCCGACTATTGGACGTCTGTCATAGTATTCAGGCTCCATGAATTTGCTCCACAGGTCGTGGGGCTCCGTAATGTGGGCATCCGCGTCTATTACCTTAAAACCCTTGTACATCTTTCCAATACCTCCCTATTCCTGTGAATTTAGCTTTGGTATGCCGAATTAAATCGTTCCCGTATTTTAGTTTTTTGTTTTGTTATGTAAACTTACTCGTCCAACTGACAGCATTATAGCACTAATGACGGTATTTGTTCTGCCAGCTCTCCGTTCCTTCGCCTAGTGCCCCTTGACTGCTAGACTATCTCCATCATAGAAACAGCCATCGCCGAAAAGGAGCAACCATGAAAGCCATTGTAGGCGCACGACTCATCGACGGGTCCGGCAGCCCACCCATAGCCAACGCCGTCGTGGTTATAGACAACGGCAGGATAGAAAGCGTAGCTTCGGGCCGAGACGCTCAGGCTCCGGCGCAGGCGGAAGTCATCGATGCCAGGGGAATGACCCTGCTGCCGGGGTTGATTGACTGTCACGATCACTTGGCCCACTTTGGCCACGATTTGGCAACCCGATGGGGTATAAACGAACCCCAGAGTTTGCGGCACGCTCGCATTTTTTCCGTGCTGAAAAACACGTTGGAAACCGGGTTCACCACGGTGCGGGACGCCGCCGGCCTGGATGCGGGCTTCAGGCAGGCGATAGACGAGGGGCTGATGCCCGGACCCAGGCTCCAGGTGGCTCTCAACTTCATTACCCCCACGGCGGGGCAGGCGGACCGCACGAGCCCATCGGGGCACTCTCCCAGCGTTGTCCCCCAATATGACCTGCCGCTGGGCATAGCCGACGGCCCCTCGGCCATACGCGCCAAGGTGCGGGAAATGGTTCGTGCCGGCGCCGACGTTATCAAGACCGCCGTGACCGGCTGGGGAAGACCAACTCGTGGCCTTGGGCCAAGGGACCAGATTATGACGAGAAGGGAGCTGGACGCCTTGGTGGAGGAAGCCCACGTCATGGGTCGCAAGGTGATGTGCCACGTTCTGGGGGGCCCTGGGTTGCGTATGGCCGTGGAGGCGGGCGTGGATTCCATAGAGCACGGTTCCTACCTTGACGAGGACCCGGACCTGCTCCTAATGATGGCTGAGAAGAATATCTACTTCATCCCAACCTTCAGCGTGTTTGTTCACCATGCCGAAAGGGGGACTCCTCACGAAAGCGCTCGTGCCATTGATTTCCGCCATCACCACGTGGCCAGCCTGCAGCTGGCCCTTGAAGCCGGGGTCAACGTGGTGGCGGGATCCGACGCCGGGGCTTTTGCACACGGCAACAACGCCCACGAGCTCACCTGCCTGGTCCGTTCCGGGATGACACCCATGCAGGCTATCATAGGCGCCACGGGACTGGCTGCCCGGTGTTTGGGACTGGAGGCCGACCTTGGCGTCGTGGCGCCGGGCAAGAAGGCGGATCTGATTCTGGTGGACGGCGACCCCTTGCAAGACGTCGCGATTCTAGAGAAGGGGAAAGCCGTTTGCTTCGTAATGAAAGACGGTCAAGTCTACCTGGACCACAGGGACCAATGACCGCCGATGCTTACAAAGGCCAGCGTACCACCGGCTCAGCCGCCCTCTCGTATCCATCGGCAACCTTCAAAAGCAGGCCCTCCGTAAAGTTTGGCCCCACTATTTGAAGGCCAATGGGGAGTCCGCCCCGCGTAAATCCGCAATGTATCGATATGGCAGGATGCCCCGTAGTGTTGAATGGACGGGTTAACCTGGAAGCCAGATCGCCAATGACCCACGACTTGTCCTTATGGTCGAATTCAAACTGTCTAAGGGGAGGGGCGGGTAGGATGGAAGTGGGAGTTATCAGAACGTCTGCCAACCGGAAAGCGGCCTCGATTTCCTCATTCAACCGACACCGTACCGCCCGGGCGCGAATGTATTCGGTGGCCATGACCTTTGACCCCTTTTCGATACGCTGGAGGAGTATGTCGGGAGTCTCCTTGGTGAACTGCTTCATCAGTGGCTGGTAGTGGGCTGCTGTCTCAGCTTCCGAAAGCAGGGTGTGAATGTCGTTAACTTCGTCCATGCTTGGCATGGACACGTCTACGATTGAGCATCCGATCTCGCCTAGAAGGGCCACGGCCCTCCGGACTGCGGCCTCCACCTCTTCATCCAGGTAGTCCCAAAAGTATTCCGTGGGGATCCCTACTCTTGTGCCTCGAAGGTCGCCGTCTAGGTCGGTAACGTAGTCCGGAACGTCCACAGAGGCGCTATACGGGTCTCTGACGTCATAACCGGCAATTACTTGCAACACACTACCACAGTCCCGCGCAGAACGGGTGAGGGGGCCAATATAGTCGTTGGGGATGCCGTAAACCCCGGCGCCGTAGCGGCTAATACGGCCAAAGGTGGGTTTTAGTCCCACAACGCCGCAGCAGGCCGCGGGATATCGGACGGAGCCTCCGCCATCTGAGCCGATGGAAGCCAAATCGCAGCCCGATGCCACGGCCGCCGCGGCGCCGCTGCTGGAGTAACCTGCCAACCGGTCTAGGTCCCACGGGTTCCTGGTAAGGCCGTATTCCGGTTCCGGAAAATACTCTCCATACAGTGGGTTGGTCTTCCCCACCAGAAGGGCGCCGGCCTCCTTCAGCCTCTCAACCACGGCGGCGTCGTGGTCTGGAATAAAATCGCTCAACCGCTTTTCGCCAAAGGTTGTTGGCATGCCCTTGGTGTTGAAAATGTCCTTGACGGACATGGGAATGCCGTGAAGCGGGCCACGGTACCGCCCACGCATTATCTCCTTTTCCGCCTGTTGGGCCTCGCCAATGGCCGCCTCGGCTGCCACGGTCACGTAGGCGTTAAGCGACGGGTTTAGCTTCTCAACTCGGCCCAGGTGCGCCTTGACAAGCTCCACCGGCGAAAGGGCCCTATCTCGAATAAGCTCAGCTGCTTTATGTAAACTGATGGTGTTGAAATCTACCAAGGTCTTTTCTCCTCTGTGAGACGGTGGTGGGCATGGCGACCAAGGGGAATCTGCCAAACCCTTGGCCTGCCTCAATGCTGCCCATGGTGAGTATACAACGTGCCGTAGAGGTCAAGCACCCGGGGTGGAGACGGCATGTACGACTTTTGACAGGGGTGTCGGCCCTCATATATTGTGTACGCCATGTCAACCCAGTAACGGAATGAGAAATCCCCATGCCTACGCTGGACTTCAAGGGCAAGCAGCACATATATGCCCACCACCTGACCGTCCCCTACCGGCCCCTGGAGCCCGACGCTGGCCGGTCTCTGGACCCGGCCGGTGAGGACGACAACCTCATCATTCACGGAGACAACCTGCACGCGCTGAAAGCCCTGCTGCCACGCTACGCGGGCCGCATTAAGTGCATCTACATTGACCCGCCTTACAACACCGGCAACGAGGGCTGGGTCTACAACGACAGGGTCAACAGCCCACTGATGAAAGAGTGGCTGGCCGTGAACGGCCCGGTGGACAATGAGGACCTGGAACGCCACGACAAGTGGCTGTGCATGATGTGGCCCCGCCTCCACCTCCTCAAAGAGCTTCTGTCCGATGACGGGGTTATCTTCGTCTCCATAGACGACAACGAGCAGCACCACCTCCGTATGCTCATGGACGAGATTTTTAGTGAAGAGAATTTTGTCGCCAATATAGTGTGGCATCATAGGAAGTCAAGCCAGAACGACATTGATGTGTCGCTTTCGCACAATTACATAGTCTGCTATGCACTTGAGAGGCGATCTTTTTCGTTCAACGCCGGAGATGTTGATGAAAGCAAATTGGACTCAAATCCTGATAACGATCCTCGCGGACCATGGGTGGCTGATCCAATGGACGCGCCTAAACATCAGAGAGAATCTGACTTACGAAATTATCAATCCGAATACTGGAATACTGCTCATTTGCCTCCTGAAGGCAGATGCTGGAGATTTACTCGCGAACGCTTCGATAATGCGTTGCATGACAATCGCTTTGTATTCGGCAAATCAGGAAACGCCAGGCCGCAGAGTACAAGCGGTTTCTCACTGAGGCTCGTGAAGAGGGACCAATATATTTACCATTTGGAGTGACGTCGGGACAGCCACAGATGCGACAAGGCAACTACAGCAGATTTTCGGACGAGGGCAATCATTTCCCAAGTCCAACGCCAGATAATTTGATCGAGAAAATCCTGTCAGGATAGCTACGGATACAGACTCCTGTCATCCTGGACTCCTTTGCAGGCTCCGGCACCACTGCCCACGCCGTGCTTGCACTGAACAAGGAGGACGGCGGCGGCCGCAAGTTCATCCTCGTGGAGTGCGAGGACTACGCCGACACCATCACCGCCGAGCGAGTCCGCCGGGTCATCAAGGGGGTGCCCAAGGCTCGTGACAAGTCGCTTCAAGAGGGCTTGGGTGGCGGGTTCACCTACTGCACACTGGGCGCTGCTATAGAGGTGGAGAGGATGCTCACTGGGGAAGGGCTGCCGTCGTATTCGGGGCTGGCTGCGTATTTGCTGCACACGGCGTCCGGCATATCCGCCGGGGCCGCAACCCTAGAGCGCAAGAACGAAGACTGCCTGTTCTACACCAATGGTTCGACGGACTACTATCTGCTATACGAACCCGATCTTGACTGGCTGTCGAGTAACGCGGGGATACTGAACCAGGAGCGGGCGAGGCGCATCAGCGCCTCCAGTCGCGGGTCTGGCCGGAAGGCCATCGTATTCGGACCGGGCAAGTACATAGGCCAGCGGGACCTGACGCCTATGGGAATCACCTTCTGCCAACTACCCTACGAGATGCACGGCTCAGGGTGAGGCATGGAGCTTAAGGACTACCAGACCTCCGTCCTAGACGCCTTTGTTCGCTGGCGTGACGCGTTGGCGGATGCACAGGCTAAATCGGAGACGTCCGTAGCCGCGCTGGAGGGCGTGGGGGCTGACATCCCCGACGACATCCGTAACTACCCAAGAGCGCGTGGCAGCGGCTGGCCGAATCGGGCGGCGTTGCCGAAGGCGCCGGTGAGTATGCTAGCCGTACCGATGAAGCGGGACGGCCCATCCCACACGTCTGTTTCAAGGTACCGACGGGCGGGGGCAAGACGCTGCTGGCCGCCGCTGCGCTGGAGCGGCTCAACCGCCAAACGGGCCTGACTCTCTGGATAACGCCAACACGCGCCATTTACCAGCAGACCATGCAGGCCCTCAGAAACCGTGAGCATCCCTATCGGCAGATGCTGGAGCGGGCCAGCGGCGGGCGGGTCAAGCTCATGGAGAAGGACGACCTGTTTACTCGGGCGGACGCCGCCAACTACCTGTGCGTTATGCTACTGATGCTCCCCGCCGCCAACAGACAGAAGGGCAGGGAGTTTTTGCGAATGTTCCGCGATTCAGGGCGCTATCCCACGCTTTTCCCCGACAGTGACGACGCCTTGGGCGACGCCAAACTGCTGAACAAACATCCCGACCTGGAGCGCACTTCGGGAAACGGCCCGGTTAAGAGCAGTCTGTTCAATGCGTTCAAAATGCTGCGCCCGGTTGTCGTGCTGGACGAGGCGCACAAAGCCTACGGCGCCAGTAAACGGGAAACCAACGAAGAGTTCGTGCGCTCCGTGAACCGCCTGGACCCCAGCATGGTCATTGAGCTATCCGCCACTCCCAACCGGGGTATCAGCAATCTGCTGGTGGACATCACCGGCGTGGAGCTGAAGCAAGAGGAGATGATAAAGCTGCCGGTGCAGGTGAAGTCGTCCACCAACGCCGACTGGCACAACACCCTGGCAGAAGCCCACGACGAGTTGGAGCGGCTGGACGCCGAGGGAGAATCGCTCCTGATGAGCGAGGGGCGTTACATCCGGCCCATCGCGGTCGTGAGGGTAGAGCGAACCGGCAAGGCCCAGCGGGACGACGTTGAGCGCATTCACGCAGAGGACGTGCGGGAGTACCTGGTGCAGAGCCTGGGCGTTCCCGCAGAGGCCGTCGCGGTCAAATCGTCGGAGATGGACGAACTGCGCGGTATGGACCTGCTCTCGGAGTTTTCGCCAGTGCGCTGGATAATCACCAAAGCCGCCCTGATGGAGGGCTGGGACTGTCCTTTCGCCTACGTGCTGGTCATGCTGGACAACACGCGGGCACAGCGGGCACTCACTCAGCTGGTTGGGCGAGTGATGCGGCAGCCCCACGCACGACGGACCGGCCGGGAGGCCCTTGACCAGTGCTACGTCTACTGCTGCAACGTGGATGTTGGTGTAGCGGTGAGCCAGGTCAAGAACGGACTGGAGCAAGAGGGGCTGACGGGTCTGAGCGACATGGTGATGAGTGAATCGTCGGATTTTCAGCGCGTCCCGTTCCTACGGCGCGATAAGTTCCGGAACAGGGACATATTTTTGCCGCTGGTCCTGCACAAAGACGGTTCTGATTGGGGTGAGCTGGATTACCAGCGTCACATCCTGCCAGGAGTCGATTGGGGGGCTATCGAGGCCCCGGACCCGCAGAGCAGCTTCCCCGAACGCGCCAGGTGGCAGTGGGCAACCGTGGACGTCGGGGACGCCCTGCCCGTCTTCCACGCAGACCGAGAGTTGTTCATCGACAGGACAGTACGAATATCCTGGTTCGCCCGCCGTCTGTCGGACGTGGTCCCGAACCCTTGGCAGGCGGGCCGCATGTCCCGACAACTGGTGGAGAAACTGAGAGCGGCGGGCGATTCCGACGACGAAATTCATGATCGGCGCTCGTACCTGGCGTCCGCGCTGCGAGAATACGTGACTCAGGCGGTGAACAGGTATGCCGAAGGGGTGTTCAGGGACAAGCTGAGCAGCGGGGAGATTCGCTTCGACCTGGTGGCGGGCCAGCCGAACTTCCGCATGGTGGACACCTACGAATTACCTGCAGCCGGCGGCCTCGGAGGGCTCAT
Source organism: Dehalococcoidia bacterium (assembly GCA_965226535.1). Classification (GTDB taxonomy): domain Bacteria; phylum Chloroflexota; class Dehalococcoidia; order Lucifugimonadales; genus JAPULR01. The sequence goes on along the minus strand of CBDDDE010000009.1, from coordinate 117,201 downwards.
GGCTCGTAGGGACCACCAGCCGATGCAGCTAAGCCTATTCGAGCCGGTGTACGAACGTCAATTCGATTCTGAGTTGGAGCGCAACTTCGCCCGATATCTAGATGAGCAGAAGGCCCTGCAATGGTGGCACCGCGTAGCCGTACGCCAGCGCGGGGATTACTACCTGCGGGGTTGGAAGCAGGACCGCATCTGGCCGGACTTTGTGGCCATGGGCGGAGAAACTGCGGGCAAGCCGCACGTGCTGGTCTTTGAAACCAAGGGCGAACATCTTCGCGGCAACCTCGACACGGACTACAAACAACGTGTGCTGGAAACTCTACAAGATGCGTTCAATTGCGGAACGATGACGGTGCGAGACGGCCCAGCAAGAGGTACCTTTCGACTTGTGTTCAACGAGTCGCAATTTCCAGAGTCGTTGACTAACTTGGAGCACACCTACAACTCCCGATAGTAGGTAACCGGTGTGGTCCTGTTGCAGTCAATCAGAGTGGGGGGCGACTAAAGACCGGGATTGGAGCCATTTCAAGCTCCCCTTGCCGGGATTGTTGGGTTAGGAAGCGGCTATTAGGTCCTCTACCAACTCCACCAACTTGTCCTCGTTCAGGATGCCGGCCCATTTTCTCTGTATCTCGCCGTTGGAGGTTATGAAGAAGGTGGTTGGCATATTGCTAATGCCGTAATCTCGGATGACCTCATCGTCTTCGGTGCTGCCCGACGGATAGGTAATGCCCAACTCCTTCAGAAGCTCCTTGCCTTCTTCCCTGGTGCCCAGGAGCTGAAAGGGGCCTACGTCGAGACCAAAGAACAGGACCCGGTCGCCAAATCTGTCGGACACCCTTTGCAGGTCGGGCATTTCTGCGCGACAGGGGGGACATAGGGCCGCCCAGAAGTTGAGCACCACGGGTTTGTCCAAGGTCAGCATCTCGTTAAAGTTCAGAGCCGATGATCCCAGGGCATCCTCCCCCTGGTAAACGTCGATGGAGAAATCCTGGGCAATCTCAGCGGATGATTGATTATCCTGATCTCCGGCGCCGCTCCCGCCGCAGGACGCAAGTGCCAAAGCGGCCATGATCACCAGCAGGAGCAACGTAAATTTGTGCTTAAGCCCAATGATGGACATCAGACTTCACCTCTGGCTTTTTTTGCCCAGTAGCTCCATCGCATAGCCTCACACTCCTCGGTGAGCACACCTCTGATAACCTTGATGTCGCCGCGATCAACCAACCTCAAAGCCTTGTCGACGCTGTAATCTCCAAACTCACCGTGGTGTCGGCTGTAGTTGCCGCCCAGAACTACGGTAGAAATTCCCGCAGACACAATGGCGCCTGCGCACATTATGCAAGGCTCACCGGTGCTGTACAGGGTATATCCCGTGAGGTCCGTATGCCCCTGGGCGGGGCCGGCGTGTTTCAAAGCCATCATTTCAGCGTGAGCGGTCAAGTCAAGGTCGCGCTTGGCCGTGTTGCAACCCTTGGAAACCACCTCACCGTTTCTGACAATCACAGACCCGACAAGGGCTTCGCCTTCCTTTTCGAGGGTGTGGGCCTCTTCTAAGGCCATTCGCATAAACTTCTCATGTGTGGACAACATTGCGGTAATCTCCTCTACCGACGACGGCGACATATTTTGACGTGGACTCTAGGCCTCGCACTGCCGGGCCATCTTGGCCTTGTGCTGCCAGGACATCGCCTCACATTCCTCAACCAGCACACCACGAATCACTTCAATATCGTCGCCCCTTTCCACCGCTTGAAAGGCCTTCTCCACGCTGTAGGCGCCGTATCCCCCGTAGTTGGGGTTGTAATTGCCGCCCATAACCAGGGTGCTTACGCCCGCAAAAACAATGGCTCCGGCACACATCATGCAGGGCTCAAAGGTGGTGTACAGGGTACAGCCGGTAAGGTCCGTGTGTCCCAGGGCGGGGCCGGCATTACGTAAAGCATCGGTTTCAGCGTGGGATGTGACGTCCAGATCGCTGATGGCCTTATTGTGGCCCTTGGCGATGACTACACCGTCTTTCACAATAACGCTTCCAACGGGCCCGTTGCCTTTTTGTTCTCCTATTCGGGCCTCTTCCAAGGCCATTTGCATATATTTCTTATGGTCAGATGACATTATCCGGCCTCCTTTCGATACTCCAAATTTGTTCGGCCTTTCTTAACTACAAGGGCCGGTTTTTAGTCGTCCTCTGCGAAGGACGACTGGGGAAGCTTGATTAGACCGTTGGATTTAGCGGCGTTGATTAGCTCCGCCTTTTCCTGTACGGAGAGAGATGGGATTGGACGCCGCGGCTCTCCGCAGTCTATGCCCATGCTGGCGCTAGCCAATGCCTTACAGGTAGCCTGCATACCGAATTGGGCCGCCAAGTCGATTAACTTATTGGCCTTTCGCTGGTATTGCTGAGCTTGCGTTATGTCACCTTGCTGATACGCTCGGTAGGCGCCGACCCAGAGTTCCGGGGCAACGGTGAGAGGGCCGTCCACCACCCCCACGGCGCCAGCGGCCAGGGCGGATAGGAAAAGGGAGCCGCTGCCGGTGAACACGTCTATGCCCATGGCTGCGAAGCGGCGGATGTTGTTGAAGTCCGGCGCCGAGTGCTTCACTCCCGCCACTAGTGGGATCGCTTTCACAACCTTCTCCATCAGCGCGGGGGTAAACTCTACGCCGGTGTACTTTGGTTGGTTATAGATGAATAGAGGTAACCCTGAGGCGTCCACCACAGAGCTATAGTGGTCAATTATGGCCTGGTCTGAAGGGTGATAGAAGAAAGGGGGCACGCAGGCAATAGCGTCGGCACCGGCGTCACGGGCGCCTCGAGCCATACGCACGGAACTGCTGGTAGTCAACGCTCCCACGTGAACTATGGATGAAGCTCTGCCTTTGCAGAGCTCTGCGGAAATCTCCGCCGTGCGAATCACTTCGTCCTCAGTCAGGAGGACACTTTCCCCGGTGCCGCCACTAATCCAGAACCCATCTACGCCGGCTTGTATATTGGACTCCATGACCTGTCGAAAGGCAGCTTCGTTGAATTCACCTTCCGGAGTAAAGGGGGTAATGGTAGCGGCTACAACACCTTTGAAATTACTCATTTTTCATCTCCTTTTCCCGTGTCAATTATCAACTCGCCCATAGACCCTACAACGGCTTCATGGCCTGGAAGAATGGGGACAGAGGAATCGAATTCACAGACCATTGCCGGGCCTCTTATGACGTTATTGCGAAGTAACTTGACCCTATCATAGTGGGGACAGTCTAGCCAGTCACTATATCCTTTGAGGAACATCTTTCGACGACCAATAAAGGCGTCTATTGGGTCTACGTCGCCGGAGGGAAGGAGAGCCGGGCGGGGTTTAGGGATTCTACCGGACGCCCTACACTTGACGTTGACCACCTCCACCGGCGCGCCGGGGTCAAAGTGGCCGTAGCTTTGCTGGTGAAGGCGATGGAAGGCGGCCAAAACCGCTTCTAGGTCAGCCTCTTCGGCCAGCGTACCTGCTACCGGGACCTCCAACTCAAAGTTTTGGCGCACGTAACGCATCTCTAGGAACCCCTCCACAACCTGGTCTTCTTCAGGGATATTCTCAGCTTTGAGGGTGTGTCGGCATCGTTCAATTTGCTGGGCCAGGCTCTGCCTAATAGCCGTCAGGTTTTCAGGCGTCGCCAGGAGAAATCGGGTTGCCGCGGCAACACTTTGGACGTCGCTAATTATAAGACCCATAGCGGAAAAAAGTCCTGGGTCAGGTGGGATAACGATGCGAGCCACACCCAGCTCCTCGGCTAGGTCACCGGCGTGGAGAGGCCCCGCGCCGCCGTGGGCCACGAGTACAAACTTTCTGGGATCGAAGCCTCGACTAACAGACACAACCCGCAAAATGCGAACCATATTGGCGTTAACGACGTCTAGGATCCCCTGGGCCGCTTCCTGGACTGACATATCCAACTTCCGGCCTATCTTTTCTTCAATAGCGCGCCGGGACAGGTCAGGCTTCAACGCCATTCGTCCACCAAGAAAAAAGTCGGGGCTTATGCGGCCCAAGACTACGTTGGCGTCGGTAACCGTTGGATCGACTCCACCGGCGTCGTAGCAGGCCGGGCCCGGAACGGCGCCGGCGCTTGCCGGTCCCACCTTCAACAGGCCCGCTACGTCCACTTGCGCCACGCTCCCTCCCCCGGCGCTGCACTCCACCAGGTCTATGGACGGCGTTCGAACTGGAAGTCCGGTAATACGGATGCCGTAGTACCCTGTGGCCTCCTTGCCTATCTCCAGCATGCTCACCAGGGAGGGCTTTCCATCCTGTATTAGGCTGGCCTTAGCGGTGGTTCCTCCCATGTCAAAAGATATGAGGTTTTTCACATTCAGGCGTCTGCCGAGTTCAACTGCAGCCAAGACTCCCGCCGCGGGCCCTGACTCCAGCGTGAAATGTGGCCGATCCGTTTCTACTTGAGCGCTGGCCATGCCGCCGGCGGACTGCATTATGTATAGTTTGGGAGCCGGGTTCAGCTCGCGAGCGAGTACACGTTGGAGTTCCTGAATATATTTCTGGAACACGGGGCCAATATAGGCCACGGTGGTCACGGTGCTGGACCGCTCAAATTCCCGGAACTCCGGTGACAGTTCTGAAGAGATGGCCAGATAGACGCCGGGCATGGATTCCTGAAGAATTTCTTTAACCCGGCTTTCGTGGTCGGCGTTGGCGTAGGAGTTGAGGAGGCAAAGGGCCACGGCGTCGACGGCTTCTTTCTTGAACACGTTAATGCAATGATGCACATCCTGTTCTCTTAGTGGTCGGACTACGCGTCCGTGGCTGTCCATTCGTTCGGAGACCTCTAGTCGAAGATAGCGAGGGACTAGGGGTTCCGGTCTGTCAACGTCCCAGCGATAGAAGTGGGGACGGGTCTGCCGGCCAATGGCCAAAACGTCTCTGAAACCTTTGGTGGTTATCAGGCCCACCTTGGCGCCTGAGCGCGACAGAATAGTGTTGGTATTTACCGTTGTTCCGTGGGCCATTAGCCAAAGACCCTTCAACCCGTAGGGCGCCGTGGCGGCAAAGTGGTGCACACCGTCCATAACAGAGCATGAGGGGTCCTGGGGAGTAGAGGGGGTCTTAAAAGTGTGAAGAATCCCCGACTCTTCATCAAAAAGGATGTGGTCGGTAAAGGTGCCTCCCACATCCACTCCAATGCGCAACCTTGTCACCCGTCTAGTTCTCCTTTGGTTGTGTTCAGGGGGCCGAGTAAGCCGGTATCAGGCCTCTGGTGCGTGGTGCAATGCGCGCCGTAGGCGTTTTGTTGCCTCAACGTCTATTTCTAGGTTTTCCGGGTCTAGCGCCACTTTGTAGTCACGGCTGGCAGCCTCCACGGTAACCAAGCCGTTGATAACGTCCTCCTGCACCTTGAAAGGGTCTCTTTCCAACGGGTCGCCGTAGCCCCCGCCACCGCCGGCAAAAATCGTTATCACGTCGTCGGGACCTACTGGTAAAAGAGTAGCCTCCCTGGGTAGGGTCTCCGGGGAAGATGAATCGGGGTTGCGGACTATTCTGGTCAGGGTGCCGTTATTTCCGTTGAGCAGGCCGGGGCCCGGGATCTTGTGACGGTTGGAGTGGACACCGACAAAGGAGTCCACCAGCATACGCCAGTCCTTTCGGACGCCCAAGCCGCCGCGGAATCGGCCTGGACCACCGGAGTCCGGGATATATTCCAGTCTATCGGCCATCATGGGGAACTCCTGCTCCATGGCCTCTATGGGCAGGTTGGAGGTAATGTGGACACCGCTGATGCCGTCCTTATTGGGCCGAGCGCCGCCGCCGCCGCCAACAGTCTCGTAATAGATGAAGGAGTTGGGTGGCTGGGCGCTAAAACCCATGCCGTGGGTTCCGTGTCCACCTGCCTCGATACCCGTTTGGATCGCTCCTGAGAGGGCGAGGAAAAGGGAGTCTGGTATCTGGGAGGCGACCTCATAGCGAGCGCCAAGGGGTGAGGGGGCCTTGCAGTTGACTAGACAGCCGTCCGGGGCCAAGACCTTGATTACGCGCTCGAATCCCGCGTTGGGTTGCAGGTCCGGGTCCAGGATGGACCGCATGACCCAAAAGACAACGGTGACGGTGCCATGGTAGGGCATGTTGATACCGAACTTGGCCGGACCGCCGGTGCCGGCGTAGTCCACTGTTACAGAAGGTTCGGGCCTATGCCGTATGGAGATCTTAACCTTGATGGGGATGGGCTCGTCGCTGTCAACGTCATCGTCCAGATAGTCCAAGGCTTCATAGTCTCCCTCGGCGAGGGAGAGGATGCCATGGCGGGCTTTGACTTCAGATACGTCCAACAGTTGGTCCAAGGCCTCCATAATGACCTTGGCGCCATATTGGGCAGTCAGGTCTTTCATGCGTAGGACGCCGAGTTTCAAGGAGCCCATGTGGGCGCGAATGTCCCCGTCACGGTTGTGGGGATCTCTGACGTTCAGGAGCACAATGCCAAGGATGTCCTGCTGTACTTCACCCCTCTTTTGAAGCCGTACAATTGGGATGCGGAGACCCTCCTGGTAAATCTCGGTGGCGTCGCCAAGGGCCGCTTGCCCCGGCGCCTTTCCACCGACGTCGGGCCAGTGGCCCGTATTGCCCACAAAGGCCACAAGCTCTCCTTGGTGAAAGACGGGAGCGACAAAGGTAACGTCGGCTAGGTGAGAGGGACCGCCGCTGTAGGGGTCGTTGACAATAAAGACATCGCCATCGTGTATGGTTCCCTTGGGAAAACGCTTTAGTAGGGCCTCTCCGGTGAACATGAAGGAACTCAGATGCATTGGGAGGCTCATGTCGCTAATGGAGACCACCCGCCCCTGAGCGTCCATGACCACTGAAGAGCAGTCTTGCCGTTCCTTGATGTTGGTGGAGTAGGCGGACTTAATCAGCCCAACAAGAATCTCGTCAGCAATGGAAGCCAGACTGTTGCCAATGATCTCTACGGTAATGGGGTTGAGTCTGGTCTGAGGCAAATCAGATAATTTCAGGCCGCTTCTTGTAGTAGGGCAGTGTGGACTTTGGTAATCGCAGTAAAGGATAGGTCAGGCTGTGGATACTGTCAACAAGGCATCCCTACCTGTGCCCGCGGCGGAATTGGGCCAGAAGGGAAGTTGCATCTCCGGGTGGGGACGTATCCCGGTCTAGCGATTATTGCCAACTTGGTAACGGCTGTTCCGCAGCACCCGTCCCGGATAGGCTCCGGTATGCGTGCCCTTCTCGATAAGCACCTCTCCATTGACGATGGTGTATTCAATGCCTTTGGAGAACTGGGCCAAGCGTTTACTGCCGGCGGGAAAGTCCCAGACCTCCTCCGCTTCCAGCGGGGCAATAGTGTCGGGGTCGAAGACCACCAAGTCGGCTGCGAAGCCGGGTCTTAGAAGGCCTCGGTCCTGCATGTCAAAAAGGGAGGCGGGGACAAAAGTCAGCTTGCGAATGGCTTCCTCCAGGGTCATTATCCCCTTTTCACGGATCCAGTATCCCAGGAAGTGGGTGCTATAGCCGTACCCGGCATCATATATGACGTGGGCGCCACCGTCGGAGAGGCCAATTACGGGCAGGGGGCTGGTGAGCATCCGCGCCATGGCTGCCTCGTCGCCACCGCTTTGGTTCAACTCAAAACCCGTCTCCAAGCGCTCCTCTAATACAAGGTCCAAAAAGGCGTCCAGAACGTCCGTCTCCTGCTCTTGGGCAATCTGAGCAATGCTCTTGCCACGTAGGCCTCGGTTCTTGTCCAAAGTGGGCTTGGTTACAAAAAAATGGTCCCAACGGCGTGAGAAGGCGTTGTAGGGTACGTCGGCACCCTCGACGGCCTCAAGCCTGAGCCGTTTTCGGGTATCCGGGTCACGGAAAGCCAGCATTTTCTCGGCGGGGCTGGCTTCCATGATGGGCTTCCAGGCTGGCAGACGGTCAAATACCTGGGCGTTTAGCATGGTAAACCGGGTGTTATTGCTGCGCGGGCTAATGAGTGGAAAGGCCCGGTTCCCCTGGCTGACAGTATGTTCCAGAAAGTCTAGGTGCTCCTTCCATTGGTTGGGAGCGCTCCAACGGTGTGTAATGTTGTTGTATACCACGGGGCGTCCGCTTACTTGTGAAAGACGGCTGCATAGGTTTTCCGTCATTTCAGGTAGTGTGCCTCCACCGCATTGGATAATACCGGCGCCCATTTCTCCCACCGTTGAAGCTAGGGCGAACAGTTCTTCCACGGGGGCAATGATGGCCGGCAAGGGTTTGCCCGCCAGGTCAAAGTGGCCCTGATTGCGGGAGACGGAAAGGCCCAAGGCCCCGGCGGCCATGCCCTCCCGGACGAGGCTCTTCATTTGCTCCAACTCGGAATCGGTGGCGTCACGGTCCTGGGACGCCTCGCCCATGACGTAGCGTCTCACCGCGGAGTGGCCAATTAAAACGCCTACGTTGACTCCCAGTCGATTATCGAGTGCTTGGATGTATTCCGGCACAGTGTTCCAGGACCAGTTGACACCTGCATCCAGTGCGTCGATGGGTATGGCTTCCACCCTGGAGAGCATCTGGGCCAAGGCGTAATGGTCGTGGTCTCGGACGGGAGCTAGGGTAAGGGAGCAGTTGCCGATTACCACTGAAGTGGCGCCGTGGTAGCAGGAGAAGGTGCAGAGTGGGTCCCAGGTTACCTGTGCATCGTAGTGACAATGGTTGTCGATGAACCCCGGAGCAACCACCATACCACCGGCGTTTATGACCCTGCGGGCCGGGGCATTGACCTTGCCTATTTGGGCAATCTTACCGTCTTTTACGGCTACGTCGCCGTGGAAGGAGGGCATTCCAGAACCGTCTACCACACGACCGTTTTTCACCAGAAGATCGTAAGTCATGGCCAACCCTCCCTGATAGCAATGGATTAAATGTAATTTACTGTGTAGGGGGTGTCAAGGCATTGGGTGACTGGGCCGTTTATTGTGCCGCAGCATATTGGTCTTAGTTTTCTGTAAGGTTAACCCTGGCGGAGGCACAAACGCCCGCCTTTTTTTGTCGAGAGGTTGGTTTGGTGTTTGAGGCATGGGGGGCGTTGAAGAGTTGGGCCGTGTTGCCCTATGCCGTCTCCATGACTATACTTGCCGGTGAAGGTCGGAATTGAGGTAGACAGGCTATGCTGGAGTTGGAAGAGCTTCGACTTTTTCCACTGAATATGGTCCTCTTTCCGGGGATGCCTCTCACTCTGCGCATCTTTGAAGAGCGTTATAAATTGATGATTGGGGAGTGCCTTGAGTCGAACTTGCCCTTTGGTGTGGTACTTATCAAGGATGGGCCAGAGGTGGGAGGTCCGGCTGCACCTCACCGGGTCGGGACCACGGCACGTATCGTCAAGGCAGAGCCACGGCAACAGGGCGGCTATCGCATTGAGACCGTGGGAGAAAGACGATTTCGCATCAGCGACGTCACTAGTGGAAACCCGTATCTAACGGGGAAGGTGGAATACCTGAAGGAAGATGCAACGGATGACTTGGGAGAACTGTCCAGGAAAGTGGGCAAAGTACTAGGCGAATACTGGAAGACCCTGACAAGTTTAAAGGGCGGTTGGATACAGTTTGTAGAGACGCCCGAGGACCCGCTGGCTCTTTCTTACGCGGCGTCTCAGGCGGTGGCTTATCCGCCAATGGTAGGCCAGTACCTGCTCCAGATATCCTCGGAGAAGGAGAGGCTGGAACGGGTGCTGCCTTTGCTTGAGGAGCGCCTAACCCTGGTAAGGGACGCGGTGGAAAAACGGACGCCCTACCGGGGGCCCAGGCTCAACTGACCTTGAAGGGTTGACCGTATATCCGGGCCGCGGCGTCTTGCGGTACCAGACCTCTAAAGAGTTCCGGATGCAGAATCTCGGCCATCAATTCCAAGCCGTCGAGCAACCTTGGCCCCGACCGGCTGAAATACGCGCCGCCGTCTACGACAAAGAGGCGGTCATCCACAGCCGCAGGGAGAGAGTCCCAACCCTCCTTATCAGTCAATAGGGGAATCTCGGAAATCCCCCTGCGTACGTTGAAGCCACAGGGCATGGCTACAATAACCGCCGGTTGGGCTTCCAGTAATTGGCTCCAGGCTATCTTGAAAGACGGTTGGCTCTCAACTCCAAAGCAGTCTTCGCCTCCTGCCAAATGGACCATCTCCGGCACCCAGTGACCCGCTGTCATCAGGGGGTCGAGCCATTCTAGACAGGCCACCGTGGGCTTGGTTTCGGCGGCGGCGGCTGTCGAAGCCACTCTATCCCGGCGCTCCTCCAGTGATCCAACAAGCGCTCGGGCTTTTGCACTTTCTCCAATGGCTTCTCCCACCCTGACAACGTCGCTGAGGAGGTCGGATAGGGAGTGTGGGTCAAGGGAGAGTATTTGCGGCTTGACAGGGAGTCGGTCAACGGCTTCATCAACCTGCTGGGAAGGGACGGCGCACACTTCGCAGAGACCTTGAGTCAAAATCAGATCGGGCTGAGCCGCTTCGATGGCTTCCATATCAATGCAATAAATAGGCTCATTAGCGAAGACTGACTCTTTTACCGCTTCGTCAATCTCACCACTTGATTTCGACGCCGGCTGTATACGACTCCGTACCACGATGGGTTTTTCCATAGCGCCCGGGGGGAAGTCACAGGCGTATGTGACGCCAAACAGTCGGTCTTGCGATCCCAGGCTGTAAACGATTTCCGTGGCGCTTGGCAGAAGGGACACAATGCGCATAATAGCTTTGACCATTCCTTGACCCCCCTGCTGGAAGGGGGTAAGAACGTATCTGGGGTAGTTACTCAGGCTTCCGGCAGAGAGGTGGGCCTCTCTGCACGCTTCCCTTATTCTAGCAGACTAATGTTGATGGAGTTAGATAGCTAACCTATAATCTGGATGAGGACAAAGTTATGCTTCTGGCTATAGATATAGGAAACAGCAACATCAGTTTGGGTGTTTTTGATGGCCAGAAATTGAACTGTACAGTTCGCCTTTCCACGGACTCCCGCCGCCTTGTGGATGAATATGGTGAGATTACGACCAACATCATGTCGCTCAAGGGAGTGGCGGCGGCGGAGATTGACGGGGCTTCCATTTGCAGTGTTGTCCCGCCCCTGACCTCCACTTTTGAAGGGGTGTGTAGGGAGTATTTTAACGTGGTTCCCCTGACTGTGAACGCAGGTGTTAAGACCGGGGTGCGCATATTGTATGACAACCCTCGTGACGTGGGCGCGGACCGCGTGGTGGACGCGGCGGCCGCCTATCGTCTTTATGGCGGGCCCGTCATAGTGGTTGATTTTGGCACCGGCACGGTGTTCGATGCCATTTCCAAAGATGGTGACTATCTGGGCGGGGCCATATCGCCTGGAATTGAGGTGGCTGCTGAAGCTCTTCACCAGTCAACGTCGCAGCTGCGTCGCGTAGACTTGGCATTTCCCAAACACGCCATAGGTCGCAATACGGGAGACAGTCTCCAGTCTGGATTGTTCCTGGGCTACGTAAGTTTGGTGGAAGGGATGGTGCAACGCTTCAAGAAGGAGTTGGGGTGCGAAGCTAAGGTGATAGCTACGGGGGGGCTGGCGCGGGTCATATCCAGTGCCACGAATATCTTTGATGCGGCGAACCCGGACCTTACTTTAATGGGCCTGAGAATGATCTACGAGATGAACCAGGAGCAAAGGGGAAGGGGATAAGTGGTGATTCCGGCATTGGACGGGAAGCAAATTGTTCTTGGGGTTACGGGCAGCATCGCTTGCTATAAGGCGGTGGAATTGGCCAGCAGATTAACGCAAGCCGGCTCTCTTGTGGACGTTGTGATGACCAGGTCCGCCACTAGATTTGTCACTCCCCTGGCCTTTGGCAGCATAACCCATCGTCCGGTGGTCACGAGCCTCTTCGACCCGCAATCTGAGTTGAGCGTGGAGCACGTGGCGTTGGCTGAGCGTGCGGAGTTGATGGTGGTGGCTCCCGCAACGGCCAACAGCATCGCCAAGATGGCCCTGGGTTTAACGGACAACGCGCTAACGGCTACTTATGCGGCCACCAAGGCGCCGGTACTAGTGTCGCCCGCCATGGACGGCCATATGTATGAAAACCCTGCCATTCAGGAGAACGTGAGAAGGTTAAAGGGCCATGGGGTGTACGTGGTCGGGCCTGACACCGGGTATTTAGCCTCCGGGAAGGTTGGTAAGGGTAGGATGGTTGAGGTTGTTGAGCTCATGGGCCATATTAGGGCCATTCTGGGGAAGGGCGGAGACTTGGCTGGGAACACCATAGTAGTCAGCGCCGGCGGTACTCAGGAGCCGATGGACCCGGCGCGGATTATCACCAATCGGTCATCGGGGAAGATGGGATACGCGCTTGCTGAAGCAGCGCGGGACCGGGGCGCTCGCACGGTGTTGATCACAGCGCCGACTAGCCTGCCCGACCCGGCGTCGGTAGAGGTGGTGAGGGTGCAGACGGCCTTGGAGATGGAGCGTGAGGTCCGGAGAGCGGCGGTCAACGCCGAGGCGCTTGTCATGGCCGCTGCGGTGTCGGACTACCGTCCTACCACGACCAGCGTACAGAAGGTGAAGAAAGGCGCGGAGTCCGTGACCCTGGGGTTAACGCGGAACCCGGATATTCTCGCAAGCATCAAGGGGCCCGTTATCAAGGTGGGGTTTGCCGCGGAAAGCCGGTGCCTAGTAGAGAATGCTCGAAAGAAGATGGCGCATAAGGGCCTGGACTTGATAGTTGCCAACGATATCACAAGCCCTACAAGCGGCTTCGGCGCCGATACCAACAAGGCTCTAATTCTGGGCAGGGATGGCGGGGTTGACGACCTGCCTTTGATGTCCAAAGAGGCCCTTGCCCATGAGATCATAAACCGGGTGAAAGAGCTAATTGACGCCTAGAATAGTAAGAATGTAATGGTACATTTTCCCTATTTGATGATATGGGCACCACTGAAAACCTGGCCGCAACATCGTCTCAAAGCCCGAACAACAATCTGCCGTAGATAATGCATGAAAGAGGAAAGTAGTTAATGACATCACCTTCTTCAAAGGAGATGCCCCGAGCGTACGACCCTTCGGAAATAGAGGGCCCAATCTATAATTTCTGGATGGAAAAGGGGTACTTCACTCCTAAATTGGACCCTTCTAAGAAACCGTTTGTTGTCATTATGCCGCCGCCTAACGTCACTGGCGACTTGCACTTGGGCCACGCCCTCACCTTTTTCATGGAGGACATCCTGGTGAGATGGCACCGGATGTTGGGGGAATCGGCACTCTGGCTGCCTGGGAAAGACCACGCGGGAATAGCAACGCAGGTGGTCGTAGAGAGGGAGTTGGCCAGGGAGGGTACTTCGCGGCAGGAGATAGGCAGGGAGAGATTCCTGGAAAGGGTATGGGACTGGGTGCGTCGCTACGGCAATACTATTGACGAGCAGCTAAAGCGTATGGGCGCTTCCTGCGACTGGTCTCGTCTGCGGTTCACTCTGGACCCGGGGCCGAGCAGGGCCGTTCGCACCACATTTGTCAATCTGTACAACAAGGATCTCATCTACAGAGGGGAACGCATTATCAACTGGTGCATCCGGTGTTCCACGGCCCTATCTGACCTGGAGGTAGAGTACCAGGAGATGGTGGGCAGCTTGTATTACGTAAAGTACCCTTTGGCCAATGGGGAGGGCTTCATTACTGTGGCTACCACACGGCCCGAAACAATGCTGGGAGACACGGGCGTGGCGGTGCACCCAAGGGACCCCCGGTACGAGGGGTTGATAGGGCAGGAGGTGGTTCTCCCGTTTATTGAGCGTAGGATTCCCGTTGTGGGGGATGAGGCCATAGACCCGGAGTTTGGTACGGGAGCGCTGAAAGTAACGCCTGGACACGATACGGTAGACTTCGAAATCGGACAGCGGCACGGGCTGCCCATCGTAACGACCATAGACGACAAGGGAGTTCTGACGGCTGAAGCGGGGCCATTCCAGGGCCAGGAGCGGTTTGAGGCTCGCAAAAACACGGTGGCAGAGCTTGAGCGCCAGGGATTCTTGGAGAAGATCGAGGAGCACCGACACTCGGTGGGGCAGTGCCAACGATGCGCCACCGTGGTGGAGCCCTTGGTGAGTAAACAGTGGTTCATCAGGATTCAGCCACTGGCACAACCCGCCGTTGATGCGGTTAAGGACGGCAATATAAAGATTGTGCCAGAGAGATACTCCAGGGTTTATGTCAACTGGATGGAGAACATCCGGGATTGGTGTATTAGCCGCCAGTTGTGGTGGGGGCACCGGATACCGGTGTGGTATTGCGAGGTGTGCACCGGTTTGACGGTGTCGGTGGAGGACCCCAGCCAGTGCGATACGTGTGGTTCTACGAAGATTTCGCAGGACGCGGATGTGTTGGACACCTGGTTTAGCTCCGGTTTGTGGACTCACTCGACCCTCGGTTGGCCAGAGGGCACGGAGGACTTGGACTATTTTTACCCGACGCAGGTCATGGAAACGGGTTATGACATCCTTTTCTTCTGGGTTGCGCGAATGATTATGTTGGGTATGGAGAATATGGGGAAGGCTCCCTTTAAGACGGTGTTTCTCCATGGCCTGGTACGGGACGCTCAGGGGCTGAAGATGAGCAAGACCAGGGGTAACGTGCTGGACCCGCTGCAACTAATCGATATGTATGGCACCGATGCTCTTCGGTTCGCCCTGACCACGGGCACGGCGCCGGGGAACGACCAGCGCTTGAGCGAGGAAAAGCTGGAGTCAAGCCGCAATTTTGTCAACAAGCTGTGGAACGCATCGCGTTTCGTTATGGGTAGTGTGAAGAACGGTAACCAGGTGCAGGGTTGGTATAGCTTGCCCGCGCCAAGTCATCGGGAGGACCGGTGGATACTGAGTCGGTTGAATCGGGTGGTGAGCAAGACGCGGGACTACTTGGAGCGGTTTGAAATAGGTGAGGCGCAGCGGGAGGTCTACGACTTCTTCTGGAACGAGTATTGCGACTGGTACATCGAACTGGCCAAGGTGAGGCTCCGAGAGGGCAGCAGCCAGTCTCCGCTGCCAGTGCTGGCCCACGTGCTGGAGAAGACTTTGCGCCTGCTGCATCCCTTTATGCCCTTTGTCACTGAGGAGGTATGGTTGAGGCTGACGGAACGGCTTCCGGCGGAAGGGGAGCTCTCGGAGTCGATTATGATCGCGCCTTATCCAACAGAAGACCAGTCCAAGATTGACCCTGAAGCGGAAGGCGAGATGTCGCAACTCATTACCCTGGTGCGGTCAATCCGCAACGTAAGGGCGCAGCTGCGCATTGGCGCCGGACAGGAGCTGCAGGCCGTTGTTGACCACAAGGGCCACCACTATCTTGTAGGAGAAGAGGCCCAGGCCATAAAGTCCTTGGCCAAGCTTGGCTCTCTTGACGAGCTGGGGGCTACGGGACGGTCTGAGGAGGACGGGATGGTCAAGGTGGTAGCGGGGGAGGTTGTGGTGGGGCTTCCGCTGAGCGGAGTTATGGACTTGAGCCGCGAAAGGCAACGGCTAATGGGGGAAGCAGAAGAGGCTTCCAGGCATCTCAAACGCGTGGATTCTCTGCTTTCGAGGGCTGAATTTATGGCCAAGGCGCCGGGGCACGTTGTGGAGCGGGAAAGGGAGAGGGCCGCTGGGCTGCGGCAGCGGTTGGAGCGGCTTGAGGAGGTTCTGGCCCAGTTGCCAGGTTAGTAACTGCATGTCTTCTGTGTTTGGCGAGGGAATGGATTAGAGCCAAGGTTGGCTAGCACGCTGGGGCGTGGGGCCAAGGAGCAACGTTGCGAGGATGCCGAGTTTGATCTATACCGGGCTGTGGGAGCCGCGCACTCGTTGAAGCCACTTCAGCCCTTTTCGGGTGTCGCTGGCCACCCGAGCGGGGTCCCAATACTGGAGTCTCAGCTTGAACAGCCAATAGGTAAATTCTTTGGCCTGGGTGAGGCTGAATCTGACGCGCTTGGGGTAACCCATTTCTTTCCTGAATCGTCCGACGAGGTTGAACTGACCATCGTCGTAAATACGACGGAAGATTGCGTCGCTGACGTCTTCCACGTCAACGCGGCCTCCGGCCCGCATCTCCTTACGGACCTCTTCTTCCACAGCCATATGCAAGGCTTCCTCCACCACCACGCCGTACCAGAAGTTCAAGATGCCGCGGTACTTGTTGTATCCGAGGGACTCCTTTAGGTTTTCAGGGGTAACTTCAACCGGAAACCTGCCACGGAACAGCAGGTCTTCCATCTCATGCGCGAGATCTAGGTCATCCAAGGCGTCACACATTCTCTCGACCAAGAGGAGCCAGTCAAAGGCTTCTCCCTGGATGATGTACTTGTAAAGACGGCCGTTCCGTTGCTCTTCCGGAACGGTCCACATGCTCATGGCTTCCAACAGGACTTCTAACCAGGGGCGCCCCATCTTGACGTTTTCCGTTAGATGCCGCAGGGCTTCAGAAACTCTGTGTACGAGGACGTAGTCAGTTTGGTCGGTAATTCCAAGAAGCGCTTCTTGAGGATTGGGGCTAATGGGGACTCCATTGGAGGCCTGGGAGGGCTTGTTGTGCGCTGGGTCGTAGTCTGGGAGCTCTGCTCTGAGGCGATCATAGGTGGCCACACGCCCCGTGGTAACGAACTCGTGGATTTTCTTGCTTATGGCGTCACCAATGCCGGGGATATCCTTCAGGTTTTCGGACCGGTGAACCATGGATTCCAGGGACTGGGGAAGCTCAGAGATGATGTTGGCCGCTTTCTGGTAGGCCAAAGTCTTGAAGATTAGGTCTCCCTTCATCTCATGAAGGCTGGCCATTTCCTGAAAAAGGTCGGCTATTTGCTGATTGGTAACGGTCATGCCGGGTATGCCTTCTAGCGGGCGCCGTGACAGCGCTTGTATTTTTTGCCGCTGCCACAGGAGCAAGGGGCATTTCTTCCCATCTTGCGAGGTGGTGGGGCGCCGGAGCGGCCGTTGGCAACAGCTCTCATGGGCTTGGCTACCGGGACAAGGGACACCCGATAGATACTACGGACTACGTCACGTCGCATCCGGTCAAGGAGATTTTTGAACATGGTGTAACCTTCAGTCCGGTAGGTAACCAGTGGGTTACGCTGCCCGTAGGCTTGAAGATTGACCCCCTGCCGAAGGTCCTCAATGTCAGTTAGATGCTCTCTCCAGTGGAAATCCAGGCGGTCGAGCATAACGCCGCGTTCTAGGATTCGCATATTCTCAGAACCCATCTCCCCTTCTCTCAGGTCATACATCTCTTTGGCGTGGCTGGTAAGCTCATCGTACGCGTACTTCCGGAACACCTGACGAACCTCCTCGGTATCGCGACTGGCGCCCCGAATTACGTGAATTAGGCTGCTCAGTTGTTCCTCGCCATCCAATTTAAGGGGGAGCTCGGGAAAGATGGTGCGAATATTGTCACAGAGACCCTTTAGGTCCCATTCCTCAACCACATTGCCCTCTGTGGCCGTGATTAGAAAACCCTCAACTTCCTCCTGCAACATGCGGATGATCTTCGTTTTAAGGTCGGGGGAGTTGAGCAGATAATAGCGTTCGCTGTAAATGTTCTCCCTCTGTTGGTTGAGAACGTCGTCGAACTCCTGGAGGTGCTTGCGGGCCTCAAAGTGGTAGCCTTCAACGCGACTCTGGGCGCCGCTGAGAATCTTGGTAATCATGCGGCTCTCAAGAGGTGAGCTTTTATCCAGGCCGGCCCAACCGGAGACTTTGCCCATCATGTCCTTTGCCTTCTCGCCCCCAAAACGCTTTATGATTTCGTCTTCCATGGAGGCGTAAAAGCGGGTTTCTCCGGGGTCTCCCTGACGCCCTGAACGTCCCCGGAGCTGGTCATCAATGCGGCGGGCCTCGTGATGTTCGGTACCAATCACTATGAGGCCGTACTGCTTTACCACCGCGTCGTGGTCTTTCTGCCACTGTTCAGGGATAATGTCCAGGCTTTCGGGGTTGCCGCCAAGGACGATGTCCGTGCCTCGGCCGGCCATATTGGTAGCCACGGTAACAGCGCCGGGGCGGCCTGCCTGAGCCACCACGTAGGACTCGCGTTCGTGCTGCTTGGCGTTGAGGACCTGATGAGGTATGCCGCGAAATTGCAAAAGTTGGCTGAGCTTCTCAGAGTTTTCTATGGAGGTTGTACCTACCAGCACGGGGCGTTCCCGTTTGTGCATCTCCTGAATATCGTCAGCCACGGCCTTCCACTTGGCCGATTCGGATTGGTATATCAGGTCAGAAAGGTCCTTTCTAATGAACGGGGCGTTGGTGGGGATGGGCACCACTTCCAAGCGGTAAATTTTTAAGAATTCCTCTTCTTCGGTGATGGCAGTCCCGGTCATGCCAGCCAACTTCTTGTACCTACTTCGGAAGTTGTTCTGGAGGGTGATGGTGGCGTAGGTGATAGTCTTTTGCTGTACCTTAATCCCCTCTTTGGCCTCAATGGCTTGGTGCATGCCATCGGACCAGCGGCGGCCAGGTTGAAGCCGACCGGTGAACTCATCAACGATTATCACTTCACCGTCCCTGACCACGTACTCCTTGTCACGTTTGTAAAGCACGTGGGCCCTGAGGGCGTTTTCAACATAGTGAACCAGACGAAAGTTGTCTGGATCGTAGAGGTTGCCAACCTTGAGCCACCGTTCAATTTTGGACATACCCTCTTCCGTGAGGGATATGGCCCTGCTCCTTTCATCAACCATGCTGTAGTCTTCCTCAGGCTTAAGCCTTGGAGCCAATTTGGCCATTGTGTAATAGTAATGTACGGGTTCTTGGGCTGGACCGCTGATGACAAGAGGCGTCCTTGCCTCGTCGATAAGAATGTTATCTACTTCGTCGATGATTGCGAAGTTAGGCTTCTGCCAGTCCTTTAAGAGCTTTGATTGCTCAATCTTTCGCCATTCATCTAGGAGTTTGGATCGCTCTTCCTCTCGCCATTTATTTAGGAGTTTCGAACGCTCTTCTTCCAGCCTGCCCTCGTCCTGGATGTCATAGTTAAGCCTTAGCTTTGCCTGGGCGTCCAGGATGTCGTGTCTAATCTTCCGCTCGACTTGGGCGTCTAGGGCATCGTATTTAATCTTTTGCTCGGCCTGGGCGTTCAGGGTGTCGTAATCGATGTTTATCTGAGTCTGCTGGTTCGGTTCCTTTTCCAGATTGTCCCGCAGATGATCAAAGCCCAGCTCATTGTTGGTACCGTAGATAATATCGGTGGTGTACGCCTCCTGTCGCGTAACCGGGCGGAGGTGATTGTAGCTGGGGTCCTTGCCCTGAATGGTGGGGTCATAGAGGTAGGAATAGTCGTTTTGGAGGCAACCCACGGAGAGTCCCAACATATGAAAGATTGGCCCCATCCAGACGGGGTCACGGCGGGCGAGATAGTCGTTGACGGTGACAACGTGGACGCCGTTGCCGGTTAGGGCGTTAAGGTAAGCTGGGAGGGTGGCGACGAGGGTTTTGCCCTCTCCCGTCCTCATTTCCGCAATTTTGCCCTGGTGCAGGACCACACCACCCATCATCTGGACGTCAAAATGGCGCTGTCCTAAGGTGCGTTTGGAGGCTTCTCGTACAGCCGCGAAGGCCTCGGGAAGGATATCGTCCTCCTTTTCGGTGTCTTGTAACCGATTCCTAAACTCGTCTGTTTTGGCTCTCAACTCGGAGTCGGTTAGCCTTTCAAACTCAGGCTCAAGGTTGTTGATGCGCTGGACCTGCCGGCCATATTTTTTCCAGATACGGTTCTGGGGGGTTCCGATGATTTTATTTAGCAGTCTAATCATGATTTCCTACTGAAAAAGTTCTCCGATGGAGAGGCCGTTATGTATTCTGCTTATGGCTTCGCCCAGAAGGGGGGCTACGGATAGGATGGTTATTTTGCCGTCCAGTTCTTTGTTGCCCATGGGCACGGTGTCGGTGGCCACCAACTCTCTTATGGGGCTTTCAACTATCATGTCGGCGGCGGAGCCGGAGAGGAGGGCATGGGTAACGCAGGAGTAAACCTCCCGGGCGCCGCTAGCTTTGAGGGCTTCTGCAGCGGCCAGGATAGAACCGCCCGTGTCAATCTCGTCATCAAAGGTAAGGACGTTCTTGTTTTCCACCTCTCCGATGATGTTCAGACTCTGGATGGAGGAGGTGTTGCCCTCCCGCCGCTTCTCGACGATAGCCAGGGGGACTTCGAGTCGCTCGGCCACGTCCCTGGCGCGTTTGCTGATGCCGACGTCCGCGGCGACGACCACGAGGTCGTCCAAGCTCTTGTCACGGAAGTACCGTACCAGTATGGGCAGGGCTGTGAGCTCATCTACGGGAATGTTAAAAAAGCCCTGTATCTGCCCAGCGTGGAGGTCTACGGTGAGGAGCCTGTCTGCGCCGGCGGCGGTCAGGAGGTCTGCTACCAGGCGGGCTGTAATGGGCACACGGGGCTGGTCTTTCTTATCGGTACGGGAGTAGCCGTAGTAGGGTACCACGGCGGTCACACGGCCGGCTGACGCCCTCTTAGCGGCGTCGATCATTATCAGAAGCTCCATGAGGGCGTCGTTAACCGGGGCGCAGATGGGCTGGATAATAAAAACGTCCCGCTCCCGTATATTCTCCAAGATGCGGACAAAGGTATTGTCATTGGAGAACTTAAAGACCTCGGCTTGGCCAAGGGAAATATCAAGGTAGCCGCAGACGCTGCGGGCCAACTGGTGGTGAGCATTACCCGTAAAAACACGGAGCTCGTTACTCAATGAGAGCATCATTCCCCCCCGGAAGATGATATTTGGTCAGTTGTGCCGTTAATGGGCACGCCCAAAGTTGAGATACCAAGAGTCACCGAGTGAAGATTACAGTCTTCAGAAACGATTATAGCATAGCATCTTGTGCTCAAAAAGTTGGCTGGGCATGGTGAGAAGAGGGGACGCTATCTAGAAAGGGCACCTGCTTTTTGCTATACTGCCTACGGCCTCAATTGGGGCCAATTCTTGTGAAAGTAGGAGGGGCCAATGGGGGCTTTCGCCTTGATTGGGGCCCAATGGGGAGACGAGGGTAAGGGCAAGGTGGTGGACTATCTTGCATCCCAAGCGCAGTGGGTGGCCCGCTACGCCGGGGGCAACAATGCCGGGCATACGGTGATGAACAAGAACGGGACATTTTCCCTCCACTTAGTTCCTTCCGGTGTGTTTCAACCCAATGTGTCGTGCGTAATTGGCAACGGCGCCGTGGTGAACCCGGATGTGTTACTGAAGGAGATTGCGGGGCTTAAGGGGCAGGGTGTGGACGTGAGCCGGATATACCTGAGCGACAGAGCGCATCTGATAATGCCGTATCATGTTCGCTTAGACGCCCTTGAGGAGGCTGCACGAGGGGACGGGGAACTGGGTACTACGGGCAGCGGGGTTGGCCCCGCATACGTGGATAAGGCTTCTCGGATGGGTATTAGGGCGGGAGACCTGATGGACTTGGAGGAGGGTTTGCTTCCGCGGTTGAAGCAGGTTGTGGAGTTTAAGAACCAGATTTTAACGAAGTTGTACAACGAACCGCCCCTTTCCATGGAGGATATCTTCAACCGCTGCATCCGTTGGAGAGAGGAGCTGGAGGGTTTGATTAGGCCCACAAACCTGCTTATGCAAGAGGCCATCGAGAGGGGAGAGACTATTCTGCTGGAAGGGGCGCAGGGTACACTTCTTGACCTGGACCACGGTACTTACCCTTATGTGACGTCATCGTCGGCGTCCGTGGGTGGAGCGGCGGCGGGACTGGGTATAAGGCCGCAGAGCATCACGGGGGTAATTGGGGTGTTCAAGGCCTATTGCACCCGGGTGGGCAGCGGACCTATGCCTACGGAGATGATGGACAAGACGGCTACGGAGCTTCGGGAACGTGCGTGGGAATATGGGACGACTACAGGACGGGCCAGACGGATAGGATGGTTTGACGCGGTGGCGGGGCGCTACAGCCAGCAAATCAACGGGTTTACTTCCCTGGTACTGACTCGGTTGGACGTTCTGGACGGCTTTCCATCGGTCAAGATATGCGTTGGATATGAGGTTGATGGCAAGGAGTTTGACCATTTCCCTGGCAACATCGGGCTTCTGCAACGGTGCAAACCGGTTTACGTGGAGATGCCGGGTTGGTCCGAACCCACGGCCGGGGCTACGAATATGGAGCAGCTTCCCAAGGAGGCGGTGGCTTATATAGAGAGGTTGGAAGGGCTGATCGGGTGCCAGTTCCATCTAATATCGACGGGGCCACACCGCGACGAGACTATTATGTTGAAACAGATTATTTAGGCGACTGCAGTCCCGGGTTTCTTGAATAGGTCAAGATAGGGGAGCCAGTCTCTGCCTTTGGCAACGCCGCCACTGGGTGTATGAGGCCTTTGCATAGTGCCGCCAAGGGAGATATTTCCCGCTGGTTAGCCACGGCACTCTATCCTGAATTTCGCATCTTTGAATGCCTGCCCTGTTTGCAGTAGAGGCACGTGTGCCTGTTTTCGCGGGAATGCGGGAGGGGGGTAAATCGCCGAGGTGCGGGCGTGGAAACTGGGCAGCGAGGCTTGCTGTGTTGACTTGGCGTTACAAAGGCAAGTCTATTGAAAAAGCCTCTAGTAGTTTATCAACCTGAGCCGCCATTTCATCGTCGGCGGGAATGAGGGGAAGCCTGGGTTGGCCCACGTAAAAGCCCACCTTGTTTAATGCGTATTTCAAGGGAATTGGGTTGGACGCAATGCCCGTCATGCCGTTACAAACGGGGAGGAGACGCAGATGCTCGGCGGCGGCGGCCTGAGTTTTGCCCTCCACGGTGAGGTCAATAATGTTTCGCATCTGCTTGCCGAAGAGGTTGGATACCACGCAGATAACCCCGTAGCCGCCCAGGCACATGAGGGGAAAGGTATCGCCATCGTTGCCGCTCCAGATACGGAACCCGTCTGCGGCGCCGTCTATGGTTCTGGCCATGAGCTCAAAGTCCGCGGTGGCGTCTTTTACACCTATTATGTTATCTATGTGGCTGGCTCTGATGGTGGTCTCCAGGGACATCTTTATCCCGGTACGGCCGGGTATGTTGTACAGGATACACGGTAGATGGGTTGAGGCGGCAATGGCCTTGAAGTGCTGGTAGATGCCTTCCTGGGGCGGCTTGTTGTAGTAAGGCACGGTCAGGAGCAGGCCGTCGACGCCAATGTCTTCAGCCTCTCTGCTAAGGCTGATGCTTTCCGAAGTGGAATAGTTGCCGGTATTTGCCACCACAGCGCCGCGCTCGCCCACAACGGCCTTGGACTCACTCCACAGCCGCAGCTTCTCCTCGTGGCTCAGAGTCGGGCCTTCGCCGGTGGTAGCGCCGACCACCACGCCGTGGCTGCCAGAGTCCAAAAGTCTTTTGGCCAACTCCTTGGTCTGAGGCCAGTCCACTTCGCCTTGTTGGTTCATAGGTGTGACCATTGCCGTTAGTAGTCTACCGAGATCTGCCATGGCAGTCCTCCTGGCCTTGGGGATGAAAGTGGTGCGCTATTTTGCTATATATCAGCATGGGCGCTGAGGCTGCGGACTGACAAGCAGTCCCTCCTCATGACCTCTTCTGCAATCTGAAGGGCGTTGAGTGCAGCGCCCTTTCTCAAGTTATCGGCCACTATCCACAGCGCTACCCCGTTGCTAATGGACGGGTCTTTGCGAATGCGTCCCACGTAAACGTCATCTAAGCCGGCGAGGTCCAAGGGCATGGGGTAGGAGTCGTGCATCACGGTGACGCCGGGCATTTCGTCAAGGAGTCGGCCGGCTTCTCTGGGTTCCATGGGGTTTTGAAATTCCAGGTGCACGGCTTCACTATGGCAGGTGTATACGGGAACCCTCACACAGGTCGCGGAGATACCGATGAAGGGGTCGTGAAGAATCTTCCGGGTCTCGTTTATCATCTTCTCTTCTTCCTTGCTGTAACCGTCCGCAAGGAAATCGTCAATATGTGGGAACAGATTGAAGGCGATGGGGTGAGGCATGGCTTCCACAGTGACGGGACCACCGTGGAGCATGGACTGCGTTTGCTCCCTAAGCTCGGCAACGGCGCCGGCGCCGGCGCCTGAGGCCGCTTGGTAGGTATCAACGATTATGCGCTTGATGGGGTTGACGCGGTGCAGCGGGTAAAGGGCCATTACCAGCTGGACGGTTGAGCAGTTGGGTGTTGCAATAATACCCCGGTGGGATTCCACGTCCTGGCCGTTTATTTCAGGAACAACCAATGGGACGTTGGGTTCCATGCGATAGGCTGAACTCTTGTCTATGACCAGGGCGCCGCTGCTCAAGGCGGCGGGTGCGAAGCGACGGCTGACGGATGCTCCGGCGGATATAAACACCACGTCCATATTATGGAAAGAGTCTGTGGTGGTTTCCTTGACGACGAACTCCTGCCCCTTGACCCGCACGCGGGCGCCTGCGGAACGTTTGGACGCCAGCAAGCTGAGGTGGTTAATGGGAAAGGATCGCTGCTCCAAAATGTCTAGAAACACGCGTCCAACTGCGCCCGTGGCTCCGACCACTGCTACGTTTAATTCTCTGTTCACCGGAGGGCCTGCTAAACTCCTAGAATTTTGTCCAAGCCTAGCACAAGGCCCTTTAGGTTAACAACCTCACGAATGGCGCGCAGAACTCCGGGCATATAGCAATCCCGGCTTAGGCTATCGTGGCGCAGGGAGAGGGTTTGGCCCTGGGCGCCGAAAACCACTTCATGGTGGGCGCTGCGGCCCGGCTGGCGTAGACTGTGGATGCCAACGCCTCTGTATCGAGCGCCGCTAGACCCCCTGAGTGTCTCCCTTTGTGGGTCCTTGTGGACAAAGTCTCTGCCCTGAGCCACAGACCGGGCGAGGGCCAAGGCCGTTCCGGAAGGTGCGTCTATCTTCTCTTCGTGGTGAGCCTCAATTATGTCAACATAGTCAAAGAAGGGCGCCGCCTTTTTGGCCAGGCTCATAAGCAGAACCGCGCCCAGGGCGAAATTGGGAGCAACAATAACCCCAACACCAACTTCCCTGGCCGTCCTGTCTATGCAAGTCAAGTCGTCCTCGGTCAATCCTGAAGTACCTGTGACGAAGGGAATACCGGCTCGCATTGTGGCATGGAAAGCGCTGATGCAAGCCTCCGCGTTGGAGAAGTCCACCACCAGGTTGGGTTGAGTTGTGGAGAGTAGGCCGGTTAGGTCCGAAGATAGAGGAATGGCGCCGGATCGGTCCGGGAGCTCCAGAAGGTTGCTCTTGGGATTGCGGGAAACACCGCCTACAGGCTTCATGTCCGGGTCGCCGCTTACCGCTTTGAGGGCTTCTTGGCCCATGCGACCGGTGGCGCCGTGGAGCAGGACTCTAATGGCTGACAATTGGCTCTCCAGATTAAGGATGGATGATAGTGTATCGCCGGACAGGAGGATTAGCTACCCGAAAGGTCAGCGCATCACGGGTAGACTATGGAGATGGGGCGCTTGCCGATGTTCTTCACTGTCCGGCTTACTTCTATAGTCTACCGTCCGGGAGAACGTCCAGACCCAAAGCCCCCACGCCTAGGACCTGAACGGTCTTGCCCTGGAGGGCTGTTGCTGGAGGGGCCGCGAGGCCGAGGTGGGCGGTTGGGGAAGGGACGGCGACCACCGTCGCCGCCAGACCGCGAAGGTGCACTTTCCTCACCGAAGAGGGCACGCCGCGACAGGTTGATTCGACCCATAGAGTCGATCTCCTGAATCATGACGGTGATTTCCTGGTCCATGGCAACGCCGTTGTCCATGGAGGCCATCTCTTCCGTCCGTAGAAGGCCGTCTTTGCCAGGCACCAGTTGAATAAAGGCGCCGAAGTTGGTCATTCGAACGACCTTGCCTGTGAAGATATCTCCAACTTCCAGGTCTCTAGTCATGTTCTCAATGCGAGTCCGCGCCTTCTTAATCTGTTCATCGTCGCTGGCACCTATCATCACGACACCCTTATCGTCTATGTCGACAGTGGCGCCCGATTCCTCAATGATGGCTCGAATGTTACGCCCACCGGGCCCGATGACCGCGCCAATTTTCTCGACTGGAATGGTGATGCGCACCATCTTGGGGGCATAGGGGCTCAGGGCTTCCCTGGGATTGCGGATTGCTTCAGCCATCTTGTCCAGGATGTGAAGGCGGCCCACCCGTGCCTGTTCCAGGGCCTTTTCAAGGATGTCTTGGGTAACGCCTTGAACTTTAATATCCATCTGCAGGGCGTTTATGCCCTTGGCGGTACCGGCCACCTTGAAGTCCATGTCGCCCAAGGCGTCCTCAACGCCTTGAATGTCCGACAGTATGGCGTAACGGCCCTCACTATTCATGACCAGACCCATAGCCACGCCGGCAACGGGGCTTTTTATGGGTACGCCGGCATCCATGAGAGCAAGGGAACTGCCGCATACGCTGGCCATGGAGGTGCTCCCGTTGGAGCTGAGGACCTCCGACACAATCCGCAGGGCATAGGGAAAGTCATCTTCAGAAGGGACAACGGGTTCGAGGGCGCGCTCGGCCAAGGCGCCGTGTCCAATTTCACGACGTCCGGTAAACATGCGGCCCGTCTCACCCACGGAGTAGGCGGGGAAGTTGTAATGATGAATGAACCGCTTTGTCGCCTGAGGGCTGAGGGTGTCTAGAGTTTGCCGCATGCCGATTGTAGCGAGGGTGGCAATGCTTAAGACCTGGGTTTGTCCCCTAGTGAAAAGTCCGGTGCCGTGGGTTCTGGGCAGAACGCCCACCTCAGAGGTGATAGGGCGTATTTCCGTGGACCGCCGGCCGTCGGGCCTGATGCCTTGCTCCAAAATGCGGCCGCGGACTCCTTCCTTCAACAAGGACTGAAAGATGCCGGAGACCAGCTTTGGGTCGTCGTCCTGAAGAGCCTCCACGACTTCCGATTTGAGCTGTTTAGTAGCCTCTTCGCGTTCAACTTTGTCCTTGTCGCTCTGGAGAAGGGAGGTCAGGCGTCCGTTGAGGACGCTGTGGACACGCTTTTCAACTTCCGTAGTGTCGGCGACCGCCGGGGGGTCTTGTTTGGGTTTGCCAACGGTCTGGACCATCTCCTCAATCATGCCAATAATCTGGTCGTTAACATTTTGGGCACGGCTAATGGCTTCCAATACCACAGATTCGGAGACCTCGTTGGCTCCCGCTTCAACCATGCCAATGGCGCCTTTAACGCCGGCAACAGCCACGCTGAGTTGGCTCTCCTCCATCTGGGCATAGGTGGGGTTGACGATATACGCTCCGTCGATATAGGCGATGCGGGTGGCCCCTACAGGACTACCGAAGGGGATGTCTGAGATTGAAACGGCCGCCGAGGCTCCTACGATGCCAAGGATATCGGGGGGGTTCTCACGGTCCGTGGATAGGACAGTTATGACAATCTGGATTTCATTGCGCAGGCCTTTGGGGAACTGGGGCCTCATGGGCCTGTCTACCAACCGGGCGGACAGAATGGCGTCAGAACCGGGCCTGCCTTCCCGTCTAAAGAAGCTGCCGGGGATTTTCCCAACGGCGTAGAGTCTCTCCTCAAATTCCACAGTCAAAGGGAGAAAGTCGATGTCTGGGCGAGGTTTGTCAGACATGACTGCCGTCACCAGGGCCACGGTGTCGCCGTAGCTCACCTTCACGGATCCGCTAGCCTGGGAAGCCAGCTTCCCGGTTTCTAATATGAGCTTTTTGTTACCTAGCTGTTTTTCAAAGGTATGTTCCATTACAACAAGTAGTTAGTCCTTCTAAAGGATAAAGAGGGGGGAACAGAAGAGAAAAGCACCCCGGTGGGGTGCTATCTTCTCAAGCCGAGGCTTGCGATAAGAGACTTGTAACGGGCCACGTTCTTGCTAGTGAGATAACTTAACAATTTCCTACGACGACCAACCAGTCGTAGAAGCCCTACCCGGGTGTGCGTATCTTTGCGATGCACCCTTAAATGGTCTGTGAGCTCTTTTATCCTGCCGGTTAGGATGGCTACCTGGACTTCTACGGAACCGGTATCGTCCTGGCTCTTGGCATACTCCGTTATGATGGCCGACTTACTGTCTTTGTTCACTAAATCTTCTTATTCCCTCTTTCTCTTTTCAAGTGTGAATTATAACATAGCGTTCATATCTTTCAAAGAGCTTTGGATAGTCTTGGAATTCGGCAAGCTTTTCCTCCGGCTTCGGGATTGACTTGCCGGAAAAACGGGCTGCACCTTACCTTACATTTTTGCACTAAGGAGTGCTAGTGTTTCATCTATACGTAGTAGCCACGCCTATTGGGAATCTGGAGGATATTACGCTTAGGTCTCTGCGGATTCTTAAGGAGGTAAAGCTCATAGCCGCCGAGGACACTCGCACCAGCAGGAAACTCCTTTCTCGATACGGGATAAAGACCCCTTTGATTAGCTTTCACGAGCACAATCAGAAAAACCAAATACCAAGAATACTTGGCGCCTTGACCACGGGGGACGTTGCCTTGGTGAGTGACGCCGGGGTCCCCACCCTATCGGACCCCGGCCAAGAACTGGTCCGGCGGGCGTTGGAGTCGGGGGTACCGGTGTCAGCGGCGCCGGGGCCATCGGCCGTCTCCGCCGCGTTATCTGTGTCGGGAATGCCGGCCAACAGGTTCATGTTCACAGGGTTCTTGCCACGTAGGCAGGGAGAGAGAAGAGAGCTTCTGAGGACGCTTGCAGAGTTCCCTGATACGGTGGTCATTTTTGAGGCTCCCCATAGATTAAGGAGCACTTTGAAGGATCTGCTGGCAGTCTGGGGAGACCGCAGAATTACCGTGTGCCGCGAGCTCACCAAGAGGTTTGAGGAGGTTTTTCCCGCCACTGTGTCTCAAGCCTTGGAGCGGTTCGCTGAGCCGAGGGGCGAGTTCACGTTAGTGGTGGAGGGCGGAGTAGCAGAAAAGGCGGTTTGGGACCATGAGGACGTCAGGAGCAGCTTGACGCAGTTGAAGGTGGAAGGGATGCGGGCGAGGGAGGCGGTGAGCAGAGTGGCTGCGGAGTCGGGGATGCGGCGGAGCTTGGTTTACCGGGAATGGCTGGCGCTCGGCGAGGAGGAGGGGGCTAAGGATAATGACTTTACCTAACATTGGCCAGGTTGTGCTAAACTTGTTTCCTTTGGGTCGGACGCCTAGTTTTTTGTTCTGGAGTTCCGGATTCTTAAGGTGTTATTGGTGAGATGGCTAACCTAGTATGACTGAGCGGATATTTATTGCCGTGGCTTGGCCCTACGCTAACGGGTCCTTGCATCTGGGACAGCTGGCAGGCTGCTATCTACCGGCGGATATATTTGCCCGGTACCACCGGATGAAAGGGAATGAGGTTTTGATGGTGTCTGGCAGCGATCAGCACGGCACCCCCATAACCATTAGAGCAGACCGTGAGGGCATTTCGCCTCAAGAGGTGGTAGACCGATTTCACACCGAGTTTCTTGACAATTGGCGGCGAATGGGCATTAGTTTTGACCTGTTTACCAATACTGGGACGGAGAATCACCGGCAGGTGGTACACGAGCTTTTCCTTACACTCTTGGAGAAAGGGTATATCTACAAGGACACGATGCTTCTCCCCTACTCGGCGGAATCCCGTCGTTTCTTGCCGGACCGGTATGTTGAGGGCATCTGTCCTTATTGCAGTGACGAAGGCGCGCGGGGGGACCAGTGCGACAGCTGCGGCAGGACTCTGAACCCCACCGATCTGATTAATCCTCGAAGCGCTTTAGGTGGGTCCGCCCTGGAGTTCCGGGAATCGGAGCATTTCTTCCTTCGGCTAACGGCCTTTCAAGAGCCACTGTTGGAGTGGGTTAAGCAGCAGGCGCACTGGCGCCCTAACGTTTTGAATTTTACCCAACGGTTTCTTGAAGACGGCCTCAAGGATAGGGCTATTACACGGGACATATTATGGGGTGTAAGCATTCCCGTGGAGGGGTACGGAACCAAGCGCATCTACGTTTGGTTTGAAGCGGTAACGGGTTATCTATCTGCGGCGAAGGAGTGGGCCCAGTCCCGTGGCGACGCGGCGGGCTGGGAACCCTTCTTCATGGACCCCGACACAAAGGGCTACTATTTCATTGGCAAGGACAACATCCCCTTCCATACGATAATTTGGCCGGCCATGCTCATGGGCGACGGCAGCCTCATGCGCCCCTATGACGTTCCCGCCAACGAGTTCCTTAATATGGAGGACTCTAAGATATCCACTAGTCGCAATTGGGCTGTCTGGCTCCCGGACTATCTGGATAGGTTTGAGCCGGACCCCCTTCGCTACGTTCTCTCGGCTACAATGCCAGAGACCAGTGACTCCAATTTTTCCTGGGCAGACTTTGTACGCCGCAACAACCAGGAGCTGGTGGCTACTTATGGAAACCTGGTTAACCGCGTGCTGACCATGACGCATCGCACGTTCGAGGGCCGGTTTCCTAAACAGGGGGAGTTGGATGAGGTTGACCAGGAGCTGATGGCAAGGGTCCCGAGGGCTCTGGATGAAGCGGGAGAGCAGTTGAGTAAGTGCAGGTTTCGGCAGGCTCTGGGTACGGCGATGACCCTTGCCCAGCAGGCGAATCGATACCTGGACACCAAGGCACCTTGGCGGACTCGAAGGAATGACTTGGAACGCACCGGTACCACTCTCTGGGTCTGTTTGAACGTGCTTTCCTGCCTACGAACCATCACTTATCCTTTCCTGCCTTTCAGCGCTCAGCGGCTGCACGAGATGCTTGGCCTTGAGGGGAGCGTACAGGATGCAGGGTGGCGGCTCCAAGGTATTGAGGCAGGCCGGAGCTTTCCCAAACCGGCCCTTCTGTTTAACAAGCTCGACGAGTCCGTGGCTGAGGAAGAACAGGAACGGCTGCGAGCAAAGGCAAATTAGGTGACGAGTTGCTGCAAAGTTTGAACGCCAAGACGAGTGAAATCTACCTTCCGGTCAAGAAGGAGCTTGCCCTGGTTGAGGCCAACTTACGGGGCATGAGCAAGGACCAGGATGAGCACATGTCTCCCCTTCTAACCTACCTGTTCGAAAGAGGTGGCAAGGGGGTGCGGCCTGCCGTAACTTTGCTAGCCGCCAATGTCTATTCAAGGGAGTCATCAACGCCTGTGATAATGGCCACGGCGGTGGAGTTGCTGCACATTGCTACTCTAATCCATGATGACACCATAGATAACTCGCTGATTCGGCGTGGGATGGATACTATCAGCAGTCGATGGGATCAGAACGTGGCAATCTTGCTGGGAGACTATGTTTTTGCAGCCTCGGCGACCTTTGTATGCGACACCCAAAACATTCGAGTGATTAGGCGCTTCTCTGAGACCATCATGGACCTCTCCAGCGGCCAATTGTTGGAGTATTTCAACGGGCACAATGTTGAACAGAGTCACAAGCTCTATGAAGAACGCATTTATCGCAAGACGGCTTCTTTGTTTCAAACCTGCGCCGAATCCGGGGCCATCTTGGCTGGAGCGCCGGAGGATGCCATTGAGGCATTGACAAAATACGGCTACAACATTGGCATGGCTTTTCAGATTGTGGATGACATACTTGACGTTGGAGGCGACGCTGCGGAGATCGGCAAGCCCGTGGGTAACGACCTTCTTCAGGGGGTTTTAACCTTGCCAAGTATCAAATTGCTAGAGCAATACCCCGAGAACAATCCCGTTAAGACCCTCTTTGCCAACAATAAAGAGAAGATTTATCTGAAACAGAGCCTGGAGATGATACAGGACTCGGATATTGTTGAGGAGTGCTACGCCGAGGCCGAGGACTACTGTGCAAAGGCGCAGAAGGCCATTGCCAATCTGCCAGATTGCCCAGCCAAAGAGTCGCTGAAAATCTTGGCGTCCTACGTGACTGAACGGCGTCGCTGAGGCGCTTGTTCAGGCTTCCCACCAGATTTTTCCTCCCACCATAGTCGTCATCACTTTCAGGTCTTTTATTTCCTCTGGGTCGACCTGCGTGGGGTCCCCATTGAGCAAAACCAGGTCCGCGTACTTCCCGGCTTTAATTGAACCAAGGACGTTCTCCTGGAAGCAAGATTGGGCGGCTCCCATTGTCCAGGCATTCAGGGCTTCCTCCACGGCAACGGCCTGATGTTTGCCCAACAGCCGGCCTTCCGCTGTTTTCCGGGTGACGGCGGAGTACACGTGTAGAAGGGTTTCCACAGGGGCGACGGGGGCATCGGAGCTGGCAGCCCATGGGATGCCAGCCTCAACCAATGAAGCCAGGGGGTAGAGGTGGGGAATGTGATGGGCATCTACTTTTGAAAGATACTTTGCGCCGTTGTGGTGGATGAATCCAGGCTGGGTAACGACTAAGGCTCCGCTGGCTTTCACGGTTTTAATCACTTCGGGGGGAGCTTCGGAGCAGTGCTCAATGCGATGACGCGGGTCGGGCAGGTGATGGGAGCGGCCGGCGGCTATGATGGCTTGCGCTGCGGCCATGATGGCTTCAGCCTCCACAGCGTGAAAGGCTAGCTGAAGGCCTTGTCTATGGAGGTCTAGGGTTTGCTCAATCAGCTCTGCTTTGGACGGCTGCAGGCAGCCGGTGGTGAGGGTAATCATTACCTTTGTTGCGCCCAAGCGAAGGTCTTCGCAGGGAAAAGGCCGTTGGTGATTATGTAAATCTAGGTTACACCCTCGGCCCAAACCGGTCATCATGGTGACTCTTGGGGTCAGGGTTCCGGTCTCCTTCAGGTTTCGGAAGGTTTCCCACTGCTCCGGGCCGTTGTGGGCCCCGGCGTCCTGTATTGAGGTTATGCCCTTGGACAGGAGCAGATTGTTAGCCTGGTTGACGCCTTGAACAAACTCCTCTTCCCGCCGGTAAGGGGCCATCATTCGGCGGATCCGAGGAGACATCTCCAGGAACAGACCTGTCGGTTGACCTGACTCCTCCTCGCGCACTATTACACCGTCGGGGGGGTCTTCGGAGTCTCGGGTTATTCCCAGAAGGAACATGGCCCGGCTGTTAAGGACTGTGGCGTGGCCGGTGCGGTGTTCCAATCGCACGGGACACAATTGAGCAGCTTTGTCCAGGTCATGTCGGTTGGGGTGACGCCCTTCGGACAGCGAATCCTCATCGTATCCAAAAGCTCTTATCCATCGCCCAGGGGCGGTGTTCTGGGCCTTTTGAGCAACGAGATTCTTGATTTTGGCAATGGAGGTAGCTTTGTTAGGACTACAGTCCAGGTCGAGAAATCGAGAGGCCAAGGCGCGAAAATGACAATGAGCATCGTGAAAACCGGGCATGAGTGTCATGCCCCGACAGTCCAAGCGCTTGGTTTCCGGACCAGTTAAGGGCGCTATTTCATCTAACTGACCAACGGCAAGGATACGGGCGTTTTTGATTGCTACGGAAGTAGCGCGGGGTTGGGCCGGCTCCAGGGTAAGGACTCTTGCATTGAGCAGGATTAGGTCTGCCTTGGGGGACATAGGTGAACCCTTGGGGCTAGGTTTCAGGAGCGGTCTCTATGAAAACCTTGACGGCGTGCCAAACAAACATCTCTGGGGTCAAGCTGAGTTCGCGGGAGAGTTTGGCGACCTGATGGGCCAAGGGGCCGGTGATGGAGAAGGTTACACTCCTCTCGTCCTCGGCCCACAAGAGAAGATTGCGCAAAGTATCGGTACTCCACTGCGCCAAGACCTCACCCCCGGCTGTCTTGTCTTTGGGGCGACGGTTGATTGTTACCAAGTCGTCTTTGCTTTCCGCCCAGTACAGGTACGGGCCGGTGGCCTCGATTTCGAATCTGCCTTTAGACGTTTCTTCAGCTTTCAATTTTAGCTGCGGCGTGCTGCTCGTCTGCGTGATAGGAACTGCGAACCAGTGGCCCCGAAGCGACGTGCTTGAATCCCAGAGACTCTCCCATGGACCTCAACTCCTCAAACTCCGTCGGTTTGTAGAACCTGTCGATGGGAATATGGTTGAGAGATGGACGCAGGTACTGCCCTATGGTTAGAAGGTCGCATTCCACGGAGCGAAGGTCCTTCATAGTGTCCACAACCTCTGTAACGTCTTCGCCCATTCCAACAATGATTCCCGATTTGGTGGGTATCGAAGGGTCGATTTCCTTGGCTCTGTAGAGGAGGTCAAGAGAGCGCTGGTAATCTCCGCGGGGGCGCACGCGCGGAAAGACCCTCTTGACGGTTTCGATGTTGTGGTTGAGTACACTGGGGCCGGCCGCCAGTACGCGTCGCAAGGCCGGTTCCGAACCGTCAAAGTCGGGTATGAGCACCTCGACCCTACAGCCTGGCGTCGTTTCCCGTATCCGGTTAATGCACATGGCGAAAATCAGGGCGCCACCGTCCGAGAGGTCGTCCCGGTTCACAGAGGTAATTACGCAGTACTTGAGGCCCATGCGTTCAACGGTCTTGGCAAGGCGATCAGGCTCTTTGACATCAATGCCAAGGGGCCGACCTGTGGTGACGGCGCAGTAGCGGCACCGACGAGTGCATATATCGCCCAGAATCATAAAGGTGGCGCTACGACGCTCCCAGCAGTCACCGATGTTGGGGCAGTGGGCCTCCTCACAAACGGTGTGGAGGTTTGAGCTTCGCATCAGCTGCTTCAAGTCGCGGTAGTTCCGTCCGCCCGGCATGGGCACTTTAAACCAACTGGGGAGTCTGGGCCTGGCCTCGGTGGTCATTAGAGCTTCACACGCCGCGGTGGGAAACGGCACTTTTCGGCGGTGATTATGGAGTCGATACAGAAGGCGGCTAGGTCCAAGCGTTGACTGTGGTTGACAATCTTGTATTCAAAGTCGTGCAAGAAGCTCATTTCCTCCTCGGCCGCCTGAGTGCGGAGTCGAAGGGTCTGCAGCGACTCGCTCTGGCGGAAGCGAAGTCTTCGCTCCAATTCCTCGAAGGAGGGTGGAGCCAGGAAGATCATCAAGGCGTCTGAAACAAGGCTTTTAACGGTGGCGGCGCCCTGAACGTCAACTCGCATAAGAACGTCCTTGCCCCTGGATAGGGCGTCCTTAACCTGCTGCTTGGGGACCCCATAGGAGTTACCATACACCTCGGCACATTCCAGAAATTGCTCTCCCTGTCGCATGTGCTCAAACTCGTCACGATCCAAGAAAAGGTAGTCAATGCCGTTGCGCTCTGTGCGTCGCCGGGGGCGGGTAGTGGCGGTTACAACAAAGTGCCAGGGGCGGTCAAGGCCTCGCATATACTGGAAAACAGCATCTTTCCCCACACCGGATGGCCCCGAAACAACCACCAGTAGTGGCTCTCCAAATCGGTCAGAGGGAACGGACCATTGTCCGTACAAAGTTCACTCTCTCAAACCATGCTTAGATGTGATTGCTTGGATATTTTGTCTCATCGCGCTTCGGTCTAACGTTGCTTTCCCTTGCCATCGCGGCCGCCTTCGTCATCGTCACCAAGGAGTCCCTTGGCGGCACGAGTACCAAACATTAACTCTGCGGTGGTGCGGCCAAAGGATGGGGCTTTGGGGCGTTCATACTCAGCCCTAGCCCACGGAGTTGTCACGCCGCCTAGCCACTTCTCCCTCTCCACAAAGGCATTTTCAAAGAGGTCGAGGAGCTCCTGTGAGGCGTTTTCCTTCTGGATGATGCCCTTTATGCGGTCCAACTCAAGGATAAGCTGACCTATCCAATGCACAATTCCCGTCTTGTTGGTTAGGCAGATGTCTTTGTGCATTACGGAGTCGCCGGAAGCTAGCCGTGACACGTCCCTGAAACCGGAGGAGGCTAGGTGGCTGATGTCTCCCCACTGGGGGCTTTTGGAAATGGAGCCAACGAGAGCCGTGGAGATGATAAAGGGAAGATGACTGACGGCCCCAATAAAGCTATCATGCTCGTCGGCGTCAATGAAATAAGGTCTTGCGCCCATGGACGATGCAAGGTCCACAATGGTCTGAACACCTTGTTTGCTTGCTCCTGGCCGGGGCACGATACAGTAGGGCCGCCCCTTGAACATATCCGCGTCGGCGTTATCCGGGCCAGGTGTTTCCTTTCCAGCCATTGGGTGGCCACCGACAAAGTCTACTTTGTCCGGCAGAAATTCCTTGGCCCAGTCCAAGACGTTTCTCTTGGTTCCGCCCGTATCGGTTACAACGGTGCCTTCGGACAGCCGCGGCCCGATGAGTTCCAAAACATCCTTAATGGCCATGACGGGGGTGGAAATAAAAACGATGCCGGCCCCGGAGACGGCTTCCGACAGGTTTGATTCCACTTTGTCCAAGGCGCCCATTTTTTTTGCTTTGTTGGCGCGGAATCTCTCTATGTCTACACCGACCAGCTGGACGTTCTTGATACCCACTTTCTTTATGGCCAGTCCAAGAGACGCGCCGATTAGGCCCGTGCCGATGATGGTAATTTTATCCATTTAGCATCCCCCGTGGCTCATTCTTCTTCGTCTTCTTCGTTTTCTTCGTCCGCGTGGTCGGCTGAGGCGCGAAGTCCGGCAGCCAACATCGGCGTCGTTCTCTCTAACCTTGGCTTGGGTTGCCTAGGCATATCCAACAGGTTCTGTTTAATGCCTCTGAGAACCTTTTCCGAGGACTGACCTGCATCAACGACCACGGCGTCAACGCCCATGTCCCTGAGACCCTCTAGTTCCTTGGCCGACACGGTGTTGGGCACCTCTACCAGAAGGTATTTATCGAACATTGTTCGTACAGAGCCTATGTTTATGAGATGTTGGAGATTGAGGGGAGAGCCGACGGGGCCAAGGGACATGAAGACGGCGCTTATGGGCAAATCTTCTATAGCCCGGAGAAAGCTGTCGTCAACGCCGGGGGGAAGATCCAACAAAAAGGCGGCCCTATCGTCTTTTACGGCCTCAATGGTTACCTTGTCGGGGCTAACCAGAAAGAAGTCGCATCCTCTTTCAACCAGGTTCTCTACGGAATCGCCGTCCATCTCCCCGGCCTTAAGGCCCCAAGGAACCTCGCCTAAGGCCTCGGCGATATCGGAAAGTTCTCGGTCCGGGTTCACGCCCTGCAACAGGGCGCCGTCTGCTTCCAGTCGGGTGAGACGAGTGGCGCCTCGCTTGTAGTTTTGAGAGAGGAGGCCAATGAATGCCATGGCAGGGGTCTTTGGGGGGCGAGCGGCGTGGCCGAATCCCATGGGCGCCGGAGAGCCTCGGCTAATTCTTACGAACTTGGATATGAGTTTGCTCATCTACACTTCCCTAAACTTCAGTCCCGCTATTTTGCCGTTGAATAGCGCACCGTGTCAATTAATAGCATGCCCCGGTCACTGGTAAAAGGGTGAGGCGCTTGAATGGCGCAGAGCAAAGGCGGCAGTCTTGTGACGCTATTTCGTACTACGAAACCGATATTAGTTGGTCTTAAGTAAGAATGAATGCTTGACAAAGGATTTAGTTTCATGTCTACTACGGCCCGTGAAAACTCTGGCTCCTGATTGAATAAACGAAGAACTAGACAAAAATGGTGTGTAGTAGACACACCCTGGAAGCCTGAGAAAAATCAAATTTGAGGGTAACGAGATGACCGGTGTATTGAGACTAGGGGCGCGGAGACTAAATTGGATGTTGCCGCTAATTGTGGCATTTTCCTTATTTATACTGGCTTGCGGCGATGAAGACGCTGCGACGCAGGCGGCTCCGGCAGCTACGATGGCGCCTACGGCCACCCCGGCTCCAACCCAAGTAATGCCCGCAGAACCGGTGCCCGTTTCCCCCAGACTTATTTTGGCAGTGCCCCCGCCTTCCCAGGAAATAGGAGTCATGCACCTGGGGAACAACCTGACTAGCTCATTCCTGGCCCACTACGACCATCTCCTCGGGTCAGACCCACAGACTTCGGCCTACGAGCCCCAGATGGCCACCGAGTGGTCTACGTCGCCCAACGGCAAAACCTGGACATTCCAGCTCCGTGACGACGTGCCCTTCTACAGCAGAGATGGAACGCCGTCGGACTACAGCTTGACTTCCAAAGACGTTGTCTTTAGCTTCAACCTCCTCGTCGGAGTCGGCACAGATAGGGCAATTAACCCCTCCAACTGGGAAGGATATGCAGGTCAGTCAGAAACCCATAAGGCCAATGGCGACTACGAGGTCATTTTTGACCTGAAAGTCGTTAACCTCGACCTCCTAACCTACATGTCTGACGAGGTGGAAGGCGGCATAACGAGCCTTGACCACTGGAACGACGTGGGCGGTGAAGAAGGCTACAACGACAACCCCATCGGCACCGGGCCTTTTGCCCTGGTGGAACGAAATCTGGGTATCAACTATCTCTACCGGCGAGTGGAAGACCACTGGCGCCAGACGCCGTTGTTTCACGAACTGGAGATGAGGCTCATCAAGGAGTCCTCCACCCGGCTGGCGACTCTCCTTGCCGAAGAGGCGCATCTGGCCGTGGTGCCCCGAGACATCCATGAGCAGGCAACAGACCAGGGCATGAAGGTCTACCGGGCCAGTATCCCCGGCGGTCATTTCAACATGCGTCTGCCCTGGTACAAGCCCGATAATTACCTAAAACCGGACGGCTCAAAGGCATATACCGGCGGGTCGGAAGGTCCGACCAAGGGCTACGATCCCAACGATCCGCTGCGGGACACCCGAGTTCGCCGGGCCCTCATCATGGCCATGGATCGGGACGAAATCAACGAGGTTTTCTTCCAGGGCCGCGCCATCCCCGACCCGATGGACTACTTCCCGCCCTGGTCGGATATCTTCAAGGACGAATGGGCTCCCTTCCCCGGGCCTAACGGCGATACGGGAGTCGCGGGCGGTTGGGACCACCCTCATGACATTGAAGGCGCGAAGAAGCTGCTGGAAGAGGCTGGCTGGCCCGACGGCGGCTTCACCATAACCATCTACGTGCCCAACAACCACTCCCTGGTGCCCGAGATGCCGGATGTCGCCGAGCAGATCGGCGTCTACTGGAAGGAAATTGGCGTCAACACGGAGTTCGTTTCCCGCACCAACGCGGACGTTTTCGGCACGGCGGCGAAGAGAGAGAACCCTAGCACCGTCTACATGAACGTCTCTCCCAAGTCGGCCCATCCCTGCGCGGCCATGGTCTTCAACCGGTACGAGTCCGGCCGCGGCTTCTTCGACTACGACGAGATTTCGGAGTACAAGAACCGGTGCGACCAGATGGTGGACCCTGAGGAGCGCCGTCAGCTTACGCTGGAGTTCGGCGACTGGTGGTACGAGCGCACTGTGAACTTCCCCATTTTGTGGGTATTCCAGGAAGGCGCCTACAACCCGGACGTACTGGAGGGTTACAGCGTCAACCTGCTCCACCACGCGCCGGTGCGTTACCACGAGTTCACCAAGCCCGTTTACCAGTAATCCCTGGAGGACGTATGAAGGTGAACACGCTTAGAAGGCAAAGGTAAGGAGGGTTTTATGAGAGAGATACAAGGAATATCAGTTTTTGAATCTCTGGAAGAGGTGGTGGACCCGAAGCATACGGCTCTGCTGGTCATAGACATGCAAAATGGCCTTGCCTCTCCGGATGGCTATACAGCCCGAAAGTGCGCAACAAGCATCTCTCAGCAGCGTCAAATCCTCCCGGCATTAGAGAGGGTACTGGCGTCGGCGCGGGCCACCGGTGTGTGCGTGGTCCACATTCAGGTTGTTTTCGACAAGAACCACGCTACTACCTCCCCGGCATGGCTGTACATGAGCTCAAGACTGAGAGACCTGGGATCCTATTGGGGTCACCCCATGGGCACTGACAGGAGGACCAGTCAAGAGATACTTATAGACGGCACGTGGGAAGCGGAAATCATACCTGAGTTGACACCTCTACCCAACGAGTTTGTAGTCAAAAAGCATCGCAACACAGCCTTTGTGAACACGCCGCTGAACCAGGTTCTCAGGTCCAGCGGCATCAAGTCCCTGGTAATGACCGGCACAAGTACCGCCGGGTGTGTGCTGGCCACCTGTCTCGACGCCCTGTGGTACGACTACTACACGGTGGTGGTATCGGACTGTATCGCCGACGGTTTTCCGGAGCGCCACCAGGCGGGGGTCGCCATACTGAGAGAGAAATTTGACATGCCCACCTCCGATGAGGTGATGGCGTTATGGGCCAGGAAGCGGGTTGGTGTAACAGCCGCCTAACAGAGAAATTCGCAAGAAATCGGCCGCAAGGATGACCTAGCATTTCGTCTTTCCCTGCAGCCGATTTCTTTTGTTTGGAACTGGGGGCGATTTTTCAAGGGCCTCTCGTAGCCCCTAGTGCGTCGCCGGTGGGTGAACGAGGATCATAAGGCTGTGGTAGAGAGGTTTACAGTACTCTCCCGGCCCATTCCGTAACCAGGATACTTTGCACCTTGTCTAAAAGGGCGTCTGTGTTCCAGCCTGTGGCCGCAGAGACTGGGACCGTAGGGTGGGGGGAGGTTAGGGTAACGGGTTGGACGCTGTTGTTGCGGATCAGGTCCATCTTATTTAACGCCAGCAATTGGGGCCTGTCAGCGATGTCCAGTTGGCGCAAGGTTTCCTCCACCACCTTGACCTGCTCCACGTGCCTGTGGTTGGAGATGTCAACGACGTGAAGCAGCAGGTCTGAGTCGAGTAGGTATTCCAACGTAGCGTGGAAAGCCGAAACCACGGTGGCGGGAAGCTTGTTGATGAATCCCACGGTGTCAGTGACAAGAATTTCGTCTCCGAAGGGGAGGCGTATACGACGGGTGACGGGGTCCAGGGTAGAGAATAGCCGGTCTTCAGAGGTCACGTGGGCCTTTGAAAGGGTGTTGAACAGGGTGCTTTTGCCCGCGTTGGTGTAACCAACCAGGGAAGCCACGGGCAGACCGGAACTCTTGCGTCTGTTGCGCTGGAGAACCCGGCCCCGCTTCACCTTGTCAATTTGTTGTTTGAGTTGCTTAATTCTGCCTCTAATTAGGCGACGGTCAGTCTCAATCTGTGTTTCGCCGGGGCCCCTGGTTCCGATACCGCCTCCCAAGCGTTCTAGGTGGGACCATTGTCCTGCCAGCCGGGGGAGCAGGTACTGGTGTTGAGCCAATTCCACCTGCATGGCGCCTTCACGGGTTCTGGCATGGCGTGCAAATATGTCTAGGATAAGGACGGTACGGTCTATGACCTTCTCGCCCAGTTTACCTTCCAAGTTTCGCTGTTGGTTTGGGCTCAGCTCGTCGTCAAAAATGACCAGGTCAATGTTGAGTTCACGCTTAAGGTCTTTAAGCTCCTCCAGCTTGCCTTCGCCAACGTAAAGTGGCGTAGGCTTTCCCTGGCGCTGGGACACGGTGGACACAACTTCCGCGCCGGCGGTCTTGGCCAACTGGGCCAACTCGTCCAGGGAATTTTCCAGGCTCCACAGGCTACGGGAACCCTTCAGCTCCGCTCCTACCAGTAGGGCCCTTTCCGTTTTGGCAATGTTCCAGAGATTCTTCTTTGCTATAGGTCTTACCCCTCAGTTGGCGCGGGAATGGACCAGGAATTGAGCCTGTCCACGCCCTTGTCAATCATATCGTCGGGGGTAGTTAGGGAAAGGCGGATGTATCCTTCTCCGTGCTCACCGTAGCTTGACCCCGGCGTCACCACGATGGCCAGGTCGTCAAGGAGGCGAGCGGTAAAGGAGGCAGATGTGTATCCTTCAGGCACTCGGGCCCACACGTATAGGGCGGCCTTGGGTGGTACGACGCCAAGGCCCAGTCGAATCAACGCGTCCATGACCTTGTCGCGGCGCTTCTGATAGATGGCGTTGTTGTCCTGGATATGCTGCTGGGAGCCGGTGAGGGCTTCAATGGCCATTTCCTGGATAGCCTGTGGGATACCGGAGTCCAGGTTGGACTTGATCTTGAAAAGGGCCTGAATCATGTCGGCGTTGCCCACGGCGGAGCCGAAGCGCCAACCCGTCATGTTGAAACACTTTGAGAGGGAGTGAAACTCAATGCCGACGTCCTTGGCGCCTTCCACCTCCAAAAAACTCAAGGCCTTGTAGCCGTTGAAAACCACCTCGCTATAGGCAGCGTCGTGGAGCACGGCCACGTCATACTCACGGGCGAAGGCGATGGCTTTCCGATAGTAATCGCCGTCCGCAACGGCGCCGGTGGGATTGTTGGGATAGTTTAGCCATAGCACTTTGGCGTTCCTGGCGACTTCAGGAGGAATAGCTTCCAGGTCTGGCAGCCAACCGTTTTCCTCCAATAGAGGCATGTAGTAGGATTCTGCACCGGCGAAGAGGGTACCAGCCGCGTAGACGGGATAGCCTGGGTCTGGCACCAGGGCTACGTCACCGGGGTCAAGGAAGCAGAAGGCCACGTGACCGATGCCTTCCTTGGCTCCAATCAGTGGCAGTACCTCGGAGCCGGGGTCCAGGTGGTCCACGCCAAAGCGGTCTTTGTACCAGGCGGCAATAGATTCCCGGACTTGGGGGAGGCCGTCAGTTTCGGGGTAGCGGTGGTTGGCTGGGGTACGGGAAGCTTGGACGAGCCGGTCTACGATGGGGTCTGGGGTGGGGATGTCCGGGTCTCCGATGCCAAAGGTAACAATCTCCACGCCCTCGGCACGCTTCTTGGCGATGATACGGGAAATTTCAACGAAGGGATAAGGTGCTAGCTTGTCCAAGCGACTGGAAAATTTCATGCTTTCAACTCTTCTATAGAATCAGTATGGTCTGGTTTTGCTTAG
The DNA here is from genome assembly GCA_965226535.1 of Dehalococcoidia bacterium. Taxonomy (GTDB): domain Bacteria; phylum Chloroflexota; class Dehalococcoidia; order Lucifugimonadales; genus JAPULR01. Next base: position 74,689 of record CBDDDE010000009.1, on the reverse strand, counting down.
GTGTTACTTTTCCTGTTTGTAAAAGTGTAAGAGTAAATACTAAAGCACCGTGAGGAGTAAAGCGGCCACAGCGACAGCAGCCGTGCCTATGGTAGCCAAAAACATTATGTTAGTGCGACGAGTCAATTGTTCGCTGTGGCCCACCAGCTGCGAGACAAGCTCTGCTAGCTGGGCGTCGTTGACCTCCAGCTTCTCAATCCTTGCTTTAAGCTCATCGAGGTCTTTCGGGCGGTTATCACGCGCAGCGGGTTTTGCCGGGTTTTTTGTCTTGCTTACAGCTTCCAGCAACTTTGCCGTTGCTGCTGCAATGGACGGAGCTAGCTTCAGAACCGCCATGTATGGGAAAGCTATAGTGCCTCCTGTATGTGTGACGAAATTAGGGTTTGTCCCACTGGCCGTTGAATACCTCGGTGGCGGGCCCTTCCAGGAAAACTTCTCCTTGGCCGTCCCAGTTGATAGTCAACGTGCCCCCTGGCAGCGTTATATCAACATTATCCACAACCAGCCCTTGCAGCCTTGCGGCCACTGTGATGGCACAGGCGCCGCTGCCGCAGGCCATAGTCTCACCGCTTCCTCGCTCCCACACCCTGGCGTTGAGCTTGCTATCCTGGACCACGTTTACTATCTCGAAGTTGACACGATTGGGGAACATGGGATGATGCTCCACCTTGGGTCCGATGACGTGCAGAGGGAATTGCCCTACCGGCTGTTGGATGAACGCGACGGCATGGGGGTTTCCCATGGATACAAAGGTAAGCTTGAGGTCAACGCCGTCAATGTTCAGGGGATAGTTCACTACGGCCTCACCAAGACGCTGAGCTTGGCTTAGGTCAACGTCCACGGGCACCTCTTGGGGTTGGAGTTCGGGTGTGCCCATGGCCACCCTGGCCCTGGTTATCACGCCATTTTGCCGGGTGGGGGCAACGGTGCGTGTTCCTCCAAGGGTCTCGACGGTCAGGAGGCCGTTGGATGGTCGGGCAATGTCTCGCTCTATGGCATATTTGGTAAAGCACCGAATGCCGTTGCCGCACATCTCTCCCTCGGAGCCGTCGGCGTTGAACATACGCATCTTCAGGTCGGCCATTTCCGACTCCATGATAAGAATCAGGCCGTCGCTGCCGATACCGAAGTGACGGTCGCTCATAGCGCGGGAGAGGGCGGGCCAGTCAGCTTGAACATCGCGGGCGTCTACGTAGATGTAGTCGTTGCCGCAGCCCTCCATCTTAGTGAAATTTAACATCATTGTTGAGCCTCCCTCACTGAGATATTTTAGCATACCGGGCCAGAAAATCTTGGGCAATTTGCAGGGCAGCTTCTGGCTCCTGACCGTTGGCGTCTATCCAGTGGATGCGGAGGTCCTTCAGCCGGAACCAGGCATACTGGTGGCGGGCGATGTTGTGGGTCCGGTGCTTGATGCGCTGTACGGCCTCTTGGAGGGAAAGCTCTCCCTTTAGATGGGCCGATAGTTCCCGATATCCGGCGCCCGACATTGAGGGCAGGTCAGGAGAATATCCCTCTCGAATCAGGTGTTCCACCTCGTTAAGAAACCCCTGGGCCATCATCCGGTCTAAACGATCGTCAATTCTGCGATACAGTTCCTCTCGGCACGTGGTAAGTCCTATGATTAGCAAAGGTTTTGTTTCGGTGGCCCTCGTGGGCTTTTTGGAAGCCTTCCCAGCGCCGGATAGGTGGATTTCGAGGGCGCGAATTACACGCCTGGGGTTCTTGGGGTCCGTTCTTTCAGCCGCCTGGGGGTCTACCGCTTGGAGGAGTTGGTACAGCGGCCAGAGGCCCCGGCGCTGGACTTGAAGCTCTAGGTCGGCTCGAATGGCCGGGTTGGGAGCCACCTTGGGGAGCTGCCATCCTTCCAGGAGTCCCCAGACGTACTGGCCCGTGCCGCCCACTAGAAACGGGACGCGGCGACGTTTCCGGACCTCCTCCACCGCTGCCTTGGCTTGCTGAAGGAACAGGGCCAAGCTGAAGGTCTGGTCGGGGTTACATATGTCCAGAAGGTGGTGAGGCACTAGGGAGCGCTCTGCAGCCGTGGCCTTGGCGGTGCCAATGTCCAAGCCTCGATAGACCTGGCGGCTGTCAGCATTGATAATTTCACCACCTAGGCGCTGGGCCAGGTGGAGGACAAGACGGGTCTTACCCACTGCGGTGGGTCCTACAATGGTTATGAGTGGAGAATTTGGGTGGACGTGGCCCACTTCATTCGGATCCTTTTATCTCTGCAGTGAGCCGGACTATTTTGGTAAATTTGCGGGCGTCCAGGCTTGCCCCTCCCACAAGGGTGCCCTGGATGCTGGGTTCCTGAAGAAAGCCGTGTACGTTCTCCGGGTTGACGCTGCCTCCATAGAGAACCGGCGTATCTTGGGCGGCGCGTTCACCGTAGAGATTGGAGAGTTCGGCGCGTATAGCCCCGCCTGTTATGTCAACCACGGCGGCTGGAGTGGCTGGTACCCCGGTGCCGATGGCCCACACCGGCTCGTAGGCTATCACCAGTCCGTCAAGGGCATTCAGGTCCGTTAAGGCGGTCTCTATCTGCCGTCGAACCACCGCCTCGGCAGCACCCTGTTTACGTTGGTTTAGGGTTTCGCCGATACACAAGATGGGAATGAGACCTGCGGCGACGACGGCTTTCATCTTTTGGCCGATTAGTTGGTATCCCTCCCGGAGTATATGTCTCCGCTCCGAGTGGCCAATAATGACGTATCGGCAAAGACCTACCAACATGTTGGGTGAAATTTCCCCGGTGAAGGCTCCGCTGGGCTGGGAGTAAGCGTTCTGGGCGCCGAGCTTTATGGGAGAGCCTTTGAGCATGTCGTGCAAGGGCGCCAGGGATATAAAGGGCGGACATAAGACGGTATCCACTCCCTGGCAGGGAGAATCTTCCAAGCTGTCCTTGATTGCCGAGGCCAGGGCCACAGCCTCACCCACACCGGTGTTCATCTTCCAGTTGCCTACGGCAAGATACTGAGACACGGTGCTATGCGCCAAACTTGGCCATTTTGCCGGCGTGAGCCAAGGCCAAGGGCATGACGTCCACGGCTCTGATAGTACCGAGGGCGCCGCGGGCGCAAGTACGCTCGTTAAATGCCTCCAGACCTTCGCCCTTGGTCCATTGGGACCGTAGCAAAAGGGGCACGGGGTGCCAGCTGTGGTTTGCCATTATGGACGGGGTGGAGTGGTCACCCGCCATCAGCAGGACGTCCGGCTCCAACTCCAGCAGCCGCGGTATGTATGAGTCCAACTCTTCCAGGACCTTCACCTTGGTGTCGAAGTCGCCGTCTTCACCGGCGGCGTCGGCGGGCTTGTAGTGGATAAAGAAGAAGTCGTGCTCCCGGTAGTTCTTCTCCAGTGTTGCCAGTTCTTCTTCAAATGTTGAGCCTGTTGGAATGGCTTTCATGCCCAGTATGGTTGCCAAGCCCCTGTACATAGGGTAAGCGGCTATCGCGGCCGGGTCTAGATTGTAGGCATGGGCCATTGAGGGCAGGTGGGGCATACCGGAAAAGCCTCTGAGCATGACCATGTTGGCCCGCTCCTCTTCCATGAGGATTTTGCGGGCTTGACGAATAAACTCGTTGGCGGTCTCGGCGGTGGCTTTAGCTTCAATGTTCAGGGCTTTCACGTTCTGAAGGGCGACGCCCGTCCGCTGTGGGTCCATATCGGTAAGGTTGTGAGACAAACCGTCCCCCCGTATCCGCAGGACGAACCGGTAGTCCTTGACGGGATATACCCTTATGTCAAAGGAGTCCACGTTGATGCGGTCTAGTTCCCAGCACAAGGGCTCGCTGTGGGTGGAGGGGATTCGCCCCGCCCTTCGGTCTAAAAGGAGCCCGTCCTGGTTTACCGTGCAGAAGTTACCCCGCGCCACGACGTCACCTTCCTGGAAATCGACACCCTCCACTCCCATAGCCTCGAGGGCGCCCCGGCCGATGACATGCTTTAGGGGGTTGTATCCAAAGAGGGCCAGATGACCGGGACCGCTTCCGGGGGTGACGCCGGGGAGAACCGGTACGGTGAGACCCAGGGTGCTTTCCTGGGCGAGTTTGTCGATGTTGGGTAGGTTGGCCGTGTCCAACTCGGATTTGCCGGAACCGGGGTGAGGCAATCCACCAAGGCCATCTACCACAAGCATGATAATCTTTGAATCAGTGCTGACCAGGGAGTCTCGCAGCAACGGAAGGTCAATCATGGATGACCTTTTTCAGAGTGGCCGTGGCTGAAGTTGGAATATAGCCTTTTGTCAACGGACAAGAGGAGTTCTTGACGGCAGAGCCGAGATGCCTGGCAGGTTCTTTCCCTCCAGGAACTCTATCATTGCCCCCCCACCACTGGAAACATGGGTCATTTGATGGCTTAAACCCAAGGATTCGATGGCCTCCGCAGTTGAGCCTCCCCCGATTATAGTTGTCGCATCCAGCAAGGCCAAGTCCTGGGCTATCGACTTGGTGGCGACGGCGAACCTGGGGTACTCGAAAACGCCCATGGGGCCGTTCCAAATTATGGTTTTGAAGGTGGAAAGGCGGGCGGAGAAGTCTCTAACCGTCAAGGGGCCAATGTCCATTATGTAGGTGTCTTTAGGAATTTCATGGACACTAGTTGCGCTAACCCACGGGGGATTGTCGCTGAATTGCGAGGATACAATGACATCTGTGGGGAGGTAAATGGGCACGGTGCTCTTTGCTAGCATCGCAGTCGTGTACTCCAATAGGTCGTCCTCCACGAGGGAAGACCCCACCGGTTTTCCTTGGGCCTTCAAGAAAGTGGCCGCCATTCCACCGCCAATAAATAGGGCGTCGGCTCGCTTGATCAGGTTTTCAATGAGCCGTAGCTTGTCGCTCACCTTAGCGCCGCCGAGGATGGTTGCGAGGGGGCGAAGGGGCGATTCGAGGGCTTGGCCCAAGACTTCCACCTCTCGCTGTAACAGCAATCCTGCTGCCGAAGGGACACGACGCGGCGGTCCTACGATAGACGCGTGGGCACGGTGAGCGGCGCCAAAGGCGTCCAGCACAAAGGCGTCGGCCAGGAAGGACAGAGCCTCGGCAAACTTCGCGTCGTTAGCCTCCTCGCCTGGATGGAACCGTAGATTTTCCAGAAGCACCGTTTCCCCTGGCTTCATATTGGAGACTCTCGCCGCTACGTTAGGGCCAATGCAGTCACCTAGCGCCTGTACAGGCTGCGAAAGGAGGTGTGACAAACGCTGGGCTACGGGGGTCATCCTTAGACTTTCCACAACGCGACCCTTCGGCCGGCCTAGATGCGAGCAGAGAACAAGTTTGCAATTCCGGTCTATGAGATAGCGTAGGGTGGGAAGGGTGGCGCGGAGCCGGTGGTCGTGGTCAGCGGTAATTTCCGGGTTCTCTTCCGCAATGGGGACGTTGAAGTCCGCGCGCACCAAGATGGTCTTTCCGGTAACGTCCAAATCACCTAAGGTTTTCTTATCCATTGGTGCCCTTCATTAGGCGGAGCCTGTTTCCGTAGTACCTACCAGGCACTGAGCCATGCGCATCAGCTGCTCCAACCCGTCCTCCGGCAGTCCTAGGTCCTGTAGGTTTTGCATAGCCTCTAGATAGTAGCGTTGGGCAGAGTCCTCGGCCAACTTACGGGCGCCGCTTTCGTCCAGGAGGGAGAGTATCCCTTGAACGTCCGAAGGCTCCAGTACACGCTTGAAGTAGATATTGCCAATAGCGCGCTTGGTCTTCAAATCGGCCTTTTCCAGCAGCAGAACAATGGGATAGACTTTTTTCTTGTTGAGAATTTGGGGGCTGATGGACTGGTCTCTTGTCGTTCCCCAAAGCGCTCGTATGTCTTTGCGGATCTGATAGGCAAGACCCAGCTTGAGGCCGGAGAGCTTGAAGGCATTCACGGTTTCCTGGTCGTCCGTGGCTATAAGCGCGCCCAAGACCATGGCGCCGGCGGTTATGCTGCCTGTAAGGTCCGTTGCCATTTTTAGATATGCGCTTACGGGTATGTCTAGTCGTTCCTGATAGGAGAGGTCCAAATACTGTCCCTCACACATCCTTATACAAGCCTCGTCCAGGGTGCCGAGAGCGTTAAGCACACGTTTGAGGGGGAGTCCGGCGTCGGCAAGGCGAAAAAGGGCGCTGCGGCCAAGGGCGTGGAGACCGTCGCCAACGTTAATAGCCTGTCCCGGGCCCCAGACCCACCAAACTGAGGGCCTCGTTTCTTGTTGAGGGTTGCCTTCCTGCACGTCTTTGTGTACCTCGATGAAGGTGCGTACCAGCTCCAGGGCCGCGGCGGCGGGCATTGCCGTCTTGTAGTCACCACCTGCGGCTTGGCAGGAGAGGAGGCAGAGTATGGAGTAGGGGCGGGACGGTCTTGGTTTCGGCAGCGGAGAGCCTTGTTGGTCAACCCATCCCATTTGGTAGAGCATCATGTTGTAAAGCAGCCCTTTACGCTGGTTCAGAACTTCCCCCAACTCTGCGTCCAGGGCGTTGTGAAACTGCTCAAGAGTTGCGGGTGTTGTTACCATTTTGTCACAATTGATAGGGTTGTTTTTAGATATAGATTCAGGTGCAAACTGGCCTTTAGCGCCTTGGATGACGCCGCAAGGGTTCCTGTCTTGAGGATTAATCCGGGTATACTCCGCATGCCTTTTGGATGCACTTTCTAGTAAGGGCGCCAGTGCGAACCATCCTGGGTTTGGATCCCGTCAGGTCAACCACCGAGGAGGGCAGGCCGCCATAGGCAGGGCCGTCGTCCAAAATGTAGTCAACCTTATGTCCCAGCATCCGTTCAACGTCCTGGGCCGTCACGGGGTCGGGACCGCCGCTGGGATTGGCGCTGGTCCCAATGATGGGTCTTCCCAGGGCTTGGACCAAGGCGCGGGGAACGGGGTGGTCCGGTACGCGGACGCCAACGCCGCCGCCGGGTCCTAAGATGTCGTGGGGAAGACCCGGGACGGGTGGAAGAATTAGCGTAAGGGGCCCCGGCCAAAAGGCTTGGGCCAAGGGCAGGAAAAGGTTGCACTTAACCCTTGCGACGGCCTCCACATCCTGGGCATCGGCCAGAAGGAGAGGAAGGCCCTTGTGTTTGGACCTTCCCTTAACCTCAAAGATTCGAGATAGGGCTTTTGGAGAGAAGGGGTCAGCCCCTAGACCGTAAATAGTATCAGTAGGATAGCTGATTACACCGTGGTTTTGGAGTATTATAATGGCTTCATTAATATTAGTCTGAATATATAACGATAACATTCTGTTGCTCAGGGCACTCTAAGAGTGAGTCTTGCTTGACTGAGTATAGCATAGGTGCTAATCTTGGGTCGAGGGCGAGCAGTAAACAGGGTGGCTCGGCAAAATGTACAACGAGTCCAATATTTTAGGGTAATAAAATAGGCAGCGGGCGTTGGCCCGCTTTTTGTTTTGAAGGGAAGAATGGTAACTCAGCAGCCGGGGCCCAGTTACCGTGTATCTACCAGCGATGACTTGGAGGTTTCGACCTACCTTGAAATTGCCAAGGAGAAGGAAGGCCAGAGGTCTGAGCGTAGGGAAGAAGTCCCAAAGTTTGTTGAGGGCATTGTCATTGTTGACTTTGGCTCCCAGTACAGCCACCTCATAGCCCGTCGAGTTCGCGAGCTGAATGTCTACAGTGAAGTAGTGCCCTACACCTCCACCTGGCAGGACGTGGAGGCTATGAACCCCAAGGGAGTCATACTCTCCGGTGGGCCCGCCAGCGTTTATGACGAGGGTGCGCCTTTAGCCCCTAGTTGGGTATATCGAAAGGGCACGCCTGTCCTGGGAATCTGCTATGGAATGCAGGTGTTGGCCCATCAACTGGGCGGAAAGGTAATCCCAGGATTAAAGCGGGAATATGGTCACGCGGTTCTTCATCAGAATACCACCGAATCCGCCCTCTTTCAGGGTATGGACACATCCATGCCCGTTTGGATGAGTCACGGAGATCAGATACAGACTCTTCCGCCGGGATTTACCACCCTAGCCTACACGGACAATTCGCCAATTGCTGTGATGGCGGGTTTTGATAACGTTTTTGGTCTGCAGTTTCATCCGGAGGTGGTCCACACACCCCAGGGTAAAGGCATTCTGGAGAACTTTCTGTACCGTGTATGTGGATGTAGCAGCAATTGGACCATCGACGGTTTTGTGACCACGGCCATTAAACGCGTGCGCGAGCAGGTTGGACAAGGACGGGTAATTTGTGCCCTTTCGGGCGGTGTGGATTCGGCGGTAACAGCTACTTTGATACATAGAGCCGTGGGGAACCAGCTCACCTGCATATTCGTCAATAATGGTCTGCTGCGACGTGAAGAAGCGGAGCGGGTGCAGAAGACTTTCCAGAAAAATCTCAATATGAACCTTCTCTACGTGGACGCTTCTGAGAGGTTTCTTGCCCGTTTGGAGGGAGTTACTGACCCGGAAGATAAGAGGAAAGCCATCGGAGAAGAGTTCATTCGTGTTTTTGAGGATGCAGCGTCTGAACTGAGCGACGCGGGCTTCTTGGCCCAGGGTACTCTCTATCCGGACGTTATCGAAAGCAGGACGTCGGATACGAGGGCCGCAGCCAAGATCAAAACCCATCATAACGTTGGTGGCCTGCCCAAAGACATGAACCTGAAGTTGGTTGAACCGCTGAGATACCTTTTTAAGGATGAGATTAGGGGCGTGGGAGAGGCGCTGGGCCTTCCCGAAGAGATAGTGTTGCGTCAACCCTTCCCCGGCCCCGGTCTAGCCATTCGCGTCCTTGGCAAGGTAACTCCGGAGAAGCTGGATATCCTTCGTGCCTGTGACTGGATAGTCATTGACGAGATTAAGGGGGCCAACCTGTACCGGGATCTGTGGCAGACCTTTGCCGTACTTACCGACGCCCGCAGCGTCGGCGTCATGGGAGACCATAGGACCTACGGCTACGTGGTGGCCATTAGGGCCGTATCCAGCGAAGACGCTATGACTGCTGACTGGGTACGTCTTCCCTACGATGTCTTGGCCCGTATTTCAAGCAGAATTGTCAATGAGGTCCCGGAGGTGAACAGGGTGGTGTACGACATCACGAGCAAGCCTCCAGGGACCATTGAGTGGGAGTAAAGGAATAGCTCTATGCGAGTTATGGTAATAGGTTCAGGGGCCAGGGAGCATGCCATAGCTTGGAAGTTGAGCAGAAGTCCCAAGGTGGACCACGTTTTTGTGGCGCCTGGAAACGCCGGCACTCGTACTATTGCGACCAATCTCCCCGTCGCTGCTGAGAATATTGCCACTTTGGCATTGGCTGCAAAACAGTATTCCATAGATCTGACGGTGGTGGGGCCTGAAGTGCCGCTGGCTAACGGTATTGTAGATAGGTTCCAGCAGATGGGCCTCCAAATTTTCGGGCCGAATAGAGACGGGGCTCGCATTGAGTCGAGCAAGTCTTTTGCTCGAATGCTGATGTACAAGCACAACATCCCTTCCCCGGCATTCAAGATTTTTCGGGCCTATAGTGAGGGCTACGAGTTTCTATCGAAGCACGAAGGCCCCATCGTAGTGAAGGCCGATGGTTTGGCCGCTGGCAAAGGGTCGCTGCTATGCCGCGACAAGGAGGCCGCCATCAACGCCCTGTACGACTGTATGGAGGACCGCATCTTTGGCAGCGCCGGCGCAAGTGTGGTGGTGGAAGAGTTTCTGGAAGGCAAAGAGGTTAGTGTTTTTGCCTTCACTGACGGCGAGAACGTTTCTTCTCTGACTGCCGCCAGCGACTATAAGCGACTTCTGGACGGTGATAGGGGTCCCAATACCGGCGGTATGGGCAGCTACGCCCCACCGGATATCTGGACCCATGAGCTATCGCGCCAAGTCCGTGAAGAGGTTATGGAGCCAACTGTGAAGGCCATGGCCTTTGAGGGAATGCCCTACAAGGGCGTGCTTTACGCCGGGTTAATGGTAACGCCACAGGGACTTAAAGTGCTGGAATTTAACTGCCGCCTCGGCGATCCGGAGACTCAGGTAATCATCCCTACCATGCGGTCCGACTTGGTTGACGTGATAGTGGCCACCATTAACGGCGACTTGGACAAGACCACGGTTGACTGGGGGAATCAGGCATGCGCCGGTGTCGTCATCGCCTCGCGGGGCTATCCCGGCGAGTACCGGCGCGGCCTTGAAGTTCTCGGGTTGGAAGACGTGGATGAGGATATACTGGTGTTCCATGCAGGCACCACCAGGCCCCAGAAAAATCCGTTCCAGGTTCTTACTACCGGCGGACGGGTCCTGACCGTGGTGGGTTCCGGGCCCACTATTGCCGAGGCACACCAGCACGTTTATGAGAACATTGAACGGGTTTCCTTCCAGGGTTGTCACTATCGCAAAGACATTGGGCTCATTAACATAGAGCCGCCCGGTAGTGGAAGGGTAGTTAGAAGCGGAAAGGTTGGAAAAAAATGAGTAGGTTGGAATTGTAATGGGCAGCGCGTCAGACAATCCAACAGTCCAGGAGACGGTTAAGGTGCTGGAAGACTTGGGTATAGATTACGAGGTCAGGGTTATGTCTGCCCATCGCAAACCCAGACAGGTTATGGAGTATGCCCTGAAGGCTCGTGAGAGGGGTATCGAGGTGCTAATTGGCGCGGCGGGAGGCGCGGCGGCACTGCCGGGAGTTCTGGCCGCTTGGACAACCTTGCCAGTCATAGGTGTACCATTGGCCAGCAGCGAACTCAAGGGAGTAGACGCCCTCATCGCCATCGCACAGATGCCGCCGGGTGTCCCTGTGGCCTGTGTTGCCGTGGGGTCGTGGGGCGCCAGAAACGCAGCTTATCTCGCGGCGGAGATACTGGCCCTGAAGTATGACACCATCAGAGAGTCCTATGAAGAGTATAGAAAAAAACTACAAGAAGACTGAGCGCGGCCCCGCCGTCATATGTGATTTTGACGACACTACGGTCTTGGAGAACGTGGCTGAGTTGCTGCTGAAAGAGTTTGGGGGCTACGGTTGGCAGCAGTACCAGAAGCAGAACTCAAGCCGTCGCATGAGCCTCAAAGAGTACCAGGAGTTGGCCTTTCAGACGGTAAAGGTAGGCAAGGAAACTATGAAAGACCTGGTTAAAGAGAAGGCTACGCTGCGACCACATTTCAAGGCCCTTTACGAGTATTGCCAGAGGTCTAACATACCCCTCGCCATAGCTACCATGGGACTGGACTTTTACGTTGAGGCCCTACTGGAGCGGGAGGGGATGGACTCTATTCCCTACTACGCTGTGGACACAGAGTTTACCGATAAGGGGATACAGTACGGGTACAGGTATACCTGGGAGGGGTGCTGGCAGCCCGGCAACTGCAAATGTCGCGTGCTGGAGCGGTATAGGCGAAAAGGCCACGCTATCTTATTTGCAGGGGACGGCAAGACGGATATCTGTCCCGCAGATAGGTCGGATGTGGTGTTTGCCCGGCGTTTTCTTGAGGAGCACCGTCAGGAAAAGGGCCTCCCATACGTTCCGCTTACGGACTTCTCCAAGGTAATTGATTCCCTTGAAACCCTCACATCCATAGGAACAGGGAAATCGGAAGATGATTGACCGCTACTCCAGACCTCGGATGAAGCAGGTCTGGTCCGATGAAAGCAAATTTGCCAAGTGGCTTCTGGTGGAGCTCGCTGTCTGCGAGGCTTGGACTGAAGCCGGCGTTATTCCCGTGGAGGACATGGAAAAGCTCCGTTTGGCCAGCTTCAATCAGGAGCTAATGGACGAAACTTTTCGCCGGACACGGCACGATGTTACGGCCTTCCTGCATTCGGTTACGTCTGGTTTGGGGGTTGAGGGCCGCTGGATCCATCTTGGCCTCACTTCTAGCGACGTCCTGGATACTGCCCTTAGTCTTCAAATGGTGGAGGCCGCTGATCTTCTTTTGGAGGAGGCCGCCCGTCTCTCCGAGGCCATAGGCCGTAAAGCGGTGGCGTACAAGGACACGTTGATGATGGGACGGACCCACGGGGTTCATGCTGAACCCACTACCTTTGGGCTGAAACTTGCCCTCTGGTGGGACGAGATGAGACGCCAGGTGGAGCGTCTCACCGCTGCCCGGGACGGTATTGCGGTTGGTAAGATATCAGGCGCCGTGGGCACCCACGCAACGGTGCCGCCAGCTATTGAGGAGTCGGTTTGCAAGAAATTGGGCATCCGGGCGGCGCCGGTGTCGAACCAGGTGGTTCAGCGGGACCGTCACGCCCACTTTGTCACTACCTTGGCTCTGATGGCGGCCTCTCTTGAGAAGTTTGCCACGGAGGTCAGGTCCCTCCAACGCACCGAGGTGCGGGAGGTAGAGGAGCCCTTTGGCCAAGGGCAAACGGGTTCGTCCTCCATGCCCCATAAGAGAAACCCTGAGCTTAGCGAGAGGATTTGTGGTCTGGCGCGGTTGATTCGTGGTCACTCGGTTACGGCCCTGGAAAACGTGGCCCTCTGGCATGAAAGGGATATTAGCCATTCGTCGGCTGAGCGTCTCATCCTGCCCGATTCCTGCCTCGGCTTGGACTACATCCTAGACCTGTTTACCCACGTGGTTGACGGTCTCAGGGTGTACCCGGAGCGTATGAAGCACAACATTGAGAGCACAAAGGGTCTGGTGTTCAGCCAACGGCTTATGCTTGCTTTGGTGGAGAGAGGGATGGGGCGTGAGAAGGCCTACAAGATAGTGCAAGACCACGCCATGAGGACGTGGGACGAGGAGCACGGTTTCCAAAGCCTGGTCAGGTCCGATTCGGAAATAGCCAGGCACATGACAGAGGAAGAACTGGACGCTATATTTGACTACGGCTACTATGTAAAGTACGTAGACGACATATTTGGTCGCCTGGATCTGGAGAGCCTATTGGTTACTAACCGGTAGACCCTGTAAAATCGGCGCCGGCAGCCCCTTACGCAAGATCAAAGATATTTGGAAGTGTAATGAACAAAGCCCCCATAATGGAAACCCAGCTTCCCAACCTTCTATATAGGGGAAAGGTTAGAGATACATACAACCTGGATGAGCGGCGGCTCCTCATGGTGGCCTCGGACCGCATTTCCGCCTTCGACGTGGTGCTCCCCACCGGCATCCCCGGCAAGGGTCTTGTCCTCAGCCGTATGTCTGCCTTCTGGTTTCATAAGACGGCCCATCTGGTTCCCAACCACCTTATTGCTATGGGTGATGACCTAGAGGCCATACCGGAAGGCTCTCCCGTAGGGAACGTCCCCTTAGAGATTGCGCGTCAGGCTATGGTTGTTCAAAAAGCTCAGCGTGTGGATATTGAGTGCATTGTGCGGGGATACCTGGCAGGGTCGGCATGGGCCGAATATCAGAAAGAGGGGACCGTCTTTGGCAACTCCATGCCCCGTGGATTGAAGGAGGGACAGATTTTCCCAGAGCCCATCTTCACGCCTACCACCAAGGCGGAGGAGGGTCACGATGAAAATATCAGCATCAAAGAAGTGGAAAACATGGTTGGCGTTCAGGTGGCCAGGGAGTTGGCGGAGAAGAGCATTGCGGTTTATGAATTTGCCCGCGACTACGCTTCGCAGAAGGGGATTATTCTTGCCGACACCAAGCTGGAATTTGGCTTTGTCGACGACGAGATGATACTCATAGACGAGATTTTCACCCCAGACTCCAGCCGTTTCTGGGATGCCTTGGGCTACGAGCCCGGCAGGTCCCAACCCAATTTTGACAAACAGTACGTTCGCGACTGGCTAGTAGCCCAAGGCTGGAACAGGGAGCCGCCGGCGCCTCTTTTGCCACAAGACATTGTGGAAAAGACCTCTGAGCGGTACCAGGTGGCATTCAGCAGGCTTACAGGCCAGAAGCTTCCTTTGTAAGGGAGAACAGATTGCCCGAAAGCAGCAGGCGAGACAAGACCAAACGCAGTCGGCATTCCGCCAGTCGAGAGCGACCTTCTTCTTCTCCCCAGGAGTCCGGCGGCGGCTTTAGACCTAGGATTCGGCCAAAGACCTGGAAAAAGATCCGGCGATGGGCCCTGTACCTGGCTCTGGTTAGCTTTGCGTTAGCAATTATTGGTAGCTTCGTAGTGCAAGCCTTCCCCGGCGGCGGACAGGGGAGCGGTGGAACGGGCACAGGGGAGGAAGTGGGCCAGAGGATAAGCCAGATGCTCAATATTTACCCGCCAAGCAACCATATAGTTCCAGGAAGTACATTTGAAGGAGTTTACAACTCTTCACCCCCAACATCCGGACCTCATTGGGACACGGGATGGGCGGGTTGCGGGTTCTTCGACGAAGAGCTGCCCGATGAGCAGGTTGTTCATAATATGGAGCACGGCCAAGTGGTCATAAGCTATAACCTTACGGATGAAGGGGAGATTGAGCGAGTGAAAGAGATCGCGGGGGGTCTCTCAGGCCGCAGGAGTTGGATGATTATGCGCCCGTACTCCAAGATAGACGTGGGTGAGGTGGCCGTTACCGCTTGGGGCTGGATGGATAAATTCAAAATCCAGGACTTGGATGAAGATCGGATTGAGCAGTTCTACGAAGCGCATCGGAACAACTCAGGCGTGGAGTCGATTCCCTGTGGCGGGTTCATGAGCTAGGATTGCAATACCTAGCCAAGATTTTCGTTAGCCTTAAGCCTACGGTCAATGACCCACAGGGGCAGACGGTGCTGGCCGGTCTGAAGACCCTGGGATTCAGTTCTCCACAGGTCGTTAGGGTGGGCAAATACTTCGAGGTCCAGTTGGACTCCTCAAGCCGCCATGAAGCCGAATCTCAGGTGCACAATATGTGCGACAAGCTGTTGGCCAACCCGGTTATGGAGGAGTTTTCCTACCAGTTAAGCCAGGTGGAGGAGGCGGGGGAGTAGGACGTCAAGGCGTTGATGGATAAACCCTCGGACCTTACTAATCTCTAATTGTGCCTTTGGTGCTTGGCACCTGACCTTGGCTTCGTGGGTCCCGCTCCAAGGCGTATCTCAGCGACTTGGCCAGGGCCTTGAAGAGGGCTTCAGCTTTGTGGTGTCCGTTGTGCCCCGCCATTATCCTGACGTGAAGGTTGATTTTAGCCTCCAACGCAAAGGACTCCAGGAAGTGGTGAACCATCTCTCCCGGTAGGGTTTCCACCATCTGCCCTTCTAGGCCGCAGTCAATGACGGCATAGCCCCGACCGCTTAGGTCCACTGCCACCATGGCGAGGCTCTCGTCCAGGGGCACAAAGGCGTGCCCCATTCGATGGATGCCGGCACCGGTGCCCATGGCCGCGCGGAAGGCGCGGCCTAAGCAAATTCCGGTGTCTTCCACCAGATGATGCCATCCCGTCTCCAGGTCGCCCTGGGCCTTAAGCGTTATGTCAATAAGACCGTGGCGGCTAAGCTGGGCAATAAGGTGGTCAAGCATTCCGTTGCCGGTGAGTATCTGGGACATGCCTTGGCCATCCAGATTAATGGACAGGCTAATCTGAGTCTCTCGGGTACTACGTTCGAGTGTGGCCGTACGAGTTTCCACGGCTAGCCGTTCACCACCTCTCTAAGGGCTTGGACAAACCCGTCGGTCTCTTGTGGGAGGCCCACGCTGACCCTCAAGCAGTCCTTCATCTCATCGTCGTCGTAATACCGGACGAAGACGCCTCGTCTGGCCAGGCCGTGAAAGATTTCCTCCCCGGCGCCCCGGGGCAGCCTCACCATCATGAAGTTGGCCTGGGAGGGTATGGGTGTGACCTGGGGAATAGAGTTGAGAAGCGTAAACATGCGCTCTCGCTCCTCCACAACTGGCCTGATTCGGCTTAGCAAGAGCTCCTGATCCTGAAGAGAGGCTACCAGGGCCACCTCGGCGGCCCGGTTCATGTTATAGGGCGGTTTGATGGTCATCATAAGGCTGGCAACCTCCGGATGCATAGCACCCATGCCCACCCTCAGTCCTGCCAGGCCGGCCCACTTGCTAAAGGTGCGGAGGACAATGAGGTTAGGATATTCGGCCAAGAGGGGCATGGCCGTTTGACCGCAATACTCGTAATAGGCTTCGTCTACCACAACCATGACGGGAAGCTCCAACAGCTTGCGGAACTCCTCTTCCCGGGCCATGTTGCCGGTGGGATTGTTGGGCGATGCCAGGAAGATAACCTTGGACGTATCATCCAAGGCAAGCTCAATACTTTCCAAGTCCAGGTTGAAGTCCCGGTCCCGGGGCACCGGTACCACGTGGGCGCCCGCCAGTCGCGCGGAGAAACGGTACATGCCAAAGGTGGGAGTTGGTTCAATGATCTTGTCTCCCTGGCCGACGAAGAGCCTGATTATCAGGTCGATAAGCTCGTCGCTACCGTTGCCGGCAACAATGCTGTCGGGGGACGTGCCGGTGTACCCGGACAGGACTTCCCGGAGCGCCTTCTGCTCCGGGTCCGGATATCGGTTGTATTGGTCAAAAGAAGACAGGGCTTGAGCCACTTTTGGAGAGGGCCCGTAGGAGTTCTCGTTGCCGTTTAGGCGTATGATTTTCTCTTGTGGAATGCCGGCCTCCGCGGCCATGGCCTCAAGAGAACGAACTCCGTCGTAGCCCTTGGGGGACCTGAGGTGAGGCAATACCAGATTCTTAACGTCCTTCATCAGACGCGACCTCCTCCTTAGTTTCTAATCTAATCTCCATGGCTCTGGCGTGGGCAGTTAGACCTTCCCAGCGGGCAATTACCGATACAGCCTTGGCCATCTCAACGAACCCCTCAGCGTTCAGGGCAATGACGGGCATGGATTTAAGAAACTGATGGACTCCCAGGGCTGAGGAAAACCGAGCCGTGCCACCAGTTGGCATGACGTGGCTGGGTCCGGCGACATAGTCTCCCACAACCTCGGGAGAATAGCGGCCAAGAAAAAGTCCTCCGGCGTTTCTCACCTTGTCGGCCCAGCGCCAGGGGTCCTCCACCATGAGGCACATGTGCTCCGGGGCCACGAAGTTGGCTAATTCCAATGCCTCGTCCAGGTTGTTCACCACTACTATGCAGCCGCCGTTGGTCAAAGCGGTTGTGGCTATTTCGCGGCGTTCTAGGTTGGACAGTTGACATTCAAGCTCCGCCGGAATGCAGCCCGCCAAGTAAGGGGAGTCGGTAACCAGAATGGGTGAGGCCAAAGGGTCGTGCTCCGCCTGCGCCAGGAGGTCTGCGGCACAGTGGACGGGGTCCGCCGTGTTGTCCGCCACCAGCACGGTTTCCGTGGGCCCGTACAAGCCGTCAATGGCGACTTCGCCGTAGACCATCTTCTTGGCCATGGTGACAAATATGTTGCCGGGGCCGCAGATCATATCTACCTTGGGGATGGAGTCTGTGCCGTAGGCCATGGCGCCGATGGCTTGCGCCCCGCCGATGCGAAATATACGGTCTACGCCTGCGATTTTTGCCGCGGCCATTACGGCCGGAACCGTAGAGGGGGTGCATAAGATAACTTCCTCGACACCGGCAACGCGGGCCGGGATGGCCGTCATTAGCACTGTGGAGGGGTAGGAAGCCGTGCCGCCAGGGGCATATGCGCCCACCCTCTCCATGGGTATTAGCCGCTCTCCAAGACCGTGTTCCCTGTCCATCCAGCCCTTGGGCAGGGTGGCTCGGTGGTACGCCTCAATCCGACTAGCTGAGAGTTTGAGGGCTTCTAACAAATTACTGTCAACGCTGCTGGACGCCCGGTCTATTACTTCCCTGTCAACCTCCAGGCTGCCGAGATCAATGCCGTCTAACACACGGCCGTAGTGCCGCAGTGCTTCGTCCCCCTGGCGTTTCACGTCGTCCAGGATACGCTGGACGGACTCCTGGGGAGACAGGACCTGACCAAAGATTTCCAGGGTGCGTTGACTGGCCTCTTTAGAGGGAGCCACGGAGTCGTAGGCGCCGTGTCGCGCAAGCGCTCTTCTACCTTCGGCAAGGCCATAAATGGTCCTAAGGTGCATCCAGACGCTCCTTTATAAGCCTGGCTGATTCAAAGACGGCGTTCTCCCTGAACTCCTTGAGTTTCTGCTTAGGCACCCTGTCGTAGACCTTTTCAAGGCTGGCACTGAGGGAGGAGAGGAAGCTCTCAACTTCGACCTGGACCTCTTGGCTGTTTCGGTACATGCGCTGGGCAAGAAAAGATAGCCGGTCCCAGGAAAAGGGACGGGCGACAAAGTCCGAGACCCAGACTCGCCAGCTGCTCAGTGTCGCAGAGTCAATGAACTCAACCTGAACGCCTATTTCTGACTGCTGCAACTGCTCTATAACCTTGTCTATGCCTGGGGCCTCTTTTCGGGCGTTGCGGTCCATGTCCAACTGGATGGCCCTATCGGACACGTTGGCCTTCATGGGATCGGGGAATAGGTCTCTATTCCCAATGTAGGGCCGGTATACCTGAGTGATCCACGTCTCGTCGGTGACCAAGTGGCTGATGTACCCGGCTAAGAAGGCCCGGGTTGCGGCGCTCTTTCTTGCTGCTTCAGGAAGATGTGGGTTGGATTGAAACAAGCCCTTGGCGCCGACGCCCACTCTTTCAACCGACAGCGGGGCAAAGTGGGTGTGGGAGCGTTTCCACTTGGTACGCGCTCGAATGTCGGGGGTGGTGGACCCCAGAAGGAAGCTTCCGACGTTGGCTTCAATGGAGGGGTCTTGAAGGTGCGTTAGGGTTTCAAGGGCAAAGCTAAAATGCGTTGGCAAATTTGGCATGTTACGCCGTCAGTTTGGAAAGAAGGCTTTCATAGGGAATGCAGCGTTCCTTAAACATGTAACCTACTCGCGAGGTGGAGATATCGGTAGCGCCAACCGTTCTGAGATGGTCAATTACGTCCAAGAGATTGTCCTGGGCTATGACTAGGCTCACGGCATACCAGCCCTCGCCGTCCGCATTATACACCTTGGACACCGTGGGACCCTGCAACCCGGCGAGATTGGGCTGTTCCAGGACTTTGGATGCGATGACCTCGGCGGAAGAGGCCCTTATGTTGGCTGACAAGCGATAATGGGACCTGGCTTGTAGGTACCCCTCTACCATCTCCAGAATGGCTCTTACCTGCTTTAGCGCATGGGCGCTTTTTCCAATGGTGGCCCTGTTGCCAATTAGGCAGGCTTGAGATGCCAGTATACTGCCGTCTTCCAAGGGTCTTAGCCGGTTCTCCCGCAAGGTTTCACCGGTGGAGGTTAGGTCTACTATGACGTCGGCGAAGTCCGCGGCGGGGGCTGCCTCGATGGTTCCACTAGCCAAAACCAGGGTGAAATAGTTGATGCCGTTCTCCAACATATAGCGTTGGACCAATCTGGGGTACTTGGTGGCTATGCGTAGGCGCCTTCCCTTCTGACGGAACTCCAGAGCCAGGTCTGCCAAGTCGCTCAAGGAGGTCACGTCGAGCCATGCGCTAGGGACTGCCAACACCAGCTCGCAGCGACCAAAGCCAAGGTCTTCAATGAGAACAATGCCGTTGCCGGCCTCCCGCCGATTCTCAAGGAACCTGTCCAGGCCGGTGATTCCTACGTCTGCGCTGCCCTCTTCCACCTTGGTAGTGACGTCAGCAGTCCGCTGGAACAAGACAGTGGTCCCTTGGAGGTTAGGGATGAGCCCAGTGTACTTCCTGGCGTTGGGGCGGTCCACTCCAAGGTTGCAGGCGCTGAGGAACTCCTGGGACGACTGGTAAAGTGCGCCGTCGCTGGGGAGCACGAACCTTAGGCCGTTTCTATTGGACGTCAACGGAGTGTACCTTTCTTTCACCGTCGGCTGAGACCTGGACTACCGCGCCGATGCCTCTAACGGCGGCGTAGGCAAGGCTCTCCTCAAGGCTCCGGCCGGATACTTCCATTTCCACAGGTTTACGGTACTCAATCCTAAGCTCTGCGGCCACTGTGCGGGCTAATTTGAATGCCTCTGTAGTTGCGGGAACGACCAAAGCACCTGGCCGACCGGGGGAGTTTGCCAAGGTTTTGCACGGCTTTGGATCTCCGCTCAAGAGTTGTTCCATGCCGTAAGCAAAGCCAAGGGCGGGCAAGTCCCGGTTGCTGCCCATGTTCCTAGCCAGTTCATCGTACCGCCCTCCGCCACCGAAAGAAACGCCGGTTTCCGCGTCCAGCAGTTCGAACACGGTACCGGTGTAGTAGGCAATCCCCCGTGCCATGCCAAAGTCCATGCCCACCGATGTATCGCCCAGGTCTTCGCCAATGATAAGGTCTACAACTTCGCCAAGGCGGTCTAGGGACTTGGAGCGTATGTTATGTAAACGCAGCAACTCCCCCACTTCTGACAGCGATGCCTCTGGGTCTCCTTCAATGGACGCCAATTCGGATGCTATATCCAGGGCCTGCTTCATCTTTGACAGGTCTTTGACGCCTTGGATCCTGTTTAACAAACGCTCAGCTACTTCCGTCGGGCTTCTCTGCCCCAGGGCGCCGGGGTCTTCCTGTTCTATCATGCCGGCGATGAGGTCACGGGCTTGGGTTTCTTTCATGCCAATCACCTGTTCCAGCGCCGCGTCTTGCCGGCTTTCGTCCGAAATTAGGCGAAATTTGGCGGCCTGAGCCTCCACTGCTTTCAGTCCTTCAGCCCCGTGTTTCAATCGCCCTACGTTGTTAAGCACAAAGACCCTGGCACGTTCCGACAGGCCCAACTGCCCTATCATATCCTTGTATATGCCCAGGTCTCCAAGGACCAGTCGAACGCTGCCAACTCCCAAGGCCGCCAGGCCCTGGCAGGCCAGGATGAGCACTTCGGCGTCGGCCCTGGGGTTCCCCGATCCGATGAGTTCGACTCCCGCCTGATGGAACTGGCGATACTCCTCATGGTCTCCGCGATACCTGAAGACGGGGCCGCTGTACTGGGCGCGCAGGGGCAGGAGGTCAAGGCGGTCCTCCTCCAGGGACCAACGGACTATTGACGAAGTGAACTCTGGCCGAAGGCTGACAGGGTTGCCCCCAGGGTCGGTGAAGGAGTACATTCGCGCCGCCATCTCGCCGCCGCCCTTTCGAAGAAACAACTCGGTAGGCTCAATGATGGGGGTGTCAATTACGCGGTACCCCTGTACGGAGAAAAGGCGTGCCAAAGTCTCGTAGGCTTGGGTTAGAGAGAGACGGCGCTCCTCGTCAAGGTCCGGGAGCCCGGGGAGATTTCGTAGTTTTTCCATAGTCTGGGAAGGATTGTATACCAGCGGTTTCTATCGCTTCAAGGCGTGACGCCCTTTTTGCGAAGGCTCTAGGGATGTGCGAGTAGGCCCCCGTCAAGGTAGATGGGCTGTCCAGTAGTGAACTCGCAGGCGTCTGAGGCCAGATAAACAACCAGGGGAACAATGTCTTCCGGCACGCCTTTGCGCTTGAGCGGGGTATACCGAATCAGCGGGTCATTTTGCGCCTCGGCATCGGTGGCTTCTCCGGTATCAAGCCAGCCCAGACCTACCGCATTCACTCTTATGTTGCGCCGCGCCCACTCCAGGCCCAAGGCGCGCGTAAGCTGCAAGACGGCGCCTTGGCTGACGCAAAAGGCGGTGGAGTTCCACAACCCACGCTCGGCGAGACCGGAGATGATGTTTATGACTCTACCGCCGCCTTGCCGGAGCAATTCACGTCCAATTCGATGGCATAGGAGATACGCTGAGCCAAGGTTGCGTCTCATTACCTCGTCCCATTCCTGGGATTCAACCTCTTCAAAGGGTTTGGCGAAAGGGGTACGGCAGTTATTAACCAGGATATCTACTTTCCCCCAAATAGGGAGGAATGCTTCCAGAGACCGCTCCAAAGATATTGGGTCGGCCGGGTCTCCGAAGAGTCCTAGGGACTGCCCACCAATTTTGGCGACTTCCGTCATGCCGCCTTCTACCACCGGCTGGTGGGGTCCAAGGATAAAGACCTTGGCGCCCGCTTCCGCCAGCGCTCCGGCGAGGGCGGGTGTGATGCCGTCCCCCTCCCCTGCCAAAAAAGCCACTTTGCCGTCCAAACGATACTCAGGGATGACGGGCATTTCTACCTCCTTTGAAACTCTTCTAAGGGAATGACGGGAGCGTGGCCCGTGGGTGCAAACCCCCCGGCCAACCCTCCGCTGTCGATGGTGACGCACTGCCCGTTCATGTAATCGGACGCTGCAGAGGCCAGAAACACGGCGATGGGCCCGATGTCCGCCGGTGTGGGAAACTTCCCCATGGGGACGCGATCCGCCGCCCTGGGCAAGCTTTCTCTCATGGCGTCGGTGCCTTTGGTCGGAATGAAACCGGGAAGTATGGTGTTGGCGGTTACGCCGAAGGGGCCAAGGCTCAAGGCCAGGGTCCTGGTGAGCTGTACCATGCCACCTTTGCCGCATGTATAGGTGTACATGTCTCTGCCGCCCCGCACCCCGTAGCCTGAGGCCACGTTAATGATTTTTCCACTCCCTTGGTCAGTCATGTGGCGAGCAACAGCCCTGGCGCAATAGAAAGCGCTGGTGAGATTGGCGTTTATGCCTAGGCGCCACTCCTCGTCGGTCATGTCCCAAATGGGAGTGCGTGGCGCTCCCAGCATGGCGGCGTTGTTAATTAGCACGTCCACTCTTCCGAACTCGTCCAGGCATTGTTGGACCATGGCATTTACGCGTTCCGATTGGGTAACGTCCGTGGGAATGGCAAGGGCGCGGCGCCCCAACGCCCGGACCTCCTGAGCCGCATCTTCAATGGGCCCGGGGCGCCGGGCGGCTATGACGACGTTTGAACCGGCCCTGGCCAAGGCGCCGACCATGGCGCGGCCCAGCCCAGTGCCGCCACCGGTCACTATGGTGACCTTTCCGTCCAGGCTAAATCTCTCCAGCATATATCCTCCTTAACCGGCGGGCTGCCGGCTCTTGGTTTTCAAGGTAACTTCTCCGGCGGGAAGGACGTCCATAGAGCCGTCGTCCCGGCGTAACAGCAGGTGGCCCATGTGATCTACACCCTCGGCTAGCCCGGCTATAGTCTCCGCTCCCCACTGGACCTGTACCCGCTTTCCTAGGGTGTCTAGATAGCGGCTCCATTCTTCCACGGGGGATTGTCCTTTGCCAAGGTCAACGTATAATTCGTCCAACTCGTGGAGGAGCCGTAGCAGCAGTTTACTTGTATCCGGTTCCCGTCCGGTTTCTAACAGGAGACTGGTGGCGATGTCTGCAATTTCCGGTATTTGTCCGGGATCAAGCGTAACGTTGATTCCGATTCCCACAACGGAGTGGCTAACAATGTTGCCCTCCAGTGTGTTCTCCACCAGCAGACCACAAAGTTTCTTGCCCCCGACCATAACGTCGTTGGGCCATTTGATGGTCGGGTCCAGGTTCGTTTCCTTTTCAATGGTCCTGGCAACGGCCAGGCCGGCGATTATGCTTATGTAGGACAGGGCCTTCAGGGCAGGATAAAGGACAACGGATAGCGTTAGGTTGCCCGCGGGAGAGATCCAGGACCGACTGAACCTGCCTCTGCCATCTCTTTGGCGGTCGCACAGAATCACCGTGCCTTCAATGGTCCCGGTGCGAGCCTCTTCAGCGGCCTTGTCCATGGTGGAGGAAAGCTCCTTGTAGTGAAGGATGCGCCTCCCTACCACCTTGGTATATAGGCCCTTCTTCAGGGCTTGTGGGACAAGGTTATTGGTCAAAGGTACTCATCAATCCCCTTGTCAATAGTGTGCCGTTTTGGCTTTGGCTAGTCGACTATGGGTATGGAGATGGAAATCCTGGTCTCCGTGCCGATTACGCGGGTCACGTGGCCCTTGCCCGTCAAGTCATCGGCCAGAAGAACGTCACCGGGACCGAACTGGCGGACCTCGCCACTTCCCGTTTCAATTTCAGCGAGGCCCCTCAAGGTGACTACGTATTGGCGCCGCGGCGCGGTATGCCAGTCTTGCACCAGCCCCACGGGTTGGCGCCGAAAGGTAACACTGGTGACCTTTTGACTGAAGGCGCCGGCTTCTGCCGGGTTTGTAGGCTGGAAAAGCATATCCAAGTCTTCAAACCTGGACCGGCCCTCAGCGTCCGTATATACCCGTATAAAAGCCATAATGGCACCTCCTGACTTATAGGGAAAAGACAGTGACATGCTAGCAGGTTTGACCCAGCTAATAAAGGCGCTTTCGACGGGAAGGGGCAGGTACTGCGTTAGTTTATAGAAGGAACCCAATAAGGGCCGCGGCCATGCCAAGGAACAGCAAGAAGCCAAGTATGTCTGTTACTGTGGTTACGAAGACGGCGGAAGACACCGCGGGATCCATGCCTATGCGCCTCAGCATCAAGGGTATTCCCGCGCCGGTGAGTCCCGCAACGATCATGTTTCCCAGCATGGCGACGCCTAGGATTAACCCCAGCATGGGGCTTCCCTTCCACGCAAAAGCAATAAGGCCAATCACGATGCCAAGGAGAACTCCGTGGATTGCTCCCAGGATCACCTCCCGAATGAGGAGGCGTCTGCCTCTATTCCCGAATATTTCCCCCAGCGCCAGCCCTCTTACCACAAGGGTTAGGGTTTGAGTGCCGCCGATGCCCCCTTGACCGGCAATCACCGGCAGGAAGGCGGCCAGTATGACCAGCTTCTCTATGGTGGATTCAAACATGCTGATTACCAGGGCGGCCAGTATGGTGGTCCCTAGGTTGATGTACAGCCAAGGAAGCCGCCGAGATACGGAGCTTTTCAGGGGGTCGAAAAGCCTATCCTGACCCAACCCGGAGATGCGGTACATGTCCTCGGTGGCCTCTTTTCGAAGCACGTCCACCACATCCTCCACCAGTATCAGGCCAACTAGCATCTGGTTTTGATCGACAACGGGAAGATAGTTCAGATTGTACCTGTCCATGAGTCGGGCGCATTCTTCCTGATCTGCGTCCACGGGTACCGAGATGGCGTCCTTGTCCATGATGTCCGATATGACGATGGATGGACGTGTAAGGGCAAGACGGGTAACGCTTAAGGAACCCACCAGCCTGCCTCTGTTGTCAACAACAAACAGGGACCCTATGTCTTCCACCATGGACCCTTGAATACGTAGAATGTCGAGGGCGTTGACGGCGGATATGTCATTCCTCACGTAGGGGAAATCGGTGGTCATAAGGCCACCGGCAGTCTCGTCCGGGTACCTCAGCAGAGCAATGACGTTATCCGTTTCCGCCATGCTTTCGAGGACTTCCGCAGACTGCTCTTCCGTCAGATGCTTGATAATGTCCGCCGCTACGTCGGGGCTGGTCTTACCGAGGATGGCGGAGAGGGCTTCCCCTCTAATGTCGGTTATAACTTTGGCGGCTTCTGTAGGTTCAAGATGCTCCAGCACCTGGGCTGCTTCGTCGAACTCCAGGGAGTCCAGCAGTATATCCTTGGACTCCGGGTAGAGAGCGACTACTGTCTCAGCCTGGTCTGCGGGGTGAAGTTTGCTAAAAAGGTCTAGGGCGGCATCAAGGTCGCCGTCTTCAAAATGACCGCGAATGTGTTGGGTGAATAGCCGGGCACGCTCTTCCTCTGAGGGCTGCTCCCCACCAGGCGCTTTTTGGTATAGGTTCTGAAGGTCATCCATCCTTATCTGAATTGGCTCAAAATGTTAACGTGTACTTAAATTTAATGGTTGTGGAGTAAGTTGGGCTTCCGGCTGAAAATTCTATACATTATCCTACTCTACTTGGGCATCTTTACGCCTAAGTATTCTGCACCGGATACTGAGGGATTCTTGGCGGGCTCTGGCTCTGCAAGGCTAATTGCCAATCCCACGCAGGGGTGATGACGACGCGAAAGACAGGCTAACCGGTGAAGAGGCCGCCAGCTAGCTCCGGGGACTGAAATTCAATGGCAATACAGGTGCCGTGGCATCCCGGAGCCTGACCCGATTGGGCAGGACTAGTCCGTGAAGGAGAATTCTTTACGCCATTCAATGTACTCCCTCAGTCCTGCCTCAATGTCATGCTCTGGTACGTACCCCAACTCTCGCAGCCGGCTGATGTCCATGGGCCCGCGTCCGTATTTCGGGGCCTGGGTCTGCTCTGTTGAGGCCTCGGTTTCGGTAAATTCAACTGTTGGATAGACCCGCTTCATGGCGGTGGTCATCTCGCTTAGAGAGACCTTGCGGCCTCTGCCGATATTGTAGACGTTATGGTTTAGGGCGGGGGCATCCAGCACGGTACAAATGGCTGTGGCGGTATCCAAAACGTAAGTAAAATCCCGGTCCGGAGTGATCCTTGAGAAATCGATTACTTCGCCTCTGAGGGCGCGTCCCGTCCAATCGTAGACCAAGGACATGACCGCTCGATGGCCTGTCACTCGCTCCATGGGGCCGTAGGGAGCGGAAAGGCGCACGCTCACGGTGCCAAAGCCGTGAAGGTCGCCGTACCTCTTGGTCAGCATCTCACAGGCGTACTTGGTGATATCATAAAGATTAATAGGGAATAGGGGCATATCCTCCCTGAGAGGCAGGTTAGCCAACCGTTTGCCTGCGTAGACACCGCCCGAGCTTACGTACAAGAATCGTTTAACCGATAGCCGCCGGGCCAAGTCAAGCAGATTAAGGGTGCCTCTGGTGTTTATGTCAACAACTCGATGGCTGTCCATCTTTTCTATGTCGGGTCGAGTACCCGTATAGACCGCGGCATGCACGATCTTTTCGATGTCATGGGAAGCGGCCACGTCTTCCAAGGTTTCTCCATTGAGAATATCTGCTTGGACCCAGGCAACCTTGCTTTTCCAGGGGTCCAGGTACTTGTACACCATGTCGTCGGGGGGAGCTATATCCAGCGATACTACGTCATGGCCACACTGGGCCAAGACCTTCACTATGTTACACCCGACAAAGCCCGTTCCACCCGTCACTAGTGTCGCCATGTGGCCTCCCGGTTACAGTATGGAGTTACCTTGAAGGATGATAACACGGTCGCAGTAGCTAGACGGCGCCTTTAAGGGGTTTTTCTAAAGTCCGACGTATCTATGCTCCGTCGCTCCGGAGCCGTTGGGCTTTCATATAAACCGTCAATCTTGACACCCTTAGCCCCAGTATCTACACTACCAAACGGCTCTGCATGCAAGCGGGTGTAAAGGCCAAGGAGGGCCACCTCGGTGCATTCTCACCGTTGGAGCCGAATTCCGTTAAGGGCTGTAACAAAGGATCATCGCATGGGTAAAAAAAAGGTCGTGGTCATAGGCGGAGGTACTGGCAGCCATACCATCCTGACCGGCTTGAAGAAAATGGAGTGCGACCTGACCGCCGTCGTAACTATGAGTGACGACGGCGGAAGTTCCGGGCGTTTGCGGGACGAGTTGGGTCAGCTGCCCCCCGGCGATATCCGCCAGTGTCTGTTGGCCCTGGCAGACGACAACTGCTCGTCAGGTTTGCTGAGAAAGCTGTTCAACTACCGGTTCACCGCAGGAGAGGGGCTAAACGGGCACAGCTTCGGCAACCTCTTGCTCTCGGCCTTGACGGATATTACGGGGAGCGTTGACGCTGCTGTCATCGAAGCCTCCCGGATGCTGCACATCAAGGGCGCCGTGCTGCCGGTGACACTCACCAACTCGGTTCTCAAGGCGCGCCTGGTAAACGGGGCCGTGATTGAAGGCGAGTCGAGCATTAACCAACGCGTAGAGAGTCCTGAACTGCCCATTGACTACATTTTTTTGGAACCTACGGCTTGCCCATATCCGCCTGTGCTGGAGGCCATCGAAAGGGCAGACGCCATCGTCATTGGACCAGGGGACATCTACACCAGCATCCTGCCCAATTTCCTGGTGACAGGTGTGGCGCGGGCCGTCAACAGTTCTGCGGCAATCAAGATATACGTTTGCAACCTGATGACAAAACCGGGGGAAAGTGACGGGTTCAAGGCGTCCGACTTCTTGCGCCTACTATGCAAGTACATGGACGCCCCGACACCCTTGGACTACCTGCTGGTGAACAACGCCGGGTTCCCCGAGCAGATGCGTAAGCGGTACCTAAGCTGTGGGCAGCATCCCGTTGAGCTAGATGAGGAGAATTGCAGGCCCATGGCGGCCAACGTCGTAAAGGCGCCACTCACGTCTGTGGGCGTGTACCTTCGCCACAACCCCCATGCCCTCGCTGACACTGTTATGAAGATTGTAGAATCTCCTCTAAACCCAAGTACAAGGGCAGGGGGTACGAGGCCACGCCGAAGGGAGTATGCCGGCTGTTCCCTTTCTTGCTGAGCGGCATACTACTTGTAGAACAAAATGTGTGGAATTATTGGATACGTTGGGTCCCGTGAAGCTTGGCCTTTAGTTTTGGCGGGATTGCAGCGACTTGAGTACCGTGGTTACGACAGCGCCGGCGTGGTTACCCTTGAGCCCAATAAGGAGCCGGAGTTCCATCAGGCTGTTGGCAGGGTAAAGGACCTGATTGCCTCTCTGAACGGGAGGAGTCCAAAGGGCACCTTGGGTTTGGGGCATACTCGTTGGGCTACCCACGGTAGGTCCATCCTCGCTAACACTCACCCCCATACCGACTGTCAGGGTCAGGTTGCGTTGGTACACAACGGTATTGTGGAGAACTTCCTGGAACTGAAGGAGTCCCTTATTGCCAAGGGCCACGTCTTTACCTCTGAGACCGACAGCGAGGTCATTGCGCACGTCATTGAGGAGGAGTTGGCCGAGGGACATGGGTTTGAAAAAGCTTTCTCCGGTATGGCCTCAAGGATCAAGGGGGCCAACGTGGTGGCTGCCATCTGGCGGGAGGAGCACGAGAGGATTTTGGGGATGCGGTCCGGAAACGCCGGCGGAATTGCCATTGCCCAAAGGGATGGTGAAACTCTACTGGCCAGCGACCTAGGCGCCTTGGTTTCCTTTTCCAACGAAGTTACTTTCCTTGAGGACGGCGAGATAGTGTCCGCCACGCCTAAGGATGCTCATTATTTCGACTTCCAGGGTGGCGTTGTTTCCAAGGAGCCCCACGTGATGCCGCAGAGCTGGGTTTCGGTGGGGAAGGACGGCTACCGTCATTTTATGCTCAAGGAGATCATGGAGCAGCCATTGACCCTGGCTAGCGCATTACAAGGGCGAGTGGACCTTCCCAGTGGCCGGGTTTTTCTTGAGGACTTCCCCCTTTCGGAGGATGAACTTAGAGAAATCAAGAGGGTGGTCCTCATTGGAAGCGGGACCAGCTACTACGCCGCCTTGGTGGGACGCCATTTTATGGAGCGTGTGGCGGGGCTGCCTGTAGATGCTGAAAGCTCTTCGGAATTTCGCTACAGAGAACCGGTGCTGGATCGCCATAGCCTGGTGGTGTCGGTGGGGCAGTCCGGGGAAACGGCCGATACTCTTTCGGCCATGGAAGAGGCCATGAAAAGGGGCGCCAGGGTCCTGACTATATGCAACGTAGAGGGCAGCCAGGCCTCGCGTATGGCTGAGGGCACGCTTCCCATGAGGGCTGGTCCGGAGATAGGCGTGGCCAGCACCAAGACCTTTATAGCGTCCATGGGCCTATTGGCCCTCCTTTCCCTGTACATTAGCCAAGTCAACGGTTTCATGTCCGACAACAGCCGACGGGATCTTCTAAACCGGCTCGCTCGTCTGCCCAACCTCATTGGTGAAGTGCTGGCAGACCACGGTCCGTACAAGCGTCTGGCCCGGTGGCTAAAATGCTACGACCATCTCCTGTACCTGGGTCGTGGAATAAACCACCCCATAGCCCTGGAAGGCGCCCTTAAGCTGAAGGAGGTCAGCTACATCCACGCCGAAGGTTACGCCGCCGGTGAGATGAAGCACGGTCCCATTGCTCTTATCGACCACACAATGCCCACGGTGGCTCTGGCGCCAAGATCCAGCCTTTACGACAAGATGATTAACAGCATCAAAGAAGTGAAGGCTAGGGACGGTGTGGTTGTGGCCGTGGGCGCCGAGGATGACCATGACCTGAAGTCTCAGGTTGACTGCGTCCTTCATATACCGGACGTTCACGAACTCTTGACGCCTTTTATTACCGTGGTGCCGATGCAGCTTCTGGCCTACTACGTTGCAGTGGAGCGGGGATGCGACGTTGACCAACCTCGCAACTTGGCCAAGTCCGTTACGGTGGAGTAGCCACAGACCTGACCTTTTCAACCGGCCTTAATATGCCTCCTTTGAAGGTTGTAGCGCCATAAGTACCGGCATGAATCACGAGGTACCGCAGGTCTCCGTTATTATTCCCACGTACAATGAAGTGGACAACGTGGGACAGCTTATCGGGGAGATCCACGGTGCGTTGCAGGGTATGGACTACCAGATCGTAGTAGTGGACGACAACAGCCCCGATGGCACCTATTTCGCGGTAAAACAAATTGCGGAGCGCGACTCCCGCGTCCTGGCGCTGTGGCGACCTAGCAAGTTTGGCTTGGCCAGTGCCGTCCTCCACGGTTTCAAGGCCTCCAACGGAAACTTGGTAGTGATGATGGACTCTGACCTTTCCCATCGGCCCCATGACCTAAGGAACCTGCTGTCAGTAGCAGGTTGTGCCGATATAGTAATAGGGTCACGTTATGTTAAGGGCGGCTCCATCGTCGGGATGTCGCCTTATCGCCAGCTCGCCAGCCGCACGTCTATATGGATATCCAGGAAGATGCTGGGATTGCATGTTCGCGATACAACCTCCGGTTTCGTAGTCTTCCGCCGTGAGGTCCTCGACTCCCTGGCGCTGAAACCGAAATCCACCGGGTTCAAGTTGCTGCTGGAGGTGCTTGTAAAGCACCCCAAGGCTCAGATAAAAGAGGTGCCTATCACTTTTGTCAACCGGAGGCGGGGAAAGTCCAAATTCGGCGTTGGCGAGGTGGTCCAATTCCTGAGGCTGTGCTACTCGCTGCGAAGATATCGCAGATGGGTCAAGGAAATCGTTGAGTAGATATTCCGACGCCGGAGGGTTGGGGAAGCCGGTTTAGGTCAGGGGGTCGCGCCCTACGGATAGCCTTGGGTCTCCCGTGTTCCCCTGCCCGGTACCCGGTCCACCACGTGGATTATCAAGTACATAAGTGGCGTGTCCAAAGCGGCAATGACTAGCTTAACCACGTACTGGCCTACAATGAGGGACATGAGGGGTGGAAGGTCCGGCTTTCCGGCAAAAGCAATGGTAATAAAGATTACGGTGTCAAAGAACTGGGATACCATGGTTGAGGCATTGTTTCGGAGCCAAAGAAATCTTCCACGCGTTAGACGTTTCCAGAAGTGAAAGGCCAGAACGTCGTGGTGCTGGCTAATGAGGTAGGCTGCAAAGGACGCCAGAACTATACGAGGCGCCAGTCCCAAGACAGCGTCAAAGGAGTCGAAGAGATCGCTGGGAAAGGCTGATTTCCAGTGAACGGCGATGGTTATCGGCACCAGGACAACCAGGCTTGCATAGAAAGACGTCCAGATAACGCGGCGTGCTTGAGCTTTGCCCCATTTTTCGTTGATGAGGTCCGTGAGCAGAAAGGTGGCGGCGAAGGGCAGCACACCCGCCGGGACGTTGTAGTGCCATACCACAACCAGTTTGGCGGCCAGTATGTTGGAGACCACCAGCATTCCCGCCATGGTGGCTACTACGTAATCAAGGCCAAAGCGGCGGCCTATGATCACCGAGATCCCGGCGACACCCAGGGTGGCAAGCCCCCAAGCCATTAACAGCCAAAAATCGCTCAAAAGACTTCCCTATACGCCCTTCCGGTCAAGCCAGTCCAGGACCCTCTGGGACAGGGGTCTGGATAGCAGCAACCCCCATACAATAACGGCTACACCAGCGAAAACCAGAACAGCCGCCTCTCGTTGAGAGCCTACCACGGTAAGAGCGGTGCCTCCGGAAAGCAGAAGTAAGATTAGGACTATCCGTCTCCCGGTTCCCGGGAACCACCGTTTTGTCTGGTTCATAACAGCCATAAGGGCCAGAGTAGAAAACGCTTATGTCAAGAAATTACATTGCGATGACAGATTGAATATTTCCGAACCAAGGTTATCCAAGTCGCGTCGGGGCGTCAAGGAGAGGAGGTGTTAGAGCGAAACAGGTGGTAAACTATCAGGCTGCAGCCATGAAAAGGAAAGAGAATAGCAAAGCAGCCTCGGCCCGTCCTACGACGGCAGGCCGTCAGACCGCCGCAGGGCGTGGGACGGTTAGTTGGAAGTAGCAAATGCCTTGGCGGTTATCGGCTTGGCCGCCGCGCCCGTCGGCGAGCTCAGGTTTGCCATACCCTGGGCGATGGTTAAATTTGATTTCACCTGGTATGAGGTCATGGGCTTGGCCATCATTGGCAACTTGATTCCCGTTCTGATCCTCCCCTTGGTACTTCACAAGTTGGGACATCTGATGTTCAGCCTGCCACAGCCTGTCACAGGCCTCTTGCAGTGGCGTATGGACAGGCTGAGAGGCAGCACGGGGGCCTGGTTTTCTCGATACGGTCGCTGGGCGCTGGTTCCCTTCGTAGCCACGCCCCTACCGTTCACCGGGGCTTGGACGGGATGCCTGTTGGCCTGGACCCTTGACATTCATCCCCGCAAGTCCATACCCATGATGGCCCTGGGCGTCCTGGCAGCGGCCATAATAGTTACTACCCTTACCCAGATTGGTGTCTCTCTGAGTCTATTCCTGGGCAGGGAGCTTGAATAAATTGGAGGTTGTCCAGAAAAATGTTTGATCATCACATTCTACGGCGCCACAGGCTGGCGGCTTTGGCGAACGGCGTACTGATAGGAGTTGGGATTGCTTTCGTCTTATTCGGCGGGCTTATCGGCTTGGTTAGCGTTGCGGCCGGGGTTGGGTTGGAGTTCTGGCACCGGAGCCGAATACCCAAAGATGATATCTATTAAACCGCAAGTAGATTGAAAGGCTGAAATTCGTAGCCCTGGGGCCACGGAGTTCTACTGTTCTACTGTCTGACAACCTGCTCCAGAATCGCGTCTATCTCGTCTATCTGCTTACCTAGGTCCTCTAGGGCCTTGCGCAGCTCCTGTATCTCATCGGACGTTAGGACAAGATCCCGGGCAGGCGTCGTGGGTCCGGAGCTTGGGATGGGCGTTGGAGCAACTTCAGGTGTTGGCTGCGATAGTCTGCCAACATCTTCGGCTACAACCGGGGCAACTGCGGGTATCTCGCCTTTAATTGCCCGCACCGCTTCTTCCAAGGTAGGCTGCATCACCACCCGCTGTCCGTCGGCCAGGATAATGCGTCTTAGCTCCGGAAACTCTAGAGCCTCCGGCTTGAGAAAGATGGGTTCCGCGTAGAGAATGGAGTCCCCCACGGGAATAACCAGCATATTCCCCCGTTGCACTTCAGAGCCTACCTGCCCCCAAAGGGTGAACTGCTGAGAGATAGCGGCGTCGTTGTCTATACGCGCCTCAATCTGATTCGGCCCAAGAATGCTTTTGCCCTCCGGGAAGCTATACAGGACCATTTCTCCGTAGTGCGGTGCATCGTTTCGAACGGCTATCCAGGCCTTCAGAGGGTCCCTTCGGTCGGGTGTAAAGGGCTGGATAAGTAGAAACTCCTCTTTCTCCTCGCCGGGGAGCCTTGCCAAGATATAGTAGGGGTCCAGGGTGCCTTCCCGTCCGAAGGAGCTTTGGACAGGTATAGACCACTGGTCGCCCTTTTGGAAGAAGGTCTCCGGGTTTGTCATATGATACTGAAGAAGCACCCTGGTCTGAATGGTGAAAAGGTCGCGAGGGTAGCGGACGTGGTCCTGGAGATAGGACGGCATGTCCTTCATGTCCTTGAACAGGTCGGGGAAGATCTTGCGATAGCTCTGGATTAGGGGGTCGTCGGGATCAGAGATGTAGTAGTCCACTGAGCCGTTGTAAGCGTCTATCACCGCCTTGACGCTGTTGCGAATGTAGTTGAACTCATTGATTTTCCAGGGAGTGGAGTATGGGTACTGAGGTGTTACGGTGTAGGCGTCCTGTACGAAGAAGATTCGGCCGTCTGCGGTTACCTGATAGGGGTCGCTGTCGGGAATCAGGAAGGGCGTTATCGTGCCGAACCGCTCCGGTACTGTGCGGCGGTACTGTAACCGACTTCGAGAGGTATCGACTTGGCCTGAGATGAAAATGTTAATGTCCTTGAACTGCCATGCGTAGGCAGCTCGTCGGATAATTGAACTCAGGTTTACGCCCCCCGAGCCGGCGTACTTCGTGAATACCGGTTCCGCCCCTTCTCCTTGGTAGTCAAGCTCTTGCTGCTTGGACCCCACAATCACAAAGGGGAGGCTCTTGAGGCCGTAATAGACCCCCGGCTCGGTCAGGGCCAATTCCTCAAACCCCTCGGAGGGAATGGTCGGCACGTCCTTCAAAAACATTTTAGGTTGGCCGTTGGCGTTAACAGCGTTAACGCCGCTCATTGCTATGCCATGACCGTGGGTATAGACCAGATGCCGGTTTACCCAGTTCTGCGCCTCTTCCGGTAGCTTTTCCGCCGAGAGTTCCCGGGTGGAAAGCATGACCTGCTGCACTTTGTCATTTATCTTGTACCGGTCTACGCCAACGCTCTGGAAGTCGTAGAAGAACTGAACAAACTCCACCTGGTTGTAAATCTCACCAAGGGGCCTCTCGTCCCAGAGCCGGATATTGTCGATGGTGCCGCGGTTTTCTTCGATGACCTCCGGCGTGATTCTTTCCAGACCCAGATGGGCCCGCTCAGTTTGCTGGTCTATGTCGAAGGCCATGCGGGTGAACTCAATGTTGTTGACCAGGTACTCTCTTTCCTTGGTAAACTCGTTGGGTTCAACTTGAAAACGCTGGACGACGTTTGGGAATATGCCACCTACCAGAATAGCCATGCCTAGCCATAGGCCGCAGGCGCCAACCATCAACCGGTACCCTGGTCTGAAGGCTCCCGCCACCATAAGGCCGCCGCTGATAAGGGCAACAAAGGTAAGGATGGTTCGTACGGTTATCCGGGCGTTGTCGTCGGTGAATCCCACGCCAAAGACGGCCCCGGAGTCGGAGTAGAGAAGCTCCCAACGTCCAATCCAGTGCCCGGCGGCAATCACTATGAATATAGCGGCTGCAATTACGGCGAAGTGTAATTTGACGAAGGTGGGAACCGTAAAGTCCTTCTCCCTGAGGCCAAACAGGACCAGGTATAGGGCCAGCACAATGAGAAGAACCACCACCACCGCGCCAAGGAACCACCCGCGGACGAAACCCAGGAAGGGAAGGGTAAAGACGTAGAAGTCTACTCCCTTGTTGAATATAGGTTCCACGAGGGGCACGGTGGCGCCCGTGGTTTCATCCACATTGGTGAAGGGGGTGGAGTTGAGGAACTTCAGCACCGTTTCCCAGCGTCCTCCCGCGGCGGCGCCAATGGCCACCGCCGCTACAAGGGATGCCACTGCCGCGGCCAACGTCAGGGCCTTGCGAACTATGGAGTACGCCTCACGGGTAAGGGTAGAGGGTATTTCGTCTCGTGTGAGACGAAATACCAGGTAGATGTTGGGAACTAGAAGAAGGGTGAAAACCCCTGCGCTGGCAAAGAAGAGCCAGATACGTGTTAAAAGTATCTTGCGAAATACACTCACGTAACCCAGGCTGTCGAACCAGAGCCAATCGGTGTAAACACCTTTGCCCCAGGACAGCCCGATAATCAAGAACAGGATGGTTATGCCGGCTATTACCCATCTTATGGACCGACCGCTCCAGACGGGGAGGTTAAGGTCACTCACGTCAATAGGTCGTTTGCCGCCTTTTTTACCGTTTTCTCCGTACTGGTTTTGCATTCAGCTATAAAGGCTCAAAATTAGACATACCTCTTGCGAGGGCTGGCATTGTACCACGCTGGCAAAGAGACCGTCCACTGGGCATTAAACATTAGTCCTTGGTCCACATCTCGGCTACGTCGATGGCTCGCATGAAGGCTGTGTTGGGAAAGCTGCGTATGTAATTGATGAGCCGCTCCAGCATGGAGAGCCTGCCCGGACGTCCGATAACGTGGGGATGCATGGTCAGATGAAAGGACCGGCCGTACCGGTACAGGCCGTCAAACTCGGCCTTCCAACTGAGGTATACTTCATCGGGGCTTTTCATCGGACCGGCTCTTTGGGTGGCGGGGGAGTAGGAGAAGTGAGGAGCATCGTCCAAGAGCCAGTGAATGGGAAGCTCTACCAACCGCCCCTTGGCCGTGCTCACGTAGTAAGGCGCGTCGTCGCCCATCAAGCTGGTGTCGTACTTGAACTCCAGAGACGCTAGGTATTCCAGGGACCGTTGACTCAGTTCCCAGGATGGCGAGCGGTACCCAAGGGGCCGCCGACCCGTTGTTTGCTCCAGGATTGATATGCCTTTCTCCAGCACGGCCCATTCTTCCTCAGCGGTAAGCGTGGCCGGCGGCTCGTGCATGTAACCGTGGTGGCCCACCTCGTGGCCTCGGAGAACAATGTCCTTCATTAGCTCCTCATTATTCTCTGCGATGAAACCGGGGACAAAAAAAGTGCTCTTGATGTCGTAGCTTTCCAGCATGTCAAGGATGCGTGGCATAGCCACCTTGGGGCCGTACTCTCCCATGGACAAGAGGCTTGGCATATTAACGGCGTTGGGGTTGCGGTTAATAGAGCCGCTGGCGCCGTCAATGTCAAAAGTCAACAGGGCAACGCATTGAATATCCCCGGGCCAGATTCCAGCCATTGTTCCCTCCTTTGCATGTTAGTTGAGTAGCGATGTTAACTAAGCTGCTAGCAAGTCCCTCAACTTATGCTCAACTCCCTCTACGGGGGACAGGGTTGATTGTTTTTCTCCGCGCCGCCGCACTTCCACCGAGCCGGTCTCTAGCGAACGTTTACTCACCACCAGTCGAAGGGGGAAGCCCAAAAGGTCGGCGTCGTTGAACTTCACACCGGCGGTTTCCTCCGGCCGATCGTCGTATAAACATTCGATGCCGGCGTCCCAGAGCCTCTGATAAAGCTCACCCGCCGTCTTTGCTATGTCGGGGTCGGAGAGGTTCAACCCCACCATGTGAACATGGTAGGGTGCAATTGGAACAGGGAAAAGAATTCCATTATCATCGTGATTATGCTCTATGGCAGCGGCCAGAAGCCGTCCCACCCCAATGCCATAGCACCCCATGATTACAGGCTGTCGACGACCCTCCCTATCCAGGTAGTGGACTCCCAGGATCTCGCTATAGAAGGTGCCCAGCTTGAAGATGTGACCAACCTCTATGCCTCGCTCCGACTCCAATGTGCCGCCGCAGCTTGTGCACTCTTGCCCAGCCTCTGCCATGGCAATATCCACAACCTCGTCAGCCTGAAAGTCTCTGGGGCAGTTGGCGTTCTGCAGGTGAGTGTCGGGTTTATTCGCACCCACCGCGTAGTTGGAGCCTAGGAGCACCGAGTCGTCCGTCACGTGCCGTATATCCCTCAGACCCACGGGGGAGGCGGAGCCGGCAATTAGACCCGCTTGATTCACCTCTGCCTCCGTGGCAAGGTGCAGGTCCTTGGCCTTCAAATAGCTGCCCAACTTTACCTCGTTGACGTCAAGGTCGCCTCGGATGGTAACAAACACCATCTCCCCGTTGGCGCTGTAAAAGACGGCCTTCAATGTCTTATTCGCCGGTATTCCAAGGAAGTTGGCCAACTCGGCAATGGTTTTTATGCCTGGGGTAGAGACCTCCTCCAGGGGCAGCGGCGACTCCTTGGTCAGGCTTGGTTTAACCCCCTTGGCCTTCTCCAAGTTTGCCGCGTAGCCGCACCCATGGCACCGTACGATGGTATCCTCGCCGGTGGGAGCTGGCAGGATAAACTCGTGGGAGTCCCTGCCGCCAATGGCCCCACTGTCAGCCTCCACCATCACCGCGGGCAGGCCGCAGCGCCTGTAAATGTTGCGATATGCTTGAGTCATGGCTTGATAGCTGGCTTCGAGACCGTCAGTGGTGGCGTCTAGGCTGTAGGCGTCCTTCATGTCAAATTCTCGAACCCTGATTAGGCCGCCCCGCGCCCTGGGTTCGTCTCGAAACTTAGTCTGTATTTGATAAGGAATGCGTGGCAGATCCCGGTAGCTTTGGACGTAGGTCTTGGCTATTTGGCTGATAACTTCCTCGTGGGTTGGCGCCATCACCATTGTGCGATGGCGCCGGTCTTCAAGGGTGAACAGGTTGTCGCCAAAAGCCTCTCTCCGGCCCGACTCCTGCCACATCTCGACGGGTTGCAGCACCGGCAGCCGAACCTCCTGGCCGCCCGCTGCGTCCATTTCCTCCCGTATGATGGCCTCAATTTTGCGCAAGGAGCGCCAGGCCAGAGGCAAGTAGGAATACACGCCCGCGGCCACCTGTAGGACCATTCCCGCTTTTAGCATATACCGATGACTGGGCGTCTCAGCCTCAGCCGGGTCTGTCCGCATAGTTTTGGTGATGAGCCGGGTAAATCGCATGAAGATTGTTCACCTTGCCTGGATTACAACGCTGGGTATTATACCGTATTTGCTTCCCCACGGCCCTTGATTCCTTGTTATCCCAAGAAGAATGCAGGCCGATATAATGGTGTTTTATGTAAATGCTTTAATGCATATATCAATTACGACGAAACATGACCATGCGTTAAGAGTTATGGTGCTAATGCTCAGCTTGACACCTAATACCGCTTATAAGTAAGCTATAGTGGGCTGAACTCTTTTGTTTGTCCTTAATGGGGGAAGCAAGAGCGTCTGTTCCATACCAAGTTACTTAACCACCATGTACATCTTAATAGGCCTGAATTGAGGAGGAGAAATGGGAAGCAAAGACATTGCTCTAATGGCTCACCTGATGCGTCGAGCCGGGTTCGGCGCCTCGTATGAAGAGTTGGAGAACAGAGTGGCCAAGGGGTATGAGGCCACCGTTGAGGAGCTTATAGACCCGCAGGGTGCCGGTGTGCCCGGGTTGGATACCTTCTTGATGTACCGGTACCACCCAATGAATGAGGTCCCTGGGGCTCCGCCCTACGGCTCCATGAACTTCATGTACTACATGCTGACAACCAAGCGTCCACTAGAGGAAAAGATGACCCTCTTTTGGCACATGGTTTTCGCCACCGGCAACTCCAAGATTGACAACCCCACGGAGATGAACCGCCAGATCAACATGTTTAGACAGCACGGCATGGGCAACTACAAGGACCTACTTGTCCGCCTGGCCAAAGACCCTGCCATGATCTTTTGGCTGGATAACAACATGAGCCACAAGCACGCACCCAACGAGAACTGGGGCCGTGAACTGCTGGAGCTTTTCTCCATGGGCCAGGGCAACTACTCGGAAGACGATGTCAAGATGGCTTCTCGGGCCTTTACCGGCTGGACCATCAAGCCAAAGCTGCCAAGGGCCCCCTATGGCCGGTTCCTTTGGCAGTTTGAATATCGGCCTGAGGATCACGACGACACTGAGAAGGAGTTCCTTGGCCGGAAGGGCAACTTTAACGGTGAGGATATCATCCACATTATCCTTGAGGAGCCTGCCACCGCTCGGTTCATTGCCAGGCACCTTTACAACTTCTTTGTGGCTGATGAAGTGCAGGTGCCCAGTTGGAATGACATTCCGCCCCGGGACTCCGCGGCGGTGCAAGCCATCGCCGACACCTTCACAGATTCCAATTTCGACATTAAGTCCACCCTCAGGTTCCTGTTCAACTCAGATTTCTTCAAGGATGAAAACGTCCGGTTTGCCAAAGTGAAGAACCCCGCTGAAATTGTGGCGGGCACCACCCGCTTGGTCGGGGATTTTCAGGCGCCCAAGCCCGGGGTAATGCTCCTAACCCTGGAAGCCGACTACCAGGGACAGGAATTGATAAATCCCCCTAGCGTTGAAGGATGGCATACCGGCAGCGAATGGATAGACACGGGCGCCTTGGTAAGGCGGGTCAACTTCGTGGCCGATATGCTGGGGGACGCCAGTAAGCCGGGTGTAAAGTCCATAATCGACAAGCTGGGGACCAAAGATGTCCTCACCGCTGAAGAATTGGTGGACGGTTGTCTGGAAATGCTGGGCGCCATTAGGATTGAAGACGGTACCAGGGAGCAGATTTTAAGTCATATTCGGTCCGGTGGCGAGGTGAAGCGCGGAGGGTCTGAGGAAGAGGTTAGAGATTTTGGTAGGCGCGTCACCAGTGTGTTGCAGCTCATAGCCGCAGCCAGGGAATACCAGTTTGCCTAAGACCCTGTGAATGGCACAGGGGTAACCTGAGAATACTTAACTTTAACGGGAGGTAGCCATGGCGCTAATACA
Source organism: Dehalococcoidia bacterium (assembly GCA_965226535.1). GTDB lineage: Bacteria > Chloroflexota > Dehalococcoidia > Lucifugimonadales > JAPULR01. Next base: position 34,707 of record CBDDDE010000009.1, on the reverse strand, counting down.
GACTATTGGGGAACGTACCTATACCTACGACCACTGCATCGGCAGTCTCTTCGCCTTTACTGCGCCAACGGACCTGGTGCTGGGGGAAAAGGGCGCAGCGTATGTTGTCAGTCGTGGCTCCGACCCGGGGTACCCCCTGGGCGGAAAACAGAGGTGGTCCAAGTGGGACCTGGAAGAAGACGTGAAAATTGTTGATGCCGGAGGCCAGGGTACCGATGACGGCGATTTCATGTGGCCCGCCGCCTTGTCCATTGGCCCCGATGATAACGTTTACGTTTCGGACGAATACCTTAACTCCGTTTCTATTTTTTCCGACGACGGCGCTTACCTGGGTAAGTGGGGTACCCCCGGAAAAGGTAGTGGTCAGCTGGACGGTCCTACGGGGATTCGTTTTGACGACGAGGGCAACCTTTACGTTGCCGAAAGCCGGAACCACCGGATACAGAAATTCACCGCCGACGGAAAGTTCATTGCTACCTGGGGTCAAGAGGGTAGCGGACCCGGTGAGTTCAGTATGCCCTACGGTCTCCACATAGATCGGAACGGTGACGTGTACGTGGCTGATTGGGGCAACGACCGTGTCCAGAAATTCTCCCCCGGCGGGGAGTTTCTTAGGCAGTTCGGTAGCTCCGGCTCCGGTTCCGGCGAGTTGCAAAGGCCCTCAGGCTTGGCTACTGATTCAGACGGAGACGTCTACGTGGCCGATTGGGGCAATAATAGGGTGCAGGTATACAATGCCGGTGGTGAGGCCCTTACCTCCTTCTATGGCGACGCCCGGGAGCTGTCCAAGTCCGCAACGGTGTTTGTAAATGCCAACTCCGACTTCGTAAAGGCTCGTAAAAGGGCCGATACGTCACTGGAGTGGACCTTTAGACGCCCATCAGCCGTTGCGGTCAACGACGATAATCAGATACTGATTATCGAATCCATCAGCGGGCGTATACAGGTCTATCAGAAGGAAGAGGACTACCTGGACCCACAGTTCAATCTATAGACAAGGCCGGCACTACGGCTTGATTACACTGGTAAAGGGGCCCGCTTCTGCCGGGCCTCTTTACTTTGCAGGAGCGCTGGGGCTTGCGGGGTATAGCGGGTCTGCCAGGGAGAGTTCGCCCCACAGGACAAGCTCCCCCCTCCTCGAAGGTTGTCCGGATCCGCTGCTGGACTCTACGGTCACACCCACCCACTGGTACTCCGCCATGGTAAAGTCTGGGGCAAGGAGGGCAATGCCCCACCCCATGTCATCAATGGTAATCACACCGGCGTAGAACTCCTCATTCCCCCTTCTCAGCCAGACGTTGTACTGCTGGGTAAGGGGCAGCGGGTTTAGCCCAGTGGCAACAAAGACACTCCATTGATTGTCAAAGTTCAGCATAAGGTTGCCTTGGGCTGAGGCGTCAGACCGGGCCTCCATGCTCAGGACCCTTGTATTGGGCAGAGTGAGCATATAGACAATAGACCGCTGGGTCCGCAGGACGTTGAGCAGCTCCTGACCACTGATGGCCAGGTCGTTCATTTGCTGAGACAAAGCCTTACTTCCCGAAATGAGGCCAACCACCTCGGCGGTTACCACCGAGCTATCTTCGTTGAGTTTGGACACCTGCTCGCCCATCTCGCTATTATGGTCCATCAACTGGGTAAGCTCGCTGGATAGGGCGTCATTGTCCTGTTGAAGCTCGGCAACCTGCCCCGTCAGGGCCCGATTAGTTTCCTTAAGGTCTTCCATCTGCCCGGAAGTTCTGAGAGTAAAAGCCAATACCCCTCCTAAAAGCAGCAGGGCAATGAGGGCGCCGGCGTATGCGAAGGTGCCAATGATAGATACCGGTCTTCGCCTGAAGCGCTCAACGGCCTTTTCCCGCGCTGCGCCAGCGTTCGGAGGGTTGGCGGCTATCCGTTGTTTGGTCCGTGCCCAAACGCGCTGAGGTGGTGCGACCTGCTCAACGGCCAGCGACAGATTGGCTGCTACCTCTCGTTGGGTTCGGACCAGCCCGGAGCACCAGGTGCAGCCCGCCAGGTGGCTCTCTACCTGCAGGACCTCTTCATCGCCTAGAGCGTCCAGAACGTAAGCGGGAATTAAGCCTTCTATATCTTTACAAACCATTTCTCTATGACACCGCGGAACTGGTAAATATGGCTCTCAGCTTTTGCATACCGAGGCGAATACGCGTCTTAACCGTGCCCAATGGCTGGTCAAGTAACGTGGCAATCTCCGACTGAGAGTAGCCTTCGTAATAGGACATCAGGATGACGGTTCTTTGCGCTTCAGGAATGGTTTGAAGCGCTTTCATAACCTCCTGCCGGTCCATATTTCGATAAGCGTCTTCCTCCGTGTGGACGTGGTATAGGGTTTGAAGGTTGGAGAAGTCGTGAGCCACTCGGTCAATAGAAGCCCTGGCGCGCTTGGACGACCTAACGTGGTCTATGACCCGGTGATGGGCAATGCTCATAAGCCAACCCTTGGGCGACCCTCGTTGAGGGTTGAAGGTAGAGGCCTTCTGCCACAGGGCAAGAAAGACGTCTTGGGTAATCTCTTCGGCGATGGCTTCATCCCTCAGCATGTACCTAGTCAATGAGAATACCTGCGTCGAGTACCGTTCATAGAAGCATTCCAGCGCATCCTTGTCACCGTGGGCAATAAGGGTCAGGAGATTCTCGTCTCCTAGGCTCTCATACTCGCCCATCTACTCCCCCTTCCCAGGAGATGACAACCGGCCTTTCAACTTCTTCATACGTAAACGCGCTGTAGTTGGATTTAGGGGCTTGGCTAGTTCAGGGACACAAGGGTCTTCCACAGCCTTCTGATCTGGCCCCGGACACTACTTGCATCATTGGCTACGGGATATATGTCCAAATAGGTCTCCAGGTCCTCAATGGCCCGTCGGAACCGGTTTGTCCTGTAGAACATCCAGGCGCGCTCCTTCAAATTACTGCCCAAGTACGGGTCCAGCAAGGAAACCCGGTCAGCCGCTGCTATCGCCCTCTGGTAGTTGCGCTTTCTGACGTGTATCTTCTTGAGGTTAGATAAAAGATGGACAAGAAACTTCCTTTTTGTGTAGGGCTGGAAGTATTCGTCCGGCAACCGGACCTTCTCGCCAAGTAAGTCTCCAATAAGGTTACCACAGTCTTCTTTGGACATAAGCTTGCCGTGGTGGAGGGGATCGACATATATATCAGCCTCCTGGGAGGCTGCCCTCATTACCAGGCTTCCCGGCAAGCCGATGGGCTCAAAAAGTATACCCAAGCGAGCGCCGACTTCCATGTATACCAGGGACAGGGCAATTGAGACCCCCTTCTTGCGGGTCAACACCTGGTCCAAATAGAGGTTCTTGGGATTATAGGAGTCCTGCTTGTCCTCAGAATACCCTAGCGTCACCCCTAAGTGACGGCTTAGTGTCCTGAGCTTTGCATGTAGGTCCATGGACGGCTCAAGTCTTTCGCTAACCTCGCCTGCCAACCGGTCGAGAATAGCGGTTGATTCTTCAACATCTACCGTTGGCGAGTCCTCCGCGGCAATGTAGAGTGCCCCGCGGGCTAGGTCAAAGTCCTGTCCCAAGTGGCCTACCAAATTTGTAAAGAGTTCGCGATATGCTGTACTGGTATCCATTTCACTCCTTTGGGAGATTCAATTCCCAAGTAATCTATACTTTATATTCTGTACATAGAGGTATCAATGGAGTCTAGCAGCTGGAGGTTTGTGCTAGTGGATTCTACTGTCAAGCGCTTTACACTCCTTGGCCGCTCGCAGGTAGTCCCGGAGCAGTCGAGGCAAAAGGAAACGGTTTCTGACGCTTTCTTTGGCGGCGGCGCCCATGGACTTCCTAAGTTCCGGCCTTTCTAACAGTTGGACTATGCGACTGGCGCATTCCTCCACGCTGTCCACCAGAAACCCGCTTTCACCGTCGCTAATCTGCGCACGAATTCCCCCAACGTTCCCACCAATCACCGGCTGGTTCTTCCACATGGCCTCCGTAACAGTAAGCCCAAAGCCTTCCCTGATGGACTTTTGGAGGACCACGTCAGAGGCAGTCTGAAAGGCGCTGACCACCTGGTCCACTGCCTCTAATGGTATATCGGCGTCGCCGTATAGGTGAATGTCAGGGTCGTGGCGGGTGTCATCCGTTAGTGCATCTAAGATAGTCTTGCCCTCTGGATCGTCGGTCGCGTGAGAGGCGCCCAGGTAGGCGAGTTGGAGGTTATGGACAGTTTCCTTTGCCTTCTTATAAGCGTCAACCACTCCCCAGGGGTCTTTCCAGGGGTCGAACCGAGATACTTGTGTGACCAAAGGGCGGCTTACGTCTATACCCATGGCGGCCATGCGCCTCCGCGCCACTGACATGGGCATGGGCCGGTTTTTTTCGCTCAGGGGGTCAATGGCGGGTGGAATAACGTGGACGACAGTGTCATCCAATTTGGATGGTACGTATTCCGCCATCGAGAAAACCTTAACGTCGGCCCGAATGATATTGGGAAAGGCGCTGGCTAGCATCTTCTCATTGGGCGCGGAAAGGTCTATGTGACATACCCAGACTATGGGAGGGTGCTTGTCCTCAGGCAGAATCGCCATCAAAGGGAGCAGCTGGGGGTCGTGTAAAATCCAGACGTCTGCGGCCAGCGGCCCAAAGTCCAGGTTGCCGGCCTCTCCTCCGTATAAACTGTAGGTTTCCGACTCCGCAGCGGTCAAGGAGCCATCGGCGCCCTGAAGCAGGTTGTGAATCTTCTTGCTGACGTCAAAGAAATTCTTCGGTGGGCTAATTATGTACCAGTCCGTGTCCAAGCCAAGCCCCTTGCTTATGGGGACAAGGGACCGCAGAATTTCCGCGACACCTCCACCAACTGGTGTGCTGTTGACGTGTACGACGCGCGAACCGTTCATATCGCGGACAAGGGACTGCAAGTCTTCGGTGAGCTCTGGCTCAAGGAGCCGGGTGTATGGATCAAAAGGAACTGAGGATAGATCAATTCGGTGGAACATTCTTCCACTCCTAAAAATGTTACCATCCCTAAGATGGCAAAAATCAAATTGGAACAGTAAAAAATGGTATACGTCTAAAAGAGTTCTTTGCAATGCTCCAAAGCACCAAATTGAGAGGATATTGCCAAGAGTTTGGCCCACCGCGCCGCGCCGTCGAAAGCCCTAATTTATAGCTAAGTCCGGTTATGTGAACTAAGCCCTGGACTCATTAAGAGGTACAACCATCAAAACATTCCATTGACAGGGCATCAGATGGCATATATTCAGAGGAAACGCTATGGAGAAGGTTTGTAAAGAGGAGGATATAGTGAAGAAGAGGGTAAGCCATGTACTTAAACGACCTGGGCTGAAAAACGGTGACCCTGACATTGAAATCCCCGTCGCCGAAGACCTGGTGTCTCAACCCGGGATTCGCCAAAATCCCACAGACGTTGATTTCTACTCTCTTAAATATCCTCTTGAAAGCCTAAGTATCACTCACACCGCAGACCAGGAGTGGGCTTGGACTGTCTATCCCTTGGAAGAGCAGGAGGGTCACCGGGAACACGTTAGGCTGTCCAAGGACGTGGTCAGGACCTCTCAGATTTACGGCGATTTGGAACCCACCGGCCAACCGGAGCGCGGCAAAGACGTAACCGAACAGATTAAGGCTAGGGCCCGCAAGTTGGGGTTCGGTGAGGTGGGAATCACCCGGTACGACAAGCGCTATACCTTCAAGTACAAGAAGAAGTGGACCAAGTACGAACACGCTGTCTGCCTTGCCTTCGAGCAGGACTACGAAAGGACGCAAGCTATTCCCAGCAAGTTCGCCGAGACCACCCACTTCGGCACCTACCGGACCATGAGCCAGGCCGGTCTAATTATGGCGGACTACATTCGCAGCTTGGGCTACCACGCCCAGGTGCACAGCCCCGCCGACAACAGCGCACCATACATACCCATGTTCGTCGCCGCCGGATTGGGCCAGTTGGGGGCCAACGCCAACTTTTGTCTCCTCACTTCGGTTCAAGGGCGCGGTTGATGATAATCACCACCGACGCCTTGGTGACCTACGATGAGGCGATGGACTACGGCATACACAAGTTTTGCGAGGAATGCCAGGTGTGCGTAAACCGGTGCCCCGGCAGGGCACTGATGAAAGACAAGGTGTAGTGGAGGGGAGTGCAGAAGCACAAACTGGTGTACGAGAGGTGCCGGCCGGTGATGGCGAGGTACTCAGGGTGCGGAGTGTGCATGAAGGTGTGTCCGGTGCAGAAGTACGGAATGAAACCGGTGATGGAGCACTACGTAGAGACGGGTGAGGTGCTGGGCAAGGGGACCCATGAGTTAGAGGGGTTCAGCATTGAGGGGAAGAGGTACTACGGCCCCGGTGATCTGCCGCATTTTGACCATGATTTCTTTGAGATACCCCACGGCCGGTCTGAGGACGTGCTGTTTGAGGAGTTCAAGGAGAAGCTGAACAAGCGCGAGATACCCGACGGACCGGCGGGAGACCAGGCGCTCAGGGACTTCAAGCAAAAGGTGGAGGAAATTGTCGCCAAGCCGGTGGACGACGCTATGTCTCTGATCCCGCGAATAGAGCAGACTGCCATGTAATATTGCTGCGGCGTTCCGACGCGGGGCTGCCGGTTAGACGTACGGTTAAGGCCGTGGATTAGGCACGGCTACCAACCCTCAGGGGCGGTCCACGTTTTCCTCAGCCAGGCCCAGGCGGGAGAAAACTTGATGGAGTTCAATTCTTCCTCGTTCAGGTCCCAACGGGCAAGCACCTCTGCCGGGTTGGCTATCAGTTCATCCCTAAACTGCTCGTCGTTGGAAATCTTTTCGATAAAGTTGTTAAAAGCACCTTCTAAGTTTGCCCGCGATATTCCTTGCCCTACTATTTCCGACACTCTGGCCCTCCTCCAACTCGGCAACTCGTAGACTCGTTACCTTTTTTCCTTGCCCCCTTGAGCCTGGCGCTGTTTCGAAGTCACGGCCCGCAGAAACGGGGTATCTTCAAAAGGAATGGCTACTCAACCTGAGGCAAGTTCATGGTAGCAATATGCAAATTTGACGTCAATCCCACCCGACAATCCGGCCCGATTTCCAGGACCGTCTCCCATAACCTTGCACTGCAAGTTGACAGCGTAGCCCTAGGGTTTATGATGTTTACGCGCCGACGCAGCTTAAGGTGGAGGTAGAGAATGGCTCAGATGACGACCGCACAGGCCCTGGTACGGTCCCTGGCAAGGGAGGGTGTGGAGGTGGTCTTTGGACTGCCGGGGGTGCAGATTATGGATATCTACGACGCTTTCTATGACGAGCCGGGAATCCGCCTGGTGACGACACGTCATGAGCAAACTGCTGCCTACATGGCCGATGGCTATTCCCGTACAACGGGTAAAATCGGCGTGGCCTTGGTGGTGCCGGGGCCGGGAATCCTCAACGCCGCTGCGGGGATAGGCACTGCCTACGCCTCTTCTTCTCCCGTGCTTCTCATTGCCGGCCAGGTGGAGAGCTATAACATCAATCAGGGCCGCGGCGCCGTCCACGAAGTGGTGAACCAGCTTGACGTGTTGAAAAATATCACCAAATGGTCCTCCACCATTATGTCGCCGGACCAGACCCCGGATGCAGTCCACGAGGCCATGCGCCGGCTTAAGACAGGAAGGCCCAGACCCGTGGCTCTTGAGATACCCTCTGACGTATTGTCCCAAGGGGGTGACGTTGATCTCCTTGAGCCGGAGGTGTTTCCCAAGCAGTCACCCACCCCGTCGCAGGTGGAGCAGGCCGTGGAACTGCTTTCCAGCGCCAAGAGACCTGTAATTTGGGCAGGGGGCGGCATCAACTCGGCCGACGCCAATGAGGAGCTAACGAGGTTGGCGGATACCCTCAACGCCGCAGTCATTGTGACGGCGGAGGGCAAGGGGGCCATCGCTGAAAACCATCCCCAATACGTTGGTCCTTGCTACTATGGCCACGGTCCCGCCCACCGAGTGATTCCTCAGGCCGACGTCATTCTCGCCATCGGCACCCGGCTCCATTTCTTTGGCCAGGTGTCTTGGGGGTTCAAGCCTGAGCAAAGCATCATACACGTGGATGCCGACCCCGAGGAGCTTGGACGCAACTGGCCTGAACAGGTGAGCATCTGCGCCGATGCCAAGCTCGCGGCGCTCGCCATGCTCGGCAAGTTGGAGGGAAAGGAAAACACCAGTCAATGGAGCAAAGAAGAGATTGCCGACCTACGTAACGAAGACTATCAAGACACAACCAATAAGGCTCCCAACCAGGTGCAGATAATCGAAGGCTTGAGAAAAGAGTTGACCGACGATGCCATCGTCGTCAGCGGAATATCCAGCATAGGTTACTGGGCACATCTGGCATTTCCGGTTCTGGCGCCGCGCTCCTACCTAAATACCTCCTACTTCGCAACGCTTGGGTACGCCTTCCCCACGGCCCTGGGAGCCAAGGTAGGCAATCCACACCGACAGGTGGTTGCTTTATGTGGCGACGGCGGTTTCATGTACGCCTTGCCGGATATTGCAACTGCGGTACAGGAAGGCATCAACGTAGTGGCCATAGTTTTTGCCGACGGCGCTTTGGGAGCTTCCCTCAGCGACCAGCAGGTTCGATATAAGGGCCGCGTCATAGGTACAAAGATGCACAACCCCGACTTTGCCATGACCGCAAGGGCTTTCGGAGCCGAGGGGATTAAGCTGGAGCACCGCGCGCAGTTGAATGAGGCGGTCTCACGGGCCTTGGGGTTGGACAAGCCTGTAGTTATCGAAGTTCCCATAGATAGCTGGACCCCTCCCTTCCAAATAGACCCTCCGGGCAGCCTCTAAGACCAACGTTGCATACGGTTGTTGCCCCTACTAAAGCTCACCGGTGGCAAATGAATCCCATCCATATTGCCGCCTTGGCCTCCCACTCATGCACTGGTGCAAGAACTATGTAAGTCGGTGTTCACCGTTGCACAGCTTGGGCTGCAAAGTAGTGCCCCACCAATAAGAAACGGTAAGGAGGAACCATTGCTATCTTTTAGGCTGAAGAAATCCGGGGTTGGGATTGTAGAGATTTTTGGTCCCATTGGCGGAGGCCGCCAAGTTGCTGAGCAAGCACAGCTTTTGGAAACCGTGCGCGCGAGCGGAAGAACGAAGGCTTTGCTGCTGGATATCGATTCTCCCGGAGGCTCGGTGGGAGGTTCCGAGGTGCTGTACGCTGGGCTTCAGCGAGTAGCCAAAGAAAAGCCCGTGGTCGCCTTCATCCGTGGTCTGGGAGCATCAGGCGCCTACCTTTTAAGTTGTTCCGCTGTCAAAATTGTCAGCATACCATCGGCCCTGGTGGGGTCTATTGGCGTTCTCTACGTGCGCCCTGTTTTGCAAGACTTGCTTGAGCGCTTTGGGGTGGGCCTTTCGGTATACAAGGGTGGGCGTCTAAAGGATATGACGGGGTTTTGGCGCGGTCCCACCGCTGAGGAGGACGAAAAGTTTGCCGGCATTATCACCGAGGTTCACGAGTCCTTTATCTCCTCTGTAGCCCTTGGAAGGGGCATGGACCCAAATCAGGTGCGAGAAATAGCCACCGGAGAGGTGTTTACGGGTCGTAAGGCCCAGGAGTTAGGACTTGTCGATGAGCTTGGCGACTTTGACCTAGCGCTGGCGCTGGCCGCCAAGTTGGGCGGGGTGAAGCCAAAACCCCTATGGATCAGACCTCGACGAAGCTTCGTAGAAAGGCTGGCCGGGCGCTTTGGCCGCAGCATGGCGATGGGCATGATGTCCGGGTTTAAGGCAGAGCTGCCTGCGGGCCTCTATTATGGCGCACCGTGGCTTACGCAGGATCGCTGGAGGGAATAGACGCGCCGCGGCGTCCTATCCCACCCTTTTCTTAGCCTCTTGCCAGAGCTCTTCCATCTTGTTCAAAGACAGGGTGGCGAAGTCTTCCCCTTTCTCCTTGGCCAGACCCTCCATGGTTATGTATCGCTGCTTGAACCGCAGGTTCGCTTTTCGCAGAGCATCTTCAGCATGAATTCCTTCCCAGCGGGCTAGGTTTACTAGGGCAAAAAGGAGGTCTCCAATTTCGCTGGCTTTCCGGTCTTTACCCTCGGCGCATCTGACTTCCATGGCCTCCTCGGCAATCTTTGCCAGCACGCCGGCAGCGTCGTCCCAGTCAAAGCCCCTCCTGGCCACCCGTTCCTGCATCAGCTGAGCGTAAGCAAGGGCAGGAGTCTCGTGGGGAATACCCTCGGCGGCGGACCGCTCTCTCCCCTCGGTCCTCTTCAGGCGTTCCCAGTTACGCTCCACCTCCCTGGCGTCCGACACCTTGACATCGCCAAAGACATGGGGATGGCGCCTGACCAGCTTTTCGTTGGTTTGCGTCAGGACGTCCTCCAGCGTAAACCCGCCAGTCTTCTTGGCGATATTGGCATGGAATACCACTTGCACCAGTATGTCGCCCATCTCCTCGGATATCTTCTTTGGGTGCCCACAGTCGATGGCTTCCAAGGCCTCGTAGCACTCTTCAAGGAGGTTGCGTTTCAAGCTCTCGTGGGTCTGCTCCAGGTCCCAGGGGCATCCTCCCGGCGCAAACAGACGATTAACCGTTTCTATCAAAGTTTGAAAGGCGGCCAGTTCTTGGTGTGAACGGTCTTCTGAGGCTTCTCGCTGCATAGAGCCGATTATAGTCAGGGCCTTCGTTGAATGGCAAGATTGGGGGTGATACCTTATATCCATGGTAGATTCGCGCATCGGCAATAGGATTTTGACTGGCCTTTTTATAGCGGCGGTCCCCATTTTTCTCATAACGGCCAGCGTCACCTGGGCCGTCAATGACTTGCGGCTCTATACCTACGGCTTCGACAAGTACGACATACCTGCGGCTACGGGAATTGAGAGGGAGGGCCTCATTGAAGCAGGCCGGGACATTAGGGCCTATTTCAACTCGAGACAGGAGCCGTTGGAGGTCCGTGCAAGGGTCTTTGGCCAGGATAGACGGATCTTTGGTGCCCGTGAGGTGCTTCACATGCGAGACGTTAAGCGCCTAATCTGGGCGGTCTACACCCTGGGCGCCCTAGCTGGCCTATGCCTTTTGGCTATGGCCATTGGTGGATTCCTAAGAATGGGAAGGCAATTTGTCCCTGTGCTCAGCCGATGGACATTGTGGGGATGTGCGGCCACCGTAGGCTTTATCGCCCTGTTTGGTATCTTATCTCTGGCAGCCTTTGACCAGTTGTTCCTGCTCTTTCACAAGGTAAGCTTTGCCAACGACTTCTGGCAACTGGACCCCTACAGGGACTACCTACTGATCATGTTTCCCCAAGGCTTCTGGTTCGATGCAACCTTATATACGGCCCTTCTGGCCATTGGCGGCGCCGGGGTTCTGGCCACCGTGGCGGGAGGATATCTGCTCACGCGAAGGCCTTCCATCCGCAAGAGATTGGGCACTTTGCTCCCACGAGGCCGAGAAAGCTAATACGAGTCTAGTGGGATGCGCTGCAGGCGCAGGCCCCGCCGGCGCAGCCCGGACACCCTCCCATACCCGCCACGGACGACGCGGCGCCATCGTCGGTGGTTGCAAAAGCTGCAAAGAGCGATATGGCCTTCTTTGAAGGCATCCCGCACCGTGGACACTGGGCATGGGCAGACCCTGCGGGCTGAAGCCGGTCAAACTTAACGTCGCAGTCAGGGCAAACATATTCGTAAATGGGCATGAGATAGTCCTTTGCTGGTTCTGGCAGACTACAATAACATACCTTACCCTGGGCAAGGGGTCAAAGAGGCAACGCAGTCATCGCTGGCAGTTCAGGCAAAAATAGGTGCTGCGACTCCTCACCGGCACTCGCTGAATTGAGGCGCCACATACACCACAGGGTTCATCTTTCTTCCGTGGGACCATGAGGGTGGATAACCCCTCGGCGGACTCGGTGGGCGGGCCGCCCCGGGCCGCCAAATCCGCCAGGTTGTCGATGGCCTTACAGAGAATGGACACCGTGGCTTGGTGCATCCGCTTCATCTGCTTGTGCGTCAAATTACCACCGGGTGTGAGGGGGTGTACAGCCGAGGCAAAGAGGATCTCGTCCGCGTATATGTTGCCGATGCCGGCGATGACCCCCTGATCGCACAGCAAAGCCTTGATGGGCGCCTTTCGACCCTTTAGTCGGTTCATCAACATCTGGGCTGTGAAAGACGGGTCCAAGGGTTCCGGCCCCAGATTCCTTGTCACCTGGCCTTCATCTTCCAACAGTTGCAGAGTTCCCAGCTTGCGAGGGTCCACAAACCTAAGTTCCCGTCCGTCGTCAAGAAGAAAATAGTTACGGGTCATGGGGTGTCGAGCGTTGGAGCCTGGCTCCAGTAGAAGTGTCCCGGTCATTCGCATGTGAAAAACGAGACATTGGCCGTCGTCCAACCGGAATATAAGGAACTTGGCGCGTCGGTCTAGCTGCTCTATCCGCCGCCGGGTGATGCCCAGGACAAAGTCCTCCAGCGAGGACCCTTTGATAGCTTTGTGCCAAAGAATAACGGCGCCGGTAAAGCGGCGGCCCACAAGACCCTGGCCCAACAGATATCGACGCATTGATTCAACGTCGGGCAGTTCAGGCATGGGAGTCCGGCCTACTCCATGTCTCCCCAGGTGGGACCTATCTTTATGTCAACCTTGAGAGGGACAGCCATCTCCGTATACCCTTCCATCGCGTTGGGCATCTCCTGATATACAATTTCGCTGAGGGCCTCCACATGGTCTGCCGGCGCTTCAAACAACAACTCGTCGTGCACCTGCAGCAGCATCTTGGCAGCAATTTCGGATCCCTGAAGCCGGCCTTGGACTCGTATCATGGCAAGTTTCATAATGTCTGCGGCCGTACCCTGAACGGGCATGTTAATGGCCATTCGTTCACCTGCCTGACGCACAATAGCGTTGGAGGCCTGGACCTCCGGAATATAGCGTCGATGTCCCAAGAGCGTTTCCACGTAACCCGTTGTCTTGACTCGTTCCTTCACGTCATCAAGGTATCCCTGGATGCCGGGGTACTTGGCGAAGTAAGTCTTAATGAACCTTCTCCCTTCCTCAGGGGAAAACTCCGTCTGTTGAGAGATGCCAAAGGCTGATAGGCCGTATATGACGCCAAAGTTAAGCACCTTGGCAATACGGCGGTGGTCGGTCGTCACCTCTTCCAGCGGCACGTCAAACATCATGGCGGCAGTGGAGGAGTGGATATCCTCGCCCCTTAGAAAGGCGTCAATCAAGGCCGCGTCCTGGGAAAGGTGCGCAAGGACTCTAAGCTCTATCTGGGAATAGTCGGCGGAGAACAGGAGCCAAGACTCGCCGTTCATTCTTGGGGCGCGGAAGGCCTTTCGCACCTGGCGCCCCAACTCCGTGCGCACCGGAATGTTCTGCAAGTTGGGATCGTTGCTTGATATCCGCCCGGTGGCCGAGCCCGCCTGGTTGTAGCTGGTGTGTATTCGGCCTGTGCGAGGGTTGATGAGATTGGGCAGTGAGTCAACGTAGGTGGATTTGAGCTTGGTCACCTGGCGAAAGTCCAAGACCTTTTGGATGACGGGATGACCGCCCTTGAGCGCTTCAAGAGAGTTGGCGTCCGTAGAGTAGCCGGTCTTGGTGCGTTTGGTCTTGGGGAGACCCTGTTCGTTGAACAAAACCTCGCTGAGTTGCTGGGGAGAATTTATCTTGAAAGTGTGCCCCACGTCCTCGTAGATTAAGTCTTGAAGCTCTCCAATCCTCCAATTTAGGTCCTGAGACATCTCGTGAAGTATGCACCCGTCAAGGGTTATGCCGGTACGCTGCATATTGACCAAGACATTTATCAAGGGCATCTCCATGTTCCTGAATATGTCCAGAAAGCCGTTCTCCCGCAGCCTCTCTTCCAGAATGGGGCGCAGGCGCCCCGCAAAGTCAGCGTCGGCGCAGGCGTATGGCACAACGTCGTCTATGGGGACCTGGTCCATCCGCTTCTGCTTCCTTCCGGTCCCAATAAGGGTGCGAATGGGAGTCATCTCGTGGTGGAGAATGTCAAGGGCAAGGTTCTTCAACCCAATGGCCTTTATCCCCAATACGTGGGCCGCCATCATCGTGTCGCAGTCCAACCCCTTTGTCTCAATGCCGTAGTTCCCCAGAACGTTGACGTCGTAGTTGAGGTTATGCCCGGTTTTGGACAAGTCTGAGTCCTCCAGCAGGGGCTTAAGCTCCATAAGCACTTCTTCCAGGGGCAGCTGTGTCCCTTGCTCATGTCCCACAGGGACGTACCAGGCTTTCCCCGGGGCCGTTGCGAAGCTCAGCCCAACCAGATCGGCTGCCATCGCGTTGAGGCTTGTGGTCTCGGTATCGAAGGCAAAACCGCCCGATTCGTGAAGAGCTTCAACCATCTGCTTCAGGCCCTCTTGCGAGTGGACCCTTTGGTAATCTACTTCCACTGCATTTTCTTTGACGCCGTTCGACGACGACGCGTCGGAGCTTGACTTGATAGACCCTTCCGGAACCCTGGGGACCACGCTGGAAAACTCTAACTCCCGGAGTAGATTCACCACGTCGTCCCGGTTATAGTTCCAGAAACGGCTGGCCTCCATGTCCAGGCTTATGGGTACGTCTTTCCTGATGGTGGTCAAAACTTTGCTTTCAAGGGCCCTGTCCTTGTTGGCCAGCAGGAGGTTCCTAACGCGGGGGGGCTTCACCTCGTCAATGCCCTCGTAAATACTCTCCAGTGACCCAAACTGAATAAGAAGCTTTATGGCCGTCTTCGCACCGAGTCCGGGGACTCCTGGAATGTTGTCTGACGGGTCGCCCGTGATGGCCTTGAAGTCAGGATGAGCGTCGGGCATTAGGCCGCCAAAGCGCTCCCTAACCGCGGTTTCGTCATAGACCTTTTGCTGCTGAACGCTGTAAAACAGCTGCACCCGCACGTAGGGGGAGACCAGCTGAAGAGTATCCGTATCCCCCGTAAGAATAACCGTCTCTACCTCCTGCCTTTCGGCCTCTAGGGCCAGGGTACCGAGAACGTCGTCAGCCTCGAAGCCCGGCGCCTCCATAACCGGGATATTGAACGCCGTCATAAGCTGCCGCACACGGTGGAACTGGTGCTTGAGCTGCGGGGGTGTCGGGGGTCTCTGCGCCTTGTATTCAGGAAACATGCGGTGTCGAAAGGTTGGCTCAGACCTGTCGAAGGCTATGATGCAGTGAGTGGGCTTCAGGTCACCAATGGCTCGCAGGAAGGTATTGGAAAACCCATAGACCGCGGTGGTATCCTCCCCGCTGCGAGTCGTGAGATTCTGCCGGGTTGAGATGGCGTGAAAAGCGCGATGGACCATGGCGTGGCCATCCATAATCATCAACAGGGGTGTATTCCGCGTTAGGGGTAAACTTAGGGGCATTTCTTGAGTTCGGGCCATGGTCACCACCTCGTGCGACAGTCGGTCAACCCGAATTATACACTACAGCCTACGCAAAAGAGCCACAGACCCTGCCGCCCAGTTCTCTCCCACCCTCGTCACGCCACCTCCATGCCCCAACCCCACAAGTCAATCCTCGGGCTTTACCCGCCCCGCTAAACACAGCCTTGAGGAGATGGCCATGCCGTGTCGAGAAACAACAAAAACTCCATCAGCCCTTATCAACAAGGGCTGATGGAGTTCATAATGACGAAGACTATGTACTAGTTGTGGTGGCTACCGTTTTCCGCTAGTACTTCAAAGGTGTCTGCGCCGGTGAGAAGGGCAAGTCCGTTGCGAACGCTGGTCAAGTTGGCAGTCAACTGCCGTTCCAGGTTCCGGAGCGCTTTCGCTGCGTAGGTATCGATCTCTGCCTTGCTGGTCTTCAGCTCGGTTTCTGCTTGAACTAGCATACGGCTGGACTTGCGCTCCGCGTCGTCCAACAATGTCCGGGCTTTTCGTTGGGCCTCTTTAAGAACTTCGGACTGATTGGTGCGATTCTGAAACTCCTCTTCGGCTTGTGCCTTGGTCCGGCGGCGCTCAGCTTCCGCCAGGTTGAGAATATCGTCCTTGTTGACAAGGACCTCCTTGGCAGCCCTAACGTCGTTTGGCACGGCCAAACGAAGCTGGTCCAAGAGTTCCTCCACCTTCTTCACGTCTAAAAGGCTGCGTTGGGTAGCGGGGACCTTCGTACTAGTCGTAATAAGTGCTTCTAGCCTATCGATGATGTTAATTATGTCCATATATCCCCCTTTCATATTTATCTAGGCTATTTGGGTAGAGCTAACTTATCCAGAACTGCTTCCGCAACATGAGGCGTTACCATCATTCCAATGTCGCCGCCCAGTGTTGCTACTTCCTTCAGGCGACTGGAGCTGACAAACTGATACTCCAAACTGGTTATCAGACATACCGTCTCGATGTCCGGGGCAAGTTTCTTGTTTACAAACGCCATCTCGTACTCATATTCAAAATCCGAGCCTCCTCGCAGGCCGCGTACAATAACCTGTGCGCCAACCTGTCGAGCATAATTAACTACCAGACCGTCAAAGCTCTTCACGTCAACGTTGTCCAAATTTTCTACCGCTTGGGTGAAGAGACGAACACGCTCCTTTGCGTTAAACAGCGAGACCCGAGGCGACCCGTCGTAGACAGCCACCACCAGGCGCGAAAATATGTGTGACGCCCTGGCGGCAATATCCACGTGACCCAAAGTTGCAGGGTCAAAGGTGCCAGGATAAACGGCGACGGTCACAGATCCCTCCTTGCTAGGAAAAAGTCCACCACGCTATCTCCGTGCCGCTTGCTGCGAACTAGAGAAAGGCTGCCGTACTGTTCCTTCAGTTTTAGGCGCTTTGAATGTCCTACTACAAGCATCCCGTCAACCTCTATAAGATGAGTTTGGTCTAGAGCTTCGATATCCGGGTCCAAGTTGCACATGCGGTAGGGCGGGTCCATCAGTATCACTCGGTAGGCACCTTGCAACTCCGCAACACCTCTCAATACCGCTATACTCTTCAAAGCCTCTATGCAATGTATCCGCCCCCTGGCTTCAAATCTTGTAGTCTTGAGGTTTTTCCTTATTACGGCGCATTGGCGGGAGTCCTTCTCCACAAAGTCCGCGGAAAGGGCCCCTCGGCTCAAGCTCTCAATACCAAGGGAGCCAACGCCCGCATACAGGTCAGCCACCCTGGCATCCTCCATAATCTCAGAACCAAGGCTGTTAAAAATAACTCCCCTTATTAATTCTGAGGTGGGTCTGGCTCCTGTGATGGCAGGAGAAGCGAGCTTCCTGCCCTTGGCAATCCCTCCAACTACGCGCATCTTTGACCCTCATCTGAGTCTAATAACGATAGATGTTTGTAGTAAAGCACAATGGTTACAATTTTAGATGATTTTTAGTAAAAGTTAGGAAAATGGTCAAAGTGCCCCGCCCCTGCACTCCACTCATCTCTGGATAGAAAACGGTGGATTCCAGGCTGACAGCCGACATCCCAGGCTGGCCCTATTATTCCCGCAAGAGCGGAAAGCTACAGAGTTAGGCACTGCCCCACCTCCTCATCCTCCACAAAGCCTTTACAAGAACTCCAATACTCGGTTACAATCCTGCTGACTGGGCTAAAGCCACACTCACGCCCGGTCTTTTTTCTTTTTCTGGAGGTCACCCTTGGCTCAACCTACCTACCTCACCCGAAAAGGCCTGGTCAAGCTTCAGGAAGAGCTGGAGCACATCCGCACTACTCGCCGCCAAGAGGTGGCCAACAGAATCCAGCGCGCCAATTCCATTGGCGGTACGGTGGACAACGCCGAATACGATGAGGCCAAGAAGGAGCAAGCGTTCATTGAGGGCCGCATCGTGGACCTGTTGCGCATCATCAACAAGTCCACAATCATAGAAGATACCAGGAAGAAATCCGACACCGTAGACGTGGGGTCAAAGGTCACGGTGTTGAACCAAAAACGAGTCAAAAAGGAAAAATACTTTATTGTGGGAAGCCCGGAAGCTGATCCCTCCAAGGGGAAAATCTCCAATCTTTCGCCCATCGGCAAGGCCCTGCTGGGGAAGAAGATTGGCCAAGTGGCCAAGGTGCAAGTCCCCGCCGGCACTATTAATCTCGAAATCCTTGCCATCACGTAGTCTGCTATTGCATCCAAAGACTTATGCCTGAACGGATAAGCGACCTCCATACCAGTCGTCATCAGAAGCTCCAGCGCCTTTTGGACAGAGGAATAGACCCCTATCCGGCCCGCGCCCATCGGACTCACACCAACGCTCAGGCCAGGGAACTCTTGCTGAGGCAGGAGCAGGTTGACAATACGGACCTTGAGCCCAGCACCGTGGCCGTGGCAGGACGCATCGTTGCCCTACGTGGCATGGGCAAGAACACCTTTATCGACATCAGAGACTCCACGGCAAAAGTTCAAGTCCACTGCCGCGCCGACCTTCTTGGGGACCGGTACATCGGCCTCAAGGACTTGGACGTCGGGGACTTTATTGAAGTGAGCGGCCCAATGGTGCGCACGCGCACCGGAGAAGCCACGGTAGAGGCCCGGAACTTCGTCCTCCTTGCCAAATCCCTGCGGCCCCTGCCCGAAAAGTGGCACGGTCTTCGTGATACGGAGCAACGATATCGCTCGCGATATTTGGACCTCATCGCCAACAACAGTGACGTAATGCCCATTTTCATCAATCGCAGCCGAATCATTGAGGGCATAAGGGCCTTTATGAACGGACGCGGGTTCATTGAGGTGGATACACCTGTCCTGGTGCCTGTGGCTGCCGGCGCCCTGGCTCGTCCCTTTGTGACCCACCATAATGCCCTGAGCCAGGACCTCTTCATGCGCATTGCCACGGAACTCTACCTTAAGCGGCTCATCATAGGTGGCTTTGATAAGGTCTATGAGATAGGACGGATTTTCCGGAACGAAGGTCTTGACCAGGACCATAACTCTGAGTTTACCATGCTGGAAAGTTACGAAGCCTACGCCGACTATAACGACGTTATGTCAATGGTTGAAGATATGGTGTCCGGTGTGGCGCAAGAGGTTCTGGGGTCTTCTGCCGTCCGGTACCGGGGCCATGACATTGACCTGTCCCCACCCTGGCGACGCCTGCCCTTCTGCCAGGCTGTGGCCGACTACGGCGGTATCGATTTAACTCCCTATCTTCAGGGAAGCAGCAGTACCGGTGACCTGTTGGCGGAGGCTCGCAATAAGGGGTTCGAGATTGCCGAGGGACCGGTTCACCAGGTCTACGACAAACTTCTCTCTCTAGCCGTGGAGCCGCATCTCATCGACCCCACCTTCATTATCGACTACCCCAAGGTTATGTCACCTTTGGCGAAGCAGAAGCCCGGCAGCGACAACTTGGTGGAGCGGTTTGAGGCCTTTGCTGTTTCCATGGAGTTGGCAAACTCCTACACCGAATTGAACGATCCTTTGGAGCAGCGCCGGCGCTTCCAAGACCAGGAAGAGGTGCGTCGCCGTTACGGCGACGAGGAAACAGACAGGACGGATGAGGATTTTCTCCTTGCCTTGGAGTACGGTATGCCGCCCACCGGTGGGCTTGGCATTGGAATAGACCGCTTGGTGATGCTTCTTACTGGCCAAACCTCTATCAGAGAAATTTTGCTTTTCCCCCAAATGCGCAGCAGAGATTAACTGTGCTCTCCATTGAATTGATCCGCCAAGACCCCCAATACGTCGCCCAAGCCTTGGAGCGCCGCGGCGAAGAGCCGGCCCTGGACGCCATTGTGTCGCTGGATGAGAAGAGGCGCGGACTGCAGGCCCAGGCTGACGCCCTTAGGGCAAAGCGAAACGAGGCCAGCAAGACCGTCAGCCGTATGAAGGGCGATAAGTCGGACCTCATAGCCCAGATGCGACTGGTCGGCCAGGAAATAACGGAATTGGGCCGGAAGCACGACGCTGTTCAAGAGGAGCTGAACTTCATGCTGTTGAGGTTGCCCAACCTCCCCCATGAGGATGTGCCCGATGGTAGGGGAGAGGAGGACAATGTTGTTGTGCGCACCTGGGGGGAGCCTCCCACCTTCGACTTTACTCCACTGCCCCACTGGGAGTTGGGAGAACGTTTGGGAATCATCGACTTCCGGCGGGGCGCCAAGTTATCAGGGTCTCGTTTTTTTGTCCTCATGGACAAAGGCGCCCGGCTTGAGCGGGCCTTGGTCAACTTCATGCTGGATATCCACACCGGCAAGAACGGTTACCGGGAGGCCCAGCTTCCCGCAATGGTGCGCCGGGAAGTTATGGAAGGGTCTGGTAATTTACCCAAGTTTAGCGACAATCTCTACCATGATGATGAGGATGACCTTTGGCTTATTCCCACCGCTGAGGTGCCTTTGACCAACCTGCATCGGGACGAGGTTCTTCCGCCGGGGAGCTTGCCGCTGCGGTACTCGGCTTCCACACCCTGCTTTCGACGGGAGAAGGCTGCCGCCGGTAGGGATACTCGTGGAATCAAACGGGTGCATCAGTTTCAGAAGGTAGAGATGTACAAGTTTGTGGAACCCCACTCCTCAGACCAGGAGTTGGAGACCTTGGTGGCTGACGCCGAGTCTATCTGCCAGGCTCTTGAATTGCCGCACCGTGTGCTGAAGCTCTGCGCGCCCGAGCTTGGTTTCGCATCAGCTAAGTCCTACGACCTGGAGGTCTGGGCGCCGGGTTCTCAGGAGTGGCTGGAGGTAAGTTCCTGCTCCAACTGTACCGATTTCCAGGCCCGTCGCGCCAGCATCAGATACCGGCCAGCCGTGGGAGCTGCTCCCGCCTTTCTACATACCCTGAACGGGTCCGGCCTTGCTCTGCCAAGGGTGATAATCGCCATCATCGAAAAGGGTCAGCAGAAAGATGGTTCAGTGGTGATGCCGGAGGCGCTGCGCGGGTACACCGGCTTCGACGTTATTCGGCAGCCATAAGGCGGAAGATAACATCATTAATCACCTGCTACATTCGCCGAGGCGTCCTAGGATTGCGCGCTGAACCTGTGCTATATTTATAGACCCCGTGGGGCTGTAGCTCAGCTGGGAGAGCGCTTCAATGGCATTGAAGAGGTAGGGGGTTCGAGTCCCCCCAGCTCCACCATCACGTACCGAACTGCGAACTCGCCCAGTTAGGGCGATCTCTGCGGCGTCCGCTCCACCTATGGGAGAGTCCTCCGGCGTGGGTATGGAGTAGACGATGGCGGCCTTGCCGGGCTTGACCTCGATCTCCTTGACGAAGGAATGGACGAAGGCCTTGGTCTGAGTCAGCTCGCTGGTCTTGAGGAACTCGCTCATGTCCTCGGCGAAGGTGGCGACGGTGTCGGCGCTGTCCAGGAACTGCCGCCGGTCCGAGAGTAGCTTCCTCGCCTCCTGAGCGGCGATCTCCAGCTTCTCCTTGCGCTCCCGGTGCTCCTTGATGCGCTCGGAGGCGTCGGTCATCTCGATGTCGGTGGTCTCGATGACCTGCCAGATGCGGCCCAGCCGCCGCTTGACCTCCTCAAGCTCTTCCTCGATGCTCTCCAGCCGCTCCCGCTGCTCGTGGGCCACCCCGTCCATCTCCTCGTCCAGCAGCTTCACCAGGTCGCGGATGTTTGACTCGGTGAGGATGTTGGCCCGAATCTCATCGACGATGAGCTTCTCGAAGGACTTGGCGTTGAGCCTGGGGGTCTCGCAGGTCCCGCTGCCCCGCTTGAGGAGGGAGTGGCAGACGTAGTAGGTATACTTGCCGCTCTTGGCCTCGGCTGCGGTCATGGCCTTGCCGCAGGTCTCGCACTTGAGCAGGCCGCTCAGCAGGTAGGGGCTGGAAGCCCGGCGGGGGTTCACCTGCTTGGGGGCGCGGGACCCCAGCAGCTTCTTGGCCCTTTGGAACTCCCGCTTGCTGACTATGGCGGGATGTGCGTCCTCCACCCGCACCGGCTCGGCCTTGTCCTTGGCCTTGATTCCCCAGACCACGGCTCCCGTATACGCCTCGTTTGCGAGCATGGTGTGGATGGTGGTCTTCAGCCACCGCTTGCCGTTGGTGGTGGGGATGCCCTCGGCGTTGAGGGTCTTGGTCACGTCGAGGATGCTCTTGCCCTGGAGCACCATGTCGAAGATGCGGCGGACCACGGCGTCGGCGGGGGGATTTAGCTCCAGCGTGGGCCGCTTCTTTGGCCCGTCCTGGACGTAGACCCTCTTGTAGCCGTAGGGGGCGTAGCTGGTGACCCAGAAGCCCCTGGACGCGGCCTCCCGCATCCCCCGCGTGACCTCCTGGGCAAGATTCTCGCTGACTCATTGGCACCTCACAATCTGCCGAATTGCCCACTCGCTGCCGTATCCGCCAGTCCTTCGTCAAGCAGATCGTGATCATACGAGGCACGACCTACATCGCCGACTCTATACTCACGCCACATGGGAATCCCGATTAGGAGGGAGCGGACGTCTACGTCGATATCGCTACTCAAACAACTACCCGCCGGATGCGAACAGCTAAGTCAGGTTGGGAACGGGACCATCTCGGAATCGTGCCCCATCGCTTCAAGCACATCCACGCCCTGCCCTGCTGACCTCTTAGCCTACAAGCCATTCGCGCTGGCGCTCTTGGCCCACTGACCCAACATGGATAGACTGGAGTCGCAGGGCCGTCAAGCCCGGTCCCTGCGCTCACTGCTCCGCCTATCCCTCCCTCCCCTCTGCCTTCGGCATCCGGTAGCCGAAGCGGTGCTCGGTGAGAACCGCGCCCCCACGCCCGGCGCCGCCAGAGTGACCTGAGCTCCCACACGCGCTGCGCGGATACTCGTAGGTCAACACCCACGCGCCATCGACCGACGGCCAAAAGAGGAATCGTTCTCCTTTGGGACTGACTCGGCCGCGCCGGATTGTCCCCGGTCGACCGCAGTACGGCTGCATCAACCATCCTGCTTCACGTCGTCCAGCAGGCCGTTCTTCACGGCCCAGACTACCATCTCCTGTTTTGTATCGACTCCCAGTTTCTCTTGAATGCGATAGATCGAGTTCCTGACGGTCACTACCTTGTTGCCCTTGGCCTCGGCGATCTGGGCGTATGACTTGCCGCTGGCAAACATCTGCAGGATCTCCCGCTCCCGCTCGGTCAGCGCTTTCAGGGCCCGACTCGCGGTGAGCCCACGCTGGCCGCGGATCATCGCGAAGACCCGCCGTATGGACTTGTCCGGTATGCGCAGACGGCCCTGGGCCACCTCCCGAATCGCCTCCGCCAGCTCCTCAGGCCCCGAGTCCTTCTGCAGATAGCCCGTCGCGCCGGCGGCAATCGCCTCCACGACCGCATCCTCCGTGGTCGAGGCCGTCAGCATCAGCACCCGCGTATCCGGCAGCAGCTCCATAATCTCCCGGCAGGCGTCCACGCCGTCCTTGTGCGGCATCATCACGTCCATGACGATGACCTCGGGCGCAACGCTCTGCGCCATCCTCACCGCCTCAACCCCGTCTCCCGCCGATCCGACCACCTCGAAATCCCCCTCACCCTCCAGGGCGTCCCGCAGGCCGTCCCTCATGATGGGATGGTCGTCCGCCAGCATCACTTTGATCCGTGTCATCGACGACATCTCGGTCTCCTCTCTGCAACTATCGGTAGGGTGTCTCGCAGGTCACGGTCGTTCCCCCATTGGCTCCGCCCGTCTCCACGATGAGCCTGCCGCCCAGCCGCTCGGCGTCCGCCCTCATGCCCCTGAATCCCCGGCCGCGCTCGGCGTAGTCGTCGGGCAGGCCGACCCCGTCGTCCGAGACGGACAGCCGGATACAGTCGGTCTCGAAGTCCAGCCGGACCTCGACCCGGCCGGCCCGGGCGTGCAGGAATGCGTTGGTGAGCGCGTTGTGGGCGATGGAGAAGAGGCGGGCCCGGGTTTCGACGGCAAGCGGGGGCTCGGTCCCGGACTGCACCATCTCGGCGGGGACCGACGCGACCCTCTCAAATGTCTCGATGTGCGACCAGAGCACCCGGCCCAGCTCCCTCCCCTCGAAGAGATGCCCCTCGTCGATGGGACGCCGCAACTCCCAGATGGCCGCCTTCGACAGCGATGCGGTCGCGACCAGCGTGGCGGTGAGCTCCTCGTTCGAGCCGCCGGCCAGCCTCATGGCCTTGCGTATCCCCAGGCCGATCATGTACGCGGTCTGTGCGGCCGTGTCGTGGATGGACTGGGAGAGCTCGATGCGCTCCCGGTGCAGCTCCCTCTCCCGCTCCGCGGACTCCTGTCGCCTGACCCGTTCGAACCGGGCAATAAGGCTGACGGATGCGACGACTGCATACATGGCCATCACCCTGGCGAGCAGCGCCTTCTCCTGACCGGCATCGAAGTCGAGACCGGAGCCCACCGTCAGGCTGACGACGGCATAGATGGCCCCGGCTATCGTCGCCCAGGCGAGGCTGAGCCACAGGGACGGGAAGACGACCGCGAACAGCGCCAGGGCGGGATAGTAGGCCACGTAGCTGAAGAGGTGGAAGTCGCCGCCGATGATGACGATGGCAGTGATCAGCGCGATATCCATGCCGCTGAGGAAGAACAGCCAGCGCCACGTCACCCTCCGATCCGTCCGGAGCCGGTAGTGGACGAACCCGTTGAACGCCAACAGCGGCATGCTCAGAAACAGGTACTCCTTGTCGGTGGCGTACCAGAGCCCCGGTCGATAGGCCAATTCGAACACGGCGACGAGCCAGCCGAGCCAGCGCGCCCAGACCGAGACCCGCGCGGCGTACAGCATCACGTCCGGGTCGGCGCGGACGGCCCGGAGGACCCGCCTGCACAGTTCGGCGCCGAGCATGGCCGGGCCGCTAGCCCACCCCCGCAACCCGCGTTGCGATGCTGCGGGGGTGGGACGCGCTCCGCCCAAACCGTCCTCTGGCATTGCTATCGATGGACCTCTCTCGGTTATAACGTGAGGCCGTTACGTCCGGCGTCCCAAACGTACCGCGCCGGTGCGATGTTGTCGAGACTAAAATGTACCCAATCATGTGTAGGCATTAGTACCTTGTAGAAAATGCCATCCACCCCATTCAACACCACACCCTAAATGACTATCTAAGCGCCTCCAAAAGAAGGCGTATACAAATCACCGAATACACGCAGCAGCGCTCCCTCTAGTGCACCAAAACGTTGCGTCCAAATGCCTACGGCAAAGGGTTGCATATGGCACTTGTTGAGTCCTGCAAGCCCTTGTAGCCTGATTTAGCTTAGTCAGCGTCAAAATGCAGGCTGGCCACCGTTCCTGACGCCCAAAATCCAAGGCCAATTCCATCTACATCGGAGTGATTGCATGAAGCTCTTATTTCCATCAGTCGTTATCCGGCGTCGCACCTCTGACCGGGGCCCTCACCCCGAAGCGATCCGATCCTGGCGTTGGGTTTTCCTGTCTGCCATGCTGCTGGCCGCCGCGACCTTCGGCGCCCTCTACGTCGTGGCCGTCCAGGCACAGGCTAGCACGGTGTCGTTCTGCAACGGCAACAGCAACACGGACTCCTACGGGTTCTCCGTGAACGAAAACGCCGGCGAGAACACTGGCGTGGGCACACTGGCCGCCTGCGGCGATCCCCATAGAGCCGGCCTCACCTATTCCGTCGGCGGAACCGATGCCGCGGCATTCAATGAGGTGTTCGCACTGGAAACGAACAAAGGCGAGATCGCCGTCAAGTTGGGCGCTTCCATCGACTACGAGAGCAAAAGATCCTACTCGCTCACTGCCACCGTGGCCGACGCGGTGGACTCCACCGAAGTCACCATCCCCATGAGCATCACAGTCCTCAACGTTGACGATCCGGGGACAATCCGGCTGTCAACGACCGATCCCTGGGTGGGCAGACAGGTGTCATTCAGTTTAAGCGATCCCGACAGCAATCCGCGGATCTACAGAATAGAGTGGTCCAGGGCGTATGATAGGCGCTCTGAGTTCGTCCGCTTCTTGCCCGTCTACTCGGAAAGTGACTCGACTCTGGCCATAAGTGACTTGACCCAGGAAATCTATACTCCCACGACAGAGGACCGGTGGAAGCTTCTTAAAGTCACCGCGTATTACGTCGACGACGAATGTATAGACATCGATTCCTACACGAATAGGTGCCGCAAGAATGCGGAGGCGGTGTTCGCCGACATGGTGGCTGACGAGGAAGGCTTGCGCATTGCACGTCAGATGGCGAACAGCCCTGCAACAGGAAGGGTCGTAATAAGTGCAGGAGGTCGTCGCAATGCGGCCGAAATCTCCCCGAAGATCCATAACAGTCTTACCGTGAATGTTAACAACTTACGGGACGCAGACGGCGTTCCCTTCTACAACCCTAAGACCTATCGTTGGTTCCGCGTTGACCCAGAGACCTTAGCCGAAGAGGAAGTTCTGGATCCCATCACTATTCCGGGCCTTAAAGACTCCTACGTGCCCAAGAAAGCCGATTTTGGCAAGTCCCTTAAAGTGCAGGTATCCTTTTACGACTTAAACGGCAGCCCCGAGACGCTGACCAGCCCACTCACGGCGCCGGTACTGCGTGGATATATGTACGCGGCCACCGGTAGCCCTGTCATTACGGGCACGGTGCAGGTGGGCGAGACACTATCCGTAGACACATCCGGCATCAGCGACCGCAACGGCATTGACTACTCTGCACTTACCCACCAGTGGATCGCAAACGATGGGACCGAAGACACGGATATCCAGGACGCGACCGGTTCTACTTACATTCTGGCGGCTGCAGACGAAGGCAAGACCATCAAGGTGCGGGTGAGCTACACCGACGAATCGTTGTACGAGGAATCGCTGACCAGCACGCCCACGGCAACGGTGGCGTCACGGCAGACGTCGAGCCAGCGGTCCCAGCAACAAAACTCGGTGGCGCCCACCATCAAGGGCTCGCCGGCGCTGAGCGATGCCGGCTCGGACGGCGAGTGGACGCCGGGCGAGACCGTGAATGTGACGCTCACCTTCAGCGAGGAGGTGAACGTCGACACGACCGACGGCAGGCCCTCGGTCGGAATCCAACTGGGCGGCACGCTGGACCACAGTGCGTCCTATACCAGCGGCAGCGGCAAGACGAAGCTCGTATTCAGCTACACGCTGGCCGATGACGACGGCAGCCACTCTTCGATGTTTGTGCCGGGCGACAGTCTGACGCTCAACGGCGGCACGATCACGAGCGCGTCCTCGGGCGACGACGCGGCTCTCGAACACGTCGGCGCGGCCAGGGCTGCATTTGCAGTGGTTGTCATACCCAACAGCGCCGCGACCGGAACGCCGACAATCAGCGGGACGGCGCAGGTCGGACAGATGCTGAACGCATCGACATCGGACATATCAGACAGCGACGGGCTGGCCAACGCGAACTTCACCTACCAGTGGATCGCAAACGATGGGACCGAAGACACGGATATCCAGGACGCGACAGGTTCTACCTACACTGTTGGCGCCGATGACGAAGGCAAGACCATCAAGGTGCGGGTGAGCTTCACCGACGACGGTGGGAACCAGGAGACGCGTACGAGCGACGCTACCGTAGCAGTGGCTCCCATACCCAACAGCGCCGCGACCGGAGCGCCGACGATCAGCGGGACGGCGCAGGTCGGACAGATGCTGGCCGCATCAACATCAGCCATATCAGACGGCGACGGGCTGGCCAACGCCATCTTCACCTACCAGTGGCTGGCCGACGACACGGACATCACTGACGCGACCGGCTCGACCTACACCCTGACGACCGCAGACGAGGGCAAGACCATCGAGGTTCAGGTCACCTTCACCGACGACGGGGGAAACCAGGAGACGCGTACGAGCGACGCTACCGTAGCGGTGGCTGCCAGGCCCCCCAACAGCGCCGCGATCGGTGAGCCCACCATCACTGGCACGGCGCAGGTGGATGAGACGCTCACGGCGGATACCACGGACATATCCGACTCCGACGGCCTGATCAACGCCACCTTCACCTACCAGTGGCTGGCCGACGACATGGACATCACTGACGCGACCGGCTCGACCTACACCCTGGCGGCCGCAGACGAGGGAAAGACCATCAAGGTTCGGTTGTCCTTCACTGACGACGCGGGCAACGACGAATCGTTGACCAGCGCTGCTACCGTAGCGGTGGCTTCAGCGCCCACCCCACTGACGGCCGCCATCCACGACGCGCCGGAGTCGCACGACGGGGAGAAGAAATTCACCTTCCAGCTGCGCTTCAGCGAGGACCTCAAGGAAGACTTCAGCTACAAGACGCTGCGGGACCATGCGTTCTCGGTGAAGAAAGGCACGGTGGTAGGGGCCAGGCGGCTGGCCGGGGACAGCGACACCCGCAACATCAAGTGGGAGATCAGCGTCACCCCGGACTCGAACGCGGACGTCACCGTCGAGCTGCCCATCACCACGGACTGCGAGGCGCAGGGGGCCATCTGCACTGCTGACGGGACGGTGCTGTCCAGCCCGCTGAAATTCACCGTCAAGGGGCCTCCGATGACGGCAAGCAGTGGGCCTCCGCTGACGGCAAGTTTCGAGAGCGTCCCGACGTCCCACAACGGCAGCGACTCGTTCCGCATCAGGATCGCCCTTAGCGAGGCGCCCAAATCGGGCTTCAGCTACACCACGATGCGCGACCACGCCTTCACGGTGACCGGAGGCTCGGTAACCGGCGCGCGGCGGCTGGTCACCGGCAAGAACCTCCGATGGGAGATCGTCGTCAGCCCGGACTCCAACGGGGACGTGACGATCACTCTGCCCGCCACCACGGACTGCGACGCGCAGGGGGCCATCTGCGCCGACGGCGACGAGAAGCTGTCCAGCCGCCTGGAGCGCACCGTCAGCGGGCCTGGGCAGTAATGGACAACGAGAAGAGCAAGCACAGATGGACGGGTGAGGCAGGCGGCTCCGTCCGGGGCCTGGACTCCCGCGCTATGAGCCATACAGGAATGGGGTCCGTGCCCTCCCATAGGAGAGGGACTACGGCCATGCTCTGGGAGCGCTTGCGCCATGCCTCGACAGCGCACACATTACAGCAGAAGAATCTACGTCGTTCCCGCCGACTTCCCGCAGCGGCTGAGGCGGTTCAAAGAGGAGCCCGGCCTGTCGTGGTCGGAGATTTCCCGCCATCTCGGGACCTACCGCACACGGTATGGCGTTGGTGGAAGGCCGGGGTGCGGCCCGGCCAGCATCACCTGAAAGCGTTCTGGACCTGGCCGACAACCTGGGCCTGGGCCTGGGCCACCTGTTCACCGAGCGAGGCTGCGTGATCGCAGGGTCAAAAACGCAGACAGGGCCAAAACATGCACTGCCGGGGATGACGCCGCGACAGATGTGGCCTTTTCTCCTGTACTTGCGCTCCAGAGACACGTGGCCCAGCTTCACCACCCCCTTTAGCTCACTAAACATTGCGTCCAAATGCCTACTGGGAAGTGTGGCAAACGAACCTTATGCAATCTCTTGTGGGGGCCATAGTCTTGAATGCCCCAGTGTGCATGAGGGTTGAGAACGCTCGCTGTAACTGACGAGCCCCGTGCAACGCCGACACCTGCGGGAAGGCCATCCGGACTGCGCGTGAGAGGCGGCTGGAACAACATTAACTTTCGAGGAGGACAAACCAATTGAATAGACTGTTGCCCTTGCTGGCAAGCATGGCCCTGCTCGTGGGCCTCGTGTCCCTGGCCCATGCGCAAGAGACCACCACGGACACCTCGTCCGACCCGCCGGTGGCGCAGCAGCAGAACAGCCCTGTAAAGTTAGCAGACAACACCGACGATGTTGACGATGAAGATGACGGCCTCGTCGCCGGATTCGTTGCAGGCGACCCCGGCGCCACGCCTCCGAGCGCCGCCAGCTACCGGTCCTACGCCGTCTCCTTTACCACCGGCAGCGACGCCGGCTGGTACCAGCTTGTCGAAGTGCTTATTGTCACCAAGGTCACCGGGACTCCCCTGGCCCGGCTGTCCATCCACCGCGACCACGAAGGAAGTCCCCATGCCGAGGCCCTGTACGTCACACACTTCCGGGGTGCAACCAAGGAAGCCCCAGATCTCTACCTGGAGTTCCCGGATAACACGCCTCTGAATCCCAACCAGACCTACTGGGCGGTGTTCGAGGAGGTTTCTGGGCTCGGCGTCTATGAGATTTCGACCGCACCGAACGGCGATGAGGACCCAGACAGCTGGCCGATCTCCGACACCTCGCTCCAGCGCAACTTCTTCTCCCTTACCGGACGCACGTGGCAAGCCTCTGCGCTCAATCCGATCGCGATGGTAGTAGACGGTTACCCCGTTGAGGAGCGCGTGCTGGTCGGCGCCCACGGGCTGCGCGACACCGCCGCCGACGGCCCCTTCCTGCGCTTCGGCACCGAGCGCGTGACCAAGGTCTGGCTCAAACTGCCGAAGGGCAGAACGTATGACGGCGGAGCGACCAACCCGAACATCCGGATTGACTGCGAACCGCGGTTCGTGGAGGGTCCCGAAACCGAGACATCGTGGCGGCTGTGCAGCACGAATAGACACTACGATCCACGAATGGGCCGGCGGGCGCGGGTTCACCACCGGCCCCCACCCGACCGGCTACACTATCTCCGGCCTCGGGGTGGACATAGACGCCCAGAGCGGGACGTTGGACCCGGTAGCGGACATCTACGCCGCCGAGGCGTTCAGCTCCCGCGAGGGCGCGCGCGACCCCCAGTCGCCCCTGGCCAGCTACCAGGCGACAGCGGGCATCGGCGGTTCGCCCGACCGCTTCGCTCCGAGGACCGGCAGCGAACGATTCCAGGCCGAGCCGGGGCTTACCTACGTGGCCTACTTCCAAAACGCCGCCGCCGGCTACTACGAAACGCCCAACGCCAGCCCCGGCGAGGACCCGGGCGCCGAAGCCGGCTGGACCCTCGGCGGACCCTACGGCAGCCGCTTTGTCCATCCGGTGGGTTTCGGCGGGGACGACTGGAACCACGACAACGAGTTCAAGTGGATCCCGCTCAACGTCTACGGCTGGCCGAACCCGCTGCCGCCCGCCCCGAACCCGGCTCCCCCGCCGCCCGGCCCCGTGTTGGTCAGCACCCTGGGTCAGCCGTCGACCTCAAGGGGCCAACTTGTCGGCAAGAGAATCAACCTGGAAATTGCGTATGCGGCTTCATTCACCAACGGCAACGATGCGGTTCATACCCTTCATGGTGTACAAATTGAAGTGACGGTCATCCCACCGCTCCAGGTCCTCGGGGCAATCAGGGCCTCCATCTACTCAGACGACGGCGGGAAACCGGGGGTCGCGCTTCACGAACTGGGTCTGCGGGCCAATCCGCAGGTCGGTGTCCTCACTTTCGATGCCCCGGCCGACACCACGCTTGCCGCAAACACGACCTTTTGGCTGGTCATCGACATTGCGCATTCGCCTACTGAGGACTTCTTCCGGACAGCCGTCACATCCAGCACGGGGCAGGACGCCTGCGCCATCCGGAATTGGTCGATAGGCGACGTCGCCTATTTCCGGGAAGGACCCGGCGCGGCTTGGTCGCCGAACGCTGATTTGCTCAAGATGGCCATTCTCGGCGAGCGGGTGTCCAGCACGTCGGCCGAGTTCGGCGAGCCCACCTGCGGCGACCTGCCCGGCGACACCACCACCACCGGGCGCCTCGTCGTCGACGGTGACGGCGTGAAGGGCCAGCACGCTAGCGCCCGGGACGCCGACTGGTACGCCGTCAGCCTCGATGCCGGCGTCGACTACCAGTTCGACGTTGTGGACGCGCCGCCGGTGTACCTGCTGAAGATCCACGACGACCAGGGTACAGAGCTGCGCACCAGCGCCATCGCGCCCGTAGGAGATACTCCATACTACCAGCACCCAAATCGGGTCAACAGCCTGCCCTTCCGAACGGATCAGGCCGACACCTATTACGTGTCCATAGCGTCCCCGAAGGGCGGCCACGCGCCCGATCGGGTGTACACGCTGTCGGCGCGGTCCGACGATCACCCCGCGGACACGACCACGACGGCCGTCGCCGAGCTGGGGGAGCTAACCAGGGTCTATCTGATGCGCACGAGCAGCGACCCAGACGACACAGCCACCAACGACGTGGACTGGGTCCGGGCCAGCTTGCTCGCAAACGTGCGCTACCACATCAGCTTCGACGTGGGCAAGTGCCCACAGACCGCCGTGATCGAGGGCATCCACGATGCCGACGGCACGGCGATTCCCATGACCTCATCGTCCAAGGCGTGCAGCGCCAGCATGTACTTCACCCCGACGACCAAGGGCGACTACTACATCGCCGTCACCGGCAAGGGGTCCCAATTCGTAGATAAGGATGACGTCGATGATGATGGCCGTCTGAAGGGGACCTATCATGACCGCTACCCCTTCATCGGCGCGGACGCCGTCCTCGTGGTGTCGCTGGTGGTCAACTATTGCACCGGGGAGAGCTTAGACACCCTGCGAGACGCCCTGACCCCGCTCTCCGAGCCGTCCGGCGGCGACCTGCCGGCGGGCACGAGCGCCAGCGGCCGGGCGCCCATCGGCAGCAGCGTGACCGGCAACATCGAGAGCGCCACGGACCGCGACTGGTTCCGCGTGCGCTTCGACGGCAGGATCGGCGAACGGGTCTACTGGCTGGAGCTGAAGGGCGCCGACACCGGTGACGGCACGCTGCCCGACCCGCTCATCGTCGGCATCTACGACCGCCGGGGCAACTACATCCCCTACAGCCGCATCCTCGGCCAGTCTTTGACCTGGAACAACGACAGCGGCTATGGCCGGAACGCGATCACGGACTTCACCGAGCCGTGCGCGGGGGACTACTTCGTGGCGGTGGCCGGGAATCGAGGGTTCTACCGGCTCCTATACGCTGTCGGTCACCGATATCACCGACACCAGCACGTCGATACCCAGGCCAGTCTCGTACAGGGGATGATTTTGCTGACATGGGGCGACGATAGAGTCGGGTCTAGTGATAGACATTGATTTCCTCATCGGCAACTTGGCGCCTGGGCTTCCGGCCACCATGTTCCGGCCCATTATCTTACCGTCTCCGAACCCACGGAACTACACGACACCAACCAGCGCGTGGAGATGCGGGCACCTCGGATCCTGTTCCGCCTCGGCGTTGTTCCGGACCGGGACTACCGGCTGGAGCTCCGGGTCCCGGAGACAACCGACGGCAGACCGGCGAACGTGAGCTTTATCGTGTTTCGGGGATACGTGCCTTATTTCGACTTAGGCGACGAAGATGAGGGACCGGGGGTAATGCTCTACAATTTTTGGTTGCTGGACGACCAAAGAAACGGCGATCTCAGCATCGAGTTCAAAGCGCCACGTTTTTATGAAGTCCGAGGGGCGCAACATTCCGTCCAGACTGCTCGTTGCGTTCGAACTTGGTGAATACCATTTTGAGCCGGGGGACGTCTACACCATTGCGCTGACGGATATCACCGACTCGGAAGATGACTACCTGGGCGCCGAGGAGACCACGGGAACCGTGGCGGTGGGCGGCAGCGTCAGCGGGAACCTGGAGGTGGACAACGATGTGGACTGGTTCAAGGTCCGGCTGGAAGAGGGCAAGAGCTACCGGGTAAGCATGCGCGGCGCCGAGTCCGGGGGCGGCACCCTGGCCGACCCGTTTCTGGCGATTGGTACCGTGAAAGTGATTATCGATGGCTATTACGGATTTGATCTCTCAGCGTTGCGCAACGCTGACAAGAGCACGACGGAGAAAGACAGCGAACTGGTTGTCCCTGTATTTACCACACACGACGCCTACATTCACGCTGCCACGTCCGGCACGGGCACGGGCACCTACACCATCGAGGTGGAAGAGGTGACCACCTCGATGGGCCAGAGGGCGAACAGCCCGGCGACGGGCGGGCCCGGCATCACCGGGACGGTGCAGGCCGGCGAGACGCTGACCGCGACCACAGACGGCATCGAGGACGAGGACGGTCTGACCGGCGCAGTGTTCGCCTACCAATGGGTCCGGTCCGGCGCCGACATCGAGGGAGCGGCAAGCTCCAACTACACCGTGACCGGCGACGACGAGGGCAAACCCATCCAGGTGCGGGTCACCTTCACCGACGACGCGGGCAACGCCGAGTCGCTGACCAGCTACGCGAAGCTGTCCGCCCCGCCCTTGATCATCCCCGATGAGGAGCCGCCGCCGCCGAAGTCGACGGCGACGCGTGAGGCGCGTGAAGCGCAAGAGGCGCAGGAGACCTCGGAGACGCCGCTGACTGCTGCCATCCACGACGCGCCGGAGTCTCACGACGGACAGGAGGACTTCACCTTCGAGCTGCGCTTCAGCGAGGAGCCCA
The DNA here is from genome assembly GCA_965226535.1 of Dehalococcoidia bacterium. Lineage (GTDB taxonomy): Bacteria > Chloroflexota > Dehalococcoidia > Lucifugimonadales > JAPULR01. The sequence goes on along the minus strand of CBDDDE010000009.1, from coordinate 578 downwards.
AGGAAGGCTTCAGCGACGTGACGCTGCGGGACCATGCGTTCACGGTGACGAGAGGCACGGTGGCCGGGGCCCGGCAGCTGGACGGGGACAGCGCCACCCCCAACACCCGCTGGGAGATCAGCGTCAGCCCGGACTCCAACGCTGACGTCACCGTCGAGCTGCCCGCTACCGAGGACTGCGAGGCAGAGGGCGCCATCTGCACCGAGGACGACACGATGCTGTCCAGCCCGCTGGAATTCACCGTCAAGGGGCCTCCACTGACGGCAAGTACCGTAAGCGTCCCAACATCCCACAACGGCAGCGGCGAATTCAGATTCAGGATCGCCTTCAGCGAGGAGTTTTCGCTCAGCTACAAGACGCTGCGGGACGACCATGTGTTCACGGTGGAGGGAGGCAATGTAACCGGCGCGCGGCGGTTGGTCAAGGGCAGCAACATCGGCTGGGAGATCGTCGTCGAACCGGACTCCAACGGGGACGTCACCGTCAAGCTGCCCGTCACCGAGGACTGCGACGCGCAGGGGGCCATCTGCACCGAGGACGGCAGGATGCTGTCCAGCCCGCTGGAGTTCACCGTCAGC
>CBDDDE010000008.1:0-178173 GCA_965226535.1 Dehalococcoidia bacterium | reverse complement strand
ACGCGTTGTCCCGTGGGCACTTCAGGAAGGATTACCCGCTTTTGTTGGGAGGAGGCACCCTCCATTATGGCGAGGGTACCCAGAACGGCCGTGGAGAAGTGGGGGCCCGGCACCGGGCCACGGCCCAACTCCTGGAATAGAACTGCCGCGTCGGTGAGGGAGCCGCCTTCGCCGCCGAACTTGGTGGGGACCAGTATTCCCAGCCAGCCAGCCGCGGTTGTTTTTTTCCACAGGTCCCGGCGGTTCCCGGTTTCCGTGGCGTCCATGCGCAGCAGGACCTCGTTGGGATATTCCCGCTCCACCAGATCTCTGGCGGCGGCCTTGAACATCTCCTGGCTTTGGGTTAGAGAAAGGTCCATTTTCGGCCGTGTTCCAACTAGCTGAGGGTTCCGGACTTCTGAGGCGTACTCCGGCCAATGCCCAACCTTCTGGCCATTATAACCTTCTGAATCTCCACCGTTCCGCCCGGGTGCTGAGCAACGATGCTGCCTCGCTGCTGTACCTCCACGTGGCCGTCCTCCAGGTTCCAGAGGGGGTCCGTGGTGAGGGCGTAGGGGCCAAGGAGTTGGTGGAGGGCCTTGGCCGTTCGAAGGGCCGCGCGTTTCATGTGCAGGTATGCCTGAGGGCCGTGATAGGAGAGGGGTTTCCCGGCGTTCTGGAGCCAGTAGTTCCGCAAGTGCAGAAGCCTACCTATCTGAGAGTCTATATACATGTCGGCCAGAAGGGATCCGGCGCCGGGGTTGTCGTTAAGGGGTTGGCCATGGCTACTCGACTCTTTGCAGAGGCGGATAACCCGCTCCAAGAGGCTATCGCCACCAAGGGAGGTCTGCATGAGGCCATGCTCCAATTCCAGGTGTGTACCGGCCACCTTCCAGCCGTTGTTCTCACCGCCAATTAGGTTGAAGGATGGAAGCCTTACGTTGTCAAAGTAGACTGTCTGCTTGAATCCGCTGGCGGCGCCGCGCTCGTTGCCGGCAAAGAGCAGGTCCATGGGGGCCCAGGAGATACCGGGCTTGTCCATGGGCACGATAAACCCAACTGAGGTTCTGGTGCCGCTTACCCTCGGGGCTGGTGTTGACAAGCATCCAGGACCAATCGGCGCCGTGAGTGCTTCCCACGAAAATCTTCTGGCCGTTGAGGACGTAGTCGTCTCCGTCACGATGGGCCGTGGTCTTTACGTTGGCCAGGTCAGACCCGGCTTCGGGCTCGGTGAGGAGCTGCCAGGTCCGGGACGCGGCCCTTGAGTATGGGTGGTAGGAAGTGGTTTTTCTGCTCCGCTGTGCCCCAGACTATAATGGAAGCTGCTCCCAGCTTGCCACCGGAGTCGTAGTAGGGGGGTAGAGTGATCCGGTACCGTTCCAACTCCTGCTCTATTATGAGCGCCTCTCCCGCCGATAGACCTCCGCCCCCGAACTCCTTGGGGTAGGTGGGATATAGCCAGCCTAGGTCTCCCAGTTCCCGACCCAATTTTCTCTGCTTCCGATAGTCTTGGTAGGTGAGCTCTCCTGGGTCTGCCCTATGCTGTAGGTCCTTTGGCGCGTGTATCTCCAGCCATTCTTTTACTTGGACACGAAATTGCTCCTGCTCCGGCGTAAAAGTAAGGTCAAAATCCACGGACAGGCCTACAATCCCCTAAATTTGGGCTTGCGTTTCTCCAGAAAGGCGCTGACTGCCTCTTTGTGGTCTGAGGTGGAGCGGGCCAACTCCTGGGCTGCGTGAGCCATGTTTAGGCTGTCTTCCAGTCCAAGGCTCAGGGAGCGGTGTACGAGATATTTTGTCAGCGACATGGCGTAAGTGGCCCCTTGAGCAAGTCGAAGGGCCAACCCGGTGGCCGCTGTCATAAGCTCCTGGTGGGGATGAACCTGGCTCACCAAGCCGATGCGATAGGCCTCGGCGGCGTCCAGCCTGTCACCGGTGAACTGGAGAAGCAAGGTGTGACTGAGACCAATGAGCCGTGGCAGTTGCCAGCAACTGCCGTCGCCTGGAACAAGGCCCATGCGGACAAAAGCCTCGGAGAAGACGGCGGTTTCCGAGGCTAGGCGAATGTCGCAAGCCAGTGCAAGACCCATACCGACACCAATGGCGTGGCCGTTTACGGCGGCGATGCTGGGTTTCTGCAACTTGTGAAGCCGAAGGGGCATCAATGCCCCGGAGCCGGGGTCCTCATCCCTCTCCCTATCCAGGGCCGCCTCCATCTGGTCCCAAGCCGGGTTTACAGGGGCGGGCGCGGGGGCGACGTCTTGATGGCGTGCTTCGATGGCTTGGTTGAAGCGCTTTACGTTGGCACCGGAGCAGAAGGACGGGTCCCGCCCGGTGAGCAGCAGCACTCGGTCGTGGGGGTCCTGTTCGAACCGGTCCAACTCAGTCTCCAGGGCCTGGACCATTTCGGGGCCTAGGGCATTTCGAGTTGGAGGGTCGTTGAGGGTGAGGGTAAGTACACCCCGGTTTCGCTCAACTATAAGGTTCTGGTGAGACAAAGGACCCTTCTTGCGCTGGATTGAGGCTTGGACTTTGGCAAATACTATAGAGCAAGGGAACCGGCGTCACAAGGGCAAGAAACACGGTGTGGCAGGTATAGATCTATGGCGATAATATGGTGAAAGAAAGTGCAGAATAAGGTATTCTACAGTGATACGGTCTACTAAATGAAAGGGGACAGAGATGGAGTACAAACTGATATCGGGGGACTCGCACATCGACATGACTTGGATGCCCGGTGATGTTTTTGTGGAGAACGCCCCGGCCAGGTACAGGGACGCGGTGCCGCGGGTGGTGGACTCGGAGTCGGGGCCCCACTGGTTCGCCGAAGGAAAGGACCTGGGGGTATATGGCGGGCTGGGCTTTGGATTCACCAAGCCGGACCGGGGCCAATCAAAGCACATTGATATGATGTACGACGCGGGCTTTTATGAAGGCGGCCCGCATCCCACCACTCCCGACTTGCGGCTCAAGGACATGGCGATTGACGGAATTGACGCCGAGGTAATATACGGCGTTTTGGGGGTTGGTCTGCGATTTGAAGACGCGGAGATGACGCGGGTGGTGTACGAAATCTACAACACCTGGGCCGCGGATTTCTGCAACTCCACGCCGGGTCGATGGGCGGCACTGGCCTGCATCCCAAACAACGACCCGCAGGTTGCGGCAACCGAGCTGCGACGGGCAGCGGCGCTGGGGCTGAGAGGGGCGGATTTTGCCGTGGCCACGGCGGTGAAGCCCATCTGGCATAGGGACTGGGACGTCCTTTGGCAAGCGGCCTCAGAGTGCAGCGTCCCCATTTCCTTCCATACAACCGGGCCCAATGTTCGGGAGCCCAACGACAAGCAGATGGAGCAGGAGTACGATATGGAGTATCGTATGACAAAAATTAGCCTGTTCCAGATGGCAGGGGCTGAATATCTGGCCAGCATCATCTTTTCCGGTGCCTGCGAGCGGTTCCCTGGGCTAAAGTTTGTGCTGGGGGAGTGCGGGGTTACCTGGCTGCCACACGTGCTCAATCGCATGGATGAAGAATACGAGGACCGGCGCCACAATTTGAGTATGCCCAATAAGCCCAGTGAGTACTGGAGCCGTCAGGGATATAGTACCTATCAGCACGAGATAGGGCTGCCAGAGTTTCTCCCCATGATTGGCGTAGATAACGTGTTGTGGGGCTCGGACTACCCCCACCCTGACGGCATCTGGCCTGAGTCCCAAAAGTGGATTGAAGAAGACCTGGCAGGGATTGCTCCTGAGGCCCGCCGCAAGATTACGCGGGACAATACGGGTAAGCTGTACGGTTTCTTGACATAGGGGCACCGGTGCTCGTTTGACCAACCCATAATCCCCCTTCCTTGGGAGAAGGGGGATTATGGTGTACGAGTATATCTGAGGGACATCCTCAAGCTCCCGGTACAGAAGACCTAGGCTTCTGTACGCCCCTTCCAAGAAAGGGGCAACAAGACCCTATAGCTCGAAGACCCTTCCAAAGTAGCCGGTTAGGACTCTTGCCGCCGTTTCACCAAGCTGGTAGGTAGCGTGTCCCACTCCCTTAAAGGTGTGGAAGGAGTAGGGAGATCCCAAGGGGCCCAGGACGTTGGAAAGCCGAACGGGGTTTTCATCGTAGAGCATGTTCTCGTCCACGTCACCGTGGATAAACAGCACCTCCGGCAGCTCACTGGCCAGTGCACGCCCCTTTTCGTCTATGAGAAGCCGCGTTCGAGTTACCGGGTCGTTAAAGGCTAGGACGTCAATGGCCCGCTGGTCGGGCGTATCGGCGGGGAGCCCGTAGGCTTCCAGCAAAAAAGACTTAAATTTGTGGTTGCGGATAACGCTTTCGTAAGAGATGGTAGCCTGCTGGAGCACCACGGCTTTGAGGCGCCCCAGGAGGGGTCCCGTGACGGAGTTCCAAAGCAGGGCGCCGCCCAGACCGCCTCCCCACAAACCCATTCGGTTGCTATCCAGGTTTGCCCCTTCCAGAAGGGCATCAAAAAGGGCGGCGTTGGCGGCCACGGCGTTGGGCCTTCCCCAGTGGTTGCCGGTGGCATTTGTGCTTGCCACGGCGATACCAGTATCTATGAGGCTGTTGACAAAGGACAGTTTGAAATCCTCGGTCAGCCAGTCGGCCTCACCGTCCTTGACGTAGCCGTGGTGGCCGTGGCACTGGATTACGCAGGGCACGGCGCCGTTGGAAGCTTTGTAGGTCTTAGGTGTCTTGAGGAAACACCACTCATCCCCTGCCTGAAAGTAGACGGTCTGCTCTCCGTCCCCCAGCTGTGGAATCGAATTTGTCATGCAATCCTCCGCTAATCGAATAATCAAATAATCGACTCAATGTTGACTCTATATTATCATGGAGAGGATTTTAACTAAACGGGTCGTTGCGGTATAACCCAACGGCGGCATTTACCGCTGACATTGAAAAGGAGACTGAACAATGGCCTACGACGTAATAATAGTGGGCGCCGGTTCCGCCGGGGCAACCTTGGCAGCTCGCTTGAGCCAGGATCCAAACAGGTCTGTCCTACTTCTGGAGGCTGGTCCCGACTTTACGGAAATTGAACACTTGCCCGATGATGTTAGGAACGGCGACGACGTGATCGCCGCCGCCAGGGGATCCAGCCTGTGGGACTTCGTGGGTCTGGCCAACAAGCACCAGGACCGGTCCATGGTTGTGCCCCGGGGCAAGATTGTTGGCGGGTCCAGCTCCGTTAACGGCACCATCTTCATCCGAGGGGTGCCGGAGGACTACGACGCCTGGGCGTCCATGGGAAACCACGAGTGGTCCTACCAAAGTGTGCTGCCATACTTCAGGAAACTGGAGCGGGACTTGGACTTTAGCGGCGATTTTCACGGCAAGGAAGGCCCCATTCCCGTGCGCCGCTTTAAACGGGAGGACTGGCGCCCCAGCCTGGAGGCCTTCTATCAGGTGTGCCGCGGCGCCGGGTTCCCCCACGAATCGGACATGAACAACCCCGATACTTCCGGGGTGGGGCCTCGCCCCTTGAACAGCGTTGACAGCCTTAGAGTTAGCACTTTCATCGGCTACTTAAAGCCCAGCATTCATCGCCTGAACCTGACCGTCAAGGGGAATGCCATGGTACGTCGAGTCCTCTTTGACGGGCGACGCGCCGTTGGGGTGGAGGTGGAGAGCGGCGGTGAGATTTTTAGGATGGAAGGCCGGGAGATAATCCTGAGCGGCGGGGCCATCGGCTCCCCGTTCCTTCTGCTGCACTCAGGGGTTGGCCCCGCCGCAGAGCTGCGTCCCATGGGCATCCCTGTGGTCCACGACCTACCAGGCGTGGGGGAGAACCTTAGGGATCATCCATCTATACAGATGTGGTTCCGCCTAGCGGAGGAGGCCAGAGAGAGTCCCTTCGCCAGCCAGGTGGGGCTACGATACACCGCCACGGGGTCGGACTTGCGCAACGACATGTTCATCAGCCCCTACCCGGGGGAGGTGGTGAACGGCGTGCCCCACATGGGATTCAGGGTAATTCTGGAGCTTGCCATAGGAGCCGGAAAGCTGAGCTTGGCATCGGCGGACCCACGGGAAAACCCGCAGCTGGACTACCGTTATCTTGAAGACCCCTGGGACCTGGAACGGCTGAGGGAAGGGGTAAAGTTGGGGCTGAAGCTGTCCACAAGCGCACCTCTGGACAGGTTCTTCGAGAGCTGGACTGCGCCCCGAGATGCGGACGTTGCTTCGGACGAGGCCCTTGACCGCTGGATTTTGGCAAACGTTGAGACACCACACCACTCATCGGGCACTTGCAAGATGGGCCCGTCGTCCGACGTCATGGCTGTGGTGAACCAGTACTGCGGAGTTCACGGGCTGGAGGGTCTAAGGGTGGTGGACGCCTCCATAATGCCCGACGTGGTTCGCGCCAACACCAACGCCACCAGCATAATGATTGGGGAGCGGGCCGTTGAATGGATAGAGCAAGGCGTGAGAGGCTAGGGAATCGTGTCTCCCCACGGATTGGGCCTTTGCTTATTGCCTAACCGTCGGCTTGCCCGCTGAGTAGCCGCCGTCAACGTGAATCACCTGGCCTGTTATGTAGCCGGACTGAGGGGACGCCAGAAATAGTACCGCTTGGGCTATGTCGGCGGGGTGGGCCGCCCGGTCCAGGCTGACCTGGGCCAGGAAGGATTGTCGATAGGCGCTTGTGGCGCTCGCGTTAGGGCCTGAGATGGTGTCGGTGAGGCCAGGCGATACGGCGTTAACGTTTATCCCATACTGTCCAAGCTCCATGGCCAAGACCTTGGTCAGCTGCAGAACGCCGGCTTTGGAGGCGCAGTATGCCCCGGCGTCCAGCCGAGCGTTGTCACCGGCACTTGACGATATATTAATGATTCGTCCGCCGCTCCCCCTTCGCACCATGGCCTTTGCCGTTTCTCTGGAGCAGAAGAAGGTGCCCTTGAGATTTACTCCCAGCACCCTGTCCAAGTCCTCGTCGGTGGTATCCATCACCGAAGCGCTGTGACCAATGCCGGCGTTGTTCACCAAAATGTCCACTGAGCCTAGGGCCTCTACGGCGGTTGATACCATGGATTTAACCTGCCGGCTGTCAGAGACGTCCACGTGTATTGTGACGGACCTGGCTCCCCGCTCTTGGATAGTTCGGGCCACCGCCGCGGCAGCTTCAAAGTCCAAGTCCGCCACTGCTACGGAGGCCCCACAATCGGCAAAGTGCAGTGCGATTTCCCGTCCAATGCCTTTTCCAGCCCCGGTGACTATGGCGTTCATTCCCTTTATTTGCATCTGCTTTCCCTCCTTGCGAGGGGACTCTATTGGCGTGAGGTTTCCCCCGTGATATCAGGAACCCCCATGGTATCAGGAGCCCCATGGTATCAGGAGAAGGAGGGTGCCGGCTACACGGCCTTTGAGCATGTAGCCGCCTTGCCAAAAAGCGGCGATTGGAGTAAACATTCTGGGACAGGCATTGGATAGTCAGAGAGGTGGAACCATGCGACTGGAAGGAAAGGTGGCCCTGATAAGCGGCGGCGCTCGCGGTATGGGCGCCGTGGAGGCCCGGCTCTTCGCCAGGGAGGGGGCCAAGGTGGTTATTGGAGATGTGTTGGAGGAGGAGGGCAGACGAACCGTCCAGGAGATTACCGACGCCGGAGGACAGGCCCACTTTGAAAGGCTCGACGTAACAAAGGAGGAGGACTGGCAGAAAATTGTAACGCAAACTACCGCGCGCTTTGGCGGCCTAGACATCCTGGTGAACAACGCCGGCATCTACCGGATTCTCCCGCTGGAGCAGACCTCCTTGGCGGTATGGGAACGGATCATGGAGGTGAACGTCACAGGGGTTTTCCTGGGCACAAGGGTTGCGATACCCGAGATGAGGAAGAGGGGCGGCGGGTCTATCATCAACATTTCGTCGACGGCGGGGCTGGTGGGAGGCGCGAATAGTTCGGCGTACCAGGCGTCCAAGGGCGCCGTTCGCATTTTCACCAAGTCCACGGCCATTGAGTACGCAAAAGAGGGGATAAGGGCCAACTCGGTTCATCCGGGAGTAATCGACACGGACATGATTGCAGAGCTGCTCAGTGACCCCGCGGTCAGACAGGAGCGCCTTGACGCCATACCCCTTCACCGCGTTGGGACCGCCGAGGACGTGGCCTACGCCGTGTTGTACCTAGCCTCGGACCAGTCATCCTACGTCACCGGGGCAGAACTTGTTATCGACGGGGGCAAGACCGCACAGTAACCCCTCGCTCTTGCTTGTGTCCCCGGACGCCTCTACAATTCGACGAACCGATATCTCCAACGATCCTAAAGGGCTGATTCCCCTGAAAAGCCCACGAAAGTACAGTCACTGCCGCAAAGTTTGACATCGCCCTTGAGAGAAGATAGACGTTTCATACTGGGGGTCCTGTCCACGGGCCACGGCATCAGCCATTGGTTCGATCAGGGCTTTCTGGTACTGCTGCCCACCATCACCGCCGCCCTGGGACTGAGCACCCTTCAGATAGGGACTTTGGCTACCATACGACAGGTTGGATTTGGGGCGGTGAACCTTCCCGGCGGGCTGATCGTAGACATGATGAAGGGCCAGTGGGGGCTAATTCTCACCGGATGCCTAATCTGGGCCGCCCTCGCCTACGCCCTAGTGGGCGCCTCCTACACCTTTCCGGTACTGGTAATTGCCGTAATAATGATCTCCTTGCCCGGCGCACTGTGGCACCTGCCCTCCACCGCCGCGCTGTCCCAGCGCTTTCCCGATTGGCGAGGCTTTGCCATATCAATTCATGGATTTGGGGCCAACGTAGGCAACATCTTGGGCCCCATTGTAGCCGGGGGACTGCTGGAAATAATCGAATGGCGGTGGATCCTCTATATCAGCGTTGTTCCCGCCTTGGTCATGGCCCTTGTGGTATGGCTCACCCTGCGAAACATTGGCCGGGACGGCGAGGAAGACGAAAGGCGTCAATTTAAGTCTCAGCTGCTGGCCGCCGTCGCCCTCCTGCGTAACCGCACTATCTTGGGGCTGGCCATGGTGGCGCTGCTACGGGATATGGCCCTTAGTACCCTCTTTATATGGACGCCCTTCTATCTGCGGGATGAGATTGGCATGGGGGCCTTTAACATGGGTGTACACATGGCCCTTCTAACGGGCATGGGAGTTGTGTCAACCCCAATTCTTGGAGTGCTGTCGGACAAGTTCAACCGCAAGCTTGTGCTGGTCCCGGGGCTGGCTCTCAGCGTAGCGCTGTCCATCATAATAGTGAACGTTGGCGGCGGACTTGGTCTGACCCTTACGCTGGCCTCCATGGGTCTGTTCACCTTCGCGCTGCATCAGATTATCCAAGCTTCAGTTCTTGACGAAGTGAGCCGCGGGGCCGAGGCCACGGCCATTGGATTTCTGTTTGGGGCCAGCAGCATAGTCGGGGCTTTCTCCAACCTTGTCGCTGTGGCGATAATCAAGGAGTTTGGGCTGGCGAACATCTTCTACTACCAGGCGGCCCTCTCCTTGTGTGCCCTGTTAGTGGTCCTGCCCATAAGCGTTAGACGAATTCGGGGAGGCCGGCGGGTTGGCCCGCCGGTACGATAGCAAACGCGGCATGCTGCCCACATAGCCGGTCATATAATTATCTCCCGTACTTAAATCGTACTCTTTAGTCACTATTACTACGATTACATCTATAAATCTCGTTGAAATATTGATAACACGCTATGGCGTTGCTTTCAATGCCCTAGTCTTGACAAAGGTAACGGCGAAAACTAGTATGTAGCTATGTATGCTACCCTAGGCAAGGATATTCCTTGCGGACTCTAATCAAATTATCGATTGAGGGAATATATGATGAACATCAAAGATATATGGAGAACAGGAAAAGGGTTCGCTATCCTGGGCGCCTTGGTCGTCCTTACCCTGTTCATCTTTGCTTGTGGCGAAGATGAAGATGGAGGCGCCGCGCCGTCCTCAGGAGCGACTGCGGCACCGGCGGCTACGTCTGTTCCCGCCGCACCCGAATTGGTTTCTCCCAGGCTGGTGGTGAGCATGGCTGCGCCCGCCGGTCAGGTGACCTGTCACTGTGAGACCTTCCAGAGCGCCGGCGGCCACCTGCATAACCTGCACGATTACATGGTCGGCCTAGACCCCGTAACGGGCGTGGAGGAGCCCACTCACCTGGCCCTCAGCTGGGAGGTGGACGACACCGGTAAGAAGTGGAATTTCAAGCTCAGGGAGGGCGTCCCTTACTACACGGACGGTCAGGCTTCTTCCACCTACAACGAGTTTACCGCCAAGGACGTGGTCCATACCTGGGAGGTCATGGCGGGATTTAAAGGCGAGTCCAACCCCGCCGGCGACTGGACCCCCATGATGGACACCGCCGCGGACGGCTGGGAAATTGTCAACGACCACGAGATAAATCTCACCCACAAGCTCATTGAGCTGGAGCTTCCCTTCAGGTTGTCTGAGGAATGGACCTTTGGTGTCCAAAGCCTAGACTATTGGAACGACATCGGCGGCATAGAGGCTTACAAGGCTGCGCCCATGGGCACCGGAGCCTTCAGCTTCGTCGAAAAAGTTGTGAATGAGCACGTCATGTACAAGGCCAACAAGCCTCACTGGCGCAAGACGCCGGAGTTTGACGAGTTGCAGTTCCGCTGGGTACCGGAACCTGCCACCCGCGTTGCCCAGCTCATCGCCGGAGAGGTCCACATAGCCGAGATTCCCAGAGACCTTCAGAACGAAATCGTCAACCAAGGCATGAAGATCCAGAAGTCCACCCTTCCCAGCTTCCACGTCTGGGTCCGCATTCCCTGGTATAAGCCTACGTTTTTCAAGACCGGCGAACCTACGCCCAACTACGACGAGAACGATCCCATACGGGACTCCCGCGTGCGCCACGCTATGAACGTGGCCATTGACCGTGACCTGATAAACGACAAGTTCTTTAAAGGGAGCGGCATTCCCGACACCGTGGAGTTTTTCCCACCGTGGCGCTCCGACTGCAAGGACGAATGGGCGCCACACCCGGGACCGACGGGCGGTACGGGTTGCCAAGGCGGCGGTTGGCCCTATCCTTACGACCCACAGATGGGCAGGGACCTGCTGGCCTCGGCCGGATACCCCAACGGCTTTGACCTTGTCTTCTACGCCTCTCCAAACCTGGGCGGCGTCCCCGAGATACCGGACGTTGCCGAAGCCATGTCGGCAATGTGGGCGGATATTGGCATCAACGTGCAGCTGAAGACGGAGCAGTCCGACGTGGTTAGGTCTCTGCAGACGGCCCACGACTGGACGGGCAGCGTCAACCTGGTGCGGTACTCCATAGACCCCATCTCCCTCTCCATGAGTTTCCTCTGGCGGGAGAACAACAGGGCCTTCATAGAGCACGACTTCATTACAGATTGGAAGAGGGCCTACGACCAGAATATAGACCCCGATGTTAGGTTCGCCGAGTCCCAGCGCCTCGGCGACTTTTTCCACAACGAGCACATCACCGTTCCCCTCATCTGGCTCTTTGCCGAGGTGGGAATAAACCCCGACGTTGTGGAGGACTACGAAATCAGCATGCTGCACTTTGGCCCGGTGCGATACCACGAGTACACCAAGGCCGTCTACAAGTAAGCGGCGCTAGACTGAAAAGACCTGTCAGGGCTGGGGCTCCCAAGTTTGGGAGCCCCAAGCTCATTAAACGACCATCGGCGCTTAATAGGCTTGTCATGCTTATAACACGTCGTATTACAATTCACTTTTCACGCTTTTGCACATATGCCAACGGGGCGTGTTGACAGTTTAAGGTTTAACCACTTATATTTTGTCCACTCCCTAACCTGGAACCAAAGTTTACCGTGGGGCAACGCACCATGCGCCGTCATCGCTTTTTCAGTACGCTGAGCTTTTTCAAGACACGGGGTCATCCCATAGCAAACATTAAGACTCCCCTTCTTTTTTCCCTTCCCATTGGGATAGCCCTTCTTCTAGTCATAGGAGCCTGCGGAGGCGGGGGAGAGGAATCAACCCCGCAGGCCCCGTCACCCACCCAGACATCCACAAACGGCACTGCGGATCGCAGTGCATCGCAGCCGCCCACCGGAACAGAGGAAATTTTTGTCCCGGCCAGCCAATTCCGTGAGATGGAGCTATCGCTGAAGGCGGGAGACGCGGTACCAGTGGACTACACTGCGGAGTTCAGAATTGTTGGTCGATCAGGGGGTAATATTGGAGGCATCGAAAGCGGTGTCGAGTTTGCGGTCTTGGACCCCGAGGGTGGCATCCTATTACAAGCTGAGCAGCTTTCGAATAATGAAGTAACCGTGAATGCAGAAATTGCCGGAGTTTACAAGCTGAGCTTTATTAATCCATTTAACTTGCAAGGCCAGTCGGTAACGGTCAACTACACCATTAACCCTTAGCAACGGTCCGGACCATGGTCTAGGGACCGGAGCCAGCTAAGAAAGCATTGGAAAACTAGGCCTTGACAAAATTGGACTCATTCCTATAAAATCCACCGACTCATGCCAAGATGCGCATTCTGTTGAGCAGCGTCTTGGCGCAAAATATATTTGGGGGTAAATTATGACAGGTCTTACAACAATCCTTAAGGGAGGAAGGCTTTACGTGGCACTGGCCCTAACGCTGGTACTGACGCTGGTCATCCTCGCCTGTGGAGGCGATGATGCAACGGCCGCACCTACGGCTATGCCAGCCACAGCTATGCCGGCCACACCGGCACCTACGGCCATGGCGACCGCTACGGCCGCGCCCACCATGGCGCCGCAACCGGTCTCGACTAGGCTTAGGGTTTCCCTTCCTCCCGGCAACGAGCAGTTCACCATTCCCTATCCCATGAGCCAGGTTTCCGAAAAGCTCATGCCGATCTACAGCCACATGATCGGTAGGAACATCAAGACCAACGTGGAAGAGCCGCAGCTCGCCACTACCTGGGAGGTCGAGCCCGACGGCAAGACTTGGCACTTCGCCCTCAGGGAAAATGTCCCCTTCTACAAGGGTGCCGTTCCGCTCAATGACTACACCTTCAGCGCGAAGGACGTGTTCATGATGCTGGACCTCCAAATAGGAGAGGCCGGCGAATTGAGCACCAAGTTGGCCCGCAGCCCAGGCCGCTATAACTCCTACTTCGGAGACAATGACAACTGGGTCGCCAACACGAATTACGACATCACCATGAACCTACCCAAGATTAATCTAGACATCTCCTTCCTGCTCTCTGACGAGTGGTCCACCGGCATCATGAGCCGCGACCACTGGGACGACGTTGGCGGAGAGGAAGGCTACCAGGACGACCCCGTTGGCAACGGCCCTTGGAGCTACATATACTCCGAAACCAACGGCACCTACCTGCACGAGCGCGTGGAAGACCACTGGCGCATCACCCCGATGTTCCATGAACTTGAGATGATCCAGGTGCAAGAGGCCGCCACTCGACAGGCCATGTTGATTGCAAACGAGGCGGACATAATCCCTCTCGTTCGCACCCAGCGGGAGCTCATTGAAGGGGCAGGCTTCGTTACTTTCCGCAGCACCCTGCCCAGCATCCACCAGGGCTTCGGCATCATCCACTTTAGGGAGAACGCCTTCTGCAGCGCAGACGGTTCTACCTATAGCCCCTACGATGCCAACGGCACCAATCCTCCGGGCATAACCCACGAATGTGGGGCCAGGGAAGGCTGGAGCGCGGACATCCCCATAAGGGACCCCAAAGTCCGCCAGGCCATGAACCTCGCCATCAACCGGAACGAAATTAACAACGTCTTCTACCAGGGCCTCGGCTTCCCTCTCGTGGACTACTTCCCGCCCTGGCGCGACGACTTTAAGGACGAATGGACCCCATTCCCCGGCCCCAACGGGCAGACGGGCGCTGACGGCGGGTGGCCTTATCCAGGTGACGGAGACCCGGCAATGGCCCGCCAACTCCTGACAGAAGCCGGATATCCCAACGGCTTCGAGACCACCCTCGACTGCCTGTTGACCCACAAGGTGGTCCCCGAATGGCCGGACATATGCGAGCAAGTGGCTGGCTACTTGAGCGCAGTTGGAATCTCAGTCAACCTAGACTGGTCCGACAGCTTCGGCAGCTTCCGCAGCAAGACTCGTGACTCCAGTCACAATGGCGGTGGCAACTGGATATGGTCGGCTTCCCCATCCCTGGACCCGCCCTGTAACGCCATTACCTACTCCATGGTGTGGGAGCTCGGCCAAGCCTACCGCGAATGGCCGGCAGCCTCTGAGCTGTATTTCCGATGCGCCGAGATAACCAATCTCGATGAGCGTAGGGAAGCGGCCCAAGACTTCGCAGAAGCTTGGCTTAATGGCCACTACAGCATACCTCTCGTCTGGGTCTTCGCTGAAGCAGCAGTCAACCCAGCAGTGGTCGCAGAGTACGAGGTCAACATGCTCCACATGGGACCCGTCCGCTACCACGAGCATACCAAGCCCGTTTACCAGTAGGCTAACCCCTGCTATAAATTAGCGGCAAGAAAATCCGAGGCCCCCGAATTCGGGGGCCTCGGATTTTCTAACCCACCCGCATACCCACTTCTTGACAGAAAAAGGCGAAAATCATAACATTCACACTTGAAATCCCAACCCTCGCCTCAAGGAGATTAGAAAGCAGATGCAGCCCTCAAACCAAAACACGCCCAGCGCCTACCGAAAGACAACCATCATGAGACTCCTTCCCTTGGCCGCAGCAGCCATGGCCCTAATCGTACTCCTGGCCCTCGCCGCCTGCGGGGGCAGCGACAACGGCGACAACGCCCCAGCTGTCACCGCTGCCCCCGCCGTCACCCAAGCCGCCGCCTCGACCGACGCCGGGGCCGCCCCAACTTCCGGCGACGGCGTTGAAGACCTCTTCATAATCTCCAGGGGGTTCGAATCCGTTAGCTTAAATCTAACAGCCGGCGATACCATCAGCGTTTCCTACGACGCCGTCGGCGCCACCACCGGCGGCCCCGGAAACTTGAGCGGGGAAGGTAGGGTGACCGCGGAGGTCGAACTCACCGTCGTCGACCCCATTGAAGAACAGATACTCACCGTCGAACAGATGCAGAGCAACACCATCGAATTCCAGGCGGAACTCACCGGCACGTACCAGTTGGTTTTCCAGAACCCCTTCCTGCTGCAGGCCATGTCGGTGACAGTGAACTACACAATTAACCCCTGACCCGATCCCTCCAAGTCCCCCACTGACACCAAGAGGCCCCGGAGTTAACCTCCGGGGCCTCTCTCTTATGGTTAGTTTGGTATCGGACGGATGGCTTAGGGGTAGATGCCCCTCACCTGTAGAGCGTCGGCCACTCTGTCCACCGCAACCAGGAGGGCTGCAGTCCGCAAGTTGGTACTGTGTTCTTCAGCGGTGGCCACCACCTGTTCAAAGCTCCGGGTCATCACGGACTCAAGCCTGTTGTTCACGTCCTCCTTCTCCCAAAACAGGTGCTGAATATCCTGCACCCACTCAAAGTAGGAGACTACCACGCCGCCGGCGTTGGCAAGAATATCCGGTATGACCATGATACCCCGGTCGCCGAAAATCCGGTCTGCCTCCGGGGTAGTGGGACCGTTGGCCCCCTCCACAATAATCCTGGTGTCGATTCTGGGAGCGTTCTCTTCGGTAATCACCTGTTCAAGAGCGGCCGGGATGAGAATGTCGCAGGGGAGCTCCAAGAGCTCCTTGTCAGTAATAGACTCGGACCCGGGATAGCCCATTACAGACCCGTTTTCAGCCTTGTGAGATAGGAGGCTCTCAGGATCCAGCCCTTGTGCAACATGAACGGCTCCCCGGCTGTCGCTGGCAGCTATAACCTTGCATCCAATCTGTTGAAGAAGGTACGCGCCCCAATAGCCTACGTTTCCGTAGCCCTGCACCACAACTCTTGCGCCCTCCATATTGAGGCCAAGCCTCTTTGCAGCCTCTCTAGCCGTTATCATCACGCCCCGGCCCGTGGCCTCAATCCGTCCTAGGGTTCCACCAATGCTGATGGGCTTGCCCGTAACAATGCCATGATCCGTATAACCCCGGTGCATGCTAATAGTGTCCATGATCCAAGCCATAATCTGGCCGTCGGTGTTTACGTCCGGGGCCGGAATATCCGAGGTGGTGCCAATGAGTGGTGAAATCTCCGTGGCAAAGCGGCGAGTCAGCCCCTCCAATTCGCGGCGGGACAAGCTCTTGGGGTCGCAGGTCACGCCGCCCTTTCCGCCTCCGTAGGGGATGTTCGTAATGGCGCTTTTCCAAGTC
This sequence comes from Dehalococcoidia bacterium, assembly GCA_965226535.1. Classification (GTDB taxonomy): domain Bacteria; phylum Chloroflexota; class Dehalococcoidia; order Lucifugimonadales; genus JAPULR01. Next base: position 161,970 of record CBDDDE010000008.1, on the reverse strand, counting down.
ATCCACATGGCCAAAGCCTTGACCTCGTCCAGCGTCACGTTTGGATGATATCGAAGGCCACCCTTGGCGGGTCCACGGGTCACATTATGCTGAACCCTATAGCCGGAGAAGACTTTGATACTACCGTCGTCCATATTGACCGGGAAATTGACCGTAAACTCCCTCTTGCAACTGCCAAGGACCGCTCGCAGCCCATCGTCAAGCCCTAGTTTATCGGCTGCCTCGTTGAACTGCTGTGTAGCCATGCGGAATACACTTGCCTCTTCCGCCGGGGCATGAACATTCTGTTGAGTCATGTATTTCCTCCGTCAGCTGGATGCTGCCCTCTTTTTATCACACTGAAACCGGGCACTGCATTAGAAACCGCCTACCTTTTAGTAGCATAACCATATAGACAAGTGGGAATAAAGGCGAAGAAATGGGAAACGGTACCCGAGTAGGGGACATCATGATAAATTTAGCCCTCACAAGGGCCAATGTCAAATCTGCATGCAGTGTGGCGAAGTGGCTATTCAGCAGTTATTAGACTTAAATAATACGTAATACAACTATATACCGCTTTTGAGGCTATTTATCGTCACTTTTTTTGCAGAATGATTCATGCAACGCCTAGCAAGGGGGCTAGTCCTTGAACTCAGGGATAACATGAGTGGCAAAAAGGTCTATTTGACGCATTACCTCGTCCCGGGACATGAACCCCTGGCCCAGGCTCCATCCAAACCATTCCAGATCCCCGCCCCCGTGGCACCTGGCAAGTGACTCAATCTTACGCTTGACCTGATCCACCGTACCGCACAGGACATAGCTATGGTCCACCATTCTCTGGTAGGTTTCCATCTCCGTGGGGAAAGTCAACGGCGTAGGGCCCTCCTCGCCGGGATTACGGAAGGGTTCCACAAACCCAAAGGCGCCAAAGTAGTGATGGAAGCCCACTCCGGTGCTCTTGTATCCCAACTGGAAGGCCTCTTCATAGGTGTCCCCGAAGTAAACGGCGCGAATTGCCCCCAAGCTCTCACCAAGTCCAAGCTCCCGCCCTGAGCTGGCCGCCTCTTCCTGGTAAGCATAACAAAGTTGAGCAAACTTCTCAGGCAATGAGGTCAAAATCCAGGGAACAATGCCTCGCTGCGCCGTTCTGCGGATGGTAGTCTCACTCACGGCAAAGGGCTGCCACAAAGGCGGATGGGGGTCCTGATAGGGCTTTGGTATGACGCAAACCTTTCGGATTATGCCCTCCTCGTCCAACTCCCCCGGCGCTCCATAGGTGTTGGTCCAACTCCTGGGAGGCCAGTGGCTGATTCCCTCCTTGTAAGGCACAGGAATCTGGTAATACTTGCCGTTGTACTCTATGGCATCCTGGGTCCAGGCCAGACGTATGATGTCGAAAACCTCTTCAAAGACCTCCCTGTTGTTTAGGTCCACCTCGGAGCCATCCATGGTAGCTGCGGAGACGCGATATTGCTGGCCAAGGACGTTGGTCCAGCGGTCCTGGTAGCCGCGAGCAAAGCCGGCGATTACCCTCCCCTTAGTCAGATGGTCAAGGACGGCGATCTCTTCAGCACAGCGTATGGGATCCCAGGAGGGCAGCACCAGGCCCAGTGGCGCAAACTTTATGTTCTGCGTCCTAGCTGCCAGGTCCGCATAGAGAAGCAGGGGCGCCACCGACGCCTCGAACCCTTCGGAGTGGAGGTGGTGCTCGGTAGTAGAGAAAGCGTCAAAGCCAGACCGGTCGGCCAGAATGGCAATGTCCCGGAGCTCTTCTATCATCTGCTGGTATCGCTCATTGTTGCGGCCAATGGGCCGCAGGGCGGCTCTATCCTCCAAGGTACCCGGCACCGTTGGCAGACAAAAGATATCGAATTTCATATATTTCCCTCTATTGCTGGACGGGCGGGATTTTGACCTCAGGGCACCAGAACGGCCCTGGTGACCTCCGTCTGGCGAGCCTGCCATTCCGCTTGGGGAAAGGCCCGGTTGACGTCCTCCAGCTTGAACTTGTGAGACACGATCTTGTGAAAGGGCCGCTTGTCCAGGTTTCTCTCCAGGAAATCCAGGATGGATGGCAGGAGATGGGCCGGGTACATCAGCGAGCCGATGATTCGTTTTCCCTTGAGGAGCGTCGAAGGGTCAATCTCTACGGTGCGCCCCGGCACGATGTCTCCGATCTCTACGAAGGTGCCGCCGTTGCCCAGCATCTCAATACCCTCGGCCAGCAAGTCAGCCCTGCCAACCAGCTCCATGACAATGTCGGCGCCGCGGCCCCCGGTAAGCTCCCAAACGCGGTCGATTCGGGCTTCGGGGGTGTTGAACTCTTCGATATTCACAATGTGGTCAGCCCCGAACTCTTCGGCCAGCCGGAGCCGGTTCGCCAACCGGTCCAAGACAATCACTCTATGGGCGCCCATGTCTTTGGCCACGGCAGCGGCGGTCAAGCCCAGGCCTCCCGCTCCCTGAATGACCACCGACTGTCCCGCACGAGCGCCGGCGGACAGAAGCCCCTGGGTTACGGTGCCCATGGCGCAGTTAACGGGAGCCAGCACTTCGTCCGGGATATAGTCCGGCGCAATAAACACCGGATGTCCGGGAGGCAAGTAGAGATAGTCTGCATAGGTGCCGGTGAAGTAGGGATGTTCCCCGGCGGCGGGGAAAGGTCTGTTGACACAGAGGTTGCCGTCCCCTTTTAGGCACATGTGACAGCGGTTACAGGGGAAGATGGCGGTGTATACCACCCGGTCTAATTCATGCAGAGGACGCCCCAGGGAGTCGGAGGCAGCCCCCTTGCCCAGGGTGTGCACCACACCGTAGCCCTCGTGACCCATTACGCGGCCTGTTGGCGGTAGTGGAGCGTTGACCTGGTCGCCGCGCCAGTAGTGGAGGTCTGAGCCGCAGATGCCGGACTGGACCATCTGGAGGAGTATGGCACCCGGCTCAAGAGCAGGTACGGTATACTCCTCAATTTCGAAGGGCTTGTTATGCTCCTTGCAGACTACTACCCGTCCTCTCAATGGATACCTCCCACCTCAAGAGTCCTGACGTTAAGTTAAACGAAAACATGCCCCCTGTCAAAGGAGCTCGGTGGCTAAAAAGCGACGGGTGAACCCCTCGCTCCGGCACAATAACGGGACCGACAACCGGGGAGTTTGGTACCGTTGCCTCCTGGCAATCCTGTCCGGCCATAGACCTGGTATGAACAAATTTGGTCTATAATGGCCTCTGCCCCGGCAGCCTGCCGGGCTATGCAATAATCTGGCGCAGCGGACGCGCATTGGGAGGTAGTATGACCATTGAACGCATCACCGTGGGTCAAGTTGAGGTCCTGTCCATCTCCGACTGCCAGATGGCCGTGGACGCCTGTGACTTCTTCTCCCAGAAGACGGTGGAGTCCTTCCAGCCTTTTGCAGAATTCGTGGACGAAGAGTGCGCCGTCAGGGGCGGGATAAACGTCGCCTCCTTTCTACTGCTGTCGCAAGGGCGGCGCATCCTGGTGGACGCGGGGCTTGGCCCCGGGCCGGTGCAGGAGGCGGGTGGCGCCAGTGGAAACCTGGTTGGAGAGATGCAGCGCCGCGGCATCGACACCGCCGGCATCGACACCGTGGTTATAACCCACCTGCACTTCGACCACATCGGCTGGCTGGCAACGAACAGCGGCGGAGAGGTACGGCCTACCTTCGCCAAGGCCAAGTACATCATTCCCAGGGCCGATTGGGACCTGCTGTACCACCCGGACAAGGTGAACCTCGCCGGGGCCCAGGACCAATTCTCCCAACGGGCCCTGGATATATTCAACCAATCCCGGAACCTTGGCAACCTCCTGCGGAAGCTGAGCAACATAGAGTTGGTGAATGGAGAGGTCCAACTCACTGACGAGGTGACCATTGTGCCCACACCCGGCCACACCCCAGGGCACCAGAGCTTGGCCATCGCCTCTGAGGGTCAGCGAGGCTTCATACTGGGAGACGTGGCCCACTTGCCCATGCAGGTTCAAGTTCCCCAGTGGACGGCCAACGCCGACGTGGACCCTGAGCTGGGCAAGAAGACTCGCCTAGCAACCCTAAAGCGGCTGCAAAAGGACGGCACCGTTGTAGCAGCGGGGCACTTCCCCGCCCCCGGATTTGGACGAATAGTGTGTGGAAAGGCGAGGAGGTACTGGCAGCCTGTGACCCCTTAGACTGCCGGCGCCATGAGGCGGGCTAGGCTCTGCAGGTCCGGAACTTCCAGGTCGGGCCGACTGTCCACGTTTGGAGTGGACCTGGCGCCAGTGCGATTGACCCACACGGTATCTAACCCCATCTCTTTGGCGGGGCTCACGTCGTGATAAAGGCTCTGTGCCACGTGCAAAAGCTCAGACGAATGGCGCCCAATTCTCCGAAGGGCTAGGCGGAAGTTTACCAGGGAGGGCTTGTAGTCCTTTACGTCCTCGGAGGTTATGACGTAGTCGAATGGCACTTCCAGCACGGCCGCAGAGTGGGCAAAGAGGTCACGGTCTACATTGGAGATAATGGCCAACATGACCCGTTTTTTGAGGAACCGGAGGGCTGGAATGGTATCCTGAAAGGGTGGCCACTCCTTTAGGGACTCGGCAAGAACGGTCATATCCGCGGCGGTGGGGCAAAACCCCAACCGGTCTCCCAGGTCCATGGTAATCTTCGCCAGTACTTCGCGATAGTTGATGAAGGGACTTCGCCCCTGCGCCTCGCGCTCCAAGCGCCCATAGAGCCGGAGAAGCTCGTCATCGGGCAAATTGCCGACCGCGTGTCTTGACAGCAGGGGCCGCAGGGCGGAAAGAATACCGGTTTCCCAATCAATGAGGGTCCCGTAACAGTCAAAACTGAGGACCTTATATGAACTGAGGTCTAGCACCGGCTTGAGGAACTAGGGGTGATGCACCGTAACGGAAAGAAGCGCACCTCTAGGGTGCATTAGAACCTGCGCCTTCGGCGGGCACGGCGCGCGGCACGTTGGGCCGCTTCACGGACTTTTTGACTCTTGGATCGGAAATATCGCCGGCGCTTAATCTCTCTGAGGATACCTGAGCGCTGGACCACGGAGCGAAAGCGGTTGATAAGGCTCTCTGGCGCCTCTCCCTCGTGGAGGGTAACAAAGGTCATACGCATCTCCTTCTATTAGCTGCCTATTAGGTCTTGTCCTTCCAATATAGCAAATGGAACCCGGAGTGTATAGGCCGCCCGCTTCCATATTTACAGCGTCAATGAAGAAAGGTCTCACCGCATCGACTCCTGCGAAAGCGTGGGTTCCTTGTCTTTCAGCACGTCGGCGGCGCGGGCCGGGTAGGGAAGCTCCCGGGGGTCCACGGGTACCTCGATAAGCGTGGGTCCGTCGCTGGACAATGCCTCCTCCAGCGCCCCGTCAAGCTCTTCGGCGTCCGACGCGTAGAACCCCTTGCCGCCAAAGAGGTCCATTAGCTTATCCAGGCGAGGATTGGTTATGTCAGCCTCAATGTACCGCTCGCCGTAGAAGAACTTCTGGTAAGCCTTCTCTGAGCCCCAGGAGTTGTTGTTCATTACGATGGCTATTACGGGAATCTTCCACCTGACGGCCGTTTCCAACTCCTGCACGTTCATCAGGAAGCCGCCGTCGCCGCTGATGCTTATTACCGGCTTGTCAGGACAGGCCATCTTGACTCCCAGTGCCATGGGATAGCTTATGCCGATGCACCCCAAGTCAAGGGGGCTCGTAAGACTGTATGGCCGCCCGAAGTGGAGCCTATCATAGGCGTAACCCGACGCTGCACCGGCTTCAATGACGGTGAGCGCGTTGGGTGGATACTTCTTGCGCAGCTGATGATATACGTGCTGGGGTTTGAGGATCGTCCCTGGGACGGGGCTCTCCGCCTCCAACCTCTCCCGCCGCCTCTTTCGCAGGTCGGCGGCAACGGCAACGCGGTTCTCGCCACCGGAAGGTCCGCCTGTCTCTTTCAGCATTTCCAGCAAGGACTCGGCTACCGCCTTGGCGTCCCCCACTATTCCCACCTCTACGGGATGGTTCCTGCCTAACTCCCTCTGGTCTATCTCCACCTGAATTATCCGTGCTTCTTTTGGAATATACCGGTTGTCGTAAAAAGTGGTGAAGTGGGACAGGCGAGTACCAATGGCCAGAATAACATCGGCCTGTCGCACCGCCTCCGCCGCCTCGGGAGCGCCGGCCCGACCCAGGCCGCCAACGTACATCCGATGGTCGTTGGGAACGGAGTCCACCCTACCGTAGGAGGTCACCATGGGCGCCGACAACTCGTCGGACAGGCAACAAATCTCACGATGGGCCCTGCTCCACTTCACCCCTCCACCAGCGACGATGACGGGAAAGCGGGCGCCCTTGAGTATCTCAGCAGCCTTGCGCACCAGCGCGGGGTCGCCGGGGACGGCCTGATTGGGTTGGCAACCAACCATGAAAGCGGGATCTACTTCAAGATTCGTCTCGTTCTGGATGTCCCGTGGTATGTCTACCACCACCGGGCCCATCTTGCCTGAGGTGGCCACCCGGAAGGCGTCGAGGAGCATGTCCGGTATTCGTCCCGCGTTGGGGGTCATCAGGGAAGCCTTGGCCACGGGCTTAAATACGCCAACGTGGTCCAGCTCCTGAAAAGAATCCCTACCCATGTGCTCCTGGGATATGCCTCCAACAATGGCCACCATTGGTGCATGGGTCACGTGGGCGCCCGCCACGCCGGTGACCATGTTTGTGGCCCCTGGACCATTGGTGACCATGCATACCCCTGGCCGCCCCGTGGCGTGGGCGTATCCAAGCGCCATGAAGGCGGCTCCCTGTTCATGCCGCGTCCCCACAAACTGCAGGTCGTCCAAGCCATACATGGCGTCCATAATCTCCAGGAATGCTGAGCCCACCACACCAAAGACATATCGCACCCCTTGGGACCTGAGTACCTCTACCACAGCTTGCCCCGCCGACATTCTGGTCATGCGTCCCCTCCCTGGACCAAACTAAAAGCCTCTATACGGGCTTTTGACCATACTCCCACATCATTCACCACCCGTCCATCCACCATTGCCGAACGTTTACACGTCATTCAATACTGCGTTATAACGCCGCTTCAGAGAATCCAACATTGCAAAATTCTGGAGTTCGCCATGCCCAATCTAATAAAACTGCCGTGTAAATTCAACAGAAAGATAGGCATCCACCAACAAATCCAGCTATTGACGATCCCCTCCCGAAGCCCGTCTCGCCTCTGAGACCCTGACTCCAACAACTCACTCGCTTATTCCTATTACACCGCCGTCATTTCCACTAGGAGAGGACATTCCCTTCTTCCCACGTTGGAAACAGCTTAATCGTCCCCTATAATAACAGCCATCCTAAACTGCGCGGCGTGTCAGGAGGAGGCCAACCATGAGGTTAAAGGGCAAGGTGGCACTCATTACCGGTGGGGCCAGGGGCATGGGCGCCGCTGAAGCACGGCTCTTTGCCAAAGAGGGGGCTAAGGTGGTTCTGGGCGATGTCCTAGCCCAGGAAGGCAGGGAGGTTGAGGCAGAGATCAACGGCTCCGGGGGTCAAGCCCTCTTCGCAACGCTGGACGTGACCGACGCTGGCAACTGGCAGCGCGTAATTGACACCGCGGTGGACAGGTTCGGCAAGTTGAACGTCTTGGTGAACAACGCCGGCATACTTGTTCGTGAGGAGTTGGAAGAGGGTACCGAGGCGGGTTGGGACAGAACAATGGACGTCAACGCCAAAGGCGTGTACCTGGGAACAAAGCTCGTCGTGCCTCACATGAGAAAGGCCGGCGGCGGCTCCGTAATAAACATATCCTCCATCTCCGGCATCGTGTCGCTGGGGTACCCCGCCTACAACGCCTCCAAGGGGGCCGTTCGGCTTCTGACCAAGAACGTCGCCGTACAGTACGCTAGGGAAAACATACGGGTTAACTCCATTCACCCAGGCGTCATCAAGACCTCCATGATGGACGGCGACACCAGGGCGGCGGAGGACTGGGACCGCATGATACCCTTGGGACGCTTTGCCGAAGCCATTGAGGTGGCCTACGGCGCACTTTTCCTGGCCTCGGACGAGTCGTCTTACATGACGGGCAGCGAGTTGGTTATCGATGGCGGATTCACGGCCATCTAAACGGTTTGGATTCCATCAAATTCTGGGCCACCATCGGAGGGAACTATGCGATTAGAGGGTAAAGTAGCCCTGATCACCGGCGCCGCCAGGGGCATGGGCGCCGCCGAGGCCAGGCTTTTCGCCAGGGAAGGCGCCAAGGTGCTCCTTGGCGACATTCAAGAAGAGGAAGGCAAGCAGGTTGAAGCGGCCATTCGGCAAGCAGGTGGAGAAGCCCTTTTCCTAACCATGGACGTTAGTAGAAAGTCCGACTGGCAGCGGGCCGTAGACGCCGCCGTATCCAATTATGGCAAGCTTAACGTCCTGGTCAATAACGCCGGGATCGTAGAGAGGGACTCTCTGGAGGATACGACCGAGGAGACGTGGGATAGGATAATGAATATCAACGCCAAGGGGGTTTTCCTCGGTACCAAGGCGGTGATACCTGAGATGCGGAAAGCGGGGGGCGGCTCAATCATAAACATCTCCTCCATATCGGGCATGATTTCAGTGGGATACCCGGCTTACAACGCGTCCAAAGGCGCGGTGCGGGTCTTCACCAAGAGCGCCGCCGTAGAGTACGCCAGGGAGAACATACGGGTAAATTCCATACACCCCGGCGCCATCTGGACCTCCATGTCCTTATATAAAAGCAACCGCACACGGGAAGAGCGCTCCCTCACCATCCCCATGGGTCGTGTTGGAGAACCGGAGGAGGTGGCCTACGGCGCCCTTTTCCTCGCGTCCGACGAGTCTTCCTACATGACGGGCAGCGAAATGGTCATCGACGGCGGCGTTGTTGCCGAATAGGTACGGAGCCGCTGCAAACTGATGCAGACTACCGCTGCCCAAAGATGGAAGGCCATGGTGGAGGCTGAGCACGCCCAAACGGACAGGCTCCGGGACCAGGCCCCGCCGCACCAGGACCACTGGCAGGGCATGACCATCAGCTTCAAGTCGGACCCCCGTCGCTCCGGCGACACGCTGCTGGATCGCCTTGCCCTAGAAATTCAGCCACGACACACGGTTATAGACGTGGGCGCCGGGCCGGGGAGGCTGGCCCTCCCCTTGGCTCTCCGGTGCCTCAACGTGGCGGCCGTGGAGCCTTCGCCCAGCATGGCCCAAGCCTTCTTGGAAGAGGCCAACGCCCACAGTATCTCTAACGTCAGTCTGGTCAAAGCCAAGTGGGAAGAGGCGTGCGTTGAGCCCGCCGACGTCGTGCTTTGCTCCCACGTCCTCTATACCGTTTTGGATATCGACGCTTTCATTCGAAAGATGGACGCCCACGCCAGGGAGCGCGTTCTCATCGTGATGTTTTGGGACCCGCCCCAGCAGCGCGTTTACCCCCTTTGGCCACGGGTTCACGGCGAAGAACGGCTTTGGCTGCCAGCCGTTCCCCAGCTGCTTGAAGTGCTTCAGGAAATGGGAATAGAGGCGGAGGTGGAGGAGCTTCCTCCAGCCTCGGAAGTCAACGGGTACGACACCCTGGACGCGGCGTGGCGACAACTAAGGGAAAGGCTTTTTCTAGAAGAAAATAGCACCAAGGACAGGCTGTTGAAGCAGGTGTTGGGAGAATTCCTAGAGGAGCGTCAGGGGGGCTATTTCCTGAAGGACTCCTCACCCATGAGGACTATTTTAGTTTCCTGGAAGCCCTCGCCTAAGGAATAGGCCCGGGACTCCCACTTAGGGAATGCCCAACTCCTGGTGGAAGACCTTGGCCAGCAACTCAATACCGTCTCGTATCTCCTTCTCAGTGGGTAGGCCATAGCATATTCGTATGTAGTTTGACCCGTGGTTGTCCGGGTCCGCGGACCACTCCGCGCCCGGGTTATAGATCAACCCCTGCTTCTTAGCAGCCTCCAGTGGTTTCCTGGTATCCACGCCCTCGGGGAACTTAAACCACATGAGCATCCCGCCCCGCGGCTCGTAGAACTCCACCGTGGGACCAAAGTGCTCTCGAAAAGAGGCAATGAGGACGTCACGCTTCCTGTGAAGCATGTCGCGGACCCCTTCAATATGCTCCTCGTAGTTTTCCTCCAGGAACCCCGCCACCATCATGGGCGTTATCATGTTGGTACCCACGTCCACCTTGCTGGCAACCATCTGGTTAACTACGTCCTGTGGCGCCACAATGTAACCTAACCGGACGCCTGGGGCCAGGGATTTGGAGAAGGAACCAATGTGTAGGACGTGGTTGGTATCGTCAAGGGACCGGATGGCGTGCTCCCACTCGCCATCGAATATCAGGTCGCTGTAGCACTCATCCTCAAAGATGGGAACACCAAATTCTTTGCTGATGCGAAGCATCTCCCGGCGACGATCCATGGGCATGTTGGTCGCCGTGGGATTTTGGCAGGTGGGAATAGTGTAAATGTACTTGGGCCTCACGCCCTTTTCCCTCAAGTCGGCCAGGGTAGATTCCAAGAGGTCCACCCGCATACCGTCGTCATCCATGGGGATACCGACAACGTTGGCTCCGGCGCGCTTGGCGTTGTTCAGTGCCCCGGAGTAGGTGAACATCTCAGTGATTACCGTGTCGCCAGGCTCAAGGAGGGTCTCGTTAATGAGCAGGATGCATTGGGTGGAGCCGGAGCAGATCATTACCTCGTCCACGGTGACGTCGATACCACGGTACGTCTTGAGCTTCTTCACCAGGAACTTCCGCAGGGCCATGTTGCCCAAGGGACCGCCGTCGGAGTAGTAAACCGCCAGATTCGGTCCCTCTTTCTTCAGCGCCTTGGTGATCGACTCTATGAAACCCTCGACGGGAATCAGTTCCGGGCTGCCATGCCCTGTGACAAAGTTATAGGGGTATAGCCCTTCCCATGGCCCCGCCGCGGGGGGCAGGTCCTTGGCATAAAGTTCAGAGTAATCAAGACCCTTGGTGGCCATGGTTTCCCCTCCCGGAATAAGATTGAGATTTAGCAAGATGGCAAGCGGCCTGATGATACCATCAGGTATGATGGGTGTCGAATTAGACCCGGTGGGACTGGGCGCTTGGGAGCGGGAGTATCTAAGACCGGTGGTCAGAAAAGCGCCGGTGCGATACAATCCAGAACACACCAGCCCCAAGACATTCAGGAGGATATGCGGACCATGTGGAAGGATTTCAAGGTTATTGACGCCGACGCCCACATGCACGAGCCCCAGTACCTGTGGGAGCGATACATGGAGCCGGAGTATCGGGACCAGGTACCCAAGGTTGTTGGCATGAACGGCATCAATTTCATCTACGAACCCGACGGTCGGTTCATCCCCCACGGCAAGGGCCGCACCGGACACCCTTCTTCAGTCTATGAAGGCATGGAGGAGAAGTACGGCGAAGCCATGCGCCAGTGGTGGTCGCCGCAAATTCGCCTGAGCGAGATGGACAAGTTTGGATGGGACATACAGGTGATTCTGCCCACGGGCAGCAACGGCAACTTTGCCGCCGAGGTGGCCCTCAAGGACCCTAAACTGGGCGCCGCCATGTCGCGGGCCTACCATAACTGGTGCCACGAGTATTGCAGCATTGACCCCAAGCGAATGAAGTTTACCGGAGTCCTTCCGGCGGGGGACGTGGAGGAGATGATAACCGAGGCCCGGCGAGCCGTGGAACATCTCGGCGCCGCATCAGTGCGCAACCCCTTGCTTCCCGAGGGCAAGTGGCTGCACCATCCCGAATATGACCGGTTCTGGCAGTTGGCCTCGGAACTGGACTTCCCCATCACAATCCACGGAGAGTACCAGCGCCGCCGGTTTCAACCCTTCGCGCCCATCAAGGGCCGGGAGGGCGCCTTCGGAGCGCTGGACCACGCCATCGGATTCGCCTTCGACAACATGGCCACCTACGGACATTTCGTATTCGGCGGGGTATTGGAACGGTTCCCCAAGCTGCGCCTTGGCCTGCTAGAGTCCAACGCCGGATGGGTGCCTTTCTGGCTGGGCCGACTGGACGACCACGCCGGGGGGCGTCAGAGCGCCTTCCTCGGCAGCGACCCCCTGCCTTTGAAGCCCAGCGAGTACTTCCTGCGCCAGTGCATCATCTCTGCCGACGCCGACGAGGTAGCCCTTAAGTACACCGTGGACTTTATCGGCGATGACCTGATAGTGTTCAACACCGACTATCCTCACCCCGACGCCCCGGACCCCCGGACGGTTATGACCGACTTTATGGCTCAGCCCATCCCAGAGGAGTCCAAGCGAAAGATTCTGTGGGACAACGCCATCAAGCTTTACGGCCCCAGGGTCGTCAACGGCAACTGAGCCAGCTTAGGAGGAAGCCAAAACCTATGCCATTTGTAAAGACTGTACCCTATGAAGAAGCCACCGGCCTTCTGAAAGAAGCCTACGATGACATGCTGGCCCAGCGGGGTAGAATCAGCAACGTTTATGCCGTTACCAGTCTGAGACCGGAAACCATGGTCAGCTTGCAAAATCATCATCAGCCGGTGATGGAAGACTCCTCTTCAGGGCTGACGGAGGCAGAGAAGCAGATGATTGCCACCTTGGTCTCCGCGCTGAACAAGTGCCGGTACTGAACCATTGCTCACGCAGAGGCTCTGCGTAGGGCGGACCCTGAATCCCGGCTGGCGCGTCAGCTGGGTTACGACTATAGAGATGCTGGCCTTATGGATAAGCAGGTGGCGATGCTGGCGTTTGCTGAGCATCTGACCTTGGACCCGGCCACTATCACCCTAGACCATCACGAGGAGCTGCGGAGCCACGGCTGGCAGGACGCCGATATTGTGGATATGGTTCACATTGTGTCTCTTTACTCTTACATGGTCCGCGTGGCCGATGGGTTGGGCGTGGAGCTGGAACCGGGTCGGGGTTGGGAGCCACTGGCGGACAGGCTTCCCTTCAAGGAAAGCAGTACTCCCAAGGAGTTCCGCATGATTGAGAGCATCTCCGCTGCCACAGATTGATAGAATTGGCTGATAGAATGGAAGAGGCGCGTCGGCAGCGGTATTAGGTTCTACGGGCACCGGGTGGCCAACGGCAGCCAATAGCTGGACAAGAACTACATATTAAGTAATTGGGGGCGTAACTAAAATGGCTCTTCCCGAAAGAATGAAGTTCGGCATATTCCTGGCCCCTTTCCACTGGCTGGGAGACAATCCCACTCTCTGCCTCGAGCGGGACCTCGAGCTGCTCCAACTCCTTGACAGCTTGGACTACGACGAAGCGTGGATAGGTGAGCACCATAGCGCCGGCTGGGAGACCATCGCGTCGCCTGAAGTGTTCATCGCCGCCGCCGCCGAACGCACCAAGAACATAAAGCTGGGCACCGGCGTCGTCAGCCTCCCATACCATCATCCGCTGATGGTAGCCAACCGGATGGTGCTCCTGGACCACCTGACCCGGGGCCGCGTTATGATGGGCGTTGGCCCCGGCGCCCTGGTATCCGACGCCTACATGATGGGTATTGACCCGCCAACCCAGCGACGTCGTATGGACGAGTCCCTCAGCATAATCCTACGGTTGATGAAAGAGACTGATCCCATAACCTACGAGGGTGAGTGGTTCACCCTAAGGGAAGCCGTCCTTCACCTTAGACCCTATACGCGGCCCCACATGCCCATTGCCGTGGCCGCGGCCCAGTCTCCGTCGGGGATGGTGGTGGCAGGCAAGCACGGGGCGGGGATACTCTCCGTCAGCATGCCTCGCGCCGGGGTAAGTATTGCCGTGGACGAGCAGGACCCCGCCGTGCGGCCCCCGCTGAAGGAGTACTGGAAGATAGCCGAGGAGACCGCTGCACAGCATGGACAGACCATGAGCCGCGAAGACTGGCGCCTGACGGTGCACGTCCACCTAGCCGAAAGTCGCGAGGAAGCGCGGGAACAGGCCAGGGTTGGGGCGGGCCATTACCAACGTGACTATTTTGAAAATACCCTGGGTAATTTGAGCGACTTTAAGGGTCCCACGGACCAAATTATCGACTACATGATGGAAACCAACCAGTGGTGCGTCGGCACCCCTGACGACCTCGTGGAATTTATTCACCGCCTGGACGAAGAAAGCGGCGGCTTTGGCGGGCTGTTGGTCCAAGCCACCGAGTGGGCCACGCGGGAGCAGGTCTTTCACAGCTACGAACTTTTGGCCCGCTACGTGATGCCCCAATTTCAAGGTTCGCTGGTCAACCTCAAGTACTCCCAAGCTTGGTCCAGCGATAAGAGAGACGAGCTGCAAGCCCTTAGGAGCACCGCCCTCAACAGGGCACGGCAAGATTACCAAGGGAGGTGATGCCCCAGTTCAACCCGCATCATAACCCCTGGCCCCGTATCAACTCCCAAACACAGCCGTCATCCAATGGCCCCGCCAAAGCGGGAATCTATCCTCCGTGCGCTCTTGACAACGGACGGCAGTCCCCGCCCCCCTACCAACCCGCCACCATATAGATACGGCACAACGGCGGCTCCTTGCCTGCAGAACGGCGCCAATGCTACCATGACAGAAAACACACGCAAACCTCCACACAGAAAGGCCCTTCATGGAAATCATCCTGAGCTCGCCCCGGGGATTCTGCGCCGGGGTTGTACGCGCCATAGAAATCGTGGAACTCTGTCTCCAAAGGTTCAGTCCACCTATTTATGTCAAGCATCAGATAGTCCACAACCCCTACGTAGTCAAAGCCCTGGAGCAGAAGGGGGCTATTACCGTGGAAGAAGTGCAAGAAATTCCCCCAAGCTCCATCGTCGTCTTCTCAGCCCACGGCTCGCCTCCTGACGACTTCCGGAAGGCCCAGGAGCGCAATCTTCGCATCATCGACGCCACCTGCCCCCTGGTAACCAGGGTCCACAACGAGGCTATCAAGTACAGCCGCGAAGGTAAGCGGGTCATCCTAGTAGGTCACCGCGGCCATGCCGAGGTTCAGGGCACCATGGGACAGGCCCCCATGGCGTTGGTTGACGACAATGGGTCCGCGGAAATCCCCCACTGGAGTGAAGACACGCCGGTGGCCGTTCTTACTCAGACCACACTATCTGTGGACGACACGGCCAAAGCCATACGGGAAATCAAGAGTCGCTTCTCCAACACACTGGTGCGCAATGACGTATGCTACGCCACTACCAATCGACAGGAAGCCGTGAAAGAGCTTGCCAAGCTCGTGGACCTTGTGCTGGTCATAGGAGCGCAAAACAGCTCCAACTGTAACCGCCTTCGAGAGGTAGCGGAACGCCACGGTGTCCCCGCCTACCTGATAAACAGAACGGAAGACTTGGACGAAAGCTGGCTTCGCGACGACATGAAGGTGGGCATAACCTCCGGTGCCTCAACCCCGGAGGTCCTAGTGGACGACGTTATTTCCAAGCTAAAGCCGGACAATATCTCCACCCTTAAAGTCACGGAGGAAGACGTGACCTTTGTCCTCCCTAAAGAGTTCAGATAGGAAATAGAGGACAGTCCTTGGCAAAAATACCGGAGATACAGCAGAAGTACCTTGACTTGGACAGAAATATCCCTGTCCAGGGCGAGGAAGTCATAGACACCCAATGCCTCTTGGCATTCGAATACCTGTACCCCGATCAACCCTCCCAGGTATCTATGGACACGGACGAGTTCACCGCCCTTTGCCCCTGGACAGGGTTGCCTGACTACGGCACCTTGAAAATTGCCTACACACCCTCGGACAAGTTAATAGAGCTCAAGTCCTTGAAGTACTACCTGCTCTCTTTCCGAGACGTGGGCATAGTCCAAGAGCACGCTGCCAACCGGATACTGCGGGACTTGGTAGGCCTATGTCGGCCCAGGGCCATGAAGGTAACCTTGGACTACAAGATCCGGGGCGGCATACATACCCAAGTAACGGCGGAACACCCCGCGCCCTGAAGCCCCGCGGCTCCCTAGGGGCGCGCTATGAGAATATCATTCCCCTCAACCTTAACCTGGTACACGGTCACGTTCTCCTCCGCCGGCGGCGCCTCCACATCCCCTGTTTTCACGTTAAAGGAAGCCCCATGAAGCGGGCACTCCACGCTGTCACCCTCCAGGTATCCCTCGGCCAGAAACCCGCCTGCATGAGTGCACTCCCCGCCAATGGCGCAAATTTCACCACCCGTGTTAACCAGTGCAACCAACTCCCCGCCAACTTCGACCTGCTTCATTCCACCGGACGGAACTTCATCCGTCTGGGCTACCTTGATATATTCCTCAGCCATATATTCCTCCTTAACTATCCTGACAACCCCCGACGACGCTGCTACTTGGGGATCCGTCCCATCGCTGAGCAGCAACTACGGGAAGCCCTATTATATACCATTGCCACAAGTGGTTACCGGCAAAGGCCGGCCCCAAACAGAGTCGGCAAAACGAAAACCGGAGCACCCTAGCCATCTTGACACCGTAGGGCTACCTTGGCTAGAATTCCCAATATCCCAGTACCACGTAAATCCCATTCAAACAACCGGATAGAACAACCCGCCAGGAAGGCCAGCCCCCTTATATAGAGTAGCCCAATTGATCTCACTCATTAACCAAATTATCAACATTAGGCTCATAATTAGGCAGACCTTGATCCGCATAGGCCCAAGGTAAACCTTAACAAACAGGGGGCATCTGTAAAGATGCCCTACTTTTTACCCACTATTAGCGGAGGATTGTGAATGTCCCCCATCGGGGAGAAGGCACCATCTAGCATTAAGACCCAGCCCAGGCACCGTACCCTGGGCTTCACCGACGCCGCAATCCTGGATTTCTACGCCCAAATGGTGCTGGCTCGCACAATGGATGATCGTCTATTGGCCCTCAATCGCCAGGGCAAGGTGCCATTGGTAGCGTCCTGCCAGGGCGCCGAGGCCGCCTCCATGGGCATGGCCTTGGCCGCTAAAACGGACGGGGACTGCTTTCTCTTCCCCTACTACCGCGACATGGCCCTCAAGCAGGTCCTTGGAGTTACCCCCTTGGAGACCATGATAGGCCACTTCGGAAAGGCAGCGGACACCTTCAACGGTGGCCGTCAATTCCTACTCCAAGGAGCGTCTCCCAACTACCCTTTTATCCACATCTCCAACGTAGTAGGCTCCAACCTGAGCCATGCCGTAGGCTATGCCCTTGGGTGCAAGACACTGGGCGAAAAAACCGTAGTCATGGTCTCCTTTGGCGACGGCGGGTCCAGCGAGGGTGAGTGCCATGAGGCCATGAATTTCGCAGGTATTCACAAGCTTCCTGTGGTGTTCGCCTGCTATAACAACCGGTTCGCAATCTCAGTCCCCCAAGAAAAGCAGATGGCCATTGAAGACCTGGCTGAAAGAGCAGCGGGCTACGGCTTCCCCGGCGTCGTGGTGGACGGTACGGACTTCCTAAACGTCTACCAAAGCGTACAGGAAGCCATCGGCCGCGCCCGTAGGGAATCAGGCGGCCCAACCCTTCTTGAGTTCAAGATCGAACGCCTCAAACCCCATACCTCGGACGACGACGACCGCCGGTACCGTACCCCGGAAAGCCTTGAGCTATCCATGCGGCGGGACCCACTGCTCAAGCTCCGCTCCTACCTAACCGAAATTGGCATTCTCAGCCCCGATGAGGAGCAGAAAATCCAACAAGAAGCTAGAATCGAGGTCAACAAAGCCACCGACGCCGCGGAAAACGCCCCTTGGCCCGATGCATCCACCCTTCACAACCACCTGTACGCCCCTTAAGCGAGCACCATGACCGTCAAATCCACCATAGAGGCCATCAGAGAGGCCATGCACGAAGAGTTGACCGCCGACCCCAAGGTCATGGTACTCGGTGAGGATGTCGGCACTCGAGGTGGCGTCTTCCTCGCCACCCAGAACTTCATGGCGGAATTCGGAGAGCACCGGATCATAGACACTCCCTTGGGGGAGTGCTCCATCGCCGGTATTGCCTTGGGTCTCGCCTTCAAAGGCCTTCGCCCCATCGCCGAAATCCAGTTCTCCGACTTCTGGTGGTATGCCGCCAACCAGATCATTGGCGAAGCTTCAAGAGTCTCCTACGGCACCAACGGCAATCTGTCTGCCCCCATGGTGGTCCGCATCCCCTATGGCGGCGGCGTTCGGGGGGGCCTCTTCCACTCCCAGAACATCGAAAGCTACCTGTATAACACACCCGGTCTCAAGGTCATTGCCCCTTCCAACCCCTACGACGCCAAGGGGCTGCTGAAATCCGCTATTAGAGACAACAACCCCGTGATTTTCCTTGAGCACAAGAAGACATATCGGGCCGTCCGCGGGGACGTTCCCGACTACAACTACACCATCCCCATAGGCGTGGCGGACGTCAAGCACCCGGGCACGGACATAACCCTTATCGGTTACGGATTAGTAATTCACTATGGGCTGGAAGCCGCCGCCATCCTGGAAGACCAGGGCATCAGCGTCGAAGTCCTGGACCTCCGTACCCTCCGCCCCCTGGACAAAGACACCATCCTCACTTCGGTAAAGAAGACCGGCAAGGTACTCATTATCCACGAGGCCAACACCACCGGCGGCGTTGGCGCCGAGGTCTCGGCAATCATCTCTCAAAACGCTTTTGAGCACCTGGACGCCCCCGTCACGCGCTTGGGCGGCCCGGACATCCCCACCATGCCCTTTGCCCCCACCTTGGAGGACGCATATATGCTGAACACCCAGAAAATTACAGACGCCCTTCTTAGTCTGGCCGAGTACTAGGGAATAGCCCAGTGCCCATTGTTCCTATAGAGCTTCCACAAGTGGGCGAGTCCGTCGTCGAGGGCATAATCGGCAAGTGGCTAAAGAAACCCGGCGACGAGATAGAAAAATACGACTCCCTGGTAGAAGTCATCACCGACAAGGTCAACATGGAGATGCCCGCGCCCTTTAGCGGCACCCTCACCCGTATCCTGGCCCAGGAGGGTGACACCATCCCCATGGGGGCCGTCATAGCCGAAATCGACACCCAGGACCCCGAGGCCCTGGCTAAAACCCCCAAACCGGCTCCCGTGAGTGAGACAGTCATCGGCACCATGGGAGTCCTAGTGGAAAGCAACGTCAACCTAGGGCCCACCGGCTCCCCCTCGGCCGAACAGACCGCTACCGCCGCGCCGCGCCGCACCTCCTACTCCCCTGTGGTGATGAAGTTGGCCCAGGAGCACAACGTAGACCTGACTCTTGTAGCCGGTACCGGCATCAATGGTCGAATAACCAAGAAGGACCTTCTCCAATTTATAGAGACCGCTCCAAGACCACCGGCCAAGACGACTCCTGCTCCCGCCACAAACGATGACGAAGAGGTGGTTGAGCTAACCCCGGTGCGGCGCATGATATCCCAAAATATGGTCAATAGCGCCACTCAGATACCCCACGCCTGGGCCATGGTGGAAGTTGACCTTGAAAATCTGGTAGCCCTCCGCCGGACTGTCCGCCAGCAGTACCAGCAGCAAGAGGGGCAGGACATAACCCTGCTGCCCTTCATAATCAACGCCGTGGCCTCCTCCCTTAAGGACCATCCCTACCTCAACTCCACCTGGCGAGAGGGCAAAATCGTCCTCAAGAAGAAGGTGAACGTAGGCGTCGCGGTGTCGGCCCCCAGCGGCCTAGTAGTCCCCGTAATCCGGCAGGCCGATTCCCTGTCCATTGCCGCCACAAACACCATCCTTCGTGATCTGGTGGAACGGGCCCGGCAGGAAACCCTGACCCTTGACCAGGTGCAGCAAGGAACTTTCACTGTCAACAATACCGGGGCCCTGGGCACCACAATCTCCAATCCCATTATCAACTTTCCTCAGGCCGCCATCCTCAGCACCGAGGCCCTCAAGAAACGCCCTGTGGTTATTGACGACGCTATCGTCATCCGGTCCATGATGAACCTATCTCTCTCCTTCGACCACCGCATAATCGATGGATTCGAGGGCGCCGCATTCCTAAATTCGGTCAAGGATAGGCTGGAAAACTCCGGCCCACACACTCCCATATACTAGGCCCCCGTGGACACCTGCCACATCCTGAACCTTGGTACCGTGGACTTCCTACAAGCCTGGGAATTACAAAAATCCTTGGTCAAGCAGGTGGCCGAAAAACGCCGCCCCAACACCCTGCTGCTCCTGCAGCACCCCCACACCTACACCATCGGACGCCGCGGCAGCCGGCAAGACGTGCTCGTAGACAGTAACAGTCTTGACAGCATGGGAGTAGCCATCTATGACGTCGACCGGGGGGGAGAGGCAACCTACCACGGGCCGGGACAGCTGGTGGCCTACCCCATTATCAACTTGCGAACCTGGGGCGGCCCGCTGAAGTACGTCCGCGCCCTGGAGCAGGTGATGATCAAGACCTTGGCCGACTACGACGTCGAAGCGCACCTAATCCAAGGCTTGACCGGCGTCTGGGTTGGCCGAGAGAAAATTGGCGCCATTGGAGTAAAAATCAGCCGCGGCGTCTCCTGCCACGGCCTTTCGTTAAACGTTGACCCTCTCCTGAACTTTTACCAGCATATCGTTCCTTGTGGCAACCCAACGGACGGCATAACGTCCATGAAAAAGCTTCTAGGCGAGTCCATAAGCCTCGACACTGTGGCTTACTCGCTGCAGTACCACTTTGGCCGCTTGCTAAAGTTTCGGATGGTTGAAGCGGAACCGGAATCGGTAGAGGGCTTCGCGGAAGCCTCCACCCTAGATCCACGCTAGTCGGAATAAGCACACTTAAAGTGTGTTATGTAGTCATATTGAAGCCAGTGGCCCAACCTCTTGCATTCAACCAAGATAGCGGGTTCTCCGTCCTGCACGATTGCATAGTCCACCCTCTCGCCCACCTTCACCCCCGCTAGCTAAAAATTCTGGGTATCATCTCTCCCAGCACCCAGCCCAGGCCTGCCGCCACGGTCCCAATCAGTAAAATCTCCAGACCCTGCAGAATGGGGGCCCTCTGCACCAGGCGTCCCTTGCCCATCCCCAGCACAAACAGCGCCGCCAAGGTGGCCCCCGCAGATATGCCTATGGCCGGGCGGCCGCCCATGAAGAAGTAGGGGATGATGGGCACCATGGCTGCGACTATGAAAGTCCCGCCCATGGTTAGGGCATCTTTCACCGGGTTAGTCACCAAGTCAGGGTCGATGCCCAGCTCCTTCTCCACTAAGGTGCGAAGCCAAAGTTCCTTGTCCGAAGCGATGTGCTCCGCCATCTCCTTGGCCTCGTGGTAACTCATGCCCTGCTGGTGATACAAGAAGACAAGCTCCGCCATCTCCTCGGCGGGGTTGTCCTCAAGCTCCTGGGCCTCCTTCTCAATCTCGGCCTGGAACACTTCCTTCTCAGCCTTGGATCCCAGGTAAGTACCGGTACTCATTGATATCGTGCCAGCCAGGGCGCCGGCCAAACCGGCAACCACAACAGTAGACTTGTCCGTCACCGCGGCGGACACCGCCGTAACCAGGGCAAGAGTGCTTATCAAACCATCTTGGGCGCCAAAGACGACCTCCCGAATACGACCAAAAGCCGCAACCCGCCACCGCTCAGTGGCCACCTCTTGTACGGCCTGGGGAAACTCAGACTCCGCCCTCATCAGACTAGCGGCGTCGCGCCTCTCCTCCCTCCCCTGCGCAACGGCAACTGCCGTCTCCGCTTTTCCGGCAGACGCCGGGACCAGAATGGGAGGCTCGTCTTCCGACTCACGCTCCAACTTGGTACTCAGATCATCCGTCGCCTTCATAAAAGACTCAAGGTGGTGTCGCTCCCTGTCCATTGCCACGGTAAAGGCCCGGGCGGCGTCGCGGCGCCCCTCGTCCAGCGCCTCACGAATCATTCGCGGATAACGAGAACTAATCTCTTTGGCTTCGCCCTGCGTAACCGATCGCAGGTTCTCCAAAGAAGACTTGATGGCCCCCGCAGTGCGAAGGTGGTTCATGCCGTGGATACTCTCCGCCCCCGCCGTCTCCTGAAAAATCTGGGCAATTTCCGGGTGCCCCTCCTCCAGCGCTTTGACGGCATAGGCATTGTACTTCAGGAGGGCCATAGCCTCTCCAATTATGGCGTTCCAAAGGTTGCGGTCCGTTTTGGTCATAACCGTGTCGGCGTAGGTCATGATAAATCTCCCTAATCAGCTTTTTGGCACAAACACAGCTTTACCTTACTTTAACATATTCATCACCCACACCCTGCGTTTCCATAGCTACTCGGTACTACCGGCAATGGCGGAGGGGCCCCTCAACAGCTGTGATTTTAAGGTATAATATCCTCAACAGCTTTCCACTAATTACATAGAAAAAGCTAAGGTAGAGAAACAGCTATATGAGACTCCGAAACCTCGCCGGCCTCCGAGTAAGCTCCATTGGCATGGGCAGCGCCGCCACCTTCGACGTACACAGCAAGGAAGACATAGCCATTCGTCGTCAAATCATGGACCAGTGCATCAGTAGTGGCGTCACCTTCATAGACACCTCACCCATGTACGGGCGCGCCGAATGGGTCCTTGGGGAGACCATGGACGGCAGGCAAGACAAGTTTCAGCTTGCCACCAAGGTCTGGTGCTCAGGAAAGGAGACCGGCCAAGCGCAGATACAGCAGTCCTTCAACCTGCTCAAGACTAGCTATATCCACCTCCTCCAAATACACAACTTGGTGGACTGGCGTACCCATCTCCCCTACCTTGAAGACTTGAAAGCCGAGGGAAGAATTGGCCTCATTGGCATAACCTACGGTTACCCTGACATGTTCCCTGAAATGATGGAGATTATGAAGACGGGCCGCGTGGACACTATTCAAATCTCCTACAACATCAAAGACAGGGCGGTGGAAGAGAAGGTGCTGCCCTTGGCCGAAAGCCTGGGCATGGGAGTAATTGTCATGCGGCCCACGGGCAAGGGATCCTTAGCCACGGGGTTGAATCGACAACCTGACCTCACCCCATTGAAGGAGTACGGCATCGCCACGTGGGGTCAAGCGGCCCTGGCCTGGCTCCTGGCCGACCCAAGGATCAGCGTGCCCATCCCCGCCACCACCAAGCCCAGCCGTATAATCGAAAACGCGCTCCCCGGAGAGATACCAGTCCTTCCGCCGGAGCTACGAGACTATATCCATGCGGAAACAGAACGCTGCTCCTGATAGTCAGCAGCGCGCCACCTTCAGCTACACCATCGGGAGGTACACATTGAACACAAGAATGCTAGCCGGCCTTGAGGTGCCCGCCATAGGCATGGGCAGCGCCAGCACCTTCAACGTGGAAGACCACGAAGGGTTGGACGTCCGCCGCCGAATCATCGACAACTGCATCGCCTCAGGCACCACTTTCATCGACACCTCGCCCATGTACGGGCGGGCTGAGCAGGCCCTCGGCGTCTCCATGGAGGGAAAAACGAGCCAATTTCAGTTCGCCACCAAGGTCTGGGCCGTGGGCAAAGAAACGGGGCGCCGCCAGATAGCTCGTTCCTTTGAGCTGCTGAAAACAGACCACATCCACGTGTTTCAAATTCACAACATGGTGGACTGGCGAACCCATCTCCCCTACCTGGAAAGTCTTCGCGAGGAGGGGAAGATTGACCTCATCGGCATCAGCTACACCTACCCACCCGGCTTCCCCGAAATGATGGAGATCATGAAGACCCGCCGAGTCCAGACCATTCAAATATCCTACAACGTCCTGGAAAGAGAAGCGGAAGACATGATGCTGCCCCTGGCCGAGGAGCTTGGCATAGGCGTCATAGTCATGCGACCTCTGGCCTCCGGCGCCCTTGCCAAAGATACAACCGCGCCGCCTGACCTAGCGCCCCTGGAGGAATTCGGCATCACCACCTGGCCTCAAGCCCTCATTGCCTGGGTGCTGGGCGACCCACGGGTGGGTATCCCCATCCCCTCAAGCACCCGCCCGGAGCGCATCCTGCAAAACGCCGTGGCGGGCACCCTTCCCACGCTGCCCAGCGAGCTGCGAGATTACATCTCCAAGGAAGCCCACCGGTGCCTTAACTCCTAAGCCGTCCACCAGCCTGAAAAGCAACGGCTTCTCTCATCATTCCTACCAGCGTCAGGGGCAGGCGCCAACACCCCAACCTTGGCCCTATGCTAACCCCGCGCCAAACTTAGACGTCACGTGGAGACCGCTCGTTCCCCCGGTCAGCTAAGCCTGAGGCGCGAAGTCAGCCGCCTTCATGATTTGGTCCCTGGCGTTGACCAACAACGGCTGAACCCTGGGCAAATACTCTTCCGACCACCGCGGGTCCGCCTCAACCCTTCCCTTCACTTCCTCCATGTGCGCCAAACTGTCGTAGGCCCATATATGAATCACCTGGGTGATGGGGCCGATAATCGTATAAAACCAGCCGGCCAACTCCACCCCGTACTCATTACGAAGGGGCAGCGCCACCTCCCTCACTGCATCCATATACTCATTAACTTTCCCATGTTTCAGGTCGTAGGTCCTAACGTCGTAAATCATTCCTTCCTCCTGCGTCTTGGCCGCTTAAAACAGCATATTGGCGGCCAGCCCGAACCTATCAGCCCTCAAGCGGACTGTCAAGCAAATTCAACCCACCAGACCCGTCAAGCGGTCCGTAACAATGCCATCAATGCCCATTGCGCTTAGGCACTCGATGTCCCGGCCCGCGTCCAAGTCCCAGGCCAGCACCGGCTTACCCTGTCCATGAAAATGCCTCAGCACCTTGGCATTGAAGGTCTCCAAGTCTGGGTCCATCCAGTGCGCCTTCGCCATGGGGCTAAGCCAGCGCTGCCTAATGGGCAGCGGATGCCGGGCACACCATATATATCCACGCATAACCCTGGACTCTATTAAGCGCATGGCTAGAAGCGCCACCGGGTTGAAACTCGTCACCATGGCACTCTTCCACTTCTTGGACCGTCTGATGCACTCCAACGTGCCGGACACCAGCGGTTTTACGCCCCAGCCCCGTACCTTCAGCTCCACCGCTACCAAGAAACCCGACGGCAAGGCATCGAACACTTCGTCCAGCGTTGGAACCGCGGCGCCCCCGAACCGGGGATGAAACCAGGACCCGGCGTCCAGACGCTTAAGCTCCGCCAAAGTGTGTATGCCAACGGGCCCGCAGCCATTGGTAGTCCTATCGATACGGCGGTCATGCATAACCACCACCCTGCCATCCCTGCTCAGTCTAACGTCCAACTCCACGCCATCGGCCCCCTTCTCCACCGCACCGAGAAAAGCCTCTAACGTATTCTCCGGCGCCGACTCCACGTCGCCTCGATGCGCAATGATCAAGGGTCGCCCCAGCGACCCAGGAGCGATATCCCAGCCCTTGGCCAATGGAAAAAGGCTGCTCACAACATCAACCGCGCAAGGAAAGAAGAGGCCCGTCTTGGCCGGTGAATCTCAACCCAAGCCAACAGGAGAAAACGCCGAGGCTCCCCTCAGGAAGACGCCCTGGAATGGGGGGTCCTTAACCGGTTGCTATCTTCCCTCTTCCCAGAGGGCGCCGGCAGCAGGAATCTGGCCCTGACGCCGGCAAAGCTTAGCGTGGCAAAGAGCCGTCGGTTAAAGACAACCTCATACACAGCGTAGGTCAGCACCATCATAACGCCGCCCACAACCGCATCCATAATGTAATGGTTGGCCGTTATAGTAATAGCGAACAGGGTCATAGTCGGGTACAGGATGCCCAACAGCCTGAAGTGCCAGCCACCCTGCCGGAAAAAGAGCACTCCAAAGATCACCGTCCAAGCAAAATGCAAGCTGGGCATAGCCGCATAAGCGTTATAGTAAGCCGCCATCTCCCGTCCGGCGTACCAGGTGGGCCCGAAAACTTTGAAGGTGTCCACAAAACCGTAACCTCCCATCATCCGCGGAGGCGCCAGGGGGAAAACTATGAAAATCACCAGGGCAACAGCAAAGCTGAGTAGAATTACGCTTCTGTAATAGAAATACTTGTCCCTATCCACAATATAGTAAATCAGGGCGGTTATTAGAACTATGGGGAAAAAGGTGACAATATAAATCCAGTTGAAAAGAACCACCAGCCACTTGCCCACATCCATCGCCCATTGGTGCCAGCTCACCTCCCAAAAGAACCCACCGTCTCTCTCAAAGGAGATAAGCCTAGCCGCGTTGTCGAGGGCCACACTTTCAAAGTTGAGCCCTATGAGCTTGCGGACCGCCATGTAGACAAAATAGGCGCCTAGAATTAGCACCAACTCGCGAGAGTGGGCCAAAGCTCCGTCCCTGGCAATAAGCTTGTTGAATGCAGGAAAGGTGGAAGACATATCCTTTTTATTGCCTAAAGATTAGTTATCCCTTGTCGTCGCAATTAGGGGAAAGGCAACATATATGAACTGCAAGAACCTCTACCGCCATGTAACCAAAGGCCACCGGCTAAATCAACTCCTTCCATTCTCAACTTTCTACTCAACCGTGACCATCGCCGCCTCTTTGACACTGTTGGACGATCCGTTGCCGTTGCGCCTCATCCCGGCCTCGCTCTCCAAGTAAACGTTGCAATTCAGACACCCAACCTCCACGCCCTGACTCTCCCTTCCCTTAAACAGGTCACGAGCGGAAGTGTAATGCCGGTTGTTCCATATCTCGCGGACGGAATGCTGATTCACGTTGCCAAAGTCCTGCTCCGCGTCCGTGGGATAGCAGCACGGCGCATAACCGCCATCCCAGTTTACCACCGCGCTGCGCCACAGACGCCAGCAGCGGCGGCCCGTCTCCTGGTAGGGCTTTTCAAAGGGTCGCTCTCGCTGATAGACGGCATCTCCAACAGGCTGCCACCGACGCGCCACCTGTGCATCGTCTTCACCGTGGGGAAAGTCCACGTTCTTGAAGACAATGTTGTCCACCCCAATCTCACTGGCCAGCTTCCGAGCGTTGGCTATCTGGTGCTCATTCTGTCGCATTACGATAAACTGCCACTCAATGAAAGGCGTCTTGAAACCCAACTCTTTTTTCTTTTCGACGATTCGCCTGATGTTTTCAAGCACCCTGTCCAGACGACCTCCCACCCGGTATACCTCATAAACGTCCTGGGTTGTACCGTCAATGGAAACTATTAGCGTGTCTAATCTTGACCTAATCAGCGACTCGACCATCTTAGGCGTGAGGGGCTTTGTTCAGGTTAGAGCTAATTATGGTGGCTATATTGACACCGTTGGCGTAAGCCACAAACCGGTCTATCTGCTTGTTCAGGAAAGGCTCGCCCCAGCTATAGAGAGTAAGCCAAATGCAGTAGTCCTTAACCTCGTCAATTACCTTGGTGAAGGTCTCAAAGTGCATCACGCCCTTATGACGGTTAATGGTCCCCAAGCCGGTGTAACACAGGGGACACTTCAGCTGGCAGATGTTGGTGGTATCTATCTGCCACTCATAGGGGTACCCTGAAACCCGGCTCTTACCGGCTCGAAGCTGGAACTCAATGCGCCAGAAGTTGAAGAACTTCATCCAACTCCAATATCGAAGGGCTATCTCCGCCCGCTGCCGAACCCTGCCTCCGGCTACCGATCCGATGGCAGACCCGTTCACCTGGAAGGCCCGCTCAAGGGTCCAGATTGCTATGGTGAGAAGGGACGCTGCCAGTGCCACTACCAGCTAACTCCCACTACGACCAAACAAATCCTTCAACCTAACCCCCCGGCGAAGAATAATTGCAACATGTTAATGGGGAACTCTTCAGCCAGTCAAGTACAGAACCCTGGCCCCTAACGCCCTAGCAAACCATTCGGCTTATCAACTCCCTGAGCCTGGGAGCGCGGCTAAGCTCCGCGCCAAAGGCGGCAAAGTCCTCTTCAGTCCAGATAGACGCCTGCCTCTGGAACCGTCCCCCGGCAGAGTAGTTGCAGAACCTGGCGCCAACCTGGCCGTCGTCGTACTCTAGAAGCTGTACCGTCGGGGCCCAGTGATCGTGGGCAATCGAAACCTCTTCAACAACCTGCCCCTTGCCCCATGGCAACTGAAAAGGCCTGGGAAGTTTTCTCTCAGGGAACATCCTACACCTCGTCAAAACCTTGCCATCCGGCCGAGGGCCCGGACACGACTAACGAACGCGCCTTCCCCCTTGAAAGACCGCCCAAACATTTCGTATCGCCCCAACGTCCGAAAGCGGGTCACCGTCCACCAGTATCAGGTCGGCAAGTTTGCCCACCTCCACCGTGCCCGTGTCCTTCAGGGTTCCGGTAATCTCTGCGGCGATGCGCGTGGCCGATTCTATGGCCTGCATAGTGGTCAGCCCCGCTTCAATCATCACCTCCATCTCATGAACAATGGTGCCGTGTCGCACGGGAGAGCCGCCCGCATCGGTGCCGGCGGCAATCTTCACCCCGGCGTCCAGCATATTCTTGAAGCTAGCCCTGGAGGCGTCCCGCCGCCCCTCGGCAATGTCTATCTCCTCCTTGGGCAGGTTCCACCTGGCCGCGGCCTGGATACGATAGTCCCACGTGGACATGGTCGGTACCGCCACCGTGCCCATTTGGGCCATGAGTCTGGCCGTAGCCGAGTCGATATTTGTACAGTGTTCTATAGAGTCTATCCCCGCCTCCACCGCCTCTGTGGCACCCATGAAACCCGTACAGTGAGCCGCCACCTTCAGCCCGGCACCGTGAGCAAGCTCCACCACCAGCCTCGCAATCTCCGGACCAAGGGTCGCGTAGTCGCTCCCATCTTCGCGAACACCAGTGGCCCCCACCTTGATAAGCCCCGCCCCCTGGCCAATCTGGTCCGATACGACTTGCCGCATCTGCTCCGCCGACTCAATGGTGTATACCATGGAATAGGGCCATGTGGTGGGCGCCTGTATCCACTGGCCCGCCGCCGTTATCCGCGGACCGGGGATGGACCCCGTGGCCACCTGTCGAGCCAAGGTAATGCTGATTCCAAAAGGAGAACCCACGTCCCGCGCCGACGTCTGCCCCGTCATCAGGGCACGCCGAGCGTTGGACGCCGCCTTCACCAGCAGAACTTCAGGCACGTCGTCATTCATCGCAAGTACGCCGCTCTCCCCTCCGTCGCCGGCAAAATGCTCGTGACAATCGAAGGTCCCGGGCATGAGCGTCAGGTCTTCGCCGTTAATATCTTCGTAGTGAGGGTGGGCCGACGGGGTCACGCTACCCTCGCCAATCCAGCTGATGACCCCATTCTCCACCGCCACGTTCACCGATGGGATAGGCTCGGCGCCCGTGCCGTCAATAAGACGAACATTTCTGATGAGTAGGTTCATAGCGCTCTCCTGTGTCTAGTCAAAACATTTCGGAATTAGGAAAAAAACAAGTGCCGCAGCCGCAAAACTCAGCTTCCAGTAATAAGGGTAAATCTGGCGTCATGCTAGCACCAGCCGCCAAACAGTGTCAAGAAAAACCCTCCCCGACAAGCAGCGCCAACCGGCCCCGTTGGAGTGACTGGAGAATTCAGAAGTGATATTCTGGTACCGAATCCGCTTACGCTCGGCACACTGGACTACTTTCAATACTCTTGGGTGGAGGACAGCTATTAATGGGAAATAAAGATATAGCTCTTATGGCTCACCTCATGCGCCGCGCCGGATTTGGCGCTTCCTACGAAGAACTGGGGGACCGAGTGGCTAAAGGATACGAGGCAACCGTTGAAGAGTTGCTTGACCCCGACGCCCACGGTAATCCAACCGTAGACCTACACATGTTCCGCCGCTATCATCCTTTAGCTGAGGCGGAGGCCAGCACCGAAAAAAGCTCCTTGACCTTCATCTACTACCTCCTTACCACCCAGCGTCCCTTGGAGGAAAAGATGACCCTCCTATGGCACATGATCTTTGCCACCGGCAACGCCAAAGTCGAAAACTCCAGGGAGCTGGTCGGACAGCTAGATACCTTTCGCAAATACGGCATGGGAAACTATCGGGAACTGCTGGTGGAGATTTCCAGGGACCCGGCCATGATCTTCTGGCTGGATAACAACGAGAACCATAAGACGGCCCCCAACGAGAACTGGGGCCGGGAGCTGCTGGAGCTCTTCTCTATGGGACAGGGCAACTACACCGAAGAGGACGTGAAGGAGGCTTCAAGGGCCTTTACCGGTTGGACCATCAAGCCCAAGCTACCCAAGGACCCATTCCTTTGCCTGGACCGGTGGGAATATCTATACATACCGGAAGACCACGACAACGGAGAAAAGGTCTTTCTGGGACATAAAGGGCCCTTCAACGGGGAAGATATCATAGACATTATCGTCAAGCAGCCTGCCACAGCCCGGTTTGTGGCCAGACACCTGTACAACTTCTTTGTGGCCGATGAACTCCAGGTGCCCACCTGGAACGACGAGCCTCCACGAGACCCCGAGGCCGTAGACGCCATAACCGACACCTTTGTCAACTCCGGCTACAACCTCAAGTCTACTCTTCGATTCCTGTTTAACTCCGATTTCTTCAAGGACGAAAAAGCCTGGTTTGCCAGGGTAAAGAGCCCCGCGGAAATAGTCGCCGGGACAGCCCGCCTAACCGGCGCCTACAACCGCTTGCGGCCCGGCATGATGAACCTCGCTCTGGAGTGCGGATACCAGGGTCAGGAGCTTACCAACCCACCCAGCGTCGAGGGTTGGCACTTCGGTCAGGAGTGGATTGACACCGGCGCGCTGATACGACGGGTCAACTTCATGGCCGATACGCTTAGCGACTCCGATACGCCCGGAATCAGATCTATCATCGACAGGCTTGGTCATAAGGGTTCCTACACGCCCGGCGAGCTGATAGATGCATGTCTTCAACTCTTGGGCTGTATACAGCTGCAGACCAGCACGCGCGAGGAGTTGCTCGGTCACATGGACAGCAATGAGGTCATTGAGCGCGGGTCTTCGGAAGAGGAGATTCGCGCCTTTGGACACCAGGTTACCAGCGTACTACAGATGATTGCCGCCACCAGGGAGTACCAACTCTGCTGAAGTGGCGGTCAAAACGACTATCAGAAAGGTCATGACAGTTCAGGGGGTGAAGTAGTGGCTTTAATCCAAACGGTTGGAGAACGCACCTACAGCTATAGTCATAGCGTGGGCATGCTGACGGCCTTCTCCGGGCCGGTGGACCTGGCCCTGGGAGCCAAAGGGCAGGTCTTTGTCTCGTGTCGCGCCAGCGAGCCGGGGTCTCGACCCGGCAGGGGTCAAGGATGGGTAAGATGGAACCTGGAAGACGATACGCTAATCTTTCAGGTCAGGTCTGAAATCAGCGGCGATAAGGAGCTTGTCTGGCCATCGGCAATTGTGCTGGACCACGACGGCAAGGTCCACCTCGCCGACGAGTGGCGCAACCGTATTTTCACCTACACCACCGAGGGGCAATACCTTGGCAGCTGGGGTAAGTCGGGCGTCGGCGTCGGGGAACTGGACGGTCCAAGCGGTATGCGCTTTGACCACGAGGGCAATCTTTACGTGTCGGAAAGCCGGAACAATCGCGTTCAAAAGTTCACCGCAGGCGGACAACCACTCGCCCATTGGGGACAGGCCGGCTCTGACCTTGGTCAATTGAATATGCCCTACGGCATACACATTGACCAACAGGGTGCCGTTTACGTGGCGGACTGGGGCAACGACCGTGTGCAAAAGTTCTCCCCGGAGGGAACTCCCCTGGCTGTCTTTGGCGGCTCCGCCTCCGGTGTGGGCAACCTGACAAGGCCCACCGGCGTAGCAGTGGACCGGTATGGCGACGTCTATGTTGCCGACTGCGGCAACAATCGGGTGCAAATCTACAACGCTGCCGGGGAGTATATTACCGGCCTCTACGGAGACGCTCGACAGCTGTCAAAGTCGGCCCAAAAGTACGTGGACGTCAACCCAAACATGGCAAAAGCCCGCAAGAGAGCGGACACGTCCAAGGAGTGGCGGCTGTTCAGACCCACCGCCGTGGCCGTTGATCAGAATGATATGATTCTCATCGCGGAGGCCATCAGCGGTCGCATTCAGTTCTATCAGAAGGAAAAGGATTATTTAGACCCTCAATTCAACCTATAGCCAACAATAACAATATAGTTATTTGGGAGGTAATGACCATGAAAAACGGTTTGAAGGTGGTAGACGCAGATGCTCACATGCAGGAGCCCGGTGATCTGTGGGACAACTACGTTGAGTCTGCCTTTTATGACAGGCGGCCCATTGTAACAGAGGTGGAACACCGGATTTATTACCGCTACGCGACCAGCGAGCTTTTCCCGGCGGCCTCCGAAGGACTGCCTACCTCCGTTTGGAAGAAGCGTCCGTCAAAGATGTTTGAGCGATTGCCAGAGAAGTACGGTCAAGCCTACGACAACTGGTGGAGCGCCGAAAGCCGGCTGGTGGACATGGAGCGCTACGGCTGGGACAAGATGGTCTGCATTCCCGGCATCGGCTCCGCGCCTCTCAAGCAAGACGGTAGGGACCCGGACCTAATATGGGCGTTAACGCGAGCCTACCACAACTGGGCCCACGACTTTTGCAGCGCTGACTCATCCCGCCTCAAGATGGTGGTGGACCTCCCGCCTTATGACATAGAGCGCACCATCATAGAAACCAGGCGCGCCGTTGCCGAGTTGGGCGCCGTTACCGTGATGATGCCAAAACCCCAACCGGGTAAGTATTGGCACGAGCCCGAATACGACGCATTCTGGGACCTAATCACTGAGTTAGACGTGCCCCTGGCCTTCCACGGTGTCGGCGCCGCCTCACCCCACGCCAGCAGCAGGTACAGCGGCCACACCGGCGCCCTATTTGCTCTGCAGCACGCTATCGGCTTCCCAGTGGAGAACATGATCTCTCTTGGGCACCTCATATACACCGGCATCTTTGACCGCCATCCCAATTTGCGGACGAGCTTCCTGGAGGGCAACGCCGGTTGGGTGCCTTTCTGGCTCGGACGCCTGGACGACCACGCCGTTGGCCGCCAATCGGTGTTCTTTGAGAACAACACTTTGGCCCTAACTCCCACCGAATACTTCGCCAAGCACGTCTTTGTGGCCTGCGACGGCGACGAGGTCGGCCTATCGGCGGTGCTGGGTCTCGTCGGGGACGACAACTTCATCTGGAACACGGACTACCCCCACTCCGACGCTCCGGACCCTGACAAGGCCCTGCCTGATCTCCTCGATCAGCCCATTTCAGAGGAGAGCAAGCGGAAAATCCTGTGGGACAATCCCTTGAAGCTCTTTGGACAGCGGTTATCCGCCTAATAGTCAACCTCCAATCCTCAGCTCACGGTACGGTAAAACCACACAGGAGGAGAACGTGAATAACGGGACGGGCTCTTTGAAGATCATAACGGGCAACCTGCTCATCGACGGGCAGGGTGGAGCCCCCATCGAAAAAGGCGCCATAGTTCTGGACGGGTCTCGGATATCCTGGGTAGGGCCTGAGAAGGACCTGCCTAGGAGGGACGGCCCCCAGCCGGAGGTCTTCAGCTTCCCCAACGATACAATCCTGCCCGGACTGGTGGATGTTCACACCCATACAAACTTGCCCGGGGACGGAACGGCCGTTGAGGAGGCGTCGGACGAACCAGACGAGATGCTGGTCCTCCGGTCTGCTTGGAATGCCCGCAAACACCTTGAGACCGGTGTGACCACGGCCCGCGACAACGGCGGCAAGAACCTAACGACCATTTACCTTAAGCAGGGCATAGAACGGGGTTTCATACCCGGCCCGCGCATGGTAATTAGCGGAAGACCAATAACCATTACCGGGGGCCACTGTTGGGTTATGGGCGAGGAGACCAATGGTGTAGACGGCGTTCGTCAGTCAGTACGCCAACTGGTTAAAGAGGGTGTGGACTTTATTAAGGTGATGACCACCGGGGGAGGAACAAGAAGCTCTTTTCCCACTCTCCCGTCCTTCAGCTTGGAGGAGCTAAAGGCGGTAACCTTTGAGAGCCACCTTTTCGGGAAACTTGTAGGCGCTCACTGCTCATCAACCCAGGGGATAATTAACTCACTAGACGCCGGCGCAGACATGCTCATTCACTGCACCTTCTTTGACCCCGACGGCTCATACACCTACAACCCACGCGTGGGTGAAAGGATTGCAAAAACCGGCGCTTGGGTGAATCCAACCCTCCACGTGGGTACCGCCACTCTCCTTATCCTCCAAGCCATAGAACGGGAGAGGGGGCTTAATAACGAAGAAGCCGCCCTTATGGAAACCACAAAGCGTCGCTTGGAATACCGGATGGACAGTTGTCAAAGACTGGTTGAATTGGGCGCCAGGATGGTGTCCGGCTCCGACTCCGGCTGGAGCAACTATGCCATGGGCCTGTTCCAGCGAGAGGTTGAGGAGATGGCGGATATCGGCTTGAGCAACATGGACGCTATTCTCTCAGGCACCCGTGAATCGGCAAAGTCCATCGGCATGGACCACCTGGTAGGAACGCTGGAGCCTAACAAAGAAGCCGACGTTCTGGTGGTGGACGGTAATCCGCTCCAAGACATTGGCGCTTTGGCAAAGGTCAAGGCGGTGTTCAAGGCCGGCATTCAGGCTGTGTAGCGCCCCGGCACTGCGACCAAGGCGCGCCGCATGATAGTAACGTCCGCGTAGGCGCTGCGTGATGGGGTAGGGAAAGTGGTCGGACGGGCCGTTACTGGCCTGTCTTGCCTTCAGGTTCCAAGGCCAGTTGAAGCTTTCGCAGCCTTCTTCCCATGATGGAAAGGACTTTTATCCTCAAGCCCTTGTACACCACCTCGTCCCCCGCTTGAGGCATCTTGCCTAGCGTACTGTAAACCAGTCCGCCAATGGTATCCACGTCCGTCTGTTGGAACTTTAGAAAGACAAACTCCTCCAGATCGTTGAGGGAAGTCCCTGCGTCAACTATGAGTTTGCCGTCCTCCGTCGATGTGATGTGCGGCTCCTTATAGGTAGAGAATTCGTCCTCAATCTCACCCACAATCTCTTCCAACAGATCTTCTAGCGTCACAAGGCCCTCAATGCCGCCGTGCTCATCCACCACCAGTGCCAACTGGACGCGCCGCCTCTGAAACTCCGACAGCAATTCGACCAGCCTCTTTGTCTCAGGGACAAAGAACGGCTCCAGCATCAACTCCTCAAGAGAAGGCCACGGCGGCTCCGTGTTGAGCAGCGGCGTAAGACGCCTGGAGTAGATGACGCCTACCACGTTGTCCATGGTCTCTTTGTATACGGGCAGCCTACTATGCCCCGACTGCAACATTCTATTGACGACGCTGGAGAGGTCATCCTCTAAGTCTGCCGCTATAATGTCAACTCTTGGAACCATTATGTCCCGGGCGTTATATTCATCCAACCTCAGAACGGCTTTGATCATGGTACGTTCCCGCTCATCCAACATGGTGTGTTCTCCTGACACCACGACGGACTCCAGGTCCTGGTTTAGCGAACCATTGCCGTTGGTTGACATCTCGGAAGACAAGTCCTGGCCGAATTTAGTGGTCTCCCTCCGTATAAAATTGCCCAATGGGAGACGATGCAGCGGTGGAACAAAAAAGAGGGCAATAGCAGGTCGATTGGAAGCCAAGTACCTTGAAAGCCGTCTAAGGACAATGAGCAGGCCAAGCAGAATCGCCGCGAAGACCGTGGCCAGAGGCCATGTCATCCAAGAAAGGGAAAAGAACAGGGCCATGGCCGATATAGCAACAGCCACCGTGAAGCCAAGGTGGAAAAGGGCTAAAATTTGAGGTCCCGCCGCCGGATCCCTCTGCGGGTGGGGCAAATGCTGCCAAAGGCTGATGTTAGTGTAAGCGAACAGCAACCCTGCCAGGATTAGACCCGATAATAAACCACTTGCATCCAAACTTGTATCACCTAAAGGCCTCTCATCTGAAACTCGGTTTAAGGAGACCTTTCCTTGATTCTAGCAGGTACTCCTATTGCCAGTCTATAAGGTGGAACATCTTTTGTTACCACTGTACCGGCTCCCGTAACGGCGCCCTTACCCACAGTAACGGGGGCTACTAGCATCGTGTCGGAACCAATGAAAGCGTCCTCACCAATATGGGTAGTATGCTTGTTGGCACCATCAAAGTTGCATGTAACCAGGCCGGCCCCCAGGTTTGCGTTGGCGCCTATTTTGGCGTCCCCGGCGTAGCCAAAGTGCCCCATTTTGACACCCTTACCCAAGCGGCTTTCCTTGATCTCCACAAAGTTACCAATGTGCACTTGCGCCTCCGCGTAAGAGCCGTGTCTGAGGTGGCTGTACGGGCCCACGTCCACGTCTCCTTCCAGAATCGACTCCTCAATGACCGAATGCAAAACTTTGCAACCATGGCCCATTATGGAATCTCGTATTACGGTGCCTGGGCCAATAACGCAGTTCTTGCCGATTCTGGTCTTCCCCTGGATATGGGTGTTGGGATAAATAACCGTATCCTGCCCCAGAGTCGCTCCGGCATCAATAAACGTGGAAGGCGGGTCTACTATAGTCACGCCCGCCCTCATCCACCGGTCTCGGATACGCTGCCGCAGCACCGACTCCGCTAACGCTAGCTGCACCCGATCGTTCACCCCAAGAATCTCATTAGGGTCGTCCAGCACCAAGGCATTAACCTTCTCCATGTTACCTGCAGCTTCGCCCACAAGAGAGGTGAGATAGTACTCACCGGTAGGGCTGACCTTCACACCTCGAAGATTAGGCCAAAGCCAGGAGCCTCTAAAGCAGTAAACACCAGCGTTAGCCTCGTCCACCAAGTCTCCGTAACCGTCATCAGATGCCTCGACAATGGCTGATACGCTGCCCGAAGAGTCTCGCTTCACCCGTCCAACGTCCCCTTGCGTGGAACCCCTGCCAGTTAGAAGAGAAATCGCAGCCTCCTCCTCCAAGTAGATAGCCATAAGGCTTTTCATAGTGGACCAATGGACCAGCGGGGCGTCTCCTATGGTCACTAACACGTTGGAGGTCTTGTTCTCCAGCAACTCGGCGCACTGGAGCAAAGCGTGGCCGGTACCAAGGGGCTCCGCCTGCTCAACGTACCGGACCCCTTGGCCAAAGAGCTCTCTAATCTCTTCAGCCGACTGCGGGGCCGAAACTACAACAACGTCATCTATTCCTGCTTTGCCAAGGGCCTCCACCGAATACTCCAGCATGGGTCTTCCACATACCCGGTGCAAGACTTTTGGAATCTGAGACCTCATGCGCTGTCCCTTTCCGGCCGCCAGCACAACGCCAACCCAGTCAGGCATTTCAACCCCCTTGCCATACCATGGGACTATGAACGGTACATATTTATGCTACAGGAAGCCCCTTCAAGAGTTCAATGTAAACTTGTGACGTTTTTGGGGTCGTGCTATCCTTGATTGAGGCCCCTGTAGCTCAGCGGATAGAGCACTGGCCTCCGGAGCCAGGTGCGGGCGTTCGAGTCGCCCCAGGGGCGCCATATACCGGCAATCGGTTTATATCAGGGTGCATTTTCGGGGCGTAGCGCAGTGGCAGCGCGCATGGTTTGGGACCATGAGGCCGTGAGTTCAAACCTCACCGCCCCGACCATATTATAATGAGGGCCAAAATTTACATCCTCTTTGAGGCTAATTTATGGGATCCATCAGGCCTAACTGGTATTACGACCACCCCCCCGCTTGCACCTGCGCCAACTGTAACCATCGTCGCCTAAACCGCAAAAGCACTGGCCAAAAGATGAAGATCTGGCTCAAGCGAATAGTCTGGCCCTTCGGCCACCGCGGCAAATAACCCCATCGCATCCAGGAAGGAGCGTTCCTATGACATTGCCGCCCCACCGGGTTGACTACAGCCCCATCATTGAGCGGCCCCCCATCAGGTGGCCCGGGGGAGCGCGGCTGGCCCTTTGGATTTCGCCCAACATTGAGCACTACGAGTACCTGCCAACCTTCGACGGGCAGAGAGACCCCTGGCCTCGAATGCCCTACCCCGACGTTCGGGAATACTCCTACTGCGACTACGGTAACCGTATCGGCTTTTGGCGCATGATAGAGGTCCTGGATAGGTACAATATCCGCTGCACCGTGTCCCTCAACCTGGCCGTCCTGGAGCACTACCCCGAGGTGAAGCAGGCCATGACGGAGCGGGACTGGGACTTCATGAGCCACGGCATATACAACACGCAGTACCTCAACAGCCTGTCCGAAGAGGAGGAAAGGGCATTCTACCGGGACTGCAAAGAAACGCTGAAACGTCACACGGGCAAGGAGCTAAAGGGAATGCTTGGCCCCGCCATATCCGGCACCGACCGGACGCCGGACCTCATGGCCGAGGCGGGTCTTATCTACCACACCGACTGGATGCACGACGACCAGCCCGTGCCCATCAAGGTAAGGTCAGGTAAGCTGATCTCCGTGCCATACTCCGTGGAGACCAACGACGG
Organism: Dehalococcoidia bacterium; assembly: GCA_965226535.1. GTDB lineage: Bacteria > Chloroflexota > Dehalococcoidia > Lucifugimonadales > JAPULR01. The sequence goes on along the minus strand of CBDDDE010000008.1, from coordinate 123,755 downwards.
CATTATCTTCAGAAGTTACGGCGACGGCGCAAACTTCGCCCGTATTTGCAAAGGCCAGTTCGATCAACTCTACATGGAGGGGGCCGAAAGCGGCCGGGTCATGTGCATCGCGGTTCACCCCTTCTTGACGGGCCAGCCTCACCGGATAAAGTACCTTGAGCAGACCTTGGACTACATCATGTCGCACCAAGGGGTCTGGCAGGCCACTGCCGACGAAATTGCCGAGTACTACATTGAAAACTATTACGACCAAGCAGTGGCTCACGCCGCGGAGATAAACGGGTAACCCAGGCACCGTGCCAGGACAACGACGGTACGGAATGGACCATCCCCACTACGACTGGTCGCCGGTGGTAACGCGCAAGAAGCTGTCCTGGCCAGGAGACGCGAGGGTGGCCCTCTGCGTAATTGTCAATCTGGAGCACCTGGAATGGATCCCCCAGGAAAATAGCTTTCAGACCCCTTCTCTGTATAACCGCCCTCTACCCGATTACAGGGGCTATTCCCACCGTGAGTACGGCCACAGAGTTGGCATATTTCGCGTGCTGGACGTTTTGGAGAAGCATGGCATCAGCGCCACGGTGGCCATGGACGCCTACACCGCCCGGAACTACCCATACCTGGTTAACCACTGCCTCCGGCGCAACTGCGAGATCATTGGCCACGGGGTCTCTGTCAGCCAGGTCATAAGCAGCAGGATGTCCGTGGACGAGGAGCGGGCCTACATCCGAGAAAGCATGGAAGCCCTCGTGAGCGCCACGGGGTCGGCCCCAATGGGATGGCTTGGGCCGGAGTACGGAGAGTCGGCCCGCACGCCGGCACTGCTGGCGGAGGCCGGCATTGAATACCTGTGCGACTGGGCCAACGACGAACAGCCTTACCTCATGAAGACCCCTCACGGCCAGCTCTTCGCCCTCCCCGTCATGCTGGACATGAACGACGCTTTTGCCCTCAGGGAGCGCGGCTTCCCCGTTCATGAGTACGCCGAGATGCTGAAGGACGGGTTCGATACCATGTACACCGACGCCGTCGTCAGCGGCCGTCTACTGGCGCTGAACCTGCATCCCTGGATAATGGGACAGCCCTTCCGCATTTCGTACCTGGATGACGTTCTAGGACATATAATGCGCAACCAAGGGGTGTGGGCCGCTACAGGCGGCCAGATTATAGATTGGTACAGAAAGTCCATTTAGCTTAAGCGACAAAGGAGTATAGGATAATGGCCAAAGTTGCCATAAAGGGCGGTTGGGTTGTTGCCTGGGGCGAAGACGGTCACCAGGTCTTGGAAGACGGAATTGTGGTCACAGACGAGGACAAAATCGCCTTCGTTGGCTTTCCGGAGGATCCCGCCTGCCCTACGGCGGACCGTGTAATAGACGCTGCCGGGATGCTGGTATCCCCCGGCCTCATAAATCTTCACGCCATAGCCAACCTGGACCTTCAGGTGCTGCGCATCGACGGCGAGGAGGATAGCGGCTTTCCGAAGGCCCAATCCTTTCTCATGGACCCCAACGCCCCCTTCCCCCTTACTGACGAAGAGTTCCGCACCAGCGCCGACTTTAGCGTGGCCACCCTTCTCAAGAGCGGCTGCACCACCTTCGCCAACGTTACTACCAGCGCGTCCAAACGCTGGGAGGACTCCGTGGAGCCCTACGCCCTAGCGGAGGCGTCGGAGCGCATGGGCGCTCGAGCTTGGCTGGGCCACTTCTACATGGAGGGGGCCTCTTACACCGACGCCAATGGCGAAACTAAAACAGTCTGGGACTCCCAAAAGGGCCAGATGGCCATGGATCACGGCATTGAGCTGGTGAAATACCTCCGGAAGCGCAACCACCCGCTCATTACCGGCTTCCTGTTTCCCGTGCGAACGGAGCACTGCAGCGAAGACATGCTCAAGGAGACAGTCCGGCAGGCCGAACTCCTGGGCGGCGTCCATATCCGGGCACACTTCGCACAGCGCACCGGGGAGTTCCGCGAGTTCAAGTCAAGGAACCCCAACCGCTCCATGGTGGAGTGGCTCCAGGACATTGGTTTTCTGGGCCCTCAGATATGTCTTACCCACGCGTTGTACATTGCGGGCCACAGCGAGACTGGAGACCCTCCCGGCGACGACCTGGAAATTCTTGCCAATAGCGGCACCAACTTGTGTCACTGCCCCGTGGTATCGGCGCGCGGGGGCAAGGCCCTGGAGTCCTTCAGCCGGTACCTTGCGGCAGGCATAAACATGGGCATTGGGACCGATACCTATCCTCCGGACCTACTGGAGGAGATGCGACTAGGCGCCCTCATCAACAAGGTGGTTGACCGGTCACGAAGCACCGGAACCGTTCGAGATTTCTACAATGCCGGCACCATTGGGGGCGCGAAGACCCTTGGACGCGAAGACCTGGGTCGGCTGGCCGCCGATTGCATCGCCGACATCAGCATCTTTGACCTGACCGGTCTTGCCAACGCACCCATTGACGACCCCATGAGGACCCTTGTCCATGTCGCTACGGGGAGCAACTGCCATACGGTGCTGGTGGGCGGCGAGGTGGTTGTAGAGGGTGGCCGTGTAGTTGGGCTGGACGAGGAGGACCTAGAAAACCGTGCCAGGCAGGCCTGGCTTAAATACAAGAGTGGCGTGGTCTCCTGGGACCAAGGGGGTCTCTCCAGCGAGGAAGTGTTTCCGCCACTGTTGCCCATGGTTAGAAGGGGTTAGGCGCCGGCGCAGCTGACGGAGGCCGGCGTTTAATACCTGTGCGACTGGGCCAACGACGAACAGCCTTACCTCATGAAGACCCCTCACGGCCAGCTCTTCGCCCTCCCCGTCATGCTGGACATGAACGACGCTTTTGCCCTTAGGGAGCGCGGCTTCCCCGTTCATGAGTACGCCGAGATGCTGAAGGACGGGTTCGATGCCATGTACACCGACGCCGTCGTCAGCGGCCGTCTACTGGCGCTGAACCTGCATCCCTGGATAATGGGGACAGCCCCTTCCGCATTTCGTACCTGGATGACGTTCTAGGACATATAATGCGCAACCAAGGGGTGTGGGCCGCTACAGGCGGCCGGATTATAGATTGTTACAGAAAGTCCATTTAGCTTAAGCGACAAAGGAGGATTAGGATAATGGCTAAAGTTGCCATAAAGGGCGGTTGGGTTGTTGCCTGGGGCGAAGACGGTCACCAGGTCTTGGAAGATGGAATTGTGGTCACAGACGGGGACAAAATCGCCTTCGTTGGCTTTCCGGAGGATCCCGCCTGCCCTACGGCGGACCGTGTAATAGACGCTGCCGGGATGCTGGTATCCCCCGGCCTCATAAACCTTCACGCCATCGCCAACCTGGACCTTCAGGTCCTGCGCATGGACGCCAGCGACGACTCCACCTTTTCCAAAGCCAAGTCCTTTGTAATGAATCCGGATGAGCCTTTCATCCTTACCGATGAAGAGTTCCGCACCAGCGCCGACTTTAGCGTGGCCACCCTTCTCAAGGCAGGCAGCACCACCTTCGCCAACGTTACCACTAGCCTTACCAAACGCTGGGAGGACTCCAGTGAGACCTACGCCCTGGCCGAGGCGTCGGAGCGCATGGGCGCCCGTGCCTGGCTGGGCCACTTCTACATGGAGGGTTGCAACTATACCCAGGCTGATGGCACCACCAGGATAGTCTGGGACTCCAAAAAGGGCCAGCAGGCCATGGATCACGGCATTGAGATGGTCAAATATCTGCAAAAGAAGGACCATCCTCTCCTCACCGGCTTCCTCTTTCCCGTTCGTACCGATGGCTGCTCCGACGACATGCTCAAGGAAACGGTCCGCCAAGCCAAACTCCTGGGCGGAGTGCATATCCGCTCGCACTTCTCTGAATACCCGAGCGAATACCGCGATTTTAAGTCCAAGAATCCAGACCGTTCCATGGTTGAGTGGCTCCGGGACATCGGGTTTCTAGGACCCAATATCTGCCTCACCCACGCCCTCTACATCGCCGGCCACAGCGAGACCGGAGACCCGCCCGGCGACGACCTGGAAATTCTTGCCAATAGCCGTACCAACTTGTGCCACTGTCCAGTGGTCTTCGCCCGCGGCGGCAAGGCCCTGGAGTCCTTCAGCCGGTACGTCGAGGCGGGCATTAACATGGGCATCGGTACCGACACCTTCCCGCCAGACCTCCTGGAGGAGATGCGCATCGGCGCCCTGCTAAACAAGGTCCTGGAAGACTCGCGAAGCGCCGGTTCAGTTCGGGACTTCTACAACGCTGCAACCATCGGCGGCGCCACGGCCCTGGGCCGCGAAGACCTGGGCCGCCTTGCCCGGGGCTGTACTGCCGATATCTCTGTGTTCGACCTATCGGGCCTGGCCACGGCCCCCATCGACGACCCCATGAGGACCCTCGTTCATGCCGCCAGCGGCAGGGACTGCGACACAGTGATGGTGGGCGGCAAAGTGGTGGTGGAGAAGGGCCGCGTCGTGGGTGTGGACGAGGAGGATCTGGCCCGCAAAGCCCGAAAGGCTTGGCTCAAGTACAAGGCCGGGGTGGTCTCCTGGGACCGAGGGGGTCTCTCCAGCGATGAGGTGTTTCCACCATTGTTGCCCATGGTTAGACGGGGTTAGGCACCGGAACGGTTATCGGATGCGCTGGAGCACCCTTCGGACAGCGTCCACCAGGTCGTCTACCTCCGACTCCGTAGTCAGGACGTTGAGGGCACCGGCGCAACTTTCCTGAAGCAGCACACCCTCGTTAAGGAGCCCAAGGAAAAGCGCCCGCCGCATACTCCGGTCGCTGCTAAGCGCCGATCGGTAATCGGTAACTTCCTGCGGGGTAATGTGTATGCCAAAGAAGGATGCTATCCCGGTAACCTGCACCGGAACCTCTAACTCATCAAATACAGCCCTCAGCTTACTCCGAAGCACGTCCCCCAAACCGTTCAAACGCCGGTACACGTCGGCAGACAGGTGCTCCATTACCACGGCGCCGGCGGTCAGGGTCATGGGGTTGGCATTGAAGGTCCCGGCGTGAGGAACCGCGGCGCCTCCACCCGTGGGGTCAAAAAGCTCCATAATCTCCCTGCGACCCCCAAAGGCCCCAACGGGCATACCTCCACCAATTATCTTGCCTAGGGTAGTCATGTCGGGGGTTACGTCGTAGATTTGCTGGGCGCCTCCCGACGCCGCTCTGAAGCTTTGCACCTCGTCGAAGATCAAGAGTATCCCCAACTCTTCCGTAATATCCCGAATGCCTTTCAGGAAGTCCGGCTCTGCGGGTAGGTAGCCCAGGGCAGAGGCTATGGGCTCCATAATGACGCAGGCCAGCTCATGGGCGTGATCTCTAATTATGCGATTACTACTTTCCAGGTCGTTAAAGGGCATTACGATGACGTCCTGAGATACGCCGGGGGGTTGGCCTGGGTATTCAGGGATTGCCGTGGGGCCCTTTGGGTGGAGTTTGTCGGCGGAAGGCCGAACGCTTACGGAGACATATTCGTGGGAACCGTGGTACCCACCCTCAAACTTGGCTATCTTATACTTGCCGGTGAAGGCCCTAGCCGCTCTTAAGGCCATGAGGGTGCCCTCGGAGCCGGAGTTGGCAAAGCGCAGAGTGTCAACTGAAGGAAGCCTGTCGCACAGCTCCTGGGCCAAGCGCCACTGCAACGTGGTAGGAGCACTGAAGGCGGTGCCCTTTGCCGCCTGCCGTTGAAGAGCCTGGACCACCAGCGGATGAGCGTGTCAACGTCGGCAAATATAGGGTCCCATGATTAGGCTGGTGGCGTTAATCATGAAGTCCAGGTACCGATTACCGTCAACGTCCAAAAAGTAGTGACCCTGCCCATGGTCGGCAAATATAGGGTAGGGGTCAAAGTAGGCCGTCCCCCTGGAGCTTCCGCCGGGGAGGTAACGGGCTGCCCTTTCGTTTAACTCCGCGGACTTGGACGTGCGGGCCTTATACCGTACTATCTCTTGCTCAAGCTTTTTTATCTCTATGGGGACCATCCAATAGAAGAATGTTTGACGCGGCGTCTAGTGCCTTGGTGAGAAGGGTTTCATGGCGTTGGTGAGTTGTGGATAAATTTAACGTGACGTTAAAAAAGAGGGCTAGCTTCAGAGGTCATGCCTGCTGAAGCTAGCCCCGGTGTCCAGTTGGTAGCGGGGACAGGACTCGAACCTGTGACCTTCGGGTTATGAGCCCGACGAGCTGCCACTGCTCCACCCCGCGACGGAGTTAAGAGACTAGGATGGTGTTTGAAGTTCTTGGCGTGGGTCAAGTCCTCGGCTGATTAGTACCGGTAAGCTGAGGACATTACTGCCCTTACACCTCCGGCCTATCAAGCAGGTAGTCTTCCTGCTGCCTTACCCTCAACCGAAGTTGAGGTGGGAAGCCTAATCTTGGAGAGGGCTTCGCGCTTAGATGCCTTCAGCGCTTATCCACACCGGACATGGCTACCCGACGATGCCCCTGGCGGGACAGCCGGCACACCATAGGTCCGTCCCTTCCGGTCCTCTCGTACTAGGAAGAGATTTCCTCAAGCTTCCTTCGCCCACGGCGGATAGAGACCGAACTGTCTCACGACGTTCTGAACCCAACTCACGTACCCCTTTAACCGGCGAACAGCCGGACCCTTGGGACCTTCTTCAGCCCCAGGATGGGATGAGGCGACATCGAGGTGCCAAACCTCGCCGTCGATGTGAACTCTTGGGCGAGATAAGCCTGTTATCCCCGGGGTAGCTTTTATCCGTTAAGCCACGGCCCTTCCACAAGGAGCCGTAGGATCACTTTGCCCGACTTTCGTCCCTGCTCGGCTTGTATGCCTCGCAGTCAAGCCCCCTTATGCCAATACACTCTATGGGCGATTTCCATCCGCCCTGAGGGAACCTTTGGGCGCCTCCGTTACCTTTTAGGAGGCAGCCGCCCCAGCTAAACTGCCCACCAAACACTGTCCCCGCATAACGCGGGTTAGAACCAAGACCAGGGAAGAGTGGTATTTCAACGACGGCTCCACTCCGACTGGCGTCGAAGCTTCCAAGCCTCCCACCTATCCTACACATCCATGCTCCCAGACCAATGCCAGGATGCAGTAAAGCTCCACGGGGTCTTTTTGTCCTGCCGCAGGTCGCCCGCATCTTCACGGGCACTGCAATTTCACCGGGCCCTCCGCCGAGACAGTGATCAGATCGTTACACCTTTCATGCGGGTCGGAACTTACCCGACAAGGGGTTTCGCTACCTTAGGACCGTTAGAGTTACGGCCGCCGTTCACCGGGGCTTCAGTTCGAGGCTTGCACCCCTCCCCTTAACCTTCCGGCACTGGGCAGGTGTCAGCTCCTATACTTAGGGTTTCCCCTTAGCAGAAACCTGTGTTTTTGATAAACAGTCGCCTGATCTTCTTATCTGCGGCCCCGGAAGCGCTCCGTCAGCAAGTGACTTCACCTTCCAGGGCGCCCCTTCTCCCGAAGTTACGGGGCCCTTTTGCCTAGTTCCTTAGCGGAGGTTCGCCCGAACGCCTTGGGACGCTTATCCCTGCCTACCAGTGTCGGTTTGCGGTACGGACACCCCAGTTCCATAGCCGCGAGGCTTTTCTTGTCGGTGTGGGCTCAACGGAGTTTCCATCCACCGAGGTGGACGAATTCCCTCATTCCTCAGCTCGTAACGCCGGAACGGATTTACCTATCCCGACATGGCCTACAAACAAGGACGCGCCATATCCAGTGGACGCGCTCTATCTACCCTGCCGCACCCCCCCTCGGCTTTAAACGAAAAAGCGGTGGTGTAGGAATATTAACCTACTGTCCATCATCTTCGGCTTTCGCCTACGACTTAGGACCGACTAACCCTACGCCGATGAGCGTTGCGTAGGAAACCTTAGGCTTTCGGCGTCAGAGATTCTCACCCTGATTAACGCTACTCATTCCAGGATTCTCACTTCCCCCTGCTCCATCCTGGCTCACGCCAAGACTTCAACGCGGGAGGAACGCTCCCCTACCTCCCAGTCTCTATCAATAAGAGACCAGGACCACAGCTTCGGCGACAGGCTTAAGCCCCGTTACATTTTCCGCGCAGAACCCCTCGACCAGTGAGCAATTACGCACTCTTTAAAGGATGGCTGCTTCTAAGCCAACCTCCTGGCTGTCTGAGGAACCCTACCTCGTTTCCCACTTAGCCTGTTCTTGGGGGCCTTAGCTGGTGGTCTGGGCTGTTTCCCTCTCGACCATCGAACTTATCTCCGACAGTCTCACTCTCAAGAAACGGTTGAACGGCATTGGTGGTTTGGTTGGGTTTGGTAAGCTCACGCCCCCTAGCCCATCCAGTGCCCTACCTCCGTCCACCTATACTTGAGGCTGTACCTAAATACATTTCGGGGAGAACCAGCTATCTCCGGGTTCGATTGGCATTTCACCGCTACCCACAGCTCATCCGATACTTTTGTAACAGTAACCGGTTCGGACCTCCAGTACGCGTTAACGGACCTTCATCCTGGCCATGGGTAGATCACCCGGTTTCGGGTCTACTTAGAGGCACTAAACGCCCTATTCGGACTCGCTTTCGCTACGGCTACAGGACTCCAGTCCCTTAACCTTGCACCACCAAGTAACTCCCTGGATCATTCTTCAATAGGCACGCCGTCATCCACACTAATGGCGGACTCCGACCTGCTGTAAGCTTACGGTTTCAGGTCTATTTCACTCCCCTCCCGGGGTTCTTTTCACCTTTCCCTCACGGTACTAGTTCACTATCGGTAGCTAAGGGTATTTAGCCTTGGAGGGTGGTCCCCCCAGCTTCCCACAGGATTCCTCGTGTCCCATGGTACTCAGGTGAACATCAGGAGTCCCATCCCTTTCGCTTACGGGGCTTTCACCCCCTGCGGCGGTCCTTTCCAGGTACCTTCAACTAGGAATGGGTTTTGTAACTCCTTGAGAATGCCGAGGTTTTCTCTGATGTTTCCTACAACCCCTCCATGACATAGGTCCTCGGACCACTAAGTCATGGAGGTTTGGGCTATTCCCCGTTCGTTCGCCACTACTTAGGGAATCTCGGTTGATTTATTTTCCTCAGGGTACTTAGATGTTTCAGTTCTCCTGCTTACCTCCCCGAACAAGTCGGGGTGAACCGGCTCAACACCGGAACGGGTTTCCCCATTCGGGAATCCCCGGCTATGCCCGCTAGACGGCTCACCGAGGCTTATCGCAGCCTTGCCACGCCCTTCATCGGCCCTTAGCTCCTAGGCATCCACCGTAAGCCCTTAATAACTTGACCCACGCTAAGAACTTCAAACACTCCCTATTCTCTTTTTAAGGTGCAAAAGCGGCGGTTGGTGCTCCAATCCGCCGCCGAGTCGGCCTGACCTCACCATTTGTTCTATAGGACTCTTGATGAGGTTCAGAGCCTTCCTCTGTAGACCGTATTATAATCTTGCCCCGTGAGGGCGTCAAGGGGATTTTGAGGGAATGTGACGTCACGTTTTATAACTTTGAGATGTCTTATAATGACATACGTTAATGGCTGACGTCTAAAGTCTAGAGGTTTGTCCAATTGCGAGAGCGGAAGGGGCCTTGTTATACTCGTTCATCCAGTTCGATGAAACATCAGCAAGTTACTGTCCAAGTCCCTGCCACTACCGCCAACCTTGGGCCGGCCTTCGACTGTATGGGGATGGCCCTGGACATTTGGAATCAGGTTAGGGTTGAGGTTGGGGGTAGTGCTGAGCCACGGGTTGAGGTAACGGGCGAAGGGTCGAAAGTTCTTCCCAAGGACACCTGTAACCTAGTCTATCGGTCTATTGTCCACTTCCAAAAGACAGTGGGCGTCCGCCTAGGAACCCTTTCTATTCGCTGCGTCAACAATGTTCCGCTGGAGCGCGGCCTGGGGAGCAGCGCGGCGGCTATTGTCGGCGGGCTGGTGGCGGCTAACCACCTGGCCGGTGAACCTTTAACGCCGGAGCAGGTCCTTCCCTTGGCAGTGGAGTTGGAGGGGCACCCTGACAACGTTACCGCTGCCCTTTTCGGGGGCATACGAATTGTCGTCCAGCATGAAGGAGGAATTATTACCTCCCCGGTTAACGTACCCCAGGACCTGAGGACTGTGCTCTACATACCTGACGGCAGTATATCCACTTCCGAGGCCAGGGCTGTGATGCCCAACAGGGTGAGTCTTGCGGACGCTGTTTTCAACGCGGGACGGGTCGCTTTGCTGGTAAACGCCCTAGCCGGTGACAGGCCGGAGGACTTGAAGGCGGCCACGGAAGACCGCCTCCACCAACCCTACCGCCGGAACCTTTTCCCATCTATGAGATTGATTATTCGCGAAGCTCTGAAGGCAGGGGCGCTGGGTGCCTTTGTATCGGGCAGCGGCTCCACCGTGCTGGCCCTTGCCCGTGGCAGGGAAATGAGCATTGCATACGAAATGGCCGAGGCGGCGCGCAAGGCCAACGCTTCAGGCCGCACGGTTATCACCTGGCCCTCGGAAAGAGGCGCCCACGTGATTAGAACCAGTCCTGAAAGTACCTAGGTTTGATTGCCGGGACAAATTCGTTAAGGCGCTGGGGTGTCATTGCATCGCGGCTAGGTTTGGAGAAAGCCAGGTGCTGGGCCAAGATTGAAATTGGGGTTTCGGACATTGTACATTTCGGCCAACGCCTGGGAATGGACTCCTGCTTCGGCGAATATGACTAGTGTAGAAAGGTCTTGATGTCGCTAATTGTTCAAAAATACGGCGGCAGCTCTTTGGCTGATGCCAAAAAAATACAGGCCGTTGCCCGACGTATCGCCGAGGCATGGGATTCGGAAAAGAAGGTTGTTGCGGTGGTGTCGGCCATGGGGGACACCACCGATGAGCTAATCGCCCTGGCGTCGCAGGTCTCCAACAGACCGGCGGCCCGCGAACTGGACCTGCTACTGTCGTCGGGCGAGGTCGTCTCTTGCACCCTCATGGCCATGGCCCTTCGGTCGCTGGGATACGAAGCCATCGCCCTTACGGGGCTACAGGCGGGCATTCACACCGATACTGTCCACGGAAGGGCTAGAATCGAAAGTGTGGATGCCGACCGGGTTCTCCGGGAGTTGGAGGCGGGCAAGATTGTGATTGTGGCCGGGTTTCAGGGCATCACCGAGGGGCTTGACGTTACTACCCTTGGCCGCGGCGGGTCCGACACCTCAGCCGTGGCCCTGTCTGCCGCTCTTAATGCCGAGCGGTGTGAGGTGTATACTGACGTTGAAGGCATCTATACCGCCGACCCGCGCATTGTACCCAACGCCCGGAAATTGGATGAGATAACCTACGATGAGATGCTTGAATTGGCAGCTTACGGCGCCAAAATGCACCCTCGCTCCATTGAACTCGCGTCCGTATACAATATACCCATCTATGTGGCTTCCAGTTTTGGAGAGGAGAGGGGCACCCTAATTCATGGAGACGTTCAGATGATGGAGCACCGTGTCAAGGTTACGGGGGTGGCACACGACCGCAACGTGGCAAAGATAACCCTCCGAGGCGTGCCGGACCGCCCCGGCGTCGCCGCGGCACTGTTTGAGCCTCTGTCGGCAATCGGGATAAGTGTGGACACCATCGTTCAGAATACGGGCTTGAACCGGTTTACGGACCTGAGTTTTACCGTTGCCCGGGCCGACTTGAGGGACGCCTTGGAACAGGTGCGCTCGTTGTCTGAGGAGATCGGCGCCGGGGAAGTCGCAACGGACGCTTCGCTGAGCAAGGTTAGCATTGTGGGTGTCGGTATGCTGGACGCCCCGGGGTATGCCTCCCGCATGTTCCGGGCCCTGGCCGACGTTGACATCAACATCGACATGATAACCACCTCTGAGATCCGCATTACCTGCATTGTTGCGGAGTCGCAGGTGGAACGAGCGGTGATGGTTCTGCACGAGGCCTTTCGCTTGGAGACACCATAGGCCCAGCGGTCCCTTGGCGCAGATGATTGCCTCTCCGCGATAAAAAGGCCAACCTTCATTGCCCCTTGTTTTGAGCTCCTAGCCAAATGCTCCAGCTACCACCCTGCCCCATTAGGATTACAACCACGCCGGCTCGGTGGCGGCAAGGTCAATTATGTCAACTTTTGCTGCGCAGGCAAGGTTGGGCGAAAGAGCAAGGAACGCGGGGGGGCGAGGCACTAAATCCATCTGATAATTAACAACGTATTCGGTAAGACCTGGGATTGCTTAGCGAAAATATGAAAAATTGGGGGTGATTTGTCGCAAAAAAGTCTTGACCCTGAAGGCTTCTTAGTGTAACTGTAGTAGCCGGTTTTGAAGTCTTACCTTGGCGGAGATAGCTCAGATACTTCCAAAAGGATGTCACAGTATCCCTTCAAAAAGGCATAGCAACCTACCTTAGGATAACACTGGGGATAATTTGGTCCCAAGAAGAGAAGGTTATGGAACTAGTCCACTTAATAGACGCAACCAAATTGAAGCGGGAAAAATCCAAAGAGGCCATTGAATCCGCTCTGGATGGCAGGTGGCAAGAAGCCGTCTCCATCAATGAGGAAATTCTCTACTACTTCCCTGAGAACACAGAGGCGCTCAACCGCTTGGGCAAGGCTTATCTGGAATCGGGTGTATACGATGAAGCAAGGAAGTCCTTTCAGAAGGTGTTGGACTTGGCGCCTCATAACAACATTGCCAAGCGAAACCTGAGCCGCCTGTCACACCTTTCCGGGGCTGGCTCCACGTCCCCAAGTGGGAGACGGGTCGTTCCCCGGCTTTTCCTAGAGGAAGGCGGCAAATCGGGAATCACAGATTTGCGTACTATTGCCTCCACGGAGTTACTGGCAAAGGTGGCTGGCGGCGACGGCGTACTTTTGGACGTGCACAATAATACCCTCATAGTGAAGAGTTTGGGCGCAGAGGTTCTGGGCTATGTGGAGCCCAGGCTTGGGAGCAGGCTGGTCCGGCTGATCAAGCAGGGCAACAAGTACGAAGCGGCCATCCTCAACGCTAGCGAGGATAGGATAACGGTAATAATCAGGGAGACCTATCGCAACCCAAGGTTTAGCGGGGCATATTCATTCCCTGCCACGGGTATCGATGACTATAAGGGCCAGATACGGGACAACCTCCTGACCTATGACCTGGACAGCGAGCCGGAAGAGGACACCAGAGACGACCCCACGTCGATGTGGACAGCGGACGGTGAAGAGATTGCCTCACCTTCCGCTAGGAGACTGGTGAGAGCCATGGTTGGAGTTAACGACGAAGGAGATGAGGACGAGTAGGGAAAGTCCTCCCGCCAAGGGCAAAGAGCCTCGCGGATGCGAGGCTCTTTTTACGTTGATTGCCACCGCAACCTGTTGTAAAATCAGCATAGGCGACGCGGCACAAAAGGCGCATATCATCCGTCGGATACGGGGCCGGACTACAGCTCGACGAAACGGGGAAGCCTGACACTAATTTTTTGGATGCCCTGAAATGCCTGATAAGTTCATTAGAGAGATAGAAGAGATACTGAAGGAGTCTGAGCACTCCGGCAAAAGAGAAATTGCCGAGGAGAAGGAAGGCCGCTCCAAGGCATCGGGCCTATTATCTAGGTTCTGGCGGCTGGGCGGATTTATCAGGCTGTCTCCCAACAAGGTGGTGCTGGCAGGAATTGTCCTCATCATCCTGTCTTTCATACTGTACAACGCCTTTAATTACCTGTTTGTCCAAGGCATCGGAATTCTACTTCCCATATGGGCCGGGTTAGTTCTCTTTGTGATAGTCTATGGTCTCTTATTTGTTAGGCCCGGTTTTCAGTACGAGAATCGTTGGGGGGGGCGGCTGGTGGATGACGGAATACCACCCTCGACGTGGGAAAGATTCCGACGCTGGCTGCGGCGTTAGGCAGCCCCTTTAAACGAACTTCATAGCCGGCTCGACCATGACACGGCGCCAGTGCCCTAGATGGCGCATTCCCCTTCGCCCCGCTCCACTTTGTAAGTCGCCGTCTTTTCCCAGTCCATATAAAGGGCTTGGGATTCGCCATTAAGGGAGGGGATGTCGGCGCATTTTTCCGCCAGCTCTTTGATGGGCGCCGTTCCCACTCTGTCCAAGAACCCGTTGAAGGTTTCTCCGGGATTCTTGTTCTGCTGGAAGTGGGTGGCAATGAGTCGGACCAGCTGTGGCACCATTTTGGCGGGAACTTTGGTCCTGGGGATTCTCTGGCCGTAGGCGGTCTCATCCGAACTGTTACCACCGTAGTTTCCGCCAAGAAACAGCTCATAGGCGGGTATTTGCTGCCCTGAAGGCCCCTTCATAGCGGCGCCGTGGAAGCCTATGTTGGCCACGTGGTGCTGACCGCAGCCGTTGGGGCATCCGCTAATTTTTACGTGCATCTTTTTGACCGCGGGGTCCTTGAACAGGGCGGAGTTGGAGAGAAGCTCCTCCCTGACTGCTCTGCCTAACCCCATTGAAGAGGTAATGCCCAGCTTACAACTGTCAGTGCCCGGACAGGAGACGACGTCGGTAATAGAATGGGCGTCGGGTTCAGAAAGACCAATATCGTCCAAAGCCTTCCACAGCTCGTAGAGCCGGCCTTCAGGTACCCATCGAAGGGCCAGATTCTGCTCCAGGGTGGTCCGGGCAGCCCCACCTGTGTATTCTCGGACGATCCGGGCCAGGGCGGGGAACTGGTCGACCCCAATGTCCCCCTGAGGCACTGTCACGTAGACCAGAGAATACCCTTCCTGCTTCTGAGGAGACGTGTTGGTCTCCTTCCAGTAGAGGAACTCTTGGGGCGGTTGACTCCCGTTTGCAGAGGGGGGAACAAGAGCCGGGGGGGTCTCGCTGTATACTTCATCCACCTGCATGAGGGGCACCGGATCGATGGCTTCTACCTCGTTGAGTTCCTCTTCCACCATTGCCTTGAAGGCGTCGAACCCGATACGGTGGATAAGGACCTTGATACGAGCCATCATGCGGTTTTTCCTGAGCATGTCGGCCCTGTTAAAGACTCGCCAGATGGCCTCTGCAACCCGCAGGTAGTCCTCCAGAGAAACAAAGTCGTACAACTCTTGGCCCAGGCGTGGCATGATCGAGGTCCCACCCCCCACCAGCACCCTGAACCCCTTTTCCGCCGTATCGCCGTGCCCGCGTACTTGGGCTATGAATGAGAGGTCGTGCAGGGGAGAGATGATGTCGTCATGGTCTGCGCAACCGGTGAAGGCTGTCTTGAACTTGCGCGGGAAGTTCTGGGTCAACGGGTGGCGTATGGCGTAGCGTACGTAAGCAGCCAGGTAGGGAGTAACGTCAAATAGCTCATCGGGGCAAATCCCTGAAGTGGGAGGCGCCACAACGTTACGGACAGTATTGGCGCAGGCCTCCCTGGTACTGAGGCCCACTCGACCGAGAATCTCCATAGCCTCTGCGCAGTCCTCCAGGGTCATGTGGTGCAGCTGTATGTTTTCTCTGGTGGTGAGGTGCCCTTTCTTCAGGAGGGTGTACTTCTCCACGATGGCGCCAACGCCTTCAAGGGCCTCAGGGGTCAAGATACCGCCGGGTAGTTTGATGCGGAACATCTGGGCCTCGGGTTGCCGCTGGCCGTAGACCCCTTGATGCAGGCGGAAGGCCGTAAAGGGGGCCTCCTCCACTTTTCCATCCCTGAAAGCCTTGACCTCGTCCCTGTACTCTACTATCTCCTCTTGTAGGTAGGGAATGATCCCGTTGGACCGTTTTGCGAGTTTGAGGCTATCCCGGTGTTTGTCGGACTGTGTTCTCCTGGTTTTCTGAGTGGCCAACTGCTTCTCCTAAATAAAATGCGCCTCTGGTGAATACACGAGAGAGGCGCAGCCCTTGGCTTATATTTGTGTCCTCTCTTATGGAGGACCGGTACAGAGATGAAAGAGGTCGTCAGGGAATCTCATTTGGTAATAGTCTATTGCCACAGTTGACTACTGTCAACAAGTCATTGCGGGGCACGGGCGCTCTTTTGGGTTTGGGAGTTGGTATGGACCGGGTTTGGTATTGCAGGTTGGGACGTTGGTAAGGGGGCACTGTCTGGAGTATGCACTATCACAAGGCTCCCGAAGGTTGATACTATTACGGGAGACTGGTTGGGGAATAAAGCAGATGGCTCAAGATGACAGAAAACCCTTTGTAAGGTACTCCTTCTTCAAGGTGGAAGCGGAGTGGCGTCGGCTGCCGCAAACTCAGCGGCGACAGGGAAAGACCGAGTTTATCGCCGCGGCGGACAAGCTTTCGTCAAAGATGGAGGTCAGGTGGTACAACCTGCTGGGAACCCGTGGCGACGTCGATTTTATGCTATGGCAGATATCGCCCACCCTTGAGGCGCTGCAGAAACTGGCCGCCGGCATACTCAACACAGGCATTGGCAAGTACGTCAAAACACCCTATTCATACCTGGCCATGACGCGGCCTTCGCCCTACCTCGCCAACCATGGTGCACCGGACCATAGACGTCAGGGCGGTGCCATCAACCCACGGGACGATGACTACCTGTTTGTGTACCCCTTTGTAAAAACCCACGACTGGTACCAGCTTCCTAAAGAGGCACGGCAGAAGCTGATGAGCGAGCACTTCACCATTGGGCACAAGTACCCTTCGGTCAAGGTCCACACCACCTACTCCTTTGGGATAGACGATCACGAATTTGTCCTTGGGTTTGAGTCGGGAAGTCCGGAGGAGTTTGTCAAGTTAGTCATGGAACTCAGGGAGTCCGGGGCCAGACCATATACCCTGAAGGATACGCCCATCTTCACCTGCCTTCGCAGCCAACCTGAGGAGTGCCTTGACAGCCTGGGCTAGGAGGCGCAGCGCCGAACCCAACCTACGGTTTCCTACCTTGGGGGCTGGTTTAGGTAAATTCGAGAGGCGGTAGCAAAACCGATAGCCGTCTCTCCCACGGATGTCCGAAAAGTAATAACGTCCCTATAGTCCCCTATCTCCAGAATCTCTATCTCCTCACCAGGCAAGATGCGATATTCACAGAGAAACTCCAAGAGCTTGGGGTCTTCGTCAGGGAGGTTATTGACCAGATAGGCGACTCCGGGTCTAGCGGTGCTCATAGGCACCACCTGGCCGGGAGGTTTTTGGTAGCCGCTGCCGGGAATGGGCTTGCCAAAGGGGCAGGTGGTAGGACTTTTCACCGCAATTCTTATTTGCTCTTCAAGGTACGGGGAGATTCCATGCTCCAGCATGTGCGCCTCCTCGTCGGCCTTGGGAAGGTCAACACCCAAAACGTCCACCACCAACCGCTCGGCCAACCGGTGTCTACGAGCAATTCCCCTGGCCAACTGGGCTCCCTTATTGGTGAACTGTATCTCCTTTTGAGAAGAAATTTTTATGAGACCGTCACGAGACATTCGGCGCAGCATACCCAGGACGCTGGGAAGTGAGGTGCCAAGACCTTCAGCGGCAGGCAGCCTTCGAATGTAGGCGGCCAACCGGCCCAAGACGATTCTCTCCTGCCCCTCCTCCTTGAGAATGTACAAGGAGAGGAGGTAGTTCTCTACAACGTGGGAGAGGCGCTCGGCTCCGTTGGTTTTTATTTTACTGCTTGGATGTTCCTGGCTCATCCGCATAGGGGGCAGAAGCTGCCGGTTTCCTTTGGCCGTCTTACCGCTGCCAAGAAGAAGCCAAGCCCAAAAAGGTCAAAGGAGACCTTGGGCCTGATAACGCAAAGCAAAGGCCACCCTTCCGGGAAAAGGTCAGAACACTGGAAATTACTAGTTACTTCGCTGTAGGGTCGAGAGGTCCCTGTCATTGAAGTACTCATAGTTCATGTCGGTGTAGTTATTCCACTGTTCTGGAACAGTGTCCTCTGGGAAAATGGCTACCACGGGGCATACAGGTTCACAGGCAGCGCAGTCAATGCACTCGTCAGGGTTGATGAAAAACATGTTATCTTCACCGGTAGTATAGATGCAGTCAACGGGACAAACATCCACGCATGCAGCATCTTTCACATCGACACACGGCTCCGCGATGATGTACGTCATGGCCTACTGCTCCTCCTCGTAAATTAGGGCAGCCTGCCCAAAGACTATGGGGGGTAACAAAGGCCGCCTCAGAGGGCTATTATAGCATAGGAGTTTCTGATTTCCCACTGAGTAAAGATTGCGAAATTTTTAGTCAACGTGCAACGGGGTTACTGCATGAGTTTGTGCATGGTCTCTGGTCTAGGGATGTGGCGCTACGTTTGCCAAGGGGCAACGGATGAAATAAGGGCGGGGTTCAAACCCGCCCTACAAAACCGCCTGTGGACGTCAGAGCGCCCGGGACCAGAGGCGTTAGAGGACCAGGCCGTAGGTGCGCTTTTTGATGCTGAGGTTCACAAAGGTTTCCGTCCTCGTTACGCCTGGAATGGTGCCTATCTTGGTACGCAGAAAGATGCCAAGCTCTTCGGTGGAGGGCTTGGCCACGCAGGCAAAAACGTCGAAGGCTCCGGTAGTGATGGCCACATAGTGGACGTCTTTCATGTGGGTAATGGCATCAGCCACGGCGTCCAGCTGCCCCGGAGCCGTTTGGAGACCAATGAGAGCGGTGGTAGGGTAACCCATCTTCGCCAGGTCGGGAACGGCCTTAATTTTAATGACGTCGTCTTTGATAAGGCGTAGGAGGCGACGGCGTATGGTGCCCTCACTAACCCCAACCTTCCGGGCAATTCTTGCATTAGAAGCTCGGCCGTCGCCTTCTAATATATCGATAATTTGGCTGTCCGTCGGATCTTGCTTAGTGACTATGTCATCCATTATTTCCTCTCATGTCCAATTAATGTAAATCTGTGTTATAATATATCGTAAGACGAATCCTGTCAATACCCCTATATCATAATACGATAGCGTTTGTTTAAGGCGCTAATCCAGGTGAAATACCAAAGCATCCAGAAATTCTTATGGTGTTTCATCTAGCGTAAAATGCAGGGTTTCCCCGGCAATCACCGGCTCTTTTCCATTGGTGCTCTTCATCAGGGTCTGCTATAGTTTTGACAGTAAGTTGGAGGGATCGCATAGTGGTCTAGTGCGGGCGCCTGCTAAGCGCTTTGGCCGAGAAATCGGCCTCGTGGGTTCGAATCCCACTCCCTCCGCCAGGAGCTTTGTATAGGCTAATGAGCACCTACCACATCTGGACTATAGGTTGTCAGATGAACAAGGCTGATTCGGAGCGTCTTGCAAGCGCTCTGGACCAGGCCGGCTTGGACGCCGTCGCTAAACCCGCCGACGCGGATGTTGTTGTCCTCAACTCCTGCGTGGTCCGCCAGAGTGCGGAAGACAAGGTGGTAGGGAATCTTGGCATGATGAAGTCCGTCAAAGGCAAAAGGCCCGGCCAGGTGCTCGCCCTCATGGGATGCATGGTGGGGGCAAAGACCAAGGAGCTGGAGGACCGGTTTCCTCAAGTGGACGTTTTTATGCGTCCCCAGCAGTTTGCTCCCCTTCTAGACCTTTTGGAGGATCGCCTCGGCGTGGATACGGAGGGGTGCTTGGCCACCGTGGCGCCCGGCAAGCCGTCGGTCAGCAGCTACGTACCCGTAATCCACGGCTGCGACCTAATGTGCACCTTCTGTATAATACCCTTTCGCCGTGGCCGCCAGGTAAGCCGTCCAATAGAAGAGGTGACTCACGAGGTGAGGTTGATGGTGCAGCGGGGCATGAAGGAGGTCACCCTATTGGGTCAGACGGTGGACGCTTATGGCCACGATCTTGAGGAACCCCGCGACCTGTCGGACTTGCTGAACGCGGTGAGCCGTGTCCACGGCTTGGAACGCTTGAGATTCCTAACGTCTCATCCAATTTTCATGTCGGACCGGATTATTCGGTCGATACAGGAAATTGACAAGGTGTGCGAGCACGTCAACCTACCCGTCCAAGCGGCTGACGACACGGTGCTTGGAGGGATGAGGCGGCGCTACACGGAAGCCGAGTACCGGAACTTGATTGACCGCATCCGATCCATGGTGCCCGGAGTTGCTATCAGCACCGACGTAATCGTCGGGTTTCCCGGGGAGAACCGTCAACAGTTCGAGCGCACTTTCAAGCTGGTTAGGGAGTTGGAGTTTGACAAGGTGCACATGGCCGCCTATTCTCCAAGACCCGGCACCTATGCCCATAAGAGGCTCCCGGACGACGTTTCAAGAGAGGAAAAGCAGCATCGGCTAAAGGCCCTGGAGGAGCTTCAAAGGAGTATACTTGAGAAGAAGAACCGGCGCTTCCTGGGAGATACGGTGGAGGTGCTGGTGGAGGGGCGTAAAAGGGGTAGGTGGCAGGGTCGCACCAGGGGGGACAAGTTGGTATTCTTTGAAGACCCCGCAGACGTGCTGGGGGAAATTGTTAACATACGGATAGAGTCAACCACCCCATGGTCCCTTCGGGGGGCCAAGGTGGAAAAAGGCGAACCGCTAATGACACGTGTAATCGCATGACCACTAATGTCAGGAAACCGGGCGGAATGAAGAGACCTTCTCTTCCCATTACGGAGATAGAGCACGCCGCCTTTTGCAAGAGTGAGGACGAGCTTCCGGCAAAGCCTCTCTTGGATGAGATAAAGGTAAACGTGCGCTGGCAGAAGATCCCGGTCAAGTACCTGCACTTGACAGCAGAGGAGCTGGACAGTCGGATATACCAGACTCGTAAGAAGCTGGGGGACAGGGTACTAATCTTGGGTCATCATTACCAGCGTGAAGAAGTCATTAAGTACGCAGACTTTCAGGGGGACTCCTACCTGTTGTCCAAGCAAGCCGCCACCCAGCTTGAGGCGGACTACATCATCTTCTGCGGCGTTCACTTCATGGCGGAAACGGCCCGTATACTCTGCTCTCCCCATCAGCGCGTTATCCTGCCCAACATTACGGCGGGGTGCTCTATGGCAGACATGGCTCCCACGGAAGACGTACTGGACGCCTGGGACGACTTGGAGGAGTTGGTTGGCAGCGACGGCGTGGTACCCATCACCTATATGAATTCAACCGCCGAAATAAAGGCCCTCTGCGGACGCAACGGGGGAATTGTGTGCACGTCTTCCAACGCCACTCGCGCCTTTGAATGGGCCTTTAAACAAGGGGGCCGGGTACTGTTCCTGCCGGACCAGCACCTGGGCCGGAATACTGCCGTTAAGCTGGGGGTGGACCCGGCGGAGATGCTTGTCTGGAGTCCATTCAAGCCCCTGGGCGGCCATACTCCCGAGGCCATCAGGGCCGCCAGGGTTGTCCTATGGCAGGGGCACTGCTCCGTGCATACACGATTCACCACCAGGCAGATTAAAGCTGCGCGTCAACGGTACCCGGACATCAAAGTGGTTGTTCACCCCGAATGTATCATGGAGACGGTGCAAGCCGCTGACATGCACGGGTCCACGGAGTTTATCCGAAAGGTCATCAACGAGTCGGCCCCCGGCAGCCAATGGGCCGTGGGCACTGAGATAAGCTTGGTTAACCGGCTGGCTAAGAACAACCCGGACAAGACGATTTTTTGCCTTGACCCCATAGTTTGTCCCTGCTCCACAATGTACCGGATTCACCCCGCCTACCTCTCCTGGGTGCTGGATGCCCTAGTGGCGGGAGAGGTGGTCAACGAAATACGGGTGGAGAAAGAGACCATGAAGTTTGCCTACAAGGCGCTGGAGCGGATGCTGGAGGTCGGGTAGAAAAGGCCGGTATTGGGAAGCGCCCCCTGGGAGTTTGTCTAGTATTGTTGCCTTGTGCGTGGAGGCAGCTTGCCTGAAATAACCCCCGAAATTCAGCACCTCATTGACTTAGCACTGGTTGAAGACCAGGTTTTTAACGACGCCACCACTGGCGTCCTCATCGACCCCAACGTTGGCGGAGTGGGCACTTTCTGCGCCGAAGCTCACGGCACCCTGGCAGGGCTGGACGCCGCGCTGGCGGTCTTCCAACGCATCGAATCTTCGGTTGAGCCGGTGCCATTGATGGCGGACGGCCATAGTTTAGCTCCCGGAGCTAAGATAGCACGGGTGTCGGGGAGGGCGTCCACCATACTTAGAGGCGAGCGAATAGCCCTGAACATCTTGCAACGTATGAGCGGCATTGCCACGGAGACGGCTCGCTACGTGAGGGCCGTAGAGGGCATCGGCGTCAGGATTATCGACACACGGAAGACGGCACCGGGGCTTCGGTGGCTGGACAAGTACGCCGTAAAGGTCGGCGGTGGGCATAATCATCGGATGCACCTGGCTGACGGCGTGCTCATCAAGGACAATCATATTGAGTTTCTCAAGAGTCGGGGGATGAGTTTGCCGGAGGTACTGGAGTGGGCCAGAGAAAGGGCCTCCCACACCCTGAAGATAGAGGTAGAGGTCTCTAACCTGTCGGAGATGGAAGAGGCTCTCAAGGGCCGAGCGGACATTATCCTGTTGGACAACATGTCCTTGGAGGAGATGAGCATGGCCGCAAAGATGGCGGGAGGACGAGCCGTGCTGGAGGCTTCGGGAGGAATTACGCTTGAGAACGTGGCCGCCGTGGCTGCCACCGGGGTGGACCTTATTTCCGTTGGCGCTTTAACCCATTCGGTAAAGGCCCTTGATATTAGCCTGGACATTGCGGCGTAGAAGAGTACAGCCAAGGCGCTCGCACGGGGCGGGGGGGGGGGGGGCATGGCGGCGCGAGATCTGCCTCAACGCCTATCTGCCGTCGGTTGGGCCGATACTACCCTGATTCCCTATACTGCTGAAAAGGTGATGCATGACAACAGATAGGACGCGGAGTCCCATTGAGCGAAATATGGCCATGGAGCTGGTACGGGTGACGGAGGCTGCGGCTATTGCCGCAGCCAGGCACATGGGTAAGGGCGACAAGGAGCTGGTGGACCAGGCCGCCGTGGATTCAATGCGATTCACGCTGGGGTCTATTTCCATGGACGGCGTGGTGGTCATCGGTGAGGGCGAGAAGGACCAGGCGCCCATGCTCTATATCGGAGAGTACATCGGAGACGGGTACCCACCGAAAGTGGATATCGCCGTGGACCCCATCGACGGCACCACGCTGCTTTCCAAGGGGCTCCCGGGCGCCATCGCGGCTCTGGCGCTTTCGGCCCGGGACACCATGAAGGTGCCCCAGCAGTTTGCATATATGAATAAAATCGCCGTGGGGAGAGATGCCAAAGACGTCATTGATATCAACGCTCCTGTGAATACTAACCTGTATAACATCGCTCAGGCCATGAGGCGCAAGGTGGAGGAGTTAACGGTGGTGGTGCTGGACAGGCCCCGTCACACGCAGCTGTTGGCCGATATCCGTGCCGCCGGCGCTCGAGTGCAGCTCATCAGCGACGGCGATATAGCCGCCGGCATTCACGCGGCCCTTCCCGACAGCGGCGTGGATGTGCTGATGGGGATTGGCGGCGCAACCGAGGGAGTGTTGACGGCGGCGGCCATACGGTGCATTGAAGGAGCCATCCAGTGCAAGGCTTGGCCAAGGGACGATGCTGAACGAGACGCCGCGGTGAAGGCGGGCGTGGACATGGATAAGGTCTACAACACTTTGGACCTAGTGGGGGGCGAGGATGTATTTTTTGCCGCCACAGGGTGCAGTTCCAGCGAGCTTCTAAAGGGCGTGAGGTTCTTTGCCAATGGCGCGCATACCCAGTCCCTTGTCATGCGTTCTCGCTCAGGCACTCTTCGTTGGATTGACTCCATCCATGACTTCTCCCGACTTGACAAGGTAATATACCAGGAAGACTCCTAAACCTCCCCCATTCCCTAGTTCTGCTACAATGGCGACACCAAGTAAGAGGCAGCCCCATGACCACAGACTTTCAAGACGAACTTCTCGAGATCCAGAGCCAGATATCTGAGCTAGAGGGAGGGGAAGAGGAAACAACCAAGGCTTCAGCGATTGAGCCTCTGCTCAATTTCTTTGGCTGGAAAACCTCCCGTGCCACAGAGGTTGTACGCCAATATCGGATTACCAACGACAAGAACGACAAGGTTGACTATGCCCTCCAGATAGGTGGAGAACCCCGGGTCTTCATAGAGGCCAAGAAATGGAACGCCAAACTGGAAGGGCATGAGGAACAACTCCGAGACTACTGCAACGCCGCGGGGAAAGGAATACCTAAGCTGGCCTTCTTAACAAACGGCCGCCAATGGCGCCTCTATTTGCCTCCTGTCAAGGACCATCCTGAACTCAGACGGTTCCTCGAGTTCGACATCACCACCGATAAGCCGGACGAGGTGGAACAGAATTTTAGAGAATTCCTCGCCCACGACAGAATCAAGTCAATCAAAAAGCCTCCTCCTGCGGCCTATGAGCGTTGGCGTAAAATAATTGAAGATGAGGAGGTGATAGCTAAGTTAAGCAATGCGTGGAACAAGCTTGCCAAGAGTCAGAAGGAACAGGCAGAAGTCTTATCGTTCGTTGGCAAGTATCATGAGATTCAAGCGGAAGAGGAGCATCTGAAGAACTTCTTAAAATCAAGCGGTCCTCTATTCAATCCAGTTACCGTTACGCCCAAAAAAACATACTCGAAACCAATCTCTTTCACGTTTCGCGCGAAGGGTAAAGAAGAGACTGTCCTTGTCGAGCATTGGTCTGACGTTCATTTCAGCCTTTGCAAGCTAATGTACGAGCGCCACCCAGACACCTTTAGCCGCAAGGTCCTCGCTATTTCGGATGCCTGGTTCTCCGAAACTAAAGACAATCGTGAATGGCATTCGCCCCTCAAAGGCGTTGGCATAAGTATTAAGAAAACTGGAGCTAACTCAAAAGCAATAAAGACGCTCTGTTCAAAAATAGTTGCCCGTTTCGACTACCCACAAGACGCCCTAACCATCCAGGAGACCTAGCACCGCCACCGCCTCCACTGGGGCCTTAGGAATTTGCCCCCGGCCTCCCAACCCCTCTACACGGCGGCGCGTTGACTTTCCATAGCCGGGTCGTAGCGGCCCTGCCGAGCGGCGCTGGTAACCAGGGCCCGGTGGTGGAAAACCTGCTGGACTCGGTCCCTATTCTCCGCCCTGCCGCCCCAGGCCTTCAGGGGAGCACCCTGGAGGCTCCGTCCAAAGGAAAAGCTAAGCTGCCACGGCGCTCCTTGCCGGTGGGCCAGGCGGTTTATGGCATCCAGATTGATCGTTGCCTCGTCGTCACTCTGGCCGCCTGAGAGAAAAACGATGCCAGGCATGGCAGCCGGGACGGTGCTCTTGAGACAGCGCAGGGTCTTTTCGGCGACCTCCTGGGCCGGCGCGCGGACGGCGGCAGAAGAACCGGAGATGACCATGTTGGTCTTGAGCAGCATCCCATCCAAGACCACTCTTTGACGTGCCAACTGGTAGAAGACCTCGCGCAAGATGGCCTCAGTCACCTCATAGCACCGGCCAATTGTGTGGTCTCCGTCCATGAGCACTTCCGGCTCCACCATGGGAACCAGATTGGCCTCCTGGCTAAGGGCTGCGAACCTGGCCAGGGCGTGGGCGTTGACGTCTATGCAGTAGGGAGTCGGAATACCGGCACCTATGGCAATAACGGCGCGCCACTTGGTAAAGCGAGCGCCAAGTCCGTAATACTCCGCCAAACGATCTCTCAGGCCGTCCAGCCCCTCGGTTACCTTCTCCTCCGTCGCTCCAGCCAGGGATTTAGCCCCCGTGTCTACTTTTATGCCGGGGATGATGCCCTGTTCAGTAAGTACCTTAACCAGGGGGGTACCGTCGGCGCCCGCTTGACGGAGAGTCTCGTCAAATAGAATGGCGCCGCTGATAAACTCTGCCGCGCCGGGAGTCCGGAAAAGCATCTCTCGATAGTCTCGCCGGTTCTCCACCGTGCTCTCCACGCCAATGGAATCGAACCGCTGCTTGATGGTTCCGGTGCTTTCGTCGGCGGCCAGTATCCCCTTTCCCGGGGCGACCATAGCGTTGGCAGTGACGGCCAGTTTCTTATGGTTCATGGGTTGTGTCATTCTTCAAATCTCCACAAGTGAATTGCAAGTTTTACCCCGTCAAAGAACGACGGATGGTCACGGAGGGTTTTGCCTTGGATTGCTAGCGGCAAAGTCGTCGGCCATATCACGGAAGGTACAGAACCGGACTCCGGGGTGACTCATGATATAGGAAGTCAGGCGCTCCAGCATGAGGATAACCTGGGGTCTGCCGGCCACGTCCGGGTGGATAGTGATGGGGAACACAGCATGGTCATATTCACGGTAAACGTAGTCAAACTGGTCTCGCCAAAGCTGCTCAATATCCCTTGGATTGACAAATCCGTGGCTGTTGGGCGACTTCTTGATGAACATCATGGGCGGCAGGTCGTCAAGGTACCAGCTGGCAGGTATCTCGATGAGGTTCGTTTCCTGGCCCCGCTCCAGCTTGGTCATCCAGGTATCGGCGGGCTTTGAGAAGTCTATCTTGGTCCACCGGTCACCCACGCGGACGTAGTAGCATTCAAAATCGCGGTGCATGAGGCTGTTGTCGTACATGATACCGTGCTTGAGAAGCAGCTCTGCGGTGACGTGGCTGAACTCCCACCACGGGGCAACATAGCCGGAAGGTCGCTGCCCCCATACCTGGGTGATAAGGTCTATGCACCTGATGAGGACGGCCTCTTCCTGCTCCGCGGTCATGGCGATGGGGTTCTCATGGCAGTAGCCATGGATGCCGATTTCGTGGCCTGCTTCGGCAATCATCCGGGTCTCATTGGGAAATGACTCAATGGAATGGCCAGGAATGAACCAGGAGGTCTTTATGCCCAACCGGTCGAAGAGCTTCAGGAGACGCGGGGTGCCGACTTCACCGGCAAAAATACCTCTGGAGATATCGCCGGGGGAGTCTTCGCCACCATAGGACCCTAGCCAGCCGGCCACGGCGTCTACGTGAACACCGTAGGCACAGAGTATCTGCTTCTTGACCATTGCAACCTCCGGATCTGTGTCTTGGCTGGCGGCACGCTGAGAACCTCAGCTAGGGTTAGGATAGCACCGAAAAGAGGTTGTGGACAACCAAGGACGCGGGCAAACAAGCCGGTCTGGTGGGCCCTAAAGGTCGCTTGACTCTTATCAAGGTGATTGGTACAAATGCAGGGGTAAGGAAAGTCTTTCCGTACTGAAGGAGATACAAATGTACCAGGGTTATAAGGTCATTGACGCAGACGGACACTTTTACGAGCCTCGAGACATTTGGGATAGATACGTGGAGCCTGAATACCATCAACGGCGTCCCAGGGTAAGGGAGATATTCGGCCGTTCCCGCATGGATTTTGAGGTGGACGGCGTTTTCTTCCTGAAGTCCAAAATTTCCGCTGCTACTACTAAGCGCTACGCCAACCAGGAGGCCAAGTACGGCGACGCTTACAGATCTTGGTGGAGTTGTGACAGCCGCATCAACGACATGGACAAGTACGGCTGGGACATTCAGGTCTGCCTCCCCACTGCGGGGCACGTTGGCGCGCAGATGTCTCGCACGGACCCGCAGCTTGGTGCCGCCGTTGTTCGGGCCTACAACAACTGGGCAAGAGACTACTGCGGCGAGGCGCCGGACAGGGTCAAGTTTGTGTCGGTGGTACCCGGGGGCGACGCCGCGGAGGTGGCAACGGAGGCCCGGCGTTCGGTGGAAGAGCTTGGCGCCGTTTCCTTCATCATCTCAACCCCGGCAGTGGGGCACTGGTGGCACCAGCCCGAATTTGACCAGGTGTGGGAGACGGCTACCACTTTGGACGTGCCCATATCCCTTCACGGCAATGAGACCAAAACCGGCGAACCGGCCGCCTACGATAGGTACAACGGCATGGGCGGCCCCTTTGAGGCCATTCACCATGCCATCAACTTCCCCATGGAGAACATGATTGGCGTTGCCCACTTCATGCTGTCGGGAATTCTGGACCGGTACCCCAAGATGAAGCTGTCCATCCTGGAGGCCAACTGCGGCTGGCTCCCCTTCTGGCTGAGCCGGTTGGAGAACTGTTCCGACGGTCGTCAGGCGGTGACTTTTGACGCCGACCCCCTACAGGCCACTCCCTACGAGTATTTTGACCGACAGTGTTTTATTGCTTGTGACGCCGACGAGCCCGGCATCAAGTTTGCCATAGAGCACGTGGGGGACAACAACATCGTCTTCAACACCGACTACCCCCACGCCGACGCTCCCGACCCCTGGGAGCCGGTGCCCAATATGATGGAACAACCTATCTCCGATGAGTCGAAGCGCAAGATATTGTGGGACAACTCCGTTAGGCTCTACGGGGAGAGGCTTTTGGAGGGTGTAAAGACCGGCTGATTACATAGGCTGCTAAGCTCCGGCCCACCACGGCGCCGGGGCAGCAGCATCTATAGACTTGAGTCGAAGGTCTAGTTAAGCGCCTGTAGCAGGGCCTCTTCCAACTCTGTAGCCGTCGAATAGGCTTCAAACCTGTCGGTAACTCGCCCGTTCCGGTCCATGACAAAAACCCATGATTCGTTTGCCCAGTCCGGGACGCTGGTGAGTCCCCACTCGTCCATGATGGGAGACGTTATAGCCCTGTCCAAGTCTCCCTGCACCTCGTGAGGGTTGTCATAGACCTCCACGTGAATGAAACTCGCCCTGTCCCCGTACCGCCCCTGCACTTCGCTAACGGTTTCCACCTGAGGGCCGCAAGTGGCGGAGGTGCAGAAGGCCGGAGTGGAAAAAACAACCATTGTGGGCCGGCCCTGGTCCAAGGCGTTGGCGATGGTGGTGGTGTACAGGTCAGGATCAGGATCATGAGCGGATGTAAGCTCCTCCAGGCCCGCCGCGTTTTCAATGGTCCTGTTCATACTCGCGGGTGCCTTGGAGCCGATGTCTACCACAGAAAAGCCGTCGGTTACCTCAACCTGAAGGATGGCCCTGCTCATGGTCCCTCCACCTTCGTCCCCTTCAATTTCCAGCCGCCAGTGGCCGGGGCGGTCAAAGGAAAGGTCCGTCGTGTAGCTGCCTCTGGTACCGTAGGGCCACTGGTTAAACGTTGCCGATTTCGTTTCCTTCGGCCCGTCGGCGGACCCTGCATCGGACACAAAGAAGGTTGAAACTCTCACTTCAGGAACGGTAATGAGGGCTTTGGGCCCGACCAGCAAAAAGGCTACCCTTTGACTTCCGGGACGGAGCACCGTAGTGCCGAGAATCGCCTCCCAGTCGGCGTCCGAAGCCTCTTCAGTCATTGGTGGCGGGTTGGGGGTCGGGGCGGGTGTGGACGCCGGCGCATCAGACCCGCAAGCCACCGCGAACAGGGACGCTACGGCGGCGGTCAGCAACATTAGAATAATCGATTGTTTCATATCTAAGATACGCATAAAGTGCGATTAGGGATTTCAGTTTACCCTTTTCCAGGCCATTTAGTAGGATCAATTCTAGCAAACGTGACGATAAAAATCAGCAGAGTTAAGAGATCATTGCCTTGGTTATTTCCCCTTATTCTCTCTTCTTGGCTTCTCTCGGTATTCTGCAAGCTGTACGTTCTACGGATAGAGCACAACTGATCTCCAACCCCCTTTGACAAAGAATTTTACTCGGTCACTTCACGCACGCCTTCATTTTAGGGAGACCAGCAGGAAACAA
The DNA here is from genome assembly GCA_965226535.1 of Dehalococcoidia bacterium. Lineage (GTDB taxonomy): Bacteria > Chloroflexota > Dehalococcoidia > Lucifugimonadales > JAPULR01. The sequence continues at coordinate 94,338 of CBDDDE010000008.1, read as the reverse complement.
ATTTCCCAATTGGTGCGCTTTTTAGTACATCGCCACGTCGGTTAGGGCAAAGTGGTCCGCCGCCGGTGGGGGCTAAAAAACGTATGGCATCGGGTAGGCCACTTATTGACAAAATTGGGAGCGAACGTGTTAACATCAACTCGACCTGAGGCGAAGGCCGCAGCCTATCCGAGGATGGTTGCGGCCCACGGCTGGCAAAAGCCGGTTAACCAGGTTTTAAGCGGCCTCAGTCCCAATGGGCGCCGCTTCGGAAAAGCATACTTGGAGAGAGTGGGAAACGGGGAAATGGAGGCACAACGCGTAGACCGCCGGCACGTTGGGGTAGTGGCAAAGCCCCAATGGGTGGCCTGCGTTCCTCTTATGCAGCCTTTGATTTAAGGGGTAACACCCAGCAACCAGTCAGATTTACCAAAGGCAGTAATAGGAGGGATACAGTGACGCGGGAAAAGGTAAAGATCTTTGATACAACGCTCCGAGACGGCGAGCAGGCCGCCGGAGCGGGGATGACCACACCGGAAAAGCTGGAGATTGCAAGACAGCTGGACCGGCTGGGCGTAGATATAATAGAGGCCGGGTTCGCAGCCAGTTCCCCCGGGGATTTTGAGGCCGTTGCCACCATTGCACGAGAGGTGAGAAGGCCCATTATTGCATCGCTGGCCAGGGCGCACCCCAATGACGTGGACCAAGCTTGGCAGGCCCTTCAGGGAGCCGCCCACCCGCGCATTCACGTCTTTCTTTCTAGCTCAGACATTCACCTCATGCACCAGCTGCGCAAGAACCGGGAAGAAGTCATGGACATGGCGGTGAACATGGTGTCGCGGGCCAAGGGGTATTGCGACGACGTTGAATTTTCAGCTATGGATGCCTCCCGCACCGAGCCGGAGTACCTGTACACCATGCTGAAGGCGGTAATCGACGCCGGGGCAACTACCATAAACATCCCGGACACGGTAGGCTACTCCATCCCTGAGGAGTTCGCCAAGTTGCTGCGGGATATTCAGGCCAACGTGCCAAATATCGACAAAGCAGTCCTCAGCGTCCACTGTCACAACGACCTTGGGTTGGGAGTGGCCAACAGTATGGCAGCCATTCAGGTGGGCACTCGTCAAGTTGAGGGATGCATAAACGGTCTCGGAGAGCGGGCGGGGAATGCGGCCCTTGAAGAGATAATAATGAGCATTGAGACCCGCAAGGACTATCTTGGGGTGGACACTAACATCGATACGACTCAAATCTACCGAACCAGCCGCCTGGTCAGTGATATAACCGGCTTTCCCATTCAGCCAAACAAGGCCGTTGTGGGCTTGAACGCCTTTCGACATGCCTCCGGGATACATCAGGACGGCATTCTCAAAGAGCGCTCCACCTACGAAATTATGGAGCCGGCGTCCATTGGATGGCCCGGGAGTTCCCTGGTGCTGGGTAAGCTGAGCGGGCGGGCCGGGCTGAGGTCCCGCCTGGATGAGCTGGGATACCACCTCAACGCTGAGGACTTGGACCAGGCCTTTGAGGGATTCAAGACCCTGGCCGACAAGAAGCGCGAGGTCACGGACAGGGACCTGGAGGCCCTAATGTCGGACCAGCGAAGGGCCGTTACGGAGTCCACCAGCTTTACCATGGACCACGTCCAAGTGTCCTGCGGCAACCACGAGATTCCCACGGCTACCGTGCAATTGACGGGCCCAGACGGCTCCATGAAGACGGACGCCGCCACAGGTACCGGCCCCATTGACGCCATCTACAAGGCCATCAACCGGATAGTTCGGGTACCCAACACCCTGTCGGAGTTTACCGTCAACTCAATTACGGAAGGCATAGACGCCATTGGAGAGGTGACCATCCGAATTCAAAAGGAGGGTGGAGTATACGTGGGCCGGGGCTCCGATACGGATATCCTGGTTGCCAGCGCTAAGGCCTACCTGAACGCCCTCAACCGGCTGTTGGCCATGGAAGAGGCCAAGAAGGAGGCCGTGCCCGGGGTACCCAACCCATAGCCCAGCGGCGAGGCTATTAAGGCTCGGCATACCAGCATGAAAGGCTGCCCCTAACCTCTTAACCGGCTTAGGGCTTGTCATACTGGAATTAAGAACCCTAGTAAGGTGTGTTATGTCTCCCAAGACAATGTTTGAGAAGATATGGGACTCCCACGTGGTGCACCAGGAACCCGGTGCGCCACCCCTTATCTACATAGACTTGCACCTAGTCCACGAGGTCACGTCGCCTCAGGCTTTCGAAGGGCTGCGTTTGGCCGGGCGCAAGGTTCGCCGTCCCGATCTGACCGTTGCCACGGTGGACCATAACACCCCCACTTGGGAGCTGTCGCGTCCGGTGGACGACGTAATATCGAAGAGGCAACTGGACGCCTTGGAGGACAACGTCAAGGGCACCGGCATAACCTTCTACGACCGGTACAGCCCGAACCAGGGCATTGTCCACGTTATCGGCCCGGACCTTGGTTACACCCAGCCGGGAATGATAGTGGTGTGCGGGGATAGTCACACGTCAACTCACGGAGCGCTTGGGTGCTTCGCCCTAGGCATCGGCACCACAGAAGTGGAGCACGTCTTGGCCACCCAGACACTGCAGCAGTTTAAGCCCAAGACCATGGAAGTGCGCGTGAACGGCCCGCTGCCCGCCGGCGTGGAGGCCAAGGACGTGATTCTGGGCATCATTGGCAAAATTGGCGTTAACGGGGGAACCGGCCACGTTATCGAGTACACCGGGGAGGCCATTCGCTCCCTGTCCATGGACGGTCGGATGACCGTCTGCAACATGAGCATTGAGGCTGGAGCGCGGGCGGGCATGATTGCGCCGGACGAGACTACCTTTGAGTACGTTCGGGGACGTCGGTTTGCCCCCAAGGGGGCGAATTTTGAAGCCGCCGTGGGTAGGTGGCGGGATCTGCCTTCAGACGCCGGCGCCGGCTACGACAAGCTGGTAGAAATTGACGCCGCGGATCTGGAGCCCTTCGTCACCTGGGGAACAAACCCCGGCATGGTGGCCAAAGTGACTGGGCGGGTGCCGGACCCGGCATCCTTTGAGGAAGTTGCCGAGCGGGAGGCCGCCGAACGGTCCTTGGCCTACATGGACTTGCAACCTGGGACTCCCATCCAAGACATCAAGATTGACAGGGTGTTCGTGGGGGCCTGTACCAACAGCCGCATTGGCGACCTTCGGGCCGCCGCGGAGGTGGTTAAGGGGAAGAGGGTCAATTCGGCGGTCTATGCCATGGTGGTACCAGGTTCCGCACGGGTGAAGATGCAGGCGGAAAAGGAAGGGCTGGACCGCATCTTTACAGACGCCGGTTTTGATTGGCGGGTAGCGGGATGCTCCATGTGCCTGGGCATGAACCCGGACATTCTCCAGCCGGGCCAACGGTGCGCGTCAACGTCCAACCGCAACTTTGAGGGACGGCAGGGCAAGGGAGGCCGAACGCATTTGGTGAGCCCTCCAATGGCCGCCGCCGCGGCCATTGCTGGACACTTTGTGGACATACGAGAGTGGGGAGCTTAGAAAGAGCAGCATATTCAGTCTAGGAGCAGACCATGGAACCTTTTACCAGGCTGACGGGTGTGGCCGCGCCCATTGACCGCGTCAACGTCGACACTGACCAGATAATTCCCGCCATCTACCTGAAACGCATTGAACGCAGCGGTTTTGGTAAGTTCCTGTTCTCCCCTTGGCGATTCAACGAGGACGGCTCTCCCAACCCGGACTTTGTCCTGAACCAACCCGGCTATCAAAACTCCAGGATACTGGTAGCAGGGCGGAACTTTGGCTGCGGTTCCTCGCGGGAGCACGCGCCTTGGGCACTGGAAGATTATGGAATCCAATGTATCATTGCCCCAAGCTTTGCCGATATTTTCTTCAATAACTGTTTCAAAAACGGACTGCTGCCCGTTGCTTTGCCTGAATTGGACGTGAAGCACGTGATGGACAAGCTGAAACGGCAGCCCGGCATGAAAATGACCGTGGACCTGGAAGCGCAGCAGGTGTGGGACGAGGACCAAGAGTTTGTGTTCAGTTTCGAGGTTGACGGGTTTCGAAAGAACTGCCTGCTGAAGGGTCTGGACGACATTGGTCTGACCCTGCTGCACGAGGATAAAATCGACGCTTATGAGCGCCGCGCGGGGCTGGTCGGTTGATGCTTGGCAGTGAGAACGCCGGATGAACTTCTCCGTTGCGGTGCTGCCTGGAGACGGCGTTGGGCCAGAGGTGATAGCCCAAGGGGTCAAGGCGCTGGAAGCCGTTGGGTCAATAAGCGGCCATAGCTTTCAAATGGGTTACGGCGACGTAGGGGGCAGCGCCATAGACCGCTGCGGCGATCCTTTCCCGCGCCAGACCCTGGATCTGTGTCGCAGGAGCGACGCCGTGCTGCTGGGTGCCGTTGGCGGGCCCAAGTGGGACGACCCGAAGGCCGAAGTGAGGCCGGAAGACGGGCTTTTGGCCCTTAGAAAATCCCTCCGGCTTTTCGCAAACCTCAGACCGGTAAAGGTGCACCCTGCCCTCGTCAATTCAAGCCCGGTCAAGCCGGAGATTCTGAAAGGCATTGATCTCATAATAGTGCGAGAGCTTACCGGGGGCCTCTATTTTGGCCGGCCCAAGAGGCGGTGGCAGTCCTCTAAGGGCAGGTCCGGGGTGGACACCTTGCGCTACAGCGAGCACGAGATTCGCCGAATCCTGGACACGGGATTCCAACTGGCCAGGAGCCGCCGCGGCCACGTCACCTCGGTGGACAAAGCCAACGTTCTGGAAACCTCACGGCTGTGGCGGGACGTAGCCGAAGAAGTGGCCCTGGAGTACCCTGAAGTAACCCTTGAGCACATGCTGGTGGATAATGCCGCCATGCAGCTCATACGCAACCCGTCGCGCTTTGACGTTATTGTCACTGAAAACACCTTTGGAGACATCCTTACCGACGAGGCGTCGGTCCTGTCCGGCTCTATGGGAATGCTACCGTCGGCCAGCTTGGGCCACGGGTCCGTGGGCACGAGATCCGGGAATACCAGGCTGGGACTCTATGAACCCATCCACGGCAGCGCCCCCGACATCGCAGGCCGCGGCATAGCCAACCCCGTTGCCACGGTGCTTAGTGTCGCCATGATGCTGCGGCTTTCCCTTGGCCTTGAACAAGAAGCGTGTGCCGTTGAAGACGCGGTGGAGGAGGTCTTGGGGTGTGGACATCGGACGGCGGATATAGCCGGCCAAAGCGAAACGGCGCTCAGTACCGCCATGATGGGGGATGCCATTATCGATAAATTGTCAGGAAGCCCTTGACCAAAGGCTGTAAGATCTGCCGCCCAGGTTGAGAGGCGCATAGCGCAGTTTTTATATGGACTATAGAGCAGGAACTAGCAATTCGAGTCAGGGCCACCGGATAAAAGGGATTGTCCTTGATTTCGACGGGGTGATTCTGGAGTCCAACCACATCAAGGCGGAATCCTTTAGACGCCTATTTAGCCAATACCCCCAACACGGCGACAGGATTGTACAGCTTCACGCGGACCACGGCGGGATGCCTCGATTCGAAAAGCTGCGCATAATATGCCGTGATATCATTCAACAGACCGTGGATGACGCCGGCATAGCAAGGCTGAGCAAAAAGCTGGGCGAGCTGGCGGACGAAGAGTTAATGGATTGCCCCTTTACCCCGGGAGCATTGCAGTTTTTGAAGACCTATTCCTCGCGCTACACCTTGTTCATTGCATCTGGCACCCCTGAGGACGAGATGCAGGACCTGACAAGGCGACGGGGTCTGGACGGGTTTTTTAAGGGTGTGTACGGCTCCCCCAGAAACAAGGGAGCGATACTGCGGGATATCCTGGCCCAAAACGGCTGGCGCCCGCGGCAGCTTGTCTTCATCGGAGACGCAATTGACGATTACAAAGGCGCCGAGGAGGCTACCGTCCCTTTCATAGCCCGCGTCGCCCCGGGGCGACGGAGCCCCTTTGACATAAGGAAGGTCAAGCTCATAGTTTCGGACCTGGGAGAACTAGACCGGCGGTGGCAGGATTGCGTCGAGGGACCAGCGGCACCCGTTAATTAGGTCTACGACAGGCGCTGGTGCCAAGGCGCCACCCCGCACTCCTGCCCATCGCCAAACAACGCCGCAGCGCACTCACTATTCACGCCTGTCTCCCCTAGCCTATCCGGAACAACTTGGCGCAGTTCTCGCCGGCAATGAGCCTCTTTTCGTGCTCCGGCACTCCCTCAAGAATGCGGTCCACAATCTCTCGAGACTTGGGAAAAGTCGACTCGGCGTGAGGGTAATCTGATCCCCACATCAGAGTCTCAACGCCCAGGTACTCCCTCATCTGGATACCCAAAGCGTCCTCCTGAAAGCTGATAAACATATTCCGTCGATACATGTCACTGGGGACCATGGAATCTGCAAACCTCCTGCCTCCAAACCTTTCGGGACGCCGAATTTCGTTGTAGGCAATGTCCATTCGATACAAAAGATAGGGAGCCCATGAGACCTCATACTCCACAACACCAACCTTAAGGCCGGGATGCCGCTCAAACACGCCGGAAAAGACCATAGCCACTACATTGTCCCGCATATCGTATTCCTGGTTAATGAACTCAACCATACCCCTGCTGTTGCCGAAGACGGGAGCTTGGTTGGGACTCCAGCGGGACGTCCCGCTGTGGATACTCAGTGGCATGCCCAACTCCTGGGCAGCGTCCCAAAGCGGTTCATACATAGGGCTGTCGTACCTGCCAAAGAGAGGTCGTTGAGGGATGGTGGCTCCTGCCAAGCCAAGCTCCGCGGCGCGCCGCAACTCCGCCACACCATCTGAGACCACGTCCACGTTAATCATGGCCATACCCCTGATCCTATCCGGGTATGGAGCGCAGAAATCCGCCAGCCAGCCGTTATAAGCCCTGAAGATGGCTGAGAGCAGGTCAGTGGAGGGAATAATACACGTCTCCAGCCCAACCGAGGGATACACAACATCGCCGAAAACGCCGTCCACGTCCATGTCACTAACGTGGGCGTGGGGGTCAAAGCCTCCCTGGCGAACGTTCTCGTAACTGCCGTCGATTTCAATAGTCTCCGGAGCGTCGAATCGGCGCCCCGCCTGGGTGTCGGAGCCCACTATGCCAAACCTAACGTCGCCGTCGGCGTACCACTGATCGAAGGCCCCTTCGCGGACGATACGGGGCGCGCGGTCTCTGTACTTTGGCTCGATATACCGCTGCCAGAGATCGGGCGGCTCCACCACGTGCGAATCGGACGATATCAGCTTGTAGCCAGCCATCTTGACCCCCAAAATCTAGAAATTGAGCTTACGTGGGGCGCTTGGCCCCGGCGGCAAGGCGCCTATTTCCATGCCAAACGCCAGCCAGGGAGGTTGACCTTCCACCGACCATCCTCCAGGAGCATGGGAATGATTAGCCCTGACTTCACTGCGGGCCGGGCAATTATCTCCTGGTCATTGTCCATGCCCATTGGCAGAAAGGCGAAGGCATGGCAGTCGTCCACGTAGCTGGTTGGCGCAACGCCGAGGTCGCTCAGGTCTTCAAGTGGCCAGTACTTCAGCACCGCTTCCCTGAAGTCCCGGAGCATGAGTTGAAACATTGGATGGTTTGGGTCCATGGCCGCGCGATAAACCACCTGGAGGTCAACGCCCTTTTCCGTTGCCCACACCCCTTGACGCACGCCCCTGGACTCCTTGGAAAGCAGGTCCCAGGCAACGGCCATGTCACCGTCCCTCACGGCCTCGGCGAACCGGCCCGCACTGAAGCCGCACCGGTCCGGGGCGTTGCTTCTCCTAATTCCAGGTATCCTCATTCGGCACCTTGTCAACCAGCATTTGCCGCCAAGCTCGTAGCATCGGGGCGATGGAACGATGTTAGGATTTTAGCATAACCACGGAATTCGATTTTTGAGAGCGGCATTCAGCGACGCAGCGATAGCAATTGTCAACCGTACGCTAATGTTGCATACCAAGTACGTACCTTGTAGCAACACATGAGATAGACACCATGGCAATGGCAGAGCGGCAGATTACAATGGATGAACTCCGCTCGGAATTGCACATTATGCAACCAAGGCAAACCTTACCCAGTTGGAAAGACATTTGATCAAGTGGATGGTGGGAGTGCTGTTAGGAGGCATGGCCACGGCGTCCACGCTAGCCATTGGGCTGCAGAGGCTTTTCGGCAGCTAGCCATTGTCCTTTTGGAACAACTTTGCACGCACTGGAAGGGACGGCTCTTGACGGGCCGTCTCCTTGTATTCAGGCCGAGACGGGGTCTAGTACGGCATGAACTGCACCAAGACAACCTCCCACCAAACCTACTCGTCGTGCAATGCCCTTTGCAACTTTGCCAAGACGTAGACACACAACCCCCTCGCAAACAACATAAGTCCAGGTGTTGCCACCATGCAACGCCCCGGAGCACCGGGAGCCTTACGGCGTGGATCCGGTTTGCGGTGTCGCTGGACATAACATAGACGGCTGAATAGAATCTGTACTACAGAGACTGGTTGCTATTCCGGAACGGAGGCCCGAAAGATGGAAACTATTAACCCTGCCCTGTTTAGCTCAATGGAGTGGCGCTGCATAGGCCCCCACCGCGGAGGACGAGTCGTTGCGGTGGCGGGAGACCCCGTGGACCCCATGGCTTTCTACTTTGGCGCCTGCGCCGGCGGCCTTTGGAAGAGCACCGACGGCGGTACCTACTGGAGAAACGTTTCCGACGGCTTCTTCAACACCTCAGCCGTGGGCGCCGTTGCGGTGTCCGACTCGGACCCCAACGTTGTCTACGTGGGTATGGGAGAAGCCTGCCTCCGCGGCAACGTCTGTCACGGGGACGGGGTTTATAGGTCCACCGACGGCGGGGGGAGTTGGACCCACCTGGGGTTGGAGGACACGCGACACATCGCCAGGGTCCGGGTGCACCCCGGAGACCCGGACTTGGTCTATGTCGCGGCCATGGGACACGCCTTCGGCGGTAATGACAATCGGGGAGTATTCCGGTCCAAGAACGGCGGGAAGTCATGGGAAAAGGTCCTGTTCAAGAGCCCCAGGGCCGGCGCTACGGACCTCTCTATGGATCCCAACAACCCGAGAATCCTCTTCGCTGCCATCTATCAAGCGCAGCGATACCCCTGGATCTTTGTCAGCGGTGGCCCAGACAGCGGACTGCATAAGTCCACGGACGGCGGCGACACCTGGACAGACATAACCGACAATCCAGGTTTGCCCGGTGGACTTAAGGGTCGAATAGGAGTGGCCGTAAGTCCAGCCAAAGAAGGCAGGGTCTGGGCCATGATTGAGGCCGAAGAAGGAGGTCTCTTCCGATCGGACAACGGCGGAGAGACGTGGGAACGGGTCAGCGACAACCCGGACATTCGCGGTCGACCCTGGTACTACAGCCACGTTTTTGCAGATCCCCAAGACGCTGATACGGTCTATATACTGGAAGGAGGAGCCTATAAGTCTGTGGACGGGGGCCGTAACTTCACTAATGTCCAGACGCCCCACGGCGACAATCACGACCTCTGGATAGACCCTCGCAACCCAAAGCGAATGATTGAAGGCAACGACGGCGGCGCTTGTGTTTCCTTTAACGGCGGGTCCTCCTGGTCCACCATCTACAATCAGCCAACGGCTCAGTTCTATCACGTAACCACAGACAACCGTTTCCCATACCGTGTGTACGGCGCGCAGCAGGATAATACGACCATGAGCCTCCCCAGCCGGTCTCTTACCGGCGCCATTTCCCAGGCCAACTGGCACGCTGTCGGCGGTGGAGAAAGCGGATACATAGCCGTGCAGCCCAACGACCCCGACGTGGTCTACGCCGGTAACCACTCCAACGGGTACGTCAGTCGCTACAACCATCGTACCGGTCAGGTGCAGAACGTCATGGTATGGCCGGAACCTTCATCCGGCTGGGGCGCCAAGGACATGAAATACCGCTTCCAGTGGACTTTTCCCATACTTTTCTCTCCCCACAACCCCAACGTGCTCTACGTCGCCGGGAATCACGTATTCCGGTCCACCGACCAAGGGTCTAGTTGGGAGGAGATTAGCCCTGACCTAACCCGGAACGACGTTGCCAAGCTGGAAGTTTCAGGCGGCCCCATATCCCTGGATGGCACAAACGCCGAGTACTATTGCACCGTCTTTGCCCTGGCAGAGTCCCCCATTGAAGAAGGGGTCCTTTGGGCGGGGTCCGACGACGGCTTGGTCCACGTATCAAGAGACGATGGCGATACGTGGCAGGATGTGACGCCCCCGGACCTGCCTGAATGGGCGTTGATAAGTATCATTGAACCATCCCCCCACGACGCCGCGACGGCCTACGTGGCCGCCACGCGATACAAGCTTAACGACCTTGAGCCCTATCTCTACATGACCAACGACTTCGGGAAAACGTGGCAGAAAATTATCAACGGCATCCCGGGGGAGGATTTCACCAGGGTTGTTCGTGAGGACCCGGGGCGAAGGGGCTTGCTGTACGCCGGGACAGAATACGGCGCGTACGTTTCCTTTGACTATGGGGCCAACTGGCAGTCGCTTAGGCAAAATCTCCCTGTAGTCCCCATACACGACTTGGCTGTGAAGGACGGTGACCTGGTGGCCGCAACCCATGGACGGTCATTCTGGATAATGGATGACCTCACGCCGCTGCGCCAAGCCACGCAACAGTCGGCTGAAAGCCCCGTACACCTATTCAAGCCACGCACAACTTACAGGCACACAGCTCCTGAAGGCTTCGGTGTACCGTCCAAGAACCCGTGGGGTTATGAGAGAACCGGTACCCTGGTGGTCGCCTACGAGCAGCACGAAGACTCCCACGGGCGGATGGTACGCAACTACTTGGATGGCGGCAGCAATCCGTCCCAAGGGGTGGTAGTCAGTTTTTACCTGGCGGAGAAGCCTGAAGCCGAAGTCTCTTTGAGTTTCTTTGACAGCACGGGTAACCAAATTATTCGGTACCGCTGCCAGGAAGCCCATAGGGCTTCACCTCCGGCGGATGGGGACGAAAGCGCGCCACCCCCTCACTTTGGGATGAATCGTTTTGTCTGGAACATGCGGTATCCCAAAGCCGCAGCGCTTCCCGGCGACCCACTAACGGAGCGGCTTTACGACCCGGCCCTCAGCGGACCAATAGCGCCTCCCGGGAGCTACAGCGTCCAACTCAAGGTGGGTGAACAGACCTTCATACAGGCCTTTGACGTTGAAAAGGCCCCCGGAATTGAAGCAACTCAGGGAGACATGGAGGCCTTGTTTGCATTCTTGCTGGAAATCCGTGACAAGCTCTCCGAGACCCACAACGCCGTGAAGCAGATACGCAGCATTAGGCGGCAGGTGGAGGAGTGGACGGCCCGCACAGAGGGCCAAGCTACAGGGCAGCCCGTTGCCAAAGCGGCGGAGGAAATCAAGGAAAAACTGGCGGCTATCGAGGGGGAACTGGTACAGTCTCAGGCACGATCGCAAATAGACCGGCTGAAGTACCCCGCAAGGTTGAACGGCAAATTGGCCGGGCTTCTCTCCTGGGTAACCAGCTCCGATGAAAAACCAACGAAGCAGTCTGTTCAGGTCTACAACCACTTGTCCAAACAGGTTGATGCACAGGGGGAGGCCCTGCGGAAGTTTATCGAAGTAGACCTTGAGAAGTTCAATTCACTGATTTCCGAGTTGGAAGTGCCGCCGCTGTCCATGTCGCCTGCCGGTTAAACATAGGGAACTTTCCAAACGAACACCGGGCTGGGATTGCCCTAGACAGTTGTCGTATTACAACTATATTGTTCGCATACATAGCTGTAAATCATCGCGTTTTGCTCAATCCATTTCTGTGGGTTGACATCAAATTTGGAAGCACCTTAGGATATTAGCCACTATAACTACCCCCCGGCTACAGTTTTGGAACCGGATTCGCCCGTAAGTCTTAAAGAGGTAACGCAACATGAACAAAATGCAATGGTCTAGGCATTGGCGGATATTTTCCCTTGTGGGAGCGCTGATCGTCTTGGTCCTGCTTAATTGTCGCCTGCGGCGGGGACGACGCCACGGAAACGCCCACGCAAGCGCCCGCCCAGGCAACCAGTGCCCCGTCCACGCCGGCGCCAACAATGGCCCCCGCTGCGACAATGGCCCCATCAACGCCGGCGCCTACGCGGGCAGCCGCAACGGCTACCGCCGCACCGGCGCCAACAGCCGCTCCCACGCCACGGGCCACCGCAAGGCCCACACCTACCGCTACGCCTACGGTAGCCGTAGGCCGAGTGCCGGTTTCGTCCAGGCTTACAGTGGCCACGCTGCCCCCAGCGCACCAGGTCACTATGATGTGGCAGACCTTCCAAAGTGGTACCGGCCCCATAAAGGCCATCTATGAGCATCTTATCTATCAAGATAGGTTCAGTGGAGAGTATAGCAACGATCAATTAGCTACTGAGTGGAGTATGTCCCCTGATGCGAAGACCTGGAGCTTCAAGCTGAGGAAGGACGTACCCTTCCATTCCTCTGATACCTATGATGGGACCGAATTTACCGCCAAGGATGTCGTTTTAACCATAAGAACCCTGAGTAGAGAGGACGCACTATCCACCACCGGCGTCTGGACCAGATTGGGAATTGATGACGATAATTTCGAAATTCCCAATGATAACGAGTTTATCTGGCATATGGATGTCCCACAACCACAGTTCAATTTCTGGGCGAGTGAAGAGTGGGTAGCGGGCATTATCAGCCAGGACTACTTGGACGCCGTAGGCATGGATCGTTATCTAGAGCAGCCCGTCGGAACAGGGCCATTTAAGTTCGTAGAGTTGAATTTAGGGGCTTCCATTTTGCATGAACGGGTATAGAACCACTGGAGAAAGACCCCCGAATTCCATGAATTGGAGTTCATCTATGCTACGGAAAATGCTACCCGATTGGCCATGTTACTGACTGGAGAGGCCCACATTTCAAATGTTCCACGTAATCTGCTGCCCCAAGCGGAAGAGAGGGGATTTAAAGTTGCCAGTAGTACACTCCCCGGACTCTACTTCTTCTACATCTTTTCGGGCCAGTACCACGATGGTCCCAGGGAGATAAGAGTCGGTGAGAAAAAAGGTGAAGCTTTCCCTCTCGCGCCAGGCTATGACCCTACCGATCCTTTCCGCGACGTTCGAGTACGCAAAGCCATAAACTTGGCTATTAACCGGGATGCAATTCGAGACGCCTTCTTCCCGGGGGGTCCACGATACCCATGAGCCTTCACAACATTCCTCCCTTCCGCTCCGATTTCAAGAGTGAATGGACCCCCTACCCCTATGATCCCGAGGAAGCCAAGCGACTCCTGGCTGATGCCGGTTATCCCGACGGGTTCGACTTCACCTTCAGGTTCTACATAGCGTCTGCAATCCCGGAGTATGGCGACGTTACTGAGGCCGTTGCTGCTCAATGGCAAGAGATAGGTCTCAGGCCCAAGCTGGAGCTGTTGGAACAAAGTGCAGTAAACGCTGGGGCTCGAACTGGAGAATGGAACCATAACATCTATGCGTGGTTTCAAGCTACGGGGCCCTTCCCCATTGGCATCTGCTTCCGAATGAGCCCCGTAGCGGGAGGATGTGGTGGAGGCTACTTTTTTGATTACGATGCGATGGACGACATCTACGTCAATCTAACCCAAGCCGTTTTGCCGGAAGACATACTTCGCTATACCCAGGAGATGGGAGACTGGATGTACGAGAATTTCAACGTCATCCCCATGTTCTTCCTTAACCCTCAAGTGGCTTTTGATCCTGACATAGTACAGGACTATCAGGCCAACCACCTGCACTTCGGCCCTGTTCGCCACCATGAGTACACCGTCCCCGTGTACCAGTAGAAATCCGACGAGATAGCTAAAGAAGGGCGGCTCCCGATAGGAGCCGCCCTTCTTTAGCTTCAGACTACTCTAATCCTCTTTGGGAAACCAGATGGCTCGCTGAAAGACCCTGGCCATCCGCTCAATCCCCTGCCACGTCTCCTCTTCCGTGGGGAGGGCGTAGCAAAGCCTAACGTAGTTGTTCCCGTTCACGTCATCGTCAGAGTCGTAAACTGCCCAGTCCGGCCCAGGGTTATACGCCACACCCGCTTCCCTTGCGGACTCCAAGGCCTTACGAGTGTCAACCCCATCGGGGAACCGGACCCAAAGAAACATCCCGCCACGGGGCTCGTTGGGTTCCACGGTGGGGCCAAAGTGCTCCCTCAACGCGGCGATTAGAGTGTCCCGCTTGCGCTGCAGACCGGAGCGCAGGTGCTCCATCTCCCCCATCAGCCCACACACCTCCACCACCGTCACCTTGCCCTAAAGAACTGTCGTATTACAGCTATATTGCTCGCATCTATAACTGTAACTCGTCGCATTTTGCTCAATCCGCTTCTGTGGGTTGCCATCAAATTTTGAAACACCTAGGATATTAGCCACTATAACTACCCCCCAGCTACAGTTTTGGAACCGGATTCGCCCGTAAGTCAAGGAGGTAACGCAACATGAACAAAATGCAATGGTCTAAGCATTGGCGGATATATTCCCTTGTGGGAGCGCTGATGGTCTTGGTCCTGCTTATTGTCGCCTGCGGCGGGGACGACGCCACGGAAACGCCCACGCAAGCGCCTGCCCCGGCGGCAACCAGGGCTCCGTCCACGCCGGCGCCAACAATGGCCCCCGCTGCGACAATGGCCCCATCAACGCCGGCGCCAACAGCCGCTTCCACGCCGCAGGCTACCGCAAGGCCACAACCCACACCCTCGGCAACGCCGGTTATGGCAAGGGTCCCCGTTTCGCCACGCCTAAAAATATCCATGGTGCCGCCTGGCCACCATGGTCCACCAGACCTTCCACAGCTCCTCCGGCCCCATCAAGACAATGTATGAGGAGATGATCTACATTGACCCATACACAGGGGACTACACCAACGACCACCTAGCCTCGGAGTGGAGTGTGTCCGACGATGCCACGAGCTGGGACTTCAAACTGAGGGAGGGCATCCCCTTCCACTCCACCGACTCCTGGACCGGCACCGAGTTTACCGTCAAGGACGTAGTTCACTCCATCCGAACGTCGGCCGGCGAGACTTCCTACAACCCGGGCCGCTGGAACATCTACGGAGTGGAAGACGCAAACTTTGACATCCATGACGACTACTCCTTCACCTACAACATGAACCAGCCGGAGCCCCTTCTTCTCGGCTTCCTTTCCGAAGGCGGGCTGGCGGCCATGATTAGCAAAGACTATTGGGACCACGTGGGGGGTGAAGATGACTACGCCGAGAATCCCGTCGGCACCGGGCCATACCAGTTCAGGGACCTGAAGATTAACGAGTACCTCCTGGTTGAGCGGGTGGAAGACCACTGGCGCAAGACCTCGGAATTCCACGAGATCCAGATCTTCTACACCCCTGAAGACGCCACCCGGTTGGCCATGCTTCTAACCAATGAGGTCCACCTCTCCGACATCGCCAGAGTCTTGATTCCCCAAGCAGAGGAGAGGGGATTCAAGACCGTAGTCGCCACCCTTCCCGGCATATTCATGTTCGCCTACTTTGGCGGGCTGTACTACGACGAGCCAAAGGAGATTCTAGCCGGGTCCAGAGAAGGAGAAACTGAACCCATCGCAGGCGGGTACATCGCCGACAACCCCTTGAGAAACCTCAACGTGCGTAAGGCCATGAACCTCGCCATAGACCGAGAACTAATCATTAAGACTTTCTGGGGCGATGCGGCCGTTCCCGCCAGCACCTACGGAATTCCACCGTACCGCTTCGACTTCAAAGAGGAATGGACCCCCTATCCTTACGATCTCGATGAGGCCAAGCGTCTGCTGGCAGAAGCGGGCTACCCCAACGGCTTTGAGTTCGAATTGACCACGGCAAAGATGGGCGGTGTCCCCGAAGCCCCTGAAATAGCCGAGGTCTTGGCGTCAATGTGGCAGGAACTAGGGTTGTCCGTTGCGATTGAGGACGTTCAGTTTGGCGAGATCCTTAAGCGCGCCAGAGAACGCACCTGGGGCCAGAAAGTCTACACACCATCCGCTACGGGGCGGGGAACCCCTTCCCCAGCGACCCCTGCTATCCCATGAGCTCCGTGGCGGGAGGCTGCGGCAATCCCACCTGGGAGTACCCGGAGTTGGACCAGCTTTACCTTAACTTCAAAGCCTCCGTTCAGAAGGAGGACATCCTGAAGTGGGAGCACGCCATTGGCGACTACCTCTACGATAACTACCTGCTCCTCCCCTTGGCCTTCCTTTTCCCCGTATCATCCTACGATCCAGGGGTCATAGAGAGTTACAATGCCAACTGGCAGCACTGGGGACCCGTGTGCCACCACGAGTACACCATCCCCGTATACCAGTAAAATTCCGACGAGATAGCTAAAGAGAGGCGGCTCCCAAAAGGAGCCTCCTCTCTTTAATTTCAGACTAGGGCCTGTTCCTCTTAGGGAAACCCGATGGCTCGCTGAAAGGCCCTAGCCATCCGCTCAATCCCTTGCCACGTCTCCTCCTCCGTGGGGAGGGCATAGCAAAGCCTCACGTAGTTATGCCCATTCAGCTCATCGTCAGAGTCGTAAACTGCCCAGTCCGGCCCAGGGTTATAGGCCACACCCTCTTCCCTTGCCGCTTCCAAGGCCTTACGAGTGTCAACCCCATCGGGGAACCGGACCCAAAGAAACATCCCGCCCCGGGGCTCGTTGGGCTGCACGGTGGGGCCGAAGTGCTCCTTCAACGCTGCGATAAGGGTGTCACGCTTTCGTTGCAGGCCGGTGCGCAGGTGCTCCATGTGGGCGTCAAAGTTATTCTGAAAGAAGTCAGCCACTATCATCTGGCCCATGGTGCTGGTGCCAATGTCCATCTTAAAGGGGAGAATATGGCTCATAGCCTCCCAGGGGGCCACCACGTAGCCCAACCTGACTCCCGGCGCCAGGGATTTGGAAAAAGACCCCACGTGCAGAACAAAGTTGGAGTCATCCAAGGAGCGTATGGCATGCTCGTACTCCTTTTCGAAAACCAGGTCGGCGTAACATTCATCCTCAAAGATGGGAACCTGGTATTGACGGCTCAACCGGAGCATTTCGCGTCGGCGGTCCATGCTCATTACGGTGCCGGTGGGATTGTGCAGAGTTGGTATGGTGTAGATAAACTTGGGCTTTACACCCTTATCCTGAAGGTCGGCAAGTGTAGATTCAAGCAAGTCCATCCGCATGCCCTTTTCGTCCAAGGGCACCCCAACGATGTTCACGCCGTGGCGCCTCAGGTTGCCGATTGTGCCGGCGTAGGAAAAGATTTCAGTAACCACCGTGTCGCCGGGATCCAGGAAAGCGTCCATGACCGCGATAATACCCTGTTGGGAGCCGGAGGTAATGAGCACCTCGTCGGGGGACACCTTTATACCACGGTGACGGGCCAGCTTTTCCACCAGGAACTCGCGCAGGGGCAGGTAGCCCAGCGACCCCCCGTTGGCTTGATAGACGGCCAGGCTCCGGCCATCGCTTCGCAGCGCCCTGGCAGCCGACTCCACAAACCCTTCGATGGGCAGCAAGTCGGGGCTTCCGTGACCGTAGGTGAAGTTATAGGGCGGGTCCTCTCCGGAAGGAGTGGACGGCCCAGGTGCGTCTCTGGCCAAGAGTGCAGAGTAGTCCAGGCTGCTGGTTGTCATCTTTCCTCCTGAAAATATGTGATTACGACGGCTCATTGGGGCGTCAGCCTAGGCCGTAAGAAGGGAGGGCACCCCCAGGGGAGCCGCAATCCGACTCTCATCAAGCCGCTCCACGTCTTTCTGGTATATCTGCACCCTGAAGGACCCGTAGTCCGGGACGTACATCAGCCCCTGGCTATCTACCTGCACGGACCTGGGGCTGCGGAAGAGCTTTTGCTCCTCAATAGTCGCCATGTCACGCAGGCGGAGAAACATGGGGTTGGCCAGCATATAGGCACGAGCAGACTTGGATAGGGTAGCGTCCCCCAAGAATTTCTGGACATAGCGACCCTCGTGGTTGAAAAGCTGGACGCGGTTGTTGCCCGTGTCGGCCACATAGATGTCCCCGTCCGCGTCCACCGCCACTCCGGCGGGGCGGTTGAACTCCGAGTCCGCATTCCCGGAACTGCCAAATTTGAAAAGGAAGGACCCGTCCCCGGTGAATTTCTGAATTCGATCGTTGCGCCAATCCGCCACGTAAACGTCACCCAACTCGTCCACTGCAATACCCCATGGCATGTTAAATTCACCGTCCCCGGCGCCATGACGCCCCCACTTGGCCAAGAAGCGGCCGTCCTTGGTGAACTTTTGGATACGATGGTTCAGGGCATCGGCGACGTAGATGTTTTCGTCTTGATCGAATGCCAAGCCCGAAGGGGCATTGAGTTGGCCGTCGCCGTCGCCGTGCTCCCCCCACTTGCCAAGGAACTCCCCGTTGGCGCTGAACTTGGAGATTCGATGACAAGCCTCGTCGGAAATAAAAATGTTCTCTTCCCGGTCAACTATAATAGAAACGGGCCATCGGAACTGCCCGTCCTCAGTGCCCAGGGAGCCAAAGGACCCCAGGTCCTCGTCTTCCAAGCTCAGCTTTCTAACCATGGCGCCTTCTTCATTGCGGCAGAGGATGTACAGGACACCCTCTTTGCCAAGGGCAACGTCCATGGGAAAGTTCACGGTAAGCCGCCTCATGCCCACGGTCTTTACATACGGGAAACCTGCTCGCAACATGGCGTAGGGTCTACCCATACGTCACCTCCCCTTCTGATGAGTATGCGGGTCATTTGCCGCCCCTAAGTTAGGAAACAAAAGGAGCCTCCTAGACAAAGGGATGCACTTGCTCAAAAGAGCCGCCCACAATTAGAGAGGCGTCAAGACCCATCCACTGCTCCAGCATGGTGGAGTAGACACCTCTGAAGTCAACGGTATGCCGCAGGTCTTCGCCGTTGAGCCACCGGGCCGGGTCTACGGGCGGGTACTCGGCGTACAGGCCGCCGTTTACCCTGGAGCCAATGATGAAGGCGCCCCCTCCCGAACCATGGTCGGTGCCGCTACCGTTATCCCTAACCCGGCGTCCAAACTCAGTAAACACCAACATTGCCACGTTGTCGGCGGCGTCATGGTCACTAAGGTCCTGGTAAAAGTCCATAATGGCGCCGGATAGGTCTCCAAGGAGCTTTTCGTGAGCCGGCAGCTCCCTAGCGTGGGTGTCATAGCCGCCATGCTGGGTGTAAAAAATTCGAGTCCCCAGGTCCGCCAGATGTACCCGGGCCACGTCGCGTAGGCTATTGGCGATGGGATTGTTAGCATATTCAACGTTAGACTCATACATCTCCGGAGCCTTTTTGAGCATGTCCGTTCCCTTGAGAACATCCAGCCCCGTATCTCCCAGGTATCGCATGGCCGCTTGTGCGCCGGCGGCGGGGGTATACATGTGCTTGAAGATATCCAGCGTCTCTGGCCTCTCTCCCTCGTCTATGCCGGTCATGACACCGTACCGCTCAAGGTTGTCTACGGAGGTAACGGGGACGCCCAATGCCACCACAGCCCGTGGCATTCCCTTACCCAGGCTGACGCAGGTGAGGACATTCTCGCTGCGGGGGTCCAGTTCCCGGATGGCCTTGGCCACCCAACCCTCGGTGCCAACCTTTTCCGGCTCGCAGGTATGCCAAATATCCATGGCACGAAAGTGGGACCGGATGGAGTTTGGATATCCGATTCCCTGGACAATAGCCACCTTTCCCTGGTCAAAGAGGTCCTTCAAAGGCGCGGCGCTGGGGTGAAACCCCAGGGTGTCGTTAATGGGTATGACCCGGTCCGCCGGGATGGCAACGGTAGGTCTGGCGTCGTAATAGTCACCGCTGGTGTAGGGAACCAAGGTGTTCATGAAGTCGTTCCCGCCACTCAGCTGTACCACCACCAGGACCGGCTGCTTACTGTTTCCGTTCATCTTTTTCCTCCTATGCCCTATGCGAACTGGTACTCCCTGGAAGCTACGATAAGTTGCAACATGCGGACGATTCGCGCCTTGCCGGCCTCACAGTTTTCTTGAGAAGTTAAGTCAAGATTCCCCTCAGCTACAGCGTAGCGGAGAAGGGCGTCCCGGGTCTCTTTGCTGGCGGTCAACGGCCCCGCCAAGTCCAGACACCGGTCGACGAATTCCTCCGGGGAAAGGATGCCGCCGCTAAGCCGGTCAATGATGGCCTTTACCCCAGGCCTGGTTGAATCTTCTACCTGATTGACGGCGAAGTTCACACGCTCGTTGAGAGTACCACCGTCTATCCACTCTTTTCCGGTGTGCCATCCCTCTACCGTGGGCGGGTTAAGGAGCTGCTGCCCCATCACCGCGGTGGCCGTAGGATACTCCATCACGTGGGTATCAGGGAACCGGTTGGTGTCTACTAGCTTGAGGACGCCTACCACCAACTCAATGGGACTTTTAACCCTCCGAAACCGGGCCTCCTTGAAAAAATCGGAGTTAAAAAGGACTCGCATGACGGAGCGCATCTCGCCCCCGGAGTCAAAGTAGGCTTTGACCAGGGTGTCGATGGCCTCCGGGTCCCGGGGCGGCACGGTGGCCCAGGCGGGGACCTGGGACTCGTCGGCGACAAAAAAGTTGTAAAGGTGCCTGGCGATGAACCTGACAGTGGCCGGCTGCTTGACTACGATATCAATGATTTCCTCACCGTTGAAGCGGCCCGTTTCCCCGAGAAAGGTCTTGACACTGTCGTCGTGGTCATCCTCCCGATAAACGAACTTCGAGGGGTAGAAACCGTAGGGATAAAGGCCCAAGGGCTGGGCAAAAGTCCAGCCTGTGAAGGCGCGAGCGGCCATCTTGATGTCCGTTTCGCTGTAGTTACCCACCCCCATGGAGAACAACTCCAGGAGCTCCCGTCCGTAGTTCTCGTTTGGATCGTCCCTGTGGTTCTCGTTGTTGTCCAGCCAAAATATCATGGCCGGGTCCGTGGAAAGCTCCGTTAATATAGTGCGCAGGTCTGATAAGCCATTCCTGCGAAAGGTCTTGATCTGTCGGATGGAGGACGGCGGGTGGTCACTCTTCGACACTCCGGTGGCGAAGACGTGATGCCAAAAGAGGGCCATCTTCTCTTCCAAGGGACGCTGAGAGTTCACCATGCGGTATATCCACACAGCCGCCCAAACCTTGCCCTGCACTCCCTCCAACCAGCCGTAGTACCGCTCCAGCACGTCTTCGTCCACTTCAGGAAACCGCTCCGGGTTGATTAGGTCCTCAACCAGTGCCTCGTAGTTTTTGGAGGCATAGGTTTCAAGCTGTTCACGAGTAGCTCCGAAACCTGCGCGACGCATCAGGTGGGCGGTAAGAGACAGGTTATTATCTTGCATAATCTCTCCAGTGGTTACCCTTGGGCATTGTGATTGCCGCTGGGGTTTTGCGCAAAAACAACGGATCCGTTCTCCTAACTATGGCCGAACCTGTTTGCATTATATTGGCTTGTATTTCTATCTTCAGCACTGCGCCCAAGCTCCGTGCATAAAGCGGCGAGATTGCGCTTCTTGGGACGCATCTCAAGGCCTGATCTGCCGGTACCAGTCTACAATGGCGGAGCCGGTGGCGGCCCACACACCCTCTTGTCTCATCATGTAGCCCAGAGCCGCTTCTAGGTATCCAATGCGAAAGGGTTGGCCGATGAGCCAGGGATGCAAATTTAGTACCAGCAAACGACCGCTTGCCTGCCCGTCCTTTAAGAGAACATCAAAGCTCTCCTTGAGCAGCTCCGCGTACCGCTCAATGTCCAGGTGCCTCTCCCACAAGGCGTTGATGTCGTCCAAGTCCAGGCAGATAGGGAGGGAATCAATGCGGCCTGCCGGGGTCTTCATGGCATAGGGCTGCTCGTCGTTGGTCCAGTCGCATACGTATCGTATGCCGGCCTCCGCCAAAAGCCACGGCGTTCTTGAAGATTCGCCGAATTCCGGGCCCAACCAGCCCAGCGGCGCCATGCCGATGGCCTCCTCCATGCCTTCCAGGGATTGCTTGATATATTCGCGCTCTTCCTGCTCCGTCATATGTCCGGTTATCATCCGGCTCACCGACAACCCATGGGCAATAATCTCGCAGCCGCGACCGATGCAGTGCCGTACCAAGTACGGGTAGTTCTGCGCAGTCAGCAGGTCCATGGCTATGGTGGGTACAATGCCGTTGGCCTCCAGGGTGTCCAGCACACGGAAAATGCCCACGCGATGGCCATACTCTCTATGGGACTTGCGGGTGTAGTCGGGAAAGGGACGGTCCCCAAAACCGCCGGACAGCGCCGCCCTTCCGTAACTGCCCTCGGGCGGACTCCATTCCATGTGCTCAAGATTAACAATGACGCTCAAAGCAACCTTGGCATCCTTGGGCCACGACAGGGCTTCCCTGGTCACAATAGGCGACCAGTCATAGTGTTCGTGGTCCATGCCATATTGGCGCTCAGCTGGCATAGTTCTCCTCTAGCCGCGGCGCTGCGGCGCCTTCATCGGTTTGTCTTTTCAAGGTGGGCCAGCATCTCATCATAATAGTTGGCCATATAGTAGTCCGCTATCTCGTCTGACGTGGCCTGCCACACTTGGTCATGGGACATTATGTAAGACAAAATTTCATCCAGATACTTCACGCGGTGGGGCTGCCCAATCTGGTGAGGGTGAAGGGCAATACACATAGACCTGCCGCTTTGCTCCCCCTCTCTGTACAACCTATCGAACTGCGCCTTGCATATCTTGGCAAAGTATTCACCTTCGTAATGCTTGCCAAAGAGGGCAGAATCGTTTAGCTCAATGGAGTAGGGAACTGAAATCATGGCGCCATTCTTGACCCTAATGGGCACGGGTTGGTCGTCGTGCATCCAGTCGGCATGATAGATCAAGCCCGCCTCGGCCATGAGGTCCGGCGTACGAGCGGTGTTGGACATGGCGGGACCAAGCATGCCTTTTAGCTGCTTGCCGGTATGCTGGCGCAAGGTTGCAATGGAGTCGCGATAAAACTCCCGCTCCTGGGCTTCCGTGTAGGTTTCTATGTACCGCGTGTTGTAAATGCCGTGGCTCATGAAGTCCCAGTTCCGCTTCACCATGGCCTCCGCGATCTGCGGGTAATGCTCAAGGACGGCCATGTTCAGCGACACGCCACACTTGATGCCATACTTGTCCAACACCTCCAACATTCGCCAGAAGCCGACTCGGTTGCCGTAATCCCGATGGGAAAATTGCTGAACGTCGGGGTAGGGGACACGGGGCCAGGGATTTCGAAGCCCGTCGAAATCCGGTATGTACTCGTAGTATTCAATGTTGGGGGCCACCCATACAGCTACCCGCGCGTTGCCGGGCCACTTCAACGTGGGCCGGTCAATGATTGGACTGTAGTCAACTCTGAACGGGGGCAGCGGCAAGACTATACCTCCATGGGCTTATGCGGATAGTGGGTCTTCATTGAGCGGTCCATCCCCCGTCAACCAACTGCTCGCTGCCGGTGACAAAGGCCGACTCGTCGGAGGCCAAGTAGAGGACGCAGTAGGCCACGTCCTGAGGACTGCCCAGCCTGCCCAGAGGTACACGTTCCAAGTAGTAGTCCTCCTGCCGACTGTTATCCGCCAACGACATCTCCATTCGACGTGTCAGGATAGGGCCGGGGTGGACGGAGTTGACCCTGATGCCGTCTTTGGCGTGATGAATGGCAGCGGCCTTGGTAAACATTCGTATGGCCCCCTTGGAAGTCTGGTAGACCACGTTGCTCATTTGGGAGCCAACTATGCCCATCTGGGAGGATATGTTGATAATGGAGCCTCCACCACTTTTGCGCATCTCCGGAATGGCCATCTTGGTGCCCAGGAACACCCCCGTGACGTTAACGGCCATGACACGGTTCCAGTCTTCTACAGAAGTCTCTTCAATGGTGCCCGCCCCGCCCACTGCGGCGTTGTTGACCAGGACATCCAGCCGCCCGAACCGTGCCACGGTGTCGGCAATAGCTCCGCGCCATTGCACCTCGTCAGTGACGTCAAGGGGCACAAAGAGGGCTTGGCCACCCTTGGAGCGGATACTGGCCTCCAGCTGCTCCCCCTCTTCCCGAAGCAGGTCTCCAAAAGCCACCGCCGCCCCTTCTTGGGAGAGAAGAAGAACGTCTGCGGCGCCCAACCCGCGGGCCCCGCCACTTACGAAGGCCACTTTACCCTGGACTCGCATCGGAACCTCCTATAGTCGAAACCGTTGAAAGGACACGCCTCGGCTACCAGCCTTCCATTTAGGCCTAGCGTCCCTGAAGAAAGACCCGGCAAAAAGTAGCCTTTAGAGAGATGACACGTGCTCTAAAGGCCTATTTCAAATACAAGACCATATTTCCCGTTAAGGTCTATCTTGTCGGGATTTTGGTCGGACCCCAAGTCGCTGTAGCTGAGACTGTAACTCTCCTCGTAGTCGACAATCTGCGTGGGGTTGGGGTTGGAGTTCAGGATGGCAAAGGTTGCACCGGGGGGGGCCAGGATGTACCTGTTCAGAGAGTGCCACGTGCCCCGTTTCAAGGCGTAGCCCTTGGTGGAATCAATCAAAAAGGCGTGGACGTCCTCGGGATTTGGCGCAGCCGTGGGGTCGTCCATGTCGGTGGGCTCGGCCACTGCGACCACGGCGGGGGCGCCGGACATTTGGATGAAACTCTGGGTCACGGCGAAGTGGCGCTCAAGCTGGTTGAACGTCAATCCCTCATAGGGCTGCCAAATGACCCCAAGAGTGCCCGAACCGTCGGCTTCAAAGTCTATGGGGGAGATTATCCTGTGGTCGGCGGGACGGTCCTTGGGGTCAAGGAGGTAGCCGAAGGGACTGAAGGATTCCTCTGTCATTGGCTCTATTTTCAATCTGTGTACCCTGGACATGATTCCCTCCTTAGCTTGCTGGACTGGGATTGTAGCGAACCCCGCCAAGGTTGCGGCGGCAACTAAGGTGAGTATAGAGACGTAGGTTGGAGAGGTCAACGCCGCAGCGCCCCCGCGGCGCTGCAACTTGTATCGCGGCTAGGGACCCAGACGAAAGGGCGGGTATCTGTCGGTGGTTAGCATGAACGCGTATGCGGCTATTCTATAGCCCCACCGGATCGTCCCTTCGACGAAGGTAAACAAGCTCTTGGGATATCGGCCCACTAGTAAGATAGACACCCAAGCCAGAACAGTGAAAAACAAAGCTACCACTGCCAATATCATCCAGACAATTAGGTTAGGCATCACCAGCAGCCACTTGATAATGGGCAAGAACCTGTTCAATTCGCTCTTTACGTCCGGGTACTCGATACGGAGCGAAACGGACTGCTGCTCATCGGTAGACGGATACTCGTCTCTCATCAGCCCCACATAGGCCGTAATTCGGGCGCTGAAGCGGCTCAGTTCTAAGTTCCAGTCGAACCACCAGCGAGGATACTTTTCACGGAACACTATCATCAGAAGCGGGGCAATAAACAACCCTCCTCCTGCCAGTAAGGGGACAAGAGATTCATCCAAGTCCGAGTTTCCGGTCATAAAGGCCCCGCTGATAAACGTTGCGACCACCAGTATTGGTACGGCTAGAATAATCCGGACCAAGACCTTGAGCCTGTTGCTAGACTCAGGGTAGTCGACAGAAAACTGCACAGGGTACGTGGACTTTGCTTGCATAACCGCCCCCTTATGTCAGGACTTAATCAGCTTAGGTGTCGAGAGGCGTCAAATATAACAAAATTATATGCAACGTCAAAGTTTGCAAGGGCAGGTAGTCTCGTGTCGAGAAGGCCGGGCAAGGAAGAAGTGGCAAAAGCGCCGCAAGGGCAGAAAAATTGGAGAGGGGTTAGTGGCGACCCGGAGCGGATTCGAACCGCCGATCTTCGCCTTGACAGGGCGATATGTTAGGCCAACTACACCACCGGGCCACAAAACTGAACCACTTTGATACTAGAGACACCGATGCCCGGTGTCAACAACTCCGGGGCACCATACCACGGAGTTCAAAGGAGCAGTCAGGGGTCTGTGGTCGAGCCAACGGCTCGAACTAGAAGCTTCAACCAATGCCGTTGAAGCCGACGGTCACCTTGTCTCCCTCTACGATTACCGGCGTAATTCGTTCGCCGCCGGCCAGCCGCTCCAGTTCGGGTATCGCATCCGTTTGCACCGAGATATCGATCTCCTTGAAGTCGATGCCCCGGTTGTTATAATCAATCTTTACCGCCGTCGAAAAGCCACAGTCGGGGTGGGTATAGACAACAATGGTAGGTGTGTCGGTATCGGGCACTAGGAGCTACCTCCAACAAGGCTTGAACTTTCTACTTTCTATTGTAGTCAATGGCCAGGCGAGATTCAAATTGCGGGTGGCCCTTTGCCCCTAATCCAAGTACTTCTCGTGATCCTCATCAAAGGCGCGCCTGCAACCCGGGGCGCAAAAATAGTAGGTGATCTCCTGGTACACAGAAGTGCCTCCGCCAGGGCTCGCCTTTTTCACCACCATACGACAGACGGGGTCGATGGCCGTGGAGTCCCCCTTACCACGGAGTCCTAGAAGCGTCAACAGTTTGCCAATCATAGTCAGGTTAACCTCAACCTTCGTAGTCTCAAAGAATTACTCACCACGCTCACTGAGCTGAAAGCCATGGCCAAAGCGGCAAGGACGGGATTTAGTAGCCCAATCTCTCCAAAGAAAAACTCCAGACCCCCGGGCACCCCGCCGATGCTATCGAAGAGCGGATAGAGGGCCCCCATTGCCACGGGGACCAGGGCGGCGTTGTAGAAGAAGGCCCAAAACAGGTTCTGCTTGATGACCCTGATAGTGGCGCGGCTAAGGCCAAAAACGTCAGCCAAGCTCCTCAGATTGCCCCGCATGAGCACCACGTCGGAAGACTCCATCGCCACGTCGGTGCCAGTGCCCATGGCTATGCTTACGTTGGCCTGAGAAAGGGCCGGGGCGTCGTTTATGCCATCGCCCACCATGGCCACCAACCTCCCCTCCTCCTGCAAAGCTCTAACCTGAGAGGATTTTTGCTGTGGAAGGACCTCGGCAACCACCCGATCTATACCCAGGGAACCGGCCACGGCGCGGGCCGTCTGCAAATTATCGCCGGTAAGAATAATAACCTCTAGGCCCAAGTCCTTCAACGAAGCCACCGCCTCGGACGCCTCGGGCTTTAGTATGTCGGCCACAGCGATAATTCCAGCAACCCGACCGGCGGCGGCCACAAACATGACGGTCTTTCCCTGGGCGGCCAGCCCCTGTGCCTGTTCTTCAAGGCCATTGATGGACAGACCATTGGTTGCCATGAAATCTCTGTTGCCCAGCAGCGCTGCGGCACCGTCCACCTCTGCCCGTACCCCATGGCCGGGCGATACTTGAAAGTTGGCAGCCTTCGCCAGGTCCACCCCTTCCTCCGTGGCCTTTCTCAAGATGGCTTCAGCCAGCGGGTGCTCAGACCCAACCTCCACGGAAGCGGCCAGCGCAAGAAGGTCTCTCCCATCGATGCCTGAGGCTATAATGTCGGTGACGGACGGCTCGCCCTTAGTTAGAGTCCCCGTCTTGTCCAAGACCACGGTATCCACCTTGTGGGCCTTTTCCAGGGCTTCGGCGTTACGGATAAGAATGCCCCTCTCAGCACCCTTGCCGGTGCCCACCATTATGGCGGTGGGGGTTGCCAAGCCCAGGGCGCAGGGGCAAGCGATAATCAGAACGGCTACATAGGCCAGAATGGCGTAGGTGAGGGATGGGGACGGGCCGAGAAATAACCAAAAGAGGAAGGCCGAACCGGCCAAGGCCATAATGGTCGGGACAAAGTAGGACGCTACCAGGTCCGCAAGGCGTTGGATGGGCACCTTAGACCCCTGGGCTTCCTCCACCAATCGAATAATTCGGGCCAGCATGGTGTCGCTGCCCACACGGGTGGCGCGAAGTTTGAGAAAGCCCGTCTTGTTGATTGTCGCGCCATAAAGCTGTGAGTCCACGGTTTTCTCAACGGGCATACTCTCGCCCGTAATCATGGACTCGTCCACTGAGGAGTATCCTTCCGCCAGTAGGCCATCCACGGGCACCTTTTCGCCGGGGCGAACCAACACCAGGTCTCCCACCTGAACCTGGTTTACGGGAATTTCCACCTCCTCTTGGCCACGGGCCACCATGGCGGTGTCCGGTCGCAAGCTCAAAAGACGACGGATTGCGGCGGAGGTCTGGCCGCGGGCCCGCGCTTCCAGGAAAGAGCCAAGGAGCACGAGGGCAATAATAATAGCAGCGGTGTCAAAGTACACGGCCCTCCCCGACCCCGGGACCGTCAGCGCATCGGACCCCGCTACTCTCACCAACACCATGGCCGTGCTGAAGAAATAGGCAGTGCTGGTCCCCAGGGCGATGAGGGTGTGCATGTTGGCGGTCCGGTGCCTAAGGGCCCCCAGCCCGGAGCGGTAAAACGTGGATCCGGCCCAGAACTGGACCGGCGTAGCTACGGCCCATAGGATAAAGAGGTAGTAGGTGCTGTCCATGAGTGACGGCACCCAGGGAAACCCCTCAAAGCTGCCTAAGAATAGAAGAATACCCGTCACGGCGGCAAAGCGCAGCTTGCGTCCAAAGTCCCGCATCTCTTCGACTCTGGACAGCCGGGTCAACCGAGCGTCCAAGTCACCGGTATAGTTCTGGGAAAACGATGCGCTGTAGCCCGCGTCCACTACCGAACGTGCCATCTGCTCCATGGTGACCAAACCCGGCACCAGGGCAACCGTTGCCCGCTCGCTGGCCAGATTCACCGATGCGGAGAGGACGCCGTCAGTGCCTTGCAGAGCCTTCTCCACGTGGCTCACGCAGGCGGCGCAGGTCATGCCTCCGATGTCCAGCACAACCTCCTCAGATCCGACGCCGTATCCCGAGGCCTCAAGGCTCTTAGCAAGGCCGCCCAGGGGCGTATCCGCCGTCGCCAACTCCAGCGTCGCCTGCTCGGTGGCTAGGTTGACGGAAACGCCGGTTACGCCGGGCGAGCCACGGAGCGCCTTCTCCACGGTGGCGACGCAGGCCCCACAAGTCATGCCTGTAATGGGCAGAATGACCTTCTTGACGCCTGCTGTTTCTACAGGTTGGACCACTTACGATTACCTTGTCTGTAGTATAACCTTTGTACTGTTTCTACTATATCAACTATATCAACCCTCGGTTTGCCAGTCCACGCACCTTCTCAACAACGTCGGGACGGGACAATGCCCGCGGCAAAACCGGCAGAGTTCCCAGCTGTGCCCTGAGCGGAACAGGAAAGCAATAGAGTTCCAGGGCCAACCAACGCTTGGGTGCTATAGTGTGTAAAATGGCATTTACCGCAAGAGAGTCTTGACAAAGATCCCATTATAGAATATGTTATGTACTGCTTGTTCTACCCTCTGTCTAATCTAAGCAGTTTCTGCAAAGTTCCCCAGCGATACCGCGTCCTTTGTTGTCTTACGTCAGCTAACCCTTTATTTCGCATTAGGAGGAACGAACTATGACGTTGTCCTCACCTTCGAGCTCCCTAGGCTCCGATCCTGAGGTCAAACAATATTCCCGCATACCACAGGTCTTGGACATCCCCCACCTCATTCTCATGCAGCTTCAGTCCTTTGAGAGGTTTAAGGGAGAAGGCATTTCCGAGGTTTTTAGTGAAATTTCACCCATCCAGGACTTTACGGAATCCAAGTTTGAACTGTACTTCGATAAACACTCCTTTAGGCCGCCCAAGTACACCCCCGACGAATGTAAGCAAAAGGAGATAACTTACTGCGCCTCCATCTGGGTTAAAACTCGCCTTATTACCAAGGAGACCGGTGTCATAAAGGAACAGGAAATCTTTATGGGTGACATTCCCATAATGACGGATAACGGCACCTTTATTGTCAATGGCGCCGAGCGGGTGGTGGTGAGCCAGCTGGTCCGGTCCCCCGGAGCCTACTTTGTACTGGACAGGGACATCCCCAGCGACCGGTATCTCTGCTCGGCCAAGCTCATTCCCTACCGCGGCGCTTGGCTGGAGTTTGAGACCAGCACCAAGAACATTATGTCCGTTAAGGTGGACAGAAAACGCAAGGTGTCCGTGACCACCTTTCTCAGAGCCTTGGGCATCTCCAAGGAGGATGACGTTCTGGCCCTATTCAAGGACGTGGACACGGGCGAGACCCATAAATATATCAAGTCAACACTGGACAAGGACGTCTATTCCGATGAAAGGGAAGGTCAATTCAGAAAAGACGAACTGACGCTGAAGGCAATGTGGGAATGGCTGAAACCCGGCGAAGAATTCAACGCTCAGCAAGCCCACCTGATTGCTATAGCCCAGTTGGAGTTCTACCGGCGCCTGCGCCCCGGAGAGCCGCCCAGCCTGGAAAACGCCTTTAACCTGCTTCGCAACCTCCTTTTCGAGCGCCGGCGCTACGACCTGGGCCGGGTAGGCAGGTTTAAGCTCAACGGCCGCCTTGGCTTGAATAACCCCCCAGACGATAGGGTGCTGCACCGCTCCGACCTTATAGCCATAATTCGTACCATGATTGAACTGAATAACGGCGTCGGCCGCCCCGACGACATCGACCATCTGGGCAACCGGCGGGTACGCGGCGTCGGAGAGCTGGTGCAGAACCAGATGCGAGTGGGTCTCCTGCGAATGGAACGCATGGTCAAGGAACGTATGACCCTTATCGATCCTGAGCAGGCCACACCCCAAGCGCTGGTGAACATCAGGCCCGTGGTGGCGGCGGTGCGGGAGTTCTTTGGAGGCTCCCAGCTGTCCCAGTTCATGGACCAAACCAACCCTCTGGCGGAGCTTACTCACAAACGCCGTCTATCAGCCCTGGGGCCCGGCGGCTTATCCAGGGAGAGGGCCGGCTTCGACGTTAGGGACGTGCATTTCTCTCACTACGGGCGCATCTGCCCCATTGAGACGCCTGAGGGCCCCAACATCGGGCTGCTCAGCTCCCTGGCCAGCTATGCCCGCATCAACTCCTTTGGCTTCATTGAGTCCCCTTATCGACGGGTCCTTCGTGAGCTTCCCAGCAATGACCCGGACCTGGAAGACCACACCTCCACTCAGAACATCCTGGATGACGATGGCACCACCATTACCAGGTCAAAGAGGAACATCAGCGCCAGAGCCATAAAGCTCATCAATCAACTGTCCCCCAGACCCATCCCCGTGAAGCCCTTTGTATCAACCAAGGACGAGGATGTTGTATACCTGTCGGCGGACAAGGAAGAGGCCTATATCGTCGCCCAAGCCAACGTAAAACTGGACAAGAAGAACCAGTTGGTGGGCGATAGGGTCGAGGTTAGGATAGGGGAAACCTACGCTGAAGAGCCGCCCGAACGGGTGGATTTCATGGACGTTTCCCCCATGCAGATTATGAGCGTGTCAGCCTCCCTAATCCCCTTCCTTGAGCACGACGACGCTAACCGGGCCCTGATGGGGTCCAACATGCAGCGTCAGGCCGTGCCTCTTCTGCGACCCCAAGCCCCCCTCATCGGCACCGGCATAGAGGGACGCGTGGCCCAAGACAGCGGCCAGGTTATTCTATCCAAGGCCGACGGCGCGACAACCTCCGTCACCGGTAACTCGGTGGTCATAACAGACACAGACGGCAAGGAGCACAGCCACAAGATCACCAAATTCGCCCGAACCAACCAGGGAACGTGCTTCAACCAGCGGTCCATTGTCCAAAAGGGGCAACGGGTAAAGGCAGGCCAAGTCCTGGCAGACAGCTCTTCTACAGAGAAGGGAAACCTGGCCCTTGGGCAAAACGTTCTGGTCGCTTTCATGATCTGGGAAGGCTATAACTATGAGGACGCCATTATCCTCAGCGAAAACCTGGTGAAGAACGACTTCTTTACCTCCATCCGTATTGAAAAGCACGAAATGGAGGCCCGGGAGACCAAGCTGGGGCCTGAAGAAATTACCCAGGACATCCCCAACGTTGGCGAGGAGAACCTCCGTGACCTGGACGAACGCGGCATTATACGCATAGGCGCCGAGGTGGGCCCCGGTGACATCCTGGTGGGTAAGGTTACGCCCAAAGGTGAAACGGAACTCACTGCCGAGGAGAAGCTTCTCCGCGCTATCTTTGGCGAAAAGTCCCGGGACGTTAAGGACACCTCTCTCAGGGTGCCCCACGGCGAAAGGGGCAAGGTTATCGACATCAAGGTCCTCTCCCGCCAGAATAAAGACGAGCTGCCGGCGGCGGTCAACGAGGCCGTTCGTATCTGGGTGGCTCAGACACGCAAGATATCAGTGGGTGACAAGATGGCGGGGCGACACGGGAACAAGGGAGTGGTAGCTCGAATTCTCCCAGCTGAGGACATGCCTTTCCTTCCCGACGGCACCCCAGTTGACATCATACTGAATCCCATCGGCGTACCCTCCAGAATGAATCTCGGTCAGGTGCTAGAGACCCATCTTGGATGGGCCGCAAAGTCCCTGAACTTCCGCGCCATCACACCTATCTTCGACGGGGCCACGGACATTTCTATAGAAGACAGCCTGGCAAGAGCCTGGTTCCTCAAGAAGGTCGAACCTCTCAACGGCGGCGGCGGCAACGGCCACTCACAGAGCAACTTGGAACGCGTTGAGGGCTGGCTCAAAGAACGTGGCTTCGATGCCAAGCGTCTGTGGGACGACAAGATTATCGGGGAGGCTTGGAAGGCGGCCTTGCGTATCTGGCTTGAAGAGGATGTTGGCATCCAGGCCAAAGATATGTCCGTCCAGGAACTGAGAGAGAAGACCATGGAGGTGCATCGCACCATGAAGATTGCCCCTCCCACCTTTGGCAAGGTGCCCCTCAGAGACGGGTTGGCCGGCCAACCCTTTAGCCAACCGATAACCGTGGGCTACATCTACATGATGAAGCTGGTGCACTTGGTGGAAGACAAGATTCACGCCCGTTCCACCGGCCCCTACTCCCTCATCACCCAACAACCCTTGGGAGGCAAGGCCCAATTCGGCGGTCAGCGCTTTGGCGAAATGGAAGTGTGGGCCCTGGAGGCCTACAGCGCCGCCCACAACTTACAGGAGGTCTTGACCGTCAAATCAGACGACGTTACGGGACGAGTAAAGACCTATGAGGCCATTATAAAGGGAGAAGACGTTGTACAGCCGGGCATCCCCGAGTCCTTCAACGTTCTGGTGAAGGAACTCCAGAGCCTGGGCCTGGCGGTGGAGCTCCTCAATGAAGACGATACCGCTTCCATGGTAGAAGAATCCAAGGAGTCTCTGGAAATTCAACTCGACTAAGCTGCAATTAGAGGGTAGAGAAATATATGGTAAGCATCGCAAATAGAACCGAGGTGCATTCAGCCAGCTTCAATGCAATACGCATCTCCATTGCTTCCCCGGAACAGATAAGAAGCTGGTCCCACGGACAGGTTTCCAAACCTGAGACCATAAACTACCGCACTCTCCGGCCGGAAAAGGACGGGCTCTTTTGTGAGCGAATTTTCGGCCCCACCAAAGACTGGGAGTGCTTCTGCGGCAAATACAAGCGGATCCGCTACAGAGGCGTTATCTGCGACCGGTGCGGCGTGGAGGTCACACGGTCCCGCGTTCGCCGAGAACGCATGGGGCACATAGAGTTGGCCGCCCCGGTGGCCCATATCTGGTTCAGTAAAGGAACTCCCAGCCGTCTGGGTCTTCTCCTGGACCTGTCCCCTCGCAACCTTGAGCGGGTCCTTTATTTTGCTCAGCACATCATCATCTCCGTGGACGAAGAGGCTAGAGAAGAGGCCAAAAGACTGGAAAAAGTGAACTTCGACCAGGAAGTTGAGCGAATCCGGCAAACAGCGGTAGACCAGATTACCCTACTAACCGCAATCCAAGCGCCGGAGGATGCGTCTGGGGCAGCGACAGAAGAACCTCCACCGTCGGAGGAACCGTCTGACGAGATAAAGCAGCAGATAGCCAAGATTGAGGTAGAACTCGAGGAGGAGATTAACCACCTTGAGGAGCGCTATGAGGCCAGCATTGATGACCTGGACGACCTGCGGCCGCTTAAGCTCGTTACCGAGAGCCGCTTCCGCGACCTCAACGGCCGGTTTGGCCAGGTG
Organism: Dehalococcoidia bacterium; assembly: GCA_965226535.1. GTDB lineage: Bacteria > Chloroflexota > Dehalococcoidia > Lucifugimonadales > JAPULR01. The sequence goes on along the minus strand of CBDDDE010000008.1, from coordinate 60,341 downwards.
TTTGAGGCTAGAATGGGCGCCGAGGCGGTGGTGGAAATCCTGAAAGGTATGGACCTGGAGACCCTCCGGGAACATCTCCTCGAGGAGATGCAGTCCACCTCAGGACAACGGCGCAAGAAAGCCATCAAACGGCTGCGGGTGGCGGAGGCCTTTAGGAAAAGCGGCAACAAGATAGAGTGGCTTATTCTCAAGGTACTGCCGGTGCTCCCACCGGAACTGCGGCCCATGGTCCAGTTGGACGGCGGCCGCTTTGCCACCAGCGACCTCAACGACCTCTATCGAAGGGTTATCAATCGCAACAACCGTCTCAAGAGGCTCATGGAACTCGGCGCCCCTGAGATAATCGTGCGGAACGAAAAGCGAATGCTTCAAGAGGCCGTGGACGCCCTCATCGACAATGGACGCCGCGGCAGGCCCATTCAGGGAAGCCACAATCACAAGCTAAAGTCCCTTTCTGACCTCTTGCGAGGCAAGCAGGGACGATTCCGCCAGAACCTTCTGGGCAAGCGAGTAGACTATTCGGGCCGGTCCGTCATTGTCGCCGGGCCGGAGTTGGAGCTTCACCAATGCGGTCTGCCCAAACGCATGGCCTTGGAGCTGTTCAAGCCCTTCGTAATGCACCGCCTGGTGCTCTTGGGCATTGCCCCCAATATCAAGAGCGCCAAGCGCATGGTCGAAGGAGCCAAGGGCGACGTGTGGGACATCTTGGAGGAGGTTATCAAGGATCGGCCCGTGCTCATCAACCGCGCCCCAACCCTCCACCGCCTGGGTATCCAGGCCTTCATGCCCGTGCTCATTGAAGGCAGCGCCATTCAGATTCACCCCCTGGTCTGCCCAGCCTTCAACGCCGACTTCGACGGAGACCAGATGGCCGTCCACGTGCCGCTGTCAAGAATGGCGGTGCTGGAGGCCAAAGAGACTATGCTAAGCATTCACAACATGCTTTCTCCCGCGTCGGGGGAACCACTGGTAGCGCCCACCCTGGACATGGTCCTAGGGTGCTTCTACCTGACAGACATCCGCGAGAACGTCACCGGCGCCGGCGACCGGTTCTTCAATTTTGAAGAGGCCCACATGGCCTACGATTCAGACCTGGTGGACATTCAGGCGGAAATAGAGATTTGGCGCCCAGATAAGGCTGAAGGCCCCCTCAAGACCTCCATAGGCCGCATAATATTTAACGACGTGCTGCCACCGGAGATTGGCTTCAAGAACCAGATAATGGACAAAGGCGCTCTCAAGGACCTCACCAGCGAGTGCTATCGCCTCCTGGGCAACAAGGACACCGCCAAGGTGCTAGACCGGGTCAAGACCCTCGGATTCCACTACGCCACCGTGTCCGGTATCACCATCGCCATCAACGATATCCAGGTATCCGCCCGTAAACATGAGGTCATCGAGGCTGCCAACAAGCAGGTAAAAACCTTCGAGGACGACTACATGCAGGGGCTGATGACCGAAGAGGAACGGTACACACATACTGTCACCACCTGGACTGAAGCCAGCGACGCCATGGAGGTCATCGTCAAGGACGAGCTGAACAGCTACGGCGGCATTGCCGTAATGGCCGTTTCCGGCGCCAAAGGTAACATAGCCCAGATTAAGCAGATGGCGGGTATGCGGGGCCTTATGAGTAACCCCAAGGGACGCATTATCGACCTGCCCATCAAATCCAGCTTCCGGGAGGGCCTCACGGCCCTGGAGTACTTCATTTCAACCCACGGCGCCAGGAAGGGTCTGGCAGACACTGCCCTCAGGACGGCGGACTCCGGGTACCTGACCCGCCGCCTTACCGACGTATGCCAGGACGTGATTGTCCTGGAGGAAGACTGCGGCTCCACCGAGGGTATATGGCTTGCACCTAATCCTGAAGACCCCTTGGTAGCCTCCCAAGAGGAGCGCGCCATGGGACAACTGGCCGCCGCTCACATCGCTCACCCGGAAACGGGCGAGATTATCGTAGAGCGCAACCAGGAGATAGACAAGCAGGTCTACAAGATTATCGCCGAGTCGGGCATTGAATACATCTACATCCGCTCACCCCTGACTTGCCAGGCTCACCGAGGCCTGTGCCGCATGTGCTACGGTCGCAGTCCCGCCACCGGCCGCATGGTCAAGATGGGAGAGGCCGTTGGAATCATTGCCGCCCAAAGCATTGGAGAGCCCGGCACTCAGCTAACCATGAGAACTTTCCATACCGGTGGCGTGGCCGGCTTGGACATCACCAGCGGCTTGCCCAGGGTTGAGGAGCTCTTCGAAGCTCGAATTCCCAAGGGGTCAGCCATCCTAACCGACATCGACGGCATGGCCGTAGTGGAGGAGGACGCCGACGGGCGTCGGGTCAGGATTACCAGCAGGGAGGAATACCGCGAGGATTACGAGCTGCCCCCTGACGCAGAACTACTCGTTGAGAATGGCCAAGAAGTGGAAGCTGGCACCCAGTTGGCAGGGCCAACTGGCACCGCCATACCCAAGAAAAAAGGGAAGAAAAAGAAAGAGGAACAGGAGCCGGGAGTTGTTGCCAACGTGGGGGGAGTTGTGGAAGTTCAACCCACGGGCCTATCCATCACTTGGGCCGACACCGAGGAGAGGGAACACCCGGTCATCGCCTCGGCCATTTTGCTAGTCAAGGGTGACAACGAGGTGAAGGCTGGCGACGCCCTGACAACCGGGCCACTGAACCCCCACGACATCCTTCGCATCAAGGGCAAGGAAGACGTACAAAGCTACTTGGTTGACGAGGTGCAGAAGGTTTACCGGTCCCAGGGTGTTTCCATCCATAACAAGCATATCCAAGTGGTGGTCCGCCAGATGCTTCGAAGGGTGCAGGTGGATTCCGCTGGCGACGCCGAGTACATCCCCGGCCAATCCATTGACCTCTTTGATTTCCAGGCCAAGAACGCCCAGGTGCTGGCGGAAGGTGGAGAACCTGCCACCGCGAAGCCCGTCCTCCTAGGCGTCACCAGGTCGTCACTCCTCACCGATAGCTTCCTGGCGGCAGCCTCTTTCCAGGAGACTACCCGCGTGCTCACGGAAGCTGCAGCCAGCGGCGGCGTCGACCACCTCCTTGGACTCAAGGAGAACGTTATCATTGGCCGCCTTATCCCGGCCCGCGTAGACGCGGAGCTGCCCTCAGTTGAGGAACAGTTCATGCTGGGAGAGAAGAGGAGCCTTGAAGGCCCCGACAGCGAGTCCTTTGCCAGTATCCTGATGAAGGACTTTACCGAACCCTTCACCAACGGCCTGGACGACTTGGAGAACGGCCACGGCGAGAAAGTCGAAGGCCAGCCGGCGGATTAGCATCCGTAGCCGCGAAGCCGCGGCAGAAGACAATGGGCTCCGGGGCAGCAGAACGACTTCCGGCGACTACGGACCTTTGAGAGACGGGGCTGCAGCCTAGGCGCGTCGGCTTGACGTTATCTAAAGGAACTGAATAAACTAACCCGACAGGGGCGGTTAGCTCAGATGGTTAGAGTACTGCGTTGACATCGCAGAGGTCAGTGGTTCAAGTCCACTACCGCCCACCACTTCCGGCCTAGCTTTACGGTAGACAGTACCCGAGGGTGAGCCACCCGGAGAGGCGGGAAGAGGGTGAGGTATGATTCCTGACTACATACGAGCACAAGTACTGAACGCAAAGCCGCCCGATGGCTGCTGTGTCCCTGAGGGTTCGGTTCCCGCCGTAGCGGAAGGCCACTTCACCTCCGCTCGCGCCGCCACTGTCGGCATCAATCCGCAGGTATCGTGGAAACGTAAAGACTTCTTGCCCCCAGGCAGAGACGACTTAGACGAACAATTCCTCAACCGGGTGTGGGAGGAGAAAACGCGATACTTCGAGCGCCATACTCATCGATACTTCACCACGTTGAAGCCAATCCTCAACGCGTGCGGAGTCACTTACGACGGCAAATATGGCGCTGATCGACCTGACTTGGCCTGTTCTCTGGACCTGGTCCAATGGCCCACGGATCCTCTTTGGAGCAAGCTGCCAAGGGAATGCTCGGCCGATGCTCAAAGCAAGCTGCTCAGTGACGGCGCGGCGTTCTTTGAGAAAATTCTGCAAGAAAACGAGAACATTGAATTGCTGCTGGGCAACGGCAAGACCGTCGTAGAGCAGTTCGAGCGTACGTTCAAGATACGATTCGACAAGTGGAAGGTCGATGATCTAGGCGCTAATATCTACTGTGGGGACTTGCTGGGCAAGCGATTCATCGGCTGGAGCGCTTTCCTGTCGAATTCAAGGATGAACAGATCCCAAAGAGCAGAGTTAGCACGCCTGGTAGCCGAGCGAGCGCGCCGCGAGGGCTACCCTTAGCTGCTCCCGTAGGGCTTTGTGGTACGTCGTCCTCGGTGTCTCGCTTCCGCTGAAGTGGGGCTGGACAAACCCGATGTGGCCATCTTCAAACTGGCTATGGGAGCGGATTTTGTTCCTGCTTAGTGGCGACGACCGTATCAGTGCGACACATGGACCGGAACCAAGTCAGGGCCCCCTATTTTCGCTCGTCGGGGTCTCAAAGCCCCTTCCACCTGTTGTCCCCGGCTTCCCTGGCCCGATCCGCCTTCGCACATTGCCCCGACTTCGGCTCGTCCCCGGGTCGGTCAAACCCGCACCCCGTAGCGGAGCATTTCATTCGGTACTGATCGACAAGCTGTTATGTCGATGTCTGAACGTAACAATGGGGGTTATTGATCTTGTACGACCAGGTTCTAATGTAGATAGGGCTCACCTGGTAAGAGGGATTCCTTCTAGGCCCCTGTACCTACGACCACCGTCTAACTTCGCAAAGGACTTGGAATCCACGATCTGATGTTATTGATCTTGGGCGGCCTTCCCTCAGTGGGGAAAACATCAATTGCCACTGGACTGGCACGCAGCATTAAGGCCGTTCATCTACGCATCGATTCCATAGAGCAGGCGTTGCGCAATTCCAATGTAGCGATTTTCGGACCAAAGGGGTATGTGGTCGCTTATGCGGTTGCTGAGGATAACCTGAGACTGGGCCGCACCGTAATAGCCGATTCTGTGAATCCAATAGAGGCAACGTGAGCCGCTTGGCGGAAAGTCGCCCGACAGGTAGGCAAGCGTTGCATCGAGATTGAGAGCGTCTGTTCCGACCAGGCGGAGCACCGGCGCAGGGTCGGGTCGCGGATAGCTGACATCGCCGGCCACCGATTACCTACGTGGCGGCAGGTCTGCGCCCGGGAGTATGAACCCTGGCAGGCCAGCATCGTCATAGACACAGCGGGACAGCATATCGAGGCGAGCGTTTCAGCACTGCGCGAAATACTGGAAGGCTTTGGACACCCGGAGTTTAATATAGGGAATGCCAGCTAGAGCATGAGGGACATCCTTATCGTCGACCTCGAGGCCGAGTGGAGCGAAACTCTATTCAGACTCGGAGCGTGTCGGCGTGGAGTTCAGATAACTTACAGTATCCGTTGCCGCCGCCCATGCCGTCCTGTCATAATCGCGCGGTAGCAGACCTTGGTGAGCCTCTCAGGCCCAGCCACATTTCAAACACGGTACTGCCTACCGTCAAATCAGGCTCACTTTTTGGGATACAACGATTTAGGAGAAGTGGAACATGGAACTGGGCGCCTTTTCGATTAGCTTGGCCGTTAAGGACATTGAAGCCTCAAGGGTTTTCTACGAGAAGTTCGGGTTTACGGTTGTGGGCGGTGACCCTTCGCAGAACTGGCAGATACTCAGGAACGGCCACCACACCATAGGTCTTTTCCAGGGAATGTTCGAGAAGAACATCCTGACGTTCAACCCGGGTTGGGATAGAAAAGGTGAACCGCTTGATACCTTCACGGACGTTCGGGAGCTGCAGCGTCGTCTAAAGGCGCAAGGTGTGAGCCTGACTAGTGAAGCGGAGGAGAACGACACGGGGCCGGCCAGCTTTATGGCTGTAGACCCGGACGGCAATCCAATTCTGGTAGATCAGCATGTGTAGTCACGAAGGACACGGTGCGCATGGCCTCCCAACGTCTGCTCCAGAGCCTCCGAAGGCCCGCTAAGGCAGACGACGCTTTTAACAGCCCATGTGGTCGGAAGCGATCGTAGATGCGGGCCATTACGGCGGTGTCGCTTTGAAAATAGCCGAGCGGCGCCTTCTTGAATCCCATTTTAGTGGGCACATTGCCGGAAGGCCAATGGAGCGGCCAGTGGGGTTTGTTAATGCCACCTGTACGGTTATTGAGGAAGCCATCAGGCGCTTTGACGACCGCGGGGAGCAGCACCGCGAAGTGTCCGCAACTGCAGTGTGACACAGGGGTCCCCTGGGATGTGTGTGCGGAGGATTTGGCAAGTTGCGTGAGAAGCCCGCAGCATGGGCGGTCGTAAAGGGTAGATTTGCAAAGGGGCAGCCAAGTCAAAAGGGCTGGCCGAAGTCCCTTCCAGTGCACTAGTAGACAACTGGTCTGCGACTAGATAGAGTCTGTATTAGCATGAAATACAACCTCCAATCTTTACGTGGAGACCTCTTTGGCGGCCTCACTGCAACGGTAGTAGGACTGCCCGTAGCGCTGGCTTTTGGTGTAGCTTCTGGGTTGGGGGCCCTTGCCGGCATATACGGGGCGATTGCGGTGGGATTCTTTGCGTCGGTGTTTGGCGGGACTCGATCACAGATATCCGGCCCCACGGGGCCGATGGCCGTGGCGATGGCCGTAATAGTTACCAGCCATGCCAACAGTCTAGCCGAGGCGTTCACCATAGTCATCATGGCGGGCATGATTCAGATTCTTTTGGGAGTAATGAGAATCGGCCGCTTCGTGGCATTCACACCGTACTCGGTGATATCCGGGTTCATGTCAGGCATCGGCATAATTATCATACTGGTACATACGCTTCCATTCCTTGGCGCGCCAGTCGCGACAGGAGGGCCGTTGGACGCGGTACGCGCCTGGCCGGACGTTATAGGCAATGTCAACCTAGGCGCACTGGCCATTGCGGTGGTCACCCTTGCAGTAGGTGTCCTTTGGCCAAGTCAACTGAGAAAGTTTCTACCACCCACCCTGGCGGCACTGGTAGTTGGGACCTTAATCGGCGTCCTGTGGTTGACAAATACGCCGGTTATTGGCGACGTTCCGACGGGCTTACCGAGCTTGCGTATGCCGGACTTTTCCACTGGCATATTGGTGCGCGCGGTGCAGCCAGCGTTGACCATTGCCCTGCTGGGTTCCATCGATAGTCTGCTTACTTCCCTGATAGCCGATTCTATGACACGTACTCGCCATAACCCGAACCGGGAACTGGTGGGACAGGGTATCGGCAATGTGGCAGCAGGGTTTCTCTGGGGCCTGCCAGGCGCCGGGGCGACCATGGGCACCGTCGTGAACATACGCGCCGGTGGACGGACGCAGGTTTCGGGTGTGTTGCGCGCGGCAATTCTGCTGGCACTGGTCTTGGGCCTTGGAAGATTCGTTGAGACAATTCCCCATGCAGTCCTTGCGGGTATCCTGATGAAAGTCGGCTGGGACATTATTGATTGGCGTTTTCTCACCCGTATACATCACGTCCAACGAGAACACCTTCTGGTGATGGTCATTACCCTGGGACTCACCGTGTTCGTGGACCTTATTACCGCCGTGGCCATAGGTCTGATAGCCGCCGGCATGGCCAGCGCTCGCCAGTTCGAGCGCCTTGAGCTGGACAGCGTGGTGTCAGTGCCACTCCTGGACCAGAGTTTCCTTGGAAGTGACGAAAGCGAGGATCAGGAGTCAGCTTTCTCTGCGCGTGTTGGCCTGGTGGCGTTGAGGGGGAGCTTCACCGTTGCATCCTCCAACAAGCTGATCGACAACATAAGCGTGGACATACGGGACCACGAGGTAGTAATTCTCGACTTCGCAGACACCATTTATATAGATGACAGTGCGGCCCTAGTTGTGGAGCAGTTGGTTGGTAGCGCCATAGCACAGGATACCAAGTGCATTGTGATGGGTCTCAATGGCCGGCCGGCCGACACGCTTAAGGCCCTCAACGTACTGCGGCAGGTCCCTGAAGACTGTTTTGCCAATAACCTGGACGAGGCAAGGGAGACGGCGAAACGGATACTTAAGGGCTAGGGCGCGGAGTTCCTGGATTGGGGTTCCGACGGTGACACGGTGACTACTGTTTATAAATGAGGGACTTGGCTGCTCACCGTCTTCGTAGGATTGAATTAACGAAATTCTGGGTGATCTGAGTCCTGTCGTTGGCTTCCCGCCAAAGGTCCGAGTGTGGGCGCTCTCCGTCCATGAAGATTGCCATGCTGCCAGCCGGTAGACACCTTGTCTCCAAATGAAGAAACGAGATACCCGTATAAGCACCCCGCTTTACAAGCCCGATACTAACCTGACGTGCGCCGTTGGCACGGACATCAGAGAAAATACTTGTTTGTACTGTACAAGTATACCAATTGAAGGAAAACCGCTTGACAACGGTTCTTTAGACAGAGTAAAAAGGTATGCGCTTGGAGTCCCTGGGAACGCGCGATGGGATATCCATTCTAAATGAGCAAAACAAGCAGGCCAAAACAGGTATGCACTTAATCACCGCCGCCGCTATCAAGAAGAGGACTATCACCATGTTGGCGGTGGTCCTCCTTTTGATAGGTGGTGTCTTCACCTACAATTCGTTGCAGGTAGAGCTTTTTCCGGAGATAGAGTTTCCTCTGGTGATTGTTACTGCCTCTTATCCGTCGGTGGACCCCGAGGGGGTAGTAGAGGATGTTACGTCTCCCATCGAGAGGGCCATATCGGGGACCAAAGGGCTGGAGTCCATCCAGTCGACCAGCTTCGAGGGCAATTCCATAGTGCTGGCGAACTTTCAGTTTGGGACAGACATGGCCAACGCGGAAAGCACCATTGAATTCGCCATAAACAGCCTTTCCTTCCCCAGCGGCGTGGATAAGCCTGAAGTGGGCCGGTTTAGCCCTGATCAGACTCCGATCATACAGTTTGGCGTGGTCTCCGATCAGGGCGTTAGCGTGGTAGGTCCGGTGGTGGAGACGCAGATTGTTCCCCAGCTTTCCAGCATTGATGGCGTTTTGTCGGTGCGAGTCACGGGGGAGAGCCAGAGACAGGTGCAGGTATCGGTAGACCCGGAAATCATGCGGGCCAAGGGGGTCTCGCTTCCCCAAATTGCAGCGGCTCTAAGTGAAAATAACGTTACCCTGCCTGTTGGGCTGATATTAGAAGCCGGCCGGGCAGTCCCGGTAAGGACGGGGCATATCCTGAGTTCCCTTGAAGACATCCGTAACCTTGTGGTGGGTCTGTCTTCCTCCGGTCCCGTCATTTTGGCCGACGTAGCAACGGTGCACCTGACGGACGCCATCCCCACCAGCATATCCCGAACCAATGGCAAGCCCTCCATTGGCGTATCCGTTTTGAAGGACCCGGAGGCTAATACTATTGAAGTGGCTGACGCCGTACGGCAGGCACTAGACAGCTTCATCGGACTGCCGCCCGGGGTTGAGTTCATAATCATTGCCGATCAGGGGCCAGAGATACAAGGGCAGATCGACACCCTGCTCAATGAGGCGGGCTTTGGCTTCCTGTTCGCGGTAGCCGTGGTCTTCTTATTCATGCTGAGCTTTAGGCCAACGGTCTGGAAGGGACTGTTAACAACCTTACGCCCCACCATTGTAATTGGGCTTGCAATCCCCCTCAGTGTCTTGAGCGGGGTTCTTCTAATGGCATGGCAGGATATGTCGCTGAACTTCATGACCCTTGGCGGACTGGCCATATCGGTGGGCAGGGTGGTGGACGATGCCATTGTAGTGCTGGAGAACGTGTATCGGCATATTCAGGCCGGACGAGAGCGGTGGCGGGCGGCATTGGATGCCACAATTGAGGTTGGCCCGGCCATATTTGCATCGACACTGACAACTATTGTCGTTTTTGTCCCCTTGGCGTTCATTGAGGGGCTGGTGGGAGCATTTTTCTTGCCCTTTGCCCTCACTGTGAGCTTTGCCCTGGTGGCGTCTCTAGTGGTAGCGCTGACCGCCGTTCCGGTGCTGGGAGCCTACCTGCTGCGTCCCGGTGACCTGCCCAAGACGGCGGGAGAGGAGGACATGACCTTTGTCCACGAGACCTGGATGCAACGGGCCTACACTCCCGTGCTTAAGTGGGCGCTATCGCACAAGGCAATGACCCTCGCAGGCGCCGCGATTATTACCGGGGCGAGCCTGGCCTTACTGACTTTGATTCCGGTAAACCTTTTCCCAACGGGCGGCTCTCGATACGTGGAAATAGAAGTAACCATGCCGCCTGGTACACCGCCGGACCGCACTCTGGCGGAGGTTATCGAGATAGAAGACCGCGTCCATGACATGGCGGAATTGTACACCGTTACGGTAGGCGCAACGGACCTGGGTTCCGGGGGTGCTCCTGGGGCGTTCAATCAGGCCAGCCTTCTGATGATATTAAATGAGGACGCACCGGAGGGTTTGGCCGGCACTTTCAGAGAGGACCTGGAAAAACCCGGCCGTTTGACAAGGATCACCGAGTTAAATGAGGGGCCTCCCAGCGGCGGCGTAGAGATTAGTGTAACAGGGTCGAATTACGAGGATATCACGGCTGTTTCCGACGAGTTGATAACGTCCCTGTCGACTCTGGAGGATATTGTAAATCTTGAAAGCAATGTGGCTCGGTCCAGGGACGAGGTGGCTATAGACGTGGACCCCGGAGCCGCCGCGAGTATAGGTCTTAACACGCGTCAGGTTGGCGCCCAATTGAGCCAATTTCTGGTGGGCCGTACAGCAACTAGCATTGATCTGGACGGCGAGCCAACGGAAGTGGTCTTGTCCGGCAACACAGAAGCTGTGAGCAGCATTGAAAGGCTGAAGGAATTGGTCATTGCCGGGCCGGGAGGCGCGGCTCCGCTGAGCGAGTTGGCCCAGGTGTCCATCAAGCAGGCACCGGTGAGCATCAGCCGCACCGACGGGCGGCGGTCCGCCAGCATCACCGGGGATATCACGGCCACCGACACGCAGGCCGTTGGGCAAGAGGTAGACGGTGTCATCGCATCGCTGGCCCTTCCGGCCGGGGTAAGCGTCGCTAGTGGCGGTATATTTGCCGATATAGAAGAAGGGTTCCAGGCGATTTTCTTGTCCATGGCGATAGGCATTGTGCTGATGTACCTGGTGATGGCGGGAAGCTTGGGGTCCTTAAAGAACCCCATTGTGATAGTGACAAGCCTCCCCTTGGCACTGATTGGCGTGATGGTTGCTTTGACGGTCACCGGACGCAGCCTGGGACTACCGGCCATGATGGGTATTCTGTTGCTTATTGGCATTGTGGTGACTAACGCCATTGTGCTTATTACCTTTGTTGAGCAGTTGAGGGAGCGGGGGATGTCTTTGACTGAGGCGCTGATTACCGGCGGACGGGTTCGATTGCGCCCCATCCTGATGACGGCCCTGACCACGAGCTTTGCGCTGCTGCCCCTAGCGGCTTTTTCAGGTAGCGAGGGCGGCATCATCAGCGCGGAGTTGGCCACTGTGGTTATTGGAGGGCTAATCAGTTCCACAGCGCTGACGTTGATTGTGGTTCCCGTTGTCTACTACCTGTTCAACGTCGGCATAACAGGGCTGTTCAGGCGGGGTTGAGGGAAGTGGGCCGGGGGAGAGTCTAAGGGTTAAGTCTTCAGTTTCAGGCAATGAGTCTCCGCTTGGACACTGCCGCCAACCCAAAGAAGCCCGTGGACACCAGGCTCATAGAAGGTCCTGAAGGCAGATTGAAGTAGTAGGAAAGATAGAGACCCGTCACCGCTGCCAGTGTGCCTAACCATGCGCCGATGATCATGATGCTGGTAAACCTTCGTGCCAGCAGATAGGCAGTTGCCGCAGGTATGACCAGCATGGCCAGTACCATCACCACACCTACGGCCTGAACACTGAGCACTATCACTAGGGCGAGAAGGGCCAAGAGCAGGTAGTCCATAAACCCGGTGGGTATGCCAACTACCTTTGCACCCAAGGGATCGAAGCTCGTGAATATCAGCGGCCTGTGCAGGGCGGCCAGGCAGAGGACTACCAGGGCAGCCAGGCCGGCGGTAATAATTGTGTCGGCCTGAGAAACTCCCAGCACCTGGCCAAGGAGTATGTCCTCAACGTTAACAGTGATGTTATCTGCTACGGATAGTATCATGAGTCCCAGGGCGAACATGCCGGCGAAAAGAATACCAATGGTAGTGTCCTCGCCAAGGCCCGTGCGCCGGCTCACAAACCCAATGAGCAGGGCAAAGCCGATGGCTGTTGGAACGGCGGCAACCAGGGGACTGAAGCCCAGCATGAACCCGACGACTAGGCCGGGCATGACGCCGTGGGCCAATGCGTCACCCATGAAGGCCAACCCTCTGGTGATGATGTAAGCACCAATGAGAGGACAGACTATGCCCACAAGAATGGAAACGATAAGGGCACGGACCATGAACTCGTACTGGAACGGCCCGGCAATCAGATCAATCAGGGTGTTCACGATGACGCGGGCCGGTACCTGTAAAGTTGACTCCATGGGCGCCGTAGAGCTCCTCCAGGACCTCTGGTGTGAATACCTCAGCAGGCGGGCCATAGGCGCAGACGTGATGATTCAGACAAAGCACCTTGTCGAAACGTTCGGCTAGGTTAGTTAGGTCGTGGGTGGCCATGAGAATCACCTTGCCCTCGTCCCGCAATTCGCGGAGGACTTCTACGAGGTACTTTTGCGCTCCGACGTCCACGCCACTGAAGGACTCGTCAAGGAGAAAGACCTCGGCCTCCTGGGCTAGGGCCCGGGCAATAAAAACCCTTTGACGTTGCCCCCCCGAAAGCTCTGGCATGAGATCGGTGCGGTGGATCCACATACCCACACGGTTGAGACAGTATTTCATATACTCGCGGTCGTGGGCGGTGGGCCTGTGAAACAACCGCAATCGTCCGCCTCCGCGTCCCATCATCACAACGTCCGCAACGGATGCGGGGAAGCGCCAGTTGATGTTCTCCTTTTGGGGAACGTAAGCGAGAATGTCCGGCCGGTCCTTGGTTCTCCCAGACACGTGTACGCGGCCACTACTCGCCGGTTGGAGCCCTGAAATGGTGTTGAACAGGGTGCTTTTGCCCGCTCCATTGGGACCGACGACACCAATAAGGGTGCCTTCCTTGGCCTCAAAGGACACGTCACTCAGGGCCTTGTAGCCGTCAAATTCGACGGTTACGTTTTCTACTAGGACCTTCGTCTCCGAGCTGTGTGTCTTTTGTTGACTCAAAGATTTTCTACGTTGCATTTAATATAACGTATCGCTTTTGGGGAGATTCTATCCGGGCAAGCTTAAGCAGTCAACGTATTCCTTATCAATGCCCTTCACTGGAGAGACGTTGCGATTTTTTTGACATTGGTACGCATCATGTCAAGGTACGTTGAGGCGCCACTGCCCTCCTGCCCTAAGTTCCCGGAGTAGAGACGCACCAGGGTAGCACCGGTCTCCGACGCTATGGTGTTGGCCAAGCGGTCGCTTACGGTGGTCTCTCCGAAAATAACGGGAAGGTTGTGCTCTTGCACGGCCTCAATAATGCTCGTTAGGTGTTGCGGCGACGACTCGGACTCGGTAGTTGTGGCCGGGATGACCGTTCCGACAATCTGAAATCCGTATCGTCGGGCAAAGTACTGAAAGCTGTCGTGAGAGGTGATTAAGAAACGGTGGTCCGGCGGTATGCTGGCGACCTCCATCTCAATCCAAGAGTGTAGCTCGCCAAGTTGGTGGTTATATGCGGAGGCATTGGCAAGGTACATGTCACCGCGGCTTTGGTCTATGGCGGAGAACCGATCGGCTACATGGGTAATGGCTTGCTGCACGCGCACCGGGTCGAACCAGAAATGGGGGTCAAGGGCATCCTCACCGTCATGCTCTCCACCTTCTTCGGAGTTCTCAATGGGTTCAATTACTTCTCCGACGGCCATGATCTTAGAGGGGTCCGCACTGGCGTTTAGAATTAGGCCTTGAAGCCACGAGGCCTCAAGGCCTAACCCAACGCTCAGGACAATGTCTGCCTCGGCAATTCGGGCTACGTCACGGCTGCCTGGTTGAAAGGAGTGTGGGTCGGCGCCCGTAGGCAGGAGGGAAAACACGTTCACGCCGTCGCCGCCGATGTTCCTTGCCCAGTCGGCCAGGAAGTCAGTGGTGGTAACAACCTCAAGAGGCTGTCCCGATGAGGTCTCTCCAACGGGCGCGGTAGTTTCTCTGCCCGAGCACACCGTCATCGACAGAATGGCTATGGAGGCCATCACCGTTAAGAAGCTGAGTCTCGAAATAGTATTGATATAGCCCCTCAATGTTATGACTTCCAATATTCGGTATGCAGTATCATTAGTTTTAAGGTGTTTTGGGGATGCAGATCATAGAATATAGCTGTATACACGCACTGTACGGCGATCTTTGGTAAGTGATAGGCCTTGTCATCTCCTATCATGGTACTGTAATTAGTGGGATATGATATCAAATCTTGAAAGGAACTATATACGTCGGTTTGAGCCGTGTCAATAGAGTTAGTAATATAATATATCAATACGGGGGGGTAGTGTGGTCTGACGCCTCTTGAACAGCGGCAGCTCAAGTTGCAAGGGAGGGTATTAGATTCTCTTGACGAGATATTAATAAGGTCTTAAAGATTGGTTAACCAACTTCATCGCATTTGAGGGCAGGGTTTGCTTCAGTGTAGGGCCCAACATTCCGGTATTTTAGTTTCATTACACAACGGCAGCGGCTAAATAAATTAGCGTTGGAGTTGATTATATGGTTAGAAAAATCGGTGTGATTTGGCAGCTAATCTTGGTCTCGGTTGTGGCGATGGCGGCAGTGATGTTGGCCGATGTTGCACGGCAGGGAGAGGTTGGGACCTAGACGTACAGCGGGCCCGCAAGGCATTGAGTTGCAGCCGCTGCGGATAGCCCCACCGGCGCACCATTGCCGCTGATGGCAAACAAGGTCAGCAGGACCACCACCATACACAAGGTGTCAAGAAAGCGCTCAGGCGCTGCCCGGCCTATTACGAGAGTGGGCGCACATGCACGACTACTTCAAGACTTGACTGAGCGTCGCCATGAATTATGCCACTGGTGGGCGCCACGTCCTTGTAGTCACGGCCCACCGCCATGCGAAGGTGCCGTTCATCGGCCATACTCCGGTTGGTGGGGTCGAAACCGACCCAATCAAGATTGGGCAGGAGACACTCGACCCAAGCGTGACTAGCTCTGGATGAAATATGTTCACCGTTTTGGCCGGCAACGTAAAGGTAGCCCGACACGTAGCGGGCGGGGATGCCCCAGGAGCGCGCAATGGCGATCATCAAGTGGGCATAGTCCTGGCAAACTCCTTGGCCCGATTCCAGGATGTCCTCAATGGGTGAGATTGCTGACGTGCTCCCCGGGACGTATTGGAAGCTTCGGTACAGTGTGTCTGAAAGCCGCAGCAACGACTTCAACGGATCGTCCCCTTGTGCAATTCCCGACCGCCGGACGAAGGCTGTCAGGGCGGGAGAGGGACGAGCGAAGGCGCTGGGGTGGGTATAGTCCCAGAGCTTGAAGGAGTTCTTCCAAGAACGAATCCGCTCCCAAGCATCGGGGCCCAAAGAATCGGGTAGTGCCGGGGCCGAGGTCGTTTCCACGGTGGAGCAGGCGTTAATTTCCAAGGATTTGTGCTCAAAATGGACAGTGAGAACGTGCTTGGTGTTCCCAAAGCTGTCTATCTCCCAGTTCATTGGGGCAGGCGGATCTGTTTCCATGTGGAAATTCAATAATCGCTGTCGTGGGTTGTCACTGGGTTTCAAGCAAAGGGACATGACGCTGTGACTTACGGGCTTGGAGTAGAGATAACGAGAGATGTGCTGAATTTCGCGGCGAAAGGGGCCAGCCATGGTATTAGTGTGTGCGAGATTGGTCGATGGGGTAATCGAAGTACGTGTCTGTTATCAGGAAGTGGAATTGCTGGCAGTACTCGCTCACCTGGACAAGGAGTTCCTTGTGGTCGTCCCGGTCCGGCCAATCGTAGTGAAGCAGGGCGCTCATGCGGCCGGACAGCCTTTGAGCGGCTCCGCTGGACTTTTGGTTTGGGCCGTGACCGATGGCGGCCAACTCTCTTGACGCCCTGTCCAGGGACCTACACAAGGACCTGGGAAGGTAAGGATCGGTGGCCAGCAGATCCAGCACCTGGTCTGGCTGCACTTCAATCCCGTACCTACGATTGTAAGTCTCCAGGGCGTTGTAATCGCGCAGCAAGGCAGTCCAATCGGCGTCGGACTCTTCTTTCGTGGTCGGGTCGACGGCAAGCTGGGCCAACAGCAAAGCATTGGCAAGCTGAGCGCCCTCAATGAAGCGTCCCATCTGCATGAAGTGCCAGCCTTCGTCACGGTACATGGTGGCCGTGGCAACCCCCACAAACATATCCATCTCTGCAGCGGTCTCTGCGTAGAAAGCCTCCGGCGAGGATGTCCAAATGTCCAAGATATCCAGTTTCTGTATTCTGAGATAGGCTAAGTTGAGACGGGTCCACATCTCGCCGCTGATGCAATGGCGCATCTGTCGGGCATTTTCACGGCCCAGGGCGAGGCAACTCCACACCGACTCCGGGTTGGAGCGTTCGAAGGTGAGGTCGTCTGTGAGTGTATAAGAGTCAGCCAGGGTGAACTCGTCGCTATCCACCAGTTCAAGGGCCCCCCCGGGGGGCTGGCGGTTCATGCTGTTGTAGATTCGACCCCAGCCGGAGTGTATCTCCTGTATTGGACGGTCTACAAGGGCGGCCGTCTGGGAGCGGAGCAGGCGGCAAAGGTGCTCCGTACGCTCCAAGTAGCGGCCCATCCAGTAGAGTCCCTGTGCACTACGCGAAAGCATTTAGTTCAGTCTCTCAGTACCCAAAGGTCTTTGCCGCCCCCGCCCTGGCTGGAGTTCACGACCAAACTTCCACGGCGCAGGGCCACGCGGCAGAAAGCCCCAGGTACGATGCGGGTTTTCTGGCCGTGCAGGACAAAGGGACGGAGGTCCACGTGACGCGGTTCAAAGCCGCCGTCAATTAGACACGGCGACCTGGAAAGGGCAAGTACCGGTTGAGATATGAAGTCGGAAGGGTTGGCCCGCACCTGCTTAGCGTACTCTTCGCGCTCTTCCGGGGTGGAATGGGGGCCAATGAGCATGCCGTAGCCCCCGGACTCTCCCACGCGTTTCACTACCAGGTTTGCCAGGTTGTCCAGCGTGTACTCCAAGTCTTTGGGGCGCCGGCACAAAAAAGTTTCGACGTTCAAGAGTATGGGTTCTTCGCTGAGGTAGTAGCGGATCATGTCCGGTACGTAGGCGTAGACGCTCTTGTCGTCGGCAACACCCGTACCGGGGGAGTTGGCCAGGGCCACATTTCCCAGCCGGTAAGCATGAAGCAAGCCGGGCACGCCTAGGAGGGAGTCGGGGCGGAAGACCAGAGGGTCAATGAAGTCGTCGTCAACACGGCGATAGATAACGTCAACGCGCCGTAGACCTGAACTGGTGCGCATGTAAACAAATCCGTCGTTGACCACCAGGTCGCGGCCCTCCACCAACTCCGCGCCAATTTCGCGAGCCAGGAACATGTGCTCGTAGAAGGCTGAGTTGTAGACCCCCGGGGTGAGCAAGGCAATTGAGGGGTCGGACCGCCCCATGGGAGCCAGCTCGCGAAGGGTTTCAAGGAGAATGCGTCCGTAGTGCTCCACCTCCTGCACTCGGGAGCTTCTGTAAAGGCGACGCAGGCTGGCTTTGACGGCCTTTCTATTAGCGACCATGTATGACACGCCAGAGGGAACCCTAAGGTTGTCTTCAAGGACCCGGAAACCGTCGTTGGTACGCACCAAGTCGGTACCGCAAATGGCGACCCAAGTGCCGTGGGGCGCAGAGAACCCGCGCATTTCTACGCGGTACTGTGGGCAATCTCGCACCACGTCTACGGGAATCACACCATCTTCAATGATACGGCCTTCGCCGTAGACGTCCTCAAGAAAGCGGTTCAGGGCCTTAACGCGCTGTGCCAGTCCGGTTTCAACGTGTCTCCAGTCAGCGCCGGAAACCACCCTCGGCACACAGTCGACGGGAATAATTCGTTCTGTTCCTTCGTCGTCTCCGTAAACGGTGAAGGAGATACCCTCGTTGGAAAAGGAGCGAGTTACCTGCTCTTGAATGCTGCCCAACTCCGTTGCGGAGAGGGTTGAGAGAGTTTCATAAAGCCTACGGTAATGCTCCCTTGGCGTCCCGTCCGGCAGGAACATCTCGTCGTAGAAGAAGGTTCCGATATCGTAGGTCTTAAAGTCCACGGCAGTAGTTCATTATCTATTCAACATTGGACTTGCACCGATACCATGGGGCAAGCGATTTTTTTGTCGACAGCCTACAATTATGGGGCACAGCGCCGAGATTATACCATTCTTGAGGATGCAATGGCCAGAATAGTACGGCGTATTGCCGCCACCGTTTGGAGGTTGAGTCTTTGGGATGTGATTGTAAAGATGGGTTCACTTTATGTTCCAATCTCGGAAGGCGGAGGCTACGGTGCTGTTTCCGTGTACGATTTCCCATCGGCGTCTTCGGCAGATACAACGGGCGCAACCAGGGGCAGTTCAATGGTCATCTCGGTGAACTGGCCTGGTTCGGACTCCACTTTGATGACGCCCCCGTGACGGCGTATGATATCGTTGGAAATTGCAAGACCAAGGCCCGTGCCCTGGTCTGTGGGCTTGGTTGTGAAGAAGGGGTTGAATACCTTTTCGATGACATCCGGGGGCATTCCGGTCCCGTTGTCCCTTATGCGTATTTCAGCAGTTTCCTCTCCGCGCCGGGTCATAAGCCAGACCGTAGGTGAGTAGGGCTCGGCTTCCTTCCCCGCTTCTGCGGCGAGGCGCCGCCTTTCGTCAGTTGCGTAACAGGCGTTGCTCACCATGTTTAAGAAAACACGGCCAAGGTCCTGGGAAATGACCTGAGCTACGCCCATGTCGGGGTCAAATTCCTGCTTCAGATCAAGTTGGAAATTGGGGTCGGCGGCCCGAGCGCTGTGGTAGGCCAGGCGCGCGTGTTCGTCCAGAAGATGATTAATATCCGTAAACTGCCGGTCAGTGGAGCCGCGGCCCATTGAAAGCATGTTTTCAACAATGCGGTTGGCGCGGTCGCCGTGGGAGCGGATGCGTTCCAGGTTACTGTTGAGGTCTTCAGAAATTTCCTGAATGAGCGATTGCTGCTCCTTGTCCAAGGGCTTGTCGCCGCCTTCGGCAAGAGTCTCTCGTAGCTCTTCCAAAAGCTCGCCGGAGACTTCCGAGAAGTTCTTGACGAAGTTCAGGGGGTTTCTGATCTCATGGGCGACTCCTGCGGTGAGTTCACCAAGGGCCGCCAACTTCTCGCGCATCACTATCTGGTCCTGTGCTTTGCGCAGGTCTGCCAGGACAACTTCCATCTGCTCGTTCTTTCCTTGAAGCTCCTCGGCCAGCTTTTCCACCAGGTTAAGGCGCTGCACCTCCAGGGCGTGGCGCCGGAACACTTCCAGAGCGGCCGCCATATCCGCAATCTCGTCGCGACCTCCAATCTCAACACTGGCTTCCAGGTCGCCGCCTGCCATGCGCTGCATCCAGTCCGACAGGCGCTGCAGCCGGCGTAGCAGCACACGACCCACAAATAGCCAGGCAATGAGCAAAGCGCCTCCTACGCTGATGGCGCTGATGCTAAGAAGCAGGGAACGTCCGGTCAGAATTGCTTGAGAGGAAGCTTGGGTGGCAACCTGGGAGCTGTTACGAGCCGTGCTTACCAGGCCATCGACTTCAGTGACCAGGTCAATGGCGATGTCTCGGTTGAGCACAGTCAGGTTCTGTTGACGCTCTACCAATTTGAGCTCTCGCTCCAGCAGGTTGAAGCCGCTTTGCTCCCCAATGCCCAGGGCGAATAACTTGGCGAAGGTGGGCTCCAAATCGTCGTGATATATAGAGTCCTTGAGCCCCGCCAGATTACGCTCAATACCGCCGGATACAGCCTCGAATCGCTCTCTGAGGGGTTCAAGCAGAGAGGGGTCTTGGAGGGTGAAGGCATTTGCCAGAAGCTCCGTTGCTATGTTTGTGCCCGACAGCAGCTCAGCCAAATGGCGGTAGCGGCTAAATTCTGCTTCCGAAAAATGTTCCATGAGGGGCGTCTCTGGGTCTCCGAGGTCACGGTAGCCCGTTATAGTATAAAAAAGTTGGTCGTCAATGGCCGGTACCAGGATATCCTCTAGTTCACTGCGAATATTCACAAGCTCCGTTCGAAGGGCTTCGCGGTTTTCAATCAGTACAAAGTAGTCGGTCATCTCGGTCTTGACGGCCTCGATGTTGAAGATGAGGGAGTCGGCGTGGGTGCGAACCCGCTGGAAGCTCTCGGCTTCGGCGTCGCGCTGTTCCAGAACCGCCAGCTGCTCCTCAAAGGACTGCTGCGACTCGACGACGCTGGCGGAGACAATCTCAAACTCTTGGGGCGTGGTCGCAGACGTCAGACGGGGCGCCGCAGCCACTAGGGCACCGCTGTATTGGGCCACTCCGAAAGAGGCGGTCAACTCCGGAACGCTGCCTTCGTTGACACGACTCTGGGCTTCACCCACGCGGTTGAAGGAAAACCAGCCAACCAAGCTTGCTGCAACGGTGAGGGCCACGGCTCCACCGATGCCCAAGTAGATTTGGGTAGAGATGCGGGACCTTAAGGATAGTATTTTTTTTAATCGTGAGGTCATTGTCCCGTGTACCGCAGCGTTTCAGCCGGATGGTATTGGCCATCGGCTCCAATTACTGTCAAAAATACAGTGTCGGACCCCTGATTGTCATTCTCTCCGTAGGTGAGGTCAAATCCGTTTAGGCTGATGACGTTGGTGTGGTTCAGAATGCCCAAAAAGCAGGCGCGGGTGAGTTGTTGACCACATCCATCTAGGCCCGCAATGGCCAACCGGCCGGCAAGGTAGCCTTCAAGGGAGACAAAGCCGGGCACAGCCTCCGGGTCGTAGACAGAAAGGGCACGAAGGTAGGCGGTCACAATGGGGATTGAGTCGTCCGTTGGGAAGGGAACAACTTGTGTGACGAAGACCCCGGTTCCATAGGGGCCGAGTTGCTCAGCCAATGCGTTGCTGCCCACAAAGGACACGGTCATGAAGACGGCGTCAAGGCCTACATACCGTGCCCATGCAATAAATGTTCCCACGGGCTGGTAGGCTCCAATGATAATAACGGCTTCAGGATCCTCCCGGCGTAGATCGAGGAGGGCCGTTTTGACCGCCAACGTGTTGCGTGGGTATAGCCCCACGGCCACGGGCTCCATGCCGCGCCGCTCCAGGGCCAGGAGGGCTCCCTGATAGCCAGCGCGGCCAAAGGAATCGTCCTGGTACATTACGGCAATGCGCTGGATGCCAAGGTCCGTGGTCAGCCGTGCCACCATCTCCTCGGTCTCCTGGTTGTAAGAGGCCCTGAGATTTATGATGTTTAGCCACTCGGGGTCGCGAAGAAAGGCTGCCCCGGTGAAGGGAGCAATGTAGGGGACTCCCGCCTCCGCGGCAACGGGCGTGGCGGACCGGGAGGTTGGCGTTCCCACGGCGCCAATGAGTGCAAAAACCTGTTCCTCATCAATGAGTTGTAGGGTGTTGGCGATGGCAGCTTCGGGTTCGTAGGCGTCGTCCAGAGAGAGAAGGGTAAGTTGGCGCCCATGGATGCCACCTTGTTGGTTTATCTCAAGGAAGGCTGCCTTAATGCCCCGGCGCATGTTTCTGCCCAGCTCCTGGGCGGGACCGTTGAGGGCGGCGGACTGGCCAAAGACAACACGGTCGTCAAATACGCCGGGGGTTGGTTCGGTGCCGGAAATGGGGTTGGACGTGGGCGTGGCGGTGAGCTCTTGGGTTGGAGGAGTGGAGGTGCTGTTTTGGATGTTGGGGGAGGCGCAGCCGACCATGCCTAAGGTAAAGACAATGAAAATGCCCATTCCAAGCCGCAGTGGAAAGGACGTGTACACGGGCAGATAGGGCGCCCGCTTCATTCAACTATACGGGTTGTTACCAGGGTTAGATGGTTTCTGCCTTCCTCGCGTTTATAGTGTAGCTTATCCATAAGCGTATTCACCAAATAGAGGCCAAGGCCGCCAATGGGTCGCTCCTCCAGGGGAGCATCCAAGCTACGGTTGAGACTGGCGTTCCGTGGGTCAAAAGGCAGGCCGTTGTCCGTAATTTCAATGGTAAGTGCGTCTTCTTCTGAAGTTAGGATAATGTCAATGTCTTGGAGATCGTTGTGATGTCCGTGGTCAATGGTGTTTAGGACAATTTCTTCAAGCACTAGGTTAACTCGGTAGACCAGGGTGGAAGACCAGTTCTCCTGGTCGGCCAGGCTTTCTACTTCGGCGAAGATCATGTCCAGTTCCGAGGCGCTGGGTTTAACTTTCAGGGACAGCTTGGCGCTCACGTGTATATTCCGCTGAAATGGAGTGTCAAGCAGGTAATATCGTCGGACTGCGGGGTATCCCCAACAAAGGAATGTACGGCTTCAAAGACCGCTTTGTTGGCGGCTTGAGCGTTGGTTGGAGGGACGCTCTCAAAGATTTTTAGCAGGCGCGCGGTTTCAAATTCCTCCTTATCGCCGTTCATGGCTTCAGTGACACCATCGGTATAGAAGATAACGGTGTCGCCGGGGGAGAGGGTCACCGAATTCTGTTGGAATTGCAGATCGGGAACCACGGCTAGGGCGATGCCGTTGGTTAACGGGAGAAGCGTTGTGCTACCGTCGGCGTGGTAGATGACCGGCGTGTTGTGACCGCCGTTGGCGTAGGTGAGGACGCCGTTTTTTGGATCAAACACTCCGTAAAAGAGCGTAACAAACATGGATGCTTCGTTATCCTCAATGAGCAGATCGTTGAGCTCGGTGAGCACCGCGCCGACGTCGGTGTGGCCAATGGCCGAACCCTTTAGCATGGTGCGGCTAGACATCATGAAAAGAGCGGCGGGAACGCCTTTGTCCGATACGTCGGCAACGGCTAGGCCCACGCAGTCATCTCTTAGATACAAAACGTCAAAGAAATCACCGCCTACGTTGCGTGCCGCCTCCATGTCGCCGAAGATTTCATAGTTCGTGCCCTTTGGGAACTTGGTGGGGAGGATAGACCTCTGCATCTGGCTAGCCACGTCAAGCTCGTTCTGAAGGGCGACTAGCTTGTCGCGAGACGTAAGGGCTTCGCGCCACTCGGCGAGATGGCGAAGGGTCCGGTCTATGGTGACCTGCAAGTCCTCAAAATCCAGAGGTTTGGTGACGAAATCAAAGGCTCCACGGTTCATGGCCGTGCGGATATTCTTCATGTCACCGTAGGCTGAGATGATCACGGCGCGAATGTTGGGGTCTACCTTAGGTATCTGCTCCAGCAGCGCCAAGCCGTCCATTTGGGGCATGTTGATGTCCGAGAGCACCATGTCGATTTCCCGGTCCATGGCCAACATATCCAGGGCTTCAACGCCGTTATGAGCAAAGACAAAGGTGTACAGTCCGGACCTAATCCTCCGGCGCATTCGCTGAAGTACCAGAGGTTCCAGGTCTACTTCGTCGTCTACTACCAGAATTTTGTACGGCTTTCCCCTCACCTAATCATCTCCGCAAACGTTTTTGGGCGCCGCTTGCACGTTTTCCTTGCAGGGCACCCGGAAAGCTCCAGCAAGCACCGGTCCCTAAGAACCTTTGAAGGAGCTTATGGCCTCTTCCTGGGAAGAGTGAATTGGGATTATCCTGTCGAAGCCGCTTATCTGAAAAACCTCTCGTATGGCGGGGGAAAGAGAGCAGATTGCAAACTTTGCATTCTGCTTTTGAAGGGTCTTGGCCGTCATCAGAATAACCCGCAGGCCTGCGCTGCTGATGTAAGATAAGTTTTCCATGTCCAGAATAACGGTGCGATCGCTTGGATCGATTGCGTCTTCCAGAGCTACCTGGAATTCACGAGCGTTTGCGCCGTCAATTCGGCCATCCGTACGTGCAATCAAAGTCCCGTTTTCTCGGGCGCTGTTAACTGCCATTGAGACTGCCTCCTTGTTGTGCTATTGGGTGATAAGTAAGGCGTATAAGCTGAGTAAGGGAATGCCGGTCTTGACGGCGGCTGTGCTCTCGTTTGGTTGAGCTCGTATCTGATGGCGGTAGGGTCATCATCTCTATGTTATCGGTTGCACAGATCCTTAAATCTAAGACGCAGCTTCCTCCGCCGCGGACACTTGCACGTCGGTTATCCATATCCTGGAGCGCATGACTCTACCTTCGGTGCCTGTTTGTCGAATGATTCTAATAACTTCGTCAATCTGGCCATCTTCTACCACGGCTTCAATCTTCGTCATCGGCATAAAGTTGACCTGGTATTTGCTGCTACGGGCTATTTCCATGTGGCCTGTCTCCCCGGTAAAGCCCCTGACTTCTGTGGCGGTAAGGCTGTCAATGCCCATTTCCACTAGGGCTTCATGCATAGGCTCCAGCCGGTGAGGTTGAATTCTTGCAGTTATTATCTTCATTTTGGGTGTGTCCTATATCTGTCTATAAGTCGTAGCCGCGTTCTCCGTGAGCGGCAAGGTCAAGTCCCAACAACTCGTCTTCTTCGTCAACGCGTATGCCATTGGTAACCAGGCTGGTGACTTTCAAGATAATGGCGGTGACCACAGCGGCCCAGGCTACGGATGCGGCTATACCAATGGCCTGTACACCCAGTTGAGCGCCAATGTTCCCACTGTCGACGGAAAGACCGCTGCCGCCCATGGTAGTTGTGGCTAGCAGCGCAACCAGCAACGTGCCCATCATGCCGCCCACGCCGTGTACGGCGAAGACGTCAAGGGAGTCGTCAACCTTCAATCTTTTCTTTACCAGGTCCACGGAATAGTAGCATACAGCCCCTGAAGCTACGCCTATGATGAGGCCACCAAAGGGACCGACGTGGCCCGATGCGGGCGTGACGGTGGCCAGGCCTGCAATGACCCCGGTGGCGGTGCCAACAAGGGAAGGGTTGCGAAGATGGAACCACTCTAGGGACGCCCATACCAGGCCGGCGGCGGCGGCGGATATGTGAGTAACGGCAATGGCCATACCGGCAACGCCATCGGCCTTTAACTGGCTGCCCCCGTTAAATCCGAACCAGCCAACCCAAAGCATCGCCGCTCCTGCTGCAGTCATCCCGGGACTGTGGGGGGGCTGAAGCTGATTGGGGAACCCCTTACGCTTACCGAGAATGGCGGCTACTACGAGCGCGGATATTCCGGCGCTGGCGTGTACTACAATGCCGCCGGCGAAGTCCATTACGCCCAATTCACCCAGCCAGCCTCCACCCCAGACCCAGTGACAAATGGGCGAGTAGACCAGCAGCAACCAGGCAGCGGTCATTATCAACACCGATGAGAATTTGATGCGTTCCACATATGCCCCGATGATAAGCGCCGGGGTGATGATGGCAAATGTCATCTGAAACATGGCGAAGACGACGAGGGGAATTGTACCCTGGGTGGTGTCTACCTTAATTCCGGCAAAGAATACGTGGCTAAAGTCCCCGATAACGCCGCCAACACTGTCACCGAAGGACAGGCTATATCCGACGGCCAGCCAAAGGATGCTGGCCAAGGCGGCAATGGAGAAGCATTGCATAATCACTGATAAAACGGACTTGGACCGCACCAGCCCGGCATAGAACAGTGCCAGACCCGGTAGAGTCATGAACAGAACCAACGCAGTGGCAACTAAGACCCAAGCTGTATCACCGGAATTCAAATGTACCTCCCAGCGTGCCGGAGTTGTGTGTCAGACGTTGAAAAAGCCGTGGAAAATATATCAAATGCGCATTGAATATGTCAAGTAAATCAGGCTACGCCATGACTTTTTCGGTACCTGTTGAATACCCGGGCGGCCTTTTAGTATGCCATGTTGTGCTTTGCTGATACTGATGTCCCACATGCAGGACTACAGCTTCCTTAAAATGGGAACCAATGATATGCAGTCCAATAGGCATGTTATCTGAGTTGAATCCGCAGGGAACCGACATGGCCGGTGTGCCTGCCAATGCGGCGCAGAATGTGGCCGACTTTCCTCCGCCAAACATTTGATCTGCCTCATCTCGGGTCGTTACTCCTTCCGTGTACCGAATTTCCCCGGCCACAGATGAAGACGTGGGGCTCAGCAGCACGTCGTAGCTTTGGAGCAGCTTAAGCCATTCGCGCCTCAACAGCGCTCGTATGCGCATGGCCTTTTGAAGGACTCGGCTTGGCACTAGGCTGGCGGCGAGAAGACGGCGGCGTATGTTGGCCCCGTAGTCTTGGGGTCGTTCTGACAGCCACTCACTATGTACAGTGGCCCCGTCGTTTTCCGAAATCATGTGCGCCGCGGTGCCCATTTTCTCCAGCAGTGGCATTGAGACCATTTCTACCTTGGCGCCAAGTTCACCCAGCTGAGCCGCTGCGTCGTTAACAGCCTGCAGGACTTCCTCTTCGGCGGTTTCCGAGTCCATAACCTCCTGGAGGATTCCGACACGGAGGCCGTGGAGATCGCCGTTCATCGTCTGGGCATAATCGGGAACGGGGAGCCTGGAGGTTTGGGGGTCCTTGGGGTCGTAGCCCGCGATGGCGCTCAGAACCAGGGCCGCGTCCTTGACGGTTCTTGTCATGGGACCGCCGGTGTCAAGGGACCAAGAAAAGGGGAGCATACCGTGTCGGCTTACCCTTCCCCAAGTTGGCCGGAGGCCGACGATGCCGTTTAAGGAGGCGGGTCCCCGAATAGAGCCGCCGGTGTCTTCTCCCAGGGAGATGGCGCATAGCGAGGCCGCTATGGCGATGCCCGATCCGCTGCTGGAGGAACCGGGGTCCCTTTCAAGGTTCCATGGATTGCGGGGAGTGCCCCTGTGCTTGTACTGATCACCCGCGCCGGCAGCGAATTCGGTCATGTTCAGCTTTCCAAGCAGGATTGCCCCGGCGTCCTTGGCCCTGGCTACGACCGTTGCATCTTCTGACGGCACATAATCTTTCAGGATGGTTGAGCCACCGGTTGTGAGGACTCCCGCCGTCTCAAACTGGTCCTTTACGGCCAGTGGCAGGCCGTGGAGTGGACCTAAGCTGTCGCCCCGCAGCACCGCGTTCTCCGCCTCTTGGGCGGCCTTAAGGGCTTCATCTCGACACACGGTTATGTAGGCACAAAGTTGGGGGTCAAGCCGGTCGATTCGTTCAAGATAGGCGGCTACCACCTCAACGGGGGAGATCTCTTTGGCGGCGATTAATTCGGCTAAATCTGATGCCGCTAGGCTTATGAGTTGGTTATTAACCATCGTCCATCTCCTCCAGGGGCCTGAAGGGCACCGGTTCAATGGTGTACAGGTCCGGATGTGAGAAGTTTTCCACGCCGGATATTGTGACGTTGAGGCGGTGTGTAACCTCTACAACGTCATCTTCTGACAAGGTAACGCCTGCCGCTTTGGCCAAGGCTGCCACCTCGTTAAAGGTGAGGTCTGACATTTCTGTTCCTCCTACCGGATGTTTTGGGGGTTCACCCGTTGAATTTTTTTGCGACGTAAGCGCACGGCTGCCGGTTTGAAATTATCGGACGGGGCCGCCTACGGGAGACCGCGGCCCGGTGCATTTCAGGAAGGAGCCGTAGCCGGGTTTCTGCTCTAACCTCCCTTGGTTCAGCAGCACTTGGCCCCTCAGCAAGCTCATCCAGGGCTTCCCGCTAAGCTCCCAACCCTCGAACAGGCTGTAGCCGGTGTTGCCATGGTGGTCAGCCGCTCGAATAACCGTGCTGTCATTGGGATCAATGATGGTCATGTCGGCGTCGGAGCCAACCTGCAGAGAACCCTTTTGTGGGTAGAGGCCGAAGATGCGTGCTGGATTCTCCGACATGCACCGTGCCAGCCAGGTGATGGGAAGTCCACGCCTGGCCACCCCTTCGCTGTAGGCCAGGGGCGCCGCGGTCTCAACGCCGGGTGAACCGAAGGGAATTGGCTTGCCATCGGGCCCTACAAAAATGTTGTCCCAACCGGGAGGCTTGGACCCGGGCGGGCTTGGCGAGTGGTCGCTACCTATGGTGGAGATGTAGCCCAGTTCCAAGCCCTTCCACATGGCGGGCTGGTCCGGGCCGTCCTTGGGTCGGAGGGGCGGGCCTATTTTTGCCAGGGGGCCAACCTTGGCCATCTCCTCGTCGGAGAGTAGGAGATACTGTGGGCAGGTTTCGGTCCAAACTCGCTGTCCCTGGGCCTGAGCCAGCTTTATGCGCTCCAGGCCGACTTGGCTGCTGAGGTGGACGACGTAGATGGGACAGTCGGTGACGGCACCCATCTTGACAGCGCGATTGATGGCCTCTTCCTCGGCCCAGTCCGGGCAGGCGCCGGGGAAGTCAGTGGGATGGACACATCCCTCACTGATGAGTTTGTCTTCCAGGTAGTCGATGATGTTGCCACTTTCGCAATGGAGCTGCATGACGCCACCGCCCTTGGCCACCATGTCCATGGCTTCGCAGATATAGTCGTCGTCGCACATGCTGGTGAGGCCCTTCTTGTAGGTCATGAACATCTTGTAGGAGGTGACGCCCATTTCCAGGGCCTGGGGCAGGCTCTTTGAGGATATAAGGACGGTTTTTAAGGATAAAATGGAAGGCAAAGTCCAAGACAGCCGTGCTTTCTATCTCCTCCCGATGGTTGTTGATGGCCTCTGGGAGGGTCTGCTCCGACGCATCGTCGTAGTTGCCGAAGGGCACCAGGGTGGTGATGCCGGAGTGGGCAGCGGCGATGGACCCAAGCTCGTAGGTGTCAACGCGG
Source organism: Dehalococcoidia bacterium (assembly GCA_965226535.1). Classification (GTDB taxonomy): domain Bacteria; phylum Chloroflexota; class Dehalococcoidia; order Lucifugimonadales; genus JAPULR01. The sequence continues at coordinate 31,583 of CBDDDE010000008.1, read as the reverse complement.
TCAAGGTGCACGTGGCAGTCGATGAGTCCGGGGAGGACGAATTTCCCGGAAGCGTCGATGTAGCGGTCGGCGGGAGGCAGGAGGTTTTCGGGGCCAATGGCGGCGATTTTATCGTCTACTATGGCAATGCAGGCGTCGTAGACCTCCGATGAGGTCACCACCTGGCCACCGGCAATTATGGTATCTACTCTTGCTCTGGCCATTTTGCGCCTCCGGGTGTTTTAAGCTGTGGAGTCCAATGTGGCTATTATAGACCTATGCAGGGTTTCAGCAACTCCCCCTTGTGTGCCACCCGGCCCTTCGGCCCCTTGACCAACCCCCAACCCAACCTCGGCTCTGTACCGACTACCGCCAAATACAGCCGTCACGCAGTGATTCACGCGGTGACCAATGACCGGCATTGATGCAACGAACCTGCTGTGCTAAATTGCAACGACGCCCACATATGCGCAAGGAGGCCCTACATGCCTAAACCCTACTCCGTTAAATTCGAACCTCATATCCCCCTTCCCCTTGGCGACGGTACCATGACATACGTGGACGTCTTTCGGCCCGATGCCCCCGGTCGATTCCCCGCGTTGCTTCAACGGACTCCTTACGACAAGAGTTCTCCAAACAGCAGGTCTGGCCCGGTGGACGCCGTCCGGGGGGCAATGAATGGGTACGCCATGGTCATTCAGGACGTCCGTGGACGCTACAGTTCCGAAGGGGAGTTCTACACCTTTGTAAACGAGGCTGAGGACGGCTTCAACTCGGTGGAATGGGTGGCCGGCCAGCCCTGGTGCACCGGCAAGGTAGGTATGTACGGCGTATCATACGTTGGCGCCACTCAATGGCTTTCGGCCAAGGCCAAGCCTCCTTCTCTGGTGGCCATCGCCCCAGGTGTCACAGCCGCGGACTACCATGAAGGCTGGGCCTGGCAGGGCGGCGCCTTTGAGCTGGGATTCAACCTGTCGTGGGCCATTGGCCCCCTGGTCGCCGCAAACTGGGGCAACTTGGCCCGACGCTTGGGCCTTTCCCCCGAAGGACTAGAGGAGGTCATTCGAGCCAAGGACAACCTTTCCCAGGGTTATCTTCATCTACCCGCCCAGGACATGCCCGACCTGAAGAAAGGCTTGGCACCTTACTACTACGACTGGTTGGCCCATCCCGAATACGACGATTATTGGAAGAGGGTTTGCATTGAGGAGTCCCACTCGGACATCACTGTCCCCTCTCTCAACATGGGTGGCTGGTACGATATTTTCTTGGGTGGGACCATCGGCAACTACCTTGGAATGAGTCAGAACGGGGCTACCGCGGCGGCGCGCAGCGGCCAGCGTCTTCTGCTTGGCCCCTGGATTCACGGCAGTTCCCCCATCGACGTGTCGGGAGAGTACCACTTTGGCACCCGCTCCTCCTCCGCGGCCATGGACCTTCCAGGCGTTATCCTTCGCTACTACGACTACTGGTTGAAGGGTGAAGACAACGGCGTGGCCGATGAGAAACCGGTGCGAATTTTTGTCATGGGTGAGAATGTGTGGCGGTTGGAGGACAGGTGGCCCCTGAGCCGAGCCGTTGTTACCAACTACTACCTTCACAGCGGAGGCAAGGCCAACTCCCTCAACGGGGATGGTCGCCTTGACACCGACGCGCCTAACCACGAGCAATCCGACGTCTATGCCTACAACCCCATGAACCCCGTTCCAACACGAGGCGGAGGCCTGTGCTGCGACCCCGCATTCATGGTGTCCGGAGCCTACGACCAACGACCCATAGAGGCGCGACCAGACGTTTTGGTCTACAGCACGCCCGCCCTGGAGCGGGATACAGAGGTGACAGGCCCCATCTCTGTTACCCTCTACGCCTCAAGCTCCGCAGTGGACACCGACTTCACAGCCAAACTCGTGGACGTTGAGCCTTGCGGATGCGCTCGCAACTTGACGGACGGCATCATCCGAGCTCGCTATCGAAAGCCCCGGCATACGGCTAGCCTAATTGAACCGGGACGGGTCTATAGGTACACCATTGACCTGTGGGCTACCAGCAACCTCTTCAAGAAGGGACATTGCATTCGCTTGGAGATATCCAGCAGCAACTTCCCCAGATTTGATCGCAACCCGAATACGGGTGGCCCCATTGCCGCCGAGGCCACACTTGTTCCCGCCCTCCAGACGGTGCACCATTCCACAGAATATCCCTCCCACTTAACCCTGCCAGTGGTGCCGCGGGGATGACCCGGACGTTGAACGTGGCCGGTTTGACTTAGTTGGTATGCCGGTGGTAGCTTTCAGCCATTGTGCCACGTGTTTTATTCTTTCTGACGGAGGTTGAGGACGGTGTTTAACAAGAGGATGTTGGGAATGGAGGAGAGTCAAGCGGCCATTGCGGCCATGGTTGTCGAGTTCAAGAAGAATCCTGACAATCCGCCGGCTGCCATGGCAGTGGTGGACGACGTGGGGAACCTCCTGGCTTACGTTCGGACAGACGGTTCGCGTCCCATCATATCGCGCAACGCCATCAAGAAAGCCTACACCGCAGCCCTACGCGGCATGACCAGCGAGGACTTCTTTGAGGAGCTTAAGCACCGGGGTTGGAGTGTGGCCGACATGGGCGACCCTATGCTAATAGCGGTTCCCGGTGGTATCCCCATTATCGACCCCAAAGACGGGGCTGTCCTGGGAGGCGTCGGTGTCGCCGGACTCCCGCCGGGCCCCGGTGACGACATCGTCGCGGAGGCCGGGCTTAAGGCAATCAACTTGTAGTATACGCCCCGCGTTCTCCGTGGCGGCGTACGCGGGTTTTACAGGACAGAAGGGCCCAATTCACATGCGGGCCAGAATAAATTAGGGACTGAAATGTAATCATGGCAGAATTTTTTGGTCAGCTTGAACGTCTCGCCGCGGACCTATACCCCTACAGATGGCTTATTATGGCCGGAATACTCATTGTCATAACCGCCATAGCCGTCTATGGACATGGCAAGGGTTGGCACAATTACCTATGGGAGCGCAGAGTCCGGCTGAGTATCCTCGGCGTGCCGGTGCTGGCCCTGTTCCTTTTCTTGGCCTATGACCTGGGATCTCCCCTGTTCATCAACAAGACCGTTGAAGAGGAGTTCCCCTTTGCTTATTCCGCCGTTGTTCCCCAGGAAATGGCTATGGAAGAGGTGGAGGAGATAATGGTCGGGATGGCCAAGGTTAACATGAGTGTCCAAGAAGCCATGCCTGAATCTATGATGCGGTCTCCGGCCCCGACGCCAACAGCCACTCCAGCGCCCGCACCAACCCAATCAGCCGCGGAGCCGCTAAAGCTCAAGTCCGGAAGCTTTGCCGACCAAGACAGTATTCATAAGGGAAGCGGCCAGGCCATAATCTACCGCGGCGCGGACGGCTCCCATCTGCTCCGTCTGGAGAACCTGAATGTAACCAACGGGCCGGACCTTCACGTTCTGCTGTCACCCCACCCGAACCCGGATAACCGAGATGAAGTTATGGAGCCGGGATACTTTAGCCTTGGCCCTCTCAAAGGGAACCGCGGAAATCAGAACTACGCCATCCCTGATGACGTGAACTTGGCCGCTCAAGAAAGCGTCATCATCTACTGCATGCCCTTCCACGTAATCTTCAGCGTGGCAACGTTGGAGATGGAGGGTTAGACTACGACGCCGGCGCCTTATCTAGGCGCCACGTTTGAGCGATGCGGGCACGGTGCGTCAGGGGATGATCCCCACGTCTCTAAGCATGGCCAGAGTTTCTTGCAGGTCTCCAAGGGCGTTCATGTCGGCTTCCGGCCTGTTAATTTCAGATAGGGGGGTGAGGGCTTGGTTTATGCTTATGCCCTCAACCACGGGATATTCGAAGGTTTTGGCGGTGAAGTACTGTTGGGAGTCGGCTGACAGCATAAATTGCAGGAAGGATTCGGCGTTCTGACGATTTTTGGCTGTACGCAGCACACCGGCGCCTGAGATCATTGCCAAGTTGCCCGGGCCGCCGTCGCTAAAATAGTAGTTTTGCACCGGGACGCTCTCGCCGTGTTCCTGCCGGAATCTGTGTGCATAGTAGTGATTGACCAACCCCAAATCCACCTCGCCGTTTCGGACTGCGGCTACCACGGCGGTGTGGCTGCCAAATTTGACGGCCTGATTTCTCTCCATGGCTTGGAGCCACTGCAGGGTTTTCTCTTTTCCCCAGGCGAGGCGCATATAGGTAATCATGGTCTGGGTTGGGCCACTGGTGGGGGACCATCCGACGCGGTCCTTCCAGTGGGGAAGGGTGAGACCCTCGATGGAGGGTGGCAGGTCTGCCAGGGTGACTCTTTCTGAGTTGTAGACAACTGATCGGACTCTTGCCGATATGCCCACCCAGTTGTTGTTGGTTGACCTGGCCCACGGGGGGGCTAGGTCCAGGATGGCTTTAGGCAAGGGGGCAAGCTTGGGAGACAGTACGCCCAAGCCGCCGGGGTCACGAGTCCAGAAAAGGTCGGCGGGGCTGTTTCTATCTTCTTCCAGGATGGTGGCGACTATCTGGGTGGTTCCCCCGTACTTGATATGCACCTGTATTCCCGTTTCTTTGCTGAACCGGTCAACAATGGGGCCGACCAGTTCTTCCTCGCGAGCGGCGTATATTGTCAAGCTTCCGGGCTCTTGGGCGGAGCTGTCATCGCCGCAAGCCATTGCAATGATGATCAGGAGGAGGAACGCCAATGATGCCGCGGGGATTCGGGCCACTGCGGCCAACATCCCCCAACGGTTCCAATGGAAGCAACGCGACGCAGGTGGTTCAGGGGCTCGATGCAAGGTTTTACTGCTGTACTACTTTGTTGGGCCCTCTGCCTACGCCTAGTCTTAGGCCCTGGCTTTGAACCATTCCCCAATGTCTTTGCCATTGGTCTCCAACCACTTGGCGTTGAGGCGTATACGCTCCAGGGATTGTTGGATGGTTCTCTGGGCGGAGGGCGTTGGGTTCCGGCTAAAGAAGGTCTCCACGTCTGCGGCGTGGTCCAGGGTTGTGAAGCGTCCGATAAAACTGACTAGATGCATAATGGCGAATCCACCGGCTCCGTAACGACGGTTAAGCTCCTGCCAGTTGTCCTTCACAAATTCCCAAGCAATGTCCCTGCCGCGTAGATTGGCGGCCACCGAGATAATCAGGGACACGGTATCTTGGGAACGTACGGCTGTGGTCAAAGAAAGTTCAAGGGTTTTCTTTAGCAAGTCATTGCGTTGAAACCGTGTCAAGGCCCGGAGCAACCGCATCTTTTCTTCGTGCAGTTGAGCCTGTTTTTCCAGTTGGAGCAGAGTGTCGAAAGTTTCCTGGTCACCGTCCTGTGCAGCGAGTGCAAAGACGACGCTGCGGAGGTCTGGGGGGAGGGAAGGGGGGGACTCCAGAAATTGGGTGAATCTCTCTTTGGCCTCGTCAAGGGTCTGCCGGTGACTGTATGACCCCAGCTGCCCTAGAAGGGTGGCGCGGAGAAGGGTATCCAGATGTTCTTCCCCGTCCCGGGCGTTCCAGCCGATGCGGTGGGCGGCATCCTGAAAGACGCTTTGGGCAAAGGGCTGGAACTCAGAGTAGTAGGGTTGGTCTGCAATGAGGTTCTCAAAGGAGGCCATGTTGGATGCTAGGTCGCTCCACACCGATACGTGGGACTCGTTACGGTAGCTCTCCGCCAGGGAAAGGAAGGTGGTTGGGGGGAGGATGCCCGCTCGCATAAGGGCAAAAGCGTCGTTTTGGAGTCCCAGTCTATCTGTGGCGGGAAGTTGAAGAGAGGTTATGGCGGTCCCCAGACTGTCCCATTGGGAGAGTGGGTAGTTGACCCTGTAGAAACCGGTTTGGCCGGCGTTTACCTTCACCCAATGGGGAGCCGGCCCGGCGGCCGCGGCGTCCAGGAACACCTGGTGGGTTTTGCCCTCCATGAGAGCCGAGTGTTTGGCTTCGCTGCCGTCTTGGCGGACACTGACGGGAATTTGCCACCGAGCGGGTTGGGCTTCCCCCTGGCTGAGAATGAGGTCGTAGAGGAATCGCTGCTGGGACAGGAAGACGGTGGTACGGCCGCCGCTTTGGGTTGTGTTTACATGCAGCACGGGGAAACCGGCCTGCTTAATCCAGGTGTTCATGATGGAGGTGATGGGCTTGCCCGAGACCTCCTCCAGGCTGGACCAAAGGTCCTCGGTGCGGGCGTTGCCGTACTGGTGGGTCTTGAGGTAGCGATGAATACCTTGGCGGAAAGTCTCCTCTCCCAGGAAGTCTTCCAGCATTCTGAGTACCGCGCCGCCCTTGTTGTAGCTAATGGCGTCAAAGAGTTCGCCGATTTCCGCCGGGTTAGTGACTTCCACTTCAATAGGGTGGGAATTTTTCAGCCCGTCGAGGCTGAGGCCGCCGTTGGTGTCTTGAAACACGAACTGGGTCCACATGTCCCACTGAGGATAGATATGGTCAACGGCTTTGTTGCCCATCCAGGAAGCAAAGCTTTCGTTGAGCCAGAGGTCATCCCACCATTCCATGGTTACCAGGTCGCCGAACCACATATGCGCCATCTCGTGGGCTACAATCTCGGCGATGCGCTGCCGAGTGTTGGCGGCGGAGTTATTAGGGTCGAACAGCAGGGCAATCTCTCGGTAGGTAATGGCGCCCCAGTTCTCCATGGCCCCAGCGGCAAAATCGGGAAGGGCAATGTGGTCCAGTTTTTCCAGGGGATAGGGTATTCCGAAGTAGGTATTGAAATAGTCCAGCAGGTCTACGGCGGTTTGCAGGGCAAAGCGCCCCTGCTCCTCTTTGCCGCGCGTAGTCCAGATACGCACCAGGGTGCCGCTGGGGGTCTTTTCTTCCACGGCGGCCATGTCTCCAACGATGAAGGCCAGCAGGTAGGTTGACATCTTGGGCGTTTCGGCAAAGCGCACCAGCTTGGCGCTGCCCTCCATGGGGGTCTCTTCTTCGATTTGCGTGTTGGATATTCCGGTCATGTTGGAGGGTATCTCCAGGGTTACCTGGAATGACGCTTTGGCGGCGGGCTCGTCCCAGCAGGGAAAGGCCCGCCGGGCGTCCGTAGCTTCAAACTGGGTGGCGGCCAGGTAGGCGGTTTCATCGTTGGGCGTGGTGTATTTACAGCGATAAAAGCCCCTGAGCTGGTCATTAAGGACGCCGCTGAACCGGATTTCCAGGGTGGCGCTTCCGGCGGGGAGTTCCTGGTCGAAGGTAATAGTTGCCGTCTCTGCCGTTTCGTCGAGGGTTATTTCTTTGGCCTGGAGCGTGCTGCAGTTCTGGCCGTGAGCCTGGGCGTGGGTTAGCCGGAGCTCAGCGGCGTTGAGGACTACTTGGGAGGTTGGCTCCGTAACCTGGACTTGAATGGAGACTTGTCCCGTGAAGGTGAAACTGTCAAGGTCCGGAACGAGTTTAAGGCTGTATCGTAGGGGTCTTACCTGGGTCGGGAGCCGATAAGGCGACGGTCCGGTCATTTTGACTCCTTGCTGAGGTGTGGATGGGCGCACGGGGTTGGATGTGTCACGACTGAGGCGCACTATCAAACTACAATTTTTTTAATGGAGTGTCCAGCAGAGGGGCGTGTGGATCACTGACTTATGGCCAAATTTGGCGGGGCCTGGCGTAGAGCCAAGGTTGGTTTAGGTGATTGATGGGCAGGTTAAGGGACGGACAGGAATGGCCAGGGGGGACGGGATACACCTATGATTTCCCTTCGACAGTGCGTAAAGTAGTTGACGGCATTTTTCTTCTCGGCACAAAAGACCCTACTTGCAGCATCAGCGACAGCGGTACCGGTTTGTCATTGCGGGAATTATCCTGTTCTTCAACTTGGCCTACGGAGTCAACTTTGCCGCTGTGGCTCCCATTTTCACCCTTCTCATGGAGGAGTACGGGGTGAGCCGGGGCGAGGCCAGCTTTCTTATATCGGGGGTCATTATCGTCCAGGCGCTTCTCATAATTCCAGGTGGGATACTGGTGTCGCGATCTCCTTTGAAGCCGATTTTTGCTCTAGGGTGTCTGCTGGCCGGCGCGATGACACTCGCTGTTCTGGCGGACCATTTTTTGGTCCTGCTAGCCCTGCGACTGGTGTATGGCCTGGCCTTTGTGGTTGTAATGCCGGCAACGGCGCCCATTCTGATGAGATGGTTCAGTGCTTCAGAGCTCCCACTCATAAACAGCCTGCACATGACCTTCTTCACCCTGGGCATTGGAATTGGGACCTTTACTGTCGCGCCCCTTTCCTTGTGGATTGGATGGCAGCCCACCCTTTCCGGTTTTGGAGCGGCCTTGGTGGTAGGGGGACTGGCGTGGATTATATTCGCCAGGATTCCTCCCCCTGCAGGGCAAGGTGTGGTGAGGCAGGTGTCGCTGGGGAGCATGTGGAGGCTTATGCGCTCCAAGACCATCCTTCTTTTGGGGTTGGCCGACGGCGCGGCCTTCGCCCAGTACGTGGCGCTTACTACCTGGCTGCCTACGTACTACAACGAGGTCTTGGGCATGTCGCTCACCAAGGCCGGCTCAACGGTGGGTTTGATACCGATAGTAGGAGTCTGTGCGTCCATGGTGGGCGGGGTGCTGAGCGCCAGGCTGGGGGTGAGAAAGCCATTCATCATCATTCCGGGGTTGATGGTGGGCTTCGCGGGTTTGGGGAGTTTTCTGTTTCACAATGAAGCGGCTATCTATGGTTCTATGGTGATGCTGGGATTCACCAGCTTTTTTTACCTCCCCATTCTCTTGACCATTCCCATGGAGTTAAAGGGGATCACCGAGGGAAACGTGGCCGTTGCCTGGGCAACTATGTTTGCCGTGGCCAGCAGTATAGCCATCATCTCTCCCATAACGGTGGGGTTCATGACCGATGCCCTGGGATCTTACGTTCCTGCCTTCACCCTGTGGGCCGTGTTTTCCTGGGGCCTTCTGCTTGCAGGGCTAATGCTGCCTGAGACCGGCCCCGGCCGGCGAAAGTCGTTCAGCAAGGGAGCGAGTGGCTAGAGGATCTGTTCCCCGGCGCGCATTACCATGTCCACGGACCGAAGGGCCCGGATGTCCTGGAGGGGGTCTCGATTTACGACGATGAGGTCTGCGCCCTTCCCCGGCTCCACGGTGCCGAAGACGTCCCCCGCGCCAATGGACTTGGCGGCGACGCTGGTGGAAGCCCTGATGACGTCCATGTTGCTCATGCCGGCGTCGGCCATGAGCTCTAGGCCCAGGCTGTAGTCCCCGAAGATCTGGATCGCATCTGTGCCGGAGATGATACTGATGCCCCAGTCAGTCCACATACGTCCCAGGAAATCCAGCTGGCTCTCACACTTGGCCTTGAGTCCATCCAAGCGCTTCTGCTCCTCGCCGGTCAGGGGACCATCCAGCTCTTTGGCTAGGAGAACCTCTCTTTGGCGGTAGCCCGTCTGCACCGTGGGGCTGACGTATACTCCTTGCTCGGCGATGCGATCGGCAATTTGCGGGCGGAACTTGAATGAGCCGTCGGGTTCTATGAATCCGGCGTGCTCAATCATGTCCACCCCGGCGTCTAGGGCGTTAACCAAGCTCTGGGTTGCCAGGCAGTGGGCGGTGGTAAGCTTACCGAAGTTATGGGCTTCTTGGACGATGGCCTGGAGCTCTTCCACGCTGTATGAGGCCTTGCGGTTGTCGGTAATGGCGGTGCCGCCCCCGGAGGCCATGATTTTGATATGGTCGGCTCCATCCTTGATTAGCTCTCGGACGGCGGCGCGGACCCCTTCGACTCCATCGGCTTCCTGGTTGCACCAGTAGAAGTGGCCACCGGTTAGGGTTACGGGTCGGCCGCATAAGTAGAGACGCGGCGTGGTGGCGTAGCCGCGGCGGGCCCCCTCCCGCAGGTCGAAGGTCACGCGGTTGCGTGCCCCGTTTTCCCGCATGGTGGTTACGCCGCACTTCAAGTGAGTAAGGGCGTTCTTGGCGGCTCGCAGCAGCATAATTTCGTCGGAGTCGTTGTTCAACACCTCTTCATAGGAGGAGCCGTAGACCCCGAAGATAAGGTGGGTGTGGACGTCTACCATTCCCGGCAATAGGTACCCTTCCGGGAAATCCAGGGTACGAACGTGGGGGCCGTTGGGCAATGAAGAGTGGTCCTGCTGGACCACGGCCTTGATTGAATCGCCTTCAACAATGACGGCAGCGTTTTCCATGGACTTGGCTCCGGTGCCGTCTATCAGGGCCTTGGCTTTGATTACGGTTGTGGCGGGGGCTGCTGCGCTCAACCTGATCCTCCTGCTTTTTGATTATCTTGGGGCTGTCTCTTGATTGGTGTTTTTAACTTAGCCTACGGCCAAGGCGTTGACTTCCTGTGCCCCTTGGGGGAGTGAGTAGTCTTGCCAGGACTGGCCGCCGTTGTGTGTGCCGACGACCTGACCGTGGCGGGTGGCGCCGTACATCTGGTCCGGATCTCTGGGATTGATAGCGAACCCGAACAGAGTGGAGTTTAAGGGGATACCCAGGTCCACTAGCTGCCAGGTTTCCCCGTAGTCACGGCTGCGAAAGAGGGCGCCGGGGTCGCCGCGGAATTCCGGACCAGCGCCAACGTAGAGAGTGCTGGGATCGTTGGGGGCCTCGCGGATAACTCGGCAGTAGGTGCCGTTGGGGCTGAGGCGCTGGATTCTTCCCCAGGACCAGTGGTCCCCGCCATCGTCGCTGCGAAAGAGGCCGATGCGGGATATTATGGAGACACGACCGGGCCTGTGGCTGCTAACGTGGACGCTGTGTAGGTCCACCGGGTCGTCGTTCTGGTAATGGCCTTCGCTTACGCTTTCCCAGGTGGAACCGCCGTCGGTGCTTCTAAGGAGACCCCCAACCTCAATGGCGGCATACATCTCTTCCGGCCGTTGGGGATCTAGGGCAAGGCCGATGACGCGTTTTGGCAGCAGCCGCGGCGTTGTGGTTACCGAGGGGAAGGTGGTGTTGATGGGTATGAGTTCCCAGCTGTGGCCGCCATCCTGGCTGACGTAGAGTTTGGTTTCCTCGCCGCCGGCGTAGATGATGTGGGGATTGTTTGGATGAAAAGTGACGGACCAGATGGGCACTGGGTCACCTGGGAGGTCTAGCCGTTCCCAGGAGTCGCCGCAGTTGTCGCTGCGGTAGAGGCCGTCCTGTGTCCCGGCGTAGAGGATTGACGGATTGTTTGGGGTAATGGCAATGGTGCGGACTTCAGGGTTCCGGGACATGCCTTTGGTGGTCATCTCCCATGCACCCTCACCGACGGGACGCCTGTAGAGGCCGTGACCTTCCTGGCCACCTTCGGTTCCAAGGCCTACATATACGAAGCTGTTAGTGTTGGATGTCATGGCTGTACCTCCACGCTGACGAGATTGGGAAACCAGTACGCCCCTATTGCATCAAAATTGGCAAGGGCTGTCAATGGAAGAGAGATCTGGTCATGGGGAGCCGTGGGCTAGGACGGCGCCGGCCGTGACGCCGGTGAAGCGGCCTTGTGCAACGCTAATTTGCCCGTTCACCAAAACATACTCAATACCCAAGGGATAGTGGTTGGGGTCTCGGAAAGTGCCCATATCGGCAACGGTGTCGGGGTCGAAGACCACAACGTCGGCGTCCCCACCTGGACGGAGGATACCCTTGTTGAGAAGTCCCAGCCGTTGGGCGGGGAAGGAGGTCATCTTTCGCACGGCCTCCTCCAGACTGAGGAGTCCGTCCTCGCGGACATACTTGCCCAAGATGCGGGGATAGGTGCCGTAAACCCTGGGGTGGGGATTTCCAATCTGGAAGAGGCCGTCGGTGCCAATCATTGTGTGGGGGCTGGCCAATACGGTGCGGACGTCATCTTCGCTCATGGAAAAGACCACCATGCCCACGGCGCAGCTTTCCTCCACCAGCAGGTCCAGGACCGTGTCGACGGGGGACCGGTTTCGGAGGTCGCTAATCTCTTTGACGGTTAGGCCGGCCACTCTTTGGTTAGCCTTCGTTGCAACGGAGGTTATGAGAATATCCTCCAGGACGCCGCCCATGCGAATCTCCCCGGAGTCGTTAAGAAATTCCTGCTTTATGGCCTCCCTTGTCTGGGTATCGCTCAGGCGCCGGACTACCTGGTCCACGCCTCCTTCCTGGGCCCAAGGAGGCAGCACGGCTTGGAGGGTTGTGCTGCCGGCGATGTAAGGGTACTGGTCTACCGTGACGTCTTGTCCCTGCTGCCGGGTGAGACTCAGGAGCTGAAGGGACTGGACCACCTTTCCGTGGTTGCTCTGTCCCGTGGCCTTGTGGTGGGAGATCTGGACGGGTAGGCCGGCTTCCCGTCCAATGTTTAGGGCTTCTTCGATGGACTCCAAGAGGTGTTCACCTTCGTTGCGCATGTGGGTTGCATAGATGCCGCCGAACCTAGCGGCGACCTGAGCGAGGGCAATGATCTCGTCGGTCTCGGCGTATGCGCCGGGGACGTAAACCAGACCGGTCGAAATGCCAAAGGCCCCGGCTTCCATGGCTTCCTGAACCAGGGCTTGCATGTGTTGAACCTCTTCAGGAGTTGGACTTCTTTGCTGGAACCCCATGACGGCTATGCGCACGGTGCCTTGGCCTACCAGGGGCGCCAGATTAGTTGGTGGGTTGGAGTCTCTAACGGCGTCTAGGTATTGGGCAAAGGTGCGCCAGTTCCAGTTAACGCCTTGGGGAGGGGTGATGAAGGCTGTGTAACGCTTGAGGGCGTCGGCGGTGTCGGGGCTCAGGGGAGCGGCGGTGAATCCGCAGTTGCCGCCCACTTCCGTGGTGATGCCTTGGCGCAGCTTGTAGTCCTGAACGTCCTTGTAGAAGAGGGTCAGGTCCGGATGGGCGTGCATGTCTATGAATCCGGGGCAGACGCACATGTCCTTGGCGTCAATGACCGTTGGGGCGTCTTCTTGCACAGCACCGAGGGAGGTTATTGAACCGTCCTGAACGGCAACGTCTCCCCGGTACCAGGGGTTGCCCGTCCCATCGATGATTTTGCCGTTACGAATTATCACATCAGCCATGGCGGTACGTCGCTCCTTACATGGTGTTCAGGGTGTGTTACACGAGAAGGCGACTTTGCCGCGCCGATGCTTCGGGTGTTGTCCGGTGTATCGACATGGCGGCTCCGACGCGACTTTTAAGGTCGTTGAACGAGGGTACGGGGATGCCGCCGTTGCGGATCAATCGCAGGTTGCCCAGCGGCATTTCGCCCGTGTTCTCGTATCGCAGCACCAACAAAGGTTTCCCTTGCTCCAGGCACTTCTTGCCCGCGTCCAGAGTGCCACCAGAGTCGCCGGCCTCCACGACCACCATCGCATTCGATAGGCCGCAAATGGTCCTGTTACGCTGCATAGCCGTCGAAACGTGCCAGGGTCTTTCCGGGTGGAACTCGGACACCACAATCATACGGCTTTCCAAGTCTAATATGTCGTTGAAGATTCTTCTATGTCGAAAGCGCAGGATGCCTTCTGCGATTACCGCTATTGTAACACCACCGTTTTTCAGTGCGCCGAGATGGGCCCTTGCGTCGACGCCCTGAGCGTAGCCGCTAATCTCCGTGATGCCCTGGGACGCCATGATACGGCCGAAATTTTCGGCGTATTCCAACCCCTTATCGGATGCTTTGCGAGAGCCACATATTCCGATGCCGGGCAGCGGCGCTTTGACAAGGTGGCCCTTTACGTACAGCAGCGGGGGTGGCGACCGTAAGGCCAGCAGAGAAGAAGGGTAGAGGGCGTCATGCATCACAATGATGGCAACCCCCGCCCGGCAAAGCTTTTCCTGTAGAAGCTCAAGGTTGTCGCTGCGGATGACCAGGCTGTTTAGCCTTGCCAGCTTTTCGGGCGACAGACTCGGCTTTAGAAAAGACGTTACTTCCTGAGGGTCCAAATCATCGGCAAACTCGAAGGTTTTTATGAGGTCTCTAACGAGTTTGCTCCCAATTTCCCGATGAAGGAGAGCCAACAGAATTCGCTTATTCATCAATGCCTGCCTCCGCTTCCATGGATACCTCATACCATCCACTTGGAGACAGCCCATTGCAAAACTTTGCGGTCTTAGTGGCTGCGAGACTCAAAACACTCTTTGCGCCTGCAGCTCTACAAGCTCTAGCCACCTCGCCAAGAGTTATACCGGATCCATACAAGTCATCAAGGATAATGACACTCTTGTCACGCACAGGAGTGACCACCATAAATTTACCATGGACGTTGTCCCAGAGAATTTCTAAGTCTTGTTCTAAAGACTTTTGCTCCTTCACTGGCTGAATCTTCCCACAGGCACCAAGGCGATACTTTAAGGTGTCACTCAGATGCCTTGCGATATACAGAGGTAGGTCAAATGCCTTGATAGGATTACCCGGAGGGGCAGGTATTATTACGTCTGTCATCCTATATCTAGGGTGTCTGAGAATCCAATATTCCATTTTCTCTGCTAGATTAAGGGCTGCAGGTTTGCTGCCTGTAGATGGGCTATAACTCTTAGCGCGATTGACGTATTCCCCCCCATTCGGGTTTTCTTGAATTTCGGCTCGTAAGGATAGTTTGATGGGTGTGGAAGGCTGTGCAGATAGAGCGCGTGAGATTCATCGTCATCATCAGAAATACTGACTGTCCACTTGAGAATCTTCAAGAAATTCTTGAGTTCATCTTCGCCGATGATTTTTTTAGGTATGGAGAAGTGAGATTCATAGAGATTCAAAAATCCGCCTGTGGATTTTGTTGATTTCAGCCTTGCTCCGACTATTGAATTTGTTAGGATGTTTCCAATTTTCCCAACTTCGGGGGGGCAACGGAGTATATATTTCGACGTTCCAATTGCTGTGTGAGAAATTCAAGGTGAATTCCGAGATTCGAGAGCATAATAGCATTTTGAGGATCTCTTAAAAGAATCTTTGTTCTAGGATACTTAAGAACCGTGGGATTGGTCAAGGGGCTGGGTGTGATAGTACAGTACATGCGCTGTCGTTGACCAGTTTGAGGGTGTGGGGTATCCTGGCGTGGACTATCCAGTACTGCTGAGGAGGACTTATGGCTGACATTACCTTAGATGACGGCATGAAGGTTTTGGAGGCCGCTTTTGCCAAGGCTAGAAGCCTGGACCTGGTGGTTGGCGTATCGGTGGTTGACGCCCGTGGGGACCTGGTAGCATCGGCTCGAATGGACGGCTCGCTGTGGTGGTGGACGGAGAGCAGCAGGGCCAAGGCCATGGCTACGGTGACCTACGGCGGACTGCCCAGCGGGGAGCTTCTAGAGCGGGCCAGCGGGCCCGTTGCCCAGGCCCTTGTACACATGCACCAAGGCCGGATGGCTCCCCAACAGGGAGCGGTGCCCATCCGAAAAGGTGACAAGCTGGTGGGCGCCGTTGGAACTGCCGGTGGCACGGGGGGAGAGGACGAGGATATTTCCGCTGCCGGCGCGTCGGTAGTTCAATAATTTCAGCAGCAGCGTAACCTGGGAAATCAGGCGTAGGAGGAATATATGACCTCCGACCTAGGAGATTTGGTTGAGGCCCGTTGGACCGACGCCGTTGAGGCGGCGGAGAGGTGCTACGAACTAGGCTGGACCGACGGCCTGCCAGTTGTCCCTCCAACGGTGCAGCGGGTGGAGGAGTTCCTGTCTTTTGCCAAGCGGCCCGCAGACCAGGTGATCGGGGAGCTTCCGGAGCGTCGCAGGGAGGTGTCGGTGGGAAAGGTGGCGGCCAACGCGGTAATGGCGGGCTGCAAGCCAGAGTATTTTCCCGTGGTGCTGGCGGTCGCTGAGGCGGTGTTGGACCCTGCTTTTAACCTAATTGGCCCTTCTTCCAGTCTGGGAGGCGCAGGGATTCTGGTCATTGTCAACGGCCCCGTGGCACGGGACATTGGCATTAACAGTCGCAACAACCTCTTTGGCCCCGGCAATCGGGCCAACTCCACCATTGGGCGTGCCATTCGGCTAATTTTGATGAACACCTGCGCCGCGGTACCTGGTCTCTTTGACCGGACGGTCCTGGGACATCCCGGCAAGTTCAGCTATTGCATAGCGGAGAACGAAGGTGGGACCTCCTGGCAGCCTCTGCACGTGGAACGCGGGTTTTCCCCGGAGGACAGTGCGGTAACGGTGTTTGCCTGCGAGGGGCCTCGTCAGGTTAGGGCCACCAACAAGCCGGAAACCATGCTGTACTCTGCCGCGGACACTATTGCCAGCCTAGGCAGCTCCATGACTTCGTCGGGTTCGGTGGGAGACACGTCTTCAGTAATTCGCCAAGGGCAGGTGGCCTTTGTGTTTGCCGGCACCAGCGACGTATGGCAAGGGTGGACCAAGGACGACGTGCGGCGGTATCTGTACTCGCGGATGAAGCGTTCGGTGGCGGACCTGAAGCGAGGAGGGATGTTGGAGGGGCCGGTGAGCGTGGAAGATGAGCAGCGGTTCTTGCGCTTGATACTGTCGCCGGAAGATATAATGCTGGTGTTTGCGGGCGGCCCGGAGGCTTCTCACATAGCAGCCATACCCAGCTGGGGCCCCAATGTGTCGTCGGAGGCGGTAACCCGGTTAGTGAAGTGGCCCGTCGGTTGATTTAGAATGAACGTAAGGAGTTGATTATGGTGCAGAAGATGACGAGCGGCAACTATAAGTTGGTGGACCCCACTACTCAGCCCCTGGCGGCGAGCTTCAGTGTTGCGCCCAGGCTTTTGGACCTCCGAGGCAAGAGGATTGGGCTAATTGATGACAGCAAGACCAACGCCAAGGAGCT
The DNA here is from genome assembly GCA_965226535.1 of Dehalococcoidia bacterium. Classification (GTDB taxonomy): domain Bacteria; phylum Chloroflexota; class Dehalococcoidia; order Lucifugimonadales; genus JAPULR01. The sequence continues at coordinate 14,925 of CBDDDE010000008.1, read as the reverse complement.
CCTGGAAGACCTCGCGGCCCTGCTGGAGGACAGGTTTGAGACTACGGTGGCTATGTATCACAGGAAGCCTTCGGCGTCCAAGCCTGCGGACCCCCAGGTGCTGGAACGGATGGCGCGTGAGTGTGACGGGGCCATTGTTGCGGTGGGTGATTGAGGCTCCTGCAGTGCGTGCAGTGTGCACGACGGCATTCACATTGAAAAGGTCGGAATCCCGGCGGCTGTGATTTGCACCGACAGGTTTGAGAGCACAGCGTCAGGCATGGCCCAGACGTGGGGCGCCCCAGATTTTCCAGTAATTTATACGGTTCACCCGGTAGGTACCCTGGACAGGACCGGTATCAGGGAACGGGCGAGGGAACTGGCCGACCCCGTTGTGGCAGTGCTGACGGGCGTGGAGGCTTCGGAGCTGCTCCCCAGGGCCTAGACTCAATACGCTAGCTGCCGTGAACTAGTCCCACGGACTTCAGGCGTCGTTTGGCCTCCTGGTAGACGTCGTCTGAGAGTGGCCCTTTGCCTGCCACGGCCAGATTTTCGCTGAGGTGGTCCGGGTTTTGGGTTCCAACAATGATGGTGTGGGCGTGGGGATGGGACATGGTGAACCGCAGCAGGAAGGCGGTGCGAGATTCGCCTTCCTCACGAAGCTCGTCCAAGTTGGTCTCTTCAAAGGCATCCCATCTTTTTCCGCCGCCGCTGTGGATGCGGCCTGCAGCTCCGGCGCCCGACCCCGGTTCCCCCTTGGCCACGCCTCCCCTGATTATGGTGCCGCCGCCGGCCTCGGATATCTTGGTAATGATGTCGTGGTGGTCAGGCTCAAGGGCTGAGTAGGGTATCTGGAACACGTCATAAGCGCCCGTTGCCAGGTGTTTTTCCAGGTGAGGCAGCACACTGGAGACTCCGATATAGCGGGTCAGACCTTTGGCCTTGATCTCCTGCAGTGTTTCGATGCAGCCGTTCTCCTCGACGTCCTCCGGCGTGGGATTGTGGAGCTGAAGGATGTCCACGTGGTCCGTGCCCAGATTACGTAGGCTCTCTTCAAGGCAGTCCAGCATGTCCTTCCTGGTGTAGCTGGCATAATTGTCGGCGCTGCAGCGGCCATGGCCAGTCTTGGCGGCGAGGATGTACTCGTCTCGTCGCTTTCCTATGTACCGGCCCATCATCTCTTCGCTTCTGCCGTAGCACCAGGCGGTGTCTATGAAGTTGATACCCGAGTCCAGGACGGCGTTGAGGATATTGTCGGCCCGCTGTTCATTGGGCATCCGGCCTCTGGCGTCCTCCGCCGAGGTGCCGCGAACTTCCAAGGCGCCGTAGCCTAGTTGGGTTACTTCATAGTTGGTTCGGCCAAGGGTCATCTTGCGCATACGGTGTCCTCCGCTAATAATAATCGGTTTTCTATTGGTCGGGCTGCCGTCATCGGGCCGGCCCACGCGGGTGGGCCGGCTTGGGTCCGCCGGGTTGCCGGGGTTGCGGGCTAGCCGGTGATTCCGGCTTGGCTCTGGGCTTGGCCGATGATGTCCACGCCTACCTTTTCGCTCCAAGCTGCCAGCAGTTGCTTGACGATGGGTCCTGGCACCTCTCCGTCGATGGGCCGGTTGTCCAGCTTGGAGACGGGGAGGAGGCAATGGCTGGTGCCGGAGACAAAGGCTTCGTCGGCGGTATAGGCGTCGTAGAGCTGGATGTCATCCAGGATAACGGGAATGCCGAGGGTTTCGGCCAGCTCCAGGATGGCCTTGCGGGATACGCCCTGGAGGAGGGTGCGATCGCCGGCGGTCCTGAGGGCGCCATCGGTGACAATCCAGAAGTTGAAGCCCGTACCCTCGGAGATGTTGCCGTCCAGGTCTAGGAGGACGGGCCAAGCATCGGGGTCCACGTCAGAGGCCTCAAGCTCTGCCAGGACGAAGTTCATGCGGCTGACGTGCTTCACCTTGGGGTCCAGGGAGTCGGGGTGGTAGGAGCGGGTGCGGGCAAAGACCACGTGGCAGCCTCCGTCGTAGAGAGAAGCGTACCGGCTGAAGTTCATGGGATAGGCGGCAACGAATACCGTGGCGGGGGAGCCGTCGTTGACGGAGGATCCCCGGCCCCTGGTGATTACCTGGCGAACATTCATGTCGCCGCCCGCGGGGATGAGGTCCTTGTTGCGGTCCAGGGATTCAAGGGTAATTTGGGTCATCTCCTCCCTCGTGAGGCCCGGGTCGATGCGGGTGTACTTGAGGGAGCGGAAAAGGCGGTCCATGTGGCCTTCCATGTCGAAGATGGTGCCGTTAAAGGTCCGGTCCACTTCAAAGACGGCATCGCCGACCCGGAAGCCTCTGTCGTCCATGCTGAGTTTGCAGTCTTCCATGGGGATCCATTCACCGTTGAAGTAAGCAACGAGTTCTTGAGCCATTTTGTACACTCCTGTTGTCCGTTAGATAGCGGCATTATAAGGCGAGAGGTCACGGGGTTGTCAACTTGCCCCGTGGCAGGTGTGCCGACTCTGTTTGGCGGGAGGCAGGATTAGCGGGGCGAAGTTTGGGGTCAGGAGCCTTGATGGAGGGCTTTTGTACGAGGTATCACCCTGCCATTTCCGCAAAAACGGGAATCCATCCCCACAATGCCTGCCCGAAAACGGGGTAGGTGTCGTCGTGACAACCCAGAAGTTTACATCCGCGACAGCTACACTCAAGTCTCAACTCGAATCCCAAACACGCCCCTATCCAACCCCCAATACCATGCGCCACGCAGCAACTTTGGAAACAGCCAAGGAGCAATCAAAAAAGGCAGGCAATTTACCAAAACCTCAAATACGCTTGGCTAGGGGAATCTACCGTGGAGATAGATTTTGAGGCCATTGGCAAGTATGACATTTCTTAGGGCACGGACGCGCCTTAAGAAATCGCTGGCTTCCAACCAACGGGCCGTATAAAAAAGGGCGTCCGTTGCGGACGCCCTTTTGAGTTGCATGGCTTTCCTTTTGGGGATATTGCCGGGGTTAGAGGGTGAACTGCGCCTCAAAGTAGTTCGGGTCCTTCTGGTATATCTGGACGCGCATGTGTTGGGCCTCGGCAATGAGGATATTGTAGTCGTCGTCGACGTGAATGGCGGCGGGGTGCCAGAGGCGCCACTCTGGTTCCAGGTCCGCCCTGGCCCTTGCCTTGGCAAGGTCCGGGTTTGCGGCCACCTTGCTTTTGGCCCATTCCGACAGGTTGGTGGCGTCTCCTATGAGGGTTGCCAGGAAGGTGCCGTCGGGCTGGTAGATTATGACTCGGTTGTTGGCCCAATCGGCCACGTAAACGTCCCCGTCCTTGTCTACCGCAACGTCGCTGGGGTGGTCCAGCTGGCCTTTGCCGTGCCCCGGCTCGCCAATTGTTTGCAGATGCGTACCATGGGCAGAGAGCTTTTGCACGCGGCTATTACCCCAGTCAGCAACGTAGACGTTGTCCTCAGCGTCTACGGCGATTCCCCAGGGCATGTTGAACTGGCTGTCGCCGGACCCCTTGGATCCAAAGGACGAGAGGAATTGGCCGTCTTTCGTGAACATCTGGACGCGATGGTTTCGGGTGTCCGATACGAAGAGATTCTCGTTGGAGTCGAAGGCCAGGCCGCTAGGCCCCATAAGCTGCCCTGGGCCTGAGCCCGTTTCACCCCACTTGGCTATAAAGCCACCGTCTTTGTCGAAGACGACAATCTTACTGTCTGCCTGGTCCGTGAGGTAAAGCATTTCGTTGGAGTCGGTGACCAGACCACCTGGCCAGAGAAATTGGCCGTCACCTGACCCAGGCTGTCCGATATCGGCAATCCATTCCTGGGTGGTGAGGACGCATTTGGTTATTCTGGCATTGGGCTGGGACTCAGTGCCCCAGTTGGCTACGTAGAGGATGTCATTGGCCCCTTTCGCCAAGCCCACGGGATGTCGCAGGCTTGGCCCTGAGGCGCCTATCTGTCCGATATTGTTCCGGTAGGTAAAGGCACGGCCAGTTGCTATTTGAGTGATTGGCATCTGTAATCTCTTTTCTCAGGTTTTGAAAGCAATGACGGACCATCCCATGCGGGATGGTCCGTCTCTGATTACCGGTGGAGGCCCCTTGTCACGGAGCGCCTACTTGTTGACGAAGTTCAGCTGCTCGAAAGTGCCATCCACGATTTCCGTGGGATCCAAGCCCATGTGCTGTTCCAACAAGGTGGAATAGAAGCCACGGAAGTCGTAATTGGGGGCCAGGTCTCCCTCCTGCAGGTCTTCAAGGGCCATGGAGGGATACTCGGAATAGTGGCCACCCTTGACGCCGTCGCCAATGGCGAAGGCTATGCCGCCAGCGCCGTGGTCGGTACCGGAGCCGTTGTCGCGAACCCTGCGTCCAAACTCGCTGAACATTATCATAATGACGTTGTCTGCGGCGTCGTGCTCACGGAGGTCGGCAAAGAAGTCGGAAATGGCTGCGGAGCAGTCCTTCCAAAGCTGATGATGGCCGGGCATCTGGCTGGCGTGGGTGTCGAAGCTGGCGTGCTGGGTGTAGAAGAAGCGAGTACCCAGGTTGGCTAGGTGCACCATAGCGATGCCGCGGAGCTTCTGAGCAATGGGAGTGGCGGCGTACTCCACGGAGGAAGTGTACTTCTCCGGGGCGGTCTTAAGGATGTCGGCGCCCTTGAGGGCGTCCAAACCCGTTTGACCAAGGTAGTCCATGACGGGACCGCGTCCAATGGCGGGTGAGTAGATGCGGGCGAAGCGGTCCAACGCCCTGGCCCGCTGTTCCACGTCCGAGATCCCCGTGAGAACTCCGTAGTTCTCAATGTCTGAGACGGAGGCTACGGCTACGCCGGGAAGGGCCATGGCCCTAGGGAGTCCCTGGCCAAAGTTGACGCCGGTCAGGACGTTTTCCTTGCCGGGGTCAACTTCCCGGATGGAACGGCCCACCCATCCTTCAGTACCTACCTTGTTGGGTTCGCAGGTGTGCCAGATGTCCATGGAGCGGAAGTGAGACCTTGGGGAATTATCGTATCCAACGCCGTGGATGAGGGCCATCTTGCCCTCGTCCCACAGATGCTTTATGGGTGCCATCTCAGGGTGGAAGCCGTAGTTGTCGTCAATAGGGATTTCTTCTCCCTCTGGGATGACCACCATCTTTCGATAGTCCCGATAGAGTGGGTTTTGGCGTGGGACTATGGTGTTGAGGTAATCATTACCTCCGGTCAGCTGAAAAATTACCAGGACTGGATCTTTAGCCATGACGTTTTCTCCTTTCTTCACGGAATAAAGTTTATCTTAGCTCTTCAATCCTTTAGCCGAACTGGTACTCCCTGGTTGCGGCTATAAGTTGCAGTACTTCTGTGACTCTCTTGCCAAAGGTTTGGGCTTCTTCTTCGGTGGAGCCGCGCTTGATTTCCCCACCGGATTCTACGTGGCTCAGGAGCTGTTGGCGGGTTTCGTCCTGAATTCTAACCGCTCCAAGGAGTTCAAGGCAACCGTCCACTAGCTGGTCAGGCGTGAGGGTGCCGGCGGAGCCAAGTCTGTTTATGATGGACTGAACTCCGGGCATGTCCATCCTGCCGAGGCTGTCCGCGACGAAGTTAACGCGCCGGACCAGGGAGCCGGTGTCTATCCATTCCCTGCCGGTGTGCCAGCCTTCCACGCTGGGCGGGTTGATAAGGTCTTGGCCCTGGTAGGCGCCTTCAAGCCCCATGGGAAGGACGCCGGGTCGGGGTTCTTTGAAATCTCCAATGAGCCGGATGGTTCCTGCCACTACCTCGGCGGGGTTCTTCACCTTGGCAAACCAGACGCTCTCATCCTTGAAGAATGAGGAGTTGAAAAGGAAGCGGAGGGTTGTCCTGATGTCGAAACCTGATTTGACGAAGGTGTCTGAGATGGCGTTGACAGCCTCCGAGTCCCTGGCCGGGACATCCAGCCAACTGGGCACCTGAACTTCGTCAGCTACAAAGAAGTTGTAGAGGTGCCGGGCCATGAACATGGCAGTGGCGGGATCCTCCACGATAATGTCAATGATGTCCTCACCGTTGAAGTTGCCGGTGCGGCCCAGGAAATTCTTCTCGCTGTGGTCGTGGTCCTCGGACTTGTAGATGAACTTCCAGTGGTGACGTTGGTAGGGTGTCCTGGGTATCTTGGGCAGGATGGTCCAACCGGTGAAGGCGCGGGCGGCGGTCTTTACGTCGTCCTCGCTGTAGTGACCCTGTCCCATGGAGAAAAGCTCCAAGAGCTCCCGTCCCCAGTTTTCGTTGGGGGCTCGCTTATGATTCTCGTTGTTGTCCAGCCAGAAGATCATAGAGGGATCTTTGGAAAGGCGGACCAACAGGTCTTTGTAGTTCCCCATGCCGTGCTGGCGGAACATCTCAATCTGCTGGAGCATTTCGGGCGGGTTGTCTACCTTAGAGTTTCCGGTGGCGAAGACCATGTGCCAGAACAGGGTCATCTTTTCCACCAAAGGCCGGGGCGAGGTGTACAGGTGGTACATGAAATTGGCGGTACCTAGGGCCGGAGCCGAGGGGACCTCCATATCCGGGAAATACCTAGCCAGAGTCAGCTCGTCGTACTCCGAAACCCCATGGTCGTCGGGGAAGACCAACTCGTCCACGATGGCCTCGTACCCCTTGGCGGCTCTCGCCTCAAGCTCTTCATAAGTGGCTCCAAAACCGGCACGGCGCATCAGGTGTGCCATTAACGCTACGCCCTTATCTGCCATTCAGCCACTCCTTTCTTCAACAACATATGCCTCTAGCAATGCCCAACTTTCGTTTCTGGGCCGCTCAAGAGGTTCTCGACAATTATAGAAAGGTATGATAAGGGTGTCAAGGACTTGGGTTCTTCTCACTCCTTGTGGGAGGGTCTGGATTATTTTGGTGTATGCCCCTAGAATACCGTTGACAACGTCCCTTTATTACGCTGGATTTGGTTCCTTTAGTGACGGCTGCCTGCGCGGGGGGATGATAAACCTGGAGGATATAAAGAGATGATCTTTGCAAGATACCTGACCCACGGTGAGATTAGCTACGGAGTGGTTGAGGGAGACTCGGTTAAACAGTTGACCACTTCCCCTTTTGAGGAATACGAGGTTACGGACCATACTCATACGCTGTCTGAGGTTAAGCTGCTGGCCCCCTGCGTGCCGGGGAAGATTTTGGCCGTTGGCCTTAACTATAAGAGCCACTTGGGGGAAAGGGAACCGTTGAAAGAGCCGTTGATTTTCTACAAGACCACAACGTCTTTGGCGGGTCCCGGCGATGACATTATTATTCCGAAGGCCTTTGACGGCAGGGTAGATGAGGAGGGGGAGTTGGTGGCGATTATTAAGGACAGGTGCAAGAACGTGCCCAAGGAGGAGGCCCTCGACCACGTTCTTGGGTACACTTGCGGCAACGACGTAAGCGCGCGGCAGTGGCAGCGTGGCGACGGGCAGTGGTGGCGCGCCAAGTCATCGGACACATTCAGCCCCGCGGGGCCGTACCTAGTTACCGGCCTGGACCCAAGCGACCTCATGCTGCGCGCTAGGGTGAACGGCAAGGAGGTGCAGGCTGAAACCACCAAGATGTTCCTGTTTGACCTTCCCACGGTTATCAGCCACGTTAGCAAGTCCATAACCCTTGAGCCCGGTGACATGATTTATACCGGAACACCGGGACAGGCCGGGGAATTGAAGGACGGAGACGTGGTTGAGATTGAGATCGAGGGTGTCGGGGTGCTGAGTAACCCGGTGAAGAACGAGGCCTAGCACGGGTCTTTAGGGAGGAGTTTCATGGCTAAGGAACGCCAATGGGGCGACGTGGGCACCGAGCTTTTGTTTGAGAACAATAGCGTGAAGATATGGGACCTTTCCCTGGCACCCGGCCAGTCCAGCCACTGGCACCGCCACGACTTGGACTACGTTACTGTGGGTCTCACCGAAAGCAGAATGATGCGTGAATTTGAGGACGGCACGGTAGATGAAAGTCTTGGCTCAGTGGGCCGGTACAGGTTCGCTGAGAAGCACGGTCCACACGTGGTCACGAACATAGGAGATGCTCCACATCGCAACATTCTCATAGAAATTAAAGAGACCAAGGAGCCGAGTGAGGAGTAGATATGGCTGACGAAGCAGGTCTGTCTAAGGAGGCTTTTCTTCAGATGGCGGCCCTTCACGGGATAGATACCAGTGACGCCGCTCACGTGGAGGAGCTGTACGCCAGTGTGAAGGACATTATGGGGACCATTGCCCAGTTGAGGGAGTTGGACTTGGGGGATACGGAGCCGGCCAACATCTTCTCCCCGGCTGCGGAGTAGGTCATGGATGCCACTGAGCTTTGCTTCCTAAGCGCGGTTGAGCTTTCGCGGCTCATGGGGTCCAAGGATCTGTCGCCCGTGGAGGTGATACAAGCACACCTGGAACGGATTGAAGCCACGGAGCCGGTCCTGAACTCGTTCATCACAAGGCCGGGTGAGGAGGCGTTGGAAGCGGCGCGACGGGCAGAGGAGGAGATTGGGTCGGGGCGTTGCCGCGGCCCGCTCCACGGTGTACCGGTGGGTCTCAAGGATCTCTACTATGTAAAGGGTGTGCGGAACACCTCCGGCTCCAGGATATTCGACGATTTTGTTCCCGAATATGACGGCGCCGCGGCGGCTCGGCTGAAGGATGCCGGCGCTATTCTGATGGGTAAGCTTAATCTGCACCAGTTTGCCTTTGGCCCGACGGGGCTCAACGCCGACTATGGCGACATGCACAACCCCTGGGACCCAACGCGTATGGCGGGCGGCTCCAGCGGGGGGTCAGGCTCTGCCGCCGCGGCGGGACAGTGCACCATTACTCTGGGCACCGATACTGGTGGGTCTATTCGCATACCCAGCGCATTGTGCGGCCTGTCCGGCATCAAGCCTACTTACGGGCGTGTGAGCCGGTACGGACTGACTCCCTTGTCATGGTCTCTGGACCATCCGGGCCCCATGGCTCGGTCGGTGGAGGATTGCGCCTTGGCCCTGGGGGTGTTAGCAGGTTACGACCCGCGAGACCCTGCTTCCGCTAGGGAGCGGGTACCCGACTACCACGCTGCGTTGACGGGTGACGTACGCGGGCTTCGGGTTGGTGTGCCGCGGGAATATTTTGAGGTGCCCTTGCAGTCGGGCGTAGAAGGGACAGTACGAGACGCCTTGGATGTGCTGCGGCACCTGGGCGCTGAGGTCAAGGAGGTGTCCTGGCCCATGTTCCACGACTCTGGGGCAATCTCCAGGATAATTCTTTACGCCGAGGCCGCGGCGCATCACAGGGATCTGCTTGTACAACGTGGAAACGAGTATGATCCTTCGGTAAGGTGGCGGTTTGAGTCGGGGCTGTTCATAAGCGGCGCCGACTATTTGAGGGCGCTCCGGGGCCGCTTGGTATACACCCAGGTGGTTCGAGAGCTTTTCCAAGACGTGGACCTGCTGGCGGGTCCCATGGAGCCTATCGTCGCACCTCTCATTGATGCCGAGGGACTGCAAATCAACGGCCTTGAGGTGGACCCCATAGGGGCATTGACCCAGTACACCAGGCCCTTTAACCTGACGGGCTATCCCGCTTTGACGGTGCCTTGTGGTTTCTCCGACGGTCTGCCTGTCGGGCTTCAGCTGGCCGCGCGCCCCTTTGAGGAGGCCACGGCGCTGAACGCCGGTCACGCTTACCAGCAGGCCACGGATTGGCACACTCGTCGTCCGCCGCTTTAGCCGAGTAACGCCGGCTGTCCCGGAGCTTCTTGTCGGAATAATGCCCGTTGGACTAAAATAGGGTTGCAGATGGGCCTTGCTCATTGCATGGACGGGTTTCAAATTCGCCATTACAAGAGTTGGAATACAGCAGTATGAGTTCGTTTTTCGACAGATTAGAAGAGATTGACTCCCGGTACCAGGAGTTGGGCGAACTCCTGTCCCAACCCGAGGTGGCCGTTGACTATGAGAAGGTCCTGACGCTGGCCAAGGAACGGGCCGGCCTGGAGGATGCGGTAAATCGATACCGCGAACTCAAGGACAGTTGGGGGCAACGGGAAGAAGCCCAGTCGATTATTGACGAAGGCGGCGACCCTGAGATGGAGGCCCTGGCGAGTGAGGAGATGGAGGGTCTGGTGAGCCGGATTGAGACTCTTGAGGGCGAACTCAGGTTGGCGCTGCTGCCCCAGGACCCCAACGACGAGAGGAGCGTCATCGTCGAGATTCGCAAGGGGGCCGGGGGACAGGAGGCCGGACTGTTTGCCGGGGACCTCTTTCGTATGTACAGCAGGTATGCCCAGAGCCTGGGTTGGAAGGTGGAGGTGCTGAACTCGAACTCTTCTGACCTAGGCGGATTCAATGAGATTGCCTTTACGGTGGAGGGGAAGAACGCCTTCAGCCGTCTCAAGTATGAGCGGGGCGTGCACCGGGTCCAGCGAATACCCACAACCGAGTCCTCGGGTAGGTTGCACACGTCCACAGTTACCGTGGCCGTGTTGCCTGAGGCGGAGGAAGTGGACGTAAGGATAAACCCTGACGACTTGAGAATAGATGTGTTTCACGCCGGGGGCCATGGTGGACAGAACGTGAATAAGGTGGCCACAGCCATCCGGATAGTCCACGGTCCAACGGGCACGGTGGTCACGTGCCAGGATGAGCGGTCTCAGTACAAGAACAAGCAGCGGGCAATGGATATCTTGAGGGCACGCCTCTATGAGCAGGAGCAGCTGCGCCAGGAGAAGGAGATTACCCAGTCCAGACGAACACAGGTTGGCACGGGGGACCGGGCCGAGAAGATTCGCACCTATAACCTTCCCCAGGACCGTATTACGGACCATCGGATTGGCAAAAGCTTCTACGGTTATCAGAAGTACATGGACGGGTTCATCGACGATATTATCGACGCTTTAACGGCCAGTGAGCAGGCGCGGAGCCTGGAAGAGGCCATGGCCGGGTAGCCCTCTAACCACCACAAGTCCGAATTATCTATTGCATGCCGCCGCCGCGGAGCTGGGGCCGCCCGAAATTTATGAGTATTTTCGCATGATTCAATGCCCACCCTAGGAGATTTCTTACGCCAAGGACGGGAGCGCCTCGCCGAAGCCGGGGTCCCAGAACCGAGGCTTGAGGCGGAGGTTATCCTTACGGACACGCTGGGGGTGCCTCGGCGCCGGTTGTACGCTTTCCAGGATGACGAAATCCCCGATGCCGCTTTGGCGGCGTTGGAACGGGCACTGAAGCGTCGGCTCAAGCGCGAGCCGCTGGCGTACATTCTAGGACACAGGGAGTTTTACGGCGTTGACCTGCTGGTGGGACCAGGCGTAATGGTGCCCAGACCGGAAACGGAGCTTCTTGTGGAGAGGGCTATGCTTGTGTGCATGGAGCGCATGGGCCAAGGGCCACTGGTGGCGGTGGACGTTGGGACGGGGAGCGGCGGCATAGCTATTAACCTGGCGATGCACTTGCCCGGAATAAAATTCTTTGCCACGGATCTTTCCAGGGACGCCCTGGCGGTGGCTGAAGCCAACGTCCAAAAGCATGGTCTTGGGGAAAGGATCGCCCTTGTGGAGGGGGACCTGTTGGACCCTGTTGAAGGGAGCATCGACGTTATTGTGGCCAACCTGCCGTATATACCGTCGGAGAGGCTGCCCACCCTACAGCCGGAGCTGGCTTGGGAGCCGGCGGCGGCGTTGGACGGAGGAGCCGATGGTCTTGACCTCCTGCGCCGGCTCATGGGTCAGGCGGCTGGCAAGCTGGCAAGAGGCGGGGTGATGCTTTTAGAGATTGACCCGGGCCAGGGTGGTCCGCTGTGCAGATTGGCGGGGTGGCTTTTCCCCCGTGCTGAAACCGCGGTGGAGAAGGACCTGGCAGGCCATGACCGGATATTCGTGTTGGAAGAGCCGCCCTGGGAAGATACCTAGTCGGAGGAGGGTAGTTGCCGCGGCGCTTGGAGGGTCATTTCCACCTCGCAGCAGACAACGACACCCTCGCCCCGTTTGACGCAGAGAACCAGGGTGCCGCATTCTTTGCAACCGTAACGTTTTCCCAGCTCGTTGGGCACAGTAGATAAACTCTTAGATCTTGAGGTTGGCGGGTTGGCTGCAACACTTCAGCGCCCCGTCCCCGCCCTTGGTGACGAGGAACTCGGAGCCGCATTGGGAGCAAGTGTACCGTTTTCCCGTTTGATTTGGCATTGTTGTTCAGGTTTCGAGTGGGTTTGGATTTCCATTGCTATTCTAGCCGCCCATTGTTCGGGAAGTCAATGGCTAAAGCGCCACGGTGGGTTCAATTTCGATTAGAAGACTGGGCCGCGCCAGACCGGGGCTTGCCACCAGTGTGCTGGTAGGATATTCGCCCCGGAAGTATTTCTCCATGAGCCGGTCGAATTCTGCCATTCGCGGCCGGAAGCCGGCCATGTCCGTAACGTAGATAGTGACCTTAACAATATCACTCATGGCGGCGCCATCGACCTCAACGATGCGCTTTATCCTGTCCAGGGTTGCGTCGGCCTGCCTGATGACGTCACCGTCTTCAGCGGGGGTACCCACGGCAGTGCAGCCCGAGACGAAGAGCATGGAGCCTACTTTAATGCTGCGGACGTAGTTGCCCAGGGTGGGAGCAACGTTTTGGTGATAGTTGCGAACCTTATCCATTGACGTTTCCTGCCTCTATAAATTATGAACCCCTCGGCGCAACGCCGAGGGGTTCATGTTGTCTACGGGTTAACGGGGTGGGTTAGGCCCTGGCCCGGCTGTGCCGGAAGAAGGCGCCTCCACCAAGGATGAGCACTGCGCCGGCGCCCAAAGCTATGAGAGCGAGGGTGGCGAAGTTAATGTCGCCGGTGTCCGGTAGCACAACGGGTACGGCGGGGTTGTAGCTGGCCATGCTCTGGGCTCCCATGTGGGCCTGCATGGCTCCGCCCTCACCCTCTCTGGCTCCAACATCGCCGCTCCTGTCCTCGTCCCAGCCGTTCAAGGCTCGGTTCAAGAGAGTTTGAGCGTTGGTGGCGAAGGCCTGCGCTGTGGTAAGAGAGTCTGCACTGCGGGCCGTGATGGCCATGTCTTTGGCCATGGCTGACCAACTGGCTGCGTTGCCTGCCGAGTTGGTGACGAGGGACTTGTAGTTCTGGAAGTTGGAACTGGTGGGCACCGCGGCAGCGGCGGCCTCGGCCATTTCGCTGGCTGCGGCGGCATGAGAAGCGATACCAGCGCCGTCGCCGGGATTCGCAATGGCATCGTCAAAGTTTTCACCCTCGGAGCCTTCAATAACGTTGATTACGTGGCCTGCGTGCATTTGAAGTTCTTCCAGGGTCTTGGAGTCAACGGATAGCATTGCGTGCGTGAGGGCTACTCCGGTCTGCGCCATCAGTTTCACGGTTGCGCCGGAGTCATTGTCTAGCAACCCCCTAATGTGGACCAACCCGCCCTCTGGGATCATGTCTGCGAAGGATATGACTCCCGAAGGCATGGGATCAGTGTCCGGAACGGGCTCGATTGTAATCAGAAAATGGCTGTAAGCCGAGGTCAGGTTCATACCGGTGGCATGGTTGAAGGTTTGGTCAACGTCCCCGGTAGCGTCAACGTCCAATACCCCAACGCTGAGCTTGTCTGAGCCGTCGTCGGAGACTAGCCAGCCCTCATACGCCTCTGTATCGGCTAGGCTGGGCAGGTTGGACAGCTTCATAACCAGCGAATCGGAGAGTCCTGAAGAGGAGTCTCTGATAACAGCCGTTCCAATGGGTATCTGCCCTTGAACCGTGCTTAGGGGTATGACCAGAGCCAGTAGTGATAGCAACAGGATTACCTTAAAGACTTTGGACAAGTACATCTAACCTCCTTTATCGGCTAGCGTAATCAAATGGTTTTTCAGCATTACTTGTTTGACAATTGGCTAGAAACAGCGGAAAACTGCGGGCGTATTATAAATGGTTGTCGTTAGCCTTTGCAATAGCTTTATATGCCCCAAACTGGTGATTATGGGGCATACTAGAGACGTCGACTCAACCATCATACCTTATTCACGCGGTCATTTTCATATCTCAGGGATACGCCTTAGTCTGAGGCCTTAGTGTAGTGGATGTTGACGCTTTTAGCCAGTCCGATATTTCAATTAGTCCTTTGTAGGGTTTCTTCCCTTTCGTTGTATGAACTCTTTGAAGCCTTCTTCCACGTTAAGTCCCTGGTAGGTGGTTCTCCGGGCCACGTGCTCACCCTGACGCATCTCTTCCCAGGACTCGCCGAGGTTCTCAATTACCAGGCTCTTGACCCCTTGCACTGAGACGGGATGGTTGGCGGCGATCATCTTTGCCAACTCCATGGCCTTGTCCATTAGTTTGGCGGCGGGCACCAGGTGGTTCAGCAGGCCCAGGCGGTACGCCTCCTCCGCCGGGACAATGCGACCGGTGTAGAGGAGCTCCTTGGCCTTCGGCCAGCCAATGATTACAGGGAGGGTCCAGGTAGAGTTCATCTGGCCATAAGCCACGGCAAGGAAACGGAACTGGCTTCGTTCACAGCCCACCAGGAAGTCCAGTGAGCTGGCAAGAACAGCGCCGCCGCCGTGAGCCAAGCCGTTTATGGCACCAATAATGGGCTTGCGGCAGGTTGCAACGTGTTTCTGGCTGCGGGTGCGGGCCTCGGCGGTCTCTTTCGTCTGATCTGGGGTGAAGGTTCGCATTTCGTGAATGTCCGCCCCGGCGGAGAAGGACCTCTCCCCCGCGCCGGTGAGGATAATGGCGCGAACTTCATCGTCCGCCTCCAGCGCGGTGAGGACGTCGTCCAACTCACCCACCAGTGTTAGGTTCATGGCGTTGAGGACCTTGGGTCGGTTAAGTGTAACGGTGGCCACGCCTTCAGCCTTGTCTAATAAAATGGTCCGGTAGCTCATGTGACAGTTCCTTGGTATAAAGGAGTTGCGATTCTGGGGCTCTAAAATAATATCCCCTGCAACCGTAGTATGCAAACCTAGGCGGACGGCTGTCATTCGTTCCTTCCATTGACACCCTTGGCGTTTGC
>CBDDDE010000007.1:0-130971 GCA_965226535.1 Dehalococcoidia bacterium | reverse complement strand
CAAGGAGTTCCCCGAATCAGTGGTGGAAACAACCATTGATGACCTCAATGCCAGGGGCCTCCTGGACGACGCAGCCTTTGCCCGGTCCTGGAGGGATAGTCGAGAGCGCAACGGTCCGCGGTCCGGGATGCTGCTTCGGCGGGAACTGTACCTACGGGGCGTGAGCCGGACCATCATTGACCAAGCCCTTGAGGGCCTTGACGAGGAGGCCAGCGCAATGAGCGCCGGGAGAAAGGCGCTGCGGAGGTTGGCAGGGTTGGACTACCAGAGTTTTCGCTCCAAGATGGGCGGCATTCTGAAGCGCCGAGGCTTCAGTTACGGAGTGGCAGCCAAGACCACAGAAGAGTTGTGGATGGAGCTATCGGACCCGACTGACGGCGATGTAGACGGCAAAAGCCAGAAACATTAGGGCAAAGGCAATATCAAAAAGGGAAAAGCTGTATCCACCGGAGCGGCCAAGGGTAGTCCCAACCACCACAGCATAGGAAACGCCAACGCCCATGGCGGCAATCAGCGCCAGGCCGACGCCGCGCTTGCGATTTGCGGTTCTGCTTACAACCTCGCCGACAACGTAGCCTACTCCGCCGGCCAGAAGCCCGGGGAGGAAGAATATCCACCCGATGGCATCCAACAGGACGGCCCAGACCACCCCGGTAACGCCACCGACTATGATGGCTGCAATTATTGCCCGGGTGTACTGGCCCGTTTTAACGTCGTAGACGGGGGATTTGCGAATGCGGGCGCACTTGGGGCATCGGCCGCCCACGGGCGTTTGGATCAAACAGCGCGGGCAGATGTACCGCCCACACTTGCCGCAAGAAAGTCCTGTTTCTACCTTGGGATGGGTTTCGCAGAAGTTCATCATCCCCTGGTATTCCGCCGCGCTCTCTTCCATGGCCGCCTCCCTAGGCGTTGTCTACCTTTGCGGCATCGGGCATCCGATGTATCCACTCTTCGCGGCTGTCCACGTCTCTATCCTTCACTAGCCGGTTGAATATCACCTTAAATATGGATAACTCGCTGGGCTTCGGCTTCCCGTTTGCAACCAGACGCTTTAGCAGCACAAGTCCAATAATTCCGCAGCAGTACCAGACTACTGTGTACGACTGCCCCAACAATACAGTCCAAAGCGGGAGCAGTAGGAGGGATATCAGAATAACGGTGGCTGACCTTTTGAAAAAGTAGACTCCCAAGAGGGAGATTGCAATGTATATCCACAACTGGTAGAAGGCCATGGCGAAGAGGCCCCCCGACGCCGTGCCAAGGCCGCGGCCTCCCTGGAATTTGAGGAAGATGGACCAGTTGTGCCCAGCGATAGACAAGAGGCTTGCGATTGCCAGGGCCGCGGAGCTTCTTTCAAACCCGAATATGTAGTTAATAGTCCAAGAGCCGGCGGGGCCTTGGACGGGGATGTCCAGCAGCACGATGCCCAACCAGATGGGGGACGACCCCTTGACGAAAAACTCAAAGATTCCCAGGGGCAAGACCCACCACCTGCCGACGTGGTGGAATACGTTGCTGCCCCCGACGTTGCCACTGCCGTACTCACGGATGTCGATGCCTTTGACCAAGCGTCCAATGACGTAGGCCGTGGGAATAGAGCCGACTAGGTAGGAGTACAGATACAGAAAGACGAGTTCCACAACCCTATGCCGCCCCGGACTTTAGGGAGCCACGAGAGGAGCCGGCGTTCCGGCTGAGCGCCGACGCAGATCCTCCACCGTGGTTTCGGGAGGTCCCACGCTTCCAGGGAGCGCCTCGTCGGCAGCGCCCATGGCATGATAGTCGCTGCCGCCGCAGGGCACCAAGCCGAAACGCTCAGCGGTCCGTTTGAGATCGCTCACCAGAGCTGGGGCGTAGTTCCCGTAGTAGACTTCCATTCCCGCCAGGCCGGCTTCTTTCATCTCTCCAAGGTGCGTCTCCAGTTGCTCCACCCAGGAGGGGTGAGCCAGCACCGCAGCGCCGCCTACGCCGCGTATGATCTCAATGGCGTCACGGGGGGTGAGTTTCTGGCGGTCCACGTAGGCAGGGCCATTGCGGCCCAGATACAGGTCAAAGGCCTGCCTTACGTCGGCAACGTACCCCCGTTCCACCATGGCCAGGGCTATGTGAGGTCTCCCCACGGCGCCGTCTCCGGCGAAGTGCAAGACCCGCTCCCACTCCAGCGCCAGACCCATTTCCGTCAGCTTGTCGACAATGCCGCGGGCCCTGCCGACCCTGCCGCGTCGAAAGTCGGCGAGAACGCTTTGAAACTCCCTGTCTTGCCAGTTAATGAAATACCCCAGGACATGAACCTCAGTGCCGGGCGCCTCGGTGCTCAACTCTATGCCGGGGACCAGGGTCAGGTCAGGGTACTGCTCCTTGACCCTCAAGGCTTCGGGCAGTCCTTCAGTGGAGTCGTGGTCGGTAATGGCGGCAAACCGGAGTTTCTGGGCCGCCAGGTAGTGGACCAGGTCACTTGGCGATAACCTACCGTCGGAGGCGGTGGTGTGGAGGTGCAAGTCTACAGTGGACATGGGCCCTAGTCCACCAGCCTGTCGATGCGTTCAATAGAGGAGGCCCTGCCGGTGTCATCATCTATGTTGATGAGAACGGAGTTGAAGACCACCGGCCCCTTGGCTACGGTGAATCGCTGCGGCATCTGGGTGAGGAACTTCTCCAGGACGGCGTTGGGGTCCGTACCAATGACGGAGTTTACGGGGCCAACCATTCCAAGGTCTGAAACGTAAGCCGTACCCTCCGGCATGATCCTTGCGTCGGCGGTGGCTACGTGGGTGTGGGTACCCACCACGGCGCTGACCCGCCCGTCGAGGTACCATCCCAAGGCCTGTTTCTCAGAGGTGGCCTCCGCGTGGAAGTCCACCAGAATAATGTCGGCGCCAAGTTCCTTACTCTCCTTAAGGACTCGCTCAGCCTCCCTGAAAGGGCAGTCCAAGGCCTCCATAAAAACGCGTCCCATTAGGTTAAGCACCATGACCTTTCCCACGGTCAAGAAGCCCCTGCCAGGAATTCCGGGGGGGAAGTTGGAGGGCCTCACTATGGGCAGGTCTTCCTGAAGGTAGGGAATTATCTCTTTTTTTCGCCAAACGTGATTTCCGGTGGTGATGACGTCCACACCGGCGCCAAGGAGGTCTTGAGCAGTGTCGTAGGTTACGCCAAAGCCGCCGGCGCTGTTCTCTCCGTTGGCTACAACCAAGTTAATGTTGAACTCCCTCCGCAGGGGCGGCACCAACTGTTGTACCGCTTTGCGGCCGGGGCTACCCACAACGTCGCCTATCATCAACACGCGCAAGTGGGCTTACCTACGCCTTTCGTCCGGCATGAATGCCGAGAGCCGGGACGTCCCGGGCCGCGCGAACCGCCGGGTAAGGGCAAAGACCTGGTTTAGCCCGGCTTTGAATAGGCGCACGAGTCATGAACGGTTTACCCCCCGTGGCGCTGCAGGGATCAGTGTGCTATCTCCACGTTACGGGTCTCGCGCACCACGGTAACCTTAATCTGACCTGGATAGATCAGCTCCTCTTCCACCCTCTTGGCCACGTTTCGGGCGAGGGCGGCGGCCCTGTAGTCGTCAATGTGTTCGGGCTGGACGATGATTCGGACCTCCCGGCCTGCCTGAATGGCGTAGGCTTTCTCCACGCCGTCAAAGCTAGTTGCAACACTCTCCAGGGCCTCAAGGCGCTGGATATATTGATCCAGGCTCTCTTTTCTGGCTCCGGGACGGGCGGCGCTAATAGCGTCGGCGGCGGCGACAATGAGGGCCTCAACGGAGCCGCGGTCGTCCTCGTGGTGCTCAACGATAGCGCGACGGACCTCGGACTGGATTCCGAATTTCTCGGCGATGTCGTTGCCTATTTCCACGTGGCTACCCTGCACTTCATGGGTAAGGGCCTTGCCGATGTCATGGAGCAGACCGCCGGCCTTGGCCACCTCTATGTCGGCGCCAATCTCTGAAGCTATCATACCCGCCAGAAGGGAAACTTCCACCGAGTGCTGAAGGATGTTTTCGCCGTAGCTGTACCGGTACTTTAGCCGGCCAAGGAGCTTCTTTAGCTCCGGGTTCAACCCCTTGACGTCTGCGTCGAAGGTTGCTTCTTCGCCCGACTTGAAAATGGTCTCCTCAACCTCGGTCTGGGACTTACGGACAATGTCTTCAATACGGGTGGGGTGGATGCGGCCATCCTGGATGAGTTTCTCAAGGGCGATGCGGGCTATCTCACGACGAATGGGGTCAAAGCAGGAAATAGTAATCATCTCCGGGGTATCGTCTATGAGGATATCCACGCCCATGGTAGCTTCCATGGCCCGAATGTTGCGTCCCTCCCGGCCAATTAGGCGGCCCTTCATGCCGTCGCTGGGGAGGGCTACTTTGGAGGTGCTTCTCTCGGAAACAACGTCGGAGGCAAGACGCTGGATAGCCAGGGTAATAACCTTCCTGGCCTCTTCGTCAACCTTTTCACGCATTTGCTGCTCAAGCTCATAGTAGCGCTTGGCCAGCTCGTGATCCATCTCCTGCTCCGCCCGGTTGAGGACTACCTCCCGGGCTTCGGTGGAGCTAAGCCCGGCTATCCTTTCTAATTGATTAACCTGCTGCTCTTTTAGTTCTTCTGCCTTGTTCTTTGCCTCTTCAATACTGACTTCTTTGGATACAATAACGTTCTCACGCCGTTCCAGGGAATTGGACCTGTTCTCAAGGCTCTTTTCCCTCTCTCTGTGGCGCTTCTCCTGGGACATCAGGTCTCGGCGTCTCTCTTTGACTTCCTCTTCAGCGCCGGACCGGAGTTTCAAGGCTGCTTCTCGGCCTTCAAGTATGAGCTTACGTTTCTGTTCCTCGGCCTCCTCAATGGTTTGTTGAGCCTGTAGCCTTGCGGCTTTAACGCCTTTTCCAGTCAGTGCTGAGAGGAAGGCGGTAATAAAGTTCGGCATGGTAGTAACCGTCCTTCCAAATAATTTAGACCCTACTATTCAGTTTTGGTTTTTGATATGCAGGAATCCTATCGTTTATCATCATAGCCGTTTGAAAATCCGAGTGTCAAGAATAGGGCCTCCGGCGTAGGTGCAACGAGGCGGTCAATCTGTGGCCCAACGGGTCAAATACATCGTTGACGTTGAGGTGTTTTCGCGCCGGTGCCCCTCTTGACCCCATTCATGGCAAGGCAACGTTCTCAATTCCCTTGACACCCCCGCCGAGGTTAATATAGGATTTTTTGTAGTCAACATGTCCTGGAGAGGGATAAAAACAAGACCTTTAGTAAGCTGGAACCGAGGGGATATAGCTCAATTGGGAGAGCGCGGCGTTCGCAATGCCGAGGTTGGGGGTTCGATTCCCCCTATCTCCACCATCAAGCCCCTGTAGCTCAGAGGATAGAGCGGTGGCTTCCTAAGCCGCGCGTCGGGGGTTCGAATCCCTTCAGGGGTACCACAGGAGCGTAGCTCAGTTTGGCCAGAGCGCTGGTCTCCAAAACCAGTGGTCGGGGGTTCGAATCCTCCCGCTCCTGCCAGAATTAAAAATCAGCAGCCTTGAGGACGAAGGGGAAAAAGGGAAAGAGTACCGCGGCGCACTTTAAGACCTGCCCGAGTTTTTGTTATAGTTAGGGGGTTGAGTAGCGCCGAGGTGGTGGAATTGGTAGACACGCAGTCTTGAGGGGGCTGTGGGCGTAAGCCCGTGTGGGTTCAAGTCCCGCCCTCGGCACCAAGGAGTATTAGGAGTAGGGCGACGTAGCCAAGTGGTTAAGGCGGGGGTCTGCAAAACCCCTATTCGGCGGTTCGATTCCGCCCGTCGCCTCCAATCATTGCTTTAGAAAGACAGGGGGAGCCGCAGAGAGAATGGTCTCCTACCTTACTGTACGGTTGAGAGCCGGGGTGGCGGAATGGCAGACGCGGCGGACTTAAAATCCGCTACCTTTACCGGTGTGTGGGTTCGAGTCCCGCCCCCGGCACCAAGGGTCAATTTCCAGTATAATCTTGACGAAGAACTGCGGCGCTGCCCAGGTGTTGACAAGAGCAGCTCAGGAGGGAACGGGTAACGTATGAACTCACGAACTTTGAAACGGTGGGGATTGTGGCTAGCTCTGCCCGTTTTGGTTTTGTGGACGCGTCAACGTGCCCGGATCTTGGTTTTTGTAGGACGTGGGCGTCTTCGTCGCCAACGTGGACGCAGACTAGCGCGGTCCGCCCATCCAGGTTGGGGCCTTAGAAGTCACGTTGGTTTTTGTAGTTGCCACTTTTTTGTGGGCGATCTTCGTCGCCAGACCCAAGCTGGACGCCCGTTTTGACTAGCGCGGTCCGGACCACTGATTAAGCGTGCATTAGACGCGTCCAGGTTGGGGCCTTAGCTAGTAGTCAGACCACGTCATGGTTTTTGTAGTTGCTCACCCAGACTTCACGTCCCCACCCTTTCCCCGGCCCATCGCTTAAGAGATTAAAGTATTGATATTATGGCCAACCGCATCTCCAGAATTACCCTTGAAGAAGCCGACAGTTTGAATCTCCATCTGTTTCGCGCTCTGCGTTTCGATTATCCTTATTGGCACGCGAACAGCCTCCAGACGGTCAATTCCACTGGCTGGAGTCGTCAGCAAGTTTCACGGACCTGTCCGCCGCTAGGAGAGGAGGAGGGTCGTTTGCATTGATGAGCACCACCACCAGGAATTTGCTGATGCGTCAAAGCCCTAGAATGTAAACCGTGCAGTGATAGGCTGTTCACGAATAATCGGAGGGTCGGGGATGGAAGGGAAAATTGTCGGAGCAAGGCTGTCGATGAAGCATACGGATGATACCTTACGTCCGGCCTGGGGGAAAAGAGATTACGGACCAGGGGATACTCATCAGCCCAAGAAAACCATTTTTTAGAACGTTGCATAGATACAAAACCTTTGTAGCAGATACCAGGCGTCAATGCCCATGGTGACGACCGCGGTCGCCTCTTCTATCTCCTCTTGGGACAAATTTTCGGACTTGACCTACAGCCCAATTTCGGAAAGCGGCAAAGTGCGAGCCTGCGCGGCAGTCTTCAACAAAAGGTTCGATTAGTTTAAATTCTTCTTCTCGTTGTGCTCGAGGGGCCGGGATTTCCATTTAGCTAAGTCTTCACTGTGCCCTTGAGACGTGTGAGCCGGCCCCTGAGGAGGAAGGTATGGGCTACGGAAACCAGCGGGGCTGGATTTCCGCGTGAACTCATAAGGATACTGGCACAACCGCATACCCTTGGAAG
This sequence comes from Dehalococcoidia bacterium, assembly GCA_965226535.1. Lineage (GTDB taxonomy): Bacteria > Chloroflexota > Dehalococcoidia > Lucifugimonadales > JAPULR01. The sequence continues at coordinate 123,758 of CBDDDE010000007.1, read as the reverse complement.
CCTCGTGCTGGCTATGCAAGTTTCTCCTGTCCGCCGCTAGGGAGGAGGAGGGTCTGCAGATGAGACCACCACCCTGATGCGTCTAGGGGATGGAAGGGGAAATTGTCGAGAAGGCTGTCGATGAAGCCACGGCCCGAACGTCCGGCCTGATAAAAGAGATTACGGACTACTCATCAGGAACCTTGACATAGGCTTGGTAGACTTTCTATCGGTGCGAGGGGGCCGGGAAGTCTTCCTGTGCTGGATTCGCGGCGAGGCATAAGCTACTGGCACAGTACCCGTGAAGGCTATGGGTCTCGCAAACCCCTCTAGGAGAGGACTGGGCCGCGGCATGATAGTTTCTCCAACCCGTAGCTCAGGAGATAGCCCACCCGTCGTGCATAACGTCGAAAAGCTGGTAAAGAAGTTCGCCTTGGAGGTGGGCTTCGACCTGGTAGGCATTGCTTCCGCGGCCCCCTTCGAAGAACACCGCGACGTTACCCTGCGGCGTATCGGCCAGGGCTTGATGGACGGTCTGCCCTGGTTCACTGAGGCCCGGGTAAACCGGGGCGCCAACCCACAGGAGTTGCTGCCCGGCGCCCGTTCCATCATCTCCGTGGGGCTAAGCTACTACCTTACCGCCACCGAGGCCAAGTCCATGGAAGGCAAGGTTGCCCGTTATGCCTGGGGCGACGACTACCACAAGGTAATGAAGGACCGACTCAAGGAATACGTCCGCGGGCTGTCGCAGCGAATGGATCGGGAGGTGAGGGCACGGTGGTATGTGGACGACGGTCCAATGCTGGATCGTGCCGCCGCTCAGAGGGCGGGATTGGGCTGGTTTGGCAAGAACACCAACATACTCACCTCAAGCCACGGCTCTTGGGTATTCCTGGGCCAGGTGGTCACGGACCTGATTTTGGAACCTGACCGGCCTGTCAAGAAGTCGTGCGGCAGTTGCGTGCGGTGTATGGTTGCCTGCCCCACCCAGGCGCTTGTGGCCCCCTATGTCATCGACAACAAGCGGTGCATCTCGCATCTGACCATCGAGAACCGCGGGGCCATCCCCATAGAGTTCCGGGCCCAGATGTCCGACTGGATCTTCGGCTGCGACATCTGCCAGGATGTGTGCCCCGTTAATGTAAAGGCTCTCTACTCGCGGGAGCGGGCATTCAAGAGTAAACGGTTTACCACCCTTGAGCTCCTGGACATCCTGGCGATGACGCAGGAGGAGTTTAGCCGACGGTTTGCTGGCAGTCCTATAAAGCGGGCCAAGTTGGTCGGACTCAAGCGTAACGCCTGTGTGGCCCTTGGCAACAGCGGCGACACGGAGGCGGTGCCACCGTTGGTACAAGCCTTGGGCGAGGGCGAGCCCCTGGTGCGAGAGCACGCCGCCTGGGCATCAGGTAGGTTGGGCGGCAATGAGGCCCAAGCGGCCCTCCGTTTTGCCTTGACAGGTGAAGGCGATACGGGCGTCCGACGGGAAATTGAAGCGGCCTTGGCCTCTACCCTGTAAGCCAGCCTCTAGCCCTGCTGTTCTCTAGCCATGAATAAAACTGCGTCGACCCCTGTGACCATAAGACTCGCCAGTAACTCGGACGTCCAGCAGATGCTAGCTATCTACCTTCCCGTTGTGCGTGATACCTCCATATCCTTTGAGGTGGAGACGCCAACTTTGGAGGAATTCCGCCGGCGTGTTGGCAACACTCTCAAGATGCTGCCGTGGCTGGTGTGCGAGGCCCAGGGTCGAATCTTGGGCTATGCCTACGCCGGTCGCTTCCGCTCAAGGGCCGGGTACCGATGGTCAGTGGAAGTTTCCATCTACGTAGATGGCAGGTACCGACGCCGCGGCGTTGCCGGGGGACTCTATACCGCGTTGCTGGAGGGCCTGCGGATACTGGGCTATTTCAACGCCTACGCCGGCATCACCTTGCCCAATCCCGCCAGCGTGAATCTCCACGAAAACCTTGGCTTCAAGCTTCTTGCCGTGTACCCCTCGGTAGGTTTCAAGATCGGCCGGTGGCGCGACGTGGGGTTTTGGCATCTTGTCTTGGCGGAACATCCGCCCTGTCCGGAACCCCCCAACCCCCTAAGCCACCTCCTGAGCAGCAATCATTGGCAGCGAGCTATCCAGAAAGCGGCTGCCCAAATAGAAATAAGAAATCCGGACTAACGGGCGCTGAAGTCTTAAGGGTCAAGACTCTTCTTTTTCAACGCCTTGGCGATGTCGTACTTGACGTCCCTGATAAGGAAACCCAACCCCGTTAGGAAGGACGCCAGAAACACGACCAGGGCGGGAACGAAGCTAATCACAAAGATATACAGCACTATCCAAAAGACATGCGTAAGTATATCCATTGAAGCATTTTACTCTCCGCAAAGTTTTTGGTAAATAATCGGGCTTAGGGCGAGTGAGCTTGCGACCGGCCCCGGGCCAACATATAATTGCCGTGGATTCGGAGGTTCTCAAAACCCTTGACACCCCTTCAGGGAGACGTTGTTGCATGAGCGATAGATTAGCAGGAAAAGTAGCCATTCTGGCCGGCGGCGCTACGGGTATGGGCAGGGCCACCGCCCTGCGGTTTGCCCGCGAAGGGGCCAAGGTTATGATTGCGGACCGCAACCGCAGTGGATCTGAGGAGACTCTGCGATTGGTACAAGGAATTACCCCCGACGCGGCGTCGGTAGCGGTGGACGTATCCAAGTGGGACCAGGTACAGAACATGGTTGACCAGACCGTGAGCCGGTTTGGCAAGGTGGATATTATGGTGAATTTGGCCGCTATCCTCATGCTGACCCCGCCCCTTGTGGACGTGGAAGAGCGGCAGTGGGACCTGATAATGGACACCAACTTGAAGGGGACCTTCTTTTGCTGCAAGGCGGCTATTCCGGCTATGCTCAAGGGTGGGGGAGGCTCCATAGTAAACATTTCATCTTCGGCGGGATTGGACGCCTGGACTCGGTCTCTGCCCTACAACATAAGCAAGGCCGGGGTAATTCACCTCACCTCAGTCATTGCCGGCCAGTACACGCCCCAGGGTATCAGGGTTAACTGCATTGTCCCCGGGCCCGTGGATACCCCACAGGCCCGCGGAAGTACCCAGAGCGCCCAGTCACTGGAGGAAGCCGCCTTGGACCACCCCATGGGTCGCTTCGGCCGCCCAGAGGAGATATCCAACGCCATCCTGTTCCTGGCCTCGGACGAGGCCTCTTTCGTCAGCGGCGCCACCTACGTCGTGGATGGCGGCGCCAGAACCGACGGTCGCAGATCATAGAGCAAGGAAGAGATATGGACAAGCTGATGGAGATATCTAAGAGAGCCGTTGAGGACTACGGGTTTCGCCAGATAGCCCTGTGGAGCCCCGACGACCTGGTGGACCAGTGGCAGCTTTCGCCCCGTGAGGCCGAAGTGCTTAAGGGTCCCCTCAAGGAGCAGATAGAACAGTTGCCTATTCCCGTGGAGCCCAAGGACTATTCCTTGGTGGAAGACCGCTTGAATGCCCTGGTGAGGGGAGCCCTCGCCTAGGAGCCCCAGGCAAGGCTTCACCTGCCACCACGCCGCCGCTGCACCTAAGCAAAAGGGGTTTTGACTATGACCGGTAGATTGAAAGACAGGGTAGCCCTTGTGACCGGAGGCGCTTCGGGCATAGGCCGCGCCGCCGTGGTGCGGTTTGCCCAGGAAGGAGCCAAGGTGATGATTGCCGACCGCAACCCCGTGGCTTCTCAAGAGACGCTGGCCGAGGTACGGCGGATTACCCCCGACGCGGAGTACGTGGGGGTGGACGTTTCCAAGTGGGACCAGGTCAGGGGAATGGTGGACGAAACGGTGTCCAGGTTTGGTCGCCTGGATGTCCTTGTTAACGCCGCGGGAGTCCTGGTCCTTGCCCCGCCTCTGGCGGACATTGACGAGCGGGACTGGGACTTGATGATGAACACCAACCTCCGGGGCCTCTTTCTCTGCTGCAAGGCAGCCATCCCGTCGATGATCGAAGGCGGAGGCGGTTCCATAGTGAACATATCCTCAATGGCCGGCATTTCGGCCTATGCCCGGTCCCTCCCTTACGCCGTGAGCAAGGCCGGTGTGATTCATCTAACCCTGGGCGCAGCCAGCCAGTACACGTCCAAGGGTATCAGGATTAACTGCATAGCCCCGGGTACTGTGGATACCCCCCAGGCGCGGGGCAGCAGCCAAAGCGCACAGGCCTTTCAGCACATCGCAGCCAGTCATCCCATGGGACGCATAGGACGGCCGGAAGACATTGCAGATACCATTCTATACTTGGCCTCGGATGAGGCCTCCTACATAAGTGGAACCACTATCATAGTCGACGGCGGCTCCCGGACCATCCCGCCGAACATTTAGACCGAGTCTACAGGCAGGCGTCCCGCACCGCCTCCGATAGGTCCGCAAGGCGTTTGGTGTTGGAATCCTCGCCGCAGACGCCGTTGGTAATTATCGCTACGGCAAGACGGGTATCCAGATCAACCCACCCGATGCTGCTCCCAAGTCCACCGTGACCAATACTGTGGTTGTACCTGCCCGACGACCGCTGAGTGCCCATCCGGGGGTCGTCAATGGCAAATCCAAGCCCCAGCTTTACCGCCCTGCCGGAGACGGCGTCCTCTTCTTCTCTCTGCACTGCGGCGATGGTCTTAATAAGCCCTGAGCGAACTATCTCCGTACCGTCCAGGCTGCCTCCCATTCCCAGCATGGCGTAGAACCGCGCCAGGTCACGGGCCGTACTTATGCCGTTGGCGGCGGGGATAACCGCCTGGTGCATGGATGGCAGGTCGAAAATCTTCACGGCATCGGGGGATTCGCAGTCATCCATTGGGTAGAGTTTGGCCACCCTGGATTCCTCCTCCGGCGGCAGGCCAAGGTAGAAGTCCTTCATGCCCAGTGGAGCCGTTACCTCGTCGCGGAGGAAACGGCTGATGGTCCTACCGTCCACCCTCCTCACGACCTCCCCCACAACCCAGCCAAAGTTCAGCGAGTGATAGGCAACCACTTCACCGGGTTGGTACCTCAGGGGCGCGTTCTCCATGGCTTGCACTGCGGCGTCCCAGTCCCCCATCTTGTCGGGCGTCAACTCCGGAGGCGTATCTGGAAAGCCAGCGGTGTGGGTGAGTATATGCCGCACGGTAACGTGGTCCTTACCCCCTTTGGCAAACCCCGGCCAGCGGTCTCCAATCCAGTCCCCCAGCTCCAGCTGTCCCCTCTCCCAAAGGAGGTGCCAGCAAAAGGCGGCCAGGGGTTTAGTCGAGGAGAAAATAACAAAAAGGGTGTCTTCCTTCACCGGGGTACCGGCCTCCACGTCTGCCATGCCGCCATACAGGTCCAGCACCAGCTTGTCGTTACGATATACGGCCATGGCGGCCCCGGGGTGGAGCCCCTCGTCAATCTGATTATGAAAAAGGTCCTTAACATTGTCTAGACCCTTTGGGTCCATTCCAACAATTTCCGTTGATGTGGCCATTGCTCTCACCCGCCTTGTCAAAATATCCGCGCCGGGGGCCTTGTTCCTTCCCCGTTGACAAATATAATAGTAACGATGATTAACGGTCAACTTGGAGTGCTATATGAACAAGACGGCGGAAGCAGTAATCATCGGCGGTGGGGTTATGGGGTGCAGCGCCCTCTACCACCTGACCCGCCTGGGAATGAAGGATGTGGTACTGCTGGAGCAAAAGGTCCTTGGCTCCGGTTCCACCGGACGCTCCCAGGCCATCCTTCGAATGCACTATTCCAACCCCATCACGTCCAACATGGCGTGGAAGAGCCTTGAAATGTTCAAGGCCTTTGAAGAGGAGATGGGCCACCCCTCCGGGTATGTCAACACCGGCTATTTCGTCATCGTTGGCCCCGAAGATCGGGCAGCCTTGGAGGAAAACGTGTCCATGCAGCGCAGCCTGGGCATCGAGACAGGCCTGGTCTCCCAAGAAGACCTGCTGGACTTGGCCCCTATGCTCAACGCCAGCGACGCTGGGGGAATAGCCTACGAACCCCAGTCGGGTTACGCCGATTCCTACCTGGTTACCACAGGGTACGCTCAACGGGCCCAGGAGATGGGAGCTAGGGTGGATATGGGCGTCAGGGCCGCCGCCATTAACGTCAGCGGCGGCATGGTGCGGTCTGTAACCCTCTCGGACGGCACTACTATTGACACTCCAACTGTCCTGGTCGCCGCGGGGCCATGGTCTGCTCAACTGGTCAAACCCCTGGGTCTGGACCTGCCCCTCGAGACCTTGAGGCACCAGGTTATCATGGTGCGTCGGCCAGAAAGGCTGCTCCCTTCACACCCCATTGTGGGAGATATTGCCCAGGAGTTCAGCTTCCGCCCTCATTCCACGGACCTTACGCTCATCGGCGTCGGTGAGGATTTCGCCAGTGTGCAAGGGTACAACGAGGGTGTAGACCCCTCCACGGTAGAGGAGTCCATGACCAAGTTGGTGCACCGGATGCCCGCCATGGCCGAAGGCTACTTCCGGGGAGGTTGGTCCGGCCTCTTTACCATCACACCGGACTGGCACCCCATCATGGACCGGGTGGAGGCCGTAGACGGCCTCTATTGCGCCGTTGGGTTCAGCGGCCACGGCTTCAAGCTCTCTCCAATGATAGGCCTCTGCATGGCCGAGATGATGGCCCAAGGAGAGGCTTCAACCCTGGACGTTTCTCCCTTCAGGATGAGCAGGTTTCAGACGGGAGACGTCCTAACGTCCCGGTACCGCTACAACGTTCTGGCGTGACGGAGCGCCAGGCGGCCCGAATCGCTGTGGTGCTGCGGCCGGGGGCGTCTAGGGATGAGGTGCAAGGGTTTCACCAAGGAGTGTTGAGGGTCCGAGTTAAGGCGCCTCCCATTGACGGCAAAGCTAACGCAAGCCTGGAAAAACTCCTGGCGTGGCTCTTGGGCGTGCCGCCGTCGAGCGTCGCTGTCCTGCGAGGCGCCCGCTCTCGACGCAAGCTTCTCAGTGTGGAGGGCGTGTCTCAGAAGGAAGCTGAGGAGAAGCTGGCAGCCCACTTGGGTTGACCTTCTTTGCCATTCATCCAAAAACTCCCGCGACCAAAAGCCGCACAGCTTGACAGCGTTGACTTACAAAACTATCTTGGTTCGGGAGACCACAGGGGATTGGACCGGCAACGCCATTCCCGGAGAAGAGGACAACGGTGTTTACAAAAAAAGAGATAGATGCGCTCTTTTCTGACCTACGCAAGGACTGGTACAGGTCGCCGGACTGGGAGTTGCTCAACCGGCATGCCCACCTGGGCATCGCGTCCGTGGACAACGGCCGCAGCATCGCGGACATTGATCCCCGCGTCGTCGCCCTAATCGAGAAGCACCAACCCAAGCAATAGGTCGGTTCCTTCAGCGCGCTCGGAACCCCTCCAGATCTTCGGGCCGCTCTCCGGATATGGCGAATCGGGCCAACCTTTCGCCTATGACCGGTCCAAACTTGAAGGCCCGCCCGCTCATGCCGCATCCGTAGATGATTCTTGCGTCTCTGTCCCAGGCGTCAAGAATGAACCTTCCATCCTCGGAGCGGTCGTAAAAACACACGTGAGTCCGCTCCACGGCGGCACCGCGGAGGGCTGGGATGAACCCGCTTACGGTGGACACCACCCGCTGAAGGTACTCTTCCCCAGGCTCACAGCGCTGGTCCGGGTGATCGATGGTTCGATGGGGGGTGTCGTCGGCTACCTTGAGAATGCCGCCATGGACCGGAAAGCCATAACAGTCCGAGGTTAGCGATATGAACACCGGCATACGACCGAGGGCCAGTTCCGGCGCTCCTTCAGGCGGCGTGAGATAGACCAGCGGCTGTTCCGTAAGGGTCAGGGCGCCGGGACGCTGGGGCAAAATCTCACCGGTCCAGCCGTTGGCTGCTACCACAACAGCCTCGGCTCGTGTCTCCACACCCCCCTCGGTGTGCAGCAGACAACCCTCGCCGGTGGCTTCCACCCCGGTCACGCGGGCGCCGGGGTGGTACTCAACCCCGGCCCGTAGGCATAGGTCTAACATTGCTGAAAGGGCCTTGGACGCCTCCACAAATCCTGCCCCTGGGTCTAGCACTGCTTCCTCAACGGCGGGGCTGTGAAACTGGGGATACATCTCTCCCAGCTGGCGGGGTCCCATACGTCGATATGGCACGTGCTGTTCATCCATTACCCGGAGGGAATCTTTCAACCAGTCATCCGCGTTTTGGTAGGGGGATACGTGCCCTCCCGTGGTTTGGACCCCGTCACCCGTCTCCACTAGAAACACGACGCCGGTGGGGTGCAGGACGGGACTGCCCGTCCGCCTGCCCAGGAACTCCCACCAGCTCCGGGCCTCCTTGGCCCAGATGGTTAGAAGGGGGTCCGGCCCGTTCAGGTACCGAAACACCCGGTTAACGTCGGAAGAAGCGGCGCCCTGGTGCCCCACCTCCGATGTCTCGTACAGCGACACCTTCACTCTTCCCCGACCCTTTATCGCGGCGGCGTATGCCGTCGAGACGCCAATGATCCCGCCCCCCACCACAGCTAGCTCCTCTCGCTCCACTCGGCTGAAGGGTTCGTTAAATCCCGCCGACGGGTTGCCTATCTCCATAGTCCCTTCCAATGCGGCTTACTTTAGATACAGGTTTACGTTGGCGTGGGGGAAAATAACGTGTAGGACGGCGCCCATGTCCCTTGCTATGGTGGTAGCGTATTCAACGTAATCCGGGTTGTCCTTAGACAGCTTGTGCGGGCATTTCTTACCGCCGCTCTCCTGAGGGCAGAGATGCATCCCACCCGCGTGGTCGTCCCAGAACCCCACCAGCCGCATGGGGTGAAACAGCGTCTCGGCCACCGTGCGCAAGTCTGCCAGTATCTCGCTGGGCCGAAACACTTCGTTCTCCTCAACGGTGATCTTCACACACCACATGGCTTTCGAATCGTCCGTTGGTCTAGATTGACACGGGCTAGTTGCCGTGTCCGGCGAAGTCCACGTACACCGTCACCACTTCGCTAAAGAAATTCACCGCCTCGGTACCCTGCTCCCTGGCCCCCACCCCCGACGCCTTGGTCCCGCCAAAGGGCAGGTGCACCTCTCCACCCAATGTTGGCGCGTTGACGTGTACCATCCCCGCCTCAACCTCTTCCACGTAGCGGAAAGCCTTGGACAGGTCCTTGGTGTATATGGAGGACGACAGGCCAAACTGGACGTTGTTGGATATCTCCATGGCGTGGCTCAGGTCGCTGCACTTGAAAACGGTCAGCACCGGGCCAAATATCTCCTCCTGGGCAATACGCATCCCCGGGTCAACGTTGGTAAATATGGTGGGCTCTATATAGTACCCGCCCTCTTGTCCGGGGCCCGATAGCGACTTGCCTCCGCACGCCAGCGAGGCCCCCTCCTTGGTCCCAATGCCGATGTACTCCATTATCTTCCGAAACTGTCCTTCGCTGACCACCGGACCAACGTCGTGGGAGTCCATGCCGTCCCCCACCGTTAGCTTGCCGGACCGTTCCACCAGCTCTTTGACAAAGGGTTCAAAAATCGACTCCTCAACTATCACGCGGCTGGTGGCGGTACATCGCTGTCCCGTGGAGCCGAAAGCCGCTTGCACCACGCTGCCCAGGGCCTCATCCACGTCGGCGTCGGCCAAGACTATCACGGCGTTCTTGCCCCCCATCTCGCACTGCACCTTCTTCAGGGTGCCGGCAGCCTGGGCGTACAGCCTAGAGCCTATCTCGGTGGAGCCGGTAAAAGAGACGCCCTTGACCTTGGCGTGGCTCACAAGATGGTCCCCCACCGACCCGCCAGGTCCTGTCACCAGGTTCAGCACGCCTGGAGGAAGCCCCGCCTCATGGCAGATTTCCACCAGCTTTACGGCGCTCAGGGGCGTGGACGAGGCCGGCTTGAATACTACAGTGTTGCCGCATATCAGCGCCGGAGCAATCTTCCATGACGGTATGGCCAGTGGAAAGTTCCAAGGCGTTATGACAGCAACCACTCCCAGCGGACGCCTGACGGTGTAAGCCACCGTGTCCCGGAGCTCCGAGGGTGTGGTGTATCCGAACATGCGCCGCCCCTCGCCCGCGGCGTACTCGATGATGTTCAGGGAGCGTTGCACCTCGCCACGCGCGTCGGGAAGGGACTTGCCTTCCTCCAGGGTGATAAGGCGCGCAAACTCCTCCCGCCGGTCTCTCATCAGCTCATAGACTCGGTAGAGGATGGCCCCACGCTGGGGCGCCGGCGTGGCGGCCCAAGCGGCCGCGGCGTCAGCAGCCGCAGACACAGCTTTCTCGGAGTCCTCCACCGTGGCGGTCTGCACGGTACCCAAGACCTGGTCTATGTGGGCCGGATTTCTTATGGCGTAGCTCTCGCCTGCCGCTGAATCCACCCACTGCCCGCCAATATAGAGGCTATGATTGTTTGTATCCAATGCTGTCACTGCACATCTCCCGATCTTTGGCACCTAGGGTAGCATCGGGGCTTCTGAGGGGCAAGGGAGCGCATTATTATACGTAAATATCCGACAGGGGCTAGACTCTTTTCTTGAGAGGTGGTTGTAGTGATAACAGTCCAGGAATTGCTCCACCATTCTCTGGCAGTGTGGGAGGTCTCTGGGACTATATCACCCCCAGCCCAGGCGGACTCCTTATGCTCAAAAGTCTCCGAAGTTTGTTACAAGTCCTTCCTTGTATGCCATGATTTCATGCCCTCCTTCACTATGGAGTTGAGTATATAATACGGAGAATCCCAGACCAGTGCAGGACCATTCGTCCGCCACTCTGACATCCCGGTACCCTGGAGGCTGAAACAGTGGAAATAGAGCCAATGTCTGAGAGCGGCGCTGAATATGCCCTGGGCATCGACGTTGGCTACTCCAAGAGACGCCGCTCCACCGGTCTCTGCCTCCTAAAAATCAGCAATGGCGTCCTAAGCTGGCAGTGCCTTAACACTAGCACCAAGGAGTGCCATCGCCTTGAAGACCTCCGCGACCTGGTGCCCAGGGGAACCCACCTTCTGGGCGTGGGCATCGATGGTCCTCTCACCTCGTCCCTCCGCGTCGTACCCCACTACCGCAGCACCGATGCCCTACTATCCAGAGGGACCTTCCGTTTCCGGGGCAAGCCAGGACAGACCAGCTCACCGTCGGGCAAGATGCTACATTGCCACGCTACCGCCCTGGCAAAACTGGTCCTTCGGCTGCAGGAACAAGACCATCTGTCGTTGGCCAAGGCCAGCCACCCCAACCCCGTTGACGATAGACGAATCCTGGAGGTCTTTCCCAACGCCTTTCTGGGGGTGCTGCTTCCCGACAAAGCCTTCTCCGGCCTGCGCCTATACCGTGACGCGTCCGACAGGTTTTGGGAGATTGCCATCCACAAAGCTTATCTGAACAACCTGGTCGACACTCTAGTCCCCCGAGTCACCGCCAGCCGTCCTCTCAACACCGTTATTGACCACGACCACCGCGCCGCCCTAGTCTGCGCCCTGGCCGTCCTGTGCGTCGCCCGAAACCGTTACGTAGCCGTGGGTGACCCAGTTGACGGTGACATTGTCCTGCCGCCTTATGAGTGTTGGGGCGAGGGGCAGATCGGGGAGCCGTGGGCAGAAGCCGCCCTACGGGATAACCTGGAACAGGTGCGCCGGAACCGGGGGAACTTCCCAAACCACGAGAAGGCCAGACTCCTGCGCAATGGCGTAGCGTGGCACAGACGGCCGACCTTGGACTAACCGGCGGGGTGTTCCCCGCTTTCTTTATCGATGCGTTTTTCCAGCCGGGATAGGGCTTCTCTGGTGGAGCGGATCTCGCGCAGGAGTTCTTCCCTCGAAACCGGCTGCTCCAGTTCACGGAGACGCTCCAGCTTGGCCTCATCCAGATTGTTGATAATTATGGCAATGAACAAGTTTATTACGACAAACGTGCCAACTACTACAAAGCTGACAAAGTAAATCCAGGAGTAGGGGTTCATCTCCATGGCCGTTCGCATCACCTCGGTCCAGCCCTCCAAGGTTATGATGTTGAACAGGGTCAGCAGGGATACGCCAAGGGTTCGCCAATTGGCCGGGTCGTGTTCGTGAAAAAGATGGTAACCCATTACGGCGTAGATGTAGACAATGACACTCATTAGCATCATCACGTAGCCCACGCTGGGGATGGAGCGCACTAGCGCGGTGATGATTAGGCGCAGCTCTTTGACGGCGGAGATGAGTCGCAGCGCCCGAAGCAGCCGAGCCAGCCGCGCAATCATGGCAAACTGCCCGGTGGCCGGAATCAGCGCTGCCACTATGACAAGGAAGTCAAAGACGTTCCAACCGTCCCGGAAATACCTGTCCACCCGCGGCGCATTCGCCGCCATTTTTAGGGCCGCTTCCGCGATAAAAATACCCAGGGCCACGTAGTTGCCCAGGCGCATCGCGTCCCCGTAACGCCCTTCTAGGTCGGAGGAGGTCTCCAAGCCAAGGAGTATGCTGTTGGCGATGATGACAGCGATTATGGCCGGTTCGAAGGCCCTCGCCTCCACCACTCGTTGGCATAGATGCACAAGCAGTTTCATTGCAGTGTGCCGTTACAGGCGGGAATACCCAAAGAGAGACCCACTTCCTACAGTCGGCGACTCCTGCAGGGAGCCGCCCGTGCCACCCCTACAGGTAAGGGCAAAGCTACCCTAACCGCTGACGTGAGCCGTGTCCAGAGCTGTGGCGATGTTTTGGCGCATGTGCTGGTCATAGGGCCTTCCCACCCGGGAGAATGTCCTCAGGGTAGCATAGATTCCCCACAACGCTCCACGAAACGATAGCTGGGTGGTGAGGCGCCGAGGGGCCAGGGGACGGATGAGTGATGGAAGTTAATGGCCAGAGATCGGAATTGGTTGACGGGTCAACGAGGTTCTTCAAAGCGCAAAGATTACGTTCTGCCTTGACGCTATTGTAGGTCATTATCATGAAGTCCACCCATATTGTCCGGGGTAAACAAAGCACCGTACGAGTTTAGTCGGTTTGGGCATGTTCCACGCTCACTGGTGCAACGTTAATAAGTGGCAATTATCTTTACTAGAACGCAGCTGGGGCACCATGGCTCTTTGGGGCTTTCCTCCCCATGACCAGGTAAACCGGGTCTGAGTAGTACCCCTGCCGGGGACTGCGGTCTTCGGCGACAATCCCCACGTACCCGCCCGCCTTCTGAAAGTATAGCTTGACCAGGGTCATTCGCTGCTGGTCGTTGAACGCCTGCCAAATCCTCACTGCCTTGGTTGGGAACATGCGATTGGAGAAGGTCACTACCAGCGGGCCGCCAGGCTTCAGCACCCTGTTCACCTCCCTAAACACCTCTACGGGCCTTGTCAAGTACTGGGCTGATACGGTGAGAATCACCGCGTCGAAGCTATCGGCAACAAAGGGCAACTCGGGGTCCTTGTTTACGTCGTGGACCATGTGCTCATCCAAGTCGGGGTTCTCCCTCATCTCCACAGCGTTCAAGCCCAGCCCGATGATTCGCTCCTTGGCAAAATCCGCGGGGAGATGAGAACGCCAACTGCTCATCAGGTCCAACAGCGTCCCATTGGCTGGCAGCAGCTCCTGGAAAATCCTCCCAATTTGAGCAATGGCCTCCTGGTCAATGTGCACCACCAAGCGAGGCTCCGAGTAGAAGAGGGCATCGTCACCCTCGTCCACCCGGTCGAAGAAACACTCCTGAAAGCCCTTTTCCATGCAACACATTTTACATAAAACCGCGGCACCCCGGTACTCAAAGCATGGAGGGCATTCATTCCGCCGGTTGACCTCCAACGGCGGCGGGGCTATAATCCACCTATCCCAAGGCGTTACCGTGGGTTAGTTCTGACTTCCAGATCAAGGGGGTGCCCTTTGGCCAACTATCTTCTCATTGAGTCCCGGGACCCCTTTGAGTATGGCGACGCCCGATACATGTACAATCTTGCCGGTGACCTGTCCCGGAAGGGGAACAGCGTCACCCTCTTTCTCATTCAAAATGGCGTGCTCGTCACCCGTCCGGGTGTCAAGGAAAACCCGCTGGACTACCTGTTCCAAGAGACTCAGACCGTGAAGGTGCTGGCCGACGAATTCTCCCTGCGGGAGCGCGGCATCGCCCCATCACCACTGGTGGGAGGTGTGGAGGTCTCGGACGTCGACAACCTGGTGGACCTGCTGGCCCAAGAAGACACCAAAGCCCTGTGGCATTGAGGAGTATTTATGGCAACCATAACCATCGCCCTGATGGACCCGCCCTACGAAGCTGAAACCACGACCACCGCCCTGCGCATAATGGACGCCGCGGTGCGCAAGGGTCATCGGGTCAACGTATTTGCTTACGAGGGCGCAGTTAACCTGACGATGAAAGACCAGGCCGCCCATCCCAATCCCGTTAAGGGAACCACCGCCGAGGAGGAGGACCACCCCACCACCTCCAGATTTATCGCTGGTCTCCTCAGCACCGAGCAGTTGGACTGGATCAACTGCGGCCTTTGCGTGGACGAGCGGGGTTCGGGCAACTGGATAGACGGCGCCCGTCGCGGTGCCCCGGCAGATTTCTTCAAGTGGACCCAAGAGAGCACCAACACCTTGGTCATCGGCACCAAGTAGGAGGATTACATGGCCAAGATACTTTCTGTTGTGGAGCGAGCATACCACGGCACCCTTGAAGAGCAGGACGACACTATTCTCTGGATGTCTCACATACTTAAGAACGCCGGGGCGGATATCTCCGTTCTCCTGCGTTCCAACGCCGTCAACTACGCCGTCAAGGGTCAGGACGCCAGTGGCATAACCATAGGCGGAGTGCCCCTCTCCAATCCACCCAAGCTGGACCAGGACGTCGAAAGCCTCATTGGTGCCGGCGTTGACACCTACGTCGTCCAAGAAGACGTGCAGGACCGGGGAATCAACCAGGCGGAACTGGTGGACGGGGTGAAGATGGTTAGCCGCACCGGGTTGGCCGACCTCTTTGACGACCACGATTCTATCTGGCACTGGTAACGCGGCTGGCACTGGCGCAACCTGACTCCGCCGCTCCCGAGGCGCTTACCACCTATTCTATGGCGTGAATCCGCCCATCTTCCGTTCGCACGAAGAGTTTGCCCTCTGCTAGGGACTGTGCCAAGGTTATGGGAGACCCCAGCGAAAGGTTCCACAGTTCTTGGCCAGACTGGCGGTCAATGGCGTAGATCAGTCCCGCCGTGGTGCCGAAGTAGATAGTGTTCCCGGCCACGATAGGAGCCGCCCGGATCTCACCCTCTCCGTGGAAAGTCCATATCTCCGAAGCGTCTTTGGCCCCCAGGGCAAAGAGCCTGCCTGCAGAATCGCCAACGTAAAAGGCGTCTTCCGTGACAGCCGGGCTCGATGCGGCGAAGCCCCCACCTTCAGGTGTGAACCTCCACACGGTCCCATACTGGGCTGTTGGACGTGGTATGGGAGAACCCCAACGCAGCCAGAGTGTACGCCACAGCTGTTCACCCTGCCACCGCCCAGGAATTTCCCTGAGCCCTGCCCTTGCTGCCTGAATGCCGTTGACCGATGCCATGTAGACCAGCCCGTTGGCCACCACCGCTGGCTCAAAAGTGGCGGTTCCACGGGTGCGGAACTGCATCCTACCCTCCCCGGTGCGGTAGTTCACTGAGTATAAGCTGTTGTCGTTGGACATGAAGTACAGGACGCCATTGTGCAGCGACGGAGGAGAGGTTATGAGGTCACTGGTCTCGAAGTGCCACAGCTCCTCCCCATTTTCAGCATCCAGCGCGTACATCGCGTGGTCACCGGAACCGATGAACAGAAAACCGTTGGTTATCAGGGCGGAGCTGCTAATGTAGTTTCCGGTTGGAAAGGTCCATTCCGTCTCACCGGTGAACCGGTCAAATACCCAGAGCTTGGTGTCTGTAGACCCCACATACACCTTGTCCCCGGCCACTGTGGGGGACGAGTTGATCAGCCCGGACATCTCCCGTGTCCACTTGGTGCGGCCCGTGTTGGCGTCCAGCGCCAGAAACTCAAAGTGGCTTCCTACGTAAATCGTCCCGTCTACCACTGCAGGGAGGGACACGCCCTTTAGAAAATCAGGTTCAGTGGACCACAACAATCGGCCCTGTGGCAGCGCGGGAGGGTCCTCTACGTATCGGGTTCGCTCAAAGTCTTCCCCCGTCATGGCCCACTGCCCCGGTGCCGATAGGGAGGAAAGGTCCGTGCTTGGCCGGTTGAGCAAAAGTGCCACGGGGTTGGGGATTACGTGGTAGTTGTGCCATGCCAAGGCGGACCCTATCAGAACGATCAGGACAATTAGGAGCCACTTGTTGTGGGTCATGAAAATCAGACCCTGGCGTCCAAAAATGCCGTGGCGCTTTCCCCCCTGAGCCCAATACGGCACGGGGTTTGCGATAAAGCGCCCACACCCCATACAAAGGGTGCTGAGCTTCTGGTCCAGTGCTCCGCAGTGAGGACAGCTAGACGTTGATTGAGTAAGTTCCTCTTGGCTCATCCTTGGGTTCTCCTGGCTTTTAGTACGACTTTGCTGCATGGCCGGGTTCCCCAGGATGCTATAGCAAAAATCTCTCTTGGACTATTCTGAACCAAGCTAGGCTATAACGCAACATCCCCTGCCTCAACACCTCAGCATTCCCCGGAAGGAGGAAAGTGGATTCACATTTCAAGTGTAACACCTGGTTTGAGAAGATTTCTGCCGAGGGGTGGAAGTTCAGGAATTTGCACGGGGTATTGTTGTAGGTCTGCAACAGATGAGAAAACGGGCCCTCGGACAACTCCGTCAGGTCGGTCCTCCGAGGCAGAGTGCGGCGCATACGCCCGATGGCGTTCTCGACACCCCCTTTCTGCCAGAGAGAATGGGTATCGCAGAAGAAGGCCTGGATGCAGAAGGCGTGAAGCTGGTAATGGCGGGCGAGCTCCGTCCCGTTGTCAAAATTGACTGTCTGCCGTCACTGACGCGGGAAAGCACCCAGGACCTGGGAGCCATGCTGCCGGCGGTGGGGCAAGCCGTCTTAACTGGGGACCGAAGGGCGATGAGGAGGCGGGTGTGGCGGTCGTCCAGGGTCAAGGCAGCCTGCCCGTAGGTGCGGAACAGGATTAGGTTGACCTCCTAGTGGCCGGGGTTCCGGCATTCAGCGGCGACGACTTCGCCGAGGTTGGACTCAAAGCCATAGAGCTATAGCTAGGGCCTCCGCAAGGGCAGGTGTCGTTATGGCAGAGTTCTCGCATGGCTTTGCTTTCTACTCCTGCGGCAGTGAGACTATCATCGTGTCCCGTCCTAGGAGTCAAACGAAAGGGTATCAACCTCGACGCCCGACCCCAGGGATACTGGGCAGGAGATCGCAGCATAATGAGCGATTCTACGAATAAGATTCGTTGGATTTCTACTCTAACGGGGTGGTCTCGGTGTTGTTATGCTGAGTCCTGCGTCCACGGGTATCACCGTACCAGTAACCCAGCGAGCTTCTTCGCTAGCCAGATAAACAGCGGCCCAGGCCACATCCCAGGCTGTGCCTTCGCTGCCCAGGGGCGCAGCTTCCCTTCGCTGGCGTCGCAAGTCGTTGTTCATGTTTGGCGCCACCATGGGTGTGTACACTAGCCCAGGAGCAATGCAGTTGACCCTGATGTTATCTTGTCCGTGGTCGGCAGCCATCGAAAACGTAAGGCCGATGATGGCCGCCTTAGAAGCACCATAAGATGTGCTCCGATGGGTTGCTCTCATTCCTCCAATAGAAGATATGTTGATGATGGACCCGCCCCCCGACTCACTCATCTTAGGGATGGCGTAGCGACTTGCTAGAACGATGCTTTTGACATTGACCTCCATCACCACATCCCAGTCTTCCTCACTGACCTCAATAACCGAGCCACGACGTATAATGCCAACATTGTTGTCTAGAATGTCTAAACGATCGTAACGCTCTACAGCTGCTTCCACCATTCGCTGACAATGGTCGGCCCTGATTACGTCTGCCCTGAAGACGGAAGCTTCGCCCCCATCTTCACGTATTAGAGAGAGAGTCTCTTCTGCTCGTTCTTCCACCACATCAACTAAAAGAACCTTCGCTCCTTCCCTAGCAAAGAGTATAGCTGTGGCCCTACCGTTGCCCACACCGGGGCTGCTGGAACCTGCGCCTGTAACAATGGCCACCTTGCCCTCTAATCTACGGCTTCCTCGCGCCAAGGGAGCCTCCTTTGGGGGTAAAACTTGGAGTGTACTCCAATGAATGTTCTAACGATAAACTCAGTAAAAAGCTAGACAACAGGTGGATATGGGGAGCAGTATAAAGAGACACGTACGGATTAGCTTAAAGGGTACGTTGAGACCCCCCCACGGTCATCTGTATTAAAGAATAATGCTATTCAGTAACGGTTGTGACTATTCGGTCGCCGTAAAGCTCTAAGGCATTATCCCAGAGAATTTTGCGCTTGGCTTCCTCGGGAATGGACCGGTTTAAGAACCCATCCACACCACCCGGAAATGTGCAATCGGCATGAGGGTAATCTGTGTTGAAGATAAGGTTTTCTCCCCCCAGATACTCCGTCACAAAGGGAAGAGTATTCTCGTCAGTGTCACAGGCCACGTAGCATTGGCGTCTAAAATACTCGCTGGGCTTCATGTCAATTGTGTGCCCGTGCATATACCGGCCCTGTCGGCCCACGGCGTGATCGTCCAGTCGGCCCAGCCAAAAAGGTACCCAGCCGGCATTAGCCTCCAAAAAAGAGCATCGCAGGCCAGGAAATTTCTCAAGTACGCTTCCAAATATAAGGCTACCAAGGACTATCATTGCATCCATGGGGAAGGAAATGGCGTGAGTAACAGAGGCTAGGGGCCCGTGGAAGCCCTTGAATCTGCGGGCCTGATTACCGCCACCGTGGAAAGAGGCTGCCATATGCTGGTCTTGTAACACCTGCCAGAAGGGATCAAACGTCGGATTTGACCAAAGTAGGTCGTCATCAAGTTCTGGTAGCATTACCGAAGCCACCTCAGAACGCTCCAACATACGCTTGGTTTCTGAGACTGCCTCATTTACATCTAGCATTGTCACCATTGAGATGAACTGAACCCTATTTTCGGAGTCACGGCAGTAATCGGTAGCCCAGTTGTTGTAGGCGCGGACCAAGGCGGCCTGGAGGTTGGAGTCTTTAATGTTAGTTGAAACGGCGGTCGCACCGTTAGTGGGAAATCCTATCTGTATATCTATCCCCTCTTTTTCCATCGCCGCAAGCCGCCCCGGTAGAGCCCACCAGGTGCGATAATCCTCACCAAAGCGGTCCTCAAAGTCGGCGAAAACACTCTCCGGGCGAGGGTTGGGATTTCCATTTGGAAAGGCCTCACAGGGACCATGTTTGAAAACGACCCTTCCAACATGGCCAATCACCTTTGGCGCGCGATCCCTGTAAGCCGCCTCAGTGTACTCCTCCCAAATGTTCATGGGCTCTACCATGTGCCCATCGCTGTCGATTATTTTGTATCCCTGTTTCATACGGATATCCTCCCTCTGTCTAGGACTTAGTAAACCAAATCTAATGTATTTCCTTCACCCAAGGCTGTTCTCCTCGGAATGGACTGGCAGAATCGTCAACGTAGGACGATGGGTAACCCTACCAGATGCCACTCCCCCTTATCGCTACCAGGAGAACTAACTACTGTGCTGGTTTAGCGTATTCGAAGTGAGTAAAGAACCCTGTAATGTTGCCAGGGAAAATGTACTCCTCCACGGTTTTGGGATTCCTAAGGAGCTGGGCTGGTATCCAGGCAATGGGCACCTCAGCGTAGTTGTTAAACTTGATATTCCCGATTTGCATCAATAGGTTATTGCGCTCTTCAGGGTCTATCGAACTGACCAGAGTCTCGTAAAGTCGATCTATCTCCGGGTCCTCGTAAAGGTGTAAAACACCACCGCTGTAGTTTAAAACTCGGGCTGCTACAACCGGATCTAGCCGGCTAACACGCATTGGCACAATGGTATTGTGTAGATTTTTGGCACGAAACTCCGTCCGGAACCGTGCGAAGTCCATGGACTCCAATTCAGAGTCTATGCCGATTTCTTTGAGATACTGTCCCATTACCTCAGCTCCAGGGATCGTCTCAGGAACCCCCGGCCATCCTATGGCAAGGATCTTGGTCTTGAAGCCGTCCGGGAATCCGGCATCGGCAAGAAGCTGCCTGGCCCTCGCGGGATCATAGGGGTATTTATCTTGGAACATCGCTTGCCATTCGGGATTCCAGCCTGCCATGCTAGAGTGAAATCCCACCACCGGGCCAGGCTCGCCCTCAAACCCGAAGAGGGCATTCATGTACTCTTTTCGGTTGATGGCGAGATTGACAGCTTCTCTCACCCGAACATCAAGATAAGGTACATCCGGATCGTAGTTGGGAAGGTCAGGATGATACAGTCCACCCATGAAGAATCCAATTAGAATTGAGGGAACACGGCTATTCACCACTTCCATGCCTCTAGCTTGGGCCTGGGAATGCAGAAGCCTGTCAACCTCCGAAATATCCGCCTCTTCAGTTAGGATCATGGCTAATCGCGTTGCAGCCTCAGGAGCCCAAAAATATTGCAACTCTTTAAACTCTGGAGTCTTTCGCCAGTGGTTCTCGGTGGCGCTGTACAAGACCCATTGGCCAATTCTTCGATCAACAAACTCCCAAGAACCCGTCCCTGCTGGTTTCTTCTCGTAACCCTCTAAACCTTCCGCATCCCACTGGTCCTTGCTGTACATATAAAGGGTGCCATCCGAGTTAGAGACGATGGTTTCTATTTGTACCTCGGGTCGTTTTAAGCTGAACACGACCGTCTCGTCGTCGGGTATAAAAAGGCGCCCACGCATCTCTTCCTCGGTCTCACCCACCAGGTTTCTCCATAGACCAGCATCCGATGAGAGCGCATTGGGTTGTAGTATGAAGGCAAGGCTGTGAGGTACGTCTTTGGCGCTGAAAGTTCCCCAGTCATCGTGAAATGGGACGTCTTGACGGAGTTTGAAGATCCACGTCGTTGCTGAAGGGCCCAACGACCATGAAGTGGCCAGTCCCGCCACCCGTTCCCCTGTCACATGGTCTGTGTGAAGAAGTGGGTCTGCAAAGGGGCGCACTTGCTGATTTCCAGCGACAGCGGCTGCTCGCCAAGCCAAGACGGTCTCGTGGATGGGGTTGCTAAAGGCCACTCGTAATCGGCCCCCTTGGGGAGTGACTACGGTAGTAGTGGGAGGGGTGGGGGTGGGTCTGGCTGTAGCCGTAGCTGTTGGTGTGGCCCTAGGTGTGGCCGTGGCCCTAGGTGTGGCCGTGGCCCTAGGTGCCGTCGTGGCCCTGGGTGCCGTCGTGGCCCTGGGTGCCGTCGTGGCCCTAGGTGCCGTCGTGGCCCTGGGCGCGGCCGTGGCCCTGGGCGCGGCCGTGGCCCCGGGTGCGGTCGTGGCCCTGGGTGCGGTCGTGGGCGTATCTGTGGAGGCGGGTGTTGGAGCAGCAGCATCACCACCACAGGCGATGGCTAGCACTAAAGCCAGGAAGAGAGGGAGAATTAATGAGATCCTGGGACGCATGTTTCGGTACATAAGCATTAGTCTTCCTCCACGGGTTTATGCGTAAAAGCCCAGTTGGCTATTCCCATTGTGATGATGGTTAGCATCTAAGGCAAGGAGAATAGCTACTAGTTATAGCGCTGCCAGCGTATCAATATTGCGCACTCTTGTCAATCCATCCCTTGAATTGGACTCTTCTGCTATTAAACATGGGCTACTGGGGTGGAACACCATCATTAGGACAGGAGAGGGGCATTGTTAGGAGCAGGCCTAGCGATCTTCATGCCTGCTGGCTATCTCTGCCGTGGCTGCCTCCTCTTTCAACGCCGCCAGCGCGACATCGGTCTTGAATTCCGGGCTGTGCTTCCTCTGGGTATTCTTTATGGTCTGCTTCTTCTTAAGTGGCTTATGTAACTACAGGAGCAGAACCCGATCTTAACTAGCTGTCCAGTTTTTGGGGCCACCTCAGATAACTTCATGCACAAATGAAGTCACTTCCCTATTGAACTTATCCGGCTGCTCCCAGAAGAGCATGTGTCCGCATTCATCGAACTCCACTACCCTCGCTTGGGGCATCTCCCCAACCATCCACTGAGCCTGATCAGGTTCAATAAGGCCATTGCTAGCGGTGCATATCAAGGCAGGGATATTGAGTCCAGATAGAAGAGGCCGGAAATCATATTGGAAGGAATCGCGGATGACAGATAGGTATACGTCGGTGGGTGTCTTCATCATCTCACAGGCCATCCAACGAAGATTATCTTCAGATTGAGAAGTATGCAAAAAGGACTCCAATCGTCGCCAGTGAGCACGAAACTTGCTAGTTCGTACAACGTTGACCAACTCCTGTAAGCCCTTTTCTGAAGTGAACCGATAGGGTCGTTGATCAACGTTAACGAGTCCTGCTAGACGCTTCAATCCAAACTGTTCAAAATAGCTCATAGCTACGGAGCTGCCTAAAGACCATCCCACTATTACAACCCGATCAAGATCCAGGGTGTCGAGAATAGTTTTGAGATCCCGACCATACTGTGTGAGATTGTGTCCTTCTGCCGTCTTACCTGAGTTGCCATGACCACGTAAGTCCATAGCTATTACGTGGAAGTGTTTGGAAAATACCGGGATCTGCTTCTTCCAGAATCTGGTGCTAGCAGCACCGCCGTGGATGAGGAGAAGGGTTTTCCCCTGCCCAAATTCTTCATAATAGAGAGGAACTTCATCCGGGGGCAGGATATAGGCCATGATATGTCCTTTTCCTGGATCAAAGATAATACGATTCATTATAGGTAGGCCCAAGTGGACCCTTCAAGAAGGGGGTCGGGGATGTAAAAAGGCGACCCGTCCGTTTTAGTCAAGCCCGGCGGTGGGACAATCTCAAAAACTTAAGGTACACTCTGAAGCAGCGCAGCGCCATCTGTGAAGTAGAGTGGGGCATTCAAATAAGGAGAAGTGGACTATTGATGAAACAGACAACACGATTAAGACATCTATTGTCTCAAGGGAAGTTGGTTGTAGCTCCCGGGTGTTGGGACCCTTTTTCCGCTAAAGTTGTTCAATGGTTGGGATTTTCCGCAGCTTATATAGGAGGGCATGACACCGGTGCACACCTAGGAATCCCGGAACCTTTGCTATCCCTTACTGAACAATCCAACGCTTCCGAGGCCGTCGCTAAAGCGGTCCAACTCCCAATAGTAACCGATGGAGGGGCTGGTTGGGGGGACACTGTACACACAGCTCGTTGTGTACAAGCCTTCGAAGAGGCAGGTGTAGCGGGAATACACTTGGAAGACCAAGTCTTTCCAAAGATTACGCGTCAACACAGATCTAAAGAGCATGGAAAAACAGTTTTCGAGGTTATAGAAGCGCGAGAGTTCGCCCGTAAGATCCGCGCAGCTGTCGATTTTAGAAAGGATAAAGACTTCTTAGTCATCGCCCGAACTGACGTTGGAAACGTTGGACGTACAACTTTGGCAATGGGAGAAGAGCTTCTTCAAAAGACAATTCGCCGCTGCTATACCTACACTGAAGCGGGCGCTGACATGGTAATGCCTTTCCTAGCCGACCAGAGGGAGATAGAGCAATTCCGCCGTGAGTTGCCTGACGTATTACTAATGTGTCTCGCTGAAACACGAACTACGGCTGGGTTGGTGCAAACTCTGTCTCCTGGAGAGATGGAGGACCTAGGCGTAAATATGGTGATTTTCTCAGTACCAATGGTAGTGTCCGCTCGGGCTATTATAGATTCTTGGACCACTCTGAAAGACACGGGCCGTTGGGACATACCTCACTTGAACGAAACGGAGAGGACTATCCAAGAGATAATTGGCGCTCCGGAGTGGTGGAAAATTGAGGGGGAGTACGAAAATGAGCCGGGCCGTCTTCCACAAAGCCAAATAGATATGCCATCTAACCAATAGAATCCTGAAGCGTACCAGCAGGTGGTATGTCTTACACGCCGAGATATAATACACAGGCAAGAACGGTATACCTAATGCACGGTCAAAACGAGGTCATTTTACCGAGTCTGGGATTTGCGGGGTAGACCAAGCAGATGGACAAAGTGACCCTGTCCTAAAAGCTATGAACTATAGCTGATACATGTTCCATAAGGACTAGAAGTCTGCAGGGTCCGGCATCATCTATGATTGCTTCCACAGATCATGCAGCAAACTGGTGACTCATATCTCGCACCTGTCAGATTAGCTATGGACCGTGCTCGATGGGAACGAAGCTAAATCTGTCTCAAAATGCTTGTAGTATCAACAGTGCTCCAGAGCTCAACTATCTTCCCAGCAGAGATACGGTAGAAAATAATGGTTGAAAGAGTTATCTCTTTGCCAGTAGGAGCTTTCCCCATCCACTCGCCCTTGTGAGTCCCACGGGCTTTCCAGCGTACTGCGACTTTGTCCCCTTCGGCGATGATGTCTTTAATCGTAAATGTTAGGTCTGGGAAAGCGGACCTAAGGCTGGAAATTATCTGCTTTTGCCCCTGGCGCCCTGGAGGGGAACCAACCACGGCTGGATTATGAGGCACAAAGTTGCTAGAAATTAGACGGTCAACTATATCCAAGTCACCCTTACTGAGCCCTTCAAGGTAACGACGGACAATGGCTTTGTTTTCTTCGTACATCAATGTAGTGGTGTCCTGTCGAATGTCTTTGGAGTCCCTCAGGTTAACATACAGGACGAGCGAGCACCCCAGGGGAGATCTTTCGGCTTAGCCACCGACCATCGTTTTCGTTACCCAAAAGGACACCATTCTCCATTATTACCTTGCCCCTCAAGATGGTCATTACTGGATAACCCTCACAGGCGAAGCCGTCCCAAATGCTGTAATCCGAGTCCGCATGTAAGTCCTTTAGAGAAAGGATTTTCCGAACCTTAGGATCAATAATCACGAAGTCGGCATCGCTCCCCGGGGCAATCACACCTTTTTGTGGGTACATTCCGAAAATTTTAGAGGCATTGGTGGCAATAATGTCCGCAAACCGAGGTAGAGACATACCCCCCTGTGATACGAACCTGGTAAAGGCGACTGGTATCCGGGTCTCAATGCCGTTATGGCCGCCGCAGACACTATCGATAGTTTTGCCCCAAGTCTTAACGTCCTTGTAGGTAGTATACTCGTCGGTCGCTACTGTAGAAAGTCGCCCATCTGCCATACCTTTCCTTAGTTCATCCCGGTCTTCGGGGAATTTGAGAGCTGGATAGGTATGATATTTTGTGCCGTCAGGCTTTCTGTAGTCCCGGGAAGTGAATTCCAAGTAGCTGTGGGTAGCCTCACCATAGATAGGCAAACTTTGGTGTCTTGCTTGGGAAATGGCCTCTACGCCTTCCTTAGCCGTTACGTGAACGAAATATACACCGACCTCGGCATGCTGCGCCATACGAATTACTTTGCGGAAGCTCAAGTCTTCGGATAGGTTGTTATGCACCATATGAAGATTGTACGCCTGATCCCTCCCCTCTCTTTTGAGCTTCTCCGTCAAATAGTTAACAACGTCATCTTCTTCCGCATGGACCGCCATGATGCCACCATTTCGGGCAACCTCCTGAAAGATATCAAAAAGATGCCCATAGGGTACGCGGAAATCACGGAAAGTAGTGAAAATCTTGAAGCTGGAGAGGCCCGATTGGATGGCTTCACCGATTTCGCCAATAGCTTTGGGGCTAACGGGACCTGATAGAATGTAGTGGAAAGAGAAATCAGTAAAACTATGCCCCCTGAAGGCCCTTCGTCGTTCCTCTAACTGCCTCATTATTGGTTGTTTGGAGGCCTCCTCCCCGCCTGTTAGAGGCAGGCTGCCGGCAAAGTCTAGCACGGTGGTGACTCCCCCAAAGGCTGCAGCTCGGGTGGCTGCTTCGGGCGGCTGTGTAATGACCTCGGAGCGCCCCGCAAAGGTTTCCGGCACGGGAATACCGATATGGGCGTGGGGTTCAATACCGCCTGGAAGAACGATGTTATCCCCTGCGTCTATTACCCTGTTAGCTTGAACTGTCAGATTCCCCGGGGTAGCAAGGGCAACGATTTTTTCGTTTTGAATACCTATGTCCAAGCTTTCTATGCTCTGAGGAGTAACTACTCGGCTGCTTCGGATTATGGTATCCAACATACCTTGTATCCTCCTTTTGAACTGATGATCCTTGAATTGACTGTGTTAAGCAGATGTGGATACAGTCTTTGAACTTACCCATTCCTGACCCGTATTCTCTGCACTCGTCAGCAAGGCCTTAGTCGCTATGAACTGGGTAGGATCAATCCTCTTCTCCCACAGATACATTGACTTTTATTACTCTTCGCCGGTTGACAATATCCCGTCACTTATGATGCCCTGCTCGTATAATGCCTTTATCTCCTCCTTATTCATGCCCAGAATAGTGCCAAATACATAGTGGTTATGTTCCCCCAAAGAGTTAGGAGGTAGACGTACTGGTTCATACATCTTGCTAAACTTCCACAGAAATCCCGGATAGCTATGTGCTCCCGCCCACCTATGCTCTATTCGTTCAAAAAAGCGTCTAGCCTTCAGATGGGGGTCAGAGTAGATATCCTCGTCATCCAATACTGCACAAGCTGGTACCCCGGCTTGTTGTAACAGGACCATCACTTCCTTTTTGCCTTTCAACCTGGTCCATTCCTCAATCAGACTGTCCATCGCATCCTGATTAATGTACCTATTTTGGTTGGTATTGTACTTCTTAGATTTGGTCCAAGACGGATCACCCATCACTTGGCATAGAGTTCTCCACTCTTCTTCCGAGGTTATACAGATGACTACCCAGTTATCTTCTCCAACGCATCTATAGCAGCCGTGTGGCGCCCTGAAGTAGTCCCTGTTCCCAAGAGGACGTGGCAAACGTTTATTCATGGCATAGTCCATAATGGGTCTACTCAAATGTGGAAGGAAGGACTCTACCTGAGATAGGTCTATCCATTGGCCCTCCCCTGTTGCCGTATAATGATAGTAGGCGACAAGGACAGCCAAAGGTAGAGTGACTGCCGCTATGGCGTCGACATGCTGCACCAGGGGAGTAACGGTGGGATCGGTTTCGGGATATCCCCTTAGGAAATGGTGTCCGGTGAAGCTGTCCAGCACACTCCCCAGGCTGACGTACCCCTTGTAAGGACCCTTCACACCCCATCCTGGCATGGATACCATGATGATGTCCTGTTTCACCTCTTTCATGGCTTCATAGTGGATTCCCAACTTCTGTCCGGTTGTTCCGGAGAAGCTTTCGATGAGGACGTGACTCAACTTAACTAACGATTTAAATATCTCCAACCCTTTCGGATGAGTTAGATTGAGGGTGATACCCAGCTTGTTGCGATTGGCCATATTGTGAATTGCAGCCCGGTCCCATGGCCTTGGCGCGTTGGGATCGTTGTTTGAGTAGCCTCTGTTGGCTGGATTCCCCGCAGCCCTGGTGATGGAAACACGGGGATAGGATTCCACCTTGATTACCCTGGCTCCCAGATCGCCCAGGAGCGAGGAGGCCATCGGACCAGCCCATACCTCTGTCAAGTCAAGTACTGTAAGGTTCTCCAGAGGCATTCTTAGCGCTTTTTTTGCTACGAAGTCTTTTCTCCTTCCTCCTTTCATATCACACCTACAGATTGAAGGTGATTAAATTTATCTTCTGAATAGCCTAAGAGGTCACGGTAAATCTGGGTATTGTGTTGACCCAATAGGGGGGCCGGGTTTGGTTCCTCTCTCGGCGGTACGCTAGTATTAAAAGGAGGTCCGGGGTACGGTAGTTTTCCTGTCAGGGGATGGTCGATCTCTAGAAAAAATCCTCTCTCCTTAAGCTGCGGATCGTCAAAGAGGTCATCCGGACCAGATAGGGGGGCGCACAAAACCCGAGCATTCTGACAAATTTCAAAGATCTCCCTCTTTGTATGTTCCATTAGCCAAGAAAAAAAGATTCCCTCAAAGGTCTCCAAATGCTGCGCTCGTGAACCTGGTGTTGAAAATTCCGGAGTCTCCAAAAGATCTGCTCGACCCATTGCATGACACAACCTTCGAAAGAACCTATCGTAACCTACACCAAAGATGACGTAACCATCCTTACAGGGATACGCACCCTGGGGATATCCTCCAGGCCAATTGCCCCGACCACCCTTCACTCCAGTGTAGGCATAATAGAGAGGTCGGTTGTCCACGTTGCCAACAAGCGTTTCCATGGCGGAAATATCGACATGCTGGCCAACACCTTGGGTTTTACTTACTAGGAATGCTGCCAAGGTTGCTATGGAAGCTGTGGCCCCAGCTTGAAACCAGGAGATGTCTGGAGCGTACCGTAAAGGCTCTCTTTCCACCAACCCATGTATGTACATTCGGCCACTCATGGCAAAGACTCCCAGATCCGTTGCCTTGTAGTTCCGGTAAGGCCCAGTCCTCCCAAAAGGCGTAATGGATGTCATAACGAGTCGCGGATTAACCGCTGCAAGGTCCTGGTAGTCCAGCCCCAGAGAAGACAGGAAAGAAGGCTGGAAATTCTCGACTAGGATATCAAACTGCTGCGCAAGCTCCTTTAAGACCTTCGCTCCTTCGGGAGTCTGTAGCTTTAGGGTGATACCCTTCTTGTCTCTGTTGAGATGAAGAAAGAGACCGCTTTTTTCAAGATGGGGCTGATCTTTTGGAAAGGGACCAGCCTTTCGAGCAGGATCTCCTTCACCCGGTTCCTCCACTTTGACAACCTCCGCACCATAGCTGGCCAGCAGATGAGCGCAGTATGGGGCGGAAATATGACCGCCTAAGTCAAGGACCTTAATATCCCTCAGTGCACCCTTGGTCATGGCTGGGACGATAACGGCCGGGTGTCTATGCCACCCGTACTACTCATCGGCACGAACATGGGAAGAACCACCTTTGGATCATCGACCGTGGCCAAAAAAACAACTTCAACAAGCATGCCTATAAAAATATCATCTGGAACGGTGCCGAGGATGTTACTGACCATTCTAAGCCCTTCCTGCTCATCCAGTTCTATCAAACAGATATTGTAGGGCGTTTGCTCCTTTTCACGGAGAGCTGGGTGTACAGCGTGGTACGCGATAACAAAGGAATACACCCTGCCATCGCCACTCACCTTGGTCCAAACGTATTGCAGAGAGTTGCAGTAGGGGCACATTGGTGTGGGTATGTGGCGAAACTTCTTGCAAGGGGCACACTGCTGTATCCGTAGTTCTTGTTCGCGAGTACCTTCCCAAAACCCTCTCTCGTAGTCCTTCAGGTTTTGGATATCCGGCAAGGGAACTCCCTGAAGAGGTAAAGTCATCACTTTTGATTTGGGCTTCTTCTGATCTTGCGACATATCCTTCTTTATGGGCCCTCTTTATCCCCGACAAATAATAACGGCAGCGCTCAGCTGAGCCGTGGAGCTGCAAGAGAGAACTCTATTGACCTCCTTCCTGGGCGGCTGGGAAGTAGAGGTGCCCCTTATTAATCGTACGGCCTCCTGTGGATGTGTCAGCCCATGAATGTATGCTTCAGAATGGTTACCACCGTGAGTGTTAGTGGGAAGAATTCCATCGAATCGGATGTTATGGCCTCCCTGGACGAAGTCTTTGCCCTGGCCATGCGGCACAAAGCCATAGGCTTCCAGGTTTAACAAACAAAAAGGTGTGAAATGATCATAGAACATAAAAGCGTCCATGTCTTTGGCCGTGAGCCCTGAGCGGTCCCAAAGGTCTCTGGCTGTGTTAGTAGATTCTGCCACCGTCAGATCTGGACGATAAACTATTCCATCCGGCATAGGACCAGACCCCTGAGCTGAGGCTTCCACCAGCGCCACATTGTTACTGTGTCGCAGGTGACGGGCCCTATCCGCCGATGCCAGGACTAAAGCAACGGCGCCGTCGTTCTCCTGACAAAAGTCCAGTAGGCGCAAGGGGTCGGCGATGATTCGAGAGTTTTGATGGTCTTGTATAGTGATTGGCTGACGTCGTAACGCCCTTGGGTTACGACTGGCGTGATGTCGAAGGGTCACCGCCACCCAGCCGAAGTCTCTGCTAGTTGCACCGTACTTGTACATGTAGCGCCGGACGAACATTCCAAAGGAGTGGGCAGGAGACATCAATCCCCACGGCGCATTAAAGATTCTATAACCCCCTGAGATACGGGCTGGGCCCTGTGCCTGTCCCAGTCTTAGGCCAGAGCGAAGGTTGGCAGCCCTAAAACATACAGCATAGTTACAATACCCAGCGGCCACGGCTGCCGCGGCGTGTCCAACAACGGCATTAGCCGCTCCCCCACCAAAGGCTACCGCTTCCCAATGCCGCAGATTTTTGATTCCCAACGTTTGAACCAGCATGGTTTCGTTATTGCTGTCGGAATCGTAGCGGAAGATGCCATCTAAATCCTTGGGAGAGATGCCGGCGTCATCACAAGCAACTTTGATGGCTTCACAGGCTAGTTGCAACTCACTACGACCCGAGTCCCAGGAGAACTCCGTTTCCCCAATACCAACAATGGCTGCTTTGTTTTGAATCTTGTTTTTCGACACAATATGGCTATCTTAATACCAATCTGAGCGGACTGCTGTCCTTAGAAAGTCTCCAGCACAATATTTGACCACTGGTCTATAGAGGCTGTCCAACGTGGTGGCACCACGGTTAGGGAGTTGTCTTCTTCAACAATCATGGGACCAGGATTTGGTTCTATGGATAGAGCATCACGGCTAACGATGGGAACTGTGATCCATCCTAATTCCGGTCCGAAGTAGGCCTTCCGATCTTCTACTGGAATGGTCCATCCGGCTACATCAGCAATCCGCAGGGTTGGTGGCATCCGTTGGAGGTTGGATATCCCCCGGCCCAGGCAGCGGAAGGCTGTTATCTGGACTTCTTCTTGGTCAGAGCGATAGCCATAGGTTTTTTGATGCTCCCGATGGAACTCCTCTACGAGACTATCCATGAGCTCTGTGTTGAGGAAATCACTTCTCATGGAAATGGTCAAGGCATAGTCCTGGCCAGCATATCTTGTATCCGCCGAGAGTCGGACTGAGCGGTGGGCTGAATCGAAGCCTTCTTGTTCCAGGGTGGAGCTTGCCTCTTTAAGTAGACCTTTCAAAGTCTGATTTGCACGGCCGTAGTCTAGGTCGGAGGCCTTGGCGTAGTGTGTTCTAATGAGATGGTGCTCCACATCGGCACATAGGAGGCCAACGGAGCTAAATAACCCCGGAAGGGGCGGTATAATTATCTTTTCGATGGCCAGCTCGTTAGCTAAGTCCGCCGCGTGAACAGGCCCCATGCCTCCGAAGGCAAACAAGGCGAATCGACGGGGATCGCGACCTCGCTCAGTGGAAACGGCACGCAGGGCTCGTATGAGGCTTGAGTTTGCCACACTGCGGATTCCCCATGCCGCAGTAGCAAGGTCCAGACCCAAGGGGGTAGCCACCCGCTTCTGAATAGCCTCCTCAGCCAGATCAGGATGAATCTTAAGGGTTCCACCAGCTAACCAATAGGGATTGGTGAGACCCATGTACACGTTGGCGTCGGTGATAGTGGCCTCCTCACCACCCTGGTTGTAACACGCAGGCCCAGGGATGGCTCCGGTGCTATGGGGACCTACTTTGAGTACACCTGAATCGTCGACCCAAGCTACACTACCACCACCAGCGCCCACCTCGGCCAGATCCACAGAGGGAACCCTAAGTAGGTAGCCGCTGCCTCTAATCAGCCGGTGCCCTATGCTGACGTTACCACCAACCTCATATTCTGGTGAATGAGAGACCTCTCCATCTTCAATAAGAGCAGCTTTAGCTGTGGTGCCACCCATATCTAACGTCATCACATCTCTTATACCAATCTTATTTGCCAATGCGTGTGAACCGGTGACGCCGGCGGCTGGCCCCGATTCAATAATGTGAACCGGACGCTCCTTTGCCAATTCAGATGGCATCATACCTCCATTGGACTGCATGACCATGATGGGGATACTCATCCCCATCGCTTTCATATCACGCTCCATGTGAAGGAAATAGCGACTTACACTGGGCTGGACGTAAGCATTGATTACTGTTGTGCTAGTGCGCTCATATTCTTGGCTCTCAGGAAGAACCTCACTCGAAATAGAGACCGGTATGTTTGACGCCAACTCTTTTATGGAGTCTCGAACGCGCCTCTCGTGAGCACCGTTAGCGTATGCGTGCAGGAAACACACCGCTACCGATTGCACACCTTCTTTCAAAAGTCGCTGTATTACATTGAGGACTGCTTCTTCATCAAGGGGGTCAACCTGCTCTCCCAAAGGGCTCATCCGGGCGGAAACTTCGAAGCGAAGGCGCCGTGGCACCAAAGGCTCTGGCTTTTCCCAGTTTAGGTCATAAAGCCTGGGCATCCGCATTCGACGGATCTCAAGGACATCGCGGAATCCCTTTGTGGTAATTAGGGCAGTGGTTGCGCCGGTGCGCGTAATGATGGCATTGGTAGCCACAGTGGCTCCGTGAATATATTCTCTGACTTGATCTGCTGAGATTCCACGCTCGGCAAGTGTTTCCCCAACTCCTTGCTTTATGGCCACGCTGAAGTCTTGAGGAGTGGACAACACCTTCCTCGGATAGATTGTTCCGTCTGATTTAATCAAAACGACGTCGGTGAAGGTTCCACCCACATCGACGCCAAGGCGGAAGTCTGCCATTCCTCTAGTTCCTCCAGCTCCCATGGTAGTTGGCTTTTAAGAGGAGGTTAATGCGCAGTGTTGGGGATATTGGGGCGCAGCCATCAACGAAAGCTAGCTTTTGCGCCGCAAGGCTTTTCGTAGCTCTACCGTGGCAATGAGGTCTATATCCCAGGTCTCTTCTCTTATGACCACACCGTAGGTATATCGGGCCCGATGAAGGCTAATCTTTTCTTCCATAACGTCGTGAAGAATTTGATTGGGATCGCTGTCAAGCGGGTCCCCCCAGCCACCAGCACCAGGCCACTGGATCTGCATTACATCATCCGTATTCACCGTGACCATAAACTTGGAAGGCTTGTCCTGTTGCTTCCCATTGGAGACAACATGGATGCGCGATTTTCGTGAGGCTTGACCTCCGTTGATGCCATAGGGCGCAGTTTTCATACGGTCCGAGCGAACCTGCACCGTGGTATCATCTGCGAGGAACCTATAGCGCCGCACCATCCCAAGACCACCACGGTATTGACCTGCTCCCTCTGAGTCTGCAAGCAATCCGTATTCTTCCACTCTTACAGGAAACTCTGTCTCTATAGTCTCCACCGGTACATTGGCGATGTTGGTGATACCAGAGTTCTGACCGTCTATGCCATTATGCCCGTTCCTGCCTCCCGCTGCGGTTTCATTGGCAAAATCCATACAAACCCAGGACTTCCAGGGTGTTTTGGTACGGTCATAACCTGCGATAGCAACGCCGTACTCACACCCTCCGGGGCAGGCAGGCACCTTGTTAGGAAGCATCTGGGCAAAGGCTCCAAAGAGGGCGTGGCTCATACGACGTAAGCCGAGGGAACGGGCCGCTACTGGCGCAGGAAGGACCGGATTTAGAAAGCATCCTTCCGGTGCGGTCACCCCTATGGGACGGAAGTATCCCGCTGTGTTAGGGATGTCCTGGCCAACGGTACTAAGGACGGTTTTCACCACAGCGTAGACAACGCTCTGGGTAGTCGCAAAAACGGGCTGAATGGAGCCCTTCACCTGAGGCGAGGTTCCAGTAAAATCTACGTGAATCTCATCGCCGCGCTTGTTCAGATTAGCCATTATCTTGATGGGCTCCGTTTGAAAACCATCGTCGTCAATGTAGTCAGCAAAGCTCCAGGAGCCGTCGGGCAGGCGGGCGATGGTTTTCCGTGTTAAGTCTTCAGTGTAGTTGAGGAGTTCGACCATCAACTCCTCTATCTCTTCCACACCTAACCTACCCACCAGCTTGAGAAACTCCCGCTGGCCAAAATCTAACGCGGCCACCTGACCGAGGAGGTCTCCCATCACCTTGTCCGGCACCCTGACTGCCTTCTCCAACAACCGAAACAGAGTATCGTTGGGTTCACCTCGGTGAAACAACTTCAAAGGCGGTATACGTAAGCCTTCCTGATAAATTTCGGTATTGTCACAGGCGTTCCCCCCGGGTACCCGGCCTCCGATGTCGGCGTGGTGACTCATAGCACACAGATATCCTACTAAGACACCACCCACGAAGGCGGGTTTGAAGAGGAAAATGTCCGGTAGATGACTGCCTCCTTCGTAGGGATCATTACTTATAAAGACGTCTCCCTCCTCCACTTTTCCTTCATAATGTTGAAGGCACGCCTGTAAAGCCGGCATCATTCCACCTAGGTGGATAGGCACACACATCCCTTGTCCCACCAGTTCCCCGCGAGCGTTGAGGACTGCCGTGGAGAAATCAAGACTGGAGCGCACTACAGTGGACCGCGAGGTGCGCACTACAGTCAGTGCCATTCCATCAGCAATACCCTCAAGGGCATTTCTCAGGACTTCCAGTTGGATGGGGTCAGATACGACTGTCACATACACTCCTTCATAGATCCCAAGGTGGAAGCAACCATTCTGGTAAGCATCACCACTGGATGATTCTCCCTTCTTAAGAGAACTCTTGTGAAATTCTAAGTGGTAAGTCGAAAACCCTGAAGGATATAGGCAATTCCCACACTATAAACAGCAATAATATTGTGTTTATCATCACCTTCAAATGATTTCAGTTGGGAAAAGCTCAACTATAGGTACACTGTAAAGTGATGTCAAGAAAATCACCTCTGTCTAGGTCATCGGAGCGCCCTGCCAACGGCGAACGGAAGGTAGACCAAGAACAGTGGCACCCCAATGAATAAGACGAACAGAGGCGTTAGGCTATCGTACACCAGGCTGCTGAAGCCGCTGCCGAACCACGGCGTCGAAAAGAAGATGAGCGTCCCGGCTACCTGTCCGACCAATGGGATGAGGATCGCTACTGATGAGGGCGACAGGAATCCTGTACAGAAAGGGATGATGGCTATCAACGCACAAGTCAGCGATATCATCGCCCAGTCAGGAAGCAGAAAGGATTCCGGGAGGGCTGACAAGCCGACCCAAAGGGCCAGATATATCGCGGTCGCGGCGACGATGCCTACCAGCCACGTTATCAATGCGACCATGCCCGACGGCGGCTCGAGCTGGGGGTGCCACGGCACGTGGCAGCGGAATAATTGCATGACATCACCATTCTAGGGGATGAGCGCCACCTCACGCACCAGCGGTTCCTGTAGCATCGTCAGGCTCCGGAAGTGTCTGCTGTCCCCTTAAGTCAATCAAGGCCTTTAGTTATCTGATCTCAATGTCACCTACGAATGTCACAAGAATCTACAGTCCATGCAGCGTGATTTGGAAACGAGCCCGTGAAGGTGCCTTCAATAATCCCACGATTCAGTAGGATACTGCCCAGTACACGATATTGGTGAATCTGTTTTGTCCAGATGGCACTCTTTCCGCGTGCCGCCGCGCAGAAAACCCGTAGAAGGTGGGCTCGGTGGGCTCGTTCTCCACCAATACCAGCCATTGGCCCTCGTTAGGTGCTATTATTGGCTAACCAAAAGAAACAAGGAGTTGAAAAGTGGACGTCCACCGGGTTAGAGAGCAGATTCCCGCCTGCCAAAGAATGACTTACTTGAATTCCGGATGGTCCGGCCCCGTGCCCACGGGCGTGGTGCAGGCGGTTGAAGACCGGCTTGAATATGAAAGCTACGAGGGTCCGACAAGTCCGCCCGTTTATCAGAGCGGGCGGGAGATTCAAAAAGGCGCCAGAAACGCCGCCGCATCACTTCTGAACGTCTCATCCGACGAAATCACACTCACGCAGTGCACCACCGACGGCCTGAACGTGGTCTTGAATGGACTCAGCTGGTCTGAAGGGGACGAGGTCATTACTTTTGGGCTGGAACACAGCTCCGTTCTCGTTCCGGCCTACTTTCTCCAACAGAGGCATGGCGTTAGGCTGAAGGTCCTTGAACTTCACCCCGGCGACTCGCACGAAGACATTCTCAGCAGGGTTGCTGAAGCCATCTCTCATCGCACCCGGTTGCTCTTCTTTAGCCATATTCAGTACACGTGCGGCCTTCAAATGCCCGTAAAAGAGCTGAGGCAATTGACCAAACCGGAGGGTGTACAGATGCTTGTGGACGGCGCTCAGACGGCGGGCCACATAGCCCTGAACCTCCGGGACATGGACTGTGATTTTTACTCTATTCCCGGCCAGAAATGGCTCCTAGGCCCCGATGGCGTTGGCGCCCTCTATATCCGAAAAGACCTCATTCCCTCCGTCGCCTCCCTCAGGGTGTCGGGACGCGCCGCCCTCTCCTACGACGACCAAGGCGGTTTTGAGCCCAACTCCGACACCATGGATAAGTTTCTGTTAACAACCTCCAGCGCGCCCCTGGCCGCCGGATTCACCGAGGCCGTTCGCTTCCACCAGGAGATGGGCTCAGATTGGGTAGAAAGCCGCGCTTTAGCCCTCTCAAAACGCTTAAAGAAGGCCCTATCGGAGGTAGCCGGCGTTGAAGTGGTCTCTCCCACGGAAGACCGCGCCTCCTGCGGACTTACGTCCTTCCAAGTAAACGGCATGGCTCCCGACGACGTGGTGTCGCGGCTGTGGGACCAGCACCGCATCGTCGTGCGGCAGGTGTCGGAACTTGCATGTGTGCGCGCCGCAACCCACGCATTCAACACCGAGGATGAAGTAGACAAGCTTGTGGACGCCGTAAAAGGGCTAATGAGCTAAGAGAGCGTACGCTTAGTTGCCAACCCTCGTTGGATTGCTTAATGATGGGCGAAAGCGACACGCCTAGGCGTCCACTGGAATGGTTAGCTTCTCTTTGCATCGCTGCACACTGCCGCCGCTCTTTCTCATGCGCTGCGCGCATTTCAGTAAGCGTGCATATTGACCGGCGTCCAAGTCCTTCTGATTTCAGCCTGAAATATCTTTAGGTCAAGGGTGGCAGCGTCTCTTTGATCCACGCCGTTAAGTCGTCAAGCACCTCGTCCGTAATCTGATGGGCCATGGGATACTCGTGGTAGGAGGGGGAATAACCCGCCTCGTGAAGAAAGTCGCGTGACTGACGGCCTTGGTCAATGGGTATGATGGCGTCATGGGTGCCGTGGGCTATGAAAACGGGCTGAGACGGTTTGGCGGGCAAACGCTTCTGAAGCTCATCGGGCCCCTCAACCCTGGCGCTGAGAGCGGCTAATCCCGCAAATACATCCGGCCTAGGCAGGCCAACCTGATAGGTCATCATTCCGCCTTGGGAGAATCCCCCCAGGATAAGCCGTCCGGCTTCAGTGCGATGCAGGGTCATCATCTCGTCCACAAAGGCCACTAGGCCCTCCTCGGCACTGGCCCCGTCCGCCGCCGTTTTTTCACCGGCCAAATGGGTCCAGGCAAAGCCCGTCATTCCAGGGCCAAGGGGCACCGGCACCGGGCCGTTTGGGCAGAGGTATACGTAGTTCCTGGTGTCTATGGAGGGAGCCAGCCCTGCCAAATCGTTCATGTTGGAGCCAAACCCGTGAAGCAGCACGATTAATGGGTAGGATTCCCGGGGATCGTAGTCCATGGGATACACCGCCACATAACCCAAGGTGTCGCCCTGGCGCCTGACCATTTTCATGCCCCCATACTAACAGTTGGAGCATACTCCCTCAACGTCCGGCCACGTGCTCGAAAGCAAGGCGTCAACCCACAGTCCCAAGGCGCCCAGCGACCCATGGTGGGGTCACTGGGTGAGACACTGAATGACTGCCGTATTGGGGACGCGGAGGCGGAAATGGCCCAGGATGGCATGTTGTGACTACGTGGCTTAAGGACTAAGATAGTCGGCGAGAAGATGCTCCCTATTAAAGGAAATGTCTACTACGGCTGGATAGTCATCGTGGCCAGCGCCTTCATCGTCTTTGGCACCGCGGGCAGCCAGTTCTCCTTTGGGGTTTTCTTGAAACCCATGGCAGAGGAGTTTGGATGGAGCAGGGCGACGTTGGCCACAGCCTTCGGCACGACCTTCATGCTCTCCGGGCTCCTTAGACCCTTGGGAGGCTACTTGGCCGATAGGTACAGCCCCAAGATGGTGGCCCTCTCAGGTATCTCCATCGTCGGAGGCATGCTCCTCCTCCTGCCCCATATCCAAACCCTAGTGCACCTCTTTCTAATCTTTGCCGTCATGAGCATTGGCCTGACCCTGGCCGCCGGGCCTACCCTGACTAAGGTGGTAACCGCCTGGTTCCACCGGCGTCGGGGCCTTACCTTGGGAATAATCAACGGTGGAGGATCCATTGGCGTTCTTGTGCTGGTGCCCTCCGCCTCCCTGTTCCTTGTCCTGGCCAGTTGGCGAGAGGCCTACCAGTTCCTGGGTCTGCTGCTTCTCCTGCTCATACTTCCCGCGGGATACTTGCTAATTAAAGATCGCCCACAGGATATGGGACTTCACCCCGACGGCGAGCCCCAAAGCGCCGGTAACGGTCATAAGCAGGGAGAGGATTCCCAGCGATACTTGCGCCAAGAAGCCACCTTGGGCCAGGCGCTGCGTACACCCTTCTTCTGGAAGCTCACCGCGGGATACTTTGTTTGAGGGTACACCATGAGCTTCGTGAATGCTCATTTTGTCGCCTACATTACAGACCTTGGCTACAGCCAGATGATCGCCGCGGGCAGCTTCAGCCTCATTGGCGCCTGTGCTATCCTGGGAGCCTTGGTTCTGGGGCACTTGTCCGATAAGAACGGGCGGCGGGGGTACCTCAGCTTCTCCTACGCCCTAAGAGGGTTGGGATTTATCTTGGTCCTTCTCTCCATGGGTATACCCTTTGCCAACATACCCGCATTGGGTCTGGTGCCCCTTTTTGGGGGCATCATCTTAGTGGGCCTGTCTTGGAACGCCGTTGTAGCAATAACCGCTGCATTTGCCTCCGACAGGTTTGGCGTGGCCCGCCTGGGAACCATCTACGGCACCATGTTTGCCGTCATGCCCCTGGGCTCCGGAATGGGCGCTATCCTTGGCGGATTTCTATACGAAGCTCGGGGTAGCTATGACTTGGCGATATGGTCCAATCTTTTGCTTCTGGCCATATCTACGCTTTTGATACTGACCATCCCGGAAAAAAGGAGAACTGAGCGCCGGGCCAAGGCGCCCACTAGGTGAGTGATTGCTTGATGGCTGGGTTCGGCGTGAAGTCAACGACACACACCTCGTCACCCCCTCACCAAGGCGGGCTTCTATCTCTGCACCGTCTCACCGTAGCCCCCTCACCAAGGCGGGCTTCTATCTCTGCACCGTCACCCCCTCACCAAGGCGGGTTTCTATCCACCCTCTCCACCGTCGCCCCACCCACAAGGCTCCAATACTCCGATCCAACATTATTCCAAACCAAGCCCCCAAACAAGCCGTGCACACGCGCCCTGGCGGCTGAGAGATAGCTGCTCACACATCCATAAGGAAGGGAGTTGGGGGATATAGAAGACCCAAGTGACCACCCCTTGCCCCTCCTTGACTGGTGTATACTGGCCTCCAACTCTTTCATCCGGTCTCAGGGAACCCGCTAGTTAGAAGGCCGATTTGCATCCCTCACCACAATCCAGAGTAGGCGACGACATCAAGCCCTGGCTGGTGTTGCTGGCCACTTGCCTCCTTGCCTTTCTGATGGCCCTAGACGTCACCGTCATCAATCTGGCCCTCCCGTCCATCCAACGCGACCTTGGCTTTAGCCTGGTGGAGAGCAGCTGGGTCCT
Source organism: Dehalococcoidia bacterium (assembly GCA_965226535.1). Lineage (GTDB taxonomy): Bacteria > Chloroflexota > Dehalococcoidia > Lucifugimonadales > JAPULR01. The sequence continues at coordinate 84,075 of CBDDDE010000007.1, read as the reverse complement.
CAATTCGTACACCCTGACCTTTGCCGTCCTGGTAATAGTGGGAGGAAAGCTAGGTGACATATTTGGGCGCAAGCGATTCCTCATCATCGGGGCCACCCTCTTTGCGACCGGTTCTCTTATTGGGTTCCTTGCACCAAACATACAGACCCTTTTGACGGCCCGCGTTGTTCAGGGCTTGGGCGGAGCTATGATGATGCCCGCATCCCTCTCAATTCTCACCGAGGCATATCAGAACCGGAACATTGGCTTGGCCATAGGCTTTTGGGGAAGCATCGCCGCCCTGGGATTCGTTGCCGGTCCGCTGATAAGCGGCGGCTTCACTTCCCTCTTTGCATGGCGGGCCATCTTTCTCCTTAGCCTGCCCATAATCTTTGTTGCCGTGTCGATAATCTTTCTGACGGTGCGGGAATCCAGGGACGTAACCATCGACCGGCGGATAGACTACCTGGGGGTGATTGTGAGCGCCGTTACAGTTCTGCTCCTAGTTTTGGCCATTGTTGGAGGGAATGTTTACGGCTGGACCTCTGTTGAAACCCTAATGCTGTTCTCCGGAGCTGCCCTATCCATAATCCTGTTCGTCATAATGGAAATGAGCGTCTCCTATCCCATTGTAGACCCCAGGTTCTTCCGCAACCGAGCTTTTGCCGTGGGGGTTGCCGTCCGGTTTTGCACCGGATTTGCCTTTGTCCCCGTGATACTAATGAGCACCATCTTTCTGCAGTATTTCCTCCACAAGAGTGCCTTTGAGGCCGGGTTCTTGTTCTTGCCAGTGGGAGGGGCCATAGTGGCAGCTACCCTGTTCTGGGGCAAGATTGTGGACCACTACGGGCCACGTATTCCCATGACATTGGGTATGTTGATAGCCGGGTGTGCCGCTTTGACGTGGTTGACTTTGGACGCTTCCTCAACCTATGTGGCCCTTTTGATAAGCCTTCTTCTGGCCAGTTTTGGTGGGGCCGCCACTTTTGTGACCACTACTGCCGTGGTAGTGAACGCCCTGGGGGTAAACAAGGCGGGTGTGGCCTCCGGAATGGTATACATGACACAGAACGTCTCCGCGGCGCTGGGTGTGGCCCTAGTATCCTCGGTGTTTCTGAACTCCTTGCGCTCGGAGCTTGCCGAAAAGGCGCCCATGGCCGACTACCAGACGGTTCAGTCCTTTGGCCCGGAAATTGGCAACGTGGCCCAAGCGGAAGCCTTTGCCAGCGCCTTGTCTCACGCCGGATTGGTTGTGGCCATAGTCCTGTTCGTTGGAGCCGCCGTTGCCATCTTGCTGCCGAGGGCCTTCACCTTTTCTGGCAGTCGGGAGACCAAGTCCGTTCCATCTGTTGGCGCCTGAGCCAAGGCGCGAAAGCGGAAGCGCGGCCGGTTGGATGAACAGCGCTTAGGTTACGGCAATTTCGCTGATTAGGAACCGAGGATAGACGTTGGTATATTTCGCGAAATCCCCCTTCAGCTCCTTGCCGTGCTCTTTCATCACCCGTCTGAAGTCTTCCACCGACGTCAGGGTGATGTAGGCCGACACCTGGAAAGGGGCCGGTTCGTTCGAACCCTCTCCTTCCAAGCCTCTATCCACCTCCCACCGCAGGGCCACCTCCCCAAATCGTTTCTTTGCCAATGGGGTGTGCACGTTGACGTAGTAGTCCCAGTCGAACCTAGATCCCTTGAGGTTAGGGTACAGTACAGTGAGTCGTATAATTCCAATCACTCCTTCGTTATCTCATAGCTTTATTTTTGCAGGCAAGTCGGTACGGGGACGCGACATCATTTCCTCGTCCCTTCCATCTGGACACGCAAAGTGTGGCGAAGACTCATAGGAGCCTAAGTTGGCCCTTTCCGTGGCCGTTCTCCAAGTGTTGGGCATTGTATCCCTGGGCCCTCAGGTGTGACGCCAGGTCCGGGAAGCCATATACCGTGTAGACTTCCTTGGGGGTCACCGCCTCTACGTACTCAACAAGCTCCCGAAAGTCGGCGTGGTCGCTAAAGGGGTGAACCTCGTCCGCGCCGAGCCTATGGCGAGCAAATTCGTGAAGCGCCCACCCCGACATGCCGATGAACCTTTTTCTCTTCACGTCCTTCAACGCCTCCTTGGTGCCACGGCCGGGCGGAAACACCAGGACTTCCCCATCCCGAATATTCCCGTCAAACGAGCGGAAGGTTCCTGGAAACTTCACCCCGGCCGCCTCATAGCTCCGGGCCACCTGGTAGGCCCCCTCCTCCAAGGCTACATGAAAGCCCTGGGACAGCAGGTGATGCAGCAGTTCTTGGGCCTTTCCCATACGATACGCTAGCACCACAGGTGCGATCCCCGATTGAAGCCGGCTGCGAAGACTCTTAAAGAAACCGGCGAGTACCTCTTCCTGTGGGGGGAAGACATACTCAGGACGGCCAAAGGTAGACTCCATGATAAGAACGTCGCAGGATACGGTGGCTAGGGGCTCCGCCGTGGGGCTCGGGTTTACGCGGAAGTCTCCCGTGTACAGGAGACGCTTGCCGGTGGCCTTGCATCGCACCAGCGCCAGTGCAGCGCCCAGGCAGTGGCCGGCGGGATAAAGGGTAAGAGAGTAGTCCGGCGTTTCGTAGCTTTCGCCGTACTCTAGCTCGTAGGGGTCTGAGCGACGCAGGAGCTTCCGAAGAAGCACCGAAGTGGCCCGCGTGAGGATGGGCCGGTGGTGGGCCGCCGTATGGTCGGCGTGAGCGTGGGAAATATAGCCAACCTGCCTTTTTCGCCGCGAATCCAGCCATAGATCCAGGCTAGGCAGGTAGACACCCCTATCAAAAATAACGTCCAATTACCCTCTTTTCTGACCCTAAGAGTTTATTCCAAGCGGTCCCTGGGTACAACGTTTTTCTTACCAAACGCTGTTGTCCGGCATCCCCGCCTCCGTTATACTCCAACGCACACTTGCCCAGACGCCAGCAACTCCATGTTTGTCCATCACAGCCATCAGACACTCCCTCCCCCCAATCAAGCCGCATGAACGTTGGAATATGCCGGATATCCCTTCGTCTCCACGGCGTCCGCAGCCTGAAGCAAAAGCGGCAGATTGCCCGGTCCATGGTTGCGAAGGTTGGCAACAAGTTTAACGTGGCCATTGCGGAGGTGGAGGACAACGACCTCTGGCAACGTCTAACCCTCGGCATCACCTGCGTGAGCAACCGTGCGCCCCACGCTGACGAGACCATAGCCCAAGTCGTCAACTTCATTATCAACCTCAGGAGCGAGGTGGAGGTCATAGACCAAGAGGTTGAGATAGTCAGCGCTTTTTAGTATTCCCGGCCATCTCTATTATGCCATGGCCAGGCGCATTGGCTTGACCGCTCCCAAGTCTACTCCTATAATCCCATCTCTTAGGAAGCGTAGTAGAGGGGTATTGAGTGACGAAAATCGGGTTGATTGGCTGCGGGGCCATCGGCTCTGAGATAGCCACCGCGGTATGTGCCGGGGAGGTGGGCAACGCTACCCTCATAGCCCTTTTTGACCAGGACGCTGACAGGGCCGATTCCCTTGCCGGGCAGCTGCCGGGCAGTGTCCACACCTTCACGGACATGACGCGGTTTCTTGCTGAGCCGGGGCTGGAGATGGTAGTGGAATGCGCTTCTCCCAGCGCAGTTAAGGCCCATGCCGCAGCGGTGCTCTCCGGCGGCAAGGACTTGGTTGTTATAAGCTCCGGCGCCCTGACGGATACGGCCCTTTTCAGGCGCTTAGCCGCTCTTGCTCGCGACCGGTGCCTCCGGTTTATCATACCTACCGGAGCATTGGGTGGCATAGACGCCATACGAGCGGCCAGGGGACGCCTGGACGAGGTGGTTCTAACCACCACCAAGCCGCCCAAGGGACTGGTGGGGGCACCCGGCTTCAAGAAGTGGGAGTCCACAGAAATTACCGAGGCCCAGGTAGTCTTTAGCGGCTCCGCTCTGGAGGCCATCAAGCTATTTCCTGCCAACGTGAACGTGGGCGCCACCCTCAGTCTGGCGGGCCTGGGCCCGGAGAAGACGCAGGTTAAAGTGGTTGCGGACCCTAAATCACCGGGAAACGTCCACCAGATATACGCCCGTGGGAGCTTCGGTGTCATGCGGTTCACCCTAGAGAACCGACCACACGACCGAAATCCTCGAACTAGCTACCTGGCCATCCTGTCGGTGTTGGAGACCCTGCGGGAGGCCTGCACCCACGGCCCTCGCATCGGCACCTAACGCCGCGGCGGTGCGGCGTTCCCTTCCTGTCCATCCATCTACCGCCGGGCCTGTTCTGGCTTCTTGGCGAACAGAATTAGCGCGGCTCCTAAGAAGGTGAAGACGGCAAAGGCCGTGAAGGGCACCACGTAGGTACCCGTCTTGTCAAACATATAGCCGGCAAATAGCGGCGCGCCTATCATCATGAAGTTGGACGGCAGCTGGGACATTCCCATGATTGTTGCGAAGGACTTTCGGCCGAAGTACTCCCCGCGTATGGAAAAGAGTAGGGGCATCCGCCCACCGAAGGCTACGCCAAACAGCACGGCAAACATGAAGGCGCCAAAGATGGTCTCTGTCTGAGCTATGACCAGCAGCGCAATGGATTGCAGAACAAGAAATAGGAAAATGAGCGGTGGTTTTGGGAGCTTGTCCCCCATAAAGCCCGATAGAAACTGGAAGGGCAGAGCCACCATGGTATAGGTGGCAACCACCACTCCGGCCATGCTCAGGGATAAGCCTATGTCCGTTAGCTTGGGGACCAGGTGTATGGACAGGGTGACAATGGGTACGGCCGATGCTATGTGGGCCGTGGCAATGAACCAGAAGGCTCGGGTTCGCAGGGCCTCCCTGGTGGTGAAATCCGGCTCAGGGTCGGAAGATAGTCTAGTGGAAGCCAGATCCTCCTGCGCATCGGCGGCGGCGTCACCATCGGGAAGCAGGCCGTACTCTTCCGGCTTGTTTTTGACCAGGAGTCCGGCCGGTATGGCAATAACCAGGAGGGCAATGCCGGTGACCAGTGCCACCTTCTCGAAACCGTAGGACTCAATGCCAAGAGCCAGCAAAGGGACAAGAAACCCCGCAAAGTGGGTTCCGGACATGGCTATGGCTAGGGCAAGGGCACGGTGTCTAATAAACCAGTTGGTCACGGCGGCAATCATCGCCAGCCAGCCACCCAATCCCGACCCCAGGCTGATGACCAGATAGGCTATGTAGAACTGCCATGCCGCCTCGACAAAGGAGAAGAGGATGAAGCCCAACCCCAGGACGCTGAAGCCCAGCATGACCATGTACCGAGGGCCAAATCGGTCTATCAGGATACCTTCAATGGGCCCCAGAGCAGCCCCCTGCACCCGGGTTAACGCGAAGGCCCCTGACAGCACGGTCCGGCTCCAGCCAAACTGCCGCTCCAGCGCCACGACAAAGGTCCCCACTCCCTGGAAGGAGACCAGGGAGGACAGGGTAAGCATGAATAGGCTTACGCCTACAAGCTTCCAGCCGTAGAAGGAACCGCTGATGCGACGGTACATCTTTAGGTATACACTTGAGAACATCGGCCTATTGCCGGGACATTCTAGCACGGATATGTTCCCGTATCTTTTTCCCTCCTTCCTCAGGGAGAATGCTAGAGGGATGGGCAAATGAAGATTCGCATCCTTGGCGCTCACAACATGGAAACCGCCAATGCCAGGCACACGTGCTTCCTGGTCAACGATAAGGTAGCCATAGACGCGGGCAGCCTGATGACCGCCCTCACCTCGCAAGAGAAGGACGGGCTGCAGGCTGCCCTACTGACCCATCGGCACTACGACCACTTGCGAGACCTACCCAGCTTTGGCCTGGAAACTATGGACAACGGGGCCACCGTTGCCCTATATGGACTTGCCGAAACCCTGGATGCCCTTACTTCACACTTAATGGACGGGCTGCTGTACCCCAACTTCACCCAGAGGCCCACCAGGGCGTGTCCTAAATACCGGTTGAACCACGTAACCCCGGGGCATCTCTTCCGCGTGTTCGGAATGGAAGCGAGGTCCGTGTCGGTCCCCCACGGAGCACCTGCCGTAGGCTTTGTTTTGCGTTCAGGCCAGGGAGCCGTGGCTTTCACCGGCGATACCGGCGGGGGCCTTGAAGCCTTTCTATCTGACCCTTTCAAGCCGCAACTCCTCTTTGTTGACGTGACTTTTTCCAACGCGGGGGAGTCCAAGGCACGAAAATCCGGGCACCTCACTCCGGCACTTCTGCACGGGGAGTTGGAGGCATCTCTGCGACGAGGACTGCCGATCCCTCGAATAGTGGCGGTGCACATGGACCAACGCCACGAGGGCGCCGTGAGAAGGGAACTGGCCGAAGTGTCGGCCAGCCTAGGGGCGGAGATAATCCTCGGTACGGAAGACGCAGAGTTCAGGCTCTAAAGGCGTTGAAGGGGCCACCGTGGCCCTTTCTTAGCCTGGCCCCGCGGCAGACCCGTGAAAACGGCATGATTGCCGGCGGGAGGAGATTTAGTTCGTTCAGGGACTTCAGCACCCCCACCCTCTTCACTCCAATGGAGACAGGGGGTAAGATAACCCTCGCCTATCCGTTCCCGGCCTAGAGATTCTAAATGTAGGCAAGGGAATACCAATTTATGGACAAAGCCGCTGCTTTCTTAGCCATCCTTAAGTCTAGATTCGGCTACGACAGTTTTCTGCCTCTGCAAGAGGAGGTCATTGACAATGTCCTAGCGCGCCGGGACAGCCTGGTGCTGATGCCCACGGGCGGTGGCAAGTCGCTATGCTACCAGCTGCCGGCTCTGGTCTTTAGCGGCACGACGCTGGTTGTATCACCCCTCATAGCTCTGATGAAGGACCAGGTTGACACCTTGAACGCCAACGGCATAGCGGCCCGGTTTATAAACAGCTCCCTGCCGGGGTCGGAGATTAGGCAGGTTCATACGCAGGTACAGCAGGGGCGAGCCAAGATTCTCTACTTGGCCCCGGAGAGGCTGGCCCTGCCCGGGTTTCTCCGGTTTCTACAGAGTCTGGACCTAAGCCTCATCGCCATTGACGAGGCTCACTGTATTTCGGAATGGGGACACCAATTCCGACCCGACTACCGCAACTTACGGCAGTTGAGGCAGGCATTTCCCTCTGTGCCGGTGGTTGCCTTAACCGCCACCGCTACTGAGCAGGTACGGCAGGATATCATTGACCAGCTTGACCTGCAGCAGGCCCGGGTCTTTCTGTCGAGCTTCAACCGAGCTAACCTTAGCTATTCGGTGCGGCCCAAGGACAAATCCTGGGGTACGTTGCTGTCCCTGCTGCAGCAGGGGCGGAACCAACCCGCCATTATTTACTGCTTCTCCCGTCGGGAGACCGAGGGTTTGGCTGATGACCTGAGGGCTGAAGGGCTATCAGCGCGGGCCTACCACGCCGGCTTGGACCCGGCGGTGCGCCGGCGGACCCAGGAGGACTTTGTCCGTGACCGGCTACCCATCATTGTGGCTACTATTGCCTTTGGCATGGGGATCGACAAGCCGGACATTCGACTGGTGGTCCATTACAGCTTACCCAAGTCGTTGGAGGGCTACTACCAGGAGACGGGTCGGGCTGGCAGGGACGGGCTGCCCAGCCAATGCGTCCTCTTTTTTTCCCTCTCCGATAAGATGAATCAGGACTACTTCATCAATCAGATTGAGGACGAGTCGGAGCAAGAGACCGCCCGTGACAAACTGACCAAGATGGTGGAGTTTGCCCAGCTGCCCATTTGCCGGCGGCGCTTTATTCTGGAGTATTTCGGAGAGCTATGGACGGAGGAGAACTGCGGTGGATGCGATGTCTGTCTGCAATTGGTTGAAAGGTTTGACGCCACGGAAATCACCCAAAAGATTCTCTCGGCGGTAATTCGGACCGGCGAGCGGTTTGGGGCAAATCACGTTGTTCAGGTGCTGAGGGGAAGTCGTGAGAACCGAGTGTTAAATCTGGGCCACCACCGGCTAAGTGTGTACGGCATAGCCAAGGAATTCGGGCGGCCCCAGATGCGAGAGGTTATGGGCCAGCTTCAGTCCCTTGGACTGTTGGCACTGAGCACTGGAGCGTTTCCAATCCTGACAGTTTCTCCGGAAGGGAGAGAATTCCTGAGAAATCGAGGAACCCTTTCCCTTCCTCGACCCGCTGGTATGAGCGAAGGTCGGAGGGAGGGGCCCAAGCGTGGCTCCTATCCAGCGGCGACGTTGGATTACGATGAGGGCCTTTTTGAGGAACTGCGAGCCTTGCGGAGACGTTTAGCCAACGCTCAGGAAGTCCCAGCCTTCGTGGTTTTTGGCGACGTATCGCTCCGGCACATGGCCGCAACTTTTCCCCAAAGCATGGCGGAGTTCTCCCGAATCCCAGGTGTGGGCGATGCTAAGCTCAAGCAGTATGGCCCGCAATTCCTAAAGGCAATCCAGAACTACGCCGGAGCCAATGCCCCGTCTATATGAGCACGGCAGTAACGCAATAAAGCACGTTGCACATTGGAATTTCCGTAAATTGGGGTAAGAAGTGATCTCCGGAAGTGTGCGCTCCGGTGCACAGGAGCAGAAGGCCCGCAAATGCGTCACCTTTGACCAAAGAGCCTTTCGGAGTATAATCCTTTTATTGATGAGGTGGCGCATTGGCCGGTTTGCTAAATACCCTCGGGCTGCGGTCTCACCAGCGGAGAAGGAACATATTCTGCGCCCATCTGAACTCCATCGGCGTGGAGGCGAATCTCGCTCAGAAGGGACAGCCGGAGGAGCTGTTTCGAGAGCACCAAGAATACTCCACCGGCCTCATCTACATCCACGACCGGCATTTGGACTGGGCCAACGTGGTACAGGGCAATTACAGGTCACGGCTTACCAGAGACTTGCTATTCTTCCGCTCACTGGGCCAGCGCTTCTACTATCGTATCTGGTACGGGATCTACGACCCCAACCTGAAATTAGCGGCGCCAACCCTCAAATTCCGGTCAAAGCGGCACTGGTCCATGAGGTCCTTGGGGCGCGCCGTGGACGTGTCTTGGCATAACGAGATCGAGACCGTTGAGTTGGAGCCTATGACCAGCGACCAAACAATCAAGGACCATCTCATAAAATCGGGCGTGGACATAGAGGTAATAGCCTTCCCCGATGGCTACTGGATAATCTCCAATCGCGAAGCCGGCAAGCCCCCCTCCAAGCGTATTTGGGAGTGCTATCAGGCTGTGGCCGAGGGACTCAAACGCTCCAGCAAACGGTACGACCCCAGTAAACTTCTATGACAATCATTCAAATTACAGACACTTTAGATTCTAGGGAGGAATCATGACCATACAAGCTTTGCCTAAAGCCCCGTCTGAAATTAGACGCCTCATCCGCCATGGCGAATACGCGGGTGTCACAGGTAGTCTGGCCCAAGGGTACGTTCAGGCCAACCTAGTGATTTTGCCCAAAGAGCAGGCCTTCGACTTCCTACTCTTCTGCCAACGTAACCCCAGGCCCTGCCCACTGTTGGAAGTCTTGGAACCTGGACAGGTTGAGCCAAGACTCACCAGCCCCCAGGCGGACATCCGCACCGACGTGCCTCGATACCGCGTCTTTCGAGACGGGCAGTTGACCGAAGAGGTGACCAGCATTGAAAGCCTGTGGAGAGATGACCTGGTGTCCTTTCTCCTGGGTTGCAGCTTCACCTTTGAGTCGGCCATGGCGGAAGCCAAAATCCCCTTGTGGCACTGGGAGACGGGCAAGAACATAACCATGTATATCACCAACAAAGACACCGTGCCCGCCGGCGCCTTTGCCGGCCCCATGGTGGTGAGCATGAGGCCCATCCACCATAGCCAGGTGGTGCGCTCCGTGCAGGTAACGTCCCGGTTCCCCGGGGCCCATGGCGCCCCCATTCACATCGGCAACCCGGCGGACATCGGCATACAGGACATTAACCGGCCCGACTATGGCGATGCCGCGGAATTCAAGGAAGGCCAAGTGCCTGTATTCTGGGCCTGTGGCGTAACTCCGCAGGCAGTGGCCATCAAGTCCAAGCCGCCCTTTATGATTACCCACGCACCGGGGCACATGTTCATTACCAACATGCGAGACACGGACCTGGCGGCCCTATAAAAACGAATTTCACAAAGTGAAAGGTGGATTATGACTAGAGCCACTATAGAGGATATTATCCTGCAGAAGGACCAACGGGGAATATCCGCCCTTAGACCCTTCTTGCCCGCTGACTTCTGCACGCAGGCCGCCCAGTACGTATTGGACAATCCGGGCACTACCCTGATTACAACAGGCTTTTACATCCTGTACGGAAACGCCGTGGAAACCGACGGACCCCCCGGCGCCGTGGCCATAGGCAAAGCCTTGGAGGCCTTGGGGCGAAAAGTGGTCTACGTAACGGACCGGTACTGTTACTCTGTTATGCAGGCTCTGGCAGCCCCGGAGGCTCCAGTGGTGGAGTTCCCCATAGCCGGAGCATCGGAGAGCGAAGCCTTTGCCCAGGGGCTGCTAGACAGGCTCAACCCGGGGCTCCTCATATCCATAGAACGGTGCAGCCCCTCCCAAGACGGGATTTACCGAAACATGCGATCCGTAGACGTGTCGGAGCACACGGCCAAAATAGACACTCTATTCAACCTCCACGACCGCACCGTGGGCATAGGCGACGGTGGAAATGAGATAGGAATGGGGCTTCTGAAAGAAACAATCCCTACCCTTCCCAAGCTGCCCCAAGAGCCGGCCGCGGTGCCCTGCAAGCAACTGATTATTACCAGTGTCTCCAACTGGGGAGGCTGGGGTCTGGTGGCCTCCTTGTCCAAACTTACCGGCAAGAACCTTCTCCCCACGGTGGAGGAAGAGTCAGAACGGGTGAAGAAGTGCGTGTCCATGGGCGTTGTGGATGGCTTCACCGGTGAAGCCAAGGAGTACGTGGACGGCTTTCCGCTGGAGGAGTACAGCGGTACGCTCACCCAACTCCACGAACTGTTGGCTGAAGAGGGAATTTCGTCGCGATGACCTTTTCTACAGGCCCTTAATCTCCAGCGTAGTCACTGCACCGGTGTCCAGGTCCGCCACACGGATAGCGTGGTTGTTGGTGTCAGCAATAAACAGTTTACCGTGAGCCGCCGAAAGGCCGCCGGGTTCAAAGAAAGCGGCTTCGGCGCCGGGGCCATCCTCAAAGCCGCGGCTGCCGGAGCCCAGAAAGTTCATGACCGCCCGGGTATTGGGATAGAGCTTCTTAATCTTATGGTTATATGCGTCAGCAAGGTATAGAACACCCTCGTACAGGCAGATGCCGAGTGGATGTTGAAGCCGTACTTCCTGTCCAACACCGTCCACGTCGCCGAACTCAAACAGCCCCTGACCGACAATGGTAGTCACCCGGCCATGGAGGGCGAAGTCCGCTGCGCGAACGGAGCTAGTCTCGCTGTCGACAAAGTACAGCTTCTGACCATCGTTGGTTATGCCGCTGGGCTGGGCCAGGGCAGCCGAACGCAAGGGACCATCGGAGATATCCTCCCGCCCGCTGCCCGCATGGGGAGCCACCTTTTTGGCCGATTGGTCCAGGGACCATAGCTGATGGGACCCGGCCATGGCGATGTACAGGACGCCGTGGTGGAGGGTCAGGTCCCAAGGAGAGTTCAAAGATACGTCCTTCAACTCCCCGCCAGTGTTGCCAAAGGGGCCCTGTTGCCCGGTGCCGGTCAGGGTTTCCACGTATTTATCTTCAAGGTCTACCTTTCGAACGGCGTGGTTCTCCGTATCCGCTACATACAGGGCGTTGCCCTCTAGGGCCAAACCCTGAGGGTGGTCAAAGGCCGCTATCACATAGTCGCCGTCCTCAAATCCCGGCGTTACGCCGCCAATGGTTTGCAACACCTCACCGTCAAGGCTTGTCTCAATGATGCGGTTGTGGTTTGAATCGGAGATGAAAAGCCTGTCTCTCGATTCATCGGCGACGACTTTGCCCGGGAAGGAAAGGGGCATCTTTTCCTGCGGCTCCGGCCTAAAGTCCAAGGGCCGTAGGTCTAAAACCCCGGCGGTGGTGTACTCCTTGACCATGGCCTCCAAAAGTCGGTCGAAGGCGTCGTAGGGTATCTCACCCTCGTGCTTTCCGATGATACGTCCCGCGGGATCTAAGAAAACCAGAGTGGGCCAGGCGCGGCAGGCGTATGACTGCCACACCTTGAACTGTTCGTCGTTAATCACGGGATGGCCTATCTCATAGCGGAGGATTGCCATACGCACGTTCTCCGTTTCCCGTTCGGCGGGAAACTTGGCCGAGTGAACGCCAATAACGGCCAACTCCTTTTGGTATTTACTCTCCAGCTTCCGCAACTGCGGAAAGACGTGCATACAGTTGATTCAGCAGTAGGTCCAGAAGTCAAGAATGACTATTTTGCCTTTCAGGTCATCCAGGCTGATGGGCCTCTGAGTGTTGAGCCAAGCGAGGTCGTTGGGGAACTCGGGCGCTCGGACGGTTCCGGCATAGGGTGACTGCGTCATGGGTCCTCCAGTCCTTTAAGTAGGCATTAGTGCATCCCATTGTGCCTTAGCAGCGGGGCGGAATCCACCCTTTAGCCGTAGCGTAAAGCCTTGGACTGGGGTAATATCTAGAGAGTGCCTAAGCCTGACCGAGGTACCTAGTGCGAAACAAGGTCTACAACACCTTTGACGAAGCGGTGGCTGACGTGCCTGCCGGTTCAACCATAATGGTACCGGGGTTTGCGGGCCCCGGAACACCTCGAAACCTCATCGCCGCCCTCCTTCGACAGGGGTCCGGGGAACTGACGGCCATATCCAATCACCCCGGCGCCGGGCCCTTAGACGGCCGCATGGATTTGGGAAGACTTGTGGAGGCAGGTAGGATAAGAAAGGTAATTTGCTCCTTCACCGCCGCGCCCCATCCGTCTCAGGCCACGGCCTTCGAGAAGCTGTACAACAGCGGCGAGGCTGAGGGCGAGCTGGTGCCTCAAGGGACCCTTGCCGAACGCATTCGCGCCGCCGCCGCCGGTATCGGAGCTTTCTACACCCCCACGGGCGTGGGAACTGAGATAGCAAGGGGCAAGGAGCACCGGGTCATCAACGGGAAAGAACACATACTGGAGTACCCCCTTTTTGCCGACTACGCCTTTATTCGAGCCTACAGAAGCGATACTTTTGGCAACCTCCAGTACCGGCTGTCCCAGCGCAACTTCAATCCAATTATGGCCATGGCAGCCCGCACGACCATAGTTGAAGTGGAGCAAGATATTCTGGAGTTGGGGTCCATGGACCCGGACCATATCCACACACCCGGTATCTGTGTGGACCGCGTAGTTCGGATACCGCCGGACGGCATTCAGGAAGAATCTGTATACAGAGATTAAGCAAAGGTAGGCCGGTTGGCGGACTTGCCAAGGGACGGCAAGGGATCCCGAGCATTAGGAAAACCACGAGAAGGAAATCATGGTGCAAAAGGCGAAACTAACCCGGCAGCAGATGGCTAACCGCCTGGCGCAGGAGTTCCAGGATGGTTGGTTGGTAAACCTGGGTATTGGCATACCGACGTTATGCTCAAACTACAAACAGGACGGTAAGGAGGTTATTTACCACTCGGAAAACGGGGTCATCGGCTACGGAGCCATATATCCGAGGGAAGAGGAAGACCAGCACTTGGTCAACGCCGGCGGGCAGTACGTAAGCCTTGTGCCAGGGGCCTCAATAGTGCACCATGCCGATTCCTTCGCCATAATACGCGGCGGAATGCTGGACCTAACGGTTATGGGGGCATATGAAGTTGCGGAGAACGGCGATTTCGCCAACTGGAAAACCCCGGGAAGGCGTGGCGGAGGCATCGGCGGGGCCATGGACCTAGCTGTCGGGGCCAAGCGGGTCTTTATAGCCATGCAGCACAACACAAGGGACGGCAAACCCAAGGTTCTCAAGCAGTGCACCTTGCCAATCACGGCCAAGGGTGTGGTTAAGCTGATCGTTACCGACTTGGGACTTTTTGAGGTCACGGAGGCCGGGTTGCTTATGAGAGAGATTGCCCCGGGCTACGCGCCCGAAGAGGTGCAAGGACTAACTGATGCCAGTATCGTTGTGTCCGACGGTCTCAAGGAGATGGAAGTATAAGAAAGTGTCACCATCTCCAGGTCCAGTCTTAGACCGCATGAGCTTCAGCAACGGGCCTCTCTTCCTTTGCCTCTACCGGGTGGTTTGGAAGGTCCTTTGCGTAGCCGCACTGGATACAGCTAATAAACTTTCCGGCCGAATCGCTTCTCAACTGCAAGTCACCTTTACACTTTGGGCAGGTCTTTAGTAAGAGCATTTTGCGCTCCTATGCTTAACCTTGATATTACAAACCTTTTAAGTACTTTCGTATTATATAACTTGACACAACATATATCAAGTCTTAGAATATGCATATGCTAAATACTGGCAGCCATGGAACAACATAGCAAAAGGGTTAAGCAGCAGGAAGAGGAGCGGAATTCTCATCCTCATTCAATTCCTATAAGGGCCAGGCCTGAACATCTTGCCCTGGAGCTTCACCATGAGGTCACACCTCATGGTGAAGCCTCTCAACGTCAGGAAATTCAGGGCGTATATATCATTAGCGTGGCGGCCCGGCTTCTTGATATGCACCCTCAAACCTTGCGGAAATATGAACGGCTGGGCCTGGTTAGACCTTCCCGCACGGTGGGGATGCTGCGTCTCTACTCTGAGCGCGACCTGAAGAAGCTGCGCCTTATCCGCTACCTTGAGACCAATCGAGGAATGAATTTGGCTGGGGTGCAGTTTATTTTGAGTCTCTTGGAGCATCTCCAGGAGATGCATCAGCGGTTAAGCGTTCGTAAAAACCTTCAGGCTATGGACGCCATATTGGAGAAGGAGATAAACCGGCTCTTTAGGCAGCTAAACTTGCCCCTTAAAATGTAGGTGTTGAACACCAAGAGGAAGGTCAATGGATCAACAGCAATACCATCGAGGGCCCGGTCAGAGCAACGGAGAGGAGACCGGACCTGCAAGTCGTGAGACGGAAACGGAAGCGCTTCAGTCGGAGAGAGACCAGTTGAAGAGCACGTTACAAAGGGCCCAGGCGGACCTGGTAAACTATCGCAACCGAGCCGAAGCGGAGCGGAACGATCTGCTCAAGTACGCTAATAACCGCCTCCTGGCAAGGTTCCTTCCCATCCTGGACGAGCTACACTTGGCTCTTGACCAAGCGCCCGAGAGCGAAACGCCGGAGTCTTTGGTGGAGGGGTTTCGCCTCATCAGCCGAAAGCTGCACTCCCTCTTGGAGTTGGAAGGCGTCAAACGGATAGAAGCTCAGGGAAAATACTTCGACCCCGCTGAACATGAAGCGTTAGCCCAGCAGGAGAGTCCGGATTGCGAGGACGGGCACGTGCTGATGGTGGTTCGGCAGGGTTATAAACTTCACCATAGGGTCCTGCGGCCGGCCCAGGTGATTGTGGCCAAGAATAGCGCCCCGGCAGCAAGTAAATCAGTAACTGAAAACTCCCTAGGGGAGAAGGAGGAACAAATATGACAAAGGTCCTAGGCATTGACCTTGGTACTACCAACTCAGTGGCCAGTGTGGTTGAGGCGGGAGATCCCACCATAGTGGAGAACGCCGAGGGGAATCGGATAACTCCCTCGGTGGTAGCAGTCAATCCGCGCTCCAACGAGCGATATGTAGGACAGATGGCCAAGCGCCAGGCCGTTACCAACCCGGAGAACACTATATTTTCGGTAAAACGGCTCATGGGACGGAAGCACGAGGACACAGAGACTCAACGCGCCGCCAAGGCGCTACCTTACAAGGTGGTCAAGGCGGCCAACGGGGATGCCTACGTGGAGATGGCCGGCAAGGAGTACGCCCCTCCTCAAATTTCCGCCATGATTTTGCAGAAGATGAAGCAGGACGCCGAGACCAAACTCGGAGAGAAGATAGCCCAAGCGGTCATTACCGTGCCAGCCTATTTCAACGACGCGCAGCGCCAAGCCACCAAGGACGCCGGACAGATTGCAGGATTGGAAGTGCTGCGTATTATCAACGAACCTACCGCCGCGTCCATGGCTTACGGTATGGACAAGGACGGGAAGGACAAGACTTTGGCAGTTTACGACCTGGGTGGCGGGACCTTCGATATCTCCATCTTGCAGATGGGCGACGGCGTCTTTGAGGTGAAGTCTACCAACGGCGACACCTTCTTAGGAGGGGACGATTTTGACCAGCGTATTATGGACTGGCTGATTGGGGAATTCCGCCAAGAGACGGGTATCGATCTGGGTCAGGACCGCATGGCGCTTCAGCGCCTGCGAGAAGCGGCGGAGAAGGCCAAGGTGGAGCTGTCCAGCGTCTTGGAAACCGAGATAAACCTTCCTTTTATCACCGCCGATGCCACCGGCCCCAAACACATGCTCAAACCCCTGACGCGGAGCCAGTTCCAGCAGTTGGTGGCCGACCTTGTTAACCGTACCGATGGTCCCTGCCGTCAGGCCCTTAAGGATGCAGATCTCAACCCCGCCCAGATAGACGAGGTGATTATTGTGGGTGGTATGAGCAGGGCACCGATAATCCAGGAGAAGGTCAAGAGTATATTTGGCAAGGAAGCCAACCGCAGCATCAATCCCGATGAGGCCGTTGCCCTGGGCGCGGCTCTCCAAGCCGGAATACTCCAGGGAGACGTCCAAGACCTGCTGCTCCTAGACGTCACGCCCCTTACCCTGGGCCTGGAGACCCTTGGGGGTGTCGCAACGTCCCTCATTACCCGTAACACAACAATACCCACCTCCAAGGGTGAGTCCTTTACCACCGCCGCGGACAACCAGACCAGCGTGGAGATTCACGTGTTCCAGGGGGAACGGCCCATGGCCGCCGACAATAAGTCCATTGGCCGATTTATCCTTGACGGCCTTCTGCCCGCCCCCCGTAGCGTACCCCAGATTGAGGTTACCTTTGACATAGACGCCAACGGCATTCTCAGTGTATCGGCCAAGGACAAGGGAACGGGAAAGGAACAGAAGATAGTCATTGAGGCAAGGTCCGGTCTCAGCGAAGAGCAGGTGGAGCAGATGGTGCAGGAGAGCCAAACCTACGCTGAGGAAGACCAGCGGAAAAAGGCCGAAGTAGAAACTCGCAACCAAGCGAACAACATGGTCTACACCACCGAGAAGATGCTTGAAGAGCACGCCGACAAGGTGCCCGATGAACTGAAGCAGGAGGTGGAAGGGAGTTTAACTCCCTTACGGACCGCCATCGAAGCCGGGGACGTTGCCGGTATGCAAAGCGCCATGACGGGTCTCAACACTGTGCTCCAGAAGCTGGGCCAAGCCGTTTACTCCCAGGCAGCCGACCCCTCCGCTGGCGGGCCTGAGGCACCTGACGACTCATCGGCTGAAGACTCGGGCCCAGGCACGGTGGAAGGGGAGTTCAAAGAGGTGAACTAAGTAGCGCCGACGAGCCCCGTCGCCGCGTCACCGCACTCAGGAAACGCGATGAATGGAGAAGAGGAGCCGCTTTACAGTCTCAACGGACGCTTGAAGGTAACGGTCGATCTGATCTCCCAACTCTTTGTCTGGCGGGGGCGGCTCAGCGTCTTGCAGCACGTGCATGTCGTACTCAGCGGCGTAGTCGGACGGTATGGTGTCGGGCCATTCCCTGGAGGACATGAGGCCATAGGCCAAGGTCCAGCAACGGGCCACCGCGCCCAAGTCGTAACCGCCCCCACCCAAAGCTAACCAGGGAAGACCCAGACCGGCAAAGGCCTGCACTGCCGCGCCGAAGGCCCTGGAGGTTAACCGAAGATGGGTGATGGGGTCCTTGAAATGGGTATCGATGCCCAGTTGGGTTACCAGAACGTCGGGCCGGAATGCCTCCACCAAGGGAATTACCACCTCCTTGAAGGCCCACAGATAGGCGTCGTCCCCGGTGTAGGGAAATAGGGGTACGTTAACGGCGTAGCCACGGCCCTTCCCGGAGCCAATCTCGTCAGCAAAACCGGTGCCGGGAAACAGAAATTGGCCCGACTCGTGGGTAGACACGGTCAACACGGTGTCGGTGTGGTAGAAAGCGTCCTGCACGCCGTCGCCGTGATGAGCGTCAATGTCTATGTAAGCCACCTTCATCCCCTGGTCCAGGAAGTAGTTGATGGCGACTACCGGGTCGTTGAACACGCAGAAGCCGGAGGCGTGACCCGCAGCGGCGTGGTGTAGTCCCACCTGAGATGTTAAAGGCGGTCTTGACTGAACCCGCGGCCACCATCTCGGCTGCCACCATAGAAGCGCCGGTGCTCAAGGCGGCGGCCTGATAGATTCCGGGAAAAACGGGATTGTCTCCCACGGAGCTGAAGTTGAAACGCGCCATGTCGTGGAGGTCTTGACTCAGGCTGAAGCGTTTCACAGCCTCAATGTAGTCGGGAGTATGAAAGCTGGCTAACTCGGCGTCGGTGGCGGGGCGAGGAGCCACCAAGGTTGAGGGGTCTTGAAAGGCACCGTAGGCAGCCAGAAGGTCGTGGGTGTAGCGCAGCCGTTGGGGCCGCATGGGGTGGTCCTGCCTCAAGACGTGCTGGCTGAGGGAGGGATGATAGACGAAGGCTGGACCGGCGCTCACGATGCTCCTCTCAAGGTTCTATTTGGGGCCTTTCAGCATATTAGACCAGAGGGCGTCCCCTTGGCAAAATGCCAAGGTTTTGATTGAACCGCGAAAAGGGATTTTTTCTTGTTTGATTGACTTAGGCAGGGCATTTGGGCTTTTGGCTGATTGTTTTCGATTTGGGGTGTTTGTGGGACAAAGGTTGGGGAGTTGGGGCCGGAGTGCAACTGACATAGGCGTAGTGTAGTGAGTGGAGGGGTTTGGGACAACGGGGGTTGTCAGGGAGTGGTAGGGTGGCGGGAATGGCGGGTGGTGCGTTGGTTCACGGGCCGACGGGGGTGTGGGAAGTTGACAATAGTGCAGTTGCCACACCCAACCGCTGAAGATATATTCCCTTAGTCACCGCTTCGCTCGAGATCCGTTACTTCGCAAGTTTTATGAAAGATATAGCTTTCTGCCACCCTACGAGGCTTGCATTGGAGCAGGACATGGAGCTAATCAAACAGATACTCAAGCACGTTGAGAAGAACAGCCCCGGCGTACGTGGCTTTCTGTTCCATCCTGATATTGCTGGTTTCAATTGTCAGCAGGTGTAATATCACACCAAGCTCCGTTACCAAGCGAATTATGTTGAGGTCAACAGCAGTGGCCATATTATCGACCTAACCTGGGATGGCCACAACGCTTTCAAAAGTCTAAGGGGCACAAGCTCCTAACTATTGCTGCCTAAACGGTCAGGAGGGTAAGACATGAGCAATGGCAAAGACACCCGTAAACTGCTGTGTGTTAAATCGTGGAACCCGCTCTCAAACTCATTGACGGTGAGCCTGATCCACCACTAGCATAATCCTTTTGAGGCAAAAGGCTGCGTCCCCTCTTATGGCCCCGGCCGCTTTGATATGGCCAGAATCCTGTGTCAATGTAAGGGGTGGGAATTGGTAGCCTGAAACACCTAATCTGGTCCAGGGAACTTTCCGTGCATGGTTGCCCCTCTTTCGGTATGATCAATCACGAGGAGGACTGCCATAACGCCTCATACGGAAGATATCGAACGCCTCACGGGATGTTATCTGATCGCAACGCATGCGGTCGAGCGGCTGCAAGAGGAGCTCGAGGATTTCAACGTACACCTGAAGGCGCTTTCCAAAACCCTGGGCGACGGCCTCTCTGGACGTGGCCCAGCCGCTGTTGCTAGCGGCGGACACCATGGCGGCGGAATTCTTGGTATGGGACTACCCCTCTGGAGGACAGAGCCGGTTCGACGCGAAATTCAACGACGAGATAGCTGCATCCAGAGCGTGTGTCCAACACTAAAGCGTAGAACGTTTCCAAAACATCTGTTGATTCCGACTAAATTCGCCTGTATCCCACATAATCCAATAGGTTATTTTTGCCTGTTTGAGGTGGTAACTTAAAGTTATCTTAGAATTCTTAGAATATGGTGGGGGTGCCAGTATGACAACTGAGGAGCTGTCCAATGTCAGCGACCTTGTGACAGCTTTACTGAAGGATCCACGGAAGGCAGACGAGGAGATGCGCGAGTTCCGCGAGACCGCACGATGTCTGTCGTCCAATCGGCCTCGGTTGATTGAGCTATACGCGAACGAATGGATTGCCCTCTATGGTGGTCAAGTTCGCGCGCATGGCCCTGAATTGCCACACGTATTGGCAGAAATGGATGCGGCGGGCTTCTCGCGGGAACAAACCATCGTACGATTTCTTCACAGAAATCCCAGGACTTTAATTCTCTAAATGCTTAGAGGGAGATTCGGAGATACTTCCAAGTCCCCCTATTTAGAAGGTCGATTATCCATTCCGCGGCTCGGACTTCTCGGTAAGATTTCCTTTCTAGTTGACACTGGTGCTGAGGCTACGGCTCTGATGTCAGCCGACGGCCTCAATTTGAGACTCGACTATGCCAAGCTAACCAGAAGGCAACAGCCGGTCCAGGGAATCGGTGGAATAAGTGAATGCTACGAAGAGGACGCTCTCGTCGCGTTTAATGATCCGGGCACCGCGTGGTATGTCTACAAGATTAAGCTAGTTATTCTTAAGCCGAGCAAAAAGCTATTGGCTTTCCCATCTATATTGGGAAGGGATATGCTCGACAACTGGCGGATGTGCTATGCGCAAGGTGCCTACGACCTTTCGTTTCAGGTAGAAAGAGCCGATTGGACCATTCCTGTCTAATCAATAGGAGGTCTCCATGCACATCCCCACGGACATACTCCAACTCGTGGCTAATGGCGTCGTGCTTCTTCACGTATTGGTTCATAGTCCGATAAGCGGGGCGGATAATGGGCTGTAGAGTCCGCTTGGTAGCGTCGGGAACCCTGACCGTGCGGGTGTCCCCGTCCCGCTGTCGCATCCCAAACACCACCACCTTCCCTCGTAAGGCCCCTTACACCTAGGAGTAGGGCGAATACCCATCTCGATTTCGTCTTGCACCAGTTCCCGGTACACGGGATTGCCACGCCGTCGCTTGGGGTAGAGGTCCGTCTCATCGGCCTCCACATCATCGGAAAGAGGCGTTGGTTCAAGGGTTAGCGGGGCAGGTGGGAAAGTTGACACTTTGGCATGGGGGGATTAGACTTTTCCATACCGACTAGTCGGTCGGTTGATTGAGGATAAAGGCTTGAGTTTTGCCAGCTAAAATCAACACCCGTGAGAAGATAATGGAGGCGGCTGAGGCCGTCTTTTCTGAGAAGGGCTATCACGACGCCGCCATGGACGAGATTGTCCGGCGTACCAATATGTCCAAGGGCGGGCTGTATTTTCACTTCCCCAGCAAGGAGCGGCTGTTTTTTTCTGTGATGGACCACTTGGGCCAGAGGCTGGTGGACCGCATAGAGGCCAGGATTGCCCAGGAGGGTGAGGGGGTTGCTCGTTTGGAGGTTGCGTTGGCCACGGTCTTGGAGAGCCTGGGTAAGCGGCGGCGGTTGGCCAAGCTCCTTTTGATACAAGGCTACAGCATGGGCAACGCATTTGAGAAGAAGCGGGTGGAGACCTACTCCAGGTTTGCGTCTCTCATCAAGGACAACTTGGACCTGGCTGTGAAGGAAGGGTCCATACTTCCCGTTGACACGGAAATCGCCTCGTACCTTTGGGTGGGGGCGATCAACGAGGTGCTTATCCGGTGGCTTTACACCGGTAAGCCGGACCCGGTGAAAGAGGCCCTGCCCGAGTTGAAGAGGATGCTACTGAGGGGCGTTGGCGCAAAGGAAAGGGTCAATAGCGGAGGATAAGTTAGATGAGTTATTCAGAGGTACACCAGGGAATCGGCTTTACCGATAGGTCTTTAATCCCTATTTGGGAGAAGGTGCAGGATGGGGAGCGTCTGTCTTTTGACGACGGTTTGCGTATCTTCCGAACGGAGGATTTTGCGGCGGTGGGCCGTATGGCGGACCACGTAAAATCCAAGCGATGGGGAAACAAGGCCTATTTTGTGTTGAACCGTCACATCAACCCCACCAACGTCTGCGTTCTGTCATGCAGCTTTTGCGACTTTGCCAAGAAGAAGGGGGAGGCGGGCTCTTACGAGATGAGCATGGATGACATATTGGGGCTGTTGGACGAGGAGATTCGCGAGGCTCACATGGTGGGGGGGCACCACCCCGACTGGTCCTTTGAGCACTACGAGAACATAGTCAAGGTGATGCACGAAAAGTATCCCACGTGCCAGATAAAGGCGTTTACCGCTTCTGAGATTGACTACTTTTGGCGCCGTTGGAAAATCCCGCCGGAGGAGTCGTTGTCGCGACTTAAGGCGGCGGGGTTGCAGTCCATGCCCGGCGGCGGGGCGGAGGTTTTTTCCAGTCGGATGCACCAAATGTTGTACCCCGGCAAGGCAACGCCGCAGCGCTGGCTGGAGATACATCGAATCGCCCACGGCTTGGGGATTCCTTCCAACGCAACGCTTCTCTACGGCCATATAGAGACCCTTGAGGAGCGGGTGCATCATCTGGAACTGCTGCGGGAGCTTCAGGACGATACGGGGGGCTTCCTGGCTTTTATTCCCATTGAGTACCAGACGGGAGATACCCAGCTGGTGGCGCGTCAGGCATCTCCTTTTGACGATCTAAAGACCATAGCCGCCGCCAGGCTCATGCTGGATAATTTCCCGCACATTAAGGCGTACTGGATTACCATATATGAGGCGACGGCCTCAATTGCCTTGAATTTTGGGGCTGACGACACGGACGGGACCATAGGCCGCGAGAGGATATCTCACGCCGCCAAGGCGGCGAGCCCCATTGGGCTGACGCGGGACCGGATGATAAATCTGATTACGGACGCCGGCAAAGTGCCGGTGGAGCGCGACGCCCTGTACAACGTAATTCGTGTCTATGACAGCTAAAGTAGGTCGGATACCCTACCTCAACTCTGAGGTCTTCTACTACGGAATGGCCGCGGATGACGTGGACCTGATACCGCTGGTGCCCAGTGCACTATCAGCGGCGGCCCTGGAGGATAGGTTGGATGCCGGCCCGGTGCCGCTGGTAACCTGCTTTGAACTGGAGGACGCCTTTGAACCCCTGGGTGACTACTGCATCGCCACGGTGGAGAGGTCTCGCAGCATTCTGTTGTTCTCCAAGAGACCGATAGAAGAGTTGGACGGAGCGGTAGTGGGAGTTACCGACGAAACGTCGACCTCAGTGCGCCTAATGAAAGCGTTGCTGGCCTACAGGTTCAAGGTTGAACCCTCGCGCTACGGACCGCTGGAGATGCCGCGGGGAGATGCTTTTCTTCTCATCGGCGACGAGGCGCTGCGGAACCGCAACGGTGTTGCCGGTCACCCGTACTTGTACGACCTTGGCGAGGAGTGGCACCGGTGGACCGGGCTGCCCTTTGTCTTTGCCCGTTGGGTGGTGCGCCGGGGCTTGGGAGTCGAGGCCGCCCAACAGCTGGAGGGCCTTCTGTCCCGGTCTATAAGCAGGGGCCTAGACCAAGTGGAGGAGATAGCGGAGACCAGGCCCGACCTTGGTATGAGCCGTGAAGAAGTTGTGGAGTACGTACGCAGCTTCCACTACCGTCTTGGAGCGGATGAGTTGAAGGCTATAGACAGGTTCCGTGGGCTGTTGGACAAAGAGGACGCTACGAGGAGCAGTATTTCATCAAAGTTAGCCTGAGCGCCGTGGTGATAGGCGCCGGTGAGAGGAGATGGTCCAATGCTAGACGCCATAAGAGAAAAGATTTCGTCCGGGGAGCGGGTTAATCGCGAGGAGGGCCTGTACCTTCTTCAAGAAGCCAACCTGTTAGACCTGGCGCCAATGGCCCAGGAGGTCCGGTATCGTCACAACCCAGACACCGCGGTGACATTTGTTGTAGACACCAATCTCAACTATACCAACGTGTGTGACGCCTACTGCACCTTTTGCGCCTTCTATCGCACGGAGAAGGACAGCGACGCCTATACGTACTCCGTAGAAGAGGTTATGGACATGATAGGCGTGGCGGCGGAGAAGGGGGTCACCACGGTGCTGATGCAGGGCGGCCTCAACCCCAAGCTGCCCATGAGCTATTACACCGAATTGGTGAGGGAGACGCGGCGGCGATATCCCCAAGTGCACCCGCACTTTTTCTCTGCGCCGGAGATAATGAAAATGAGCCAAGTTTCCGGCCATTCCGTGGCGGAGGTGCTGGCGGATCTCCGCACCGCCGGGTTAGAAAGCATCCCCGGCGGCGGCTCCGAGGTGTTGTCCAACAGGGTGAAGCACAAGATAAGCCGGCTCTTTCCCAAAGGCAGGGTGGATGACTGGACCATGGTGCATCGGGAAGCCCACAAGCAGGGATACCGCACCACGGCGACTATGATGTACGGCCACCTTGAGGAGGACGAGGACATTATCGAACATCTGGAGCACGTCAGGTCTCTCCAGGACGAGACGGACGGGTTTACGGCGTTTATTCCGTGGAGTTTCAAGAAGTCCAACACGGCGTTGGACAAGCGGGTCGGGGCAGAGGCGGGACCCAACCGGTACCTACGGATGATAGCCCTATCGCGTATTTACCTGGACAACGTTCGGCATATCCAGGCTTCGTGGTTCTCCGAGGGAAAAAAGACGGGTCAGGTGGCCTTGCACTTCGGCGGGGACGACTTTGGCGGTACCCTCTTTGACGAGAACGTGATGCAGGAGGCGGGGTTCTATAACCGTACCACGGTGGAGGAGGTGAAGACGCTTATCACGGAGGCGGGGTTTGCGCCGGTGCAGCGTACCACAATGTATGAGTTGGTGAGTGAATTTGATGGCCCGGTGGCGGAACCCGTCACGGCGGCCTAGGGTGAGGTTTCTTAAGACTGTACGCGTGACAGGAGAGAGTTAGCCATGCAAGTGCTACGAGTGGGTCACAGCCCCGACGCCGACGATGCGTTCATGTTTTATCCCCTGGCCAAGGGGATTGTCACCTTGGAAGGTTATCGAATAGAGCACGTTTTGGAGGAGATACAGGCCCTGAATCAGCGGGCCACCAGAGGGGAGTTGGAGGTGACTGCCATCTCCGCGGCAGTGTACCCCCAAGTGGCGCGGCATTACCGCATAATGCCCTGCGGCGCGTCGGTGGGAAGGCGATACGGCCCTGCCCTGGTGTCTAAGACGCCTCTCACCGCTGGTGAACTGTCGGGGAAGAAGATTGCTTTACCCGGTGAGAACACTACCGCCTATATGCTGCTGCGCATCTACATGGAGTACCCCTTTGAACCGGTTTTTTTGAATTTTGACGCCGTGACGGGAGCGGTACAAAGGGGCGATGTGGACGCCGGAGTCCTCATCCACGAAGGCCAAATACTCTCGGAGGAGCTGGGGCTGCACAGAGTATTGGACTTGGGAGAGTGGTGGTTCGAGAGCACTGGGTTGCCCATTCCCCTGGGTCTTGACATGGTACATCGTAGGCTTGGGGAGGAACTGGGTTGGAAGGTGGCCAAGGCGCTGCAGGACGCCATTATATATACTCGCAGCCATGAGGACGACGCCCTGGACTACGCGCTTCAGTATGGCCGGGGCATTGACCGGGAGACGGGGCGGCGATTTGTGCGGATGTACGTGAATGAGGACACGGTGGACTTTGGTAAAGAGGGGCGGCAGGCGCTAGAAACGCTCTTTCGCTTGGCCACGGAAAAAGGAATTCTTGCCGAGGAGCCGCCCTTGGACATTGTAGACTTGTCTTAGCCCGAGTTTTTGCTTTGGCGGGGGCTGGATGGATGCGTCCTCATGATCTTTTGGCGCGGCCACTCAGCCTACCACGGCTCTCCGGTGAACCGGCAGCGCACTATTGCTTATCAGGGTCGTTTTACTCCTTGAGCATCGCCACCAACAGGAATCCCTCGCCGTCGTCGTCATAGACGGGGTAGGGCTTTGTTTCCACGTCGAACCCCGCCTGGGATAGGAGATCTTGCCAGGTAGCCAGAGGGAAAATCCCGGTAACGTGCCGGTCTGTCTCCACTTTCAGACGGCCATTCTCCTTGACCATGTATATGAATACGGTTTCAACGGTGGAGTCGGTTGGGTCCAAGTCGGTAACGTACTGGACGTAGGTGAACTCCTTGCCGCCTACGGTCCGGGTGCGGTGGTCAACGGAAGTTCCATGGAAGGTTTCACGGTACCAGTCGGGAACGGTAATGAGGATTCCACCCGGCCGGAGGTGTGCCTTGGCGGTGGCAAAGGCGGCCCTGAGGTCGTCCTCAGTGAGCATGTAGGAGATGGCGTCGTGGATGAGTACTGCCTTGAAGAAACGTCCCAAGCGCACGGACCGCATGTCCCCCAAGTGGTGCTCTACACCGGGGTTCAGGCGCTTGGAGTGGGCCAGCATGGTGGCCGAGATGTCTACGGCCGTGGCCTGTACGTCGGCGGTAAGGTGGGAGAGAAGGTGTCCGCCACCGACACCAAGCTCAAGGACCTCATGCCGTCCGGGGCCCAACTTTTCCCGCAGCGCCTGACGCCAGAAGGAGGCCTCTTGGGCGTAGTCTTCGGGTGGGTCGAGTAGGGGCCAAAGGTACGCAAGGTCGTTGTAAAGACGGTTCAGTTTCAAGACCGCCTCCGGTGTTCGCTGTTGCTTGGTGTTCACTGAGTCCAGTGTGGCACGGATTATACATCTTTGTGGGTGGGGGCAGCCAAAGGCCGCGAATGCTATCCTGGCCGGCTACGGGGGGTATGTTAATATGTGCGAGGCCGGTTGGCCGGCGGTGTTGAGCACGTTTAGCGGAAGGCCGCGATGGCAAAGGTAACGGACGTTTACAGAGCACGG
This sequence comes from Dehalococcoidia bacterium, assembly GCA_965226535.1. Taxonomy (GTDB): domain Bacteria; phylum Chloroflexota; class Dehalococcoidia; order Lucifugimonadales; genus JAPULR01. Next base: position 57,316 of record CBDDDE010000007.1, on the reverse strand, counting down.
GGCAGCGGGCCGGTTATTGTCTGCGACTTCACGCCGCCACGTGGCGTGGATCACCGGTACTTAGAAGATGCTCGTCACCTTGACGTGGACTTTATCTCGGTGGCGTATAACCCCGGCAAGGCGGTACGGGTGGATTCGGCCATGTTGGGCTACAGCATCAAGGAGGGGACCGGCCGGGACGTAGTGTTTAACGTGGCTGCCAGGGACATGAACCGGCTGGCCCTGGAAAGCCATATACTTGGCGCCGGGGTTCTTGGGCTTGAGAACCTTCTGGTACTTGGGGGCGACCCCTTCAGTCCGGCGGAGTTGAGGCGGGTCAAGGATGTTGGGGACTTCAAACCCACGGAGTTAATACGGGCTGTTGGGGACATGAACCGAGGCTTGGACTATAGGGGCCGCAAGCTCCGGGGGGCCACAAACATGTGCGTCGGCGGGGTTGTGGACCTTGGCCGCGGCGTTGAGGCGGAGGCGCGTCTTACTAGGCGAAAGGTTGAAGCAGGCGCACAATTTCTTGTAACTCAGCCCATATTTTGCGCAGGGGGCCAAAGAAACGGTTTGAGGGGGCCTATGAGGCCGTGGCCGGGGAACCCCTGAGAGTCCCTGTTTTCTATGGCCTGCAAATCCTGGTTAAAGGTGGTGTTACTTTCGCCCAGGCGCCCACGGAGGTAGTCAGGGAGCTGGAGGCCGGGCGGAGCGGAGTGGACATAGCAGCAGAAGCGTGGGAGGGGTTTAGGGAAGCGGGGATTGACGCGGTGTACCTTGTCCCGCCCATTCTCAAGGGTGGGGCGCGGGACTATGAGGCAGCAGGACGGTTTTTGGAACGTATACGGATTTGAGGGTTCTTGTTGTCGTTGCTACCCCTTTTGCATCTGTGCTACCATCCTGGTAAGACGTAATCGTTGTATGAGTCCTTCAATCAACCAAGGGACCGGAGCAGACTCTCATGTCCGTTGAGCAGCAGCTAATCAGGGTCTCTCCACGCAAGAACACGGCCGTGACCATTGGCACCTTCGACGGGGTGCACCGGGGCCATCAACACCTGTTCCGCTGTCTCAAAAAGCAGGCGAAAGCCGGAGACCTCCTTACGTGCGCTATAACCTTTCGGAACCAGCCCAGGTCGGTGCTGGTCCCCGGTGCGGAGGTGGAGTACATCACCCCTTGGTCTGAACGAAAGGCCCTCATCAGGGCCCACGGGGTGGACATACTCGTGCCTTTGGACTTCACCAAGGAGCTCTCCGTCATAAGGGCCAAGGAGTTTGTGGGGTTGCTGACCAAGCACCTTCGCATGAAGGTCCTGGTGGTAGGGCCGGACTTTGCCTTGGGGTACCGGCGGGAGGGGGACATTGCCACCCTTACGGCTCTGGGTAAGGACATGGGACTTGAGGTGGTGGTACTGGACCCGGAAGGTATCGACGGGCAGCCCATTCGCAGTCGAGTGCTGCGAAAGATTATCGGCGACGGGCAGGTCGCGGAGGCAGCAAAGTTGTTGGGGCGTCCCTTTTCCATCCGCGGCGTTGTGGTTGAAGGGCACCGCCGGGGAAGGGAGTTGGGGTTTCCCACGGCGAACCTGTCCATGGACTCGGGGGTCTTGGCGCCAAGGCATGGGATATTTGCCACGTGGGCGCTTATTGGCGGGGAGCGAATGCCGTCGGCCACCAGCATCGGAGTGCGGCCAACCTTCGGCCCGGGGCCACGGCACGTTGAGGTTTTTGTAATGGACTTTGACGGCGATTTGTACGGAGAGACCATTTCAGTGGAGTTTGTGCGACAGCTTCGCGGCGAGCAGTTCTTCGAATCGGTGGCGGACCTAGTGGAACAGATGGAGAAGGACGTTGAGCAGGCTCGATGCGTTCTTGCCGGGGGGGTCGGGTAGAATGGCGCTGGACCAAGGCATCCTGAATATGGTTTTGCGGCGTAGCGTAAGCGAGATCATCGTAGAGGAGGAGTTCGAAAGTCTTCTCAGGGCGGGCAAGCCGCTGAGGCTGAAGATGGGTTTCGACCCCAGCAGGCCGGACATCCATCTTGGGCACGTGGTCGGCCTTCGAAAGCTGCGGCAGCTTCAGGACTTGGGGCACAAGGTGGTGCTCATTGTCGGAGACTGGACGGCGCAGATAGGCGACCCCAGCGGCGAGTCCATAACAAGGCCCATGTTAACCCATGAGCAGGTCATGGCCAACGCGGAGTCGTACCTTACCCAATTCTTCAGGGTTGTGGATAGGGAAAAGACTGAGACGGTGTTGCAAAGCGATTGGTTTGGCAAGTTTACTCTAGCCACCGTCCTAGACCTTACTCGACGATTTACTCTGGCTCAGTTCCTGGAAAGGGATGATTTTGCCAAGCGGTACCGGGCCAATAAACCCATTGCCATTACGGAGTTTCTCTATCCGCTGCTCCAAGCCTACGACTCTATAGCAGTCCGGTCTGACGTTGAGTTTGGCGGGACGGACCAGAAGTTTAACCTTCTGGTGGGCAGGCAGCTCCAGTCGATGATGGGGCAGAAGCCCCAGCAGTGTTTCTTGATGCCGCTGCTGGTTGGCACTGACGGCGTGCAGAAGATGAGCAAGAGTTTGGACAACTACGTTGGGGTGGACGAAACGCCTCGCGACATGTATGGCAAGCTGATGTCCATAGCGGACAACCTGATGATGTACTATTTTGAGGGTTTGACTGACGTGCCCGACGAAGAGATGGCCGAGATGCGGGTGTCTCTGGAGAACGACACGGTAAATCCCATGGATCTCAAAAAGCTCCTGGCCGCCGAGGTAACTGCGCAGTTCCATGAGAAGAAGGATGTTCTGGAGGCCCAAAAGCATTTTGAGCGTACGGTGCAAGGAAGGGAGATACCCCAGGATATCCCCGAGGTGCAATTCAGGCTGACAGAGAAGCAGATGAGCATATATGGCCCCGGGGCGGCAGGAGAAGCGACCCATATCAACGTTTTGGCGGAATCCTGCCAGGTGGGTACGGCGGACCTAATTTGGGCCGCGGGGTTGGCGAAGTCCAAGGGGGAAGCCAAGCGGCTGCTTTCTCAAGCGGCAGTGGAGGTTGACCAGGATAGGTACGCCGCCGCCGCCGTGGAGTTGCGGGACGGGACAATCATCAGGGTTGGAAGACGTCGCTATGCCCGCTTGGTGGACCTGGACAAGCAGCCTTGACGAAGGTTTGGCGATTTGCTAATTAGGGGACTCATTAAGGAGGCGTTGTGAAAATTCCTAGGCAGAACCTTAGAATTCCGGGGCCGACGCCGTGTCCTCCTGAGATTATGGAAACCATGAGCAGCCCGATGATCAACCACCGGGGTCCGGAGTTCAAGGAGCTTATTCACAGTGTCACGGAGCGGCTGAAGCGAGTCTTCACGACCACTGGCGACGTGTATATTTTCACAGCGTCGGGCACCGGGGCGCTGGAGGCTTCGTTGGTTAACACCCTTTCTCCCGGCGACAAGGTCCTGGCCGCGGTGACTGGCTCCTTTGGGCAGCGGTACGCCGACATGGCTGAGGTCCTGGGAGCCGAGGTGACTAGGTTGGAGTTTGAGTGGGGAACTGCCGTGGAGATGCCGGCCCTCCGAAGGGCCCTGGAGGATGACGCAGACATCAAGGCGGTGCTGGTGACTCATAACGAGACCTCCACCGGGGTGATCAACGACCTTGAGGCCATTGCCGGTATTGTCAAGGGAGAGTTCGATAAGCTACTTCTGGTGGACGCCATAAGCAGCCTGGGCTGCGTGCCGCTGCCGGTGGATCGTTGGCGCTGCGACGTGGTGTCCACGGCGTCGCAGAAGGGTTTTCTGGTGCCCCCCGGACTTTCGTTCATCAGCTTCAGCCCAAAGGCTTGGGAGGCCAAGCGGAAAGCCACGTGCAAAAGCTTCTACTTTGACCTTGACACCGCTCAAAGTTACCTGGAGCGCGGCCAGACCCCCTTCACGCCCAATCTTTCGCTGTTTTATGCTCTTGACCTTGCCTTGGATATCCTTTTGGCCCAGGGGCCTGAGGAGACCTACACTCGCCACGCCTATTTTGGCGATATGACTCGCCAAGGGGTTAAGGAGCTGGGGCTCACTCTGCTGGCGGACGAGTCCTGCGCCTCCGATACGGTTACAGCGGTACGGGTCCCCGAGGGTGTGGATGGCAAAGCGTTGGTGGACACCCTTCGCACGGAGCATGGTGTGGTGGTGGCCGGGGGCCTGGGCAAGCTGGAGGGCAAGATATTTCGCATAGGGCACCTTGGAGCCGTGGCTGAGGCTGATATCAGAGGATTTCTGAAGGCTTTGAGGGAAACCATCCCCGCCCTGGGATTCAAGGTCCCGGCGTAGCGACATCGGGACCAAGCCGCGGCCCCTCCGCCCGCTTGAGATGGTTCCAGGAGGACTTTCTTCCTTTCTTCTTTGTCTTCTTTCTTTTTTAATTCTTTAGGGATTGCGCTAACTTCTTGGAATTGGTACGAGGGGCCGTAAGAAAGCTTTGGTTGTAGGCATCTATAATTGTAGGGACGTAAGGGGCGTTGTATAAGGGTGGGAAGGGCTTGCCAAAGCTGACGAGTTGTATCATCCTTCCTGGAAACGCCCTTTGGCACCAAGGAGAAGAGGCCAAGCTATGACGCGGATGAGTCAGGCGGTGGCGGCCTTGAAGCTACGCCTAGCCGAGATGAGGGCCAAGGATGACCAGTTGAAGGTCATGATCAGGCAGTTTCAAGCCCAATTGGCACGTATTGCCCGGCAGACGATGTATGGAAGAATCTCCTTAGACCTAGCTTTGGGCTCGATGCAGGAGATAGAGGAGCGTCTCGAAGACACCCAGACCAAGCGTGGCCACCTTCTTAGCATCAAGGACCGGGCGGAAGCGGAGCTTGAAGCCTTGGAGCTTGTGCAGAGGATTGAGGCGGCCAGGGCCCGGTTGGCCCAGCTGAGGGGGCGGCTAGGAGGCGGTCCGGACAAGGATACGCAAACCCAGATAACGCGCCTTGAAGAGTACATTATGCGATACAGCAAACAGGCTGAGAGGAACATTACTACAGGTCCCCGGAGCCACTCACCCTGAAGTAGGTAGTCCCCGGCGGGTCTATGGCAAAGGCTAAGGCTCGTGCAGCAAGCGCCGACCCAGCCGCGAAGGCTTTTTTACAAACTTTCACCGGGATTGATATCATGCATTCCGACAAGAGCAACGGCGCCCGGACGGCGGTAACCATGGATGCAAAGATTCAAGAACAGGTTGACAAGCTCCGCAAGGAGCTTAACCACCACAATTATCGTTACCACGTATTGGATGACCCTGAGATAACCGATTCTGAGTTTGATCGGCTGATGATAAGGCTCAGGGACCTGGAAGGCCGGTACCCTGAACTGGTTACTTCAGAGTCGCCAACCCAGCGTGTCGGCGCACCCCCCGCTCAAGGGTTTGTTCAGGTGGAGCATCCGTTGCCCATGCTCAGCTTGGCTAACGCTTTCAATTACCAGGAACTTGAGGCGTGGTATCGCCGTGTCTCGAACTTCCTGGGCAGCGACGCAATTGAGGTGGTGTGTGAGCTTAAGATTGACGGCTTGGCCGTGTCGCTCACGTACCAGGACGGGCGGCTGGTCCAGGGGGCCACTCGTGGCGATGGCTACAGAGGCGAAGACGTGACGCATAATCTGCGTACTGTTGGCAGTATCCCGCTTGTGCTTCTTGGGGATGGGCCGGCCAGGTTGGAGGTTAGGGGCGAGGTTTTCATGTCTAAGGATGCCTTTGCCAAGCTGAACAGGGAGCGTGAGGCCAAGGGGGAAGCGTTGTATGCAAACCCGCGGAACACCGCCGCGGGGTCGGTGCGCCAACTCGACCCCGGTATGACGGCTTCGCGGAACCTGGAGATATACATTTACGCCCTTGGGGATAGGGAAGGGGATGGCCTGCCTGACAACCACTGGGAAGCCCTGGAACATTTGAGAGGTCTCGGCCTCAGGATTAGTCCTCATAACAAGACTTGCCTCACTATGCAGGAGGCGGAGGAGTATTACCTTAGGTGGCTGGAGGAGCGGCACGACCTACCTTTTCATGCCGATGGCGTGGTGGTAAAGGTTAATTCCTTCCAGTACCAGCAGGAGCTGGGGGTTGTGGGTCGGGAGCCGAGGTGGGCCATCGCATACAAGTTCCCCGCCGAGCAGACGATTACTAAGCTATTGGACATCCGCGTGAACGTGGGTCGCACCGGCAGCCTCAACCCCTTCGCTATTTTGGAACCGGTGGTGGTGGGAGGAGCCACGGTGAAGATAGCCACCCTTCATAATGAGGATGATATACATCGAAAGGATATTCGAATTGGCGACTGGGTCACAGTGGAACGGGCCGGGGAGGTGATTCCAAGGGTGGTTGGCCCAGTGGAGGCCCGGCGAACGGGCGAGGAGCTGGTTTTTCAGATGCCGGACCAGTGTACGGTTTGCGACACAGCGGTTGTGAAGTCGCCCGACGACGCCATGCATCGGTGCCCCAACACCGCCTGCCCGGCCCAGTTCTTTGAACTGCTGAACCATTTTGTCGGCAAGGGCGCCATGAATATAGACGGTTTGGGGGAGCGATGGTGCGGTATTCTCATTGAGCAGGGTCTGGTGAAGGACGTGGCTGACCTGTACTACGTCACCGGCGAGCAGCTTCTTGCCCTGGACCGCATGGGTGAAAAGTTGGCAGCTAAAATTATGGAGAACATTGGTAACAGCAAGACCAGGCCGCTCTCCCGTGTGCTGTTTGCATTGGGCATTCTGCACATCGGCTCGGAGACGGCTGACCTTCTGTCCCAGCACTTCCGCAACATAGACGAAATTGCAGCGGCTCCGGTGGACCAGTTCACCGATATCCAAGGTATTGGACCCAAGATTGCCGCCAGCATTGTGGCTTATTTTGGCGTCGAGGGTAACAGAGGGGTTATCGAGAAGATGAGGGTGGCCGGCGTCAAGTTGGAGCGGGGAGCTGACCACGTCGCCGTGGCGCCGCTGCCCCTGGCCGGCAAGACCTTTTGCATCACGGGGACCCTCTCCACCATGTCCCGCCCCCGCGCGGAGGCCAAGATAAAGGCCCTGGGCGGAAACGCGTCGTCCAACGTAACCCGTAAGACCTCGTATCTTGTGGTTGGGGCCGACCCGGGGTCTAAAATGGATAAGGCAAAGCGCCTTGGCACGGACATCCTCGATGAGGACGAGCTGCTGAAGCTGATTGATGAACAAGTGTAGCTGCTCCATGAGACCCTACGTTCAGTTGCCGGGAACCGTTGGATGAAGATTATCGTGGGTCTGGGCAATCCCGGAAGCCGATATGGGTCTAGCCGTCACAACGTTGGGTTTCGGTGCGTTAATCACCTGGTTGAGAAGTGGGGCATCAAGCTGTCCGAGAGGCGGAAGTACGCGGCGTTTGGCGAAGGAGAGGTGGAGGGAACGCCGGTGGTGCTGGCCAAACCCCGTACTTTTATGAACCGGAGCGGCGAGGGGGTATGCTACCTGCTGGCTCGATTTCACGCCCAAATTGCCGACGTGGTGGTGATCTACGATGATATGGACTTGCCATTGGGGACTATTCGTCTGAGGGTCAGGGGAAGCTCCGCAGGGCACCAGGGAGTGGCCTCTATAATTTCAGGGGTGCGCAGTCAGGATTTCGGGCGCGTAAGGGTGGGTATAGGGAAACCCGAGTACTCGACCAAGTGGATTGAATACGTCCTGGGTGACTTCACTCGTCAAGAGGAGGAGATACTCCCGGAGGTCATGACGAGGGTGGGAGACGGCGTTGATTGCTGGGTGCGCCAAGGGATTGACGCTGCCATGAATCGGTACAACAAGTCGGAGGGTAGCAGCCCGGGGGCCAACGCACCGACGTGACCGGCATCCACGGCAACGTTGTGACCTTGCGTTGGGCCGGTTGTTGGAAGGTTCTTGAGCGCTCGTTTGTCATTTGCTAGACTGAACCTCGATTTCCAAGGAGCGAGGGTGGAATGTCTTTAACCAGGGAAGAAGTACGGCACATGGCTACTCTTTGTCGCATAGCCCTTTCGCCGGAGGAAGTGGACTATCTGCGTGGCCAACTGTCCGACATCCTTGAACACGTGAGGGCGCTTCAAGAGGTGGATACGGAAGGTGTGCTGCCAACAAGCCACTCGGCGGGCCTTAGCTCTGTAATGCGAGACGACGAGGTGGGCGCGTGTCTGGACGTGGAGGAGGTCTTGACCAACGCGCCACGGAGAGAGGAAAACTTCTTCAAGGTCAACGTGGTGCTGGAGGAATAGGATGCCCACTCTTAACAGTCTCACCGCCCTGGAAGCACACCGGCTGCTGCGCCGGGGGGACATTAGCTCTGAGGACATTACCAGGGATTGTCTGAGGCGCATCGGCGAGGTGGAGCCGCGGCTGAAGGCCTTTGTTACCGTTACGGAGGAGTTGGCTCTTTCGCAGGCGCGCCAAGTCGACCGGGCGAGGTCCTTCAGCAGTGACGCTCCTCTGGCTGGGATACCCCTTCAGGTTAAGGACGTCATCTGCACTGAGGGGGTTCTTACCACCTGCTCGTCACGGATGCTGGAGGAATTTGTTCCTCCATATAACGCCACTGTTATGCAAAAGCTGTACGGCAACGACGCGGTCCTGGTTGGCAAGGGCAACATGGACGAGTTTGCTATGGGTTCGTCCACGGAGCACTCGGCATTCTACGCAACTCGAAATCCCTGGGATACGGATAGGGTGCCGGGGGGAAGCAGCGGGGGGAGCGCGGCGGCGGTAGCCGCGGAGGAGGTCATATATGCCTTGGGGTCGGATACGGGGGGCAGTATCAGGCAGCCCGCCGCCCTCTGCGGTATCGTGGCTCTCAAGCCCACCTACGGTCTGGTGAGCCGATACGGGCTTATTGCCTTTGCCTCTTCGCTGGACCAGATTGGGCCTATGACTAAGGACGTTACCGATGCCGCCTTGGTCCTCAATGCCATTGTTGGCCACGACGCCAAAGATTCTACGTCCATTGATGTACAGGTCCCCGATTATAGGGAATCGCTAACCGGAGACGTTAAGGGTCTGCGCGTTGGAATACCCAGGGAGTTTTTTGGCGAGGGGACTCAGCCCGGCGTTCGTAAGGCCTTGGACACGGCTATAAGAGTCATTGAAGGGTTGGGGGTGCACGTGGAGGAGACTTCCTTGCCCAGCACTAAGTACGCAACGGCTTGTTACCACATAATCGCCCCGTCGGAGTGCTCCGCCAATCTGGCGCGGTACGACGGGGTAAAGTTTGGCCATTCGAACTTGGAGTCGGACAGTATGTGGGAGGCCATGGAGATGACGCGCCAAGAAGGTTTTGGACCAGAGGTAAAGCGTCGAATTATGCTGGGCACCTATGCCCTATCCTCCGGGTATTACGACGCTTACTATCTGAAGGCGCAGAAGGTGCGCACGCTCATTTGCCAGGAGTTGGATGCCGCTTTTGCGCGATTCGACGCGCTGATAACTCCAACCTCGCCCACGGTAGCCTTTCGACTCGGCGAGAGGATGGAAAACCCTGTGGAGATGTATCAAAGCGATATATGCAATATCTCGGCGAACATGGCGGGAATTCCAGCCATAACTGTGCCATGCGGATTTTCCGAGGGGCTGCCCGTGGGGATGCAGATCATGGGACCGGCCCTTTCGGAGCCTACCCTGGTGCGGCTGGGATACGCCTATGAGCAAATGGGCCAATGGCACAAGCGCCGCCCTCAGATTTAGCCTAAGAGGGGCGTCTTTATCCCCGTGGCGCTTTTAACTGGCCCCAACAGACAAAGCCAACTTTTTGGCCCTACTTCAACCATGGCTAGACAAAAGTTGGCACATGTGCCCTGACAAACATTCGTTGCCTTATACCACGCAAATCTCAACCCTTCATATATCCCCAATCCGGGAGCAACCGAGGGAAACCCGAAATGACCCTGCCTGGATCAATCATGGACTACGAGGGTGCGGGAGTGACGAGGGGGGAATGGACGAGTTCAATCCATTGGGACTGTTAGGACGTAGTTAAAGGTGTCGGGGTCAATTGGGGCCATAAATTTGACAAAAAGGGTGTTTTATTGTATTCCTACGGGGTGAGTGTTATATTCAACGCCCGAAAATTGCCTAAATTTAGTCCTTAGCCGTAAAAGTAACCTCGATAAGGGAATTGTTGTCCTGGGTAAGGTTTGCCCTGAGGCAAGGTTCTCTTAGACGGACCCCCTCACTCTAGTATCAAAGGGAGGCAGGAAGCATGCAAAGGTATCTGATGTTCAGGTTTGGTCAATCCATTATAGCTTTGATCGGTGTATCAATGCTGGTGTTCTTCCTGACACGTCTCAGTGGAAACGTGCTGGACCTAATGCTTCCCATTGAGGCAACTCCTGAAGACTTCGAGAGGGTGGAGAAGGCTTGGGGACTGGACAAACCCATTGTGGTCCAGTATGGGTTGTATATGAAGAACGTTTTGCGGGGCGACTGGGGAGAGTCTTGGAAGTGGGGCAGCGGCGCCTTGGAGATTGTGCTTGAGAAATTCCCTGCCACAGTTCAGTTGGCTTCCTTTACTCTAATTGTGAGTACGACGTTAGGGTTAACGATTGGTATGCTTGTGGCTACCAAAAAGGATACGCCTTTTGACTGGGGAGGGAAGATTGTTGCCCTGCTTGGGCAGTCCCTGCCCAGCTTTTGGTTGGGCATAGTGCTCATGTGGGTCTTTGCCGTCCTCCTGGGATGGCTCCCCACTTCGGGTAGAGGAGGCATAAGGCATATGATTATGCCTGCCATAACGCTGGGGTGGTTCAACGTTGCGGCCCTCATGCGACTTACGCGTTCGTCCATGCTTGAGGTAATGGACAGCGAGTACGTAAAGCTGGCCCGCATCAAGGGTCTACCCGAGTGGAAAGTCATCTGGAAGCATTGCCTTCGGAACGCTGCCATTGCGCCCTTGACCTATTTTGGACTGGTGGCCGGTTTCCTGCTTACGGGCTCGGTGGTGACGGAAACAGTATTTGCATGGCCTGGGACCGGACTTTTGGCAGTGGAGGCCGTTCAGGCGAGAGACTATCAGGTGGTACAAGCCGTAGTGTTGTTTATGGCCGGTATCTTCATCTTAGCCAACCTAGTCGTAGACGTTCTGTACGCATACCTGGACCCCCGAATTCGATATAACTAGGGAGCCTGGAGAGTAGAAAACGATGGCAATAACAATACCTAAAGCAAAACCGTGGTACGCTCCTCCAAAGTTGATCAAGCTGTTTCAGAACACCAGGAGACTGCCACTGATCCCGATTTTCATCCTTGCCTTTGTACTTGTGCTGCCAGCACTGTTTGCCAACGTCTGGAGTAATGCCAGGGGGTTTGACCCCGAGGTAGGCACTTTGGCGGACCGGCTTGTTCCACCAGCGTGGATAAAAGCAAAGATCTTGACAATTAGGGGTGGGGTGGACTTCGCCGCCATAGACGTGCTCAAGAACGGAGAGAAGATCCCCGGCGCCATAGTGACCACGCAGGGGACGCCGGTGGCAAACGACAAGCCCATTGTGGGAATAATTCAATATCAGACGGATGGTGGCAGCGTCATAAAGTTAGGGAAGGCGCTTATCTATCCTGGTGGCGTTGAGGAGATGGTGTCGTCCAAACTGGAGCCAGGTCTGGTGGTCATCAAAAACCCCGTTTCCTTTGACGGAGGCGGACTATACATACGGGGTGAAGAAATCACCAGCGGTGTAGCTTTCGTGGGGACTGATAACGGAGGCGAGGTTACCTTCACGCCTCTGGGGGCTACTATTCAAGGCACGCAGGCAAAGGACGCTCTTGAGGTTAGGAACGCCAGCGGCGCCATTGTGGAGCCGATAGTGGGCGTCGCGACCATGGAAGATATAAGGTTGGACGGTTCCAAGGCAGTGATTTTAGCAGCTCCCAACAACGTGAGGGAGCTAACTCCCGACGGCTCTGCTAAATACTGGCTTGGCACGGACAAGCTGGGTAGAGACCTGGTAACCCGAATGATACACGGAGCCCGGATTTCCCTCTCGGTATCTCTGATAGCCATTTTCTTTGCCGGAATAGTGGGGACCACATTGGGTCTAGTGGCCGGTTATCTAGGCGGGTGGGTTGATGCCCTAATAATGAGGATAGTTGACGTCAAGCTCGCCATTCCATCCATATTGCTGGCGCTGGTGTTCGTAGCGGTGGTGGGGCCGAGCTTCCAAACGGTGGTAACGGTAATTGCCCTTGTGTATTGGGCGTTGTACGCCCGGCAGTCTAGGGCTGAAACCCTTAGCGTTAAGAACCAGGACTTTGTACAGAGGGCTCGAGTTGCCGGAGCTTCTCATATCCGGGTGATCTTCAAGCACATATTCCCGAACGTGTTAAATACTCTGGTTATAGTAGCCACACTACAGCTAGGCACGGCCATCCTATTTGAGGCATCCCTCAGCTTCCTTGGCGCCGGAATTCCCAGGCCAACGCCGGCATGGGGAGTAATGGTAGCCGATGGCCGGGAGTTGATCGTTGCCAACTGGTGGGTGTCTTTCTTCCCCGGCGTGGCCATACTGGTGGCGGTGATGTCGCTCAATTTGATTGGCGACTGGACTCGAGACAAGCTAGATCCCAAAACTAGGCAGGTGACTTAAAGTTGGCTACAGAAACGCAGGAAAAAGTAATCCTCCAAGTTAAAGATCTGCATACCTACTTCTTCAATCGCTGGGGAACGGTTAAGGCGGTTGACGGGATTAGCTTCGACCTGAGGCAGGGTGAAACCCTGGGTATTGTGGGAGAGTCCGGCTGCGGCAAGACAATGACCGCCCTTTCGCTGCTGCGTCTTAATCCCAAGCCGGCGTCTCGAATAATTGATGGAGAGATCATACTTGACGGAGAGGACATTATGCGCAGGTCTGAAAAGGACATGCGGGATGTTCGAGGCCGTAAGATCTCCATGATTTTGCAGGACCCTCAGACTTCCTTGAACCCAGTGTATACAATTGGCAACCAGCTTGTGGAAGCCTTGGCGCACAGGCGCGACACGCAGAGGGACCTTAAAATTCAGGCTGAGCAGTCGCTGAGAAGTGTGAAGGTTGCCGCCCCACAGCGCCGTTTGGAGGACTTTCCCCACCAGATGAGCGGCGGCATGAAGCAGAGGGTGGTGGGAGCCATAGCCATGGCTTGTGACCCCATGGTGATAATTGCGGACGAGCCGACCACGGCCCTGGACGTTACCATTCAGTTGCAGTACCTTCGCTTGCTCAAGGACATACAGGCGGAGACGGGCATGAGCATCATTTTCATTACCCATGACTTTGGGATAGTGGCCCGGATGTGCGACCGTGTGCTTGTGATGTACGCCGGCAGGGTTGTTGAGGAAGGGCCGGTAAGAGGGATTTTCAATAATCCGGCACACCCCTATACCGAGGCCTTGATTGGTTCCGTTCCGAAACTGGAAGAACGGGTAGATAGGCTGTACCAGATTGAAGGTCAGCCGCCAGCCTTGTATGACTTGCCCGTTGGATGTAGGTTTGCGGAGAGGTGCCGGTACATGAAGGACAAATGTCTAGAAGAATACCCCTCGTTTTATGACGTGGGAGAAAATCATAGAGCAGCTTGTTGGAGGCACGATACATCATGGGAGACAATCCCGCTCTCCTCGAAGTAAAGAATCTTAAGAAACATTTCCCGGTAACCAAGGGTCTCTTGCTGATGAAGACCATCGGCCAAGTAAAGGCAGTTGATGGTATTAGTTTCAGCATTCAAGACGGTGAGACCATGGGGCTAGTGGGTGAGTCCGGGTGTGGCAAGACGACGACGGCAAAGACCATCTTGAGACTGGAAACGCCTACGGAAGGCAGTGTCTTGGTGGATGGCAAAAACGTCCACGAGCTGAAGGGTCAAGACGTAAAGGATTATCGGGCCACCGTTCAGGCGGTGTTCCAGGACCCGTGGTCTTCCCTAAGCCCGCGTATGAGAACCCGGGAGATTATTGCTGAAGCGCTGGTGGTTAACCGTCGGGTGACACGGAAGGAGACCAATGACCGGGTGGATGAATTGATGAGTCAGGTGGGACTGCACCCCGCGCAGGCGTCCCTGTTCCCCCACGAGTTCAGCGGTGGTCAGCGACAGAGAATAGCGGTGGCCAGTGGTCTGGCCTCGTACCCGAAGCTGATTCTCTTGGACGAGCCGGTATCGGCGCTTGACGTGTCCATACGCGCTCAGATAATGAATCTCCTCAAGGACCTGCAGGAGCAGTACCACGTAGCTTATCTACTGGTGGCGCATAATCTGGCTACGGTTAGATACATGGCTCACCAAACGGCTGTGATGTACTTGGGCAGGATAGTTGAGTACAGTGATACTGAGGAGCTTTTTCAGAATCCGTTGCATCCTTACACCAAGGCGCTGTTCTCAGCGGCTCTCCCCTCTCACCCGGATATTGTCAGGGAAGAGATCATACTACCTGGCGAAGTGCCGTCGCCCATCAACCCACCCTCCGGTTGCAGTTTCCATCCTCGGTGTCCTGTAGCGTTGGCGGACCCGGTCTTGATGAAGAGATGTCAGACTGAGGACCCGGTTTTGCTGGAGGCGGCGCCTAAACATAGTGTGGCCTGTCACCTCTATACCAGCAACTCCTCTAACGGAAGTAAGGGGACCGAAGCTTAGGAAGTTTCTGGGCAGCCACGCCAACGGTGTGGATATAACCGTTTAGGAAGTCGCCAATCACCGGTTAGGGTGACCAACCCGCGCTCAGGTGCTTTGGTTGCCCGTTGTGGATTCCACGTGGGTTTTGGCCCTGTCTTTCATACGGCAGAAGGCGCATATTTCGCCCGTGGTTGGCTGATTACAAAGGGTGCAATTTTTAAGTTCGACGGCCTCTTCTGCCTGTAGCAGCGGCCTGAGCCTGGCGAGAAACCCTTGGAAGAATTGCTGTTTGCTTCCGGGTGATTCGGTCTCAATCCGGTTTAGGACGTCTTTGTAAAGTAGAGAATGTGCCCCCTTGGCGTTGGGGCACTCCTCCACCACGTAGTCTATGCCCCTGAGCAGGCAGTAGCTGGCCGTTTCCCTTTCCGTTAGAGAGTAGAGGGGTTTTACTTTTTTTACGATGTTGGGATGGGTGCGCTCCAGCACGGGGGATTGACGGCTTAGGAGGTCCCGCTGCCAGTGTAGGACGTTACCCAAAAGGGTGGCGGCCTCATCGTCAAGGTTGTGCCCGGTGGCCAGGACGTCGAATCCGCCGTCCAAGGCCATTTTGTTAAAGAAGTATCGCTTGTTGAGGCCGCACCCTGAGCAGGGCACTCTCTTAAGGACTTGGGATAGCTTAGGCACTCCCATGCCCAGTTCGTTTTCCAGGTCAAACTCAATGAGCTTGGCGCCGCGGCGCTGGGCAAAGGCTCGGGTGACTTGGGCTGACCGTAGGGAATAGTCACCAATGCCAAGGTGAATGTACAGTCCAGACGCGGCGTAGCCGGCGTCGAGGAGCAGGTCCCACAGGGCTAAACTGTCCTTGCCTCCGGAGACGGCCACCAGGATTTTGTCCTTCTGGGTGAACATTTTGAGGCGCTTGACGTTGCGGGCTACCTGATTGCCGACGAATTCCAGGTAGTGTGGTGGACAGAAGGCAGAGTTGTGTCGGCGCAGCTCTACACTGGCCTTCTGTCTGCACTTGATGCACTTCACCGGCTATCCGCCAGAGATAGCGGAGAGGATTTCCACTTTGTCTTGGTTGCGGAGGAGGACATCACCGGTCAGGAGCTCGCGGTCTCTTATGACGATGTGCGCCTCTGGGTTCAGGTCAAGCTCTTTGAGAAGCTGCCTGACCCTTCGGTTACCCTGCAGTTCAATGTCGCGTCTTATGGGGTTTCGGATAATTACGTTCATAGTTTTGGCAAGGGAACGGTAGCATGGGCGGTAGGGAGTGTCAAACGGTCGCGGGAGGCTTTAGGGGCGACAGGGTTAGTTGTGAGTTGTCAGGATTTTGGAGTCCGCCGGCATAATCTCGCGACGTCCCTGTTCGGTCACGGAGTAGTAGCCGGAGTTTCCCGGCGCTCTTTGGAGCCATCGGAAGTTGCTTCGGCCGGCGTTGCGCAGGGTCTGTAGGAAGTTTCTGGGCCTGGGCCACTGAACAAAGTCGAAAAGGGGTCCAAGCTCTTGGGACGAGACCCGGTCCATGTTGAGGAATCGTCTGGCCCCCTCGGCAGCCACTACCACGCGTCGCATGTCCCCTATGGGGGCCAAGCGCTGGCAAAACTCCAGGAATTGAGGGTTGTTGGGGAGGTGCCCATTGCCGCTGCTGGGAGGTTGATCTTTGACTATGTCCTGGGTGATTTCAAGGTCATCTTGCAACGGGGCTTCTTCATAAGACAAGTAGTCGCGAGTAGAAGCGATAACCTCGCTGTACTTGTGAGGTTCCGTGGTTTCCAGAGTGATGGTAACACCACTAGGAAATGTTATGGTGACCTTGAGCATACTGACAACCGCCCCCCCTAAAGCAAAGTACACGGAGTAGGGGTCAAAAATCAAGTATATGGACGCAGGAAAGAGGGGAAGTTTGCGAATATAGATTAGGTGGAATGGTGGGCTAAAGGGTTTGCTTTAGCCTGGTGGCCAGTGAGCGGGTGATGCCAGGAATGGCTATTATGTCATCCAGACTGGCGTCCTTGATGGCTTTTAGGGAGCCGAAGCGTCGCAGCAACATCCTCTTGCGCTTGGGACCTATGCCGCTTACCAGGTCAATGGAGGAGGAAGTGCTGGACTTGCTCCGCAGCTTTCGATGGTAGGTAACGGCAAAACGGTGGGCTTCGTCTCTGACCCGCTGCACCAGGTGAAGGGCCTGGGAGTTGCGTGGCAGGACAATGGGCTCCGGGGTTTGGGGCACGAAAATCCACTCGTTCTCCTTGGCTAAGGAGGCCAGCGGAACAAAGTCGATGCCAAGCTCAAGGAACACCTCCAAGGCCGATGATAGATGGCCCTTTCCACCGTCAATTAGGACTAGGTCGGGTACCCTGTCCCAACCGCCCTGGACATTAGAGGCAAATGAGCCGTCCACTTGTCCTTTACCTTCCGCGCTCTTCCCGAGACCATTGGACATCCGTCGAAATCGGCGGCGGAGCATCTCTTGCATCATGGCGTAGTCGTCTATGCCGGGGACCTGCTTAATCTTGAAACGGCGGTAGCGGGAGGTCCGAGGTGAGCCGTCCTCAAACGTGACCATGCTTCCTACGGGGTGGCTCCCCTGGAGGTTCGAGATGTCGTAGCACTCAATGGTACGTGGCGGCTCGGGTAGGTTCAGCTCCTCTTGAAGCTCCGACATGGCCTCTTGCAGAGCGTCGGTATTGCTCCACCACTTGGCCCGCATCTGGGATAGGCGCTGGGAGGCGTTCTCTGAGGCCATGCGGACCAGGCGCCGGTTTGCGCCGCGCTGGGCCACGCTGATGGTTACGGCTCCTTTGCGTTTATCTCTGAGCCACTGCCTGATCTCTTCCGCCTCCTCTAGGGGGTATTGGAGCAGGATGCGCTTTGGTACGAAGGGGGTGGACTGGTAGAACTGTTTGACGAATCCGGTCATAACGCGTTCCGGAGGGTCGTCTAGAGCGCCATCCATGATGAAGGTTTCCCTGCCAATGAGCTTTCCGGTGCGAATGAAGAACACCTCTAAGCAGGCTTGGTCGCTGAGGGTAGCCATGCCGATGGCGTCAAGGTTGTGACTTCCAGTGGAGCCGGTCTTGATTTGCTGCTCCTCGGCAACTCTCTGGATGGCGCGGGTCTGGTCTCGCAGCACCGCGGCCCTTTCGAATTCCAAGGTGTCGGAAGCCTCTTGCATCTTCTGCCGAAGGTCTGCCAGGACAGGCTCTGTCTTTCCCTCCATGAACAGGACCACCTGGTCGATTATCTTGTGGTAGTTCATTTTGTCGATTTGGCCCGTGCACGGTGCGGCGCAGCGGTTGATGAAGTATTCCAGGCAGGGTCTAGCGTCGTTTCCTGTTATGACCTTGGTGCAGGAGCGGTAGGGGAAAAGTTTTTTGAGAAGGGCCAGGGTCTTGCGGATGCTGCCGGCGGTGGCGAAGGGGCCGAAGTAGGTTGAGCCGTCGTTCTCTACTCGCCGGGTGATGTATATTTGCGGAAAGTCTTCTTTCCGGTCGATTTTGATGTATGGGTAGGTCTTGTCGTCCTTGAGCCGGGCGTTGAAGTGGGGACGATGCTTTTTGATGAGGGTGTTCTCCAGGATGAGAGCCTCAGCCGATGAATCGGTAATGATGTAGTCGAAGTCGGCTAGGCGCGAGAGCATACGACGAATCTTGGGCTCGTGCGCCGCTGAGGTGGCGAAGTAGGAGCGAAGGCGAGACCTGAGGTTTGCGGCTTTTCCTACGTAAAGGACCTGCTCTCGAGAGTCTTTCAGCAGGTATACGCCAGGGCCGGTAGGCGTAATCTTTAGTCGGTTGGTCAGCGAGGGGATGACCATGGATGCGTTCTAGGTTAGTACGAAGCTTAGGGCTACTATGACAATGATTATGGCACTGCTGAGAAGGGCTATGCGCCGAAGCTCCGGTCCAACGTAGTTGTATACCAAAGGCTGTCCACTGGGTTGGGTGTACCTTGCGGGGACAGCCCTGGGCTTGTATAGGGCTGTTTTCGGCTCGGCGCCGGCGGTGGCGCTAGCAACTGCGGCGGGGCCGGGGCTAGTGCCGCTAGGCTCGGTTGTGGGTATGCCTGACGGCCCTCTCCCGTGTTTCTTTTTCTGGCCAAGCTGAGCTTGCCTTGCTGCTACGCGTCGTCCTCGTCCTTTACGTGGCATTGTCCGGGCTATTCTCCTTGCTGGGTGACGTTGTGATGTCTTGGGCCGCGTGGGCCACAATCTCACCGGCCGTTTCTACTTTCAAGTCTGCCATATTTATTATCATGTGGTAAATGTTAGGGTCGTCGGAATCCACGTCAAAAAACTTGCTGAAGAAGGCTTTTCTGGCTGTTTCGTGCTCTTCCACAAACTGCTCGGCGGTCTTGTAGTCGAAGTGTTCACGTTCCATTATGGTGTTGATACGGCGTTCTTTGGGTGCCACAATGCCGACGTGAAGGACGCCGGGGGTATCTTTCAGGATAAGGTTGCCGGCCCTGCCGACAATGACCACGTCACCTCCTTCGGCCAGGTCCTTGACCACGGCGGTGGTGACTTCGATATATTTTTTGTCGTCCACCTCATGGGCTTGGGTAATGGGTTCGTCTCTCGGTTCGCTGTAGTAGTCCCTGGAAAGAAGGACATCTATTCCCGGCCCAAAATAGGGCTCTCCACCGGCGCCGGACATGGCGGAGCGTTCGAGCATGTTTTGGAGGAATCGGCCGATGCTGTCTCTTCGACGGGTCAACTCAGATTCCTTGCCTGCCATGGCTTGCACAGTAGCCCCGATGCGTCTTGCGGCCTCGGCCAAGATCAGTCGATCTACGTAGTCGACATGAAGGTGGTGAGCTACTTTCAACCCGACTTCCCGGCCACCGGAGCCAATCTGTCCGTTTAGAGTTACTACTGGCATGGTCACCTCCCGTGGGAGAGTGTTCAGGTTGTGTTAAAGGAGCCAAAGAATTGGTAACTCCAGTGTATCAGAAAATAGCCTCCCGATGGTAATGGGGTCGTTGTGTGATGGGCCAGGTGCGTCCGTTTTGTTTGGCGGGGTGTTCGGCAATCCGGAAGGCAGGGGTCTTAGAGGGTTGTATGGGAAAGGAAAAAGGGCGGGTTTGAAACCCGCCCCTTGTAGTTGGTGGCCGCGGAGTGTTTTCCTAAGACCTGGGGTGGGCCTTATCGTATTCCTCCCGCAGGTGCTCGCTGGTGAGGTGTGTGTAAATCTGGGTGGTAGTAATGCTGGCGTGGCCTAGGAGCTCCTGGACGTGTCGCAGCGGAGCGCCGCCCTGGAGCAGATGGGTTGCAAAACTGTGCCTGAGCACGTGGGGAGCTATGGGCTTGGTGATATTGGCTCGTTTGGCGCCGGCTTTCAGTATGGCCCATACCCATTGGCGGGTTAGCCGTTCGCCGCGTCGGTTCAGGAAGATGGCCTTCTCCTTCTTGCTCTTGGCCAGCTTTGGACGGGACTTGTTGAGGTAGCTCTTCAGCGATGCCGTGGCCCCTGGATGGAGGTATGTTATACGCTCCTTGCCGCCCTTGCCCAATGACCTAACGTAGCCTTCATTGACGTTGACGCTATCCAGGTCCAAAGAAATCAGCTCGGTTACCCTTAGACCGGTGGCGTACAGAATCTCCAGGATGGCCCAGTCCCGTTGGCCCTCGGGCGACCGCTGTTCCTTAGCCCCGTCCAGGAGCCGTCCCACTTCTTCCTCGGACAGGTGCTTAGGCAGGCTCCTGCCCGGCCTTGGTGCGCTGAGGGACTCGCTGGGGTCTTCCTCTATGTGTCCTTCAAGAACAAGGAAGCTGAAGAAGGACCTAATTGCTGCTACCTTACGCGCAACGGTGCTGTCCCGATAACTCTTCGCGCCTCTGAGGCTGAAAACGTAGTCGGTCAGGATGGCCAGGTCTACCTGCTTCCATGAGGAGGCCCCGTTGATTGATGGCAGGTTTTTTTTGGTGTAAAGGAAGAACTGGTAAAGATCGTTTCGATATGCTTCCAGGGTATTATGAGAGAAGCCCTTTTCTACGACTAGATGATTAAGGAACGAATCAATAGGTTCTTGCATAGCAATCCTCGTGCTATTACTAAATCTTGGCAATTCTAACATAGGCCTAATGATTTCTTATTCCGGGTTTCCGTGCAGGATTCGACCGAATTGACGCTTTCATTGCCACGCCATACAATAAGCTGGTTCATGACGACGGTTATAGACCTACACGTACACACCACCAAGGGCAGCAGCGACAGCAGCCTTTCCCCTGAACAGATGGTAGAGGAGGCCAAGCGACTTGGGCTCCCAGGTCTCTGTATCACGGAGCATAACGCCCCCTGGGACCGCCACGAATTCGTTGACTTTGCACGCAAGCATGATCTGCTGCTCATTCGCGGCGTAGAGGTTGACACGGACATGGGGCACGTGCTGGTCTTTGGCCTGGAAAGCTACGTATCCGGCATCTCTAAGATAAGCGAACTTCGTCGGGTGGTAGACGAGGTGAAGGGTTTTATGATTACGGCCCATCCCTTCCGTGGCATTCATAGCCCCGGCGGAGTTAGAAGGCCCTACCTGTACAGGGAGGCCCCTTCACTTCCAAGTTCGGTTGAAGAGGCGGCGGAGCACGCTGTTTTTGGCCTGTGCGATGCTATAGAAGTTGCCAACGGGAATACTATCGACAGTGAGAATAATTTTGCGCAGCGGGTGTCCGAACGGGTGAATATGAAGGGAACCGGGGGCAGTGACGCCCACTCGGTCCATGGCTTGGGCCGGTGCTTTACTGTATTTGAGGACGATATTCGGTCTGAAGAAGAGTTTGTCAAAGCCCTACGGTTGGGGCGATATCATGCAGCCTACGGCCTGAGGGTCGGCAGTGTTCAACCTTTCCAGGGTTGAGATGGGGCGATAGGGTTTTGGTGCGATGCTGCTGAATTCCCCAGAAGAGGCGTTGGATAGAGTTTACGTGGCCCTTGACCTGGAGACCACGGGGCTTGAAGCCGACCGCCATAAGATTATTGAAGTTGGCGCCGTGAAGTTCCGTGGGGCGGAGGTCATTGACGTTTTTGAGACCTACGTTAACCCCTATACTACAATCCCACAATTTATCCGGAGGCTGACGGGCATTCGCCAGCGGGACGTGGACACGGCTCCGCCCTTTGCCGCGGTGGCCGGTCGGTTGGGCGACTTTGTGGGTGGACTTCCCGTGATTGGGCACAACGTGGCCTTTGACATGGGTTTTTTGGCCAAGCATGGCCTTCCTCTTAGCAACCCCACCTTCGATACGTGGGACCTGGCGTCGGTACTTCTTCCCAGGGCCACGGAGTACTCTCTGTCCCTCTTGGCAAAGAGTCTTGGAATAATCCACGAAAGGCCCCACCGGGCCTTGGACGACGCCCAGATTACTCGGCAGGTATTCTTGACGCTCTTGGAGCGCGCTCAGGACATTGACCCCACGGTTTCCGATGGGATTAAGGTTATTTCTCACAGGGCAAATTGGGGTTTCAAGAACCTTTTGGCTGACGAGGGCGTGTTCCGCGGAGCCGAATTTACCGGCCCTATTGACATGAAGGCCCTTGGCAATCGCTTGACCAAGCCTGTGCCCCTACAGCGGCCTGATGACGTTGAGTATTTGGATGAGGACGAGGTGGTTGCCTTGGTGTCCGCTAAGGGACTGCTATCGGAGTCTTTTCCGGTTTTTGAGCACCGTCCTGAGCAGATGCAGATGGTTGGAGCAGTGGCTCGAGCGTTCAATAATAGCGGACACTTGATGGTTGAGGGAGGCACCGGGGTGGGGAAGACGGTGGCATACCTCCTGCCTGTAATAAAGTTTGCGATGAAGAATGGCACCAGAGTTGTGGTGTCCACCAACACCATTAATCTCCAGGAACAGCTGTTGCAAAAGGATATTCCAGCGCTGGTCGACGCGCTCCGGAAGAGTGGAGAGGTTAAGGGGGAGGAGCTTCGAGCGGTGAGCCTTAAGGGGCGGGCCAACTACCTTTGTGTGCGGCGCTGGACCAACTTGGCGAGGAGCGACAACTTGTCCGTAGACGAGGCCAGGCTCCTGAGCAAGTGTCTGGTGTGGCTGCAGGACACCGCTTCGGGGGACCGGGCGGAGATGAACTTGGCCGGGCGGGACTGGCTTACATGGAGCCGGGTGTCGGCCAACGACAAGGGTATGTGTCCCGGCTTGAGGCACGGTGTATGTTTCCTTCGGGCGGCTCGGGAACGGGCTGAAACTGCCCACGTTATTGTGGTTAACCATGCCCTGTTGCTGTCAGACCTGGTCCGGGGCGGCGGCCTTATCCCCGAATACCAGCATCTGATTATTGACGAAGCTCATCATTTGGAAGAAGAGGCGACCCGACAGTTCGGCTTTGGGGTATCCCAAAGTTGGCTAGCGGAGCAGTTGGAGGCACTTTTGCGTGGATTGACGGATGCGCGGGCGCTTTTGCGGACCTCCCCTCTGTCGCCCTTGCAAAAAAGTCGAGCTCAAGAACTGATAGGCGAGATAGACGGGTTTGCTCCAAGCATAAGAAACAGTTGGGGGCGTCTTTGGAGCCTTGCCGAAGAGTTCGTGTCGAACCATCGTAAGGAATCCAACTTCAGGGTGCAACTGCGCATTAGCCGGAGCACGAGGTCGCAGCCGGGTTGGTCCGAGATGGAGATTGCGTGGGAGAATTGGGACGTTGCCCTTCTGGAGTTTAAGAGTAGGTTGGAGCGGTTGTGTCAGTATCTGGACGCCTTGCCCTTGGAAGGCATAGACCATTGGGACACGTTGGTGTCCATTTTTGAAAGTTGGCTGGAAGAGGCGGCGGAACTAAGGGAACGGATGCAGGTAGTGGCCAGCGCCGACTTTCAGAATGAGCGCATTGACTGGATTACCCAGGAACAGGACTCCACTTGGGTGCTTCACTCGGCGCCCCTGGACGTTGGGCCGACTTTGAAGTCTGAGCTATTTGATCAGAAGGAATGTGTGGTGCTCAGCAGCGCCACGCTGACCACACAGGGAAACTTCAATTTCATTCGGCACCGTCTGGGGCTGGAGGATGCTGAGGAGCTGCGAGTAGGGTCGCCCTTTGACTACAAGAAAGCGGCGCTTCTGGCAATTGCCGACGATATACCGCCGCCCGGCGCACCAGGGTATCGCGGTGCGCTGGAGAAGGGCATATCCACCATTGTGAAGGCTGCGAAGGGTTATACCCTAGCTCTTTTCACTTCGCACGCCGCTTTGCGAGCCGCGAGGCAGACCCTTATTGAGACTGTGGAGGAGGATGGGATACCGGTCCTGGCGCAGGGAGTGGACGGACCGCCTCATCGACTATTGAAGAGGTTTGCGGACAATCCCGCCAGCGTGCTTCTGGGCACCAGCAGCTTTTGGGAGGGTGTGGACCTGCCCAGCGGTGTTATGAAGGTGCTAATTTTGACTCGGTTGCCCTTCAACGTGCCAACGGACCCCATTTTTGCGGCTCGCGGTGAGCAGTACGAGGATTCCTTTCGGGAATATGCAGTGCCTCAAGCGATTCTTCGGTTCCGGCAGGGGTTTGGCCGGCTCATTCGTAACACTCAGGACCGGGGGGTTGTGGTGGTAATGGATCGCAGGGTGCTGAATAAGTCCTATGGTCGTGCCTTTTTGAACTCGCTGCCGGAGTGTACGGTAAAGATCAGTCCTATGGCCGTTATAGGGGAGCACGTTAAGAGTTGGTAGCGTCGGATTCTTTGAAGCTGCATGTCCCGCCGCCCTTTGACTTGGGAGCTACGTTGGAGAGTGGGCAAGCCCATCGATGGAAACGAGAGGGGGAGTGGTTTTGGGGAGTGGTGTACGGGAATTTGCTAAAGGTGCGGCGGGACCCGGACGGTATAGAGGTATACTCTGCACCCGGCCCGGCCGAAGGCTTGGTGGAGATTCTAAGTGGGTATTTCCGGCTGGATGACGACATTGCGGCCATATATGAGGAGATCAACAGGGACTCTCGAATGGACGCCATAATACGAAAGTACCCGGGGTTGCGCCTTCTGCGGCAGGAGCCGTGGGAGTGTCTGGTGGCATTCATCTGCTCGGCGACTTCCAATATTCCGCGTATTGCGTCTAACATGGAGTCCATAGCCGAAGCTTTTGGGGAGCCGCTGACGCTGCATGGCTGCACTCGTTACACCTTTCCACCGCCCCATCGGGTTGCGGCGGCGGGAGAGGGAGCGCTTCGTGACCTGGGGCTGGGGTTCAGGGCCAAGTATCTGGCCAACGCAGCCGTTCAGGTGGCGGAGGGGGTCTTGGATTTGGAAGAGGTGCGCGGGGTCCCGTACTGGGAAGCCAAGGCGCGGCTTACGGAGCTTCCGGGCATAGGGGCAAAGATTGCCGACTGCGTTTTGGTCTTTTCTCTGGACAAGCTTGAGGCTTTTCCCATTGACCGATGGGTAAGCAGGGCTATGCAGCAGTGGTATCTCAACGGGAAGAAGATGTCCTACCAGGAGATTGTGGAGTGGGCCCACGGCTATTTTGGACGGTATGCGGGTTATGCCCAGCAGTACCTGTTTCATGGCGGGAGGCTGGGGAAGGTGGGCCGCGAAAAAGGGGTTCGGTCCGGCGGCTAGCCTGGGTTATGGGCTGGGCGACGGTGTTTTAGCTGAGTTCAGGCCAGAACCGCTCTTCTTTCCAGAAGTCGCCGTTGTTGTGGTAGCCCCTCACCTCCCAAAAGCCCGGTTTGTCTTCGGCCATAAATTCGATGGCGCGGAGCCACTTGGCGCTCTTCCAACCGTATCGCTGGGGCACCACCAGGCGCAGGGGACCACCGTGGTCGGCACTCAGGGGCTTGCCATCGTGCTTGTGAGCTAGCATCGAGGCACCGTCCATCAGGACGTCCAGAGGCACGTTGGTGGTGTAGTCGCCGTAGCAGTGGGCCATGACGAATCGGGCTTCGGGCTTTGGGTTCACCATTTTGGCCAAGTCTGTGAATAGCAGACCCTCCCATGTGTTTTCGAGCTTGCTCCACTGGGTGACACAGTGAAAGGGCACGGCTACGGCGCTCCAGGACAGCTGGGAGAACTGTTCCCAGTCTAACTCAATCTCCTTTTCCACCAGTCCAAATATCCTCAGACGCCATTTATCGATGTCTACCTTTTGGGTGCGGCCGTAGGTAAGGACGGGTAGCTTTTTGGTTACGAATTGTCCCGGCGGGACGTCCTGTTTGGAGGGAGCTTTTTTGACTTGGTCGGGTCTTTTGAAAAGCAAAGTTGGTTAGTCTCCTAGGGTTTGCGATAGTACATGGTACTGAGGGGCATGGCCGGATGTCAAACACCCGTACCGATCCAGGTGTTGTTTCGAGGTGGTTATTGAACGTGGTTTCTTTGCCTTATGGGAGGTGTTTGTCAGCAGCCATCCAAAGCCACTGTGCCCTGCCCATGTCCGCCTCTCCTACTGAGGCCGGAGGGGGCCTTTGTGCAGGGCAAGGGTGGATTATGCTTGTGCTTGCGAAAAGTTTCACATTTGAGTATCATTTTCCACAATTGCAGGCGGCCCCGGCGCTGCCTAGAGTCCCTGGTGACGGCGGCTCGCGTAGTATTGAAACCCACCTTTGGTGGTATGTGGCAGGGGGCCGGTCCATGAACCTAAGGGAAGACACACCAGCCATAGAAGCTGTAGGCCTCTGTAAGGGTTTTGGCGCTGCTCCGGTGCTCAGGGACCTTTACCTCACGTTGGGATGGGGCCGGGTACTGGTTATCTTTGGAGCCAACGGGTCGGGCAAGACTACGCTGTTGAGGCTCCTTTCAACTCTGTACAGACCGGACCGTGGTCAGATATGGGTGGGAGGACTAGACCGAAGCCGGGCTGCGTTGTCTATCAGGCGCATCATAGGTGTGGTGGCGCACCAGCCCATGCTATATCAGAACATGACTTGCCAGGAAAATCTGGCATTTTTTGGGCGAATGTATGGGCTGAAGGATGTCGACGGCCGCGTTGAGAATGTGTTCAGCAAGGTGGGACTTGAAGCAAATAGACACCAGAGGGTGCGCACCTTGTCCCACGGAATGCAGAAACGGCTGGCCATGGGCAGGGCCATTCTCCACGACCCGCCTATTCTTCTCATGGACGAGCCGGAAGCGGGGTTGGACCGTGGGGCCTTGGCCGCTATGGGGGACCTGATGGTTACGGAATCGGGGAGCAGTCGTGCTGTGGTTATGGCCACCCACAATGTGGAGTGGGGTCTGGAGCGGGGCGATGAAGTGGCTGTTCTCTCAGGCGGTGTTATTAGTTACAGGGCCAACCGGGACAGCCTGGATGAGGGAGAGTTCCGCAGTGTCTACTCGGAGCAGGGCGGGGGCGTGACGTGAGGGGACTGCTGGGCCCGGTTTTCTTGGTGGCGTGGAAGGACATTCTTCTTGAGCTGCGCAATCGCGAGGTGGTGGTTTCCGCTCTTGTCTTTGGGGTGATGATCGTTGTGATATTCAACTTCGCCCTCAACATAACTCCGGAGACGGTAGACCTTTTGGCGCCGGGGACCTTGTGGGTAGCTTTCTCCTTCGCCGGGGTATTGGCGATGAGCAGGGCCTTTGTAACTGAAAAGGACCAGGGCAGCCTAGATGGCCTGCTCCTCTGCCCAGTCAGCAGGGATTCTCTATATTTCGGCAAGATGTTGGCCCTGTTTCTGTTTATGGTGACTGTTGAGGCGGTGCTGCTGCCGGTATTTGCGGTGATGTTTAATTTTTCAGCGTTCTCTTTTACACTTGTAGGCCTTATTCTCCTGGCTACCCTTGGATTTGCAACTGTGGGGACTCTTTTTTCTGCCATTGCCGTGAATACTCGGTCCAGGGAGATAATGTTGCCGATACTATTCTTTCCCGTCATATCTCCGGTGCTCATTGCGGCCGTGGAGGCATCGACGGGGGCCATTGGCAGCAGTGTGAGCGTCATTGGTGTGGGTCGTTGGCTTCAGCTCATCGCGGTTTTCGACGCGATATTTCTGGTCCTGTCGCCGTGGCTTTTCAGCTTGGTGGTTGAGGAGTAGCGAGTAAGGAAGGGAATGGAGAGTGAATAAGTGACAACAACGTCCTCAACTAGGGTCAGTCTCCCCCTGTTATCTGGCCAAAGTCTTCTGCTTTTGGCGGTCGGCGCTCTCATGGTGGCGAATATGTATTTTATCTTCATGTGGGCGCCAACAGAAAAAGTTCTGGGACACATTCAGCGCATACTGTATATTCACGTGCCAATGGCGTGGCTTGCTTTCTTTGCTTTTTTTATTGTCTTTGTTGGCAGCATCATGTATCTGTGGAAGCGGGAGTCAAAGTGGGATTCTCTGGCCAGCTCCGCGGCGGAGTTGGGGGTTATTTTCACCTCGCTGGTGTTGATAACGGGCCCAATATGGGCGAAGCCCGTTTGGGGGGTATGGTGGACGTGGGACCCCAGGCTTACCTCCACCCTGCTCCTTTGGCTGATATACGTTGGCTATCTAATGCTTCGGTCCTACAGCACCAATCGGTCCCAAGGGTCGCTCTATTCCGCAGTACTGGGCGTCATTGGCTTTGTGGACGTTCCCATTGTCTATTTTGCCGTGGACTGGTGGCGCACGCAGCACCAGCGCTTGGTGGTTGGTGGAGCCTCTATTGAGGGGAACCTTCACCCGGACATGGGGATAACGCTGCTCTTTTCTCTGGGGGTATTTACTCTTCTTTTTATCTTGATGCTGCGACAGAAGATGTCTTTGAAGAGGGTGGAGCAAGGTTTGGAGGAGATACAAAATTCCGGGGAGCTTCTCAGAGGCTAGAGAGTGGAAAGGTGAGCATGATTACTTTAATTACAACGCCGGCCAATAATATCCCCTATCTTTTTGCGGCCTTTGCCATCACCTGGGTTGTCTTTTTTGGGTACGTATTCTTTACCTCACGTCGACAGCAGGAGTTGGAGCGGGAGGTGAAGGGGCTCCAAGAGGCGCTCAAGCGCAAGGGCGCCTCGGAAGAGGCGGATGGACCGGAGTAGGGCACCTTGTCAACTCCAGATGAGGAGGCTACCATAGATGTCGGCAAAGCAGGCAATTCTCAAGGGAGGAAAGTGTCTTGAGCAGGGATAATCATGAAATGTTCGCCGACGTTTCGTCGCGCCAGGGGAGCTTTCTTGGTGGCCGCGGCCGGCTTTTTTTGGTGGGAATTGTCCTTCTGCTGGCCGTGGCGTACCTAATTTACGCTGCGTTTCCCGGGAGCACCAGCTACTATTTTACGGTGGATGAACTTGCGGCCTTTGACGGAGAGGTGGAGGGCAGGACTTTTAGGGTGAAGGGCAGTCTGGTGCCCGATTCTTTTACTCGTGAGGACGGGGGCACCATGGCCTCCTTTTCGCTGAGCGCCGGTGGCGGCGTGCTGCCTGCGACCTACGACGGCGTGGTCCCCGACCTTTTTTTCAACTCACATTCGGAAATAATTCTCCAGGGTAGCTATGTGGAGGGGGAGAACTTTCATGCTGACACGGTCAGTGTGCTTTGCCCGACTAAGTACCAGGCCCTGGATGAGGTTCCTACCTAGCGGTTTTCTTTTTTAGACTCGTTGGTGAACGAGTGGCTCCGGCGCGCCGATCTTGGGTTGATTTCCTCCTGGCTTGTACCCTGTTCCATGCCGCTTGAATTTCTTATGTGGGGGGCCGACCAAGGTGGACCCCTTTGTTTGGGGAACGGGGAATTATATACCAAAGTAACCACGGCTTCACCGACGAACACGCCGCATGATCAAAGAATTCCTCAAGTTCACAACGTGGTGCATCATTCGTATATGAAGGAGTACGTAAGGGGCCAAGCGCACACCAACAGGATTGAATCCTTCTGGGCCATGCTAAAGCGTGGATACCATGGGACTTACCATCAAATGAGCAAGAAACTCCTCAATCAGTATGTCACTGAGTTTGCCGGACAGCTTATCCGGTCCCTAGATACGGAAGGTCAAATGCATAGCATGATTAGAGGTACAGAAGGTAAGCGGTTAAAGCATCAGGGTCTAGTTACTTAAGAAATAGACCTTTGGAAGGAGGTATGTCAGTCATACAGAAGATGGGCGAACTCTCAATTTAGGGTCTTCCGAAGGCACTTCTTAACTCCTGCTGATTTTTTGCCCACTGCATCCGGACCATTTATGCAATTTAGGAGTTGTTCAATAGTCATGCTTTTCGCTATATAATCCTGGCAAGTATCGTCGCCACTCCAAAACCTGGATGCCCAACTAGCGTTTCCTTAACCGACGTATGTTCAGGTCCCAGTTTACCAGTGACGCCCAGTGGAAATATCATTGGCAAATGCTTTTGCGTGAATCGAACCCTGATTGAAAATCGAAATGCCAATAGGAATACGCCTCAACATCACGCTCAACTGCACGTCTAGAAGTAGGCGGGACATCACTGTCCAATTCGCTTCAGGACCTCCTTAAGTTGACCAAGCAACTGATAAAAATCTGCCTCATCCAGATCGCCTTCGGCCTCGCTCATGTGGCTGGTTCAAAGGTCAAGGCAAAGCGTCTTCTCCCCTAGGTACAATGTCTACAACTCTCCGCGGCTCGTTTTCCATTCAATGCCCAGCCCGTATCCGAACCAGGAGCTATGAATGGGACGGGAAGTCCCTTAACCTTTCCACGCTAACAAGATTTCGTGCTTCCCTTATGGCGTCTGGTGAGATAGGCAGGCACCATGCTGTCCCAATTTGCAGATCAATGCGGAGATTTGGAGTAATCTTTCATCTTCTACCGTGCTCAAGGCATCAACGGCGTCATCTTGGTTGCCCAACTCATCAAGTGATTGCTGTCGGGATATCCCAACCTGGAGCATATCCAACGGATGCATCAATTCTCTCATCATGGAAGATAAATATACTATTATCTGGACGAGACTAGAACTCGCCTATAGATTGGCTCTGTCACTTCTCACTATGTGTTTGCCACGTATGGCTATCCCCATGTCGTACATGACACCGAAGTCACCCGCCTGCTCTATGTCCACGGGTGCAAGTGCACTCCATTCTTCTCCAGTAGACAGGGGTATGTTCCATATGAGCTGTTTGTCACATGTGTTGCTGTGCTATCCACTGGCACCACCTACCGACTCATGGAAATGGCCTACGAATTCATGAACTGGTATCCCAAACATGATGCAAGGTTTTTCTTATCAGATGCACTCGGCACTTGCATGAGAGCTTACGTGACTATTTGTGTTGACATATACCTTCGTGGACTCGAACCTACCAAAGCGAGCGTCTCAAGAAAGTCCAACGCCTTCCCTGACTATCTTGAGGGATTAGTTTCCCAGCCTCCTGATAATTGCCCTCTGTCGTATAGTTTGAGAGAATAGCCGTTCCCCAAGTACCGAAAGGTTATGCCCAGAATGCCTGATCGTGGACTATAGCAAGATTGTATCCAAAAAGTCGTGGGGTTGGTCATGCGCCGTTTGCTACAACCACATAGGTGTCCTGCAACCTCCGCTAAACGATGGAAATTCTTTTCTCATGGATAGTCTCGCCTAACCCTCGATCACGAAGGCTATGTCCAGCACAATTCTATCCCTGTTCAGGCTCAACTGGCGGCTTGCTTCAGGAGCACTATTAGGAGTACCTACTAAAAACCCACCACGGTGAGCCATGACTACCTCCGTCTTTTGAACAGCATCTCCAATCTCTCCAGCATCCTTGAGCATTTCGAAGCCTGGAGGACTAAATCCCTTAAGATCTCCAGTTCAGTAATAGTATCAGATTCGCATTACTTATCGTGCGATATATCTTCCTAACGCCAGAAGTATACCCTGTAATGGAATCACAATTACTTACGGAGAACGATATTTCCGTGTAATCACCTTCACCTGAAACATGGTGGGATCGGAGGATACCGCTCATACCTTCTTAGGCGCATGTCAAAACCTTTTTTGCTATCTGTCCACTGGCGAATCTACCCCGTTGGCATGGTGTACTTCGGAGGACGACCAGGAACCTTCTTGGCTTTAGGCATGCTATCCACCTGTCATTGGGGACTCAACCATTCAAACAGGTCTTCCAAGGAGATTCCACCGAATTCGATAGTGCTGCCCGTCCACACAGAATTTGCTTTGACAACTAGCATTTTATTCGAAGTTACAGGGATTATCCTTAGCTAACTCTTTCGGTGATACATAGCCAACAGTGGTCACAGATATGTAATCCCCTTTTGTTTGGGGATTGGGGTTGGATTGTAAAATTGGTATCTTGGTATTGGACGAACGGGGGTACGCCCGCTAGGGCCGGGGGAGGGCGTCCGACAGGGACGCCTTTACGGGAGTGTTGGCGGGGCAGGAAGAGGCTTGGTTTTGGGGACGGGGTATTGGGGGGCTAGATTTCGTAGGAGTCCAACATTTCCTGGGCGGTCTTTGCTTTGACCTTTGTCTGGGTCTCCTCGACCTGCTGGGTCAGAGTTGGACGGTCCGGATCGCGGTATATGACGCCCACGGGCCAGCCGCCTGAGTTCACGGCTTGGTAGGCCATGGCGTAGTCTGTAGCATCGTGGCTTTCGGGTACGTCCCACAGGAGCGGGGCTATGCCCTTTCTGGGATTTCCTTTGAGTATCTGATAGGTGTCGTTGTAGGTGGTGCAGGGGGACTGCACGTGGACGATGGCGAAGCCTGGGTGCTCCATTCCCGCGGTGATGAGTTTGGCCAGGTCCCTGGGTTTGCTGGAGAACCCTGAGGCGATGAAGGAGACTCCGAGGGTTAGGTAAAGGTCCAAGGGGTTGAGGGATTTCTCCATTTTCCCGTAGGGCGTTGAGCTGGTGGTTTCTCCCAACTCGGTGGTGGGGGAGCTCTGCCCCTTGGTGAGTCCGTAGACGGCGTTGTCCATGATCACGGCGGTAACGTCCAAGTTCCGCGCGGCCTGGGGGCCGATGTGCTCCATACCGATGCTAAGGAAGTCACCGTCTCCCGCCACTATGACGACGTTCAGGTCGGGCTGTCCCATCTTCACTCCCATGGCAATTGGCAGGGTTCTGCCGTGGATGCCGTGGAAGCCGTAGGGCTGGTTTCCCTCCAGGAGGTGCACCAGGTTGCCGGAGCAGCCGATGCCAGCGATGACGACGTTGTTCTCCATGGGAATTTCTTTGTTGGTTATCCGGTCTGCCATGGCAAATTCCAAGGCTCTGCGGACGCCGAAGTCTCCACAACCGGGGCACCACTTGAAATCGTATTCGGGGTTTTTAGCGCTCATACTCGAACCATTCCCTTTTGGGTGGATTTTACTTTGTCTTTGATGCGGTCTGCCAGGTCTCGAACTTTGAAGGGTAGTCCAGTGTACTGGGTAATGGCCTCCGCACGCACGCCTTGGGACCTGAGAGTGGAAGCCCATTGGCCCTGGTAGTTGAGCTCCGGGACCAGCACCAATTCCTTGCTTCGAAGTTCTGCCAGCAAGTCAGCCGGTAGGGGGTTTAGAAACATGGTGTAGTACCAACTCAAGGGTACGCCCTGTTCAATGAGGCGGTTGTAAGTTTCCAAGGCCGGACCTTTGGTGCCGCCCCACGGCATTAGCGCGATGGGTTCCTGGGTGTTCATTTGCTCATAGTGGCCGTTTTCCAAGAGCTTTAGCTTGTTGAAGCGTCGGTTGGTCATCTGGACGTGGCGCTCTCCCAGATGGGTGGTGTCGCCTAAGGGGTCGTGCTCACTGCCGTTGGCCACGTAGGAGCCGGGGCGACCAGGGATGGGCATGGGGGAGACTCCGGAGCCTTCATACCGCATGTAGCCGTTGGCTCCGGTGTAGGTATTTCGGTTTTCCACGGTGAGGTTGGCGAGATTGGGCTTGGGGATGTTCTGGGCCCGCTCCGCCAAGGACATTTCGCTCATGAGGATAACGGGGCCTTGGTACCGCTCTGCCCAGTTGAAAGCGTGAACGGCGGCGTAGAAGCACTCTTCAACGGAGCCTGGGGCAATTACGGGAATGTTGACGTCGCCGTGGGCGGGGCAGAGGCAGGCAAAGAGGTCTGATTGCTCGGTTTTGGTGGGTAGGCCGGTGGCGGGGCCGCCGCGTTGTACGTCTACCACTACAAGGGGAATTTCTGCCATCCAGCTAAGGCCGAGGCCTTCGGCCATGAGGCTAAATCCGGGCCCGGCGGTGGCGGTCATGGCTTTCTTGCCGGCGAAACCAGCGCCAAGAAGGGCGGTGATGGACTCGATTTCCGAGCTTACCTGGTAGGCAAACTTGCCCGGGCCCACTAGGTTGTGCTCCATCCATACAAGAATGGTGGTGGCGGGTGAAATGGGATATCCGACGTAGAAGTTGACGCCGGCGGCAACGGCGCCCAAGGAAATAGCGTCGTTGCCTTTGACCAGGATCTGCTGGCCCTCAGGTTTTTCAGAGTCGGCGAGGGTGCCGAGGCTAAAGCCGCTGCTTGCGGCGTGGTCACGGCCCAGGGCCAGGGCCTTGAAGTTGGAGTCGATGATTTGCTGGTCGTTGGCTCGCCCGCGAGTGAACCGCTTGACAACGAACTCCTCCAGATATTCGTGGGGCATCTTGACGAGGTTGGCAACGGCACCGATGACCACCATGTTGGCCGCTCTGGGATTGCCAGTAGATTTGGCGAGGCTGTTGATGGGCATTCCAAAGCTTTTCCCGTTGTCTTCCAACGTGAAGTCGTCGGAGTCGTAAATGACCACTCCGTTCTTGCGAACTTGGGGCGAATGGCCATTGTAGGCTTCCTGGTTGAATGCCACGAGAACGTCCAAGTCGTCCCCGGGACTGAGGACGGGGTTGGTGGAGACACGGGTTTGTGTCCATGTAGGTCCTCCCAGGATTTGGGAGGGGAAGGTTGCGAAGGTTTGGACGTTGTAACCCGCCTGGGTGGCGGCTTGAGCGAGGGCCTCTGCGGAGGTAACGACGCCCTGGCCACCTTCTCCTGCGAACCGAACTATAAGGTCATCTTTTGCCACCAGTTTTCTCTCCGGTGTGGTGAAGATTGTGTAGTTACGCAAAAATTCCGCCACGGCCGCGACGGAGATTTAGATTACTTTATGCGGGGTATCCGTTTAGGGTTTTTCCTTGGGGCTTATTCATGTTGCCCTTGGAGCAGGATAATTCAATGGATGGGTTGGGCGTAACTTGCTAGCTTGGGCAATAATGTAGTCCAAGGTGCTTTCTAATATATCAGTGGCTTGGGTAGGTGTCAAACGGGTGCGGCTCGCTTTTTTGTTTGGGGGAGCTTTTGACTACGGTTATTTGTGTGAGTTGGAAGAGGGATTGGGATGGGTCTAGAGGGGTTGTTGGACGAAGTTTAGGATTATTTGGGCTAAGTCCCGGGGCCGCTGCAGCGGAATGTCGTGAATGGTATCTTCCATCCAGATGACGTGACCCCTTGGCAGGAGGGTTTCTGCGCGGGACACTAGGGCCGTTTGGATTTCCCCTTTTGACTGGTTGGTGTCCGGCTTCCTGGCCGGCAGGACCAGGGTGGGGCATCGGACGTTGGGAAAGAGGGTGGAGGGTTTGTGGTCCCACAACGCTCTGACTATCTTCATGTGGTTTTCTCTAGTGAGGTTTGGCTTGGCGAAGCCCTCAGGCGTTTGGTAGAAGTTGGAGGCCAGGATTCTTTCGATTTCGGGGGTCATGTAGGGAGACAGGTTTCCCTTTCTGATGCGGTCCGTTACTTGCTTGATGGTGACCTGTCCAAAGTCCGGCGGCGCCAGTTCTACTTTTGCCCGAGGCCAGGTCCAATGGGGGATTAAGGAAGGTTCGATGAATCCGCCGTCGACCATTACCAGCCGGGATACCTGGTGGGGATATACCACGGCGCACTGGAGGGCGACGTTGCCCCCCCAGGAATGGCCAACCAAGAGGGGTTGGCGAAGGCCGAGGGCGCTCCAGAACTGCATAACGTCTTTGGCGACGGTTTCGAAGTCGTAGCCGTGGTCGGGTTTACCGCTGGCGCCATGGCCACGGAGGTCCAGGGCCACCACCCGTTGTTGAGCGGCCAGGAGGGGCGCTGTCAGGTCCCATATTCCGCTGTGGGAGGCTAGGCCGTGGAGCAGAAGGGTGGGGTTGCCTTGGCCGCCCCAGTCACGGTAGTGGAGCCGGAGGTCTTTGATAGTTACGTAGTCGTCTTTGGGGAAGTTGTGGGCCATTGGGGTTTTCCTGTGTTGCGTAGATTGTGGCGCAGTTAAAAGGGGAATCCCTGCATTCGGCAGGTAATTAGGGCGGTCAGGAAGAGGAGGGCCAGCAGGGAGGCGTATATGAGAAACAGGTACCTGGACATGGCTGATTGATCATCCCCCTATTCCCCTTCTTCAATTTCTTCAATTTGTTCCATGTAGGGGGAAAAGATTGAGTGTATGCCTGAGGGTTTGGAGCGGGCGATGGGAATCGAACCCACATGACCAGCTTGGAAGGCTGGAGCTCTACCATTGAGCTACGCCCGCGTGGTTTGGTTTTGGCTAGGTGGTCTCAGCATTATACCGTTATCTCAGGACGGGTTCATTGGTATGAGAAGAGGCCCGCCTGGGATGGGACTCCAGCTTTCTAACTTCTTAACCTCCAATGAGGGGAGTTGCGTCTTTCAGGACAGGGGCAAAAACCAGGGCAACGATGGCCATGAGCTTGAGTAGGATGTTTAATGAAGGCCCTGATGTGTCCTTAAAGGGGTCTCCGACGGTGTCACCGACGACGGCGGCTTTGTGGGCATCCGAACCTTTGCCGCCGAAGTTACCCAGTTCAACGTACTTTTTGGCGTTGTCCCAGGAGCCACCGGCGTTGGCCATGGTGATGGCGAGGAGGAAGCCTGCGGCCACGGCGCCGATGAGGAGTCCACCCAGGGCATCTTTGCCTAGGATAAATCCCGTGGCGATGGGGACAGCCACGGCCATAATTCCCGGTGCGATCATCTCCAGGAGGGCGCCGCGGGTGCTGATGTCCACACAGCGGACATAGTCGGGTTGAGCGGTTCCGTCCATAATTCCGGGTATTTCTTTGAATTGACGGCGCACCTCTTTGACAATGGAGAAGGCGGCGCGGCCCACGGCTTTCATTGTGAGGGCGGAAAAGATGAAGGGCAGCAAGGCCCCAATTAGAAGGCCGACCAGGGTTCGGTGGTTGAGTAGGTTGAGGACCAGGTTCCCGTCGTTGTCATTTTCAAAGAGGCCGACGGCGATGGCGTAGGTGGCCATGAGGGCAAGGGCGGTAAGGGTGGCGGACCCGATGGCGAACCCTTTGCCGGTGGCGGCGGTGGTGTTACCAAGGGCGTCCAGGGCGTCGGTGCGCTGCCGCACCTCGGGGGCCAGGTGTGCCTGCTCGGCGATACCGCCGGCGTTGTCGGCCACTGGGCCGTAGGCGTCAGTGGCCAGGGTGATGCCCAGTGTGGATAGCATACCCACACCGGCGAGGGCCACGCCGTAGAAGCCGAAGAACTCGAAGGCTGCCAGGATGGCGCCGCATATGGTGAGCACTGGGATGAGGGTGCTCTGCATACCGGTTGCCAGACCGCTGATGACCACTGTGGCGGCCCCGGTCTGGCTTGTTTCCGCCACCTGCTTGGTGGGGGAGTAGTCGTAGGAGGTGTAGTACTCGGTAACGAGGCCGATAATAACGCCTGCGACGAGACCCGTTACAATGGCCCAGAAGGCGTTGAAGGGAACATCCAGCCAAAGGACTGCGCCCAGGGAGAAAAGGACCACCAAGACTGAGGAGCCGATGATGCCCTTTCGCAAGGCCCACAGGAGGTCGGAGAAGGTGGCTTCTTCCTTGCTTCTAACGAGGAAGGTGCCTAGGACGGAGGCCACGATGCCGACGGCGGCGATGAGAAGAGGCAGGACCACGAGGTCGTCGTCGAAGGGGAGGGGTTTCGCGGTGTCTCCACCTGTGAAGATGATGGTCACTGTAGCGCCCGCTAGGGCGATGGCGGCGATGATAGAGCTGACATAGGATTCGAAGAGGTCTGCGCCCATACCGGCGACGTCCCCCACGTTGTCGCCGACGTTATCGGCGATGACGGCGGGGTTCCGCGGGTCGTCCTCCGGGATACCGGCCTCAACTTTGCCGACGAGGTCGGCGCCGACGTCGGCGGCCTTGGTATAGATGCCACCGCCGACTCTGGCGAAGAGGGCAATGGAGGAGGCGCCAAGGCCAAACCCGGCTACGTAGGTGATGTCCTGGTAGATGAGGTAGAGGATGGTGACGCCCAAGATGCCAAGGCCCACGACGGTGAGACCCATGACGGCGCCGGAGGAGAAGGCGATTCGAAGGGCGGGGTTGAGGCCCGTTTGCGCGGTGGCAGCGGTGCGGGTGTTGGCCCTGATGGCAATGCTCATTCCCAGGAATCCGGCCAAAGCGGAGGTGAGGCTGCCGGCCAGGTAGGCGATGGCGGTTCTTGGCATCAGGGAGTCGAATTGGAGGATGTCTATAACCACCCACAGGAGGGCGGTTACGGATATGACGAAGGGTAGAAGGACGAGGTATTCGCGGCGCAGAAAGGCCATGGCGCCGGATCTTATGGCGTTTCCAATGACAATGGTTTGCGGGCTGCCTTCATTTGCCTGCATGACGCGAAAGGCAAGGGAAATTGCGACGAGCAGCGCTGCGACTCCTGCCACAACTGCTATGAAAAGGGTTGGCATAACTGGTTAGTTTGCTCCTTGTATGGAAGATTGGGCTAGGGGTTGGCGCTGCTCTTATTGTGGGCTGCGTCTTCCCATGAGGCGAGTTTTTTCTCCAAAGACCTCTGTCGTAAGGCCATGGTAAAGTCCCCGCGGGTACGTTCAAGGGTGCCCCGCACCATGTCTGTACTGCGGCGGAGGCCGCCGGTAACGCCTTCCGGAAAGTCTATGGTAGTGAGAAGGGAGTAGAGCTCGTCAAGGACCTCCATAATCTCTTCGCACCGTTCCCAGTGGTCTTTGCGCAGGGAGTCCAGTATGTACCGGCGCATCTCCCCGGCGGCGTCTCCTAGGCCTTTGAGATAAGCGGCAACGTCCACACCAATGTCGTCGGGCTGAGGCAGGGAATCGCCTGACAGGAGGGCGAGGGTGATGTTGGCCTCGCTGAATTCCTTGCGAGCGTCCACAAGGAACCCCGCATGGTATATTTCGGGGTTGGTTTGGAGAAAGGGGATGGATTCCATGAGGCTGGACTTACCTTCTGCGATGAGTTCCTTTGCCAGCTGAAATTCTCCCCGGTGGACGGCGCGGATGGCGTTGGCGGAAAGGCGAATGACCTGGCGGGAGATGCGGAGGCCGCGCTCCCGGGCGTCGTGCCGCTGGCCGAAAGCCTGGAGGGCGGCGTCGGAAAGTTTGGCAAAGGAGTCGGTGTAGAGGGAGGGCATCAGGCTTTGCCTCCGGCCCGTGTAATGGCTTCCACCATGCGGCGTGTGGCGTCGCGGGGGCTGGGGGCCAGGCCGATGGCACCTATGACGCAGATGGCGTCGGCGCCGGCGCGTACTACGTCTTGCACACGGTCTTCAGTGATGCCGCCAATGGCTACCACGGGGGCGGCAGCCGATTTCTTGACGGCTCTTAGGAGCGGTAGGCCCCCTACTATGGGTTGGTCTTTGGATACGGTGGGGTACATTGCACCCACCGCCACGTAGTCCGCTCCCTGGGCCTGGGAGTTCAAGGCCTCTTCATACAGATGGTTGGACCTCCCAACTATTTGCTGAGGGCCCAAGACCTTCCGGGCGGCACTAACAGGCAGGTCTTCCTGGCCGACGTGGACACCATGGGCGTTGACGTCGGCGGCCAAGTCGGCGTGGTCGTTAATTATTAGGAGTGCGCCCTTCTGATCACACATGGCTTTCAGGGTGTGAGCCAAACCCAGGGTCTGGCCTTTGTCCCGTGTTTTGTCTCGTAGCTGAAGAATAGTGGCGCCACCTTCAAGGGCTTCTGCGGCTATGTGCTGGGGTTCTCGACCGCCGGTTACAAGGGGGTCAATGATAACATATAGACCGCGGATGCGGTGTTGGATTTCCGCTCTCAGCTGCTGACCTAAGCGGGTTTCCAGTGTGCTCAGGCAGGTGAGCAGCCCCTCTGCGATTCGCAGGCCTAGGTCGCTAAACCGGCCCGTCTTTGAGAGAAAGTGAATAGAGGCCCTGGCGCCGGAGAGCAGCGGCAGGGCTTGTTGTACGGACAAGGGGTCTCTCGGCCCCGCCTGCTCTGCCAAGGGCCCCGGCAGCCTGCCCGCCAGGTTGCTTAGATTGCGGGCCAGGGTTTGGTCTGAAAAGACGTTATCCGCTACACCGCTCAGGGCTATGCAAGAGTGCTGTAGAGAGCTCATGTGAAGCTGGAATAGATTGAGTTGGGTCATACTCGCAACGGGGCCGTGGAGACGTGGGGGTATTTATGGGTCAAGGTAGGAGTTGTCCTCATATTCCATGGGATTGCCCGACTCCATCTCCTCAACCATCTCTTCAAATTCCGGGGTGGACTCTTCTCCCATCTCCTTTTGCATACGGTGCATCAGTGAAGCCATGGCTTTGGGGTCTTGGGAGTCGACGCCGCCGAAGTCTTCGGCGTCAATGGAGGCGTCCAAGCCCGCACCTGCAGAGCGGTGGACGGCGAACCGGGAGATGAGGCGTGAGAGGTCAGCGCTTCCACAGTGCTCGCAAAGTGGCGCGGTGTCCTGGGATGATGTCCTGACCAGTACCGTTAGACGACGGCGGCAGTTCAGGCACCGGTATTCGTAGAGTGGCACGGAATAGCGCTGTGTTCAGTCAAATGTGTACATATTTTAACATAGGACAGGGGTACGTGAGTGTTTGGGAGTCTTTTGGCATCTTTAGGATGGATAGGGTCGCTCCACGGCGTTCTGCAGGTGACGCAGGGGCATGAGCTTGCCGCTGCGGTCCATCTCCACGGAGATGAGGTCTATGCGCCAATGAGAGTCGGCAGCTTGACTCTGGTCCAGGTAGGTTTCCGCCGCGGCGATGAGTCGCTGGGCCTTGGCCTTGGTGATGGATTCTTCGGGTATGCCAAAGGTGGCGCTGCGGCGAGTCTTGACCTCGACGAAGAGGAGGAGTCCGTCTTGTTGGGCAATAATGTCCACCTCGCCCCAGCGGCAGCGGAAGTTGGTTTCCAGTATGCGATAGCCGGTTTGTTCCAGGTATTGGCGGGCGAGCTTTTCGCCCGTGGACCCTAAGCGGCTTCTGCCTGTGGGCATACTGTGGCCTTATTATGCATTTCTTGGGCGCGCCGAACGGGAGCGAAGGAGAGGCGGTGGATGGAGCATGGGCCCAGGCGTCGAAGGCTTTGGAGGTGCAGCGGGGTCCCGTAGCCCTTGTGCAAGTTGAACCGGTAGCCGGGGCAGAGGGTATCGGCGTTTACCATGAGACGGTCCCGGGCAACTTTGGCAGCGATGGAAGCGGCGGCGATGGAGTAGCATTGGCCGTCACCGCCCGGAACGGGGGTGCAGGGCAGGTTGGATTCCTCCAGGGAGAGGAAGTCGATGAGAAGGTGGTGGGGTCTTGTGGGCAATGCCTGGACGGCTCTAACCATTGCCAGCTTGGTGGCGGCGACGATGCCGTGGGCGTCTATTTCCGCCGGGCCGGCTTCACCGATGCCTACGGCTAGGGCTCGGAGGTGAATTTCTTTGGCTGCGCGTTGGCGCTGCAGCGGGGTTAGTTTTTTGCTGTCGTTGATGTTTTGAAGCCAAGGAGCAGAGACGTGGAGGTCGGGGGGGAGTATGACAGCCCCGGCCATTACCGGCCCGGCCAAGGCGCCCCTTCCCACCTCGTCCACCCCGGCGACCAGGGAGGACCCGCTGCGATGGAGGGTGCGCTCCATGTCAAGGGAGGGCATTGGCTATGGCTGTGTCCGGAAGGGCAGCGGCCGGGGATTCCGTGGGTGGCCGGGTGATGCGTCCGCCGCCCAGGACTTCCTGGCCTTGGTAGAAGACGGCGGCTTGCCCAGGGGTTACGGCGCGTTGGGGCTGGTCGAACCGAAGTAGGGCTTGTTGGTTGTCCCGCGGGTAGAGGGTGGCGGGGACGACGGAGGATTTGTAGCGGATTTTGACAGATACCGCGGCACCCTGTGG
The DNA here is from genome assembly GCA_965226535.1 of Dehalococcoidia bacterium. Classification (GTDB taxonomy): domain Bacteria; phylum Chloroflexota; class Dehalococcoidia; order Lucifugimonadales; genus JAPULR01. The sequence continues at coordinate 15,802 of CBDDDE010000007.1, read as the reverse complement.
CGGCGGCTGGCCCAAGGGGTAGTTAACTCGCGAGGCCCAGAGGGTTTTCCGGTATAGTTGGTCTTCTGGGCCAACGGTGACGTCGCCGGTTTCGGCGTTGATGGCGGTCACGTAGAGGGGGGCGGTGGATGTAATGCCCAGGCCGCGTCGCTGTCCCACGGTGTAGAACTCAATGCCCCGGTGGATCCCCACCACGGCGCCGGAGCTGTCCAGCAGACGACCGGGTTTGGGGGCAACTCGCTCCGCAATGAATTCGCGGTAGTTGCCCATGGGTATGAAGCAGATTTCCTGACTGTCCGGCTTCTGGGCGTTGGGGAAGCCGGCGTTGGCGGCCAACTGCCGAATTTCTTTTTTGGGATACCAGCCCACGGGCAGGAGGGTGTGTGCCAGTTTCTCCTGGTCCATGCCATAGAGGACATAGGACTGGTCTTTGGAGGAGTCCATGCCAATGAGAAGGTGATAGCCGTCCTCCCTGGACTGGATACGGGCGTAGTGTCCCGTGGCGACGTAGGAGGCGCCGAGAAAGTGGGCCCGCTGCATTAGGAAGGAGAATTTAATGCTATCGTTGCAGGCGATACAGGGGTGCGGAGTGTTGCCCTTTTGGTACTCGGACAGGAAATAGTCAATGACGTAGGCCTGAAATTCCGATTGTAGGTTAAAGACGTAGTGGGGGACGTCCAGGATTTGACAGACGCGGCGGGCGTCCTCCACGTCGTCGACAGTGCAGCAACCCTTGTAGTAGGGCGGCAGGTCTTTGCCACTGGTGTTGTAGAGCTGCATGGTAACGCCGATGATCTCGTAACCGGCGTTTTTTAGTAGGAGGGCGGCTACGGCGGAATCGACGCCGCCGCTCATGGCTACAACAACTTTACGTGGGTTGAGTCCATTCATGGTGAAACTAGCCTAGCACAGTTGCGGAGGGGTGTTCAATGCGGAAGGCACGTGTGCCCATTTTGTTTGGCGCTATGTTGGTATGGGGCACGGTCGGGTAAGGGGGTAAGGGCGGGGTCCTAGAATGCGCGGGCTATGAGTCTGCCTGCCAGGTAGTTGAAGGGGGAGCGGTAGGGGAGTGCCAGGGGCCTTATGAGGGTTACGAGGGGTTTGAGGTACCAGTGTATAGCGTGCCTTGAACCGTAGAGAACTGCGGCCTGACCTAGACCCCTATAGCCGGTGAGGTTAACCAGCCCATGGACAATGTCGTGGATGAGCTTCTTGAGGGGAAACTTGAACTTGTCGGACCAGAGGGGGGCTTTGGGCTGCCAGTCGGGGGCCATCTGGTGTCCCGGCATCAGGAACTCGATGGTGGCGGTGATCACCTCGCCCTTTCGTTGGGGAGAGTGCTTAAGGATGGTACTTGCGCCGGTGAGGTAGATATGGCGGTGAAAATTCTCCTGTTTTGAGATGTCCGACAGGATTTTGAGCATGACGGGGTCGGCGGGGTTGTCGGGTGTCGCCTGGGATAGTAGGTAGGAGTGCATGCAGTCGTAGAAACGCCAGGTTATAAGTTCCTGGAGCCAGCCGTAGGTAGAGGCCTGAAGGTCGGTGTACCCGGCCCCGTGGTTGAAGCCCCTGTCGATGACCTTGTCTATTTCGGCGTCGAGAAAGGACTCTTGGAAGGCGCCGGAGCGGATGAGGTATTCTTTGAAGGGGACGTGGTGCATGCCTTCTTCGGGGAGCCAGGTTTGCGTAATGAAGCGACGGAGCCAGGGGGCATTGCTGCGGTCTGAGGCGGCGAGTATCTGCGCGCCGGGGGCTTGGGGGTTGGCTTCCACCAGGGTAACGAAGCCCACGGCTTCCAGGAAGTCACGGTCTACGGAGCCGGGCCTAATGCTGTCCCAATCGTAGTCATTGGGGGACATGGGTCTGCGGTCAGGGAGATACCGGTCCAGGATTGCCTGCATCTCCTTGTCGATGTTTTTGCCGATGGAGGTGGGTGACGTATTCGTGACGGACATGAGCCTTTCGTAACGGTAAAGTGTGGGTGACATGGTACACGCAGCCCAATGATTAGGCAAGTCACCGGGTAAATATTGTGTTTTTCAGGGGATGAGAAGGGTGATGTTGTTACAATGTGCAGGGGAAACTATAATGGGGCTAAGGAGTCCCGGAGGTGTTGAAACTGGATCCTACTGAACTGGCTCATAGACTGGTTGACATAGCCTCTGACCTTCAGGCTGAGGATATAGTTCTACTTGATATAAGGGGACTGGCCCCTTTTGCGGATTATTTTATCATTCTAACCGCAGGGACAGACCGGCAGACCCGGGCGCTGAGGGATGACATGGTGCAGCGGCTAAAGGGGGTGGGCGTCAACATGAGCAACAGGGAGGGACGGTCTGACTCAGGCTGGATGCTGCTGGACTTTGGCGACGTAATTGTCCACATTTTTAGCCAAGAGAAGAGGGATTTCTACCGCTTGGAGGAGCTTTGGGAGCGTGCGCCGGAGGTAATCAGGATTCAGTAATCCAAGGCTGGGAGCTTCTTTCGTAGTCGGTTATTTCCCCGGGGTTGAAGAAGAGGTCTATCTCCGTGGCCGCCGATTCAGGGGAGTCGGAGCCGTGAATGAGGTTGCGGCCTATGTCAACGGCCAAGTCGCCGCGGATGGTGCCAGGCTCGGCTTGGAGCGGGTTGGTTGATCCCATGGTGCGTCGCACCAGGTCCACGGCGTCGGAGCCTTCCAAGACCATGGCCACAATAGGGCTGGAGGTAACGAACCCCACCACTCCTTGGAAGAAGGGGCGCTCTTTGTGGGCTTCGTAGTGCCGCGAAGCCATTTCCCGGTCTAATTGCAGCATCTTCATGGCGACTATTTTGAGCCCCCGTGCCTCCAACCTGGTGACGATGGGGCCAATTAAACCCCTTTGCACACCGTCGGGCTTAATAAGGACCAGGGTTCGTTGAATTTCAGTGCTCACAGTGTCTCCTGAGTTTATGTATTAGGGTTTTACTTTTCTGGGGGGATTGGGCGGGGTTATGCTTGGCCGGCGCAGGTACAGGGGTTGAAGGGAAAAGGGGTCATCGACGAGGCCGCGTTCCAGCCGTTGGGCGGCCAGCTGTGCCAGTGCCCAGAGTCGAGGCGCCGGCCCTGGGTATTCCATGACGGTTGCGCTGTGTCCAATGGCTTCCCTAAGCAATGGACCGCTTGTGAGGAGTCCCTCCCCGCACAGAAGCGCCCCGGGGGTAAGGACGTGGGACAGTTGGTCTGTGTAGATTACCTCTTCCGGGTGGGTTTTTTGCCACTTTCCAAGAAGTTTTTGATAGCAGGCCCAGGCCATCTCCCGCCTCCCGATGTTCAGCAAGGGGCATACGGGAAGTCCGGCGTCGGCGTAGGGAAGGGCCTCAGCTTCTAGGGTGGTTATGCCTATCAAGGGGACGCCGAAGGGCAGGCAAAGGCCCTTGGCGGCGCTCATGCCGACGCGAAGTGCGCTGAAACCACCTGGGCCAAGGGCCACGGCGACGGCATGTAGGTCTTTGGCCTGAATGCCGGAGTGCTGAAGAGTGTACTGTATGGCGGGCATGAGTTGGGAGGTGTGGTTTTGGACGGAGCGCCAAGACTGGGAGAAGAGGGGGAGTCCGTCCTTCCAAAGGAGCACTCCGGCGAAGCGGGTTGAGGTGTCGATGGCTAGGAGCATTTTAGTTATTCTCCTTGGGAGCCAGGGCGCGTAGCATGGGTATGTAGTGAGGGTCCTCAGTATACAGCTTAATTCTTCGCGTTCCATCTTCTTGGCCATGCTGCAAATCTTCTTGGCCGTGCTGCAAATCGATCCATAGAGATTGATCCGGGAACAGGTTGGGGGCACGGTCGGCCCACTCGACCACGCAAACGTCTTCGTCGTTGAGATACTCCTCCAGTCCCAGGTCCAAGGCTTCGGCGGAGTCTTCAATGCGGAACAGGTCGGCGTGGTGGATGGTTAGCCTGCCCTTGTATCGGGCAACAAGGACGAAGGTAGGGCTGCGGGGTCGCTCTTTGACTCCCAATCCCCACGCGATGCCCTGGGTAAGGCAGGTCTTGCCGGCGCCCAAGGGCCCGGTGAGAAGTAAGACGTCGCCGGGGCGAGCGTTTGATCCAAGGATGCGTCCGATGTCCTGGGTTTCCTCGGCGCTGTGGCTAGTTAGCTCAAGGGTTGTAGACATCTAACGGTAGTGGTCCCAGCCGCCGGTGACTGGTGTGACGTCTTTTCCGGCGTGGTCCAACACACGGACTTTGCCGGGTTCTCCGGCATGGACTTGTCCGATGACGGCGGGGTTGCCGGGGAGTTGGGGAAGGATGCGCTCCATGGTTTGGGGTTCGGCGGTGAAGAGGAGGATATAGTCCTCGCCGCCGGTTAGGGCAAGGTCCTGATAGGATTGGGGGAAGGCGCTTTGAAGGGCGGGGGCTATGGGCAGTCGGTGGGCGTTGACGTTGGCGGAGACCCGGCTTGCCCGGCAAAGCTTGGAGAGGTCATCCAGGAGGCCGTCGCTGACGTCTATGGCGGTCTTGACTCCGGCAAGAGCCAAGGCTCTTCCCTGGTCTAGGTGGGGCATGGGTCTGCGATGCGCCTGAAGGAGGATTTGAGTGTGGGCGCCTCTGGATTCTCCCGGGAGTCGCAGGGTTTCCAAGCCGCCTGCCGATGATCCCAGGTGTCCGGTGACAGCCACCAGGTGGCCGGGCCTCGCGTGGGAGCGGGTCATGGGAGGATCTTGCGTGGCCCCAATGAGGGCCACGGTAACGAAGGTGACGGGAGACCGGACCATGTCTCCTCCGATGATGCTGAAGCTGTATTCTTCCGCAGCGTCCAGTGCGCCGTTGTAGAGCATGTCTAAGGCGTCCAGTTGAAATTCCAAGGGGAGGCCCAGGGTGACGAGAGCGTAGCGGGGCAGTCCGCCCATGGCTGCAACGTCGCTGAGGTTGACGGCCATGACCTTCCAGCCCAGGTCTTGCCACGGGATGGTTGTGCGGGTGAAGTGGACACCCTCCACCATGGTGTCGGTGGTGAATAGCTCGGTTGCACCGCCGCTCTGCCAGGCGGCGGCGTCATCGCCGGTGTCAACAAGGAGCTTGGAGCCAAAGGAGTCGGGGCTGTGTTTACGCCGCTCGTGGATGAGCTTTGTAAGTCGATGAATGACGCCGAACTCGCCCAAGTCCGAAACTTTCATAGTGGATGGATTATAGACGTTGGGGCTGAGGCGTCTCAAGGTATATTATGGGGCCAGGATGCGTGCGCTTATTATTTCTGACGTCCACTCCAATCTGGAGGCGCTGAAGCGCGTGATGGAGGACGCCAAGTCTAGGGGCGGGTTTGACATGGTGTGGTGTTTGGGAGACGTGGTGGGGTATGGCCCGGACCCCGGGCCGTGCATTGAGCTTTTGGGAGATCAGGACCTGGTCTGTATTGCGGGTAACCACGACTACGCGGCGACAGGGCAGATGGGCGTAGAGGAGTTCAACAGCTATGCTGCTCAGGCGGCTCTTTGGACAAGGACGCGGCTGAGCAGTGACCACGTCCGGTTTCTGGAGGGGCTATCCAAGGTGGAGCGGGCTCGAGATTTTACGCTGGTGCACGGCAGTCTTCGGGAGCCAATTTGGGAATATCTGGTGAGCCGGTCCGTGGCGTTGGATACTTTCAGCCGGATGGATACGCGCTATTGTCTTGTCGGGCATTCCCACTTGCCTTTTATCTGCGAGGAGGATGGCGGCTTGGCGACTTTTGGCCCCTTGGTGGAAGGCGAGGCCGTGGAGCTGGGAAGGGGTAGGGTGATAATGAACCCGGGCAGCGTGGGCCAGCCCCGCGACGGCGACCCAAGGCCCAGCTACCTGCTTTACGATAGTGACGGGAGCCGGGTTACGCGCCATCGTGCAGATTATGACGTGTCGATTACCCAGGAGCGGATGCGCCGCGTTGGTCTTCCCCAATATCTCATTGGGCGGCTGAGCCATGGCAGATGAGGAGCGCGTTGGGCGTATGCTATAATCTGAGCGCGGCCCGCTAGCTCAATTTGGCAGAGCAACTGACTCTTAATCAGTAGGTTCTCGGTTCGAGTCCGAGGCGGGTCACCAGCCTTTTCTCGTTGTTGCCGGTTTTGCCCGCCAGGCACCAACCTCGCCAAGGTTTTTTCTTCCTTGCGAATCAAGGTCGTCATGTGTGAGACGAGTAGATGAGTAGTTTTCCCGGTGAGTAATCAACCTATACAAAGCTGGTTGAGCTTTGAGGCGCTGTAAGCTCGTTGCGGCATTGTATGGGGGACACTGCCGGACGCCCTCCAGCTTCGTATACGCCGGGCCCTGAGTTGGATAGAGCGAGCCGAGAAAGAGTCTGCCGACCAGGACGCTGCTTTTATCTTCTACTGGATTGCCTTCAACGCGGTTTACGCTGAGGACAGGCTGGACGCGTTGGATTTGACAGAACGAGGCATTTTCCACGAGTACTTTGGCAAAATTATCGAGCTGGACGCGGGCCACGTAATCTATGACGCTATCTGGAACAGGTTTTCCCAGGGGATCAGGGTGTTCCTGAACAACAGGTACGTGTTCCAGCCCTTTTGGAAACATCACAACGGCGTGCCGGGGTACGAAAATTGGGAAGACTCGTTTGAGAGAAGCAAGGCAATGGTGCATCGGGCGCTAGGGCATGAGGATACGCGGACCATTTTAAGCACGCTGTTCGACCGGCTATACGTTTTGCGTAATCAGCTAATTCACGGGGGCGCCACCTGGGGGAGTTCGGTGAACCGGGACCAGGTGCGGGACGGGAGAAGTATCGTAGCTTTTCTGGTACCGCTCTTTGTCTACCTGATGGTGACTAACCCCCAAGTTCCATGGGGCGCTCCCTACTATCCCGTGGTTAACTGACGGTCAAACCGGTCTCAGCCAGTAACCCCGTGCCTTACCCAGTCCACGACCCGTTCTCCCATCATGATGCAGGTGGCGTTGGGGTTGGCCCTGACTACGTTGGGCATGATTGAGGCGTCGACAATGCGGAGGCCCTGGAGACCGTGTACGACGCAGTGCTGGTTGACGACGGCGGTGGGGTCGGAGTGGGGTCCCATTTTGCAGGTGCCGGAGGTGTGCTGAGCTGCGCCCATGTTCAGGAGTAGCCACCTGTCCAGGTTTTGGTCAGAGGCAAGGTCCCGGTCCGTGGGGTCTACGCGGTCTTCAAACATTCCTTGAAAGGCGGGGTGCTCCGCCAGCCGGATGCTGAGGTGCACACCTTCTCGCATACGCTCCAGGTCGCGGGGGTGGGATATCTCATAGTCGAGGGCGGGTGGGACTTGGGGGTCCGATGAGGTGAGGGAGAGTGTGCCTTTGCTCTCCGGAAGCTCCGGGTGAACGTTGAAAGATGTGTGGGGAATGCCATCCACAAAGGGGCGAAAGTCGGGGGCTATGGTCATGTCCCTGGGGGTGTCCGAGTTGGCGGCGGTATAGCGAAGGAAGATGGGGTTGGTGAGGTAGTCGCGCTGGAGGTCTGCCTTCTCGCGGTAAAGGACGTTTACGGAGGGGTGGTTTCTCAGGTTTTGGCCAACGCCCGGCAGGTGGTGGATGGTGGGGATGCCGAGGGCTTCCAACTCACGGGTGGGGCCGATGCCGGAGTGCATCAGGAGGAAGGGGGAGCCGATGGCGCCGGCGGAAAGGATTGTTTCCGTCCCTCTAACGGTGAAGGACTCCCCGCCGCTTTCGGCTTCCAGGCCCACGCACCGCTGCCCCTCAAAGAGGAGACGGCGCACCGTTGCGCCACCGCGCACGGTGAGATTGAGCCGGTGTCTGACCGGGTTGAGGTACGCCATGGCGGTGTTGATCCTTATGCCGCCCATCTTGTTCAGCGAGAGAAGTCCCACGCCATGAGCGTCGGGATGGTTCATGTCGGGGTGATATGGGTAGCCTCTGTCGACGCAAGCCTTGTGAAAGGCCTTGGCGCTGGGGAGGAGGGACTCCAGAGGGACACGATGGATGGGAAGGGGGCCGTGACGGCCATGGAAGTCACCGCCGTAGTCGGCGTCCCGCTCCATCCTGAGGAAGTGTGGAAGGACGTTGACGTAAGACCATTGGCCGTTACCGAAGGATGCCCATTCGTCAAAGTCCTCGGGCAGGCCGCGGAGGAAAAAGGCCCCGTTGACGGCGCTGGTGCCGCCCACCACTCTGCCCCGGTGCATGAACTTGTCCCTGCCCTGGTGCCGGTTAATTCTCACCAGGAAGTCACGTTTGTGGCGAGGTTCAAAGTCGGGGTCGGTGCTAAGTTGGCGCCGTTTTACGTCCTCAGGCGTCTGTTCCATGGTTGGGTAGTCGGGGCCTTCTTCCAGGAGGAGGACTGAGAGGTTTGGGTCCTCGGAAAGTCGAGCGGCGAGGGGAGAGCCTGCTGACCCCGCTCCAACAATGATAACGTCGTACCGGTTGTGGCCTGTGGAAGCTGTGCTGGTCAATGAACTCACCTCAAAGGTTGTTGTGGCTGCGGGGTGTGGGGATGGTGGGTTTCTAGTTGCATCAAAATTGAGTACATTAGGGGGTGCTGGACAGTTCAAGTATTTTACGTCGGAGCGCCGTGAAATTGGAGGTTGACATGACTATTAGGCCGCCCACTAAGGAACAGCTAATGAGTTTGGCACAGGCTAACCATTTTTCCCTTTCTGAAGAGGAGTTGAGAGATTTCCACGGGATTATCTCTGATTTGTTTGATTCCTACCAGACCCTTGAGCAGATGCCTTCTGCGCTCCCTGCCGTGAAGTACGGGGAGCGATACCGAGGCATGAGGCCGTCCAGAAGGGAGGACCCGTACAATGCAATAGTGCGCCGGTGCAGAGTTAGGGGCGCCGCGGCGGGGAAGCTGGTTGGAAAGCGCGTGGGCCTCAAGGACAATATATGTATATCCGGCATACCGTTGACCTGCGGCTCCCTGGTAATGGGCGGCTTTGTTCCTGAGTTGGACGCCACGGTGGTAACCAGGCTCCTGGACGCCGGGGCAGAGATTGTGGCTGTCCTGAACATGGACGATTTTGCTTTCTCGGGGGCCGGGGACAGCAGCGCCTACGGGCCCACTCTGAACCCGTACAGTATGGAGCACCTGGCCGGCGGTTCTTCGGGCGGGTCGGCGGCGGCCCTGTTTTACGATGACATAGACATGACTCTCGGCGGAGACCAGGGTGGCTCCATTCGCATACCGGCCTCCTGGTCTGGAGTGGTGGGGATGAAGCCCACCTATGGGCTTGTTCCCTACACCGGGATTGTTGGCATTGGACACACTTTCGACCATACGGGGCCCATGACTCGCACGGTGGCCGACAATGCGTTAATGCTGGAGGTGCTTGCCGGCAAGGACCCCCTGGACCCTCGACAGGGTGATGTTGTGGTGGGTTCTTACACCGGGGACTTAGATAGGGGTGTGGATGGCCTGCGAATCGGCGTTGTGTCGGAGGGTTTCGGTCAGGATGGGGCTGAAGAGGACGTCAACGGTTGTGTTCGTCGTGCTCTTGGAGAGTTTGCCGCCATGGGGGCCAAGGTTATGGAGGTGTCGATACCGGAGCACCGGGACTACCTCCCGGTTTTCTTTGGTATCTGTATCTCGGAGGCGACGGCGGTGTTCCAGGCCAACGGTCTGGGGTTTGGGTGGAAGGGGTTGTACAACGAGAGTTTGGGCGTGACGCTGGGGAAGTCGCGGTTGGCTCAGGGGCAAGACATGCCCCCCACTCTGAAGGTGACGCTGTTGACGGGTACGTACCTGAACAGCGTGTATCACGGTGCGCTGTATTCCAAGGCCCAAAACCTGCGCTCCGGTTGGAAGGCTGCTTATGACAGGGCCTTGGAGGAGGTTGATGTTCTGGCTATGCCGACTACCCCCATGAAGGCGCATCGTCGCGTACCGGGTATCGACGGGAAGGGTGTGGTGGGCCATGCCTGGGATATGCTGTCCAACACGGCGCCCTTCAACGCTACGGGGCATCCGGCCCTAAGTGTTCCCTGTGGCAAGTCCGCGGGATTGCCGGTGGGTCTGATGCTGATAGGCAAAGACTTTGACGAGGCGACATTGTACCGTGCCGCCGCCGCGCTGGAGCAGCGGGTGGATTGGGAGTCGGTGGGAGATTAGCGGCGGGCTCTAGGAGATGGGCGGGTGCTTGTGTGCCCAGGGGTGGGCTTGCTCGTAGGCCGCGGAGGCTTGGAGCACCAGTGATTCTTGGCCGCAGTCTCCGATGATGTGCAAGCCGATGGGAAGTCCGTCGCTGGTGAAGCCGCAGGGGATGCTGGCTGCGGTCTGCTTGCTCATGTTGATGAGGAAGTTAAAGGGGTTGAAGCCCCAAATGGGGTTGTTTATCTTTTGGCCGCCGATTACTTCCGGCAGGGTGCCGATGGTAAAGGCGGGGACGGACATGGTTGGGCTGAGGAGCAGGTCGTACTTGTCGAAGACCTGAGCCATGCGGAATCGGTGCCATTCCAGGCGACGGAGGGCGAAGGCCACCTTTTGAGCCGACCAGCCCATGGCTTGTTCCAGAGGCGGTCTGAAAGTGTCCGACATTTTGTCAGCGTGCTCGGCCAGGAGGTGGCCGGAGTTGGCGGTACGGTCAGTCCACATGATTGTGTCCAGGAGGTCGATAGCGTCGTCGATGTCAATGTATATGTCGGCGGTTTCAACGGAGGCACCCATGTCTTGGAAGGCCATGGCCGCCGCCTCGCATACGCTGCTTACTTCGGGGTCCACAGCGGCGGAGCCGAAGTTGGGAGTCCAACCGATACGCAGGCCCTTAACACCGCCGTCGAGGCTTGCCGAGAAGTCCGGGGGCTGGCTGCGAATGCATACGGGGTCCCTGTCGTCCGGCCCGGACAATGCCTGAAGCAGCAGGGCGGAGTCTCTGACGTTGCTGGTGATGGGCCCGCTCTGGCCCAGCTGCCCCCAGCCGCCGGGGCCAGTCGCGATGGAGGGTACCCTGCCTTGGGTGGGCTTAATGCCGTACAGTCCGCAGAAGGAGGCGGGGATGCGAACGGAGCCGCCGCCGTCGCTGCCCTGGGATAGGGCGGAAAGGCCTGCCACCTGCCCCGCAGCGGCGCCGCCGCTGGACCCCCCCGGGGTACGGGAGGTGTCCCAGGGGTTGCGGCATGGGTCGCCAAGTCGGTTTTCGGTCGAGCCTTTGTGCCCCAGCTCCGGGGTGTTGGTCTTACCCAGGATTATGGCGCCGGATTTTCTGATGCGCTCCGTCACCAGGTCGTCGGCGTCGGGTACCATGTCTTTGAAGATGAGGGAGCCGTTGGTGGTACGGATGCCCTTGGTGGCGTTGAGGTCTTTAATGGAAATTGGCACTCCATGGAGGGGTCCCAGGGCGTCGCCCCGATGCACGGCGGCCTCGGCCTCTCTAGCCCACTCCATGGCCATGTCTCCCACCACCGTGAGGTAGGCGTTTAGCTTGGGGTTGAGCGCGTCGATGCGCCGAAGGTAAAGTTCCGTGAGTTCTACGGGTGAGACCTCACGGGAGGCAATCATATCGCGCTGCTTCCAAGCGGGTGTAAAGGCAAGCTGTTTATGGTCCATGGGGGCTCCGTTGAGGGTGTGGTGGGGGTGACGGGTTAGGTCTGTGTCATAAGCTCAAGTAGATGGCCGTCCGGGTCTTTGAAGTAGACTCCCTTTCCGCCGCGGCGGTTGTTGGTCTCCATGTCTTCAGAGGCAAAGGGTCCACTGCCATAGGATATGTTCTCATCTTTTATGCGACCGAAAATGGCGTCGAACTCGGCGTCGCTTACGTGGAAGGCGTAGTGGTGGCTTTCGAACTGGTCACTGTTGTCGAAATCTAGGGTCAGGGTGTCGTTGACCTGCACGGGTGCGAAGTGGCCGGTGCTACCTTCGTAAGAGAGGTCGAAAATTCGGGCAAAGAACTCGGCGGAGGCGACTTTGTCTTTGGAGGGGACTATGGTGTGGTTGAGGGTGATGGGCATTGGGCACCTCCCTTGGGCTGGTGTGGCTGTATGTATTGAGCCTATGGGGCCACCGACGCTATGTCAATAGTGAGCTGCCTAGGCGGGTATTTTAGACAAGGTTCTTGAGGAAATGGTAGCATTGAAGGGTGTCTTGGGCAGGTACCAAGGGTCTATGGGTTGCGAGTGGGGGGCGGGTATGCTTTTCAACGTGGGGAAGTGTCGGAATTGGTAGACGAGCATGACTTAGGATCATGTGCCCCAAAGGCGTGGGAGTTCGAGTCTCCCCTTCCCCACCATTTTTACGGCCTAGGTGTACTGTACGCAGGACGGCCCCCCGAACGCGAACCTCGAGGGCATGGAGGCCAAGGTGTTGCGACCAAGCATTTTGATAAACCTCTAGACCTGATGGAGCTTATTTTCCATGGGGCATGAGCGTGTAGGGGCGTTACCGCGAACCAAGCGGTGGCAAGACTGTGGTAGTTTCGGAATCTGTTTGCAGGGCTAAGGGATGCAGTCCGCTGTTGACGGTGGTGTCCGTGGGCTGGCAGATAGAACTCTCGAGCGGGACGTCACGATCTCGTCTGCTTGCCATTCACGGAGACACCGGATTTGTTGCGTCCTTCCAGTTCCTGCTTGGCCTTGCACTGTCAGCTTCTCCTGGGGTCAAAGACCCGGATTCACTCGGTGAACATTGCCGTCGATCTCGATACCAACCCTTCACCACTGCAAACTTGGCGTTGTGCCCTCGGCCAATATGTCACACACTACAGGCAGTCAGCCGAATATGCGGAAATAGCGCGCAAGGCCGCTGTACGACGTTATCTCGGTTTGGACAGAGCAACAGACCCGCCAACTCTGGATTCACTGGTCCGAGCACGAGCAAGCCTCTGAGGATATGGCGCAGGATGTCCAGACAATCGGTAGGGGCTTCTGTGAAGTGGCGCGTCTGTTCTTTGGGAAGTTCGTCGAAACGCTACCTCAGACTACTTCATTGGATAGTGAGCCGTCCTCGCAGCCCATTTCACGGTCAATGCGGAGGACCGCGGCAGAGAAGCTAGCCCGGCCGTCTAGGAGACCACGTTGACGGTGTTTCCCATCATCGCCTTCGAAACTGCCAGGAACAACCTCAGTCATTCGCGGCAGGGTGGTTCAATCGCTACGCTCGTGAGGGGATGCCTTCGGTAGACGTGATATCGGGATTTCCTCTCTCATCAAGTCGGCCCAGCTGCGCCAGGAACTCCATCGTGAGGCGTCTCCGCAATGAAGGCCGAGGGTACATCTCAGAGTCTTCCTGACTGCAACGGAAACAACATCTGGAAGCAGCGATGGACTACATGCAGACGAATCTGCGAAGGATTCTGGACTATCGAATCTTCTGGTAACGAACAACCTATGGTGCGCCTGAGGTTGCCAGATTTCGGTCCGGAGTGTGGACATCTTGCCCAATAGGCGAACTCGACCTGCTGGAAATCGCGGCCTAGGTTTTTGCAGCAGACCGACTGTTTGGCTAGAGGTTCTAGGGAGGCGGTTGAATATCAAGCGTGGTCAAGAAACCTCCATTTCGTAGTGAAGGTTAGGGATTACGAGTTTTGGTGTCAGCCAAGGGTCGAGGAACGCGCTGCAAGACCGCCCTCCGGTTCGCCACCGCTCGAAACCAAGGCTACGAATTCACGTTGCTCCGGCAATTGGCCGGTCATACCACCCCACCGACGAGCCTATTTGACAGCTCCGGAAGCCTTCTCGATGAAGATCGACGTTCGAACTCTCCATCGTGCTTTTTTCCGGTGGGATTGATTCCCTTGTTGGTGCCGTCCAACGCCTTGAGCAAACTAGTGAACATGTCTGCCTAGTACGCCACTTGTCGCAAGTTGGAACCATCCGAACGCAACGAGGTCTTGCGTCCGCGTTGCAAAGAGACTGACCAGGGGCGCGTACCTCAAGCCTGGGTCTTACCAATTCAAGACTCACCTCCAAGGCGTTAAGCCAAAGGAGGAAACACAGCGAAGCAGTACCATTCCTATATGGGAGTATCGCGTTCGCTTTGGCAACAGCATTTGGCCGTGAGCGCTTCTACGTTTACGAAAACGGAGTTACCAGTCTCAATTTCGCTCGGAGACGTCCTAGGATCTCCTGAACGCGAGAGCTCAGCTGAACCACACACCCTCAAACGATCGGACGGACAGGTTGAAGCATACCTATTCTCAATCATCGCAGAGAAGGACCCTTCATCATAGAAACGCAGATTCTTGTGGTATACCAAGTCAGACGTAGTGGAATACCTTAGGGACGACTGTGGACACGGACATTTGCTGTCCAGTTCGGTATCGTGCAGTCACACGTACAACTCCGGACCGAATGCCACGCACTGCACGGAGAGTGCTTCCAGTGCTTGGATCGGGGCCATTGGCGTTTATGGGGCTGATGCAGACGAGTGGGACTATGAGAGTCTGTATGCTGTGAACATCATCACCGCAAGCATCCCATCCAAGGAAGGCAAAACAACCGCAGTGGACTACTTGAGGCACTGCGGCTAACTTTTCGAATTGGAATCAGCAGCATTTCTGACTACGAGACTCTTGATGAACTTCTGATGCGATCTCGGCTGGGTTCCAGACTGTGCCAGGACGAAATCGACCTGGTGGAAAAGACTTGGACATTGTGCTCTCGGCATGGGAATACAAGTCGACCATGCACTTCGGCGCATGCCAGAGCTTCACGAAGGGGTCTTAAGCCCCCTGGCACCGGATTCGTTGTTGAGGGTGATTTCTGCCAGAGAGTTCCATGAAGGCACCTATTGAACGCTTGTCCACATCAAGGGGCTGAGAGACGGCTCGAGTCTGCTCTCCCCAGCGTTATTCTGTTCGGAGTGTGAGGCCGACTCAACGAAAGGGACCTGAACGAAAAAGATTGAGGGGATCCGTCGACACTTGGCGCGAAGACTTGCCGAGAGAACACCCTTCTGTGCCCTTTGCTAGAGCCGGTGTGGTTCCAGACGTTTTCTATTGACCGCGCCGAGCACTTGCTGATCGAAGGGGAAGTACATCCGGGGCAACACTACTCCGAGCAAGGTCACAGAGGGAATGGAGCTGCAGATTACCTGACGAAGTACCCTCAGGAGCGCACATATTCCGCAACGTTGTCTAACCGTTGAGGCTCATTCCTACTTGCACCGAGCAGGCTAAAGCGTCCTCTGGTCGATAACGTGCAGGGCGCTGTTCCACTGTCGACGAGTTGCAGGGTTACGGACGATGCGGGGGTTGATATTGCACACGGGAGCGAGACTCATTCCACCGGAAAGCTCAAGGAGTAGAACCGTGACGCTTCGGCCGACACCATTTTTAGCGGTAGACGGTACCGCGCCGTTTAGAACCAACTCCTCGGCGTTCCTTCCGGGAATGCGGCTGTCGTCGGGCATGGGGACGGAGTAGCGGACCGGTAGCTCAATGTCTTGGGCGAAGCCCGCTCCCTGGAGTTCTCCAACCGCAGCGCGGTCGTGCCGGTGATACAGGTAGCTGCTCCCGTCATCCCTTCCGCTCTCGCCGGGCCACTGCTACGTTGTATTAGTAGAGGATGGCAACGATTCGAGTTATGATAATACGGCAAGTTAACCAGTAACCGGGAGGCAGGAGCAAACCATGACCGAGTACATACCGTCGACCAGCGATTGGGTGCGGGAGCAAGTGGAACTTTACGAGGGCAGCGGAGGCACGGACGGAACGACCCTGCGCGATACCGGGTTGCCCGTCATCGTTGTGACGAACCGGGGGAACCGGACGGGGGCAATCCGCAAGACGCCGTTGATGCGGGTGAAGGACGGGAACAACTACGTGCTGGTGGGTTCCCGTGGCGGCGCACCGACGCACCCGGTGTGGGTGTACAACCTTCGAGCGGATGGCAACGTGGAAATTCGGGACGAGACAGAAGTGTACACGA
>CBDDDE010000006.1:0-29656 GCA_965226535.1 Dehalococcoidia bacterium | reverse complement strand
CGGCGCATCCCTCCGCGCTGGGGTCGGGCCTCGTTGACTGGTGGCCGGCCACCGTCCGCGAGGTTCTGTGGAAGCCCCTTGGCCTGGCCGTCGGGTACCAATGGCTGCTGCTTGGTGTCTTGGTGGGGTTGGTTATCGGGGGGAGCCAGGCGCTGGCGAGGAGCCTATTCGCCCAGATTACGCCGGGGTCGCGCAGCGGCGAGTTCTTCTCTTTCTTCGGCTTCATCAGCCGGACGTCTTCGGTATTCGGTCCCATGCTGTACATAGCGGCAACGGCCCTCTTTGACACCCGAGTCGCCGTCACATCCATTCTCCTGATTATCGTCGCGGGGACAATTCTGCTGCGGCGGGTGAACGTAGCTGAGGGCATCCGCGTGGCGGCCCGCGAAGAGGCCAGAACCCAAGACTCCTGACCTTGAACCCGGACCTCTCACTGCCTCGGCGGGTGAGAGAGACCCCTAGAACTTCAAGCCAACACGCACTTTGCTGCTTCGGCGGCTATGGGGTTCAGCCTGAAGCGGGGGCAGGGGCCCTTGGTAGGATTCCACCCTCACTCAATCTTGGACAGTAGGCGCACCAGGTCTTTAGCGCCAACGTTGCCCCCGCTGATTATGCACGCCACGGTGGAGCCGGGACTAAGGGGAATTTTTCCGAAGGTGAGGGCCGCGACGCAGGCCGCGGCGGCGGGCTCTATCACCAGTTTGCACCTCTCCATGACGGACACCATGGCGCTCAGTATTTCCTGATCTGAGACAACTACAACGTCGTCAACAAACCTTTGAACGTGGGCAAGGGTGTGAACGCCGGCAAAGGGCGCCGCCAGCCCGTCGGCCACGGTGTCGGTACCGTTGAGGTGTACAGGGCTTCCTTGGGCGATACTGCGTGACATTGCATCGGCGCCCCGGGGCTCCACGCCCACAACCTTGGTACGCGGGTTCGTCAGCTTTGCCGCCGCCGCTATTCCCGATACCAGGCCACCGCCGCCAACCCCGGCCACAAGCACGTCAACGTCAGGGATTTCATCCAGTATTTCCCGGCCAACGGTACCGGCTCCGGCAATGATTTTTAGGTCGTCGAAGGGGTGGACCAAGGTCTGTCCATGCTCCCTTTGTATTGCAAGGGTCGTTTTCAGGAGGTCCTCGTCCGTGAGAATGACCGTTCCCCCATACCCTTCCGTGGCCTCGATTTTGGACTTTAGGGCGGCGGCGGGCATTACGAGGGTGGACGGGATGCCCCAGAGAGCCGCGGCATAGGCTAGAGATTGGGCATGGTTCCCCGCCGAAAGAGAGATAACGCCGCGCTTCTTTTCCGCGTCGGTGAGGGATTGCAGCTTGTTCAAAGCGCCCCGCACCTTGAACGAGCCGGTCTTTTGGAACGACTCCAGCTTAAGAAGGACCTTGGCCCCCGTGCCTTCGCTCAAATACCTGGACCCCACCAAAGGAGTCCTGTGAACATGACCCTCCAGCACACTTGCGGCGTCCAGAATATCTTGCAGCGTAATCAAGGATGCCGAATTGCCCATGTCTTTAGCCCGGCACTTCCATAATCGCCTCAGATGGGCCCCTTGATGAGCGTTGAGCGGCGGATTCAACGTCTCTCATCACCCTCAACACGTTTTCACCAAGTATCTTCTTTATCTCATCGTCCTGGTACTCCCGGCGGATGAGTTCAGCCGTGAGCATGTGGTACTTGGACACGTCTTCAAGACCCTTGGGCACAGTGGCGACGCCGTCAAAATCCCCACCTATCCCAATATGATTGATGCCGGCCACGTTTCGAATGTGGTCTATGTGGTCCGCAACGTCGGCCACGGTTGCGAAAGGCCTGGGGTTGGACTCCTCCCACCTTCGAAGGGCGTCCTCCGTGGATTCACCGGCGCCCAGGCGCTCACGCTGCGCCTCCAGCGCCTTCTCGTAATCGTAGACCTTTTCCGACACGAACCCTGGCACGAAGGTGACCATGACCACACCGCCGTTTTCCGGAATTCGAGCAAGAACGTCGTCGGGAACGTTTCGTGGATGGGAGGCTATGGCACGAGCCGACGAGTGGCTAAACATAACGGGCGTTTCCGTCGCGTCCAAGGCATCGTGCATGGTCTCGGCTGAAACGTGAGAAAGGTCCACCAGCATACCCAACCGATTCATCTCGTGGACCACCTCTTTGCCAAAATCCGTGAGACCGTGGGCCTGGGGCAGGTCGGTGCAGGAGTCGGCCCAGGGCACGTTTTTGTTGTGGGTGAGGGTCATGTACCGCGCCCCCAGCCTGTAAAACATGCGAAGGGCGCCAAGGGAGCCTCCCATGGAGTGCCCGCCCTCCAAGCCAATGAGTGACGCTATTTTGCCTTCCCCGAAGGCCTCCTCCACCTCCCCGGCGGTCAGTGCGAGTTGGAAGGTTTCCGGGTAGGTGCGTAGGATGTTGTAGACTATGTCTATCTGCTCCAGCGTTGCCTGAACAGCCGTTCGCTCCGGCAACGAGGTCGCTACGTAAACGGACCAGAACTGGCCCCCGACGCCGCCCTCTCGTAGCCGGGGTATATCCGTGTGAAGGCCAAGGTCTAGTTGCGAGGCGCTGATGTCAATTTTGGACACGGCCCGTTGGACTCGCTCCCTGTACTGCCATGGCAGGTCGTTATGACCGTCGATTAGGGGGGTGCTCCGGTGCAGCGACTTGGCTCTTGCCATCAGATCGGACTGGTTTTCTTGGACTTCAGTCATGCGAACCTCCCCACTAGATTTTTCTCTTTCCTCAGGGTTGAGGGCCAGTATAACAGCATCCCACACAGACGTGAAAAGGAACCCGACTGGGCCGGAACAGAGTTAAAGGACAAATAACACTTCACTTTTGCTAGCATTGGGTATAGTGTCATCAACAAGTAAGGTCAAACCATTGAGAATTGCAGCTCTTATTCTAGGAATAATCGGATCGACGGCAGGCTTTATAGGGGCGTTGAAATTCCTGTTTGTTGACACTATTAAGCTAGACGCTGAACTCGGCGGAAGCGGGGAGGTTGTCACGCTAGGGCTTGGGGCACTCTTAATTTCCATCGTGGCAGTTGTGGGATCCACTTTAGCCAAATCGAAGCCAGGGCTTGCCGCCGCCCTCATGGCCGCGTCAGCCATTGTCGGATTCGTCTTTGTTTTCACAGCCTACATACCTGCGTCGGTACTGCTGTTAGCTGCCGCCATCCTAGCCTTTCTTGGCCGAAACAAACGTCAGAGGGCTACGTAGGCTAGTGCAGAGAGCGGCGGCTACACAACGCCGCCGTGGTGTTTGGCAGTCTGGCAAGATGCCTCTATATGCTGTGTATTTCGAGCAAATACTAAGTAATGGACAATAATGAAATGATAGATAACGAGCTGGCCTATTCTTCCGCCTCAGACTTGGTGAGCCTTATCGCGGCCAAAGAGGTCTCTCCCGTGGAGTTGACAGACCTATTTTTTCGCCGCATTGACGAACTTGACCCCCAATTGAATTCCTTCCTGCTTCTGACTCACGACGAAGCAGTTAAGGCCGCAAAGGAGGCCGAGGAAACGGTCATGCGTGGTGAGGAGTTGGGGGCCCTTCACGGCTTGCCAATTTCCATCAAGGACACCCAGATGACAAAGGGCGTCCGGACCACCACCGGTTCCCTGTTGTTCAAGGACAGGATTCCGGAAAAGGACGCAGCGGTTGTTGAACGCATCAAGGGAGCCGGCGGCATTATGTTGGGCAAGACCAACACGTCGGAATTCGCCTTGGTGGGCATGTGCGAAAACCGGCTGGGCGACCACGGCCGCAACCCTTGGAACACAGACTATACCCCTGGCGGGTCCAGCGGGGGCGCCGGGGCGGCCACCGCCGCGTACCTGTGCCCGCTGGCCACCGGCGGCGACGGCGGCGGCTCCATTCGCATACCCGCCAGCTTGTGTGGCATATACGGAATTAAACCCACCCAGGGCAGAGTATCCGGGTACACCGGCCTTGAGGGGCCCGCCATGCCCAACCTCTTCGGTCAACAGGGACCCATGAGTCGAACGGTCCGCGATTCCGCCCTCCTGCTTCAGGTGATGGCCGGTTACGACCTCAGGGATCCTAACTCCCTTCGAGAAGCGCCCCCGGATTTCGTCGCGGCCGTAGATAGAGACATCAAGGGGCTTCGCATCGCCTGGAGCCCGGACTACGGCTTTGCCGCAGTGGAGTCCGAGGTGCTAGCCGTGACTTCTAAAGCCGCCACAGTATTTGAGGAATTGGGATGTTCCCTGGAGGACTCGGACCTAGTCATGGATTCGCCTTACGATGCCTTTGGACCCATTTACGAGGCTAGCGCCTACGCCTCATACGGACAGGCGCTGGACACCCACGGACACCAAATGACCCAATTCGCCAGAGATTTCATAGCCATGGGAGGAAGGGTCACGGCAGTGGGTTATGCCCATGCCCTGGGCCTCATTGACCGCCTCAAAGCCCAGATGACCAGCCTCTTTGAGAAATACGACCTGCTGCTGTCTCCTACCCTCGCTGTCCCGGGAGTGCCGGTTGGCCAGTTCCCTGAGGAGATAGCGGGCAAGCCGGCGTACCCGCACCGGTACTTCAGCTTTCACCCCTTCACCTATCCCATAAATTCTATCGGACATCCCGCCGCTAGCGTCCCAGCCGGCTTCTCTTCAGACGGGCTGCCTATCGGTCTCCACATTGTTGGCAGAAAGGGCGACGAGGAAACGGTTATAGCCGCCTCCGCCGCCTTTGAGCGAGCAAGGCCATGGATTCAGCACCGTCCCCCCGTGTCCTAACCGCGACGCCGGCCCTCGCCTGATAATGAAGTGGACCGTGCCAACGTTGACCGTCTCGTTGTCTACTTCTATAATCGCCACCGTCAGACTCTAACAACCCCTAGAGAAACGAGGCTGCATGTCCAACTTCACCATGCAAGTCGGCGCAGTGGAAATTATCGCCCTAACCGACATGAGCTTTCCCTTTCCCATGCCCCTTAACGAGTTGTGGCCTCAGGTCTCGCCCGATGCTTGGAAACCCTACAGAGAGCGCTACCCTAACACCTTCCACAACGACCAAATGCTCATTGAGATCGGGTGCTACTTGCTTAGGTGCCAAGGGCAATCCATACTCATTGACACGGGCTACGGCCCAGGCCCCATAGAGTCCATTGGCGGCCTTGAGGGCCAACTAATGCTCAATTTGGCGAGAGAAAACATCAACCCTCAGGAGGTTGACATCGTTTTCCTCTCGCACCTCCACTCAGACCACGTCGGCTGGAACACGGTTGAAGAAGGCGGCAAGCTTGTTCCCGCCTTTCCCAACGCAAGGTATATTGTCCATCAGGCGGATTTGGAACACTTCCGAAAGCCCAGCGTACAGGCTGCTTCCTCCTTTCCCTTTATGGATCGGAGCGTCGAGCGGCTGGTCAGGCTGGACCTTCTTGACACTATAGACAAGGACACGGATATCACCGCCGAGGTTAAAGCGGTACATACTCCGGGACATACCCCGGGGCACATGAGCATATTGGTCACTTCTCAAGGAAAGCAGGCGTTCATTGAAGGGGACGTGCTGGTGCACCCGGCCCAGGTGACTGAGGATGATTGGAACTGTCACTTTGATTACGACTGGCCTCTCGCCACACAAACGCGTAGGAAAATGTTGGACGAGGTGGAGGCCAACCACATCCCCGTGGTGGCGTGTCACTTTCCCTTACCCGGCTTTGGCAGGGTGCTAAGAACGCGGGACAAGCGCTACTGGCAAATAGGTCTCTAACGGTGGTTGAGAGGTAAGCAATGAGCAAAGACAGGGTTCAAAAGCTGATGGATGCCGTCGACTCGGAGGGAATGCTCAACCTGGCTCAGGATCTGATAAGAATTCCCAGCTTCAAGACGGAAGAGACGGAAGTGGCCCGCTTTTTGAGCGGCTTTCTGGAGCAGCGGGGTTACGATGTCCAGATGCAAGAG
The DNA here is from genome assembly GCA_965226535.1 of Dehalococcoidia bacterium. Lineage (GTDB taxonomy): Bacteria > Chloroflexota > Dehalococcoidia > Lucifugimonadales > JAPULR01. The sequence goes on along the minus strand of CBDDDE010000006.1, from coordinate 23,717 downwards.
GTGGAGCCAGGGCGCTTTCAGACTGTGGCCGTGCTCAGGGGCACTGGTGGCGGCAAGTCCCTTATGCTCAACGGGCACATCGACATAGACCCACTGGCCATGGGATGGAAGCGGGACCCTTGGACTCCGGACATTGAGGGCGATCGGATTTACGGCGCGGGGATTCGCAATATGAAAGGCGGCGTATCCTCCATGATCGAGGCCGCAGAGGCCATTCGCCGGTCGGGAACTCGCCTCAAGGGCAATCTGGTGCTGGCCTGTGTGGTGGGGGAGCTACAGGGAGGCGTCGGGACTACCTATCTGTGCCAACACGGCCCCCTTGCGGACATGGCGGTGGTGCCGGAACCCTTCGGCGCCGACAACATACTCACCGTACACGCCGGGGTCCTGGAGATGGCCATTCACGTCCTGGGCAACTCACGCCACATCAGCAGGAAAGAGGAGGCCGTGGACGCCATCGCCAAGATGTGCAAAGCCGTTCCTGCCATCAGCAACGTGGAGTTTACTTACACTCCCCGCAAAGACCTTCCGGGCCTACCCAGAATCAACGTTGGCGCCATAATTGGAGGGCGCGGGCGCGACTATGACCTGAGAGGGCCAAATTGGGTATCCGACTTCTGCACCGTTATCGTGGACGTGCGTTACCTGCCGGGTATGACCTCGGCGTCGGTAAAAGAAGATATTCAACGGGCTCTGGACAAAGTCGGACAAGATGACCCCGATTTCCGGTTCGAGATTGAGATGCCTCCCGACCCAAAGCATAAGGTCTTTACCGTTGTCATGGAGCCCTTTGACCTGCCTAAAGATGAGTACATCCTCGACACGGTGCTGCGCCAGTACCGGACCGTAACCGGCGGCGAACCCGACGGGGTTGGGGCAGTTCTTCCCGGCTCCTACACCGGCGACGATACCTGTCACCTCTGGAGGGCAGGCGTACCCTGCCTTCTCTACGGCCCCGGCGGCGGCTCTGAATCTGACACCATCCCCGACGAATACACACGCATCAGCGACATGGAGCAGGTTGCTAAGGTGCTGGCCCTCACCGCCCTGGACGTTTGCAACTTGCCGGCGTGAGTGGGGTTGGCTTTACCCTGCTACTCGGATGCAAGTAAAGGGGAAAGTTCACCCTCAGGAGAGCATACAGGACATCTCAGGGGGCGGGATTCTCGCTCTGACTTCTAGAATCCTTGACTTGCTTGGGAAGCGTAAAGGAGTAGATGAGAAACATCCTTGTAAAGTTTCCTATCTGAGTGGCGCTATTCTTGTCGTACCTCTCCTGCTCATGCGTCGCAGCATTGCCACTATCTCGGATAACGTTGGCCCAATCTCCCATCGCTTCAGTAATCACGCGCTCTTTAGCCAATATTTGAATGCGCTCAAATAGTTTTTTCCCTTGTGCATTATTCATCATCCTGGCTGTAGCGCTCTCCAAAGTCCGCCGAAACATCATACCAGCGCTTCTATAGTTCCCGCGTTTCAAGTTATCCTGTGCCTCTCTAAAGTCCTCCTCAATTTCCGTGGGAAGATGTTCCGGCACTTCCGGCCTATTGAGCTTTGGATGTGTACCGAGAATTTCAAAACCGTAGTTATGCAGTTCCACATTGAGTTGGCCCGGTGGGTATCCAGTATTTTCCCCGTCGACCAGTTTGACAACTACTCCCTCTCGACACTTGCGGCACACAAAACAGGTGGTCCAACGCATGGGCCTTGCCCCTACAGGAGAATGCAGACTTTCGCCGGCAAAATCAAATCCCACTTTCTCACTATTACAGTGAGGGCAATTCATAACTAACTCTGGCATAACAGACCTCATTTCTGAGAAATTAAACGAGTGCGGGGAACCAAAAAGACGGTGATCCGTCCATTAAAATATTAACGTAGGATTGATGCAAGAAGGAAGGCAGACTTTGAAGCGACTTCTGTTGGTGATCTCCTGGTTCAACGAAGTCCGCAAAAGACAAGAGGAGTATCGATATCCGTGTATACGCCTTACACTCAAGGCAAGAATTTTTGGTGAGGCTGCAACTTTGTTGACGCCATGACGGCCTTTACCAACGAGGGAACCGCTGAAGAGATGTTCCCCTCGTTGCGGGGATGAACTCCTGGCCAGTCAACTCCCAAGACCTGCGCCCTGGCCATGTAGAGGCTTAGCCATCGCACAGCTTTATCCCATTATGAATGAAGGGAGAAAGGTTTAGCAGTCCCGCGGCCTGTTGTAGCTGAATACCGTGGCTGCACTCTGCACAGCGTAGGCCGGACCCTGCTATCATTTGCCATATTGGCGACCTCCGGAACTAGTAATTTTATGGATACATCGGTGGAATACCAGAGTCGTATTCTGCCATATTTGGAGAGCGGATATCCGTATTGGCTCTCATGTTAACTATTTTCTGGTACAATAACCGGCAACTCCCTCTCAAAAATACCTGATTGGGATGCAATGGCCCGACACCCTTTGGCCCAGCATGGATACCAGGGGGCGTTGAAAATAGTATGCTTGTGTGACTTCTAAAGTTGGAGTGCTTAAATGCAATACAACCTGGTTTCCGGAGATTCACACGTAGACATGAGCTGGCTTCCGGGGGACCTCTTCGTGCAAAATTCTCTGCGTGGTTTGAGGGACCGCATGCCCAGGATAAGTGAGACCGACGAGGGGATGCGGTGGATGGTGGGAGACCAGGTGCTGGGCGTAGCCGGCGGAGTGGGCTTTAGCTTTCTGCCCACCCTCAAGAACAAATTCCGCCGTATGGATAAGATGATCGAGATGGGATTCCTCGACGGTATGGCCGAGGGGAAATATCACCCCACCGACCCGGACTTGCGCTTTAAGGACATGACCCTAGATGGCGTGGACGCCGAAGTGCTCTATGGAATGACCTCGGCGGGCATCAGGATTAAAGATGAGGAAATAGTCGCCGCCACTTTCAGTGTCTACAACGACTGGGTGGCAGACTTTTGTCAGACTCGCCCGGGCCGCTGGTACGCCCTGGCTTGCATACCCGTCCATGACCCCAGGGCGGCCGCCAAAGAGTTGAGGCGTGTAGCCGGTCTGGGGCTCCGGGGCTCGGACCTTTACGTTGGAGGCACTGTCAAACCCATCTACGTGCGGGACGGTTACTGGGACCCCCTCTGGGAGGCTGCCGCCGAGACGCAGATGCCAATTTCTTTCCACGTAGGTGGCGGCGGCGGCATGCAGGTGCAGCCACTGGTGAAGGACATGGATTTTTCCAGCTCCTACCTAGCGGAAACCCCAGATCAGAACCTGTTGGCCTACTCGGGCACCAGCACAACACTGCTCCAGCTAGCCGGGTCCGAATGGCTGGTTAGTATCATACTGAGCGGCGCTTGCCAAAGATTCCCGGACTTTCAGTTTGTCTTAGGTGAGTGCGGCGCCGGCTGGATTCCTTTCATCACTGAACGGATGGACATTGTCTACACCGGCAGTTTGTTGGACGAAAAGTTTGACCCTCCCTTGACCTTGAAGCCCAGCGAATACTGGTACCGGCAAGGAGCTACCACCTTTCAAGAGGACCCGTGTGTTGGTCACATGGCCGACTATATTGGCGTCAACAACCTGATTTGGGGGTCCGACTACCCCCATCCCGATGGTCTATGGCCTGATTCTCGGGAGGTAATTCAGGACACCATGGGCCAGTTGGACAAGGAAACTCTAAGGAAGATTACCTGCGAAAACGCCGTCAAGCGATATCGCATGGAAGAATAAAGCAACAAATAACAAGGAGGTACAACTATGTATAAGGGATTCAAGGTAATAGACGGCGACGGGCACATGTACGAGCCCGTTGACTTGTGGGATAGGTACGTGGAGCAGGAGTACTACGACAAAAGACCTATCATTGACAAGGTGTGGGAGCGGGCACTCCTGACCTACAAGGCCACGGAACACATACCAGGCAACCAGTTTGCCGGGGCGCTGCGGGCAAAGACCCTCACGCAGGACATCCCCATACGATTTACAAACGGCTATAACAACTGGTGGAGCGTGGAGAGCCGAATTGAGGACATGGACCGCGTGGGATGGGACCTGCAGGTATGCCTCCCCACCAACGCGCAGATAGCCATGACCGTCTCTTTTGCAAACGCTGGCTTGGGAGCGGCCCTATCTCGCGCCTACAACAACTGGGCACACGACTTCTGCGCCAACCATCCCAACAGGCTAAAGTTCGTGTCCATTGTACCGGGCGGCGACATCGATGAGTTCGTCAAGGAGGCCCGGCGGTCGGTTGGGGAGTTGGGCGCGGTATCGCTGCAGATGCCCAAGCCTGTACCGGGCACCTGGTGGCACCAGCCGGAATATGATCCCCTTTGGCAGACAGCCTCGGACCTAGACTTCCCTCTATCCCTCCATGGCGGCGGCCCCGGAGACCCTCAATCCTCCGCCAGGTACAATGAGCTTGACGGGGCTTTTCGGGCCCTTTCCCAGGCCATCGGCTTTCCCTTCGAAAACATGATATCCATTGGACACTTCATGTACAGCGGAATACTGGACCGCTTCCCCGAAATGCGCATCTCCATGCTGGAGGGTAACGCCGGTTGGGTGCCTTTCTGGCTCAACCGTCTGGAGAAGTGCTGTGAGGGGCGCCAATCAGTGTTCTTTGACGAGGTACCCCTGAAGGCAACCCCTCAAGAGTACTTCCGGCGACAATGCTTCGTGGCTGCCGATGCCGACGAGCCCTCCATAGAGTTCGTTATCAAGTACATTGGGGACGACAACATCATCTTCAACACGGACTACCCTCACCCCGACGCTCCCGCGCCGGAGGAGCCGGTGCCCAACATGCTGGACCAACCCATATCCGATGAGTCCAAGAAGAAAATACTATGGGACAACTCGGTAAGCCTGTACGGATCTCGCCTGCTGAGCGGCGTGTAATCCAAGTCCCAACGCTGAAGAGCCAATACTTGCCCCTAGTGGGGACGGTCTAGAGAAGATTCTTCCCTAGATCGTCACATACCCTAACGGATACCAAAGAGAAGGGGCCTTCCAATCGTCAGATGGAAGGCCCCTTCTTAATGTCTTGCACAATCTGCCGGGGGGTCTACTTGTACACCGGCACCGTAAATTCGTGATGACGGCTGGGCCCAAAGTGTATCTGGTCCGACGTATAGTCAGCCACCACGTTGGGGTCTACCGCCACCTCTGCACGTACCCAAAACATCGGTATCGCCCAGTAGTAGTTGTAGAAGAAATCCCCTATCCCCTGCGTCGCCTTCTTTCGTTCCTCCAGGTCCACTATCTGCTCCCATGCATCCGTCAAGTCCCTTAACTCCTCGTCCGCCGGGGCGTAGATGCCTCCGTAAGGCGGCCCTTGGATTGCTCTAATCCACTGGAAGTCCGCCACCGCCGAGCCTCGGAACAGCAACACCTTGTTGCCCGCGTTCTTGGTCCGGTAAGTGGTTGCCAGGTTGCCAAAGGTCAGCTGCTGCAGGTCAGGCTTGAGGCCAATAGCCCGGAAGTAGGGCACCATTGCCTCCCCTATCTCCGGGGCCTCCGGTATCCCACCCATCTTCGCTACCAGGAAATCAAACTCAAACCCGTCGGGGTACCCCGCTTCCGCCAGAAGCGTCCTGGCCCGTGTGGGGTTGTAGGGATAAGCATCCCACTTGAAGATGTCCTGGTTAGGCTTAATGCCAGGTACCGGCATGGGCAGCGATTTGCCCTCGTAGAAAATCTCATTCAACGTGTCTCTGTCTATGGCCAGATTCAGCGCTTCCCTCACCTTGACGTTCGTCATAGGCTCCGTAAGGTCTCGCTCATCTTCATAGTAGAGTCCACCTATTATGGCAACCAACGCAAAGCTGGGGTTGGTGCTTGGAGTCCGTATGTAACCACGCTCAACTACCGTGGGCATCAGTGCCTGAGCTACCGCGGCAATATGCGCTTCGTCAGTTAGGAGCATAGCCATGCGGGTAGCGTCTTCCAACACGTAGTAGAGCTGGACCTCGTGGAACTCGGGTGTCTTCCTCCAGTGATCGTCCACCCTCTCGTAGAGAATGTACTGGTTTATCTTGAATTCTACAAAGGTGAAGGGCCCCGTTCCGATGGGGTTGTCAATGTATCCCTCTTCACCCACCGCGTTATGGTGGTCGCGGCTGCTTACCATGAATATGTTCTGCCCGCCCATCTGGTAGTCCGTGGTAACGTCCACTTTCCCCTGATGGAAGGTGACGTCATAGTCACCACTTATCTCAAAGTCCTCCACCGTCATGTCTCTGCAGCAAGGCGCTCCCGTGCTGGGCCTGCCCTCGGTGAACTGGTCTTTCTCAAAGGTGAATACTATGTCGTCTGCGGTAACCTCATAGTCGGTCTTTACCTTGTTCTGGTAGAAGGGAACCCCCTGCCTCAGCTTGAAGTTCCACGACATCCCGTCCGGCGCCATTGACCACTCTTCCGCCAACATGGGGTAAAGCTCCTGGGTCACGCGATCACTGCCCAGGAGGGTCTCATACATGGGTGTCAGGGGACCCCCCGAGCTCTGGAAACCCTTCCAGAATACCGTCATCTGCTGGGCCGGCGGCGTCATGCTCACCAGTAGCCGCGGCGCTGCGGGTTGCAAGTCCGCGGCTACTGTAGGCCTTGGAACAGCTGTGGGCCTGGCAGTGGGGGCCGGGGTTGGGGTGGCCGAGGGCGTGGGAGCAGCTGTCGCAACAGCGGTGGGCCGACTCGTAGGCGAGGGCGTCTGGGCAGGTGTCGCAACAGCGGCGGGCCGGCTCGTGGGAGCGGGCGTGGCCATGGGAACGGGTGTTGATATACGTACCGTAGGCGTGGGTATGGGTGTCGCGGCGGGAGTTGGGGCAGCATCTTCGCCGCAGATTAGAGTCAAAAGGAGAAGTACCCCCAAGATAGCGAGAAAGAGATGCATCATAAGACGGTTAAACCTGTTTCTATCCCTAACATTTCGCACATTTTACAAATGTGTTCTCTAAATGAATCGGGTAATTTAGAACAAAGCTAGAACCGCCATAGGAAATGGGGCGATTGTATCAATGCTAGAATTGCCGATGTGGCAATGTCAATGAGTTACCGAGCACGGTTCCGTGGATGTTGCGATTCCCGCCCGCGGCCCCGCAGCGAAGACGCGGGTTGTGCTACGCGCGACCAGTGTAGGGCATCTTGGTGGCCATGATGGTCATAAATAGAATATTTGCATCCAATGGCAGGTTGGCCATGTGCACCACTGCCTCCGCCACGTGCTCCGTATCCATCACCGGTTCAACGCGAACCGACCCGTCGGGTTGCTCAATGCCCTCCCGCATTCTGGCGGCCATTCGAGTATCGGCGTTCCCCACGTCTATCTGGCCGCATGCGATGTCGTACTTGCGTCCATCCAAAGCCGTGGACTTGGTCAGACCCGTCATAGCGTGCTTGGTGGCCGTATAGGGCGCGGAGTTTGGACGCGGAGTTTGGGCCGATATGGAGCCGTTGTTGATAATACGCCCGCCCATAGGATTCTGGTTTTTCATTATCCTCATTGCTTCCCGTGTGCACAGAAAAGCGCCAGTCAGGTTTACGTCAACCACCGATTGCCACTGCTCCAAGGTCAGGGCCTCAAGGGAAACCGGCGGCGCGCCGGTACCGGCGTTGTTGAACAGGAGGTCAAGGCGTCCAAAAGCATCGAGGGCCTTTGCGAATAACGCTTTAACCGAGTCCGGATTACTTACGTCGGTCTGCACGACCAGCGCCTGAGCTGCCAGATCTCCAGATTCCCTAAGCGTAGCCTGCAAGGGTTCGAGACGGCGACCTGCTACAACGACGGAGTACCCTTCTCGCAAGAGGGCGAGGACGGTGTGTCTACCTATACCCGTCCCGCCGCCCGTGACGATGGCAACTTTCTTGTGTCCACTCATCTCTCAAATCTCCCTTGGGTTAGCTTTCCTCGCCAATCTCAGGCCAGGAGGAGAGGAGACCAATGTCTCCCTCAAGTCCTGCCTCTTTGATCATTGCCTTCTGCTGCTCACGCACCTTGGCGGCCACCTCATCCTCATCAAACATCGTACTCCGGCCACCACGAAGGACCACCTTGCCGCCCACCAGCACCGTGTCAGCCATGTTGTTCAGACCAGAATATACAAGATTGTTTATTAGTCTGGCGCCGGGGAGCAAGTGGAGCTGGTTGCGTGGAAACATGGCGACGTCGGCCTCTTTCCCCGGTTCCAGGGAGCCGACTCGGTGGCCCATGCCCAACGCGGCGCTCGCCTTGACAGTCATCATTTCTAGCGCTTCCTCCGCAGTGCCCAAGTATCGGTCTTGAAAACGCACCCTCTGCATATAGACGGCCATCTTCATGGCCTCCCACGGGTTCTGCCCGTTATTGGTGGCAGAGCCGTCGGTGCCCACGGCCACCAACGCACCGAGCTTTTCAAGCTCCCAGATAGGCGGGACCCTATTGCCCCCACGCATGACGGTAAGCGGACAATGGGCCATCCTCACTTGGTAATTGCCAAAAAGTTCCACCTCCTCATCCAGCAGCCCGCTGCAGTGTATGGCCAGCATCTCCGGCCCCAGAACGCCCAGTTTCTCGGCGTACTGAACGCTACCCATTCCCACTTTATCCATTGCCTCTGCCAATTCGTCTGTGGTCTGGGCTAGGTGTATGTGCCACATTTTATTGCGCTGCAGCGCCCAATCTCTCATGGCCAAGACCGTTTCCGGTTTGCATCGGATGATAGTGGTGGGCTCCGAAGTGATTTGGATACGGTCTGAGTCGTACTTCCGCTCCAGCCGGTCCAAGTCTTGTAAAACGTCTTCTGTGCGCTCAATGAATTCAGCCGGGGTGTACTGCTCATCGTCGCTGATGCCCCGGGACACCGAGGCGCGCATCCCCGATCGCTGTATGGCTTCACAAATTCCGTCGGTGGAGTCCTGGTGGTAGTGGGTCCAGTGGTTCTCCTGGGTTGTGGTGACGCCATGGTGCAGCAGCTCCAGTAAGCTGACCGTTGCCGCGGTACGGGCCCGTTCACGCGTAAGACCCTGGGCCATTTTGAGCAGATGGTCCCTCGATGATTTCTTATGATCCAAGCAGCTGCGATAGATGGACTGGTCAAGGTGGTCGTGGGCATTCACTATACCTGGCATAACCACCATGTCGGCGGCGTCAAATCGCTCTCTGCCCTCATACGCACAGGCGCTCATGGACCCCGTTACTACAACCTTACCCTGGTCAACGGCCACAAATCCGGGATTGTAGACCCGCCGCTCTGCATCCATAGTTATAACAATTCCCCCATCAATCAGGAGGTCAACCTTCTTTGCGGGTCTGCTTGTCATACTCTAAATTCCTTTTCAGGGCTAAATATGGGATGTAATAGGGGATGCCCTTATGCCAAGGCGCTGACGCTCATTAGCACCTCAGCCTTGGCTCACCCTCCGTCAATGCAGCCGTTATAAAATGACCTACCGGCTGGGATATCTGGAGAGAGCGTTTTCCTCCTTGGTCATGAACTCCAGCAGCGCGGGGCGTCCTGAAGCCATGGCCTCTTGGGCGCGGCCAAGGGCAGGCACAATGTCTCCGGGGCTTTCAACCCTCTCGCCGTAGCCGCCCAGGGCTTTCGATAGGTCCGCATAGTTTCCGTAGAGATTGGTGAATCCAAACCGCTCGGTGGCCACGGGGTAGTTGACGGAGTAGCCACTGAGCACGTGGTTGTTCAGCACCACCAACAGGATGGGTATGCGAAGACGCACCGCGGTTTCTATGTCCATGCCAGACATTCCAATAGCCGCGTCCCCCATAATGGTAACTACCGTCTTTTCCGGAGCAGCCAGCTTGGCTCCCATACTGAGGCCTACCGAGTACCCCAGTTGGCTGGAGTTGCCCCAGCCCAGGTAACCCCGCGGTGTGATGGCTTCATAAAAGGGAATGGTCTGGTCTCGCGGATGTCCGGAGTCGTGAGTTACGATAGTTTGGGCCCGGTCCACGGTGTGCATAAGGTCCCAGATGACGCGATAAGGGTTGATAGGCACTTCGTCGGAGGTCAAGCGGGGCATCCACTCCTCCAACCACTCACCCTTTACCCGGCCCACCTCTTGGGCAACCGCCCCATCCCCTCTCCGCCCATCGCGGCCCGTCTGCTTACGCACCTCCTCAATCAGCTGGGCCAAGACCAATTGGGCATCTCCGATAACGGCGTGATGTATCTGCTGCTCTTTGTTGAGGTCCCGCTCATCCACGGTGCACTGAACCAGAGTCTTGCCCGAAGGGACGCCAATGGACGCCAGGTTGGTGGTAAAGCTGCAACCTATGCCAAAAACCAGGTCTGCCCTGTCAAGGAAATGGCGCACCGCCTTGGTCATGGTCGAAGCGCCGGTCCCCAGGGCAAGGGGATGGTTTTCCGGGAAGGCGCTCTTGCCTATGTTGGTGGTCATCACCGGCACATTGGCCAACTCGGCAAACTCCTCAAGTTCCGCCGAGGCCTCGGCCCAAAGGACCCCCTGTCCGGCGTAAATTACCGGACGTTTGGCCCTTAGAAGCGCCCTCACGGCATCGGCAACGTCGCTGGGGTCCCCGGCGCTTCTGATGTGCTTGACCACCCTGTAGTCGAAGGCCTCTTCGGAGATATCCTCTTCACCTACGTCGGCGGGCACCTCCACCATGACGGGGCCCGGCCTGCCGGAACGTAGGAAGGTGTAGGCGCGGCGCATCATCTCCGGAACCCGTCCGGCACGGATTCACCTGGGCGCCCCACTTGGTGACGTTCCCGTAGGCCTCTACGGCGGGGAAGTTTGGAAACTGAGCCGTGTTGTCCCTGGCGGGGCCTCCCGGGATGACAAGAATCGGTACCGATTCAGCGTAGGCGTGAGCAATGCCGCCGTAAGCGTTCTCTATGCCCGGGCCGGACTGGGTGACCACAACCCCGGTGCGACGGCCGTTGGACACCCTGGTATAACCGTCGGCCATGTTGACGGTGGTCCTCTCCGTCCGTGACATTATGGGCCTGATGCCGGCGATGGCCGCCGCCTCTATGAGGGGATTGGCCGGATAGCAAAAGAGGTATTCCGTACCCTCCATTCGCAGGACGTTGGCCAAAGCAGTGTTCCCACGCATAAGAAAACCTCCTTTGCGACTAACGGCTCTAGTGTAAGGGCAGAGAAGCCTTTCAGCAAATCCTATTCAGACCGCGAGGGCAAGTCGGGAAAACAGTCGGAGAAAAGGTCCTAACCTAGGCTACCTTAGTAAACGCGGGCGACCTGTCTACGAATTGGGGCATTACCTCTTGAGAGAACCACTCAAGCTGCTCCAGTATTACCTTTTGAGGGGTGCCCACGGGCTGGCTAACGCTGACTCTATCGAGGCCTGGGCATCTCTCTTCCAAGGCCTTTAGCTGTTGGATGATACGCTCGGGCGGCCCACAGAGAACGGCCCCGGCCTCTATGGCCTCTTCCATGGTGGGAAGGCCCGCCAAAGGCGCAAGGTTGGGATCCCCCATGTCGATTATCTGTTGGTCGGTAAGAGCGCGCACAAGTCGCAGGGGGCCAAACATCTTTATGTTTTCTTCGTAGTACCCGGAGTACCTTCTGATGCCCTCTTCCACAGAGTCGGCCAGAAAGAAGTGAAAGCCTATACTTAGGTCTTCGCCGAGGGCCTTGTTTTGGCCCGCCCGATGGTGGGCGCTTTGCCAGGCCTCCAGCACCTTTTGCATGGCGCCGCCCTCGGCCACTCCCCCTCCAATCAGGCCTTTGATGCCATGTTTGACCATGAAGTCCAGACCCCTTGTGGAGGCGCTCTGTATGGGCTGCCAGCACTCCAACGGCCTGTACAGGGGTCTGGGCACCACTGTCAACTCCTTCAGGTCGTAGCCACGATAGGGCACCTCAGGGGGTATTTGGTAGTAACTGCCCCGGTGCGAGAAGGGTCTTTCCGTAAGGGCCTTGAATATAATGTCCACCTGTTCCTCAAATAGGTCTCGGTTGGCGGACTGGTCAAGAAGAGGTGCGCCAAAGGTTTCCACCTCACGGGTGTGGTACCCGCGGCCTACGCCAAATCTGACGCGACCCTTGGTGAAAATATCGGCCGTGGCGTAGTCTTCGGCCAGGCGCAGGGGATGCCACATGGGGGTGATGTTGAAACCGCAGCCAAAGTTTATCCTTTCTGTCATGTGAGCCAGGTGGACGCTGAGCATCAGGATATTGGGGATGCACTCGAAGCCTTCCGGCTGGAAGTGGTGCTCGGCGAGCCAGAGGGTGTCGTAACCCGTCCGATCCATGAGCTGTGCGATGGCAATGGATTTGTCGAAGGCCGTGGCTAGGTACCCGTCTGAGAAGGAGCGATCGTTGACTGGGGTACCACCGTAGCCAACGTTGTCAACATCAACGTGACCGGCGAATAAGCTGTCGAAGCAGGTAATCATTGAGTACCTCCCGTGGAAGATTAGGTGTATTCTACCTTTTGTAGGAACGGGTGACCACGGAGGGCGACGGTGCGCCGGAAAGTCCAGTTGACATCTCCCCTAGGGCACGGACCAATGGCCTTAAAAAGGCAGTCGCCCGGCGAGTGCATCTATAGTAGTATGGGAATCACCAAAATAGTAAGGAGGACTAAATGGCCGCCGTACGCCGTGCAAATGTAATATGGGAAGGCGAGTTGCTATCAGGAAAGGGGACGGTGGACGCCAGCACCAGCAAAGCCTTCACCGGGCTCCCCGTCACCTGGGCATCCCGCACCGAGTCTGCCGACATGCGCACCAGCCCCGAAGAGCTGGTAGCCTCCGCCCACGCAAGCTGTTATGCCATGGCCTTTTCCGCCGGGCTTGGTCAGGCCGGGACTCCCCCTCAGAGGCTAGAGGTGAGCGCCGAGGTTACCTTTGGAAACGTTGACGGGGGATGGAAAGTCGTGTCCAGCGCGCTGACAGTCAAGGGCTGGGTGGCCGGCATCAGTGCCGCAGCCTTCGGTGAGGCCGCTGAAGCGGCCAAGGACGGCTGTCCAATCTCACAGGCGCTCAAGGGCAACGTGGAACTGAGCGTTGAGGCTACCCTGGCGCAATAAGGACAGCGGCGCCGAAATGAGCCGACGGGCTCAGTGGCGACCTTTGGGGGTGCTCACGTCATTTGGAGCAAGTTGGTTTCGATGAGAAGGCCAACGGGTCTTGGCCACGAATGCCGGGTATTAGGAGAGGAGTAGAGGGGCCCACGCGCCCCGGAGCTAAGCTCCGGCCAGGTCCATTTGAAGGTCCGATACGGCTTCTTTAATTGTCCGTCGGTTGCCGGACCTCTCCATCGGGCGTTGTCCGGGGAGCCGGGGGTTTGGCACCGTCTTCACCCGCACCAACACGGGCCCGGTCTTGCTGAACACCTCTTCCGCTTGGCTGTCAAAGTCTTCCAGGTCCTCAAATTCGTAAGCAAGGGGATAGCCCGCGTCCTTGGCCATGGCAGCAAAGGAGATAACTTCCTGTCCTGGAATGGGCTGACCACCGGTTGTCGCGTACATGCCGTTCTCCAAGACAAGGTGATAAAGGTTCCTGGGCTGCATGTTGCCAATGGTAGCCAGGGTGCCAAGGTTCATCAGGAGGCTGCCGTCGCCATCCATGACAATAACCTTGGTATCGGGCTGGGCCAAGGCCACCCCAAGGGCAAAGGAGGAGCCTTTTCCCATGACCGTAGGTGAAACGTCTCTGGTGTGCTTGGTGCTTATCTTGGGCCAGGCTACGCTGGCCCGCTCTACCGTAATGATGACAGCGTCTCCACGATGCTTTTGTATTACCTCCATCATGTGAACCTGGTCTATCATGACATCTCCTTGTCCGGCCAATCTGAGGCTATTTCGCGCTGTTCGGGATAAACGTGAGTGTAGTAGCCAAGGGAACAGCAGTCAAGCGCAACCCCTGGCGGGTAGGCCACAGCAACTCTGTTCTTGACAGCGTACCTTTGATCTCGTTCAGAAAGATGTGAGAGGGTGGGTGTTGTAGGGAAATGAGAAAGGGACCATCCTTAGGGTGAGCTAAACCAAGGAGGTCCCTTTCATGCGGGTAGTAGGTCTACCCAAGTCATTCTACCAGCTTTCCAAGACGACACCTCAGGAGTTGACGCCCGAAGCGCAGGAGAGAATGGGGTGGGTAAGTTGTTGGCAGACACTGAGGCAGCAGGGGCTAACGAGTTCGGCAGCAGCGGAGGCCCTAGGACTGCCGCAGTCCACGCTGTACAGGTGGCACAAGGCACTCAGAGAAGAAGGCCCGGCTGGCCTGGGCACCAAGAGCCGGCGCCCTCTCAGGGTACGTGGTCCGACATGGAGCGCCAAGTTGTCCCAGGCGGTGCTGAAACTGAGGGAGCGGTATCCGAGATGGGGCAAGGACAAGCTGGTGATACTGCTGAGGCGTCAGGGCTGGCAGGTCTCAACCTCTATGACGGGTCGGATCCTGACCAGTCTGAAAGCCCGTGGCGTACTCAAGGAGCCCCCGCGACACGGGGTATCGGCACGCAAGCGATCCCGTCGGCGCCCCTATGCGGTGCGCAAGCCCAGGGAGTACCGGGCCATGAACCCAGGTGACATAGTGCAGGAGGACACACTGGATATCCGCCCCCTGCCAGGTGTGGTGCTCAAGCACTTCACCGCCAGGGACATGGTCTCTCGGTGGGACGTGATAGAGGTACACACCCGGGCCACGTCCAGCCTGGCGGCACAGTTCCTGGGCTCTATGCGACGGCGGTTCCCCTTTCCCATCAGGGCGGTCCAGGTCGATGGAGGCAGTGAGTTCCAGGCTGCTTTCGAGACCGCGTGCCAGCAGTTGGGCATCAGGCTCTTCGTATTGCCGCCGCGCTCTCCGAAGCTCAACGGCCATGTGGAGCGAGCACAGCGCACACATACAGAGGAGTTCTACGAGCTGTACGACGGCGAACTGGACATCGCAACGCTCAATCGTGCCCTGCTGGACTGGGAGCGTGTCTACGACACCTTCCGACCCCACCACTCACTGGACGGCCGCACTCCGGCACAGTATCTTGAGCAATCCACCCTACCCTGGTCCCAGCTCCTCTGTCTCATATGTACTGAACGAGTACACAACCTTGCCTTTTTAAGGAGCTGTTGGTACACTTCTCGGCAGATTTCTTCACAAGGGACTAGCCTTTAAGAACAGCCCAGTGAGGTTGGTAAGGAAAGCCCGTATGACTGCTGATAAATGAGTTTCCCTTGCCAGCCCCGGCAGGGGGATTTTTTTGGTTGAGTTTTTGTCCGGGATTAGGCAGAAAGCAGCCGTGGAAAGGACCATCCTGACAGAGGGTGACATCAGGCGTGTTCTGTCGCGGATTACCCATCAGATCCTAGAGCGTCACAAGAGCGTGCGAGGGCTGGTGCTGGCCGGAATTCTCACCAGGGGTCTCCCACTGGCAAGAAGACTAGCCGGAAAGATCCGTGACCTGGAGGGGGTGGATGTCCCGGTGACCGGATTGGACATTCGGCCCTACCGTGACGACGGCGCTTTAAGTGTTGAGGCGTTGCCGTTGCAGCCCCGTGTCTCCGTGGAAGTAGACGATAGAAAGATAGTGGTGGTTGACGACGTCTTGTACACGGGGCGGAGCGCTCGCTGCGCCCTTGACGCCCTGGTACAGGCGGGGCGGCCCCGGTTGGTGCAGCTGGCTATTCTGGTGGATAGGGGCCACAGAGAGCTCCCCATCCGCGCCGACTACGTTGGCAAGAATTTGCCCACCTCAAGGGCCGAGAGGGTGCAGGTGAGGTTGAGGGAGATAGACGGCCGCGATGAGGTGGTCCTGGTGAGGCCGCAAGATGGGTAAATATGTACAAGAATAGTCTGGTTTCCATAGAAGACCTGTGCAACGAAGAAATAGAAGACATCTTGGACTTGGCGCAGGAAATGTCCAAGGACGTCCGGTCTTTCCCTTCGCTGGCCGACGGCTGCATAATGTCCACGCTGTTCTTTGAGCCCAGCACTCGTACCCGCGGCTCCTTTGAGTCGGCAATGAATCGGTTGGGTGGCAGGGCGATCACCACCGTAGGCCCCGGTTCCTCTTCCATGGAGAAGGGCGAGACCCTTGTCGACACCATACGCGTGTGGAGCGGGTACTCCGACCTTATAGTGCTGAGGCACCCGTGGGAGGGTTCCGCCAGGTTGGCGATGGACTACGCTTCCGTACCCGTGATAAACGCCGGTGACGGCGGCCACGAGCACCCCACCCAGACCCTGTGCGACCTATTTACTCTGTTGGCTGAAAAGGACACCCTTAAGGGGTTACGGGTGGCCCTCTGCGGCGACTTGAAGCATGGGAGAACGGTGCACTCGCTAATCTTTGGCCTTCTGAGGTTCGGGGCGGACCTGGTTTTCGTGCCGGGGGAAGGACTGGGTTTGCCCGATCACGTAAAGACGAGGATTGAAGCCCAGTACGATAGACGAATTGAAAAAGTCCAAGCTGGCGATTTCCGTGCCCTCTACGGCGGGACAACGGGTGGGTTGAAGGACGATTCAACCCTGGATGCTATATACATGACGCCAAGCAAGTCTCATCAACAGACCCTTTTTGGAGATGAGCCAAACGTTAGGGCGCAAGTAGACCCGGGGTCGGAACTGGTTTTCTACGTAACCCGGAGGCAGGTTGAGAGAGACGCCTCTTTGAGTGTAAGGAAGGGCGACCAGGGTGTGGACGACCGCAAGTATCCGCGCATCAGCAAGCAAACCATGAAGAGCAGGTTCTCCCAAGCTATCGTGCTTCATCCCCTTCCCAGGGTGGATGAGATCTCCTTAGATATGGATGAGGATCAACGCAGCAAGTATTTTGCGCAGGCAGGATACGGGGTGCCGGTACGGATGGCCTTGCTGAGTCTCATACTTGGGTTGAAGCCCTGGAAAAAGGCCGCCCAAGCCGCGGGGCAGTGGCAAGGGGGGAAATCCGCTACAGTTACGGCCCAAGGCGTAGTATGCAAGAATCCCGACTGTGTGACAAACCGTGAACCGCAGAGCTGCGAACCTCGGTTCTCTGTTATCGCCGGGCCGCATCCAACGTTCGCGTGCAGATACTGTGAATGGCTAAATACCCCCGGTTTTTATGGGCTTCAGCAGAGCCTCAGAAAGTTTTACAAGCCCATCAGTAAGCTTAGTTTCATTTCCCAGCATCAGCTGCACCAGTTTCGGTTCTTTTCCAACGAGGAAGAGGCTTTGGGGCAGGGCTATTCGGCGGCGCCTCCGGACGGGGGCGCTCCGGCGCCGGTCTATGAGGTGGGTATCTAGATGGACCGGAAAGCCTACCTACTGCTGGAAGACGGGTCCGTATATCCGGGGTATTCTTTTGGCGCAGAGCGGGAGGCATACGGAGAGTTGGTGTTCAGCACCAGTATGACCGGCTACCAGGAAGCGTTGACAGACCCTTCTTTTGCCGGCCAGTTGGTTGTCCTCACGTATCCCCTGGTGGGCAATTACGGAATTCACGACGAGGATAACGAGTCCGTAAAGGTGCAGGTTGCGGGACTTGTCGTGCGGGAGCACTGTCTCACGCCTAGCAACGGGTCAAACAGCACCACGCTTCACCAGTTCTTGGCTTCGCAGGGTATCCCCGGCATCTACGGTGTGGATACCCGTGCCATTACCAGGAGGCTTCGGAGCCGGGGTGTAATGATGGGCGTCGTTGTCCTTGACTCACCAGCAAGAGCCGCCGGGTGGTGGGGTTCCATTCCCCGCTACGACGACGTTGACTACGTGCAAAGGGTGACTACAAAGGAACGTTATTCGTGGAAGGGGGGGAAGACTACTGGGAAGGGTCCAGGGCATCGTATATTGGTGAGCGACTACGGGGTGAAGAACAACGTTCTGAGGTGCCTGTGGGCCCGGGGCTGTGAGGTGATTACCGTCCCAGCCACGGCCACGGCGGAAGAGGTGTTGGAGCAGCAGCCGGACGGTATTCTTCTCTCCCCGGGGCCGGGAGACCCGGCGCTGCTTGATTACGCTGTGGACACCGCGTCTAGGCTGCTGGACGAGGTGCCGATATTGGGGATTTGCCTTGGGCACCAGGTTGTGGCTCGAGCCCTTGGGGCTGGGACGTTCAAGCTCAGATTCGGGCACCGGGGTGCCAATCATCCGGTAAAAGACCTGGCCACGGGTAGGATTTACATTACGGCCCAGAACCACGGCTACGCCGTTGATGCAGCTACTCTGCCTCAAGGACTGGCAGTCAGCCACGTGAATCTCAACGACGGCACTATTGAGGGTCTGGTACATTCGGAGATGCCCATTATGACCATACAATATCATTCGGAGGCTTCCCCCGGGCCGAGGGACAACGAGTATATTTTCGACCGTTTCATAGCTATGGTGACCGCGCAGAAAGACAAAACCAAAGGAAAGAAGCTCCTTCACTCCTTGAAGCCCACAGAGAAAAAGTAGCAGAATAAATCTTTGTGCCCATTGACCCCAATGGGTTGCAAACAAACAGGTTCCTGAGCAACCACGCACGTTGGCTTGTGCTTTGGGAGCTACATAGATGGAGGTAGAATTTGTTTAGACACTTTCTTGTGGAACAGGGTATCGAGTTGGAACTGGATGCTGAAATAGTTGATGTGGTTGACTTCATAGATAAGAATATTTCAACTTTTACGTGCGGTGAACACGGATTCAAGATCAGTTCAGGCAAGGGCGTTGTCAATGCCCAATGGAAGCTCCTCGTTAGGCCCAGAGAACTGATGAATCCCAAGGTGCAGAAGGACCCCATAGGCTGTATTATGGTTGAGAGGATGGAAGGGAGCATGACTAGGCTAACCATTCCTCCCCGAGAGCAATATGGAGAAGATGGCGGTAGTCCCACGGAGCTTGAGTCCAAGTTGTTCCTTAGCTTCATCTGCCAGATTCTCAACCGCCTGCAAGATCGAGGTTTCATTGAGTTACCAGGATTCGTACCAGTCGAGTAAAGTTTCTTGATACATCCGAACAATCAAACCCTCGCCTACACGCAATCGGCGAGGGTTTGATTTAAGTTACGACTTTGAACTTTGACGGGATAGAAGGGTACAGTCACACAGTCGGCGTGCCTTCGAGAGGTAGGAACAGGGGCTTATGAGTAGTAAGCCTGAAAAGGTGCTGGTTATAGGCTCCGGTCCTATCGTAATTGGACAGGCGGCGGAGTTTGACTACGCCGGAACCCAGGCGTGTAAGTCCCTGAGGGAAGAGGGGGTTTACACTGTGTTGGTAAACTCCAATCCCGCTACGATAATGACAGACCAGGGTATTGCCGACGCCATTTACATAGAGCCCCTCACCGTGGACGTGCTCGATCGGATTATAGCCAAAGAGAGGCCCGATGGCATTCTTCCTACTCTTGGAGGACAGACGGGCTTGAACTTGGCCGTAGACTTGGCTAAGGCTGGCATTCTGGAGAAATATGGCGTTAGGCTCTTGGGGACTCCGCTAAAGACAATTCAGTCTGCCGAAGATCGGGAGGAATTTCGCCAACTCCTTTTGGATATTGGAGAACCTTCGCCGCCTAGCGTCGCGGTGTCGTCTCAGGAAGAAGCACACAGGGCCTTTGAAGAGTTGGGACTGCCACTGGTGGTGCGTCCCGCCTACACCCTGGGTGGCACTGGTGGCGGTATGGTGAGGACATACCAGGAGTTTAAGACCGTGGTGAAGGAGGGCATGGACGCTAGCCCTATTTCCCAGGTGCTTCTGGAGCGTTCTTTGGAAGGCTGGAAAGAGATTGAATATGAGATGCTGCGAGACGGCGGGGACAACTGCATCACCATTTGTAATATGGAAAACCTGGATCCCATGGGAATCCACACCGGCGATAGCATTGTGGTGGCGCCAAGTCAGACCCTCACGGATAAAGAGCACCAAATGCTTAGGTCGGCCAGCCAGCGAATAATAAGGGCTCTGGGCATTGAAGGTGGGTGCAACATCCAGTTTGGCCTGCGCCCGCATAGCCTGGTGGAAAAGGCCTTTCATAACCAGTGGGAACCCGAGTCCGAGTACTATGTTATTGAGGTCAACCCCAGGCTTAGCCGGAGTTCGGCGCTGGCCAGCAAGGCCACGGGTTATCCCATTGCCCGGGTGGCGGCCAAGATTGCTGTGGGAAAACGGCTGGACCAGATACCCAACGCCGTGACGCAAAAGACCAAGGCTGCCTTTGAGCCGGCCTTGGACTACTGCGTGGTGAAGATACCCCGGTGGCCCTTTGACAAGTTTTCCGGCGGCGATCGTAGCTTATCTACCCAGATGAAAGCCACGGGCGAAGTAATGGCCATAGACCGGTCCTTTGAAGCGGCCTTTCAAAAAGCGGTGCGTTCCTCTGAGGTGGACGGCCGCACACTTCTTTGGGAGGATGCGGAGTGGAGCCGGGACAACGAGTTTGTCGCCGATGAACTGCTGCGAAAGGCCACCGACTTCAGGCTCTGGGTCTTGATGGCGGCCCTGCGCAGGGGGAAGTCATGCGAAGAGCTTTCCGCGCAAAGTGGCATAGACCCATGGTTCGTCAACTCTCTCAAGCGCATTGTGAAAATGGAGCGCAGGCTACTGGCCGAAGCCCTAGATCCCGACCTGATGTGGGAGGCTAAGAGGCTTGGCTTTTCCGACGAGCAGGTGGGAATCTTGGCTGACCTGCTTCCGCCTCGAGTAAGGGAGCTCCGGCTCCAATGGGGTATCCGGCCCGTGTATAAGATGATGGACACCTGTGCCGCCGAGTTTGAGGCGGTTACCTCCTATTTCTATGGAACCTACGAACAGGAAAACGAGGCTCTGCCCCTGGAGGGGGCCAAGGCGGTGGTTGTTGGGAGCGGCCCCATACGTATAGGCCAGGGTATTGAGTTTGACTATTGCAGCGTACACGCCGCCTGGGCCCTCCAGGAAGAAGGCGTCAAAAGTATTATGGTTAACTCCAACCCGGAGACTGTCTCCACCGACTTTGACACCAGCAGCCGTCTCTACTTTGAGCCCCTAGACGGGGAAAGCCTGCAGGACATAATCGAAAACGAGACCCTGGACGATGGGCCGCCGCCGTCGGTCGTCCAGTTTGGCGGCCAGACGGCCATCGACCTGTCCCAGGTCTTAGACCAAGCCGCTCTACCCATCTTGGGGTCCAGCGCCGATGCCATAGACATAGCGTCGGACCGGCACCGGTTCGACGAGTTTCTGGCTCGGCTGGGAATCCCCCAGCCCCCGGGCGCCACGGTGACAACGGTGGAGAGCGCCCTGAGAGTGGCCCAAAATATCGGCTATCCCGTGGTGGTGCGGCCCAGCTACGTTCTGGGTGGCCGGGCCATGGAGATTGTCCGAAACGCCGGTGAGATAATACGCTACCTGAAGGATTCCGACTCCCTGGACAGCGGTAGACCTGTGCTCATCGACAGGTACATGGAGGGCAAGGAATGTGAAGTGGATGCGGTGTGTGACGGTGAGGAGGTGCTAATCCCCGGCATTATGGAGCACATCGAGCGGGCCGGGGTACACAGCGGTGACTCCATGGCCATATACCCCAGTCTCAACCTCACGCCTAAAGAGATCGATACCATTGTGGACTACACCGCCCGCATCGGCAAGGCGCTGGACATAAGGGGTCTAATGAATGTTCAGTTTGTCATCGTTGGCGGCAGGCCCTACCGGAGTCCCAGTCATCCAAGGGAGGAAGACACGGACACCACGGTGTACGTGCTGGAGGTGAACCCACGCTCCAGCCGCACGGTGCCCTTTATATCCAAGGTCACCAACGTGCCTTTGGTGTACCTGGCAACCAAAGTAATCCTGGGCAAAAGCCTCAAACAGCTGGGTTACAAGGGCGGGCTGTGGCCCCGCCAAAAGATGGTGGCGGTAAAAGCCCCGGTCTTCTCTATGTCCAAGCTGACGGGAGTAGACTGGTACCTTGGTCCGGAGATGAAATCTACAGGGGAAGTCATGGGGATTGACTATGGATTCGGCGCCGCTTTGACCAAGGCCTTGACCGCTGCCAATCTGACCCTCGCCAACCGGCAATCCATCCTGCTTAGCATATCCGATAGGGATAAGGCCGAGTCGCTGGGCCTGATACGGGACTTGCTAAAGGCCAATTGCAAGCTATATGCAACAGAGGGTACGGCGGCAATGCTGAAGGCTGTGGGCAGCAACGTGACCATGGTCACAAAGAAGCTCGGTGAGGGGCACCCCAACGTAGTTGATGTGATTAACGATGGCACGGTGCAGGCGGTGGTCAACACTGTCTCGGACGTGGCTTCAACGCTGCGGGACGGATTTTTCATTAGAAGGGCTGCCGCAGAGAGCAACATTCCCTGTTACACCTCCCTGGATACGGCTCGGGTGGCCGTGGAGAGTCTTTTGATGGGTTCCACTGGTTATAACGTAGAGCGGATAGACCGGTACCTTGACAGTTCGCCCACCTAAGCGGCCTGACTTGCCCCGGTCTGCCATGGAGTACCAACACACTTCCACCGGCCGTTTACCTGGCCTATCGGGTCATATAGAATTGGAAGCGAGGGAGTATGGCATCGGCTGTTGACATAGTAATTCCCGTTCTCAACGAAGAAGAGAGGTTGCCTCAAGGCATTATGGTTTTGAGTCAATTTCTCCAGGAGAATTTGACCCAAAACCCCTGGCGCATAGTCATAGCCGATAACGGTTCAACGGATAACACCCGTTCGGTAAGCGAGATGCTGATCCAAAAGTATCCTGGGATATCCTACGTCTACATCCCTCAGAGAGGTCGAGGCAGGGCGCTGCGGGCCACCTGGCTGGATAGCACCGCCGATATAGTGAGCTATATGGACGTGGACCTCTCCACCAGTTTGGCACACTTTCCCCGCCTTATCCGGGCCGTTGAAGGGGAGTACGACATTGCCATAGGCAGCCGTCACGCCACCGGAGCCAAGGTGCGGCGCTCCTTTAAGAGAGATTTCCTATCCCGCGCCTACAACCTAATGATCAGGGCCATGTTTTTTGTTTCCTTTAAGGACGCACAGTGCGGCTACAAGGTGTTGAGTGGTAGCGCCTCCCGGACCCTGGTGCCACTGGTGAAGGACAACCACTGGTTCTTTGACACGGAGCTTCTGCTTATCGCCGCCAAGAGGAACTTTCGCATTAGGGAGATACCGGTGGAGTGGATGGAGGACACCAACAGCCGCGTTAAAGTGATTAGGACCGTTTGGGAAGATATCAAAGGTCTTTTGCGGCTGCGCCTTGGCGGCATACCGCGGATTCCCCGTGGCGCCGGTTCAGGCAGGGGATAGCGTCCCAAGGGGCCTGGGGGTTACCGGGCGCGGGGCATTTCAGACGTGAGGCTGCCATCGGGCGACTCCGGGTCGAAACCACTCGTGGATTTCCAGCGTATTAGGACTGCCTTCCTTGTGCCCTCCCGCACCTTAGCCACTTCCGAAAGGCGATAAGGCGCTACCCACAGAATACCCTTGTCGGAGACCAGGAGGGGCACGGAATCCCGCAACTCTCGCGGGATCTTCAGGTCAATGAGGAAATCCTTCAGTTTTTTCCTTCCTACCAGTCCTATGGGACGGAAGTAGTCACCCTCTCGCCTGGTTCTAACGGCAAGCCCGCTGCCGAGCTGGTCCACGTCAAAGAAGGCAGCCATAGGGTCCGACGTATCGGGGTTCGAGGGGGGCGGCGCCATCTCAACGGTCACTACCCATCCCGGTATATGGGTAACTCCCGGTACTTCCAAAGGGTACTCCTTATCCGTACGCTGCCGGGTTACTTCAGCGCCTTCGGTAGGGCCCATAGCAATCTGGCGGCCTAAGGTCCGCATCACTAGACCGCCGGGCAGGTTAACGCTC
>CBDDDE010000005.1:0-70102 GCA_965226535.1 Dehalococcoidia bacterium | reverse complement strand
TCACCTTAGTAGCCCATTCCTTTGCCGCCGCCTTTACGCCTCAGGTGGCCGCAAGACTGGGAGACGCGCTACAACGAATAATCCTAATCGGTGGAATAACACCCCCGGAAGGCACCCTTCCATTCAACACTCTTTCCTTCCTCGCCAAGAAAACCACGGGCACCTACAGACCCGAAGAAAAGGGCATCAAGCCTCCCGCTGCCTTATTGGAAAAGTCCCTCTATAACGACGTGGGCCGTGTGGAAGCCGCCATAAGAGTAGGCCGTCTGGTTCCCGACCCTTACCAGCCTTGGATTACCCCTATGCCGGCCCTAAAGTTCCCCGACGGCGTTCCCCTAACCTACGTGGCTTTGACCAAGGACAAATTCCTAGCCCTCAAGCTGCAAAAAGTCTATGCTGCATCACTACCCTCCGCCAAGGTGGTTGAGCTGGCGGCGGGCCACCTGGCGCCTGTGGTACGTCCCGAACAAACAGCCGCAATCTTGCTGCAGGGCGTGGGAAAGAAGCAAGAAGAACCGGCGCCGGAACAGGAATAGCCGGACCCATTCCTCCAATTCGCTCCTTAGCCAGGTCCCCAACGCTAACCTTGGCCCCATTCAACCCCGCCAAAAACGGCCTTCAGCAATGACTCGCGCGGCACCTCCCAGAGATGCCAACCCCGTTTCCTATGCTATAATCCCTGCACTACCTACCCTGGACTCGCCACCATGAATGACAACCAATTCCTCAACAAGATGCAGACCAAAATAGAAACTCTCACGGGCAAGCCCATCTCACTTGTTATTGACGAGTCTGAAACCGACAGGTTGGAAGTAGAACCGGAAAATGAAATTCCCAAAGTGATAATTGGCTCCGCAGCCCTAAAATACCCCGGCTTTGCCAGAATGTGCATTGAATATGCCGTGGCCTCCATCCGCCAAGGCAGGCGAATCAGCACCCTGGAATTTCACGTGGTGCTAGGACGGAACTGACCGCCCCAAGACCCTAAATTTTCTCCACCTCAGACATCAGCGCCGACAGCATGTCCTCCTCCGGCACCACCCTGACCTTCTGCCCCTTGCGGAAGATAATGGCCCGACCCGCTCCGGCGGCAATTCCAACGTCTGCGTCCTTGGCCTCGCCCGGGCCATTGACTTCGCAGCCCATCACCGCCACTTTGATATTCTTGTCCACCTTCTTCAAGAGCTCGTCCACCGCATTAGACAGCTTGATAACATCCACGTCAGCCCGGCCACAGCTAGGACACGCAATCAACGTGGTCCCCTTCTGACGAAGGTTGAGGGATTTTAGAATCTCGTAGCCCGCAAAAATCTCTTCCTGCGGCTTGCCACTGAGAGAAACACGAATGGTATCCCCAATCCCCTCGTAAAGCAGATATCCAAGCCCCACCGCGCTACGAATGGAGCCCGACTTTACCGTCCCCGCCTCCGTGATACCCAAGTGCAACGGGTAGGGCACCAGCCGAGAGAGTCGCTGATAGGCCGCCACGGCGGTAGGAACGTCAAAGGCCTTGAGAGACACTTTTATCAGATCAAAGTCCAGGGATTCCAAAAGACCTATTTCCCATAGGGCGGTGGCCACCATGTGGTCCACCACGTCATATTCCCCTTCCACCGCCTCCCCAGCTTTGGGAAGCATATTCACCATGTCCATAACCCTGGAAAACCCGCGGGACTTCCCAATACCCCCTACAGGAGGGAGACTGCCAAAGTTCACTCCAATCCGAATGGGAATCTCCCGTTCTTTGGCGGCCTGCACAACCTGTTTTACCTGGTCTGCATTCCTGATATTTCCCGGATTCAACCTGAGGGCATCTACTCCACCTTTGATTGACTCAAGGGCTAGCTGGTAATGAAAGTGGATATCTGCAATGAGAGGAATGTTTATCTGCGCCCTAATGCCAGGAATGGCCTTAGCAGCCTCCATGTCCGGCACGGCGCACCGGATAATGTCACAACCCGCCTCCTCTACCTCGCGAATTTGCGCCACGGTAGCGGCCACGTCCCTCGTATCCGTCTTGGTCATAGACTGGACGGTGATTTCGGCGTCCCCACCTATCTTCACGTCCCCTACGTAGATAGCTTTGGTAACCCGACGTTTTACCATTAACAATGCTCCCCGGTATCCAAAATATACTGACTCATCTGATTAGACTGTCGCCTCGGATGATTCGAGCAATGTCGTTGTAGCTTACCATCAGTACCAAGGCGATTAAAAGAGCAAAACCCAACATGTGAACAAGGCTCTCCTTCTCCGGGGGTATTCGCTTACCCCTCCTAATCCACTCAATGATGACAAAGAGCAGCCGCCCGCCATCCAGGGCAGGAATAGGCAGTATGTTGAAAATGGCCAAGCTGATGCTCAACAGCGCGGCCAGTGGCACCAGCGCCACCGCGCCACCGAGGTCCACCACCTCCTTGGAACCGCTGACAATCCCAACAGGGCCTGAAAAGGGCGCCGGTGCATTCCCGAAGACCCATTGGCTAATAGCCCGCCACGTAAGCACCAGCACGTCGGCAACTTGTCCTATGCCCTTTGGCACCGCCGACCAAATGGCGTCAGAGCGGCTTTCCACCCTGGCGTTATCCATGCGCAAAAGAACCCCCACCGCGCCCTCGCCCTCCGGTGGACGCCACCTCGGCTCCACCGTCACCTCCCTCACCTGGCCGCCGCTGCCCAGGGTCATGGTCATCTCCGACCCAAGATTTCGGGTAATGCTGGCCGCCAGATCGTTGATGTTTTCAGCCTTACGTCCGTCCACCGATATTACCCTGTCCCCGGGTTGTATCCCCGCCGCGGCGGCAGGGGAATTGGCGCTGACGTCCTCAATGATCACGTCTCCAACCGCAACGTCCCTCGGGACCATAAACAGAGCCGTAAAGATAGCCACGGCCAAAAATGCATTCATAAAAGACCCGGCACTGAGGATAATGGCTCTAACGGCGGGCGATTTACTGGCCAGGCTCCGGGGTTCCGTGGGATTATTCTCCCCTTCCAGCCTTACAAACCCGCCAAGGGGTACTAAGTTCAGAGTGTATTCCGTCTCGCCCCGTCGCCACCCAAACAGTTTGGGCGGAAAGCCAACGCCGAACTCATTGACCCGAACATTGAAAAACTTGGCCGTCGCAAAATGGCCCAGCTCGTGAATAACCACGAGGGCCACAACCATGGCCATCATCTCCAGAGCGAATATCATCGGAGGGCACTTGCGGCCTCTCTCGCCTTGGCACGAGCCCAACGGTCTGCGCCCAGGATATCCTCCAGGTTATCCGCCGAGGAGGACTCGTGACTCTCCAGCACCTCCTCAACCACCGATGGAATATCCGTAAAGGCAATGCGCCCGTCCAGGAACATCTGCACCGCAACCTCGTCGGCGGCACAGAGGACCGCCGGGAACGTGCCGCCCTTGCGGCCCGCCTCCAGCGCCAGGGGGAAACACGGGTAAAGCGACGGGTCCATTGGTTCAAAAGTCATGACCGTAGCCACCGAAATATCCAGTCTAGGAATGTCATCATTGACGCAGCGCTCCGGGTAAAAAAGAGCGTACTGTATCGGCAGCTTCATGTCCGGTGGTCCGATCTGCGCCTTAACGGAGCCGTCGTTGAACTCCACCATGGAATGAACGAGGCTTTGAGGGTGCACCACCACCTCAATCCGCTCCCAGTCCATGCCAAAGAGCCAGTGGGCCTCAATGACCTCAAACCCCTTGTTCATAAGGGTAGATGAGTCAATGGTTATCCGCCTGCCCATCCTCCAAGTCGGATGCTTCAGCGCCTCCTCCGGCGTCACCAGGGAAAGGTCTTCCCATTGCCTGGTCCTGAAGGGCCCCCCGGAGGCCGTGATGATTATACGCCGCACCGACCGTGGCTCCCCCTGAAGACACTGCCAGATGGCGCTAGGCTCGCTGTCCACCGGCAAAAGAGCGACGCCCGGCTTCTGCAACAACCGGCTTATCAACTCTCCGGCCATGATGATAACCTCTTTGTTGGCCAAACAAACCGTCCGGCCTTCCTCCAGTGCCTTGATAGTGGGCATTAGACCGGCCCTGCCGGTGGTCCCCACCATAACCGTATCTACCCTAGGGTCGCACACCATCTCTTCCATTGGTAGAAAAGTGGCGTGGCTAGACAGGCTCTCGGCTGCCGCAGCGTCGGCACAGAAGATCAAACTAGGCTTAAACTCCTCAACCTGTCTCATGAGGAGCTCCACGTTCAACCCGGCAGCCAGTCCAACCACCTTGAACCTGTCCGGGAAAGCGCGCACCACGTCCAGAGTTTGCCGTCCAATGGAACCGGTGGAACCTAGCACTACCAGCCCTTTGACAGTCAAGAAAGCCCCCTTCATGGCAACTTTGAGGCCCCTTACCTCTAAGTCGGAGGCCCTAACCAATTATACGTGTAACGCTATAGTACGTCACGGGAACGGTGATTAGCAGCGAATCTATCCTGTCCAGAACGCCGCCATGCCCCGGCACCAAGACTCCGGAGTCTTTTACGCCAGCCCTCCGCTTAAGCACCGACTCCGCAAAGTCGCCCATGGGCACCACGACTCCCAGAAGCAGACCCAGCAACGCCTGCTCAGGCATCGTTATCGGGAGGTCAAGGATGGCGGACAAGCCCATGGACGCCCCCACCGCCGCTACAAGACCCCCCGCGAATCCCTCCCACGTCTTTCCCGGACTGACGACGGGCACCATCTTGTGCTTTCCCAAGGCCCGGCCTACCAAGAAAGCCCCAGTGTCGGCGGCAAAGGTCATGAGCAGAACATACAAAAGCCAGTCGCGCCCGTCATAAACCCCGTTGCCACCTTCCCGCAGCATAAGCGCATGGGAAAGAAGAAACCCCACGTACAGTGGGCCCGCTGAGGTAAATATCCAGCTGTCGGCAAAAGATCGCCGCCAACGCTGAATCAGTGTCCAAGCCAGGATAATAAGGAGACCCGCGCCAATGAGGTGCGGCGCAAAGTTCCCCTCTTGGGCGGCCAGTTGCCCATTGACCACAAAAAGGACCGTCCAAAGGACTCCAAGGGGCCAATGCACTCGTTTGCCTAATGTCTTGGCCAGCCCGTAGAACTCCCACAGGGCCGCCAAGGCAACAGCACCCACAAGAACGCTGGTAAAGGGGAAACCGGCCCATAGCACACCCAAAAGTGCGGGTATGCCTATGAGACTAACCAGGAGTCTCGCTTTCAAGGAATCAGCCCCCGGGTTCTATTACCCCAAATCGTCTCTTGCGCTTATAGTAGGCCTCAAGTGCCTCTTCAATCCCTTGCGCTTCCAGTTCCGGCCACGGTATGGAAGTTGTGAAAAACTCACTGTAAGCAGACTGCCATAGTAGAAAATTGCTCAACCGATATTCTCCACCCGTTCGTATAATCAAGTCCGGGTCCGGAATATCCTTAGTATAAAGAAAGCTGGCTAAAAGCTCCTCATCCAGGTCCTCCGGAGCAACACCGCTTCGAATAATATCCCTCACCGCCTCGACAATCTCGCTCCGGCCACCATAATCAAAGGCCACGCTCAAAGTAATCCCCTTGTTGTCTTTGGTCAACTCCTGGGACTGAGAGACCGCCTCCTCAAGGTCGGGACCCAGGCGGTCTGTACGTCCCAGGTAAACTATGCGAACCCCGCGACCGTGCAACATCCGTGTCTCGTCCTCAATGACTTCTCGAAGTATCCCCATAATCCCCGAAACCTCGTCCTGGGGCCGCTTCCAGTTCTCCGTGGAGAAGGCATAAAGGGTCAGGTATTCCACGTTGTACCTGTCCATTAGCTCCAGCACCGAGCGTATCTTCTCAACGCCAGCTCGATGCCCTTCTACGCGAGGAAGACCGCGCTTGGTGGCCCAGCGCCCGTTGCCGTCCATAATAATGGCAACGTGCCGCGGCCTTTCAATTTTCGCACCGAGGTCCTGCTGCATGGGGAGCTTTGACCCGTGTCCTTTGCCAGAGCTGGGTCAAGGGAAGACGGTCGAACTGTCGTCAGCTACACCGTCAACATCTCTTCAACCTTGGACTTCCAGAACTGGTCAATCTCTGTAACATGGCTGTCGGTAATCTTCTGCAACTGTGTTTGCGATCGCTGGTTCTCGTCCTGGGAAATCTCCTTGTTTCGCTCCAAGACCCTAAGCTTTTCCTGGGCGTCACGGCGCACGTTGCGCACGGCCACCTTGGAGTCCTCCACCTTCCTGCCCAGTGACTTCACCAACTCCTGGCGACGTTCCTGGCTCAGGGGCGGCACGGGGACTCGGATAACCGAGCCGTCGTTAGAAGGATTCAAACCCGTCGGCGACTTTAAGATGGCCTTTTCAATTTCCATTAGGGACTGCCGGTCCCAGGGTTGAATCATGATTAGCTGGGCGTCAGGGGCCGATATAGTGGACATCTGGCTCAGAGGGGTGGGAGTACCGTAGTAATCTGCCGTTAGGTTCTCCACCAGCGACGGTGTAGCCCTCCCCGTACGCACGGACTGCATATCCCGCTTCAGAAATTCGATGGACACCTTCATGCGACGAGAGGCATCCTTGAGAATCTCTTCCCGCGTTGGGGTATCGTCAACTTTGCTAGTGGACATTGTGCACTGCCTCCGCAATTGTGGTGCCCACGGTGTCTCCCTCTAAGATAGACACTATGTTTCTGGGCTGGAGGATATCAAAAACAATGATGGGTAGATTGTTGTCCATACAAAGCGATAGGGCCGTGTTGTCCATGACCTTCAACCGACGGTTCATCGCCTCCATGTAGTCAAGCCTATCATAGCGCTTGGCCCCGCTGTTCTTGTTCGGGTCGGAGTCATACACACCGTCAACGTTGTTCTTCGCCATAATCAAGACCTCGGCCCCAATCTCAATGGCCCGGAGCGCTGCGGCAGTGTCCGTGGTCATGTACGGGTTGCCCGTTCCAGCCGCAAAGATAACCACTCGCCCCTTCTCAAGGTGACGAATGGCGCGCCTGCGAATGTAAGGCTCCGCTATGGCGTGCATCTGGATGGCTACCTGAATCCGAGTCGCCAACTGGTGCTTTTCTAAGGCGTCCTGAAGGGCCAGCGAATTTATCACCGTGGCCAACATTCCCGCATAATCTGCCGTGGCTCTATCCATGCCATGATTGGCCGCCTCAGCACCCCGCCAGATATTCCCCCCTCCAATGACGGCGGCAATCTGAACACCCAGGTTATTTGCAGCCTTTATCTGACTAGCTATATAGCTGGCTGCGTCCGTATCAATGCCATACTCGGAATTCCCTACTAGTGCCCTTCCACTCAGCTTGAGGACCGCCCGCCGATATATGGACTTTTTCATCTCAGCCGGCTACTCGCCAAGGGCAAATCGGGTAAATCGATTGATCCGGATATTCTCACCAACCTTGCTGATAGCCTCTTGAACCACCTCCTGGACCCTACGGCTAGGGTCCTTGATGAACGTCTGCTTCAATAAGCAAACCTCCTCCGGTGGGCGAGACTCATCCGGCTTGAGGTCTTCATCTCCAACATAGAGCGGCGCCATGGCAGCCACCTGCATGGCCAGATCGTGAGCCAGGGACTTAATTTCGTCCGTTCGAGCCACAAAATCGGTCTCACACCCAATCTCCACCAGCGCGCCCAATCGTGCGCCTCGATGAATGTAAGCCTCTACTAGTCCTTCCCTTGTCTCTCTGCCGGACTTCTTTACTGCGGCGGCCATTCCAGCGGCCTTTAGCAACTCTTCCGCTTTGTCCAGGTCCCCCGCCGCTTCCTCCAATGCACGCTTACAATCCATAATGCCTACACTGGTTCTGGCGCGGAGGGCTTTTATTTTGTCTACGCTAGCCTGCAAGGACAACTCCTAACCCAATATTTATTAAGAAGAAAATATTTCGATTCGCGTTACTCTGCTACTGCTTCCACTGCCAGCTCCTGCATGTCCTGCACATCCTCCTCGCTGGCCTCCATCTTTGCCTCTTCCTCTTCCCGCAGTTTCTCCTCTTCCAACGCCCTCCTTTGCTGAAGGCCCTCGAGGGCACCGTCGGCTATTCTTGAAGTTATCAGCCGTATGGAGCGGATAGCATCGTCGTTACCCGGGATACGGTAGTCTATAAGCTCCGGGTCGCAGTCCGAGTCGATGATAGAAACCAG
Source organism: Dehalococcoidia bacterium (assembly GCA_965226535.1). Taxonomy (GTDB): domain Bacteria; phylum Chloroflexota; class Dehalococcoidia; order Lucifugimonadales; genus JAPULR01. The sequence goes on along the minus strand of CBDDDE010000005.1, from coordinate 61,992 downwards.
GGTGATTCCCAGCTTCCGGGCTTCGGCGACGCAGATATTCTCCTTGGGCATGTCCACCACAAAAAGTGCGTCGGGCAGGCCCTTCATACCCCTCACCCCGCCAAGGTACTTCTGTAAGCGCCGGAGCCGCTCTTCCAGCTTCAACGCTTCCTTCTTTATCATATTGTCAAAGTAGCCGAGTTCCTTGCGATTCTCCAATTCCAGCATGAAGTCTATCCGCTTCCGAATGGTAGCGAAGTTCGTCAATGTGCCGCCTAGCCACCTCTGGTTTACGTAGGGCATCTCACAGCGGTCAGCCTCGATGGCAATGGCTTCCTGAGCCTGCTTCTTGGTGCCGACAAAGAGTATCTCGCCCCCCTCCGCCACAAGGTCCCTAACGGCATTCACCGCCCTGTCCAGATATCGCAAACTCTTTTGCAGGTCTATTATGTGGATGCCGTTTCTCTGCGTGAAGATGAAAGGCTTCATTCGAGGGTTCCAGCGGCGCGTCTGATGCCCGAAATGCACCCCCGCCTCAAGCAGCGATTTCATTGTAATTGGTGGCCGCTGCGCTTGTCGATTCTCCACTTGTTGGACCATATTTCCTACCCTTCGGCTACTTGAACTTTCCCAAAATCCTGATGCCCACTCAGACGCGCAGTATAGCATAGCGCCTAATATGAGGCAACGTTTTTGCCTCTTGTTGTGCACCCCGCGAATCCCTCGGCACGGTAGCCTTGTCGCTCCCGCAATGCTATACTTACGCCGTTGTTGCAACTGCGCACAAGAGGTCCCATGCCAAGCAGCACCTACGATTTTACTGACCGCATCGCCAAGGGAATTCCGCCCCCCGTCGGGGCTGCCCCGGCCGGCGGCAGGGTACAGTTCGATTTTGCTACGGCCTTCCCAGACCCTGATTCCTTCCCGGCCGACGGTCTTTTAGAAGCCTTAGGCCGTGCCCTCAAAGACGAGGGAAAGGACCTGGTCTACTACCCCCATCCACAGGGGCATCCCGCCATGCGGGAATTCATCGCTGAAAAGCTGGACCGAGAACGGGGGATGAAGGTCACTCCAGACCAGATTATCCTTACCACTGGCTCCGGCCAGGCAGTGGCCAGGTACGTGGAGCTATTGACCGACCCCGGTGACATTATCCTAACCGAAAAGTTCAGCTACTCCGGCACCATGGGCATTATGCGACGCCATGGAGCCAAGCTAGTGGGCGTGGACATGGACTCGGAGGGCATCCTCCCAGAAGCCTTGGACGATACCCTAAAGAGTCTTCAAGCCAGGGGCCAACGAGCAAAGTTCGTCTACCTCATCCCAACCTTCCAGAACCCCACCGGCGCCGACATGGGGCTTGAACGCCGTAAGGAAGTCTTGGCCGTAGACTCAGCGACACGGCGTACCCATCTTCGAGGATGACTGCTACGCCGACCTGAGGTTTGACGGAGAAAACACCCCGGCCATCCAATCCCTAGACACTGAAGGGTCCGTGCTTTACTGCGGCTCCTTCTCTAAAATCGTAGCTCCCGGCATGAGGCTCGGCTACTTGGCCGCGCCGCAATCCGTCGTCGACTCCATAAAAGCCATTCACCTAGGAGCCACTCCCAGCCAGTTCTCAGCCCTGGCCACCCTCTACTACCTTAAGGACCATCTAGATGAGCACGTACAGGAGTTGAGGGACATCTTCCGCGCCAAGAAAGACACCGCCGTCGCCGCCGTGGGGGAGCACTTCGGCTCCAGGGTCCAGTGCAGCAACCCGGACGGCGGCCTCTATCTGTGGCTCAAGCTCCCCGAGGGCGCAAACACCGCCGCAGTCCTCGCCAAGGCCAGAGAGCGCCAGATTAGCTACGGCCCCGGCACCAACTTTTCCCCAGGCCAGAACGCCTATAACTACCTCAGACTCTGCTACGGCCACCTAACCCATGAGACCATCCGTGAAGGTATCGGAAACTTAGCAAAATTCTTTGAGGACGAAGGGCTGCTGAACTAGCGCTCCTTGCAGGCTCAACATTGCTCATTAACCCAAAATGTGCACGTTGGACTGAATCCAAGTTTATTTGGAGATACGTATAACAGTTTATGATGCGTATTTTCGCGCTTAAATTGCTTTGGCCGACCACGCTGGCTTGCAGCCTTTTCCTAGCTACCGCGGTCCTTGTCGCCTGCGGCGATACCGAGCCGAACTCAGCCACTCCCACGGCTTCCCGGCCGACCGCCGCCATACCCGCCCCCACACCCCTCGGCACCTCGCAGCAACCCGTCGCCAGGGCTACCGATGCGCCAACTGCCAGCCGCGAAGACTCCAAACCGACCGCCGCGCCGGGAACCCACCAAACGGCCCGGTCCACCAACACGCCGCAACCCGCTGCCACGCAGTCCAGCCCCACCCCATCCAGCGCTCCAACCTCGGCTCCAACAACCGCCACTCAACCACCTACCCCATCCCCCACAACCCAGGAGACATCGGTTCCCACCCCGGAGCCTACAGAGGCCCCTGCAACCTCTGTACCGCCACCGACCTCGCCGCCTACAGAGGCCCCTGCAACCCCTGTACCGCCACCGACCCCGGCGCCTACAGAAGCCCCTGCAACCCCTGTACCGCCACCGACCCCGGCGCCCACCGCCGAGCCCACACCCGTCCAACCCTTGGTGAAAGTAGGCCATAAAGTCGGAGAGCAAGCTCCCAACTTTATGGTAACTACCGTCGACGGCCAGCAGCTTTCCCTCAACAGCTTCCAAGGCAGTCCGGTCATTCTCTACTTTTTCGCCACCTGGTGACCCGTCTGCCGCGCTGCGTTGCAGCGCCTAAAGGATGTATACCCCGACTACGCAGACCGGGTGGCTTTCCTTGCAGTCGACGTGGACCCCTCCGAAAGCGCCGAACACATTCGCTCCTACAAAGAGTCTGAAGGGTTCTCCTGGCCCATGGCCCCGGCTGATGTCGATATGCTGAAAAGCTATAACATCACCAGGCAGGCTACCAAGGTTGCCCTTGACAGCAACGGCATTATCCAAGAAAGCTCCGGAAGTGACAGCGCGGCGGGTTGGCGGGAGATCCTTAGTTCTCTCGAAGGCTCCTGACCCTGGCTAACCCCTCTCCCACCAAATTCCTCACCTAGCCAAGCACCGTTTGGCCTCCGCCGCCGGTTACGCTACACTGGTCAACACCGTCCCCTGATACACTCACCCACGGCCAAAGCAACCATATCCAAATAGACTAAAACATCCAAGTGGCAAATAATCCAGCAGAGGACACCGCAGCGGCGACCAAGCGCTGGCGCGCCTTAGCGCTTCTATCCACCGCGACCCTCCTCAGCCTCAGCGTCTGGTTTAGTACCAACGCTATAGCCCCCGCCCTTGAAGCCGAGCGAGGATTCACTGAATCCAACCTCGCCTGGCTCACCATGGGAGTCCAGCTTGGCTTTGTGGCGGGGACCCTAATCATTGCCGCCACCAACCTGGCCGACCTAATCAATACCCGAACCCTCTTCGCCGTAAGCTCCGTACTGGCCGGGGCCGCCAACGTGGCCTTAGTTTTTGCCCCTGAGGGATTCGCCGCTGCCCTTGCCCTCAGGATTCTCTCCGGGGTCTTTCTGGGCGGCGTCTACCCGCCGGGGATGAAGATAGTCGCCGGCTGGTTCAAATCTGGCAGGGGCATCGCCATCGGGACAATGATAGCGGCCCTAACCTTGGGTTCAGGGTCACCCCACCTCCTGAACTCTCTATTTTCCGCCCAGTGGGAGACCACCATATATATCAGCTCCACCCTGGCCGCCCTGGCAGGAGGCATCGTCTACTTTATGGTAAGTGACGGACCTTTCGACGTCCCCGCCGCCCGCTTCAACCCTAAGTACGTAATCCACACCTTGAAGAACAGGGCATCAAGGCTGGTACTCCTTGGATACATGGGCCACATGTGGGAGCTTTACGCCATGTGGGCCTGGATTCCCACCTTCCTCCTGGCAGTCTACGGGCCCAGGAGCTTGTTCGGCGACTACCTTGGCTTAGCGGGCTTCGTAGCATTCCTGGTATTCGTCTCCGGCGCCGTTGGCAGCGTAGCCGCGGGCTACCTTGCCGAGCGATGGGGCCGCTGCGCCGTTACAAGCTGCGCCATGGCCATCAGCGGTTCCACAGCCCTGTTCATAGGCTTTCTGCCCCCTGAGTGGGGCTGGGTCATCACCATAGTCGCCCTTATATGGGGGGCTTCAGTCATAGCCGACTCCGCCCAATTTTCCACGGGCCTAACGGAACTCTCCGAAGAGTCGTACCGCGGAACCGCCTTGACCTTCCAGACCGGCATGGGGTTCCTACTCACCATCGTAACCATCCGTCTGGTGCCCGTAATTTCCGATTCCGTTGGATGGGGTCCCGCCTTTGCCTTCCTGGCTATCGGCCCTGCCCTCGGCATAGCCGCTATGTTGAAGCTCCGCTCCCTCCCGGAATCCAAGGCCATGGCCACGGGCAGGCGATAACAAGGATAGCTCCTTACACTTGAAAACATTTATTCTATACATTAGACTAAACCACACTACCTGCGCTACACTCTACCCATCCCCCCTTACTATCAAACAGAAATGAAATCAACCTCCAATAATCCTCTCTCCGTCTTCCACCCAACCATTCAACGGTGGTTCAACTCCAAGTTTGAAGAGCCAACCCAACCCCAGCGCCTCGGTTGGCCCTCCATTCAATCAGGGCAGGACACCCTCATCTCCGCCCCCACCGGTTCCGGCAAAACACTCGCCGCCTTCCTTGCAGCCATTGATTCTCTCTTTCGACAAGGCTTGACCGAGGGCCTTCCCGACAAGTGCCAAGTCGTCTACGTATCTCCCCTTAAGGCCCTGAGCAACGATATACAGAAAAACCTTGCCCAACCCCTAGAGGAGATCCGTCAGGTCGCCGATGATGCGGGCCTGGACGTCCCTGAAATTCGAGTCCTTCTTCGCACCGGAGACACCCCGGCGTCCCAACGGCAGGCCATGACTCGCCGGCCTCCCCACATCCTGGTCACCACCCCGGAGTCCCTCTATATCCTCCTCACATCAGTCAAGGGCCAAGACATGCTGCGGAGCGTCAAAACCGTCATTGTGGACGAAATTCACGCCCTGGCTCGCGACAAGCGCGGCTCCCACCTAGCCCTGACTCTGGAGCGCCTAGCCGCCCTGGCAGAGAATCCACCGGTGCGCATCGGTTTATCCGCCACCCAGCGCCCCATCCAGGACGTGGCCCGCTTTCTGGTGGGTACAAGACGGTTGGACGCCGCGGGCAACCCCCATTGCATCATAGTGGACCAGGGGCACGGCCGCCCAATGGACCTTGCCCTAGAGTTGCCCCCCTCGCCCTTGGAGGCCGTCTGCTCCAACGAGGCTTGGGAAGATATCTACAACCGGTTGGCTGAGCTAATCAACCAACACAGTACCACCCTGGTTTTTGTCAACACTCGTAGGCTGGCAGAACGAGTCGCCTTCAACTTGAGCAAACGCTTGGGCGACGAAAACGTCACCTCCCACCATGGCAGCCTCTCCCGCGAGCAGCGACTCCATGCCGAGGAGCGGCTCAAGAAGGGTCAGTTGAAGGCCCTGGTCGCCACGGCGTCCCTGGAACTTGGAATAGACATTGGGGACGTAGACATAGTCTGCCAGATAGCCTCCACACGCTCCATAGCCATTCTGCTGCAGAGGGTCGGGCGCTCCGGCCACACCTTGGGCAGGGTGCCCAAGGGCAAGCTCTTCCCCCTCACAAGGGACGACCTCGTCGAATGTACCGCCCTTCTGAACTCCATCAAAAACGGATCCTTGGACCGCCTCTTCATCCCCCAAAAGCCGCTGGACATCTTGGCACAGCAGATGGTGGCCACCGTTTCTATGGAGGACTGGGACGAAGACGACCTCTTTAACCTCTGCCTTGGCGCCTACCCCTACCGCAACCTCACAAGGGCCGAATTTGACCAGGTAAGTCAAATGCTCTCCCAGGGGTTTTCCACTCGACGCGGCCGCCGCAGCGCCTATCTCCACTACGACGGCATTGGCCGCCGTTTCACCGCCCGGCGCGGGGCGCGCCTGGCTGCCGTTACCTCCGGCGGCGCCATTCCTGAGAACGCTGACTATCAGGTGGTCCTAGAACCCCAGAACCTTACCGTCGGCACCGTCAATGAAGACTTCGCCATAGAGAGTATGGCGGGTGACATCTTCCAGCTCGGCATTTCCTCTTGGCGAATTCTGAAGGTGGAACAGGGCAAAGTTCGCGTGGAGGACGCCCGTGGGCTGCCTCCCACCATCCCCTTCTGGCTGGGAGAAGCTCCTGCCCGAACCGACGAGCTTTCCGCCGCAGTGTCCAACCTATGCATAGAAATCGAATCACGATTCCCTAACCTTGACCAAGCCATAAAGTGGATAACCGCCCAAACGGGTATCCAACCCACCGCGGCGCAGCAGCTCGCCGAGTACCTCTGGGCCGCGAAAAATGCCCTCGGTGTCGTCCCAAGCCAACAAAACATCGTGTTTGAGCGGTTCTTCGACGAAAGTGGCGGAATGCAGCTGGTGATTCACTCGCCTTTCGGAGGCAGGATCAACCGTGCTTGGGGACTGGCCTTACGCAAACGCTTCTGCCGAACCTTCAACTTTGAGCTCCAGGCCGCCGCCAACGACAACTCTATTGTCTTTTCCCTAGGCCCACAGCATAGCTTCCCTCTCCACGACGTCTTCTCTTACCTCAAACCCCAGACCGCCAAAGAAGTTCTGGTGCAAGCCCTCCTGGCCGCTCCCATGTTTCAAACCCGGTGGCGCTGGAACGCCTCCCGCTCCCTCGCCGTTCTTCGCCGCGAGGGTGGCAAGAAGGTCCCCATGCCCATCCAGCGCATGCGGGCCGACGACCTCTTAACCGCCGTCTTCCCGGAACAGATGGCTTGCCAGGAAAATCTCGTCGGCGACGTTCCAATTCCGGACCACCCCCTCGTCAACGAAGTAGTTAGGGACTGCCTCACTGAGGCCATGGACCTTGACGGATTCATGGACCTCCTTAACGCCACCCTGGATAAGCGGGTGAACCTCGTTGCCGTCGACTCCGTGGAGCCTTCGCCCATGGCCCACGAGATTCTTACCGTCAAACCCTACGCCTTCCTTGACGACGCTCCCCTGGAGGAACGCCGCACCCAAGCCGTGTTTATGCGCCGCTCCGTGGATATCCAATCCTCCGAAGACGTTGGCAAGCTGGACCCCGAGGCTATTCGAAGAGTGCGAGAGCAGGCGTGGCCCGAAGTGGAAACCGTTGACGAGCTGCACGACGCCCTCCTTCTCTTGGGCTACATGAGCCATGAGGAGATAGCCCCTTTTCAATCTTTCTTGGACCCCCTTCTGGCTCAACAGAGAGTAGCTAAGCTTTCGCTTAGCTCTCGTCGCTCCGTGTTCGCCGCCTGCGAGCGGCTCCCACAGTTTCAGGCCCTTTTCCCGGAGCTGCTGTATAAGCCTCAAGTTCAAGCGCCCCAGCGAGAGCGCGACGTGGTTTGGACCCCGGAAGACGCCCTTCGAGAGCTTGTCAGGAGCCGTCTGGAAGGATTAGGCCCCGTCACTGCTGCCCAACTGGCCCTATCCCTGGATCTGCCTGAAGCAAAAATAGATGGCGCTCTTTTTGCCCTCGAATCCGAAGGCTTTGCCATAAGGGGTCGCTTCTCGTCCCAGGTAGGCTCCCTTGAGTGGTGCGACCGCCGTCTCCTGGCTCGCATACACCGCTACACCATGGACAGGCTGCGAAAAGAGGTTGAGCCGGTATCCGCAGCCGACATGATGCGATCTCTCTTTGTTTGGCACCACCTTGATCCGGAGCACCGCTTGGAAGGACACATGGGGTTGTCCGCCATTCTGCAGGTCCTGGAAGGCTACCAGGCTCCGGCGACCGCGTGGGAGAGCCACATCCTCCCGTCGCGGCTTAACCGCTACAACGCAGACTGGCTGGACCAGCTATGCCTTTCCGGTCAAGTCGCCTGGGCTAGGCTTCATCCTTCTACGGTGCCAACGGGCCGTAGAATGGGAGCTCCCCGCTCCCTCCCCGTAGCCCTGCTCTTCAGAGAAAACCTGTCCCTTCACCTGTCCCTCGCCCTTCAAACATCCCCTCAAAAATCAGCAGAAGAGGCCCATCTCAGCAGCCTGGCCCAGCATATATTTGAAGTCTTAGAAAACCGTGGAGCCTGCTTTTTCCAGGAGTTGGTCCAACACACCCGACAGATGTCGGGTAACGTCAAACAAGGCCTGGGAGAACTGGTCTCCAATGGTCTCGTAACCTGCGACGGCTTTGCCGGACTCCGAGCATTGGTCTCTCCGCCCCGCAACCCAAGCGGCCATCGGCCACGCAACCCCGGGCGTAGAAAGCTGAAAACCCGCACCGTGGACAAGATGGCTACGGGACGTTGGTCAAAACTGGATCGACCTTCAACCGACTCCGTCTCTGAGTCCGACCGCATGGAGCGACTAGAGTTTGCCGCTAGGCAGCTCTTGCGACGCTACGGCGTCGTGTTTCACAAACTGTTGCAGCGTGAAAACTCCGCGCCGCCGTGGCGAGACTTGGTGCGGGTCTATCGAAGGCTGGAAGCCAGAGGCGAGATACGCGGCGGCCGGTTTGTCGCCGGGTTCTCCGGCGAGCAGTACGCCCTTCCCGAAGCCCTTCGGCAGCTCAGGGCCACCCGCCGGACGACGCCCCGTGGCACCCTCATAACGGTCAACGGGACCGACCCACTTAATCTCGTTGGAATCCTCACCCCCGGCCAAAGAGTCCCGGCCATCTCCGGCAACCGGGTCCTTTTCCGCGACGGCGTACCGGTGGCCGCCAGGGTCAGCGGCAATGTCACCCACCTCGGTCCTTTAGACCAACAGTCCCTCCCGTCGGTGGAAGCCGCCCTCAATCGATAGCCGGAAAGCCCAAAATTCAAGGAGGCGCCAATGGAAAACCAACAAGACGTACAATCCGTCAAAGAAGTTATCCAAGAATGGATGTCGGCATTGAACGAATGTGATACCCAACGAGTGAAAAAGGTTTGGGACGAGTCCTACGAAGGCCTCACCTACATTGCGGAGGAAAATAACGACGCCCTACATGGCTGGGCCGGCGTGGACGGCTACTACAACGGCCTAGCCGACGTCACCCAAGCCAATTGGGAAATAGACAACCTAAAGATGGACGTCATGGGCGACGTAGCCTGGGTGTACCTTACCTACGTGGTAGAAGCGGCTATCAAGAGCTTCAACCGCACCGTGGTTTTCGCTGGACGTAACACCTTCATCCTTCGCAAAGTCGACAACCGATGGAAAATAATCCACTACCACGAGTCCCTATCCAGGGACGAAAGCCGCAACACTTGGGACTGGTTCTTCCAAAAATAACCCCACCCATATCGCACTCCACCCCCGGTCTTGTAGGGCGGGTTTGAACCCGCCCTCTTTACCTCATCCAACGCTCCACCAACACGCCAAACCTTCGTTATCCCCGCAAAATAGCCAAACCTGTCCCCGTCATGCACTCGCCTCGCTGCCATTGCCAAGAACTCTACCCATGCTTATAATCTACCTAACCTCAAGCATTTTCCAATAAATTGCGATAGGAGGAGTACCTCTGCAAGACTTTGAATATGTAGCACCCACAAACCTAAGAGACGCCGTTCGGCTTATGGCGGAGAAAGGCACCAAGGCCCGAGCCTTGGCCGGTGGCACCGACATCCTTGTCCAGCTAAGGGGTGGTCGCTTCAAGATAGACAGGCTGGTTGACGTCAAGTCTGTCCCGGAGATGAACCAGCTTTCCTGCTCAGCCGAAGAAGGCCTGACCCTTGGCGCCGCCGTACCCTGCTACCGCATCTACGAGGACAAGACCATCCAAGAAATGTACTCTGGGCTGGTGGACGCCGCCTTCCTCATAGGAGGCATCCAGATTCAGGGCCGAGCCAGCGTCGGAGGGAACCTCTGCAACGCCTCACCCAGCGGTGACACTATTCCCGCCCTTATCGCCCTCGGTGCGTCTTGTGTCATTGAAGGACCCACAGGCAGCCGCACCATGCCCGTAGAGAAATTCTGCTTGGGCCCTGGGAGAAGCTCCCTCCAAGAGGGAGAGCTTCTTGTCGCCCTTCGGTTCCCACCACCCGCCGCCCATTCAGGCGCCCACTACCTCCGCTTCATCCCTCGCAACGAGATGGACATCGCCGTGGCCGGTTCAGGGGTGTCCGTTACCCTTGAGGAAGACAGGCTTCACGTCAAGTCTGCGCGAATCGCCTTGGCTGCCGTGGGGCCCACACCCATATTAGCCAATGAAGCAGGCGACCTGCTGGTAGGCAAGGAGGCCATCGAGGAGTCTTTTGAAGCCGCCGCCGAAGCCGCAAAAGCAGCCGTTAGTCCCATAAGCGACATGCGAGGCACGGTAAAGCAGCGGATACACCTTGTGGGCGTCCTCACCAAACGCGCCCTACGCCAAGCCGTAGCTAGAGCCAAAGAGGCATAAAATGAGCAAAAAGATTCACATACGCACCCAGGTAAACGGCTCCGACGTAGACCTCCTTTGCGAGAGCCGGCAAAGCCTCCTGGAGGTCCTTAGGGATGTCCTAAACATGACTGGTACCAAAGAAGGATGCAACGACGGCAACTGCGGCGCTTGCAGCGTCATTGTAGACGGCCGGTTAATCGACTCCTGCCTAATGCTCGGCGTGGAAGCCGAAGGTAAGAACATCACCACTATTGAGGGGGTCGCCTCCACCGACGGCCTGCACCCCATTCAGCAGGCCTTCCTAGAGAACGCAGCCCTCCAGTGCGGTATCTGCACTCCCGGCTTCATTGTTGCCGCCAAAGCGCTACTGGAAGAGGAACCGGACGCCGACGAAGGCCGCGTACGCCATTGGCTGGCGGGCAATCTCTGCCGTTGCACCGGGTACGATAAAATCGTTCGGGCCGTTCTTGCTGCAGGTCAAACTATGAGGGAGAAGTAACATGACTGTTACACCGCTGTCCAGCGTTGATGATAAGCCACAATTCAAGGTTGTCGGCACCAGGCCTATCCGCCACGACGGCTTGGAAAAGGTTACCGGCCAAGCACGCTACGGGGCCGACGTTAGCCTTCCCGGTATGCTACATGGCAAGGTGCTCCGAAGCCCCCACGCCCACGCCCGAATCAAGTCCATCGACGCTAGCCGCGCCCTAGCCCTTCCCGGAGTAGAGGCAGTGATTACCTCCGCCGAGTTTCCTCAACCTTCAGGCAAGGTGGCTGACCTCGGCGAGGGCGCAATGATGAACCCCAAGTTCCTCAGCAACAACACCATGGCGGTCGACAAGGCCCTCTACAAAGGCCACGCCGTCGCAGCCGTTGCCGCCACCAACCAGCACGTCGCTGAAGAGGCCCTCTCACTCATAGACGTGGAATACCAAGTCCTCACTCCGGTAATAACCGCTTTGGACGCCATGAAAGAGGACGCCCCTATCCTACATGAACGGCTATTTACCGCCGATAATCCCTTCGTCCGCCCCGGCGGACTCCGTGACGACGCAGACACGGGTAAAGGGTCCAACGTATCCAGCCACTTCGTATTTGAGTTGGGGGACATTGAGAAAGGCTTCGCGCAAGCCGATATCATAGTGGAGCGAGAGTTCAGGACCAAAGCCGTCCATCAGGGTTACATTGAAACCCACTCCGCTACCGCTATGTGGAATAGAGACGGCAAAATCACCATCTGGTGCAGCTCCCAAGGTCAGTTCGCCATGCGTGACCAAACAGCCCTGGTCCTGGGCATTCCCGTTTCACAAATCAAAGTTATTCACCTGGAAATTGGCGGCGGATTCGGCGGCAAGACTCTTGTCTATCTGGAACCCGTGGCAGCCCTCCTATCCAAAAAAACAGGACGCCCCGTTAAGGTTTCAATGAGCCGCCAAGAAGTATTTGAAGGCACAGGACCCACCTCCGGCTCTTTCATGAAGGTAAAGATGGGGGCCACCAAGGACGGCCGTATGACTTCAGTCACTGCCTCTCTTATCTATGAGGCTGGCGCTTTTCCTGGGTCGCCCATTAACCCCGGCACCCAGTGCATGTTTGGGCCTTACGATATTGCCAACGGCAGAGTCGAAGGCTACGACGTTGTGGTTAACGCCCCAAAGGTCGCTGCCTACCGGGCCCCCGGCGCTCCCGCCGCTGCCTACGCCGCTGAGAGCGTCGTTGACGAGTTGGCGGAAAAGCTTGGTATGGACCCGGTGGACTTTCGCCTGCTCAACGGAGCCAAAGAGGGAACGCGCCGGCTTACGGGCCCTGTATTTCCGCGCATAGGCTATCTGGAAACGCTCCAGGCAGCCAAGGACCACCCCCACTACTCGGCTCCCCTAGAAGGACCGAATAGGGGGAGGGGCATAGCCAGCGGTTTCTGGTTTAACGGCTCCGGCCCCTCCAGCGCCACCGCCAGCATTAATCAAGATGGCACCGTCAACCTCATTGAAGGCTCTCCCGACATTGGCGGAAGCAGGGTCGCCGTGGCTATGCAGATGGCGGAGGTCCTTGGCATACCCGCTGAAGACGTTCACCCTTCGGTGGGAGACACCGAATCCATAGGCTTCACCTCTACCACCGGCGGCAGCGGCGTGGCCTTCAAGACGGGCTGGGCCTGCTACGAAGCTGCACAGGATATCAAACGGCAGATGATCCAAAGGACCGCAACAATTTGGGACGTGTCCAGCCAAGACGTGGACCTCATTGACGGCGTATTCCAGCACATGTCAGACCCGGAACTGCAATTCAGCTTCAAAGAGCTGGCCTCACTACTGCTGGAAACGGGCGGCCCAATCGTAGGTCGCGCTGCCGTTGACCCCAGGGGAGTCGGCGGCGCTTTTGCCGTCCATATCGCCGACGTTGAGGTGGACCCGGAAACTGGAAAAACACAGGTGCTCCGTTACACCGCCCTGCAGGACGCCGGCAAGGCCGTTCACCCCAGCTACGTTGAAGGGCAGATGCAGGGCGGCGCAGTGCAGGGCATCGGCTGGGCGCTTAACGAGGAGTATTTCTTCGACGACCAAGGCAGGATGGCTAACTCCAGTTTCCTCGACTACCGGATGCCCACCAGCCTGGACCTGCCCATGATAGACACCGTAATCGTGGAGGTCCCCAACCCCGGACATCCCTTCGGCGTTAGAGGTACCGGCGAGGTGCCAATCGTTCCCCCCATGGCCGCCATTGCCAACGCCATCCGCAAAGCTATCGGCGTAAGAATGACACAGTTGCCCATGTCGCCCGGCGAGGTCCTAGAGGCCCTCTGGGACTCCCGGCAGTCCAAAGACGCCGGATAGACACCTTGGCCAGGGTCTTTATTCCCACTATGCTCCAGCCATTGACTCAGGGCGTCAAAGAAGTCAACCTGGAAGCCACGAACGTGCGGCAGGTAGTCCTAGGCTTGGAGAAGCGGTTCCCAGGCATTGAACAGTGGCTCTTGGACAATGGCAAAATAAAGCCCAACCTTGTCGTCGCTGTAGACGGGGAAACCAGCAGCATGGGCCTCCTTACAAAGGTAAATCAAGACTCTGAAGTTCACTTCATACCCGCCATAGGTGGTGGCGCAATTCCGCAATTATAGGAGAGCCAATTTATGGCGGATATGACAGAGCACCGGCCAGGAACTTTCTGTTGGGCTGACCTGGCCACAACGGACACCGAGGCGGCCAAGAAATTCTACACCGAGGTCTTCGGCTGGGACATCATGGACATACCCATGGGTGAAATGGGCGCATACACTATGCTTCAAAAAGACGGGAAGCACGTCTGCGCCATGTACCAAATGGGTGATGAAATGGGCACTCACCCCTTCTGGCGAAGCTATGTTTCGGTGGAAAGCGCCGACGCCAGCGCCCAGAAGGTCAAGGAACTTGGCGGCACGGTCCTAATGGGCCCCTTCGATGTCTTTGACTCCGGGCGCATGGCAATCATCATAGACCCAACGGGCGCACCCGTTGGCCTCTGGCAGCCAAAACAGCACATCGGCACCGGACTCATGGGCGAGGTTAATACCCTAGGCTGGAACGAGTTAATGACAAAAGACACTGATGCGGCATCCAGCTTCTACGCCGGCCTCTTGGGCTGGACCGCCAAGAAGGGCAGCGCCGCCCCTGACTCCGAATATATAGAGTTCCAGAAAGACGGCGAGTCAGTCGCAGGCATGTTGGAGATAAAGGAAGAATGGGGTTATGTGCCTCCCAACTGGCTAATCTACATCATTGTGGAAGACTGTGCCGGCGCCTTGAAAAAAGCCGAGGGCTTGGGGGCCACAAAGGTGATGCCACCCATGGATATCAAGGGTGTGGGACGCCTGGTATATATTAAGGACCCCCAGGGAGCATACCTCGCCATCATCCAGATGAAGTCTTAGAAGCTTCAACCCAGATAATCTAAGGCCCCGGAGCCTCAAAAAGCTCCGGGGCCTCTTTGCGTTTTCAGGGTACGCGCCGGTGTGCCCCTCTAGTTCATATTGAACATCTGGGCGCAGTTCTCACCGGCAATCATGACCTTCTCATCCTCTGGGACTCCCTGAAGAATACGGTCCACAATTTCCCTGGACTTAGGGAATGTGGACTCGGCATGTGGATAGTCAGATCCCCACATGAGGGTCTGGACACCCACGTATTCGCGAAGCTGTATTCCAAGGTCGTCTTCCTGGAAGCTAAGGAACATGTTGCTCTTGAAGAAATCGCTGGGCAGCGCGTCGTTCTTATACCGACTTGCGAACCGGTTGGGGCGCTCCTCATAAACCTTGTCCATCCGATTCAAGAGGTACGGCGCCCAGGAGATCTCGTACTCCGCCACCCCGATCTTCAGGCTAGGATACCGCTCAAATAGGCCCGAAAAAAGGATGGCCGTGACGTTGTCCTTCATATCGTATTCCTGGTTGGTGAACTCCACCAAGCCTTTGTCATTGCCATGGGCCGGTGCGCCGCCAGGGCGCCATCGAGAAGTGCCAATGTGTATGGCCAAGGGCATTTCCAGATCCGCAGCTGCCTGCCACAGAGGTTCGTACATTGGACTGTCGTAGCGGCCAAATACGGGCCTCTGGGGAATCATCGCCCCGGCCAATCCTATCTTCTTGGACCGCTTTAACTCCGTGACTCCCTCCTCAACGCTGTCCACGTTGAGCATGGCCAAGCCCTTGAGCCGGCCTGGATAGGGGACGCAGAATTCGGCAAGCCAGTCGTTATATCCTCGGAAGACCGCAGATAGAAGGTCCGATGATGGGATTACCCAGGTGGTAAGGCCCATGGAAGGGAAGATCACTCCACCGTATACCGTGTCGATGTCCATGTCCTTCACGTGGGCGTGGGGGTCCATGCCACCCAGCAAAACGTCATCGTAGACGCCCTCGCTCTGGATAGTTTCTGGGGCATCAAACCGGCGGCCGGCTTGGGTGTTGGAGCCGACAATTCCAAACTTGATGTCTCCATCAGCATACCACTGGTCGTAACCCCCTTCGCGTACAACGCGGGGAGCCCTGTCCTTGTACTCCGGGTCGATGTGCTTAAGCCAAAGATCCGGCGGCTCCATGATGTGGGAATCCGACGAGACCAGTTTGTAATCGGACATTTTCTCCTCCTCTTGTGGATAGGGATTGTTTTTAGGCGGATGTTAGCCACTAGCCGTTAGATTGTCCAGTTGAATTATGGGGATGCGTGGTTTTCATGTCAATACGCAGCCAACAACCATCAACTAGCCCTTCAGCTAGCCGCAACTGCCGGCAGTCAAGGGTAACTCTGGCACGTGTTCTTGCACTTCTATATCCCCTCTTCCTGCAAGAAATAGGGCCGAAGGTATGGTCGGAAGAGTCTGTCGCTGTCTGGGTTAAAGGCACAGAAAGTCGGCAAAGGAAAACATAGCTGCGTGTGATAACATGGTTCACGCCCTCAAATCCCAGAAACGCTTCAGGAGTCAGCCATGAAAGCCCTTAAAGGAGTGCAAGTTTTGGACATGACCAGGGCCCTGGCAGGCCCTTACTGCACCCTCATGCTCGGAGACTACGGCGCCGACGTTATCAAGATTGAGATGCCAGGTCGCGGTGACGACACCCGTCATTGGGGCCCACCTTACATTAACGGGGAAAGTGCTTACTTCCTCTCCATCAACCGAAATAAGCGAAGCCTAACCCTCAACCTCAAAGACCCCAAGGGCAAGGACATCTTCATGCAGCTTGCTAAAGACGCCGACGTGGTGGTGGAGAACTTCACCCCGGGCGTGGTGGACCGGCTGGGTATAGACTACGCAACTATTAGGGACCTAAATCCTCGCATTATCTACTCCTCCATCTCGGGCTTTGGTCAGACTGGACCTTACCGCAAAAAACCTGCCTATGACCAAATGATGCAGGGACTTGGCGGCATTATGAGCCTCACGGGAGAACCCACGGGAGAACCCCAGAAGATCGGCGTAGCCCTTACGGACATAGGCGCAGGCATGCTGGCAGCTTACGCAGTCATGACGGCCCTCTTCCACCGAGAACGCACCGGGGCAGGACAGTACATCGACGTCTCAATGCTCGACCTACAAGTGGCTTGGCTCACCTACCAAGCCGCAACCTACTTCGCCACTGGCGCGCCGCCGGCCAGGGTCGGAACCGCACACCCAAACCTGGTGCCCTATCAGGCGTTCAAGTGCGCCGATGGAAAGTACGTCAACGTGGCCGTTGGCAACGAGCGGTTCTGGCAGCGCTTCTGCAAGTCCATAGACCGGGAAGACCTGATGAACATGCCTGAGTACGCACAAAACCGGGACAGGGTGAACCACAGAGAACAACTGGCAACCCTTCTACAGCAGGAATTCGAAAAATCTCCTGCCCATGAATGGGTCAGTATCCTGGAAGCCGCGGGAGTCCCTTGCGGCCCCATCAACGACCTGGCGGACGTGTTCTCCGATCCACAGGTCAAAGAGCGAGAGATGCTTCTCCGAGTCAACCATCCCTCGGCGGGGGACATCATGCAAACAGGCATACCCATAAAATTCTCCTCAACCCCGGGATCCATCGACTCCCCACCCCCCATGTTGGGTCAACATTCTCAGGACATTCTCCTTGAACTGGGCTACAGCCTGGAGGACATCCAAAATCTAAAACAGAAAGAGGTCATATAGCCCGGCGTCTCCAATATCCCCTTGCCTTGCCACATCCCTTTCGCTATCATTTGGTTTACCTTTGGTAAATAGAGGTTGCAAAGTGGATTTAGGGCTAAGGGACCGTGTGGCCATTGTGGGGGGATCCAGCAAAGGTATGGGAAGGGCCACGGCCATTGCCCTGGCTAGAGAGGGCGCCATGGTAACCCTTTGCGCCCGCACCCAGTCGGACCTTCGAAAAGTCGAGATGGAAATCGCCAGGACTGCCTCCCAGAGGCACGTCCTTGCGATACCTGCAGACCTGTCCAAGCCTGAAAACATCAGGCTTGTGGTGCGGGATACCTTCAACCGATTCGAGCGCATTGACGTCGTCGTCAACAACATAGGCGGCCCCCCTCCCGGAAAACCCTCGGAGCTAAAAGACCAGGAGTGGTACGACGCCTTAGAGCAGAATTTTATGAGCGCCATTCGAATGAGCCGGGAGGTAATCCCCTACATGAAGCAGCAGCGGTGGGGCAGAATAATTAACCTTCTCTCCAACGCAGTCAGACAGCCGGTTCTGAACTTGGTCCTTTCAACCTCCAGCCGGCTGGCAGTGGTAGGTTACGCCAAGATGCTCTCCAACGAATTGGCCGGTTTCAACATTACCGTCAACAACGTCCTACCTGGACAAGTGATGACCGATAGGATGACCAGCCTCTATACGGCCATGGCCGAAGGTGAGGACCGCACCGCCGAGGAGCTGATGAAGGAAGCGGCCCACCAGATACCCATGCAACGCTTGGGAAGGGCCGAAGAAATGGGAGACTTGATTACCTTCCTGGCATCGGAGCGAGCCGCATACATCACGGGTCAGAACATTAGCCTGGACGGCGGCTCTTTGACCAGCACTATCTAGGCATCAGATTGGTCTAGGCGTTAGGAAGCGTCTGCACCCTTTTCTTCCATGTCCGCCTCTTCTATCTCTGTAAGGAACCCATCAGCGCCAAAGGCCAATCCATCCTCGTCGGCAAGCTCCGCCACGGGAAGACGCCGCTGCTGGCGCAGTTGCTCAATCTTTTCTAGCGGCCGCTCAAGAGCGCGCCTCCTCGTCCCACTGAGATCGTCAAACCCTTTTTGAGTAGAACGCAAGCGATTGCCCAACGTGTCCATCTGGCCAAGGAACTTCCCCCACTGGTCTTTGAAGGATCCCATTAGCGAAATGATCTCTCCGGAAGCCTTTTCCACCGCAAAGTTCTCCACAGCCTGACGCACCACGGCAAGTACGCAATAGAGCGTCAAGGGAGAGCACCATATAACCTTCTTTTGCAGCGCCGCGTCCAACAAATTATGGTCGTTCTCATGAATGAATGAATACACACTTTCGTTGGGAATGAAGAGTAGCACGTAGTCAACGGTGCCTTGCCCGGGGTCAATGTAATCCCGGTTGCTGACCTCGTTAATCTTGGTTCTCACGTCTCTCAAGAACGCGCTTCGGTATCCGGACTTGTCCGTGTCGGACTCCGACTCCACGTATCTGAGGTAGTTGTCCAGCGGAAATTTCACGTCCATGTTTATCTTGGACTTCCCCGGCAGAAAGAAGACAAAGTCCGGCCGTGAGCCGCTGCCTTCAATGCCCCTTTGTTTTTCGTAATTAACCCCTTCTATCAAACCCATCAGCCTCAGAATGTCCTCGGCCATCCGCTCTCCCCACTGCCCCCTGGAACGCGAGTTTGCCAGGGCCTGCCGCAGCGTACTGGTAGAGGAGGTAAGGGCGGCCGCCTGCTGCCCGATTGTTCTGATTTCCGTGGTCAGCTGACCAAATTTGGCTTCCCTGTCCTTTTCTAACCTCTGAACAAGGTCAGTAACTTTCCCCAGCTCGTTTTTCATGTTTTGGAGCTGCTGGTCTATAAGCTCCCTGTTGCCCCGCATCTCATGGGACCCCGATTCCGTAAGTCTGGCGAACCGCTGCTCCGCAAGGGTGAGAAACTGCTCACTGGCTTCTCTCAAGGCGGTCTGCGAAAGCGCTCGAAATTCCGTCTTCAAACTGTCGTCAGACGCCTTGGGGTTAGAACCACGGAGAATAAAAACAAGGATTCCAACCAGAAGTGCTATAACAACAGCCAGAACGCCAACTAGGACTTCCATGACCATCCCCTAAGTTTAGTGTTGGCTACAACCTACCAGCATCCAAACGGACCAAAGGCACATTGTGATCCTATGGGACTAGTCGGCTCAGTAAAAAACCAATAGGCTCCATAAAAGACAATTCCTGTTATAGCACTACCAAAAATCCACTTGACCAAATCTTTCATTTTCCCTGGCCCCCGGCATATTTACTCTTTATTGCACTCTGGGAGCTTCCCGCCATTAAAAAGGGAAAACTCAAACAGGCATCTTCTTTCTACGTGTGCTCGCCACGAGCGACTCAGCAATCCGTCCAAAGGCATCCCACCAGCCTAGTAATCCTCTGCCCGTGGTTTTTGCTTGGCCTTAACCCGTTAAACCAATATAAACAATTTGTTTACCCGTGTGTACGGCCGACCCTCCAGGTAGTTACTCCTTATCGAACTTTGCAATTAAGAAAACTCCAGGAAATTTACTGTTTGCCATTGAGTTTCTACGTTCAAAAGGCGTCCACTCTGAAAACGCGACTTTTGGAAGCTTTAGAAAGAGGTTATTCAGATCGCCAGAAACCCAATTGCGCCCCATTTTGTCGGCCTCAGACTACCCAGTCACCGCGCCTTGAGAGGCGGAAGACACCAGCTTGGCGTACTTGGCCAGCGCCCCGGTTGGGTAGCCCGTGGGTCGAGGTTTCCAGTCCACGGCCCTCCGCTCCAACTCTTCCTGGGGCAGGTCCACTTCAAGACGACGGCCCGGAACGTCCACAACCACCGTATCGCCGTCCTTCAGGAGGGCAATAGGCCCCCCCACAGCCGCCTCCGGGGCAACGTGGCCAACCATAAGGCCGTGGGTAGCGCCGGAGAACCGGCCATCGGTCATAAGAGCAACACTTTCCCCCAGACCCTGGCCCACCAAGGCGCCTGTTACCGTAAGCATCTCCCGCATACCGGGGCCACCCTTGGGGCCCTCGTAACGTATCACCACCACGTCCCCCGCCTTAATTCCCTGGGCCTGTATAGCTTGGAAAGCATCTTCTTCCCGGTCAAAGACCCTGGCCGGGCCCTTCTGATAAAGGTGCTGCTTCCCCGCCACCTTGACCACGCAGCCTTCAGGAGCAAGGTTCCCCTTCAATATGGCCAGACCGCCCGTAATTCCCAGAGGCGCCTTCACGGCGGAGACCACCGGCTGGTCTTGGTAAGCGTCCACTCCGGCCAGGTTCTCTTCCAGGCTTTTTCCCGTGACCGTGAGGGCGTCGCCGTGAAGGAGGCCAGCGTCCAGAAGACGCTTCATCACCAGGGGAACACCTCCCACCCGGTGCAAATCGGCCATAACGTATCGCCCGCCCGGCTTCATATCGACAATGTAAGGAGTCCTACCGCTGATGACGTCAAAGTCATCAATGCTCAGAGGCACCTGGGCCTCTCTGGCAATGGCCAGAAGATGAAGGACCGCGTTGGTGGAGCCCCCCATGGCCACTACCACGGTTATGGCGTTCTCAAAAGCCTTTCTAGTCAATATGTCCCGTGTCTTCAGGCCCAGCCTCATAAGCTCCAAAACGCTCTGACCGGCCATACGCGCTGCATCCTGCTTGCGGTCATCCTCGGCAGGAATGGAAGCATCCCCGGGGAGGCTCATGCCCAAGGCCTCTATGGCCGATGACATTGTATTGGCGGTAAACAGACCGGCGCAGGAACCGGCGCCGGGGCAGGCGGCGCACTCCACGTCCCTCAACTCCTCGCGGGATATACTGCCTTTGGCGTAAGCGCCCACCGCTTCAAAGACGTCCTGTATGTTCACGTCCCTACCCTTGTAACGCCCGGGCAAAATAGTCCCGCCGTAGACAAATATCGTGGGAAGGTTCAAACGGGCCGCGGCCATAATGGTGCCAGGCATATTCTTATCGCAGCCTGCCACGGTGACCAGCCCGTCGAACCCCTCTGCAAAGGACACCAATTCAATGGAGTCGGCAATAACCTCGCGGCTTACCAAAGAAGCCTTCATCCCCTGGGTACCCATGGACACGGCGTCGCTCACCGTCAGAGTGCCAAACTCAAAGGGCGTACCGGAGGCCTCCCTCACCCCCTCCTTCACAGCTTTGACCACCCTATCCAAGTGAACGTTGCAGGGCGTGACGTCGCTGGCCAGGTTGGGGACTCCCACAAAGGGCTGCTCCAACTCTTTGTCCCCCAGGCCCATGGCCCTTAACATGGCCCGAGCGGGCGCGCGGTCCGGCCCGTCCATGATGACGCTGCTGTGAGGCCTCATACGCGATTCAGTATTGCCGATCATCCAAATTCTCCTATTCGAATTGCTTTGGGGCCATTATAGGCAGGATTCATAGGCGGCACAACGGGACGCCTGGAACACCACCATTCCCTGCTCCGCACCGGACCAGACCCGGTTTGGAACCCGGTATCCATTGAGATATAATTGCCCAATATCCAAACGAAGGAGAATCTATGACCAAGCCCAAGGTTTTTGTAGCACGCAAGATCTTTCAAGAGGCCCTTGACATGATAGCTGCAGAGGCCGACGTTGAGGTTTGGCCCGACCTCTTCCTCCCCCCCGCGACGTACTCCTTCGTAAGTCTGCAGACGTGGAAGGGCTTCTCTCCCTCCTCACGGACAAGATCGACGGGGAGCTAATGGATACCGCTCCCAAGCTTAAGGCCATAAGTCAGATTGCCGTGGGTTACGAGAATATAGACGTTGCCGAAGCCACACGGAGGGGTATCCCCGTGGGCTATACCCCCGGAGTTCTGACCGGCACCACTGCCGACATGGCCTTCGCCCTGCTCATGGCCGCGGCACGGCGGCTCATTGAGGCAGCGGAGGCCGTGAAAGCGGGCAAGTGGAAGACCTGGCATCCCCTTCATTTCCTTGGGCCGGACATTCATGGCGGGACTATGGGTATCCTGGGTATGGGCCGCATCGGCCTCGAGATGGCCAAGCGATCCCGGGGGTTTGATATGCCAATCCTCTACTATGACGTAATGCCCCGCTCCGAAGAGGAGGAAAAGCGGTACTCCATGACCTTTGCCCCCTTGGACACCGTTCTAAAGCAGTCGGACTTTATCAGTGTTCACGTAAACCTCACGCCGGATACGTACCACTTCATCAGCGGCCCGCAGCTGGACATTATGAAGCCTACGGCCGTGCTGGTGAACGCGGCCAGAGGGCCGGTGGTGGACCCTGTGGCTCTGTATAAGGCCCTCAAGGACAAGAAAATCGGCGCGGCGGCCCTTGACGTCACGGAGCCCGAACCCATAACCATGGACGACCCACTTCTTACCCTGGACAACTGTATTATTGTCCCGCACATAGCAAGCGCCAGCGTGGCAACTCGGCTGCGCATGTCTACCATGGCAGCCGAGAACCTCATCGCCGGGCTTAGGGGCGAGAGAATGGAAAACTGCGTAAACACGGAGGTCTACCTGCAATGAGCCGTGGCCTCTTCCAATGGGACCGTCCGGTTAAAGCACCGGAGCGTAAGTTCCACTAATGCCTACTCCAAGAGCCTTCGTTACCCGTGCAATACCCCAAGCGGCCCTGGATATCATCACCACGGAGGTGGAGATGGAGGTTTGGCCTAGGGAAGAACCCCCCGGACCAACCCTACTCAAAGAGAAAACGGCGGGCGTTCAGGGCATCCTTACAAATATCATGGACCGGGTGGACGCTTCACTGCTGGAGTCTGCTCCCAACCTGAAGGTCGTCAGCCAGATGGCCGTTGGCCTGGACAACGTGGACGTTGAGGAGGCCTCAAGGCGTGGCATACCCGTGGGCTATACCCCCGGGGTGGTTTCCGAGGCTACGGCCGACCAGGCCTTTGCCCTGCTGCTGGCAGCAGCGAGGCGAGTAAGCGAATCGGAGCGATGGGTAAGAAAAGGCAACTGGAAGATAGCTTTTCACCCGCTCTTTTGGCTTGGCGCCGAAGTGCACCACGCAACCCTTGGAATCATCGGCATGGGCAACATTGGCATGGAGATGGCCAAACGCGCCCGTGGCTTTGACATGAGGGTGCTGTACTACAGCCGCACTCGCAAGCCGGAAGCCGAAGCTCTCCTCGGATTGCGATACGTGGACATGCCCACGCTGCTTGCAGAGTCGGACTACGTGAGCCTCCACGTCCCCTTGACGCCGGAGACGCATCATCTCATCGGCAAGAATGAGCTTAAAACGATGAAGACCACCGCCATATTAATCAACGCTGCAAGAGGCCCCGTGGTGGACCCTCAAGCCCTATACCAGGCCCTCAATTCCAGGGTTATAGCCGGAGCCGGCCTAGACGTCACCACCCCTGAGCCCATTCCCCCAAACGACCCTCTGTTGCAACTCGACAACCTGGTTGTGACCCCGCACCTGGGCAGTTCCACCATAGCAACGCGCACGCGCATGGCTGTGCTGGCAGCTCGGAACCTTGTCGCCGGTATTAAAGGGGACCCGCTGCTCCGGTGTGCCAATCCTCAGGTGTACCGGCCTACGCAGCCCTAATCTGGAGGGCTGTCCCCTAGACCAACCCTTTGAAGAAATGGTTGAGCGGGCCGTGCCCGTGGCCCACTGAGTAGGACTGCCGCATCGCCCCGGTAACGAAGTCCTTTGCCCCTTTCACCGCCTCCTCCAATATCATACCCTTGGCCAGGCCCGCCGCTATGGCCGAAGCAAAGGTGCAGCCCGTCCCATGCGTATTCTTGGTATCCACCCGCGGCGCGCTGAATTCCTTGAAGTCACGACCGTCGTAAAGCCGGTCTACCGCGGGGCCGGGGAGGTGCCCACCCTTCACAACCACCGCCCCGGCGCCTTGCTCATATATCCTCACTGCCGCCCGCCGGGCATCGTCCCCATTCTCTATTGTCATCTCAGCCAGAACTTCAGCCTCCGGCACGTTGGGAGTAATCACCGTGGCCAGGGGAAGCAGCAACGCCCGCAAGGACTTTACAGCCTCCGTCCTCAGAAGCCTGTCACCGCTCTTGGCCACCATCACCGGGTCAACCACCAACCGGGTAACGCCGTGGCGTTCAAGGGCCTCTACCACA
Organism: Dehalococcoidia bacterium; assembly: GCA_965226535.1. Lineage (GTDB taxonomy): Bacteria > Chloroflexota > Dehalococcoidia > Lucifugimonadales > JAPULR01. The sequence continues at coordinate 37,784 of CBDDDE010000005.1, read as the reverse complement.
GCCTCGATTATGGGGGAGCTTGAAAGCATGCCCGTCTTCACTGCATCGGCTCCGATATCCACTAGAACGGCGTCTATCTGCGCCGTCACGACTTCAGGCGGCACCTCGTGCACCAACGTAACTTCCCGCGTATTCTGCGCCGTGACAGCCGTCAGGACCGACGTGCCATAGACGCCGTGACAGGCAAAAGTTTTTAAGTCTGCCTGAATCCCTGCCCCGCCGCCGGAGTCGGAACCCGCTATGGTCATAGCCTTGAAAACCGTCGTTACTTGGGCCATTCCTCTCTCCCGTTGGCCATATCCCAAAATAGGAATTCGTAACGCAGGCAGTCCAAGAAGATCTCTTCCAGCCTGTCGCGGTCCTCAATGGGCCCCTTGTCCAAGACCTGCCGCATCCAAGTAACCAGGTCTTCCAACTCCGCCCCGGCGTGAATGTCTATCCACTCACGATAGTAGCGGTTATCGGGTCTATTCCCCGCGGTAGTCAGCCGCTGAGCCCAGTCAAGATACGTCCACTCTACGCACAACAAGGCGGTTATGATCTCATGGAAGCTACCCTGATACGCAACGTTCCTGAGATAACCGGCGAAGGCGTAGGTAGTGGGCAGCGGTTTCAGGTCGGCAACTTGCTCCTCAGACAGGCCCATGTCTCGAAAGGCAGCCTGAAACAGACCTTCTTCGCCATCCAAAACGGAGTTCAAGAAGACCGAAAGTTTGCGAGCGCTATGGAAATCCGGGGACTTGGCAATGCCCAGACAGATAAGGCAAAGCCAACCTCTGAGAAACACGTAGTCTTGCTGAAAGTAGCGTTGAAACTTTTCCCAAGGCAGCGTGTTTTCCCCCAATTCCTGGACAAATGGGTGAGTAACCATCTTTTCCCAAAGTGGCGACACCCCTCTTTGCAGCTCTTTGGAGAAGCTCATAATCTCTTCCCTTTCGCGTTTCTGTTTGGCTTTGGGGCGTTGGCAAAAACTTTCATCAGACCACGAGACTCCTCAGCGGAAAGCTCCGCTGCCTGTCCCAATGGAAGCCGGTCCAGACCAAGATTATGTATCCTCACCCGCTGAACCGAGCGTACTATCCGCCCAACGGCCACACACATCAACCTAACCTGGCGCTTTTTTCCCTCGTGCAACGTAACGCTGTACGTGGGTCCGTCCCGGCCGGGAAGCCGGCGCACCCGGGCGGGGGCCGTCCGCTGGCCGTTGATTGACACACCGGAAACGAGGGCGTCCTTCTGCGGCGTGGTCAGGACATCGTCCAGCTCAACGTGATATTCCTTCTCTACCTCAAACCGAGGGTGGGTCAAGCGGTTCGCCAGATCACCGTCGTTGGTGAGAAGGAGCAGGCCGGTGGTGTCTGCATCAAGTCTACCAACGGGAAATAGACGCATGCCTCTAAAGGCTGGGGGGACCATGTTCATAATGGTGGCTCTACCGAGATCGTCTTTGGTTGTGGAAATCACGCCCCGGGGCTTGTTCAACTTTAGGTATACCTTGCGATTTACGGCCTGCACCCTCCGACCGTCCACCATAACTTGGTCAATTTCAGGGTCAACCGCTACTGTGGACCCCAGAGCTACCTCTTCGTTGACCAGTACCTTCCCCGAGATGAGCAGTTGGAAGCAGTGCCTCCTTGATCCCACTCCGGCGCCGGTCAAGAAGCTGATGAGCGACCTCTTTTCCGTCATACGTTTTTCCTGCCAATCTATTCTAGGTCTTCCCACGCCCTTGTCACCGCCTCGAAAGGAGTAATGCATGATGGTTGGGCGCGAGCATTTGATTGTACTACGAAAACGGGATTGTTTTTCCGCATATTGGTTGATTAGTGGCTCTCTAGGCGGCGGTTGGGGCCTTCGGGTGGATGTCATAGGCGTATTTTAGGAGATTGGTCAAGTTTGGGGCAACGAGGCACTGTCGCGGAGGAGCGGAGCTTCAGCGTTTCACCGAAGCAATCCCACCGAGCCAACTCTGCGTTTCGGCTGGCGAGCCCAGTCGAACCACCTCAAGGTGGGCGTATTCGGGTTGTTGAAACCTCAACGGGTAGCCGGTCCTATGCCGTCGATACGTCTTGAGGGCCCACAGGAAAAGGGAGTCCCGGGTGAAGAAATGCGTCCAGAGGCTCTCCCGGTTACCGTTCCAAAGCGTCTCACGCCGCAGGCCGCGTCTGATGATTCGCCACCAAAGTCGCCAAAGAATGAGTGGAAGGGGATAGTCAAGCCAGACCAGGGTAGTGGCCCTTGTCCAGGTAATGTCGTGGGCGGCGGAGTAGTTCCCGTCAACCACCCACGAGTCACAGGCCGTGGCCTCGGAAATTCGACGTCGAAACCTCTCAAGGGGACGCCGATACCCAGTTTGGTTCCCAAAACAGGGCGTCCAGTTCAACGTGAGGTACGCGGTACAGACTGGCAAGGCGCCGGGCCATGGTGGTCTTGCCCGACCCGGTAACACCAAGGACCACGATGCGAGGCTTGTTCATTGCTCCCTTAGGCTCCCGGACGACTGTCGTTCTATGCCTGAGTCCCGGCAGTTAGAGTCCCACCAGCTTAATGGAGCTGTGCGCTTTGTAGATGCGATTGACGGCCAGCAGCAGGGCGGTAAGCTGCTCCACGTATCGGGCATTTTCCAGTCCGCCGCCGTCCAGTCCTCGCAAATTTTTTACAAGCCCCACCAAGGCCATGATCCGCTCCTTCGCCTCCTCATGGTCTGAGCAGACTACCACGTCACCGTCCATGGGTTGCCCCGTGGCCAGGAGCTTGGTGGCGCTGAGGTTCTGAAAGGCCGCCACTACCTGAGAGCGGGGCAGCAGGATTTGAGACTGCATGGCTGCTGATCCCTCGGGCACCGGCACCGCCGCGGCGCGGCCCCTCTTAAAGACCAAGGGGGCGACGACGTTGACCACCGGTTTCCCGGCCAACTCATCTGCCAGCTGGGGCAGCAACGACTGCTGAGCCTCATAGGGCACGGTAAGAAACACCACGTCGCCTTGTGCTGCAGCCTCCCGGTTTCCATTGCCACGAACACTGTCGCGAGGCGCCTTCTGCTGAAGCTTCAGGGCCGCCGCCTCAGCCTTGTCCGGGTCCCTAGAGCCGATGATCACCTCTTGGCCCGCCAAGGCGTACCTGAGAGCCAAACCACGGCCTTCCGGCCCGGTGCCGCCCAAGAAAGCCAGCATCTCCACCTCCGGTCCGTTCAGTGTGCCTAGCCCCGGCGTCCTTTTTGTGTTCTTCGGCGCATCATCCCGGCAGTTGTCGACAATCCGAAGTCACGTCCTAGAGCGCAGGAGGCCCTGCCAGTGTATACGACCCCCAGGCACCAATCAACGGAGGGAGCACCTGTGCGCCCATTTTCTTTGAGAGCAGGATAACCGCATACCGGCTGAATACGGTGAGATGGTGGCATAGGGGTCAAGGGTGAGTTAAGGATTCGGGTCTTGGCATAGGGGCGATGAAGGGGGAGTGTCAAGGTGGAATTAGTTTCACACCATATTGACAACAACATCTTGTTGTAGTATATAAGTTGTAGTGTATAAACAATATGGTACAACAAAAGAGTCAATGCGTTCACTGCGGGTACCAGTTTATCCCGCGGGTGACGAATCCCAAGAAGTGCGGCAAGTGTCAAAAGCCGTGGCCTCTTGGACAACCCAACTCTAAATCGGACTCAATTGAGGAGGTTACCACCATGGCAGGTGGCATAAAGCTCATCAAGGATGGCACGGTCACTTCGGCCAAGGGGTACGAAGCCGGCGCCACCTTTGCGGGACTCAAAACTTTCACTGAAGACAAGCTGGACCTTGGCATACTTCTATCGCGGAGGCCCACCACCGCCGCCGGTGTATTCACAACCAACCGATTCAAGTCCCCCTCGGTCATCGTCACCGAGGAGCACATCGCGGACGGCAAGGCCCATGCGGTTGTGGTGAACAGCGGCATCGCCAACGCTTGCGTGGGAGAGCCCGGTTATAAGGACGCCCAACGCATGGCGGCCAAGACAGCCGAGCGCCTGGGCCTTCAGCCTGAAGACGTCCTGGTCTGCAGCACCGGAATCGTGGGCGTGGAGCTGCCCATGTCCCTGATAGAGACCGGCATAGACCGAATTGAAATGGCAGAGGACGGGGGCAACAGAATGGCCCGCGCCATACTCACCACGGACCCCGGGCCCAAAGAGATCGCCGTCGCATTTGAGCTAAACGGCAAGACCGTAACCGTGGGCGGCAACGCCAAAGGCGCAGGTATGATCCATCCCAACATGGCCACCATGCTATCCTTCATAACCACCGACGCGGAAGTTGCCCCGGACCTTCTGAAGCAACTGCTGAAGGAGTCCTCCGACGAGTCATTCAACATGATGACCATAGACGGGGACACCAGCACCAACGACACTGTGTTGTTGATGGCCAACGGAGCTGCGGAAGCCGGGCCCATCGTCGCAGGCTCCGAAGGTGCCCGGCTCTTGGCCGAGGCCTTGAATCAGGTATGCATATACCTGGCCAAGGCCATCGCCCGGGAAGGGGAGGGTTCCACCAAACTAATAGAGGTTATTGTAGAAGGGGCCAAGACCATGCAGCAGGCCCGGAGCGGCGCCCGGACAATAGCCGGGTCCAGCCTGGTGAAGACGGCAGTCCACGGCAACGACCCCAATTGGGGACGGATAGTTGTGGCCCTGGGTCGCAGCGACGCCGAAGTGGTGGAAAGCAGGCTGGCCCTTTACATTAACGATATCTGCATAATGGAGGATGGGGTGCCCATACCCTTCCACAAAGACTCCGTCATAGCCATTATGTCTCGCGGTGAAGTAATCTTTCGACTAAACCTCAACGTGGGGGAAAGCCGCGCCACGGCCTGGGGCTGCAACCTCAGCGAAGAGTACGTTACCTTCAACAGCGCATATACCACCTAGATCCTTGCAATGAACAAACCGTCGCCAAAGAAGGTCGGCACCGGGCCTGGGCCTATTGTAGTCAAGATAGGCGGCAGCACACTGGGCAAGCACGACACTACTTTGAAAGACCTGGTTCGGTTGCAGCAGGAGGGCCACCGGGTAGCGGTGGTCCACGGTGGCGGCAAGGTGATATCAGAGTGGATGAAACGGCACGGCGCCATGCCACGGTTTGTCCGGGGTCTTCGTGTCACCGATGCCGCCAGCTTGGATATAGTTACCGCAGTCCTGACAGGGCTGGTCAACAAGCAGCTTGTCGCCTCCCTAACGGCCCAGGGCGCCAAGGCCATTGGGCTGAGCGGCGTGGACGGGGGGCTTCTACGTTGCCGCATGGCCGACCCTGAATTGGGCTACGTTGGCGAGGTGACCCGCGTTGACACGTCTCCGCTGGATCAGGCCCTGGCGGGCGGTTACATGCCGTTGGTGGCCCCGGTGGGCCTCCATGAGGACGACGACCAGCTGCTCAACATTAATGGCGACACCGTGACGGGCAGCGTGGCCCTGAGCCTGGGGGCCTCCAGGATGATCTTTCTTACGGACGTGGAAGGGGTCCTTGACTCGTCGGGCCGGAGGGTCCCATTCATGAACCCACGCCAAGCCCGGATGTTTATCCAGTCAAACATCGCCAAAGGTGGGATGATACCCAAGTTGGAAGCTTGCCTCAACGCCATGCCGGGGGTGCCGGTGGCCGATATCATTGACGGTAGAAAACCCGGAGCCCTCCGGAGTTGTATGGAGGGTCAGGCCACGGGGACACGGATACAAGCCGTGTGACGCGGCCCCTCGCGACGCCCGCCTTCATGTGGACAAAGGGGCCTTGAGCTACTATAGTCAACAGCCAACTTTACTCTAAAATCTTGTAAATCATAGGGAGGACGTGTCAGGTGACTAGCCAATGGATATCCCTGGAAGAACGGTACTATGCCCAGACGGTAAGGAGGCAGCCCATAGTCATTGTCAGGGGACAGGGGAGCCGCGTCTGGGACGCCGACGGCAAGGAGTACGTGGACTTTACCGCGGGTTGGGCGGTGAACAACCTCGGCCACTGTCACCCTGCCATGGTGGAGGCCATCCAGGAACAGGCCGCCACTCTAATCCAAACCTCCAACCAGTTCTACACCGTGCCCCAGCTAAAGCTGGCCCAGGCGCTTATTGACAACAGCTGCTTGGACAAGGTGTTCTTCGGCAATAGCGGCGCTGAGGCCGTGGAGGGGGCGCTGAAGCTGGCCCGCAAGTACGGGAAGAAGAATAGAGACGGGGCCTATCAGGTCATCACCGCATACAACTCCTTTCACGGGCGAACAATGTCCACAATTGCCGCCACAGGTCAACCCCACTACCAGGAAACCTTTCAACCCCTTACCCCAGGGTTCGTTCACGTTGAGTACGACGACGTAGAAGCTATCATTGCCGCCACTACCAACGAGACGGCCGCAGTGATGCTGGAGCCCATCCAGGGAGAAGGCGGCGTTAACATACCGGCGGACGACTATCTAAAGCGGGTACGTGATTGGTGCGACAAGCAGGGCCTCTTACTGATCCTGGACGAGGTGCAAACGGGCCTCGGCAGGCTGGGCAGCCTCTTTGGGTACCAGGAGTACGGCGTTGAACCGGACGTGATGACCCTGGCCAAGGGCCTAGGGGGCGGGGTGCCCATCGGTGCTTTTCTATCCAAGGACTACTGCATGGCCTTGGAGCCCGGCGACCACGGCTCCACCTTCGGGGGAACGCCCTGACCACCGCGGCGGCCTATGCCTCCACACAGTACATTCTGGACCACGACATCCCGTCCAAGGCCAAGACCATGGGACAAAGGCTGATGCAGCGGCTGGAAGAGTTGAAAACCCGGTTCTCCATCATCAGCGAGGTACGCGGCAAGGGAATGCTCATCGCCCTTGAGTTCGACGGGGACGTTGCCGCAAATGCCCTATCGCTGGCCAACGGGACCGGTGTGCTTCTCAACATGGTGAAGCCCAATACCCTTAGGCTAATGCCAGCCCTCAACATTAGTGAGGAAGACGTTGACGAGGGCGTGGGCAGGCTGGAACAGGCTCTAAGCAAACTGTAGCAGGAAGGAACTCATGCCCCAAGACACCATACTACTCGCCTACAGCGGTGGACTCGACACCTCGGTATGCGTCAAGTGGCTCCAGGAAAAGCACAACGCCAGAGTGGTCACTCTCACCGTTGACCTGGGAATGGTGGATCTGGAGGATATTCGCAGGCGAGCCGTGCAAATCGGCGCGGCGGACGCTCTTACCGTGGACGGGCGAGAGGACTTTGTCAGGGACTACGTTTTCCCCGCTCTGCAAGCCGGGGCTATCTACGAGGAGCAGTACCCCTTGGCCACGGCCTTGGGCCGCCCTCTAATCGCTAAGTACATGGTGGAGGCGGCGCACCGCGTAGGCGCCAAGGCCATTGCCCACGGGTGCACGGGGAAAGGCAACGACCAGGTTCGTATGGACGTCAGCGCTGGGGCGCTGGACCCTCGCTTGAAAGTGATTGCACCGGTGCGGGAGTGGGGATGGAATCGTGAGGAGGAGATGGAGTACGCCAGGAGCCACGGCATTGCGGTCCAGGAGGCAAATAGCCGCTTCTCTACCGACGAGAATCTGTGGGGCAGAAGCATTGAGGCGGGGGAGCTTGAGGACCCCTGGGCGGAGCCGCCGGAGGACGCCTACGCTTGGACCAGCCCAATTGCAAGCGCCCCGGATAAACCCACGTATCTTGAAATAGCCTTTGAGGGCGGCATTCCCTTGCACTTGGACGGCGAGGATATGCGTCCCGTGGACATGATTGAGCACCTGAACGTCCTGGCCGGTCGGAACGGGGTTGGCCGCATAGACCACATTGAGAACCGTCTGGTGGGAATAAAGTCCAGGGAAATTTACGAGTCGCCGGCGGGGGTGGTGCTTCATACGGCGCACAAGGCCCTTGAGTCCATGACCCTGAGCAAGAATCAGGCCCGCATGAAGCAGTACGTGGCGCAGGAGTACTCCGACGTGGTGTACAACGGGCTATGGTTTAGCGCGCATCGGCGGGACCTGACGGCCTATGTCGAAAGCAGCCAGCGCCACGTCACAGGCACCGTGCGGGTGCGTTTGCACAAGGGCACCTGCACGGTGGTGGGTCGGAAGGCGCCCCGGGGCTTATACAGCCACCGGCTGGCCACCTATGACCGAGGCGATACCTTTGACCACCGTGCGTCGGAGGGGTTCATAACCATCTACGGGCTGCCTGTGCGAACCCAAGCCACGGAGCAGGGGGAATCGCAAGGGGGATAAAACCCGAAGTCGCTGCGGGGAACCTCTGTAACCCTGGCGAGCCACAGCGGAAATGACGGTTGAGTTAAGGCCCTCTTTCTGAGAGTAGATGACGCCCGGACTTAACCGTTCCTCGGACACGTTACCCACTCCCTAACTCTTGTGGTGTATAGTATCTGGACATTCAGTGCTTCAGATATTCATATAATCAGTGGCGCAATGCAACAGTTCAACGAATATACCGTTTCTATTCACTATGACCGGCGGCTGTACCGTGAGGACATCGCCGGCTCCATGGCCCACGCCCGAATGCTGGCCAAACAAGGCATCATTGCCACGGAGGAAGCCGAGGCTATTTGCGACGGCTTGGAGAGCATTCGGGAGGAGATAAAAACCGGAAAGTTCCCCTGGCGTCCGGAGCTGGAAGACATCCACATGAACATTGAGTCGCGGCTGAGGGAAAAGATTGGCCCGGCGGCGGGAAAGCTCCATACCGCTCGCTCCCGCAACGACCAAGTAGCCACCGACATGCGACTGTACACCATGGGAGCTTGCCAAAGGGCCTCCAAAGCCGTGTCCAACCTTCAAGGGGCACTCTTGGACAGGGCACAGGAGTATGTCGGGGTGATTATGCCCGGATATACCCATCTCCAACACGCTCAACCCGTCCTCCTGGCGCACCACCTGCTGGCATATTTTCAGATGCTGCAACGGGACAGGAAGCGGTTCCGGCAGTGTCGCCGCGCCGCCGCTGTCCTGCCACTGGGCAGCGGGGCCTTGGCAGGAGCGCCTTACCCCTTAGACCGGGAGTTTGTAGCCAGGGAGCTGGGTTTTGGCGGAATCAGCGAAAACAGCATGGACGCCGTATCGGACCGCGACTTTCTGGTGGACTACCACGCCGCCGCCGCCACGTGCATGATGCACCTTTCCAGGCTGGGCGAGGAGATGGTGCTATGGTCGTCCCAGGAGTTCAGCTTCATCACACTGGCGCCTCAGTACACTACCGGCAGCAGCATAATGCCCCAGAAGCGCAACCCTGATTTCGCCGAAATCGGCCGGGGCAAGACGGGGCGTGTTTATGGTCATTTAATGGGAATTCTCACCACTTTCAAGGGCCTCCCCCTCACCTACAACCGGGACATGCAGGAAGACAAGGAGGGCTTCTTTGACACCGTGGACACGCTGCTATCTACCTTGAATGCCTTTTCCGGCATGATAAGCACAATGACCGTGGACGCTCGGCGCATGGAGGAGGCGTCCCAGCGCGGCAATATGCTAGCCACAGACTTGGCCGACTACCTTGTGGGTCGGGGCATGTCTTTTAGAGATGCTCACGGGGCGCTACGGCAGGCCTCCGACTACGCCCGGAGTCAGGGCAAAGAGGTACACCAGTTCACTCTGGAAGAGTACCGTCGGTTTTCGGACCTCTTTGACCAGGACGTGCTGAAGATATCGTTAATGGGGTCCGTGGAAGGTCGGGACGTTCCTGGCGGCACCGCGCCCCGGCGTGTCAAAGAGGCAATAAGGCATGCAAGAAAACAGATGGAGGCTTGGGATGACAGATGAACCAACCGTAAAGCTGGCGCCGTCCATTCTGTCGGCGGACTTCTCACGCCTAGGCCAACAGGTCGCCGAGGCCAGCGAAGCCGGGGCGGACTACATTCACCTAGACATCATGGACGGGCAGTTTGTGCCCAACATCACCTTCGGGTCCGTGGTAATCCAGGGGCTGAAGTCCTATACCGGCCTGCCCCTGGACGCACACCTGATGATAGTGGAGCCTGAGCGCCGCATCGGGGATTTCATAAAAGCCGGCGTAGACCACATTACCGTCCACGCCGAGGCTTGCGTCCACCTCCATAGCGTTTTGAAGGAAATCAAAGACGGGGGATGCCGCGCCGGGGTAGCCCTGAATCCCACCACTCCCCTCACTGCCATAGAAGAGGCCCTTCCCTTCCTGGACATCGTTCTAATACTAACGGTGAATCCGGGCTTCGGGGGTCAAACGCTCATACCGGAGGCGTTGGACAAAGTGCGGCGGCTGCGGGAAATAACGGCAAAACGGGGTTACAAGGTAGAAATAGAGGTGGACGGTGGCATCAACACCCAAACGGCGGCATCGGCGGTAAGCGCCGGGGCACATACTCTGGTGGCGGGGTCAGCGGTGTTCAACAACCGGGAAACCGTGGCGGAGGCCCTGGCCAAGCTGAGAAGCAGCCTGGGTTAACCTTCTTTACCCTTAGGCCTTTGGCACCTTGTGCATGGTCCTTAGGCAGCGAGTGCATATCTTGACTCGCTTTCTGGTCCCGTTAATCGGGAGAGTCAGCTTCTGGATGTTTGGCATGAAACGGGTCTTGGTGTGCCGCTTTGAATGGCTCACGTTGTTCCCGGCGACCCCAATTTTATTACAAATTTCACACTTCACGGAAGGCACCCAAATTGACTTCTATAATACTCGTGGCTAGAATCACGCTAGTCACAGTAGCACAAGGGCCTCGCCCTTTACAAGGAGGATCTTTACGGAGGCTAGCGTCAAAAAGTTAGGCAAGATTGACGGCCAGGGACTCAAGGCGGCCTTGACCGCTGCAACACGTTGCCTTCAGCGCTATAGCGAGTCCATAAACGCCCTGAACGTTTTTCCCGTCCCAGACGGCGACACCGGCACTAACATGCTTCTCACCATGCAATCGGTGGATGAGCGTGTGCAGGCCCTGGACACTAACACCCTCTCCATGGTGGCGCAGGAAGCGGCGCGCGGCGCCCTTTTTGGGGCGCGGGGCAACAGCGGCGTTATTTTCTCCCAATTCCTTGCCGGTTTCGCCAAAGGGCTGGAGGGCGTCGAGTCCTGCGGTCCTTCATCCCTAGTGAAAGCCCTTGCTTTAGGGTCCGAGGCCAGCTACTCGGCCGTATCCGAGCCGGTGGAGGGGACCATGCTCACGGTGATACGTGAGTTCTCCGAGTCGGCCAAGGTATTCGCTGCTGGAGACGAGCCGGACGTCATCGATCTCTGGACCGAGGGACTCAACGGGGCTCGCGAGGCCCTGGAGAAAACTCCTACCATGCTGCCGGTGCTCAGAGACGCCGGCGTGGTTGACTCCGGTGGCCAGGGCGTTGTAGTCATCATGGAAGGCTTCCTATGCTCCTTCCTGGACAAAAACCCAGACCACCTTCATATAGAAATCTCCGTTCCCGCCCTTGGGGGGGCCGTCGGCTTTCCCACCGTCAGTAAAGAGTTCCTTGAATCCTCCCAATCCGAGGAATACGGATTTTGCACTGAGTTCATGATTGAGGGCTCGGGCATTGATCTGGCCAACCTGCGCAACTATGTTTCCGGCAAAGGCAACTCCGTGATAGTCGTTGGCGACTCTTCTCTCGCAAAGGTGCACGTTCACACCTTTGAACCCGACGAGGTTATTGGCTACGGGGCGACCATGGGGCAAACCTTGGGAATTAAGGTGGACGACATCAGCAAGGGACACGAAGGGTTCGTCGCCCTTCACAGCCAGCGTCAAAGCGCGCCAAGGCTGGCCGTAGTCGCAGTTGCCTGGGGGGATGGGTTCGCCAACCTGTTCAACGACCTGGGCTCTCACGCCGTAGTTACTTGCCAACGTACCATGAACCCCAGCGCTCGAGAGCTTCTGGAAGCGGCCCAGGGCACCGGGGCTGAAGAGGTGGTAATTCTTCCCAACAACTCCAATGTCATCCTCACGGCCCGCCAGGCCTCCTCCCTCTCTGACAAACACCTGCACGTTATACCCACCTCCACCATACCTCAAGGCATAGCAGCGCTGCTGGCGTACAGCTCCGAGCTGCCGCCGGATCAGGTCATGGAGGCTATGGAATCGTTTTCCGAAGACATCCGGACTATTGAAGTAACCACCGCACAACGCGACACCATCATGGACGGAACACCCGTAAAGCAAGGCCAAATAATTGCCCTTTTGGACGGTAAGCTGGTGACAATGGGCGATTCAGTCTCAACGATTATCCACCAGAGCATCTTGGAAGCGGAGCCGCCTGAAGATGGTGTAGTGACGCTTTATTGGGGAGGCGACACTCAAGAATCCCAAGCCCTAGAGGCCATGGATCGGTTGAGAGAGTCCCTTCCAGATATTGAAGTGGAGACTGTATACGGAGGCCAGCCCTTCTACCACTACGTCGCCTCCATTGAGTAGAGATAAGCATGACAATTCGTTTAGTAACCGACAGCACGGCAGACATCCCCGCCGAACTTGTTAAACGGTGGAACATCACTGTTGTGCCCACATACGTCAACTTCAGTCGAGGCGAGGGACAGGTTGAAACATTACGCGACGGGCTAGATATAGATATCGACACCTTCTACGAGCGCCTCGCGGAAAGCGACACCCTGCCCACCACTTCCCAACCCACAATTGAGGACTTTTTCCAGGTATATGAGAAACTATCAAGCCTTAGTGGGGACACGGTAATCTCAATCCATCTCTCGTCAAAACTGAGTGGGACTTGCAACTCTGCGTTCCAGGCTAAGGAACACATCTTAAATCCTGACCGGGTGGAAATCATTGACTCAGGCTCGGTTTCTATGGGCCTGGGAATGGCGGTGCTGGCCGGCGCCCGGGCAATAGAGGCCGGTGCTACCGTCCAACTAGTGATAAAAACCATTGAGAAGGCACTGTCTCAGTTGCAGATATACTTCGTGCTGGACACCTTGGAGTATCTGCAAAAGGGTGGACGCATCGGGAAGGCCCAAGCCTTCATGGGGTCCCTGCTTTCCATCAAACCCATCCTAACGGTGGAAGACGGGGAGATCCAGCCTCTAGCTCGGGTGCGCACCAGGGGCAAGGCGCTGCAGCGCCTCGCGAAAATCATGGAAGGTTTGGGCACCCTCTCCGAGGCTTGCATCATATACAACACCATACGCGAGGACGCGGAAGCAGTGAGGAAGGACTTGGGCCGTCTGCTAGCGGAGGACAGGATCATCATGACCAGGACTGGCTCCAGCTTGGGCGTCCATACGGGTCCGGGTCTTGTGGGCATTATCACACGCAGGGCCACCTAAGACCGCCAAGACCTTCGTGGTAAACTTTATCCATGATGCCTTCTCGCCGCGGGTATTCTCTCTAGACGCCTTCCGTAACATCCTTAAGCTGGAGCAAAGCAAAGGTTTCAACAACACTTCCGTTATTGGCGGGGTGGACAAGTTCACTTCGCGGTGGCAAGACCGGATTCGCGACGCTCTAGGCAGGGGCGTCAAGGCGTCCCGGCTCCTGGGGCGACCCTACTCCGAGATGAGCGTCAAAGAACGCGTTAGTTGGATAACGAGCTGTCTGGCCCTCATAGACGGTCCCCAAAGCATCGTTGCAGAGGCGCCAGCCGCCGCTGCGCAGCGGCCCCGAAAGGAGAAAGCCTCACCGTCAAAGACCACTCCCGCCAAACCACCTGTCAAGGCGGCAACGGGGTCCATAGACCAGTTGGTGACCAAACTCAATAGGGTGGACTCCAAGACCGCAAAGAAGCTTGAACGGCTGGACGTTTCCTCCATTCGCGATCTCCTCTACCTCTTTCCACGTCGGCACGACGACTACTCGCAGAGACGCAAGATAGCCAACTTGGAAAGGGGCCAACCGGCAACGGTTATCGCCACCGTTTGGGAAGCCTCTCAGACCCGGATGGGGAAGAGCGGCAAGCTCAGAGCCACCCAAGCAATAGTTGGGGATGAAACGGGGAATATACGCGTTGTATGGTTTGGTCAAGCTTACCTTGCCCGGCAGCTAAGCACAGGGGTGCAGATTGCCCTTAGCGGCAAGGTGGACCACTTTAAGGGGGTCACGGTGATGGAGTCCCCTGATTACGAGATTCTCAGCAGCAGAAGCCCCCTTATCCACACCGGCCGCCTTGTTCCGGTGTACCCGCTGACGGAGGGTCTTTCCGCCCGAAATCTGCGCCGCATCATTTGGAATGCCCTGCAGCAGTGGATGACTGCCGTCGAGGAGTTCATGCCTCAAGACATTCTGCAACGGGTCGGCGTCATAGACCTCCCCGACGCTGTGTTTAACGCCCACTTCCCCGGCGACGAAGAGTCCTGGGAGCGGGCGCGGGTGCGCCTGGCTTTCGACGAGCTTTTTCTCCTTCAAACATCGGTGCTGCTGCGCAAGAAGGGCTGGCAGGAAGACGCCAAAGGGGCTCCCATAAAGACCGACGGCGTGGTGATTGCCAATTTTCTCAAACTTCTCCCCTTTTCCCTGACCAACGCCCAAAACAGATGCCTTGAAGAGACACTGGGAGACATGGCACAAGGTACGCCGTCCATGAGCCGCCTCCTTCAGGGCGACGTGGGCAGCGGCAAGACAGTGGTGGCCCTTGCCGCCCTTCTGGCCGTGGCCTCCAAGGGGTATCAGGGTTCCATAATGGTCCCCACGGAGGTGCTGGCGGAGCAGCACTTTAGCACAGTTTGCAAGCTCATGGCCGGCATGGCAAGACCGGTGCAGGAGGAGAACCTTACCACGGCCTACATAGACCCCCATCCCCAGCCAATTTCAGTTGGCCTCATTACGGGAAGGACCAGGAAGAGCCTGCGTAGAGAGCTTCAACAGCGGGCCGCCGCGGGGACGCTGGACATCATCATCGGCACCCACACACTCATCCAGGAGGAGATGGAGATTCCCAACCTGGCGCTGTCCGTCGTGGACGAGCAGCACCGGTTCGGCGTCATGCAGCGCGCCGCGCTCCGGCGCAAAGGGGGCGTAACTCCCCACATGCTGATAATGTCGGCCACGCCCATCCCCAGGACCCTAGCGCTGACCCTCTACGGCGACCTAGACATTTCTACTATTGACGAGATGCCCCCGGGCCGTCAGATGATTGTCACTCGCCGGGTAACGCCGGAGCGCCGCGACGCCGCTTATAGGTTTGTCCGTGACCAAGTCTGCGCCGGCAGACAGGCATTTATTATCTTTCCGATAATCGAAGAGTCCGAAGCCATTGAGGCAAAGGCAGCGACCCAGGAGCACCAGCGCCTGAGCCGCGACGTATTCCCGGACCTTCGCCTGGGAATGCTCCACGGTAAGATGGCGTCGCGGGATAAGGACGCGGTTATGAAAGATTTTCATAACCGGAACTTGGACGTCCTCATTTCCACCCCCGTTGTGGAAGTTGGCATAGACGTGCCCAACGCCACAGTGATGATGGTGGAGTCCGCAGACCGTTTTGGCCTGGCGCAGCTACACCAGTTTAGGGGAAGGGTGGGGCGCGGGGAGCACAAGAGCTACTGCCTTCTCCTGGCCGACGACCCCTCGGAGACAGCGCGCCAACGGCTTTCGGCCATAGAGCAGATCCACGACGGATTTCAACTGGCGGAGGTGGATTTGGAAATCAGGGGACCGGGGGACATCTTCGGCACCCGACAAAGCGGTCTCCCTAATTTGCGCATGGCCCGGCTTTCAGACCAGGATCTCTTGGTAAAGGCCAGAGAAGAGGCCGCCCGGCTGTTTGAGAAGGACCCATATCTGTCCATGGCGGAGCATCGGCTCCTTGCCCAAGAGTTGAAGCGATTTCAAGGGGACGGGTCTACGGAAGCGGGCTGAAACGGCCCGGCGGCCAAGTCCTCCCAATAAAGAATCACCGGCGCCCTAGTTGCCTAATTCTCAATTGTGGTAGCATAGTTCCTTATCCTACAGGTGCTTGCCGCTAAAATGCCTCCTCTCCCAAGAGACCTCATCGTCGCTAAAATAGAAAAGGCCTTAGAGTCCGCTAGGGTTCAACGTCTGCTGCCCCTTGAAACTGCGCCTGTCATTGAGGTTGAGCACCCCGGCAAAAGCCGGAATGGAGACTTCGCCACCAGCCTGCCCCTGCGGCTGGCGCGCTCAACTCGCGTAGCCCCCATGGAGATAGCCGAAACCCTGATAAAACTCATGCCCACCGATGACATGGTGGAACGGGTATGGGCAGCACCACCCGGGTTCATGAATTTCGCGCTTAGGCAAGAGTGGCTGCAGCGGCAGGTTGTAGAGGTCCTTCAAGCCGGAAAAAGCTACGGCACCCTTCAAGTCGGCAACCCTCAGAAAATTATGGTGGAGTTCGTAAGCGTCAACCCCACGGGGCCTATTCACGTTGGCCACACCAGAGGCGCAGTGTTGGGAAGCGTCCTGGCATCGGTGCTCCAGGCCGCGGGACATTCGGTGACGCGCGAGTATTATGTCAATGACGCCGGTACTCAGATGGACCTCTTCTACTCCTCCGTCTACGCCCGGTACATGGAAGCACTGGGAAAGGAAGCCCAGCTTTCCAGGGATGGCTACCAGGGGGACTATGTTATTGACTTGGCCCGGGAAATCATCTCCCAGGAGGGGGAACGCTTCGCCTCCGTGGAACGTGAAGAAGGCATCAAGGCGCTGGGCAGCATTGCCAGGGAGAAAATGCTGGTCCACACTAAGAAGGACCTCTCCGGCTTGGGCGTTGAGTTCAACGTTTGGTTTGAAGAACACACCCTATTTGAAAGCGGCGAATATCAAGAGACCCTGGATTTCCTGGACCAAAACGGCCATCTGGCCCATCGCGACGGCGCCCTTTGGTTCACCTCGGCGGCCTTGGGTGATAACCGCGACAACGTGGTCATCCGCTCCAGCGGCGCTCCAACCTACTTCGCTTCGGACGTGGCTTACCATCATAACAAGTTCATCAGACGTAACTTTGACAGGGTTGTAAACATTTGGGGCGCCGACCACCAGGGCCACGTATCGCGGTTGAAGGCCGCCGTAGGGGCCATGGGCATTGACCCCGACCGCCTGGATATTATCATCACCCAGATGGTCACGCTGAAGCGGGGCGACGAGGTGGTCAAAGTCTCCAAAAGAAGCGGCGATCTTGTAACCTTGAGCGAGTTGGTGGACGAAGTGGGTCCCGACGCTTGCCGCTACTTTTTCCTCGCCAGGGCACCCGGTACGCAAATGGACTTCGACCTGAAGCTAGCCACTAAGGAGTCCTCTGAGAACCCCGTCTACTATATTCAGTATGCCTACGCTCGCATATCCGGTATTCTCCAAAGGGCGCGGGAGCAGGACATTGACTGGACATCTGCCCAGGTGTCCTTGCTGCGGGACCCCAACGAGCTAACCCTTATCCGCAAGATGCTCCAGCTTCCGGAGCTAGTGGAAAAGATCGCCAAGACACAGGAACCTCACCACCTACCCCACTACGCCTTGGAGTTAGCCACGGCCTTTCACTGGTTCTACGAGAACTGCCGCGTTCTTTCAGGCAACCCCGACGACCGTGAGTTGACCCTAGCGCGGCTGAAGCTCTCGGAGGCGGCGCAACTAGTCCTGTCCCAAGCTCTCACACTCATGGGCATGACCACCCCGGAACGAATGTAGGTGCGGTGATTGCCGCCATAGTTGGCGGCTAGGGTTTAATAACGGTTGGGTTGGGAGTGTAGAAGGTAGGGCGTTGGGGGAAGGGAAACGGCATCTCAAGCTCAGCATGGAACTAGCAATTTTGTGCTATGATTCGGTCTCTTGGCAGCGCACGCAAATGGCCACCCATGCCGTCAAGAGCAAGAGATGGCAAAGCCCTAGAAAATGTAAACAATTGAGAATGGAGTAAACCAATTTCGACACAGCCTCTTTACATTGAGACATCCAACACTCTTTACTATGGCGACAACCTGAGTGTTTTACGTGAGTATATTACCGACGATTCGGTGGATTTGGTGTACTTGGACCCACCCTTTAACTCCAACGCCAGCTACAACGTGCTGTTCAGGGAGAAGACGGGTGAGGAGTCGCCGGCGCAAATTCAGGCATTCACGGACACGTGGCAGTGGACCCAGGAGTCGGAGCGGATCTTCGAGCAAGAGATAATTCTAAATCCTGCGACTCCGCTAATGGTCAAGGAGATGATGACCGCCTTCCGGCAGTTCATTGGCAGCAACGCCATGATGGCGTACCTTGTGATGATGACGCCGCGGCTGGTGGAGCTTCGGCGGGTGTTGAAACCCACAGGGTCGATCTACCTGCACTGCGACCCGACGGCGAGCCACTACCTGAGGATCCTGATGGACACGGTGTTTGGGGCCGGAAACTTTAGGAATGAGGTCGTTTGGAAGAGAACCGGTTCACATGGAGGTTCCAAGCGTTGGGGGCCTATACATGACACGATTCTTTTCTATTCAGAATCTGACCACTACAAATGGAATCGGTTCTACCAAGATTATGACGCCTCATATATTGAAGGGTATTATCGCTTTGAGGACGAGAGAGGGCGCTACCGACTGGTTTCTTTAACAGGCTCGGGAATCAGGTCAGGTGACTCTGGCAAACCCTGGCGTTGTGTGGATCCAACCGAATCAGGTAGGCATTGGGCAGTTCCGATGGGCGCTCTACGGGCAGGATTTCCTGACATTAATCTGACCGTCCTTTCTACTCAGGAAAAGCTGGACCTTCTTGATCAGGCTGGGCTTGTCTATTGGCCTAATCGCGGGTCTGTACCTCAACAAAAGAGATACCTTGATGAGGCTTCAGGTGTTCCAATACAAGATATAGTTAATGACATCAACCCCATCGGTGCGCAGGCTCGCGAACGCCTGGGGTACCCCACACAGAAACCCCAGGCTTTGCTGGAGCGCATCATCGGAGCGTCTTCCAACGAGGGCGACGTGGTGCTGGACCCCTTCTGCGGCTGCGGCACCGCCGTGGCCGCCGCCGAAAAGCTCAATCGCCGCTGGATGGGCATAGACGTTACCCACCTGGCCGTAGCATTGATGAAGAACCGATTGAAAACAGCCTTCAATCTGGACCCGGGCAAAGACTACCATGTTGTGGGTGAACCGGCGGACGTGGGGAGCGCGGGCGCCCTGGCACAGCAGGACCGATACCAGTTCCAGTTCTGGGCCATGTCGCTGCTGGAGGCGCTGCCACGCGAGCAGGGGAAGAAGGGAGCGGACCGGGGCATCGACGGGGTGGTCCACTTCATAGACGGACCCCGGCGTGCGACTCGCAAGGCCGTTGTTCAGGTGAAGAGCGGCAAGGTGTCGCCGCCGCACATTAGAGACCTGAAGGGGACTGTGGACAGGGAAAAGGCTGCATTGGGGCTGTTTATAACCCTGGAAGAACCGACTCCGGCCATGCGCACTGAGGCCGTGAGCGCCGGGTACTACCACTCCGAGGTTTGGCAGCGGGATTATCCCAAGATACAGATTCGAACAATCGAAGAGCTGCTGGCAGGCCAAATGTTTGACTTGCCGCCCCATCCATCCATGTATCAGGCTGCCCAGCGAGAACATCGTTCCACGGGGGAACAGGGAATGCTAATGGAGGCCCCGAAGGTATACATTGACGGCGGCTAGGGCACAGGGCAACGGTCCGTAAGACCCGCGCCGGGACTTAGAGGTCTATTACAACCTTTATGACATTGTCCGTCCGCTCTTCGTACATAGTGAAGGCTTCCTGAGCAGCCTCGGCTTTCATGCGATGGGTCACCAGCACTGAGGGGTCTATGCGTCCCTGCTCCATCATGTGGACCGTCTGCTTGACGTAGCGTGGCATGGTGCCCGCCCGAGCGCTGGAAGTGCCAATCATTGTCAGGTCCTTGTTCCTAACGTGTTGGAAGTCAATGGCAAAATACTCGTTATGGGTCATCCCAAACCAGATTACCGTGCCAAACTTCTTGGCCATAACCACCGACTGACGCACCGTATCGTGCTCTCCCGCCGCCTCCACCACCACATCCGGCCCCACCCCACCGGTCAACTCCAGCACCGTCTCAACTGCGTCCTCGCGCCCGGCGTTAATGGTCCTGGTGGCCCCGAGCTTTCGCGACATTTCCAGACGGTAGTCTTCCAAGTCAACGGCTATAAGCTCACGGCAATTCATCCCACTTAAGAAGGTGGTAAAGCTGAGGCCGATGGCCCCTTGGCCCAGGACTACCACGTTCTTGTCAATTACATCGCCGATACGGCTGACGGAATAGAGCACCGTTCCCATAGGCTGACACATTATCCAAGCGTCCAACGGCCCTTCGTCGGGAAGGGCGACAAGGTTGGCGGGTGGAACGGCCAGGTACTCCCTGAACCCTCCTTCGCCATAGGGAAAGGCAATAACGCGCTGACCGGCGTTGAACTCCTCGCAAAGACTCTCCTCCACCACCCCCACGCACTCGTGGATAGGACGCCCGGGATGCAGCGGATAACTCTCTTCGTCCAGCACAGCGGCAAAGGGCCGGATGTCACTTCCACAGATGGATATCTTCTCTAACCGCACAAGCGCCTCGCCCTCTTTTGGGGTAGGCTGGGCAACATCCACTAACTCCATACGGCGAGGCCCGGTCAACTGTCCTGCTTTCATACCAACTCCTGTGCTATGCCAAAGCTGAAGGTATTGTATCGAAAATAGAGCAAGGGGACAATTTCAGCTGTCCAGCAGCTATGCATCGCCGCCGGGACCGGAGGGCTGCGGCACCGGGGCCTGGGTCACAGCCTTAAGCGGCCTATGCTGGAATGCCACCAGGGCGCCGGCCAATATAATCCACACCACCACCAAGGCTGAAGCCTGGAGGCCCTTGAAATAAAAGTCGCGTGCTTCTGCGTCGCTGAGCAGGGCAATACCCGCCGGCAGAACCAAGCCGAGGGCAGATGCGGCAACCGTAGCCCCCAGCGTATGCCCCACCTGTCGAGTAGTCTCAATCATACCGGAAGCGAAGCCCTGGTGCTCCCGGGTAACGGAGTTCATGATAACAGCGTTGTTTATGGTGTTGAAAATGGCCGTCCCCACGGAAGCGGGAAAGAGAAGTAGGGGAATCAACCAGAAAGGCATCTTCAACGCGAACATGCCCAGGAGGAATATCCCAGGGCTATTAGGGACATGGCAATTGGCCTCATTAGCCTGGGATGATACCTATCGTAGTACCATCCGGCCAACATGGGAACAAAAAGCCCAATGGTCTGGTGGGGCAGCAGAACGTAGACAACAAACAGCGGCCCATACCCAAAGCCTTCCTCCACCAGAATGGGCACCAGGGTCATTATGGCCAGCATAGACAAATGAAAGGTTGTGTTGGAAAAGAGGGCCATGGAGAAATATCGGTCTTTGAATAGCCGGAGATCTACAAAGGGGTGCTTTACTCTCCTTTCAAAGAGGATAAAGATCACAAACAGCCCAATGAATAGAAAATGCATTGGGAGATGGTAAGAAACGGCGTCATTGCTGGTGAAGGATTCTTCCCCGCGGTGGAGGTGCAGCCCGGAGAGAATCAGGGCCACTATGGCGCCTATGAACAGGAACGCGCCGCCAAAGTCCACTGGTACGTCGCTGCCAACTTCACGTTTCTCCTCCTGCTTCAACAACGGCAACCCCGACCATATTGCAATGATGCCAAGGGGAATAAAGGAGAAGAAAATAGCGCGCCAACCGATGAACTGGAGGAAGATGGCAAAGGTTATGAGGCCTATGAAGGTGCCTGCGCGAGCGGCGGTTATGGGCACCGCGAAGGCCCTTCCCCGCTCCGCCGCCGCAAAGGTGCCCGCCAGAATTGCATTAGCGTTGCCGGTAACCAGGGCCGCCCCAATGCCTTGGATGCCGCGGAAGACCAGAAGTTGGGTGAAATCCATGGCGAACCCCGCCGCCACTGCTCCAATGGACGTCACCACAATCCCCATGAAAAAGATCTTATTGTGCCCGTACTTGTCCCCCAGCTTGGCCGCCAGGTACACCGTAGCGCCTAGGGCCAGCAGCTCGGCGACCAGTATCCAGGCTGCCGTTTCCACGTCAATGAGAAAATCTTTGGCTATGCTGGGGAGAGAAAGGGCAACGGGGAAACTGGCCACCTGCACCAGGAGATACGTGGAGCTGAGAGCCAGCATCACCTGGCGCCTCTCCGGAGTGTTCAGTACCTCCCGGTAGTTGGAGAGAAGACTCAAATGGTGCTCCCGGAGAGTTGGGACTTGGTACCGTTAAGCTCGGGGGCCGCCCGCCCAAGCGTCCACGGGGGTGGCAGTGCTCCGGCGGGGTAATCCGCATCAATAATAACCCCAGCGGCGCAGCGTCACAAGATTACGCGGCTGCCAAGACCTCCATGTTCAACCATACATTCATATATTCGCTGCTGCTTGCCAAGGAGCAAGTAAGTCTTTACATCGGCAATCGCCGGGGCTAACCTTGTGCCAATGAGAAAAGAGGGTCGCAGTAGTGATCAAGGAGCAAATTGGGCGGAACGTCGTCCTCGGGCTGTACAGGACGCCGGTGAGTCATAATGCTTAGAGGCGCGCTTATGGGCTTTGGCATAAGCATCCTTTTGCTTCTGATACCCATAGTCCACTTCATAGCCGGGCCCATTGGCCCATTTATTGGCGGGTTTGTTGGCGGCGGAGCGGCACGGGCCACTCCACCCACAGCCTTGGGCATCGGCCTGCTGATGGGACTCTTCATGGCCAGCCCAATCTTATTGCTGATACTCATTTTACAGGCCCTAGACGCCTGGGAGTCCGGGCAGAACATACTGGCTTACGTGGCCCTTTACGTAGCCATTTGGGCAGGCGCTTTGGGAACGCTGGGGGCCTTCTTTGGAGGACGCTCCAGTGGCCGCGTTATCGTGATACGCCGGACGAGGTAACCCGACGACGCCCTAGCGGATTAGACTCTTTTGCCCACCGTCAAGGGGGCTTCTACCGACCATCGGGCGGGCGCAAATTCGATTCCAGCCCCTTGAGGAACTCTTCCTGAGACAGCGTGCTCTGGTGCCTCGTGGTCATATCCCGCAAGGTAACGGTGCCCGCCACCACCTCATCTTCCCCTATAATCACCACCTCCGGAACTCCCAGGGAGTTGGCGTTGCGCATCTGGCTCCGAAGGCTGCGGCCCCACGAACCCTGTATCACCCCGGCGCCAGTTTTCCGTATCCTGGCACCAAGTTCCAGGGCGGGCTCCACGGCCCCATCGCCCATGGCTACAATAAAATAACGCGGGCTGTCCTCGTCGTCCACGGGAACACCCTGACCTTGAACGTTGAGTATTAGGCGCTCCATGCCCGTGGCGAATCCTACCCCGGGGGTGGGACGGCCCCCTAACTGTTGGATGAGTCCGTCATATCTTCCACCGCCCAGTATAGTCCCTTGAGAGCCTTCGCCGGGGGGCACAATTTCGAAAACCGTACGCGTGTAATAGTCCAGTCCACGGACCAAGGTATGGTCCACGGTGTAGGGTATTCCAATGACCGCCAGGTAGCGACGGAGCCGGTCCCAATGCTGCTGGCAGTCATCGCACAGATAGTCTAGGGAGGTTGGGGCCTCCGCTCGCAAGGGAAAGCATGACTCCTTCTTGCAGTCCAAGAGGCGCAGCGGGTTTTGGTCGACACGCTGCTTGCAGTCGGAGCACAGGCGGCCATGGTGACCCAGGTAGTAGGCCTTGAGCTCCTCGATATATTTCGGTCTACAGTTGAGGTCGCCGATGCTATTGACCAATAACGAAAGGCCCTTCAAGCCCAATTCCGACATCAGAGTCCAGCCCATTTGGACTATCTCGGCGTCGGCAAGGGGGGCATCGTCGCCCAGGTTCTCGACCCCGAATTGGTGGTGCTGACGGTACCGACCCGCCTGGGGCCTATCGTACCGAAAGACAGGGCAAAAGTAGTAGAGGCGCACGGGCTGGGGTAAGCTATGCATGCCCGCCTCCAAATAGGCGCGGCACACGGGCGCGGTTCCTTCGGGTCTCAGCGTTAGGGAGTCGCCGCCGCGGTCGAGGAAAGTGTAAGTCTCCTTGTCCATAATGTCCGTTCCTTGGCCCACCGATCGGGTGAACAGGTCCGACCTTTCGAAAACAGGCGTATCCAATCGACCGAACCCGTGCCTCCTGGCCAAGGCCGACGCCTTTCCCTCCACGTACCGCCAGTACTTCTGGTCCTGGGGACGAATGTCCTTGGTGCCCCTAGCTGCCCTGTACACTGGTGTAACACCTCCTGGATGCCCCATAGGATAATCAGGGAGTACGCCGCTGTAAAGAAGGAACTCGGGGCGCCGAAAAGCCCCGACCTCCCCACCACTGGACTATTAACAATCCTGCTACTATCATAGAAATGTTATGGTTAAGCAAGCAACATCACCCAGCGTCAAGGACCTAATACGCCGCACAAATAAGTATCTCTCCAAGGAGAAAAGCGCCCAGGTAGAGGAGGCATACACGTTTGCAGCCGACTCGCACAGGGGTCAGATGCGAGCATCGGGCGGACCCTACATTGAGCACCCGCTGAACATTGCCCTGTTCCTGGCTGACCTAAATCTGGACGCCACGACCCTCTCCGCCGCCCTCCTACACGACGTGGTAGAGGACTGCGACGTAACCTCGGCCGACCTAACCAAGCGGTTCGGCCCCGATGTATCCAAGCTTGTGGACGGCGTCACCAAGCTGACCCGAATGGAGCTTGGAGACCGGGGCGACTCCACCGGCCTTCCCGCCGAAGACCGCCTCAAGGCGGAAACTCTTCGCAAGATGCTGGTGGCCATGGCCGAGGATGTTCGGGTGGTCCTCATTAAACTGGCAGACCGGCTCCACAACATGCAGACCATCGACGCTCTATCCCTTGATCGTCAGAGGGCCATGGCCCAGGAAACCATGGACATTTACGCTCCCTTGGCCCATCGGTTGGGTATCTGGGACATAAAGTGGCGACTGGAAGACAGGGCCTTCCATTGCCTGGAACCTGAGGCTTATCGACGGATATCCGAGATGCTGTCCACCCGTCGAGGGGAGCGGGAAAAGTACATAGACGAACAGCGCCAACTCCTGGCCGACGAACTGGAAAAACTGAAGCTCAAGGCCCAGGTTGCCGGCAGGCCCAAGCACATCTACAGCATCTACCAGAAAACCAAGAAGTACGCCAACGAGGGCAAGGGGACCAGCGACATCTACGACCTATACGCGCTTCGAGTCCTGGTGAAGACCAAGGGGGATTGCTACAACGCCTTGGGCGTAGTGCACAACCTGTGGCGGCCAATCCCAGGGCAGTTCGACGACTACGTCGCCAACCCCAAGGAAAACCTGTATCAGGCCCTACACACTAGCGTTATGTGCAAAAGCACCACTCCTATTGAGGTCCAGATAAGGACCCACGAGATGCACCAGCTTGCCGAATATGGCGTGGCGGCCCACTGGCAATATAAAGAGGGGAACAATGGGGACCTGCAGTTTGAGCGGAAGATGACCTGGATGCGCCAACTCCTGGAGTGGCAGCGCGACGTCACCGCAACGGACGAGTTCTTGGAATCCGTGAAAACAGATATCTTCCGGGACCAGGTCTTTGTCTACACCCCTCAGGGGGACATCATTGAGCTTCCCGCCGGGTCCACGCCCATAGACTTTGCGTACCGTATCCACACCGAGTTGGGCCACCGGTGCATCGGCGGCAAGGTCAACGGACGCCTCATAGCCCTGGACTATCAGCTTCAAAACGGGGACACCGTTGAGATACTCACCACCAAGGTGGCCCGGGGACCCAGTCTGGACTGGCTTAACCCCAATCTGGGTTACATACGGTCCGCCAGCGCTCGCAGCAGCATCCGCCACTGGTTCCGGCGCCAGCACCGCAGTACCAACATTCAGTTGGGCAGAGACCTCCTTAAGAAGGAGGCCAGGCGTCTCAGCATGAAAATAGACGAGCAGGCCCTGGCCACCACCTTTAAAATGGACAACGTTGAGGAGTTCCTCATATCCCTGGCCTCCGGCGGCACCACTATCAACCAGGTCATAAATCGTCTCACGGCCGACGAGCAGAAGAACCAGGAAACTCGTTCACCCACCATAGCCCTCACCAGCCCCGGGTCCGGCATTAAAGTCCTGGGCGTTGGAGACCTGCTTACGCGCATCGGCCAGTGCTGCAGTCCCATCCCGGGCAACGAAATTATCGGCTTTATAACCCGCTCCAGGGGCGTGACGGTTCACAAGAAAAGTTGCTACAGCGTTCGAAATGAGGACGAGAAAGAGCGGTTAGTGGAAGTGGAGTGGGGCCAGGAAAAGAAGCTGTACCCGGTGCGCCTTGAAATCCAGGCTAGGGACCGCTTGGGCCTCCTGCGTGATATCACCGCCCGGGTCTCAGAGGAGAAGGTGAACATTGCCGAAGTGGTCACCACCGAAAACTCGGAAGGCACCGCTACCATTCTTCTTACCCTACACACCACCGGCATGGACCAACTGGGTCGTATTTTTGCCAAGTTAGACGGGGTCAAGGGCATGGTAAGCGCGGGGCGAATTGTGAGAGACCCGTTCAGCATTTCTACCAAATAGGCCTTTCAAACTCCGTCTCTAACGTTTATAATCTAGCCGAACTACAGAAATATAAGGGTACCTGTTGGAGGTATCATTGCCGTCAGATAAGTCCATGCGATCTTCACTACGCAAGCAGAAGCGAAACCGTAGTGTAAGGTCCGCCACAAGAACCTACATATCCACAGCCCTCAAGGCTATCAACGGGGAAGATGCCCCTAAAAGTGAGGCCGCCGTCAAGCAGGCCATAAGAGCATTGGACAAGACGGCCAAGCGTGGCATCATCCACGGCAACAACGCCGCTCGACGCAAATCCCGCCTCATGAAGCGTCTTAACGCCCAATCCTCCGGCTCGTAAAGTCTCCTTTTCGAAGCGCCAAGGCTTGACGACATATATGGTCTGTGCTATCTTTTGATACGAACAATTGTTCAGAGGCAGTGAATGAAGACTAAGAAGGGCCCCTCTCCAAAGCAGCAGCGCATGTTAGAGTTCATCCGGGAGTTCATGGCCGAAAACGGCTTCCCACCTACCGTCAGAGATATACAGTATGCCTGTGGCATTAGCTCTACCTCCGTGGTGGACTATAACCTTAGACTGATGCAGCGGGAGGGCCTTATACGCCGCCGTCCGGAGATGGCCCGCGGCATTGAGCTTCTGGACAAGCAGGGTAGGGCCGCCGGCTTTCTGCCACAAGTCCCCGTCATGGGTTATATTGCCGCCGGAGAACCGCTTCCTGGACCTTCCAACGAAGGTTGGACCCAGGAGCCGCTGGAAACCATTGAGTTGCCCCGCCACATGGCCGACTCTAAGAAGGAACTTTACGCCCTTCGTGTAAAGGGAACCTCCATGATTGACGCCTTAATAGACGATGGGGACCTGGTGTTGGTTGACCCAACCCACACCATTAAGAACGGCGACATGACGGTGGCATGGCTCAAGTTGGAGCAGGAGGCCACGCTCAAGCGCTTCTATCGTGAAGGCGCCAAGGTGCGGCTCCAGCCCGCCAACAGCCGGATGAAGCCCATCTTTACCAAGGCATCCAACGTGGAAACCAGAGGCAAGGTCGTGGCAGTGCTGCGCACTCTATAGCGGGAATCCGTCCTCCGGGTCTGTCCCTGAACCAGGGCCAATGCTTCCCTACGCCAGGTTTCTAGCCTCCAAACCACCGCCCCCTTGGGCCCCTTCCTCAAGGAAGGGGAGAGAAACATAAGAGATTTTCTGAGGGGCACCGTAGGGCTCTCTACAGAGGGGCTTTACCCCTCTGCGCTCCCCCTGGAGAGGCAAGCTATTCCCGCGACTCTCGGCATTCCCACCAAAGCTGGATCCTGTCCCTCTATCTCTGAACTCCGCCTGAAATGGGACAGCGGTTCCAGGCTCCCGTGCGCCCTTATTTGCGCTTACGCCTTGACCCCTCATATAATAATGACCCCACATTACCTTAGCGCCGAAGGAGGCACCTTGTCAGATACCCAGACAATCGAAGCGGCAAAAGCACACTTCGGGACCATCCTCAAGGAGCAGCTAGCCCGGGTGGAGCGGCTCAAACAGGACCATGAATGGACGGACTTCAGCAAGGTCAGTCCCATACGAATTGGCATCCTGGGCGGAGACGGAATTGGCCCCTCCATAACCGCCGATGCCAGAAGAGTGCTGGGGTACCTGCTACGACAGCAGGTTGCGCAGGGCAAAGTAACCTTCCATGACATTGAAGGACTAACCATCGAGAACAGGGCCCAACACATGCAGTCCATCCCCGACGACGTGCTGGCGGAAATCAAGGAGTGTCACGTTACCCTCAAAGGCCCTACCCACACACCGGAGAAGGGCGACCCCTGGCCAAACCTGGAAAGCGCCAACGTTTCCATGCGCAAAGCTCTAGACCTCTTTGCCAACGTCCGCCCCGTTCAAATCCCGCAAGAAAACATAGATTGGACCTTTTTTAGAGAGAACACGGAAGACCTTTACGCCGTGGGCAGCCAGGGCATAAACGTCACCGACGACCTGGCCATCGATTTTCGGGTTATCACCACCCAGGGATCGGAGCGTATCATCGACGCGGCTTTTGCCCACGCCAAACGCAACAACAAAAGCAAAGTTACCATTGTAACCAAAGCCAACATCATCAAGACCACCGACGGCAAATTTCTCGATATGGCTCGAAAGGTATCGGAGAGATATCCCGACCTTTCCTGGGACGCCTGGTACATAGACATCATGACCGCCAAGCTTCTGGACCTATCGCGCCGCAGCGAGTTCCAAGTCTTCGCCCTTCCCAACCTCTACGGGGACATCATCACGGACGAAGCCGCCCAGATACAGGGTGGGGTCGGCACCGCCGGCAGCGCCAACATCGGCAAGAAGTTCGCCATGTTTGAGGCCATCCACGGAAGCGCACCCCGCATGGTGAGGGAGGGACGCGCACAGTATGCCGACCCCAGCTCCATGATCCGAGCGGGTAGCATGCTGCTGGACCACGTTGGCTTTTCCCAGTTGTCCGCCCGTCTCAACAAGGCCCTGGACATTTGCACCCAATACGAAAGGAAGTTGGTCGTTACCGGTCGAGACACCGGGGCAACCGGCAAGGAGTTCGGAAACTACGTCATGGAGACCGTTGAATCTTCGGACCTGGAATCCCGGTGGGAGGCTCACGTCAACGTCTAAACCCATCGGGCCCTCGCGAAAAGCATTCCCCGGTCCCCTTCCAAGCCAAAGGCAGCAACAGTCCCAAAACACAGTCAGGAGATAAACCAAGTATGCGAAAGAAAGTTACAGTAGTGGGCGCGGGCAATGTAGGAGCCACGGCGGCACAGCGTATACACGAGTTGGGCTACGCCGACGTGGTGCTGGTAGACATTGTTGAAGACCTTCCCCAGGGTAAGGCCCTTGACATGCTGGAATCCGGCCCCGTAATTGGCTCCGACGCCCTGATAACCGGGACCAACGGTTATGAGGCCACGGCCAACTCAGACCTGGTAATCATAACCGCAGGCATAGCCCGCAGGCCCGGAATGAGCCGTGACGACCTCCTATTGACCAACATGAAGATTATCGGCAGCGTGACAAGAGAAGTGGTGAAATTCTCGCCCAACTGTCTAATCATGGTGGTTAGCAACCCCCTGGATGCCATGTGCCACCACGCCTACAAGGTCAGCGGATTTTCCAAGGAGCGGGTCTTTGGAATGGCAGGCGTTCTGGACACCGCCCGTTTCAGGACCTTCATCGCCCAGGAGCTCAACGTTTCCGTAGAGGACGTTCAAGCCTACGTGCTGGGCGGCCACGGCGACGACATGGTGCCGCTGGTGCGCTATACCACGGCGGGAGGCATACCAATAACGGAGCTATTGCCCCAGGAGACCGTTGACGGGCTGGTAAAACGCGCCCGCCAGGGCGGCGGGGAAATTGTCGCCCTCCTCAAATCCGGCAGCGCATACTACGCCCCTTCGGCCGCCATAACCCAGATGACCGAGTCCATTCTTCTGGACAAAAAGCGAATCCTTCCCTGCTGCACCTATCTGGAGGGACAGTACGGCATTGACGGCCTGTGTATGGGCGTACCCGTGAAGCTGGGAGCCGGTGGTGTGGAGCAGATCATCAAAATTAATCTCACCGACGACGAGCAGGCCGCGCTCGACCGATCGGCTGCCAGCGTCAGGGAGCTGGTGGAGGTCATGGACAAGAACCGGCCCGGCGGCAAAAACGCCGGCTAAAGACCACTGCAAAACCTTTAGCGGAGGCCAACATGCCCCAGCGTAGCCGCGACGAGACCCTATTATTGGAGAAGGCATCCAAGTACCTGCCCGGCGGTACGCTAGGCAACGTGTCCCTGGACCAGGACCACTCCTTCATTGTCAAGCGAGGGTTGGGGTCCAGAATCTGGGACCTCAGCGGTAGGGAATACATCGACTACCTTATGGGGTCGGGGCCCATGGTCTTGGGGCACGCCCACGAAAGGGTTGTGCAGGCCGTTAAGGAGGCTGTTGATAATGGCAGCACCTTCTTTGCCAACAACCAATATGCCGTGCTCTTGGCCGAGGAGCTGGTCAATGCCGTTCCCTGCGCAGAGAAGGTGCGCTTCACCACCAGCGGCACCGACGCGTGCTTCCAGGCACTACGCATTGCTCGTGCCTTTCGCGGCCGGGACAAGGTGTTGAAATTTGAGGGCGGCTTCCACGGCACCAGCGATTACTCCCTCATGAGCAACCCGCCCCGCACCCTTCGAGACTTTCCTCTTGCCGAGGCCAGCAGCGGCGGCATACCCAGGTCCGTTGAAGATACGGTTCTGGTAGCTCCCTTCAACGATTCAGACAGGACCACGTCTATCATTGAGGAGCATCACGCTGAACTGGCGGCGGTGATAGTCGAGCCCATGCAACGGTCCCTTGCACCCAAGCCCGGATTCCTTGAGGCCCTTCGGGAGGCCACGGCCCACTATCACGTACCTCTCATTTTCGACGAGGTTGTCACGGGATTCCGGTTGGCTTACGGCGGAGCACAGGAACGCTACGGCGTCACGCCGGACTTGGCGGCG
Source organism: Dehalococcoidia bacterium (assembly GCA_965226535.1). GTDB lineage: Bacteria > Chloroflexota > Dehalococcoidia > Lucifugimonadales > JAPULR01. Next base: position 6,832 of record CBDDDE010000005.1, on the reverse strand, counting down.
GTGGGCAAGATTATGGGCGGCGGCTACCCCCTCGCCGCCGTATGTGGCCGGGCAGAATTCATGGCCCCCTACGATGCCTCCCAAACAGAACCCGCCGCCCACGTGAGCCAAATAGGCACCCTAAACGGCAACCCGGTAGCCTGTGCCGCAGGACTGGCCACCCTGGCGGAATTGCGCAAGAAGGGGACTTACGAGCAGTTGTGGGCAACGGGGCGAAAGCTCCGGGAATCCCTGGAAAGGCTCTGCGCCCAGGCGGAGATTCCCGCCCAAACGTCGGGAGAGGACCCTGTGTTCGACATTATCTTCACTAACGATCCACTGTCGGATTACCGTTCAACTCTAGCCGGGAATGAAAAGATAAAGATCCGGTTCCGCAACCTGCTTCAAGAGGAAGGGGTGTTTCAAGGACCTCAGAAGTTCTACCCCTCATTGGCCCACACTTCCGCCGATATAGAGCAGACCATGGAAGCTTTCGAAAGGGTGATGGACAGGCTTCAAAATTAGGTAACTCTCAAAGCCGTACCCCACACAACCTTGGAACCGCCGCGGCTTCCCCGGCGTACAAACACTGTACGTACATACCTTTCTTGAGGCGTAACCCCCATGCCTTACCCTTGGGCCAACGTCCTTCTCCTTTTTCTGCTGGCCATCGAATTGGCGACCGGACTCCTGGGCCTGATGTCGGGGTCTTCCGACCGAGCTATTTACCTCCACGTCCACAGGACCGGCGGCTTTGCAATCCTGGCCATCTTCATCTGGAAGGGGCGCAATATTCTCAGGTCCCTGGTCAGGCTCAGACGACGTCGGACCTCCCGCAAAGGGTCGGCCGCCATTCCCATAGGCTCCCTTGCCCTCCTCGGCGTCCTGGTTCTGTCCATAGCCCTTGGCCTGACCTGGAGTCAATCCGGCCCCTTCAATTTCCAGGGCTTCAGCGGGCTAAGCTGGCACATATACGTCTCCGTGCTTCTGGCCCCCATGCTCCTTTGGCACAGCTTAGCTCACCGCTGGACCTTCCGGCCCTCGCTCTGGGCCGAGCGCCGCTCTTTCCTACGCGCAGGAGGGTTGGCTCTGGCCGGCCTAGCCCTGTGGCAACTGGGAGAGATAGCCACCGGGGCCCTTCGTCTGCCCGGAGCCGGCAGAAGGTTCACCGGCTCCTACGAGGCTGCCAGCTTTTCCGGCAACGCTTTCCCCTCCACCTCTTGGATCAACGACAACCCATCTCCCATAAATGCCGAAGAGTGGAAACTACGGGTTACCGGACAGGTGGACAAGGAGCTCAACTTCTCCTACCGTCAGATTGGCTGTTGCCAAGAGCAAGTCACCGCTACCCTGGACTGTACCGGCGGTTGGTACTCGACCCAAGAGTGGGAAGGGGTCTCACTGAGAAATATTTTAGAGCAAGCCGGGCTCCGGCTCTCCGCAGCCAGTGTCACCATACGGTCGGTGACGGGATACAGCCGCCGGTTCTCCCTGGATGAGACACATCAGTTGCTTCTTGCCACCAAGGTCGGCGGCCAAACCCTGTCACACCGCCACGGCTTCCCCCTCCGTCTGGCCGCGCCGGGAAGACGCGGCTATCAATGGGTCAAGTGGATCACCGCCATAGAGGTCAACGACACGGGGAAGTGGCTCCAGAGTCCCCTACCCTTGCAGTAAACGGGCCTAAATCCGGACCGGATAGCTCAGGCGGGCACCTGTATCTTGCTCAGGACTCGTTTAGTGGAGATGATGTGGCGCGACAGCCCCATCTCCTTGGCGTCAAATCCCATGGCCAAGCCCAACAGCTGGGGAAGATGGATAATGGGTATATTGATGTCTCGGCGTGCCTGCTGCATAGCCTTGGGCTGGTAGCCGTCCAGGTTCAGGTGACACAGAGGACAGGGAGTCACCATAGCATCGGCGCCCAGGTCTTTGGCGTCGGAGGTGTGGCGGGCTACCATACTGACGGAGTTCTTCTCGTTGATGGTGAGGATGGGAAAGCCGCAGCACCTGGTTTTGCCCGGAAAGTCTACAACGTCGGCGCCGAGGGCCTCCATAACCCGCTCAAGAGAATCCTCCCTCTCGGGGTGGAGCTTGAACTCCAAGGCGTCGGTAGGGCGGATAATATAGCAGCCGTAGAAGGGCGCCACCCTCAGATTGGACAATGGCCTAATGACGAAGCTCTTGAGGGTCTCGATACCCACGTCCTCAATGAGGGTCCATAACAGATGTTTGGGCTGGGCTGTACCCTTGTATTCCAGGCCCTCAGGGGCCAGGTGGCCGTTGACCAGAGCCAGATAGTCGCTGTCATCCTTGAGTCGCTTGTTGGCCTGACTCATGACTCCCTGGCAGGTGCTGCAAATGGTCATGAGAGGGAGGTCAAGCTGTTCTGCCAAGGCAAAGGTGCGAGCGTTGAAAACGTCGCCCAGGAATTGGTTCTTCTCCTGCAGCACTCCCGCCCCGGTACAGGTAGCGCCCCTCTTATCAAGATGGTCAAGCTCAAGACCAAGCCTGTCGCAGACTTTAAGGGTGGCCGGATACAGTTCCGGACATCCTCCTCGTGATACGCAACCCGGGAAGAAGGCGTACTTCACTCCAGGCCTCCTATTCTAGAATAATCGCGGCGGACTCTATTTCCCACGCTGCTGAGCCTTTACGCTTTTAACCAACTCTCGCACTTTTTTGACGCCAGGCACGGAGCGGTGAATTATGGGTGGTATCTTGCCTCTGAGAAATGCCCTTATGGCTACAGGGGCCATGCTGATTTGAGCGGGTAGGTTAAAGATACCAAAGGTCTTGATGGGTAGGGTCAACTCGTTGATCCGACCACTGTGTGTCACAGACTCTTCGAAGGCGTCGGTATGACGAGCGCCGTAGGTGTTATCGTAACCAATCTCCATAGCTTTATCCCGCAGGGCCATAATGCGGTCCATGGGGGCCACGCCTTTGGGGCATACCTCAACGCACTCAAAGCAACGGGTGCAGTCCCAGACGCCGCCGTACTGGCTAAGGGCCGACAGTCTGGAGCTATCCTCGGCGTCCCTGGGATCGGCGGCAAAGCGATAGGCCTTGGCGAGGGCGGCCGGGCCAATGAAATTCTTGTCCATCTCCAGGACGGTGCAGTCAGAAACGCAGGCGCCGCACATGATGCAGGACATGACGCCTGCCAGGTGGGTCATGTCCGAGTTGGAGGCCAGATATTCGGCCTCCGGCTCCTCGCCTTCGGGCTGCAACCAGGGCGATACTTGGCGCACCTTGTCCCAGAATAGACTCTGGTCTACCACCAGGTCTTTGACAACGGGCATAACCCCGACGGGCTCCACCGTCACAGTGCCGCCGTCGCCGGCGACGTCCGATATCTTGGTATTGCAGGCCAACTTGGCGTGGCCGTTGATTCGCATGGCGCAGGAACCACAGATAGCGCTCCGGCAAGAGCACCTGAGGGCCAAGCTCCCGTCCTTCTCTTCCCTAATCTTAATCAAGGAGTCCAAAACGCTGGATGTCTCATCGACGTCCAGGCTGTACTCCTGCCAGTAGGCGGTGGGTTCCTTGTCTTCCGGGTTGTATCGACGTACCGAGACCAATACTTGCATCAGTACTTTCTCTCCTCGGGTTGCCATTTAGTGATGGTTACCGGCAGGTGGGACAGCTCAGGACCATCTTCCTTGCGGGTAACCAGGACGTGCTTTAGCCAGTTCTCGTCGTCACGACTTGGGTAATCAGTGCGGGAGTGGGCACCCCGGCTTTCCTTCCTATCCAGTCCGCTAAGGACAATGGACTCGGCGCAGTCGAGCATGAACCCCAGCTCAAGAGTGAAGATCAGGTCCGTGTTGAAGACCCGCCCCTTGTCCTGAAGCGTGGCCTTTTCGTATCGTTTCTTAAAGCCCTCCAGGCTCTTGAGAAGGGTCTGCATTCCCTCCTCGTCCCTATAGACACCCATGTACCTGTCCATCTCCGTCCCTAGGTCCAGCCTTATTTGAGACCATCGCTCACCATTACTATCTCTGGAAGAGAGGTCACTGAAATGGCTCTCTACTCCCGCAACGTAGGATGCCACGTTGACGTTCTTATAGGGTGTGTTCTTGGCCGACTCGGCGGCATGGTTTCCAGACCTATGGCCAAAGACCACGGTGTCCAGGAGGGAGTTGGCTCCGAGACGGTTGCCACCGTGGACGCTCACATTGGCGCATTCGCCGGCGGCGTAGAGGCCCGGCACGCTTGTCCTGCCGTCCATGTCGGTCTTGATGCCGCCCATGATGTAGTGCATGCCGGGTTGAATGGGGATGGGTTCTTTGGTGATGTCCACGCCGGCGAAGTCTATGCCAATCTCGTAAATCTGGGAGAGGCTTTCCCTGATAAGGGATTCACCCAGGTGCCGACAGTCCAAGAGGACAGAACCGTCGATACCGCGGCCTTCGTTTATCTCCGTTTGCTCGGAGCGAGAGACGACGTCGCGGGAGGCAAGCTCCATCATGTTGGGAGCATACTTTTTCATGAACCGGTCGCCTTCGCTGTTGAGGAGGTAGGCGCCCTCTCCCCGAGCACCTTCGGTAATAAGAACACCGCTGCCCTTGAGGGTGGTTGGGTGGTACTGGACCATCTCCATGTCCATCACGGGCACCCCGGCCTGATAGGCCAAGGCGATGCCGTCTCCGGTTACTATGAGGGCGTTGGTGCTGGGCTCGAAGAGCCGCCCAAGGCCGCCGGTGCACAGGATCACCGACTTGGCACGAATGACATATACTCTACCGGTGGCAATTTCCATGCTGACAACGCCGCAGCATTGGCCGTCCTCAACAATGAGGGAAAGGACAAACCACTCCTCGTAAACCTTTATTTCGGACTTCATCAGCTGCTCGTAGAGAACGTGCAAGATGGCCTGCCCGGTAAAGTCAGCAACAAAGAACGTACGGGCGCGTTGCTGTCCACCGAAGGCCCTGGTGCCTAGGCGCCCTTCGTCGTCCCGGTTAAAGATGACTCCCATGTGTTCGAGGTCAATGAGTTCGCTGCCCGCCTCGGTGCACATGTACTCAATGGCGTCCTGGTCGCCCAGGAAGTCGCTGCCCTTGATGGTGTCGTAGGCGTGGTCTTCCCAGCTGTCCCCCCTGTCGGTAAGAGCGGCGTTAATGCCGCCCTGAGCAGCGTTAGAGTGGCTGCGTACAGGATGCACTTTGCTAACGATGGCTACGTCAGCCCCGCTCTGATAAGCCGCCAAGGCGGCACGCATTCCAGCAAGCCCGGCTCCTACTACCAAGACATCGTGTTCTAGCAACGAAGAGCCCTCTCCAAGTGATTCCTTAGTGAAAAGTTATACTAACAGATGGAGGCATTGGTGACAATGTACAAAGGTGGCGGGAGGGGGCTAATATTTTGCCAACACCAGCATAAGGGCCGCGATGCTCTTGGCGTCTTCAATGTCGCCAGAAGCAATCATGTCGGGTACGTCTTCGAGGGCCGCTTTGACAACCTCTATGTTCTCATCATCGTCGGGGGCGTTGTCGCCCACGGTCAGACCGGCGGCGAGGTACGCGTACATTCCCTCGGTGCAGAATCCCGGGGTGGTCCAGAAGAACGCGAGGCGCTCCAAGGTGTGGGCGCGGAACCCGGTCTCCTCCCGCAACTCTCGACGGGCGGCGGCGTCCGGCTCCTCGCCGGCGTTGATGGCTCCCGCCGGGACTTCCAGGAGAAACCGCTCTACGGACTTGCGATACTGCCGCACCAGGTACACGTTGCCCTGTCGGTCCAGGGGCACAATGCAAACAGCGTCGCCACCGTCGGCAATCTCCCTGTCGGCCAGACGGCCGTTGGGGAGTCGAACGGTGTCTACCCTAACGTTGAAAAGGCGGCCTTGAAAGGCAAGTCTACTATCTACGGTTGGCTCTTCTCGGAGTACGGTCATATTAGGCCTGACTAGTAGAAGACGGGACGACCCGCTCCCATGCCTCCCTCGAAACCCAGCCTTCGGGTAAGGCTGGAGTAGAACTCCTTGCTGCTTCTTTCCCTAAGAAACTTGGCTGTCTTGGGGCTTTTCCGGATTCTGACCCCATCTCCATTTTGGACGTGATGGTCCAGGTATCCGTCCACGCTGAGTATGGCCCCGTCGGTGGAATCCACGGTGAGGTCGATGGTGGCTGACGAGGGCAGGACTACAGCGGTGGCCAGGCCGACGTGGGGCGCAACCGGCTTTAGGACCATCTCCTTGGCCCGCGGGTCAAGGATGGGGCCTCCGGCGGAAAGGTTGTAGCCGGTGGTGCCGGTGGCGCTGCTGACGATGACGGCGTCGGCGCGGTAGGAGGTGAGGTTGGCGCCGTTGACGACGGCTTGCACACCAATGAGGCGTAATGCCGATCCGCGACCAAGGACAATGTCGTTCAAGGCATGATGCCAGGTGGGATCCGCTGAGCCGGAGTTGGGGTCTTGAAAGAGGACTTGGGCCTTTAGCATGGAGCGCTCCTCCAGCCGGCCGCCGCCTTCCAGGTATTGAGGTATGCGGTCCAAGGCGTCGCGAGCCCGGAGCTCGGTCATGAAACCCAGGCGGCCCAGGTTGACCCCAAGGAGGGGGATGTCGTGAAGCACCGCCACCCGCGCAGCCCGGAGTATGGTGCCGTCGCCTCCAACGGTTATGATGAGATCGGTCTGGGCAAGACCGGCGTCGGTGATGTCGCTGCTGCCGGCGGGCTGCAGCCAGGATTCTCGGGCCGGGCCGATGGCATGGGCTATTTGCTGGGCAAGGCCCGGCGCCTTGGGGGCCACCGGATTGTAGATGATACCGACTACTTTGACGGTTTTCATGTGAGGGAGTTTAGGGGCTGGGGGGGGCTGGGGCAAGGGCGCTGCCACGGTGGCTGTGTCT
>CBDDDE010000004.1:0-51679 GCA_965226535.1 Dehalococcoidia bacterium | reverse complement strand
GACAATGAAAGCGACGATGGCGAAACCATGATGGTGAGCTTCACGGCGCTGCCCGCAATGGTGCAGAAGGGCAACCCCTCCGAGGCCACCATGAAACTGCGGGACAACGGCAGCCCCTCCCAAAACGGCATCACGTGCATAGACAACAACCGGGCCAACATCGTCACCGTGCTGTCCGCACGCGGTGTGATCAGCAGCCCCGGCGAGATCGACACCTGGGTCATACGGGACGTGGACCCCTACAGGACCTACTTTGTGGAGATCTTGGGAGCCGACTCCAACGAGGATATCTGGGGCCAGGAAGTCCCCGGCGGCAGCTTGACCCTAGCGGACCCGCACCCGGTCTCCCTCTTTCATAAGGAATGGGAAGGGACCGTCGGAACGTCGGGATTCAACCGGGGATCTGCGGACGGCGGCACCGGCCACAACGCCCGGTTCATCTTCATCTTCGACCTGTTCGGCAATTATGTTCTGAAGGTCAAGTCGGGCGACGAAAACGGGACCGGCTCCTACCACGTGCTGGTCCGCTACGACAACTACTGCATCCCAAGAGCCGACGGCGGCATATTATTTCCCTACGAAGGCGGACCCGAGGGATACGCCTTCGACGTCCGGAACGACACCGACACGAAGCACGGCGCGTATGACCGAGACGGCGGCCCGTCCTACTACGCATCCAAAGGCCACGTCCTGGGCGACAACTGGGGATCCATGCCAGACGAGGACTGGTTCCGGCTCGAACCTCGAGGCGGACACCGAATACGAGGTCTACCTGGAAGCCGCCTCCGAGTGGTCCTCCCTGTTCCCGTGGACCGTCAGCTGACGAGGCCCCGGATCGTTGGCATCTACGACACAGACGGAAACGAGGTCCACGAGGGCGCAGCCGGGAGTGGGACCGACACGTCCGTTAGCCTAACCTTTCAAACGACCAGCTCCGGCCGCTACTACCTGGCGGTTGGCTCCAATCCCGGCGACCGCACGGGCCTGTACTCCTTCTACGTGAAGCAGACCGGGGTCTAACAACGTCGGACATGCGGCTACCAACAACTCCCCGACCGGCGGGCCCGGCATCGCCGGTGTCCCCAGAGCCGGCGAGGTCCTGACCGCGACCACATCTAGGATCGCCGCCGCCGCCGGCCTCGAAAACGCTAGCTTCAGCTACCAGTGAGTGCGACGCGACCAGGTGACCAACACCGATACTGACATCCCGGGAGGGACCGGGACATACACGGTAACGCGAGCAAGTAATGATGGCACGGCTTGCCATGCAAGGCGGGTTGGTCACGCTCCGGAGACTGGACGTAAGACTGGACAGTGAATCACCGTACATCCAAGACATACTTGAGTCGCCGACGGCGTCTCAGTGGACTCCAAGAGGCACTCGAAAAACCTGTTCTGAATTTCAGGCGAGACCTCTCCCCAAGCTGTCTCTTCTGGATTCACGATTCCTGGAATGGGATGCAGTATCGGCAACAAGTGAGACAGACACTCACTACCCCTTCTCGAGGAATTTGATGGGTATGACCTCTGAGATACATTCCTTACAATGCATCAGGCGTTCCGTTCAAGATGATGGCCGGCAATAGTTGCGATCAGGCGGGCACCTAGAAGAATGTGTCAAGGAGCTTTGCAGGGCCCGGGATATTTCAACATCGCAAGTACTATAGTCACGTCCCCTTGGGAAGCTTGGCAAACAGGGGGCATGTCCGAATCTCACTCTTGGGCGCAATGCTTGCTGACGCAATGACCAGCCAGTTTTGTCGCATCTCTTGGAATCAGGCCAAGCATCAATACTCGGATGGGGACCCGAAGTCGGTCATCTCTGTTGAAGATGCCATTGGCAAGCTACTTAGTGGTGAACGCTCTGGGAGCGAAGGTTCTCGTAGTCGCCGCTAGGATGGAAGCTCTCACCAAAGCAATTGATGATGCCCTGTGCAATGGGAGGTTTTACGTTACGGGAGAATTGCCTAGAGTCGTGGATAACGACACACCGTGGTCCGTAAGTGACATTGACTTCGCAGATGAAGAGGATCCGCAGGAATGGTAGGGTTGGCAACTACTTGGTGACGGTTTAGGGACCCGAAGGACGAGAAGCTTCCGTCGTAGTGACTCGCTCCCGGTTGCCGCGTATTTCTCATGTGGAGTCCTACCGAGTCCACCTAGAGAGACCTCGGATGATGGGGTAAAATCGGCACCAGCTTACAGGTCCAGAATGAACCACAAGGTGAAGGCCCTTCATTCTGTGAAGTCTGATGCCGCTACACCGATTCTGTAGCAGCACCGCGTGGCTGACGCTAAAGAATCCTATGACATCATTTGGGTCTGAAGAGGTGGAAACTCGCGATGGAGCAAGTCAGTGGTGCTGATGTGGTCAACTGTATCGGTAAGGAGAGGGCATCGACATGGAATACATTTACGAACGAAATCAACCTGCTTGACATCATCGGGCTGGTCGGTTGGGCCATAGGGATTTTAGTTGGGGCCAGCTGGCTCAAACGCCGCTATGCCAACCGACTGGAATCAGATCCCATGCATATCTTTCAGTCGAACATAACCGATTTAGAGACGATAGCTCGCATGATGGAGAACAGCGAAACACGATACTTTGCTCGCGAACATGATAGCTCGGAAGATGCCCTAGCTAGCGCTAGAATCGCCGACGTTATGGCTGACTACAGAATTCGCGAGATGATCTACAACGGCTGGTTGATCTCTTGCCGAGATGCGAATCGGCGCAATTCAAAGCCCTATCTCCATGTCAGGCCTGTGCCTGGCCTATATGTTGTTGATCCTCATTAACTGGTGTCTGAGAGGGCGACTGTCAAGGCTGCGGACTTAGACAGTCCCGAAATCTCGGTACCGTCGGGGGAGTTCCTGTCCGAGGTGTGCGGCGAGTGCCCTACCTACCTCATTTGCCAAGCCACTCGTCCGCGACCTGATAGAGGGCGCTGCATGTCTTGCGCACCTTCTCACCTAGATTTGGAAACGCGGAGAGTCGCAGCGAGTCAGCGGTCTCCGTCTATGTGAAGACATCCAATATACGCTTGACGAGTGGTGCTTCAGCAGGCCCGACGCAAGCGTGCCATTCGAGCATGTATTCTCGGAACATGGCTGAGGAGTCGGGTAGTTTGCGGACGGTCTTCCACACTGTGGGTTCACTCTCGAAGATCGGCAAAAGGGAGTACGCAACTACTGCGTTCTTGTCTCTCTGACGACAGTTTTCGCGCAGACTCTCTTCCTCTGACAGTAGCCAGGTGGAGAGGGTTATGTTGGATGGTACCCGACGCTCGTCTAGAGCAAGATAGCTTTCAGCGTAGCTAGCCAGTGATTGCGAGTACTCGGCCCAATTGGGATATGGAGGACGAGTGGGCCATGCCTCGGCCATGCGCCGAATTGTGAAAATCGAAGCCAATTCGCATATTGCTTCATGAAACCAGTTGTTCCGACTATCTCGCAGCCGCTCATAATCGGACAAGACATGACAGAGTTCATGGGAGAACTGGTATGCGAATTGGCTCCAGCGTCTACCTCGCGCCGGAAGGAGGATTGTGAACGGTTCATCAAGGGAAGAACGAAAGAGAGTTATCGGATCGTCGTCTAAGCGGGGCGTGGCCCGTACCACAATGCTTCCTGTTGGAGGTTCCCTGAATACTCGCGTGAGATGGCTGGCGACGTTCGTTAACAGAGCTTCAATGTTCGAGGAATGGGCACCTCCCCAATCGCATCCTATTACTCTGATATCCATGCCAATGACCTGGAACTCCGGGGTAGCGGCTATCGGCCGTGGGTGAACGGAATTGGAGACTCCAGAGAGTATCTCATCGGCTGAGAGGACAAGTCCAGGATGCCGACTACAGGTCCAGAAGGAAGGCCCTCAAGGTGAAAGTTCTTGATTTTGTCCAGTTTGGTGGGCCCGGCAGGGTTCGAACCTACGACCAACCGGTTATGAGCCGGCCGCTCTACCACTGAGCTACGGGCCCCCTGCATACCCTAAGCCCTTGTGTGTAAATGTGTCAACAAACCGTCCCTTCACACCCTGCCCGCCCCTTTACACCCCATACCCCAATTGATAACCTGCAACCACAATCTCAGCTAGGAGCTACCTTGTCCACGACATCAGATCAACACGTAACCATGGAAAAGCTCCTCTCCCTTTCCAAACGGCGGGGGTTCCTTTTTCAAAGCAGCGAAATATACGGCGGACTAAACGCCACCTGGGACTACGGACCCCTGGGCGCTGAACTCAAGCGCAACGTCAAAGACGCCTGGTGGCGCTCTATGGTACAGCACCGAGACGACACCGTTGGCTTCGACTCTGCCATACTTATGCACCCCAGCACCTGGCAGGCCAGCGGCCACCTGCGGAACTTCAGCGATCCTTTGGTGGAATGCAGCTCCTGCCACCGACGATTTCGCGCCGACGACCTGGACTCAACGGACTGCCCCAACTGCGGCCACCAACTATCGGACCCTCGCCAATTCAACCTAATGTTCAAAACCTTCATGGGGCCTGTAGAAGACACCGCCTCGGAAATCTACCTCAGACCCGAGACCGCTCAGGGCATCTACGTCAACTTCCGAAACGTCCTAAACAGTACACGACGCAAGCTTCCCTTCGGAATAGCCCAGATAGGCAAGGCATTCCGAAACGAGATAACGCCCGGCAACTCAACCTTCCGCACCAGGGAGTTCGAAATAATGGAGCTTGAGTTCTTCGTCCAACCCGGGACCGACGAGGAGTGGCACAACTACTGGGTTGAGCAGCGGCTCCAATGGTTTGTCAGCCATGGCATCAACAAGGAAAACCTCCGCCTTCGCCCGCACCGTCAAGACGAACTCGCCCACTACGCCAAAGCGGTTTACGACATTGAGTACCGCTTCCCCTGGGGCTGGGCCGAGCTTGAGGGCATTGCCAACCGCACCGACTTCGACCTTCGCCAGCACGCCGACCACAGCGGCCAAGACCTCACCTACTTCGACGACCAGACGCAGGAGCGCTTCTTTCCCTACGTCATAGAGCCCTCTTGCGGCGCGGACCGAGCCGCCCTTGCCTTTCTTCTGGACGCCTACCAGGAAGAAACTATCCCACCGTCCAAACCTACCGGCAAAGCCGAAACCAGGACCCTCCTCCGCCTGCACCGGCACCTCGCCCCCGTCACCGTATCCGTCCTGCCACTTAGTCGCAACCAGAAGCTGGTCCCCACCGCCCGCCGGGTCCACGCCCTGCTGCGTCGGAGTTTCAATACGCTCTACGACGACGCTCAGAGCATTGGACGCCGCTACAGGCGTCAAGACGAAATCGGCACTCCCTACTGCGTCACCGTGGACTTTGACACCCTAGATGACAACCAAGTCACTCTCCGTGACCGCAACACCATGCTTCAACTCCGCATCCCCATTTCACGGATGGCCCAGGTTATTGCCGACAAACTGGAGCATGGCTGGTAGTCAACGCCTCCACCCCCGCGCACAGTTATCTCTTGAACATTTTCCCCTTCCACCTGAATACTGCCTTGCGCTAATATAGTCCCATGCGCATTCTTCACTTTGCAGACCTGCACATAGGCGTAGAAAACTACGGTCGAATCGACCCGGAGACGGGCCTTTCCACCCGACTGCTGGACTTTCTCCAAGCCTTGGACGAGGTTGTAGAATACGCCCTATCCCAGAATATAGACCTCGTTCTCCTCGCCGGCGACGCCTACAAAAGCCGCGACCCCAACCAAACTCATCAAAGAGAGTTGGCCAAGCGCCTAGCCACCCTATCCTCGGCAGGAATACCTGTCTTCCTTCTGTTGGGAAACCACGACCGCCCCAACGCCATAGGCCGCGCCACCGCCATTGAAATCTTCAACACTCTACGGGTGCCCAACCTCTACGTTGGCGACGAAATTAAGACCTACATGGTAGAAACCCCAAACGGCGCCCTTCAGATTACCGCTTTGCCCTGGCCTCGGCGCAGTATACTCTTCAGCCGGGAAGATACCCGCAGCCTCTCCATTCAAGAGGTCAACGAGAAAATCCAGGACCTCTTCACCCAAGGAATACGGCAGGCCGCTGAACGGCTGGACCCCGGCATTCCTGCCATCCTCACCGCCCACATTACCGTCTCGGGCGCCACCCTGGGGTCAGAGCGCTCCATGATGCTGGGCCAAGACCATTTCCTGCTCCCCAGCAACATCCACCTCCCAGCCTTCGACTACATTGCCTTGGGGCACATCCACAAACACCAGGTGCTGCGCGAAAACCCCATGATGGTTTATGCCGGAAGCCTTCAACGAGTGGACTTTGGCGAGGAGAAGGACCCCAAAGGATTCTGCGTCATAGACCTGGACCCCTCGCGCAGCCAAGGAATGCGGCTCGTGGACTTCCGGTTTCAGCAAGTCAACGCCAGGAACTTCACGACCATAGACGTCAACGTTCCCCCAGAGAGCCGGGACCCAACTCAGGATATCCTCCACTCCATTGGACGCCATAACGTCGCCGAAGCCATAGTTAGACTCAGAATCTCCCTCACCGCAGAGCAGTCAACCATTTTGGGAGATGGCGAGGGCGTCATAAGAGACGCCCTCAAAGACGCTCACTACATAGCTTCTATCAACAAGCAGGTGGCCGAGGAGCGGCGGTCACGCCTGCCCCCAGACACCGTAAATGGCCTTGGCCCCCTAAAGGCCTTGGCCCTATATCTCCAGAGCCGCGACACCCGACCCCAGCGGCAAGAGAAGCTGCTTCAGTACGCACAAAGGCTTGTAGAGGAAGAAGAATCAGACCAAGAAATTGGCCAAGCCACCCTGCTTAATTCCGATAATGAGCGTTAACGACCTACTCTTCCTGATTATTCGATGGCTCCATAACGTTTCAGCCGCAGCCTGGGTTGGTGGGGGAATCTTCTACCTTCTGATTTTGAGACCGCGGCTGCGGCGCTCCCGCACCAACGGCGCTGAAGCCGTTGGTCAGGACTTTCTTGCCCTGGTCACCACCGCCATGGGAATCCTTCTGGTCACCGGAACAATTCTAAGCTTCAATCGAATCACGTCGGGGTTTGTGGGCATCCCCTACGTTGTCGTTCTAGCCATAAAGATATCGCTGGCTTTCTACATGTTTTACCTGGTACGATTTCTGAGGTCTCGCACATCGCGTGATGGCTCTGAAAAGCAAGCCTCGCGGCTTCAAAGATGGCTGTCCACTCTTTCCGGCGGCACGATGGTGGTCATTTTGGGAATCATCGTCTTTCTGCTGGCCGACGTACTTAGTACCCTCTTCGAACGTGGGTTAAAGGGCTAAGGGCCTCTCCATTCGACTAAAGGAACGCAAAATGCGAAAAGAAATCATGGATATCCTGGCGTGTCCCACATGCAGAGAAAAACTGTCTCTGAAAATCGACGAGGAACGGGATGGGGAGGTAATAACCGGCTCCCTCCATTGCCAACAGTGTAACGAAACCTATCCCGTCAAAAACTCCATCGCCAACCTGCTGCCTCCCAGCCTCCGCTCCATCTAGTCGCCCCTTTTCTCCGGCGACAAAGCGCACACCGGGGGAGAGGCACACCACCGGACGCCCTCTCGTCCCTTGGCCTCAGACAACAACTCCTTAACGTCCTTGCCCATCAGCGGGTGCACAAAATCGGGGGCAATCTCCACCATGGGCAGCAGCACAAAAGCCCGCTCCGCCAGTCTTGGGTGCGGTACCTGGAGATGTGGCTCATCCACAACTAGCTGGTAATGAAATAGAAGATCTGCGTCGAAAATCCTCGGCCCCCCGGGGAAAGTTGGCTCTCGTCCCACCAACCTCTCCGTCTCCTTAAGAACCCTTAAGACCTCGTGGGACGTTTGGGAGGTGACGCCCTCGCACACACAGTTGAGGAACGCCGGTTGGTCCACATAACCCCATGGATCGCTTTCGTAAATAGAAGATACCTTTGTCAGGTTAATCCGTCTGCCAAGGATTTTCAGACCCTGGAGGAGGTTGTCCATACGGTCTCCCAAATTGGATCCTAGGCCCAAATAAACCTTTACGGCCTCCAATTTTCGGGTCTCCATCCCCTAACAATGGCGTCACTCATCCTGACCACCCGCGCCATCTCCTTAACGTCGTGGACTCGCACAATGTCCGCTCCACCGGCAATGGAAAGGGCCACCGTGGCCGCGGTGCCTTCAACCCGCTCATTCACCGGCAGATCCAGCACCAAGCCAATGGTAGACTTTCTGGAAGTCCCGACCAGCAGCGGATACCCCAGAGCCTTCAATTCCCCAAGGCGCCTAAGGACCTCCAAGTTCTGGTCCGCCGTCTTGCCGAAGCCGATACCGGGGTCCAGAATAATCCTCTCTGAAAGAACTCCCGCCTTCATGGCCTGCTCCGCGGCGCGTTTAAGGCTATCCGTAACGTCTGGCACCAGATCCAGATACTCCGTGGTGGTCTGGTTATGCATCAAAACAATGGGGACCCCTTGCTCCGCAGCCACCCCGGCCATCCCCTCCCCCACCCTGGTTCCCCACACGTCGTTTATCATCCAAGCACCGTGAGTCAGAGCCTGCCGCGCCACTTCAACTTTATAAGTATCCACGCTCACAGGTAAATTGACCCTGGCGACAATCTTTTCGAGGGCAGGGAGAAGACGCGACAACTCCTCCTCAACGGTTATGGAAACATGACCAGGCCGGGTAGATTCAGCTCCCAGGTCAATGATGTCCGCGCCCTGAGACTCAAAGGCAATGGCGAGTGCCAGCGCATTTTCAGGCCGGTTCCCCAAGCCGTCCCCGGAGAAGGAGTCGGGAGTCAGGTTGACAACCCCCATGAGGTAAGTACGCTCCCCCCACCGAAACTCCCTCCCGCCGCAAATCATTCTGCCAATCCCGGCAAAAACCTGCTCGTCATCCGGCTGCAAACAATCTAATTGTTGTAAACCCAAGGGACTGTGTTAGACTTGTCCGCACCATTACGCATCCAAGCCTGAGTGTAGCACTCCCACCCATTGCTTGCACCATCCTAACTTTATTTGATAGGATTCCCACTCTGAGAGGCGCCAATGGCTATTGAACCCAAATCTGACCAGCGGCTCAAGAAACTGGATGACCTTCGCTCCCAGTCCCGCCTCGGCGGCGGGCGGAAGCGCATTCACCAGCAGCATACCAAAGGCAAGCTGACAGCCAGAGAACGGCTGGATCTTCTCTTTGACCACGATACCTTCCAGGAATTGGATCCCTTTGCCACTCACCGCACTTCCAACTTCGGCTTGGACAAGAATCGACCGCCAGGCGACGCCGTAGTAACGGGTTACGGAAAAATCCACGGCCGCCCCGTCTTTGCCTACGCCCAGGACTTCACCGTCTTGGGAGGCTCCGTATCGGAGACCGTGGGCAAAAAGATTTGCAAGGTCATGGACATGGCTATGAAGGTCGGCGCTCCAATCATCGGCTTAAACGACTCCGGAGGAGCCAGGATTCAGGAAGGCGTCCTCAGCCTTGCCGCATACGGGGACATTTTCCTCCGCAACACCTTGGCCTCCGGTGTCGTGCCTCAAATATCCGTCATACTCGGCCCCAGCGCAGGCGGCGCGGTCTACTCCCCCGGCATCACCGATTTCGTCTTCATGGTCCAGGGAATAGGCCAGATGTATATCACCGGACCGGACGTTATCAAGGCCGTCATGGGTGAGGAGGTTACCCACGAGGAGCTCGGCGGCGCTTCGGCCCACGGCGTCAAGAGCGGCGTCGCTCACTTCGTCTACGAGTCCGAAGAGGAGTGCATGGACCAAGTCCGTCGCCTTCTCACCTTCCTTCCCCATAACAATATGGAGGACCCACCTGCTGAGGAGACATACGACCCCGTAGACCGTATAGACCCTGGCCTCTTGGACGTCGTCCCCAAGGAACCCAACAAGTCCTACGATATCCGTGAGATTATGGCCCGCGTGGTGGATGACGAAGACCTAATGGAAGTGCACCAGAGCTACGCGCCCAACATTGTGGTTGGGCTCGCTCGAATGGCCGGCAAGCCCGTAGGACTGGTTGGCAACCAACCTGCCTACCTAGCCGGGGTCCTGGACATTAACGCATCCGTCAAAGCGGCCCGTTTCATTCGCTTTTGCGACGCATTCAACATCCCCATAGTCACATTTATTGACGTCCCCGGATTCCTACCAGGAACCAACCAGGAGCACGGTGGAATCATTCGCCACGGCGCCAAGCTCATTTACGCCTACGCTGAAGCCACGGTGCCAAAAGTAAGCGTCATGATAAGAAAGGCTTACGGCGGGGCCTACATCGTCATGAGCAGCAAACATCTGAGGGGAGATATCAACCTGGCGTGGCCCACCGTCGAGATTGCCGTAATGGGACCTGAAGGGGCCGTCAACATTATCTTCAGAGAGGCCATTTCCAACTCGCCCGACCCTGAAAAGACACGGGCCGAGTTTACCCGCGAGTACCTTGAAGACCTCGCAAACCCCTACGTGGCCGCCAGCCACGGGTTCCTGGACGACGTCATTGACCCAAGCGAAACGCGCCCTCGCCTGATTAAGGCGTTGGACATGCTCAAGGACAAGGTAGACACCTTGCCTCGGAAAAAGCACGGAAACATCCCTCTTTAGACCCTCAACCGGACGCCTTGCACAACCGCCATTCCCCAAGACCCCATGGCCATTACGGTAAGTAACATCTTTACGGAGCACGGCATGAATCCGTACGCCTCCAACTCTTCGTATCAGTTATTGAAACTTAAACAATAGGCTGAGGTTTATGACAAACGTCATTGTAAGAAAAATAACCCTGGTTCTGGCGGCAGCCCTCATTGGGATTACCATGCTTCTAACGAGCGCCTGCGCTCCAAAGGATTCAACACTCACTCCAACACCCCCAACAAGTGAGAGCGCCACAAGCGCCGCGGCCCCGCAGACCCCGGCGCCTTCGGAGGTGGCAACGTCAACTCCCACCGCGGCCCCTCAGACCCCGGCGTCTTCAACAGGGGCAACGTCAACTCCCACCGCGGCACCGTCGCCCACCGCAGCCCCAACTCCCACCCCCGCCGTTGCGGCCACGCCTCCCGCCCCCGTTGCTGACGGCCCCATTGCCCCGGAGCTTGTGGGAACCCAAGAATGGACCAACTCCGAACCCCTCAAAATTGGGGGTCTTCGCGGGCAGGTTGTCCTCATAGACTTCTGGACATACACCTGCGTGAACTGCATCCGAACCCTTCCATTCCTTAAAATCTGGCACTCCAAGTACGCCGACGACGGCTTGGTTATCATCGGTGTCCACACCCCTGAGTTTCGCTTTGAACACGATATAGACAACGTTCGCCAAGCCATATCGGACTACGGCATTGGCTGGCCCATAGTCCAGGACAACGATTACGAGACGTGGAGAGCCTTCAACAACCGGTATTGGCCGGCCAAGTATCTTATCGACAAGGACGGCGTTATCCGGTACCAGCACTTTGGCGAAGGCGCCTACGACGAGACCGAAGAAATGATACGAAAGCTTCTTGCGGAAACCGGCGCCAACCTTTCCGCGACGGAGCCTCTGTACGCCTCCAACCAGACCCTTGACCAAGCCTTCAAGAACACCATCGGCGCTGAAATAACTGCCGAGCTATACGGCGGCTACGAACGAGGCTGTGGACTGTCCAGCCTTTACTCCAACAGCCATGTGGCCAATTCAGAGTATTGCAAGTCTAAAGACATGACCGCGATGTACTCAGATTCCGGTTCCCGCGAAGATCATAAGCTCTATCTCCAAGGCTCTTGGCTGGCTGAAGAGGAGAGTCTTCGCCACGGCGCGGAGACAACAGACTACGAAGACTATATGCTGCTGAGATTCTCTGCCAAGAGCGTCAACATAGTTCTTACTCCGGAAAAGGCAGAGCCCTTCAAGGTCCAGGTGACCCTCGATGGTGAGTACCTCAACGAGTTTAACAAGGGCGAAGACGTTGTTATTGAGGAAGACGGAAAGAGCTACTTGGTTGTCGATAAACCCCGACTCTACGCCGTGGTTGAAGCCCCTGAGTACAGCACGTACGACCTCAAGCTCAGCTCAAACTCATCAGACTTTGCCCTCTACGCATTCACCTTTGGGGTCTACGATAAGGGGATTTAGATTGTAACCCTTCCCAACCAAAGGGCGCCGGTGCCCAAGGTCCCGCGCGCCCTTTTACAACCCTGCGTCCCTTGGTCATAATGCGACCAATGTTTCCCTACAAGAGGCTGCTGCGCCCCCTGCTCTTCTCCCTGCCCCCGGAACGCGCCCACCACTTGGGCGAATTCGCGCTGCGAATGAAGTACCTTTGGAGCCTCCTAGCACCCTACTACAAAACCCGCGACCCCGCCCTAAAGACATCCTTGGCGGGGGTCCAGCTGGATAGTCCCGTGGGGGTTGCCGCCGGTTGCGACAAGAACTGCCGATTCCTCAACTCGCTCATGAACCTGGGCTTTGGCTACGTTGTCGGCGGCACCGTAACCCTTAACCCCAGACCGGGAAACCCCGGCCCCCGTCTCCTCCGCAACCTCACACAGGGCTCTTTAACAAACTCCCTGGGATTCCCAAGCCTCGGCGCTGACGCCGTGATCCGGAATCTAAACAACACCTCGGCAAAGCCCCTCATAGTAAGTATTTCAGGACTGGACATAAAGGAGTTCGTCCAGTGCTTCCGACGTGTATCGCCTATAGCAGACGGCGTGGAGTTAAACATCAGTTCCCCCAACACCGCCGGTCTCAGGGTATTCCAAGAACGCGAATCCTTCAGTACACTCCTTGAGCGCATTAACACCCAGCGCAGCAAGCCCCTCTTTGTGAAAATCCCGCCCTACACCGGTGAAAGAGACCGGGACAAGGTGCTCAACCTCGTTAGGATAGCGCGACAGATGGGAGTGGACGGCATAACCGCCGCCAACACCCGGCCTGTCAATGACCCGGCGTTGAAAGTGGGGAAAGGCGGCCTCAGCGGAAAACCTCTGTTCCGGGACATGCTCGGAATTTTGGCCGACGTACGTAAAGAGGTTGGCGACACCATGGCAATCACCGCCTGCGGCGGGATTTCTAAGCCAGAGGACGTCCTGGAGGCGCTAACCCGGGGAGCGGATACGGTGCAGATTTACACCGGCCTAATTTACGAGGGGCCGAGCATTGCCAGAGACATCAACCGGGGACTGAGCCGCTTTCTGAAAGACCACAACTTGACCTCAATCAGAGGCTTGAAGGGATTTGGCAACCCTGGCGATGCGCGACATGTTTAGCGCCACGTATCTCTTCAACAAGCCGGGCATGGAATCCATTAGGGCGGCGACGTTCGGTTCACAGCCCCCCGCATCGGAGCGGGCGCCCTCAACCTGATTCTTGTTCACGCAGGCAATAATCCGTACCTTACCGGCGTCATTAGCTTGCCCCGGGCAACCTATTCTTCAACCGGGTACATTCCCCTACTGGCCGTAGACCTCCGTATCAGGATAAAAATCTTTCCAGCCAAACCAGAAGGAAAGCGTAGTAGGCAACTGCTCAAGGGTTGTGCCACTCAGCGGTCCCTCAATGGCCTCTCCTGTCAGAGCTTCCCATAGAGTTTCCGTCTCCCGGTCAACCATCAGCAGCGAATCCTCGGACGAGCCCTCCTTAAGCTCAAAGGTGAGAGTGCCCATCTCCAGACTACGGTCAAAGACCGCCCCGCCGCCGGACTCCGCGTCAAAGACAATCAGAACGGAATCATCACCAAATGTATCATTCACAATTGGGACGTCGTTGAGCACGCTAAAGGGGTAAGCGCGAGCCATTCCGTCTCTCTCCAGCCCAATGACAAACTCCTTGACGTATAGGCGGTCGTCCTGTCTAGTCTCGCCAATAACACCCGCGTCCTCAGCAGCGTAATACGCTTGGTACGGGTCTCTGGTAAAACGTCCGCCCTTATCCAGGGCCAGGGTATCGGGATGCAACTCTACCCAGGTGGACCAATCGGTCTGGAGGGCTGGGAGAAGCTCCAACTTTGTACCTTGTAAGTCCCCTTCAACGGCCTCGCTAAGAAACTGGCTCCACAAGCTTTCCGTCTCATGGTCATACATGACCAGAGCGTTCATTATCAGCTTTCCGGACACACCAAAGGTGAGGGTCTGGCTCTCAACCTTTCGGGCAAAAACCATGCCCGTATAGCAAAGGGGTCACCACGTGGCCGCAATGGCCACACCTCCCAACTCGTCGTTGACTATCTCCCGTGAGCTGAGAAAAGGAACCGAGTAGGCTTTGTGCTCACCGTTGACAGACACACCCAAAACGGGCTCCTCGGCTAAGTACTGTTCCCAGGCTTCTTCCGCGCTGATGAATGAAGGGTCCAGAATTGCCGGTATGGCGTCCCGGGGCAGCAGCGTGACTATCTCCAAGTCAAGATATGATCTATCTGGGATTGGCGTCGAGGTGGCCTCCGGGACCTTTTCCTTCGTTGGAGCCGGCGCCACAGCCCTCGTTTCCGTGGCGGAAACCGTGGGCGGGGGCGAAGCGACGGCCTTGATCTCCGTTGGTGTAGGAACCGGTGTAATCGCGCTGCTTTCGGCAGTGGCCGCGAGCGGTGCTTGTAGGACTCTCCGTTGTCAACGGCTTCTCATCAGGCGAAGCCGTGCCGCAGGCCACGGCGAGAAACGCCGCCACTCCAGCCAGAAGCCCAACAAGCCAACCATGTCTCACCAGTGACGTCAAAGAACACCTCTCTTAAATGAACAGTACAAAGGTGTCTCTGCCCGTGAAAGACCGAACGGCGTAAACAGAAAGTGCATTGCCACTTATGTACTTTGCATTGAATACGTAGTGAACGTCCATGCCGGATTTGGCACCGTTGCCAACTCACTCCCTTATGGTGCTACCCTGGTGCCCACTCACTATAGCAAATCGGTAATGCTAACAGTATTAAATTACTCCAGAACATAATCTATGATGGCGCGCCCCTTGACCTTGAGAAGCACCTTCTGGGAATCTCATTTTTGACTGAAATACGGGTGCAACGACCCGCAGCGAGAATTATACTTTTCAAATTTTCTCCTCATAATTAAACAGCAAGGGTTTCTTAAGGCCCACGGTTGAAAAAGATTCAGCCAAGAGGCTAGGAGGCAAAACCGGTTTAGTCACGCCACGGCATTGGACGGTACTAACAAGCCATAAAGAATACACTGCGGCGAGGTATCTATGAAGATATCTAAATGCTGATTGGACTGCGGGAGGGTCGATTTCAGGACGGTGCCAAGGAATCACTTTGTCTCAAGTAAGTTATCGTCTATCCCCCGACAGGTCAAAGATCCACCAGCTTCCCCACCCCAACCGGCTTGCCAGTAAACGCAATGTGCAAGCACAAGAAGCCTTTCTATCTATCCATGACAGTTGCGCTAAGGCTCACCAGCACCTAAGCTTGACATAGAAAGGCGGACTGATACTCATGGCTAAGAATGGCTTCCGAGTGGTGGACAGCGACATGCACGTCATGGAGCCCCACGACCTCTGGCAACAATACATTGACCCTGCTTTCAGAGACCGGGCACCCACTTTTCAAGGCGACCCTCTGAGCCAGGGCTTCGCCAACCGCTGGCACGTGGAAGGCAAGATCTTCCCCGCCCACTCAGAAACAAAAGCTCGCACGAGCAGCCTGGCCGGCCGGCACGATAACATAACAGACCGTTTCACCGAAGCCCGTGCCCAACAATTCAACCCAGCGTCCCAACTAAAGGCCCTTGAGGTGGAGGGCATAGATATCGCCGTGCTCTTTCGCACCTTTGGCGCCCACGTCATCGCTCTGGACAGCATGGACGGGGACCTCGCCTTGGCCATTTGCCGCGCCTTCAACAATTGGCTGGCCGACTTTTGCTCCATCGACTCATCCCGGCTCAAAGGGGCCGCTCAGATGCCAATGCAGGACGTTCAAAAGGCCGCTCTGGAAGCCAGAAGGGCTGTAAATCACCTGGGCGCCGTCGCCCTAGTCCTGCCGTCCAACCCCGTAAACCAACGCCCCTGGTATGACCCCTACTACGAGCCCCTTTGGGCTGAAGCCGAGGATCTGAACGTTCCCATCTGCTTCCATGGCATCCACGGGGCCTACCAGCAGCACATCGGCAACAGGTTCTTGGATTCCTTTGTGGTTGCCCATGCCGCAACGCACCCTATGGAGCTCATGCTAGACCTGGCAGGAATTATCTGCGGCGGCGTGATGGAGCGGCATCCAAACCTCCGCGTTGGCTTTCTGGAGGGCAATTGCAGCTGGCTTCCCTGGTGGCTGTGGCGCCTGGACGAAGAGCGCGAGAAGTTCGGCCCCTGGGAAGAAACCAAACTATCCTGCGCACCTACCGAATACTTCAAGAGGCAAGGGTTCGCTTCCGTAGACGTAGACGAGTACCTGGCCTCTCACGCCGTCGAACAACTGGGTCCCGACAACCTGGTACTGTCCACCGATTATCCCCATCACGACTCTTCCTATCCCCACGCTTTGGACATCTTTATGAGTATGAACGGCTTTAGCCAGGAGTCAAAGAAAAAGATATTGTGGGATAACTGCGTCCGGCTCTATAATCTGGTAGTTTGACTACGTGGAGTCAAGGAGGGCCTGGGGGATATGCATCAGGCCGGCTATAGAGCCGATTTAGGCGACTATTTACCAAAGGTTGAATCCGCTCTTCAGCACGTCCAAGCCGAAGACTTGGTTAAACGTATTTGGGCCAAAGACCACACTGTCTGGAGCCCCGACCCCACAGAGATCACCAACCGGCTCGGCTGGCTCACCGTCACCGGCCACGTGCGGGAGCAGCTTGGCCGCCTCAATTGTCTAGCCCAGGAGATAAGAAACGACGGATATCGGCACATACTGTTAGTCGGCATGGGCGGCAGCAGCCTCGGCTCAGAGGTCCTGCGGCAAGTTATTGGGTCTGGCCCAGGTTACCCCCAACTCATTGTTCTGGATTCTACCCTGCCCGCCTGGATACAATCCGTTGTAAATAACATTGATCTCCGTAAGACCCTCTTCCTCATATCTTCCAAGTCCGGCACCACCCTGGAGACCATGTCCTTTTACAAGTTCTTCAGAGGCCTGGCAGAGCAGAACGCCGGCGCGGCAGAGCAGAACTTCATAGCCATCACTTCCCCCGGGACTCCCCTGGACACACTGGCCCGCGAATGTGGTTTCCGACATACAATACTGAACCCGGAAGACGTGGGCAGCCGGTACTCGGTACTCTCTTTCCTTGGCATGGCTCCGGCAGCCCTTGCCGGCATGGACGTGGAAAAGCTCACCAACTTAGCCGACTCCGTTCGCCACCAATGTGGAGCGGAGGTCCCCGTCGCAGACAACCCCGGCGCCTGGCTCGGTACAGTTATGGGCACTTTGGCCTTGAACGGCCGGGACAAGCTCACCTTGATGACGTCGCCGGCCTTCGAAAGCTTTGGTCTCTGGGCCGAGCAGCTCCTCGCCGAAAGCACTGGCAAGGAAGCCAAAGGAATAATTCCCATAGTTGGAGAACCCCCCATGGCCCCGGAGCATTATGGGGAAGACAGGTTCTTTGTGTTTATCCGCCTCAAGGGCGACGCCAACGCCAATCTTGAGCAAGCCATGGAAATGATTGCATCCTCAGGGAACCCCTGGGTAAGCATAGAAATAGATGATAAGTACCAAGTAGGGGCGGAGTTTTACCGCTGGCAGTTTGCCACGGCCGTCGCCGGGGCTATTTTGAAAATACAACCCTTCGACCAGCCCAGCGTACAGCTGGCCAAAGACATGACGGACTCGGTGCTCGAGCAATATAGACTATCGGGAAGTTTGCCTCCCATAAAGGCCACAATATCCGTACCTGCGCTCATGGCAGAAGCAAAACCGGGGAGCTACGTGGCAATAATGGCCTACGCGCGCCAGACCACGGCAATGGACGGGGCCCTTGCCCAGCTTCGCCGAAGAATCACAGAGCAGTATAACGTCCCCGTTACCCTGGGGTACGGACCTCGCATCCTCCACTCCACCGGCCAGATGCACAAAGGCGGGCCTAACACCGGCCTATTTATTCAAATAACCACGGCCAGCACCCTTGACTTGGAAGTGCCCGGTGAGGACTTCAGCTTTGGCATACTGGTTCAGGCCCAGGCTACCGGCGACCTGCAGGTCCTCCAAGCCATAGACAGACGGGTGGCTCACATATACCTGAACTCTGTAGACCGGGCGTCCCTTGACGCCCTGGCCCAGATGCCAATCTAAGGCCCGGCAAGAACGTCAAGCAGCGCGGCTTCCATATCTTCCTGGGTGACCAGGCCCTCAAACCTAGCTGCCACCCGGCCTGCCCCGT
The DNA here is from genome assembly GCA_965226535.1 of Dehalococcoidia bacterium. Lineage (GTDB taxonomy): Bacteria > Chloroflexota > Dehalococcoidia > Lucifugimonadales > JAPULR01. The sequence continues at coordinate 33,398 of CBDDDE010000004.1, read as the reverse complement.
CTACAACAAAGACCCATGGTTCCGTGGTGAGCCCCCATTCGGCAAACTCAGGCGTCGGTTTCAGCCTACCCTCACTTCTGGCAGTCTTGATATCCCATGGCTCGATGTGAACAAAATTCACCATTTCACCGTACCTCCCCTGCACCCTGACTGCCTCGTCAAGGACGGGGCCGCAAATCTTGCTAGTGCAGAACATCGGGGTGCTCCACACCACCACAAAAGGCTTATCCGATTCAAGGGCATCGGCAACTGACAGCTCGTGCATATCGTCGGCAGGAACGCGAGTATCGATCTCTTCAATGCTGTCGACGTCGTGCACCGTGGCGTTGCGTGTTGCCGGCACACCCTCCCCAACGCCCGGAGCCATCGGTGTTGCCAACACGTTGAAGGCAAGCTCACCCACTGAAGGCGGTGTCCCATTGGCAGTTGCCACGCTGAACTCAGCCCGCCACAACCCGAGACTCCGAAAATCGGCCCCAGTAACAACGTACTGGCCTCTTACATCCAAGTGGTCGTGCACCGAGCCGTCATCATGGATATGCGGTGTAACCCCCTCGGCTTCTTTATATTCCGACGGAAGCCTGAACTTGAACTCCCACTCGGTACCATTCAATACAAAGAAGTCCACAAACACCTCGGCGTACGGCAAAGCCTCCCCCTCCACCGACGTTAGGGCAAAGGGAAATCGGTTCTCACCCACCACAAACTCGCTTGCCCCCAAAAAGGAGTTGTACTCCGGTACCGCAGCCAGCCTGTCCTGGGGACTGTCTCGGAAGAAGCACGTTGCCACGGCTCCGGAAAGTACCAGAAACGCCAAGAGCGTTACTACCCACAGCAGACTTGTTCCGCGCCTTCTGAACTCGGCTAACATTCAAGAAGTTTGTCAGTCAATTTGCGATTAGGCAAAGCCCGCATGGCCGCAGGGTTGTTCGCCGGGGTTGCATCCAAACACCTCGGACTCAACACCGGGACAAATCAACGCCTGCTTACACCTTCGGGCGTCCGTCCTCACTCGACCCGGGTGAGGCTTTGGAACTACGTCAACAGCCGGGTTCTCCGTGGAAGCCGCAGCATCCACGGAGCCGGTTAACTTTAATGAAGTTGTTCTTAATAACAAGACGGATTTTGGAGGAAAGCATCCCAGGAAGCAGGAGGTTCTTCAGAAACACCCTGACTCTTTCCGATATTCTGTACTCGCGCACTTCAAGCCTACTTCTAACGACGGTTCAAGCTCAGTCAAACAACGAACTCCGTTCATGCATCATAACATGGGAGCGTTCGCGGGGCACATCATTGAAATCTCCCACCATTCTCAACTAGAATTTGGTGTTCAATCCAGCTATTCGGAACAACCACTCCAAAGGGGTCAGCACCATGAACACATTATACCTTCCCAGGCTCCTCCGCTGATGCCCCGCTGAGTGCTTGAGCAATGATATTCCAGATGGATAGGACACGTGCCCATGGGTAAACCCAACGCATTAGAGAGTTGCCAAAAGGCGAATCCTTGGAATAACGGAGGCCAAATGACGTTAACACTGGCTTTGGGAGCTGATCACGGTGGCTTCAGCCTAAAGGAGGCCCTAGCGCCCTGCCTACAAAAGTTGGGGTACGAAGTGCGCGACATGGGAGCCCATAACCTCGATCCCGAAGACGACTTTCCCGACTTCGCTTGCCGGGTGGCAGAGGTTGTGGCTTCGGGCGAAGCCTGGCGTGGCATCGTGATCTGCGGCAGCGGCGTTGGTGCCTGCGTGGCCGCCAACAAGGTTCCGGGCACTCGAGCCTCCGTTTGCCACGACATCTACTCCGCCCGGCAGGGTGTGGAGCACGACGACATGAATGTCCTGTGCCTGGGAGCCCGAATCATAGACATGGAGTTGGCCAAGAATTTGGTCGAGGAATTTCTGAAAGCACGCTTTATTGCCCAAGGCAAGTACCAGCGCCGCTTGGATAAAGTCTTATCCATCGAGCGCTCCTTTCTAAGACAGAGTCCCTCTGGCACATCATAGGAGATACAAACCCAATGCCTGCTGAACATTTACTGGCCTGCGATTTAGGCGGTACCAGAATGCGAGTCGCCCTCGTAAGCTCTCATGGCTTGGTGTCCCACAAAGAGGTTATTTTCACTCCCGATGACGACCCACATGCCCTAGTCCGCATTATGGATTCCATGTTAAACCGGGCTGAGGAAAAAGTGGCGGGGGTGGTTGTAGGTGTGCCGGGCATGGTGAACTACGCCAAGGGACAGGTGGTAAAGCTCCCCAATTTAGCCGCCTGGGAAGACAGCATCAACGCACGTCACCTTGCCAAGGCCCTGGGTCTCAAGGTGCTGATTGCCAACGACGCTGACCTCGGCGCCCTGGGTGAACACAGATTTGGCGCAGGCCGCGGCTCCAAGGACATGATATACGTCGCCGCCGGCACCGGAGTCGGCAGCGGTGTCATCCTCAATGGCCGGCTCGTCCACGGCAGGTTCTCCATCGGAGAAGTTGGCCACACAATCATTGACAGAACAAACCTTGGTACTGTAGAAACCCTGGCTTCAGGTATCGCCATTGCGCGCTCAACAGGTCAGACCGCCTCTCAGGTAGCAAGACGCGCCACAGACGGAGACGAAGAAGCCCGGCGCCTTTTTGACCAGGTGGCAACAGACCTCGCCATCGGCGTCTATAACCTTGTTCACTGCTTTTCCCCGGAACTGGTGGTCATTGGAGGCGGCATGACTGAATCCGGCGATATGCTCCTGGAGCCCACGCGGGCCTTGCTTAAGCAAGCCGGTCCCTTCAGGTTGGCTTCAAACGTCAGGGTTGTTAAAGCAGAAGTCGGCGATGACGTGGGGCTCAAGGGCGCGGCGGCCTTCTGGACCGATCACCAGCAGGGGTGAAGGCCCTGTGATTGCCGAGCATCGCGGTTGAACCCTAAACGCCGCTTTCCTTAAACAGCTTCGCCTTTTCAGCCAGGCTGCGAGCTGTTCTCATCATCCTGTCTATTTGGGCTTGGTCCACCTGCCGCTTAATTGACCCCGGCACGCCGGTTATGAACGAAGCCGGTGGAATCTCCTGGTTGGCCAGCACCACCGAGTTCGCGGCTACCAAGCAACGCTTACCCAATGTCGTGCCATTCAAAATTGTGCTGTTGTTGCCCATCAAAGAGCCCGACCCGATTTGCAGGCAATGGACCACCACACAGTGCCCAATTGTAACGTAGTCCTCTATCACCATGTGACTGCAGTGGATAACCGACCCCTCCTGAACGTTGACATAGTTTCCAATTACCACGGGTCCATCTCCATCCCCACGTATGGTAACCCCCGGCCAAACGCTGGAGTGCTCTCCAATCTCTACGTCGCCGATTACGTAGGCAAATTCACTCACCCAGGCGGTATCCGCAATTCTGGGACTCCTACTACCAAGACTTCTTATCAACTACCTACCCCCTAACTGTACTGGCCCTATCACCGGGCCCAAGCCTCGTCATGAAATTGGTTGCGCCTTGGGCTGCGGCTTCTTTGTGAACAAGAAAAGAACGGAGCCCGCCCCAACGGCTACGCCAATAATAAAGAAACCTAGTTTGTAGCTGTAGTTATCAGCCATGAATCCGATGAAGATGGGACCCACAATCATGCCCAACATCATTATCACCTGGGAAAATCCCATGATAATCGCAAAAGACTTCCTGCCAAAGTAGTCACCTCTCATGCTCGTGAGAATTGGTCCCCTTATCCCCCACGCCATACCCTGAATTACTGCGTACAACATCATCTGAGAATAGCTGTCGGCCGCAGCCAGGAGCAGCATGGCGACGCAGTGTCCTACAAGTGTAGCAGCCGCAAGTAACTCCTTACTGTACCGATCCCCAAGGAATCCTCCGACGGGCTGTGACAGCATTGCCACTCCCGAAAGAACTACTAGCACCTGCGCCGCCGACGCCTTGGAAAAGCCCAAATCCGTTTCCATGAACGGCACCTGATGTAGTCCAATGCTCGATATGACCACCAGCGCCAGGGCATGGCCTGTTGACATCAGCCAGAAAGCGGGCGTCCGCAGTGCTTCCCGAACAGTAAAGTCGTTCCCGTACTGTTGCACGGGTATGGCCTTCCTCTTCCCCTGTTCCGGTAACGAATCCGAGTCTGAGTCCTTCTCACAAGGCTTATCTCCGTCGGGAAGATAGCCGTAAGGCTCCGGGCTAAATCTAACTACGCGGGAAAGGGGTATCCCCAATATCAACAGCAGCAAAGCCGAGCCAAGGGCCGTCTTCTGCCATCCAAAATGGGACACGGAGCCGGCCAGCACCGGAGAAAAGATTACACCACCTAGCCCCAGCCCCAGCATAGCAGTACCCAGCGCCTTACCCCGGTTGCGCCGAAACCAGTTGTTTATGCTGGCCACAACGGCTGAAAAGCCCGCTATCCCGGACCCGAGCGCCATCACCGCAAACGCCATATAAAAAGTGAGGACGGAGTTGACCTGGCTCAGAAGCACAAATCCCAGTGCAAAAATAATAAACCCTACCAGCATCACCTTCTGGGGACCAAATCGCTGGATCAGGTATCCCTCTATTGGGCCAAGAAATCCACTTTCAAGTCGCGAAAAGGAAAACGCGCCGGACAGGACGGTGCGGCTCCACTGGAACTGTCGCCGCATAGGCTCAAAATAGAAGCCGAACCCATTATAGAAAAGCCCCATGGACAAGGTCATAGTGACCAGTGCCGCTCCCACGATCCACCAGCCGTAAAAGACGTTTCTCCTTCGCGACTGGAACCAAGAAATCAGCAAACCCAGTCTCCGGCCCTGCCCCCGGCGCACCCATGCAAAAACATGCGCCGTAGGCAGTCTCTAAACAAGTAGGCAAAGACAACGGTTCCGCATTCTCTTCTATAGGCAGATATCCTGCCAATCTCTCGTGGGCTCCGGTAATCAATCACAGGCTAAATTGCAGTGAGGTCACCCGGTTTGGAGCAAAAACTAACACCTATGTAAACCGTCCCAGGTCCAAGTTTGGCAGCGTCCCTCTGAGTAAGCTTGCTCATGCGCAGAAGCGTAAACTACAGGCGTATTACTCCAACGTCCCCTTCAATGCTAATCTCGGTGCCGTAGGGCTTGGAAACCTCCTGGAGCCACCTCAGCACCTGTTGGGCCACGGGCCCATGGGCCAAAACCGGACGGCCTCGTTGGCTCATCGGCTGCTGAAATCCCAGGTCTATGGGATGGAGCCGTATCTCCTTCAATTCCCCGTTGGCGTATTCGCACAGGGCCACGGCGCTGCGGTAGAAGACCGGGTCTGCGGCGAAACCGAACTTCCCGCCACCGGATCGAGCCAGCCCCCAGTCTCCCGGGTTGTGCTCATATCCCAGATTCAAGCCCCGGTACACCGGCTCCGGTACCCATTGCACCGTCTCGTTCTGGAAAATGAAGTTGCCCAAGCTATAGAAGATTGGCCTGTTCTTGTATATCTCGATACCCCGTAGAAAATGAGGGCCGTGGGCAAAAAAGAGGCTGCACCCCTGGTCTATGCTGAAGTGAGCAAACTCCTCCAGGAAGCGAGGCGGGGCCAGTCGGGAACCCCCGTGGTACTCCCCCGATTCCCCGCTCTCATGGCAATGAACTCCGTAGATGGGCCAGTCTGAAGCCTTTTTGGCCCCTCTGATCCAGTTGCCAATTCCAGTCAAATCGTCCTTGTTGCAAGAGGTTGTGATGCCATACTCCTCGGCAAGGCGGAACTTACCTCCCAGGAAGCGAACCTCTCTTCTGGGGTCATACTCATCAATGTTGATGGGATGAAAATTACGGGCAACCTCTTCACGCTCTAGGAAACCCAACTCCCGAGTTGCCGTCTGCAGAGCGTCAAACACCTCTCTGGTAACGTGGTGCATACTGTTGTGCCTCAGCGCGTTGACCCCCGGCTTTCCGGGGAACTCAGGCCGACCCAAGCCAGCGGGCGAATCGCTGGAATACGTCGTTGTGGCGCTCATCACCGCCACCCTTCCACGGGGGGTATCCAGGTACGCCGGCGCCCTGGCCGCATCTAGGTCCTTGCCCCCTCCCGCTTGCAGCAAACCCCTCTTCTTACAATGTTCCAGGGTTTTCATGAACCCCGCCTCCGAGTAGTCGTATGAGTGATTGTTAGCCGTGGTCACCACGTCAAACCCCATCCACTGAAGCTCCTTCACATTGGACGGGTCCGAAACCTGGAAAGATACCGTATCCTTGTTCTCCCAACTCATCTCATACTCGTGAAAGAGCATCTCCAGATTTACGACGCTGGCATCGGCGGATTTGAGCAACTCCACCAAGGCCAAAAATTCCTTTTCCCTGAACATACTCATGGGCCGGGTGATCATCGAATCTCCCGCCACGGCGATGGTCATATTTCCTTGAGCTGATTCGTAAATCATTTCCCCTGGCCCCCTAGTGGTTCTAAACGTTGCCCGGATGTCTCCATGTTCACGACTCCCTCGCATGTGTGAGAGGATTCGATTCTGAAGGAACCGTTGGTTAGAGTCAATAGTTGCTCCGCTGCTTGACGGCCGCCTTGCGATGCCGCCCTTCGTGTACAATTAGGCCACTAGCAAACAGATTTGGGAGGCTTGCTTCGTGAGTTATATTGCCTGGACCATTATTGCCATGGCAGCTTATGCAATTATGACCATACTCCTCAAATTTTCCCTCCGGGACGTACCACCGGAGGCAGCGGTGTTCGTCACAAACGCCTTACTGGTAATCTCCGCCTTCCTCTGGGCCCTCTACCGAGGCGTCAAAATCACCGACCACTTGGCCCTAAATCAGCCCACCCTCTTCCTCATCTTAGCGGGCCTCGCCCTGAGCGTTGGCATCATCAGCCTGTACATGGCACTCAGCAGGGGGCCCATATCTACCGTGTCGCCCCTCTTCGGCATGAACATCGCAGTAGTGGCCATTTTGGGATTTATCATCTTGAAAGAACCGGTGAGCCTTGAAAGAATTGCGGGAGTCATCTTGGCTGCCGGAGCCGTATTCTTGCTGGCTAAATAGCCATTTGACAACAGTCCACTATAGAGTTATTGGAGGAGATATGATCGGTGTTTTGACTCACCACTGGGCCATGGAAAATAAGCTGGATGAGGCCAGAAGGCTTTTGGAAGGCAACGGAAAGGCTCAAAGCAAAGCCCCGGGCTTTGGGTCTCGCCAGACCCTCTACTCCCTCAGCGACCCCTCCAAGATTACCAGCCTGGTTACCTGGGACAGCAGCGAAATCTACGATGCATGGCGCGCCAGCCCCGAACGCGCAGCCGCCATGTCCGGAGCAGAAACTCTATGGTCCAAAGCCCCGGAATCGGAGCGCTTCCAAGTAGCCCCCTAGCCCCAAGACCCCGCTCCACATAGTTCAGGCCATCATGTCCATATCTGAGGTCGCCCTTTCACGAAGGGGCCGGCCCTCCAGCCCAACACCGCCTAAACAGAAGGGCAAACAATCAATGAAGACTCCAAGTACATAAATCCAGGCACCGTGTCCATCGCATGGAAAGGAAAATATTCCCCTGGCAATGCGGGAATGCCAAGCTTCGGCTAACCCGGTAATCCGGCTTAGACCCCGGTGAACTTCTTGAAGTGGGCGGCCATACGACGCATGGAGTCTCGCACGTTTTCCGGACGCCAGTGGTACCAGCCGTGAGGCTCGCAGTTGTACTGTATATACTCGGTATACAGTCCCTTGGCCTTGGCGGCACGGAAATAGTCGTCGGCCATACTGATACGAACGCCGTCCCGGTCTCCCCACAGGATTAGTAGCGGGGTCTTAACCTTGTCCAGGTTGTAGATGGCGGAACGCTCCCGCCAGTGGTCCGGTGCCATATCCGGCCCGCCTCGGTCTCCAGCTACCACGTCTCCCAGAACCGGCTTCCCGCCCCCGCCAGAATACCTCTCCGAGTGGATAAGGTCCGGCGGGCCATAGAAACAAACGGCGGCCTTCAATAGGTCCGGGTATCGGTAAATCATACAAAGGGTGAAATACCCGCCCGTAGAGCCACCGTGCATGACTATCCTGTCTCGGTCCGCCAGCCCCTGCTCAACCAGGTAGTAAGCCCCGTAGGCGAAGTCGTCGATATCTCCGCCGCCCCAGTCGCCAAAATTCAGAAACTCATACTGCTTGCCAAGGCCCGCGGAACCCCTCACCAGCGGAGCAATGACCGAATATCCCTTGTGCAGCCAATATTGTATATAGGGATAGAAGCCTCTTACGTGTAGACCCTTAGTGTTGGCCCTGGCGTAAATCACCAAGGGCGTTCTTCCCACGGCGCCCTGGGGCCGATAGAGCCAGGCGGGGACCTCCAGACCATCCTTGGAGGGATAGCGTATGAGCGTTGGCTTCACAAAGGGAAACTCCGCAAGGCCCTGTGGCATGTGATGGGTAATCTGCGTAGGCGGCCCACCGTCAGCGGAGATGGACCACAGGTCTGACGTCTTGCCATGGTCCATGTGTGTATAGACTATACGCTTACTGTCGGGGGTCCAGCGTATCGAGCCCCTGACTTGGTAGGCGTCGAAGCCACCATGAACACCGTCGGCCTCGGTAATCTGCACCGGTGCGCCCGAACCGTCGGCCCGTACCTTCATAATGTGGAAACTCCACCCCAAATTGGCCACGTAGGCTACCCACTGGCCATCGGGGGAGAACCGCGGGTTGTATTGGTCATGCTCGCCGTCGGTGAGGAATGTGGTCGCCTTGGTTTCGACGTCGATGGTCCCCACCCTGCGCCAGCCGGAGCGGTCCGACGTAAAGATCAGCTTGCTGCCATCGGGCGACCACCTAGGCCTGTAGTCATAGTGGTCATAGGTATGCGGCGTCATGTTCCTGGCCGGACCGCCCTCTATGGGTGCAATCCAAACGTCCATGCGCTTGAAGTCATCGTGGCCGGAGCGGTCCGACATAAAGGTGACGTACTTGCCATCAGGCGAGACAAAAACGTCGGTGCTGTTGGATTCGTCATTGGTAATATAGTGGGGTTGCACCTTTCCCGTGGGGATGTCCGTTGGGAGGGACACAACTTGGTTGTATCCGTTGGGTCCACCCATCACAAAGACAATGCGCTTGCCATCCGGAGTCCAGCGGATAAACTCATGGCCCCGAGTCGGGCCATTGCCGTAGCTAAGGTTTATGGGAGGCTCGGAGCCGTCCGCTCTTACCTTGAAAGCATCGTAACGAGATGTATAGGCAATCCACCGGCCGTCCGGAGACCAGGAAGGATTGAGGCATTCTTCGGGATACATCGACACAACTTTGCGGTTGTTACTGCCGCCAACATCACAGACCCACAGGTCATAACCGCCGGATTCGGCGGAAACGTAGGTGATTTCCCGGCCATCTGCAGAGAGGTCAAAATGCTCCACCTTGGCATTGGTCTGTGCCAGAAGGTCTATTAGCGGGTCATCCGGCAGCTGTACCTCTTCAGTGAACGTGGCTCCACGGTTAAAATTCGTCACGGAAATTCTCCTTCCATACCCAAGTTCGGCACATTCTACCATAGAAGCGCAGTGTCCGCTTAGTCTCATTTATCGCCGTCCACGGCGGCCCTTAGCCAAGCACCCGGTACATCGGTTAAACTAGAGCGCCTTAGCCTCACCTACGTCAGTTAGGAAAAAATTGGACCTGGCCATTGCCCTGATCCTGTTCATTGGCACCTCTGTCATAGTAGTGGCATCGGCAAGATACCTCGTCACTTCGGGAAACGTCATAGCCATAAAGACCGGCTGGGGGCATGTCTGGGTAGGCACCCTCTTGCTGGCGGGAGCCACCTCTCTCCCTGAGCTTGTGGCCACCTCTACCGCTGCCTTCCTGAACAATCCGGGCCTAGCTGCGGGCAACGTATTCGGTTCGAATATGTTGAACATGACCATAATGGCCTTGGCGCTGGGATTCCTGGGCGGCAAGCTGGTGTTTCAACAAGTGCTTCCCCAGCAAAGAGCCGTAGCCCTTTTCGCCACTGTCCTTACGATACTCGCAGTCCTCCTCGCCACCGTTAGGCTAGACGTCAAGTGGTGGCTGATAAGCCCTGCTTCACTAATCATCATTGCCTTCTACGTCTTGGGATCATGGCGACTGTTCAAGCAAAGTTCCGATGCTGCCCATCACGAAGAAGAAACCACCCACCGCTCCATCCAATGGGCATGGACGGTCTTTGGCCTCTCCTCCGCAGCGATCTTTGTGGCCACGTTCTTACTAACCCGCAGCGCGGCCGACATTGCGGAAATCACCGGCGTAGGGGAGAGTTTTATCGGCGTGCTGGCTTTGGCCTTTGTCACGTCCCTGCCGGAAGTTTCCACTTCAGTGGCCGCCCTTCGCCAGAATGCCCCGGACTTGGCTATATCAAACCTCTTCGGCAGCAACGCCTTCAACATCATAGTCCTGGCCATCGCCGACCTGTTCTTCACCGGAGGTTCGCTTTTCGGCAACATGCAGACGGGAGCCGTTGTCGCCGGTCTATTCGCCATCCTTCTCATGGCCCTCAGCATCTGGCAACTCTTCTTCAAAAGACCGGTGAAAATCTTCTCCTTTGTAGAGCCCAGCATATTTCTCATGATCTCAATCTATGCTGCAGGACTGTTTCTGGTATTCTACATGGGCTAGGCTACCCACTATGCCCCTCTTCTTCCCCACAAGTTTGGGCGGGTTCCTTGACCCTGCTGGTAATATGAAGGGCAGGCACATGCACCGGAACAAAGAAAGCTACGCCAAAGATTGACTAATATTCCCACCGCTCAGCGGAATAGGACAGGTGAACAGCGTTCCCTGGGCTTGATGATAGGCTTGGCCGCGGGCCACGGCATTAAGCACTTCTACTCACAGGCATTCCTCCTTCTAATCCCCTCCGTTAAGGCGTACTTGGGCCTCAGCGACATTGAGGTTGGCATCATAGGAAGCACCCGCACCATATTTGGTGCGGTGGTAAACATCCCCGCCGGAATCTTGTCGGATATGTGGCGCAGCAAAGTCTCCCTTATGTTAACTGCCAGTCTAACCTCCCTGGCAGTGGGATACATGATCATAGGCGCCGCGCCCAGCTACTGGCTGCTCCTTGTAGGCGTGGCCATCACCGGCGCCGGGGCCTCCATTTGGCATGCCCCGGCCTTTGGTACCCTCGCCACAGCGTACCCCAACAAGCGGGCCACTTCCTTTGCCGTGCACCGAATGGGAGGCTCCTCCGGTGACAGTCTTGCCCCCTTGGTTGTAGGACTGGTATTGGGCGGGTTCGCCTTCTGGGGCCTGGAGTGGAACGGCCTGCAATGGCGCACCTTGTCATACGCCCTGGTGGCTCCTGCAGGCATCGCGGCCTTGATAGTCCTCCTGGGTTTCCGAAACCTGAAGGGCCAATCCCTCGAAAGGCCCAGCTTTCACACCTACTTACGGTCGGCAAGGTCCATGCTCGCAAATAAGACTGTCATCAGCATGGTCATCATATCCGGCGTCCGATCCATGGCCCATAACAGCCTGAGCATCTTCCTTATCATCTACATGAGCGAAGACCTGGGGTTCTCCGACTTCAAGATTGGGTACCACGTGGCCCTGCTTACTCTATTTGGCGTTGCCTCATCTCCGGTGCTGGGATGGGCGTCCGATAAAATTGGACGGCGTCCTGTGATGTTCCTGAGCCTCTTCTCCATGGCTGTCCTCATATTTTCACTCCTCGCCTTTGGCACAGGATGGAGCTTTACCCTGATTCTAGCCCTCATAGGGCTGTTCTTGTACTCCGTTAGCCCCATAATGATGGCCGCCGCCGTTGACGCCACCAAGAAGGGCACCGAGGCCTCCGGCGTAGCCCTCATGTTTGCAGGATCCGCGGTATTGGGGTCCGCTTCTCCCATCATTGCGGGCCGACTTCGCGAGGTCTATGGCATGGACGGCGTATTCTACTTTGCCGCCATCATCGTCACGCTGGTCGCCTTTGCCGCTCTGGTTGTGCCCCTGCGCAGGGCAACAGATTAGAAGCTTCATCCAGAGAACCAATTCCCCGATGAATATGCTTTCGCCTAACTCCCAATAAATCCCCTTTGGCCGGAATTGTCGTACAATTACAGTGGAGTAGCACTCCAAGCAGCGGCAAAGAAGGTCCTGAGCCACTGGTTGCTTAGCTACAAGTGAGGCGATAAAATGCGGTACAAATTCGGATACAAGCGCGGCAGAGCGTTATGATTAACACACTGGTACAGAAGGCAAAACCCTTTCGCAGCTATTTCCTGCCCTTTCTGGCGGGTGGCCTGGCCCTCACAGCGTCCATTCTAGGAGCACTGGCCACCGGGGATGAAAACATAACCGGAGGAATTAACGGGTTAATTGAGGGGCTTTCAGGACGCTCTAGCTCCGGGCTTGACAACATTGGCATCCTGGCTCCCCTGGGCTTTGCCTTTGCCGCCGGCATGGTGTCCACCGTCAACCCTTGCGGTTTCGCCATGCTGCCAGCCTACCTCGGCCTATACATCGGCTCCAACGACCCCAAGGTCAACGCGGGCAGTTCCGTAGAGAAACTAGGCCGTGCCTTGTTGGTAGGCCTCGTAGTTACCTCCGGGTTCATCATCCTCTTTGGCATAACAGGCATAATCATTGGGGCCGGAGCGCGCGCCATAATCTCCTACATCCCCTGGATAGGACTAAGCGTCGGAATCCTGCTGGCCCTGGTCGGCTCCTGGCTCCTGGGCGGCGGCAAGCTCTACAGCGGGTTTGCGGGAAGAGCGGCGTCCCACATCGGCAACCCGGGGCAAGTAAGCGTCAAGGAGTACTTCCTCTTTGGCCTCAGCTACGGAACCGCGTCCCTCAGCTGCACCCTTCCCATATTCCTATCCGTCATAGGGGTCTCCCTGGCGGTGACGGATATCGGCACCTCCATCGGGCAATTCATCCTCTACGCCCTCGGTATGGGTCTGGTCATAATCGTGATGACCGTGAGCATGGCCCTTTTCAAGGAGGCCATAGTTCGCTTTATGAGAAAGACCCAGCGCTTTGTTCAGCCCGTGAGCGCCGTCTTTATGATTGTGGCAGGATGCTACATCGTCTACTACTGGATGACTCTAGGACGCGACCTTCTTTAGACCTTTGATTCCGGGCAGGGTGTCTCATACCGCACGTAGGCCGGCAGATACCCCGGACCGTACTCGTACTCCTCCCAACTTTCGTCATCGTCGGCCCACCTATAGGGCAGAGTCACCAACGAACCAGGCTTAGTCATGGAGTCGACGGCCAGAAGGGCGTCTCTCACAATGTTCCTCTGCAGTTCCGGTTGATTGGGCTTCCCCGTCTGATGGCCCAAGGGAAAGTTCACAAACACGGCCCTAGGGGGCTTCACCGACCGTGTTATGTCCAGCGCCGAAGTCATTGAAAGGGTGGGTATACCCGCTTCCTCAACCGCCCTGGCCGCCAGTCCCACGGACTGGTGACATATCGGTCAAGCGGGAACAATATAAAGCAGGTCCACCTCCGCTGCGGTCAGGAGTTTCACAAGCCGTACCGAAAGCTCCTCCCTCACCCGCCGCGCCGAGTATATCCCACCCATAAAGGTATAGGCGGGGTCGGCAAGTTCGCCTATTACCCCCTCCCTCTCAAGCTCCCGCAGCCGCTCCAGTGGAAAGACACAGTTAGGGTCACCCTTAGCATCCTCGGTGCGGTAGCCAAAGTGGACCACCCGCAGGTCCTCCACTGCGGCGTCCTTGGGTATCTCCCTGATGGACGTATCATCTCTGGTGTGAAAGGGCGACTGGCCAACATGATAGATACCGGCGGAACTAGCCAGGGCCACCCGGCACCTGCTTACGGGCTTGGTCAAGGGGGTCCAGGGAGCGTCCTCATTTCTTACCCATCTATAGGGTTCATGGGCTGAGTACAGCTCACGAGTTCGCGGTATGTATTCAATGGGCGACATAGCTAATCCAACCCTCCTAGTCCTAGCGGCCCAGCAGCGAGACGAGGTTAAGCACGGCAGAGCAGTTTCTACACCCGTTGCGGGGTTCCGGCGCTGCGTCCAAATCGTATATCTCCCTGGCCCGCGCCATCAACCTTGGGATGATCCCGTCCGGGTCAAGGCGCACCGGCACCACGGTGGCCGACAACCCCATGGTAAATCCATGACCGTTCACCATCTCCGGCAAAGCAGCCGTACCCTCATCGGTGACCGGCTCCATGTAAATAAGGGCAATCTGCGACACCGGGCCCAGGCCCAACCGGTTTCCCAGAAATGCATACCCATTGAGCTGCGTTCTATAAATTGGGATCATTCGCTCCTGTCCCACCGTGTATCTGGACGTCTTGTAATCAACTATGGTGTAGGAACCGTCCCGCATTCTGAAGACACCGTCAGGCGTCCCCCTTATGGTAACGTCCAGTTGAGCGTCATGAAAGAAGAACTTATGGTAGGTAGGCGGATTGACGTAGCTTTCCGTATCGCCCAGGCACTCAAGCCATCTTGGCATTGACCCCTCACGGTCGAAATACTGGTGAACAATACGCTTGTTGTAAACGTCAATACTGCTGAATATGCCTGGAAAAGACTGGTAGGGCAGGGGTTTCGCGCGAAGGCCCACCCATAGGCAGCGACGGCAGGCCCATTCCAAGGCGAAATTGCCCAGGTCCTTGACTGAGATAATTAGGGGAGCCACTACCCACCTTTCTTCATTGCTAAGGCCATGATACCCGCTGCCTCCCGTCCGCAACAACCCGCACCACTGAGGCACCTGCTTTCTTCCCCTACCCCGGGATTAAGGGTCGGGATAGGGTCGTGATCGAACAGATCTTTGACGCATTGCCTCGTACATCACCAGGGCAGCCGACACGGAGGCATTCAAAGACTCAACCTTCCCACGCATGGGAATGTGGGCCAAGGTGTCACACCGCTCACGCACTAACCGAGACAATCCTTTCCCCTCAGCGCCAACAACAACTGCCGTGGCAACTCTATAGTCAACATCTAAGTAGCAGGGGCCGCCTTTGGGGTCGATACCCACCGTCCAGATGTCATCCTTAGCCAGGCCCGCCAGGGTGTCGGATAGATTCCTCACCCGGGCTACCGCCACGTGCTCCACGGCGCCTGCGGACGAACGGGCCACCCCGGCCGATAGACCGGCGGACCGGCGTTCGGGAATGACGACCCCATGTACCCCAACGGCATCGGCAGTGCGGATTATAGCCCCCAAGTTATGAGGGTCCTGAATGCCGTCCAGGAGAACCAGCAGGGGCGGCTCTCCCCTCGCCGGACCCACCTCCAGCACGTCATCAAGGTCAGCGTAGCTCATAGCCCCTGCCAGGGCCAACACACCTTGACTCTTCCCCGTAACGCTTCGACGGTCTATGACGCGACGCTCCACCCGTTCCACCGGGGTACCCTTTTCCTTGGCAAGCCGCAGAATCTCCTCAATGGCCATCGTCTGACTGGCTCCTGTTGACAGCAGAATCTTGTTAATGGAACGACCTGCCCGCAATGCCTCTACGACAGGATTACGCCCCTCAATTACGGTGTCTTTATCCAGAGGTCTGCGGCTCCGGCGAGAATCCTCGTCGCGCTTCCGGCGACGAGGATTGCGCAGCTTTCCAGAGTCTCTTTCCTGGACCATTAAACTTGCTCCGTCAACTTGTGAGCTTTGACGTCAAGGCGTCCATCCAACTGACATCTTGGCCCACCGTCAAAGCCCCGACGCGTTTACGCGTCGGGCAGCGCACTCGTTGACTCCGACTCCAGCAAAGGCTCGTATTCGCTGCCCTCCATCCGGGCGATGGGTATGGCAGGCAGTGTCATAATAGTTACACCCGCTAGAACCCCAAGTTCAAGAGAGTAGCGGGCTACAGAGTCGTTGTCAGGAGCCTCCACCAACCCCACAAAGTCGTAGGCGCCCAGAACAGCATACAAACCCAGCACGCGAACGCCAGCAATTTTCACCTCGTCCTGGGCCGCGAGAATGCCCTCAGGGCTTCGAAGCGCCTTCTCGCGGCCCTGAGGAGTCAATGTAAACAACTGGATATATGTGGTCATACCGCCGTCCTCACAGCTAATTTGAGGCCATGCCCTTGTATCAATATACAACCCTCCGGCAGAGACTAGCCCTCCGGCAGCCGAATGACCGAACGCAGGGTCTCACCCCGCTCCATGGCCTCGAAGGCTGCCTCGGTGTCCTCCAGCTTGATTGTCCGGGTAACCATTCTGTCCAGGTCCAACTCCCCGTTGAGGTACCAGTTGGAAAGCAGGGGGAAATCCCTGGAGGGCAGACAATCACCGTACCAACTCACCCTAAGGGCGCCCCCCAGTCCAAAGAAACGCAACATGGGCATTTCCATGGTCATGGTGGGGTCTGGCACCCCGATAAGGGTGCAAGTACCCGCCAGGTCTCTAGACCATAGGGCTTGGAGAAGGGTTTGAGGCGTTCCCACAGCCTCGAAGGCGTAGTCGACGCCGTTGCCATTGGTCAGCTCTTTGATGGCTTCAACCGGGTCCACGTCAGCGGCGTTTACCACGTGGGTGGCCCCGAACTCCTTGGCCCACGTGAGCTTGTTTTCAGCTATGTCCACTCCAATGATTGTACCGGCCCGGGCCAGTTTAGCCCCCATAATCACGCTTGATCCAATGCCCCCGCACCCGTACACCGCCACGCTGCTTCCCTTCCGCACTCCGGCGGTATAGAGACATGCCCCCACGCCGGTCATTACCCCGCAGCCAATTAGGCAAGCCTGCTCCGGCGGGCAGGCCGTGGGAACCAGTATAGCCTGCTTCGCCGCAACAACGGTGTGAGTGCAGAAAGTCCCGATGCCCAGGGCCGGGTTTAGCCTGATGCCATCCTTTTTGGTGTACATGCGAGGCTCGGCGTTGAGGCTTGCAGAGCACAGTTGGGGTTGTCCTATGGAGCAAAAGCGACAATGCTCGCAGGGCGCCCTCCACGCTAGGACAACGTAGTCCCCCACCGCCGGCGTGGTAACACCCGCCCCCACCTCCTCTACTATTCCCGCTCCTTCATGCCCCAGCAAGTAGGGGAACTTATCGTCTATCTTGCCCAGCTTATAATGCAGGTCCGTATGACAGACACCACTGGCCTGAATCCTGACCAGAACCTCCCCAGGACCGGGCGGCTCGACGACTATCTCTTCCAGCTGCGTTGGCTCGCCCGCCTGCCTCGACACTATTCCGTACCCTGCAGTAGCCATAACCCAACCTCTCGATTTGCTTAAGTGCTAGTATCCTATCACAATCTCCCGTGCCGGGAGACCTTTGCATCCTTGCCATTCCCTACCCACCGACGCTGTGGCCGGGGCCAAGCCCCCAAACCAACCCCGCCCTATTCCAACCTTTCGCCAGGCAAAACGGCAGCACTTATACCCATTTTTTTTGCCAGGGGAAAGCTTGGCGGTGAAGTTGATACAAAGGATGGCGCCTTGTCAAAGGACGTTTGGAGTTAGGGATGAATTTCCGGTTTCACGGGTATGGTGAAAGGGGGCGGGCAAAAAATTTAGATTCCGGCGCTGAGTCATGGTAAAGTTGAGTGGCGCCGACCAACCATCAAGGAGAGACGCCGCAATGCTAAAATCATTATTAAAATCGCTTCTCTGGATCATAATGCTCCCCATCAAAATCATCATGCTCCCCTTCACCATTGCAGGGACTATTCAGAAAGTAGTAATTGCGATTTTTCTCCTTGTAATCATCGCCGCCGTCGTGGCCATTGTGCTGTTATTGGGGACAAACTAATAGCTCTACCGGAAGCAGACAGCCCCCGATAACAACGTGAAATCCGGAATATGCTATGAATTCAGATCCGTTAACCTTAATCAAAGAAGTTGCTATCATCGCGCTGGTAGTCTCGGGATTCGTCCTATGACTAACCCTGACCATAGGACTAGTGAGGATTTTACCTTCCCTGCGCCGCTCCCTCTTCAACCTAGAAAAAGCCAGCGAAGCAGCCCCTGAGGTTTCCGCCAACGCCGTTACGGCATCCCAAGCTATCGCCGCCGCCGCGGAAAATGTTAAAGAGGCAACGGGCAACCTTGCTGAAATTACCGGCCACGTCGCCAAAGCCGCGCGGGTGCTCCGGCTGCTGTCACCGGTTGGGGCCGTAGCCGACTCCACCACCACCAGCGTCATTAGGGTGTTAGATATCGTTAAGGGTTTGTTACTGCGCCGCAGGCCTTAGTCGAGCCCCAACACTCCCCTTAACCCTTCAGATACTTATCTAGCCATCCCAGGGTCCGCGCCAGGTACTCCTCACGCATCTTGGGGTGTCCCAACCGCAAGAACAGGTGGGAGCAGCCGGGAAACCGCACCAACTCCACCTCCTTGCCCAATCGCCTCAGCGACACAAAGTACTGCTCGCTCTGTTCGATGGGGCACCGGTGGTCCGCCTCGCCGTGGAGCAGCAGCACCGGCGTCTCCACCTTGTCGGCGTAGGAGATAGGCGAATGTTCCAGGTACACCTGCGTGGAATCCTTCAGAGAGCCACCCCATTGCCTCTCGCCAAAGCTCACCCCAATGTCGGACGTGCCGTACATGCTGGTCAGGTCAATGCACGGCGCACCCACCACCGCGGCCTTGAACCTCGTATCGTGGCCAATTATCCAGGAACTCATGAACCCGCCGTAGCTGTATCCGTGAACCCCCAGCCTCTCCTGGTCAACGTAGGGTAGGGCGCTGGCTTCTTCCACCGATGCCATAATATCCAGGTAATCCTCGCCGCCCCAGTCCCGCAGCACCGCAGTCAGGAACTCGGCTCCATAGGTGGAGCTCCCCCTTGGATTTACGCCGAGGACGATGTAGCCCGCCGTGGCCAAAATATGCTCCGTGGGGTTAAATGCGTCATAGAACGCGCCATGAGGGCCGCCGTGAATATCAACAACCATGGGATACTTCCGACCCTCGTCAAAGTCTGGGGGCAGCAACATCCGAGATTGGATTTCCATGCCCACCCTCCTCAGCGACGTCTTTTTCATCATCGCCGGCGGGTGCTCCTCAAAATACTCCCTGTTGTCATGGGACAACTGCTTTGAGGAACCTGAAGACAGGTCCACCAAGTGTAGGTCCCCAGGGGAACTGGGGGAAGTGGCCAAGGTCACAGCCGTGCCACTCTTTTCATCTATGGTAATACTCCCGTACTGTACCCCGCCCTCAGTGAGCCTCTGGAGGTCGCCGCCATCCACGGAAAGCTGGCAAACGAAAGACTCACCCTTGGAATCCGCCAAAAAAATAAGCCGCTGGTCCTCCGTCCATCTCAACTCCGGGGCGGGCGCGGTGGGAGGAAGTCCCGATGCCGGCTTAACCGAGTCATCAATGAGACGTTTCGGCCCCACGCCGGGTTGAATAACAAATAAGCTCCCCTGCCACATGGCGCTAATCTCGTCGTCGTCCGAGCCGACTACAGCCATACGCTCTCCATCGGGGGACCATACCATTGCCCCAACACTGGAGAGACCTTGTGACCAGCAAACAGCTTCCCCGCCCGCGGCAGGAACCACGTAAGCCTCGTTATAAGGCACAAGCTCCCTGTCCGGGCGCCGCGCAGAAATAAAGGCAATCCTGGAACCCCCCGGAGACCACACCGGCCCGCTGCTATCCCAATCACCGTCGGTAAGTTGGCGCGGCTTGCCGCCCGCCGCCCCCGTGACAAAGATTTGCCGGTGCGCGTCTCCCTTCCACCCCACTGTATCCGCCCGATAAGTAATCCGCCGCACAATGCGAACCCTGGGATCTTTTGTATAGTCGTGGTCGTCCGGTGGGCGGTCAGGGTCCACGTCGGCCACAAAAGCCAGTGCGTTGGAGGTCGGCGACCAGGCAAAGTCAGATACGGCGCTGGGCATGCAGGTTACCTGCCTGGCCTCCCCGCCGGAGGCGCTGATAGTCCATATCTGGGCCCGGCCCTTCTTGTCGGGCCGCAGAAAAGCAATGGTTTCACCGTCGGGAGAGAAGCTCGGAGACCCGTCCGTGGGCCCTTGCGTGAATTCGAAGGCATCCCCTTGGGGGAGGGACATGAGCATGAGCTTTGAACGGGTCTTCATATCCGCCTTGCTCACCTTTGATTTTGCGAAGGCCAAAGAAGCGCCGCCGGGGCAAAGGCTGGGCGACGAGTAGCCCGTTAGCTCGTAAATCAGGTCAGGCGTTATGGGACTGGGCATGGCATTACTCCTCCAAAGAAGATGAACTGGCGCCGTGGCGCTGCCTTGGTCGCAAAAGGGGAAAGAAACCCACCTGGTATCTCAGAGGTTAAATTGGGGGTCTACCCAGTTATCCTCTTTCTGATATATCTGCACTCGCATACGCTGGCTCTCCGTCACCATTATTCTGCCATCGTCCCCAACGTCGATCCCCGTTGGACGGTTGAAGCGCCACTCAGGCTCCAAACTTTTGACCCGCAGCCGCGCCTTTATTGCGTCTGGATTGGAGTCCACAACCGTCTGAGCCCACTTGGAGAGCCTCTCGGCGTCACCGACGAAGGTGGTAACGTGGCGCCCTTCAGCATCGTAGACCTCCACCTTGTGGTTCCGCCAGTCCGTGACGTACACGTCACTATCTTTGTCCACCGCCACGTCGCTAGGGCGCCTAAGCTGCCCCAAACCGTCTCCCGCGGCGCCAAAAGTGCCCAGGTACTCCCCGGAGCCTGAAAATTGCTCCACCCGGTCGTTGTCCCAATCGGCCACGTAGACCCTATCATTCTTATCAACGTCTACGCCCCAGGGCTGGCTAAACCGTCCGTGGTCCGTGCCCTTTCCGCCCCAGCCCAGCAAGAACTCACCGTCCCTGGTGAACTTCTGGACTCGATGGCTCAAAATCTCCGTGACAAGAATGTTGTCCTGGCTATCGAAGGCCAAGCCCGTCGGCCCATTGAGTTGACCCGCTCCGGTGCCTTGGACACCCCACTTCCCCAGGAAGTTCCCGTCTTTGTCAAAGATACTAATGCGATGGAGCCACTCGTCGGAAACGTAGACCATTCCCTCCGAATCTATGGCGATTGCGGACGGCCATATAAAATTGCCGTCTCCGTCACCTCGACTGCCGAAGTCCCTGACGTGCTCCTCCTCGTGCCAAGCCTTCCCCACGGAGATCACTGTGATGTGAGGAACGGGCTGGAGCTCGTCGGGTTGATTTACCACGTAGACAATGTCGCCTTCCCCACGAGCCAGGGCGTTGGGGTAGTGAAACCCGGCCCCTGACACTGCGTTCCGTCCCACGCAATGGCTGTAGTTGTACACTCGTCCCCGGATCATTATCGTTTGCATGTGTTCTTCACCCTGTCTCTGCGGTCAAAATAGCGAACTTTCTCTCCGGCCATAACGCCGTGGTCTAACCGAACTGGTACTCTCTGGTGGATGCTATGAGCTGCAGCGTCTCCCCCACCCTCTGGGCGAAGGCTGCCTTTTCCGCCTCCGTAGTGCCGCGGCTCACCGGCCCCGCCCTCTCCACGTGTGCAATGATTTCGCTGCGAGTCTCCTCGCCAACTCTAACGGGACCAATCAGGTCTATGCAGGCATCCACAACCTCTTCAGCCTCCATCGTCTCCCTGGTAGCCAAGCGGTCTATGATGGACCGTACACCCGGTAGGTCCGTATCCCCCACTCGGTCGGCTACAAAGTTGATACGACGCAGCAGGGAGCCGCTGTCAATCCACTCCTTGCCCGTGTGCCATCCTTCCACGCTGGGCGGGTCAAGCAAAGCCTGCCCCTGATACCCAGGTTCCAACCCAATGGGACCTATTCCCGGTCTGGGAGACCGATGGTCGCTCACCAGCCGCATGGTGCCGGCGACAATTTCCGCAGGGCTTTTCACCTTGGAGTACCATATATCGGGATCTTTAAAAAAGTCCGAGTGCAGAATCATCCGAACGGTCGCCCGCATGTCGAAGCCCGACGTTGTCAGGGTCTCCCCTATCATGTTGATAGCCACCGGGTCCCTGGGCGCCACGTCCTGCCAGCTCGGCACTTGCACCTCGTCGGCAACAAAGAAGTTGTAAAGATGGCGGGCAATGAACCTCGACGTAGCCGGCTGGCGGATGATTATGTCGATAATATCCTCGCCATTAAACCTGCCCTTATGCCCAAGAAAGACCTTCTCACCGTCGTCATGGTCTTCGGCTCGATACTCAAAATACCAGGGGTAGCGTTGGAAGGGCATCCTTGGCAGGCTGGGCGAAATTGTCCATCCTGTGAAGGCGCGGGAGGCCTCCTTCACGTCATTTTCCGTATAGTTTCCCTGGCCCATGGAGAAAAGCTCCAACAGTTCACGGCCCCAGTTTTCGTTGGGGGCGCCCTTATGGTTCTCGTTGTTGTCCAGCCAGAAAATCATGGCCGGGTCCTTGGACACCCTAACCAGCAGGTCCCTAAAGCTGCCCATCCCGTGCTTCCGAAAGGTGGCAATTTGCTCAAGCACCACGGCGCAGTGGTCCACCTTGGCGTTACCGGTGGCAAAGACGTGGTGCCAAAAGAGGGTCATCTTTTCCTCCAATGGCCGCGGGGAGTTAATTAGGCGATACATCCATTGGGCTTGACCATTGGTGGGGTTGCCGCCTGCGTTCTCCGACGCTGGGTGGTGCCTGTAAAAATTGTCCTCGTCCACCTGTGGAATGCCATGGCCCTCAGGGTCCACCAACTCTTCCACCGTTGCCTCGTACCCCTTGGCAGCGTAAGCCTCCAACTCCTCCCTGTCCGCGCCAAAGCCGGCGCGCCGCATCAGGTGAGCCATCAATTCTATATCTTTACTCATCACTTATCTTTCTCCTAATGACACAGGAACACCTTAACCAAGCCGTTCCTATGCTAAATGAGATCTCCTCCGAAAAAGCATTGAAGATCACTGGTGGGTACATCATAGTCAGGCGTATTCAAGAGTGTCAAGGAACGACAACCGACGCCGCGAAGGCACAAAATTGACTTCTATGAGCCTTGCCCTCTACCGACCCGCACCTCCGGGGATAGCCCACCCTTTTCGCGGGAATTCCGAGGGCAGGCAACACCGTCAAACAGTGACCCGATTCTCCAAATCCGTCCCTGTATCTAGCATATTTATAAGAATCGCCCCCATGCAGAATGCGGCGGCGCAAAAGACCAGCATCATATAGTAGCCCAGGTTGTCGTTGATGCCATTGAGATAGTCAACACCGGCGCCCCCCAGCTTGGACACCGCCAACCCCCCTAGGAGAGCAAAATTGGCTATACCCATCTGCTGCGCCGCTCTCCGCTCTGACACTATGTCGGTGATTAGCGCCCTCCCCGCCGTCATGAATATCCCTACCGCCACACCCAGCAGAATTCCGATTAGCACCACGTGGACCAAGTTACTCGCGAGAAAGAAGCAGAGAGTCCCCGCGCTGCCCAGCACAGCGGAGACAAACAGCGGCAAGCGACGACCCAGCCTGTCCGACAGCAGACCCGCCGGATACACAGTGATCATTATGGTTAGCCCTACCGCCACCGCCAAGATTCCCACCGCAGAGGCCGGGTTCTCCAACTTCACCACGTCTTTGAGAAAGAAAAGGGTATAAGTTTGAAGAATCCCACCGGCCAAGGTAAAGAAAAACCCCGCCGCCAGCAGCACCCTCAACCCCCTGTGAGTTTCCCCACGTTGCGACTGCGCACCTTCGGACTCCCCTGGCGGTGGACTCGCAACCTCCTCGTCATCAACTGCAAACATTGTCCAGAGGGCCGTTACGGCCATGAATACCACGGGAAGAGCCAGTGCCGTCCAGAGCCATAGGTCTCTCTCTCTAACCATGTGCCGGTCCATGATTAGACCGGTAACTAGCACCAGCAGCACGGCCCCCGCCGCTCCTGACATCACTCGCACTGAAGAGACCTGTCCTCGCTGGTTCTGCGGCACCTGGTCCTTCACCATAGCGTCGTAGGGCGTTTGTGCAACATTGGCAAATAGCTGTACCAAGACCGACGCAACCAGTAGCCATAGGTAGTTTGTCGCTGCGCCAATTCCTACCATAAGCACCGTAGCCAGCAGCGAACCCACGGCAATATAAGGCCGCCGACGTCCCCATGACAACGTGGTCCTGTCGCTCAAGTACCCAACCATGGGCTGCACCAACATTGCTATACCCATACCAATGAAGGTGAGAACTCCCAGGTATGTGTTCTTCAGTTCCTCGGGCGCCACGTCTAGCACCCGGAGGGGGAGAATTATCTGGCCCAGGCTGGTGGACAATGCCGCCAGACCAAAGGCCAGCACGCTAATGTTTACGTACTCTATTTTACCGAGCCTAGGGACTTTGGTTGACATTACTCCACTTCCGCTCCGGCGCTCTTCCTCATTCTACCGATGTATTGAAGTATGTGGCTGAGGAATTAAAATGAATCTGAACAACGGATGCAAGGGTACGATTTATGATAAGAATTGGCGACTATCTATACTCCCATCTAAGGGTGCGCCGGCTGCTCGATTATAAATGGGTGTCCCTGATACGTCTCACGATGCAAGATTTTTCCCGGAGCAACGGTCCCAACGTAGCCGCGGGAGTCGCATATTTTGCCCTCTTTTCCATCTTCCCCCTTGCCCTGGCCGGCATCACCATCAGCGGATTTTTCTTTGCAACCAAGCCAGAGCAGTTGGACTTGGTGAGGGGCATCCAGGAATTGGTGCCCGTATCTACAGACTTCCTGTCCAACGTTATTGAAGGTGTGGTCAATAGCCGTGGCCCAATAAGCATCATCGCCACTGCGGGCTTTATCTGGTCCGGATTGGCCGTCTTTTCATCTCTACGAAAGGCCATAAATCACGCTTGGGGTATCGGGAAACCGCCAAACCTACTTAAGGAACGCCTGATTGACCTATCCATGGCCGTCGGCGTTGTCATGGCCGTCGGCGTTGTCATACTACTATCGGCCGCCTTCTTTGAAACACCCAAAATCGGGGAGTGGCTCTCCGTTATCGCCGGAGGCGCCTTCGCTAAACTCCTGGCCGTGTTGCTTTCACTCCTTGTGACCTTCCTTGTACTGCTTTTAATGTACAAATTCGTTCCTCATCGCAAGGTGCCCTGGGGCGATGTCTGGCTTGCAGCCATTATTGGCGCTGTATTTTTTGAAGGCGGCAAGCTGGCCATAGCCTGGTACTTCAGCGGATTCGGCACATTCAACCTGGTTTACGGCTCCCTGGGCGGGCTCATGGTAATCCTTCTATGGATATACCTGTCGGCGTTAATTGTCCTTATTGCAGCCCAATTCTCCGCCGTATACTCCCGCACCATGGGTTCCGACCACAGAGCCTCCCGTCGGGGCGGGTGATAACCACCTAGTTCTCCCGTATAATGGCCCCGTCGCGTACGCTCACCAATAACGAGAGGACGATATCATGGCAGAATTCCTCACCACCACCGGCGTCTCCAACCGCCTAGAACAAATTATCCTCGGAGCCAAAGATAAGGTTATTATCATCAGCCCCTACCTCAAGATAAACGACAGGCTCAAAGGGTACCTAGAAGATAAGGACCGCATGAAAATCAACATCCACGTCGTTTACGGCAAGAATGAACTCCAGCCCGCCGAGAGCACGTGGCTGCAAAACCTTAATTTTACACACACCTACTTCTTGAAAAACCTACACGCCAAGTGCTACCTGAACGAGGAAGAGGCCATCACCACCTCCATGAACCTCTACGAGTTCTCCCAGCAGAACAACGAAGAAATGGGCATTCTAGTATCCAGTGACGACGACTCGCAACTGTATCGGGATATACACTATGCCGCTAGGAGACTCGTTAGGCAGGGCGAGGAGGTCAAGCTCATCGTCAACCCAGTCAGCACTCCCGCCGAAGCCCCATCCTACAGCGAGGCCATATCCAGCAGCGTCCCTCGGTCCCAGGCGTCCTCTAGCCGGAAAAGAAAGACGTCCACACCCACCCTGGAACGCCCCTCCACCGGCAATTGTATTCGCTGCGGCGACTCGATGCCCGAGGCCAACGAGAATAGGCCCTTCTGCGCGAAGGACTGGCGGTCCTGGAACCGGTTCAAAAACGACGACTATCTGGAGAAATTCTGCCACTTCTGCGGAACAACGTCCGAAACCGCCAAAAGTCGTCCCCTCTGTATAGACTGCTGCCGCAAGTACAAGAGCATCCTGGAAATCTAGGCCCGCGCGAACTTCATCCAAGGCCTGCAGCCACGCCGGGCTTGAGGAACTTCCCAAGTCGATAGAAGCGTCCAGTGGGAAGCAACGGCCTTGACCGATTTGCACGGCGGGCCCAATTTTCCGCCGTATACTCTCGTACCATGGGTTCCGACCACAGAGCCTCTATGACCAGGTCCGCCACCTTGAGGTAGATGATAAGCACACCATCTTACCTTATAATGACGTTCATTCAGGAACAGCTAACACAAGCACAGGAGATGAAACATGGCAGACGCAAGAGTAGATACCATAGTGGCCGGGGGACAGGTGGTGACGTCATCGGATATCTACAGCGCCGCCATAGCTATTGACGGCGAAAAGATAGTAGCCATTGGCCCCGAAAACCTCCTGCCCCCCGCCGACCGCTACATCGACGCCTCCGGGAAATTCGTCCTCCCCGGACTCATCGACTGCCACGTGCACCTTGATCGGTGCGACTCCTACGAGCTCGGGTCCATCGCCGCTGCCCACTCCGGCCTCACTACCCTCATCCCCTTCGGCACCTACGACGTTGAAGCTGAAGAGTCCCTCCCTTCGGCCATCAATCGCCATCGAGAGGAGATAGAGTCAACGGCCGTGGTGGATTTCGCCTTTCACTACATCCTCAACAACCGGCCTTATATCCTCAAAAGCCTGCCCCAGGCCCTGGAAATGGGCGTCACTTCCTACAAGATGTTCATGACCTACAAGAAGAACCAAATTCGCATGTGCAGCGACGACTATATCTGCCAGGTCATGGAAACGGTATCCAAGGGCGGCGGCATTGTTCAGCTCCATTGCGAAAGCGGTAACATCATCGACTACCTGGAAAATCAGCTCATTAGCAACGGCTGCGTCCACCCCACCGATTTCCCTTCCGCCTGCCCGGACTGGGCCGAGGAGGAGGCCATCAATCGCGCCGTCAAGATGGGCGCCGTGACCGACTGCCCCGTCTACGTCGTCCACCTCAGCAGCCAAGTCGGCCTGGAGCGCATTAAGCTGGCTCAGGCCCAGGGACAACGAGTCTGGACTGAAACCTGCCCCCAGTATCTCCTCCTCTCCGACGAGGAGATGGCCAAGGTTGGCCCTCTGGCGAAAATAGGCCCGCCCCTCCGGCCCAAGGACGGCCCGGACCAGCCCGCCATGTGGAAGGGCCTGGAACTGGGCTACATCTCCACCGTAGGCAGCGACCACGCTCCCCACTTCAAGGAACTCAAGAAACCCGGCTGGGATAACATATTCGTTACTCCGGACGGTAGCCCAGTCCCCTTCGGCTCCCCCGGTATCGAGACCCTGGCGCCCCTGGCCTACAGCGAAGGGGTGGCCAGGCGTGGACTACCCATCACCTGGCTGGCGCGTTGCATGTCGGAAAACCCGGCCCGCATCTTCGGCCTCTACCCGCAAAAGGGGTCTCTACAGATAGGTTCCGACGCGGACATTACCATCATCAACCCCGATGAGGACATGGTGATAAGCGCTAAAGACCATCACGGTAACTCCGGGTTTACCCTCTACGAAGGTTGGAACGTTACCGGAAAACCCTGGATGAGCTTGCTGAGGGGCCAAGTGCTCTTGAACCAAGGAAGGCTGGAACAGCAACCAGGCTACGGCCACTTCCTAAGCAGCGGAAGCCCCAGATCCCCCCTAGGCGGCCCGGTAAAGTAGCAGCAGCGCACCCGGCGAGCGCCCGGCCCGCAAAACCAACAACCTCACAATCCGCCCGCACATCTAGCAGGGGAGTGCAGAGAGTACTGCACCCTTGCCGGGAGCATGACTGAGGAACACCCTTCGGACATACTCTTATGTTCTTCTCTTCCCTTTCCTTGAGGAAGGGGCTAGGGGATGGTGTAACTACTTTCTAATAACAAACAACCGCGCTAAACTCTACAAAAGGAATAACCTTAGGTGAAACATGGAAGACTACCTGGACCGTCTATCAAACTTCGCAGCAGGCATCACCTATGAAAAGTTAAGCGAGTCTGCCCGAACAGCCGCCGCCGCAGTGGTAATGGACACCATTGGCGCCGTGATCGCTGGCAGCCGAATTCCCGAAAACGCCAACCTCGCCCGCTTTGCCGCCGGGGCTTCCAACGGCGGCTCCGCCACCCTGCTGGGCCATTCCCTTCAAGCGCAACCAATGATGGCCGCCCTCGCCAACGCCACCGCCGGCGTCTCCCTGGAGATGGACGAAGGTACCAGGCTCGGTGGCGGCCACCCCGCCATCCACGTCTTCCCCGGGGCGCTGGCCGTTGCCGAGGACATGGGCCTCAGCGGCCCCAAGCTAGCCGAGGGCCTCGTGGCCGGTTACGAGGTGCTGTCTCGCATCGGCGGCGCCACAGCGGCTCTGCCCAACGTCCACTCCCACGGCACCTGGGGCACCATCGGCACCGCAGTGGCCGTGGCGAGGCTCATGGACTTCGACCCACCCGGAATGCGGCAAGTCATAAACCTGGCGGCTTCAATGAGTCCCGCTAACACCTGGACTCCTTGTTTTGAAGGAGCCACTATCCGCAACGTCTATCCGGGCCGGTCGGGGATGCAAGGAATACTGGCGATGCAGCTTCAGCAATGCGGCTACACCTCCCTAAAGGACGCCCCCACCGACGTTTATACCACTATCTTAGGCGACTCCTTCGACTCTGAGGCGGCCGTCGCCGGATTGGGGGAGGAGCGGCTTCGCATAGAGCAAAACTACTTCAAGTTCCATGCCTGCTGCCTCTATAACCATCCAGTCCTAGACGCTGTGGAAACCCTAATGAACAGAGAGAACCTCAGCCATCAGGACGTTAACCAAGTCAACGTTACCACCGTTCCTTTCGCCGTCAGAATGGCCCAGGACTATCCCACCAACATGCTATCCGCCAAGTTTCACGTTCCCTACGCAGTGGCGGCCCTTCTGGTCAAGGGCCGGACGGACATAACCGCCTTCTACCCCGATTCCGTTAGCGACGGCGACATTCGCCACCTTGCCCAGCGAGTCACCGTAACCCCTAACTCTGCCATGAATATGCAGAAACCGGACCGCCCCTGCGCCACGGTATCCGTCACGCTGAAGAACGGACACACCCTGTCGGAGAGCACGACCTTTGTTAGGGGCGACTTTGAGAGGAGAAGGAGTCACCGGGAACTGGAGGACAAGTTCCGCTTTCTGGCCACCGAAACCCTGGGACAGTCCAAAACCGAGCAGACCATTAAACTCGTTGCCGCCCTGGACGAAATCCGCAACGTCAGGGACATTACCGCCCTGCTACGAGGGTCTGGGAACTCCGGCGCGCCTGCCTAGAGGTCTGCCACTTCCGGCATGACCCGGCCGGCGAACTCTTCCATTATCCTCACCGTTTCCTGGGCGTCCTCGCTGCGAAAATCGAACACAAGGTGGCTGGCGCCCACGGCGGCAAACTCCCGGACGTCGTTGACAACCTGGGCTACGTCGCCCACAAAAGGCTGCGAGCTGCGCTCCGTCGTGAGACTGTACCGTGGCACCCTGTAGGCCACCTCAATGGAGGCCGGGTCGCGGCCCGCCTTCTGCGCGTAACCGGCCAGCCGGTCAACGGACGCTTTAAGCTCATCGGCAGTCATCAAAGGGAATTTTGGGTTTGAGCCTATGGGGTGCCAAGCGTCGCCCAGGGACGCGGCGCGCCGCAGCGCGGGCGGACTCTCGCCCCCTACCCAAATGGGGGGATGCGGCTTCTGGACAGGTTTGGGTTCAAACCTTATCTTGGAGAAGTTGCAATACTTGCCCTGAAAACTGGGGTTCTCCTGCGTCCAAAGCTCCTTAAAGGCCCGAATATACTCGTTGCCCACAGCCCCTCTCTCTTCAAAGGGTGGTAGGCCCAGAGCCTCGAACTCCTCCCTCAACCAGCCAACCCCAACTCCCACAATAAGCCTGCCCTTGGACAGAACGTCAATGGTCGCCAGCACCTTGGCCGTTACAACCGGGTTCCGATGCGGCAGGATCAGCACCCCAGGCGCCAGTCGTATACGACTCGTCTTCGCCGCAACGAAGGTAAGCACGGTCAGTTGCTCAAGCCACTCCCCGGAGGCGGCGCCGGTGAATGAGCCCGTGGCGCTATAGGGGTATTCCGATACGAAGCTGTCAGGAATGACGATATGGTCCCCCAGAAAGGCGTAGTCAAAACCCAACTCCTCGGCCCTGACGGCAACCAACGCCAGATTCTCCGGGGACGACGCAGGCCCCCGACTTTGAAGGCTGATACCAAATTTCAACGTTCTTCTCCTTAGCTCCAAACTTGCCCACATAATAGAACAACCACCCCCACCCCGTCACCACACCCGCGCCCTGTTGCCACCCTCGCCGCCAATCCCCTACACTACCTCCGTGACCACGCACCTCGACTACAACAACCCACGCTACGCCAAGGCCGCCGCCGAACCCGAGGCCAACATAACCACCGTACCCGGAGTTACTTTTTTGCCCGTTCCGCCGCGCGTCGCTTCTGCTCTTCCAAGTCTAGCGCAAGAAACTCCAGCCTACCGCCCAAATATAGCAGGTGAATCCAAAGGTCTGGGCCTAGTACGAAGGTCTCATTTTCCTTCGTACCCCTGATAACGGGGCACGTGGCCAGCAATATGGAGTATTCTTCGGCCTCCTCTATTCTTGTCGACAGGGGAGCGCAGGAATCGGTTACGGGAACCCCGTACTCAACAAACAGATGGAAGCTGTTCCAGCGTTTCTCCAACTCTCCGGCGTCCCTCCTGGCCGCATCTGGGTCGAAGTAGTGCAGGGCAATGACTGTCTCTTCTGCGTCATCTCGCACTCTATAGCCAAACAGGGCCACGCTGTAAGGCGACAGCTTGCCCCACGCATCGGGTCCCGTGAGATGCGCGTCTAGGGCAGAAGGGTCGAAGTCGCAGCAGACGCCCAGAACTGCCGTGCGGAAGCTGCCAGTGGCGTAATGCGCAATTCGCTCTGGAGTTGCAAAGATTCCGCCTATCATGCCCTTGCCCACAACGCGCGGACAGGGCCAGATGAGGTGGGCTATCCAGCAGGCTGGCGGATTCTCCCTTTTGAACTTCAATCATGTTCTCGATAATGGACGTGGCCGGGGCCGTAAGGATACGGTTGTCCATCAGGGCGACTCGGTTCCATGATGACATTAGGGTGCGAATGGGATGGCGGCGGATGTCGTATCTAAAGTCCTCATGGATCCGCCAATAGGGCGTCCCGTTATAGTCTGTTTCCTCAAATCCCTGTTCAGCCAACCCTCTCAACATGCCGTCCACGTCCGAAATGCCTTCGAAAATCATGAAGTGTGGAACTCGACCGCCGCGGAACTTGCTCCACACGCCCAAGTCGTACTCCCATACTGAGTAATTAAACAGTTCCTCTATGTATGGTATGGCGCTTCCCAAGTTCGGGTTGTACCCCGCCGTCCCTTCGAAACGGCGGCTCCTTTGCCTCTCGTCCAACGGAGACTCTTGGTACTCCTCAATGCTATGGGGGATTGGCACACCTGTCGCGAGAGCGGATGAGGCATGATCGGAGAATTCTATAAGCTTGTCCGCGTACTCCAGGGGCACCCAGGAGAGGGCGAGTTCAAGGCGCGATTGTGGCGTGGGTGGAGTTGTAGGCGTGGGGATTGGCGTTCGAGTGGGGGTGGGTGTGAGAATGGTGGCGGTAGGCGCGGGTGTGGCTGTCGGAGTGGGGGTGGGCGTCGGAGTGGGGGTGGGAATGGTGGTGGCGGGTGGGAATGGTGGTGGCGGCTGTCGGAGTAGGCATGGGCGTCCCGGTGGAGGTGGGAATGGTGGTGGCGGCTGTCGGAGTAGGGATGGGCGTCGCGGTGGTGGAGGGCTGTGAGCAGCCAATAGCGACAGGCAGGACCAAGGCAATGGCTATTACTATTAGAGTAGCGAGTTTTGGGGCGTTTCCGACGATGTTGCGGTCCATGCGCTCGCACATCCTAGAAATCCCTCTCTTACGAGGCTGCACCCATTTTCGTCCGCTAATGGGGCGTTTTTAAGGCAGAAGATACCACACTACGGCAGTGTAATGTTATGAAACACAATCGGTCCGGCCAATGCCCCGACTTTGAAGGCTGATACCAAATTTCAACGTTCTTCTCCTTAGCTCCAAGCTTGCCCCAATAATAGAACAACCGCCGCCACGCCGTCACCACACCCGCGCCCTGTTGCCACCCTCGCCGCCAATCCCCTACACTACCCCCCGTGACCACGCACCTCGACTACAATGACCCCCGCTACGCCGAGGCCGCCGCCGAAATCCTCCGGCGGCACCACAACGCCGAACCAGAGGCCAACATCACCAGCGCAGTCCGTGACTTCCTCATCGTCACCGGCCTCGCCAAACCCACCGAAATTGTCGAGGAGAATCCACCAGCCAGCGGCTCCCGCCGCGCCGTCGACCTCACGGCCCTCGACACCTTCATCGAGTTCAAGCGTAGAGTCGGCACCGCCGGTGGCTTCAACCCCAACCCGGAATATGTCCAACAACTCGACGACTACCTAGCCCAGTCCCAGCAGCAGGGCCGCGTACGCATGGGCATCCTCACCGACGGCAAGCACTGGCTCCTCCGCTGGCACAACGCGGGCCCCGTCAAACCCGTGCCCCCCTACGCCTTCACCCTGGACGAAAACCCAGACCGCTGGATTACTCTCTACGAGTGGCTCCGCGACCATGCCCTCTCCGCGGAAGAGAACATCCGCCCCGACGGCCCCGCCATAGCCCAACGTTTCGGCCCCAACAGCCCCTCCTACCAGCGAGACATCGACGCCCTCAAAGACCTCTACCGCCAATACGCCGCCACCAACACCATCAAGGTCAAGCGCCAGCTCTGGCAAAACCTCCTCACCGCCGCCCTCGGCGAAATCGCCGTCGACCCCGACCAGCTTGACCACCTCTTTGTCCGGCATACCTACCTCACCGCCGTCATCGGCATAGTGGTCCAGGCGCGCTTCGGCGTCGACGTCAAACACCTAGCCGCCAATAATCCCGCAGACCTCCTCCACGGACGCGACTTCCGCAGCAAGACCGGCCTCCAGGGCGTCGTTGAGTCCGACTTCTTCGCATGGCCCGCCGAGGTCGGCGGCCTCCCCTGGCTCAAGACCCTCGCACGTCGCGTCGCCAGGTTCGACTGGCAGAAGGCCCCCAACGACGTCGCCGCCATCCTCTACGAGACCGTCATACCACTCCGACGAACGCCGTACCCTGGGCGAGTATTACACCCCCGGCTGGCTGGCCCGCACCATCGTTCGAGAGGTAGTGACCGATCCGTTGGACCAGTCCGTCCTTGACCCGGCCTGCGGCTCCGGGACTTTCGTCGCCGAGGCCGTCGCCCATCTCATCGAAGCC
>CBDDDE010000003.1:0-29607 GCA_965226535.1 Dehalococcoidia bacterium | reverse complement strand
AGGCCAATGGATTGCCGGAGCAGACCATGCCCCTGCGTCCCATAACCACGGGTCGATGGGAAGAGTAGCTAATGCCGTGGGGTGATGTTGTCATGGCGCGCTCCTTTCCTGCCGCTCAGGATATGGGGTGAAGGGCGGAAAAAGCAAGGGTCATTGCATGACGGGTCACTGCGTGACGGCTAAGTTTGGCGACGGTTGGATTGGGCCAAGGGTTGGTTTGGAGGATGGCGTGTTGGCGGATTGACGGCGAGCTAAATGGTATTTCCATCATGCAAGGACATTATCCTGCAAGTAGCCTGCCAACCGTTTCCTCCACCACTTTCCCCTCCGGTGAACTGCGGAGCCACTTGCGGAGTTCCCGGCGGGCGATGGTTACGGTGACTCGGGGGAGGGTTTGTTGGAGGTGGGTGAGGTGTCGGGCGGCAGCATCGGCGACGGTCTGGCCGGCGTTGGAGAGGGCGGCGTGCAGAGGCTCGCCGGGGTCAAATTCGGGTATGGGGAGCTTCCACAGGTGCTTGTGCAAGTCGCGAGCGCCGAACTGCCCTTTTGACATCAGTGGGGTAACCGCTTTATACAAAGCATCGCTGTTGATGATGGCCAGCAGGTAATGGGCTTCGCTGGTGTTCTTGCAGGTGATCCAGTAGGTCGTAGTATCGAGTAGAGTGTGAACGTCGAGAAGCAACGCGGCCGTTGGAGTACCAGATCTGGTGTACACTACTCGGACAGGCCGGTTGCCAGGGTCTTGTTGCCATTTCAACTGCGATGATAGTTTGCCATAATGGTCCAAATTTGTTAACAAGTCTAATTTATTATGGTGTTGCTTGTTCTCTTCCCACAGGGCGCTGATGGTGCGCCAACGGTCTCGCATTCGCCGATCCAGTAGACGCAGGTTGACGCCGCCCACGCCATCGGTGTTGGCGGGAAGCTGGGTGTCGCCTCGCTTGAGTGGGAGGATGGCCTTGAGGGGGGCCAGGGTGGCGTAGGGGACCAGGTTCTCGCCGAGGTGGACGTCGTGGAGGTGCCGGGTTTCGATGGTCTGGCCGGTGATGGTCGTCAAGTCGAGGCTGCGCCAAGGCTTTTTGTCCTGAGAAGCTCTTCGTGGATTTACGGTCAACGTCTGTCCAGCTTGAATAATGGCCGGATTTTTGGTTTCTTCCACCAATAGAAGAACACGTGGATAGATATCTGCCCCCTTTCGAGTAAAGGCGGCGTAAGGAGAATCACCGGACTTTGAGGTGTCGGTGATGCCGACTCGGACCCGACGGACGTCGGCTGCACCTGTATCGCCGAGCCATCGCTCCACCGTGCCGGCCAGGGGGGTTGGCCCTGCCGTCCTGGCCGATGCGCCGGGCGAAGACGACGGAGGCGGGAACGGGGAAGAAGGTGTTGGGCTGCAGGCCCTCCAGGTCCCAGGCGGTCTTGTGGGTGAAGTCCATGGAGAGGGTGCGTCCGCCGGATTTGATGGTCCCATGCCACGCGCCGGTGCGCCACCTGGCAGTATTGGCCCGCCTGCAGGGCGCTGTGGGGCATGACCATGCCGATGACGCCGCCGTCTTTCAGATACAGGTCAACGCTTCGGGCAAAGAAGAGACCGGCAACGTCTTGCCGACCAGCGTAGCGTCCACCCTGCCAGATGTCGTAGTCGTTCTTGCTCTGCTGCTCCAGCTCCGTTCTCAGCGTGCTTACGGTGTTGCGGTAGCTGAGCCAAGGTGGATTGCCGACGATGACGTCCACCTTGCTGCGAGCCAGGGCTACCGGGCGAACGAGGTTGCGTGTGTAGTATGCCCAGATATGGTCTCGGCCCTCGTGGTGGAGGCGCTGCATGGCGTCGATGGTCTGTTTTAGGGTGTGGCGCTCGTCGGGGTTAGAGATACCGTGGTCGTCGAGGGCGAAATAGGGG
Organism: Dehalococcoidia bacterium; assembly: GCA_965226535.1. GTDB lineage: Bacteria > Chloroflexota > Dehalococcoidia > Lucifugimonadales > JAPULR01. The sequence goes on along the minus strand of CBDDDE010000003.1, from coordinate 27,707 downwards.
TCTTCGCCGGACTCGATGGCTTCAGCGACGTCGCCCATGAGGGCGTCAAAGTCCTCGGTGCGGTCCACGAGGGAGACGGGGAAGACGAGCTCTGTGTTCTCTTCGTCGTTCACCTGTACCGTGACATTGTGTTGGGCGAACATGTCCCCGGTTCGGAACCGAAGCTGGAGAGCGTCGCCGAGGTAGATGGGGACGGTGATAGTGGAGGAGAAGCCGTGGGTAACGGCGTTCTGGATGGCGGGCTGGGCGGCGAGGACCCAGGCGGCGCGGGCGAGGTGGACGGCGACGGGGTGAACGTCTATGCCTGCGACGGAGATGCGGAGCCAGTCCAGGGTGAGCTTGGGGTCGAGGCTGGCGTTGTTGGCGGCTTCGATGAGATGGGCGACGGCCTCGGCGACGAATGTCCCGGAGCCGCAGGCCGGGTCAAGGACGGACTGGTCCAACGGATTGGTCACCACCTCGCGAACAATGGTCCGGGCCAGCCAGCCGGGGGTGTAATACTCGCCCAGGGTACGGCGTTCGTCGGGGGGTATGACGGTCTCGTAGAGGATGGCGGCGACGTCGTTGGGGGCCTTCTGCCAGTCGAACCTGGCGACGCGACGTGCGAGGGTCTTGAGCCAGGGGAGGCCGCCGACCTCGGCGGGCCATGCGAAGAAGTCGGACTCAACGACGCCCTGGAGGCCGGTCTTGCTGCGGAAGTCGCGTCCGTGGAGGAGGTCTGCGGGATTATTGGCGGCTAGGTGTTTGACGTCGACGCCGAAGCGCGCCTGGACCACTATGCCGATGACGGCGGTGAGGTAGGTATGCCGGACAAAGAGGTGGTCAAGCTGGTCGGGGTCGCCGGCGATTTCGCCGAGGGCGGCGGTGAGGAGGTTCTGCCAGAGCTGGCGCTTGACCTTGATGGTGTTGGTGGCGGCGTATTGGCGGTAGAAGTCTTTGAGGGCGTCGATGTCTCGCTGGTAGGAGGGGCTGTTGGGGCCGAAACGTTGGGCGATGGCGGGGCCGTCGGGGCGGATGTTCTCTTCCGCGGAGAGGGCATGGTCGCGGAGCCACTCGTAGAGAGTAATCCAGCGGTCTGGGTTTTCGTCCAGGGTGAAGGCGTAGGGGGGCACGGGTTTGACGGGGCCCGCGTTGTGCCAGCGGAGGAGCCAGTGCTTGCCGTCGGTGAGGATGCCCATGCGTACGCGGCCCTGTTGCTGGGACTGGGCTAGGTAGTCGTCGAGTTGTTGGACATACTCCGGGTTGGGGTTGAAGCCACCGGCGGTGCCGATTCTGCGCTTGAACTCGATGAAGGTGTCGAGGGCGGTGAGGTCGACGGCGCGGCGAGAGCCGCTGGCTGGCGGATTCTCCTCGACAATTTCGGTGGGTTTGGCGAGGCCGGTGGCGATGAGGAAGTCACGGACGGCGCTGGTGATGTTGGCCTCTGGTTCGGCGTTGTGGTGCCGCCGGAGGATTTCGGCGGCGGCCTCGGCGTAGCGGGGGTTGTTGTAGTCGAGGTGCGTGGTCACGGGGGTAGTGTAGGGGATTGGCGGCGAGGGTGGCAACAGGGCGCGGGCGTGGTGACGGCGTGGCGGCGGTTGTTCTATTATGGGGCAAGTTTGGAGCTAAGGAGAGGAACGTTGAAATTTGGTATCAGCCTTCAAAGTCGGGGCATTGGCCGGACCAATTGTGTTTCATAACATTACACTGCCGTAGTGTGGTATCTTCTGCCTTAAAAACGCCCCATTAGCGGACGAAAATGGGTGCAGCCTCGTAAGAGAGGGATTTCTAGGATGTGCGAACGCATAGACCGTAACATCGTCGGAAACGCTCCAAAACTCGCTACTCTAAGAGTAATAGCCATTGTCTTGGTTCTGCCTGTCGCTATTGGCTGCTCGCAGCCCGCCTCCACCGGGACGCCCATGCCTACTCCGACAGCCGCCACCACCATTCCCACCTCCACTCCGACTCCACCCGCACCGCCACCATTCCCACCCTCCACTCCGACAGCCACCCTACTCCGCCACCGCCACCACCATTCCCGCCTCCACAGCGACGTCCATCCCCACTCCGACAGCCACACCCGCGCCTACCGCCACCATTCTCACACCCACCCCCACTCGAACGCCAATCCCCACGCCTACAACTCCCCCAACACCCCAAACGCGCCTTGAACTTGCCCTCTCATGGGTTCCCCTGGACTACGCGGACAAGCTTATAGAATTCTCCGATCATGCCTCATCCGCTCTCGCGACAGGTGTGCCAATCCCCCATAGCATTGAGGAGTACCAAGAGTCTCCGTTGGACGAGAGGCAAAGGAGCCGCCGTTTCGAAGGGACGGCGGGGTACAACCCGAACTTGGGAAGCGCCATACCATACATAGAGGAACTGTTTAATTACTCAGTATGGGAGTACGACTTGGGCGTGTGGAGCAAGTTCCGCGGCGGTCGAGTTCCACACTTCATGATTTTCGAAGGCATTTCGGACGTGGACGGCATGTTGAGAGGGTTGGCTGAACAGGGATTTGAGGAAACAGACTATAACGGGACGCCCTATTGGCGGATCCATGAGGACTTTAGATACGACATCCGCCGCCATCCCATTCGCACCCTAATGTCATCATGGAACCGAGTCGCCCTGATGGACAACCGCATCCTTACCGCCCCGGCCACGTCCATTATCGAGAACATGATTGAAGTTCAAAAGGGAGAATCCGCCAGCCTGCTGGATAGCTCACCTCATCTGGCCCTATCGCGCGAGGTGGGCAAGGGCATGATAGGCGGAATCTTTGCAACTCCAGAGCGAATTGCGCATTACGCCACTGGCAGCTTCCGCACGGCAGTTCTGGGCGTCTGCTGCGACTTCGACCCTTCTGCCCTAGACGCGCATCTCACGGGACCCGATGCGTGGGGCAAGCTGTCGCCTTACAGCGTGGCCCTGTTTGGCTATAGAGTGCAAGATGACGCAGAAGAGACAGTCATTGCCTTGCACTACTTAGACCCAGACGCGGCCAGGAGGGACGCCGGAGAGTTGGAGAAACGCTGGAACAGCTTCCATCTGTTTGTTGAGTACGGGGTTCCCGTAACCGATTCCTGCGCTCCCCTGTCGACAAGAATAGAGGAGGCCGAAGAATACTCCATATTGCTCGCCACGTGCCCCGTTATCAGGGGTACGGAAGAAAATGAGACATTCGTACTAGGCCCGGACCTTTGGATTCACCTGGTTCATATGGGCGGCAGGCTGGAGTTTCTTGCGCTAGACTTGGAAGAGCAGAAGCAACTCGCGGCGGAACGGGCAAAAAAGTAACTCCGGGTACGTTGGTTATGTTGGCCTCGGGTTCGGCGTTGTGGTGCCGCCGGAGGATTTCGGCGGGGGCCTCGGCGTAGCGGGGGTTGTTGTAGTCGAGGTGCGTGGTCACGGGAGGTAGTGTAGGGGATTGGCGGCGAGGGTGACAACAGGGGACGGATGTGGTGACGGCGTGGCGGGGGTTGTTCTATTATGTGGGGCAAGTTTGGAGCTAAGGAGAAGAACGTTGAAATTTGGTGTCAGCCTTCAAAGTCGGGGGCCTGCGTCGTCCCCGGAGAATCTGACGTTGGTTGCCGTCAGGGCCGAGGAGTTGGGTTTTGACTACGCTTTTCTGGGGGACCATATCGTCATTCCTGACAGCTTCGTGTCGGAATACCCTTATAGCGCCACGGGCTCATTCACCGGCGCCGCCTCCGGGGAGTGGCTTGAGCAACTGACGGTGCTTACCTTCGTTGCGGCGAAGACGAGTCGTATACGGCTGGCGCCGGGGGTGCTAATACTGCCGCATCGGAACCCGGTGGTAACGGCCAAGGTGCTGGCGACCATTGACGTTCTGTCCAAGGGCAGGCTCATTGTGGGAGTTGGGGTTGGCTGGTTGAGGGAGGAGTTCGAGGCTCTGGGCCTACCGCCCTTTGAAGAGAGAGGGGCTGTGGGCAACGAGTATATCCGGGCCTTCAAGGAGCTTTGGACGCAGGAGAACCCCAGTTTTCAGGGCAAGTATTGTAACTTCTCCAAGATAAGGTTTGAACCCAAACCTGTCCAGAAGCCGCATCCCCCCATTTGGGTAGGGGGCGAGAGTCCGCCCGCGCTGAGGCGCGCCGCGGCCCTGGGCGACGCGTGGCACCCCATAGGCTCAAACCCGAGATTCCCTTTGATGACTGCCAAGGAGTTGAAGGCGTCCGTTGACCGGCTGGCCGGCTACGCGCAGAGGGCGGGCCGCGACCCGGTCTCCATTGAGGTGGCCTACAGGGTGCCGCGGTACAGTCTCACGACGGAGCGTAGCTCGCAGCCTTTTGTGGGCGACGTAGACCAGGTTGTCAACGACGTCCGGGAGTTTGCCGCCGTGGGCGCCAGCCACCTTGTGTTCGATTTCCGCAGCGAGGACGCCCAGGAAACGGTGGGGATAATGGAAGAGTTCGCCGGCCGGGTCATGCCGGAAGTGGCAGACCTCTAGGCAGGCGCGCCGGAGTTCCCAGACCCTCGCAGCAGAGCGGTAATGTCCCTGACACTGCGGATTTCGTCCAGGGCGGCAACGAGTTTAATGGTCTGCTCGGTTTTGGACTGTCCCAGGGTTTCGGTGGCCAGGAAGCGGAACTTGTCCTCCAGTTCCCGGTGACTCCTTCTCCTCTCAAAGTCGCCCCTAACAAAGGTCGTGCTCTCCGACAAGGTGTGCCCGTTCTTCAGCGTGACGGATACCGTGGCGCAGGGGCGGTCCGTTTTCTGCATACTCATGTCAGAGTTGGGGGTTACGGTGACTCGCTGGGCAAGGTGGCGAATGTCGCCGTCGCTAACGGAATCGGGGTAGAAGGCGGTTATGTCCGTCCGGCCCTTGACCAGAAGGGCCGCCACTGCGTAGGGAACGTGAAACTTGGCGGATAGCATGTTGGTGGGATAGTCCTGGGCCATTCTGACGGCGAAAGGAACGGTGGTAACGTTGACTTGGTTAACGTCCTGGTGGCTGAGGTTCTCTCTGTTCATTAGGGTTTCCACGGCGTCTAGGACTGGATGGTTATAGAGGCAGCAGGCATGGAACTTGAAGTAGTTTTGCTCTATGCGAAGCCGCTCCTCCCCCAATCCGGCGACGGCCGCCTCAGAGTCGAAGGCGTCGCCTAAGATAGTGGTATAAACGTCGGTGGGGGCGTCCTCTAGGGAGGTGTAGCCGCATTGCTGAAGCTGTACCGCCAGGACGCCTTGCATCCCCGACCGGCCCGGATAGACGTTGCGGATGGTGGCTCCTTCAAAACAGGGAGTCCAGGTGTTAGCGGGACTCATTGAAGCCGCCAGGTTTATGACTTGCCGCATTCCGGGTGGGTCGAAGTCCATGAGCCTCGCCACGGCCACTGCGGTGCCGATGGTGCCCCAGGTGCCGTGGGAGTGGACGTTGGGCAGAGCCGCCGTGGCGCCGCCGATGCGAGACAGCACCTCGTAACCGGCCACGAGGCCCTCGGCTAGCTTGGGGCCGCTGAGGCCCATGTCCTCGGCAACGGCCAGCGCCCCGGGGAAGATGTGGATGGCGGGGTGGCCGCCACCGAGCCTGGTACCTTCGTCCATCTCCAGGGAGACGCCGGCGGTGGCGTTGGCGAGGGCGGCCATCATTGGTTGCGCTTGAAGGGAATGGCCCAGCAGGGTGGCGGAGCCGCCGTTGGAAGCCCCGGCGGCAAAGCGGGCGAGGTTGGCGTTTTCGGGAATTCGGCTGCCAGCGATCACGGCGCCAATGGTGTCCATTACCACTGCGGCGGCGGCTGTTCGGGCAGACTCGCTTAACTTGTCATAGGTGATGCCTGCTGCAAAGTTTGATAGACGGTCCAGGTAGTCTTCCATGTTTCACCTAAGGTTATTCCTTTTGTAGAGTTTAGCGCGGTTGTTTGTTATTAGAAAGTAGTTACACCATCCCCTAGCCCCTTCCTCAAGGGAGGGAAGAGAAGAACATAAGAGTATGTCCGAAGGTGTTCCTCAGTCATGCTCCAGGCAAGGGTGCAGTGTTCTTCCGCACTCCCCTACTAGATGTGCGGGTGTGTTGTGAGGCTGTTGGTTTTGCGGGCCGGGCGCTTGCCGGGTGCGCCGCTGCTACTTTACCGGGCCGCCTAGGGGGGATCTGGGGCTTCCGCTGTTTAGGAAGTGGCCGTAGCCAGGTTGCTGTTCCAGCCTTCCTTGGTTCAAGAGCACTTGGCCCCTCAGCAGGCTCATCCAGGGTTTTCCGGTAACGTTCCAACCTTCGTAGAGGGTAAACCCGGAGTTGCCGTGATGGTCTTTAGCGCTTATCACCATGTCCTCATCGGGGTTGATGATGGTAATGTCCGCGTCGGAACCTATCTGTAGAGACCCCTTTTGCGGGTAGAGGCCGAAGATGCGGGCCGGGTTTTCCGACATGCAACGCGCCAGCCAGGTGATGGGTAGTCCACGCCTGGCCACCCCTTCGCTGTAGGCCAGGGGCGCCAGGGTCTCGATACCGGGGGAGCCGAAGGGGACTGGGCTACCGTCCGGAGTAACGAATATGTTATCCCAGCCGGGTTTCTTGAGTTCCTTGAAGTGGGGAGCGTGGTCGCTGCCTACGGTGGAGATGTAGCCCAGCTCCAGGCCCTTCCACATGGCTGGCTGGTCCGGGCCGTCCTTGGGCCGGAGGGGCGGGCCTATTTTAGCCAGGGGCCAACCTTGGCCATCTCCTCGTCGGAGAGGAGGAGATACTGGGGGCAGGTTTCAGTCCAGACTCGTTGTCCCTGGGCCTGAGCCAGCTTAATGCGCTCCAGGCCGACTTGGCTGCTGAGGTGTACGACGTAGACGGGGCAGTCGGTGACGGCGCCCATCTTGACGGCGCGATTTATGGCCTCCTCCTCTGCCCAGTCCGGGCAGGCGGAAGGGAAATCGGTGGGGTGGACGCAGCCGTTGCTGATGAGCTGATTTTCAAGGTAGTCGATGATGTTGCCGCTTTCGCAATGGAGCTGAACAATGCCGCCGCCCTTGGATACCGTTTCCATAACCTGGCAGATGAAGTCGTCGCTGCACATGCGAATTTGGTTCTTCTTGTAGGTCATGAACATCTTGTAGGAAGTGACGCCCATTTCCAGGGCCTGGGGCAGGCTTTTGAGGATATAAGGCCGGTTGTTGAGGATGTAGTGAAAGGCGAAATCCACCACGGCCGTTGACTCTATCTCCTCTCGATGGCGATTGATGGCCGAAGGGAGGGACTCTTCAGCTTCAACGTCGTAGGTGCCAAAGGGGATGAGGGTAGTGAGGCCGGAGTGGGCAGCGGCGATGGACCCGAGCTCGTAGGAGTCGCACCGGTCAAGGTGCACGTGGCAGTCGATGAGTCCGGGAAGAACGAATTTCCCGGAGGCGTCGATGTAGCGGTCGGCGGGGGGCAGGAGGTTTTCGGGGCCAATGGCTACTATCTTTTCGCCGTCAATAGCTATGGCGGCGCTGTAGATCTCCGATGACGTCACCACCTGTCCCCCTGCCACTATGGTATCTACTCTTGCGTCTGCCATGTTTCATCTCCTGTGCTTGTGTTAGCTGCTCCTGAATGAACGTCATTATAAGGTAAGACGGTGTGCTTATCATCTACCTCAAGGTGGCGGACCCGGTCATCGAGGCTCTGTGGTCGGAACCCATGGTACGAGAGTATACGGCGGAGAATTGGGCCCGCCGTGCAAACCGGTCAAGGCCGCTGGTTCCCACCGGACGCTTCTATGGACTTGGGAAGTTCCTCAAGCCCGGCACGGCTGCAGGCCTTGGATGAAGTTCGCGCGGGCCTAGATTTCCAGGATGCTCTTGTACTTGCGGTAGCAGTCTATACAGAGGGGACGACTTTTGGCGGTTTCGGACGTTGTTCCGCAGAAGTGGCAGAATTTCTCCAGATAGTCGTCGTTTTTGAACCGGTTCCAGGACCGCCAGTCCTTCGCGCAGAAGGGCCTATTCTCGTTGGCCTCGGGCATCGAGTCGCCGCAGCGAATACAACTGCCGGTGGAGGGGCGTTCCAGGGTGGGTGTGGACGTCTTTCTTTTCTGGGTAGAGGACGACTGGGACTTCTGGATGCTGCTGGATATGGCCTCGCTGTAGGATGGGGCTTCGGCGGGAGTGCTGACTGGGTTGACGATGAGCTTGACTTCCTCGCCCTGCCTAATGAGTCTCCTAGCGGCATCGTGTATATCCTGATACAGTTTCGAGTCGTCCTTACGGGATACTAGGATGCCCATTTCTTCGTTGTTCTGCTGGGAGAACTCGTAGAGGTTCATGGAGGTGGTGATGGCCTCTTCCTCGTTCAGGTAGCACTTGGCGTGTAGGTTTTTCAAGAAGGTGGTCCGTATGTGTAAAATTAAGGTTTTGCAACCACGTGCTCTCGGCGGGTTGGAGTTCATTCTTGCCGTAAACGACGTGGATGTTGATTTTCATGCGGTCCTTATCTTCTAGGTACCCTTTGAGCCTGTCGTTTATCTTGAGGTAGGGGCTGATGATAAAAATCTCAACTTTGGCTCTGTTGATAATTTGTTCTAGGCGGTCGGAGACGCCGGTGGTGGTGAGGAATTCTGCCATGATATCGTCCTCTCGTTATTGGTGAGCGTACGCGACGGGGCCATTATACGGGAGAACTAGGTGGTTATCACCCGCCCCGACGGGAGGCTCTGTGGTCGGAACCCATGGTGCGGGAGTATACGGCGGAGAATTGGGCTGCAATAAGGACAATTAACGCCGACAGGTATATCCATAGAAGGATTACCATGAGCCCGCCCAGGGAGCCGTAAACCAGGTTGAATGTGCCGAATCCGCTGAAGTACCAGGCTATGGCCAGCTTGCCGCCTTCAAAAAATACAGCGCCAATAATGGCTGCAAGCCAGACATCGCCCCAGGGCACCTTGCGATGAGGAACGAATTTGTACATTAAAAGCAGTACAAGGAAGGTCACAAGGAGTGAAAGCAACACGGCCAGGAGTTTAGCGAAGGCGCCTCCGGCGATAACGGAGAGCCACTCCCCGATTTTGGGTGTTTCAAAGAAGGCGGCCGATAGTAGTATGACAACGCCGACGGCCATGACAACGCCGACGGCCATGGATAGGTCAATCAGGCGTTCCTTAAGTAGGTTTGGCGGTTTGCCGATACCCCAAGCGTGATTTATGGCCTTTCGTAGAGATGAAAAGACGGCCAATCCGGACCAGATAAAGCCCGCAGTGGCGATGATGCTTATTGGGCCACGGCTATTGACCACACCTTCAATAACGTTGGACAGGAAGTCTGTAGATACGGGCACCAATTCCTGGATGCCCCTCACCAAGTCCAACTGCTCTGGCTTGGTTGCAAAGAAAAATCCGCTGATGGTGATGCCGGCCAGGGCAAGGGGGAAGATGGAAAAGAGGGCAAAATATGCGACTCCCGCGGCTACGTTGGGACCGTTGCTCCGGGAAAAATCTTGCATCGTGAGACGTATCAGGGACACCCATTTATAATCGAGCAGCCGGCGCACCCTTAGATGGGAGTATAGATAGTCGCCAATTCTTATCATAAATCGTACCCTTGCATCCGTTGTTCAGATTCATTTTAATTCCTCAGCCACATACTTCAATACATCGGTAGAATGAGGAAGAGCGCCGGAGCGGAAGTGGAGTAATGTCAACCAAAGTCCCTAGGCTCGGTAAAATAGAGTACGTAAACATTAGCGTGCTGGCCTTTGGTCTGGCGGCATTGTCCACCAGCCTGGGCCAGATAATTCTCCCCCTCCGGGTGCTAGACGTGGCGCCCGAGGAACTGAAGAACACATACCTGGGAGTTCTCACCTTCATTGGTATGGGTATAGCAATGTTGGTGCAGCCCATGGTTGGGTACTTGAGCGACAGGACCACGTTGTCATGGGGACGTCGGCGGCCTTATATTGCCGTGGGTTCGCTGCTGGCTACGGTGCTTATGGTAGGAATTGGCGCAGCGACAAACTACCTATGGCTACTGGTTGCGTCGGTCTTGGTACAGCTATTTGCCAACGTTGCACAAACGCCCTACGACGCTATGGTGAAGGACCAGGTGCCGCAGAACCAGCGAGGACAGGTCTCTTCAGTGCGGGTGATGTCAGGAGCGGCGGGGGCCGTGCTGCTGGTGCTAGTTACCGGTCTAATCATGGACCGGCACATGGTTAGAGAGAGAGACCTATGGCTCTGGACGGCACTGGCTCTTCCCGTGGTATTCATGGCCGTAACGGCCCTCTGGACAATGTTTGCAGTTGATGACGAGGAGGTTGCGAGTCCACCGCCAGGGGAGTCCGAAGGTGCGCAGTCGCAACGTGGGGAAACTCACAGGGGGTTGAGGGTGCTGCTGGCGGCGGGGTTTTTCTTTACCTTGGCCGGTGGGATTCTTCAAACTTATACCCTTTTCTTTCTCAAAGACGTGGTGAAGTTGGAGAACCCGGCCTCTGCGGTGGGAATCTTGGCGGTGGCGGTAGGGCTAACCATAATGATCACTGTGTATCCGGCGGGTCTGCTGTCGGACAGGCTGGGTCGTCGCTTGCCGCTGTTTGTCTCCGCTGTGCTGGGCAGCGCGGGGACTCTCTGCTTCTTTCTCGCGAGTAACTTGGTCCACGTGGTGCTAATCGGAATTCTGCTGGGTGTGGCGGTAGGGATATTCATGACGGCGGGGAGGGCGCTAATCACCGACATAGTGTCAGAGCGGAGAGCGGCGCAGCAGATGGGTATAGCCAATTTTGCTCTCCTGGGGGGGTTGGCGGTGTCCAAGCTGGGGGGCGCCGGTGTTGACTATCTCAATGGCATCAACGACAACCTGGGCTACTATATGATGCTGGTCTTTTGCGCCGCCGCATTCTGCATGGGGGCGATTCTTATAAATATGCTAGATACAGGGACGGATTTGGAGAATCGGGTCACTGTTTGACGGTGTTGCCTGCCCTCGGAATTCCCGCGAAAAGGGTGGGCTATCCCCGGAGGTGCGGGTCGGTAGAGGGCAAGGCTCATAAAAGTCAATTTTGTGCCTTCGCGGCGTCGGTTGTCGTTCCTTGACACTCTTGAATACGCCTGACTATGATGTACCCACCAGTGATCTTCAATGCTTTTTCGGAGGAGATCTCATTTAGCATAGGAACGGCTTGGTTAAGGTGTTCCTGTGTCATTAGGAGAAAGATAAGTGATGAGTAAAGATATAGAATTGATGGCTCACCTGATGCGGCGCGCCGGCTTTGGCGCGGACAGGGAGGAGTTGGAGGCTTACGCTGCCAAGGGGTACGAGGCAACGGTGGAAGAGTTGGTGGACCCTGAGGGCCATGGCATTCCACAGGTGGACGAGGACAATTTTTACAGGCATCACCCAGCGTCGGAGAACGCAGGCGGCAACCCCACCAATGGTCAAGCCCAATGGATGTATCGCCTAATTAACTCCCCGCGGCCATTGGAGGAAAAGATGACCCTCTTTTGGCACCACGTCTTTGCCACCGGTAACGCCAAGGTGGACCACTGCGCCGTGGTGCTTGAGCAAATTGCCACCTTTCGGAAGCACGGGATGGGCAGCTTTAGGGACCTGCTGGTTAGGGTGTCCAAGGACCCGGCCATGATTTTCTGGCTGGACAACAACGAGAACCATAAGGGCGCCCCCAACGAAAACTGGGGCCGTGAACTGTTGGAGCTTTTCTCCATGGGCCAGGGAAACTATACGGAAAATGACGTGAAGGAGGCCTCCCGCGCCTTCACAGGATGGACAATTTCGCCCAGCCTGCCAAGGATGCCCTTCCAACGCTACCCCTGGTATTTTGAGTATCGAGCCGAAGACCATGACGACGGTGAGAAGGTCTTTCTTGGGCATAAGGGCAGGTTTAATGGCGAGGATATTATCGACATAATCATCCGCCAGCCGGCTACGTCGAGGTTCATTGCCCGCCATCTTTACAACTTCTTTGTTGCCGACGAGGTGCAAGTGCCGAGCTGGCAGGACGTGGCGCCCAGGGACCCGGTGGCTATCAACATGATAGGGGAGACCCTGACAACGTCGGGCTTCGACATGCGGGCGACCGTTCGGATGATTCTGCACTCGGACTTTTTTAAAGATCCCGATATATGGTACTCCAAGGTGAAAAGCCCTGCGGAAATTGTCGCCGGCACCATGCGGCTGGTGAGCGACCATCGGTCTCCCAGACCGGGAATAGGTCCCATTGGGTTGGAACCTGGGTATCAGGGGCAGGCTTTGCTTGACCCGCCCAGCGTGGAAGGATGGCACACGGGCAAGGAGTGGATTGACAGCGGCTCCCTGCTGCGTCGTATCAACTTTGTAGCCGACCGAGTGGGGGATACGGACCTACCGGGTGTACGGTCCATCATAGACCGCTTGGCTACCAGGGAGACGATGGAGGCTGAAGAGGTTGTGGATGCCTGCATAGACCTGATTGGTCCCGTTAGAGTTGGCGAGGAGACTCGCAGCGAAATCATTGCACACGTGGAGAGGGCGGGGCCGGTGAGCCGCGGCACTACGGAGGCGGAAAAGGCAGCCTTCGCCCAGAGGGTGGGGGAGACGCTGCAGCTCATAGCATCCACCAGAGAGTACCAGTTCGGTTAGACCACGGCGTTATGGCCGGAGAGAAAGTTCGCTATTTTGACCGCAGAGACAGGGTGAAGAACACATGCAAACGATAATGATCCGGGGACGAGTGTACAACTACAGCCATTGCGTGGGACGGAACGCAGTGTCAGGGGCCGGGTTTCACTACCCCAACGCCCTGGCTCGTGGGGAAGGCGACATTGTCTACGTGGTAAATCAACCCGACGAGCTCCAGCCCGTTCCTCACATCACAGTGATCTCCGTGGGGAAGGCTTGGCACGAGGAGGAGCACGTCAGGGACTTCGGCAGTCGAGGTGACGGAGACGGCAATTTTATATGGCCGTCCGCAATCGCCATAGATTCGGAGGGAATGGTCTACGTTTCCGACGAGTGGCTCCATCGCATTAGTATCTTTGACAAAGACGGGAACTTCCTGGGGAAGTGGGGTGTCCAAGGCACCGGAGCGGGTCAACTCAATGGGCCGACGGGCTTGGCCTTCGATAGCCAGGACAACATTCTTGTCACGGAGATTTTGAGCCATCGAGTCCAGAAGTTCACCAGGGACGGTGAGTTCTTGCTGGGCTGGGGCGGAAAGGGCACGGACCACGGACGGTTTAGCCAGCCCTGGGGCGTAGACGTTGATAAGAATGATAGGGTCTACGTGGCCGATTGGGACAACGACCGGGTGGAGCAATTTTCAGGCTCCGGGGAGTACCTGGGCACTTTTGGCGCCGCGGGAGACGGTTTGGGGCAGCTTAGGCGCCCTAGCGACGTGGCGGTGGACAAAGATGGTGACGTGTACGTCACGGACTGGCGGAACCACAAGGTGGAGGTCTACGATGCTGAAGGGCGCCACGTTACCACCTTCGTCGGTGACGCCGAGAGGCTCTCCAAGTGGGCTCAGACGGTTGTGGACTCCAATCCAGACGCAATAAAGGCGCGGCTGCGGGTCAAAAGTTTGGAGCCTGAGTGGCGCTTCAACCGTCCAACGGGGATCGACGTTGGGGACGATGGCAGAATAATGGTGACGGAGAGCCAGCGTATGCGAGTGCAGATATATCAGAAAGAGGATAACTGGGTAGACCCCCAATTTAACCTCTGAGATACCAGGTGGGTTTCTTTCCCCTTTTGCGACCAAGGCAGCGCCACGGCGCCAGTTCATCTTCTTTGGAGGAGTAATGCCATGCCCAGTCCCATAACGCCTGACCTGATTTACGAGCTAACGGGCTACTCGTCGCCCAGCCTTTGCCCCGGCGGCGCTTCTTTGGCCTTCGCAGAATCAAAGGTGAGCAAGGCGGATATGAAGACCCGCTCAAAGCTCATGCTCATGTCCCTCCCCCAAGGGGATGCCTTCGAATTCACGCAAGGGCCCACGGACGGGTCTCCGAGCTTCTCTCCCGACGGTGAAACCATTGCTTTTCTGCGGCCCGACAAGAAGGGCCGGGCCCAGATATGGACTATCAGCGCCTCCGGCGGGGAGGCCAGGCAGGTAACCTGCATGCCCAGCGCCGTATCTGACTTTGCCTGGTCGCCGACCTCCAACGCACTGGCTTTTGTGGCCGACGTGGACCCTGACCGCCCACCGGACGACCACGACTATACAAAAGATCCCAGGGTTCGCATTGTGCGGCGGATTACTTATCGGGCGGATACAGTGGGGTGGAAGGGAGACGCGCACCGGCAAATCTTTGTCACGGGGGCGGCGGGCGGCAAGCCGCGCCAACTTACCGACGGTGATTGGGATAGCAGCGGGCCGGTGTGGTCTCCGGGGGGTTCCAGGATTGCCTTTATTTCTGCGCGGCGCCCGGACAGGGAGCTTGTGCCTTATAACGAGGCTTACGTGGTTCCTGCCGCGGGCGGGGAAGCTGTTTGCTGGTCACAAGGTCTCTCCAGTGTTGGGGCAATGGTATGGTCCCCCGATGGAGAGCGTATGGCTGTAGTCGGCTCGGACGACGACGAGATTAGCGCCATGTGGCAGGGGAGCTTATTTGTTATTCAACCCGGCGTGGGGCCGAAACGTCTCATTGATGACTCGGTTAAGCCGGCATCGGGACTTCCTCCCACCGCGCCCGCCCCGGAGTTGAGATGGACGGAGGACCAGCGGCTTATTTTTTTGGCGGATTCCAAGGGTGAGTCTTTCGTTTGCCAGCTTTCCATGGATGGCGGCGACCTCCAGAGGCTCACTGAGGGCGGGGTACAGTACGGGAGTATTACCATAGATGAAAAGAGTGGCACGGCTGTGACCTTGGCCACTTCCCCCAGTTCCCCTGGGGACCTACACTTGGTGGACCTGTCTTCAGGTTCCTCAAAGCAGTTGTCCCATGACAACAGGGAGTATTTTGAGGAGCACCCGCCGGCGATGATGAAAAAGACGTCGCTGAGGAGGGTGGGCATGGAAATCCAATCTCGGATGTTGCTGCCCCCAGACTTTGACGAGGGTCGGAAGTATCCCATGGTTGTTGATATTCACGGCGGCCCTCATGGCGC
Source organism: Dehalococcoidia bacterium (assembly GCA_965226535.1). Lineage (GTDB taxonomy): Bacteria > Chloroflexota > Dehalococcoidia > Lucifugimonadales > JAPULR01. The sequence continues at coordinate 12,698 of CBDDDE010000003.1, read as the reverse complement.
GTTCTATGACGCATTTAACCCCACGGAGCATATTTTGGCCACGGCGGGCTACATCGTCCTCGGCGTAAATCCAAGGGGGAGCTCCACCTATGGAGCCGAGTTCCTGACTGCGGTGCTGCGGGACTGGGGCGGCGAGGATTACCTGGATATTATGGCATCGGTGGAAGAAGCCAGCGCCCTACCCTACGTTGACCAGGAGAGGCTGGGGGTTCACGGATACAGCTACGGCGGGTTCATGAGTTCCTGGATAATTGGCCACGATACGAGGTTCAAGGCCGCGGTGGTGGGTGCGCCGTGCATTGACCTGACCAGCATGTACGGCACGTCCGACATTGGGGTGAGCTTTGGCGAGAGGCAATGGGGTGGCTCTCTGAAGGATTCCACGCAGGTGTACCTGGAACATTCGCCTATCTCCTACGCCGACAAGGTGGAGACGCCGGTGCTGCTGCTCCACGGCGAGGCGGACCACCGGTGCCCCATCGAACAGAGCGAGCAGTACTTTGTGTCGCTGAGGCGATTGGGCAAGGAGGTGGAGTTGGTGCGGTTTCCCGGCTGCTCCCACCTGTTCTTGCGGTTGGGACACCCCAAGATGCGTGAGGAGTACCTGGCGCGGACCCTGGGATGGCTAGATAAGTATCTGAAGGGTTAAGGGGAGTGGTGGGGCTCGACTAAGGCCTGCGCCGTAGTAACAAACCCTTAACGATATCTAACACCCTAATGACGCTGGTGGTGGAGCTGGCTACGGCCCCAACCGGTGACAGCAGCCGGAGCACCCGCGCGGCTTTGGCGACGTGGCCGGTAATTTCAGCAAGGTTGCCCGTTGCCTCTTTAACATCCTCGGCCGCTGCGGCGATGGCTTGGGATGCCGTGACGGCGTTGGCGGAAACCTCCAGTCAGTTGAAAGTGGAGCGGCGCAGGGAAGGTAAAATCCTCACTAGTCCTATGGTCAGGGTTAGGCATAGGACGAATCCCGAAACCACCAGCGCGATGATAGCAACTTCTTTGATTAAGGTTAACGGCTCTGAATTTATAGCATATTCCGGATTTCACGTTGTTATCGGGGGCTGTCTGCTTCCGGTAGAGCTATTAGTTTGTCCCCAATAACAGCACAATGGCCACGACGGCGGCGATGATTACAAGGAGAAAAACCGCAATTATCACTTTCTGAATAGTCCCTGCAATGGTGAAGGGGAGCATGATGATTCTGATGGGGAGCATGATGATCCAGAGAAGCGATTTTAATAATGATTTTAGCATTGCGGCGTCTCTCCTTGATGGTTGGTCGGCGCCACTCAACTTTACCATGACTCAGCGCCGGAATCTAAATTTTTGCCCACCCCCTTTCGCCGTACCCGTGAAACCGGAAATTCATCCCTAACTCCAAACGTCCTTTGACAAGGCGCCATCCTTTGTATCAACTTCACCGCCAAGCTTTCCCCTGGCAAAAAAAAATGGGTATAAGTGCTGCCGTTTTGCCTGGCGAAAGGTTGGAATAGGGCCGGGGTTGGTTTGGGGGCTTGGCCCCGGCCACAGCGTCGGTGGGTAGGGAATGGCAAGGATGCAAAGGTCTCCCGGCACGGGAGATTGTGATAGGATACTAGCACTTAAGCAAATCGGGAGGTTGGGTTATGGCTACTGCAGGGTACGGAATAGTGTCGAGGCAGGCGGGCGAGCCAACGCAGCTGGAAGAGATAGTCGTCGAGCCGCCCGGTCCTGGGGAGGTTCTGGTCAGGATTCAGGCCAGTGGTGTCTGTCATACGGACCTGCATTATAAGCTGGGCAAGATAGACGATAAGTTCCCCTACTTGCTGGGGCATGAAGGAGCGGGAATAGTAGAGGAGGTGGGGGCGGGTGTTACCACGCCGGCGGTGGGGGACTACGTTGTCCTAGCGTGGAGGGCGCCCTGCGAGCATTGTCGCTTTTGCTCCATAGGACAACCCCAACTGTGCTCTGCAAGCCTCAACGCCGAGCCTCGCATGTACACCAAAAAGGATGGCATCAGGCTAAACCCGGCCCTGGGCATCGGGACTTTCTGCACTCACACCGTTGTTGCGGCGAAGCAGGCTATACTGGTTCCCACGGCCTGCCCGCCGGAGCAGGCTTGCCTAATTGGCTGCGGGGTAATGACCGGCGTGGGGGCATGTCTCTATACCGCCGGAGTGCGGAAGGGAAGCAGCGTGGCGGTGTACGGGTGCGGGGGCATTGGATCAAGCGTGATTATGGGGGCTAAACTGGCCCGGGCCGGTACAATCATTGGAGTGGACATAGCTGAAAACAAGCTCACGTGGGCCAAGGAGTTCGGGGCCACCCACGTGGTAAACGCCGCTGACGTGGACCCGGTTGAAGCCATCAAAGAGCTGACCAATGGCAACGGCGTCGACTACGCCTTCGAGGCTGTGGGAACGCCTCAAACCCTTCTCCAAGCCCTATGGTCTAGAGACCTGGCGGGTACTTGCACCCTTATCGGGGTGCCAGACCCCACCATGACCATGGAAATGCCCATGTTGCGTTTCTTTGGACTGGGGGGCGCCCTTAGGGTGAGTTGGTACGGTGATTGTCTGCCCTCCAGGGATTTCCCCCTGCTTTCCAACTGGTACCTCAACGGGGAGTTGGACCTGGACAGAATGGTTACCCGGACAATCAAGCTGGAGGACACCGAGGCAGCCTTCGAGGCCATGGAGCGGGGTGAGACCCTGCGTTCGGTCATTCGGCTGCCGGAGGGCTAGTCTCTGCCGGAGGGTTGTATATTGATACAAGGGCATGGCCTCAAATTAGCTGTGAGGACGGCGGTATGACCACATATATCCAGTTGTTTACATTGACTCCTCAGGGCCGCGAGAAGGCGCTTCGAAGCCCTGAGGGCATTCTCGCGGCCCAGGACGAGGTGAAAATTGCTGGCGTTCGCGTGCTGGGTTTGTATGCTGTTCTGGGCGCCTACGACTTTGTGGGGTTGGTGGAGGCTCCTGACAACGACTCTGTAGCCCGCTACTCTCTTGAACTTGGGGTTCTAGCGGGTGTAACTATTATGACACTGCCTGCCATACCCATCGCCCGGATGGAGGGCAGCGAATACGAGCCTTTGCTGGAGTCGGAGTCAACGAGTGCGCTGCCCGACGCGTAAACGCGTCGGGGCTTTGACGGTGGGCCAAGATGTCAGTTGGAACGGACGCCTTGACGTCAAAGCTCACAAGTTGACGGAGCAAGTTTAATGGTCCAGGAAAGAGACTCTGGAAAGCTGCGCAATCCTCGTCGCCGGAAGCGCGACGAGGATTCTCGCCGGAGCCGCAGACCTCTGGATAAAGACACCGTAATTGAGGGGCGTAATCCTGTCGTAGAGGCATTGCGGGCAGGTCGTTCCATTAACAAGATTCTGCTGTCAACAGGAGCCAGTCAGACGATGGCCATTGAGGAGATTCTGCGGCTTGCCAAGGAAAAGGGTACCCCGGTGGAACGGGTGGAGCGTCGCGTCATAGACCGTCGAAGCGTTACGGGGAAGAGTCAAGGTGTGTTGGCCCTGGCAGGGGCTATGAGCTACGCTGACCTTGATGACGTGCTGGAGGTGGGTCCGGCGAGGGGAGAGCCGCCCCTGCTGGTTCTCCTGGACGGCATTCAGGACCCTCATAACTTGGGGGCTATAATCCGCACTGCCGATGCCGTTGGGGTACATGGGGTCGTCATTCCCGAACGCCGGTCCGCCGGTCTATCGGCCGGGGTGGCCCGTTCGTCCGCAGGCGCCGTGGAGCACGTGGCGGTAGCCCGGGTGAGGAATCTATCCGACACCCTGGCGGGCCTGGCTAAGGATGACATCTGGACGGTGGGTATCGACCCCAAAGGCGGCCCCTGCTACTTAGATGTTGACTATAGAGTTGCCACGGCAGTTGTTGTTGGCGCTGAGGGGAAGGGGTTGTCTCGGTTAGTGCGTGAGCGGTGTGACACCTTGGCCCACATTCCCATGCGTGGGAAGGTTGAGTCTTTGAATGCCTCCGTGTCGGCTGCCCTGGTGATGTACGAGGCAATGCGTCAAAGATCTGTTCGATCACGACCCTATCCCGACCCTTAATCCCGGGGTAGGGGAAGAAAGCAGGTGCCTCAGTGGTGCGGGTTGTTGCGGACGGGAGGCAGCGGGTATCATGGCCTTAGCAATGAAGAAAGGTGGGTAGTGGCTCCCCTAATTATCTCAGTCAAGGACCTGGGCAATTTCGCCTTGGAATGGGCCTGCCGTCGCTGCCTATGGGTGGGCCTTCGCGCGAAACCCCTGCCCTACCAGTCTTTTCCAGGCATATTCAGCAGTATTGACGTTTACAACAAGCGTATTGTTCACCAGTATTTCGACCGTGAGGGGTCAATGCCAAGATGGCTTGAGTGCCTGGGCGATACGGAAAGCTACGTCAATCCGCCTACCTACCATAAGTTCTTCTTTCATGACGCTCAACTGGACGTTACCATAAGGGGGACGCCTGACGGTGTCTTCAGAATGCGGGACGGTTCCTACACCATAGTTGATTACAAGACGTCCAGATACACGGTGGGACAGGAGCGAATGATCCCAATTTATAGAACGCAGCTCAATGGGTATGCATTTCTGGGAAACCGGTTGGGCCTGGGCCCGGTGTCGCAGATTGCCCTTATTTACATGGAGCCGGTCACCGATGAGGGTACGGCTGCTTTGCCGGAGATGGTGAACGGTCATGGATTTACCATGGGGTTGTCGGCCACCGTGGTGCCGGTGCGCCTTGACCCGGACGGGATCATCCCAAGGTTGATGGCGCGGGCCAGGGAGATATACGATTTGGACGCAGCGCCGGAACCCCGCAACGGGTGTAGAAACTGCTCTGCCGTGCTTAACCTCGTCTCGCTGCTGGGCCGCTAGGACTAGGAGGGTTGGATTAGCTATGTCGCCCATTGAATACATACCGCGAACTCGTGAGCTGTACTCAGCCCATGAACCCTATAGATGGGTAAGAAATGAGGACGCTCCCTGGACCCCCTTGACCAAGCCCGTAAGCAGGTGCCGGGTGGCCCTGGCTAGTTCCGCCGGTATCTACCATGTTGGCCAGTCGCCCTTTCACACCAGAGATGATACGTCCATCAGGGAGATACCCAAGGGCGCCGCAGTGGAAGACCTGCGGGTGGTCCACTTTGGCTACCGCACCGAGGATGCTAAGGGTGACCCTAACTGTGTCTTTCCACTGGAGCGGCTGCGGGAGCTTGAGAGGAGAGGGGGTAATAGGCGAACTTGCCGACCCCGCCTACACCTTTATGGGTGGGATATACTCGGCGCGGCGGGTGAGGGAGGAGCTTTCGGTACGGCTTGTGAAACTCCTGACCGCAGCGGAGGTGGACCTGCTTTATATTGTTCCCGCTTGACCGATATGTCACCAGTCCGTGGGACTGGCGGCCAGGGCGGTTGAGGAAGCAGGTATACCCACCCTTTCAATGACTTCGGCGGTAGACATAACACGGTCGGTGAAGCCCCCTAGGGCCGTGTTTGTGAACTTTCCCTTGGGCCATCAGACGGGGAAGCCCAATCAACCGGAACTGCAGAGGAACATTGTCAGAGACGCCCTTCTGGCCGTCGACTCCATGACTAAGCCAGGTTCGTTGGTGACTCTGCCCTATAGGTGGGCCGACGATGACGAAAGTTGGGAGGAGTACGAGTACGGTCCGGGGTATCTGCCAGCCTACGTGCGGTATGAGACACCCTGCCCGGAATCAAAGGTCTAAAGAAGGTCGCGTCCTAGAGTCATCCAGTAGTAGACGATGTAGCATCCTGCCACAATCATAAAGACGGCGCTCACGGGCTGAACAAACCGCTGGGTCTTTCTCATAAAGCGAACTATGGCCTCCTTGAAAAGGGCCATGCTCACGGTCATCACGATTATGACCAGACCCATACCGAGGGCGTAGAGGATGAATTGCCCGATGGAGGTGCCGATATCCGTTACCGCCAGGGAGACCCCTATGACGGATAGGAATATGGGAAGGGTGCAGCTGAGGGACGCGGTTCCGTAGCTGAGGCCAAAGAGGAAGTACTCCTTGACGCTTACTTGCCCCGGGTTGCCGATGTGGGACGCCGCTCTTCCCGCAAACCCGCTGTAGAGCTTGCCGCCGCCCAGGAGCCAGGAGCCGACCAGGGCCAGCAGGATTCCGACGCTTAGTCCTATCCAGGGGATGTAGGAGATTATGGCGCGCGCTCCGGCCCCAATGATTATGCCTGTTATGCCAAAGAGGATGATGAACCCGGAGGTAACTACGAGGCCTACCAACAAGGCACGGCTGAGTTTCTGTACAGAGCTGCCCGCGTTGACCTTGGGGTCGTTGGAGCCGATGTATAGGCCGAGGTAGGCTGGCAGCATGGCGAAACCGCAAGGGTTGACGGTGGACACCATGCCGGCGGCAAAGGCAAAGCCCAGGGGAGCCAGGATGCCAATGTTGTCAAGCCCGGAGCTAGAGCGTCCTGAAAGCCCCTCAATTAACCCGTTAATTCCTCCGGTTATGTTTTCATCCCCGGTGGCCAGTGCTCCTAGAATGGACGCTGTGAGGGCCAGGCCACCCGCCAGAAAGGGCAGGAAATAGCTGCGAAAGGGTTTTGCCTTCTGTACCAGTGTGTTAATCATAACGCTCTGCCACGCTTGTATCCGAATTTGTACCGCATTTTATCGCCTCACTTGTAGCTAAGCAACCAGTGGCTCAGGACCTTCTTTGCCGCTGCTTGGAGTGCTACTCCACTGTAATTGTACGACAATTCCGGCCAAAGGGGATTTATTGGGAGTTAGGCGAAAGCATATTCACCGGGGAATTGGTTCTCTGGATGAAGCTTCTAATCTGTTGCCCTGCGCAGGGGCACAACCAGAGCGGCAAAGGCGACCAGCGTGACGATGATGGCGGCAAAGTAGAATACGCCGTCCATTCCATAGACCTCGCGAAGTCGGCCCGCAATGATGGGAGAAGCGGACCCCAATACCGCGGATCCTGCAAACATGAGGGCTACGCCGGAGGCCTCGGTGCCCTTCTTGGTGGCGTCAACGGCGGCGGCCATCATTATGGGGCTAACGGAGTACAAGAACAGCCCTATGAGGGCTAGAATCAGGGTAAAGCTCCATCCTGTGCCAAAGGCGAGGAGTGAAAATATGAGGACAGCCATGGAGAAGAGGCTCAGGAACATCACAGGACGCCGTCCAATTTTATCGGACGCCCATCCCAGCACCGGAGATGAGGCAACGCCAAATAGAGTAAGCAGGGCCACGTGGTACCCAATCTTGAAGTCGGAGAACCCCAGGTCTTCGCTCATGTAGATGATAAGGAAGATGCTCAGGCTGTTATGGGCCATGGATCGGACGCCGGATATGATGACCATGCTGATGACAGTCTTATTTGCGAGCATGGACCTTGCCGACCGTAAGTAGGTGTGAAAGCTGGGCCTTTCGAGGGATTGGCCCTTCAGGTTTCGGAAACCCAGGAGGACTATCAAGGCCGCGATGCCTGCAGGAGCCACCAGGGCGTATGACAAGGTGCGCCATTGCAGGCCGTTCCACTCCAGGCCCCAGAAGGCGAACCCGCCCAATACCAGTCCTACAACCAAGGGGGCAAGACTGTCACCGGAGGAGCCTCCCATTCGGTGCACGGCAAAGGAAGTGGCCCGCTTGTTGGGGTACGCTGTGGCGAGGGTACCAAAGGCCGGGGCATGCCAAATGGAGGCCCCGGCGCCGGTGATGGCCACGCCTACAAGGAGCAGCCAGTAGCTGGGCGCGGCGCCTATGATCATGTATCCCACTGCCAGGGAGGTTAGACTGGCAGTTAACATAAGGGAGACTTTGCTGCGCCACATATCCGACAAGATTCCGGCGGGGATGTTTACCACCGCACCAAATATGGTGCGGGTGCTTCCTATGATGCCAACCTCAATGTCGCTGAGGCCCAAGTACGCCTTAACGGAGGGGATTAGAAGGAGGAATGCCTGTGAGTAGAAGTGCTTAATGCCGTGGCCCGCGGCCAAGCCTATCATCAAGCCCAGGGAACGCTGTTCACCTGTCCTATTCCGCTGAGCGGTGGGAATATTAGTCAATCTTTGGCGTAGCTTTCTTTGTTCCGGTGCATGTGCCTGCCCTTCATATTACCAGCAGGGTCAAGGAACCCGCCCAAACTTGTGGGGAAGAAGAGGGGCATAGTGGGTAGCCTAGCCCATGTAGAATACCAGAAACAGTCCTGCAGCATAGATTGAGATCATGAGAAATATGCTGGGCTCTACAAAGGAGAAGACCTTCACCGGTCTTTTGAAGAGGAGTTGCCAGATGCTGAGGGACATGAGAAGGATGGCGAATAGACCGGCGACAACGGCTCCCGTCTGCATGTTGCCGAAAAGCGAACCTCCGGTGAAGAACAGGTCGGCGATGGCCAGGACTATGATGTTGAAGGCGTTGCTGCCGAAGAGGTTTGATATAGCCAAGTCCGGGGCATTCTGGCGAAGGGCGGCCACTGAAGTGGAAACTTCCGGCAAGGACGTGACAAAGGCCAGAGCCAGCACGCCGATAAAACTCTCCCCTACGCCGGTGATTTCCGCAATGTCGGCCGCGCTGCGGGTTAGTAAGAACGTGGCCACAAAGATCGCCGCGGAGGAGAGGCCAAAGACCGTCCATGCCCATTGGATGGAGCGGTGGGTGGTTTCTTCTTCGTGATGGACAGCATCGGAACTTTGCTTGAACAGTCGCCATGATCCCAAGACGTAGAAGGCAATGATGATTAGTGAAGCAGGGCTTATCAGCCACCACTTGACGTCTAGCCTAACGGTGGCGAGGAGGACTGCGAGTATCGTAAGGACAGTGGCGAAAAGGGCTACGGCTCTTTGCTGGGGAAGCACTTGTTGAAACACCAGCTTGCCGCCCAGGAATCCCAGCGCCAAGGCCATTATGGTCATGTTCAACATATTGGAACCGAATACGTTGCCCGCAGCTAGGCCCGGATTGTTCAGGAAGGCAGCGGTAGAGGTGGCCACAAGCTCAGGGAGAGAGGTGGCTCCCGCCAGCAAGAGGGTGCCTACCCAGACATGCCCCCAGCCGGTCTTTATGGCTATGACGTTTCCCGAAGTGACGAGGTATCTTGCCGATGCCACTACTATGACAGAGGTGCCAATGAACAGGATCAGGGCAATGGCCAGGTCCAATTTTTTCCTAACTGACGTAGGTGAGGCTAAGGCGCTCTAGTTTAACCGATGTACCGGGTGCTTGGCTAAGGGCCGCCGTGGACGGCGATAAATGAGACTAAGCGGACACTGCGCTTCTATGGTAGAATGTGCCGAACTTGGGTATGGAAGGAGAATTTCCGTGACGAATTTTAACCGTGGAGCCACGTTCACTGAAGAGGTACAGCTGCCGGATGACCCGCTAATAGACCTTCTGGCACAGACCAATGCCAAGGTGGAGCATTTTGACCTCTCTGCAGATGGCCGGGAAATCACCTACGTTTCCGCCGAATCCGGCGGTTATGACCTGTGGGTCTGTGATGTTGGCGGCAGTAACAACCGCAAAGTTGTGTCGATGTATCCCGAAGAATGCCTCAATCCTTCCTGGTCTCCGGACGGCCGGTGGATTGCCTATACATCTCGTTACGATGCTTTCAAGGTAAGAGCGGACGGCTCCGAGCCTCCCATAAACCTTAGCTACGGCAATGGCCCGACTCGGGGCCATGAGTTTATCCGCTGGACTCCGGATGGCAAGCGCATTGTCTTTGTGATGGGTGGACCCAACGGATACAACCAAGTTGTGTCCCTCCCAACGGACATCCCCACGGGAAAGGTGCAACCCCACTATATTACCAATGACGAATCCAACAGCACCGACGTTTTTGTCTCGCCTGATGGCAAGCACGTCACCTTTATGGCGGACCGCTCCGGCCACGCTGACTTCAAGCGCATGGACGTTTGGATTGTACCCATAGAGGGCGGTCCGGCCAGGAACATGACGCCGCATACCTATGACCACTATGACTACAGGCCTAGGTGGTCGCCCGATGGCAGCAAGCTGGTCTTTACGTCGGACCGCTCCGGCTGGCGCAGGGTAGGGACCATCGACATCGAAACCAAGGCGACCACATTCCTCACCGACGGCGAACACGACCAATACAACCCGCGGTTCTCCCCCGATGGCCAGTGGGTAGCCTACGTGGCCAATTTGGGGTGGAGTTTCCACATTATGAAGGTACGGGCCGACGGTTCGGGCGCACCGGTGCAGATTACCGAGGGTGACGGTGTTCATGGTGGCTTCGACGCCTACCAAGTCAGGGGTTCGATACGCTGGACCCCCGACAGTAAGCGTATAGTCTATACACACATGGACCATGGCAAGACGTCAGATCTGTGGTCCATCTCCGCTGACGGTGGGCCGCCTACGCAGATTACCCATCACATGCCACAGGGCCTTGCGGAGTTTCCCTTTGTGAAGCCAACGCTTATACGCTATCCCTCCAAGGATGGTCTGGAGGTCCCCGCCTGGCTCTATCGGCCCCAGGGCGCCGTGGGAAGAACGCCCTTGGTGATTTACGCCAGGGCCAACACTAAGGGTCTACACGTAAGAGGCTTCTATCCCTATATACAATATTGGCTGCACAAGGGATATTCGGTCATTGCTCCGCTGGTGAGGGGTTCCGCGGGCCTTGGCAAGCAGTATGAGTTTCTGAATTTTGGCGACTGGGGCGGCGGAGATATCGACGACTTCGCCTACGGGGCTTACTACCTGGTTGAGCAGGGGCTGGCGGACCGAGACAGGATAGTCATGCACGGTGGCTCTACGGGCGGGTATTTCACCCTTTGTATGATTTACCGATACCCGGACCTATTGAAGGCCGCCGTTTGTTTCTATGGCCCGCCGGACCTTATCCACTCGGAGAGGTATTCTGGCGGGGGCGGGAAGCCGGTTCTGGGAGACGTGGTAGCTGGAGACCGAGGCGGGCCGGATATGGCACCGGACCACTGGCGGGAGCGTTCCGCCATCTACAACCTGGACAAGGTTAAGACCCCGCTACTAATCTTGTGGGGAGACCGGGACGGCGTTCGTATCAGTATGGCCGACGACTATTTCCGTGCCGCCAAGGCCAAGGGACTGTATACCGAGTACATACAGTATAACTGCGAGCCTCACGGCTGGTACCACTGGCGTCCGGAAAACGTGCGGGACTCCATGCGTCGTATGGCCGCCCACTTCAAGAAGTTCACCGGCGTCTAATCCGGGTTAGCCGAAACTTGGCATTCCCGCATTGCCAGGGAAGTATCCTATTTTTCTTGCGATGGACGCGGCGCCTGGATTTAGGTACCTGGAGTCTTTATTGATTGTTTGCCCTTTGTTTAGGCCGGTGTTGGGCTGGAGGGCCGGCCCCTTCGTGAAAGGGCGACCTCAGGTATGGACATGATGGCCTGAATTATGTGGAGCGGGGCCTTGGGGCTAGGGGGCTACTTGGAAGCGCTCCGATTCCGGGGCTTTGGACCATAGAGTGTCTGCGCCGGACATGGCGGCTGCGCGTTCGGGGCTGGCGCGCCAGGCATCGTAGATTTCGCTACTGTCCCAGGTAACCAGGGTGGTAATCTTGGAGGGGTCGCTGAGGGAGTAGAGGGTCTGGCGAGACCCAAAGCCCGGGGCTTTGCTTTGAGCCTTTCCGTTGCCCTCCAACAGCTTTCTGGCCGCATCCAGCTTATTTTCCATGGCCCAGTGGTGAGTCAAAACGCCAATCATATCTCCTCCAATAACTCTATAGTGGACTGTTGTTAAATGGCTATCTAGCTAACAAGAATATGGCCCCGGCAGCCAAGATGACTCCCGCAATTCTTTCAAGGCTCACCGGTTCTTTCAAGATGATAAATCCCAAAATGGCCACCACTGCGATGTTCATGCCGAAGAGGGGCGACACGGTAGATATGGGCCCCCTGCTGAGTGCCATGTACAGGCTGATGATGCCAACGCTCAGGGCGAGGCCCGCTAAGATGAGGAAGAGGGTGGGCTGATTTAGGGCCAAGTGGTCGGTGATTTTGACGCCTCGGTAGAGGGCCCAGAGGAAGGCGGAGATTACCAGTAAGGCGTTTGTGACGAACACGGCTGCCTCCGGTGGTACGTCCCGGAGGGAAAATTTGAGGAGGATAGTCATAATTGCATAAGCTGCCATGGCAATAATGGTCCAGGCAATATAACTCACGAAGCAAGCCTCCCAAATCCGTTTGCTGGTGGCCTAATTGTACACGAAGGGCGGCATCGCAAGGCGGCCGTCCAGCGGCGGAGCAACTGTTGACTCTAACCAGCGGTTCCTTCAGAATCGAATCTTCTCACGCAAGCGAGAGAGTCGTGAACATGGAGACATCCGGGCAACGTTTAGAAGCACTAGGGGGCCAGGGGAAATGATTTACGAATCAGCTCAAGGAAATATGACCATCGCCGTGGCGGGGGATTCGATGATCACCCGGCCCATGAGTATGTTCAGGGAAAAGCAATTTTTGGCCCTAGTGGAGCTGCTCAAATCCGCTGATGCCAGCGTCGTAAATCTGGAAATGCTCTTCCACGAGTATGAGATGAGCTGGGAAAACAAGGATACGGTATCTTTCCAGGTTTCGGACCCGTCCAACGTGAAGGAGCTTCAGTGGATGGGGTTTGACGTGGTGACCACGGCCAATAATCACTCATACGACTACTCGGAGGCGGGATTCCTGAAGACCCTGGAAC
>CBDDDE010000002.1:0-69656 GCA_965226535.1 Dehalococcoidia bacterium | reverse complement strand
GAGTTGAAAAGGAAGCGGAGGGTTGTCCTGATGTCGAAACCTGATTTGACGAAGGTGTCTGAGATGGCGTTGACAGCCTCCGAGTCCCTGGCCGGGACATCCAGCCAACTGGGCACCTGAACTTCGTCAGCTACAAAGAAGTTGTAGAGGTGCCGGGCCATGAACATGGCAGTGGCGGGATCCTCCACGATAATGTCAATGATGTCCTCACCGTTGAAGTTGCCGGTGCGGCCCAGGAAATTCTTCTCGCTGTGGTCGTGGTCCTCGGACTTGTAGATGAACTTCCAGTGGTGACGTTGGTAGGGTGTCCTGGGTATCTTGGGCAGGATGGTCCAACCGGTGAAGGCGCGGGCGGCGGTCTTTACGTCGTCCTCGCTGTAGTGACCCTGTCCCATGGAGAAAAGCTCCAAGAGCTCCCGTCCCCAGTTTTCGTTGGGGGCTCGCTTATGATTCTCGTTGTTGTCCAGCCAGAAGATCATAGAGGGATCTTTGGAAAGGCGGACCAACAGGTCTTTGTAGTTCCCCATGCCGTGCTGGCGGAACATCTCAATCTGCTGGAGCATTTCGGGCGGGTTGTCTACCTTAGAGTTTCCGGTGGCGAAGACCATGTGCCAGAACAGGGTCATCTTTTCCACCAAAGGCCGGGGCGAGGTGTACAGGTGGTACATGAAATTGGCGGTACCTAGGGCCGGAGCCGAGGGGACCTCCATATCCGGGAAATACCTAGCCAGAGTCAGCTCGTCGTACTCCGAAACCCCATGGTCGTCGGGGAAGACCAACTCGTCCACGATGGCCTCGTACCCCTTGGCGGCTCTCGCCTCAAGCTCTTCATAAGTGGCTCCAAAACCGGCACGGCGCATCAGGTGTGCCATTAACGCTACGCCCTTATCTGCCATTCAGCCACTCCTTTCTTCAACAACATATGCCTCTAGCAATGCCCAACTTTCGTTTCTGGGCCGCTCAAGAGGTTCTCGACAATTATAGAAAGGTATGATAAGGGTGTCAAGGACTTGGGTTCTTCTCACTCCTTGTGGGAGGGTCTGGATTATTTTGGTGTATGCCCCTAGAATACCGTTGACAACGTCCCTTTATTACGCTGGATTTGGTTCCTTTAGTGACGGCTGCCTGCGCGGGGGGATGATAAACCTGGAGGATATAAAGAGATGATCTTTGCAAGATACCTGACCCACGGTGAGATTAGCTACGGAGTGGTTGAGGGAGACTCGGTTAAACAGTTGACCACTTCCCCTTTTGAGGAAGTACGAGGTTACGGACCATACTCATACGCTGTCTGAGGTTAAGCTGCTGGCCCCCTGCGTGCCGGGGAAGATTTTGGCCGTTGGCCTTAACTATAAGAGCCACTTGGGGGAAAGGGAGCCGTTGAAAGAGCCGTTGATTTTCTACAAGACCACAACGTCTTTGGCGGGTCCCGGCGATGACATTATTATTCCGAAGGCCTTTGACGGCAGGGTAGATGAGGAGGGGGAGTTGGTGGCGATTATTAAGGACAGGTGCAAGAACGTGCCCAAGGAGGAGGCCCTCGACCACGTTCTTGGGTACACTTGCGGTAACGACGTAAGCGCGCGGCAGTGGCAGCGTGGCGACGGGCAGTGGTGGCGCGCCAAGTCATCGGACACATTCAGCCCCGCGGGGCCGTACCTAGTTACCGGCCTGGACCCCAGCGACCTCATGCTGCGCGCTAGGGTGAACGGCAAGGAGGTGCAGGCTGAAACCACCAAGATGTTCCTGTTTGACCTTCCCACGGTTATCAGCCACGTTAGCAAGTCCATAACCCTTGAGCCCGGTGACATGATTTATACCGGAACACCGGGACAGGCCGGGGAATTGAAGGACGGAGACGTGGTTGAGATTGAGATCGAGGGTGTCGGGGTGCTGAGTAACCCGGTGAAGAACGAGGCCTAGCACGGGTCTTTAGGGAGGAGTTTCATGGCTAAGGAACGCCAATGGGGCGACGTGGGCACCGAGCTTTTGTTTGAGAACAATAGCGTGAAGATATGGGACCTTTCCCTGGCACCCGGCCAGTCCAGCCACTGGCACCGCCACGACTTGGACTACGTTACTGTGGGTCTCACCGAAAGCAGAATGATGCGTGAATTTGAGGACGGCACGGTAGATGAAAGTCTTGGCTCAGTGGGCCGGTACAGGTTCGCTGAGAAGCACGGTCCACACGTGGTCACGAACATAGGAGATGCTCCACATCGCAACATTCTCATAGAAATTAAAGAGACCAAGGAGCCGAGTGAGGAGTAGATATGGCTGACGAAGCAGGTCTGTCTAAGGAGGCTTTTCTTCAGATGGCGGCCCTTCACGGGATAGATACCAGTGACGCCGCTCACGTGGAGGAGCTGTACGCCAGTGTGAAGGACATTATGGGGACCATTGCCCAGTTGAGGGAGTTGGACTTGGGGGATACGGAGCCGGCCAACATCTTCTCCCCGGCTGCGGAGTAGGTCATGGATGCCACTGAGCTTTGCTTCCTAAGCGCGGTTGAGCTTTCGCGGCTCATGGGGTCCAAGGATCTGTCGCCCGTGGAGGTGATACAAGCACACCTGGAACGGATTGAAGCCACGGAGCCGGTCCTGAACTCGTTCATCACAAGGCCGGGTGAGGAGGCGTTGGAAGCGGCGCGACGGGCAGAGGAGGAGATTGGGTCGGGGCGTTGCCGCGGCCCGCTCCACGGTGTACCGGTGGGTCTCAAGGATCTCTACTATGTAAAGGGTGTGCGGAACACCTCCGGCTCCAGGATATTCGACGATTTTGTTCCCGAATATGACGGCGCCGCGGCGGCTCGGCTGAAGGATGCCGGCGCTATTCTGATGGGTAAGCTTAATCTGCACCAGTTTGCCTTTGGCCCGACGGGGCTCAACGCCGACTATGGCGACATGCACAACCCCTGGGACCCAACGCGTATGGCGGGCGGCTCCAGCGGGGGGTCAGGCTCTGCCGCCGCGGCGGGACAGTGCACCATTACTCTGGGCACCGATACTGGTGGGTCTATTCGCATACCCAGCGCATTGTGCGGCCTGTCCGGCATCAAGCCTACTTACGGGCGTGTGAGCCGGTACGGACTGACTCCCTTGTCATGGTCTCTGGACCATCCGGGCCCCATGGCTCGGTCGGTGGAGGATTGCGCCTTGGCCCTGGGGGTGTTAGCAGGTTACGACCCGCGAGACCCTGCTTCCGCTAGGGAGCGGGTACCCGACTACCACGCTGCGTTGACGGGTGACGTACGCGGGCTTCGGGTTGGTGTGCCGCGGGAATATTTTGAGGTGCCCTTGCAGTCGGGCGTAGAAGGGACAGTACGAGACGCCTTGGATGTGCTGCGGCACCTGGGCGCTGAGGTCAAGGAGGTGTCCTGGCCCATGTTCCACGACTCTGGGGCAATCTCCAGGATAATTCTTTACGCCGAGGCCGCGGCGCATCACAGGGATCTGCTTGTACAACGTGGAAACGAGTATGATCCTTCGGTAAGGTGGCGGTTTGAGTCGGGGCTGTTCATAAGCGGCGCCGACTATTTGAGGGCGCTCCGGGGCCGCTTGGTATACACCCAGGTGGTTCGAGAGCTTTTCCAAGACGTGGACCTGCTGGCGGGTCCCATGGAGCCTATCGTCGCACCTCTCATTGATGCCGAGGGACTGCAAATCAACGGCCTTGAGGTGGACCCCATAGGGGCATTGACCCAGTACACCAGGCCCTTTAACCTGACGGGCTATCCCGCTTTGACGGTGCCTTGTGGTTTCTCCGACGGTCTGCCTGTCGGGCTTCAGCTGGCCGCGCGCCCCTTTGAGGAGGCCACGGCGCTGAACGCCGGTCACGCTTACCAGCAGGCCACGGATTGGCACACTCGTCGTCCGCCGCTTTAGCCGAGTAACGCCGGCTGTCCCGGAGCTTCTTGTCGGAATAATGCCCGTTGGACTAAAATAGGGTTGCAGATGGGCCTTGCTCATTGCATGGACGGGTTTCAAATTCGCCATTACAAGAGTTGGAATACAGCAGTATGAGTTCGTTTTTCGACAGATTAGAAGAGATTGACTCCCGGTACCAGGAGTTGGGCGAACTCCTGTCCCAACCCGAGGTGGCCGTTGACTATGAGAAGGTCCTGACGCTGGCCAAGGAACGGGCCGGCCTGGAGGATGCGGTAAATCGATACCGCGAACTCAAGGACAGTTGGGGGCAACGGGAAGAAGCCCAGTCGATTATTGACGAAGGCGGCGACCCTGAGATGGAGGCCCTGGCGAGTGAGGAGATGGAGGGTCTGGTGAGCCGGATTGAGACTCTTGAGGGTGAACTCAGGTTGGCGCTGCTGCCCCAGGACCCCAACGACGAGAGGAGCGTCATCGTCGAGATTCGCAAGGGGGCCGGGGGACAGGAGGCTGGACTGTTTGCCGGGGACCTCTTTCGTATGTACAGCAGGTATGCCCAGAGCCTGGGTTGGAAGGTGGAGGTGCTGAACTCGAACTCTTCTGACCTGGGCGGATTCAATGAGATTGCCTTTACGGTGGAGGGGAAGAACGCCTTCAGCCGTCTCAAGCATGAGCGGGGCGTGCACCGGGTCCAGCGAATACCCACAACCGAGTCCTCGGGTAGGTTGCACACGTCCACAGTTACCGTGGCCGTGTTGCCTGAGGCGGAGGAAGTGGACGTAAGGATAAACCCTGACGACTTGAGAATAGATGTGTTTCACGCCGGGGGCCATGGTGGACAGAACGTGAATAAGGTGGCCACAGCCATCCGGATAGTCCACGGTCCAACGGGCACGGTGGTCACGTGCCAGGATGAGCGGTCTCAGTACAAGAACAAGCAGCGGGCAATGGATATCTTGAGGGCACGCCTCTATGAGCAGGAGCAGCTGCGCCAGGAGAAGGAGATTACCCAGTCCAGACGAACACAGGTTGGCACGGGGGACCGGGCCGAGAAGATTCGCACCTATAACCTTCCCCAGGACCGTATTACGGACCATCGGATTGGCAAAAGCTTCTACGGTTATCAGAAGTACATGGACGGGTTCATCGACGATATTATCGACGCTTTAACGGCCAGTGAGCAGGCGCGGAGCCTGGAAGAGGCCATGGCCGGGTAGCCCTCTAACCACCACAAGTCCGAATTATCTATTGCATGCCGCCGCCGCGGAGCTGGGGCCGCCCGAAATTTATGAGTATTTTCGCATGATTCAATGCCCACCCTAGGAGATTTCTTACGCCAAGGACGGGAGCGCCTCGCCGAAGCCGGGGTCCCAGAACCGAGGCTTGAGGCGGAGGTTATCCTTACGGACACGCTGGGGGTGCCTCGGCGCCGGTTGTACGCTTTCCAGGATGACGAAATCCCCGATGCCGCTTTGGCGGCGTTGGAACGGGCACTGAAGCGTCGGCTCAAGCGCGAGCCGCTGGCGTACATTCTAGGACACAGGGAGTTTTACGGCGTTGACCTGCTGGTGGGACCAGGCGTAATGGTGCCCAGACCGGAAACGGAGCTTCTTGTGGAGAGGGCTATGCTTGTGTGCATGGAGCGCATGGGCCAAGGGCCACTGGTGGCGGTGGACGTTGGGACGGGGAGCGGCGGCATAGCTATTAACCTGGCGATGCACTTGCCCGGAATAAAATTCTTTGCCACGGATCTTTCCAGAGACGCCCTGGCGGTGGCTGAAGCCAACGTCCAAAAGCATGGTCTTGGGGAAAGGATCGCCCTTGTGGAGGGGGACCTGTTGGACCCTGTTGAAGGGAGCATCGACGTTATTGTGGCCAACCTGCCGTATATACCGTCGGAGAGGCTGCCCACCCTACAGCCGGAGCTGGCTTGGGAGCCGGCGGCGGCGTTGGACGGAGGAGCCGATGGTCTTGACCTCCTGCGCCGGCTCATGGGTCAGGCGGCTGGCAAGCTGGCAAGAGGCGGGGTGATGCTTTTAGAGATTGACCCGGGCCAGGGTGGTCCGCTGTGCAGATTGGCGGGGTGGCTTTTCCCCCGTGCTGAAACCGCGGTGGAGAAGGACCTGGCAGGCCATGACCGGATATTCGTGTTGGAAGAGCCGCCCTGGGAAGATACCTAGTCGGAGGAGGGTAGTTGCCGCGGCGCTTGGAGGGTCATTTCCACCTCGCAGCAGACAACGACACCCTCGCCCCGTTTGACGCAGAGAACCAGGGTGCCGCATTCTTTGCAACCGTAACGTTTTCCCAGCTCGTTGGGCACAGTAGATAAACTCTTAGATCTTGAGGTTGGCGGGTTGGCTGCAACACTTCAGCGCCCCGTCCCCGCCCTTGGTGACGAGGAACTCGGAGCCGCATTGGGAGCATATTCGTGTGTACCGTTTTCCCGTTTGATTTGGCATTGTTGTTCAGGTTTCGAGTGGGTTGCAACACTTCAGGATTTCCCGTTGTTTGATTTGGCATATTTCGAGTAGCCGCCCATTGTTCGGGAAGTCAATGGCTAAAGCGCCACGGTGGGTTCAATTTCGATTAGAAGACTGGGCCGCGCCAGACCGGGGCTTGCCACCAGTGTGCTGGTAGGATATTCGCCCCGGAAGTATTTCTCCATGAGCCGGTCGAATTCTGCCATTCGCGGCCGGAAGCCGGCCATGTCCGTAACGTAGATAGTGACCTTAACAATATCACTCATGGCGGCGCCATCGACCTCAACGATGCGCTTTATCCTGTCCAGGGTTGCGTCGGCCTGCCTGATGACGTCACCGTCTTCAGCGGGGGTACCCACGGCAGTGCAGCCCGAGACGAAGAGCATGGAGCCTACTTTAATGCTGCGGACGTAGTTGCCCAGGGTGGGAGCAACGTTTTGGTGATAGTTGCGAACCTTATCCATTGACGTTTCCTGCCTCTATAAATTATGAACCCCTCGGCGCAACGCCGAGGGGTTCATGTTGTCTACGGGTTAACGGGGTGGGTTAGGCCCTGGCCCGGCTGTGCCGGAAGAAGGCGCCTCCACCAAGGATGAGCACTGCGCCGGCGCCCAAAGCTATGAGAGCGAGGGTGGCGAAGTTAATGTCGCCGGTGTCCGGTAGCACAACGGGTACGGCGGGGTTGTAGCTGGCCATGCTCTGGGCTCCCATGTGGGCCTGCATGGCTCCGCCCTCACCCTCTCTGGCTCCAACATCGCCGCTCCTGTCCTCGTCCCAGCCGTTCAAGGCTCGGTTCAAGAGAGTTTGAGCGTTGGTGGCGAAGGCCTGCGCTGTGGTAAGAGAGTCTGCACTGCGGGCCGTGATGGCCATGTCTTTGGCCATGGCTGACCAACTGGCTGCGTTGCCTGCCGAGTTGGTGACGAGGGACTTGTAGTTCTGGAAGTTGGAACTGGTGGGCACCGCGGCAGCGGCGGCCTCGGCCATTTCGCTGGCTGCGGCGGCATGAGAAGCGATACCAGCGCCGTCGCCGGGATTCGCAATGGCATCGTCAAAGTTTTCACCCTCGGAGCCTTCAATAACGTTGATTACGTGGCCTGCGTGCATTTGAAGTTCTTCCAGGGTCTTGGAGTCAACGGATAGCATTGCGTGCGTGAGGGCTACTCCGGTCTGCGCCATCAGTTTCACGGTTGCGCCGGAGTCATTGTCTAGCAACCCCCTAATGTGGACCAACCCGCCCTCTGGGATCATGTCTGCGAAGGATATGACTCCCGAAGGCATGGGATCAGTGTCCGGAACGGGCTCGATTGTAATCAGAAAATGGCTGTAAGCCGAGGTCAGGTTCATACCGGTGGCATGGTTGAAGGTTTGGTCAACGTCCCCGGTAGCGTCAACGTCCAATACCCCAACGCTGAGCTTGTCTGAGCCGTCGTCGGAGACTAGCCAGCCCTCATACGCCTCTGTATCGGCTAGGCTGGGCAGGTTGGACAGCTTCATAACCAGCGAATCGGAGAGTCCTGAAGAGGAGTCTCTGATAACAGCCGTTCCAATGGGTATCTGCCCTTGAACCGTGCTTAGGGGTATGACCAGAGCCAGTAGTGATAGCAACAGGATTACCTTAAAGACTTTGGACAAGTACATCTAACCTCCTTTATCGGCTAGCGTAATCAAATGGTTTTTCAGCATTACTTGTTTGACAATTGGCTAGAAACAGCGGAAAACTGCGGGCGTATTATAAATGGTTGTCGTTAGCCTTTGCAATAGCTTTATATGCCCCAAACTGGTGATTATGGGGCATACTAGAGACGTCGACTCAACCATCATACCTTATTCACGCGGTCATTTTTCATATCTCAGGGATACGCCTTAGTCTGAGGCCTTAGTGTAGTGGATGTTGACGCTTTTAGCCAGTCCGATATTTCAATTAGTCCTTTGTAGGGTTTCTTCCCTTTCGTTGTATGAACTCTTTGAAGCCTTCTTCCACGTTAAGTCCCTGGTAGGTGGTTCTCCGGGCCACGTGCTCACCCTGACGCATCTCTTCCCAGGACTCGCCGAGGTTCTCAATTACCAGGCTCTTGACCCCTTGCACTGAGACGGGATGGTTGGCGGCGATCATCTTTGCCAACTCCATGGCCTTGTCCATTAGTTTGGCGGCGGGCACCAGGTGGTTCAGCAGGCCCAGGCGGTACGCCTCCTCCGCCGGGACAATGCGACCGGTGTAGAGGAGCTCCTTGGCCTTCGGCCAGCCAATGATTACAGGGAGGGTCCAGGTAGAGTTCATCTGGCCATAAGCCACGGCAAGGAAACGGAACTGGCTTCGTTCACAGCCCACCAGGAAGTCCAGTGAGCTGGCAAGAACAGCGCCGCCGCCGTGAGCCAAGCCGTTTATGGCACCAATAATGGGCTTGCGGCAGGTTGCAACGTGTTTCTGGCTGCGGGTGCGGGCCTCGGCGGTCTCTTTCGTCTGATCTGGGGTGAAGGTTCGCATTTCGTGAATGTCCGCCCCGGCGGAGAAGGACCTCTCCCCCGCGCCGGTGAGGATAATGGCGCGAACTTCATCGTCCGCCTCCAGCGCGGTGAGGACGTCGTCCAACTCACCCACCAGTGTTAGGTTCATGGCGTTGAGGACCTTGGGTCGGTTAAGTGTAACGGTGGCCACGCCTTCAGCCTTGTCTAATAAAATGGTCCGGTAGCTCATGTGACAGTTCCTTGGTATAAAGGAGTTGCGATTCTGGGGCTCTAAAATAATATCCCCTGCAACCGTAGTATGCAAACCTAGGCGGACGGCTGTCATTCATTCCTTCCATTGACACCCTTGGCGTTTGCGACATAGCATCGCATATATGGGAGGCACTATGAGAGACGGCTACGACGTTGTTGTGGTGGGGGCGGGGAACGCCGCCCTGTGCGCCGCGCTTTCGGCCCAGGAAAGAGGCGCCTCGGTCCTGGTGCTGGAAAAGGCCCCGGAGTACTTCCGCGGTGGCAACACCTATTTCACCGGTGGCGCCATTCGCTGCGCCTACCGGGGATTGGATGACGTGAAGGCCCTAATCCCCGACATGTCTGTTGGGGAGGAGAAGGCCCTTGACGTTGGCAGTTATACCGAGGCCCAGTACTACGACGACTTGATGAGGGTTACCGAAGGTATGAGTGACCCGGGGCTGGCCCAGGTACTGGTCAGCCAGTCTCACCCAACCCTTTGTTGGATGCGAAGCCTGGGGCTGCGATTTGTCCCGTTGTACGGCCGCCAGTCCTTTAAGGTAGGCGGCAAGCACCGGTTCTGGGGCGGCCTTGTGGTGGAGGCCGTGGGTGGGGGAAAGGGGCTTTCCGACCAGCTTTTCAATATGGCCCGGAGTAGAAATGTATCCGTCCGATATGAATCCAAAGGGGTCAGGCTCCTTATTGACGGACGGGGTGGGGTTTCCGGGGTCACGGTGCAGTCCCCGGCGGGGATGGAGGACGTAGCCGCCAAGGCGGTGGTGCTGGCTTGCGGCGGTTTTGAGGCCAACGCAGAGATGCGGGCCAGATATCTCGGCCCGGGATGGGAGCTGGTTAAGGTGAGGGGCGTTCCCTATAACACGGGGGACGGTCTCCGTATGGCCCTAGACGCGGGCGCTCAGTCCCACGGACACTGGAGCGGCTGCCACGCCGTCGCATGGGACCTCAACGCCCCCCCCACCGGCGACCGCACGATAACGGACCTGTACCAGAAGCACTCCTACCCCTTTGGCATCATGGTTAATGTCGAGGGAAAGCGTTTTGTGGACGAGGGGGCGGACCTGCGAAACTATACCTACGCCAAGTATGGCCGGGAGATTCTGTATCAACCCCGTCGAACGGCTTTCCAGATTTTCGACGGTAAGGTGAAACACCTGCTGCGGGACGAATACCGGATTGCCCAGTGCACAATGGCGGAGGCCGGCTCCATTGAGGAGTTGGCCCGCGGGCTGGACATTGACCCAGCAGGGCTGGTGAACACGGTGCGCCGGTTCAACGGCGCCGTTCAAGAAGGGGAGTTCAACCCCACGGCTTTGGACGGCAAGAAGACGGTGGGTGTTGAACCGCCCAAGTCCAACTGGGCCTTGCCCATAGACGTTCCGCCGTACCTGGGTTACGCCGTGACATGTGGCATAACCTTTACTTTTGGCGGGCTGCGGACCAATGAACGCGCCCAGGTACTTAGCACCGAGGGCACTCCCATCCCCGGACTCTACGCCGCGGGAGAGCTTGTTGGGGGTCTTTTCTATCACAACTACCCCGGCGGCGCAGGACTCATGGCGGGCTCGGTTTTTGGGAAAATAGCGGGCGCCAGCGCCGCCGGAGATATCAGGCCATGAAGGCGTACGGTTATGTCCTGCTATAATATCCTTTGATGGAAGCTAAAGCTAAACGCACTGTTCTGGTGGTTGAGGACGACGATACTCTTCAGGCCGCCCTTGAGTATAACCTGACCAGGGCAGGTTACGAGGTCCTACAAGCCACCCACGGCGAAATGGCCCTGGAGATGGCCCGCCAGAGATGTCCGTCGGTGGTTATTCTGGACGTTATGCTGCCAACGCTGGATGGTCTGGAGGTGTGCCGGATTATTAGGCAGGAGATGACTACCCCTATTTTGATTCTGACGGCTCGCGGCCAGGAGATTGACAAGGTCAGCGGCTTGGAGCTTGGTGCCGATGATTACATGACCAAGCCCTTCAGTATCCGGGAGCTGCTGGCCAGGGTGCGGGCCCTGATTCGCAGGACGGATATGGACACCGCGCCGAGGGGTCAGATGAAGGTCCTTAGCATCGGCGGCTTGACCATTAACCTGGAGGCCCGCACGGCTCAGATAGACGGGAAGCCGGTTGAACTGAAGCCCAAGGAGTATGATCTTCTTGTCTTCATGGCCGGGCATCCCGGCCGCGCCTACAACCGCAACCAACTGCTCGACCAGGTTTGGGGACTAAACTACTTTGGAGACTCCAGGACGGTGGACGTTCACATCCGATGGCTGCGGGAGAAGATAGAAACGGAGCCCGGATCCCCGCGTCGGATTATTACCGTTCGGGGGACAGGCTACCGGTTTGAAGGATGACAGCACTGCGGAGCATTCAGCGACGCGTCGCCGTGGCTTACGTTGGGACGGTCCTGGCGGCCATGGCGGGCGCGGCCATTTTTCTGGTGCTGGAGCTCCAGGGTCGCGGTGACGTTGATGAAACCGGAAGCTCCTTCGTCGGCACTGTCGTCCTAACGCTAGCAGTCACCGGGGGCATAGTGGTGGCGTTCTCTCTGCTGCTGGCAGGTTTGGTTGTCCGAAGCATCAAGCGTTCGCTTGGTCGGCTTTCGGCGGCGGTGCAGCGCCTGGCCGAGGGTGACTTGGACCACAGGGTACCGTCCGGCCTTGTTCCTGAGGTCCGGGAGTTGGCTGAGGCGCTAAACGTCATGGCCTATAGTTTGAAGGGGAAGTTGGCGGGTTTTTCCGGCGACCGGGATAAGCTTTCTACCATCCTCGCTACCATGACTGACGGTGTGGCTCTGCTTGACCACGAGGGGAGGACTACCCTGGTTAATCCCGCCGCCAGGGACTTCTTAGCCCTGCCGGCAGACGTTGAGGACGGGCAGCGATTCATTGAGATGGTCCGCGATCACGAGCTAAGCGCGTTGGTGTCCAGGTGTCGAGAAACAAAGACACCTCAAAGTTTGGACCTGCAGCTCACCCAGGGACGTCGACACCTCAACGTAATTGCAACCCCTTTGAGCCTTCAGGGTGAGGAAGGGGTACTTCTGGTCCTTCACGACTTGACTCAAGCCCGCCGTGTGGAGACCACCCGCAGGGAGTTTGTGGCCAACGTATCCCATGAGCTGCGAACGCCCCTGGCCTCCATCAAGGCTTCGGCGGAGACGCTGGTGGAGGGAGCCAGCGAGGACCCGATAGCGGCGCGCCAGTTCTTGGACCGCATTTCGCTGAACGTGGACCGCATGTCGCTGTTGGTTCAGGAGCTGCTTGACCTGTCCCGTCTAGAGAGCGGCGAGGTGAAGCTCAACCTATCCAGCATAGACGTATACGGGACCATTCAAGACGTGGTTGAAATTCACAGGGAGAGTGCAAGGGCCAAGGGCGTAGAGCTTATGGTGGACAGGTTGACGCCGGTGCCCGACGCCGTAGCCGATGAGGCTCGATTGCAGCAAGTATTGTCCAATCTGGTGGAGAACGCAATTAAATTCACGCCCGCAGGGGGCCAGGTGCACATTGACGTTGCGAGCCGCGAGGGGTGGTTGGAAGTGAGCGTAGCGGACCCGGGAATTGGTATGACACCGGATGAGCTTCACCACGTATTTGAGCGTTTTTATAAGGTAAATAGGTCCTTCAACCACGGTGGTACGGGGCTTGGGCTAGCCATTGCCAAGCATATTGTGCAGTCCCACGGTGGCCGGATTTGGGCAGAGAGCCGGGTGGGAGAGGGCAGCACCTTTACTTTTACTATTCCCGCCGACAAAACCCGCCCTTAAGGGAACGGGGGGGTAGGCCGCCGTCTGGCTGGCCCGATACCCTGGGCTTCCCTCATGTTAAGTCAACCTTAACTAGACGTTAACTTCTTGTTAACACATCGCCGGTTGGCGGCGTTCAAAATGTTTGAAGTAATAATTCAAACTACTAGTAAGGAGTGCAATTCAAATGAGCATCCCGCCCACCATAAAGGCCTCTTACGTTGCTTTTATTCTGGCTGTCTTGGTAGGGGTTGCCGCCATTGCAGCTTGCGGCGGCGGCGACGACAACGAGGTTACTCTCACCCCAACCCAATCGGCGGCTTCCACACCCACACCGGCGCCAGCAATGGAAGCGAGTCTGAGCGGGACTATAGCGGTGGCTGGGTCGAGCACAGTATTCCCCATAAGCGAGGCGGTAGCTGAGGAATTCAGCAAGAAGCATAGAGACGTGAGGGTAAACGTAGCGTCCACTGGGACGGGTTCCGGTGGCCGGGCCATGTGCCAGGAAGGGACCATAGATGTTTGGGACGCCTCGCGGCCAGCCGAGCAGGAAAAAGAGATAGCCGTTTGCAAAGAGCAGGGAATAGAATTGATAGAGTTGCCGGTGGCATTCGATGCGCTGTCGGTGGTGGTTAGCCTCGATAACGACTGGGCCCCGTGTCTAACGGTAGAAGACCTGAAGAAGATCTTTGGGCCTGAGGCGCAGGGAGTGATAACTAACTGGAACCAGGTAGACGAGAGCTATCCCGACCGGAAGTTGAGGATATACGGACCAACGACCTCGTCCGGCACCTTTGACTACTTCACGGAAGCAATCATGGGAGAATCCGGTGCGCACCGTGGGGACCTAGACCTGGCGACGGAAGAGGACCCGTTGATAGCCAGCGGAGTAAACGGAACGCCCGGTGGAATAGGATACTTTGGACTGGCGTACCTGGAGCAGTACCGGGAGTTGGTTACGGCGGTAGAGGTAGAGAACCCTGCGACGGGGCGGTGCGTAGCGCCTGGAGCGGCGTCGGTAGAGAGCGGAGACTACCTGCCCTTGGCACGGCCGATCTTCATCTACGTAAGGTTAGATGCCATGGAGAGCCGGCCTGAGGTTAAGGCGTTCGTAGACTTTTACCTGGAAGAGGCGCCGAACCTGGTAACAGACGTAGGTTATGTACCGTTGCCCGCGTCCGTATACCAGTGGGGCAAGGACAGAGTGGCAAACAAGGTGACGGGGTCCATATTCAACACCATAAAGGCTGGGACTCCCATCTCCGAGGCCCTGGAAAGGGTCAACTAAGAGGTTACAATCGCCAATAAATTGGCACAAACACCCCCTTGGCCAAGGCAGTGGCGAATAGGAGGCCTCCGGCGACGCAAGTTGCGGGAGGCTCCTGTTATGGCGATGTTGTTCCTCAGCGCGCTGCTGTCTGTGGTTACAACCGTTGGCATAGTGGGGGTATTGCTTATCGAAGCGGTACCCTTCTTCGGGGACATTTCGATAATCTCGTTCCTTACGGGGACCAAGTGGACGCCGCTGTTTGCCGACAAGAGCTTTGGGGCGCTGCCGCTGCTTTCAGCCACTATCTTAATTTCGGGCATGGCTCTGGCAGTGGCCTTTCCACTGGGCCTCCTTACCGCCATTTATCTGAGTGAATACGCACCGGAGCTGGTTCGGACAACGGTAAAGCCCGCCTTGGAAGTCCTGGCCGGTATACCAACGGTGGTCTACGGGTTCTTTGCCATCAGCTTCATAAGCCCCAACATTGTGAGGCCACTATTTGCCTCCGAGACCATTTTTACCGCCTTGGCCGCTTCTCTTGCCATGGGAATTATGCTCATTCCAATGGTTGTTTCTTTGAGTGAAGACGCCATGCGCGCCGTTCCGAATGGACTTAGAGAGGGAGCGTATGCCCTGGGAGCCAACCGGTTCCAGGTGTCTACCAAGGTGGTTGTTCCGGCGGCCCTTTCGGGGATTGTGGCAGCGGGGCTTCTTGCCATGGCGCGGGCTGTTGGTGAAACTATGATCGTGACCATCGCCGCGGGCGGCATACCCAACTTGTCGGCAAACCCCCTTCAGGCCATGCAGGCCATGACCGCCTACATTATGGAGGTGGCAATGGGCGATACGCCACGGGGCACGGTTGAATACCAGAGTATCTTTGCCATTGGTATGCTGCTGTTCGTGTTCACCCTTGGGCTGAATCTCGTTGCCCGTGGGTTCATTGCAAGGTTCAGGGAGGTGTACGATTGAGCGCTGCGCCTCCCATGTTCAACACTTCATGGCGTTCTATACTGGCTAGAAGGTGGTCGTCATGGGCCTTTGCCGCCCTGGCGCTGCTGGCAACGGTCTTTGGGGTAGCGGCCCTTGGCCTACTGTTGTTCATAGTGGCCAAAGACGGCATAGGAGGGCTAAGCTGGGACTTTCTAACCAACTTCCCTTCTCGTAAACCGGAGTTGGCCGGAGCCAAGGCGGCAATAATGGGGACACTGTGGGTGATGTCCTTTACCGCCCTATTTTCCATTCCCGTCGGCGTGAGCGCCGCCATCTACTTGGAAGAATTTGCGCCCAAGAGCTGGTTCACCCGGTTAATTGAGACCAACATCAGCACACTTGCGGGCGTTCCATCGGTCGTCTATGGACTGCTTGGGCTGGCGGTGTTTGTATTTGGCCTCAACCTTGGGCCAAGCATAATCGCCGCCGCTGCCACACTGACCCTTCTGATTCTACCCATAATCATCGTTGCGTCTCGCGAGGGGCTGCGGTCCGTCCCGTCCTCCATGCGGGAGGCCGCCATGGCCTTGGGAGCCACCAAGTGGCAGGCCGTATGGCACCAAGTCCTCCCCGCCGGTCTGCCCGCGGTTTTGACCGGCATAATCCTTGCCCTGGGAAGGGCGATAGGAGAGACGGCACCCCTTATTGCCATCGGCGCTTTTACCTCGGTCTTTTTCACCCCCACCAGTCCCATGGACTCGTTTACGGTCCTTCCCATACAGGTCTTTAGCTGGATTTCGCGTCCGCTGCCAGGTTTCCAGCAGAACGCTGCTTCAGGTATTGTTGTTCTGTTAATCGTGCTACTCTTACTGAACAGTGTTGCTGTTGCCTTGCGCCATATTTTCGCGAGAAGGAGACAATGGTGACTACAATTAAGATGAAACCCATACAGGGTAACTTCAAAAGCAATGCGGATGAGGAGACGGTCAGTCATAAACTTAATCACGTGATTGACGTGAAAGACCTCTGGGCCTACTACGGAAATGTACCTGCTCTCAGGAATGTCAACCTGCCGGTACTTCGCAACTCCGTCACCGCAATTATCGGGCCTTCGGGTTGTGGGAAAAGTACCCTGGTGCGGTGTCTGAACCGTATGCACGAGCTGGTCCCCGGCGGTCGCATTGAGGGAAAGGTTCTGTTTAACGGCATTGACATTAACGACGTCAGGGTGGACCCGGTCGAGCTGCGCAGCAGGATTGGAATGGTGTTTCAGAAGCCCAATCCTTTCCCCAAATCCATATACGCCAACGTGGTGTTTGGGTTGCAGATTAACGGATTCAAGGGTGACGTTGACGAGGCTGTTGAACGGTCTCTGAAGGAGGCGGCTCTTTGGGATGAGGTAAAGGACCGGTTGAAGGAGAGCGCTCTGACCCTTTCAGGGGGGCAGCAGCAGAGGCTATGCATTGCCCGGGCAATTGCTATAGAGCCGGAGGTTATTTTGATGGACGAGCCTTGCTCGGCCCTTGACCCCATTGCCACCCTGGCCATAGAGGACCTCATCAGGAAGCTTAAGGAACAATACAGCATTGTCATAGTTACTCACAACATGCAGCAGGCAGCCCGGGTCTCTGAAGACACCGCATTTCTTATGGTTGATGAAAACAGGACGGGTTATCTGGTGGAATTCGATACCACGGAACGCATATTTACAAATCCCAGCCACGAGCAAACTGAGGCATATATCACCGGCCGGTTTAGTTAAATTGAGTGGGTTGCAATTGCCATGAACCCCGGAAAGGATTGAGGTTATGCCAAGACTCGACTTTGATAGAGACCTGGAGTTGCTACAGGACGAGCTTCTCCTCATGGGGAGCATGGTGGAAAAAGCCCTCGCCAAAGCCATGGAGGCTTTGAAGCACAGGGATTTGGAAGCCTCCAGGGAGGTGGTACGAGAAGATGATTTTATTGACCAGAAGGGGTTCGACATTGAGGACCGCTGTATAAACATCATTGCTACCCAGAACCCGGTGGCCCGTGACTTGCGTTATCTGATTGCCATTCTGCATATAAGCGTGGAGCTGGAGCGTATGGCGGACTACGCAGAAGGCATTGGCAAGATTAGTCTCATGATGGGGGACGAGCCGCCGCTTAAGCCCTTGATTGATATCCCACGGATGGCTGATAAGACAACGGATATGCTGCGGCGTAGCCTGGACGCCTTGGTTAAAAGGGACGTTTTGGCCGCGCATCAGGTCTGCGACGATGACGATGAGGTGGACGCCCTATACGACCAGGTGTACCGTGAACTCTTGACCTACATGTTGGAGGACGCCAGAACCATCAAGAGAGCCACCTATCTACTCTGGGTCTCCCATGACCTTGAGCGGGTGGCCGACCGCGCCACCAACATTGCGGAAAAGGTTATTTTCTTGGTTACGGGCAGCGTGAAGGGAGTCAACGCCTCCAAGTACTAGGGCACCGTTGCCTTAGCCGGGCGTTTTCAGCAGCTCGTCCCTCAAGCGGTGGATTAGCGGCTCAACCTCGTCTTCAGCTAGGTTGAAGGGGTCCACGGCGATCTGTTCATCGGGCAAGAAAGTTCCTTGGAGGAAAATAGGCGGGTCTCCCGTTTCCAAAGCCCGGAAAATTTCATCCTTGGAAGGCCCCTTCCACGAGTTCCCCAGCTTGAGCACGGCGGTGGGTATGAGAAAGTCATGTTCGTCGTGCTCTACTGAAACCACAAGACCGGGTATCTCTATGATGGCGTCCAAAATCTTCTGAGAGATGGCCCTGAAGCGGGCCATCTCCGTGTCTTCGTCTTCTTCGACAAAAATCCCAAGGGCGGTGATGAAGCCTATAATCTCTTCCTTGGAAACCTTCATGCCGCGGCCCAGAAACTGGTTGGGGCTTGCGTTGGCGGCGGCGGCTTCTACCAGGTCTCTTCGGCCGAAGAGCAAGCCGGAACCTTGGGGTCCACGGATGCCCTTGCCCCCGCTAATCGTCACCAAATCGGCTCCCATTTCAATGTATCGCTTCAAATTGGCTCGCGGTGGGACCATGGACGCTCCATCTACTATGACCGGCACATTGTGGGCGTGGGCAATCTCCACGACCCGACTCAGTGGTAGACCGGTGCGTGCCAGGAAGGAGGAGAAGAGGTAGGCGACGGCTGCGGTCTTGTCGCCGATGGCGGCCTCAAGTTCCCATTCGGGGCAGCGGCGCGCCGTGCCAACAGTGACCAGCTTTGCTCCGGCAGCCCGGTAGGCCTGGTCGTAGGGGAACCGGTGCATTGTCTGGATGACTATCTCATTCCTGACGCCGGCGGGCGGGTGTGGCAGCTGTTGCGCCAAGGCAGGGTCTTTCCCCGCTATGACCGCAGCCGCCTGTAAAAGCAGGCCGCTGGCAGCGCCGTTGCAGACAAATCCGGCCTCGGCGCCGGTGACTCGGGCAATGACCTCGCCGGCCCGGGCGTTGAGGTCCACCATATCCACCATGTTGTTGGTGGCTTGGGCCATGGCTTCAATGGCCTCGGGTCGCGTACGGGACCCGCCCAGCCTGGTAACGGTGCCGGCGGCGTTAATGATAGGTTGTACTCCGAATCGCCGGTATACTTGGCCCCCTAGCGAACCTTGGCCCATGAGTGTCCTCCTAATCCGAGTGTTTCCAGAGTATAGCACCGGCGGCTCCGTGTGCGAATGCCGGGTTTGGCCGTCCCACCTCTCCGCTGTCGGCGGGCGTTTTCGAGGGGTTGGAATCTACTCCGCGGCCCCCGATATTATCTCAGTACTGGTAATCTTCCCTGACGGGGCTGAAAATATCCAACACCCGAGCGCTGGAAGAAAGAGTCTTGGCGTAGTGCTCAACGCCGCCGGGTATGATGTACATGTCGCCGGGAGAGAGGATCTTGGCCTCCCCTTCCACGCCCATCTCCAGTTCTCCCTCCAAGACTATCCCCGACTGTTCGTGGGGGTGGGTGTGGAGTGGGACCTCCACGGAGGGGGCAATGTCCACCATGGACAGTAGGGTATTTTCTCCCCAGAAGGTCCGGATGACCCCTCCTGGGACAATCTCCTTGGGCTCGCGTTCTTTGGCATTGTAAAAGTACATGGATCCCTCCATTCCGTTTCGAAAACCTCGGTGTTATGGCTTATTGTCTTTCAGTCGGGCCCAGGATACAAGGACTAAAATCCCAGACCCTTCTGTTTCAGGCTAATGAAGCGGTTGCCGTTTCCAATGACCACGTGGTCCAGCACCTCGATTCCCAGGAGATTTCCTGCCTTCACCAGCTGCCGAGTTACCACCACGTCCTCGGCACTTGGAGTGGGGTCTCCCGAGGGGTGGTTGTGAACCACAATAATGGAGGGGCAGTTCTCCCTGATGGCGGGGCGGAAGATCTCTGCAGGACGGACCATTGATGCGCTGACGTTCCCGATGTATATCTGGCTAACCCCGAGCACCTGGTTTTTGGTGTTCAGGAGCACGGCCCTCAGGTGCTCTTGGTCTAGGAAGCTCATCTCTCCCATAAGCAGATTTGCTATGTCTTGTGGGGAGTTTACTTCGGGCTTTTCCTCCGGCTGTAGTGAGAAATATCTTCTCCCAAGCTCTACGGCGGACAGGAGCTGGCACGCCTTGGCTTCACTGACGCCGTGTTCGGAGCAAAGCTCGGTATAGTTGGCTTTTGCCAGCCCCGTAAGCCCCTTGAACCGGCCCAGGATACGTTGGGCCATACTGACGACACCCTCGCCCTTTACACCGGTCCTCAGCAGGATGGCCAGGAGCTCGGCGTTGCTCAGGGATGGGGGACCGTAGTTTATGAGGCGTTCCCTGGGTCTCTCCGTTGAAGGAAGGTCTCTAATCATGGGGCTGTACGGAGTCCTGGAGGGTTGAGCCATGGGGTGCGCTCCTTTCAGAGGTGGGGGGCACGAGTGCCCTTCATGTTTTGGGCGCGAGGTGGGCTTTGGGGCCGTGGTTGGTCGCGGAGTTAAGGGAGCGTCCGCCGGTACACACCAAGTTTCACCTCTACCGGGGTGCTTATTATCGACCCGGCATTGATTCGTGCCCCGGGGCGAAGGTCGCAAGGGAGAGAGGCTTGGCGGCACCGTGCGAGACGGGGATATCGGTCCAGGATGGGCAATCATCCCCCGGGCGAGGAGCGGCTAGGAACCGCTCCCCAATTGCAGGGTCGGACCGCCTGTCAAGGCCCCCGAAGGTTATGACTCCGTGGCCGGGGCGCCGCAGTGCTAAGTGGGACTGTCCCGGGTATCCGTGACCTCTTCCGCGTCTTCGCCTTCCGCCAATTCCCGGTCAAGTTCCTCCTGGCAAGTGGCGCAGACGTAATCGTCCTGGCGGTCAACGGCCACGCCAACGGGCACGTTTCTCACCCGCTGGCACTTGGAGCAGGTAACCTTCTCAAGGGGCGGCTCTGAAGACTCGGAGGCGTT
This sequence comes from Dehalococcoidia bacterium, assembly GCA_965226535.1. Taxonomy (GTDB): domain Bacteria; phylum Chloroflexota; class Dehalococcoidia; order Lucifugimonadales; genus JAPULR01. The sequence continues at coordinate 49,186 of CBDDDE010000002.1, read as the reverse complement.
ACCGTAGCCTCTGAAACCAACATAGTCGGGGTTGAGTTGCTTCATAGACGTGAAGCGTTCTCTATCTTTTCGCCGGCTCAAGCTCTATTCCTTTGTACGAGGTTTTGGGAACGTCGTCGTCACTTAAGGGCGGCGGTGGCTCCGGCGTCCTGGAGTTTCTTCTGGATCTCGGTGCCTTCGTCTTTGCCCACACCTTCCTTCACAGCCTTGGGAGCGCTTTCCACCAAGGCCTTGGCCTCTCTAAGGCCTAGAGCGGTCACTGCACGTACCGCCTTGATGACGTTGATCTTGTTGGCCCCTATCTCTTCAAGGACCACGGAGAATTCGGTCTGCTCCTCCTCCGCTGCTGCCGGGGCTCCACCGTTGGCGACCTGACCCATGGATGGGACGGCCATGGCTACGGGGGCGGCCGCAGAGACGCCGAACTGGTCTTCCAACGCCTTGACCAGCTCTGAAAGCTCCAGCACCGACATTACCTTTATGGCTTCAAGAATCTCTTCCTTGCTCATTCTTCCTCCCGGTTATCAGTTAAATTTCTACTGTTCAGACTTGTTATTCCTGGGTCTCCGTCTCCAGCTGCTGGATACGCTGCTGCAACACGATGCCAAGACCCCTGATGGTTCCGTTTAGGGTGGTTACCAGTCCGGCTATGGGCGCCTGAAGCTGGCCTACCAGTCTTGCAATGGGGGACTGCATCTGGCCCAGAAGCCTCGACATTATCTCGTCCTTGGGCGGCAGAGTGGCCAGGATCGAAACCTCCTGGGGGCTGATGGCCCGTTGGTTGAGCAGGGCGCCCTGTATGCGTAGGGGGGAGCGGGTGGACCGTATGAACTCTTCCAAGGCTTGGGCCACGGCCCTTGGGTCATCATATCCGAAGGCCAGACCCGTGGGGCCCTGCACTACCTTTTTCAACTGGGGTTTTTCCGCTTCGTCAGCCGCGATATAGGTAAGGGTGTTCTTCACGATACGATATTCGACGTCTCGCTCCCTCAACTTGCTGCGAAGCTCGTTCATATTGTTGGAGTCCAAATTGGTGGGGTTAGTGGAGACGGCGATGCTGCATCTGGACAGCCGATCCTTAATCTCCTCCACCTGGTTCATCTTTCTTTCTGTTGGCATATTTATCCTTAAAAAGGAAACCCCGCGCTCAGGTGCGGGGAAGGAGGGCTCGCAATGGAGCTAACCGTTCTGTTGCACCTCGGCAGGCCTAGTTTAATCCCGGATTTGGGAGCCTGCTGTCTTAAGCGTTCGGTTATCTTCTACTTTAAATAGCTTCTACTATGCTACCTTAACAGAGACTAGGGCGTTCACGTCAAGTTTTATGCTTGGCCCCATGGTGCTGGTGAGGAAAGCGGTTCTTATGAAGGTGCCCTTCACTTTGGCGGGCTTCGCTTTAACCACGGCGTCTACTATTGTGGCGATGTTCTCCATCAACTTCTCCTGATCGAAGCTGACCTTGCCCACTGGAACGTGTATCAAGGCGGTGCGGTCCATGCGGTACTCCACCCGGCCCTTTTTGGCTTCTTCTATGGCCCTGGGCAGGTCTTGTGGCTGCACCATGGTGCCAGTTCTGGGGTTGGGCATGAGGCCGCGGCGACCCAACACTCGGCCCAGTCTTCCAATTTTGCTCATCATGTCCGGTATAGCTAGGCCGACGTCGAAGTCTACCCATCCATCCTGAATGTTGCGTATGATTTCATCGTCACCGATGTAGTCCGCCCCGGCCTCCTTGGCTATGTTGGCGGCCTCGCCGTTGGCGAAGACCAGCACACGCACCGTTTTTCCGAGTCCGTGAGGCAACATGGTCACACCACGGACCAGCTGGTCTGCGTGTCGCGGGTCTGCGCTAGTGCGCATGTGCAACTCTACCGTCTCGTCAAACTTGGCCGTAGCCGTGAGCTTCAACATATCAACGGCTTCTTCAAGGATGTACGCCTTGTCAGCTTCCAAGCCGCTGACAGCGTCGCGGAACTTTTTGCCTCGCTTTTTCACCTGTTACTCCTCAATTACCTCAATACCCATGCTGCGGGCGGTGCCTTCAATAATCTTGGTGGCGCCTTCCAGGTTCTTGGCGTTGAGGTCCGCCATCTTCTGTTTTGCTATCTCCGCAATTGCGGCGCGGCCAATGGACCCGGCTCTTTCCTGGAGAGATTGGGAAGCGCCCTTTTCTATGCCTGCCGCCCGGCGGAGCAGGTCCGAGGCCGGCGGCGTCTTGGTGACGAAGTTAAAAGACCGGTCTTCAAAGACCGTCAGGTGCACCGGCACTATGGTTCCACCCTGGTTCACCGTACGGGAGTTGTACTCCTTGACGAAGGCCATGATATTGACCCCGTGCTGTCCTAGTGCAGGCCCAACGGGAGGAGCCGGGCTGGCCTGCCCCGCGGTGAGTTGCAACTTGATTACCGCCCTTACCTTCTTTGCCAATGGTTCTCCTTACAGCTTCTCCACCTGGAGGAAGTCCAATTCCACCGGAGTGTCCCTTCCAAAGAAGGATACAAGCACCCTGATCCGCGACCTATCCGGGTCAACTTCGCCCACAGTGCCCATAAAGTCGGTGAAGGGTCCGGCGGTGATTCTCACCGTCTGGCCCACTTGCAACCCTACCATTACCCTGGGCCTCCCGGTTTCCAACTGAGACATAATGGAGGCAACCTCTTGGGGGTCTAGGGCTATGGGCTTGGGTCTCTTATCCGCTTCATCCTCGGTGGAAACAAAGCCCGTTACGCCAGGCGTATTCCTGACGGCGTACCAGCTTTGGTCGTCCATTTTCATCTGAATGAGAATATATCCGGGGAAGACCTTCTTGCGCTCTGTACGCCGCTTGCCGTCCCGGATGGCTATCTCTTCTTCCGTGGGCACAATGACCTGAAAAATACGGTCCTGCATGTCCAGACTCTGGATGCGGATGTCCAGGTTTTTCTTCACCCGGTCTTCCTGTCCGGAGTAGGTGTGGACTATGTACCACTGGGAATCTTGGTGTATCTCTTGTGTTGTTTTCATTCTACGAGAAGCGCTAACAGTTTGCTGTGGTCCAATGTCGCTCAGGGGAGGATTACATACCTGGTTAAGGTTCTGGAGAGTGTAAAGTCGTACAAGCCCAGAATTGATCCTACCAGAGCGCCAATGATTAGCACAACCCAGGTAAGTCGTATAGTCTCCTGTCGGGTGGGCCAAACGGCCTTCCGCAGCTCAGAAATGACTTCCTGGATGAACTCCACTGGTCGAAAGCGCCGCATCTGGTTCTGACTAGGACGGCGAAAGGCGGCGGTGCCTGGGTTCCTAGAAGCCATTTACCGAACCTCTCTATGCGCCTTGTGACCGCGGCATCTGGAGCAGAACTTGCGCTGCTCCAGACGCTGGGGATCGTTCCGGCGGTTCTTGCTGGTTATGTAGTTCCGCTCCCGACAGTCGGAGCACTGCATTGTTACCAGAATACGGGCTTCGCCCCGTTTTCTAGCCATAGCCTATACCTCCACACTAGTTACAACCCCGGCGCCCACGGTGCGCCCACCCTCTCGTATGGCGAAGTGGAGGCCTTCTTCCATGGCAATGGGGTAAATGAGGCTTATTTCCATTGTGGTGTTGTCACCGGGCATCACCATTTCCACGCCCTCTTCCAGCTTTATCTCGCCAGTAATGTCGCTGGTGCGAATGTAAAACTGGGGCTTGTAGCCTGTGAAGAAGGGGGTATGACGACCGCCTTCCTCCTTGCTCAGGACATAGACCTCAGCCTTGGCCTTGGAGTGGGGTTGAATGGAGCCGGGCTTGGCCAGAACCTCGCCACGCTCCACGTCGGTGCGGTCTACGCCCCGGAGTAGGACACCCACGGCGTCGCCGGCCTCCGACTCGTCCAGGGTCTTGTGGAACATTTCAAGACCCGTGGCCACGGTCTTGGACACCTCGCCAAAACCCACAATCTCCACGTTGTCACCGGTCTTAATAGTCCCGCGCTCCACGCGCCCGGTTACTACGGTGCCGCGGCCCTTGATGCCGAAAACGTCCTCAATGGGCATCAGGAACGGCCTGTCTTTCGGCCGATCTGGGACCGGGATGTAGTCTTCCATGGCGTCGATAAGTTCAAGAATCTTCTGGCTCCAGGGGCCGTCGGCCTGCCCCGCCTCCTGCTCTTCCAGGGCTTTGAGGGCGCTTACCCTAATGACGGGTGTATCGTCCCCTGGGAAGTTATACTGGCTCAGGAGTTCCCTGACCTCCAACTCTACCAGCTCCAAGAGTTCCTCGTCCTCCATGGCGTCCACCTTGTTCAGGGCCACCACAATTCTGGGTACTTCAACCTGACGAGCCAGGAGGATGTGCTCCCGGGTCTGGGGCATTGGCCCGTCAGGGGCGCTAACCACAAGCACCGCGCCATCCATCTGGGCCGCGCCAGTGATCATGTTTTTGATATAGTCCGCATGTCCCGGACAGTCTACGTGGGCGTAGTGGCGGTTGGCCGTTTCGTATTCAATGTGGGAGATGTTGATGGTCACTCCACGGGCCTTCTCCTCCGGGGCGTTGTCGATAGTGTCGAAAGCCCTGAAGTTGGTACCGGTTTTCTGGTGTGCCAGCACCATGGTCATGGCCGAAGTGAGGGTGGTTTTGCCGTGGTCAACATGTCCAATGGTACCCACGTTAACGTGAGGCTTACCCCGCTCAAATCTCTGTTTTGCCATTGAGGCTCCTCCTAAATTGTAATCTTTGGGGTTATTATTCTTATGGAGCCCACAGACGGACTTGAACCGTCGACCTCGCCCTTACCAAGGGCGTGCTCTACCGGCTGAGCTATGTGGGCGATACAGTATTGCCTTAGATCTATTATAGGCTATCTCTAATGGTGGAGGGGGCAGGATTCGAACCTGCGAAGCCCTTTCGAGCGCCAGATTTACAGTCTGGTGGTTTAAACCACTCACCCACCCCTCCTGCTTGGGATGGGACATAGTTTAGCACAGGCGCTAATCAACACCAACGGTTTCCGCCGGTAATATTTCCCTTCTTGCTTTTAAGGTGTTCGGAGGGGAAGCCCCAGAGGGGATTCGAACCCGCTAACCTGCCGATTACAAGTCGGCTGCGCTGCCATTGCGCCACTGGGGCCCGTATCCACTCACCAACACATAAACGCGACGGTCTAGCCGCCACGTTACTCCCAATTCTATGAAATCTACGGATTTAAGTCAAGTTATTCTTAATCTCTCAAGACTTCTGGTACAGGTCGATAGCCTCCTGAGGGGTAAGCATATTGATACCCATATGGGGACGGATAGTGTTGTAGGTGTGTAGGTAGGATTGGTACCAGGTATTGAGTTGAAGGTGGTCTTGTGCGGGATGGTCCAGGCGGAAGAAGCATTCCTCTTCATCGGTTCGGAAGCTACGCTCGATGACTGCATTCTCATTGGGAGAGCTCTTGTGGATGTAGAAATGCTCCAGCCCCATCTGTGAACACTTCGCATGGAACCGGCTCTGAAACTCCAGCCCGTTATCAGTCTGGACATAGCGCAGGGCGAATGGGAACTGCTCTGTGGCGTGATACAGGGCCAGCAGAGACCCTCCCTCATCCAGCTTGGGTAGTATCAACCCTACTTTGTAGCGTGAGTAGATGTCCATAGCCGCATACAGATAGCAGGTGTAGGACAGCCCGGAAAGCTCAGGGGTGACGTATTTTACGTCCATCTGAAGATATCCGAGGCCGGGGCAGTTACGGGGTCTCATTACCCGGCCATTCTGGAATAAAGGCCTTCGCCGTTTGGTGCTGGGACGAACTAAGCCCGCCCGCTTCAGATAACGGTGAATTGTTGATGGGGATACTTTCAAGCCTTGGCCTCGGGCCAATACCGCCAACTTCTCTCGACAGAAGCCCGTGGCTTCTCTCCATGCCCTCACCTGGATGGCCACCTCCCCCCTCAACACTCTCTTGGGCCGCTTCGGCGCCGTCGACCGCCGCTTCACTCCCTGCCAGCGACATACCCCCACGGCTGCCTCCCTCGCTCCACCCAGCGTTTTACCGTCCGTCGATCTATCCACAACCGTCGGGCTGTTTCCGAATAGTTCTCTCCACATGCTTTCCAAGTCTCAATGATCGCTCTGATCTCTACTCTCGCCATGTTTCATTCTATCTGCCCTGTACCATATGTTGCGAGAGAACAAGGTTATTGCGGTGCGCATACTCGTTCCATTTCAAGGGTTTTCTCAAGTCGTTCAGGACGTTCCACCTGATGAGCTTTTCATGCTGGAGTCTTCCAACCACAATGCCCGGAGCTATTCCCTGTTCCGCAGCAAATTGGAGTACGTGGTTTCTTGAGAAGTTAGCTGCAACTGTGAACCGCTCCCAATCAAGCTGCGGCACTAGGAAATCGGCTGCCCATTCGTTCGCTTGAGCCTCGTCCTTCGTGGTGTACATCGTGGTTTCATGTATGAAGATTTTTCTCTTGCCGTGCAGAACTATGTGCGCGGCCTCGTGAAACAGACTGAACCAGAGGTGATCGTCCCTCATGTGCCGTGCGCTCAGTTGAATCACGGCCTTTCAGGGCGGCGGCGCTAAGTTGGTGCCGCCGCTCCGGTGACATTGTGGGCACCATTGTCAACATCCGGGCGTTCTTGAGTGCCGTAAGCCGGAGATGAAGAGCGCTGCCGGTTCGGTGGCCGTACTCTTTCTTGAAATTCTTTTGCTTGTTGAAGGTATTCATGAGTTTCTTTGTTCTGCAAGTGAGGAATCTCAAGAAGGCCCTGCTCCTTGAAAACCGGCAAGCCGTCCTTTAGGCTGGAATTAGAAAATTGCCTTGTCCTTCCCGCTTGGGAAGGAAATCAAGAGAGGTGGCATTTACAATGAGTGTTTCCGAAGCGTACGCCTGCGCAAAGTGCCGGCACAACGAATTTGAGGTCGGGGAAATCCGGACTACCGGTAAGTATTCACGGTTCCTAAACGTTCAGAACAAGAAGTTTACAACCGTCTCCTGTGCACAGTGCGGCTTTACCGAGATATACCGGGGCGACACTTCCAAGCTGGCCAACGTCTTAGACTTCCTCGGCGGATAGCCCGGCCGATTGCATCTAATATCCGGCTCCCGTCGCCAAGGGTTCTTCCTTGTGATTGCGCTCCAGAGACAGTTGGATAGCCTGGCCCACCGTGGCCGCGTACAGCTTCTTTATCCCCGCTATGGACGGGGTCTTCCCCCGCGACAGGGCGGGCAGCACGCAGGTTGAAAAGCCCAGACGCGCCGCCTCGGCCAAGCGCCGGTCCATCTGGGGTGCAGACCGCAGCTCGCCGCTGAGGCCCACCTCTCCCACCGCCACCAAGCCACGCTTCACCGGTTGATTGCGGAAGCTAGAGGCTAGGGCCAAGGCCAGTGCCAGATCCGCCGCCGGCTCCGATACCCTGAGGCCCCCCGTCACGTTGGCTATGACGTCCTGGTTGGACAGGGGCAATCTTGCCCGGCGGCTCAGCACCGCCGTAAGCATTATCAGACGGTTGAAGTCAACCCCGTTGGCGGTGCGCCGCGGCACCGGTTGTATGGAAGGCGACGTAAGCGCCTGGACCTCCACCAGCAGAGGTCTGCTGCCCTCCAGTATTGACGCAATGGCTGAGCCAACGGTCCCTTCCAGCCGTTCTCCGAGAAGGGCTTGAGAAGGGTCTAGAACCTCCTCCAACCCCCTGCCGCCCATCTGGAACATGGCCACCTCGTTGGTGGAGCCAAAGCGATTCTTCACGCTTCGCAGGAGGCGATGAGACCCCAGGTTTTCCCCTTCCAGGTAGAGGACTACATCCACCATGTGCTCCAGCACCCGAGGGCCAGCCAGAGTTCCATCCTTTGTCACGTGGCCAGCCAGCAACATTGGTGCGCCCTGCCCCTTGGCCCATTGCATGAGCTGCAGGGCGCACGCCTGAACCTGGGCAACACTTCCGGGGCCTGACGACGCTTCTTCGCTGGAAAGTGTCTGGATAGAGTCGATGATTACGAGGCCGGGATGGTGGTTTTCCAGGTGATGGATAACCTCCTCAACGGCCGTTTCAGTCAGTAGATATACGCCGTGCCCGCCCAGGTGCAGCCGTTTGGACCGAAGCTTTATCTGCTGCTCCGACTCCTCACCGGAAACGTACATCACCCTTATGCCCCTGCCGGCAATGAAACCGGCCACCTGCAGCAGGAGCGTCGATTTACCCACCCCCGGCTCCCCGGCAAACAGGGTTAAGGATCCGGGCACCAGCCCGCCGCCCAATACCCGGTCCATCTCTCGATATCCCAGGGTTACGCGCTTCTGCTTTTCCAAGCTGACATCGGCCAACTCCTGAGGGTCTGCCGGCGGCCGGGGGCTCCAATTCCTCTTGGAAGCTCGGCCTTTGGAAGCCGAGGCCTTGGATACCGGGGCTTCTACCAAAGGCGTGCGGTCCCCGCAGCCGGAGCAAAAACCCATCCACCGCGGGCTTTCCTGGCCGCAGCTTTGGCAGAAAAACAGGGTATGTTTGCTAGATTTGGGTGACAAGGCGCCTTGTCTTTCAGTAGGATGGCGCCATTATAGCAAACTCTTGTCCGTGCCCCGTTCTAGCTACTGTCCGGGGTTATGTTGCTCTGAGGTGTGGAGCGCCTTGGCGCCGTGGTGTTGAGTATCACCAAGGCCGCCAAGGAGTAGAGGGCCATGAGCATCCACCACACCGGCGTATAGCTGTGGCCAAAGTCGTATATATACCCTGCTATGGGTGCCCCGGCTCCCGACGTGACCAGGGTTGCGGGAAGAACTATTCCTCGTATTGTTCCCAGGAAGGCCCTGCCATAGTAGTCTGCCCACACAAAGGTGGTCACAATCATATTGGCGCCCACGGCCAGCCCAAAGAGGATGGTAGATGAAAAGAGGTAGAAGGAGTTAGAGGTGTTGAGCATCAGGGCTATTGCCGCTACAAATCCCACGCAAGACCCAACGGCCACGAATCGAACAGGAAAGCGGTCCACCAGGAACCCTGCTCCCAGGGCCATAAGCGCCGCGCCTGCCGCGTCAGCAGAGAAGGCGTAGGATACAAGCTTGGCATCAAAGCCCTGTTCAACCCAGTAGGGAAGCCGGTGAATGCTGCCTCCCCCGGCGGCGAAGCCCACCAGGCCGAAAAAGAGGATTAACCGCCAAAATGTCCTTGTTCGTAAGGCTTGGGAGGCTGTCCACTGAACCTCTTCACTTTTCGGGACCCTCCGAGAGGTGGAGGAAAGGTCCGGGGGTCTGCCGTCGGGGATCAGGCCCATGTCCTCCGGCTGCCGTCGCAAGAAAAGCACCGTCAAGGGTAAGGCCAGGGTCACGCTGATAATGGCCAGGACCATCCATGAATTTCGCCAGCCCACCTGGTCGATGAGCAATTGGGTTATGGGCATGAAGGCGATTCCGCCCACTCCAAGACCCATGGTAGCTATTGCCAGGGCCTTTCCCCTCTGTTGGACGAACCACTTAGCTACAGGAACGGAGGTAAGCAGGCCCCCCGGCGCCGAGAGGCCAATGAGACCCATAACGCTGAACAGCAATAGAAATTGCCACGCATTTTGTACGTAGACCAGCCCAATCATGCATGCCGCCGTAGTCACCGTGGCCGCGGCTATGAGCACTCGGGCGCCGTGGCGGTCTAAAAGCCGCCCCAAGAAAAAACCAGAGATTCCCCCGGCCAGCATTCGAGTAGTCTGGGACCACCCAATGAACCCCCTGGACATGTTGAGCTCCTCGCCCATGGGCAACACAAAGAGACCAAAGTTCAGGGTTCCTGTGGCCATGGTCGCAAAGTTGACCACGAAAAGAGTGGCTACAATCACCCATCCATAAAAGAAAGGCCTATCCAACATGACAGGCCTTTCTTTTAATTCGCGTTAGGTTTTTAACGGCTTCTGAGCAACTAAGGGACGGGGATATCTGCGTTGTACCCTCCCGATTTGGAGTGGGGTGGCGACGGTCTAGGTAGGAGTGGTTAGGAGCACCCGCGCTCCCACCACAATCTCGCCATCCTCCACGTCCACCGTGGCCACGTCCCCCGCCTTCAGCCGTCCTCCCAGCAACTCTTCAGACAGCTTGTCTTCCAGCACGTTCTGAATGAGCCTACGCAGGGGTCTTGCGCCAAAGTCGGGATCGTAGCCCTTCTCGGCAAGGTGCTCCTTGGCAGCGTCCGTCACCTCAAGGGATATCTGCTTATCCTTAAGCTGGCTCTCAACGTCCTGCAGGAGCAAGCTGACAATGCTCAGTATATGGTTTCTCTTGAGGGAATGGAAGACAATGGTTGCGTCGATACGGTTCAGGAATTCCGGCCGGAAGAACCGCTTGACCTCATCCATGACCTTGTCTTTCATTCGAATGTAAGCCTGCTCGTCGGTCTTGGCGTCGTCCGACTTGAGGGTGAAGCCGATAGCGTTTTCCCTGCGAATGAGGTCCGACCCAAGGTTGCTGGTCATCACGATGATGGCGTTGCGGAAGTCTACCCGCCGGCCCTTGGCGTCTGCCAGATGCCCATCATCGAAAATCTGCAACAGGATGTTGAAGACCTCCGGATGTGCCTTCTCAATCTCGTCGAAGAGAATAGTACAGTAGGACTTGCGGCGTACCGCTTCAGTCAGCTGGCCGCCTTCCTCGAAGCCGATGTATCCCGGCGGCGCGCCAATGAGCCTCGCCACGGTGTGCCGTTCCATGAACTCCGACATGTCCAGCCGGATTAGGGCGTCTTCGCTTCCAAACATAAACTCTGAAAGGGCCCGGACCAACTCCGTTTTCCCTACGCCGGTGGGGCCAAGGAATAGAAATACTCCAACGGGGCGACGCGGGTCCTTGATGCCCGCCCTAGCACGGCGCACCGCTTTGGATATGTTGACTATGGCTTCGTCCTGACCCATTATCCGCTTGTGGAGTTCATCCTCCATACGGAGAAGCCGCTCCGTCTCCTCCACGGCCAGCTTGGTGACGGGGATGCCCGTCCACATGCTGACAACCTCGGCCACGTCTTCGGATGTGACGGTAGGCTTATCCTCGTCGCGTTCTCCCTGCCAGGCCAGCTCTTGACCTTCCAGCTTCTCTTTCAGGCGCAATTCCCTGTCACGCAGCTCGGCGGCGTATTCGTATTGCCTCCCGCCAATGGCGTCGTCCTTCTCCTTGCGTACGCTCTCCAGCACCCTTGTGGTCTCCGATACAGAGAGCGGAGTGGAGTTGCTGCGAATCCGCACGCGGGAGGACGCTTCGTCCATAACGTCGATGGCCTTGTCCGGCAGGAAGCGGTCCGGTATGAACCGTGCAGCCAGGTTTGCCGAGGTGCTGAGCGCCTCGTCGCTGATATTCAGATTATGGTGCTCTTCGTAGCGCTCTTTAAGCGCCATTAGAATCTGGATTGTTTCTTCCACCGTGGGTTCTTCCACCCGAACCGGTTGGAACCGCCGCTCCAGGGCCGAGTCCCGCTCTACGTACTTGCGGTAGTCGTCAAGGGTGGTGGCGCCAATGACCTGCATCTCGCCCCTGGAAAGGGACGGTTTCAGGATGTTGGCTGCGTCCACGGCCCCCTCGGCGGCGCCGGCGCCTACTATGGTGTGTATCTCGTCTATGAACAGGACGCAGTTCTTCGAGTTGCGTATCTCTTCAATAATTTTCTTCAGACGTTCCTCAAACTCACCTCGATACTTTGTGCCTGCCACCAGTGACCCCATGTCCAGGGTGAGAAGCCGCTTTCCTCTCAGGGTATCCGGTATATCTCCCGCTACAATGCGGCGGGCCAGAGATTCTACTATGGCGGTCTTTCCAACGCCCGGTTCGCCGATGAGGACGGGATTGTTCTTGGTCCGGCGGCTGATAATCTGGATTACCCGTTCTATCTCTTTTGTTCTCCCCACCACGGGGTCCAACTTGTTTTTTCTGGCGGCCTCCGTTAGATCAATTCCCATCTGGTCAAGTGTTGGGGTACGTGTTGAGGTGCGTGACGGCTGGCTCCCCGCAGGGATGCTCTGGTTTAGGACCCTATGTGTCTCCTCCCGTACCTTCTCAAGAGTCACGCCTAGGCTCTCTAGCACTCCGGAGGCCACGCCTTCACCCTCTCGCAGCAGACCGGCCAGCAGATGCTCCGTACCAATGTAGGAGTGGTTCATCCGCCGGGCCTCATCCACGGCCAACTCAATAACCTTCTTTGCCCGGGGGGTAAGGCCTATCTCGCCATGGACCGGCTTCTCGCCGCGGCCAATGATAAACTCCACGGCTGCCCGGACTTTGGCAAGGTCAATGCCCAGGTTCTTGAGCACCCTGGCCACCACCCCCTCCGTCTCCCCCACAAGTCCCAAGAGAATGTGCTCCGTTCCAATATAGTTGTGGTTGAAGCGCTGCGCTTCGTTTTGAGCTAGGGTGAGGACCCGTCTTGCTCTTTCCGAAAACTTTTCAAATCTACTGGACATTGGCTTCTCCCTCAGAGCTGAATAGGGGTCTTAGAAGTGCTTTGCCCTGGTTCTGCTTTCCGGCCAGGCCCTTGGTAAGTATACCCGGTAAAGGGTTGTAGCAAAGGCCACCAAAAACCAATTATAGGTTCAGTGGGCAAATACTGTAAAGGTGCTGGTTGTACCGTTGCGGTTAGTTTGAAATGCGACGGCGCTTGGGTGGCCCCTTTATTCATGGCATTACCCACTGCCTGGTGGAAGCAATGGGGTTCCACGGGAACCCCATCTCCTTGTAGTACATCCCTGGCAGTGGCCTATTTTCCCACTCTGTCACCAGAGCAGTATCGTCAGCGCTGGGGCGTGTCACTTCCGTGTTCGGGATGGGAACGGGTGGGTCCACCTCGCTCTAACCACCAGGGAAACTACTGTAGTAATTATGCAAAAAAAATTACAAACAGGCAAGGGGGTCAACGGGGCAGTTTTCCCGGACTACGGCGTCATTGTGATTGATTCTTACCGGGCTTCGATATAATTTGGCCGTTAGTTTGTGAGAGAAGACGGCCAAACCAACACTTTTGCTATGCATTCTTCATTCCGACGGGCCTTTCGTTTGAGAAGTTGGCACTCCGTATGACACGCGCGAGGCGTTGACGCTTATGTATTTGAACGAGGTTTAGAGGAAGCGTATACACAGGGTACCCGGTCCGGTCTTTGTACGGGGTCCAACCGTAGTTGCGCTGATTCTCACCGGCACTCGGGCCTCAGAGGAATAATCATTGTTTGGATTTTTGTTAATAATCTTCATTACGCTGATAATTCTAGGCTTCACTCTTCCAAGTAGCCCAACGCCCACCTCGGCCACCCCACCGACCGAGGGATCCGAATCCCTGACAGGAGTGTAAACTCCCAGTGTTGCGACTGCCGCGGCTGAGCCGTAGGCTCATCCCATCGGGCACATGTAGCTTACATCATGGATGCAGTTGCCTAAATATAGTTGGTGATGAGTTGAGCAGCCTCAGGAAAAGCGTCTTGAGCGTAAAATATTGCGGAGTCAAGGGTGTCTACAGTTCCAGAGGTGGTGAGGGCTAAGATTCTTGGAAATATGGCCCATCTGGGCCGCGTTCAGGCGGGAGAGGGCAAAGAGTGAGACTGGCAGCCCACCCACACCTCGCCATCTTCAAAGACTTCCTTCTTCCAGATAGGTACGTCTTCCTTGATCCGGTCCACAACGTATCCGCAGGCTTGAAAGGCCTCCTTGCGGTGAGGAGAAGCCACCGCGACGACAAGGCTGATGTCCTCTATCTCCAGGCGTCCAACCCGGTGAGCTATGGCCAGGTCTTGAATGCCCCACTTTTGCGTGACTTCAGCGGCTATTTCAGACAGCTTTTTCAGGGCCATGGGCTCGTAGGCTTCGTATTCAAGGTAAAGGACACCCTTGCCCATGGAGTTGCGACGGGTGGCGCCCAAAAAGGTGACCACAGCGCCGTTGCTGTCCCGGCGTACTGAGGCGGTGATGGACCGCGGGTCAAGAGCACGGTGGGTTATCTCTATCACTATTTACTTGCCTCCGCTAACGGGGGGAATCAGGGCAACCTCGTCCCCGTCCTCAAGAACTGTGTCGGCACCGGCGTATTCCGTGTTAACGGCTGCCACAATGCTTACGTGAAGCGGTGCCAGGTCCGGATGGCGCTCTCTGACCTCTCCAATCAGGTCCGACACCGTGGCCCCCTTGGGCAGATGATAGCTGGACTGGGATGCCCCGGCCCTTTCACGATACAGGGCAAAGTATCTTACGATGACCTTCAAGCTAGCCGCTCCTCCCCAACAGTTTACCACTTTCGGTACGTCTGAGATGCGAGCCGGCTATTGGCAATGGCCACTCCAGATCTTGCGCACCCACTTCCCCGACTCTATGACGGCGTAGGATGCGCTTTGAACTTCTATGGAGAAGAGGTGGTACTCCTCAGCAAACACCTCCAGGCTCACCCCGATCTTTGGAGCCATGGCCTCAACGTATCGGTGCCGCTCCTCCGGGTCCCGGACATCCACAGCCATGCCGTAAACCTTGAACTCGCCCTCGGTACCGTCCCGGTTAGACACGACGCTGTTGATGGTGCAGCGGGGGTCTCGCAACAGGTCAATGGCCTTTCGAGAGCGCCACATCATCCCCAAATAGAGACGTCCTTCCACAATGAGGGGCTCCACCGGGCTAATGCGTGGCCAGCCGTTCTTCCTGAGAGTACCCACTAGAACAAGCCCGGTCTCCTCGAACTTCTCCTCGCACATGGCGGCCAATTCCGGTGCGCCGGCCTTGAATTCTGCCCAAGTCATTGGGGCTTGACTGCTCCCTAGTGATACTCCTTGCCCTGCTCCAGGGCGGCCTCAATGGACCGAATCAAACGCCGGGCGGACTCGGCGTCAAGCTCCACGGCCACCCGTGCGCCGGGCCCTTTGGTGTTGTCCACAAAGTCTATGTTCAGCGCGTGGTCAAAGGGTGCGTGAAATGGGTGGTCGTAGGATACGTTTGCCTGGTTCACCTTGAACCAGCCCTGCGCGCCCTTGCCACAGCCCGATATTCTTGCCTTCTCAACTATCATGGTACACATGGTCTTGCTCCTATATAAAGACGACTCGCCTAGGCTGTGCCCTTGAGGTGTTTTCCAAAGAAGGCAAATACCTTCTCCCATCCGTCTACCGCCTGCTCTTGGCGATACATAGGCTTGTCATAGTAGAAGAAACCGTGTCCCGCGTTGGGGTACATGTGGAACTCAAACTCCTTGCCGTGCTTCTTCAACTCCTCCTCTTGCTGCGCCACCTGGTCAGGGGGCGGAGACTGGTCATCCTCGCCGAAGAGTCCAAGGAGGGGACATGAGAGGTCTTTGGTTAGGTCTATGGGGGCGACGGGTTGTTTGGGGGTCAGAGCCGCATTGGACATGACCACGTTGCCGCCCCAGCAGTCCACCGCGGCGTCGAAGCCTTTGGTACTGCAGGCAATGAGGAAGGTCTGGCGACCCCCTGAGCAGGTGCCGATGAGTCCAACCTTGCCATTGGAATAGGGGAGGCCACGCAGGTAGTCCCTGGCAGCCACGGCGTCGTCCACCACCTGTTGGTCGGAGACACCGCCATTGCTCCGAACCAGCGCCGCCACGTCCTCCGCCGTACCGTGGCCATCTCGGAAATAGAGATTAGGGCAGAGAGCTGCGTAACCGTGATGGGCAAACTTCCGGGTGGCTTCCTTATACCATTCGTCCCAGCCGGGTATATGGTGAACCAGGACTACGGTGGGGAAGGGCCCAGACCCCATGGGGCGGGCAAAGTAGGCGTTTATGCTGTCCCCGTTGTGGCCTTCAATGCTGATGGTCTCCGCAAGCATGCCTTGGTACATGTCGGTTGTATACATTTTTATGAGTCCTTTCTGAAATTATGGTCTAAATAAGATTCATGGCTAATGAGTGCCTTGTCAACCTTGCACGTTAGGCCCTTTGATTCCCATGGGGCCTACCCTTGTTTGCCCCTCTTGCCCTTGCGCCAGGAGTCCCGCAGGGGCACGGTGCGGTTGAACACCGGGGCGCCGGGGGAGGAATCCTCACCATCAAGGCAAAAGTACCCAATGCGTTCGAACTGATACGGAATTCCCACTTTGGCTCGTGCTAAACTCGGCTCCAGTCGGCACGAAGTCACGGTGACCAGCGAGTTTGGGTTCAGGCATTCTTTGTAGTCGTAGCCTTCGCTGCCCTCCTCGGGCTTTTCGACGGTGAATAGGTGATCATAAAGGCGAACCTCGGCCCCAATGGACTGAGGCGCCGAGACCCAGTGCAGCGTTCCCCTAACTCTACGTCTGTCGGGGGCCTGACCGCCCCGGCTATCGGGGTCATAGGTGCAGCGTATCTCAGTAACCTCTCCCGTCTCCGCATCTTTCTTTACGCTCACGCACCGAACCAGGTATGCGTACCTGAGGCGCACCTCCCGACCCGGGGCCATGCGGTAGAATTTCGGCGGCGGGTCTTCTTGAAAGTCCTCTCGCTCAATGTAAATCTCCCTGGAAAAGGGCACCTTCCGTGTCCCCATGGAGGCGTCCTCGGGATTGTTAATTGCCTCAAGCTCCTCAACAACGTCCTCCGGGTAGTTCTCTATGACCACGCGAACCGGATGAAGGACGGCCATAACTCGCCGCGCCCTTCTATTGAGGTCCTCCCGAACACAGTGTTCAAGCATCTGAATCTCAACGGTGTTTCCCCTTTTGGCCACTCCTATACGTTCGCAGAAGGTGCGAATGGCCTCCGGGGTAAATCCGCGCCTTCGCATACCCGATAGGGTTGGCATCCTGGGGTCGTTCCAACCTGACACGTAGCCCTGGTTCACAAGCTCCAGGAGCTTGCGTTTGCTCATTACCGTGTGGCTGAGGTTCAGGCGTGCGAACTCTATCTGCTGGGGATGATGAATGCCCAGACAGTCTAAAAACCAGTCGTAGAGGGGCCGATGATCCTGGAACTCCAATGTGCAGATGGAATGGGTTATGCCCTCAATGGAGTCCGACTGGCCGTGGGCGAAGTCATAGGTGGGATATATGCACCAGCGGTCCCCGGTCCGCTGGTGAGGAACGTTGAGGATTCGATAGAGTACGGGGTCCCTAAGGTTTAGGTTACCCGATGCCATGTCGATCTTGGCCCGCAGCACCCGTGAGCCGTCCTGGAACTCCCCCGCCCGCATGCGCCGGAGCAGGTCCAGGTTATCCTCAACGTCCCTCTCTCTGAAGGGGCTGGGTTTCCCCGGTTCGGTAAAGGTGCCCCGGTACTCCCTTATCTGGTCCTGTGTCAGGTCGCAAACGTAGGCGTGGCCCGTTTCGATGAGACGTGTAGCGTACCGATACAGCTGCTCAAAGTAGTCGGATGCGTAGTAAAGGTGCTCGCCCCAATCGAGTCCCAACCAGCGTAGGTCTTTCTGGATGGAGCGAACGTACTCCTCCTCTTCCCTGGTGGGATTGGTGTCGTCAAAACGCAGGTGGCAGAGGCCGCCATGGTCTTTGGCGATGCTGAAGTTGAGAAGGGCGGACTTGGCGTGTCCTATGTGCAGATAGCCGTTGGGCTCAGGTGGAAACCGCGTAACCACGCGTCCCTGAAACCTGCCGGTTTCCAGGTCTGCCTGTACCATGCTCCGGATGAAGTCGGACGCGGGGGCAGGAGACGCTGGGCTTTGGGCGTTGGTTTGCTGAGTGGTCACGCGCTGAATTCTCTAGTCAAGGTGTTGCTCCATGAAACCATACCTAATCACCGGCTATTGCACAAGCCAGGGGCGGGCCATCGGTTTCTATCTAGGTTGGATTGGAGTTGGGGTCTTGGCCAAGGCACCAGGGGTAGAATAGGGCGCGTGTCTAGTACCTGATACAATATAGTGTACGCAGGGAGGGATGGCCGAGTGGACTATGGCGGCGGTCTTGAAAACCGCTTCTCGTTTTTTTGCGAGACGTGGGTTCGAATCCCACTCCCTCCGCCACCAATCAGTACGATGCAACGGAGCCACTAGACCCGTCACTTTGGTCAAGTTGACGTTGCTGGCGCGATACAGTAATTATGAAGTAGTAAGAGCCGGGCATAGTTTCCCGCGGAAGCTATTACTGGCTCTCTTTATTTGTCTTCTAGAAAGACAGGGGCCAGCGCTCCCACCCCACCTCGGACCCTCCTGTGCTCCGTTCGACACCTGCATCCTCAATCGTTCTTCCGTAGTCAACGCCAGTACGCACCAGCAAAATTGTCAAAGCGGACGACCGTCATGTAAGATAAAGAATGTCCCTTAGAATCTATTTGGACATGCTTGGGTTCCGCCGTCTCCATATTGGCGCGCCGTTCTGATATATGGGAAAACTGTGCGTCAAACAGCGTTGAGAATCACTACAGAGGGAAATTGAGTTCCATTAGCGTACCCTCGATATCCGCATGGACAGCCCATGGCCTTGCTTGGGCCGCAGGAATCTTTCTTGCGTTCGGGCCAGTGTACCAGAGCTCGTCAGCGACTCCGGTGGCCCCTGACGAGCCTGGCGGTGAGCCGACTTGGATTGGTTCTTCTACTTTGGTGGAGGAGAATGGGCTGTATGTAATCCTGTTGTTGCTTGTACCCGTCCTGCTGACCGCGTCGTTTTTATCGGCTCGTCGGCTCACCGCCAAGAGGCAGACAGTGCGCAGAGCGCTTCTCTGGGGGAACCCCGCGGTGCTCCTGGGATTCTGTTTTGTAGCCATTGCGTCCATCGGCATGCTCTATCTGCCTTCCGGGCTTGCGCTTCTTATCGCAGCCGCCACCGACACCGGGGGTCGGGCGGCAGAGTATTGACCGGTTGAGCAGTCTCACGACCCGCGCTCAAGCGGATTATGCTTCCTTTAGGTACAGTTTCAATAACACTAAAACTGACTTGACCTGAAGTTGACACGCCTAGGGGCCAATGATAAGATCGGCGCGCATACCCGTTAGGATGTGCCCGGTACCCAAGCCAATATCCGTGACCAACGGTGACTGGCACGCCTGCTCTTAAGGAGCCCTGAGCATGGAGACTCAATCTCAGCAGATTTACCGTGGACTCAGAGGCGTATACGCCGATACCACCAAGGCGAGCTTCATTGACGGCCAGGCTGGCAAGCTTCTCTATAGAGGCTATAACATCCACGACTTGGCCGAGAGGTCAACCTTTGAGGAGATAGTCTATCTTCTCCTCTATGGGGAGCTCCCGACCAAGAGCCAGTTGGAGGAATTGGACGCCACCCTAAGGGAAAGCCGCACCCTTCCCCCGGAGGTGCTGCAGATCCTGGAGTTGGTGAAGGACAGCCATCCCATGGACGCCCTTCGAACGAGTGTATCGGCGCTGGGGGGCTTTGACCCGGAGTGCAACGACAACTCGGTGGAAGCCACTCGACGAAAGGGCATTCGCATCACCGCCCAGGTACCCACATTGGTCACGGCGCACCATCGCATCAGGCAAGGATTGGACCCCTTGGCCCCCGACAAGGACCTGAACCATGCCGGGAATTTCCTGTACATGCTATTCGGCACTAGGCCCCAAGAAGAGGAAATGAAGCTCATGGACGTGGACTTTATCATCCACGCCGAGCATGGCTCCAACGCCTCCTCTTTTGCCGCCCGGATGGCCGCTTCCACCGTGTCCGACCTGCACTCGGCCATAGTGGGAGGCATAGGCGTTCTGAAGGGTCCCTGGCATGGCGGCGCCGCCGAGGCTGTCATGAAGATGGCTTTGGACATTGGACAACCCGAAAACGCCGAGGCCTACGCCCGCAACATTATCGACAACGGCGGCCGGATCATGGGTTTTGGTCACCGAGTATATAAGGCTGAAGACCCCAGGGCCGGCCACATGAGGGACCGCTCCGAAATTCTCAGCCGCAAGAAGGGCAAACCCCAGTGGTTCCAGATACTGTCCCACCTGGAGCAAAAGGTTATGTTGCCCTATAGGGACAAGGGTATATACGTAAACGTGGACTTCTACGCCGGCTCTATCTACTACCTCATGGGCATCCCCGACGACCTCTTTGTTCCCATATTCGCCATGGGACGTATACCCGGATGGACCCTCCAGTGCATGGAGCAGTACGCTGACAATATCCTCATTCGACCCCTCACAGAGTACACCGGCCCAATGGACTTGGAGTACGTGCCCTTGGAGGAACGGGGTTAGGACTGTTACGCCCCGTCCCCGTTGTATGCGCGGTTAGACACCCATCCGGCGTCATTATCGCGGATGTTGAATCTCTCCACACTGTCTCCCCTTTACCCAAACGTCAGACCACCCCACATAGATCCCAACCAACGACAAACCTAACCGTCGTCCAATGACCGCGCAGTTATCCCCCGGTGGTGTTGTGTAAAGGATCTCTAGTTCTGTAGCCTGCCGGGAGGTTTCCAACAAAGCTCCTTCCAATTTGCGTTTCGGAGAATAGCCTTGGCGTTGCCTTTGCGGGATGAGTTACATAGACGTATCGGGGATAAGGGTAGGATAACCTTTTCCCAGTTCATGGACCTGGTCCTGTACTGGCCCAACGGTGGCTACTACCGAGGGTCAACTCCCACCGGGGCGGGTGGCGACTTCTATACAGCCCCGGGCGCTCATCCTTCCTTTGGCGGACTTATCTGCCTACAGCTCTACCAGATGTGGAACCTTTTGTACCAACCCAACCCCTTCCAGGTGGTAGAAGCCGGGGCGGGCAACGGGCTGCTTTGCCACGACGTGGTGAGCTTTGCCCGTTTTATGCCCAGCGACTTTCATCGCTGTCTGCGATACCTCTGCGTTGACATGAGGGACGCCCCCGGTGTGGAGGCGTCCCTTCCCCTAGGCGACGGGTCGGGCGTACAGCGCATGGCGGCCCATGATCTCCCATTGGCCGGCGTGGTGGGCTGCGTTGTCTCCAACGAACTTCTGGACTCCTTTCCCGTGCACCTGGTTGAGGAGCGGGGCGGGAAGCTGTTGGAAGTGTACGTTACCCTCAAGAATGGGGAGATTGTCGAAGAGTTGGCCGAGCCATCCACCGTGGCCCTGCAGCAGCGGTTGGACTACGTTAGGGTCAGCCTGCCGGAGGGCCAACGCGCCGAAGTGAACCTGGCCTTGAGTCCCTGGCTGCGGCAAACGGCCCGGTCCCTAGGACGAGGCTACATCCTTACCATAGACTATGGCCGTGAGGCCGCGGAGCTGTACTCGTCGGCCAGGCCAC
The DNA here is from genome assembly GCA_965226535.1 of Dehalococcoidia bacterium. Lineage (GTDB taxonomy): Bacteria > Chloroflexota > Dehalococcoidia > Lucifugimonadales > JAPULR01. The sequence goes on along the minus strand of CBDDDE010000002.1, from coordinate 28,125 downwards.
GGGGCACCTTGACCACTTTTTATCGACACACGCAGACGGACAAGCCCTATATTCGCCTGGGGGAACAGGACATTACGGCTCAGGTGGATTTTTCAGCCCTCACGCGCTTGGGCGAAGAGCTGGGTTTGAAGACTCTGGGCTATGTCACCCAGGGCCAATTTCTCTCTAGCTTGGGCGTGAGACGATGGGTGGCCAGCCTTCCATCCTTGGGCCTAGACCAACAGAAACGTGACGCCAATCGCATGGGCATGTTGGACCTCCTGCGCCCTGGCGGCATGGGGGATTTCAAAGTGCTTGTTCAGGGAAAGAACGTCCCGGGGACCTCCTTGTGGGGCGTCCACGCCGACGCTGAGCTTGAGGAGCTTCTTCAAGGTCTCCCCGTGCCCCTGCTAACCCCCATGCACATGCCCTTGCTCCAAGGCCGGTACCCTCATTCAGCGGTGAACTTTATGGGGGTGGGTTGTTGAGGGGACGGTGAATTATGCCTGAGGGGTTGGGCTGAGTCCTAGTTCCGAGGCTACCGGCTTGAGGCTCTCGATGACAAAGGAGATGTGTTGGTTCAGGTCTAAATCCATGGCCGCGGCGCCGTTGATGATATCTGCTCGGACCACGTCGCGAGCAAAACCCTTATCCTTGAACTTCTTACGTACACTCTTGGGTACCAGGCCCTCAAGGCTCTTGCCCGGTCTAACCAGGGCCACGGCGCGGATGAAGCCGGAAAGCTCGTCCACGGCGAAAAGGGTTTTCTCCATGAGAGACTCCCGGGGAATGCCCGTGTGGTCCCCGTGGGTCAGCACCGCACGCACTATATGCTCCGGGAAACCCTCCTCCCGCAGCAGCTTGGCGCCAAACATCGGATGCTCCTCAGGGGTGGGGGCAATCTCCCAGTCGAAATCGTGGACCAGCCCTGCAATGCCCCACTCCTCCTCGTCCTCTCCGTACTTGCGGGCGTATCCACGCATGGCCGCTTCAACTCCCAGCAGATGTCTCATCAGCATATCGGTCTTGACGTACTGATTAAGGAACCGGATGGTGCTCTCTCTATCCATCTTCTTCCCCCCCTTCTTCGGATGCCTGGCTCACCCGGCCCATGGGTCTGGGCAGGCACTTCCTGGCGGTGGTAATGAATCCCGTGTGGGCCACCATGCGATGGTCGGGCCTTACGCTGTTCTCCGTTACGTGCCAGGACCTGAGCATCAGTTCCACCGTCTCTACAAGCTGGAAACATCCCTGTTCATTTAGCGCCGAGGTCAAACGGTGCACCTGAAGGACCGTTGGTAGAAAGCTGAGGAAGATTCCACCCCGCACCAGGGCTGAGGCGGCGGAAGACACCACGCGCCACGGTTCTGGAACGTCCAGAATCAGGCGGTCGATCTCGGTTTCTTCAATTCCCTGATAGATATCCGCCTCTTTTATTGTCAGGGTTGGGCCCTTGGTGAGCAGCGGACCAATATTTTTCAACGCCTTCTCCCCTTGGCTCTTACGCACCTCGTAGGAAGTTACGCTGCCCTGGCCGCCAAGGGACCGAAGCATGGCCATGGTCAGGGCCCCGGAGCCGAAGCCGCCCTCGACCACCCTGGCCCCAGGGAAGATGTCCCCCATCATTAGGATGGCGCCAATGTCCTTGGGGTATATCACCTGTGTTACCCGGTCCATTTCGAGAATATAGTCGGACAGGGTTGGCTTCAGGCCCAGGAATCGATGGCCGCTATTGGTATAGAACCACTCCCCTTCCTGTCGGCCGATGATGCTCGCATGGTCCAGGTAACCCATGTGGGTGTGAAAGGAACCGTTCTCTTTGAGGGTCAGCAGGTAGCGGCGGCCCTTGCGGTCTATCAACAGGACGAGATCGCCCTCCTGGAACCGGCTCCCGGGAGCGGTTTCCGTTGTTGCACTTTCCTCTGTTACAGGGGTTGTCATTGATGGCTTACCCCACCGGTTCTTCCTTCAGGCCCGTCGGATTGGCTCAACTCCCCAACTTGTCCAGCTCCGCGAGCACCTCATCTGGGGTTGGGATGGAGCCGGGTGGATATTCCTGCCTGAACTTCACCGTGCCGCCCTTGTCCACAATGATTATTGCGCGGCGGGGTGTGCCTATAGCGTCGTTGAACAGGCCATAGGCCCTGCTCATCTCGCCATGGGGGTAAAAGTCCGCCAGCAGGGGATATTGAAGATCCCCCATGGATTCTGACCACGCACGATGGGAATGTTGGCTGTCACAACTGACGCCCAGTACCTGGGCATCTCTCTCCTCAAACCTGGCGTTGGCCTGGTTGAACGAGGAGACTTGGTTCCCTCAACCACCTGTAAAGTCGAAGACGTAGAAAGAGAGGACCAGATTCTTCTCACCACTGAACTGGCCCAGGGAGACCTTGGTTCCCGACTGGTCGGGAAGGGTGAAGTCAGGGGCTTGTTGACCGGTTTCTGCTGCCATTGGATACCTCCTTTGGAGATGCGGCGACAGTGTCGCCGAAAGGTTGAAAATAGAGCACCTTGGGCGCATCCGATTATACAGGTTGGCGGGTTGGCCTGCTACTTGCCGGCTTATTTATTCCGATAAACGGCGGGAGGCTCGCCTTCCAGGTATCTGGTGTTCTGCATACCGTCACTGCAGGGGAAGAAAGCCAAAGCCTTGGCGGTACCGGACCCCGAGGCGGTGAACCCGTGGGGAACCCCCTTGGGTATAACCATAGTCTGGTTGGATTCTACAGTGCGGCGGTCATCGCCAAGGCGGCCCTCGACCTGGCCCTCCAGCACCGTGATAAGTTCATCTACCTCATGAGTGTGTAGAGGAGCGCCGGCCCCCGGCTCTATGGTGCTGTAGTGAAGGGTACAGTCCACACTCTGGTCCTGTCCCGCCACGGACCATACCCGGTAGTTGGGTCTCCAGGGCACCTCGGGAGCTTCGTTGTGGTCCACTATAGGCATTTCACTCCTCCTTTCGCTGCCATCGCAGGTCCGGCTGCCGTGCCGCCCTTGCCTCATCCAACCGACGCACCGGCGTGGTGTGGGGGGCACTCCTGACAAACTCCGGATTCTCCGTTGCCTCTTGGTCTATGGCGTTCATCGCTTCAATGAACAGGTTCAGCGTCTCCTTGCTCTCCGTCTCCGTTGGCTCAATGAGCAGCGCCTCCTCCACCGTCAAGGGGAAGTACATGGTGGGGGCGTGAAAGCCGTAGTCCAGCAGCCGCTTGGCCGTCTCAAGCCCCCTGACCCCCTTGGCCTTCTGCCAATTGGCGGACAACACCACTTCGTGCATACAGTGGCGGTCGAAGGGCAGATGGTACCGTTCCTTGAGGCGCCCTTGCAGATAGTTGGCGTTAAGGACGGCGTTTTCGCTAACCTGGCGTAGCCCCGCGTCGCCCAGGGTTCGGATATAGGTGTAGGCCCTGACCAGGACGCCAAAGTTGCCATGGCTCGCAGACACCTTGCCGATGGTCTTCTCCGGGGCTGACAGAGTATAGCTCTTCTTGTCGTCCGGGCCGTGGCACTCCACAACCGGCGCCGGTAGATAGGGCTGCAGGACCGGCTGAGCACAGACGGGCCCCGCTCCGGGGCCACCCCCGCCGTGGGGTGTACTAAAAGTCTTGTGCAGGTTGAGGTGCATCACGTCAAAGCCCAGGTCTCCCATCTTGACCTGACCCAGCAGGGCATTCATGTTGGCGCCGTCGGCGTACACCAGGCCGCCGGCTTGGTGTATCAGACGGCAAACCTCCACAATCTGCTGGTCAAAGAGACCCAGCGTACTGGGGAGGGTAATCATCATCCCTGCAAGATCCGAGGTTGCCTCCTTCTTGAGGGCCTCGAGGTCGCAGTTGCCGGCGGAGTTTGTGGGTATGGATACCACGTGGAAACCCGCCATTGCCGCCGACGCGGGGTTTGTGCCGTGAGAGCTGTCGGGGACCAGCATTTTGAGCCTGCCACCGTCCCCTCGCTCTGCATGGTATTTCTGAATCATCAGTATTCCGCAGAGCTCACCCTGGGCTCCCGCCAGGGGCGCCAGACTAACGCCGGCCATCCCCGTAATCTCGGCCAGGTAGTCCTGGACTCGGTGCATCAGCTTCAGCGCGCCCTGCACCTGGTAGGCGGGTTGGAGGGGATGGATACCGGCGAAGCCGGGGAGGAAGGCCACTTCGTCGTTAACCTTGGGGTTGTACTTCATGGTGCAGCTACCGAGTGGGTAGAAGTGGGTGTCTATGGAGAAGTTGAGCTGGCTCAGGTTGGTGAAATAACGGACCAACTCCGGCTCCGTGACTTCCGGAAGATCCAGGTCGCGCCGAAGCAGCCGGTCTGCGGGAAGCTCCTGGGCCGGTACGTCCAGCGAGGGCATCACGGTGCCCACACGCCCCGGCACGCTGCGCTCCATTAGCAGTTGGCGATGGTGGGCCTGCTTCTGCGTCATCTGCTGAACTCCGACAGTGCTCCCATCAGGGCCTCTATCTCCTGACGCGTATTCATCTCCGTGACGCAAAGGATCATACACCGTGGCATAATCTGGCTTATGTCCAGCCCTCCAATGATGCCGCTTTCAAGAAGACGCTCGTTGATGACGCTGGGGCTGGTGGGGCACTTCACCACCATTTCCTTGAAAAAGGTACCACGTATGGGTAAGGAGTAGCCTGCCACCCTGTCGATGAGGGACGCGGCGTAGTGGGCCTTGTGGTAGCACAACTCCGCTACCTGTCGCAGCCCTTTCTTGCCCAGGGCGGCCACGGTTATGGTGCTGGCTAGGGCCAAGAGGGCCTGGCTGGTGCAAATGTTGCTGGTGGCCCTCTCCCGCCGGATGTGCTGTTCTCTGGTCTGAAGCGTAAGTACGTAGCCCGTCCCACCCTCGCCATCCACCGTCTTCCCGACGATTCTACCCGGCATCTGGCGCAGATACTGCTGTCGGGTGGCAAAAAGGCCAATATACGGTCCGCCAAAGCTCATGGGCACTCCAATGGCCTGTCCCTCCCCCGTCACTACGTCGGCCCCGAAATCCCCTGGCGGACTGAACATTCCCATGGCCACGGGGTCCGTGGATACAACCAGCAAGGCGTCCCGCTCCTGGGCAGCCACCTTGTGGGATGCCAGGTCTTCAAGATATCCAAAGTAGTTGGGATACTGGGTCAGCAGACAGGCGGCCCCTTCAGGCAGACGCGGCCGGTGGGACTCCACCGTATGGACGTCCAGTCCCTGAGGAAGGGCATAGGTCTCCACCACCTCCCGGTAGGTTGGAGACACGGTGTTCAGGATGCAAATCTTCCCCCTCCCCGTTATGCGGCACGCCATGAGAGCCGCCTCGGCCAGGCTAGAAGCCCCTTCGTACATGCCGTCGTTGGCAACCTCCATGCCCATGAGGTTACAGACTATAGTCTGGAACTCGTAAGCCGCCTGGAGGGTTCCCTGGCTGGCCTCCGCCTGGTAGGGCGTATAGGAGGTCAGGAACTCCCCCCGTGTCATTAGAGGCCGGACTATGCTGGGGATGAAGTGGTTGTAAACACCGGCGCCCAGAAAAGAGGCGTAGCTACCTGTATCGTTGTTGGTCTTGGCCAGGGCTTCCAATTCAGCCCGCAGTTCCAACTCTGACGTGGGTGGTGGGATGTCAAAGGGGGGGTCCCGGTGTTCCTGGGGGATGTCCTTAAACAGCTCGGCAACGGAGTCCAAGCCTAGAACTTCCAGCATCTCGGCCCGGTCGGCTGGGGTGTTGGGCATATAGTGGGACTGGAAATAACTGTCGTTGTTGCTCTGCAACGTCAGTGAGCCTCAGACTCCAGAAAGGTATCGTACTCCGCCGCCGTCATTAGGCTCCCCATGTCCTTCTCTGCGTTGTCGGACGTCACCTTCACCAGCCAACCTCCGTCGAAGGGGTCCTCATTGACCACCTCAGGATGGTCCACCAGCTCTTGGTTCACCTCCACTACCTGGCCCCCCACGGGGGCGAAGATATCTGAAACGGCCTTCACCGACTCGATCTCTCCCAACTTCTTGTACTGCTCTACCTGGGCACCGGTGGACGGCAGGTCCAGGAAGACAACGTCTCCCAACTGGTCCTGGGCGTAGTGGGTGATGCCTATAACAACCAGGCCCTGAGCTTCAACTTTGGCCCACTCGTGCTCTTTAGAGTACTTCCTGTCTGAGGGGTTCATCAATCTCTTTTCCTTGTGTAAAAGGGGAGGGTGGTAACCGTGGCTTCCGCTACTCTTCCGCGGATGTCAACCTGGAGATTTTGGCCTGGATTAGCCCATCGCGGTTGAACATAGCCCATGGCTATATTCCTGTCAAGAGTAGGTGAAAAGCCCCCGCTGGTTACTTCCCCCACCACCTGTTCTCCGGCTTGAAGGGCGTAATTATGGCGGGGAATGCTGCGCCCCTGGGCAAAGAGACCCACCAGCTTCCTACCGACGCCCTCCTCTTGCTGCCGCCTAAGGACTGCTACTCCGGCAAATTCTTTTTTTAACCTTACAAACCTACCCAGCCCCGCCTCCAGGGGGGAAGTGGTGGCGTCAATATCGTTGCCGTGGAGGGGCAACCCGGCCTCCAACCTAAGAACGTCTCGCGCTCCAAGGCCACATGGCGTCATGCCCCCGCTCCGCAGCGACTCCCACGTTGCGGGAGCGTCGGAGGCGTCCACTACCAACTCAAAGCCGTCCTCGCCGGTGTAGCCCGTCCGCCCGATGAAGGCCCTTCTCCCCAGCACCTGGCCTTCCATGCTGGCAAAGAACCGCAGGCTGGAGGGATTTTGTGGGCAGATCCGGTCAGCAAGGGCCGCTGCCGCGGGACCCTGTACAGCAATCATAGCCGTGCCGGTGGTCACATCCTCAACGGTGGTTTGGGGGTACCTGTCCCCGCGCCAACGGTCTATCCAGCGAAGCACGGTGTCCCTGTTGGAGGCGTTGCAGATGAGAAGATATCTATCTTCGGCAAGGCGGTAAGTAACGGTGTCGTCAATGATGCCACCGGACTCGTCGCAGACAAGGGAGTACCGTGCCCTGCCCATTCGCAGGTTGCCGATGTTCCCCGTCTGTATCCACTCCATGAGCTCCGTGGCCTGAGTCCCCGAAATGTAGATGCGGCCCATGTGCGAAACGTCGAAGATGCCGCCGTTCTTGCGCACCGCGACGGCCTCGGCCAGGATACCGGTGTACTGCACCGGCATGTCCCAGCCCGCAAAGGGAACCATGCGGGCTTTTGAGTCAAGATGGCTCTGATATAGAGGAGTTTTCATTTGGAGCAGTGTCTAATTCGGGTGTCTTGCTTGATGGTCACAAAGGATGTTAGGCAGACAACTGTGGTCTGTCAAGACAAAGGAACCCGGTAACCGGGTGACCACCGGGTTTGTGAGTTTCCTTGGTTGGGTATGGGCGAAGGACGGTTAGGGGCAGGGTCTTCTCTTGTAGTGGCCGGCATGCTGTTGGTAAGTATAAGCGGCTCGCAGCACCGTTGCCTCGTCGAAGGGCTTGCCCGCTATTTGCAGCCCAACGGGGAGGCCGTCCTGGGTAAGTCCGCACGGCGTCGAGATGGCGGGCATGCCGGTCTGGTTGAAGGGCGCCATGAGGTTGGGGCTGTGCAGGAACGACCCGGACACAAACTCTTCCTCGGTCGTGGGAGGTCTGTGGCCGGTTGGCGTGATAATAAGGTCCACCCTTTCCAACACTTTGTCGAACTCCCTCCTGATGCTGCTTCGGACCCGCTGGGCCTGTACATAATCGATGGCGGTAAACAGGCCGCCCAGGTACAGCTTGCTGATAAAGGCCTCTCCGTAATTCTGGGGCTGGGTCTTCAGATTGGGAAGGTGGTACGCAAAACCCTCGCTCAGAACAATAACGTTGTTAGCGATGGTTGCGTATTCCAGGCTGGGAATGTTCACATTCTCCACCCTGGCGCCCAAGCTTTCCAGGTCAGCCAGGGCCTTCTTCACCAGCCCAGCGGTCTCCGATTCCATGCCGGACTCGGGGCCAAAGCAGTAGTCTTCGGGCACTCCGATAACCAGGCCTTTGACGTCCTCTCTGAGGGAGTCCGAGTAGTTTGGCACCGGAGCGGAGGCGGAGGCCGGGTCCTTGGGGTCATGGACGGCGATGGCCTGAAGCATGAGGGCGGTGTCTTCCACCGTCCAGGTCATGGGGCCGCAGTGGTCCAGTGACCAGCTAATGGGCAGAACGCCGTACCGGCTCACCAGCCCGTAGGTGGGTTTCAGCCCCACTATGCCGCACCAGGATGCGGGTCCGCGGATGGAGCCGCCCGTATCGGAGCCGAGGGAACCCATGGCGAGACCGGCGGCCACTGCCGCGCCGGAGCCGCTGCTCGACCCCGACGTTACTCGATCGGTGTTCCATGGATTCTTTGCCTGCTTGAATAGGCTTGTCTTGGGCCCGCCCATTGCAAATTCATACATGGCCAGTTTGCCCAGGAGAATGGAACCGGCCTCTCCAAGCAGCCGGATGACGGTGGCGTCCTCCGTGGGGACGCGGTGTTGGTGCACCAGTGACTGTCCGGTGGTCCTGACCCCCTTGGTATCGTAGAGGTCCTTGTGGGCCATGGGGATGCCGTGGAGGGGGCCCCTGTATTGGCCGTTGCCAATCTCGGCCTCGGCGGACCTGGCCTGGGAAAGGGCCTCGTCTCGGAGGAGGGTGACATAGGAGTTCAACTCGCCGTCCAGCGCGTCGATGCGATCCAGGAAGGCTTGGGTCAGCTCAAGGGGCGATAGTTCCCTTGCTTCTATCAGGCGGCCGGCCTGGCTGATGGTCAGGTGGTGCAGGTCAGATGCTGCGCTTGCCATTAGTCGGCCTCTCCCTGGCGCCATTCCGGGTGAAAGACGCCGGCGGTCTCCTCCGCATCCACGTCAACCTCGAAAAGGAGCGCCAGCTTGGGCCGGTACTCCTCTAGGGTCTTGGCCAAGTCGTCCAGGCGTTCCTGGGGGACCTCCAGCCCGGATCGCGCCAAAAGAGTCCTTACGTCATCTGCGTTTTGAGGTCTCATTCTCATCTCACCGTTGCCGAATACAAGCACTTGAGGTCCAACGCGGCAAGTATATGGTTGCACCGGAGCCGTGGCAAGGAAATTGGAAATCGGAGGTCGGCTATGTTTGCCCGCGGGGGGTTGGATTGAGACCTTATTCGTCCTCCTTGACAAGTCCAATGACGTTGCCGTCGGGATCGGCAAAGAAGGCGTAGGTCACCACGCCGGGTATCTCCGTAGGGGGCGTGACGGTTTTCCCGCCTATGCTTTCCGCCTTATCCAGGTACGCCTGAAGGTCGTCCACTGAAACGTAGAAGGTAACCATAGGAGCGGTTGGGCTTACCGTCACGCCGCCGTTAATGCCCTTAGAGTGGGTGTCCACCACCCCATAGTCGATGGGATTGTTGGCGTCAATATGCCAATCAAATAGGCTCTTGTAGAAGTTCTGAGACTTCTTTCCGTCTTTGACGTGGACTTCAAAGTGAATCACCGGGTTGGCCATAGGATTGTTGCCTCCAGGCAATGAGTTGCAGGATATTATAGGTTACATGCCGTTATCCATCCAAAGAGCACGTACGGGTCTTTAGTTCAACCACCCAGGGGAGACGCACCTTCCATGTCGACTACTAGGGCTGCCGCGGCTCCGGCAGTCACTAATTTTAGGTTTGTATATAATTCCCAAGAAATGAGGCCCCAAGCGGATTGAAGGGAAGACACGGAAGGTTACAGCCTTGTCATCATAGAATTAGGACCGCGAAAGCCACTACTTTCTCTGACTATAGACAAGCTAAGATGCACAAGGTAGTAAGGTGGACTATCCCCTAGCGGTCTGGATACTAGTATTGTCGGACCTTGTTGATGCTCCCAAACCAAGCCAAGATGAACGGAATTCTGACGACGGATTGTATATCATAGAGGCAAGAAGAGAATAAGTCCTGCATGCTGGTGATAGCACCGATATCGGCCCTGGTAACGCATGTCACCAGGGCCGGGATGAAGGCTCTTACGAAGGTAGAAGGGGAGTCATCACAAGGAATTGATACTGTTGAACTGTTGCCTTTTCTTAGCCCTGACAGTATGCAGTATTGGCCGATTCCTTTATCAAGATTAGATAAACTGGTATATGATTCATTTTAACTATTGAGGTACAACATGACTGAGCGGAAGGGATTTGAGCACCCGGAGTTTTTGGCAGGCACGTCTTGGCTTGCGGACCATCTGGAAGACCCAGGCCTCCGTGTGGTGGACTGCGACGTTCCGGAGCAGTACCAGCGGGCCCACGTTCCCGGCTCCGTCTTTATGATGGACCATTATCAGAAGGACCCCGACACGGACAGGGTCCATATTATGGGGCCCGGCGCTTTTGCACAGCTGGCCCAGTCTCTGGGTATCGGCAACGATACCCGGGTGGTTGCCTACGATAACTCCAAGGGACTCTACGCCGCCCGTCTCTGGTGGGCCATGAACTACTACGGCCACACCAAGGTTCAGGTTCTGGACGGCGGATGGCGTAAGTGGCTGTCTGAAGGCGGCCCCGTGACCGACACGCCAACAGAGTCGGCCACGGGCTTGGAGTTCACTGCCTCCACCAACCCCTCTCTGATGGTAATGGCGGACCAGATAAAGGAGGACTACAAGAAGGCGGAGGTGGTGATATGGGACGTCAGGAGCCGCGGAGAGTACGCGGGGCATACCACAAGGGGGAACAGGCGTCCCGGGCACATACCCAACGCCGTTCACCTGGAGTGGCTGGAGCTAGTTGACGACGGCACTCACTTGCTGAAGCCTGCTGCGGAGATACGAAGTATCCTTGAGGCTCACGGGATTACGCCGGATAAACGCATAGAGGCCCATTGACAGGCTGGCATCCGTGCGGCGCACGGCACCTTTGTACTTAAGCTCCTTGGCTACCCCGATGCTCGAAACTACGACGGCTCTTGGGCTGAGTGGGGCAACCGAGACGACACTCCTATAGAGATGTAGCGTGGCCTATGGAAACGGCAAGCGGCTTGGCCTTCAGGCACCCACTTTGGGGTGGGTGCGGGGCGGCCCGCCGCGCTGAAACTCCGCCTCTTCCAACATCCGCTCCAGGATAGCATGGGAGGCAGGCTTGCGAAGGTCCAGGGACGATATGGATATGGCCCTGAAGAGGACCCCGGTGCTTACTGTGAGGTTGACGGACCGACCCTGCTCCGGGAGTTCCACGCCAAGGGCCTGAGCCATGAACCGCGCGCCCCACTTTCCAACCGTGGACGTATAACAGCGGGTGAGCACTTTGCCACGATGCAGGAGCACCGCACCGGTCTTGCCGTGTCGCAGGGTGACGGGGACCCGGCCCCTTGGCACGTCCAAGATGCCCTCGGCATATTCCCAGGCCTTGCTTCGGCTAACGCCCATGATCTAGGCTAACCTACTCCTCAGCCAGACGCTCCTGCACAAAGATGAGCACCTCCTCGGCCAGCTCAATGGCCCGTTCTGCCTCTAGGTCGTCAAAGGCGTCGGAGGGGATGCCGCCCGGCAGGTAGTTGGGATAGCGGGTCAGGTTGTAATACTTGTCTAGGTAGATGGCGCGAGACTTAAGCACGTCAAAGAGCATCTCAAAGACCTTGGCGTCTTCGCAGAGGTCCGCCAGCGAGTGTCCCCAAACGTCCTCGGCCCCCCTGGAGTATAGGAACCCTTTCAGTGCCTTTTCCCCGGACTGCTGTGCCAGGAAACATCCCAGGTTGTAGCGCTGGCGCTCCCTGGCCAGGTGAGCGTCCAACAGGTCCCTGCTCGCTTGTCTAAGCCAACGGTCCCCCTCGGCCCGCCTGTTAGGCATCATAGACCACCTCCCCCATGTGAATGGCCCTGCTCAGGTTGGAGTCCGCCGCTCCAATGTCGTCAAACTCCTCGGGCGTGTAGGGAAAGAAATCCACCGCAACCGCCGGCGACAGGTGGCTGTAGAAGAAGTCGGGACGGCGCACAAAGGGACGGTCGTCATCCATTATCATCACCAGCTTGAGGGACGTATCGGGCTCGATGGTCCCAGGGTACAGCGGGTTGAGGAGAATGGCCCGTCTGACTCCCAGCTGAGGCAGCATTCCAATAATCTTCTCCAACTCCTCCTGCAGAAGCTTCATACGGTGCTGGACGAAGCCGACTCTCATGGGCATGGGTTACTCCGAGTTCAGGATAATCATGTGGGTCTCCCTGGGCCCGTGAGCGCCGATGACCAGGGTTTGCTCGATGTCCGCGGTGCGGCTGGGGCCGGTGATGAAGTTCATGTAGGTGCCCACGTCTCCGCCCTTTCGATGGTATTCCAACCGACGGAGAAGGTACAGGTCGTCCAGGCTCTCCAACACCTGGGCGCGGCGCACCAAGGCCACGTGCACGGGGGGAAGAAGGGACACCAGCCGGCTAACACCTTGGCGGGGCAGAAGCACCACCGTGCCGGTCTCCGCGATGGCATAGTCTGCTCCGGTGATACCTAGGTCAGCCGTGGCGGGGTCAAAGCTGCCCACGCTGGGGTGCTCACGGGCCATAACTTGCACCTTGGCTCCCAGGCCCTCCAGCATATTGTCCACCGGCGCTTGATGGAAGACCTCCTGATCCGACCGCACTACCCGCTTGACGGCTGTCTCTTGGGAGAGCCGGCGAATGTAGTCCAACGCCCTTTCTCCATTGTCAGCCATGTGCACTTTCCAACCCCGCAGCGCTCCTACCCTGGCCAGCTCTGCGACGATACGGTCTCGTTCTTTGTCCAAGCGTTGGAGTGTTTTGAGCGCCCGTTCTTCAATAGACGCGATACCTTCCTGAAGGGTCGGATAGGGATGGGACGGCTCGCCGCCGCTCCTGCCAAGGGACCGGCGCACCGACGCGATGAAGCGCTCGGGAGGTGTGCCCAGGGACTCGGTAATCACTTCTCCCTGCTCAGCCTTTCCGCCCAAATCCGGCGAAAGGTCTTGGGCGAGAGAGGTGGCAGGTCACGAGAGCGGGTCCAGCGAGAGAAGGGCGGGAAGGGTATCCTGCGTATGCGGCCCCCTCTCACCAGAGGCAACTGAATCCATCGGCCCAACCGGTGCACCAGCGCCAACATTCGTGGGCTGCTCATAAGCCTGCGATACCCCCCGGCCATGAGCCTATCGCTCAAGGAGGCCTTAGAACGGGTGGAGGTTGTGCCCTCGGCAAGTTGGGAGCGGAGCTTCAACAGCATGCGGGGAATGTTGATCTTTATGGGGCAAACGTCGCGGCACGCGCCGCAAAGGCTGGAAGCGTGGGGCAAGTCCTTGCTCCTGTCCAGTCCCACCAGCACCGGGGATATAACAGCGCCAATGGGGCCGGGGTACACCCATCCGTAGGCATGGCCGCCGACTTTGCGATATACGGGACAGGCGTTGAGACAGGCGCCGCAGCGAATGCAATATAGGGATTCCCGCAAGTCAGGGTCGGCGAGTAGCTTGGAGCGGCCGTTGTCCACTATGACAAGGTGAAACTCCTCGGGGCCGTCCTCTTCGCCGGGACGCCGCGGCCCTGAGACGTGGGTTACGTAACTGGTGATACGCTGTCCCGTGGCGGCCCTTGGAAGCAGCCTCAGGAAAACGCTCAAGTCCTCAATGGAGGGAATAACCTTCTCCATTCCGGTGATGGAAACCAGCGTCCGGGGCACCGAGGTGCAGAACCGGCCGTTGCCCTCGTTGGTTAACAGGGTCACGGTGCCCGTTTCTGCCACCAGGAAGTTGGCCCCGGTAATGCCCATGTCAGCGCTGATAAGCTTCTCCCGGAGCACCTCCCGGGCCGCGTTGGCCATACTCTCGATGTCCTTCAAGTTGGGTCGGTTTATCTTTTTCTCGAAAAGCTCGGACACATCCTCCTTGGACTTGTGCATGGCGGGGGCAATGATATGAAAGGGCGTCTCCTCGGCCAGTTGGATTATGTATTCGCCTAGGTCTGTCTCCACCGGCTCGACTCCCATATTTTCCAGGAATGGGTTGAGCTCCATTTCCTCCGACACCATGGACTTGCTCTTGATGGCCAGCTTAAGTCCTCTGGACTGGGCAATGCTGCCCACAATGCCGCGGGCCTCTTCAGCATCTCGGGCGAAGTGAACGTGACCACCGTTGCGGGTTACCCGGCTGTGAAGGAGCTCCAAGTAGTAGTCCAGGTTGTCCAGGGTATGACGCTTTATCTCCCGGCCCCGTATTCGCAGCTCCTCCCACCGTTGAGGGGAAAGCTCCTCGATGGCCTCGGCCCTGGCGCCGTCGAAGGTTCCCATGGACCGACCAAGGAAAGATTGCAATTTGGCGTCGGCCAGGGCCTTGGCCGAGGCACGTCGAAATTCCTGGGTTTTGACTTCCGACATCTACGTTCCCTCCAGAAGCAGCTGGGCCAAGTGCATGGTTTTGACATTGACGCCGCGGCGTGTCAGGGCGCCCCCAATCTGCATGAGGCAGCTTGAGTCGCAGGCCGTTAGCGTCTGGGCGCCGCTCTTTACGGCGTTATCCACCTTGTCGTTGAGCATGGCCTCGGAGATGTCGGGGTACTTCACCGAGAAAGTGCCGCCAAATCCGCAGCACGTGACGGCGTCGGGGAGCTCCACGTATTCCAGCCCGTCGACGCCTCGGAGCAGGGATTCCGGCTCCTCGGAGACTTCCAACTCTCTCAGCAGGTGGCACGATGGATGATAGGTGACTTTGCCCCGGTGTGACGCCCCAACGTTGGTAACGCCCAGCACCTTGACCAGGAACTGAGAGAACTCGTAAACCTTGCCGCTAAGGGCCTTGGCCTGGGGGCCAAGCACCGGATCGCTGCGAAAAAGCTCAGGATAGAAGACCTTTAACATGGACGAGCAGGAGCCCGAGGGCGCCACCACGTATTGGCTATGGGCAAAGCTCTTGAGGACCCGTTTCCCTAGCTGGATGGCTTCTTGGCGGAAGCCGGAGTTGAAGAGGGGCTGGCCGCAGCAGGTCTGGTCTTGTGGAAAGTCCAACTCGACTCCCTGGCGCCGCAGCACTTCTACCACTGCCTCCCCCACCTCAGGAAATATCTGGTCCACCAGGCAGGTGACAAAAAGGGATACGCGGATTGGCGGTTTCCCAGGCATGGTCTCCTTCCGATGAAAGACTGAGATTCAGGGTATCAGAGGGAAAGAAATGGGGCAAGCAATGAGGTGGCTCTAACCCCTCCCACGTTTACGTTTTCTAGTACTTTGCTTGGGCAGTAGTCCGCTCCCCCCGCTAGCATCTTGGCAAACCAATGTTCACCGTCTGCAGGGCGTGTACCCAACGCGATTAGGCGCGAGTTGGGCAGTGGTGCCAAGCGCTGTACGCAACGCCGCCATGCTAGCCTCTGCGGTACTTGGTTCCCATTGCGCCCCTTCGTCACAAACCTCAACGAGGGGGCTAATCCGTGCATCCTTCGCGGGTCCGCCCCGACACACTTTAGCAATGCCCCATTCACACGGTTGGTTATCTGTGCTTTGTTGGCTGAATCCTGTATTCTCCATAGGCTCCTATCCTCTAGGGCGTCACCATGCCGCCCACGTAGGAACGCCAAGGCATGGCTAAAGTCAATCCGAGCCTGTTCAAAGCTGGACGCCGCTACCACTACTTCACCCCTGTCTACCGCTAGCGGCCCGTCCAAAGCGGCGCACGCTAGGCCAGCGACAAGGGTCGTTTTGCCGTTGCCGCGCGCGACGCTTAGGCTAGCTTCGATTATTTCCGACGCGAAGGCGCCCTTGATAAAACGTTTTTGCCAAGGGCAGTCCTCAAATCCGGTTTACTGGCTACCGCTGCAACCGGCCCTGAGTGACCGTCAACGTCCCTAAGTAGTCAGTCTGGGAGTCTTGCCAAAGTTGTTTCAATCAGCTGGTTACTCCGCCCCACGCCCTTGCCCCTACCGCTGTTGACCGTTACAGGGGTTCCCCAAGCATATTCTCTCGGATCGGCTTTAATCTTTAGTTTCGAATAGTGACGCTCCACCTTTCATATTCCTGTTCAGCCAGCCCGAAGTTTTCGCCAAGAACGCCCAGCAATTCAATCTCAGCAAACGTTAGGGTTACGTCGCGTTGCAATTGCGACGCTTCGTGTAGTTTCCGGTACGGTCACATCACCCTGTGCCATTGTTCATTCTCCGTTCTTTGTTGTGTTCCCCTAGTCGGTGGCGTGTACAAGGTCCCTTCGCATGGTCGAAACTCATCGCCAAGGTCAATTGCTGAAATGATATCCGATTGTTAATCCTTTAACGAGCTTCTTCGCTGCAAATCTTCGGCAATTATTGCTTTCTCAATCCATGTTATCACCTGCCGGTACAACAACCGAACATTCCCACTCGTGGATCTGGCGGTCACCGTCACTCGGCTTTCTGACATTGATCCGTGTCCCATACGCCTCCTCCAGTGTTCCTAACTTCTGCTAGCCTCCATCTTCAAAAACCATCGTGTCAATTCGTACTACCTACGGGACACGTACACTACACCGTGTCCGGGACACACTGGGACACACCGGTACACGGACACGGTAGTGTGCCAGGGCTAATCACCGCCTTGCTCCACTGCGAACATCCCTTCATCGGTAGCGTGGTAAACCCATGCCTGACCGGCCTTGAATCGTCCCACCAGACCGGATGATAGAAGGTCATTCAATGCGGCATCCACGTCCTTACCCCGCGCCTTAACCAAGGCACGGACCGCTCTACTACCCGTCACGCCTTCGCTCCCTAGCTTGGCAATCTCCCAAAGCAAATCGTCAGTAACGTCCACCTCGTCACCCTTGCCCGGTGGTTCGATGGTGTAGCGGATTGCGCCGTCTTGGTGGACGCCTGTAATGGTAGCGACCGCCTTCCCCATAACGCTGGGAAGGTCGCCTTGTCGGTCCTTATGCAACTTAACCGTAATCTGACCGTTGGCGGTTTTGGTCCATGCTTGACCCTGTACATACAAAGCTGCGCCCGTCACCCTCGCAAGTTTGTGTTGCGAACCAATGCCGCCCCTTGGCCTATCTTCCCGCCGCTTGGGTACGTGGTCCAGGAGCAAGACACCAGCCCCGCCATGAATCCAAGGGTCAACGTGTTTTTCATACCATTGGGGAACGGCGGAACCATCGGACGGGCATCCTGCGGACTCGGCGGAATCAATCACCACCAAGCCAGGACGTTGGCCCCACTCCATCCATTGACAGAAGGAACCAATGGCGGGTAATGAATTCTGGGCGTCGGCCAGTCCAGGGACGGCGTAGGCCAATTCAGGGCTACCGATAAGGTCCGCTGCGCCCAAGGCGTCAAGGCGCGTTGCCAGTGTTTCCGGTTTATCTTCGAAGTCCCAAAAGACAACCCGCGCCCCGGAGCGGATAGCCTCAATCACGGTGATAATGGCTATCCACGTCTTGCCCTGGGCCGGTTCTCCATAGATGGTATTCAGCCGCCCTTCGTACAAGATGGTTTGGCCGTCAGACCGCTTTAGCAGCGCGGGCAGCTTGGGAGTAGGCGATAGGGACACCGGGCGGGTAAACTTCTGGAACGGGAACATACCGGCGGCAAAGTCTATCTTGTACCATTCGCCATATAGCTCTCTCAGGCGTTCATTGCGCCATGCCTTGCGCTCCGCTATCACTTCCGCCGCTGGACGCCCGTAGGGTATCTCCGGGCAGTCCTGGCAACCTTATCTATATTGGCGGGATATGCACTGTCAACTAGCGATATAGACGCGTTGGTATATAATCCCTAGGGGAAAGTTGATGCAGGGCCTGAGTTACGCAAGGAAATGCTCCGTGTATTGGAAGAGTTGGCCAACGGCGAAGCGGGTCACAGAATTACTAGTCATTTCAAGACGGCCAGCGATTACCTATGAGGCTGTTAGTCTGCTTGAGAGGCATTGACGCCTTGTCGGGTTAAGGATAGCCCCAGCGATGCCAGGATCACCATCCAGGGCTACGACTACTACGAGAAATTGAAAGCGCCACGGGCCTACTGGCTCAAAAACAACTGGTTTCCTGTGGCGGTCCTTTCCGTGTCCAGTCTGGTGACAGTGGTTCAACCAGCCTGATTGTGACACTCCTAAGTTGACTTAACCTTCCTAATATCAAAAAGGCAACGGGTCCAGGTAGTCAGCCCAACTTTTTCTAGGTGGTCAAGTACACAAAGAGGCTTTTAGGGTGAAATTTGTGTGTGTATGGCGGGAGTGGGAGGGAGTCGAACCCTCCCATCCCGGTTGTGACGGGATACAGCGGATTTGAAGTCCGCGAGAGCCACCGGGCCCCATCCACTCCCGTATCTGACTGGACTGTGGCAGCCTTGTTAGGACGCCAGAGCTGCCTCTATCTTCTTCTTGAGTTGGCCCTTGGGTACGGCTCCGACGATCTGCTCCACGGGCTTGCCGCCCTTGAAGATAAGCAGAGCCGGTATGCTTCTGATGCCATAGGTTACGGCGGTAATGGGACTGGAATCCACGTCCACCTTGGCAAAGTCCATTTGACCGTCCATCTCCTCGGCCAACTCGTCCACAATGGGCGATATCAACTTGCAGGGCACGCACCACTCGGCCCAGAAGTCCACCAATACAGGCTTATCCGCCTGTATTACTTTTTCGTTGAATTCAGCGTCGTTTACGGCAAAGGGTTTCGCCATTGGTTCCTCCGCGAGAAAGGTTTTCGAATGCATCGGCGGCGTGTATTTCGCCAATCGTTGCTATTTAAGTGTATACCCGCCTCATCCAGGGGTCAACGCCCACGTGGTTTAATCCCCACCTGCTGCCACTGGACACCTGCCGCATCCAGGTACCAACGCCTTTCCGCCTTGGCATAGGTATTGCCTTGGCTTATAGTAGCTTGAGATGATTTTGAACAGGACAGGTCTGGTTGGCCAAAAGCTACGTTTGTGTCCGGAGTCCTGGGGCAGGCTTGGCGAAGCCACGGCTGTTGTCAACGGGCACCGAGTCTTTGTCTTTGGCGGCATCCCCGGCGAAGAAGTGGTGGCCGAGGTATTCCGAGAGCGACGGGGTTATGTGGCTGCCAGGGTGGTGGAGGTGCTGAAGCCCTCTCCACACCGCATCGCCGCGCCCTGCCCCTACTTTGGCCCCTGTACGGGGTGCCAGTGGCAGCACGTCACCTACGAGGCTCAGCTGCAAATTAAAAGAGACATAGTGGTTGATGCCTTAGAGCGGGTGGGCGGATTTGACCAGCCCCCCGTCACCGCCGCCCTGCCGTCGCTGGACCGGTACGGATACCGGAACCACGCCCGCTTTACCATCGGCAAAGACGGCTCTCTTGGTTTCGTCAACAGGGAAAGCCGCCAGATGGTCCCTGTGGACAGCTGTATGATCATGGACCCAAGCGTTAACCGGATTCTGGGAGAACTCCAGGGCCACTGCGCCGAGACCAGTCAGCTGTCTGTGCGCTGCGGCGTCAATACCGGCGATTTCCTTGTCCAGCCCACGCTGAAAACCGCCGAGGTCTCCGTTGCCACGGGACAGAAGCACTACGTGGAGGCCCTTCGAGGCAGGCGCTTCCGCGTGGCTTCTCCATCTTTCTTTCAGGTCAACATAAGGCAGCTGGACCGGCTGGTGGATCTGGTGAAGGAGGAGCTGGGGCTGTCGGGTTCGGAACTGATCGTGGACGCGTACGCCGGTGTGGGCACCTTCGCACTGCTGCTGGCTCCCTACGCCCGCAGGGTTATTGCCATTGAGGAATCACCCGCCGCTGTGGAGGACGCCTTGGCCAATGCCAACGACGCTCCGGGAGTGGAGTTCATCCAGGGTAAAACGGAGCAGGTCCTGTCCGAGCTTGATGAGAGGCCCCAGGGCCTGATTCTGGACCCTCCCCGCAAGGGCTGCCACCCTTCCGCCCTGGAGGCCCTGAAACGTTTGAAGCCCCAGCGGGTGGTCTACGTGTCGTGCGATCCCGCCACCCTTGCCAGGGACCTCAAGTCCCTCTGCCGAGAAACCTTCTTTCTGGAGAAGGTTCGCCCAGTTGACATGTTTCCACAGACCCACCATGTGGAATGCATTGCCACATTGACCCTTGGACGCAGCGTCGATGATCTTGTATTGGCCTCATCGTCTCCTCGAAGACGGGACCTGATGACAGGCCTTGACATACCCTTTGAAACAGAAGTCCCAGGAGTAGACGAAGAGGCCTCCGGTGAGTTCGTCGAAGATACCGTTAAGCGCCTCGCCCTGGCCAAGGCTAAAGCTGTGGCCCTCCAGCGCCCCGGCCGCCTGGTAGTGGGCGCCGATACCATGGTAGTTTCCGACGGCGAGGCCCTCGGTAAACCCAGGGACACAGCCCAGGCAGTGGAGATGCTGCAACGTCTCCGCGGGAGGCAACACCGGGTTGTTACCGGCGTGGCCGTGGTGGACGGCTCCACCGACGCCTCGCTGGTGGACATCTGCGAAAGCGCCGTTGAAATGCGAGACTACTCCGACCAGGAAATTGAAGGCTACGTGGCCACGGCGCAATCCATGGATAAGGCAGGGGCCTACGGCATCCAGGATAAGGACTTTAACCCTGTTTCCCGGGTGGACGGATGCCGCTCCAACGTTGTGGGGCTACCCCTCTGCACCCTGGCCAATCTCCTGAAAGGACTTGGCTTTGACACCCAACCCCTCCGGCTCCCCGACGAGTGCCGTGCCCACCTGGACTCTCCGGAGACAAGACCGTGAACCTTTTCGGCGTCGGTAGCCTGGAGATAATCATCATTCTCCTGGTGGCCTTCCTAGTCCTAGGGCCCAACCAGCTGGTGAGCATGGCCAAGGGATTGGGCAAGGTGGTCAAGGAGCTGAGAAACGCCACAGGGCAGTTTGCCCGCATGGTAGAGGATGATGACCGGGACAAGCCCCCCGGGGATAACTAGCGCATGAACCCGTCCATGCCCCTTCGGAACCACATGAACGAGCTGCGCAAGCGACTCACCATCGGCGTAGGCGCCGTGGTCGTGACCACCATAGTCGCCTTCATCTTCCATCGCCGGATCATTGAGTTCCTGCTGGAACCCGCCGACGCCCTTACCGAGGTTCCGGGACGCCTGGTTTTCATAGACGTTACAGAAATGTTCGGGGTTGCCATGAAGGTCTCCCTGGTGTCCGGCGTGGTGGTGGCCCTGCCGATTCTCCTGTCCCAGGTTGTCCTGTTCGTGGCTCCTGGACTTACGCCCAGGGAAAAGCGGTACTTGTACGGCTTTCTCCCAAGCATACTCCTATCCTTCGCCGCGGGGGCCGCCTTCGGCTACTATGTGCTCATTCCGCCGGCCATAAACTTTCTAGTCAACTTTGGTGGAGACATCGCTGAACCAACTATACGA
The DNA here is from genome assembly GCA_965226535.1 of Dehalococcoidia bacterium. GTDB lineage: Bacteria > Chloroflexota > Dehalococcoidia > Lucifugimonadales > JAPULR01. Next base: position 6,921 of record CBDDDE010000002.1, on the reverse strand, counting down.
GTGAGTAACTACGTCAACCTGGTCGTGATGCTCCTTTTTTGGATGGGCGTGGTCTTCGAGACGCCGGTAATCATGTTTTTGTTGGCCAAGCTGAGGGTGGTATCGTCCGGTGGATTTGCCAAGTGGCGGCGTCATTGGATAGTGGTGGCTTTTGTCCTGGGCGCCCTCATCACTCCCACCTTTGACCCCATAAACCAGACTCTGGTGGCCGGCCCCCTGATAGTGTTGTACGAAGCGGGTATCTGGCTATCCAAGCTGGCTGGCCGGGAGCCGCGAGGTACAGGCTCTTCCAGTCCATAAAGAAAGACCCCCTCAACGGGGGATCTTAGGTCTCGACTCTTTAATCCTAACCCTACTCTTTACGTTCCGCCTTGGCCGACAAATCCTCAGCCTGCTCCTCGGTGTCGTCCTTGCCGCCGATGCCGCGCTTGAAGGCACGCATGCCTCGGCCCAGCGAAGCGCCAATCTCCGGCAGCCGACCCGCACCAAAGATTACCAACACAATTGCCAGAATAATGGCTAATTCCCAAGGACCCGGAACACGCATTTCAGCCCCCTCTGTAACCAGCCTTTCGCACCAAGAGCATAGCACAACGGGCTAAGTTCAAGCAACGCGGCACCGCCCACGCTCACCGCCTCAACGAGACACGTCTATATGTTATCCAGCCGCACCGAATGTACAAATACACGAGTTGCGACCGCCTGATGGGCGTCACCGTACAAAAACATTATCCCGGTGCCACGCTAAGAAATCGGTGCGAGGAAGAAATCGAGACGGTAATTTGATTTTTTGTCCGTTGTACCATAGTAACATCTTGCGCACGGCGTCACTTGTGCAACGTGTGATTGTACTGCTAACGGCGATGGCGTAATCGTCCGTGATAGCGATCAGTCCTCGGTCAAAGGCGCGATCATGCAACGCGTTCAAGCACAACCCGTTTTGCGGGTTTAGCCTTTCGGTCTCATTGGAGTCTGTCCACGGCTTGATGTGGCTTGCAACGAGTAGCGGATCGATGTCAATGCCAGTGACACAACACGTATTTTCGTATGCGGATAATACTGCTTTTCGGAAAAACGTCTGACTCTCCCGAACCTTGCGGACAGCCATTTTGTCCCTCCCTTCTTTTGGGAAACTGTCGAAGCTATCCGACCTCTGAGACGGAATATCCACCAATGCGGACTCCCTTTCATCTATCAATCGCTCACTCTCGTCGATGAGCGCCTTCCAATTGCCGTTAAATTCGTTCCATACCTGTTGGTCCAAGCGGGATGCGTTACGGAGGCCCGATATTCCCCTCCTCTTTAGTTCAGGGTCGAAGCTGCCAAAATTACCAATTTTCATATTCACGGAGCTAGGCGTTCGGTCAACTAGCTTGGCAACGCGTCGAACGTCAGGATGAAATTTGTTCGAATCCTTGAATGGAATCCTGCAGTACAGATTGAAAACGATAAGTGTCTCTTCGCGAGTCCACCTTCGAGGTTTTGACTTGGCCTCCATTTTCGCATCTCAACATTTGAGATTATGGTTCTACCATGGAATCAACGGCTTACGTTGGCAACACTGCTGGCTCAATCAGCAGTTATACGGCGTTGCACAACAGCCCGCATCCTTGTCAATGACGGCGATAATATAACCCCCGGAGTCCAGCAGCCCACGAGTTGTTCCACCAGCCCCGCAGTAGAAGTCGACGGCAAGGAATTTGGGCATCTGAGCCGAGTTCGTCATAGCGCCACCAAGGTTGATAATCGCGGTTGTGGACAAGCACTAATGCGCCCCCTTATCCCCCACATCCCAATCCACAACCAAACACCGTACCCTCAATCATAGCAACCCCCCACCAGCGTGGCAACGCGGCCCCGCCCCCCCTCCGTTCCCCTGTGCTATACTCACGCCAAAATTTGGGAGCCGGTGAAGAATGCGCACCCTACGCGTGGCCCTGGCCCAGATGAACTCCGTGGTGGGAGACCTGCAAGGCAATACCCAGAGGATTCTTGATTTCATACCGGAGGCCCGCTCTCGTGGGGTGGACATTATTGCCTTCCCAGAGATGGCTATCACCGGATATCCCGCCGAAGACCTCCTCTTTCACAAATCGTTTCTCCACGACAACCTAAAGGCCATGCGGCGAGTCGTCCAGGCGTCCACTGGGTTGGCCGTGGTGGTGGGTTACGCCGACGCGGACGCCGGCGGCGACGTCTACAACGCCGCGGCCATAGCTCATGATGGCGATTTGGCCGGAGTGTACCGGAAGATACACCTGCCCACCTACGGCGTCTTCGACGAGGACCGATACTTCCGCCGGGGCCAGGCCTGCCCCGTCTACACCATCGGCGGGGTGAACGTCGGGGTGAACATCTGCGAGGACGCTTGGTACTCCCAGGGGCCCGCGGCATCTCAGGGTAGGGCAGGGGCCGAAGTGGTCGTCAACATAAGCGCCTCGCCGTATCACGTGGGAAAGCAGCGGGAGCGGGAAGGCGTAATGCGTGCCCGCGCCGTGGAAAACCTCGTCTACGTCGCCTGCGTCAACACCGTGGGAGGCCAGGACGAGCTGGTGTTCGACGGGGCCAGCGTCGTCTTCGATCCGTCGGGAAGGCTGATAGCCCGCGGCAGGGAGTTCGAGGAGGACCTGGTGACGGTGGACCTGCAGATCGAAGCGTCAATCCGCCCCCATACCCAGGAGTCCCAATCAAGCACGGTGGTCTCCGTTTCCGGGTACGTCGAAAGGGAACGTCCACCTCTGGAGCCGTCAACAACCCACCGGCCCCTGGAAGAAGCTGCTGAGGTGTATAGAGCCCTGGTAATCGGCACAGGGGACTACGTGAGAAAGAACGGCTTCACCAAGGTGGTGATTGGCCTATCCGGTGGGATTGACTCAGCTCTGACGGCCTGCGTGGGAAGCGACGCTCTAGGGCCGGATAACGTGAAGGTTCTGGCCATGCCATCGCGCTACTCCAGCGAAGGGAGTCTGGTTGACGCACATCTGCTGGCCCGGAATTTGGGCGTGGAAATTATAACAATACCCATAGAGGAAGCCCATCAAGCCATGCTGGACATGCTGGCAGACCCCTTTAGGGGTACGGAATCCGGCATTGCTGAAGAGAACCTCCAGGCACGGATTCGGGGCAACCTGATCATGGCTGTCTCCAACAAGTTTGGCTGGCTGGTCCTGTCCACAGGGAACAAGAGTGAGATGGCCATGGGATACGCCACCCTTTACGGGGACATGGCGGGGGGGTTCGCCGTGCTCAAGGACGTTCCGAAAACCCTGGTATATGATCTGGCCCGGTGGCGAAATGAAAACGGCAGCCCCGCCGCGGTTATCCCACAAGCCACCATAGACAAACCGCCCAGTGCGGAGCTTAAACCCGACCAGAAGGATGAAGACACCCTGCCCCCATACGCCATTCTGGACGGTATCATCAAGGCCTACGTTGAGGAAGACATGAGCTACCGGGACATCGTTGGCATGGGTTACGATGCCCAGGTGGTGCGTCAGGTTATGACTGCCGTGGATAGGAACGAATATAAACGACGTCAGGCCCCGCCAGGCGTGAAGATAACTCCCAAGGCTTTTGGAAAAGACCGCCGGTTGCCGATAGTTAATAGGTATCGCCAGTTTTAGGTGGGCATAAATGCCCCCCTTGTTTGGGCGAGCCCGGGAAGTCTTTACCTACATCCTCCAAAGCGGACGCTTGTTGGCTAAACAACCTCGTGATACCATCATTCACAAACCCCTTCAACACTGAGGGTAAGCTATGGCCGCTGTGAAATACTCGCTGGAAGACTTCATCCACGACATGGAAGATTTGCTTGAAAAAAGCCCGGACCAGCAGCGCATTTTCGACCAAGGGTCGTCCTACATGGAGCGTCTCATACGCAATCCTGAGGCCATCCCGGAGGAGTACCGTCGCCCCATTGGCCGCGGCCCCCGGGCCAAACACGGCACCTACAAGCTGCACCAGAGCGACAACGGCCTCTCTATATCCTCCATAATTTGGGGCCCCGGCGACCACGTTGGCCCCCACGACCACCACACCTGGGGCATGATTGGCGTCATGGAAAACGTCCTGGCGGAAACCCGATTCCGCCGCTTGGACGACCGCTCTCGCGAGGACTTCGCCCGCTTGGAAAAGAACCGTGTGACCCTCTCTAAACCCGGTGAGGTGTCGCTGCTGGTGCCGGACGTGGATGAGATTCACCAGATTGACAACGAAACCGACAGGCCAACGGTGGAAATTCACGTTTACGGCCGCCAACTGCTGGGACTTAAGAGGTGCAAATTCGACTTGACCACGGGTAAGGTCTCTTCCTTCACCTCCGGCAAGGCCGATAACGAGTAGCCCCCCTTCGCGCTCCCACAAAATCGGGAATCCATCTCATTATGTCAACTCCCAATCCAACCCCACACCAAATCCAACCTGTCGCCAAGCACCGCCGTCACGCAATGACCACTGGTGCAACCCGCTAAGGAGACCCAATGGCAGACTACATCAAGCCTCAAGACCTGCACACCCTACTCTCCGGCCAGGGCACCCTGGCCCTCCTGGACGTTAGGGACATGGGCAGCTACAACAGCACCCACATCCCCGGCTCCAGCTCCCTCCCTCGACATCGCATAGAGTACGACATCCCTCATCTGGTCCCCTTCAAGGGAGTCACCGTGGTGCTCTGCGACGACAACGGCTCGCAGGCAGAGTTGGCCGCGGCAACCCTCCAGCGCATGGGCTACACCCAAGTGTCGGTACTGGACGGCGGAGTCAACCGGTGGACCTCTTTGGACTACCCCACCGAGTGGGGTACCAACGTTCCCAGCAAGGACTTTGGGGAGAGGGTGGAGGTGGAGCACCGCGTACCGGAGATAGATTCCATTGAACTGAAAAAGAGGATGGAAGACGGCGAAAAGCTGGTAATAATGGATACTCGGACCCCGGAGGAGTATCAGAACTTCAGTATCCCGGGAGGTCGCAGCGTACCCAACGGCGAGTTGGTCCTGCACGTCACCGACATACTCAATGAGCTGGACGCGGACACCACGGTAATAATTAACTGCGCCGGTCGTACCCGCAGCATCATTGGCGCTCGTGCGCTCCAGCGCATGGGAATACCCAACGTCTACGGCCTTAAGAACGGCACCGCCGGCTGGGCCCTCGCCGGCTTGGAGTTGGATACGGGTGGCCAAAGGCTGGATTTACCCCCGGTTTCTGCCGAGGGTGAGGCACGGGCCCAGGCCCACGCCGACAAAATCGCCTCCCAGGACGGGGTCCGATTCATGGACGTCCATGAGCTCAAGTCGGCCATGAGCAGAGCAGCCCGGGAGACCGTGTATCTCATTGACGTCCGAAGGGAAGAGGAGTACCGAAGGGGGCATATTCCGGGCTTCCGCTGGTTCCCCGGCGGCCAGGCCGTCCAACGAGCCGATGACGTGGCGGCTGTCCGTAACGGCCTCATCATTTTCGCTTGCGACGGAAGGGTTCGGGCACCGCTGGTCGCCTCCTGGTATCGGCAGATGGGCTTTCCCAACGTTTACGCCGTGGCCAATGGAACCACCGAGTGGACGGCACAAGGACTGGACCTGGAAGAAGGTATGCCGGACGCCCTCCCCTATGGCCTAGCGGAAGCCAAGAAAAATGTCCGCATAATATCGCCTACGGACCTCCGGGAAGCTCTACCGGCAACCGTCATCTTTGTGGGCGGTAGCGTAGAATTTGCCCAAGGGCACGTGCCGGGTTCGCATTGGGTGCCCCGGGGCTGGCTGGAGCTTCAAATCCAGGATCTGTCGCCGGAAAAAGGGGACCCCATAACCGTCACCTGCAGCACCGGTGTTGACTCGGCGATGGCGGACGCTGCCCTGAGGGACATGGAGTACAACCGGCTGTCGGTCATGGAGGACGGGATGGCCGGTTGGCAGCAGGCGGGCTTTCCCATGGAAAGGGGCCTTTCCAACGTGATGACGCCCCCTAACGACGTTGTGACCATGGGGCCTCATCGCTCCTACGCCGACACCATTAACTACCTGAGATGGGAAGAAGCCCTAGGCCAAAAATACCAACCGAAAGGTTAGTGGCACTTACTCCTTTTGTTGGGGCGGGCAGGCCAGGGTTGGAGCCCAAGCGGCTCTGCCATGGCGCTAGAGTAAGTCCACGTGCTTGGGACGCTTAGAGCATAGCTGATTCCCCGGTTAACGCCGACTGGAGCAACCCTGCATCCTACGGGGTTTAAAAAAGCGTACCGCCCAAGATAATATAGCCTGACTCAACTGGTATAGAGGTATGACTGTGTCAGATCCATTCGATATTTACTCCGACGTTTTTGCCATCTCAATTACTCCGTGGGGAGCCAATTTAAGCTTCCAACTGCGGGAGGCTCATCCAACAACCGTGTCTCCCAAGCAGCCCAAACAGCTGGGCACTGTTAGAATGAGCAACGAGCACCTGAAAACTCTGATTTTCATGTGCACGCGCCAGGTGAAAAAATTTGAGCGGGACAACGGAGTACAGTGCCAAGTCCCCAACCAGGTCCTAGCTCAACTGGGAATAGCTCCCGATGACTGGGATGCGTTTTGGCAACAGCGCGGAGGCTAGCATGACAAATTCCTTAACAACAACCGACTTACAAGTTTCGTGGGAGGCTTTCGGGACGGAAAAGGTGGGCAACCCCACTTCAAGTATCGCGTTGTAAGTCATTGCAGCAGCCCCTTCTGAGAAACAAACTACGCCCAACCTCGGCGCAAGACGCATCCGCCGCGCAATGACTCGCCCAATGACCGGCGTGTGATATCATCCAAGGGCCATGCCCCGCCACACTGAGCCAAGCGTCAACGATGCCATGGGCCTCCTGCTTCAAACCATGCTGTTCCGCAGCAGCGTTCGCTCTGAAAACACCCAGGCCATAGCGGGCCGCCCCAGCCTTCGGCCCGACAT
>CBDDDE010000001.1:0-31458 GCA_965226535.1 Dehalococcoidia bacterium | reverse complement strand
GTCCGTGTTGAAGACCCGCCCCTTGTCCTGAAGCGTGGCCTTTTCGTATCGTTTCTTAAAGCCCTCCAGGCTCTTGAGAAGGGTCTGCATTCCCTCCTCGTCCCTATAGACACCCATGTACCTGTCCATCTCCGTTCCTAGGTCCAGTCTTATTTGAGACCATCGCTCACCATTACTGTCTCTGGAAGAGAGGTCACTGAAATGGCTCTCTACTCCCGCAACGTAGGATGCCACGTTGACGTTCTTATAGGGTGTGTTCTTGGCCGACTCGGCGGCATGGTTTCCAGACCTATGGCCAAAGACCACGGTGTCCAGGAGGGAGTTGGCTCCGAGACGGTTGCCACCGTGGACGCTCACATTGGCGCATTCGCCGGCGGCGTAGAGGCCCGGCACGCTTGTCCTGCCGTCCATGTCGGTCTTGATGCCGCCCATGATGTAGTGCATGCCGGGTTGAATGGGGATGGGTTCTTTGGTGATGTCCACGCCGGCGAAGTCTATGCCAATCTCGTAAATCTGGGAGAGGCTTTCCCTGATAAGGGATTCACCCAGGTGCCGACAGTCCAAGAGGACAGAACCGTCGATACCGCGGCCTTCGTTTATCTCCGTTTGCTCGGAGCGAGAGACGACGTCGCGGGAGGCAAGCTCCATCATGTTGGGAGCATACTTTTTCATGAACCGGTCGCCTTCGCTGTTGAGGAGGTAGGCGCCCTCTCCCCGAGCACCTTCGGTAATAAGAACACCGCTGCCCTTGAGGGTGGTTGGGTGGTACTGGACCATCTCCATGTCCATCACGGGCACCCCGGCCTGATAGGCCAAGGCGATGCCGTCTCCGGTTACTATGAGGGCGTTGGTGCTGGGCTCGAAGAGCCGCCCAAGGCCGCCGGTGCACAGGATCACCGACTTGGCACGAATGACATATACTCTACCGGTGGCAATTTCCATGCTGACAACGCCGCAGCATTGGCCGTCCTCAACAATGAGGGAAAGGACAAACCACTCCTCGTAAACCTTTATTTCGGACTTCATCAGCTGCTCGTAGAGAACGTGCAAGATGGCCTGCCCGGTAAAGTCAGCAACAAAGAACGTACGGGCGCGTTGCTGTCCACCGAAGGCCCTGGTGCCTAGGCGCCCTTCGTCGTCCCGGTTAAAGATGACTCCCATGTGTTCGAGGTCAATGAGTTCGCTGCCCGCCTCGGTGCACATGTACTCAATGGCGTCCTGGTCGCCCAGGAAGTCGCTGCCCTTGATGGTGTCGTAGGCGTGGTCTTCCCAGCTGTCCCCCCTGTCGGTAAGAGCGGCGTTAATGCCGCCCTGAGCAGCGTTAGAGTGGCTGCGTACAGGATGCACTTTGCTAACGATGGCTACGTCAGCCCCGCTCTGATAAGCCGCCAAGGCGGCACGCATTCCAGCAAGCCCGGCTCCTACTACCAAGACATCGTGTTCTAGCAACGAAGAGCCCTCTCCAAGTGATTCCTTAGTGAAAAGTTATACTAACAGATGGAGGCATTGGTGACAATGTACAAAGGTGGCGGGAGGGGGCTAATATTTTGCCAACACCAGCATAAGGGCCGCGATGCTCTTGGCGTCTTCAATCTCGCCTGAAGCAATCATGTCGGGTACGTTTTTGAGGGCCGCTTTGACAACCTCTATGTTCTCATCATCGTCGGGGGCGTTGTCGCCCACGGTCAGACCGGCGGCGAGGTACGCGTACATTCCCTCGGTGCAGAATCCCGGGGTGGTCCAGAAGAACGCGAGGCGCTCCAAGGTGTGGGCGCGGAACCCGGTCTCCTCCCGCAACTCTCGACGGGCGGCGGCGTCCGGCTCCTCGCCGGCGTTGATGGCTCCCGCCGGGACTTCCAGGAGAACCCGCTCTACGGACTTGCGATACTGCCGCACCAGGTACACGTTGCCCTGTCGGTCCAGGGGCACAATGCAAACAGCGTCGCCACCGTCGGCAATCTCCCTGTCGGCCAGACGGCCGTTGGGGAGTCGAACGGTGTCTACCCTAACGTTGAAAAGGCGGCCTTGAAAGGCAAGTCTACTATCTACGGTTGGCTCTTCTCGGAGTACGGTCATATTAGGCCTGACTAGTAGAAGACGGGACGACCCGCTCCCATGCCTCCCTCGAAACCCAGCCTTCGGGTAAGGCTGGAGTAGAACTCCTTGCTGCTTCTTTCCCTAAGAAACTTGGCTGTCTTGGGGCTTTTCCGGATTCTGACCCCATCTCCATTTTGGACGTGATGGTCCAGGTATCCGTCCACGCTGAGTATGGCCCCGTCGGTGGAATCCACGGTGAGGTCGATGGTGGCTGACGAGGGCAGGACTACAGCGGTGGCCAGGCCGACGTGGGGCGCAACCGGCTTTAGGACCATCTCCTTGGCCCGCGGGTCAAGGATGGGGCCTCCGGCGGAAAGGTTGTAGCCGGTGGTGCCGGTGGCGCTGCTGACGATGACGGCGTCGGCGCGGTAGGAGGTGAGGTTGGCGCCGTTGACGACGGCTTGCACACCAATGAGGCGTAATGCCGATCCGCGACCAAGGACAATGTCGTTCAAGGCATGATGCCAGGTGGGATCCGCTGAGCCGGAGTTGGGGTCTTGAAAGAGGACTTGGGCCTTTAGCATGGAGCGCTCCTCCAGCCGGCCGCCGCCTTCCAGGTATTGAGGTATGCGGTCCAAGGCGTCGCGAGCCCGGAGCTCGGTCATGAAACCCAGGCGGCCCAGGTTGACCCCAAGGAGGGGGATGTCGTGAAGCACCGCCACCCGCGCAGCCCGGAGTATGGTGCCGTCGCCTCCAACGGTTATGATGAGATCGGTCTGGGCAAGACCGGCGTCGGTGATGTCGCTGCTGCCGGCGGGCTGCAGCCAGGATTCTCGGGCCGGGCCGATGGAATGGGCTATTTGCTGGGCAAGGCCCGGCGCCTTGGGGGCCACCGGATTGTAGATGATACCGACTACTTTGACGGTTTTCATGTGGGGAAGTTTAGGGGTTGGTGGGGGCTGGGGCAAGGGCGCTGCCACGGTGGCTGTGTCTCATTCGCGTATCCGTCCATGCTCAAGTTGGCAGCTATGCAAGGGAGCCGGGCAATTCAAGGGGACAATCTCCAAAACCAGTATGTCCGGCATCCTGACGGAACATTATTAAGGTAGAACCGGTTCCAAGTTCCTCTTTCGGCTCATAGAGAGCGAGGGTTCATGCCACTGCGTAGACTTTATCACAGACGCCAACCTCCCTAAGGTATCGGGGTATTAAAACTCTGAAGGCACTAGCTTAGGATACCGGAGTCGTTGGGGGCGTGAGGTTGGGGAGTGGAACCTGAGCGAAGAAGCGGAACTGGGACGGTCTACCTGCTTTCGAACGGATTCATCGTACTCACGCCCAGTTGCCTGAAGTCGCGCACGTTTCTGGTTACGACGGTCAAACCGTGAACTGCGGCCGTCGCCGCGATCATGGCATCTTCAAAGAGATACTCTGACTTCCTGTGCTTAAGCCGCGCCCACTCTCAAAAAGTGGCCGCGTCCATGGGCAACACACTGTATGAAACGAGAACTTTGTCCAGCCAGGCTTCTAATTCTTCTGCCTTCGCCTCATCTTGCTCCCAAGTTATCTCAATGCCTGCCTGTATTTCTCCCACTGTGACTACAGGCAGAAAAATCCCTTCGGCAAGTACATCTGCTATCCAATTCAGGACTGATTGACTTGGACGAGGACGCCGCAGTTCCGAGACCACGTTGGTATCGAGTAGATACACGGCCCTAGCCCACGGGGCTGGGCGCCCGGTAGCGATGCTTTGCCCGCGGCGGTGCCAGGGCGTCGATGCGTGCTTCCGGCGTTAGGAGCAGGTCTTTAATGTTGGGCTTAGCCATACGTTCCAATCTGCGCCACTGCTCAATGGGAACTAGGACGGCTATCTCCACACCCCGCTTAGTAACAATTTGCGGCCCTTGGGTGAGGGTGGTTTGAAGGAACTCGCTGAATATAGCCTTGGCGTCCTGGACTTGCCATATCCTGCCCATTGATCCTCCAAAGAAGGTTTTAACTGACTAGTCTATAATATCCATAAAGTCAAAGGTCTCTTTGGTCCAAAGGTCGGAATGGATGGCTTGCTGCTGCGCTGAATTGGACGCTAGCTGAGGATACCGGAGTCGGTGAGGGATTGGATCTGGGGGTTGGAAAGTCCCAGGATTTCCTGACATACCCAGTTGGTGTGCTCTCCCAGGAGAGGCGCAGGTTTATAAACGGGGGGGCTTTCCGAGAGGTGGAAGCAGTTGGCGTCGTAGGCGTGACGCCCAATCTCCTTGTGCTCCAAGAAGACGTAGTGGCCTCGGTGCCGGAGCTGCGGGTCGTTGAACAGGTCCTCACAGGTCTGCACCACCCCCGCCGGCACTCCGGCCTTCTGACAACGGTGCATGAGTTGGTAGGGGTCCTGGTCACAGGTCCACCGAGCTACGATATGGTCCAAGGTTTCCTCGTTCTCTTTCCGTGCTTCGGAGTTATGAAACCGGGGGTCTCGGGCCAGTTGGGGCTGCCCCATAAGCGTGCACAGGGCCAACCACTGGTCCTCGTCGAGGCAGGCGATGGCGCACCACCGGTCTTCGCCGGAGCAGGGATAGGCATTGTGGGGGGCGTAAAGGTCGTGGCCGTTGCCTTGGCGAGTCTGGACGCGGCCGTTGGCGGCGTAGTCCATTAGGGGCGGCGCGACGAAATAGAGGGATCCTTCTAGCTGTGAGAAATCCAGATGCTGACCCTGGTCGGTGCGATGCCGGTGGTCCAGGGCTGCGGCGATGGCAGAGATGGCTAGGTGCGGCAGAAGGAAGTCGGTATACGCCCCGTAGGGGCTGGTGGGCGTGCGGTCCGGCCAGCCGGTGAGGTGGGTATGGCTTGAAAGAGCCGTCAAGACGGGCCCAAAGCCGGGGTGGTTAGAGTAAGGACCGCCTCTGCCCTGCATGGATGCGCTGAACATGATAACACGGGGGTTGATCTCTTTGAGGTCTTCATAGCCAAGTCCCCAACGCTCCATCACGCCCGGTGTGAAATTCTCGGTCACGATGTCGGCCCATTTCGCCAAGTCTTTGGCCAGCTCCCTGGCCCGTGGCTGGCCCATGTTTAGGGCCATGCTGTATTTGCCGCCGTTGTAGTTGGCAAAGTAGCCGCTGCGGTTGACGCCAGGTATGCCGTCTCTGTGGGGCGTGGCGGTGCGAAGGGTGTCAATGCGATGAATTGACTCTACACGAACCACGGTTGCGCCAAAGTCGGAGAGGTATCGGGTAGTCATGGGCCCAATGGCCACCCAGCAAAAGTCCAAGACTTTTACGCCTTGCAACGCTGTCTTGTCCAACGTGGTCATATAACCTTTTCTTCCCTTAGCTCTGCCATACGAGCGTCGGTCAAGCCCATTTCATCCTGGTAAACCTCCCGATTGTGCTCGCCAATGCGAGGGGCCCTTCGGAAGTTGGTGCTGAGGTTAACGTCGAATTTCATAAAGGGGCCTAGGGTTTTCATTACGTCTGTTTGGTTGTTCGAGGTGGGAAGCGGGACTTCACGGAAGAAGTCGCGGGCCAAAAGCTGGGGATATGTAAAAACGTCCTTGGGGTCGTTAACGGGAAACAGTAATATGCGCCGGTCAAGGGCCTGCTGGGCCAGAACTGCCTTGGTCTTGGTCTTGAAGAACCGCTCCAGGGGCGGTGTCATCTGCTCCAGAAGTTCCTTGCTCAGCTGCCCGAAGCCAATTTCGCCCCAGTTGGTGTCACGGAGGACGCTGTGGCCAAAGCCCTCCTCATCCATCCAATTAGAGAGGTTGGTCATGCTGCGACCACCAGTATGGCCGCCGGGCTGGATGAAGTTGACGTAGCCATCAATGCACTCCCAGTTGATACGAAGGTTAATGCTTCCAACGGGACGGAAGGGGCCTTGTCGCTGCATATTCATGCGGCTCAAGTCCCATATCATGGGGGCGTGGGACAGGGACCGGGCGACGGCCTGCTGGCAGGAGACGTCCACGCGCTGCCCCTTCCCGGTGAGGAGGCGGTAGTGGTTAGCAATCATTGCCCCCGCGGCGGCGGCGGCCGACCCAATGGCCCAGAACTGGGGCGTGGAGATTCTCACGGGGGGCCTGTCCGGGTCTCCCGTAAGGTTCATCATGCCACTCAGGGCCATTCCTATTAGGTCGGTGGCCTGATAGTCCCTGTAAGGGCCGTCCTGCCCAAAGGGTGTGATGGAGACGTATATAAGGGAGGGATTTATCTCTTTGACGCTCTGGTAGTCCAGGCCCAGGTTGCGGAGGTACCCGGGGCGAAAGGACTCGATGAGGAAGTGGGCGGACTTGAGGAGGTTGACGATGATTTGACGGGACGCGTCAGCGCTGAGGTCCAGGGTGATACTCCGCTTATTGGCGGCAAAACAGGCCCAGAATAGGCTTTTCTCGGGGTGTGGGTCGTCCTGGTAGAAAGGCCCGATGCGCCTTGCCGGGTCACCCCAGGGCGGCTCCAGCTTCAGTACGTCGGCGCCCAAGTCCGCCAGCACTCTGCCGCAAAAGGCCCCCCGTCCGTCGGAAAGATCCAGCACCCTGTAGGGGGAAAGCATTCAGGGTCGCCTCAGCGGATATGGGCAGGCCGGAATCACAGGACCAGCGCCTCGGCAAGGCGGCGCTTGTGATAATCGGGATCGCCCAAATAATGATAGAGGGTCCGGGACATTCTGGTGTGAAGGATTAGGCCGTATTCCCGCATGACACCAAGGCCGGCGTGGACCTCATGGGCGGCGTTGCAGACCTGATAGTAGGCCTCACTCGCTACGGACTTGGACACGTGGACGGCTCGGGCCACAGCGGGCCTGCCGACGTCCAGCTTCCAGAGGGCCTCGTAGGTGGTCCACCGGGCGGCGTCCAGCTGATTGACTATGTGTATTACGTGGTCTTGGACCCGCTGGAACCGGCCAATGGGCAGCCCAAACTGAACGCGGGTGTTGGAGTAGTCCAGGGTCATTTCAAAGACCTTTTCACAGCCCCCCACCTGGTAGGCGGAAAGTATGGGAAGGGCCTTCAGTATGGCGCGCTCCAGGACATGCCAGCCGTCCTCACTACCGTCGCCCAAGAGGGCTGTGAGAGGGAGCTTTACGTCGTCCAGCTTCACCTCAAAGGAGTCCGCGATGAATCCCGACAAGGGACGTACCCCAACGCCCTTCAGTGAGACATCAACGAGAAACAGACCTACTTCTCCGTTTTCAAGGACAGCGGTGCAGATGAGATGGGTGGCGTCCTGGGCGTCCTGAACAAAGAGCTTGACGCCGTTGATGACGTAACCGCCGTCGCGAAGGACGGCCGTCGTTTTCGTGAACCGCCGTCCCCAGCCATATTCGGCCTCCGTGACGGCAAGGGCCAGGACGCGTTGTCCCGTGGGCACTTCAGGAAGGATTACCCGCTTTTGTTGGGAGGAGGCGCCCTCTATTATGGCGAGGGTACCCAGAACGGCCGTAGAGAAGTGGGGGCCCGGCACCGGGCCACGGCCCAACTCCTGGAATAGAACTGCCGCGTCGGTGAGGGAGCCGCCTTCGCCGCCGAACTTGGTGGGGACCAGTATTCCCAGCCAGCCAGCCGCGGTTGTTTTTTTCCACAGGTCCCGGCGGTTCCCGGTTTCCGTGGCGTCCATGCGCAGCAGGGCCTCTTTTGGATATTCCCGCTCCACCAGCTCTCTGGCGGCGGCCTTGAGCATCTCCTGGCTTTGGGTTAGAGAAAGGTCCATTTTCGGCCGTGTTCCAACTAGCTGAGGGTTCCGGACTTCTGAGGCGTACTCCGGCCAATGCCCAACCTTCTGGCCATTATAACCTTCTGAATCTCCACCGTTCCGCCCGGGTGCTGAGCAACGATGCTGCCTCGCTGCTGTACCTCCACGTGGCCGTCCTCCAGGTTCCAGAGGGGGTCCGTGGTGAGGGCGTAGGGGCCAAGGAGTTGGTGGAGGGCCTTGGCCGTTCGAAGGGCCGCGCGTTTCATGTGCAGGTATGCCTGAGGGCCGTGATAGGAGAGGGGTTTCCCGGCGCTCTGGAGCCAGTAGTTCCGCAGGTGCAGAAGCCTACCTATCTGAGAGTCTATATACATGTCGGCCAGAAGGGATCCGGCGCCGGGGTTGTCGTTAAGGGGTTGGCCCTGGCTACTCGACTCTTTGCAGAGGCGGATAACTCGCTCCAAGAGGCTATCGCCACCAAGGGAGGTCTGCATGAGGCCATGCTCCAATTCCAGGTGTGTACCGGCCACCTTCCAGCCGTTGTTCTCACCGCCAATTAGGTTGAAGGATGGAAGCCTTACGTTGTCAAAGTAGACTGTCTGCTTGAATCCGCTGGCGGCGCCGCGCTCGTTGCCGGCAAAGAGCAGGTCCATGGGGGCCCAGGAGATACCGGGCTTGTCCATGGGCACGATAAACCAACTGAGGTTCTGGTGCCGCTTACCCTCGGGGCTGGTGTTGACAAGCATCCAGGACCAATCGGCGCCGTGAGTGCTTCCCACGAAAATCTTCTGGCCGTTGAGGACGTAGTCGTCTCCGTCACGATGGGCCGTGGTCTTTACGTTGGCCAGGTCAGACCCGGCTTCGGGCTCGGTGAGGAGCTGCCAGGTCCGGACGCGGCCCTTGAGTATGGGTGGTAGGAAGTGGTTTTTCTGCTCCGCTGTGCCCCAGACTATAATGGAAGCTGCTCCCAGCTTGCCACCGGAGTCGTAGTAGGGGGGTAGAGTGATCCGGTACCGTTCCAACTCCTGCTCTATTATGAGCGCCTCTCCCGCCGATAGACCTCCGCCCCCGAACTCCTTGGGGTAGGTGGGATATAGCCAGCCTAGGTCTCCCAGTTCCCGACCCAATTTTCTCTGCTTCCGATAGTCTTGGTAGGTGAGCTCTCCTGGGTCTGCCCTATGCTGTAGGTCCTTTGGCGCGTGTATCTCCAGCCATTCTTTTACTTGGACACGAAATTGCTCCTGCTCCGGCGTAAAAGTAAGGTCAAAATCCACGGACAGGCCTACAATCCCCTAAATTTGGGCTTGCGTTTCTCCAGAAAGGCGCTGACTGCCTCTTTGTGGTCTGAGGTGGAGCGGGCCAACTCCTGGGCTGCGTGAGCCATGTTTAGGCTGTCTTCCAGTCCAAGGCTCAGGGAGCGGTGTACGAGATATTTTGTCAGCGACATGGCGTAAGTGGCCCCTTGAGCAAGTCGAAGGGCCAACCCGGTGGCCGCTGTCATAAGCTCCTGGTGGGGATGAACCTGGCTCACCAAGCCGATGCGATAGGCCTCGGCGGCGTCCAGCCTGTCACCGGTGAACTGGAGAAGCAAGGTGTGACTGAGACCAATGAGCCGTGGCAGTTGCCAGCAACTGCCGTCGCCTGGAACAAGGCCCATGCGGACAAAAGCCTCGGAGAAGACGGCGGTTTCCGAGGCTAGGCGAATGTCGCAAGCCAGTGCAAGACCCATACCGACACCAATGGCGTGGCCGTTTACGGCGGCGATGCTGGGTTTCTGCAACTTGTGAAGCCGGAGGGGCATCAATGCCCCGGAGCCGGGGTCCTCATCCCTCTCCCTATCCAGGGCCGCCTCCATCTGGTCCCAAGCCGGGTTTACAGGGGCGGGCGCGGGGGCGACGTCTTGATGGCGTGCTTCGATGGCTTGGTTGAAGCGCTTTACGTTGGCACCGGAGCAGAAGGACGGGTCCCGCCCGGTGAGCAGCAGCACTCGGTCGTGGGGGTCCTGTTCGAACCGGTCCAACTCAGTCTCCAGGGCCTGGACCATTTCGGGGCCTAGGGCATTTCGAGTTGGAGGGTCGTTGAGGGTGAGGGTAAGTACACCCCGGTTTCGCTCAACTATAAGGTTCTGGTGAGACAAAGGACCCTTCTTGCGCTGGATTGAGGCTTGGACTTTGGCAAATACTATAGAGCAAGGGAACCGGCGTCACAAGGGCAAGAAACACGGTGTGGCAGGTATAGATCTATGGCGATAATATGGTGAAAGAAAGTGCAGAATAAGGTATTCTACAGTGATACGGTCTACTAAATGAAAGGGGACAGAGATGGAGTACAAACTGATATCGGGGGACTCGCACATCGACATGACTTGGATGCCCGGTGATGTTTTTGTGGAGAACGCCCCGGCCAGGTACAGGGACGCGGTGCCGCGGGTGGTGGACTCGGAGTCGGGGCCCCACTGGTTCGCCGAAGGAAAGGACCTGGGGGTATATGGCGGGCTGGGCTTTGGATTCACCAAGCCGGACCGGGGCCAATCAAAGCACATTGATATGATGTACGACGCGGGCTTTTATGAAGGCGGCCCGCATCCCACCACTCCCGACTTACGGCTCAAGGACATGGCGATTGACGGAATTGACGCCGAGGTAATATACGGCGTTTTGGGGGTTGGTCTGCGATTTGAAGACGCGGAGATGACGCGGGTGGTGTACGAAATCTACAACACCTGGGCCGCGGATTTCTGCAACTCCACGCCGGGTCGATGGGCGGCACTGGCCTGCATCCCAAACAACGACCCGCAGGTTGCGGCAACCGAGCTGCGACGGGCAGCGGCGCTGGGGCTGAGAGGGGCGGATTTTGCCGTGGCCACGGCGGTGAAGCCCATCTGGCATAGGGACTGGGACGTCCTTTGGCAAGCGGCCTCAGAGTGCAGCGTCCCCATTTCCTTCCATACAACCGGGCCCAATGTTCGGGAGCCCAACGACAAGCAGATGGAGCAGGAGTACGATATGGAGTATCGTATGACAAAAATTAGCCTGTTCCAGATGGCAGGGGCTGAATATCTGGCCAGCATCATCTTTTCCGGTGCCTGCGAGCGGTTCCCTGGGCTAAAGTTTGTGCTGGGGGAGTGCGGGGTTACCTGGCTGCCACACGTGCTCAATCGCATGGATGAAGAATACGAGGACCGGCGCCACAATTTGAGTATGCCCAATAAGCCCAGTGAGTACTGGAGCCGTCAGGGATATAGTACCTATCAGCACGAGATAGGGCTGCCAGAGTTTCTCCCCATGATTGGCGTAGATAACGTGTTGTGGGGCTCGGACTACCCCCACCCTGACGGCATCTGGCCTGAGTCCCAAAAGTGGATTGAAGAAGACCTGGCAGGGATTGCTCCTGAGGCCCGCCGCAAGATTACGCGGGACAATACGGGTAAGCTGTACGGTTTCTTGACATAGGGGCACCGGTGCTCGTTTGACCAACCCATAATCCCCCTTCCTTGGGAGAAGGGGGATTATGGTGTACGAGTATATCTGAGGGACATCCTCAAGCTCCCGGTACAGAAGACCTAGGCTTCTGTACGCCCCTTCCAAGAAAGGGGCAACAAGACCCTATAGCTCGAAGACCCTTCCAAAGTAGCCGGTTAGGACTCTTGCCGCCGTTTCACCAAGCTGGTAGGTAGCGTGTCCCACTCCCTTAAAGGTGTGGAAGGAGTAGGGAGATCCCAAGGGGCCCAGGACGTTGGAAAGCCGAACGGGGTTTTCATCGTAGAGCATGTTCTCGTCCACGTCACCGTGGATAAACAGCACCTCCGGCAGCTCACTGGCCAGTGCACGCCCCTTTTCGTCTATGAGAAGCCGCGTTCGAGTTACCGGGTCGTTAAAGGCTAGGACGTCAATGGCCCGCTGGTCGGGCGTATCGGCGGGGAGCCCGTAGGCTTCCAGCAAAAAAGACTTAAATTTGTGGTTGCGGATAACGCTTTCGTAAGAGATGGTAGCCTGCTGGAGCACCACGGCTTTGAGGCGCCCCAGGAGGGGTCCCGTGACGGAGTTCCAAAGCAGGGCGCCGCCCAGACCGCCTCCCCACAAACCCATTCGGTTGCTATCCAGGTTTGCCCCTTCCAGAAGGGCATCAAAAAGGGCGGCGTTGGCGGCCACGGCGTTGGGCCTTCCCCAGTGGTTGCCGGTGGCATTTGTGCTTGCCACGGCGATACCAGTATCTATGAGGCTGTTGACAAAAGACAGTTTGAAATCCTCGGTCAGCCAGTCGGCCTCACCGTCCTTGACGTAGCCGTGGTGGCCGTGGCACTGGATTACGCAGGGCACGGCGCCGTTGGAAGCTTTGTAGGTCTTAGGTGTCTTGAGGAAACACCACTCATCCCCTGCCTGAAAGTAGACGGTCTGCTCTCCGTCCCCCAGCTGTGGAATCGAATTTGTCATGCAATCCTCCGCTAATCGAATAATCAAATAATCGACTCAATGTTGACTCTATATTATCATGGAGAGGATTTTAACTAAACGGGTCGTTGCGGTATAACCCAACGGCGGCATTTACCGCTGACATTGAAAAGGAGACTGAACAATGGCCTACGACGTAATAATAGTGGGCGCCGGTTCCGCCGGGGCAACCTTGGCAGCTCGCTTGAGCCAGGATCCAAACAGGTCTGTCCTACTTCTGGAGGCTGGTCCCGACTTTACGGAAATTGAACACTTGCCCGATGATGTTAGGAACGGCGACGACGTGATCGCCGCCGCCAGGGGATCCAGCCTGTGGGACTTCGTGGGTCTGGCCAACAAGCACCAGGACCGGTCCATGGTTGTGCCCCGGGGCAAGATTGTTGGCGGGTCCAGCTCCGTTAACGGCACCATCTTCATCCGAGGGGTGCCGGAGGACTACGACGCCTGGGCGTCCATGGGAAACCACGAGTGGTCCTACCAAAGTGTGCTGCCATACTTCAGGAAACTGGAGCGGGACTTGGACTTTAGCGGCGATTTTCACGGCAAGGAAGGCCCCATTCCCGTGCGCCGCTTTAAACGGGAGGACTGGCGCCCCAGCCTGGAGGCCTTCTATCAGGTGTGCCGCGGCGCCGGGTTCCCCCACGAATCGGACATGAACAACCCCGATACTTCCGGGGTGGGGCCTCGCCCCTTGAACAGCGTTGACAGCCTTAGAGTTAGCACTTTCATCGGCTACTTAAAGCCCAGCATTCATCGCCTGAACCTGACCGTCAAGGGGAATGCCATGGTACGTCGAGTCCTCTTTGACGGGCGACGCGCCGTTGGGGTGGAGGTGGAGAGCGGCGGTGAGATTTTTAGGATGGAAGGCCGGGAGATAATCCTGAGCGGCGGGGCCATCGGCTCCCCGTTCCTTCTACTGCACTCAGGGGTTGGCCCCGCCGCAGAGCTGCGTCCCATGGGCATCCCTGTGGTCCACGACCTACCAGGCGTGGGGGAGAACCTTAGAGACCATCCATCGATACAGATGTGGTTCCGCCTAGCGGAGGAGGCCAGGGAGAGTCCCTTCACTAGCCAGGTGGGGCTACGATACACCGCCACGGGGTCGGACTTGCGCAACGACATGTTCATCAGCCCCTACCCGGGGGAGGTGGTGAACGGCGTGCCCCACATGGGATTCAGGGTAATTCTGGAACTTGCCATAGGAGCCGGAAAGCTGAGCTTGGCATCGGCAGACCCACGGGAAAACCCGCAGCTGGACTACCGTTATCTTGAAGAACCCTGGGACCTAGAGCGGTTGAGGGAAGGGGTAAAGCTGGGGCTGAAGCTGTCCACAAGCGCACCTCTGGACAGGTTCTTCGAGAGCCGGACTGCGCCCCGAGATGCAGACGTTGCTTCGGACGAGGCCCTTGACCGCTGGATTTTGGCAAACGTTGAGACACCACACCACTCATCGGGCACTTGCAAGATGGGCCCGTCGTCCGACGTCATGGCTGTGGTGAACCAGTACTGCGGAGTTCACGGGCTGGAGGGTCTAAGGGTGGTGGACGCCTCCATAATGCCCGACGTGGTTCGCGCCAACACCAACGCCACCAGCATAATGATTGGGGAGCGGGCCGTTGAATGGATAGAGCAAGGCGTGAGAGGCTAGGGAATCGTGTCTCCCCACGGATTGGGCCTTTGCTTACTGCCTAACCGTCGGCTTGCCCGCTGAGTAGCCGCCGTCAACGTGAATCACCTGGCCTGTTATGTAGCCGGACTGAGGGGACGCCAGAAATAGTACCGCTTGGGCTATGTCGGCGGGGTGGGCCGCCCGGTCCAGGCTGACCTGGGCCAGGAAGGATTGTCGATAGGCGCTTGTGGCGCTCGCGTTAGGGCCTGAGATGGTGTCGGTGAGGCCAGGCGATACGGCGTTAACGTTTATCCCATATTGTCCAAGCTCCATGGCCAAGACCTTGGTCAGCTGCAGAACGCCGGCTTTGGAGGCGCAGTATGCCCCGGCGTCCAGCCGGGCGTTGTCACCGGCACTTGACGATATGTTGATGATTCGTCCGCCGCTCCCCCTTCGCACCATGGCCTTTGCCGTTTCTCTGGAGCAGAAGAATGTGCCCTTGAGATTTACTCCCAGCACCCTGTCCAAGTCCTCGTCGGTGGTATCCATCACCGAAGCGCTGTGACCAATGCCGGCGTTGTTCACCAAAATGTCCACTGAGCCCAGGGCCTCTACGGCGGTTGATACCATGGATTTAACCTGCCGGCTGTCAGAGACGTCCACGTGTATGGTGACGGACCTGGCTCCCCGCTCTTGGATAGTTCGGGCCACCGCCGCGGCAGCTTCAAAGTCCAAGTCCGCCACTGCTACGGAGGCCCCACAATCGGCAAAGTGCAGTGCGATTTCCCGTCCAATGCCTTTTCCAGCCCCGGTGACTATGGCGTTCATTCCCTTTATTTGCATCTGCTTTTCCTCCTTGCGAGGGGACTCTATTGGCGTGAGGTTTCCCCCGTGATATCAGGAACCCCCATGGTATCAGGAGCCCCATGGTATCAGGAGAAGGAGGGTGCCGGCTACACGGCCTTTGAGCATGTAGCCGCCTTGCCAAAAAGCGGCGATTGGAGTAAACATTCTGGGACAGGCATTGGATAGTCAGAGAGGTGGAACCATGCGACTGGAAGGAAAGGTGGCCCTGATAAGCGGCGGCGCTCGCGGTATGGGCGCCGTGGAGGCCCGGCTCTTCGCCAGGGAGGGGGCCAAGGTGGTTATTGGAGATGTGTTGGAGGAGGAGGGCAGACGAACCGTCCAGGAGATTACCGACGCCGGAGGACAGGCCCACTTTGAAAGGCTCGACGTAACAAAGGAGGAGGACTGGCAGAAAATTGTAACGCAAACTACCGCGCGCTTTGGCGGCCTAGACATCCTGGTGAACAACGCCGGCATCTACCGGATTCTCCCGCTGGAGCAGACCTCCTTGGCGGTATGGGAACGGATCATGGAGGTGAACGTCACAGGGGTTTTCCTGGGCACAAAGGTTGCGATACCAGAGATGAGGAAGAAGGGCGGAGGATCTATCATCAACATTTCCTCGACGGCGGGGCTGGTGGGAGGCGCGAATAGTTCGGCGTACCAGGCGTCCAAGGGCGCCGTTCGCATTTTCACCAAGTCCACGGCCATTGAGTACGCAAAAGAGGGGATAAGGGCCAACTCGGTTCATCCGGGAGTAATCGACACGGACATGATTGCAGAGCTGCTCAGTGACCCCGCGGTCAGACAGGAACGCCTGGACGCCATACCCCTTCACCGCGTTGGGACCGCCGAGGACGTGGCCTACGCCGTGTTGTACCTAGCCTCGGACGAGTCGTCCTTCGTCACCGGGGCGGAGCTGGTTATAGACGGGGGCAAGACGGCACAGTAACCCCTCGCTCTTGCTTGTGTCCCCGGACGCCTCTACAATTCGACGAACCGATATCTCCAACGATCCTAAAGGGCTGATTCCCCCCAAAAGCCCACGAAAGTACAGTCACTGCCGCAAAGTTTGACATCGCCCTTGAGAGAAGATAGACGTTTCATACTGGGGGTCCTGTCCACCGGCCACGGCATCAGCCATTGGTTCGATCAGGGCTTTCTGGTACTGCTGCCCACCATCACCGCCGCCCTGGGACTGAGCACCCTTCAGATAGGGACTTTGGCTACCATACGACAGGTTGGATTTGGGGCGGTGAACCTTCCCGGCGGGCTGATCGTAGACATGATGAAGGGCCAGTGGGGGCTAATTCTCACCGGATGCCTAATCTGGGCCGCCCTCGCCTACGCCCTAGTGGGCGCCTCCTACACCTTTCCGGTACTGGTAATTGCCGTAATAATGATCTCCTTGCCCGGCGCACTGTGGCACCTGCCCTCCACCGCCGCGCTGTCCCAGCGCTTTCCCGATTGGCGAGGCTTTGCCATATCAATTCATGGATTTGGGGCCAACGTAGGCAACATCTTGGGCCCCATTGTAGCCGGGGGACTGCTGGAAATAATCGAATGGCGGTGGATCCTCTATATCAGCGTTGTTCCCGCCTTGGTCATGGCCCTTGTGGTATGGCTCACCCTGCGAAACATTGGCCGGGACGGCGAGGAAGACGAAAGGCGTCAATTTAAGTCTCAGCTGCTGGCCGCCGTCGCCCTCCTGCGTAACCGCACTATCTTGGGGCTGGCCATGGTGGCGCTGCTACGGGATATGGCCCTTAGTACCCTCTTTATATGGACGCCCTTCTATCTGCGGGATGAGATTGGCATGGGGGCCTTTAACATGGGTGTACACATGGCCCTTCTAACGGGCATGGGAGTTGTGTCAACCCCAATTCTTGGAGTGCTGTCGGACAAGTTCAACCGCAAGCTTGTGCTGGTCCCGGGGCTGGCTCTCAGCGTAGCGCTGTCCATCATAATAGTGAACGTTGGCGGCGGACTTGGTCTGACCCTTACGCTGGCCTCCATGGGTCTGTTCACCTTCGCGCTGCATCAGATTATCCAAGCTTCAGTTCTTGACGAAGTGAGCCGCGGGGCCGAGGCCACGGCCATTGGATTTCTGTTTGGGGCCAGCAGCATAGTCGGGGCTTTCTCCAACCTTGTCGCTGTGGCGATAATCAAGGAGTTTGGGCTGGCGAACATCTTCTACTACCAGGCGGCCCTCTCCTTGTGTGCCCTGTTAGTGGTCCTGCCCATAAGCGTTAGACGAATTCGGGGAGGCCGGCGGGTTGGCCCGCCGGTACGATAGCAAACGCGGCATGCTGCCCACATAGCCGGTCATATAATTATCTCCCGTACTTAAATCGTACTCTTTAGTCACTATTACTACGATTACATCTATAAATCTCGTTGAAATATTGATAACACGCTATGGCGTTGCTTTCAATGCCCTAGTCTTGACAAAGGTAACGGCGAAAACTAGTATGTAGCTACCCTAGGCTATGTAGCTACCCTAGGCAAGGATATTCCTTGCGGACTCTAATCAAATTATCGATTGAGGGAATATATGATGAACATCAAAGATATATGGAGAACAGGAAAAGGGTTCGCTATCCTGGGTGCCTTGGTCGTCCTTACCCTGTTCATCTTTGCTTGTGGCGAAGATGAAGATGGAGGCGCCGCGCCGTCCTCAGGAGCGACTGCGGCACCGGCGGCTACG
The DNA here is from genome assembly GCA_965226535.1 of Dehalococcoidia bacterium. GTDB lineage: Bacteria > Chloroflexota > Dehalococcoidia > Lucifugimonadales > JAPULR01. The sequence continues at coordinate 14,130 of CBDDDE010000001.1, read as the reverse complement.
TCTGTTCCCGCCGCACCCGAATTGGTTTCTCCCAGGCTGGTGGTGAGTATGGCTGCGCCCGCCGGTCAGGTGACCTGTCACTGTGAGACCTTCCAGAGCGCCGGCGGCCACCTGCATAACCTGCACGATTACATGGTCGGCCTAGACCCCGTAACGGGCGTGGAGGAGCCCACTCACCTGGCCCTCAGCTGGGAGGTGGACGACACCGGTAAGAAGTGGAATTTCAAGCTCAGGGAGGGCGTCCCTTACTACACGGACGGTCAGGCTTCTTCCACCTACAACGAGTTTACCGCCAAGGACGTGGTCCATACCTGGGAGGTCATGGCGGGATTTAAAGGCGAGTCCAACCCCGCCGGCGACTGGACCCCCATGATGGACACCGCCGCGGACGGCTGGGAAATTGTCAACGACCACGAGATAAATCTCACCCACAAGCTCATTGAGCTGGAGCTTCCCTTCAGGTTGTCTGAGGAATGGACCTTTGGTGTCCAAAGCCTAGACTATTGGAACGACATCGGCGGCATAGAGGCTTACAAGGCTGCGCCCATGGGCACCGGAGCCTTCAGCTTCGTCGAAAAAGTTGTGAATGAGCACGTCATGTACAAGGCCAACAAGCCTCACTGGCGCAAGACGCCGGAGTTTGACGAGTTGCAGTTCCGCTGGGTACCGGAACCTGCCACCCGCGTTGCCCAGCTCATCGCCGGAGAGGTCCACATAGCCGAGATTCCCAGAGACCTTCAGAACGAAATCGTCAACCAAGGCATGAAGATCCAGAAGTCCACCCTTCCCAGCTTCCACGTCTGGGTCCGCATTCCCTGGTATAAGCCTACGTTTTTCAAGACCGGCGAACCTACGCCCAACTACGACGAGAACGATCCCATACGGGACTCCCGCGTGCGCCACGCTATGAACGTGGCCATTGACCGTGACCTGATAAACGACAAGTTCTTTAAAGGGAGCGGCATTCCCGACACCGTGGAGTTTTTCCCACCGTGGCGCTCCGACTGCAAGGACGAATGGGCGCCACACCCGGGACCGACGGGCGGTACGGGTTGCCAAGGCGGCGGTTGGCCCTATCCTTACGACCCACAGATGGGCAGGGACCTGCTGGCCTCGGCCGGATACCCCAACGGCTTTGACCTTGTCTTCTACGCCTCTCCAAACCTGGGCGGCGTCCCCGAGATACCGGACGTTGCCGAAGCCATGTCGGCAATGTGGGCGGATATTGGCATCAACGTGCAGCTGAAGACGGAGCAGTCCGACGTGGTTAGGTCTCTGCAGACGGCCCACGACTGGACGGGCAGCGTCAACCTGGTGCGGTACTCCATAGACCCCATCTCCCTCTCCATGAGTTTCCTCTGGCGGGAGAACAACAGGGCCTTCATAGAGCACGACTTCATTACAGATTGGAAGAGGGCCTACGACCAGAATATAGACCCCGATGTTAGGTTCGCCGAGTCCCAGCGCCTCGGCGACTTTTTCCACAACGAGCACATCACCGTTCCCCTCATCTGGCTCTTTGCCGAGGTGGGAATAAACCCCGACGTTGTGGAGGACTACGAAATCAGCATGCTGCACTTTGGCCCGGTGCGATACCACGAGTACACCAAGGCCGTCTACAAGTAAGCGGCGCTAGACTGAAAAGACCTGTCAGGGCTGGGGCTCCCAAGTTTGGGAGCCCCAGCTCATTAAACGACCATCGGCGCTTAATAGGCTTGTCATGCTTATAACACGTCGTATTACAATTCACTTTTCACGCTTTTGCACATATGCCAACGGGGCGTGTTGACAGTTTAAGGTTTAACCACTTATATTTTGTCCACTCCCTAACCTGGAACCAAAGTTTACCGTGGGGCAACGCACCATGCGCCGTCATCGCTTTTTCAGTACGCTGAGCTTTTTCAAGACACGGGGTCATCCCATAGCAGACATTAAGACTCCCCTTCTTTTTTCCCTTCCCATTGGGATAGCCCTTCTTCTAGTCATAGGAGCCTGCGGAGGCGGGGGAGAGGAATCAACCCCGCAGGCCCCGTCACCCACCCAGACATCCACAAACGGCACTCCGGATCGCAGTGCATCGCAGCCGCCCACCGGAACAGAGGAAATTTTTGTCCCGGCCAGCCAATTCCGTGAGATGGAGCTATCGCTGAAGGCGGGAGACGCGGTACGAGTGGCCTACACCGCGGAGTTCAGAATTGTTGGTCGATCAGGGGGCAATGTTGGAGGCATCGAAAGCGGTGTCGAGTTTGCGGTCTTGGACCCCGCGGGTGGCATCCTATTACAAGCTGAGCAGCTTTCGAATAATGAAGTAACCGTGAATGCAGAAATTGCCGGAGTTTACAAGCTGAGCTTTATTAATCCATTTAACTTGCAAGGCCAGTCGGTAACGGTCAACTACACCATTAACCCTTAGCAACGGTCCGGACCATGGTCTAGGGACCGGAGCCAGCTAAGAAAGCATTGGAAAACTAGGCCTTGACAAAATTGGACTCATTCCTATAAAATCCACCGACTCATGCCAAGATGCGCATTCTGTTGAGCAGCGTCTTGGCGCAAAATATATTTGGGGGTAAATTATGACAGGTCTTACAACAATCCTTAAGGGAGGAAGGCTTTACGTGGCACTGGCCCTAACGCTGGTACTGACGCTGGTCATCCTCGCCTGTGGAGGCGATGATGCAACGGCCGCACCTACGGCTATGCCAGCCACAGCTATGCCGGCCACACCGGCACCTACGGCCATGGCGACCGCTACGGCCGCGCCCACTATGGCGCCGCAACCGGTCTCGACTAGGCTTAGGGTTTCCCTTCCTCCCGGCAACGAGCAGTTCACCATTCCCTATCCCATGAGCCAGGTTTCCGAAAAGCTCATGCCGATCTACAGCCACATGATCGGTAGGAACATCAAGACCAACGTGGAAGAGCCGCAGCTCGCCACTACCTGGGAGGTCGAGCCCGACGGCAAGACTTGGCACTTCGCCCTCAGGGAAAATGTCCCCTTCTACAAGGGTGCCGTTCCGCTCAATGACTACACCTTCAGCGCGAAGGACGTGTTCATGATGCTGGACCTCCAAATAGGAGAGGCCGGCGAATTGAGCACCAAGTTGGCCCGCAGCCCAGGCCGCTATAACTCCTACTTCGGAGACAATGACAACTGGGTCGCCAACACGAATTACGACATCACCATGAACCTACCCAAGATTAATCTAGACATCTCCTTCCTGCTCTCTGACGAGTGGTCCACCGGCATCATGAGCCGCGACCACTGGGACGACGTTGGCGGAGAGGAAGGCTACCAGGACGACCCCGTTGGCAACGGCCCTTGGAGCTACATATACTCCGAAACCAACGGCACCTACCTGCACGAGCGCGTGGAAGACCACTGGCGCATCACCCCGATGTTCCATGAACTTGAGATGATCCAGGTGCAAGAGGCCGCCACTCGACAGGCCATGTTGATTGCAAACGAGGCGGACATAATCCCTCTCGTTCGCACCCAGCGGGAGCTCATTGAAGGGGCAGGCTTCGTTACTTTCCGCAGCACCCTGCCCAGCATCCACCAGGGCTTCGGCATCATCCACTTTAGGGAGAACGCCTTCTGCAGCGCAGACGGTTCTACCTATAGCCCCTACGATGCCAACGGCACCAATCCTCCGGGCATAACCCACGAATGTGGGGCCAGGGAAGGCTGGAGCGCGGACATCCCCATAAGGGACCCCAAAGTCCGCCAGGCCATGAACCTCGCCATCAACCGGAACGAAATTAACAACGTCTTCTACCAGGGCCTCGGCTTCCCTCTCGTGGACTACTTCCCGCCCTGGCGCGACGACTTTAAGGACGAATGGACCCCATTCCCCGGCCCCAACGGGCAGACGGGCGCTGACGGCGGGTGGCCTTATCCAGGTGACGGAGACCCGGCAATGGCCCGCCAACTCCTGACAGAAGCCGGATATCCCAACGGCTTCGAGACCACCCTCGACTGCCTGTTGACCCACAAGGTGGTCCCCGAATGGCCGGACATATGCGAGCAAGTGGCTGGCTACTTGAGCGCAGTTGGAATCTCAGTCAACCTAGACTGGTCCGACAGCTTCGGCAGCTTCCGCAGCAAGACTCGTGACTCCAGTCACAATGGCGGTGGCAACTGGATATGGTCGGCTTCCCCATCCCTGGACCCGCCCTGTAACGCCATTACCTACTCCATGGTGTGGGAGCTCGGCCAAGCCTACCGCGAATGGCCGGCAGCCTCTGAGCTGTATTTCCGATGCGCCGAGATAACCAATCTCGATGAGCGTAGGGAAGCGGCCCAAGACTTCGCAGAAGCTTGGCTTAATGGCCACTACAGCATACCTCTCGTCTGGGTCTTCGCTGAAGCAGCAGTCAACCCAGCAGTGGTCGCAGAGTACGAGGTCAACATGCTCCACATGGGACCCGTCCGCTACCACGAGCATACCAAGCCCGTTTACCAGTAGGCTAACCCCTGCTATAAATTAGCGGCAAGAAAATCCGAGGCCCCCGAATTCGGGGGCCTCGGATTTTCTAACCCACCCGCATACCCACTTCTTGACAGAAAAAGGCGAAAATCATAACATTCACACTTGAAATCCCAACCCTCGCCTCAAGGAGATTAGAAAGCAGATGCAGCCCTCAAACCAAAACACGCCCAGCGCCTACCGAAAGACAACCATCATGAGACTCCTTCCCTTGGCCGCAGCAGCCATGGCCCTAATCGTACTCCTGGCCCTCGCCGCCTGCGGGGGCAGCGACAACGGCGACAACGCCCCAGCTGTCACCGCTGCCCCCGCCGTCACCCAAGCCGCCGCCTCGACCGACGCCGGGGCCGCCCCAACTTCCGGCGACGGCGTTGAAGACCTCTTCATAATCTCCAGGGGGTTCGAATCCGTTAGCTTAAATCTAACAGCCGGCGATACCATCAGCGTTTCCTACGACGCCGTCGGCGCCACCACCGGCGGCCCCGGAAACTTGAGCGGGGAAGGTAGGGTGACCGCGGAGGTCGAACTCACCGTCGTCGACCCCATTGAAGAACAGATACTCACCGTCGAACAGATGCAGAGCAACACCATCGAATTCCAGGCGGAACTCACCGGCACGTACCAGTTGGTTTTCCAGAACCCCTTCCTGCTGCAGGCCATGTCGGTGACAGTGAACTACACAATTAACCCCTGACCCGATCCCTCCAAGTCCCCCACTGACACCAAGAGGCCCCGGAGTTAACCTCCGGGGCCTCTCTCTTATGGTTAGTTTGGTATCGGACGGATGGCTTAGGGGTAGATGCCCCTCACCTGTAGAGCGTCGGCCACTCTGTCCACCGCAACCAGGAGGGCTGCAGTCCGCAAGTTGGTACTGTGTTCTTCAGCGGTGGCCACCACCTGTTCAAAGCTCCGGGTCATCACGGACTCAAGCCTGTTGTTCACGTCCTCCTTCTCCCAAAACAGGTGCTGAATATCCTGCACCCACTCAAAGTAGGAGACTACCACGCCGCCGGCGTTGGCAAGAATATCCGGTATGACCATGATACCCCGGTCGCCGAAAATCCGGTCTGCCTCCGGGGTAGTGGGACCGTTGGCCCCCTCCACAATAATCCTGGTGTCGATTCTGGGAGCGTTCTCTTCGGTAATCACCTGTTCAAGAGCGGCCGGGATGAGAATGTCGCAGGGGAGCTCCAAGAGCTCCTTGTCAGTAATAGACTCGGACCCGGGATAGCCCATTACAGACCCGTTTTCAGCCTTGTGAGATAGGAGGCTCTCAGGATCCAGCCCTTGTGCAACATGAATGGCTCCCCGGCTGTCGCTGGCAGCTATAACCTTGCATCCAATCTGTTGAAGAAGGTACGCGCCCCAATAGCCTACGTTTCCGTAGCCCTGCACCACAACTCTTGCGCCCTCCATATTGAGGCCAAGCCTCTTTGCAGCCTCTCTAGCCGTTATCATCACGCCCCGGCCCGTGGCCTCAATCCGTCCTAGGGTTCCACCAATGCTGATGGGCTTGCCCGTAACAATGCCATGATCCGTATAACCCCGGTGCATGCTAATAGTGTCCATGATCCAAGCCATAATCTGGCCGTCGGTGTTTACGTCCGGGGCCGGAATATCCGAGGTGGTGCCAATGAGTGGTGAAATCTCCGTGGCAAAGCGGCGAGTCAGCCCCTCCAATTCGCGGCGGGACAAGCTCTTGGGGTCGCAGGTCACGCCGCCCTTTCCGCCTCCGTAGGGGATGTTCGTAATGGCGCTTTTCCAAGTCATCCACATGGCCAAAGCCTTGACCTCGTCCAGCGTCACGTTTGGATGATATCGAAGGCCACCCTTGGCGGGTCCACGGGTCACATTATGCTGAACCCTATAGCCGGAGAAGACTTTGATACTACCGTCGTCCATATTGACCGGGAAATTGACCGTAAACTCCCTCTTGCAACTGCCAAGGACCGCTCGCAGCCCATCGTCAAGCCCTAGTTTATCGGCTGCCTCGTTGAACTGCTGTGTAGCCATGCGGAATACACTTGCCTCTTCCGCCGGGGCATGAACATTCTGTTGAGTCATGTATTTCCTCCGTCAGTTGGATGCTGCCCCCTTTTTATCACACTGAAACCGGGCAATGTATTAGAAACCGCCTACCTTTTAGTAGCATAACCATATAGACAAGTGGGAATAAAGGCGAAGAAATGGGAAACGGTACCCGAGTAGAGGACATCATGATAAATTTAGCCCTCGCAAGGGCCAATGTCAAATCTGCATGCAGTATTGCTAAGTGGCTATTCAGCAGTCGTTAGGCTTAAATAATACGCAATACGACTATATATCGCTCTTGAGGCTATTTATCGTTACTTTTTTTTAGAATGGTTCATGCAACGCCTAGCAAGGGGGCTAGTCCTTGAACTCAGGGATAACATGAGTGGCAAAAAGGTCTATTTGACGCATTACCTCGTCCCGGGACATGAACCCCTGGCCCAGGCTCCATCCAAACCATTCCAGATCCCCGCCCCCGTGGCACCTGGCAAGTGACTCAATCTTACGCTTGACCTGATCCACCGTACCGCACAGGACGTAGCTATGGTCCACCATTCTCTGGTAGGTTTCCATCTCCGTGGGGAAAGTCAACGGCGTAGGGCCCTCCTCGCCGGGATTACGGAAGGGTTCCACAAACCCAAAGGCGCCAAAGTAGTGATGGAAGCCCACTCCGGTGCTCTTGTATCCCAACTGGAAGGCCTCTTCATAGGTGTCCCCGAAGTAAACGGCGCGAATTGCCCCCAAGCTCTCACCAAGTCCAAGCTCCCGCCCTGAGCTGGCCGCCTCTTCCTGGTAAGCATAACAAAGTTGAGCAAACTTCTCAGGCAATGAGGTCAAAATCCAGGGAACAATGCCTCGCTGCGCCGTTCTGCGGATGGTAGTCTCACTCACGGCAAAGGGCTGCCACAAAGGCGGGTGGGGGTCCTGATAGGGCTTTGGTATGACGCAAACCTTTCGGATTATGCCCTCCTCGTCCAACTCCCCCGGCGCTCCATAGGTGTTGGTCCAACTCCTGGGAGGCCAGTGGCTGATTCCCTCCTTGTAAGGCACAGGAATCTGGTAATACTTGCCGTTGTACTCTATGGCATCCTGGGTCCAGGCCAGACGTATGATGTCGAAAACCTCTTCAAAGACCTCCCTGTTGTTTAGGTCCACCTCGGAGCCATCCATGGTAGCTGCGGAGACGCGATATTGCTGGCCAAGGACGTTGGTCCAGCGGTCCTGGTAGCCGCGAGCAAAGCCGGCGATTACCCCTCCCCTTAGTCAGATGGTCAAGGACGGCGATCTCTTCAGCACAGCGTATGGGATCCCAGGAGGGCAGCACCAGGCCCAGTGGCGCAAACTTTATGTTCTGCGTCCTAGCTGCCAGGTCCGCATAGAGAAGCAGGGGCGCCACCGACGCCTCGAACCCTTCGGAGTGGAGGTGGTGCTCGGTAGTAGAGAAAGCGTCAAAGCCAGACCGGTCGGCCAGAATGGCAATGTCCCGGAGCTCTTCTATCATCTGCTGGTATCGCTCATTGTTGCGGCCAATGGGCCGCAGGGCGGCTCTATCCTCCAAGGTACCCGGCACCGTTGGCAGACAAAAGATATCGAATTTCATATATTTCCCTCTATTGCTGGACGGGCGGGATTTTGACCTCAGGGCACCAGAACGGCCCTGGTGACCTCTGTCTGGCGAGCCTGCCATTCCGCTTGGGGAAAGGCCCGGTTCACGTCCTCCAGCTTGAATTTGTGAGACACGATCTTGTGAAAGGGCCGCTTGTCCAGGTTTCTCTCCAGGAAAATCAAGGATGGAGGGCAGGAGATGGGCCGGGTACATCAGCGAGCCGATGATTCGTTTTCCCTTGAGGAGCGTCGAAGGGTCAATCTCTACGGTGCGCCCCGGCACGATGTCTCCGATCTCTACGAAGGTGCCGCCGTTGCCCAGCATCTCAATACCCTCGGCCAGCAAGTCAGCCCTGCCAACCAGCTCCATGACAATGTCGGCGCCGCGGCCCCCGGTAAGCTCCCAAACGCGGTCGATTCGGGCTTCGGGGGTGTTGAACTCTTCGATATTCACAATGTGGTCAGCCCCGAACTCTTCGGCCAGCCGGAGCCGGTTCGCCAACCGGTCCAAGACAATCACTCTATGGGCGCCCATGTCTTTGGCCACGGCAGCGGCGGTCAAGCCCAGGCCTCCCGCTCCCTGAATGACCACCGACTGTCCCGCACGAGCGCCGGCGGACAGAAGCCCCTGGGTTACGGTGCCCATGGCGCAGTTAACGGGAGCCAGCACTTCGTCCGGGATATAGTCCGGCGCAATAAACACCGGATGTCCGGGAGGCAAGTAGAGATAGTCTGCATAGGTGCCGGTGAAGTAGGGATGTTCCCCGGCGGCGGGGAAAGGTCTGTTGACACAGAGGTTGCCGTCCCCTTTTAGGCACATGTGACAGCGGTTACAGGGGAAGATGGCGGTGTATACCACCCGGTCTAATTCATGCAGAGGACGCCCCAGGGAGTCGGAGGCAGCCCCCTTGCCCAGGGTGTGCACCACACCGTAGCCCTCGTGACCCATTACGCGGCCTGTTGGCGGTAGTGGAGCGTTGACCTGGTCGCCGCGCCAGTAGTGGAGGTCTGAGCCGCAGATGCCGGACTGGACCATCTGGAGGAGTATGGCACCCGGCTCAAGAGCAGGTACGGTATACTCCTCAATTTCGAAGGGCTTGTTATGCTCCTTGCAGACTACTACCCGTCCTCTCAATGGATACCTCCCACCTCAAGAGTCCTGACGTTAAGTTAAACGAAAACATGCCCCCTGTCAAAGGAGCTCGGTGGCTAAAAAGCGACGGGTGAACCCCTCGCTCCGGCACAATAACGGGACCGACAACCGGGGAGTTTGGTACCGTTGCCTCCTGGCAATCCTGTCCGGCCATAGACCTGGTATGAACAAATTTGGTCTATAATGGCCTCTGCCCCGGCAGCCTGCCGGGCTATGCAATAATCTGGCGCAGCGGACGCGCATTGGGAGGTAGTATGACCATTGAACGCATCACCGTGGGTCAAGTTGAGGTCCTGTCCATCTCCGACTGCCAGATGGCCGTGGACGCCTGTGACTTCTTCTCCCAGAAGACGGTGGAGTCCTTCCAGCCTTTTGCAGAATTCGTGGACGAAGAGTGCGCCGTCAGGGGCGGGATAAACGTCGCCTCCTTTCTACTGCTGTCGCAAGGGCGGCGCATCCTGGTGGACGCGGGGCTTGGCCCCGGGCCGGTGCAGGAGGCGGGTGGCGCCAGTGGAAACCTGGTTGGAGAGATGCAGCGCCGCGGCATCGACACCGCCGGCATCGACACCGTGGTTATAACCCACCTGCACTTCGACCACATCGGCTGGCTGGCAACGAACAGCGGCGGAGAGGTACGGCCTACCTTCGCCAAGGCCAAGTACATCATTCCCAGGGCCGATTGGGACCTGCTGTACCACCCGGACAAGGTGAACCTCGCCGGGGCCCAGGACCAATTCTCCCAACGGGCCCTGGATATATTCAACCAATCCCGGAACCTTGGCAACCTCCTGCGGAAGCTGAGCAACATAGAGTTGGTGAATGGAGAGGTCCAACTCACTGACGAGGTGACCATTGTGCCCACACCCGGCCACACCCCAGGGCACCAGAGCTTGGCCATCGCATCTGAGGGTCAGCGAGGCTTCATACTGGGAGACGTGGCCCACTTGCCCATGCAGGTTCAAGTTCCCCAGTGGACGGCCAACGCCGACGTGGACCCTGAGCTGGGCAAGAAGACTCGCCTAGCAACCCTAAAGCGGCTGCAAAAGGACGGCACCGTTGTAGCAGCGGGGCACTTCCCCGCCCCCGGATTTGGACGAATAGTGTGTGGAAAGGCGAGGAGGTACTGGCAGCCTGTGACCCCTTAGACTGCCTGCGCCATGAGGCGGGCTAGGCTCTGCAGGTCCGGAACTTCCAGGTCGGGCCGACTGTCCACGTTTGGAGTGGACCTGGCGCCAGTGCGATTGACCCACACGGTATCTAACCCCATCTCTTTGGCGGGGCTCACGTCGTGATAAAGGCTCTGTGCCACGTGCAAAAGCTCAGACGAATGGCCCCCAATTCTCCGAAGGGCTAGGCGGAAGTTTACCAGGGAGGGCTTGTAGTCCTTTACGTCCTCGGAGGTTATGACGTAGTCGAATGGCACTTCCAGCGCGGCCGCAGAGTGGGCAAAGAAGTCACGGTCTACGTTGGAGATAATGGCCAACATGACCCGTTTTTTGAGGGACCGGAGGGCTGGAATGGTATCCTGCAAGGGTGGCCAATCCTTTAGGGACTCGGCAAGAACGGTCATATCCGTGGCGGTGGGGCAAAACCCCAACCGGTCTCCCAGGTCCATGGTAATCTTCGCCAGTACTTCGCGATAGTTGATGAAGGGACTTCGCCCCTGCGCCTCGCGCTCCAAGCGCCCATAGAGCCGGAGAAGCTCGTCATCGGGCAAATTGCCGACCGCGTGTCTTGACAGCAGGGGCCGCAGGGCGGAAAGAATACCGGTTTCCCAATCAATGAGGGTCCCGTAACAGTCAAAACTGAGGACCTTATATGAACTGAGGTCTAGCACCGGCTTGAGGAACTAGGGGTGATGCACCGTAACGGAAAGAAGCGCACCTCTAGGGTGCATTAGAACCTGCGCCTTCGGCGGGCACGGCGCGCGGCACGTTGGGCCGCTTCACGGACTTTTTGACTCTTGGATCGGAAATATCGCCGGCGCTTAATCTCTCTGAGGATACCTGAGCGCTGGACCACGGAGCGAAAGCGGTTGATAAGGCTCTCTGGCGCCTCTCCCTCGTGGAGGGTAACAAAGGTCATACGCATCTCCTTCTATTAGCTGCCTATTAGGTCTTGTCCTTCCAATATAGCAAATGGAACCCGGAGTGTATAGGCCGCCCGCTTCCATATTTACAGCGTCAATGAAGAAAGGTCTCACCGCATCGACTCCTGCGAAAGCGTGGGTTCCTTGTCTTTCAGCACGTCGGCGGCGCGGGCCGGGTAGGGAAGCTCCCGGGGGTCCACGGGTACCTCAATAAGCGTGGGGCCGTCGCTGGACAATGCCTCCTCCAGCGCCCCGTCAAGCTCTTCGGCGTCCGACGCGTAGAACCCCTTGCCGCCAAAGAGGTCCATTAGCTTATCCAGGCGAGGATTGGTTATGTCAGCCTCAATGTACCGCTCGCCGTAGAAGAACTTCTGGTAAGCCTTCTCTGAGCCCCAGGAGTTGTTGTTCATTACGATGGCTATTACGGGAATCTTCCACCTGACGGCCGTTTCCAACTCCTGCACGTTCATCAGGAAGCCGCCGTCGCCGCTGATGCTTATTACCGGCTTGTCAGGACAGGCCATCTTGACTCCCAGTGCCATGGGATAGCTTATGCCGATGCACCCCAAGTCAAGGGGGCTCGTAAGACTGTATGGCCGCCCGAAGTGGAGCCTATCATAGGCGTAACCCGACGCTGCACCGGCTTCAATGACGGTGAGCGCGTTGGGTGGATACTTCTTGCGCAGCTGATGATATACGTGCTGGGGTTTGAGGATCGTCCCTGGGACGGGGCTCTCCGACTCCAACCTCTCCCGCCGCCTCTTTCGCAGGTCGTCGGCAACGGCAACGCGGTTCTCGCCACCGGAAGGTCCGCCTGTCTCTTTCAGCATTTCCAGCAAGGACTCGGCTACCGCCTTGGCGTCCCCCACTATTCCCACCTCTACGGGATGGTTCCTGCCCAACTCCCTCTGGTCTATCTCCACCTGAATTATCCGTGCGTCTTTTGGAATATACCGGTTGTCGTAAAAAGTGGTGAAGTGGGACAGGCGAGTACCAATGGCCAGAATAACATCGGCCTGTCGCACCGCCTCCGCCGCCTCGGGAGCGCCGGCCCGACCCAGGCCGCCAACGTACATCCGATGGTCGTTGGGAACGGAGTCCACCCTACCGTAGGAGGTCACCATGGGCGCCGACAACTCGTCGGACAGGCAACAAATCTCACGATGGGCCCTGCTCCACTTTACCCCTCCACCAGCGACGATGACAGGAAAGCGGGCGCCCTTCAGTATCTCAGCAGCCTTGCGCACCAGCGCGGGGTCGCCGGGGACGGCCTGATTGGGTTGCCAACCAACCATGATGGCAGGGTCTACTTCAAGATTCGTCTCGTTCTGGATGTCCCGCGGTATGTCTACCACCACCGGGCCCATCTTGCCTGAGGTGGCCACCCGGAAGGCGTCGAGGAGAATGTCCGGTATTCGTCCCGCGTTGGGGGTCATCAGGGAAGCCTTGGCCACGGGCTTAAATACGCCAACGTGGTCCAGCTCCTGAAAAGAATCCCTACCCATGTGCTCCTGGGATATGCCTCCAACAATGGCCACCATTGGTGCATGGGTCACGTGGGCGCCCGCCACGCCGGTGACCATGTTTGTGGCCCCTGGACCATTGGTGACCATGCATACCCCTGGCCGCCCCGTGGCGTGGGCGTATCCAAGCGCCATGAAGGCGGCTCCCTGTTCATGCCGCGTCCCCACAAACTGCAGGTCGTCCAAGCCATACATGGCGTCCATAATCTCCAGGAATGCTGAGCCCACCACACCAAAGACATATCGCACCCCTTGGGACCTGAGTACCTCTACCACAGCTTGCCCCGCCGACATTCTGGTCATGCGTCCCCTCCCTGGACCAAACTAAAAGCCTCTATACGGGCTTTTGACCATACTCCCACATCATTCACCACCCGTCCATCCACCATTGCCGAACGTTTACACGTCATTCAATACTGCGTTATAACGCCGCTTCAGAGAATCCAACATTGCAAAATTCTGGAGTTCGCCATGCCCAATCTAATAAAACTGCCGTGTAAATTCAACAGAAAGATAGGCATCCACCAACAAATCCAGCTATTGACGATCCCCTCCCGAAGCTCGTCTCGCCTCTGAGACCCTGACTCCAACAACTCACTCGCTTATTCCTATTACACCGCCGTCATTTCCACTAGGAGAGGACATTCCCTTCTTCCCACGTTGGAAACAGCTTAATCGTCCCCTATAATAACAGCCATCCTAAACTGCGCGGCGTGTCAGGAGGAGGCCAACCATGAGGTTAAAGGGCAAGGTGGCACTCATTACCGGTGGGGCCAGGGGCATGGGCGCCGCTGAAGCACGGCTCTTTGCCAAAGAGGGGGCTAAGGTGGTTCTGGGCGATGTCCTAGCCCAGGAAGGCAGGGAGGTTGAGGCAGAGATCAACGGCTCCGGGGGTCAAGCCCTCTTCGCAACGCTGGACGTGACCGACGCTGGCAACTGGCAGCGCGTAATTGACACCGCGGTGGACAGGTTCGGCAAGTTGAACGTCTTGGTGAACAACGCCGGCATACTTGTTCGTGAGGAGTTGGAAGAGGGTACCGAGGCGGGTTGGGACAGAACAATGGACGTCAACGCCAAAGGCGTGTACCTGGGAACAAAGCTCGTCGTGCCTCACATGAGAAAGGCCGGCGGCGGCTCCGTAATAAACATATCCTCCATCTCCGGTATAGTGTCGCTGGGTACCCCGCCTACAACGCCTCCAAGGGGGCCGTTCGGCTTCTGACCAAGAACGTCGCCATA